>NZ_LT799838.1:0-2400000 GCF_900168255.1 Psychrobacter sp. DAB_AL43B | reverse complement strand
TACTCTTGCTGATGACGGCTGCTGTTGCTATGCACGCACGCTTTTGGGTGATACCACGCCTATCAGCAGACAATCTGAATGGATTTGCTGTTAATATTGTTTTGGTGACGTTGTTATCAGTCACGTTTGTGGTGGTCGGTACGTTATTCCGTACAGGGTTTTGATAGCATTAGTTATTCTGGCAACCCCATACGATATTTCTATATCTAGCCGGATTGGTATCGCCTTCGGTATTGAATATCATGACTACTGAATCTTGATTTAATCCCAGTTTTTCACGCACATCATGGTTAGAGGTATCACTACAAACCTTATAAAGCAAACCCAGTGTGATTGCGCCCGACTCACCACTAATAATCCGAGTATCGCCTAATACAGGGTTGCCTAATACTCGCATACCGACTGCCGATACACTGTCATCAACGCGAGCAAAGTAATTGCTGCTGTCTTTTAATACGGGCCAAGTTACTGGGTTTGGTTCACCGCAAGCAAGTCCTGTCATAATAGTGTTTAGCTCGCCTGTGACATTGACTATATCGCCTTGCACACTCGTACCTGAGCGAAAAATACAATCGGCAGCAGTAGGCTCTGCAATAATGGTTTGAAAGCTGTCTGCGCCAAGCTTGTCTACCAAATAACCCAATACGCCACCAGCCATAGAACCGACACCTGCTTGCAACATTATATGGGTTGGCAGGCCTTCACCTAGAGCAGTGGCTTGTTCAATCGCTTCATCTGGCATAGTCATATAGCCTTGAGATATCCAAGTGGGTATTTCTTCGTAGCCATCCCAAGCAGTATCTTGCACTAGCATCCAGCCATTTTCTTCTGCGGTTTTATTTGCTAGGCGCACGGTATCATCGTAATTGACATCCGTTATGATGCATTCTGCGCCCAGTCTGCGAATACGTTCAGCACTCGCTAATGAAGTCCCTTTTGGCATATAAACAACTGCTTTTTGTCCCATTTTATAAGACGCCCATGCCACGCCAGTACCGTGATTACCCGCAGTTGCCGTAGTAAATACTAGAGGCTTATCTAGCTTAGAAGAAACGGTTGTCAAATCGATGTCTGTTATATCAGTTTGAAGATATTTTGCCAATAAACGTCCTAAGGCATAAGAGCCGCCGAGCGCCTTATAGGCATTGAGCCCAAAGCGGTGGGATTCATCCTTAATCAAAATTGATTTTACACCCAGTCTTTTTGCCAATAATGGTAACGAGACCAAAGGTGTCGGTTGATAACCCTCAATTTGACGATGAAATGCACGGACTTGCTTTGCAATTTCTACAGTGAATAGAGGCGATGTTTGACCAGTATAAAAATTATTTTTGGCTATGTTGAGCATAAAGTTCTCTTGGGAAGATGATGACTGCTATTATTCTGTTAGAAATGGTTTATTCGCGCATTTTTTGCAGTTTTTTACGACCTCATAGATATCATCAATATTAGGCTCTTTCGCCTGAAGCACTTGTCCGTTATTGAGTACTAACCTCACCGTTTTATCATGCTGCTGCCCAACAGATTGATAAGCGCCTGTATTGACAGTAGATACAAGCGTATCCCAAGATACTGTTTTAACTTCATTTTTGATTGGCTCTTGCTCGCCAACAAATTGCTGTGTGCATCCAATTAAAAGTAAGGGTAGCACAAGGCTAAGATAGACATTCTTTAACATAGGTGGTTCTTCCTAATTTTAGGACAGTGTGTTTAGTAGCTTATACTACTTATCCGGGTGAAAAATTTGAACTCCTGCAAAGGTTTAACTATCGTCATATCAATTAAAAGCTTTGCTAGGCTCTGTAAATTACCGATTGTTATTGCTGTTCTTAAAATTAGACTACTTTATAAATATTGTCAAACAGGACCGACTTCAGTTCCGGCTTTTAACAACCTTGGTCACAAAATGGTCACCGAGCCGTTGGTCACCAATTTCCTCAAGATAGATTGTCTGCTGATTATTTTATATCGTATATGATAATAAAGAGTAAGCTGCTTCTAACGAGAAAGTAGAGATGAAATATAAAACCTATAGAAATCAAATACTCATATAAACTAACAGACACAAAAAAACCTCAAACAATCTAATGTTTGAGGCGAAACTTGCTTAAACTCGAGAGTTTAAATTCGTTTTAAATATGGCGCAGCGGACGGGACTCGAACCCGCGACCCCCGGCGTGACAGGCTAGACCCACCATATTTCGTTAATGTATATTAAATTATATTAACCTGCAAGTTATTATAAATAAAGGGATACAGAACAATAATCCAAATGACGTTTAGCGTAATTCAAAGTTATTTATCAAGTCAAATATACTGATTTTGGTCACTAATAAAGCATAAAAATTATACTTTAGCATGAAAATATAAGTATATATTTTATACTTATATTTTAGATTGGCATTACTAACAGAGCCTCAATATACATCTTTAATCCTCCAAAATCGTATGCCACTGTTTCATTATTAGCGAAGGACTACCTACAATCTCTAAACTAGACGTAGTTTGATTTACTGTTAAGCTGCATGATCAAAACCTCTCAAGTTTAACTGCACGGGATTAGCGGCAGGGGTCAGAGCAACGCCTGTGCGGAATGATAAACAATAAGAGCTAACAAATAAAAATCATGGCCTCTACACCTGAGTTCTTCAATGGTCGTGAAATGTGCGAGGCATGGGCAACCTATATTTAATGATTGGGTTCACGCCTCGTCCATCGTCAAGAGCAAATACACAGAACTCGGGATGTTCTCAAAAATATTCTTAGTAACTATAGTGGCGAATTATGACTCCAACCCTCTGCTACGATTTCTTTAACCACTTGGTCGTAATGCTCGGGTAATAAATTATTTCTGTAGTAAATACTGTCTATTAGCTCCTCTGTGGTTAGACCACCTTTTAAACTATTAATCATCCTTTGATACGGCTCACGAACTTCAGGCCATGACAACTCATCGCCGAGTACTCGACCAACATAAGTCATCATATAACTTTGAAAGGAAAAAGGCTTCTCCATTCTACCCTGTATAGCTAGGCGGTATATGGGCTCGAATGCTTCTAATACTGGTTTGACTAGTCTGGTGTTAAATTGAATAGATTTTTGAATATCTTCTTCTACCCATTCAGGGCGATGAATAGAAGCTACTCTCGCTATCTTTTCTCTTGACTTCCAATCTATAAGCGCCTTTTTAAACTCAATAGCTGCTTGTTTTATTTCTTCTTTATCCATATTAAGTCCTTTCATGTTACTTCACCTTAATAACATCATCAGTTTTGATGGGTTCATCCCATAATGTACGGTTTGGTACTATAGTTTGAGTTGCATTACCCACATTGGTCACTCCAGAAGGATTGGTAGTCGGTGCAATTGAAGATTGATAAACTCGTGGTGCTTCACCTGCTTTTGGATTCATGACGTAAAAAAGCTACGAGTCTTATAGAGTCGTAGCTTTTTTTGTAATTATTACACTCGTTTGTCACACTATATAAAGTTATTCATGCAACATATTAATAAAATTTTCAAAGGTTTCAGCTACATGATTAATGGCCATAGAACTTGTACCATCATCATTGTCTACAAAATCGTCATGATAGACTAGAACGACCCTAGGATTATTTGCCTTAATATCTTCTTTATAATCAAAACAAACATAATCACCATTAGCAGTTATTCCAAATAACACCATATTTTCATGACCAAAATTTTCAGTGTCTGATATGTTTATTTGATTACTAATAATATCACCGTCAAGATGATTTTTCTTAAAGCTTAAAAAGTTAACATCTCTTTCATCTCTATCTCCATAAATATTAGTAAAATCAAAAACGTTATTTTCCAGTCTTAAAGCGTCATGCATAGATACTATTTCAACATATTTGCTCGGAAAAACATAGCCTATATCTTTTTCTGCCTCGAATATTGTTTCAATATCAACCTTTCCACCATCTCTATAAATATTCATAGTTTAGCCTCTACTTTATTTACCATTTTTTAATGAATTTTGACCAGTATGGGGTATTTTTTTATTTGAATGAATTTCGTTAGGTACTAACTGCATACTGCTAGGAGAAGATTGTGGGTTATGATGCCAAGTATAGCCTTCTACCTTTGCTTTACCTAACTGTATATCATTCAGCTGATTATTATTAAACTTACTTTTAGCTATTGGATCATTCTTGATAGCTTCCCACATATCTTTTGATGCTTGACCCATTTGTCCAGTATAAGATTTACTCTCATCAATTTTAGTAGTGAAAGATACAACGTCATCAAATATTGCTAAACCACGTTGATCATAGGGAATCATCTTTGTTGAACCATCTTTCAATTCAATTGCAACTGCTTTATTACCATTCATGTCAGTAACTACATCACCTCTATTCGAACTAGCTTGATGTGGTTTTCTAGGTATGGTGGTTGATGTTACATTATTCTGACCATATACTGCTTCTAAATCTGCTCTAACTTCTTTTGGATCGTATATACCTTGATAGTTGCGATCGTCGCTAATCACATTATCAATTTTATCAGGTTTAGTAACACCTGTAGATCCTCTTTGGCTATTAGATATAGAACCAGTATATGGCTTACTCCCTTTAACTAAGTCATCTACAGAGGTTGTACCTTTTTTAGCCGCGTCTCTAGCCTTGTTCAAGGCTGATCTTTTGACAATATATTGCGTTGCAACCTTACCCGCACCTTTTACAACAATAACAACTTCTCCAGCACCTATTACTAATCCTGCAACTTCAACTACTGTCACTAGATTGTCAAAGGTCTCTTGATTCTGTTGCTGTTGATAAGCTGGCAAAGCACCAGAAAGAACAGAGCCGTTATTATTCAATGTTGCTTCATTCTGAGCATCCAGCTCTCGTTGAGTCATGACTGGTGCTTGATTGCCACGAGGTTTGGGTTTACTAGTAGTAGGTCCTGCTGTTTTTCCTTTATAAGGTTGAACCACACCGCCAGTCCAGCTATAACCATAACTCTTTGTCTGATTTTGAATTAAGTTAACTAGATTGGTATCAGGTTTCTTAATATTTGAAAAATTCTGAGTGAAGGTTGTCGTCTTACTAGTAGAAGCTGTATTTTTCCATAGTCTTGATTCAAAATCAGCACCTACGCCATTGTCATACATGACTTTATCAATAGCAGCACCCTTGGCGTTATTGCCAACTCTAATGGTTACATCATCGTTATATTTCTCATTATATTTCGTACTGTTCGCCCATCGTAAGGCATCTTCTATTTCTTGCAGAGTATAAGATTTACCATCTGCTCTTTTCCACCCTTGTTTTTTAGCTTTTTCAAACAGTACTTTAGCTAACTCTTTTTCTTGTGGATGCAGCTGTCTATTGTTCGCATCCACATTAGTAGCGGTCACTGTACTCGACGTATCAAGTCCAGCGGCACTGCCAACACCTAGTAAAGTTAAACTAATCACACCACTTGCGGCACCTTTGGCTACATCTTCACTCATTCCTGTATCAATGAGTGCTTTAGCTAGTTTAGCTTGCACATCATTGAGCGTTGGCGCAGCTGCTGCAACACCACCTGTGGTTAATGCACCCTCGACACTACCTGTACCTAATGCACCAAGCGCCGTATGAGCAGCGACACGATAGATTCCGCCTTCATCCCATTTGGCAATAGCTGCATTTTTCTCTGCATTGCTGAGAGTCGTGTCAGCTATAATCGCTTTGATACGATTATTGGCAAAGTCTCCAACGGCCTTCGGCGCTTCCTTGCCGAACTCTTTAGTAATCTGCGTCTGCGCCCCCAGCTCCTCAGTGACACGATTGGCATCAAACACACTCTCAAGCTTACCAGCAAGTGCTTCGCGGTTGTCCGTCGTGAATATGCCTTGCTCGTCGTTATAGCCACTGACGCCGCCTTTGGTAATACTACTGTTGCTATCGCCGTCACTGCCATAGCCGAGACCATTCATCGTCGCTTGTGGTTTATCTTTGATTTTACCAACACTGAGGCCAACAGAGATCACATCACCTTCATAGCTTGTGGTGTTTATGATGTCGGTTGAGGTGACGCCTTGCTTGAAGACAATGTTACTTTTGCCATTAGCTTGTGCTTCCTCTGAGGTCAGGAACACGGCTCCTGTAAAGGTGCCTTTGCCTTCAACGACTAGATCGGCTTCATTGGCAAAGAGGCCTGTTTGCTGGGCTACCATCTTAGAGTCGGCAGTGATGTTGGTCTTAGCGCCATTGGCTGAGAGACTTGAGCCTTTGCCGTTACCCATGATGTCAACATCAAGGTTAAAGCCTGCGCTCTTTTGATTGCTGTCATAGGTATAAGTATCCTGTGGTGATTCCATGTTAACGTTACCACGGATAAGACCTTGGACTTTGTTGGTGTTAAAGACGACGCCTTTACCGTTGACGTCGTTAGCAATGTCAAAGGTGGTGATGCCACCGATGTTGACTTGAGTGTTGGCATAGGTCACTGAGTCGCTATTGGCATAGCCTTTACCTCGACTAGCACTAGCTGTGATGCCACCACTACCTGAGGTATCGGCATAACCGCCAATCGCGGTACTTGAGCTTTTATTAGTGCTACGGGTATTACTGTTCTGTGCTACGCCACTGACGTTGAAGTTATTGTCCGCTTGGAATAGGGCATTATTGGTGACGTTTAGATTACTACCGTTAATATTGATATTACTATCAGTACCTGCGCCGGTTGCGATAAGCGCTAGGTTATTAGTGTTAATATTTGAGCCTTGGTTAACCTCGTTATAGCTTGAGCTGTTGGATTGACTCTTTTGGCTGCCTACAGTGGCTTGAATGCGGGTGTTGCCAAGGCCTTTAAGGCTTTGTGCATTGACACCGCCAGTAAGTAGTCCTTGTGCGGCTTTGTTAGCTTCTTTAGCAAGGGCTTTGACCTTTAGCGCACCAGCAACACCTGCCATGCCTTTCATGCGTACGTTGTCGGTGTTGCCTCCAGCGTCGATTAAGCTGTCAATGCTTTTGGCACTGTCAACAAGACTGTTAGAGACTGAGACGGTAAGTCCGCTTTGCTTGAACCTGGTTTCGCTTTGATTGGTATAGACGTCTTTGACACTATCGATGTTGATCGTTTTTGCACGGATGACGGTGTTGCCGCGATCCGTAGGGCTGATGTCTTTATCACTATCAGCCCCCATACCTGCAATGATATTGCTGCCAGTCTGCTGATACTTACCACCTGCACTAATAATGACGTTGCCGTCGATGGCACCGACATTGCTTGCGGTGTGGGTTAGTGCAGTGCTGGCATTGCTGTCATCGTTTTGCTGTTTGCCAATGGTAAAGCCCATGCCACCATCGGCACCAAATAATCCTGACTTTTTAGTTTGACTAAAGGTGCTTTCGCTTGAAGTGTTTTGCGCGGCTAGAATGTCGATGTTGCTGCTTGCGGTGAGACTAGTGCCTTTGTCACTGATGGCGTTGGTGCCCGTTAGGCTGATGTCATTACCCGCTTGAATAGCGACTTGATTGCCTTCAATGTTGCTAGCAATGGCGTTATCGCTTTGTGAGTCAAAGCGATCTTGGGTTCTAGTAGTACTAAAGGTACCTTTATCAACCGTTTTGACGGCTGTATTTAGGTTCTGGGTGCTACGACCCTCACTAAAGATAACGTCATTGCCTGCAATGACGCCAACGGTGCCATTATGACTATTTATTTGAGCGGCAGTGCCAGTGACGTCATTACCTGCTTTGATAATAAGGTCGTTGTTACTGTTTAGCTGGCTACCAATGTCTTGAGAGGCGCCTTGTTTGTAGTAGTTGTTAGCATCGCCAATGCTATTGGACTGATAGCTGACATTAACGGCATCAAGAGCAACGTTGCCTTTGGTGTCAATAAAGCTGCTACCGCCAAGGTTATCAAGACGGCCAGCGGCAAAGGTGGTATTACCGCCAACATTGGCGACAAAGGTGGTAAGTGGATTACCATCAGCGTCTACTTGTCCTTTGAGACCATCACCCACATAGATGCTGGCTATCTGATTGATGCCTGTGCGACTGCTTGTACTAGCTGCTTTAACAGCTTCGGTGTTGTAGGTGGTGCTTTGGTTATTCAGGTCGCCACCGACGTTAAGCTGCATGGCGTTGTCCGCTTGCAAGGTACCGCCAAGGTTATTTAAGTCGTTAACCGTGCCGATTTGAACATAGTCGCCTGCAATAACGCCACCGTTTTGATTAGTCAAGTTGCTGGCATTAATCTTAACCTGTTTATGACCGACGATATTGCCTTGGTTGCTCAGATCGCCCGTAAGCTGCATGTCGATGTTATTAGCAGCGATTAGGTTGCCTGTGCCATCTATTTGTCCCGCCGCTTGCCGGGTGTAGATTTTAGGAACTAAGACGCTTTGGGTAGTACCGTCAGCTAAGGTGACATCCTGCTGTACGAGCCAAACGATATCTGTGGTTAGATTAGCGACTTGGCTTGCGGTGAGAGCGATACCGGGACGTAGATTTAAAGTCTGCGCGGCAGTGACACCAGCATCCATGAGTCCTTTATACTGGATGTCTTGATTGTTATAGTCGGCAAGATAGTAGCGACCTGTCAGCACCATGATCTGATCACGAATATACTGTTGCTCGTAATAGCCATCCCCTAAGCGCTTTTGAGTAATACTAGGATCTAGCTGAAGTCGATCCAACATATAGCCAGATGACAGCCAGTTCTTGTAATTAGCAAAGGCAGGATCGGTCTCAATTAGATAGTCGGCATTATTATCAGGGTTAGTCCCGTACAGACCACTGTTAGGTAAGGTTGGCGCAGTGCTGCTACTGCGTATCTCATCGATTGCCCCTTTATCTATCTGCTGTCCATCATTATCAGTAATACCATCGTATGCAATAACGGTTTTGTCTATGTCTTGATTTAGAATAGACATTTGATAGGTATTTATGACCTTACTCTCGTCAGCTACGTTATAAGGTCCGTTTTCATAGGTGTAAGGACGATCGCTAAGAGGATTATCTGGTCTTGTTTTATCTTTAGTAGTATAAGAATAATAGACGCTGTTGACATGCTTAACTGTTTCATTACCACTAGAACCTATGTTTTGAAAGCCAAAACGAGAGGTTTGAGTAGGATCATCTTTTAAGGTTAAGGTAAGACCGTCAACCACTAAGCTATGATCATTGATAGCATTATTTGAATTTATACTAAGATTACCACCTGCTCTGATTAAGCTAGCATCACTGCTAAGCGTTTCATCTTTATACAATTTGGCGTCGTACTCAAACTTCTCATAATCATTATAGTCACCGTCCGCCGTTCTTAACGTCTTCTCCCAATCACCATCCCAACCATGAACATAAATTTCGATATCATCTTTATCATATCTAGTGGTTTGATTTGCAGGAGAGTATTCAACAACTTTGTCGCCACGAACAAAAACGGTCTTTTTTCTAAAGTCCGCATTCACATTGTTAAGCAGATCTGTACTGACACTCATATCACCGACAGACTCGATAGAAGCGCCTTTGTTGGTCACAGTAGTGGCACGGCCCATGGCTTGATGATTCGCATCTAAAGCGCCACCGATATGCAGCTCGCCATTACTCAGCAGACGAGCTTGTCCATTAAAGTCTGTATTAAACTTACCAGCGCGTGCCTGATTGGGATTATTGTTTAGGGTAGTGACGCCGATATCTAGGCGATTGCGGGCCGCGATGACAGGCGCAGGAGTTGAGTTATCAGTATTAGTAATGGCGTCTGGAGTATTATTGAGCGTGTTAGCCGCTATTGCTACCTGATCGCCGTAGATACGACCACCACTATAATTATTGACAGTACTACCAGCATCTAAGTAGGTATTCGAGCCGTTAATTAATCCGCGATTATTGATATCAGTTTTTGCATTGAGTTCAGTTATGCCATTACTAATCAGCTCACCTCCAAGCTTATTGTCAATACTATTGGCGCTAATAGTGAGCGCGTCTTGAGCCGCCAGTTTGCTGCTATTGGTAAAATTGCCTCGGCTAGTTAAGGCAAGAGTAGTGCCTTGAATATTATTGTTACTGCTATTGATAGTGATGTCATCAGTGACACTAATATTAGCACGTTGTACACCGATAATAGTGCCATCGGTATTGCTAAAGCCTTTGGCATTAATAGTTAGATTTTTATCGCTTTGAATACGACCTTTATTATTAGTCAAGTTACCACGGCTATCAAGAGTGATATCCCCTTGACTGCTAAGCTCTCCTTCAGTGTTATCAAACGCTGAGATTTGCGTGGTTATGGTGCCATTAGAGCGTATTGAACCACTGGTATTATCTAGCATGTTTTGTGCGTTAAGCTTAATATTACCGACAGCCTCGATAGTACCTTTATTATTATTAACCTGATCGGCAGAAGTAATAGCGATAGTATTAGTCGCTGTGATTTGACCTTTACTGTTATCGAAGTTTGCCAACTGCCAGTCGATGTTCTCAAGCTGCAAACGGCTACCGTTATTGGTTAGACTGCCGTTATTAGCAATATCTAAGCGACTGACGGCTAAGCTGGATTTGCCTTGGTTAACCACAGTGTCGGTAGCGATGTTAATTTTACCATTACTATAAATACTACCAGTGTTAGTGACATTACTGGCGCTGATATTGCCATCACGGGAGATAACAGGTAGTGGTACAGGATTGGGCTCAGACGGCTGCGTCGTATCGTTATTATCTATACCCACACTGCTGCCATTAGTCGCAGTTGTTGGTGGCTTTTTGGTAGGAATGACTGTAGGCGGAATGCTGGCGTCAGCATATAAATCTTGCCCAATAATGCCGCCTTGTTGATTAACTAAAGCGCTGGTATCAATTGCCAACTGACCACTGCCAGTTTGCAATAATTTACCGCTATTGTTTAGAGCGTTAGCTTTTACATCAAAGCTACCAGTGGCGATCTCACCTGAGTTAGTGATAAGGCCCGTTTGCTGTAAACTTAAAGTATCACGGCTACTAATCACCCCGCTATTATCAAGCGAGCTGCTACTGAGCGTTGCCGCATCTCGACTGCTGGCGATAGTGCCCGAGTTATTGATAGTGTTGCTACCAACATTGACAGCGACTTTACCTTGATTAGCAATCAGGCTCCCTGAGTTAATCAAATTACCATCATTGTCTAACTGCAGACCACCAGAGCTTGCAATGATGCTACCAGCATTGGTCACGCCCATGCCTTTATCGGTACCGATCAGACGGATTTTTCCTGCATACATCGCCCCAAGTGCCGACACATCAAGCGCCACACCGGTTGTAGTGTTGCTAGCATTACTATTCGCTGAACTGATGACAGTGTCTTGAGCATCAGCCTCATAGCTGACTTTATTGCTACCAGTGATGACATCTAAATTCTTAGCGTAGACAGCAGCATTAATCTCAGAAGTCTTTGCTAATATCTGCGTGTAGTCAGAGCCGCTGGTATCTAAACCATCACCGTCTATACGAACCTTACCACCTGTCACATCAAAGCCAGTGAGCTTGCCTTGATCCATCAAAACATTACCGGTGGTCAATGTCGTACGAGAGGCATTAATAAACCCGCAACCGGCACAACTGATACCAGCAGGGTTGGCAATCACCAGCTCAGCTCGTCCGCCTGCAATTTCTGTGTAGCCGCTTAGGCGACTTGGGTCACTTGAGTTGACCTCATTTAGAATAACGCGGGCTTCACCGCGAGCCAGATAAGGATTACCCTCAACCCAACCAGCAAGCTGGGTTTGAGCATTGGTGCGACTGTTATTTAGGATGGCACCATCTTGACCGACATCGAACTTGCTAAAGACGTTGCGCGAGACACCAGCCGCGCTTGGGGCTTGAATATTCACTTGAGTGGTGCCGTTCGAAGACTTCAATATGGTTGCTTGTTGATTGGCAGCAGCGTTACGATCAGCGACAATACTCGTGGCATCAGCATAAGCGCTATTACTGATACTGACGCTGCTAGCAACGATGGTGGCAAGCCCTAGCGCTAGCAATACATGCGAGCGCAGCGCTACAAGCTGACCGCCTTGATAGGTACTATTGGTTTGAGCAGCCGTTTGCGAAGCACCTGCTACTTGGCTGATTTCACTACCGCCATTAGCAGGATTGCCTGTTTTGCCTTGAGAGCGTGCCGCCTCTGACACCACCATGAGCATACCACGGGCTTTATTAAAGATAACTCGGTAGCAACCACTGTTCATAATGATGTCCTTAGGTATAACATTGTTGATGACAAATATTTTTTTGAGCTAAGAAATTTGATAGCGCTTAGAATTAGGCTTTAATACTGCCAACCCAAGCTAAAACCCGTTACCCATTCTTTATCACTAAAATTGTCAGGCTGTGCTAATGGGTAACCGGCAAATAAGTCATAGCTGGTTCTAATCGGCGTCACATAACCTTTAACGCCAACGACTCCGCCAACCAGATGATTACCAAGCAGCAGATCATCTTGCGCAGCATTGTCGAGCTTGACATAACCAGCATCAATACCGGCATAAACGGCATAAACGGCATGCGGCTTATCTCCTAGATAGGCACTCAGCTCTTGTCTTAGTAAAGCACCATGATCGCCACTTAAGCTACGCTCACCATCAAAGCCGCGTACACTATAGCGACCACCAATGCTAAAGCGCTCATTGGGTGTCAATGCCTCTGTCGCATATTGCCCTTTAAACGCTGCATGGTAATTGAGTGCTTTATCAGCAAGCTTAATAGGTTGGTTGACATCAATGTTGGTTTTGATGATACCGGCACGCGCACTGCCTTCATTAAATAAGGCTTCAGGCGGACTGATGGCATTAAAGGCAGCCGTACCACGCTGATAGATCACATCGCCGATCCATTGGGTTTTACCAATGATGGTCTCGTAACCAATACCTGCTTTATACCCTGAGGTTTTGCGACGCTGTACTTCAACTTCAGTATCGTCGATGAAGTTGTTTTGTTGCTTGGCATAACCGCCCGCTTTTAGGTAGGTTTTACTGTGGTTGTCACGGTGAACCAAATGGCTGACTAATGCTTCCGTGTTATAAGACTCACCGCTATAGACATAATCTTGATTGGCACCGGCAACCGTCTGATCATAGTTGTAGCCGCTGTGCGTGAGGGTCAGTTGGGTATTATCAATGGGCAATACATACCCAACGTTATAGCCCCAACTGCCATCATTCTTGTCATTACCGCCATCAAGATCATGGTTATAAGAGAGGTACAACAAATCGTTATGCCAAGTTGGGTTGTCTAGTGAAAGGGTTACGTTACCTTGATAGATACCCGTGCTCTCTTGTCCTGAGTCATCAACAGAGGCAGATAAGCGCCAGCGCTTGTCTTGCTGCCATTTGACTTGGATATCACTGTAACCCGGCGTGCTCATACGGCTACTTGGGGCAATAGAGAAATCGGCATCGGCCGTAGGGACACGCTTAAAGTTCTCAAGCGCTTGTTCTATATCACGAACGTTTAATAAATCACCGGACTGCATTGGCATGGCAGGCGCAAAGTTGGCAGGGTTGCCCCCACTATTGAGGCGGCTATCGACATAAATAGGACGACTGGCTTTGATATCAACCGCCGTTATCTGATCAATACGACCCGGAATGAGGGTGAGGAATAGATTGCCAGATTTTAGATTTTGGTTTTGTACCAAGACGCGAGTAGTCACGTAACCTTCTTCAATAATACGGTTTTGAACGTTGGTGACCAGCTGATTGATGTCATTGACGGATAGACAGCTGCCAAATAAGGAGGACTTACCCATTGTATAAGGGGTCAATGCAAAAGTGAACTTTTCGCTCAGCTCGCCCGTTAGATAGATGTGATTGATATCAAAACAAGGAAGAGAGGCTGGGTCAGTACCCTGAGAAGCAGAAGGTGTGATAGAGGCTGAAGGCGCAGGCTTAAAGACATTGGTATCGATCGTAACATTGGGATTAACGAGCTGTTGCTGCTTTAAGGCTTCACTACGCTGCTCTTGGTATTGCTCAGGCGTGATAGCCTGAGCGGCCATGCTCATCAAAATACTTGCCACACTGATCGATAAAAACCGCCACCCATGTCCTGCGCTATTCTGACCAAAAATACTTGTATACATAAGCCCACCATTTTTATAATGGCAAAATTATGCTATTGATAGCAGCTCATTGCAAGCTTTTTTTGCATTGTCTATTAATACCTACTTCATTGTTTTTAATATACTTTTGAGTACTTACTTTGTATTAAATGGATACTTCTTTATAGGAATAAGCTTATCTATATAAGGCTTGTTCCTATAAAGATTTATGCCGCGGATAAGTATTTAAATTGAGCAGTTTAGATATCAATTGCTATAACGTAGATTTTTGATTTGATTTATATTTGCTAAGCTTCCATAGTTTAATGTCAGGCTTTGAAAGCTCAAGTAACGCCTCGTTTGGCTACACACGCGTGCAAGCGGGATGTAGATAATATCATTATGTTCGAACCATCGGTAAACACCATTCGTGATTAATAATGAATCTACCTTGAAATATAGCCAAACAAGTCTTAAAACTCAACACTAACTAACAATGCTAAGGCTCCAATAATACATAGCTCTAATTACTGCCATTTTTCTTATTAACAGTGGACTTGCACTGCTTGCTTATCGTATCGCGCTCTGTATCTAGCAAGTTTGCAAAATCAATCTGGCGTAAATAGCTTTTGTTGCTATCAAGCAATGCGTTCCAGATGTCACTCTTATACTCTTTGCTAAGCACCCGTAGTTGAGGCTCCATAGCCCCAGGCTTTTTTAAGGATAAAATTGAGATAGATCTAATAAAGTCCATATAGATAAAATCTATAATCTCTTGTTCGAACTCACCCTTGCTACTTTTTTTAGAGTGACTATAACTGTGGAACAACGTATTTTCAGTATTTATGTTATTGATATCAAATATGGGATTAAAGCAGCCTCCTATTATACGATAAGCATTTGTCCCTGATCCTTGGCTAATCATCGATATATTGTTAATTGGCAGTCCTCTATGAGGCAAGGGTCTCAGAGTCATATCGGCTAAAAAATCCTGTTGGTCACCAAACAAATAGGCTTCATTAATAATTTTATATAGATTTTTAGCTAAACTGTGAAAACTAAACTGTGTCTTACTGTTTGGAATTATGGTTTTAGAAGCCAAGTTCATTATGTTATTCCTAAGTCATTGAGGATGATTACTTGGTGTAAGATCACCAATCATAATAAATACATAGTGACAAAATATTTGTAGCGTTCTTACCGTCCATGCACTGATAGGCAGATCAGACTCGGTTCTTTTTTCAATCCTATCATTTTCGGTTTGGCTAACTAGTGATAAATCAACACGTATTTTTTTCTGATATTGTGCACCTACATTCTGAATGCTACTCTGCTGCACGAATTCTAGTTGAGATTTTGGAAAACTTTTAATGTTTGAACGCCATTGTTTTAAGTCGTCGCTATTTGCTTGTTCGTAATTATAAATTTTTAAGCGTATGTCTTTTTTATATACTAGCTTTAGAAGAGTTTTTAGATAATCTCTTAGTATGTCGGAGTCATTAAACCCAATATGGTTTTTATGATATTGAGATTTTTTGAGCGTATATAACACAAACTGATTAACGAAATCTTTGTTATCCACCTTGTACAATTCTCGAAATTTATTAGTCATTCTCTTCATTAAGTCTCTATCTTCAACAAATCTATCTAAAGTCGGCAAGAGCTGATCACTATTTTCGGACATAAATAATCTTGGTTTATTATGGATGGTTTGAAAATCAGCATGATTCCTAAGGAGCTGAGCATTACTAAGCCAACCGTCAAAAACATGCGGTTCTATCTCAAAAATATCTATTAACTCAGTATGCGTATAGTCTCCTTTTTTCGTGTAAGCATTCAGAACTTGGCGTACTTCATCAAACGCATATTTCTTAAGTTTTTTATGCTTTACGCCTACTGGGTCTATAAGCTGGCTTTTGATTTTAGGCCTCATAAGCGGCTTGAGCTTTATTTTCTTAATGAAATAGCCATTCAAAGCAATCGGATCGTTTTTAAGCTCGCTTTTTCTACGTCTAGGCACATCTAGCACGTCACTGTGTTCAGGTTGTAGCATAAAATTTGTGTGATAAAGAAGCAGCCCTAGCTCAATATCTACCAAATGGACGTAAGAAGCGAAAGTAGTACTTGGGCTTGCATGACCCGCTATGCCAGCTAATGCATATGTTTTCTTATACTGTATCGATGTTTCGATATAGTTCAATATTTCACGTGCCTTGTCTTCATCATAGGGCAATAATTTTTTTAGCGCCTGCAAGCTGTCATGTTCATAATCATCAAAACGATAGCTGTTATCATATAAAAAAGACATGAGCTGAAAATTGGTCAGACAGCTGTGCCTTAAATGATGTGTTGTCAAATATGCAAGACCAGTAGTACCTTTAATCAAGTCTGTCAAAATACGTGACATCTCACCTGACAGATAAGGTCTACCAGATTGACTAGCTATGAGAGTGTCTCCTGTTCCTTGACACCGCCTGATTACTACTCTTTTAAGCAGTAACATATCTGAGTCAGTCAATAGCTGATTTAAGAGTACTCGCCGTAGCGCAGAGCTGGTTTTGTTATTTCCATATTTATTATCACGCACTTCTAGATAAGCTGATGACTGGGCGACATCTCTTAGCCTGATTTTAACTATTTCGCCTATTCTAAGCCCGCAGCGTTGAGCTAATATCAATGAAAGCTGTATCGCCTCTGACTCATCCTTAGCTACCTTAAGGTTTTGAGCATTAGTTAGAACAGCTTGAAACATGGTCTCTGATAAATAGCCTGTTTTATGATGCGCTCGAGTTGCAGAAGATAGCGGTGCGATGGGTTCAATATTAAAAATATTAACCATATAACGATGAATGTCGTCAATATGACCAGCTATGGTGTTCTTAGCTTTTTCAGTCTTACCAAGTTCAATCAATTCATTATAAATACACTCAAAGTCCTCAGTAGAACAGTCATAAAAATCCACACTTTCAGTTACAACTAACCAGCGATAAGTGATCATATTACTATAGGTCTGAATGCTACTGACTTGACAGTTATCAGTTTTAGACAAAAGCCATCCTACAATAGCCAGTTCATTCAAGGGGGCGCTATCAGACAGCAAACCTTGGTAAAGTTGCTCTAAGTCTGCTGTAAACGTAGTTTTTGAGACTTTTTGATCTTTTTTTCTTTTAAATAATTTTGCGATTTCTATAGCTATGGAGTGATTAGGTTTTTTGATTTTGGTCACGCTAACGTTTAATGTATGGGGCTTTAAGTCATAATGCATGTCAGCGTGATGACTGATGTTATAAATAATAGATTGCCAATTATCTCTTGGTAGACTGTATGTATGCTCCTCACCAATAATCAGATACCATGTGTGCTCAGGAATATCTATACCAAGGTAGTCCTCCAACACATATATTGACCCACTCAAAAAATTGCTCAACCTCATATCCAATGGAGTCGGACTATTCGATAGCCGCATTCGTAGACTGGTATATAAGTCCTTGACTTCAGCACCAGTCGTTTTTTGATCAAATTTTGGTTGCTGATGGTATAAGTCGATTAATCGTGCGGTTAATGGTGATAAAAATACTCGAGCTTGATGTACCGCTTTTGAGTCTATAATGGTATTCGTATGATACGTCGTATCGTCAACTATGATACTGATTGAAGGCAAACCAAAAATAGTTTCTATATTTAATGAACCATCAATAACGCTATTTAAAATGGTCTGTAATACTGGTGCTTTTAGTACTGCGCTATGAAAAATCATTGACAACATCAGATCTTCTAATACAAGTTGTTTTTTATTAGTTAGATCATCCATCCAGTTAATATAAAATCTAAGTATTTTTTGTCCGTCTATAAACCATGACTCAGTACGAAAACTCTTTGGTCGATCAGAGACCACAATATATTTTGGAAAGCCTACATTGATGTCATGATCTTCAATATAATCTTGGCAATAACGGATGGCTTCGTTATATCCGTGGACATAGCTGCGATAGTTACGAAAACTTTTATGTTTTTTTAATTCATTGTCAAACTTCTCCCACATAATATTAAAAACTTCTTGCTGATCTTCTGATTGTGTAATCAAATCAAAATCAACGTGCTTTTTAACCAAACGTTGCGCTTGTTTACGGCTTTTTTCTAAATTTACACTTCTATTTTTCTCTCTCTTTTCAATACCAGATGCACGCTGATTCACTTTCTTCTCTCCAGTGTCATCGTCTTAAAACCAATATTCTTAAGCACTTGATCCAAGTACACCGAAAATCGTCTCAATTCGCTACGTTTAAGGCCACTATATCGATTATAGAAATCAAAACCAAGAGCGTCAGCATGTCCCATCCATGCGCCAATCAAATCGTGACTAAATACTTCATGCGTTGAATGCTCATTTGTAGAATATAGACCTACTTCAATGGGTTGGAACGAACGGATAAAATGACGATGCCAATTCATAGGTAGATTGATATGCTTAGACAGTCGTTCATGAAGATAGTTTTTGTTGAGAGAGACTTCGGTAATCCTATCGGTTTCCTTGTCAAAATTAAGATAGACGATTAATCCAATATTACTTTTAAGGATACTTTGGTAAATATGACCAAGCGGATTATCTAGTCTGGATAGAATACTAGCGTTCTTCTGCAAAAAGTGAACATACTTTTTAATCTGCTCATTTGCCGTATCTGGTAGATAAATAAACCGTCCTTGCGTATCTTGATGGTTTTCTTTATCACTGATAAAAAATTTCTTAGTAAGGGTATCAATATGATCGAGCCTACCAAATGGTTCACTAACGGGACGATAACCACTAGATATTGATAGCATAATATATAAATAGTCAGTAAACGTATTGTGCATCTCAACCATTGATTCGAAATCATCAAGATGCCTATCATCAATCTGCGTTTGTAATCTATCACGCAGTGTAGATACCACATCCTTTAAACGTATTTCACTGATAGCTAAAGCACTGCCCGTTTGTTTTTCCCAATACCCAGTTAATTTATCTTCTAGCAATGTAAAAAACTGACATGCATATCTACCACAAGAAAGATCCTCGTCAAGCATATTAGTTAAGTGTTCAATAAAATCATACTGGCAACTATATAAATCGTATTGACTGACATTAAAATACGGAAGCGCTGATTGATGATTGATGGGCTGTTCCGTTAGCACGTCTATCAAAGCAGTATCACGTCCTTTCTGAGTTAAAAAGTGGGAAATATAGTTTTTAACCTTGTTTATCGTCAGCCTGGTTCTATGCTCTTTATTAATATTTTTAAGCTGATTACTTGCTTGCTGTATAACCTGTTCAAAAACTTTTGAACTTATATCGTTTGCAATGCAGTAATGCAACCTTCCTACAATTTCAGGAAAAAAAAGCGTCAGATTGTCTCTGTTATCAGCACACAGACTAGCATCCCAGCTCTCTTGAATGACGCTTCGGGTCGGTGTGAACTCTAAAGAATACTTATAAGACTGATAGCTTAATTTAAGGTTTTCAGAGATGAATATATTAGGCAGCCCTGACAATAAAAGCATTAGCAAATAGAGCTCTGCTTGATGATTGATATCAAACTCAATGTTTATATTATCTTGATCATATATATCGTTTAACTTTTCTAACCTCAATTTTAGTAACGTAGGCATTAAGCTATTAACTAAGACCTTGATGTCATCTGGATGTGCATTGTTCACATCGGTCGTTTGACTCATAGTCCGTTGATGGCGACTATTTATTTGCTGCTCTGCTCGTACTCTATCCAAATAATAATTAGTAGGCTGTGTAATGGACACCTGCGCAAATGACTGCTCTTCATCATCTTGACGTTCTTCTACTTCAAAAGCGCTATTATCGTTAACCACTTCTGTAACTAAAACTAAATCACTAATCGTGTTCCCTGTGGTGTCATCTATAGATTCAGAACCATCAACAAGCTTCTCAGCCTGTTTGACGTTACGTGTAATACCAGATTCATTCTTAAAGCAGTTTTCAATCGGTAAAATAAACTCATAAATGTAGCTTGATAGTTTTTTATTTACATCATTTTGTTGCGTTGATTGAATTCTACCTTCTTCAAGTGTCTGCCATAATTGTTGTAATCCCTGAGTTTGTAGAATATTTGGCAAAAAAGGTACTAAAAAGCTTCTAACTTTGGTTGTCAGATAACGGCATTCGTTTAAGGTTGTCCTAATACGGCTCTCATAGTCTGTTAACTTAACCATTTTTAGGCAAAGTAGAAAGTAAACTGAGCGATATGTATTGATTTTAAGGCAAGAAGCACGGCTTGCTAGAAACGCAATAACATAGCGTTCACTAACTTCTTGTAAAAATGATTTGTCTTGAATCCCATTATTGTAAATAGGACTATTTTTAGGATCTATTAAGTCTGAGTTGGAACGTTGTTTTTTAATCCACGCAGATAAATATTGATGCTCGTCTCTAAGCTCTATTTTGTAATGAGAAGGGGTGGTATCTAATAAGAAAGTAAGCTCAATAAGCAGGCTTTCGATCTCATGATTATGACCCAGTTCTAAAATATGTGAATTTAGCCATTTTTCAATATGATTGCTCTGTTTTAAGCGATTATCTTCATTAGCCATTATTCTGCCACCGTTACAAGCCATTCAAATAACTGTAGCTCCATTTATACAAAGCATCCAGCGATAAAACAAAAAAAAGACACCTGTTCGGATGTCTTTTTGTTAAATATAGCGTTTTTCATATGTTTTGCAATATTCCTCGTGCTATCAGTAGCTTATCTAAAGCACTTCCGTCTTGACGAGTAAGGTTTGGCACATAGCGAGAATACACTGTGAATAGCATTTTTGTGTTGCTATGACCCATTTGTGCAGCAATCCACTCAGGAGATTCTCCGGCAGCAAGCCAAAGCGTCGCGGCCGTATGTCTACTTTGGTAAGGATTTCGCTTATCAAGCTCTAAATATCGTAGTAACGGATACCAAATTCGCTTTGTCACATTACGATGATTTAAAGGGGTACCCGCTTTTGTACAGAACACGAACTCACTTTGATGTTTAGTTAGTTTCTGCTGACCAATTAACGCATCATAAACCAGTTGGTTCATCTGAATAATACGATTCGAACCTGAGGTTTTAGTTTCGCCTATGACACCATTAACGACTGCCTGATCAATAATGATTTGTCGGCGCTCAAAATCTATATTTCTCCAAGGCAAGCCATCAATCTCACCTGTACGCATACCTGTAAAAAAACGTACGATATAGTAAGGCTTATAATCTGCTCTCACGTTATTGATAATCAGCATGACCTCTTCTAGAGTAAAAGGACTGACATTACTTTTAGGCTCACTGAGTGGTTTTATATTCTTCCAAGGGCTGTCAAAATCAAAACGCTCAGAGGCTTCGATCAGCACCATACGTAATGGCGTCATAATATGATTAATGCGAGACGCTGATAAAGTTCGTCCGTTATTACCATCTTTGACTAACTTGCCTCGAAAATTCATGATTTTGGCTTTGCTAATGGTATTTAGCGGTAAATTGCTAAAATGAGGAATTAGGTAAATTCTAAATATATCTTCCACATTACTTATTTGAGAGTCCCGCCATTCCGGCTTTTTCTCCTCTAACCAAACTTTGCTAAAACTATCAAAGCCTGAGCTTGAGTCCTTATGACTATTCGTTGACCTCATAAGCTCTAAGCTTTGAAACTGCTCAAGCTTTTTACTTTGCGGAAAATAGTTTTCATATCGAAAACTACCTAATTGAATGTCTGCCTCCATTTTGCTAACGAAATTTTCTAGACGCTTTCGATTAGGCTTAGTGTCTGACAGTAAGGTTTGCTCTCTACAACGTTGATTTATGTATCGGAAATCTACATAAAGGTTGCCATTACGGCTATTGATACTCGCCATGATTACACTCCCGCTGCAAATGGAATGGTATCGTCGTAGCCTGTCAGCATCAGCTCTTCAATCTTTTGCCATATGAAAAGGATCTTTCTACCTCCAAAGGGTTTGATGTAATGAACGCCCTCAATGAATACCGCATCTTTAAGCTGGTTGCGTATGGTCTTGCTGTCATATTTAATACGTTGTGACAGCTCTTCAGTTGTTAAATAGGTATAACTCATAGTAAAATCCTTACTAAAGATTAAAGTGTTATTATCTGATAGCTTTATGACCTGCTATAGAACATAATTTACACTAAAAATAATCTTTTGCAAGACATTTTTATCTACAGTAGGTTATTTTAATATGGAGGAGGTTATGGTGAAGTGCAATTTATCTAGAATTATGGGTGAGAAAAGACTAAAGATTGCTGATGTATCTAGAGATACTGATGTGAACAGAGGCACAATCACACGCATGTATAACGAAGAAGCCACTAGAGTGGATCTAGAAGTTGTCGAGAAGCTATGTTTATATTTGGATATTGAAGTGGGCGACCTTTATGAGATAGTTAAGGAAGAAAAATAAACGTTCCTCCTTTTAGAATCCAAGATAACGCTGCGCTTATCAGTTATTACAACAAATAATACGCAGCAAACTATAGTTTCTCAAATAGGTTAAATGTTCTATTTAGTAACAAAAAGATCTATAGAAGGTTATTTTCAGTTGCAATAGCTCAAAATGTATGTATAATTTAATCTGTAGAAAGTCATTACGACTAACAGGGGTAAATATTAATCTACAGGAGATTATACATGAACACATTTATTAAACCGCCGCATGCTTCAATTTGGCTGAGTGCTGAAGCGATATCGCTATCTACCAAGCTTATGGTAAACCTGCAAATACAACAGGGTTCACATTTAGCAAAGATGCTAGGCGTTAACCCCATCTTCTATAATGATGAAGCGGTTAGAATATGGGTGCAACGTGAGCTAAATGAAGGATTAGCGCTGAATCGTTATACCTTAACGAATCTTGAGACCAAATTTTTGGACATTATGAATCATTACGAGATTCCTTATTCGTTGTGATTAACGTTAATTATTTGGTTTGGAGATAAACATGAGCTTAAAACTTATTTTTAGCGCTAATGCAGATCAGTCCGACATACAACTATGCGAAGATTATTGGGCATACGGGCATGATGGACGTTATGTAGAACATATAGAGATACTCTGCAGACAATACCATATCGATTATCATATTTTGTTCGGCGTATTAGCGGAGTGCCAGGCTTACTTAGATGATGTGCACTGTGAGTACTGTGGACGGCCGTATCAACTTGATGTACCAGCAGATATACCTTATATCAGAAAACAATCATATTGGTTCTGCGAATCATGTATAAGTTTTTCTGGCGGGCAGCTTACAGTTGGTAGGTAATAATTTAAAGAGTACTTAATAACCAGATTGCTAATGCTCTCTGGTTTTTTTGATTGAAGGTTTCTACATTTATCTTCTTTAAACATCCTTTCATGCTACTATTTTCAACATACTGGTATTAATGAAGGTAATTCAGCTATGGCATTAGAAGGTGGTGGGTTCGCAGATAAGTTTGGCAATAGCTATGAGTCAAACTGGGTTGCTGAGCAATTATTAAGGCTAGCTGAAGAAGAAATAGCTTCTGTTACCATTGAGCCATTGGGTAAAGATGAAATAGGCGTAGATTTGATTATCCGAGCAATAGATGGTCACAGAGAGTTTCATCAATGTAAATCTAGCAATAGTGATGCAGATGTATGGACATTATCAAGACTTGATCAAGCTGGCGTGCTAAAAAAAGCGTTTTATCAAATTAAAAGAGATAAATGTACTTTTAAGATCGTCTCTCCATTGTCTTTCACACAATTGTCTCATCTAAGTTTGAGTGCTAAAAATACGACTGATGATCCTCAAGATTTTATCAAAGAGCAGGTAAACCAAAGTGAAAGACGTCGTAAACTTTTTAGAGAGTTATGTGATAGATTAGATTTAGACATTGATAAAAAACCTGATATTCTTAAAGCTATTAATTTTTTAAAATACTTCGAAGTTGTTGCTTTTCATAATAACTCTGAATCACAGAACAAACTCGTTAAAATAGCTAAACGGTTATTTCTTGATAAACCAAACAATGTTCTTGATTTCATAGAAAACTATCCCATAAGCTCTAATAGACTCCGTTTGCCAATCACTACATCCCAACTACTGAATGACATGCAGATGCGGGGATTTAATCTAAGAGTTTATGAAAATGATGAAAGGGTGTTTTCCGAGATAAAAAGGATTAATTGTGACTTTCAATCCACTATAAAACCCTTCCTCATTGAGGATAGCTTAATTAAACGTTCGGAACTCGAAGAATGCCTTGAATTCATGAATAGCTATCCTATCACCTTACTCAAAGCAGAAGCAGGTATGGGTAAAAGTGCTTTTCTACTACAGCTTTGTAATTACCTTAATGAGCAAGAATACATATCTTTGCCTATACGACTAGATAGAAATCGCCCTGAAAAAAACGCCGACACATTTGGGCGTGATTTAGGATTAACTCATTCACCTGTATTCTGCTTAAATACTTTTGCGGGTGATACAAAAGCAGTCATTATCTTAGATCAGTTGGATGCAATACGTTGGACAGCGAATCACTCTAGTAATGCGTTGCAAGTATGTCAGGAGATTGCCAGACAAGTTATTCAATTAAGAGAAAGTAATCATGATATCTGTTTGGTACTTGCCTGTAGAGATTTTGACTTAAAAGAAGATCCACAGTTGCAACATTGGATATTAGATCTCAATGATAAGGTTGCTCATATAGAATTATCAGAGTTACCTGCTGAGCAAGTTAAAGAAATTTTAGACCCTTACGAGAACTATGACTCTTTATCACCTATTAAACAGTCTATTCTGAGAATTCCGATATGGTTAAGTTTATATTTACGAATTATTAAAGATAATCATAACAATCCTGACTTCACCAGTAAGATAGACCTTACTCGCTTGTACTGGGAAGATAGAATAAAACAGCTGAGTAAAATATTAACTGATACGAGTTTGGCTAACTCAATTGTTGATAATTTTGTAGAAAAAGCAAGCCAAAATATGCAGTTTTCTATACCTATAAGTTTGCTTAGCAATCCTAACCCTAATGCATTAGAGGCACTAATCTCTGTAGGTATACTGCATAAGCATGAGAATCAAATCAGCTTCCAGCATCAAGCACTATTCGATTATCACTTAGGAAAACGTCTCTTTGATACCGCTCAACGGTCAAGTGATGCGCTGCTTGAAGAGATTGGTTCAAAGTCTGAACAAACACTCACCCGTAGAGAGCACATTAAGTATGCTCTGAAGCTATTGGCCCAATCTAAACAATCAGTGTTTTGTAAAAATGCTTTAGCTTTGCTCAATAGTACTGATATTCGTTTTCATATTAAGTACTTAGCTATCAATGTGATTGGTGAAGTTACAACTATTAAAGCGCCATTACGCCACCTAATAATAAGTCTAATAGACAATGAAGAATTAAGTCAGCCTTTTATTGACCATGCTTGTTTTGGACACCCGCAAATAGTCGAGGTACTTTCAGAACAAAATGTGATTTCTAGATGGCTAAATGGATCTGACTCGCAAATGGATCTAGCTATTCGATTATTAATTTCTATAGCTGACAAAGCACCTGGCATTGTTATAAAGGAAATTGAGCCATTTATTGGTTTATCTGAGCAATGGAATAATAGATGCTACTCTGCTTTGAATTGGAATATCCAAGACGACTCAGAAGCGATGTTTATAGTACGTAAAAGGCTCTTACAACTAGGTTGTTCAGTTAATTATATCAATTGGAATGAGTTATCAAAAAATCATCCAAGGAAGGCAATTGAATTGATACAGTTAATCATAGAAAGTTATAAAGAAGAATTAACAGACTCTAGTTTTGAGATTAAAGAATCTGAAGAGTTAGATAACTATCTACATCGAAAGGTATGGAGAGAAGGTCAGATCGAAGACTTAGAAAGTATTTCAGAAGCTTTGCCTTACGATGTTCTTGAAAAGTTAATGCCTCAGGTTTTTAAAATAATTAGTAGCTCGATTGATGAAAACTCTTATACAAGGATATGGCTTTACAGAGACAGACTTCTATTTAATGAACATAGAGATTTTTTAATAAGAGGTGTATTAGGTATCCTTTTCGAAGCAGGTAAACAATATACAGATAAACCAAATGAGCTATTCAATTTACTGACATTATATTTAACGAATAAGCATCCAGTTGTAGAGCACATTATTGCAAATCTTCTGCTTAACTTAACTATTAAGTATTCTGATCAAGTTATTAAATGGCTACTCGATAATCCTACTACTAGGTTAGCTTGTGGGAATGATTATGAAGAGCCAAAATGGGTGCTGTCTGGGAAATTGATTGAAAAGTTTTCGCCTCATTGTGAGAAAGAAACGTTCAACCATCTTGAACTTGCAATATTTGATGTTGGTCTTAACAAGAATATTGATAGTATAAAATATGCTTTAGAAATAAGAAGAAAATTTGGAAACTTTTGGACAAGTTATTGGGGAGAAGCCCAATACTTCTTACTCAATAAACTTGATAATCATCGTATTAGCAAACGATCCATAGACTTATATAATGTTCTACAAAGACGATTTGAAGGTTATAGTGATACTTACTTTTATTCTCATGACCCAACTTTTGGTGGTGTTCTCACATCGCCTTTAATAAAAGTAAACAAACTATCTGATAAAGCTTGGAAAAAAATCATACTGAATGATGAGAAACGCTTCGATACATGGAAAATGAAAGCTGTAAGTACTGATGTGATTGCAGAGTCTAGCATACGAATGTTTGCACAAAGCTTGAGTACAGCAGTAAAAAACGAACCTGCGAGATTTGCAAAACTGGCATTAACACTGCCAAAGAATATTAATAAAGAGTTTATTGAAAATATTTGCTATGGATTAGCAGATAACAATTCATCTAATTTAGCTAAAGATTTCAAGGAAAACTGGCAACCTTGCCCGTTAGACCTTCGTTATAAAGTTATTAGGCATTTTGAAGGTTTTAATGAGAGCCAAGCACTGACAAGATTATTAGCAGATACTCCAAAGATTATAGACTATCCTGATATGCTTAATAAGCTTATTGGAATCGCTCTTCACTCATCCAATCCTAACAATAACAAGCTCAATGTATATGACCCTAAAGAGGGAGATCATGCTGAATACACCACTGCTGAGAGTCTAATGCAAAATTCTATAAACTGTTATAGAGGGATTGCATACGGTGGTATTGCCAAAATATTTTGGGATAATGAAGAGTATGCACGGGATAATTTGAGTTTGATTGACTCTGCTATAAATGATCCTCATCCGGCTGTAAAAATAGTAGCAGTCAGATTATTGACTCCTTTCTTAAATTACGACATAAATTATGCATTGCAAAGGTTTCTAGATTTATGTAAATCTGACTTAAGAATGAGCTGTGCTTATGAATCTTATCATTTTTTTAATTCAGCTTTTACAGATGACTTTAGAGAGCAGTATGTGGCATTAGTTAAACTCATGCTTATTTCTGAATATGAAGAGGTTCGTAAGCAGGCTGGCATACAAGTTTTTGCACGCTACCTTTTTAATGGTTTATTTGAGAATGAGGTATCATCTGTTTTAACAGCTGATGAGTCAGTTAAGCTAGGTATTGCCGAAGTTCTAGTTCAATTTCTAACGGTGGACGATTACGCAGAGCAAGAGCACAAATTAGTGAATGTATACAGATCCTTAATTAATGATAGCTCGCAGAAAGTAAGAGATAACTTGCTACATTCTGTTCGAGAGAAGAACTTTTGGAATAAAGGAGTTACCGAGGAACTATTAGATATTTACATGAACTCCCAAACAGCACATAGAAAGATATATCACTTGTTTTATGCTTTAGAGAATCATGTTTTAAACCTAGAAGGCTATAAAAGTATGTTATTACAGTTATTCTCTGAAATAGCTACATCTACTTTATCCGCTGAAGCTAAACAGAGTGTTCATAGTGAAATGGATAGACTAACTAAGATACTGCAAAGAATATATGATGAAGCGGTTGATGATGAGGATGAAGGTATTTTGAATGTATGCTTAGATATTTGGGATGATTTATTAAAGTCGGATGGCTATGCAGTTAGACAGGCTTCTAAGCACCTTGAAAACGGGTTGCTTAGCTAGCGTTTAGCGACTTCTATTGTGCTATATTTACTAAGCAATAATTGCGTAACATTAATCCTAATATTGGAGCGACTATGAAATCGCCTTTTTTACTATCTATAGCTGTTTTAACACTTTCATCTCTTATCTCTACTGTTGCTGTAGCAGCGCCTAGTTTTCCTAAAGGTATAACTATACTTGATGACAAACATGAAGGCGTTTATTCAACGCTTTGGACGGCTTATCCAATGACTGTTGAGAGTTATATTGGCGCTAAACAAAATATACCATCAACTATGTTAGTAGCATTAACAGCTAACGGTAAAATGAGCGGATTCAGAGGAATTATTAACGTGAATTGTGACAATCCTCGATATTCGAGAATAGAGGGTGACAAAGACTCTAAAAGTTTAGACAAAGCAGTAGCTGATTACATAATACCTCAACAGGTAGTAAATAATCTCGCGCGAAAATTCTGTATGTAAGCCAAATATATTCAAGCGAATAAAAAAGACGTCTATAAAATATATAGGCGTCTTTTTTACATCTACGTTAGACAATCAAAAACAACTAACCCTCAAGCTCATCCAAAACTGCACGGAAGCTTGCCAGCCCAGCTTCAATATTATCGATAATATCGCTAGCTAGATCTTCAGGGTCAGGTAGGTTATCTAGGTCTGTTAATGAGTCGTCTTTTAACCATGAAATATCTAGGCTAGTTTTATCACGCTTTTTAATGTCCTCGATACTGTATTTGCGCCAGCGTCCGGTAGGGTTGGTTTCAGGATCATAGGTTTCGATACGCTCATGGATATTGTCAGCGTTATAACAAGTGATGAAGTCTTGTAGATGCTCAAGCGTCATCGGTTTGCGTTTAAGGGTGTGATGAACGTTGGTACGGTAATCGTATATCCATACGTCTTTAGTGACGGCATCTTCTTGAGCAGGATGGTTGTCAAAGAATAAGACGTTTGCTTTAACGCCATTGGCATAAAAGATGCCTGTTGGGAGACGCAAAATCGTATGCAGGTTGGTTACTTCTAGTAGCTTTTTACGGACAGTCTCGCCAGCACCACCTTCGAACAAGACGTTATCAGGTAAAACGACACCTGCTTTGCCATTGATCTTGAGCATAGTGTAAATATGTTGTAGGAAATTAACCTGTTTATTAGAGGTCGTCGCCCAGAAATCTTGACGGTTATAAACAAAATCTTCTTTTTCTTGTTCGCCTTCGTCGTTCGTGACGGTTATGCTACTTTTTTTGCCGAAAGGCGGGTTAGCAAGTACCATATCGACACTTTTACCTGCTGATCCAATCAAAGCATCATCTGAGCTGATAGGGCTATCACCATCAATCTCACCAATACCATGCAAGAATAGATTCATCAAGCACAGTCTGCGAGTATTAGCGACGATTTCATTACCCGAAAATGTATTGTGCTTTAGGCTTTCCTTTTCTTCTTTATCAAGCTTATGATGCTGCTCTATATAATCATAAGCTGCAAGCAAGAAGCCACCTGTGCCCGCTGCTGGATCAGCGATAGTAATATCAGGACTGGGTTGCATACAAGCAACGATGGCTTGAATAAGCGATCTTGGGGTAAAGTATTGACCTGCGCCAGATTTGGTATCCTCAGCATTTTTCTCCAAGATACCTTCGTAGATATCGCCTTTGACATCAGTGCCCAGTCGTACCCATTTGGTGCTGTCTATCATGTCAATGAGACGACCAAGCTTAGCAGGATCTTGAATCTTATTTAGTGCCTTAGTAAAGATTTGACCAAGCAAGCCTTTTTGTTTACCAAGCTCTCTTAGTAACTGGATATAGTGGATTTCGAGCGCTGCACCTGACTTGCTCATCAAGCTATCCCATTCAAAGCCTTCTGGTACGCCAATATCTCGGTTATAAGGCGGAAAGCTGTATTCGTGTGCCATTTTTAAAAAGATAAGATAAGTAATTTGTTCTAGATAATCGCCATAGCTGACGCCATCATCACGTAGGGTATTACAAAAGCTCCAAACCTTGGAGACGATAGAGCTGGCTTGGCTCATTTGCTGACTGCTTGATAAAATATTTGGAGTTGCTGTGTCACTCATGGTTTTCTCTCGTATGGATGATATCTGGTATTGATAAACTGAATGGCTTTTGCATTAGCAATTAAAGCGACAAAGTTATCTGCTCATCTTTTTTAGATTTATTTGGCGTTTTAGCAGACTTGGTTTTCGCTTTGCTTTTTGACGCAGTTTTATCTTGTTTCGACTGCTTTTCAGCCAGTGCTTTGGCTTCGCGCTCGGCTTTGATCTGCGCTAATAGTTCGCTGGCTGGCGGATTGTTAGGGTCTTGTGGTACGAGCTTACCTTGAAAGGCTTTATGAAGGATTGAGGTTTTTAGTAGAGTAGCTTTCTTTAAATATTTATCTAAAGTTTGTTTTGAGGATTCAATAGCGTTATTCTGTCTTTCTAAAATTTGAGCAATTTCTGTTTGCTCTTCAAATGAACAGATAGGTATGGTCATGTTTTGAATAACAGTTTTGTTAAGTGCCTTTTGATTATTTCCAGAGCCAATCCTTCTTGTCATTTCATAGCTATATAATAAGTAAAAATATAAATATTCTGAACTTAGTAAATCGTTATTAACCCTTAAAGCAGCTGTATTTTGATTATGACACGCCTCAATTTTTAAAATACTTGCTTGCCCTCTTGTTTTTCCTTCACCAATCATAGCTAGCATAACAGTTCCAATAGGATGAACACTTGTAGATGTTTTGGCTAACCCTAACTGCGTAATCTTCTCTTTAGTAGAGCGAATATTTGAGAATGTCACTTCACCACTACTAATCCAGTTAATATCGCCATTCCAATATTCTGAAATACTTCTACTAGGAGTTGAACCTATGAAAACATCGTAAAGTTCAGAAAAGTTTACTTTTTTATAAAAATAATCTATTAGATAGTTATTTACTGAGGAGTTTTTTTCTGGCTTTATAAATGCACTCGGCTTTCTTGGTTTCGCGCCTTCCTTATCTTGCTCTTCCCAAGCTTCAACCGCTTGCTCCCAATCCGTAATTTTCTGGTCATAGTAGTCCTGACGTGCAGTTTGAATTTGTTCTAGTAACTCATCAGCGCTAGGTAATGATTTGCCATGCTTCTCAGCATAATCTTCACGCCATCTAGCCGTCAGCTTGCCTTCAAAAGCATGCTTAAGTAACGACTGACGATATTGCGTAAGTTGCCGTTTGGCTAAAGTAAGATTAGCGATACCCGCATCGACCTCTGAAAATAGCGCTTCAATTTTATCGACAATACGGTTTTGTTCATTTACTGGAGGAATAGGAAAGTCATAACTCCATAATAAAAAAGAGTCAACATGCGGAATACCAACACCTTTTGCTCTAGTATTGATTTCTAAATATTTAGATTGTAGATAATAATAACCATAAAGATTGTTGATCATTGGAAGGTTAATACGTACTAGAGTACTACCTAAAGCACCTTTTAGACCTTTACCAACTAGTCCTGAACGTGAGCCATCCCATACCATTAAAAAATCACTATCATCACAAATAATGCACTTTTCACCGTCAGTGAAGCTTTTGAATATACCTTTTTCAAATGCTTCAATATCTATATAAGGGAGATGAAATTCCTCATTTTGCAAAGGCTGCTGATTTTTTGGTTTTTTACCTTTCTCACTATCAGCAAAGTCACCGAGTTTTACGATCTCCCAAGATGTGGGGTAATTCTTTTTACTTTCTTCATTTATCATGCAATTAACTCAATATTTATTTCGTTTAGTAATTCGTCAAAGTCCAAACCTTCACTCAGCACCTCATAAGCTTCGCCTAGACCGCCATATTGATTAAACGGTGTTAGCTCAAAGTCATCTGAAGCTATCGCAAACGAGGTCGTCACATGGTCACGAATCAATCGTAACCACTCCATCTGGGTCACTGTAAAGGGGCTTTTACTTCTTGCGTTGTGGGCAAACACCCAATCTTGAAAGTTTTTACGTACCGTATTGTCAAAAGGCGTTAGCTTATCATCAATACCGACCACACGGCGCACCAAACTAACCAGAGCCGTTAACTCGTCTTCCACCTTTTGCGACGTAACACCATCGATGATGGAGTACGCTTCCCAAACACTGAATATGGCTAAGGGCGGCTTGCTTGCTTTAATCGCTTCATATAGCTCTTTTATCATCGCAAAACTGAGTGCCTGACGATGATGCGGCTGATTATACAAGATTTGTAGCGCCGTAATATTGTCTTTATTGGCTTCTATATAATCAGTAAATCGGTTGACAAGACTCTCGGCTTTTTCAACTTGATCGGTTTCCCAACCTATATTAGTTACCTCATCGATGTTCAGGTGATCAATTTTCTGCTCACTTTCTCGTCTGATCTCTTCAAGCTCTGTGATTAACTCACCATTGAGCCATCTGCTGGCTTCTTTCACGCGTTTATGCTGCGCTTTCTTCATAGATTTATCACTAGGCGTCGCGTCTAAACTGATACCCTCAAGCTGGCAGGCTGATTCATGCACGAGATCGATATCGATAGCAGTAAATAGGCGTTTAACCAATTCACTTAATGGCACACCGCCAGTGACTTTTTCTACCGTAGCGTGTTGCTCAGGCTCCAAAGCAATATCAAGACGTTTTAAGCGACTGGCAAATGAGCTGACCGTATCAGTGTCAGATTGACCCATCATGATACCCGTAGCGAGGTCACGAAAGCTTGCGGATTTCTTGGTATCTAACTGACTACTACTGGTTTTTAGCGACTTAGTGACACCGATAGCATCGACGATGACGTAATGCGTCTTGGCACTCCTAGCGCTAGGAGTGACCTTTTGTAGGCCTTCTTTATCGAGAGTACGTGTGCCACGGCCTTTCATTTGCTCAAAGAAATTGCGGCTTTTGACATCACGCATAAAGAGCAGACATTCAAGCGGTTTTACATCTGTACCTGTGGCTATCATGGTAACCGTAACCGCAATACGAGGATTATAGCTATTACGGAAGTTCGCCAGTACGGTTTTGGCCGCTTCACCTTCTTCAGTGATTTCGCCCTCATCATCGACTCTATCTTGGCCCGCTTTATAAGTTATTTTTTTGCAAAACTCGTTTCCTTTAGCGAATTCCTCTCGGACAATATTGATGATATCGTCAGCGTGGCTGTCACTTTTGGCAAAGATTAAAGTTTTAGGTACTTCGTTACGCGCAGGGAAAATACTGGGCAAGCTATCTTTAAAGCTTCTGATTACCGTACGAATTTGACTTGGATTGACAATGTTTTTGTCTAATTGCTTGGCAGTGTATTCTTCTTCCTGATCTTGCATCTCCCAGCGTTTTTTACGAGTGACTTTTTCTCTGTGTTCTATCAGCTCTTCAGCCGTTAGTTTTGCGCCTTCCTTAGTGATTTTGGTCTCTATTAAATAGACCTCATTGCCTACATTGACCCCATCAGCGACTGCTTCTTCGTGGGTATACTCACTGACGACGTTTTGATTAAAAAACCCAAAGGTACGGCTATCAGGAGTCGCTGTCAGACCGATCAAAAACGAATCGTAATAATCAAGCACTTGACGCCATAAGTTATAGATAGAGCGATGACACTCGTCAATAAATATAAAGTCAAAAAACTCAGGAGGAATGGCGCTGTTGTAAACCACGGGCAATGGCTCTTTGATATGTTTCTCATACTCCTCTAGACCTTCTTGCTCCAATGCTTGGTCTAGCGGCTCACCTTTGAGGATAGAGTACATACGCTGAATAGTGCAGATATAGACTTGGACACCTGACGGGACGTGTGGCGAGGTAATAATTTGCGCGTTATAAAGTTCGGTAAACTTGCGATTGTCATCATGTGGCGAGAATACAATCATCTCCTGTTCGGCTTGCTCGCCTAGGTTGATGGTATCTACCAAAAATAAAATACGTCGCTTGCCAGTATATTTAAGCAACCGGTACATAATACTGATAGCCGTATACGTTTTACCTGCGCCTGTCGCCATCTGAATCAATGCGCGCGGACGAGCCTCAGCGAATGACTTTTCTATATTGACAATAGCACGCTCTTGACAGTCTCGCAGATCAAGCTCTGAAGCTGGCAGATTATTTGGATTTAACGGAGGGATTACTTGCAGTTGCTTACGTAAAGTGTTCTTGCCCTCGGCAAACCATTTTTCTAGCGTCTCTGGACGATGAAAGTTGAAGACTTCTCGTGAGCGAGGATTAGGGTCATTTTGATTGGTAAAGCGAGTAATAACACCAGTAGACTCATACAGAAAAGCAATATCTGCTTCATCAATATGCTTAAAGTCGCTAGTGGCATAGCGCGCGCTTTGTTCTTCAACCGTCGTTATCTTCTGCCCATAGTCTTCAGCTTTTGCCTCAATGATACCGACAGCTTCTCTATCTATGAATAGCACATAATCAGCAGGGCCCGTGCTAGTTGGATACTCCCTAACCGCAACCCCTAGACCGGCATTAGGATTATAGTCCTTGAGTTTCTGTACCAACCAACCAGCTTGTTTAAGTTGGCGATCAATATTGTCTCGGGCGATGTCTTCTGGACGCTGATTTGTTGTCATATTCACGTTCAATCTTAATGTTGAATTTAAATAGACTAATATAGCTGAAAATTGTTGATAAAGCTAAGACCAACAACTGTTGGAATAAGTATTATTCAATGCTAAGGGTTAGTGATACTATGCCAAACATTGCTTTGTAAACAAATATTGTAGCCATTAAACCCGTGAATAGGAAAAAACGTTTAACTATTCGATAAGAGTAAGGTAATAGAATGAATTTTTGGCATATGCAATTGCATGAAGATAATATAAATTGGAAACGTGAAAAAGAGGTTCTCGAGCAAGTAGGTTACATTGGTATGGGTGACTGGAAAGAAAAAAGAAAAGCTCAACAACTTAGCTTTCAAAATGATATGGATATTGGAGACATTGTAGCTATTAAAAGAGGGGAAACTTTAATAGCTTTAGTGAAAGTAATAGGAGAATATGAATACAAGAGTGAAACCAATAGAAATTTCGATTGGTTTGAGCGAAGGCGTCAAGTTGAAATATTAGATTGGTATCGTACAGCATATGATCTAAAAATTGTAGGTAGGAAGACCTTAACTAGATGTGACATGACCAATAGCAATGCAGAAACCAACATCAATATTAAAAAATGGTATGAGAAAGTTATGAGTAACACTGAAATTAATGAAGTATCTGCACTCCTAAAATACAAGCATCAAGTAATTTTACAAGGCCCGCCAGGCACAGGTAAAACTCGACTAGCTAAATTGGTTGCTAAGAATTTGACGCAACCTGAACTTAAGGGTACACCTGAATCCATAATTGATGATTTAGTGAAAAACTTCGATACAGAGTCTGATGAAGTAAAATCAGCTAGATCAAAAAACGATAAATTATTATCTAAATTTTATGAATCTTTTCCTAAGGAGTGCTTAAGCGGACTTTCTTTGTCAGAATATGCAATTGGGCATGGGGATAACGACTCGCTCTGCTGGTGGCTAGAGGTAGGGTTAGAAAGATTGGGTACATTCTCACCAGGATTTTCAAACAACTACCCTATATATTGGAGTAAGAAGAACGATAGATACATGCTCAATAAAAAGGTTGCTAATTCAACTGATGATGAGTCTGCAATGAAACAGATTGCTAATGAGCTATCAAAGCTAATTCAAAAAACTGACCTTGATGATTCCATTAAATTTTTTGGTCCATGTTTCACGTTAAAAGTGTTACATAGCTACTATCCAGATGAATATTTTCCTGTAAACAGTGAGAAAATATTGAATAATGCTCTAAAGCTATTTGGTAGTTACGACAAGAAACTAGGAGTAATTGCAAAAAACACTAAGCTAAATGATATTTACCTTAGTAAAAACAATCAATTAGATACTGACCTTACGAATATTGAGTTTATTAGCATTCTTTGGAATAACTTTAATTTAGAGGATGGAGAGGATTTATCTGAGTTTGATGAAGTGATGACACATGGTGAGTATAAAATAATTCAGTTTCATCCTGCTTATACTTATGAAGACTTTGTTAGAGGTATTGCTGCCAAGACTAATGATGCTGGAAATATCAGCTATGAAGTTGAGAATAAGATTCTCGCTGAGTTTGCAAAAAAAGCTATTGATAACCCTAATGGTAAGTACATTCTTATAATCGACGAGATTAATCGCGCTAATCTACCATCTGTCCTAGGTGAGCTTATTTATGCGCTTGAATATCGTGGTGAGAGCGTTGAATCTATGTATGAGTATGAAAATACACTAGATATTAAACTGCCTAAAAACTTATATGTCATAGGCACAATGAATACAGCCGATCGTTCGGTAGGTCATATTGACTATGCTATACGTAGACGTTTTGCATTTTATGACGTATTGCCATCAAAAAAAGTAATCACATTTCAAAAAGCTACAAAGCTATTCGAATCTATTGAGAAATTATTCAAAGGTAATAATGCTCAAATTTCTTCTGACTTTGATGCTGATGACGTTCAGTTGGGTCATAGCTACTTCTTACCATCTAAAAAGGATATATCTGAAGAGGATTTCTATAAAGAGCTCTCTATAAAACTGAAATATGAGATTAAGCCCATTCTATATGAGTATATAAAAGATGGTGTTTTATTAGATAGCGCTAGAGAGGTAGTAGAAAACCTTCATGTCTAAGCTAATAAGATCAAACCACTTAGAAACTGTATGCGAACACAAGCAGATAGACTTTGCTTGTGAAAGTGTAGAGGTTTCAGATATATTTTTTCAAGACAATGAGAAAAATGAGCGCTGCATTCAGGTTATTTATGGTAAAGACAGTCTTGCGCTTAAAATGTCATACTTTATCGGTGCAGACTGGCTTGTAAAGAATCAACAAGCCATTTATGTTGCACCAAAAATTAATAAAGGGACTCAAGAAGTTGACTATCTAGGTATGCTTCAATCATGTCTTACGCATGGTGACATTGCTAAGAATACCAAAGACCTATACTACATTAAGCTAAACGAGCCTTTTATCGAAATTGATCAGCAGATGGATTTATTAACACCACTACTGATCATACAGTTTCTTCAAATTCTAAAAAGTCTGGTAAAGAAAGGCTTGAAACAATCGTATTATAAAGTCGAGCGTAATCTTAATAGCAGAGTTAAAGGTAAAGTCTTAATTGCTCAAAACATTAAAAAGAATGTAGTTCGAAATAAAGTTACGAACACCTTTTGTAGTTATGAAGAATTTGGCTTTGACGGCATTGAGAATAGAGTTTTAAAGCATACGCTAAGCTTTGTTAGACGTTATTTATCTCAATACCCAGAATACCATGGATCAATGAGGTGCTTAATCGACCATTGCACACCTGCTTTCGAGAGAGTTAGTGATGAAGTCAATTTACATGAGATTAAAGCAGTCAAGCGTAATTCTTTTTATAAAGAGTATCAGGAAACATTAAAGCTCTCTAAGATCATTCTTAAACGCTTTGGTTATCATATCAGTGAAATCGAGCATAATAACATTGAAAAGATATCAGTACCGCCGTTCTGGATTGATATGTCAAAGCTCTTTGAATTATATATATTGGGACTTCTTAAAGATAAGTATGGCGATAAGATACTTTTTCAAGCAAAAGGTAGCTACGGGAATCCCGACTATTTACTTATTGATGATGTGCAACCACTTATCATAGATGCGAAATACAGACCTACTTATCAACAAGATAAGAATTTAAGCTATATTATTGATGATATTAGACAGATAAGTGGTTATGCAAGAGATGTGGGTATACTAGATAAGCTAGGCTACCATACGGTAGAGGAACAGTCATCAAAGGTTGTTAGTTGCGTTGTTATCTACACTGATCAAGATGAGGGCTATAAGCTGCCAAACAGTTTAACCGCTAGCAAATCGATTGAAGGCTTTACTAAATTCTATAAGGTACCGATTGCAGTTCCAGTTCTTAAAAAACAAAATAGCTTTTAATCGTTGTTAAACGGGATCGTATTTAGTCCTGACTTTTAATAACTTTGGTCACAAAATGGTCACTGTTTGGTCACCGAGCAGGTGGTCACTGATTTACAAAAGTCAGAGTGCATGCAGGCAGACTTATAGAGAATACATTATTGAAGAGTAGACTGCTTCTTAGTGGTTGATAAAGACAGGATAACCAACCCTTACGGATAAAGGCTTTGAGAAGAATTTCAGACACAAAAAAACCTCAAGTAAACGAATACTTGAGGCGAAACTTGCTTAAACTCGAGAGTTTAAATTCGTTTTAAATATGGCGCAGCGGACGGGACTCGAACCCGCGACCCCCGGCGTGACAGGCCGGTATTCTAACCAACTGAACTACCGCTGCTTAGGTCGTTTTTAGCGTCTTGCCCTTATAAATAGAGCCCACTTCGCTAAAATAGTGGTGGGTGATGACGGATTCGAACCGCCGACATTCTGCGTGTAAGGCAGACGCTCTACCAACTGAGCTAATCACCCTTGAGATAAAATCTCTTAGAAGTTTTGCTATCTAAAGATGTCACACTCTAGAATCATAAAATTTCTAACAACTCAAAGCTCATTAAAGCCCCTTGCTGTGGGTGTGTATTATATAGATTTACACATGGCTGTCAAATACTATTTCACATTTTTTATAAAATGATAGCGAAAAGAGTTTTGGAGAGTATAGCTAGATGATGTGACAGCCCATATAGCAACTACATAGTTACCTATTGCGTGGCGGATAAAAGCCTCTATACTTGATTGGTTATATTTGATTGTATTGTACTATTAAAGATTGGAGGCGAATATAGAAGCTTTAGCTACTACTGAGCAGCAGATTGCGGCATGGTCATGGACTGATTTTGCTGGACTGGGTCTGATATTCCATATTATTCTCATGATAGTGATGACTTTGCGTATTGTCTCGGTGCAGCGAAACATTGGTGTGACCATTGCGTGGATAGCCATTTTGTTTACGCTGCCTTTGTTTGGGTTGATTGCTTATGTGTTGGTAGGTGAGCCTATGATTGGTCGCCGTTATCGCAATCGCATGGATCAGGCACGGCTGCTTATGAATGAGATGGCACAGCGTGAGCGTTTGGTTTTTGATAAAGGTCAAGAGGTACTAGCTGAGCATTACCGTGGTGTCAGTCAAATTGGGACGCGCTGGACAGGGTTCGGTGTGTTTTCAGACCATGACATGCAACTACTGACGCATCCTAATATTATTTTTAAACGTTTGATTGATGATATTGATGCTGCTCAACGCACTATTTTGATGGAGTTTTATATTATTTACCCTAAGGGGCAAGTGATAGATGTGATAGAAGCGTTGATGGCAGCTGCTCAGCGCGGTGTGGAGTGCCACATTCTGATCGATAGTGTGGGTAGTTTTAGCTTTTTTAATAGTGCTGAACATAAGAAGTTAGAGCGCTCTGGGGTTTTTGTACACCAATCGCTGCCGGTGGGGCTTTTTAAGACGTTATTTAAGCGTTCAGATTTGCGTAATCATCGCAAAATCGTGGTTATTGATGAGTACATTGGTTATATCGGTAGCTTTAACTTGGTTGATCCTAAGTTTTTTAAGCAAGATAAAGCGGTCGGGGAATGGATTGATGTGGCCATACGCAGTGTCAGTGACAATGAGATCAGTATTGCCACTGCGATGGCAAAGGTAGTGGTCACCGATATTGGCGCTGAAAATAGCGATAACTTAGATGCGTTGCATCAACGAGTGAATAGCTATACGCGTAAATTGTATGTGCGCCATCCGACTATCAATGATATCAATAGCCGGATAAAAGTATTGGATGATGATGTAGAACCTTTGGAACAGCCTAGCACTGGGGCAGTGTCAACGGTGATTCCACAGATGCCCGTGGTAAAAGGTGTGGTCGCACAGCTGATTCCTTCAGCACCGCAAGTGACGGCACATGTCATTTATAATACTTTAGTAACTATTTTGCATCGGGCGAATCAGCGCATTCGTATCACGACGCCATACTTTGTACCTGATGAAGCTCTATCAGGGGCGTTGGTAACGGCAGCTAAGCGCGGAGTTGAAGTCACGCTAATCATTCCTGAAAAGGTCGATTCGTTCCTAGTTCAGCACGCCTCGCAAGCTTATTATCAAGAATTGTTGGAGGCTGGTGTGACCATTGCCTTGTTTAAAGGCGGTCTGTTACATGCCAAAACCGTGGTCATTGACGATGATTATTGTTTATTTGGTACTGTTAATATTGATATGCGCAGCTTTTATTTAAATATGGAGGTCAGCTTGGCTATCTATACCCCAGAAATGGTCGCACAAGTGGCTGACTGTCAAGAGTCATATCTACAGAACTGTCGTTTTTTAAGCTTAGATGAGTGGCAACAGCGACATGGGGCTGAGCGGTTGTTTGATAATGTGGTACGCTTATTTAGTCCGTTATTGTAGGGGTTCGGATTGTAGCAATTTGGATTTTAGGTTAAGGTAACGACGTATTTTTTATTATCGTGTTTGCTTGCTCACTTCTATTATTACTGTATATTTTTAAAGGATAGGCTTTTATTATGTCTGCATCGCCCTTAACGCCACTTGACTATATTGCAGCAGGCTATTGGCAAGATTTTTTAGCTGAACGTCCTATCGCTGGTGGTATTGCCTATGAAGCAGAGTTGCGCCACTGCACATTAGATGAATCGCTGGCAAGTTTGCAACGAGTAGATACTTTACTGTCGCAGATACGCCGCGACATGATTAAGGCTGGCATGTGGGATGAGGCGACGTTATTAACGGACGAGCGCTACCGTAATTTTATGGTGTTTTTGGCGTTTTATGCAGGGCGAGTATTGGCACAGCAATGGCAGCATACGCCGCAGTGGCTTGGTCAGTTTGAGCTACGTAAACGTTATCCGCAACTACCGCTGATAACCGATGATTTTTATCAGCATATGGCAGTGTTTTATGGCTCTGATAATACTGTCTATGAAAACGATCAAAATAGTAATGATAATGTAAAAGCCCCTCTATTTTTTGCATTAGAGCCGATAGGAATGCGTCTATTTGGCCATATCGACCGGCAGTTTAAATCGGTACAAGGTGAGCAAGTTGCCAGTGGTTTATACCAAGCGGTCAGTGCAAGGCTGCCAAGTTCTATCAATGATGAAGCCTCATTAGTAACGACGAAAATATCAACGACTCAAAATATTCATCCAAGTGCTGATTCAGCTAGGTCTATTAATACAAGCCAAATTGCTGATAGTATCGACCCGTTATTAAATAAGTCTACGGAAGACGAATCGACAGCCGCTGTGGTTTTGAATGATGAAACCTCTCAACGTGCCATTTTAAATAAGCCGGTTGAAACGGATCTATCTCCTACTGAGATTCAAACAAAACCGATACTCTCTGAATCTGCGGTTTCTAAAACAGAGTCGCCAGTCGCATTAACGATAGCATTGGCAAAACCCAACCCAGTTACAGCTTTCAAAACCCCAGCAAAAATATCACCTACACCAGAGATTTTTAGCCAACTGCTCACAGAACTAGATGAGATAGAGGTACTGCAAGCGGCTGGCAAGAGTGAATATCAGCAAGCACGTAATATCCTAGATCAATTTGAACAACATATCGCTAAGCAACAGAAACCACGCGCACAAATCATATTTTCAGAGTCTCATTTACATTCAAAACAACAAGCGCTACTGATATTACAGGACGCTGCGAATGCTGGTAACACTGATGCTATGCTGCGTTTAGCGATGTATGAGTTACTTGCTGAAGGCCTAAAAGCGGATAAAGCTGCTAGCACAGAGTCTGGGGTTGAATGGGTTAAGCAAGCAGCCAGCAAGAACGACAGTCGCGCCCAGCGCCTATTGAGTAAGATGTATTACCAAGGAGTAGGTCTGCCGCAAGACATAAATATTGGCAAATATTGGCTCGCGCAAGCCGCAGAAAACGGTCATGCAGAAGCCGCCAGTTTGGCAAATCAGTGGCAGCAAGCACAAGCGTTAATGGCGACGCAAAAGCAAGAGCAGCATAGCCTTAAACGCTATCAGATATTGTTTGCAGTGATTATCGTTGTCGCATTACTCATCATCATTCTTGTTTAAAAAACCGCTGTCTCAAACTTTACGTTTAAAAGCTTATCGTTAAGCGCTTAATTGAGGTAGAATTGGCGCGTTTTTCATGAGCGCATCCTACTATCTGATCCATTAATAATCTGGGTTTCTCCATGCCATCTTCTGACACCTCAGCAAAATATTCTACCAAAACCGTTCAGCCCATGCAGAGCCGAACAGTTTATAAGCCACCTGTGTATTATCAACTGAGCATTGGCTTACTAAAGCCGTTATATCGCCTGCAGGTATGGCGACGCTCACACAAGCGTGATAATTATCAACAAGAAGTTGAGCAGCGTTTTGGTAAGCGTTATCCATTACCTCCTGTAGAGGAGGCAGCGAATACGCTAAATGCTAAAGCAGATGTGAGTGGCAATGGCAAAAAAGTCATATGGTGCCATGCCGTCTCTTTAGGTGAGACCAACACAGTCGCGCCATTATTAGATGCATTATTGGCTCGTGGTTATCAGATATGGTTGACCAATACCACGCAGACAGGGTTTGCCCGCGGAGCCAGTCGGTTTGCCGAAGACATTGCTCAAGGTCGATTAAGCCATAGTTATGTGCCTGTTGACAGTCCGGCTGTGATTGAAACGTTTTTAGCTCATGTGCAACCTGTGGCCGCTTTGTTTGTGGAAACAGAACTATGGGCAAATATCTTGACCAAATTGTCTGAGCATCATATTCCAAGTATCTTGGTCAATGGGCGACTGTCAGCATCCTCTTTTAAAAGCTATCAAAAAATTGGTGCGGTGAGCGCCAGTATGATGAAAAACCTAAGCTTGATTATTGCGCAGGATAATGACTCTGCCAAACGCTTTCGACAGTTGGGTGCGCATAGTGCGCAAATCCGTGTGGCAGGCTCGCTGAAGTGGGTGATTAATACGCCTAAACTGAAGGATAAAGTGTCTGATATAGATGGCGATATAGACAATGAGCGTGCGAATATACAAGCACATACGAGCAATATTGCCGCAGATTTAGGCATAATGAATCGTCCGATTTGGGTGGCAGCAAGCACTCATAGCGGTGAGGAAGAAGTGGCATTGGCGTGGCAGCAGCAAATACTGTCAAACCCTACACTGACAGATGCGCTACTTATTATCGTTCCTAGGCATCCAGAACGCTTCGATGAAGTGGCAGAGCTTATACAAAAGTCAGGATTTGCAATGGCACGGCGCAGTATCAATGAGACCATCACAGCGCAAACACAAGTTTATCTGGCAGATAGTATGGGCGAGCTGATGCATTGGTTTGCGCTGGCAAATGTGGCGCTTGTCGGTGGCTCATTGGTAGATATTGGTGGACATAATCCGGTTGAACCGGCGAGTGTGGCAACGCCAGTATTGATGGGTAATTATACGCAATCTTGTCAAAGTGTCGTGGATAAATTGGCTAGCGTAGGGGCGTTATATCAACCAAAGAACGAGTTTTATTGTCCCATTAGTGATGATGAGCAAAGTGCGCAACCGCATCAGTCTGAGCTGGATAAAAAGTCTTTAGATGACGAGACGCTTCTTTATCAACAGCTAAAACACTGGTTGAGCCATCCACCATTAGCCAAACAAGCAGGGCAAGCGGGCGCACAGATGACAGAGCAGCAACAGGCAGTATTAAGTCGTCAGTTATTGATGATTGAAGATATTATTGAGCAGCATTCGATGCAAACTTTGAGCCAATCCTTAAGCCAAGATTTAAACTAATACTTAAACTAATACTTAAACTAAGAGACGCTATGAACTGTATTCTATTACCGGCTGCTCATTTTTCAAACGACTCTGCCCAAATCAATTCAGTAGCGCAAATTGCTCATATCAATAAGGTATTAGCAGCAAAAATGGGTGATACCTTAAAGATCGGACAGCTTGGCGGCAATCTTGGCACTGCTATCATTGAACATATAACGCCTGAAAGTATTCAGCTGCGTAATGTACAGCTGGCTATAAAGCCACCGCCTAAGCTAGATATCACTGTAGTATTAGCATTGCCACGCCCAAAAGTATTGCGCCGTCTTATTATGGATATGACCACGCTTGGCGTCCGCGATATTATTCTTATCAATAGCTATCGCACCCAAAAGAGCTATTGGCAAAGCCCGATGCTTAGTCGTCTTGATGAGTTTGTATTAGAAGGACTGCAACAAGGTGTTGATACTATCGCGCCGCGTATTAGTCTGCAAAAACGCTTTAAACCTTTTGTCGAAGACGAATTAGCACATCTGATCACCAATCGTGCCATCGTCGCGCACCCTTATGGTGCTTTGTCATTTTCACAATATCTGCAACAGCAAACCTTAGTAACCCCTGAAAAAAATGAGGTTTTGCTTGCAGAGTCTGAGTTATCAAATAAAACGATATTGCCAAGTATGGTATTTATCGGTGCAGAAGGTGGCTGGATTGATTATGAAATTGAGTTACTTGCCACCCAAGGTTGCCAAGCCGTACATATAGGCCCGCGTATATTACGTACGGAAGCGGCGGTTAATGTAATGTTGGGGCAATGGTTATTATAAAATAATAGTTAAAAAATCAATGCCAAATCAAGGCTGAATTAATATTATTAGGCGTGGAAATGGGCTCAAAAATAGCTTGTTAAATAGCATTAATACGTCATTATTTGGCTGAATGACTGAGTTAAACAAATGTATTGATAATTAATCTCATTTCCATTAGTATATGGTTTCCAGACATTAAGGTCTTATTAATCCTACCAATCCATGATTTTTAATGTCGTTTTATACTACTTATCCGTCGCGCTCTTATGGGGAAAGCCATGTCATTAACTGCTATCAGTGCAACTTTATCTTCTACTAAGCTTACTTTACCGGTTACTGTATTTGGCATCATGTTAGGGCTTGCTGGCTGTAGTAACTCATCTACTCCAGAAGAGAGCGTTGATGCTGAAACGCCAGCGCCTAGCACTGAGCAAAAGGCGGCTAATGATGGCGCTACTACTGCTGCTGGACAAACGGTGACGATCTATTCATCACGTAATGAGCAGTTAATCAAACCTTTGTTAGACCGCTATACAGAACAGACGGGTGTCAAGATTGAGCTGGTAACTGATAAGACCGGTCCACTTATGGCGCGTCTGCAAGCTGAAGGTAAAAATACCCCAGCCGATATGCTGTTAACAGTTGATGCTGGTAACTTATGGCAAGCAGCAGAACAAGGGTTACTACAACCGGTCGCGTCGACTGTTTTAGAGGCAAATGTGCCTGCTAAATATCGTGATCCAAAAGGTCAATGGACTGGTCTGTCACTACGTGCACGCACTATCTTTTATGACCCGAGTAAAGTAACAGCCGATCAGTTGTCCACCTATGAAGATTTAGCTGATCCAAAATGGAAAGGCAAACTGTGTCTACGTACCTCGAAAGCAGTTTATAATCAATCACTGGTTGCCAGTATGATTGAAAACTTGGGCGAAGAGAAAACAGAAGCAGTTATTCGCGGCTGGGTTGCTAATTTAGCCACCGATGTGTTCAGTGACGATACCAGCATGCTAGAAGCTATCGCCGCAGGTCAATGTGAAGTGGGTGTTGCCAACAGCTATTACTATGGTCGTCTCTTTGATGAAAAACCTGACTTCCCAGTGAAGATATTTTGGGCAAACCAAGGTACGACAGGAACGCACGTGAACATTTCTGGTGCCGGTGTAGTGACAAATTCAGACAACCCAGATGGCGCGCTTAAATTGATGGAATGGTTGTCATCTGATGAGGCGCAAGGTATTTACGCCAGTTCTGATAAAGAATATCCGGTAAAAGTAGGTATCGATGAGTCAGAGCTGCTCAGATCATGGGGTCCATTTAAACAAGACGATATCAGTGTACAGAAATTTGGCGAACGACAAACCCAAGCCATTCAAATGATGGATAAAGCAGGTTATAAATAAAAGGCTACCCGTCATTTAGCGGTCAGTTATTTGATGGGGTCATTATGCGTATGACACGGTAATAATCTATGATAACAATGCCAGAAGCGTCTGCTAATCAGGACAATACTGTCAACGAAGATAATAGTGACAATAGGGCTATTAGCCAAGACCATGCCGTCCGTAAACGTATCATCTCGAAATCAGTCTTAGGACTGATTTCGTTGTTTATGCTGGTACCGATTTTAATAGTATTATTGTCGTGGACGCAGCCAGTAGCCGATATTTGGACGCACATGCGTGAGTACGTGCTGCCACAAGTCCTCAAAAACACCGCTATTCTACTAATGATGGTGACGGTAATTTCTGGCACTATTGGCACCGCAATGGCTTGGGTCACCAGTATGTACCGCTTTCCTGGACAGCGGTTTTTTTCGTGGGCATTGATGTTACCACTGGCGATGCCAGCTTATGTGCTGGCGTTTGTCACAGTCGGCATCGTTGATTTTAGTGGACCACTGCAAACTGCCTTAAGGGATTTTGGAATTACGACTGCTATTCCATCGGTGCGTAATGTTTGGGGCGCAGGTTTGGTATTATCGTTGGCGTTTTATCCCTACGTTTATTTGCTGGCACGCCAAGCATTTTTATCGCAAGGTCGACGGGCGATTGAAGCAGGGCAGATGCTTGGTCTGAGTCGTAGTCGAGTGTTTTTTCGGCTGGCATTACCGCAGGCGTTGCCGTGGGTTATCGGCGGATTGTTGCTGGCGACTATGGAAACGTTAGCAGACTTTGGCGCGGTTTCAGTGTTTAATGTCGATACCTTTACCACTGCCATTTATAAAGCATGGTTTGGCTTTTTTAGTTTGACTACCGCCGCCCAGTTGGCAGCTTTGCTAATCGGTGTGATATTTATTGTCGTCTTGTTTGAGCAGTATTGGCAGGCAAAGCGTGGCAATACGGTTACTCAAGGGAGTAATCAGCGTTTTGAAGCCAGTAAACCGGCAAAGTGGGCAATGACACTACTCTGCACGTTGGTATTTTTAATCGCGTTTTTGATACCGTTTTTACAGCTGATTTATTGGACCGCATTAAATTTTCAACAAGATTTTGATGCGCGCTATATTGATTTTGTGACCAATAGCCTCATGATTGCTAGTATGACCACGGCATTTATCGCCTTTTTAGCGATTATTATTGCGTGGGTTAAGCGCCAGTATCCTGATAAGTCTACCAAGCTAATGACTACGTTAGCCAATTTAGGTTATGTGGTTCCGGGCACAGTCTTGGCAGTCGGCATCTTTATTCCTATTGCTTGGCTTGATAATCAGCTGATTGCTTTTGGTATTACCTCCACGCAGTTTTTGTCAGGTAGTGTGATTGTCATGCTCCTTGCTTTATCGACACGCTTTATGACCGTCAGCTTCCAGCCGGTAGACCGTCAACTACAGCGCTTGACGGCGAATCAAGAAGCGGCCGCTAAATTGCTTAGTGATAGTCCTTTTCAGCGTTGGCGGCAAGTGATGTTGCCAGTTCTTAGCCCTGGGATACTGACTGGGTTATTGATGGGCTTTGTCGAAGTGATGAAAGAGATGCCGATTACTTTGATGACACGGCGGCAAGGCTGGGATACGCTAGCCGTCCGCGTGTTTGAGATGACCAGCGAAGGCATGTGGGGACGAGCAGCATTGCCAAGTCTGTTTATTGTGCTGGTAGGTCTTATTCCTGTTTGGATATTGCTGCGTCAAAGTGACAAGCAAGGTTAAGGTGTTTTTATTAAAAGCGGCATTTCTTAAATAGCCCGCTGGTTTTTAATGGTTAGATAATTGATGTCCATCGTTATTTTTAGCGTTTTAATTATGGGTTTTATTCACTAATAGCTCACTGGTACCGTTTATGTATACTGACTTGATCAACGATTCAATAAATCCAGTAGACTCTAAGTCCGTAAAGACTCAGAGCAACGCACGACAACATCATTTGGAAAAGTCACCCGTCACCATCATAACAAAGGCGCAAATGTCGCAAGCTTTAGCGGATAGAGACTTACAACAAGGGACGCTCAATTCAGATAGCCCGTCCAGTCAATATAATGAGACCGCAGCCATTCAGCCTTATTTTAGTGTACAAGATTTGGTTGTCGGTTATGGCGATACGATAATCGTCAATGGGTTATCGTTAGACTTACAGCAAGGTGAGATTGGCTGCTTTTTAGGTTATAGCGGTTGCGGGAAGACCACGGCGCTAAGAGCCATTGCCGGATTAGAGCAGAGTCGTGGCGGAAAAATCAGCTTAAATGGCCAGCGTCTAACGGAGCAGACAGCGCGTACTTCATTTACGGTAGTCCCAGCCAAACGTGGCATGGGTATGGTGTTTCAAGACTATGCGCTGTTTGGGCATTTAAGCGTGGCAAAAAATATCGCTTTTGGTTTGAATAAATGGTCTGCTGCCGACAAAAAAGCGCGTGTCGCTGAGATGCTAGATCTTGTTGAATTGTCTGAACATGCGGATAAGCGCCCAAATGAGCTATCCGGTGGGCAGCAGCAGCGGGTAGCATTGGCCCGTGCATTGGCACCTAAGCCCAAACTCTTGCTACTCGATGAACCCTTTTCTAATTTGGATGTGGTCCTGCGCGAATCACTGGCAATGAACGTCCGTGATATTCTCAAACGTACCAATACCACTGCTATTTTGGTGACTCATGATCAAAACGAAGCTTTTGCGCTAGCGGATAAAGTCGGGGTGATGAATAAAGGCAAACTGGTACAGTGGGCGACACCAAGCGAGCTATATCATGAGCCGGTCAGTCCGTTTGTCGCTGAGTTCGTCGGCGAAGGGGCGATGATAGACGGCATTATCAAAGAAGGTCACGTTGAAACGGCACTTGGGGATATTTATCGACGTATGGAAGTCTATGATGAATCAGGGCAGCCGCTATATTGCGAGTATGATTATCCTAATGGTACGCCGATTAAAGTACTGGTACGCCCTGATGATATCGTCCATGATGACGAGAGTATACAAACCGCATTAGTGGTTGGGCGGGTATTTCGTGGTGCCAATTATTTGTATCGTTTGCAACTCGCTGATGGTCAAACCGTCTTGTCATTAGTGGCCAGTCATCATAATCACGAAATTGGCTCACAAATTGGCCTCTTACCCATACTAGAGCATGTCGTGGTGTTTGATGAAAAAGATATCAATGCCACGACTTGGTCAGAATATGATAGATCAGAGAGAATTGAAGAAATAAGATAGCGGTTATCAAAAATGATTCTTAATAATTCTTATTAAAAGCTATTATTAAAAAGCATTGTCACCGTTAATTGTGCCGAGTTGCCAATATATGTAAGTAACGACCAAGCCACTTATACGGCTCTAATTGTGAGTAGCGTAGCTCCATGCGTATCACCGCTTCAGGATCGTTATGACCGCCACGTTTAAGCGGCGAATAATCATGAAATACGCGCAGACCACTGGTAAGTACCGTATGATAGTGATGCGCCTCTAACCAAGATTCCGCTTCTTCTTTTGCGACCGGATGATTTGGCGTCAGGCTTTTTTTGTTGTCCGCTTTATACTTGGTGTTATCTAATAGGTTAAAGTTACCCATAATGAGATTGCGATAATCAAAGCTGGCTGGATTATAAAAACACAGCGAAATGGCACCATTCTCAGTCAGATGGCGGTCAAAAAAATTCATCACCGCCGCTGGTTCTGCCAACCACTCAAGCAGCGCGTGACACATAATTAAGTCAAATTCCTCCGTTTTATCAGCAAGCTTCTCTTCGAGTTCTTGATACGGACATACATACCAAGTGATATCTAATTTCCCCTTATTTTGATCGACACTTACTTTTGCTTTTTCCAGCATATTGGCTGAGATATCATTAATAACCAGCGTATGCCCTTGAGTGGCAAGCTCAATCGCAATCTGTGCAAGCCCTGCGCCTACATCTAAAATACGTAAGGGTCGTCCAAGTGTTTGACTCATCTGCGCACTATATTCAAAAATATCACGGCGCAATACTGCCAGCCGAATATCCCCTTTTAAGCCACCATAGACCTTTTTTTCAAAATGCTCAGCAATCGTATCAAAGCTGCGATCGGTGCGCGCAGTTTCTTCTGCATCTGCTTTTTGGCTATGGTTAATATCTTGATTGTGATTTTGCATAAGGTTTATCTGTCTTAGAGTGTGATATTTTATCAAGTTGCATATTGTGGCGTATCGTACAATAAAGCATGGGGCTAAGCTAGGGTTGGTTGAGAGATACAGCATGTTTGCTATTACATCATACTCGAGGTATTCAACGGTTTAAAAGAGGGTCAATTTGCTTGTAGAAATAGCAAAATCAGCCAGTCCAAACAAGTATGGCGTTAAAGTTGTTTTAACAGTTGTGATTAGATTAAAAAAAGACCGCTAATGAGCTGTTTTGCTTGATTTTAATGGCATCTAGATACCCCTAAATCAACAAATTTGTGCTAAAATAGCTTCTTTTATTAAACATTAAAACTATCGCCATTTTCCTATTGTTTTGCACGCTTAGCAGTGCTTTTTTTATGGTTTATATTTTGATAGTAGCTGCGCATTTATGTCGCTATATTTTTGTATAAGTTATAAGTGTCTCTACAAAAAGAGTCTCTAGAAAAAGTGTCAACATTAGAAAAAATATGAGTGAGGGAGTGTATATGAGCGAATCGGTCAGTCCTATTGGCATCGTAGATGAACTAAAGCAATCCTATCTGGATTATGCGATGAGCGTGATCGTCTCACGTGCGCTGCCTGATGTGCGTGATGGCTTCAAGCCTGTACACCGCCGTGTGATGTACGCTATGCACGTGCTATCTAACGACTATAACAAGCCATATAAAAAATCAGCCCGTGTGGTCGGGGACGTCATCGGTAAATATCACCCGCATGGCGATAGTGCGGTTTATGATGCGATTGTGCGGATGGCGCAGGATTTTAGCTTGCGTTATCCTATGGTTGATGGTCAAGGTAACTTTGGTTCGATCGATGATGATCCACCGGCAGCGATGCGTTATACCGAAGTGCGTATGACCAAGCTGACCCATCAAATGCTGGCAGATTTGGATAAAGACACCGTCGACTGGGAAGATAACTACGATGGTTCTGAGCGTATGCCTAGCGTCATGCCGGCACGCGTTCCTAACTTGCTGGTCAATGGTGCAACTGGTATTGCTGTTGGCATGGCGACCAATATGGCACCGCACAACCTCACCGAAGTGATTAATGCGTGTTTGGCTTATGCCAACAATCCGCAAATCTCTGCTGAGGAGCTGATGACTCATATCTCAGGTCCTGACTTTCCTACAGGCGGTATTATTTATGGTCGCGCGGGCATTTTAGATGCCTATCGTACGGGTAAAGGTCGTTTACATATTCGCGGTCGCTATCATATTGAGCCAATGACGGACACCGGTGTCAACCGTGATCGTGAGCGTATTGTCTTCACCGAAGTACCGTACCAATCTAATAAAGCTAAGATGATTGAACGTATTGCTGAATTAGTACGCGATAAAAAAATTGAAGGCATTAGCGAAATACGTGATGAGTCTGATAAAGATGGCATGCGTATCGCCATTGACTTGCGCCGCGGCGAAACAGCCGAAGTTATTGTTAATAACTTGTTTCTACAAACGCCACTTGAGTCCAGCTTTAGTATCAATATGGTGGCGCTCGATAATGGTCAGCCTAAGCTATTGACGTTGCGTCAGCTGATTGCTGCGTTTGTACGTCATCGTCAAGAAGTCGTGACCCGCCGCACTATTTACGAGCTTAATAAAGCGCGTGTTCGTGGTCATTTGCTCGAAGGCTTAACCGTTGCACTGGCGAATATTGACGAGATTATTGCGGCTATTAAAGCGTCCGCTAGTCGCGCTATGGCCCGTGAAAACTTGCTCGATAATACCTGGGGCTCAGGTAGTGTAGTCGCAATGCTAGAGGCGGCTGGTAGCCAGTCAGTACGACCTGATTATATCGAAGGTGAAGATCCAAAAGCACCGTTTGGTCTTGTCGAAGGCGAGGAGCGCTATCGTTTATCACTAGATCAGGTTAATGCCATTTTAGACATGCAATTGCATCGTCTCACGGGTCTTGAGCAAGATAAATTGACCGAAGAATATCAGGATCTATTACGTGAAATCGCGAATTTAGAGTCTATTCTTGGTGATTTCGACAAGCTAATGACCATTATTTCTAACGAGATGATTGAGATTCGTGACAACTTTGGTGATGAGCGCCGTACGGATATCGTTGATTCACGTACTGACTTTAGCCGCGAAGATTTGATTCCTGAACAAACCGTTGTGATGACCGTATCGCGTACGGGTTATGCTAAAACGCAGCCTATCGACGATTATGTGGCGCAAAAGCGTGGCGGTAAAGGTAAATCTGCGACCGCCATGAAAGAAGACGATGTGATTGACCATTTAGTCGTAACCTCTACTCACTCGACGGTACTGTGCTTCACAGATACGGGTCGTGTGTTTAGCTTACGCGGTTTTGAAGTGCCTATTGCCAGTCGCGGCGCCCGTGGTCGCCCATTAGTCAATCTTATTGGCTTGAATGCTGATGAGACAGTCACGACGATATTGCCCATTCCAAAAATAGTGGAAGAGTTATCTGCGAAAGACGATATGTCACTAGTAGATGTTGCCGATCGTACAGATAGCGATAGTGATGATGATTCATTAGAAAGCAGCAATGAAGCACAGCCACCGTTTGTATTCTTTGCGACAGCCAATGGTACGGTGAAGCGTGTAGAGCTCAAGCAGTTTGCCAACATTCGCTCAAACGGTCTTATTGCCGTTGGTCTAGAAGAAGGCGATAAATTGGTAAGCGCTCGTATCACTGACGGTAGCCAAGAGGTGATGTTGTTTGCCTCAAGTGGTAAAGCCATCCGTTTTGATGAAAATGATGCGCGCGCTATGGGTCGTACGGCAAAAGGCGTTCGTGGTATGCGTCTGGCTAATGATGAGTTTATTAAGTCATTGGTGGTTATCGAAGATGACGTACGCGAAATTCTGATTGCTTGTGAAAACGGTTTTGGTAAACGTACCTTTATTGAAGAATTTAATAAGCAAGGACGTGGCGGTGGCGGTGTTATCGCGATTAAAACAAGCGCGCGTAATGGTGCGTTAGTTCGTGCGACCAAGGTCGAGCCTGAAGACGATATTATCTTAATATCAGATAAAGGCACACTAGTCCGTACGCCAGTGCAGCATGTCGCCAGTTCGGGTCGTAATACTCAAGGTGTTACCTTAATTCGTCTGTCAAAAGATGAGAAGCTGGTCGCTATGGCGCGTGTTGAACACGAAGAAGGCGACAATGAACTAATCGATGCGATGAGAGAAGACGGTACGTTTGATGTAGAAGGTCAAGAGCAGATCGATATTGATGCGGCAAATATTGATGCTGCAGAAACAGATGTCAATGAATCTAATCATTCAGAAACTGACACTGACGAATAACACTTTCATTAGTTAGATTTTTGATCTGGTTTTTGCATCACTGTTCTAGAAAAAGCCTCTGACGTTATCGTTGGAGGCTTTTGCTTTTTTCTATTTATTAAGGCTGTTGTTATGCTTACGACCAACCAAACCTTTCAGGGAACTTTAGCTTCGATATCATCAAGTTTTTTATTCTCATTGATGTTCTTATTTGGGCTATTTATGCTGCCGTTATCGGGTACGCAAGTAGCTTCATGGCGCATATTAATGATGCTCTTGAGCTTAGTGATATTGGTCAGCTTCACCAAGCAGTGGCAACATGTCTTTGATTATCTAAAAACATTAAAGTCCATAAAAGAGTGGATTATCTTTATATTACCAACACCGATTTTGGGTGGGCAGATTTGGCTGTTTATGTGGGGACCGGTGAATGGTTTCGGTCTTGATGTCACGTTGGGCTATTTCTTATTGCCGCTGGTGATGATAATAGTCGGACGTTTTTTTTATCATGAGGATATGAGTACACTACAGTGGTTGGCAGCGCTCTGTGCAGCGCTTGGTATTGGCTATGATATATTTCAATACGGTAGCGTATCTTGGGTGACTCTGTTTGTGTGCTTGGGTTATCCGCCTTATTATCTTTTACGACGTAAGCTTGCTGTACCGCCAATTACGGGTTTGTTATCAGATTTGACCTTGCTCACGCCTGTGGTACTGATTATGCTTTATGTTAGTGGCGGCTTTAGCATGGCGGCACAAGCCAGCAAGTTTTGGTATTTATTGCCACTGCTCGGTGCTTTTAGTGCGCTTGCCATGTCGCTGACCATGATTGCCAGTAGTAAGCTACCTGTTTCGCTATTTGGGGCACTCAGCTATGTAGAGCCCATGCTGTTATTTGTATTATCCATTACCATCTTAAATCAAAGTTTGGATGAAGGTGGTTCTTTATTTATGTATGGCATGATTACTTTGGCATTATGTATCATGATTATTGATAGTATCAAAGGCTATCTTATTCGTCGTCGTGACAATCATTTGCATGGCTATCGAGAGCCGCAAGTGGGCGGATTTCCACCGCGTCGTCGTTTAAAAAATTATCGTATAGAGGGTGTATTAAAGGCGCGCCGTTTCCGTAAAATCAGAAAGTATCAACAAAAAATAGATAAGATTACTCGTAAAATTGAAGCGTTAGATTCAAAATAAGTATTGAGATCAGTGTTAATTGTATATGGTATTAATATTTAAACTTGGCTTAAAATGCATTATTTATCATCAAGTGTCATTGCTACTTTTATGACTGTTTTTTATTACTAAGCTACTAAGCTACTAAGCTACTAAGCTACAAGGCTATATGGCAAGGCGATAAAACAGCAATTAAGTACATTATTATCAATCACTGTTATAATTGACTTAAATCGGGATTTTATGTTTAAAAGCTATCTATAAAGTATAATAGCGAACTACAAAAACTTATTACAAGGATTGTTTATGTTACACCTTCATCATTTAGCAAACTCACGCTCTTTTCGCATCTTATGGCTGTTAGAAGAGCTTAACATCGATTATAAATTGACTTGTTATGAGCGCAATAAGGCGTATCGTGCACCTGACAGTTTGAAGCAAATCCATCCGCTCGGTCATGCACCAATGTTAGAAGTAGACGACCGTGTGCTGATTGAATCAGGATTTATCATCGAGTATTTATTAAAGCACTATGATACAGAAAAGCAATTTAAGCCAGCTGATGACAATGAGGCCGCGTGGGAAGCTTATACTTTTTGGCTACACTTTGCTGAAGCGTCAGTGATGCCACCATTGGTCATGCGTTTGGTCTTTACTAAAGTGGTTGAGCAGTCGCCTATGCTCATCAAGCCTGTGAGTAAAAGCATTAGAAATCAAGTCGAAAAAAGCATGATAAGCAATAGCTTGGATGCTATATTGACGATGATGGAGCAGCATTTACAAGATAATCATTGGTTTGCTGGTACAGAATTTAGCGCCGCTGATATTCAGATGCACCTTGCAGTTGTCGGTGCCAATGCAGGTTCAGGCTTAAATAGCAGTAAATACGCCAATATCTTAAATTGGCTCAAACGCTGTGAAGAACGTGATGCCTTTAAGCGAGCAGAAGATAAAGGTGGTCGTGTTAAGTTTTAAGTACTAGCATTTAATTAACCATATCAGTGATAAACACTGAATTTAATATTAAAATAAAAGGTTTTGTTTATTTATAAGCAAAGCCTTTTTTAGGATAAAGTAATGACAGACCTGAATAAATCTAATCCCAAAAATACTCATACAGATAGTGCTGCTGAACAACAAATGGCCAATAGCCAGCAGGTATCTGTCAAAGCATGGTCACAAAAATTACTGGTGGTTTTGCTGTGCCTGGCCAGCTTTTATGGCGGTTGGAAATCCTATGAGTCCAATATGATCAATGAGTGCACTGCTAATGGCGGGCAAATGATTGAAGGGCAAAGAACCATGCTATGTCAATTGTCATAAAAAGTGAGATTAATAAGTAAGGAAGATAGTCGATGCTAAAGTTAACCTTTTTGGGTACCTCGGCAGGTGTGCCAACCAAGCAGCGTAACGTGACGGCGTTGGCGATTGAGTGCCTTAATCCTTATTTGGTTGGCTCGAGTCGACAGCAGGATCAGGATAACAACCAGCATACCAGCCAAAATGCTAGCCAAAATGCTAGCCAAAATAAAAAGTCGCGACCGTGGTTATTGATTGATTGCGGTGAGGGCACCCAGCATCAGCTATTACATAGCAAGTTATCTTTACATCAATTAGCCGTGATTTGCATCACCCATGTACATGGCGATCATTGTTATGGTCTGCCAGGACTGCTGGCGAGTGCGGCGATGTCAGGCCGCCACGCACCGCTAACACTCATTGCGCCAAAAGCAATTGCTACGCTGCTTGATGCTATTATTTTAACCACAGAATTACACTTACCCTTTGCCATCAACTTTATGGCGATAGAAGATTTATTATCTCAGCAAAATGGCAAGATTAGTCTCTGTCTGGACACCCAGCATCAGCTGGATATTGATATCACGCCGTTATCACATCGAGTCGCTTCTTATGGTTTTGGTATTACTCAAACTATTAATCGTCGCACGCTTAATAAAGATAAATTGACAGCAGATGGCATTCCAGCAAGCGCACTGTGGGGCAAACTGCAACACGGTGAAGATGTGATGACCGATGATGGACGTAAAATCCTTTCAGGAGGCTACGTTGATAATGATGTACAGCGTACACGGGTAGTAATAGCTGGAGATAATGACAGCCCAAATTTACTATTCGACGTTGTCAAAGATGCTGATTTATTGGTGCATGAAGCCACTTATACTCATGAAGTGTTACTTAAGATTCAGGGCAAAAACCTAGACTTTGATCCCATGCACAGCAGTGCGCAATTGCTGGGCAAGTTTGCTCAGAATGTCGGACTCAAAAATTTAATTTTGACGCATTTTAGCGCTCGTTATCAAAGCTTTGATAACGCGAATAGCCGTACGCCAAACATGGCGCATATCCGTATAGATGCCGAGAGTGCTTATAAAGGTAATTTATGGCTAGCGGCAGACTTTGCACAATATGCGGTCAATGGTGCAGCTGATTTGGGAGACGGTAAAGAGCATAACTGCGTGCAGTATGTAGGATCTGCACGCGACAATGAGAAATAACTAAATGAGAAATAATTAAACGTTAAGACTGTCTTCAGCAGCCAGCTTTGATTGTCCTATCCAGTAACGGCTAAACTGATAAGCCACTCGACCAGAGCGACCACCACGCTCTGCTGCCCAGCGTAGTGCCGCTGCTCTAATATTATCAGGGAGTGCTTTATTAGTTACTTCGATGTTAGCTATTTCAACGTCCTGTATTTCAAGATTGCTATCACCATTAACAGTCGTATTACCCACGCTATCTATGATGTGCTTTTTCTGGATAGATAAGTAATGGTGAACTATTTGTAAATAAGTCGTTTGATCCATCGGATGAAAGGATAGCCAGAGGCCAAAGCGATCAGATAACGACACCGTCTCATCAATAGTCTCGTAAGGGTTGACCTCATCAGTCTGACCATTATAAATATTGACGTTGTCTTTCATCAATTGTGGCAATAAGTGGCGGCGGTTACTGGTGGCATAGACCAATAATTTGTCTTGCTCTGAATCAAGGGCACCATCCAAGACACTTTTTAGCGTACGGTAGCTTTCATCTTGACCGTTAAATGCCAAATCATCACAGTACACCACGTAGCGGCATTTACAATCAGCTGGTAGCGCCTTTATCGCTGCACGTATTTTATCCAGCACTTTTAGATCATCACGGGCAATTTCAATAATGCGTAAACCTTGATTATGATAGGCTTGTAGCAATGCTCGAATCAATGAAGACTTACCAGCGCCGCGTGTTCCTGTCATCAGCACGTGATTGGCTGGATAGCCTTTTAGGAATTGGCGCGTATTTTGTACCAGTTTTGACTTTTGAGTGTCGATACCATGCAAGTCATCTAAACTTAAAAACAAGTTGACCGCTAATGGCTCCAAATGTCCGTTGTGACCACCGACCCAGCGATAAGCCAATTGTGTAGGATCAATCTCAATCGTTGGCGTGACCTGCGCTTGCAAATATTGACTGAGTAACTCCAATAAATGGTCAGGCAGGGCATAATTAGCAGGATTCTGAGATAAATTAGATGGTTGCGACATAATGACTCTAGCAGTTAAGGTTGTGTTTAAGTTAGGCAATAGCAATTTAATAAGGGCTTCACTGTAGCATGAAAAACAGCACCATTAAAAATAGGGCCATTAAAAACAGCACTATTAAAAAGAATACTATGAAAAATAGTGCCAGTAATCCGTCTATTATACAAGCGTTACAGGCGCAATCTCAGCAGCTACTGCCAATTATTACTCAAGCGTTATCAGCATTGCTATATTATGAAATAACGCATCAGCGTATTAGTCAGCAAGATAGTAAGCAAAAAAACCAAATCGACGCTAAGATATTAATCGTTTATCAAGGTTTAACGCGCGCTCAGCATCCGCAGTTTGGTTGCGTGGTGATTAAATGGCAGTTAAGTGCTGATGTCAGTCAAGGCGCATCTGATTTAATTCATGAAGCCGACGTTTTAAAATCTTTAAATGCTTTATCACAAAATCAAAATAACCATGCCGCTATCGCACCGCTAATGTTAGTTTATGAAAACCTAACAGTTCAAATATTAGAACAGCTTCAACAGCTAACTATCGTTGTCATGCCTTATTATCCAAACGGTAGCTTGGCGAATCAACTTAGCGTTCAAAAGCATTTATTATTAACCGATAAAATAAAGCATCGTTTCATCGTGCAGACTGCACATCTGATAGCCAATCTACATAAAGCGGGCTGGCTATATAATGATATTAAACCGAGTAATATTTTACTCGATGGTTTCTTGACGAATGATGCTGATAATAGCAGCATCATGCCTAATTTATTATTGACCGATTTTGCCTTAGCCACGTCAATTAATAAACCAATGGCGGTAAATCTTGCCGGTACGCCCGCCTATCTTGCACCTGAGCGCTGGCAAGGGCAGGGTGCAACACTGCAAAGTGATATCTATGCGTTTGGAATAATGATGTATGAGATATTAATGGGAAAGCGCCCATTTAAGGTAAATATTGAAAGTAGCGATCCAATGATTGAGTGGGCAACTCAGCATTGCCAACAGCCTGTACCAAAATTACCATCAGAACACAGTCATTATCAATATATTATTGATAAGGCATTGGCGAAGCAAATGGAGAGGCGATATCAAAATATGAAGGAGATTTTGAGGGATTTAACATTATTGAAAAATAAGTAAAGCGTACTACTGATAGTCTTGATAGAGCGCTTCAACAGACTTATCATTAACGATGCTTTGACACTGAGCAAACTGAATATTAAATGAATCTCTCAATTCATGGACCTGATCTATATCTGTTTTGTTAGTACGGGAGTAATTTGCCTTAGCGCTAATAGCATAGAGGCTCAATGTGTTTAATGCCTCATCACAAACCTCAAAAGGTGCAATGGTTGGCAGACGATTGACATTCACATTATCTATGATTCTATAAGTGTTGCTGATAGTGCTTGTTAATAGTTTGCTATCTTGGGTAGCAATCGCGCTTTCCATCCCCGTTTTTAGAACGGTTAACTTTTCTAAAAGTATCTCTGCATCATGGTGAAAGCCACTAAATTTATCTAAGCTCATCATAACCTTGGTATTCGAGTCTGTACCTGCACCAGCTGAAACGTCAGCTGAAATAGCGGGTTTATATAGGCTGCGAAGCCCAAAAAGACTAGCTGCTAATAGCACCAGTAGACCTACCGTTAGCCAAAATCCTTTATTCATCGTTTTAAACCAGTCATTTTATGCCTCTAATAGGTAGTTTCACTTAGTCTAATGGCAGTGTTATTAAGGAAGATAGCCACTACCAAACTAGTTATTATGTATAGGTATTTTACATAAACCCCAAACACAAAAAAACCTGCTAAAAAGCAGGTTTTGATATTTGATCTAAGATGTACTATCCGAAAATGGTGGGGCTGGAGAGACTCGAACTCTCACACCTTGCGGCGCTAGAACCTAAATCTAGTGCGTCTACCAATTCCGCCACAGCCCCATTTTCGTTACTCTATCATCAAAAGCAGTTAAATTCAAATGCTATCTAGACAGTTAACTGATTCGGTAGTGCGTCTCAGTGGTTGGCTATTATATAGAGTTTGAGTAGTTTGGCAACCCCTATTTGCAACTATTTTGAGTTATTTAACAATTAATTTTACTGTTTATTATAAATAGCTGATATTGCTATGATTTTTATCTGATATTTTTGCGTCTTTAATTCTTATTTGCTTTGTTGTTCTAATGAAGAGATATCTAATTGCTGCAACTTGCGTGTCAGTGTATTGCGCCCCCAACCGAGCAAGTTGGCTGCTGCTATCTTTTTTCCGCCACTATGATTGAGCGCTGCCGTAATTAAGACACGCTCAAACTCAGGTGTTGCCGTCTGCAAAATGTCGGTTTCTCCAGTTTTTAGCGATTGCTTAGCCCAGTCAGCCAAGGCTTGCTGCCAACTTGGGCTTTCATGAATTTGATGGCTTTGAGCAAGTTGCAATGACGCTAAGCTTTGCTCTCGATGCGGCTCTAGAGTAGAGGAGAGACTTTCGAGCAGCTCTGGTGGTAAGTCATCAATCATGACCGTATCGCCAGTTGTCATCACCGTCAACCATAGGCAAACATTTTCAAGTTGACGGACATTACCGCGCCATTCAAAAAACTGCATAATCTCTAGCGCCGTAGGATGTAGCTGCTTTGGTGCTGTATTCATCTGTTCAGCAGCGCGCTGCATAAAATAAGTCGCTAACGCTGGAATGTCCTCGCGCCGTGTTCGTAGTGGTGGCAGCGGTAAACGTATGACATTAAGCCGATAAAATAAATCCTCACGGAACTTGCCTTGTTTTACCAGCTCTTCTAAATTTTGGTGAGTAGCGGCGATGATACGTACATTTACTTTGACAGGCTGCTGCCCACCCACGCGATAAAACTCTCCATTGGCCAGTACTCTTAGCAGCCGTGTTTGGGTACTAAACGGCATATCACCGATTTCATCCAAAAATAACGTGCCGCCATCCGCCTGCTCAAAACGACCTTGACGCATCGTCGTCGCGCCAGTAAACGCCCCTTTTTCGTGGCCGAATAGCTCAGACTCAATCAAATCATGTGGAATTGCCGCCATATTGAGGGCAATAAAAGGCTGCTGCTGACGCGGTGAATGCTGATGCAAAGCGCCGGCGACCAATTCTTTACCCGTACCTGATTCACCCGTGATTAAGACAGTAATAGACGAGTGCGCCAATCTGCCAATGGCGCGAAATACCGTCTGCATCGTTTGCGATTGACCAATGATACCGCTGGGATTGTCGTTAGCTTTGGTATCAGCTGTAACCTCAACTTTATTTTTAGCTTCTTTGTTAGTACGGTTTTGAGGCTTAGTTTTGGCATTGGGTTTTGTATGAGTATCGGATGAAATGTTGGTAGTTGTATTGGTATTAGACCCAATTGTATGATTTTCTACAACCATATTGGATTGATAATTAATCGCTTTATAAATCGTTGCGACGGCATCATCCAAATCAAAAGGCTTCGGCAGATATTCAAATGCGCCTGTCTGATAGCTATTAATGGCAGAAGTAAGGTCTGAGTGTGCCGTCATAATAACAATTGGCAGCTTAGGAAAATGCTGATTCACCCAATCACTAAAGGACAAGCCATCCATTAGAGGCATACGAATATCAGTCAATATCACATCAGGTAACTGCGCGGCTGACTCTCGCTGTTGCAATATATCATTGAGACGTGTCCATGCTGCCTGCGCTTGGGTAAAGCTGATAACGATAAGACCAGCATCTTCAAAAGTGTCCGCCAATACCAAACGCAGTGCTGGATCGTCATCGATCAACCATAAAGTCGCCGTATTATCATCAGTGGCATTATTGACCGTTACTTTTATTGTTTTATTATTAATAGCTCGGTCACTCATTATTTGATCGTTTGACGTTTGATTATCGCTTTTAGGTGTATGGTTGTCGTTATATTTAGTCATTTATCAGGCCTAATGAGCAATGGATTGGTTCAGTTTATGATTCAGCATTTTGCGAGTGAGCAGTGTTAAATAGCAATGTCGCTTACGCATCAATTATGGGCTGACGAAAAGGCAGGTAAAGTGTAAAACACGTCTGACTATTGGTATTGTTATGATGTTTTTTTTGGTTATTCTGACGACTATAGTTAGGGTTTTGTGATTGGTTAGAGCTGACATCAATCATACCATGATGACGGCTGATGATATCTTGGACAATCGATAAGCCAAGGCCAGTCCCTGTAGCACGGCTGGTCACCATGGGGAAAAATATTTGTCCGATCAATGCTGGATCAATCCCTGGGCCGTTATCGGTGATAGTGACTTGCAGGACTTGTTTGTGCTGCTGCCCACCAATCGTATGCTGAAAGACAACTCGTGTTTGAATATATAGTTTGGGTTGATAGCTACCATAGTTACCGTTAGTACTCAATGGCGTGATATTTGATGGTAAGCGACTCAATTCAGTAGACGTATTCTGCTGAAGTACTTGTTCAAATTCGGTCATCGATTCACAAGCGTTATTAATCAGGTTTAAAAACACTTGAATCAACTGGTCTTTATCAGCACATAATTCAGGCAACGACAAATCATAATCACGCTGCAGCGTCACTTGTGGATACTGATGGATAATCAATGCCAAAACATGCTCTAGTGGCTCGTGGATATTTAGTGTTTGCCAGTTTGGCAGTTGATTAGAACCAAGAAGCTGCCCAACCAGCTGAGTTAGGCGATCCGTTTCTGAGATGATGATATCAGTATAGTTACGAAGCTTTGCTGCATGTTTTTGCAGGTCGTTATTAGCGTTTGAAAGGGGATTTAAAACAGAGTTTACATTATTAGTAACAGCAGGAAAATTGCTATTAAGAGTAGAAGGCTTGCTGTTAACAATAGAAGTGTCACTGAATTTAATAAATTGCCGTTGCAATAATTGTGCAGCACCGCGAATACCAGCAAGCGGATTTTTGATTTCATGGGCGACTGAGCGCAGCATATGCCGGGCAACGCTATATTGCTGCTGTTGGCGCTGCTCCTCTGAAATACGACTTTGGCGATCTTTGCCCCACATCTCGATAATAAAATAACGCTGCTGCTCATAAATGACAGGCGTCACGCTATAGTCGACTGAGAGGGGTGAATGACCATTTAATTGGCTGTTTATAAGGTAATCATGATCGATAAAGGGTTGTTGATAATGCTGCGCCTGATTAAATCTTGCCGTTAAAGGGCGAATTTGCTCATCGCCATCGCTGTTATTAATGTTAGGGCTTTCTTTTAACGTTAACTCATTAGGTGCAAGCAGTATCAATATAGATTGATTGAGTAATCGTCCACTACTGATAGCGAGTAGTTGCTCAGCTTGGGCGTTTAGCCAAGTAATAGACAGCTCGTCATTGACCCATAAGATAGCCGTAAACAAATGCTGTGATATAAATGCTAGGTCAGGGGTCGGTTTTGCGCTTACAAAATCAGCTGTCATTAGTAATGCCTAGGATAGCGAGATACTCGATATAATATTTAACCATAAATCAACACTATAGAGCGGCAAAACTGGTGATTATCACAAAAAAAACGTACAATGCGCACAGCCAATTTATCTCTAGCAAGGTCAGCCATGCCCAAAACTTCTACCGAGTCCGTTAACACGACTATCACTACCTCACAGCCAGCTTCTATGTCAACAGCTTCTATGCCAAAAGACACTGCCACCATTTTTAATCCTGCCAAGCCAGCAATGGTGCAAGAGCAGCTTAAGACAGATAATGTCGAGCCTTACCATCATAAAGCCAATCATAATCAAAACCGTAGTATTGCCCAAAGTGGTGATGCGACTATACATGCAACCACCAGCGCGACAGCCTCTAGTCCAACAACGGCAGCGCCAAAGATTGGTTTTGTCTCGCTAGGTTGCCCAAAAGCCTTGGTGGATAGTGAGCGCATTATTACTGAGCTTAGCCGTGATGGTTATCAAGTCGCCAGCGACTATGAAGGCGCAGACTTGGTCGTGGTCAATACTTGTGGCTTTATTGAATCAGCGGTACAAGAGTCGCTAGATGCCATCGGTGAAGCGATTAGCAAAAACGGTAAAGTTATCGTTACGGGTTGCCTCGGTAAAGAAGCAGATAAAATCCGTGCAATGCATCCTGCTGTATTAGCAGTGACTGGCGCGCACGCTTATGACGAAGTGATTAGAGCAGTCGCGCTGCATGTGCCTAAGCCTGACCGTAGTAATGATAAAGATTATAATCCTAAGATAGATTTGATTAATGAGGCGGGTATCAAATTAACGCCCAGTCATTATGCTTATCTGAAAATATCAGAAGGCTGTAATCATCGTTGTACTTTTTGCATTATTCCAAGCTTACGCGGTGATTTGGTTTCGCGTCCGATTGATAGCGTGATGAATGAAGCCATGGCACTGAAGAACGCTGGCGTGAAAGAACTATTAATCATCTCGCAAGATACGTCCGCGTATGGTTTAGATTTAAAATATAAGACCAGCTTCTGGAATGGTATGCCGCTGAAGTCTAAGTTTTATGACTTATGCCAAGCGTTGAACGATTTGGGTATTTGGGTACGTCTGCATTATGTCTATCCGTATCCGCATGTCGATAAAGTCGTTCAATTAATGGGTGAAAAGAAGCTACTGCCTTACCTTGATATTCCCTTTCAGCATGCCAGTCATAGCATCTTAAAAGCCATGAAGCGTCCCGCCCATAGCGAAAACACCTTGGCGCGTATTAAAGCATGGCGTGAGATTTGTCCTGATATCGTGATTCGCTCAACCTTCGTCGTTGGCTTCCCAGGTGAGACTGAAGAAGATTTCCAATGTCTGCTTGACTGGTTAGTCGAGGCACGCCTTGATCGCGTTGGTGCTTTTACTTATTCGGAAGTGGAAGGCGCGGTTGCTAATGAATTGCCTAATCATGTACCTGAAGCCATTAAGCAAGAGCGTTACGAGCGTTTGATGACGTTACAGCAAGATATCTCTGCGCAAAAACTGCAAGAAAAAATCGGTAAAACCTTAATGGTATTGGTCGATGAGATTGATTTTGATGAGGGTGTTGCGATTTGCCGTAGCTATGCAGACGCGCCAGAAATTGATGGGCACGTCTATGTTGATGACATTACTGCTGCGGTAAAAGTAGGGCAGTTCTTAACGGTTACTATTGATGATGCCAGCGAATATGACTTATTTGCCAGTTATAAGGGTTAACCATCCAACACAATAGGCGCGTGAAAATTGCCCAACAGTGGGCAGTTTTTGCTACAATTAGCGCAATTTAGTCTTTTATACGCCTAATACGCCTACCATCGATTATGGCGTTATAGACGAGCCTAAAGCCAAAATCTATTTGTATTTTACCGATAACTTTAATTATAATTTAATGCTAACAAGGTGACCTCATGTCTGACAAAAACCCGCGTTACTCTCGTATCTTGCTTAAACTCTCTGGTGAAGCTTTAGCCGGTGGTAAAGAAATGGGTATTGATAGCGAAGTGCTCGATAAAATGAGTTTATCTATCGCCCATCTGCGTGGTCTTGGTGTGCAAGTTGGTATCGTAGTCGGCGGTGGTAACTTATATCGCGGTGCTCAATTACAAAAAGAAGGCTTGGTTGGTCGAGTTACCGGCGATCAAATGGGTATGCTAGCGACTGTCATGAATGGTCTGGCGATGCGTGATGCCCTTGAGCGCCGTAATATTAAAACGCGTTTGATGTCAGCACTGCCGATTGGTGAAGTGACCGAAAGCTATAGCAGCCGTAATGCGATTCGCTACCTTAAAAACGGCGAAGTTTGTATCTTTGTTGCGGGTACCGGCAATCCTTTCTTTACCACTGATACCGCTGCTTGCTTGCGCGGTATTGAAATCGAAGCGGGTTTGATTCTAAAAGCGACCAAAGTTGATGGTGTTTATGACAAAGACCCAAGCTTACATGCTGATGCGGTTAAATATGACGGTTTAACTTTTGATGAAGTGTTAGAGCAGAAACTCGGCGTGATGGATTTAACAGCCATTGCTTTATGCCGTGAGCATAACGTGCCGCTACAAGTATTTGATATGACCAAGCCTAATGCTTTATTAAATGTCATCATGGGCGAAAATGAAGGCACACGTGTTTATCATTAATATAGCAGTCGTTGGCATGATAATAAGACGAGTAGAGATTCAGTAATTACTTATCTGGCAATGAATGCCTTAATAGTTTTTTATAATTAACAATAATGAATGATTTATCGGCAGCGATAAATAAGGATACATGATGATTAATGAAATTAAGCAAGACGGCGAAGCGCGCATGCAAAAAACTTTAGAAGCGCTTGAGAGTACCTTTAGTAAAGTCCGTACAGGACGCGCGCATCCAGGTATGTTGTCAGGTGTGATGGTTAGCTACTACGGGTCGCCTACACCTTTGAATCAAGTGGCAAGTGTTAACGTTGAAGATTCGCGTACGCTATTAGTACAGCCGTTTGAACGTACGATGGTACAAGCGATCGATAAAGCCATTCGCGAAGCAGATTTGGGTTTGAACCCAATGACCGCTGATGTGATTCGTGTACCGATGCCAGCGTTGACAGAAGATACACGCCGCGATATGCAAAAGCTTGCGCGCGGAGAAGCAGAGAACAGCCGTGTTTCTATCCGTAATATCCGCCGTGATATGATGAATGATATTAAAGAATTGGCAAAAGAAAAAGAGATATCAGAAGATGACGAGCGTCGCGCCAGTGATGATATTCAAAAAATTACTGACAAATTCATTGAAACTATCGATAGCCGTCTGAGTAAAAAAGAAACCGAGTTAATGGCCGTGTAAAAGTTATTCGTCTGTTCATTTTCGTTTTCGTCTAAAATGCACATACTATAAATACGCAGCCATCTAAGATAAGTCATTTAAAGTCAGCTGTTAATTAAAAAGCCAATACTGCATTGCTATTGGCTTTTTATTGACCTATAGACGACTGAGATGTCATTAAGCAAGGTAAGGTATTTTTAATGCTTACCGTTAACCTGCTTGCAGGCACTTTTTTTATTTTATAGCTGGTTTATGATAAATCTGTGAATTTTACGTAGTATGTTTTTATGTGCTATAGCGTGCGCTATGATTATTTTACTTCAACAACAAGCAAGTTAGCCTATGTCTATTTCAGATACTTTAGCTCCAGCACTTCTTCCTCGGCACATCGCTATTATCATGGACGGTAATAACCGTTATGGTAAAGTCAATAATTTAGGCAAAGGTCAAGGACATGTCGCTGGCAAAGATGCGCTAGATCCTATTGTCGAGTATTGTGTGAGTACTGGTATTGAGGTTTTAACGGTATTTGCCTTTTCAAGTGAAAACTGGCAACGGCCACCGACTGAGGTGGCATTGCTCATGCATCTACTCAGCTTGACCATCAACGAGCAAATGCCACGGATGTTGAAGCACCACATTCGATTGCGTTTTATCGGTGATCGTAGTCAGCTTAGTGATGACTTGCAAGTATTGATGGTAGATGCTGAAACAAAAACAGCAGATTTTGAAGCCATGACATTAGTAATTGCAATCAGTTATGGTGGTCAGTGGGATATCGCTCATGCAGCCAAACAGCTGGCACAGCAAGTGCATGAAGGGCAGTTGCGTGCTGAAGATATTAATAAAGAGATGCTGGGTCAATATGTGCAGTTGGCAGATGCGCCAGCGGTAGATATGTTGATACGTACTGGCGGCGAGTATCGCCTCTCTAATTTCCTACTATGGCAATCAGCTTATGCTGAATTGTTTTTTACTCAAACACTGTGGCCAGACTTTACCGTAAATGAGCTTGCAGCGATGATAGAAGAATTCGCCCAACGTCAACGCCGCTTTGGTAAAACTAGCGAACAAATAGTGACAGAACAACAGGATTTTTAAAATAATAACAGTCTTAAAAATGCTTTATTAGAGGGCATTAAAGCCTCAGTTTTCCGTTGTTTAGGAAACATTAGGCGGCTTTAATTAGCATTAATCGCTATCAATGGACTATTATAGTGAGCAGTTATACTGTATTTTGACCAAATGTTCTTCATTATTATAAGGCTCGATACGTATGTGGCAACGAATTAAGACGGCAATTGTTCTCGTTATTATCGTTGGTATTGCAATGTTTGCGAGCCAAAGTCCTATTTTATTTGCACCGCTATTGGCCATCGGCGTGATTATCGCGGCGCATGAATGGACGAAGCTGATGCCAAAATGGCGGCAACCTGCGCTATTTGTACTATTGGTGTTGGTACTGACATTAGTGTCGCTCATGTTCAAAGTGACTTGGTTATTTTGGTGGGTTGCCTCTCTCGTTATATGGTTAATGGCGCTTTCTTGGGTAAGGGTTTTTCCAACAAAGACCAATTGGTATGGTAAGCAATTGGCATTGATGGGTGCAGTGATATTAACTGCTTCCATTACTGCTATGTTCTACTTATGGCAATTGTCAGCATGGTGGCTGCTCTATGTCTTCTTATTGGTATGGTGTGCCGATAGTGGCGCTTACTTTGTTGGACGCAAGCTCGGTCGCCGCAAAATGGCACCAAACGTCTCTCCTAATAAAAGTATGGAAGGGCTGGCGGGTGGCTTAGTCACTGGTTTGTTAGTCGTTGTGGTGATTAGTGTGTTTAAGCTGCAACTGACTGGCCTACCTTTAATCGCATTTGTGGCATTATCAGCGCTGACGATTTTGGCCTCAGTACTGGGCGATTTATTTGAGTCGATGCTCAAACGTCGCGCTGATGTCAAAGATTCAGGAACGATATTACCTGGACATGGTGGTGTACTCGACCGTATCGATTCGCTGTTGTCTGCTACTCCGATATTTGCGCTTGGTTTTTGGGCGCTACAGCAGTTAGGGTTAATAGTGGTTTGAGATTGAAGCGTATGCTTATTTTATAGTAGGCAAGCTGAGCTGGTTTTTAGTCTTATTTATCAAGTGTTTTCTTGATTTCTTATTTAATTTTCCACCGTATTATTTATAGGCACCGATGGTTATGACCCAACGCATCGCCGTACTAGGCGCGACAGGCTCGATTGGCGATAGCACGTTAGCAATCTTGGCGGCGCAACCACAGCATTACGACGTTTATGCCTTATCAGGCTATCATCGTTTAGATAAACTATTTGCACTCTGCAAACAGTTCTTGCCCAAGCGTGTCAGCGTACCGACAGCAGCAGTCGATGACTTCGCCCAGCGTCTCAGTGCGGCAGGTCTGAAGATTGAGGTGGTAGGCGGCGCAGCAGGGTTGATAGATATTGCTACTGACTCGCAAACCGATACCGTCGTCGCGGCTATCGTGGGTGCTGCAGGACTGCCTTCTACATTAGCAGCAGCCCGTGCAGGCAAGCGTATTTTACTGGCGAATAAAGAAGCGCTAGTGATGGCAGGGCAAGTGATGATCAGCGCTGTCAAAACGCATCATGCAACCTTATTGCCCATCGACTCAGAACACAATGCTATTTTCCAATGTTTACCGTCTGCTATTCAACAAGACAATACCCAAATTCATCAGTCAGATCATGGTGTACGCAAGTTATGGTTGACCGCCTCTGGTGGGCCATTTTTGCAGCAGTCGTTTGCTCAGATGCAGCAAGCTAGCGTGACAGAAGCGGTCAAACATCCAAACTGGTCGATGGGACAAAAAATATCAGTCGACTCTGCCACGATGATGAATAAGGGACTTGAGCTGATTGAAGCTTGTCATTTATTTGATTTACCTGAAAATAAGATAAATGTGGTCATTCATCCACAAAGTATCATTCACTCAATGGTAGAATATAGCGATGGTAGCTTTTTGGCGCAGCTGGGCAGTCCCGATATGAAAACGCCCATTGCTCATGCGCTCAGCTATCCCAATCGTATTGATAGTGGCTCGCAGCCATTAGACTTATTTGCGTTAAGTGGTCTAGAGTTTATTAAACCAGATTTGCAGAAATTTGCCTGTTTGCATCTTGCGCGTCAAGCAATGCAAGCTGGTACACAAGCGACGATTGTATTAAACGCTGCTAATGAGATTGCGGTTACTGCATTCTTAGAAGGTAAAATTCGCTTGACTGATATTGCTGATCTTAATGAGCAAGCACTCAATGAGATACAAGTGCCATTATTAAATGAGACTGCCGATATCGATGAGATTTTAGCTATTGATAAAATAGCACGTCGTCATACCAATGAGTTTGTGGCAAAAATGGCCTAAGCGTATCAAGTACCATTATTCAATTTATAAAAAATATTGATAAAAGATACTGATAAAAATACTGAGAAAAGATCATGACGTTTTTATTAACGCTGCTTGCGGCAATATTTGTCTTAGGTCCGCTTATTGCCTTACATGAGTGGGGTCACTATATTGTGGCGCGACTCTGCGGCGTGAAAGTGCTCACGTATTCTATCGGTTTTGGGCCCAAACTCTTTGGCTGGACTAGCAAAAAAAGCGGCATTGATTATCGTATTTCAGCCTTGCCACTCGGTGGTTACGTCAAGATGCTTGATGAGCGTGAAGGCGAGGTGGCAAAAGAAGAGCAGCATTTAGCATTTAATCGTCAGCATCCACTAAAGAAAATAGCGATTGTCGCCGCTGGTCCTATCATGAATTTTGTCATTGCGATTGTACTGTTTTGGGTGTTATTTATGACCCCATCAGAGCAGCTCGCTACCAAGATTGGTCAAGTATTACCAGATACGCCTGCTGCGATAGCACAGCTACCTGTCGGCGATAAAATCATTGCCATTGATGGTCATGAAGTACAAACATGGGAAGGCATTAACTATCGCCTTGCTGGGCGCATGGGCGAGACGGATAATGTGAGTGTCACTTTGCAATCAGAAGTAAAAGCCAATGGTTTAAATGCTTCGACTGATTCGACCAAAACCTATCAAGCACCCGTTAAAGAGTTTATGCAAGGCGCGGCACAAGGTAAAGATGCCTTGTCGAGCTTTGGTATGATACCGTGGCAGCCGCAGATTGAACCGATCGTTGGTGATTTGACGCCTGATGGCGCTGCTAGTCGTCAAGGCTTAAAGGTTGGTGACCGTATCACTGCGATTAATGGAGAAGCAATCAAAGATTGGATCAGTGCCACCCGTATTATCCGAGATAGTCCTGAGACTTTGCTTAACTTCACCGTATTACGTGACGGTAAATCTGTACAATTACAGATCATGCCACAAGGTAAAAAAGACAATTTAGGTAACGATTATGGACAGATTGGTGCTATGGTGGCACAGTCTGAAATTGTCATTCCTGATGCGTATAAAACCACTGTCGTTTATGGTCCTGGCGAGTCATTAGTCAAATCGTTTGAGAAGACTGAGCAATTAGCAGTCATGACCGTCAGCTCGATGGGCAAGATGCTATCAGGTATGATTGGTCTTGAGAACTTATCAGGTCCAATAACCATTGCAAAAGTTGCCAAACAAAGCTTTGATATTAGCTGGCAAATGGTATTATCTACGGCCGCTTTGATCAGCCTAAGCCTCGCTGTATTGAATCTTTTACCCATTCCTATATTAGATGGCGGTCATATTGTGTACTACCTCATCGAACTGATACGGGGTAAGCCGCTCTCTGAAGGTGTACAAATGGTGGGGTTGAATATTGGCTTACTCTTGCTGGCAGGTTTCATGGTGTTAGCAATTGGTAATGATATCAGTCGGCTATTTTGATTGGGATTAGGCTAGCTTAGTAGGTAAGGCACGATAACCTAACGGTTGTGCGCTTATCATGTATTGATTATTAGGCTAATATGCCATCGCTTTTATAGCGTCGCTATTGTACTAATTTTATTTTTTAGTTTATTTTATGATGCGTTTTATATAAAGTGTCCTGAGTCTGCCATGAGCGCGTTAACGACGTTACGCGAAATAGGCTGGACAAGATGTGCTTTTTAACTTAACTTAAGCAAGTTTTTTATTGACGGATAGTGTTTATGCGTACGCCTTTATTTATGAGCGCGGCTGGGTTGCCGTTAGTTGTAGCGATGATGAGTATGCCGGTTCAAGCTGCAGAATTTGTGGTCACTGATATTGGCTTCAATGGTCTACAACGCCTAACTCCTGATAGTCTCTATCCGGTATTACCGATTTCGGTGGGTGATACGATCAATGATGCCAGCCTTGCCGCTAGTATCAAAGCGTTATATGCGACTGAAAACTTTGCAGATATTCAAAGCCGTATCGAAGGTGGTAAGCTGCGCTTTGACGTTGTTGAACGCCCAACGATCGCTGAAGTGAACTTTGAAGGCAACAAACTCATCCCAAAAGAAGGGCTTGAGCAAGGGCTTAGCAACGCTGGATTGTCTGTTGGCGATGTGCTTAAGCAAGCTACTCTACAGGGCGTGGCAAACGAGCTACAACAGCAATATATCAGCCAAGGTTATTACAATAGTAATATTGAAGTCGATCAGACGCTGCTTGATGGCAATCGCGTAAAACTTGATGTGCGCTTTATTGAAGGTAAGCCTGCTAAAGTAGTCGATATCAATATCATTGGTAATAAGCATTTTAGTGACAAAGAGATTAAAGAGGTATTTGCGGTAAAAGAATCTTCATGGACACGTCTGTTGTCTAAGTCCGACCGCTACGCTAAAGAGAAGCTAGCGGCCAGTTTAGAAAGTCTAAAAGCCCTCTATCAAAACGATGGTTATGTGCGTTTTTCGGTAGACAATGCGGTGCTCAATATCAGTGAAGATAAAAGCAGTGTCTTTATCGAGGTCAGTCTTAGCGAAGGCGAACAATATCAGTTTGGCGAAATTAATTTCTTAGGCAAGCCAACTTTCGAAACCAGTGAGCTAAAAGAGCTGGTCACTTTTGCCCCTAATGAAAAATACTCACAAGCCAAACTTGATGCCACAACAGCCGCTCTTAAAAGCCGTTATGGTAATGAAGGTTATTATTTAGCGCAAATTAGACCTGTACCGCGTATCAACGATGAGACTAAAGTAGTCGATATTGATTACTATATTGATCCTGCACGTCCTATTTATGTTCGCCGTATTAATTTTACCGGTAACTTAAAAACCCAAGATGAAGTACTGCGCCGTGAAATGCGTCAATTAGAAGGGTCACTGGCTTCTAGTGACAAAATTCAGCTGTCACGTACGCGTCTGATGCGCACAGGTTTCTTTAAAGGCGTCAATGTCGATGTGAAGCCAGTCCCTAATCAGCCAGATCAAGTGGATGTAAATTACACGGTTGAAGAGCAGCCTTCTGGTAGCTCAACCATTGCCGCCGGTTATTCACAAAGTGGCGGTGTGACATTCCAGTTAGATCTGACCCAAAACAACTTTATGGGCACTGGTGACCGAGTTAAAGCCGCACTCTCGCGTTCAGAAACCCGTGACTCTTATAGCTTGGGCTATACCGATCCATACTTTACAGAAAATGGTGTATCACAAGGCATCAGTGCTTATTATCGTGAGACCAAATACGATGACAGAAACGTTAGTAACTATGTTACCGATGCTTATGGTGCAACGCTTAATTACAGCTATCCGGTTGATGAAACCAAACGCGTTAGTGCGGGCTTAAACGTTGATAACACGACTGTACGTGGTGGTAGCCGTCTTGGTGTATCAAACGTTCAGCAGATCATTGATGATGGTGGTACGTTCGAGAAATACATTAACGATGACAATGAGTTCTCTGGTCGTACTGGCTTTAAAAATGAATATCAAAGTTACAACCTACTATTTGGCTGGGATTACAGCACCCTAGATCGCCCCGTATTTCCAAATAAAGGCATGAGTCATACGGTAGATGCAACCATTGGTCTGGGTGATGCCAGTTATCAAAAACTGGTCTATCGTGGCAATATTTATCAACCTATTTATAAAGATTGGGTTGCGCGCGGCTATACTAAGCTTGGCTATGGTAATGACTTACCCTTCTATGAAAACTTCTATGCCGGTGGTTATGGTTCAGTACGTGGCTATGAAGCTTCTACACTTGGACCAAAATCGCAAAGCTACTATGATGCCGTCAGTGATAATCCTGGTACATTAAAGCCAGAAGAGATTGGTGGTAATGCATTAGTAAGCTTTGGTACGGAATTAATCTTGCCAATGCCATTTAAAGGGGATTGGGCAGATCAGGTGCGTCCGGTACTATTTGCTGAAGGTGGTCAGGTCTTTGATACGACGGACAAAGAAGATCGTACGTTTATTAACCCTATTGATAATACTGATACAGGCGTGCCACTACTAACACAAGATAATAAACTCCGTTTTAGTGCCGGTTTAGGCGTGACTTGGTATACCCCAATCGGTCCGATTTCTCTGAGCTATGCTGTACCTATCGGCGATAAAGACGGCGATGAAACCGAAAAAGTCCAGTTCCAAATTGGTAATACTTTCTAAGTACCTTCTAATAGCCTGTTGCTATGTAAAGGGTTTGATAGCTATTATTTAGCCTTTTAAGTAATTGAAGCGTTTGTTAGATTTTAGCCGGTCGTCAAGATGATATCTCAGCTTGGCGACCATCTTATTCATGTCAATACTAATACTAACTATGATAACGATTGAGCAACTCATCACTCGAATTGAGCAGCGTCAGCCGGTTCTTAATAAGGCTGAGCTTAGCGCTGAGCAATACCGTCTAAATTTAGACAGTATTGGTAACTTAACCACGGCTAATCGCCAGCAGTTAAGTTTTTTAGCCAACCCTCATTATCTCTCAAGTCTGGCGAATACTCAGGCTGGGGCGGTGTTAATCACTGAAGAGCACCGTGATAAAGTGGCAAAAAATACGGTGGTATTAGTAGTCGCCACGCCTTATTTGGCTTATGCGAGCGCCAGCCAACTATTTTCCCGTCAACAGTCAGGCAGCGGTATCCATCCGAGTGCAGTAATAGCCGAAAGTGCCATTATTGGTAATCAAGTGACTATCGGGCCGTTTTGCGTCATCGGTGAGCGGGTGCAAATTAGCGATCGCAGCGCCCTCGATGCTCATGTGGTCGTCGAAGCAGACACTACTATTGGTACTGACTGCGTTATCAAGTCCCAAGTAATGATAGGGCACGATTGTGTCATCGGTAACTATGTCAGATTGCACGCTGGGGTGAGTATAGGATCTGAAGGCTTTGGCTTTGCACCCACCAACAATCCTAGTGTCACGGGTTGGGAACGTATTGCTCAGCTAGGGCGTGTAGTGATTGGCGACCATGTCCGAATTGGCAGTCAAACTTGCATTGATCGTGGTGCTATTGATGATACGGTGATTGGCAGTCACGTTATTATTGACAATCTCGTACAAGTGGCCCATAACGTTCGTATCGGTGATGGTACGGCTATCGCTGCCCAAACGGGTATCGCTGGTAGCACTACTATTGGCAAGCGCTGCATTATTGGCGGTGCGGTTGGTATTACCGGTCATATTGAAATCACAGATGATGTGACCTTGTCAGGTATGACCATGGTGACCAAGTCAATCACAACTGCGGGCTCTTACTCTTCTGGAACCGCTGCCATGCCGACTGCTAATTGGCGCCGTGCCGCTGTACGTTTTCGCCAGCTCGGTCGTGGTTAATGCTTAACGATTAAAAAGTGCCACTACAAAAGATTATTTATAAGATTTAAAAACACAGCAAGATTTAAAATCCAGCAAGGAAGCACCATTATGAGCAGCACTGATATTGATACCCCAACTGATGAAGACATCAAAAGCTTGGCTGAACAAGGCTTAACGTTGCCATTAACCTATCATACATTAAAGCATTACTTGCCCCATCGTTATCCATTTTTGCTTGTAGACAAGGTGATTTCCTGTAAACCTGGTGAGTGCATTACAGGTATCAAAAATGTGACCATTAATGAAGAGTTCTTTAATGGGCATTTTCCTGGTGAGCCGATTATGCCAGGTGTATTGATGGTTGAGTGCATGGCGCAGGTTTCAGGCGTACTAGGGTTTATTAGTGCGGGATTGACGGCAGAAGATGGTTATTTGTATCTGTTTGCAGGGGTCGATAAAGTACGCTTTAAGCGTCGCGTCATCCCTGGCGATCAACTGATTATCCGTGCCAAAACCGTGATGCAAAAGCAAGGTATTTATAAGTTCGATTGTACGGTACACGTTGAAGATGAGCTTGCCGCCAGTGCTCAGGTTATGATTGCCCGTCAGGAGCAATAAGGCGCTTTTATTCACTTTGAGCGAATAATTAGTAAGAGTGCTCAAAGCATGCCGCCAATGTTAATAATTAGAATGATAGTTGTATTTTTTAACAGAGCTAGTATTAGGGTGATTAATAGCGCTAAACTGTCTGTATTTGTTTTACTATTTACTTGCATCAGATGATACAAAGGTCCACATTATGAGTCAGATCCATCCAACAGCACTCATCTCACCGTCTGCTAATATTGATAAAACCGCAACCATTGGCCCTTATTGTATTGTCGGTGATGAAGTCTCCATTGGCGCACACACGGTTTTGCATCGACATGTGGTCGTGACTAGGCTAACTCGTATTGGTGAGTACAATCAGTTTTATCAGTTTGCAAGCATTGGTGAAGACCCGCAGGATTTAAAATATGCTGGTGAGCGTACCTGGCTTGAAATTGGTGATCATAATACGATTCGCGAAGCCTGTAGCTTGCATCGTGGCACAGAACAAGACGGCGGCTTGACGAAGATTGGTAGTCACAATCTAATGATGGTAAACACCCATGTTGCGCATGATTGCTTAATCGGCGACCATAATGTATTGGCTAATAATGTCGGTATCGCCGGGCATGTGACCATTGGCAATCATACGATTATTGGTGGTAATTCAGGCATTCACCAGTTTTGCACCGTTGATGATTACAGCTTGGTTGGTGGTGCTAGTTTGATTCTAAAAGATGTGGCCGCTTTTACGATGGTTTCTGGTAATCCTGCTAAAGCTCATGGGCTGAATGTTGAAGGTATGCGCCGCAAAGACTGGTCTCAAGATACCATTGATGTCCTGCGTCAAGCTTATCGCATAGTCTTTCGATCGGGCTTGACGACGGTACAAGCGCTTGAAATATTAAAGCAAGAACTATTGCCAAAAGAGCCGAAAATGAAATTACTGATTGATTCTTTACAGAAAAGTCGTCGCGGTGTGGTTCGTTAAGTATTGTTTTATTAATCGCAAAACATCGTTTCAGTCGAAATTACTAAACAACCAAACTGTTGTAAGTTGTCCTCAAGAACTTATTAAGCCATAACTAATAGTTATGGTTTTTTGTGTTTATGACTACTTGACTTTTTAGGTCGCTTAGCAGAAACTGAGCCTCTACAACATTGTAAACAATTCTTTCTTAATGTTGCTGAATGCGTCGTATCGATGCGTTAGTTAAATAGTCAAATATTATGGACAGCTATTTATAATAATCAAGGATGATTACAAGCAATATTAATTGAAGCATGAGGAAGGCGAAATGGCTAATAATAAACAAGATCATGCCCAGTGGAGTTCAAGTTTTGGCTTCGTGTTGGCAGCAGTAGGCTCGGCAGTTGGTTTAGGAAATATTTGGAAGTTCCCTTATATGGTAGGTGAGAGCGGCGGTTCAGCTTTTGTTATTGCCTATCTGTTTTGTATAGCTTTGGTTGGTTTCCCAGTACTGGTCGCTGAGTGGCTGATTGGTCGCCGTGGTCAGAAAAACCCTATTAATACCTTTAAAGATGTCGCCGCAAGCGAAGGTAAATCAAGTAGCTGGGGCATTGTTGGCGCGACGGGTATTTTAGGTGGTTTTTTAATCCTATCCTTCTATAGTGTCATTGGTGGCTGGGCGCTTAACTATATTACCAAAGTAGGAACGGGTAGTTTTGCGGGTCAAAACAGTGATTCTGTCGCTGCGACATTTGACGCGATGCTAGCATCAGCGGGTACGTTAACTATCTGGCATACGGTATTTATGATTATTACCGCGCTGATTGTTGGTATTGGTGTTACTCGTGGTATTGAAAACGCTGCTAAAATCATGATGCCATTATTGGGTGTGATTCTATTTGTTATCGTTGGTTATAACGTGGTAAATGGTGGTTTTGGTGAAGCAGTTAATTATTTATTTGCACCTGACCTTAGTAAATTAACCGTTGATGTGATGCTAGCAGCACTAGGTCATGCTTTCTTTACCTTATCAATCGGTATGGGCATCATGGTTGCTTACGGTTCGTACTTAGGCCGTGAAGTAAACTTACTTAAAACAGCTCGTACGGTAGTTATCTTAGATACCGTTATTGCTTTAGCAGCTGGTTTGGCTATTTTCCCAATCATCTTTAATAATGGTCTTGATCCTGCATCAGGTCCTGGTCTGATCTTTGTGAGCTTACCTATTGCCTTTGGTAGCATGGCTGGTGGCGCTATTATCGGTACTTTGTTCTTCTTATTAATTACTTTTGCTGCAGTGACGTCGTCAATATCGTTACTAGAGCCAAGTGTTGAGTTCTTAGAAGAGCGCACGTCGATGAACCGCACCATGTCGACTATCACTGCAAGTACTGTGATTTGGTTATTGGGTATCGCAGCGCTCTTGTCATTCAACTTATGGGCTGACTTTACCATCATGGGTAACGGCATATTTGATGCGTTAGACAAATTAACCAGTAAGTTCTTATTACCATTAACGGGTCTTGCAGGCATTATATTCTTTGCTTGGAGAATGGACCAACGTAGCATCCAGCAAGAGCTTAATTTATCGAATAGTACTTGGCAAATTTGGCAGATCATAACTAAGTTTGTTGCGCCAATTGCTATCATTGTGGTGTTTGTTGCAGCGCTAGTAGGTTAAAAGCGTTACGCTGAGACTAAATTGTGAATTATGTTTAGTTAAAAACGAACATCGATAGCGACACGTAAACTACACGCAATAAAAAAGGGCTTAAGATTATCTTAAGCCCTTTTTGTATTTTAATGAGGATAGAAATGAGATATAAATAATAGCGATAGAATTTGGTTTTAAAATGAATAATAGTTAGCGTAAATTTAGTTCAGGAACCGTTTGTCCGCGTTTACTATAAAATTCATTTACAAATTCATCAAACTTATCTTGTTCAATCGCGTCTCTGATACCTTGCATCAAACGTTGATAGTAACGTAAGTTATGAATCGTTGCTAGTTGCGCACCCAGCATCTCTTTACATTTATTCAGATGTGATAGATAAGCACGACTAAAGTTCTGACAGGTATAGCAGTCACATTCAGGATCTAAAGGACCTTCATCGGTGCGATATTGGCTGTTACGTATACGTACCACGCCCGCATTATCTGCATCACCAGTGACAAAGTAATGACCATTACGCGCATTACGCGTCGGCATCACGCAATCGAACATATCAACACCGCGACGTACCCCTTCTACGAGGTCTTCAGGCTTGCCGACACCCATCAAATAGCGTGGCTTATCGGCTGGCATATCATCTGCGATATAATCTAGAACGTCTATCATTTCCTCTTTTGGTTCACCAACAGACAAACCACCGATGGCATAACCATCAAAACCAATCTCGAGCAACCCTTCAAGCGATTGCTGGCGTAAATCGGCATACATACTACCTTGAATGATGCCAAATAAAGCATTGGTGCTACCAAGCTTTTTATGTTCATCAACGCAGCGCTGGCCCCAACGTAGTGATAACTCTAAAGATTTTTTCGCTTCTTCATGAGTCGCTGGATAGGGCGTACATTCATCAAATTGCATGACGATGTCTGAGTTCAAACTATATTGAATCTGCATTGATTTTTCTGGTGACAAAAATACTTTTGCACCATCGATAGGTGATTTAAACGTTACACCTTCTTCAGTAATTTTACGCATTGCACCGAGACTAAATACTTGGAATCCGCCTGAGTCGGTCAAGATCGGCTTATCCCAATGCATAAATTTATGCAAGCCACCGAATTTATCAATAATATCCGTACCAGGACGCAGCCATAAATGAAAGGTGTTACCAAGGATAATGTCAGCGCCAATGGCTTCGATATCACGTGGCAGCATACCTTTAACCGTACCGTAAGTACCAACCGGCATAAAAGCAGGCGTTTGTACGTCGCCATGATTGAGATGAACTGTACCGCGGCGTGCACGCGTATCGCCGCTGGCCGTTTTATGTAAGACAAATTGCATAAGATAACCGCTATGTAAGCTATGGAAATGGCGCTAATTATAGCATTATTAGGTTTTTTTTGGACATCGAAGTTTCTCTAATACAGATTTGATGGGGTGTTTGTATCTAGCCATAACCAAAAGCTACAGACATCATTATTGATTCATTGCTAGAGTAGAATAAATATAAAAGCGGTGACATGATGCTTTTCGCTAGTTGAGGCATGACATGATTAAAGCAACCAGCTTGTTGAGTAGCTTGACGTTAAGTGGCGTACTATTCACCAGTACATTATTGATATCAGGAGTAGCTATGGCTACCGAAGAACCAAACTATACTATCTTGTCGCAAATCGAAGATTTTGAGCTGCGTCGCTATGAGAGTCAGCTGGTCGCACAAACTTGGGTTTCCGGCGACCAAGATGCGGCTAGTCGTGCAGGATTTAAGGTATTAGCGGATTATATATTCGGTAATAATACAGCGCCAAGTGGAGAAAGTAGTAAAATAAGTATGACAGCTCCTGTAACGATGCAGCCCGAAACGAAGAAGGGTGATAATGAGTCGCAAAAAATTGCCATGACTGCACCAGTGAGTATGCAAGAAACTGATGGTAAATGGCGCGTACAATTTACTATGCCAAGTCAATATACGATGCAAACACTACCGAAGCCAAACAATCCTGACGTCACGATTATTGAAGTGCCACCGCAGACTTATGGCGTTATTAAGTTTTCGGGGTTAGCTGGCAATGAGAAGGTTGCTGTTAAAACTGCAGAGTTGCAATCTTGGATGCAAACGCAAAAATTAAGGGTTACAGGCGCACCTGAACTGGCCCGTTATAATCCACCTTGGACGTTGCCTTTTATGCGTCGCAATGAAATTATGATTGCTTATGAGCAAAAATAACCCATAAAAAAAGACAGCATTTGCTGTCTTTTTTGTATCTCATATTCGAAATATATAGCTTAGTTATTTTGTTCACGGATGATATTGAGCATACGGCGTAATGGCTCAGCTGCGCCCCATAGTAGCTGGTCACCGACGGTGAACGCTCCTAGATATTCGGGCCCCATATTGAGCTTACGCAGGCGACCAATTGCTACGGTCAACGTACCTGTTACTGCAACTGGCGTTAAACGGTTGATAGTAGCTTCTTTATCATCTTCGACCACATCTAGCCATTCATTACCGCTATTTCTAAGCGCAGCTTCGATCTCTTCTAGCGGAATGTCTTTTTTAAGCTTAATGGTTAAGCCTTGTGCATGACAGCGCATCGCACCGACACGCACGCACATACCATCGATAGCAATCTTATCTGCTTCTGAATTACCAAGGATTTTGTTGGTTTCAACACCACCTTTCCATTCTTCACGCGATTGCTTGTTTTCCAGCTGCGAGTCGATATATGGAATTAAGCTACCGGCCAACGGCACACCAAAGTATTGCTTAGGGAAACCAGCTGAGCGTTGAGTTTCAGCAATTTTTTTATCAATCTCTAGTATCGCACTAGCAGGATTGGCAAGCTCGTCTTTGACCGCATTGTGTAGCACACCCATACCTTCGATTAACTCGCGCATGTTGTTGGCACCAGAACCACTAGCCGCTTGATAAGTCATGGCGCTGACCCATTCGACCCAACCTTTATTAAATAGCTCTCCAATGGCCATTAGCATGAGCGATACGGTACAGTTACCACCGATAAAGTCTTTTTTGCCATTCGCTAGGGCGCTATCAATCACATTGCGGTTAACTGGATCAAGAACAATGATGCTGTCATCTTCCATGCGTAATGTGCTTGCCGCATCAATCCAGTAGCCATTCCAGCCGCTATCACGCAGGGGTTGATGTACTTTTGAGGTATAGTCGCCACCTTGGCAGGTAATAATTACATCACAAGCAGCTAGTGCTTCAATATCATGAGCATCTTTTAGTTGGCTGGTCTTAATACCATCGAAGCTTGGCGCATCACCGCCTGCATTGCTGGTTGAAAAAAACACCGGTGTGATACCGTTGAAGTCTTTTTCTTCCGTCATACGTTGTATCAATACTGACCCTACCATACCGCGCCAGCCCACCAAGCCTACTGTTAAATTACTCATGAAACTTAATCCTTTTTACAATAAATTGTTGCATCACCAACCGATAACAATGCCGTGAATAGCGCCAAAAAGCAAGTTTTTTTAGACGGTTCTAGGGGTTTTCCATACATTAATAGCTATGCTCATTATAACGTTATGATTATGACGATGATATTCGCTAGGAGTACTGATTTCACTCAGTAATCAGTAGAAGGAAAATTTATAAATTTTACTCAGTATATCTGAAGGGCTGAAACTGTAACGTTTTATAGTAGATATGGCCTAATTAATGTTCAATAGTAGGCGCTGGTCTTATGAAATGCTAAAGTAAGCAGCTACTAAAAGTAAGCAGCTACTATAAGCAGCTACTATCAGTTTAAATATTAACAGTACTGAATTACCTAACTGACGATGTACATAATCATTGGCTTAGCCATTAATTTAATAAACGGTCGATACACATTATGGATTTCTCCCTACTATATTATGGCGCACAGTGGTTAGCGGGACTAATCGCCTTTGTAACGATTTGGGGCTGGCTACCACTTGATCATTGGTGGGTACGCGGTGTAGATTTTCCTCGTATTCAAATTATGATACTAGGCATCATTGCATGGATCGGTATGGTGGCGTTTGGCTCAGAATGGCAACTAGGACAGTGGCTGCTATTTGGGTTGTTGAGTATTGCCTTAGTATTTCAGCTCAGAATGGTGTTGCCGTATACCATGCTATGGAAAAAAGAAGTACTAGATGCTAAAGATAAGCCGGATGTGCACGAGTATCAGTTAAAAATCATGGTCTCAAATGTACTAACGACCAATGACGATACCTACAAATTGGTTGAATTAGTACAACAGAAGCAGCCTGATATATTAATTACTTTAGAAAGTGATGAAAAATGGGAGCAAGCGCTCAATCAAGTTGAATCAGATTATCCTTATACTGTAAAAGTACCCTTAGATAATTTGTATGGTATGCATCTATATTCTAAGCTTGAATTGATAGATCCTGAGGTTAAATACTTGATAATTGATGATATCCCTTCGATTCATACGCAGATGCGCTTGCAAGGAGGGCAAGTCATCTGGCTATACTGTCTGCATCCGATGCCACCAAGTCCAACAGAAGCAGACAAATCTACTACCCGCGATGCAGAGCTACTAATGGTTGGAAAGCATATCAAAGATCATAAGCAAACAGCCATATTGGCGGGTGATCTCAATGATGTCGCTTGGTCAAAGACAACCCGTCGCTTTCAGCGTATCTCAGGGCTGCTAGATCCACGTATTGGACGGCATTTTATCAATACTTTTCACGCTAATTACCCATTTCTACGCTGGGCGCTCGATCATATTTTTCATAGTCCTTGTTTTACTGTAGTGGATATCAAGCGCCTCCCTTCTATCGGCTCCGACCATTTTCCCGTTATGACGACATTGCAATATGAGCCAGAAAAGGAGGTTAAACAGGAGGGCAATGCTCCTACTGCCCAAGCAGAAGACTTTAAAGAGACCGAAAATAAAATCAAAGCGGGTAAAAAAGAGGGCAGCAAACTATCTCAAGAGCACGCAGAAGCACAGAATAATAGTGATAAATAATAAATTTAAAGTGGAACATAAATTATATTGAAATAAGTGATAGAGACGTAAGCAAATGCTTACGTCAAATAAGGTCTTTAGCCTCTAGTCGCCGCACATCAATTGTCTTAGAATACATCCATCAACACAAGGATACGTAAGGATACAGTGTTGAGACAGTATTAATAAAATGACAGGTCAGCCCGCTGTCTTATAAGTTACTGTTTATGACTTAGGATGAGTCAATACGGAAGAAATAACAATAATAATATGAAACGCCATAGCCCCGAACCAATCGCCCTAGGTTCGGGGCTTTTCTTTGTGTATAAGTTTTAGAGCTATTTTTAAATACTAATGTTTTCTAAACACCTATTTTGCGACGATTGATTCTAAATATCGAATAACCAAATCAATGCTTCTGCTGCTTTTATATTGGTTATTCTGTTATCGTTTAGATATTCAGAAATATTAAAAGGAATATGAGTGATTTTCCAGAAGATGTTCTTGAGAAAGACGCTCTTGAGAAAGATAGTCTTGAAGAAGACTTGAGCAAAAACTCTAACGCTGAGCCTCAGCCAAAATCTGCTTATGAATGATGTGTGTTAGCCGAAAGTAAAAATTACATGAGTTAATTGCTCAAGCGTAAAAAGAAGCTCGCGAACGCGCGCAGAATGAATAGTAATTATAAAGCTATTCAGACAATAAAAAGGGTATATGCGTTGGCATATACCCTTTTTTTATAAAACGTTTTAGCTGTTATTTAGTTAGCTAGCATATAAATAGTTAGCCAAGCACTCATTAAAGAAACATTGGTTAACCAAGCACTTGAATATAAGCGCCTGAACGCAGCTCTTGCAGCCAATCTTCCTTGGCTTGTGGTGCTAGGCGTTGGTGTAGCGCTTGGCGTGCCATATTACGACGGTATTCATCGCTGACATCCTGCTGACGCTTACCTTCAACTTTTAGTATGTGCCAACCAAACTGAGTTTTAAATGGGGCAGAGTAATCACCAACCGCAGTATTCTTCATCATGGCTTCAAATGGTCCAATCATCTGCTCTTCACCAACCCAATCTAGATCGCCACCGCGTCCTGCTGAGCCGGGATCATCTGAGTAAGTTGATGCCAGACTAGCAAAATCAGCACCACTACGCAGTTGATTATAGAGATCGTTAATCTTTTGCTCAGCAAGCGCATCAGTCTGTAGCTCATCGACTTTGACTAATATATGACGAGTGTTCCACTGAGGTACAAGCGTGGTATCACTGGATTTTTTATTAGCCAGTTTGATGATGTCAATGCCTTCTGGGGTCACTAATGGTGCACTCACTGCGCCGACCTCAAGCTTAGTAATTTCGCTCGATAGCTCTGTAGGTAGGGCAGCTGCTTTATGAAAGCCCATATCTCCACCTTGTAGTGGAATAGGATAGCTGCCTTGGCTTGCCGCAATGGCTTTAGCAACATCGACATTTGGTGCAAGCAGACGTGTACGTAATTTCTGTGCTACCTTTAGCGCTTCGTCACGCTGTGCTTCTGATAGTCGGCTGTAGTCATCTATGTACGGAACACGAACGTGGACCGTTTGGTATTCGCTTTGATTTAAACGTTTGGCTTCAGGGGAGGCTAAAAATGCATCAATATCTTGTTCACTAATGCGCACGCGGTTAGTGATTTGACGTTGTTGCAAGGCTTGTATTGCGGCATCTTCAATCAATTGCGTACGTAAAGTGGCATAGCTACCAGGCTGTGCTGAATCTAAACGCTGCTGCAAAGCACCAATACTGTTGAGACCTTCCGCTTGCGCAATTTGTCCTAAGCGTTGATTGATAGCCGCTTCATCAGGATTTAACCCAACACGTTTGACCAATGACAACTGTAGTTCACGCAAAATGAGCGCATTTAATACTTCGGACTGTAACTGTGCTGAATTAGCAATCGGTTCACCAGCAGCTTTAGCACGCGCCTGAGTCTGAGCAATAGCAGCGACTAAATCACTTTTTAAGATAGCGTTTTCATTGACCAATGCAATGATGCCGTCGGTGCTATTTGCAGGCGTTAAACGAGTTACGCCATTTTTCTCAGCAGCGGTAGTCGCTTGTGCTTTTGCAGGTTTAACGGTGGCTGCTTGGGCGTTGACACTTAATGCCAGCGCGGTGGTTAGCCCCATAGATAGAACTACGGCTTTGCTCGTGTGGCGTAAAGAAAAAAATCTCATGATGCTCCTCATCAATGTCATTGCATCGGATAGTAATCGGTTAAATCCGCTTATGATACTTTGATTATTAAATAATAATAATCAAGTAGCGACTTTGGTTGTTTATAATAAGGTACAAACGCTTTTATATAATACTTAATAAGCTAGCAATTAGGCTTGTTTCTGCCGCGCTATTAATCTTTCCAAGCGCTTTGGACAGGCTCAAATCCTAAGACCTTATCAGCAAGTAATCGTGTTAAACGACTGCTGCCACTGCCAAGACCATTGAGTCTAATCTCTGCCATAATCGCTTGTGTGGGTTTGTCTTTAACATTTAAGTCATTATAGTAACGACGGCCATAAACGGCAAAACCAAAACAGCAATCCTCGTAATCAACACCGATTAAAGAATCGAGTATTTTATCACGATTATAGTCATATTGACCTTGAGCCAATACACGCCAGTTATTATTAATGGGGAAAACCGCGGATGCTGTCAATGCAGACAGTGGTAGCTGGTTGGTATTTTCATCAGCCTGTCGCTTAACAAAACCCACATTAAATAAGCTATTATCAGATGGCTGATAACGCAGCTCAGTAGTAATATAATTTAAATCATAGCTTTTAGTAAGAGCGCCACTCACGTCAATCCAAACGTTATTATAAGGTTGGGTGCTGGTATCCCATACCAATCCTGAAGAAGATGAGGTAAAGACAGGTTTTTCATCTTCAAGTGTGACACGCCCATCATCGATATAAAACTGCTCTGCGATGTTACCATCAAAACGTGTCACACCCGTTGCATCGATGTAACGATAATTAATGCCAGGGGTAAAAGCATGTAAATCTTGCAGGCGGTCATGTCCTAAGAACCAGCTGTCCGAAAACAGCTGCTCGTAGTTGATAGAGGCAATACGAGTATTAAAGTTAGGAATCTCATTTTGGTCTTTGTAAGGCGAGTAGGTGTATTTTAAGCGTGGGCTAAGTAAGCGATAACCGCCCAAAGTATCATCAAACGCACCAAACGGTGAGCCAGCTTGATAAAAATGTAAACCTGCATCAATACTGGCTTGTGGTACAAATATCGACTGGTTACCATCGCCTTTATTGAGTTGGTTGTCCGCTAAGCTGTCTTCATCATAAGACGTATATAGATGCTGTAAGCTCAGCTCTGGCTTGATGTAGCCCCAAGACTTTTCGATTGGATAAGCAGCGCTAATTTTATTGTAAAGACGTGCACCACTTTTCTCATTCTCAGAACCGTCATCGATGGACTTTTTAAAATAAGCCGAATCACTCACACCAGTGATATCAAAACTCTTTGCCCAAGGCAGTCGATAGTTAAGTTTGAGCTGTGGTAGACGCGAGTAAGGCTTATCTTTATCCTGTAATGGCTGTCCATTATTGTTAAAAGCATCGAGGGTTTGAAAGGTCTCGACTTTTAGCTCGCCATCGACATAATCGTTATAATAATTAAGTTGGGCACGGCGAGGAAGGTTTAAAGTATTGTCTGATAAACCTAACGTATCAAAATCGTTCAGATAGTCTGCATCAGACACATAGCTATACTTAGCATCACCGCTTAAGCGTGGAATGCTGGTCGATGACCAATAATGATCATAAAATAAGCTGCTGCGATCTTCGCCGTCATACTCTTTATCATTGGGTAAGTAGGAGCCGTTAAAAATCCCTTCGCCATAATTCTCAGTCAAATAGCGAAATTCACCTGAGAGCATCGGATTACGATTGGTATAGATATGGGTGTTAAGCGTCGCATCGTAGTTGGGTGCTAAATTGAGATAGTACGGTATATCAACTTCAAGCCCACTTTTACTTCCAAAGCTAGCACTAGGTAATAAAACCCCAGTACTGCGACGATTATCTATAGGAAAATTAAAATAAGGCAAGTAGAACACCGGCACATCAGCGATACGGAAAGTCGTATTATAGGCTTCGCCTCGGCCAGTATCGGTATCCAAGTCAATACTTTTGGCTTCAAATTGCCATTTACGATTGGTTGGTGGACAGGTGCTATACATTACCTCATCTAGCTCATATTGGCTGTCATTAGGTCGATTTAGGCGCTTGGCATAGCCGTGTGCTTGCAATTCCACACTAGCAAAGGCCACATTAGTGGCAGTTGATTGTCCGGTTTCAGTATTGTAGTTTAAGCCGTCCGCGACACCGATGAGACCGCCTTGTGTTGTCTTGTCAGTGAGGCTAGTTCTATTGTTATTTGGGGCGTTGTTTCTTTGATTATTGGTATTTTGAGCTTGAGTAGTAGACGTATTGTTTTTACCAGTAGCTTGGTCAGTAAACATCACTTTACCTTGCGCCGCAGCCACGCCTTTGCTCAAGTCCAGTACGATTTTGTCCGCTTCGATATGCTGGGTACCTTGGTCAATAATGACATTGCCTGATAGCTCGGCATAATCGACACTATCGTAATAACCATAATCTGACTCTGCAAATAGCGGCGCTTGGTTGTTGGGAATACCGTTTAGATTGGGTGTTGGTTGACCATTACTAGCGCCAGCCTCATTTATAGCTCGTTGATAATTAGGGTTTTTCTTTGGATAGACCCATTGACCTTCGCAGCGTTGGGCGCTATCGACGGTGTTTGGCAGTAGCTGTAAATTTCTACCTACTGTTGGAATAGCTTGCGCTGTAGGCATAAGCGTATTCTGAATATTGTCTGCTTCAGAGCCTGCCACATTGTCAGCATTGCTTACCGTTGAGGTATCAGTATCGGGAGTCAATTCATAAAATTCTGCCAAACGCATGAGGCTATCTTGAATACTCTCGTCGCTGACATCAAGTTTGCTGTTGTCAGTTTTTGGCTCAGGTGTGATGCTGTTAGTTGCTCGCGCCGTACTATTATTTGGATGACGGTCGTTGTTGGTCTCTAGTGGCTGTATAAAGGAATCATCACTATTTTCATTAATTTCAGTAACATTTAAATTGCTATTATCCAAAGGTACGTTGCTAGTCAAAACCGTGTTATTAGCATCAGCTGCAGTATTTGTTTCTTTATAGTCTGTATTCTGATTGCTCTCGCTTGGATAACTGATGTCTTGATTGCTACTGTTATTATTGTCGCTATTACTACTAGCACTATTACTACTAGAATTATTATTAGTGGAATTCGTCACGTCATCAGAGACATAACGGCTAGAGCTATCAGCGGTCAATAGCTCAGGCGTCAGCGAATCAGTATTAGTGATAGCAGCACTCACGGTTAAGCTGGATAAGCCTAAGGCACCAAATAAAATCAAACGGATGCTTTGGTAGAGCGGAGAATATAACAAGGGCACACCTATGATTGTAGAGCCTATTGGATTGCGACATTTGGTCTATTGACCATATTTCAGCTATATTTGGCGCTTAAAAAATGAATAATAAATAATATAATCTTAAAATCTGGGACGTTTTACATATAATGACGACTAATCATAGTCAAAAAAAATCAAATCAGCTACACTAATTATCAAATTGTCAAAATTTATCAGATAACCAAGCCATTCTTGAGAGAGAGGCTGAATTTGTAGTGAGCCGCAAATATTGCCTAATGCATCAATAGATTTAAGACAGCTGCTATTGTGGGTTAAGTGCCCACTATTTTAGCAAGTATTTGCCACACTTATCACTAATTTAGTTATTTACGATTTATATTTAACCTGCGATGCCTTTTATGACCGATAAAACTATGATCGATAAAACAATGTTAGAGCCGACCGTACCTGTTACAAATACTCGCCAGCAGCAGCTAGAAACCTGGTTACAGCAAGTATTTATAGAGCAAAAATTTATTCTCGATAGCCTGCCTGGTGATGCTAGCGCGCGCCAATATCACCGTATCCAATTATTGGATAATGATGAGAATAATGCGACAAAAACAGCGCGCTATATTGTCATGGATTCTGCTGATGAACAAGATGCTTTGCAGCAGTTTATCAATGTGGCAAAGTTGATGTCACCGGCCATCAATGTCCCAACGCTGGTAGCCCAAGATGTGACAAAGGGATTTTTGGTATTACAAGATTTTGGTACGGTAGAGTTTGCGCATTTACTCGTTGATGCGACCCCTGCACAGATTAACGATTACTATCAATTGGCGATGCATACGTTAATCGCGCTACAAACGGTGCCAGTCGCGACGGCAAAATCAGATTACCAATTGCCAGACTATGATACGGCACTATTGACCCGTGAGATGGATTTATTTAGCGATTGGTTTATTCCTCATATCGGTGTAGCGCTTAATAAAACGTTATGGGAAAATCTAAAATCAGCCTTAATAAATGAGATTTTATTACAGCCACAAGTGATCGTCCATCGTGATTACCACAGCCGTAATTTAATGCAAGATCAGGCGGATAAAACGCATTTAGGGGTGATTGATTTTCAAGATGCTGTGATTGGTGCTTATAGTTATGATTTGGTGTCACTGCTGCGTGATGCTTATGTCGATTGGTCAGAGCATCAAGTGAGCCTCTGGATCCATGATTTTTGGCAATTGCAGCAGCAAGCTGGGCTCGAGACGGCAAACAGTGCAGAACAGTTTGAGAGTGACGTGAATGTGATGGGCGTACAGCGACATCTAAAAGTGCTTGGTATTTTTATTAGGCTTTATGAGCGCGATGGTAAAAATCGCTATTTGGCCGATATTCCTAAGGTGATGCGTGATTTAATTTTTGAGCTGGAATGGCTTGAAGAATATGGTAGCCATCCTATGCAACAAACGGTAGCACCTTTTAATGAATGGTTGAGAGATACGGTACTGCCCGCATATCAGAGTAAGTTTGTGCAGCAATACATTTAATTAACGTCATTTGATAGGTTGTTATAAAGTATCGATAGTTTTCATCTTAATTTTTAATGTGATAAAAATAAGAAAAAGGAGCGGTTATGTCCGCAATAACGCAAGCAATGATTTTGGCAGCGGGTAAGGGCACGCGCCTGCGTCCGTTGACACTTGAAACGCCTAAGCCCTTAGTAGAAGTTGGCGGGCAGCCACTCATTGTCTGGCACATCAAAGCACTACAAGCGGCTGGTATCACTGATATTACGGTTAATGCGTCTTGGCTTGCAGAAAAACTGATGGATACGTTAGGTGACGGCTCGCAATTTGGCGTGCAGTTGCATTGGTCTCTTGAAAATGATGAGCCATTAGAGACGGCTGGTGGTATTTTCAAAGCGCTACAAACGGGCAAACTACAAGATGCGCCATTTATCTTAGTCAATTCTGATGTCTGGACGACGTTTGATTTTACTAAGCTAACCACTTATGAGCTAGGCGCAGACCAGCGTGCGCATTTATTATTGATTGATAATCCAGAGCATAATAATGCTGGCGATTTTGCTATCAACAATGGCTTGGCTAGTGAGCAAGCGATCGGCGATGCTGATAAATATACTTTTGCTGGTATTAGTGTTGTGTCGCCGCGTTTAGTTGAGGGCTTGGTATCAGGGCAACCAGCGGCACTGGCACCACTACTTAAACAGGCAATGATCAAGTTCCAAGTGACCGCAGAAGTAATTATGGATAATTGGGTAGACGTGGGTACGCCTGAGCGTTTAGAGCAGGTAAATGAGTTTATTGAAACTAAAGGTACAGGCGCACATCGCGGTGCTTAAATAGTATTTATTCGTTACACTATTCCAGATTTATAGTAATAGCTAAAAAAAACCGCCGCCCTAATGTTATTAGGGCGGCGGTTTTTTTATTAATGGCTAACTGAATAGATAAATACTTACACGCCCATTGCCAATTTAATCAGCTGCGCAATGATAAAAATAGCCAAAAAACCTGCGATATATAAGCCAATAAACCATGCCCATTGCGACTGCTTTTTACTAAGATTTTTCATAATACTCTCCTGAAAGCTTAGGATATAAAATGCTGCTTAATACATATGCTCATGATCGGTTTTACCTTTAAACGTATAATAGGCAAAAGCGGTATAACTGAGAATAATCGGTAGCATAATACCGGCACCAATCAACATAAATGATAGCGAGGTATCAGCCGCAGCAGCCTCATAAATAGTCATTTGATACGGGACGATATACGGGAAGATAGCAAAACATACGCCAATATAACCCATTAAAAATAGTGCTACCGTTAATAAGAACGGGCGATATTCACGCTCTGATGTCAAATCTTTGCGCATCAAGAAAAATAATAGCACGACGATAATTGGCATCGGTGCAAGATATAATAGACCTGGGAAACTAAACCAGCCTTCAAGCGCTTTGATATCTGAGAAGTACATAAACATCGTGACTGCAATCATTGCTACAATCAATGCAGACAACATCCAACCAGATACTTTACGTGCCCATACTTGCAGCTTATGCTCAGTTTTGATAATCAGCCACGTTGAACCGAGTAGCGCATAACCGATCATAAGTGCAATACCACAAGCGATAGAAAACGGCGTGAACCAATCAAAAGGACCACCAGTATATAAGCGATTGCTCGCCTCTAATCCTTGAACTAAAGCACCGAGCATAATTCCTTGGAAGAAGGTTGCAACGACAGAACCGATAAAAAAGAAATAATCCCATACATAACGATGTGAAGAGGCTTTGAAACGAAATTCAAACGCCACGCCACGCATGATAAGACCAAATAGCATAAAGGTGACGGGCAGATAAAGACCGGTCATAATGATGCCATAAGCAACTGGGAATGCGGCAAACAAGCCACCGCCGCCCAATACCAACCACGTCTCATTACCATCCCAAAAAGGAGCGATAGAGTTCATCATGCGGCTACGGTTTTTATCAGAGCCAGCAAACGGGAATAAGATACCGCAGCCCAAATCAAAGCCATCGAGTAATACATAGATGAAGACTGCTAAAGCGATTAAACCGCCCCAAATGAGGGGTAAATCTAATACATCACCAAAGTTAAACATTAGCGTAATCCTCCGTCATCGACGTCATCGGCAGGCTTATCAAGATCTTCTACTTTCTCACTGGCGTTGCTATCACCACTTAACGTGCGACCTTGACCTTCAGTGATTGAGTGCTCATAGAAATTATCATCAGCAGGGTCCTCATAAGGTTTAGGACCTTCAGCGATTAAACGAAGAATATAAAGGCTACCTGCGCCAAATACGATGATATATAGGACAATAAAGCCAATCAGTGTCGTTGCGACTTGTTGGGCAGCAACCGGAGACATGCTCTCAGCAGTACGAATAACCCCATATACTGTCCATGGCTGACGACCGGTTTCGGTAACAAACCAACCTGCAAGTAGGGCGATAAAACCAAGTGGCGTCATTATCATCCAAGCACGGTGGAACCATTTACTTTCAGGATCGAATTGTTGTTTTTTAAAGTATTTATAAAGACTAAATAGACCTACAATTACCATTAATGTACCAATAGCAACCATGACGCGGAATGACCAAAAAACAATGGGAACGTACGGTCGGTCTTCTGGTGCCCAGTTTTTAAGCCCTTTAACTTCGCCGTCTAATGAGTGCGTTAAAATTAAACCCGAGACATAAGGAATTTTAATTTCATAATGGTTTTTTTCTGCTTTTTGATCTGGAATGCCAAATAAAACCAAGGGCGCACCGCGCTCATTTTCCCACAGACCTTCCATCGCCGCTACTTTAACTGGTTGATGCTCTAAAGTGTTTAGACCATGCATATCACCGATAAGTACCTGTGCTGGCGCGACAAAAATGGCCATCACCATTGCCATACCGAGCATGACACGACCATGTTTACGATGTTCGATATGTTTTTTTGATTGCAAATAATACGCGCCAATACCACCGATAACAAAAGCAGTGGTCAAAAAGGCTGCGGTCATCATGTGTGCATAACGGTAAGGGAATGAGGGATTAAAAATGATTTCTAACCAATTGGTCGGATAGAGTAAACCATCCGCGCCGACCATAAAACCTTGAGGCGTCTGCATGAAACTGTTGGCAGCCAAAATCCAAAACCCCGATATCAGCGTACCAATAGCGACAATCGCCGTAGAGGCAAAGTGCATACGCTTACTAACGCGGCCCCAACCAAATAGCATAATTCCTAAGAACGACGCTTCTAAGAAAAAGGCGGTTAATACTTCGTAGGCGAGTAGTGGACCTATGACGTTCCCTGCTTTATCAGAGAATACCGCCCAATTGGTACCGAATTGGTAGGACATCACCACGCCCGATACCACACCCATCCCAAACACCACGGCAAATATTTTCACCCAGTGCTTATAAACTTCTGCATAAATAGGCTCACCAGTTTTAAGCCAGCGAAACTCTAAGACAGTTAGAAAGCTGGCAAGTCCGATGGAAAAAGCCGGAAAGACAATATGCCATGAAATAACAAAAGCAAATTGAATTCGCGCGAGCATCAGCGCATCAAGCTGACTGATCATAAATGTAGCGAACATAAATGGTTACCCTTATCTGTTAGCTGAATAGCGCTAGCTTCCATGATACGCTGAAGTAACTGTCCGTAACGGTCCATTAATCAGGACGATAATTGCTAGGGACAATGGCTAAGTGTTATTTAGCTATTACTGTCATTTAGATGACATCTTAACCAAGGTAGTTTTAATTAGCACTATTTAGTTAAATTAAATAATTTATGTCCTTATAAACTATTTAATATGCATTCTATGACAGTGTTAATAATATCTACTATTCAAGTATTATGCGCCTGACCATGCGTACACGCAAGTTAGGGGAACTTCTTAATACACACCTATTAGTCATAATTTATCAACAATGTTGTTTTTAAAAAAGCCATTGTTTAAGTAAGGTTATCAATAGATACGTAATAGTAATCTAAAATAACATTTTCTAATAACAGTTATTCGATACGCATTGTAAAAAATATTGTTAGAAGAAAAATTTTCGCTAATGTTTTAACTGCTGATGCAAAATACGGCGCAGGGTAAGAATAGTTTGTGGATTCTCTTGAATACTATGACCGCCATTGATGACGGTCTCCGACGCTGCACCATCAAGATGAGCGCTGGTATAGGGCACGATACCATCTGATAGACGTGAGGTTAATGCTTGGCCAATCTCTCCATCGACTGTGACGGCGGCGACAAGCGCTTTACTCGACAACTTATCTGTATCAGCGCCTGCATTATCTGTATTACTTGTATCGGTAGCTTCGATTGCACTATCGTCATCCTCTGCGATTTCTTGCGATAAATCAAGTTTGACACCCGCTGGTTGCATCTCTGCAAGACCTTTAGTGATATCGGCATCGTTATTGGCGATTATCGAATGATACGTAATACGCTTATTAATACTGATGTCTTTCGTTAATTGAATAAAAGAAGATTTATCACTTAATTGACTGGCACCATTTTGCAAATATAGCGCGCCGAAAGGGTTTTGTGCCAAGTCACCTTGGATGGCAATAGTCGCTAAATTGTCCGTGACGGTTTTTACCAAACCAACGGGGAGATAAATAATGCGGCGTAAAGCGCGAGTAAACCAACGATCGGCATAGTCAGTACCTTGGAAAGGCGAGGATAAGAATACCGCTGTGTCGACTTGCGGTAGGGCGCTTAACTCAAACCGGTTACGCAGCTCTTTATTAGTAAGCGCTTGTTTTAGCATCGCATCGACCTGACGTTGGCTGCTGTTGGCCAGTAAGTCCTTGTCGTCTAATGCATCCAAATTGTTTGCCAAATTATCATCAGACAGCATCATACGAGCAATGATACCGCCCATACTATGGCTGATAATGACGCTGTTTTTGCTGGAGAGGTTTTGCCCTTTAGGGTCTGTTTGCTGATAAGTCGTATTGATTAACTTTTGGATTTGATAGCGATTTTCTAAAATAGGTAAGTTGGTTGGATAAAATATTTGCCATACTTGATAGTTATTACGCAACTTATCATCATTAAAAATATCGTTGGTTAAATTGACCCAAGTTGCCGGACTCGAGGCCAAACCATGCAGCATAATAATCACTCGTTTATCGGGATCATAAGGCTCGAGCATAAAGAGTTTTGGCAGACTGGCTTCTTTTTGGCGGGTAATGAGGTTTAAATAGCCGACGCCGTCCAGCTGGTTTTCTGCCAGCCATAATCCATAACCGGCAGAGAAGTTGGCTGCAAGTGGATAATCATCGCCTAAAATATTGGCGCTCTCACTGCGGTAAGGATTGTAAAGATGTATATCTAGCTGCTCACTACTGAGGGTGCCGAGCACGCTATCGCCAGTTGGCTTAATCAGCCCCGTCATCAATAAATGTCCAGTCGGATAAATGCGTGAGCTGGCGTCACTTTCCTGTGCCTTGTCCCGTGTATTGTTGTCTATACTGCCATCACTGGCTTCTTTATTTAGTCGACCTGATAGCGAGGATACCAATAACTGACGGATAGTGGTGGTGTAGCGATCGTCCAGTGAAGCAACCAAGCTGATACCCAATCCTGGTCGTTTGCTGATTGAGTTGAGTCCAGACAGACGCAGCTCGTAAGTTGAGACCAAGTCAGCAAGCGCTGAGGTTTGTTGGTTGGCGTTTTTTAGGTAGTTGTTTTCGTTGGGCAAATAGACATTAAGGTCATAATTGTCTAGTTTTACCTTCATTACTTTGACTTGATCGGTAGGCTTACCGCTAAGTGGCGTTCGATTAGCAATTGCTGCTTGTTCAATACTATCGCTGCTAGTCGCCGTGGTTGGTAGATACTCCACTTTTATATCGCCCATCATTCTATTGGTGCCACCTTCCGGTTGATATAGCTGGGTAATGACGTCATTGCTGGCAGCGTTATAGATGTCTTGGGTTTGGATGTCGATATCGCTTGGGATACGATTTTGCTGTTTAGTCCTGCCTTTCTCTTTATCCGCTCCTTCAAAATCATGGACTAAACTGTCATAAAACAAGTAAGTATAACTTGATTTAATGGCGTCAAATAGCTGTCCTTGATAGCTCACTAAGCATTTATTAGTTTTTTCTTTTTGTACCTTGGCAGCAGCATCGTCTAATGACGCGTTGGCATAATAAGGATCAAGTGGCGGGCGGGCAAGTGCATTTTGGCAGTCTTGCGACTTTGCCAGCTCGCGCGCTTTAGCATAGTATAGCTCCGAAAAAACCGCCAACGCTGGGCGGTAATGTTCATTGAGCATGCTGTCATTCAGCTGCGTTAGGCATAAGTCAAATTGCTGCATACAGGCTTGCTCATTGAGTCCTGCTGACAGTAAGACCGATGCAGTATCACTACTTAACTTGTCATCGGTAACAATATTGCCGCGCTGGGCAGAAATGGTCTTTGCGGACGCCTGTTTATTGACAGAAACGGTGCTACAAGCAGGCAATACTGCCATTACTGATACTAATGCCAATAGGGCAACAGGCTTGATGTTTTTATTGGTGGGTGTCAGCGCATTATTGACAGGGTCAGCAAAAATCATAGGTAATTCCAGTTAATAATGGTCAGAAATGTATAATTAAGTGCTTACTACATCAGCATGAGTGTAACGTAACTTTTGTGGTTCGACTATTATATTTGATGCCTTATATTCAAATATTACCAAATTTTATTGATACATTTTGCTAAATAAAAATGAATAAAGTTTGTTCAAAATAAAAGAAATATACTCAAAATATCGTTTAGTAAGGAGTTATACAGGTGTGGTCTACTTAGCGCTTATGCTAGGCAGAAAAAAGCGTCTTTTTTATATTGCCTTTGTGACAACATAAAAAAAGACGCTAAAGTAACACTCTCAAATTATTTATGATTATAATTTGAGAGCGCTTTTTGATGGCTAACTATACGTTAGCCATTATATTTAAGTGGATAATGTTTACATAGTTGGTTTAACATTAACATTTGGTGCTGGGATGTCCCAAATATAAAATTTACCATCTTCTACAAGCTTGATTTGCTGACGAATGAGGGCGTTATTAGGTACTTGTTGCTCAAGGCGACGTAGACGCTCTAATGCTTTATCACGGCGATCACTTAACAAATCTGATTGTGCCAAACTTTGCTCTGCTTCGGTGTAGCCTAGACTGACTGCTTTATCGAGGTATTTTTGTCCTTCTTTAAAACCGCCGCCTTCTGACAACATCAAACCATATAAAAAGTTGGCTTCACCGCTATCAGGCTTAACCTTGATAGCACGATCAACATATTGTCCGCCGCGTACCGTATATTCTGACCCCAAATCCAAGTTACGACCCATACCATTCAGCTTAGCCGCACGAAGTAATACATCATACGAGGCATTTGGCGATTTGGCATAAGGCTCAATCCAATCCGTCATTACTTTGATTTTTTCACGAGCGTTGTGACGTTGGGTGCGGTTAGGGAAGTTTGGTGGGTAGTGGCGTGCATTTGGCGATACGTCTTTAATAAAGTCATCTAATAAGCTAACGTCCAATTTATCGGTGCCAAGGCCTTTTTGTTGCGGTATCAACATCGTAGGTACAAAGCTGATATCTGACAGCTGTACTTGTGGTGTTGGGATATTTGGCAGCTGACCACCGCGCAAATCAATGCCGGTTGCAGTCATTGGTCCACGCTCATAAACCCGAGTAGTGCCTGTTAATTCAAGTTCTTGGTTGGCTTGCGACTGAGCCACGTTTTGAGCCGTGTTTAAAGGTGCACGGTTTGGTTGCACATTGCTTTGTTGCGCATTGCTTTGTTGTACATTATTTACTTGAGCAGTATTAGTATTTAACTGCGACTCAGGTTGAGGAGTACTGACGGCAGCGTTAGGTTGAGCTCGGCGAATCACGCGTTTGCTTGAATCGATTGCGCTAGGGACAGCGGCGTTAGCAGAGGCGGCCGCGGTATCGTTTTCTGCAGCATTCACAGGAGCAGATAGCATCATGGCACATGCGGCAGCTAATGCCGTTAAGGTCGCAAATTTATGCGCTTTGTTAGAGATATTCGGTTGGCTGATTGCTTTCATAAAAATCGTTACCTTGTTTAATAGTTATGTTTAATAATTATCTTGTTTATTTGGTCGTTATTAATAAATCCATTGATTAATAGTGCTGTCGCGATAATATAGAATTGTTATAGCAAAATCGTACAAATTTTTAATACCGTAGCAAATTACTCTCAATGCTATCAGTAGTAGGATTGTTAAAAGTAAATACTGACCCATTATCTGCATCATTTATAGCAAAGAATATGGCTTGCTATATCGATGATTATAGATGATAAGCTGTGGCTTTCATTCGATTGGCCATCCAACGCATGGTATGGCGTACGGGTGGCGACAATGCTGCACCGCCATTGATGAGAGCTAACTCGCGATGATGCAATTCTTCAATATCCATTTGCGCCAATATTTCTCTTGAGCGCTGATCTTGCAACGGTAGCTGGCCAATGTGATCTTGTAGATGCTCGCTGACTTGCGCCTCAGTTTCAGCGACAAACCCCAAACTAAACTCGTTAGAGATGGCACCTGCTACCGCCCCAAGACCAAATGACATGCCGTACCATAATGGCGTAAAAATACTGGGATGGCTGCCAAGCTCATCTAAACGGGTCTCGCACCAGACCAAATGGTCGACTTCTTCTTCAGCGGATTGCTGCATGGCTTGTTTGACATTATCATCTTTTGCCGTCAATGCTTGCCCATGATACAGCCCTTGCGCGCATACTTCGCCGGTATGATTGATACGCATCAATCCTGCAACATGACGCGCCTCAGTGATACTCAGCTCAGGAATCTCGTCACTGCTCACAGGCAATGGACGGGTGCTAGGGTTCGAATGCGGTACGACAGCTCGCAATGCCTTGTCTACTCCAAGCAGTAATTGATCGATTTTTGATAAGGGACGCAGGGCCATGGTTCACTCCTGATGGCTTTATTTACGAAGTTTACTAAGAATATACTTTTACTATTGAATGTTTTAAAGGGTATCGACTATAACAACTTACTCACAAACATTACTATAGCAAACAATACAGATTGTCAGCATTATAATTATGCGCTCAACGTCCAACTTATAATGACAGCGGTTATCAGTAATGACAGTGGCTATCAGTACTGTGGGTTCAAATTTTCCAACGCTTTAATCTTGTCTATTCAGTTGATCGTCATGAGTTTGGATGCTTGCATGCTTGATATGCTTATTCAGTTTTATATATAAAAATACCCCGAAGGCAATGTTGAGCAAGCCCGTGACTAGGAATAATTGTGGTAGTGACATCCCTAAGCTGTTTAATACGACGATAGAAAAAATCGCTGAGCTGACCATAAAAATGGCATTGAAGATATTGTTGGCACCGACGATGCGCGCGCGGTGACTTTTGGGCGCATACGCCTGCATAGACGCATATAAAGGCACGATGTATAAGCCGCCACTAAAGCCTAAAAAGAACAAGTCGATAAAGACACGCCAGCTGCCAGTGATATTAAATAGCCCGCTCATGCCTATCAAAGTATCCGTACCGACATCAATAGATAACCCTGACAGTGAAAAATATAAGTCGATAGCAAAAATACTTAAACCAGCGATGCCAAAGGGTAATAGGCGTAAGCTGACCTGATTTTTGGTCAATCTTTTACATAACAATGAACCAATGGATACTCCAACTGAGAATAAGGTCAGTAGGAAAATCACCACTGACTCATCACCATGTAAGATAACTTTACTAAATTCAGGTGTTTGGGTCAAAAATGTTGCCCCATAAAACCAGAACCAGCTATTACCTAAAATGACAAAGAATAAAAACCGTAACGAATATAAGTAGCGTACGGCTGACATACTGGTAGTAAAAATATTCCAATTAATTTTTAAGTCAGGTTGCATCGCTGGCATGGTGGGTATAGATCTTGCTGCAAAATAACCTAATATCGCGACTACTAATACCGTCACGCTAATCCAATATAGCGGCTGCGGCACTTGGGTTAGGACGCCAGCAATAATCATACCGAGTAATATAGCCAGTGACGTGCCCATTTGAAATAAGCCATTGGCACCGACCAATTCATTTTCTTTCATTGCTTGTGGTAAATAGGCGTATTTAATAGGCCCAAAAAAGGTCGATTGTGTGCCCATCAAAAATAACGCGACAAACAATAGTGCGTACCATTCAAATACAAAGCCCACTGCCGCAATCACCATAATTGACAGCTCAAGCAGCTTAGTAAAGCGGGTCAGTTTAGACTTTTCAAACTTATCAGCGATTTGCCCTGCGAGCGCTGAAAATAGGAAATAAGGCAAAATAAACAGCATCGCTGCCAAGTTATTCAAAATACTGACCTCAACCCCAAGCTGGCTAGCAGCAGTGTAGGTCAGGACTAATATCAGCGCTTGCTTAAAAATATTGTCGTTAAACGCCCCCAAAAACTGGGTAAAAAACATGGCACTAAAACGGCGGCGCTTAAATAACTGAAACTGGTTGGCCATGAAAATTCCTACAGATGGGTCGCGGCTAATAAATGAGAAGGAAAACAGATAACGCAGCTGTCAATTTATCAATAAGCAATATCGATAATTATCAACGCTATCAAAAACTTATCTAAATATGACATAGGTTTTATCAATGTTAAGCCGTATAATAGCAAGGCTTTGGTAAAAATACATGCGCCCAATGCTATGATTTAATAATTAACTAAGTTATGATTTGTAAGTTTTAGCGGATCAAAGCCTGAGAGAGCGAGCGCTAGCAAGGATTTGTCAGCACTCAACACCGTTTATTGCAAGCCATCATTTAGGCGCTAATATTCAAAGTAGTGCTTAAGCGATCATAGTCCAAACGATACCAAGCAAATTCGTAAGCAAATAATCTCAGTGAACTGCGATAAGTTTATTCACCGGTAAGACTTAACAGTTGCTATCGTTAGTAACCTTGTACCGCGTGAGGTGATAGGGAATAAATATGAAACACCAGTCTTCAACGCAAGCGTGCAACTTATCGGTTATGTCACCTGATAGCTCGCGTCTTTGTTTTACCCGCACAGCGCTTTTTAGTGCCTTGACCACGAGCTTGGTTGGCTTTGGCATCGCGCCAGCCGCTTTTGCCGCTACCACTGCCGATTTGAATAGCAGCACCATTAATAATAGCCAGCTCACCAAAAATAATGCCCTCGCGGCTCAGGCAGCAACGGCAAAAGCACCTTCTGAGTTACCGCCGCTTTCTAATGACGATAGACAGCTCGATATTGCTTTGGATGCTTTGCGCTTAAAGAAGGCTGTCGACCAAGGTATTATTGAGCAGTCTGTATTGGATGATTATAGCGAGCAAAACTTAGGCATTAAAAAGCCTAATTCAGAAAAATCAGATGAAAAGACTAACAGCAATGCTGGCACTCAATCAAATAGAAATGACTTCGATAGCTTCAACGATATCAATAATAATTTAAATAATAATTTAAATAATGATGTCGATGGTTTGGACAACAAACAAATAACTGATACTAATGAAGATTTAGTACAACAAGCCGCCGCGATACAGCAGCAAGGTTATCAAATGATGACCCCTGAAGAGATTGATCGCGAGCTGGCAGCGATGGACAGGCAGAATGCGCAAGATATAGAAAGCATTGGCAACGCTGGTAATAGCAATAATGACTTTGATACGCCTGTAGCCACTTTAGACGACAGCACGCCGCCGATTGGGCTGGACGTGAACTTGGATGCCACCAATATTCCAACACCGAGCAATCTAGAGACATTAGGCACTAATGAAAGCGCAGCTGAACGTGCAGAAACTGCTGAAATTATGGCACGTCCCATTAATGTCAGTGACTCTGTCAGTAGCGGCAACGCTGATCAAGCCGTTGATAATGACATTTTAGCCAATGTTAATAGTTCAAATAACGGAGAAAACGCGCTGTCAGATGGCATAGATCCTGATGATTATTTGCCCGATTATCAAAATGATACTCAGGCAGTAAGTGAAAGTATTGAGCAAGCCGAAAAGCCCAAACCAATGGCACGTAACAAAGGCAATATCGTTAAACGACTCTATAATCGTTTGTTTAATGCTGGCGCGATAACGCTACCGCATATAGAAACAACGATCTATTTACAACAAGCAGCGGCTGACAATGCAAGCAATAATGCTGCTAATACGAAACCAAAGTTAATTAAAGCCGATGATGATGTGCAGCCGATTAAAAACATTAAGGCGGCACTCGATGAGACCACTGTTCAATCTGTCGTTGAGTTTACGGCGGCGCTACCACGCTTACGTCAGACTGCGTTGGATGCGGCAAAAGCCGTTGGTTACTACGATGTGACCTTGCGTTTGCGCCAGCCTAATGCTGACACTATCGATGTCATTATTGAAAAATTGGGTGAACCGGTACGCGTCGATAGCCGTATTGTTGATATTCGCGGTGAAGGTAGCGAACAAGCAGAATTTGCCGCGTTAGAGAAAGACTTGCCGCCAAAAGAAGGCGATATCTTTAATCATCGCGTCTATAAAGACAGTAAATCTGCCCTTGAATCACTCAGTAATACCTACGGTTATTTCGACCAATATTGGCTAAATAAATCAGTCGATATTATCTTGCCGGATAATGCCGCTGATGTGTCGCTGGTTTATAATACCGGTGAGCGTTACCAGTTTGATGAAGTGGTGTTTTTTACTTATGATGAAGAGTCGGGTACGCTGACTCGCGACCCTGAAAAGCTACCGGTTGAATTATCATTATTAAGGCAATTGCTCGACTTTAAGGCGGGTGATCCTTTTTATCGCCCAGCCGTGACCAAGTTCAGTAATGATTTGTCGTCAACCCGCTATTTTAATACCGTCAACGTTGAGTCGATTTTTCCGCCAGATGAGCGCACTGAAAGCAGCACTTTAGCGTTTGATAACTCACCAAATAGTAGTGGTGATAATGATACGACAAATGACGAGCTTGATGTCGCCTCCGATGTTAGTGACACCAGCCAAAATGATAGTACTGGCAATGATGGTACTCTTTACACCAATAGTGGAGAAAAAGTCGACGCTGCTGATATCGCAGCTATTGAGTTTGAAGCTGACGAAGAAACAGTTGAGAAGCTGCAAGCGATTAAACAAAAAGCGGAGCGTCTAAGTCGTTTGCCAAATGATCGCGTGTTAGACGAAAAAGACCAGGAATCAAATAGTATTCTAGGTAAAATCAGTGACACTATTAGTGATATCGCGCAAAAAATATTTCCTGATGAGGAAAACATACTGGCTGACGAAAATTTTGTCCCCCCTACATTGGCAGGACGTAAAACACCACAGGAAGTGTTAGAGAGTAAAAAAGTACCATTATACGTATTCGTTTCTGCTAGTAAACCACGCGACGCCCAAATCGGTCTTGGTTATGGTACGGATACCGGTGTCCGCGCAACCGCTAAAATAGATTATAATCTGCTCAACCGTAAAGGCTATCAAGCAGGGGTGGAAACAGAAGTTTCAAGGATTACTAAAAATGTCGGTGTTTATGCGAGCCGGCCATGGAACCATCCTTTAAATGATAAGTTAGAGGCACGTTTAACCTACGAAGAAGAAGTCATTGATCAAGGTGAAGGCACTTTTGATTTGTCTACTAAAACCTTAAAAGCGGCATTAACGCGTAACATCCGCCGTGAAAATGGCTGGAATCGTAGCTACTCTGCTCGCTACCGTTTAGATGAGTTAGAAACGGGTGTTGATGAGGCAGATATAGACGATCTTCCTATACGCTTTTCTTCCTCTAAACCGCGACAGCAAGCATTATTATTTGGTTATGGCGTCAGTAAAGCTGATATGGATAGCGCAACCAATCCTACTCGCGGCATACGCCAGTATTATGCCATTGAAGCCGGTGCTGAAAAAGCACTGAGTGATACTGACTTGGCAATCGTTCGCGCTGGCGTGAGCGGTATTTATAGCTTTGGTACGGATGATAAACACCAAGTACTTGGTAGCGTCAATGCGGGTTATATTTGGGCAGATGACTTTTATGAGGTGCCTTATAAATTACGCTTCTTTGCCGGTGGTGATCAAAGTATTCGTGGTTATGACTACGAAAGCTTATCGCCAATTGATAAAGGTTATCTGACGGGTGGGCAAATCCTTGCGGTTGGTAGTGCAGAATATAACTATGAATTTAGACCGGGCTTTCGCGGTGCATTTTTCACCGATGTCGGTAACGCCTATGACAAAGATTTTGATACGGACACCAAAGTTGGTGTGGGTGTTGGTATCCGCTGGGCGTCGCCGGTAGGCGTTGTGCGCGTGGATGTTGCGGCTGGTGTAACAGAGGAGAGTATTCCCGTTAGGCTACATTTGTTTATCGGATCGCCTCTATAAATATTTAGTATGAGGTCGTTAGTATTAGATACTTGAGATTAATGACCTAATATATACATCAAAAACAGTGCTGTTTTTATTCTAGCAATTGCTGGTAATCATTCTTTAACGTAGTTGAGTGTCATGTTGACCAAAAATACCCCGCCTAATAAGCCTTTGGATGAAGATCCGGCACAGCGAGATGCCCGTGCAGTAAGACGATGGTACCCACTGTCTTTTTTGCTAAAACTGATGGTGCTCATTCTTATCGTGCTGGCGATTATGTTCGCCATATTTCTGTATGCGGCTGGTACTGAATCAGGTACTAAGTTTATTTTAGAGAAAATCAGTGCGGAAACGGGTATTGGGTTTAAGTATGGTCGCGGTAACCTGCGCGATGGTATTTGGGTCACTGATATCGACATCAGAGCGACCGATGATCTTGAGGTACTGGTAGATAAGGCATACGTCAAAATAGGCTGGCGCGCGGTTTTTGCCAAAGAAGTACATTTGCGCGATGCAGACATACAAACCATTGAAATTATCAATAACAAGCCGCCAACGGGCGAAGCCTTCGACTATAAAACCCTCAGTTTGCCGGTCAATCTGCGTTTTGATCAAGCAAAAGTAAAAACCATTATTTATAAACAGGTTACTAGAGATGATATCGTCATCCATGATATTACCGCGCGTGATTTAACATGGGTAGGCAGTGAAGTCACCGTTGGTCGTGGCGACCTCCACTATGCTGATATTGTAAAAATCAGTGCATTAAAAGGTAATATCGATCTGCAAGGCGACTATCCGCTAGATCTTACGGCAATTGCTGAAGTCAGCGCATTAGAGAAGGTTTATGTAGATCCGCTCAATATCACAGCAACTGGTAGCCTAAAACGTACCGTAGGCAAGGTACGTAGCCGCTACAATGATAGTGATGTGAGTGGTGATATTGTTGTACAAGGACTAGATGATGGTGCACCATTCCAAGCCAAACTTCAGTGGGATGATATCCTTGTCCCCTATGCAGACAGTCAAAATATCCACCTAAAAAGTGGTACAGCGACGGCATCAGGCGTTATCTCTGAGATACGCTTGCGTATCAATACGGAATTGACCGCTAAAGACATTCCTTCAGGACATTATCAAGGGCGCGCAGTCATTGCCAACAGTCAACTACGCATTGATAGTCTGAATGCCGACGTTCCTGCTGGGCGTTTATTTGCGCAAGGTATTTTAGATTGGAAAAACAGCTTTGATGCCAAAGTAGTGGCAACCGGTCGTAATTTTGATATTCGCCGCGCCATTCCTAATGACTATGCAGATTTTAAAGCCTATGCGCCGCAAAAGCTTAATGGCAAGCTGTTCGTCCATTATCAACAAAAAAATACCACCGGTAATCTACAGCTCAATGCTGATTTACGGCAGCGAGATGGCGAGCATGTTAATGCTAAAATAATACAGGGTAAAACCCTAGCTAAATCTAAACAAGCCGCGCCTTGGTATATTGATGCCACGTGGCAGAATCTAGTGCGTCGTCAATTACCAAATATCGGTAATGTTGATAGTCCAAGCGGCCAGGCAAATGTCATCGTCCGTGGTTCGCGTTTATCTGTCGATGGCAAAGCGGTTATTAATGAGCTTAATGCTGCTCCTAAAGGCAACTACGATGTGGGTATACGTAAAGCTGGCAATGTCATCGATATCAACCGCCTAAACTATAAAGGGGTGGTAGGCGATTTATCAGGAACTGGGCAAATTCAACTGGCGAGCAAAAAGCGTCCGTTAACATGGCAGATTGATGCGCGCACCAATGGCTTACTCCCCAAAAAATATCGCAGTGACTTACCACTCGAGCGCCTAACAGGACGTATCAGCGCGCGCGGGCGCATGCTGAATATCACTAAAAACCGTGTCAAAGGACAGCGTCATATTATTAATTTTAATAATACGGATTTGCAGGCGCAACTTGATGCCACCCAAGATGGCCGTGCTATCGGTATCACGGGTGGCGGTGATGCCAGTGTCGATATTATTGGTGGTGAGCTTTCTGTCTTTGATGCGCGCTTCGATGGTCAAGTCGATACCGCTGATGTGCCAAAAGGTCGTCTGTCGATTGATGCGGCTGGTACGCCAAATCTTATTCGTATTCGTAAATTAAATTACAACGGCGAAGCAGGTGCAGTGAAAGCCAATGGTGTCATTGACTTACGTCAGGATATTGGCTGGAACGTAGATGGTCGCTTTGATAAATTTAATTTGGGTTATTTTTTACCCAATAATGCCGCCATTATTACCGGTGATTTGAAAACCAGTGGCGTGTGGCAAAGTGCACCAAAAAACAACACCAAGGCAACAGGCAAACTTAAAAACTTTGTCGTAAATTTTGATGGTGTTTTAGATGCTGAGCAATTGCCAGCAGGTAAACTTACTATTGATGCCAGTGGCGATGCCCAGCTGATCCGTATTAAGCGCTTCCGTCATGTGGGCGCGGCAGGCAGCATCGATGCTAAGGGTACCGTTGATGTGCGTCAAGGTATTGCTTGGGATATCGACGCGGTCATGAATCGCTTTAATTTGGGTTATTTCTTCAAAGACATACCAAGTACGATCACCGGCACCATAGACACAAATGGACGCTGGAGCGACACCCAGCAAATCATCAATATCAAACAAGTTAACTTGAATGGTATATTAAAAGGCCGGCCGCTCAGTGCCAAAGGTAGCTTGAACGCGAAGATGCATTTGCCAAAAGACTTGGCAAGCTATTTTAAACGCTTACAGACGCAAGATGCGCAGGCACAATATAAGCAAGTTAACGCCTTAATTGATAGCTTAAACGCTGATAATTTGGTGCTGCGCTGGGGCGATAACTATATAACCGCCAACGGCAATGCCAAACAACTACAAGCCAAAATTAACATTACCAGTCTTGACCAGCTCTCAGACAAGCTTGCCGGTAAAGTGTCAGGCGGTGCTACCTTATCGCAGCCAGCAGGACAAGCGTTACCGACTATATATATCGACTTGGTCGGTGAGCGTATCTCGCTACCAGGCTTTACATTACGTCAAGGTCGTATTCATGGCAAATTGGTCAATTTGGCAAATAGCCCAAGCCAGCTTATCGTCACGGCTAAAGGTTTAGACGCGGCGGGACAAAGTTTTAAAAGCTTGGATGCCACTTTTAATGGTACTGAGCGGTCGCATGTGGTCGATCTTGATTTGGCTAATGAGGAGCTTGATATTTCTGCTAGGCTCAAAGGCGGTTTTAATCGAGATCAACTCAGCTGGTCAGGGGTGATTGGTAAGGGGCAGGTCAAATCTAAATATGCGACTTTAAACCAATTACAGCCTGCGCAACTGATTGTTAATTTACCCAAAAAACAAGGTAAAAATAGCACTGATTTAAAAGTACAGTTAGCGGCACATTGCTGGCAGGCAACTGACCAAGCAGGCAAGCTATGCTTACGTAAAAACCTTATCGCTTCCGCAGCAAGTGGCCAAGTTGATTTAGCCATACAAAAAATAGATACGTCACTATTTTCAGCGTTCTTACCCAAAGATATCGATTGGCATGGCAAGATTAATGGTAAAGCGATTGTTGGCTGGCAACGCGGACGTCCACCGACTATTAATACCACGCTATATTCTGACAACGGCAAAATTGGCTTAATTCAAGATGGCGACAGTGCGCCTGTCACCTTACCTTATAAGCGTATCTCGCTCATTGCCGTTTCAGTCCCTAATGGCCTCAAAATCCGCTCAGATATCAATACGGGTCGCGGTGCTCGTGGTTATGCAGAAGTCATCGTTGATCCTTATAAAACGCCTAAACCAATCTCAGGGGCGCTTGTACTCAATGAGCTTAATTTGGCCGTTTTCAAGCCTTTCTTTCCTGGTATGCGGGTACTTGAAGGCAATATTACGATGGCAGGTGGCTTGGGCGGCACGCTAGACAAGCCGCAGTTTTATGGTGATGTAAAATTGGCTGATGGTCGTGTGGCGATGCTTGGTTTGCCGGTTAATCTAACCAAAGTGAATGCAAATGCCAAAATTCGTGGTACCCAAGCGGTTATTGATGGCAAGTTTAATAGTGGCACGGGTACTGGAACGCTCACTGGTACCGTTGATTGGCAACAAAAACTACAGGCAAAACTGAGTATCATTGGCAAGGGTTTGGTATTAACCCAGCCGCCATTATTAGTGGCTGAGGTCAATCCTGATATCGATATTATCGTGCGTCCAGGCGACCGTTATGTGAATATTACAGGAGCCGTCAGCGTGCCGTCAGCGACTATTCGTCCGCCAGAAGCCAGTGAAGACATCGTTACTCAAAGCGAAGACGTCGTTGTGCTAGACCGTCGTCTCATTGGTAATATTGATGAGGTCTTAGCCATCTCAAAACCTTGGTCAATCAATGCTGACATCGGTATCGATTTGGGCAATGATATTAATTTCCGCGGTTTTGGTGCGGTCATTCCTCTAGCAGGGGCGATTAATATCACTCAAAATGGTACGGGCATCATGCGCGCAAAAGGTGTCGTGCAAGTATCACGTCGCACCAACATTAACGCCTTTGGTCAGAATCTAGAGCTTAACTACGGTCAAGTGCGCTTCAATGGTGATGTCATGAAGCCTAATCTCAGTATTGAGGCGGTTAAAAATATTAGTGGGAAAACAGTTGGTGTGCGTGTCAAAGGCAATACTGAAAGTCCAAATATCATCGTCTTTAATAATGCAGGACTCACTCAGCAGCAGGCGATGAATGCCTTGATCACTGGTCGTATTAATAATAAGAGCGCCACTCAAATCAGCGAACAAGGATTTAAATCTCAAGTTACTAATAACTTAGCCGCTGCCGGTCTGAGTTTTGGGCTGAGCGGTACACGCAATCTAACCAATCAAATTGGTCAAGCATTTGGCTTCCAAAGCTTAACCGTTGATGCCTCAGGCAGTAGCGAAGATACCAATGTCAACGTCACTGGTTATGTGACTCCTGACTTATATATTCGCTACGGCGTGGGTGTCTTTAACGCCCAGAACAGCTTGTCTGTACGTTATCAGCTGACCCGTCGTATTTACGTTGAAGCGACATCAGCGGCAGAGAATGCGGTGGATGTGGTCTATAGCTGGCAGTTCTAAATGGTGCAGCGAGATATTTATCACTGCTGTGATTGTCGCTGATGAAAAATAGCGCTTAATAATTTTATCCAATAAAAAACGCCTTTTAGTAAAGGCGTTTTTTTGTGACAGTGGCAGTTGATTTATTTGGTTAAAATTAAGCGGTTATTACGCGTTAAGCGCAAGCGATATTCTTCACCTTCGTGTTCGATACGTACTTCTTTAGTCAAAGCAAACAGATGCTGTGATTGCAAAGTAGGTAAGCGGTTTTCGCGGCAGTTCAAATAGCGAGAGATAACCATGCTCATAATAAAATCCTTTTGATAAAATAGTAAAGTAGAAGATAGCAACAGGCAATAAGCTATTAACGATAATAATTATCATTTAGATTGATGGCTTTTGCAAGCTAATTAATAAAATAAATTACGGCGATTGTGTAAACTCATCTAACACCGTTGTTATATAAGCAATCAAGTGCAGCAATAAAACACCTGATTAGTAAAGGAAAATATCATGGCAAGTCAAACAAATATGCCCATAAAAAAAGATTCAATAAAAATAATAAATGTCGCGGTTGCTGTTATTCATTATAACAATCAGTATTTGCTTGGGTTTAGAGACGCGTCTCAACATCAAGGTAATCGCTATGAGTTTGTCGGCGGCAAAATAGAGCACAATGAAACCGCCAAACAAGCACTCATACGGGAAGTTGCCGAAGAGACAGGTATGGATATTAATAGTAATATCGCCGTTAAGCTTGGACGACTGCACCACGATTACGGTGATAAGCAAGTCTGCCTACAGGTTTATCGTATCGAAATAACAGAACTACAATATGAGCAATATAGGAACCAAAGCCATGGTTTAGAAGGTCAGGCGCTAACTTGGGTAGATAAATCAAAGTTACTAGCAGGCGATTATAATTTACCAGCCGCCAATAAAACGATTCTTGACTGGTTACGTTTACCAGCGCAACTAGCCATTACTTATCCATTGGCATACTTTAGTTCTCCTCAACCGATGGCAGCGTGGTTAACGTATCACAAAGAGCATCTAGCGGAAGAAGCTTGGGTTTATGTCCGAATTAAAGCAGCAGGCTTAGAAGGTAGTGCGGATACTACGGCACAATTGCTGCACTTACGAGCTGATGTCCAAGCAATTGTGCCTTATCATCCAGATTCTAATAGGGCAAATTGCCAGCTTTTAAAAACTAAAAATGCAACAATGAACCGCCAAATTGTTGCGAGACACTTAACACATAGGCAACTCTTGCAATGGCGAAGTAGCACTGAGAAAGGCAAGGTATCTAACGGCACGATATCTTCAAGTTTGCCATTAATAGTCAGTTGTCATAATGCCGATAGCATTGATGCAGCCAATCAGCTGGCTGGCGCGCGTCTACAACAGCAACTTTCACCAGTCATCGCTATATTTTTATCGCCTGTATTGTTCACTCAAACCCATCCTGATGTGACGCCACTTGGTTGGGAGGCTTGGTCAGAGTTGGCAGAGTTAGCGGATATGCCAGTCATTGGTTTGGGTGGTTTGTCACCGGCGAGGAAAGAGCAAGCAATGCTACATGGTGGTATTGCAGTTGCTGGGATTCGTCAATTTTTTAAGTAGTCTTTAAAGCCGTTCTTACACTAAGAAAGTGGCGCAGACACTGCTCATCTCAGGGTATAAAGCAGCTGTACGGTGAATAAAAGCGCATAATTGCATAGAATAAATCCTTGATTTTAAATATATTTACCCAGTCAGTCATTATGTGTTCGTTTTATTGTCTAAATATAGAATTGCTTACAAACCGTTGCGTTTTCCTACATTGCTACACTGTTTTGATAGTGATTTTGCCATTAATATAAATCATTAAATTAATAAAGGTCGCTGAATCAGTTTTTGTATAGGTAAGTTATTTATCTATCGCTGCGACTCTTAAAGATTATAACAAAGTTTAATTTTCACTCATTCGTCTTTTATCGTGAAAGTGATTTTGAAAATTATCTTGTACTTATCCAATAAATAAAGAATCTCTAACAATCACTATTAATTAATGGTATCACTATGAAAACCACTAAGTTACCGAAGTCAGCATGGTCTGATTCTCAGGCAGCTGGTTCTCAATCGCATCAGCAGACTGGTCAGCTACCAAAGTATTATCTACATAAAGACTATCCATATAAAGACTATCTACATAAAGATAGTGCGTCACAAGTGGGTAATGTTGGTCATGCTAGTAATGACGCTAGCTATAATAATCAAGAGTGTAACGACGAATGCTTGAATCATTTGATGAAAGGCACGTCTATACGAACCAGCTCTTATGGATATAAAAGCATTACAAAATCAAAAGAGTCTGCAGTGGTTAAGAAAAGCAATTTCAAAGTCAGCGATAGTAAAAGTAGCAGCACGAGTAAAAGTAGCAGCACGAGTAATAGTGTTGCAAGCAATAGTGTTGCAAGCAATAGTGCTGCAAGCAATAATACTGCAAGCTCTTATATGAGTAATACCTATAAAAAAGCTCATAGCCTTAAAGAAAGGCAAAGTAGCGGCTACGCAGATATTGATACGTATCCAGAATCATCAACGTCGCTGTTTGTGGAAGACGATATTGTAGAAGATCATATTAACAATCTTACAAGCTTATCTAAAAAAAATGAATCCAGATCAAATAACAATACTTCCTTTGAAAATGCCAAGTCAGGCATAACAGAGATACCGGAGCGCATATTTATGAATGGTCTTATTAAGCATACAGGTATCGCTCTCGCCATTATTATACCGTTAGCAGCATTTTCAGCTTACGCGGCTTCGCCACCGGTAACTGCACCGATTGCTGCCGCCACCAATGATAAAACCTCACTAGAGACGTTAGCGATTAAACCTAGTAGCATTATTCATAAGTCTGCCAATACACCCACTACGGTGGATAGCGTCGATCTCAAAAAGTATGCAGGCACTTGGTATGAAATAGGTCGCTTACCGATGTATTTCCAGCGTAATTGTGCCAGCGATGTAACGGCCACCTATGTCGAAAAAACAGATGGTTCTGGTATTAAGGTTATTAATCAATGCAAAGCTGAAGATGGTTCTGGTATTACTGCGGAAGGCATAGCCAAACCAGCTGACGCTACTGGCAGTAAGCTAAAAGTAACGTTTTTACCTTCATGGATTCGCTGGTTACCTGTAGGGCGTGCAGATTATTGGATACTAGCACGTGATGAAGACTATAAAACTGCGTTAGTCGGCGCACCTAATAAAAAATATTTATGGCTGCTGGCTCGTTCGCCAAATGTAAGTCAGGAAACCTACGCTAAATACCGTCAAATCGCCCAGCAACAGGGTTATGATTTAAAAGAATTTAAGCTAACCCCGCAGACCAATCAAACGGTCAGCCTGGTTCCATAGAAGTTTAATAGCTATTGAAGGCTTTACAGCTGCTTAATAACAGTCAGTTAAAAAGCTTATATCTATCATGTTATAAGTAAGTATCAAGTCACTTCATAATTAAGTCGCTTTATAATAAGGCAGCATAATAGGCTGCCTTTACTGTGCTTATAAAGATCCTATGGCTATTAAATAGCTTATAAGTTAGACAGAATGGTTATCACTAGCAAAATAAGGCGTTTTAAGCTAAAATCTAGCTTATCTAAATACTCTGACGATAATAACCGATGACAATAGTCGTCCGTTAGCCTAATAGAGTTGTCGCTTAGACTATATATAACCGATTTATTGATCTTTCTTCATACTTTACTGATTCTCTAATACTGACCATAAGGATGTTTCTCGTGAGTAACGCTGATACCTTACGCCAATTACATCAAGACCACTTGAGCAACTACAACAATCAAGAGCAACAAGCGATTGAGCTTATGGGGCTATTGAATAAGCTTTATAACGAGCAAGATGTGCAAGTGACTTTGTTTGGTGATACGCTAGACACAAATTCAGTGGGCCAAATATTGGCACTGCATCAAAAAGTAGCGCTGCGTGACCAAGGCGCTAATGCTATCGATATCGCCGATACGTTAGCGATGGTTAAAGTTTTGGCAGAGAATAATGATATTCAAGCTACTCGTATCGATGTTGGTCAGCTGATTGCTAATGACAGTGATATCCAAGTAGCGTTACAGTCAATTGATAACAGCAAAGGCGCTATCAATGGTGCAACTGATGTTGTGCTATACGGTTTTGGTCGTATCGGTCGTATCTTAACGCGTCTATTATTATCACAAGCGTCAAGCAGCAAAGGTCTGCAGTTGAAAGCCATTGTCGTCCGTCCTGCGGCAGCTGGCGACTTAGCTAAGCGTGCGTCATTGCTAGAGCGTGATTCAATTCATGGTAGCTTTGCAGGTGGGGTGGTTGTCGATAATGAAAACAACGGTCTTATTATCAATGGCCGCTTCGTACAAATTATCTACGCCAACGATCCAAGTGATATCGACTATACGGCTTATGGTATCGACAATGCGTTAGTAATCGATAATACCGGTATCTGGAAAGATGAAGCTGGTCTTGGTAAGCATCTGCAATCTACAGGCGTGAAAAAAGTGTTGCTAACGGCTCCTGCTGGTGGTGAGATTAAAAACGTCGTTTATGGTGTGAATAATGACACCGTTGGTGATGATACTATCGTTAGCGCTGCAAGCTGTACCACTAATGCGATTACGCCAATGCTAAAAGTGTTAAATGACGAATACGGTATCGAAAATGGTCATGTTGAAACGATTCATTCGTTTACTAATGATCAGAATCTGATTGATAATTATCATAAAGCCGATCGCCGTGGCCGCAGTGCGGTATTGAACATGGTTATTACTAGTACTGGTGCAGCCAAGGCCGTAGGTAAAGCATTACCAGAGCTGAGTGGTAAATTGACCGGTAATGCCATCCGTGTGCCAACGCCAAACGTTAGCTTAGCTATTTTGAACTTGAACCTTAAAACAGCGCCAGCTAGTGCTGATGCGTTAAATGAATTCATGCGTAAAGTATCCAATAGCAGTCAATGGCAAACACAGATTGCTTATACAGACTCTACAGAAGCGGTATCAACTGATTTTGTAGGCGATACTCATGTCGGTATCGTTGATGCACAAGCGACTATCCTTACTGACAATCATGCTATTGTTTATATTTGGTATGACAATGAAGTAGGCTATAGTACGCAAGTATTACGTTTAGCGACGCAAATGGCAGGCATCAGCTACACTCAGATTCCAGCATAAAACGTCTGCATCTATAAGCGCTACGGTAAGAACAGTTATGCCGCAGTAGGTTGTATCTTAGATAAGTCGGTATAATGTTAAATATAATACTTAAGCACCCGATAGTCCGATTGGTTATCGGGTGTTGTTGTCATAATAGACGCTAAGTGCGAACATAAAATTTGTTGCAATAATTTTGTCTGAACAATATAGCTAAAACCTAAAACGCAGTCGTTGGCTGTAACCAGTTTATAAACTGGATTGTAAATTAAGGAACGTAAGATGCGATTTATTGATGAAGCCGTCGTAACGGTAAAAGCAGGTGACGGTGGTAACGGAATCGCCAGTTTTCGCCGAGAAAAATATGTCCCACGCGGTGGTCCTGACGGTGGTGATGGTGGTAAGGGCGGAGATATTTATGTCATTACAGAGGATAACACCAACACCCTAGTTGACTATCGTTATACACGTCGTCACGACGCCATGCGAGCTGAGAATGGTCATAGTAGAAACTGTTCAGGCAAGGGTTCTGATGATCTTTTTTTACCGGTGCCTATTGGTACTACAGTAGTTGATACCGAAACAGATGAAGTGTTGGGTGATTTGATTGAAATTGGTCAGACTTTACTCATTGCCAAAGGCGGTGATGGTGGTTTGGGTAATACCCATTTTAAAAGCTCTACCAACCAAGCGCCACGTAAAGCCACTTCAGGTTTTGAAGGTGAGCTAAAAGTTCTTAAGTTTGAGCTAAAAGTAGTGGCTGATGTTGGCTTAATTGGTTTACCGAATGCAGGCAAATCGACCTTTATCCGCCAAGTCTCTGCTGCTAGACCAAAAGTTGCTGACTATCCATTTACTACCCTTGTGCCAAACTTGGGTGTGGTCGATATCGGTCGTCATCGCTCGTTTGTAATGGCTGATATTCCGGGTTTAATCGAAGGCGCCTCAGAAGGGGCTGGACTTGGTATTCGCTTCTTAAAGCATGTTGCTCGTACTCGCCGTCTGCTACACTTGGTTGATGTGAAGCCAATCGATGGCAGTGACCCAGTAGAAAATGCCCGTGTTATCTTAAATGAGCTTGAGCGCTTTTCGCCTGAACTGGCTAATTTACCGCAAATTTTAATATTGAATAAAATTGATCAAATTATCGATGAAGAAGAATTGAATGTGCTTTGTACGCATATCGTCGCCGAGCTTGGTTGGACAGGAGACGTATTCCGCACCTCAACCCTAATGGGTGACGGTACTGATGCTGTTAAATATCATTTGATGAATGAGATTGAGCGTGAACGTGAGCGTGAAATTGAAGATCCCATCTTTGCTGAGGCACAAAAAGCACGCTTTGAGCGCTTGGAAGTAGAAGTGCGTCTCAATACTGAAGCACAGCGAGAAGCCTATCGTGCTGCTCGTAAAGCACAACGTGAAGGTACAGATTTAATCGACAATGACTTTGATGATCTAGATGATGATGAAGATGGCGTCGAAGTGGTTTATGCCCCTTAAGTTGATTGATGTTTGCATATATTTTTTGAATGAATCACTGTAATTAATTTACCCTAGCAACAGGAGTTTATATGGTAGTTGACATAGAGAACACGACCGAAGAAGCAAGGTTTGTTAAGCAAGCCCGCAACTTTGATATTCATCGCGTTATTGTCAAGATTGGCTCATCGTTATTAACCAATAATGGTCGAGGGCTTGATCGAACTGCCATTTACGAGTGGGCAAAGCAGATCGCTAAGCTCCATAAGCAAGGCGTTGAAGTACTGCTCGTATCTTCAGGTGCTGTTGCTGAAGGCGTGGTTCGCATGAATCTTGAGGAGCGTCCCAAAAAACTGGCGGCATTACAAGCCTGTGCTTCTATTGGCCAGATGGGTTTGATTGAAACGTGGTGGTCAGCATTGATTCAACACGGCATTCAAAGCTCGCAGTTATTGCTGACCCATGATGACTTGTCTAATCGCAGCCGTTATCTTAATACCACTGGTGCGCTGACGCAATTATTAGAATGGCGCGTGCTACCGGTGATTAATGAGAACGATACCATCACCATTGATGAGATTAAATTTGGAGATAATGATACCTTAGGGGCAATGGCAGCGGCGATGGTTAATGCCGACTTGTACATTATTTTAACCGATCAAGAAGGTGTCTTTACTGATAACCCACGTCATAATCCTCATGCAAAAATGATCCGTCAAGAGCGTGCTATGGCTGATTATTTGTTTGATATCGCAGGTGATGGCGGCAAGCTTGGGCGCGGTGGTATGCTGACCAAAATTCGTGCAGGTCGGCTTGCAGCAATGGGTGGCTGTCCGACGGTGATCGTGAGTGGCGCTATCGATGATGTGATTACCCGCGTGGTATCAGGCGAAGCAGTTGGCACCTTGTTGACCACCAATGATCAAGATAAAATTATTGCGCGTAAACAGTGGTTGGCTGCGCATTTGCGTATGTCAGGCTCTTTAATTGTCGATGCCGGTGCAGCAAAAGCGGTGGTCGAGCATCAAAAAAGCTTGTTACCGGTTGGTGTGTCTGAAGTGCGTGGTGATTTTGATGAAGGCGATGTGGTTGAAATCGTCCATCAAGATACGGGCGAGCGTATAGCTGTTGGTCAAGTTAACTTCTCCTCTCGGGATGCTTGCCGTGTTGCTCGCGAGCGTACTGAGCAGTTCGATAGAATCCTTGGTAACAATGAAGAGCGCGTGGTCATGGTACACCGTGATAATTTAGCATTGACGATGTAAAAAACTTATTATTTATTAAGCTATAAATACTTTAATAATAAGCGCTTTAATATTCTTTCCTTTAACGTAATTTATCCAGTGTTGTATGCCTTTTTGTGACATACAGTGCTGTTTTGGAGATTTGTACATGAGTGCTTCAGACAATAATAATTCGCTCGAGCAGAACTTTGCGCCTTTAAAAAATGATAGATTGCTACGTGCGCTACGTTTTGAGCCGATCGATACCACGCCAGTTTGGATGATGCGCCAAGCCGGTCGCTATTTACCAGAGTATAAAGCGACCCGTGCTGAAGCGGGTGATTTTATGAGTCTGTGCAAAGACACCGCTCGTGCCACTGAAGTGACTTTGCAGCCTCTACGTCGTATGGATTTGGACGCAGCTATCTTATTTAGTGATATCTTGACCATTCCTGATGCAATGGGCTTGGGTCTATATTTCGAAGCTGGTGAAGGTCCGAAGTTTAAGCATCCTATCCGTAATCAAGCAGATTTAGATAGATTGCCTGTGCTTGATGTCAATGACTCTCTTGATTATGTCATGCGTGCGGTGACCAGCATTCGTAAAGCGCTAAATGGACAAGTGCCGTTATTCGGTTTTTCTGGTAGTCCGTGGACACTGGCTACTTATATGATTGAGGGCGGCAGCTCAAAAGATTATCGTTATACCAAAGGCTTTTTATATAGTAATCCTGCGTTCTTACATCAGTTACTAGATAAGTTAGCGACGTCTGTCATTGATTATCTAGATGCACAAGTCGTGGCTGGCGCACAGATATTACAGATATTTGATAGCTGGGGCGGGGCGCTCGGTCATCGTCAGTTTATTGATTTCTCTCATGCGTATAATAAACGCATCGTCTCTGAGCTAAAGGTACGCCATCCCGACATACCAGTGGTATTATTCACCAAGGGCGGCGGATTATGGCTGGATATCCAAGCGGATAGCGAAGCTGATGCTTTGGGTTTAGACTGGACCATGCCGCTAGATCGTGCCCGTCAAGTATTGACCGAAAGTCAGCGTCAGTTGACCAAGCAGCATAAAAAGCTACAAAGTAGCAAAGCCATTCAAGGTAATTTAGACCCAGCAACACTATATGGCTCACCTGCGACTATCCGTGCCGAAGTCAATGCGATGCTCGATAGTGCCTACGCTAATGGCGAAAAAACGGGTTACGTGGCAAACTTAGGTCATGGTATTACTCAGTGGGTCAATCCCGATAATGCCAAAGTATTTATCGATGCGGTACATGATTATAAAATTTAGAAAAAACTTTAAGAAGTAACGTAAAAAATAAAAGAAAAAGGAATATCTTATGATTTCAGCAGCGATTGTCGGTGGCACAGGTTATACGGGTATTGAGCTAATTCGCTTATTATCCGCCCATCCTGAGGTGTCTATTGATTTGCTAACATCACGTAGCGAAGCTGGCACCCGCGCTGATGAGATATTCCCGAGTTTACGCGGTATATCAGACATTGTTTTTAGTGATTTAGGTGATAATACGCTGGCGACATTACAAAAGTGCGATGTGGTGTTTTTTGCAACACCGCATGGTGTAGCGATGAAGCAAGCAGAAGCGCTGACTCAAGCAGGCGTAAAAGTGATTGATTTGGCAGCAGATTTTCGTTTGCAATCATTGGCGGATTTTGAACACTGGTATCAGCAATCGCATGCTTGTCCTGAGCTACTAAAAACAGCTGTTTATGGCTTACCTGAGATTAATCGTGACAAAATTGCGAATGCTTTGGTCGTTGGTAATCCTGGTTGCTATCCAACCACGGCTATCTTAGGCTTAAAACCTATTATAGATACACAAAATCAGCAGGCAAAACAGCTCATTGAGTCGCGTATCGTCATCGATGCAAAATCTGGCGTTTCTGGTGCGGGTCGCCAAGCAAGTATCGCGCTCAATTATGCTGAAACCACAGACAATTTTAAGGCATATAGCGTTGAAGGTCATCGTCATTTGCCAGAGATTGAGCAGGGCGTTGCCCAGTTACTAGAGAGCCATTTTGCCCATCGTATTCGTTTTTTACCTCATCTTGTACCGATGATACGTGGGATGCTGAGCTCTATTCATCTGGAGCTTACTGAGGCTGGTGCTGCCATTGATTGGCAACCAGTATTTGAGAAAAGCTATGCGTCAGAGCCGTTTATTGATGTGATGCCAAAAGGGTTGTATCCAGATACCCGCAGTGTGCGTGCCAGTAATCGGTTACGTATTGCTGTCCATCAAGACAATGAGCGTGCTGAATTGACCGTTATTGTCGTTCAAGATAATTTGGTAAAAGGTGCAGCTGGGCAAGCGGTACAAAATATGAATGTGATGTTTGGTTTCGATGAAACACAGGGTTTGAACTTTGCACCTATTGTTCCTTAACAGATGTTTATTTGTGCTCAAATCATTCCTATTTATGGCTCTAGGTATTGATTATAAATTCCGCTATAATAACTTGCCTTTCCTGTTAAGAGATACCGTCTAGATGCGTTTTAAGAGTGTACGATACTTTTGCTCACAGCCCGCACATACAATGTGCCAAGACTCTGTTTCTTATGATTTGGAGCGCAGTCCATATATCTCTTATGATAACCAAGATCACCCTATAAAAAACAATCCTATAAATAGCCAAAGCCTTGGTAATACACAACAAGGTGCTTCTACCGCGGTGTTGGCGTTATTTGTGGTTGCGATATTGGTCACGGCGATCGTTGGATTATTATTTGGTCACAAAATTGGTTATCAGCGTGGTTATCATTCGATGCAAACTGAAACCAAGCAGGCGGTCATCACGGGTAAAGAGGCGACGCAAGAGCTTAAAGATTTGCGTATCAGTAATAAAATAGTGACCAATGAGGCTGCTACAGCCAAGCAAGAGTTAGAAATAAGTTTGGCGAACTTAAAAGAGTTACGCGAAAATCAGCAAGCGCTAACCGTTGAAAACAAACAAGTGGCGCAGCTGAACGACATCTATGCCGAGCTTCTTAGTAAAAAAGGTGGCATGCCTTTGCAGGTACTTGGCGCAAAGATTGAACCACTGCCTGAAAATGCTTTTGAATATGGCTTTGATGTTGGTATGCTCGCGAGTGACGGCAAAGCCAAACGTTTAAAGCCAACGCTGACATTGCTTAACGATGATGATTTCGTAGAAGTGCCATTAGACCCAGTCAGCTATACCATTGAAGGCGTTGCTCGTATACGTGGTCGCTTTACGATGCCATCAGGCTTTAAACCTTTACAAGCAAAGCTGAGCTTAAAAGCTGGTGGGCAGGAAGTCGAGCAGTTGTATGATTGGAAGCTTGGTGCTAAAGTTGATAGTATGCCATTATCACTTTTAGATTTACCAGAGGTTGATGAAAGCCCTATTGAACCTTAGGGTGGCGTCAAAACTGGTAGCTATATGCCCCACAGGATTTTACTCATCTCTTTTAATAAACCTACCTATGCATTTGTATTCTAATTATGATAAAACAAACGATATTATCAGCGACGCCAATCACTTTAGATTGGCATTTTCCTAGTATGCCCCTACATTGTGCTCAAGATGGTGAGCCAGAGGGTGAAACGTCGCCACAGGCTGATGTTTTGGTAGCAGAACCAGAAGTGGCCAAACCACCCATGTATGCCGTGGTGATGTATAACGATAATTATACCCCAATGGAGTTTGTCGTCCATATTTTGCAGTCTGAATTTCGCCATAGTATGGATTCAGCCGTTGAGATTATGCTGGCCATTCATAATACCAGTAAAGGTATCGCTGGGATTTATCCTAAAGATATTGCCGAAACTAAAGCCAAAAAAGTGAACAGCCTTGCCCATCGTGAAGGTTATCCGCTGCTGACTCAAATCGAGCCACATCAAGGCGAGTAGCTAATTTTAGCTTAGCATAAGACCTTTTTCACTTCGAATTTTTCCATTTGTTATGATCACCCTTTAACCTTGTAGTATTTTTTAGAGTAAGTTCAATCAATCATTGACCCGCTTGCTCTAAAAACCTTGTTCTTTTCTAAATCCTACCAATTATTGCCTCCTAAGTTTGCGCCTACTTTCTTGTTATAGACTTGATTTCTACCTCATACCGCCCTATATATTAAAGTACACGCTTATTTATTAAAGCAAATGCTACCTTTTTTTGCTTCGATATTTAAAGTCGCTGTCTAGAGTCTTTTATTAAAAATGCTGCGCCAACAACGGCTATTCAATGCTCTTTTTCTTTATTGCTTCGTTTTTTAGTATGATGCCAATTTTCACTCTGCCTTTGGGCTATCCAAATCGTTCCGTAGTTTTTATTGCTGTCAGATTAACAATATTCTTTATTGATAGCATCTTTTCAAAAAATACTGACACCATACTTCGATACATTTTAGTATGTTTTATTAGATTGACTCTGCTTGAGTATCATGTTGAGATAAAGGGAAGTAAGAATAATATTCGAGTTATGGAAGTCGCCATTTAATAATCTCTCTTAATAATACTAATATCGCCCTTGAACAATCCATCTATCGCCCTGACTTACTTACTAACTCATTCATAACGCTATCAATTATAAAGATAGGCACAACCGTAGGAATTCCTTATGTTAAGTCGTCATCTTGAAGTTTCTTTGCGTTTAGCAATGACACTTGCGCGCCAAAAATCGCATGAGTATCTCACTGTTGAACATCTATTACTGGCACTATTAGAAAATACCCATGCTGCCAATACATTGACGGCCTGTAATGCGAATGTCTCAGCATTGCGTAGCGAACTTGAAGCCTATATCAATAAGCACACACCAACAGTCGATGCCGATACGGAGCAATCACCGCAGCCGACTCAAAGCTTTGATCGCATCCTGCAACGTGCCATTTTTCATGTACAGTCTATTGGTGGTGGTCGTTTGGTTGAAGGGTCAGATATTTTGGTTTCTATGTTTTCAGAACATGATACTTATGCGGTTTATTTACTTAAAAAGCAGGGTATTAGCCGTCTTGAGCTGACCCAGTACTTATCGCATGGTCAAGATAAAGACGAGCCATCTGAGCCACGTGCTTCTATGACTGGAGAGCGCCGTAGCGCCTCAGAGAAAACCAGTAAAGATCCCTTGGTGGAATTTGCCAGTAACCTTAACCAGCGAGCAGCAGAAGGTAAAACTGACCCGCTCATTGGACGTGGTCCTGAGATTGAGCGGGCAGCGCAAGTACTTTGTCGCCGCCGCAAAAATAATCCATTGCTGGTCGGTGAGCCTGGTGTCGGTAAGACTTCTATCGCTGAGGGATTGGCATGGCTTATTATCAATGATAGAGCGCCAAAGCCGCTGAATGGTTGTGTGATTTATAGCCTTGATATTGGTTCGTTGATCGCCGGTACTAAGTATCGCGGTGACTTTGAAAAACGTATGAAGTCGCTGCTTGATGCGCTTAAGAAAAAGCCCAATGCTATTTTGTTTATTGATGAAATTCATATGATTATTGGCGCAGGTTCGTCAATGAGCAGCAATATGGATGTGTCGAATTTGATTAAGCCGGCACTTGCCAATGGTGAACTGCGCTGTATTGGTTCAACAACCTTTACCGAGTATCGTCAGGTATTTGAAAAAGACCATGCATTATCACGTCGTTTTCAAAAAATTGATGTGAAAGAGCCAAGTGTGGATGATACCATCGATATTTTACGTGGACTTAAACCGCGTTATGAAGAGTTCCATAACGTCGAATATACCGATGAAGCGTTGGTCACCGCAGTAAAATTATCAGCCAAACATATCCATGAGCGCTTTTTGCCAGATAAAGCAATCGATGTCATTGATGAGGCGGGAGCCTATAAGCGCTTAGGTATCGTAGCTGATACAGATGATATCGAGGCAGAAGAAAGCTTTATCGCCAATTTAGAGCAAGACTTTGATGCGCAAATTGACGCTGATGATGAAGGTATTGATAGCGATATTGATAACCTTGACAGTGAAGCTACTAATGAGATGCAAGATGAAGCTAATCTTGCAAAAGAAAATGATCGGGCGAAATCTGCTGAGCATAAAAAAGCAAAAGCTAAGCGCGCACCGATAAAAATCGATGTGGCAGATATTGAAGCTATTGTTGCTAAGCTTGCGCGTATTCCACCCAAGTCAGTGTCCAGTGATGATAAGAGTATTCTTCAGCATTTAGATCGTGATCTCAAGCACTTAGTATTTGGGCAAGATGAAGCTATTGCGACCCTTGCTGATGCGATTAAATTATCACGTGCTGGTCTAAAAGCACCAGATAAGCCAATTGGTTCATTCATGTTTGCCGGACCGACAGGAGTTGGTAAAACAGAGGTATCACGTCAGCTGGCAAAATTGCTAGGCGTTGAATTAGTACGCTTTGATATGTCAGAGTATATGGAATCGCATACCGCTTCACGTTTGATTGGTGCGCCGCCAGGCTATGTGGGTTATGATCAAGGCGGTCTGCTTACTGAAAAAATTAATCAGCATCCGCATTGCGTGTTGTTGTTTGATGAGATAGAAAAAGCGCATCCAGATGTTTTCAACTTGTTATTACAAGTGATGGATCACGGTACATTGACGGATAATAACGGTCGGGTTGCTATTTTTAAGCAAGTCATTGTTATCATGACCACCAACGTTGGTGCTGATAGTATCAGCCGCTCTTCTATGGGCTTTACTCAGCAAGATCATAGCCGTGATAATACTGAGTCGCTCAAACGCGTCTTTACCCCTGAATTCCGTAATCGTCTCGACGCCATCATTCAATTCAACCCCTTAGATACGTCAGTAGTGGTATCAGTGGTGGATAAGTTCTTGGTCGAGCTACAAGTACAGCTCGATGATAAGCAAGTCACTTTAGAGATTGATGATGAAGTACGTGATTACTTAGCTGATAAAGGCTATGATCGCCTAATGGGCGCACGTCCGATGCAGCGTCTGATTCAAGATGAGATCAAAAAACCATTGGCAGGTATGATTTTATTTGGTGATTTGGTTAACGGCGGGGTAGTACATTTGACCTTAGAGCCAGAAGTATCAGAGGGTGATACTGTAAAGCTTGATAAGTCTTCAGATAAAGGTTCGGCAGACAGTCGCATAATTTTGACAGTCGTCGAAACCCATGAGCCACACCCAGACTCTGAGTCATTAGCCAGCTAAGTTTCTATCATTAATACTCTAAGAACGGTTACCCTGTTATCGCGGTAGCCGTTTTTTTATTGCTATTATTTATCAGACAGTCAACCCAATATTTTGCTAGTATCAACTTTAAGATGAGTCATACGATATGACCGTAAATCTTTTATCTATCCTATAACAAATAAAACAGGCGCTATTATGGAATTATTCGACGTACAGCCGACAAAAACAGCCGCGCAAAAACAAGCGATTTTAGACAATGTGCGCTTACCAGAAGATTGGAAAAATGCATTAGCAGAAGAATTAACTTCTGACAATATGGATAGTCTACGTGCCTTTTTAAAGGATGCTTATCAAGCAGATGAGAGTATTTATCCACCAGCACCGCTAATGTTTAATGCTTTTAATTTGACATCTTTATCTCAGGTGAAAGTCGTCATCTTAGGGCAAGACCCTTATCATCGTCCAGGACAAGCAATGGGGCTGTCTTTTTCTGTACCTAAAGCCATTCCGAAACCTCCGTCATTGAATAACCTACTCAAAGAGATGGCAGATGATATCGGTACCAGTTATTCAGCGCATGGTGATTTAAGTTACTGGGCACAGCAAGGTGTGCTATTGCTTAACAGCTCTTTGACTGTGAGAGAAGGCGAGCCAAACAGTCATCAAAATAAAGGCTGGGAGCAGTTTACCGATGCTGTAATTGATGTGATTAATGAGCAAACAGAGCATACGGTATTTATTTTATGGGGTAGTAAAGCCCAGAAAAAAGGTAAATATATCAACACGGAAAAACATCTTATTTTAACGGCTGTACATCCATCGCCACTGGCTGCTAACCGTGGTGGTTTTTTTGGTTCTAAGCCATTTTCAAAGACCAATGATTATTTGGTACAGTATGGTCAAAAACCTATTGACTGGCAGTTACCACAATAAATGACTAATTTTCTAGACATCAATTTATCACCTTATCAGTTAATGGATAGCCCGTTTATGAAGGTTAATACGCTAATAGGTGAGCAGATTAAAACGGCTATATTTTGGTCGGTTGAAGATGTTCAATGGATGCAACAAGCGCTTAAACTTGCTAAAACAGGCGCTGAGCATGGGGAGGTACCAGTAGGAGCGATACTGGTACATAATCATCAAATGATTGGTCAAGGGTTTAATGAACCTATCGGACGCCATGATGTGACTGCTCATGCTGAGATTGTAGCGTTAAGAGCAGCTTGTGCGCGCTTAAAGAATTATCGCTTGCCGCTACAGACAACTTTATATGTCACCTTAGAGCCATGTACCATGTGTGTGGGTGCGCTGATTCATGCGCGTGTAGATAGGCTAGTATATGCGGCAAGTGAGCCAAGGGCAGGTATGGTCGGTAGTCAAATAAACTTACCGATGCAGCCTTTTTATAATCATCACATTCAAGTTAATAGAGGTTTATGTAATGAGCATAGTAGTCAAATGCTCAAAACGTTTTTTCGTGAGCGCCGAAAATTAGCAAAAAGCAAAGGCAGTATAATCAATTAACAAGATAATATTCTTGCCGCTAGTGATAGGGAGGTTTGTTTGCTATAATATTGCCCTATTTGCTTGCTAATAGATTGTTTGACTTACAAGCATTTGATAAAGTTAAGTAAAAACCGCTTTGTTTATTGCTCTATAAGCAATGCCGACCATTAAGTGAGTGTTATGACTGTTTCTATCTCTGATGCTAACGATAATAGTGGAATGCCGTCATTACGCTATCCTGTTATCTGTATTGATGGGCCAAGTGGCGCAGGGAAAGGTACGGTTACGTGGCGCTTAGCACAAGCATTGGGTTATCAGCTGCTTGACTCGGGTGCGTTATATCGTATCGTCGGACTCAAAGCCTTTGAAGCTGGATTGATTATTGCGGATGCCAGCCAAGCCATTGATGAGATAGCTGTCTTAACGTTAACGGAAAGCTTAGAGATTGCTTTTGTACCTAACAATGATTCAGGGCGTGTCGATATTGTTGTGAATGGCGAGGCAGTAGGTGAGCAAGTTCGTAACGAGACAATTGGCGGTTATGCATCGCTGATTGCGGTATTTCCAAGCGTTCGCCAAGCATTGTTAAAGCTGCAGCAAGATATGGCAACCCGTTCAGGATTGGTTGCTGATGGTCGTGATATGGGTACAGTCGTGTTCCCAGACGCTGACGTTAAAGTATTTTTAACTGCAAGTGCTGAAGCGCGTGCCGAGCGCCGTGTAGCGCAACTACTGAATGCTGGTCAAGCAGCAGATTTTGAAGCGATTTTAGCGACGATTAAAGCACGTGATGATCGTGACGAAAATCGTACGATTGCACCATCAAAGCCTGCAGAAGATGCGCTAGTACTAGACAGCTCCAACTTAGACGCTGATGCGGTTTATGAGCTAATTAAGAGACATTGTCAGGATAAGGGTATTTGCTTTAATAAGTAATAAAAACAACATAGTAAGGATTAAAAGGTTTCCTATGAGTTTCATTTTAGTATAAAATTACAGTAGTAAAAGTCAATGTTCTTTAGAAAGTCATAAAAAACACTATTTACAAGAATATCAATTTAAAAGATATCAATTAAAAATATAAAGCATTCTAATATAAGACAGTTGTTGTTAGTGAGTTCGCTAAATAATTCGCTTATTACCAACAAACGTTTTTTTATATGACTGTATAAGATATAAAACCAGTATTCTCGTTTTATGCAATCATACATTTGATCCGTACTGTGCTGGACAGGATACGGCTATACAAAGGTAGACATAATGGAATCATTTGCTGAACTATTTGAAGCGAGCATCGAAGAAACAGGTCTGGATATCGAGCGTGGCTCGGTTATCACCGGTACTGTTGTGGCCATCGATAACGACTGGATCACTGTTGATACTGGTCTGAAATCTGAAGGTATCGTCGCTCGTGAAGAGTTTTTAAGCGAAGAAGGCGAACTCGAAGTTGAAGTTGGCGATAGTGTCGATGTTGTGGTTGAAGCGGTTGATAACGGTATGGGTCAAACCTTACTGTCACGTGAAAAAGCCAAACGCGTTGAGACTTGGAATTTCCTTGAAAAAATCTCTGATAATGATGAGATTGTAAAAGGTATTATTTCTAGCAAAGTAAAAGGCGGCTTTACCGTAGATATCGGTTCAGTACGCGCGTTCTTACCAGGTTCTTTAGTAGATGTACGTCCTATCCGTGATACGACGCATCTAGAAGGTAAAGAGTTAGAATTTAAAGTTATCAAACTTGATCAAAAACGTAACAACGTTGTGGTTAGTCGCCGTGCCGTTATGGAAGCTGAAAACTCAGCTGAGCGCGAAGAGCTATTGAACAAGCTTGAAGAAGGTATCGAGATCGAAGGTATCGTTAAGAACCTAACTGATTACGGTGCGTTCGTTGATCTTGGTGGTATTGATGGTCTATTGCACATCACTGATATGGCATGGCGCCGTATCAAGCATCCATCTGAAGTAGTTGAAGTTGGTCAAGACCTAAAAGTTAAAGTATTGAAATTTGACCGTGAACGCAACCGCGTTAGCCTAGGTCTAAAACAACTTGGTACTGATCCTTGGGATAACGTTGGCGGCACATACCCAGTGGGTAGCGTTGTTAAAGCTCGCGTAACCAACTTGACTGATTATGGTTGTTTCGCTGAAATCTCTGAGGGTATCGAAGGTCTAGTACACGTATCAGAGATGGATCATACCAACAAAAACATTCATCCATCAAAAGTTGTCCAAGTGGGTGATGAAGTTGAAGTAATGATTCTTGATATCGATGAAGAACGTCGTCGTATCAGCTTAGGTATCAAACAGACTCTAGCCAATCCATGGGATGAGTTTGATAAGAAGCATGAGCGCGGTGATAAAATCACTGGTACGATCAAATCAATCACTGACTTCGGTATCTTTATCGGTCTAGATGGCGGTATTGATGGTTTGGTTCACTTATCAGACATTTCTTGGAATGAAACTGGTGAAGATGCTATCCGTAACTACAACAAAGGCGACACCGTTGAAGCAATGGTATTGTCTGTAGATTCAGAAGCCAACCGTATCAGCCTAGGCGTGAAACAACTAACTTCAGATCCATTTAACGAATACCTAGTCAACAATGACCGCGGTGCTATCGTTAATGGTAAAGTGAAAGAAGTAGATGCTAAAGGCGCTACTATCGAACTTGCTGATGAAGTTGAAGCGTATCTACGTGCCTCTGAGATTCAACGTGACCGCGTTGAAGATGCTACTAAGCATCTAGCTGTTGGTGATGATGTTGAAGCTAAAATCATCAGTGTTGATCGCAAAACACGTAACATCAGCCTGTCAATCAAAGCGAAAGACGAAGCTGAAGAGCGTCAAGCGATTAAAGAGCTAAGCAGCACTAGCACGACTAGCACTACTGCCGGTTCTGATGCACAACCAAAAACTATTGGTGACTTGATTAAAGAACAAATGCAGTAAACGATATACTGTTGATCGTATTATAATATAAAAAAAAAGCGACTCCGGTCGCTTTTTTTGCGATTAAATTTTGGTATTCATAATAATGTATGAGGATTTCTTTTAAATGGGGAAACTCTTATTTCCATTTACATCAATATCCGCTATCATTTGCAACATTGAGTAACGAAATGTGAACCTAAAATCAAATCATAATATATGAACAGTTAAATCAATATTTATTAGCAATGATTTGATAATTTATAGGGTCTTGACTTACAGTCATCTTATCCATTAATCAACAAGGCAAGCGTGATAATGCAGCAACCAATTAACAAGTCCGAATTTATTAGTAACCTGAGTGCAAATTGTGACAATATGACGGATATCATCGTCGATGACGCAGTACGCGAAATATTAAATTTGATGACCCATACTTTAGCCAATGATGGTCGAGTAGAGGTGCGTGGCTTTGGTAGTTTCTGTCTCCATCATCGTCGGGCACGTATGGGGCGCAATCCTAAAACAGGTGAAAGCGTACCAGTACCTGCCAAAGCGATTCCACATTTTAAGCCTGGTAAAGCACTACGTGAAGCGGTCAATGCTAGAGTTGCAAGCGGTCAGTAAAGTAACTGATATTTTAGAAGATTAAAATATTTTACCACTAGAGTATGAGTCTATTTTTATTGAGATAGAATACTGGGTAACATATAAACGTAATCAGCAAGTAGTATGACCAATTTTTTTGTTAAACTGTTTGTATTATTAAAAACTTAAGGATACGTCTAATGCGCTTTTTATTGTTCGTGTTACTGTTTTTGAGCTTTGCTTATTCGCTTGGTTTGGTATTGGCAAACAATACTGACGTTGGGGTAAATTTACTGTTTTCACAAGCACCTACGATGAATTTAGGGTTGCTACTCATACTTTGTCTCATGCTTGGTATCGTGATTGGTATCTTATTAGCATTACTTATCTTTCGTGTCCTACAAAACAAGTGGGAGATCTCGCGTCTACAAAAGGCGAATGCCAACCTGCAAGAGCAGCTAACACAAGCCAATATCGTTATTGACCGCCAAGCCAATTCTCCAACAGTAGAAGAAGCAGTCTATGGTGCAACTGCTGCCAATGTACAAGATGCGACAGCAGACCATTTGGACGAAGGTACAAGCTTAACCAAGCAAAAGCGAGATTATTGATTAAATGATGTGTTTTTGCTGATAATTTTTATACGTAATTTGATAAATCTGACATAAAGTGCCATAACTATGAATAATGCAATCAATTCTCCAGTCATCGTCGCATTAGACAACATGACGAAAGATGCCTCTCTTGCGCTAGCTGACCAATTAGATCCGGCATTATGTCGATTAAAAGTAGGTAAAGAGCTGTTTACTCGCTGTGGTCCTGAGATAGTCAAGGCGTTACATCAGCGTCATTTTGAAGTGTTTTTAGACTTAAAATTCCATGATATTCCTAATACTACCGCACAGGCAGTATTGGCTGCCGCTGAGCTTGGCGTATGGATGGTTAATGTTCATGCAAGCGCTGGCTTAGAAGCAATGTCATTGGCAAAACAACGTTTATTAGACGGTAATTTTGAGACACTATTGATTGCAGTCACCGTTCTGACTTCCATGGACAACGAGGCACTTATGCAAACGGGTGTCACTGACGGCTTGGATACACAAGTGAGCCGATTGGCACAATTGACCAAGCAGGCTGGTCTTGATGGCGTAGTTTGCTCAGCACAGGAAGCAAAAACGCTTAAAGCCTTATGTGGTCATGATTTCAAACTGATTACCCCTGGTATTCGTCTGTTAGATGACAATACAGACGATCAAAAACGTATTTGTACACCGAAACAAGCGTTAAGTGATGGCTCTGATTACTTGGTGATTGGGCGCTCAATTACCCAAGCCACAGATCCTGCTACTAAACTGCAAAAGATTCTCCAAAGTATTTAGTAATAGATTTAACAATTTAATAAAAAGTAAGGTTTTTGAGATAAAGTTATTTAAAAAGACAGCCTAAACCGCTGTCTTTTTACTTTTTGCCAGTCGGTGAAAAGGTGCTAAACTAATTAGATTTATGCTCATACCAACTCCAAAAAAGTATGACTGGCTGTTCAAACTTGCTCAGTCTACTAGAGGTAGCTTTTACACTCGCTTTTGGAAATCACATTATTGATAATATTGGATCATATGAAATTACAGATTTTGAGTGACTTACATATTGACAGTTATGCTCGTCAGTCGCATCCGATGGGACACATTCCTAAGACTGACGCAGATATGGTGCTAGTAGCGGGAGACACCGCAAATAGCGATAGTGGTATGCTATGGCTACAAGAGCAAGCAGCGCGTTTACAAGTGCCTCTAATCACTATCGCGGGCAACCATGAATACTTCAATGAAGATGTGCTACATTTTGATAAAAAGTTAGCCACTTGGGATAACTATAATATGGAGTCGAAGCAAGGCGTTCGATTTCTGCAATGCCAGCATATTGATATTGGTGATATGCGTATCTTAGGCTGTACGCTATGGACGGACTATCAATATCAAGCCAACGAAGATACCATGGCGGCGGCTTCACGTTTTATGCGTGACTACAAACAGATTTATGCAGGTAGCGAGCTATTTTCACCTGAAGTATCGATGCAAATCCATGCGGTACAACGGCAATGGCTCCAGCAGGCACTAATAACCGCTAAGGACTTGGGTAAAAAAACCGTGGTGATGAGTCATCATAGTATTAGCCCGTTATCAGTGTCTGAGAAATATGCTGAGCTGCCGAGCAATGCGGCGTTTGTCAGTGATTTATCGAGCTGGATGCATGAAGATTGGGCACCGACGCTATGGATACATGGACATACGCATGAAGCATTTGATTACCGTATTGGTAAGACGCGGGTGATTGTGAATCCAAGAGCTTACCCTAACGAGGTCAGTAGTACGGCGTTGGCGTTTGCATGGGACAAAGTGGTCGATATCGATTAGAGAGGGTTTAATAGTGATAAAAAATTTCTGCTATTAGCATAATCGAGTTTCCGATACTGACCACACTTCTCTGACCATATTTCTCCGAGCACACCTAGTTATAGTAATGGTAGCTTATATTGCAACTGGCTTTGTATTTTGTTCATTCTTGTCAAAAAATCTGCTACGCTTGCTACCATGAGCAAAAATACTAATGATACTTTGTCGAAACTATCCGCTGAGACGCTTGCAAGTCATACTCCAAGTGCGCCAGCGCCTTCACACCTACCTGATAGTATGATTTCTTCGGTGAGCTTATTGCCTGAAGATAAGCGACTGATCTTATTTACCAGACACTCTCTACGCGAGCGCTCTGATGGTAATGGCTTTGCCAGTTATCAGCTACCACTAACACCCAAAGGCCGCGTATTAGCAAAGTCTTGGGGTCGTTGGTTATCAGGGCATCTGCCATATTCACTCGATGTCGATAGCATTTCAAGTCCGATTGGTCGCTGTATCGATACCGCGCAGTTGATGCAAGAAGGGGCAGGGCTGCGCCGAGATATCTCGCACCAGTCATTATTGGTTGAACCTGGTAGCCTAGTGACTGAGCCTGACATTGCCAATCCAATATTTAAAGAAATTGGCGTCCTAAACTTTATCAATCGATTCTTACAGGGCAATCTTGAAGGTACCAAAAACGCCTATCAAGGTGGTCTCGATATTTTATCGCTTTTTTATCAAAATCAGCCGCAGCATGGGCATCTTATGCTGGCCGTCAGTCATGATACCTTGCTATCTGCATTTTTAGCGGTGATGTTCGATGTGGTAGAGATTGATTGGAACGACTGGCCAAAGATGATGGAGGGGGTATTTTTGTGGTTTGATGACAAACCGTTTGAGCAAGCAAGTGCGCATTTTGTCTGGCGCGGCGAAGTTTATGTGCGCCCGATCCATACCTTGTTAGATGGCTATCGCGCTGCAGGATTCCATCCAAGCAAACTGTTATTACCACCAGAAGTAAAATGGATATAAATACTTTTTGTTATGAATTGAATGTTTTTAAACAGGCATAAAAAAACCTTGCCCCAGTATTAGAACCAGTGACAAGGTTTTAGTCATCATGCTATAAAGCGCGATGCGGTCTAAACGTTATAAATCTTAAGCTTGTAAGCCTTTGATTGTTTTGTTTAGGCGGCTCTTACGACGAGCAGCTTTATTCTTATGAATAATACCTTTGTCAGCCATACGATCAAGAACCGGTACCGCTTTTTTGTAAGCTTCGGTAGCCGCGTCATAATCTTTAGCTGCGATTGCCGCATCAACACGTTTCAAATAAGTACGAACCATAGAGCGTTGTGACGCAGAGTTCTGACGACGTTTGGTGTTTTGACGGGCGCGTTTACGAGCTTGTGCAGTATTAGCCACGCGAATCTCCTTGATAAAGACAGATAATAATATGAATGTGGATTACAGTAATAGGTTTAACCATCATCGGTGACGAGCAGCCGTCTCGTCAAACATGATGTCGATGTCTAATATTAAACTATCTAATACCAATAGATCATCGCAAGCGCCATGGCTGTTTGGAATAATTAAACAGCGTTGACGTGTAAAGCCGGTTATCTTAGCAAATTATCACGCTTAGAACAATATATTTGATGATTAATGCTTAAAGAAGTTACGCTGTTGTATGGATGATTGGTTTTTTTGGGTATTTATTCGAGGTCTACTAAGGCGTCCTTCATGATTATTGGCCTAATAAACTCCGTAGCTGATAAAATCTCTTACAATAAATGCTGCATAATAACCTCAGTTATCCATTAATTTAGGTATGATACTAAGGTGAAAAGCTTTGGAGATGGTCTTTCAAGCATCACATTTTCCATCATCATAAATCTTCCCACACTATATAAATGGACAGGATATGCAGCGAAAAGCAATTGTAATTGGTGCGACAGGACTGGTAGGGCAGCATCTTGTTAAGCAGCTTAGTGAGCTTTATGACACGTTAACTGTGATTGCACGGCGTCCGCCACGCTACATTAATGCCAGCATGCGCTTTTATCAGGTCAATGATTTTGACAACCTAGCTGAAATATTCGCCAGCGTTGGCGTTGATCGAAAGACCGATGCTTTTAGCTGCCTTGGTACCACAAAAAAGCAGGCTGGTAGTGACGAAGCCTTTCGAAAAGTAGACCATCATTATAATGTAACGTTCGCTACGCTTTGCCAAGATAAAGGCGTTGAAAACTTCTTTTTATTATCTTCAATGAATGCTGATATCAATAGTCGCTTTTTGTACAATCGGGTAAAAGCTGAAACTGAGCAATCTATTATGGGGTTAGGTTTTGCGCAGTTGGTTGTTTTTCGTCCTTCATTATTACTTGGCAAACACAAAGGTCGGCCACTTGAAAGTATCGGTCAAAAGGCTTTTCAGTTTATCTCACCTTTAGTATCAGAGTCATTATCACTGCATCCTATTTCTGCTAAGCGTGTCGCTAGTGCTATGGCAATGAGCGCGCATGATATCTATCACCGTAGTAAGTATCGCAGCGAACCAGTAGTCAAAACCACTGAGATTATCGAAAATAAACAGATGCTTGCGATGACTCGAGTAAAGCATTAAGCTGTAAACGAGCTTTTATTTTATGATTGATTTGAAATATCAAATAGCCTAAGTATTCTAATGAAGTGATAAATAAAAATAATTTAACCATTAAAGACAAGGAGTCTGACCATGCCAGAATCAGCAACGATGAATAGAGAAAATTTTGTGACTTGTGATTTATTAGATGCCAACCCTGAATCACAGGTTTGTTTGCCCAATATCGAAGGCAAGTCTTTTTATAGTTTTGGCGGCAAGGACAGGTTTTGCGGTGAAATTGTGACGGTAAAATGCTTTGAAGATAATAGCCGCGTCAAATCACTGCTCAACAGCGATGGTAAAGATCAAAATGGTGACGGTAAACTATTAGTCGTAGATGGTGGTGGCTCGATGCGTTGCGCGCTGTTAGGCGATATGATTGCTCAGTCAGCGATAGATAATAGTTGGGCTGGAGTAGTGGTCTATGGCTGTGTTCGTGACGTTGATGATATGGCGCAGATGGAGCTTGGGGTAATGGCGCTTGGCTGTATCCCGCGTAAGTCAAATCGCCGCGATGAAGGACAGACTGATATTGAAATTAGTTTTGGTGACCTAACTTTGAACTCTGGTATGTTTATCTATGCAGATAATAATGGCATTATCGCTAGTGATAAACCGCTAATATAACAATAGCTTTTTATGCCATAGCTTTTTGTTGAAATTTGAAGTTTACTAAGCACTTAAAAACTAAGATAAACACATATTAAAAATCTCAGCTTCTAAGCTGGGATTTTTGTGTTTAATGAATATTTTTAGGACTAAAAGTTTGTTTCTTATGTGTTTATTGGTTATTTTATTCTGAGTAACTACTAGAGTGACAAACCGTTACGGCATAAATTTTGGTAATTGCTTAAATGTTCGTATAATAGCCTTCTGACTTTTAACTTTGATCCTATTCTCTATGCCTATCACTGCTTTGACTGACGCCTTTGACCCTATTAACCAGCAGTTATTCCCTATCCAAAACGCTCAGCGGCGTTGGCTAGCACCTGTGCATGGTGCAGTCAGTAGTTTATGGCTGGCAAGTTTGATTCAGGCTCCGATATGGAATGTTGCTGACCGCCTCAAAGTCGTGGTGACACGCGACCAAAATCAGCTCAATCAAATAGAGACGGAATTGGCGTTTTGCGGGGTCGATGCCTATGTATTTCCCGATTGGGAGACGCTGACGTACGATGAGCTGTCACCGCATCAAGACATCGTGAGCGAGCGCATTAACCTGCTGACGGATATGCCAACCTCAGGCGTGTTGCTGATATCAGTACAGGCGCTGATGCATCGAGTGGCACCGCCAAGTTGGCTGATCGGCCAGCATTTTGATTTGAGTGTGGGTGATCAATTCGATATCAGCACCCAGCGTGAACTACTTGCAAAAGCAGGTTACCGAGCGGTTGAAAATGTCTTTGAGCCGGGTGAATTTGCCGTACGTGGTAGTATCATCGATATCTTTGCGATGGGTCAGCCGTTTCCGCTACGTTTGGACTTATTCGATGACGAAATTGAAACCATTCGGTTTTTTAATCCGCAGACCCAGCGTACTTTGACCGTTGATGATCTTAAAGCAATGATGAGTGGTAATGATAGTAGCATGGGCAAGGAATCACTGTCGCTACTGCACAAACTACCGGATATCTCAAAGCCTATTCAGCAATTTCAAATATTACCAGCGAAAGAGTTTCCACTCGACGAAGGACGCGAGACTTTTCGGACCAATTTTGCCGCGATGTTTCCTAATGCCAGTAGCCGTAAGTTTGAGCTGCATAAAGATGTGATGGCAGGTATTGCTAGCAGTGGATTAGAATACTATCAGCCATTATTTTTTGATTTAAAGGCTTGGGAGTCAGAAAGTAGTTTATTCTCCTATTTACCAGATGATGCACTGTTTATTATTGATGAACTAATTAACGAAAAACAGGTAGATTATTGGTCACAAATCCAGCGCCGCTATGAAGAGCGTCGTCATGATATTGATAAGCCCATCGTCGCACCTGAGTTGCTGTACTTATTATCGAATACCCTCAATGAGCATCTCAATCATTATCCACGCATTATTCTGAGTGCGCGTAATGAGCTGGCAACGATGACCGATGTGGCGACTATTGATGAAGATGGCGTAACACCAAATCCAGCATTAACCGCTACTTCCACCTCGGCTAAGCAACAAGGCTTGGTAACACTTACCGCTCTAGCACCGCCGCAGTTATCAGTGAATCATCAAAAAGCAGAGCCTTTGACTGAGCTGCTAGATTTTTTAGCCATACAAGCACAAACGTCGACACCGGTATTGGTGGTCGCTGAAACTGCGGGTCGCCGCGAGATTCTCATTGAGCTGTTTAAAGGTAAAATCGATATCAAAGCCTATGATAGCTTTGAAGAGTTTTTAGCAGCAGATAAGATAAATGCTTTTAAAGATAACAAGTTGCCACAGGTCGGTTTAACCGTTGCGCCCATTGAGCGTGGCGTTTATGTGCCTGAGCGCTTGGTGCTGATTAGTGAAACGCAGCTATTTGGTCGGCAAGTATTGCAAACGCGCCGTCGCCGACAAAGTGGTGTATCAGAAGAGTTCTTGGTTAAAAGCGTTACTGAAATAACCGAAGGCAGCCCAGTTGTTCATATCGAGCATGGTATTGGTCGCTATCATGGACTGATTACCTTGGACGTTGGTGACGGTGAGCAAGAGTTTATTCACTTAAAATATGCCGATGATGCCAGCATTTATGTGCCAGTAGCCAATTTGCAAATGATTAATCGTTATAGTGGCGGTGACCCAGCACTTGCGCCGCTGCACAAAATTGGTAGCGGGAAATGGGACAAGGCTAAGCAAAAAGCATTGGAGCAAATCCATGATGTCGCGGCTGAGCTCCTTAATATGCAAGCACGGCGCGAAGCCAAAGTTGGTATTCATTTCAAAATAGATATCTCGCAATATGAGCTATTTGCCAGTCAGTTTGCCTTTGAAGAAACCCCTGACCAAGCTAATGCTATTCATGCGGTTATGGAAGATATGAAGCAGAACCAACCGATGGATCGTCTCATCTGCGGGGACGTTGGTTTCGGTAAAACAGAAGTAGCGATGCGCGCCGCTTTCATCGCGGTCAGTGCAGGCTACCAAGTAGCGATATTGGTGCCGACGACATTGCTAGCGGGTCAGCATGAAGATAATTTCCGCGATCGCTTTGCTGATTGGCCAATACGTATCGAAACACTATCGCGCTTTGGCGGTAAAAAACATCAAGAAACTGTTCTGACAGATCTTGCAGATGGCAAGGTTGATATCGTTATTGGGACTCATAAGTTATTGCAACCGGATGTGAAGTTTTCTAATCTAGGCTTGATGATTGTCGATGAAGAACACCGCTTTGGTGTGCGTCATAAAGAGCGTATCAAGGCCATTCAGACCGATGTGGACAGTATGTCGATGACGGCGACGCCAATCCCTAGAACGCTTAATATGGCGCTATCAGGTATGCGTGATATGTCGATTATTGCCACGCCACCCGCCCGCCGACTGGCGATTAAAACCTTTGTCATGCAAAAGACAGAAGCACTGATGAAAGAAGCTATTTTGCGTGAGCTATTGCGTGGTGGGCAGGTATATCTATTACATAATGATGTCGCCAGTATTGAGCGTATGGCAGAGACGATTCGCGAGCTGGTTCCTGAAGCACGGGTAGGGGTTGCGCATGGACAGATGCAAGAGCGCCAACTCGAACAAGTGATGCAGCAGTTTTATCATAAAAAATTTAACGTGCTGATTTGTTCGACGATTATTGAAACGGGCATTGATGTACCGAATGCCAATACCATCATTATTGAGCGCGCTGACAAGTTTGGTCTTGCTCAGCTGCATCAGTTACGTGGTCGTGTCGGTCGTAGTCATCATCAAGCTTATTGCTACCTGCTAGTACCCTCTATTAAAGGTCTTAAAGGCGATGCCAAACGTCGGTTGCATGCTATTGAGCGCGCTAACACACTGGGTGCAGGTTTTATGCTGGCTAGTGAGGATTTAGAGATTCGCGGAGCCGGTGAGATACTGGGCAAGCAGCAAAGTGGTAATATGCAAGCAATTGGTTTTAGCTTATATATGGATATGCTTGAGCGTGCTACTAAGGCGATCAAAGCTGGTAAAGAGCCCGATTTGAATACACCATTGTCGCTGACCAGTGAAATTAATCTACATAGCTCGGCGTTGATACCGGAAGAGTATTTGCATGATGTGCACCAGCGTTTGTTATTTTATAAACGTATTAGTAATGCCGATGATAAAGAAGCGCTGACCGATATCCGCACTGAGATGATTGATCGCTTTGGTATATTGCCGGATCAAACCAAGCAGCTATTTGCCATTCATGGACTGCGTATACAAGCAGAACCATTGAAGATTAATAAAATTGATGCCAACAGCAATAGCATGACGTTAGAGTTTGCGCCTGACACACCAGTCGATGCCTTAGCCATTATTAAACTGATTCAAGCAAATGGTCAGCACTATCGTATGAACGGGGCGTCTGGTATTCGTTATCAGAATGCTGATAAACTGGCAACACCGCAACAGCGCGTTACGGTTATCCAAGAGCTATTACGCTATTTTAGCGAGCATATGGTGGCAGAGTCGGCGTAGATTGGTTGGATAATAACGGCATGTCAGGGATACAAGCTAAGTAGGTTAGCTAGGTAACGCAAAGCCAATGGCTTATGTCGCTATTTTATCGGCTGGATAACTGATAAAATAGTGACACTATATTTTTAACCCCTAATTTTCAGCTTATTGCATTTTACTTTTTTATTTCCTTTTACTTAAGCTTCATAACAAGAGAACCGTCATTATGTTCCAACTTCATCATAAACTTGCTGCCGATAGTTTTTTAGTGGGTGATTTTCCATTATCTACCTGCCGTTTAATCAATGATTGTCAGTTCCCTTGGTTGATATTAGTGCCGCGTGTATCAGGTATTAAAGAGTTGTATGAGTTATCTGAGGCTGACCAAACGCAGTTTTTACGTGAATCGAGCTGGTTATCAAGTCAACTTGCCAAGACCTTTCAAGCGGATAAAATGAATGTGGCCGCACTGGGTAATCAAGTACCACAATTGCATTTTCATCATATCGTTCGTTATCAAAACGATATGCAATGGCCAAACCCAGTATGGGGCGTGCCTGCTGTTCCTTATAGCAAAGAGGTATTGGCACAGATGCAGCAGACTTTAATGATGGCACTACGTGGTCACCATCAAATGCCATTTGATTGGCAAATGTAATAAAGCCTTAATTGAGAATCTTAATGTTTTTTCAGAATGTAAGCTACCAAAAAAAGCCAGATATAAGTTGTCTGGCTTTATTTTTAATTGAAAGTAAGGATATCACGATGACCATTTGAATAGGCTTTAAGTCAAGATGAATGATAAGTGGTATGCTTTCGGTTATGAGTGACATAGGTGCTCTGGGAATAAAGAGCTATAATATATAGATTTAGTAACTACTTATATAATCAACTTTTTATAAACACACTTTCATTCTTCTTGATACTTCTGATGGTTTTCTAGTTTAAGCGAATATCGACCATGGCATTTTTAGATATATTAAGCCCAAAAAAATCTATACAGGGTAAGGATGCCTATCGATTTGACTATCCGGAAGTATTTGTTTTAATACTAAGCGTTATTCTGCTTGCCGTGCACTTTGACTTCAGTCCAACTTCGATGGCGCTTCTCGTCGTCGTCTGCCTACCTAGTCTCATGATTCTAATTTATAACTACCGCCGCCAAACAAGTTTTTGGACGTCCAATATTGTTATTATTTTATTATCTGCGGTCATTGGCTCAATACAGTTTTGTCCTATAATTTCACTGAGTTTGGCGGCCTTGATAGCACTGCGTGTTATTATTAGTAGTTCTGAAAATCATCTAAAACTGATAACGGTATCAGTAGTCACTGTCATTATTTTTTATTATGTCAGCGTCACTTTAAGTATCAATGAAATAGATTGTCATGAAGACTGGATAACCTCCGTCATATTATTGGCAACTATCATTGTAATCTTGTGTCATTTTCGCCGCGTATATCATGATTATATTCATTACGAAGGCCGTGCTCAGCAAGCGGCTGGGCGATTAAATACCATGGTTTCCGTTATTAATAAATTAACGCGTTTTATACCACCGCAAATCTGGGAACCTATTGTAAAAGCAGACGTCCCCGTAAGTGTCTCTAATAAGCGGGCTAAGCTGACGATCATGTTCTCAGATATCGTCGGTTTTACGGAACTGTCTGATAGCTTAAGCGCTGATAATTTGGCTGATATCTTAAATACCTATATGCACTGTATGACTTTAATTGCCAATAAACATGGTGCAGTATTAGATAAGTTCATCGGCGATGGTATGGTGTGCTTTTTTGGTGAGCCAGATAGCCGTGGCCCACGTCAAGACGCATTAGACTGTGTCGCTATGGCAATAGATATGCGCCGTGAGATGCGCACCTTAAGGCAGAAATGGCGGCTTATGGGCTTTGAAGGCTTGTATATACGTATTGGCATTACCACGGGCTATTGCCATGTCGGTAACTTTGGTAGTAATAATCGTCTGAGCTATACGCTCATTGGCAAAGAAGCCAACCTTGCCTCAAGACTTGAAGCAGTCGCTGGTAAGAGTGAGATATTTATTAGTGAGCGTACCCATGATTATATCTCTCATGATTACGACTGTGAATATGCTGGATCTTTTCAGTTAAAAGGCTTTGATAGTAAAGTAAGCGCCTGGCAAGTACTCGACCCAGATGCGAATAAAGGTAAGTTGTCGAAATGGGTGGATCATACACTACCGGGTTTTAACCTCCACCTGAATTTTAGAGACATGCAGGATAACGATTATCAAGATATTCGAAATCGCTTAAATATTGCGCTTGAGCGTATTGAGCAAGAAGAGAAGGCGATTACGCTTGAGATGACTAAAGCGAGTAAGCAAGAAGGTCAACGTCATAAGTAAGTGAAGGCTGATAATGGTGTTATAGGTGACTATCTTTTATTTTGAATTGACCACATGGGCTTAGAGAATATAGTTTTTGAGCATTAAAAATAGAAAAAAGCCGGTTATTAATAATAACTGGCTTTTTTTATATAACGTTATCTTCTTAATATATCAAACCATCTCGCTAACGACGCTCATAGGTAAGTTATTATTATTTAGTGGTTTTCTTTGGCATGGTTTAACGTATATTTAGGAATCTCAATAGTTAAATCTTCATCATCAAGCATCACCTGACAGGATAATCGTGAGTCAGGCTCTAAGCCCCAAGCGCGATCTAGCAAGTCTGCTTCGATATCATCCATCTCATCTAGGCTATTAAAGCCTTTACGTACCACGACATGACAGGTGGTACAAGCTTTTGACATCTCACAAGCATGCTCAATTTTAATACCCTTTTCTAAAAGCGCTTTGCATAAGTTGCTGCCCGCTTCTAGCTCGACTTCAATACCTTCAGGGCAAATTTCATGATGGGGTAGTACAGTAATTTTTGGCATAAGGTGTCTATCCAGTGCTAATCAATTTAAAATAAAATCTAAAAAATAAGCTTAATATGATGGCTAAGCTATATTCCTAAACGTGTCTGCTACCAATCTTGTGCACTAGTCCCCGCCATACTGGCTTTGACGCTTTGGTCCATAATAAGAGCAGCAAAGGCGTCACTATGGGGTTTAAGCTGTGCTTGTTTTGCTTCGATAAGTGCCAAATCGTCAGTATTAAGTGTTGCTTCTAGTGCTTGCATGGTTTCCGCTAATGACTGTTGTGCTTCAGGTGAGAGTAATGAAGCAAATTCTTTCAGTGCCGATTGGAGCGCCAATACTTCGCGTTCAGCCTCTACCTTAGTTTCGATTAAAGAACGGGCGTTCTTATCTTCTTCAGCGTATTTGAACCCTGCAATCAGTAACTGTTCTTTTTGCTCATCAGACAGTCCATAAGAGGGAACAATCTCAATTTTACTTTCTGTTTTGGTCGTCGTTTCTTGTGCACTCACTGTCAGTTGCCCATTAGCGTCAATACTAAAAGTCACTTCAATACGAGCAAACCCAGCTTTCATAGGCGGAATACCATAAAGCTCAAAGCGTCCAAGTGAGCGGCAGTTATCTACTGTCTCACGCTCGCCCTGCACCACATGAATCACCATGCCCGTTTGACCATCTTGATAAGTGGTAAAGATTTGGCGTTTTTTGACAGGAATAGGCGTATTACGCGGGATAAGGACTTCAACCAGACCGCCCATGGTTTCAAGACCCAGCGATAGCGGCGTTACATCCAATAGCAATAGATTGTTATCGCTATCACCGTTAACCAATTGATGCGCTGTCTGTGCTGCGCCTAAGGCAACCACTTCATCTGGATTGAGACGGCAAAGTGGCTGCTTGGCAAAAAACTCCGTAACGACTTGCTGAACCGCAGGCATGCGTGTAGAGCCACCAACCAAAATAACTTCATCTAAGTCTGTCTTAGAAAGTTTAGCGTCACGTAATACTTGTTCACAGACGCTCAATGTGCGGCTATTTACTGGTGCTGCGATAGTGAGTAAATCTTCACGGCGCAAGACACCTTGATAAGATTGTTCATTGACGATGATGTCAATATCAACTTGCTCAACGTCAGTCAATGCTTGCTTATACGCTTTGGCTTGTTGGGCGAGTATCGATTTATCATGAAGGCTCACATCTTTAGGGTCGATATGTAATTGTTTGATGAGCCAATTGGTTAAGAGACGATCAATATCATCGCCACCGAGCGCACTATTACCACCCGTTGCTAACACTTCAAAGACGCCATCATTCAGTTTCAAAATAGACACATCAAAAGTACCGCCGCCTAAATCATAGATTAGATAATGGCTTTCGCTATCAACGCCAGTAGGCTGGTCAAGCCCGTAAGCCACAGCGGCAGCGGTAGGCTCATTTAATAGACGCAGTACATTGATACCCGCCGCTTGAGCTGCATCTTTAGTCGCTTGGCGTTGCGCTTCATCAAAATAAGCGGGCACAGTAATAACAGCACCTTGTATGCTCTCGTCAGGCAATGCATTAGCAGCACGCTGTTCAAGCGCTGCTAAAATACGCGCTGAAACCTCAACGGGAGATACTTCTCCTTGGGCGGTAACAAACGCTGGCATCGCATCTTTGTCACCACTTAATTCATAAGGGTGTGAGAATTTGATATCCGCTTGACTACGACCCATAAAGCGCTTAGCCGAGATGATCGTATTTTTTGGATCATCTGCTAAGTGAGCGAGGGCGTCATAGCCAACCAGTGGCTTGCCTGTACTTGGATAATAAACCACGGAAGGCAATAAGGTATCAGTCGTTGTGCTTGCTTGCAAAACTTGCGCCTTACCTGAACGCACTACAGCGACCAATGAGCGCGTCGTACCAAGGTCAATTCCTAAACCAAAACGATGTTGGTGAGGTCGAGTACTTTGATTGGGTTCAGCAATTTGCAATAAGGACATAAGACAACTCAAAGATAAAATGAATAAGTGAAATGGAACAAATACAACATGCAGGCTACTATTATTTAACCACTGCATTTTTCTATCAAATATCAGCACGATATAAATAGTCTAATGTAGAAATCAGCAGTTAAGGGTATTTAAAGTAAGTGATTATACGGGATAGTTGGTACTATTTTAACCATCGCTTTTAAATAAGTAGTCATTCACTGTGTTGGTAACTGTTTTTAAATTAAAGTGCTTCTATAATAATCAGATACTTCTATAAAAAGTCATTAGGCATAAGAAAAGCACTATGCATATTTGAAGTTGGACTAAGTCAGTTGTATTTAAAAATGATGCCAGTAAAAATAAATGGTTTAAACATATAAATCATCATCATCTAAATGCTGAGTAGTTGCGACTTCATCAAGCCCAATAGTGATGTCTGCATTCAATTTGACTAAAAACTTCAGTTTTTGGGTCGCATCAATTGCCGCTTGCCAGTCTTGGTTTTGGTAAGCATTATTAAAACGTGCAGACTGCTTAGCTAGGCGTTCTGTAATCTGTGGGTGTAGCTGTTGCAGCGCTGATATATCTTTATCGCCAATGGCATCGTCTAAATCAATACGCATTTGCATGGCATCTTCTAAAAAGTCCAAATCTGCGATGGAATGCTCTACATTTTGCGCTTGACCAGCCATATCTAACAGGTAGCTGGCGCGGCTATCAGGCGCACTGAGCGTCTGATAGGCTTGATTAATAAGTGCCGACGCTTGCTCAGACTGCTGCGTTGCTTTTGCATTATCTGCCACATTTTTTGCGACATTATCAGGATGATAGTGTTTTTGCAGGAGACGTAGACGTTGATCAAGGCTGTCTTGGATGATGTCAAATTGTACAGGCTGCTCAAATAGGGCAAAGAAGTTGTCAAACTGTGCTTCTGGAGTATTGTCTGTCATATCACATGCCTTCATTTTTATTTATTATTTTGAGGACTTCTATCTTATTCAATAAAAAAGCTTACACCGTAAAGGATTCACCGCAGCCACATTCGCCTTTTTGATTGGGATTGGTGAATTTAAAGCCTTCGTTTAGGCCTTCTTTTTCATAATCCATCAATAAGCCATCTAAATATACCAAGCTTTTAGGGTCGATAAAGATGCTAACGTCACGACTTTCATAACGCGTGTCATTTTCATCAGGCGTATCGACAAACTCTAAAACATAAGCCAAACCCGAACAACCTGCTGTACGGATACCGACTCGGATACCTTCACCTTTACCGCGATTGTCCAAAAAATCTCGAACATGCTGAGCGGCGCGTTCTGTCATTTCAATCATGCCAACTCCTATTGACTATCAATAATAGAGATAAAAAATCTGAATAAATACTTTATGTCAGTTGGCAAAATAAAGCGCTTGCCAAGATAATTCGAATAAACCGTTTAAAATAAATAAAAGGTGACAATTACATAAGCGTCATTGTCACCTTCATGGCGTTAGCCGCTTTTCAGCAGCTTGCGCTTTTATACAAAGAGCAAGTTACTAAATAATATATATTAAGCTGCTTACACATATACTCAATATAGCTGGTCGTTTTAACTACGACTACGCTTCAGCCGCCGCATGCTTGCCTTTATAATCACTAATAGCCGCTTTGATAGCATCTTCTGCAAGGACAGAGCAATGCACTTTTACTGGTGGTAATGCTAGTTCTTCAGCAATGTGACTGTTCTTAATTTCGCCAGCTTGGTCTAAACTTTTGCCTTTTAACCACTCAGTGACGAGTGAGCTTGAAGCAATTGCTGAGCCGCAGCCATAGGTTTTAAAGCGTGCATCTTCAATGATACCGTTATCATCAACTTGAATTTGTAGACGCATCACATCACCACAGGCTGGGGCACCGACCATACCGGTACCAACGTTTTTGGCATTTTTATCAAGATTGCCAACGTTGCGTGGGTTTTCGTAATGATCAATAACTTGGTCACTATAGGCCATGGGATTTTCTCCTAGTTAGATGATGAGCAGCATCTTAGATTAGTAACTTACTAACTTTTAATGTCTACTTACTCATCGATAATTGGGGTCAAACATTTCACTTATAAAAACTGTATTTATAATTGTTTGATTGATCGTCTAATGGCTATATTTAATAACCATATCGTTATTTTACTACTGAATAAATCTTAATGCTCAGACCACTCTACTGAGTCTAAATCAACGCCTTCTTGATACATATCCCAAAGTGGCGATAGGGCACGTAATTTGTCAACGGCTTGATGCATCTGGGTAATAACTGTATCAATATCTTCTTCAGTCGTATAACGACCGAAGCTAAAGCGGATTGAGCTATGCGCCAACTCATCTGGGCGACCGATAGCACGCAATACATATGATGGCTCAAGCGTCGCTGACGTACAGGCTGAACCTGATGATACGGCTAAGTCTTTTAGCGACATCATGAGCGATTCGCCCTCAACAAAGTTAAAGCTGATATTTACAATATTAGGAACGCTGTTTTCTAAATCACCGTTTAGATAAATCTCTTCAATATCTTGTAAACCATCCCACAACTTTTGGCGTAATTTTGCCGCGTGATCGTGGTCTTCTTGATAACGCTCATTGGCTAAAGCAAAGGCTGCACCAAGACCAACGATTTGATGGGTAGGCAAGGTACCTGAACGCATGCCGCGCTCATGACCGCCGCCATGTTGCTCTGCTTTTAGACGAATACGTGGCTTACGGCTCACAAATAGTGCACCAATACCTTTAGGACCGTATGCTTTATGACCTGAGAAGCTCATTAAGTCTATTTTCATCTCTTCAAGGTTGATAAGCACCTTGCCAACAGACTGCGCGCCATCAACATGGAAGATAACACCCGCTTCACGAGTGATTTCGCCAATAGCAGCAACATCTGTAATCGTACCAAGCTCGTTATTGACCATCATGAGTGATACTAAAATCGTATCTTCACGTAAGGCAGCTTTCACTTGCTCTGGCAAAATCATACCAGTGCTTGGCTGTGGCTCAAGGTAAGTAATCTCGAAACCTTCTTGCTCAAGCTCGCGGCAAGTATCTAGTACCGCTTTATGCTCAATTTTACTGGTAATAATATGCTTACCACGAGACTGATAAAAATGTGCGGCGCCTTTAATGGCTAAGTTATCAGATTCTGTTGCACCAGAAGTAAAGACGATTTCGCGTGGATCCGCATGGATGACGTCAGCAACTTGCCCACGTGCCGTTTCAACTGCTTCTTCAGCTTGCCAGCCATAGCCATGCGAGCGTGATGCTGGGTTACCAAAGATGCCGTCTACCGTCAGATACTCGCTCATCTTGGCAGCGACTGACTTAGCAACTGGCGTAGTGGCGGCATAATCTAAGTATATAAGTTTGTTATGTTGGCTCATGCTGGGTTTGCCTCGCTGGTCGATAAAGTAATAGTATTGATGTCTTTTATAGAAATGTCTTTCGAAGAAAATGTGTGCTGACGGTCTGACACTGACTGCACGTGCTCCATATCTAACAATTGCGCCAATGTTATATTTTTCAAGTACTGCTCAACATGATTGGATAAGGCACACCACAAATCATGAGTGAGGCACATTGTACCACTTTGACAGTCGCCGCGTCCTTCACACTGCATCGCGTTAACCGACTCATCGACAGCAGAGATAATACTCATCACATCTATCTGATCAAGTGGCTTGGCTAAATGATAGCCGCCTGCCGCCCCGCGAATACTCGTGACCAAACCACGCTTACGTAGTTTTGAAAATAACTGTTCGAGATAAGATATCGATATCGATTGTCGCTTAGCAATATCAGATAAAGATACAGCACTCTCTTGTTGGCTGGTTTGCAGTGCCAAATCTAGCAAAGCGGTAACGGCGTATCTGCCTCGAGTAGTCAAACGCATGTGTTATCTCCAAACCTTTTAATGATAAGTTTATTTAACAACGATCTTAGTCTCGTCGTATTATTAAAAGCTAGCTATTTGAAGTAGCTGTTAAAAACACATCATTTATGTGCAATAAGCAAACTTCTAATAAAAATCATCTATCGACTAAGTTGTGTTTTATCGTTATTAAACAACAGATGGTTTACCCGATGTGTGCAACGATAAGGTAATTATACTCAATCCCGAGTAATTTAGTCAAGATTAAAGTGTGGTTGAATGGTTAGTCATACTTATTACGATGATTGATAAAAACAATGGTAAGAAAACGACCGGTAAAAGAAGGAGGAGAGATATCAGAAAATGTGATTTTCAAAGGCGTATGAGATACTTATAGTCATTGGCTGATTTACTGCTTATATTTTAAAGCTTAGTAGTACGAAAAAAACAATGACAAAACAAGTAAGCGAAAAAAAGCGCTTAATATTTCTGAATCATATTAAACGCTATCAAAGCCCATTACTTACTCTCAAAGGTTTATATATAACATTGCTTAATAAGCGTTAGTTCATCACAAACAATGCGATGATAGCTGCAATAGCGATGACAGTAGCGACTATCGTTGTAATAATAAAGGTCTTTTGCTTACTTTGTAATTCTTTGACAGTCGTTTCAAGCTCACGGTTTTTAATGGTTAAGGTAGTGATTTGGGTCTGCTGTTCTTTAATCCGTAGCTTATAGCTCTCTTTTTTATCCGCCTTTTCAGCGTCAGTAGGCTTGGGCTTGCTTTTGCCGCCTTTAATCTTTCTAATCAAACCTTGAATCAAGCTACCTAGGCCAAGTTGCATGATAAACTGCTTTACCAGCTGTACTTGCACAGATTCACCGCGCATTTGCAGCTTTTCTGTCGTTTCGCTATCGTGAGTAGTGATGGCATTAATCACTTGAATGCTATAAGCGTTGATGACAACGTCAGGCTCGCTACGCCCGATAGGGAGTCTGTCATCCAATAACACGCCTTTGGTGCTAAAGGTGGCGAATACCTCCACATGTGGTAGATATAATCTAAGGGCGACGACAGTACCTTGCTTGGCAAGCGGATAAGCGGCTTTACGGAGTTCTGGATCTAAACGTAACAGCAGGGTCAGCGCCGATTCGATAAACACCAAAATGACATTAAGAAAAGAGTGAGACAACGTAGAACGCTTCATGTAAATAATCCGTTGTTATTGTTCAAGTTAAAGATAAAAGGACAAGCAAGGATCAAAAACGACCCAAAATGTACAATAAGATTTCGCTTATAGTACCGTCTTTATAATAAAAAGTAACGCTAGTTTCTGTCAGTGGCTACATTATTACCTGACCATTATTCCTCTAATTAAAGCATTAGGATTAGGCGATAGCCACACTTGAGCCATACTTGCTAATTTGTATTCAAAGATAAAATAGATGAAAATCACTACATTAGGGTTTTATACACCAGAATATAAAATAGCGATCTTGTCACGAAATTGCAGAATGTTTAAGTAACATTGGGTGTTAAATACGTAGTAAGGTGCACAAATATATGTAAAATCGCTTGCGCTCCTTATGCAGCCTTGATATAAAGACGTTAACAAAGCGAAACCTGTTTATGCGTGAGTCAGGTGGTTTTTATTGCTTAAGTACTCTGAGAGCGATACAATACTTGGCGTGAGCGTTTTTTACCCCCTAAAACTTGAAGGAAATTTTATGAATAAGTCAGAATTAATTGATAGCATCGCTGAAAAAAGTGGTCTAAATAAAACTCAAGCTGGTGATGCTTTGAATGCTGTTATGGAAAGCGTGGGCGAAGCTCTAGAAGCTGGCGATAGCATCTCACTTGTTGGTTTTGGTACTTTCAGTGTAAAAGACCGTAAGGCTCGCACTGGCCGTAACCCTAAGACTGGTGAAGAGCTGAGCATTCCAGCTAGCAAAGTACCAAGCTTTAAAGCTGGTAAAAACTTAAAAGAGCGCTTGAACTAAGCCATTCTATTGATAAACATGCGCAGTTGACGACGTGATACACGAATAAAAACAGCGTTTGTTAGCAGTGACACAATAGAAATTCACTTATGGTTTAACTTATAAGCTAAGCTATAAATGAAGCAGCAAAAAAGCACCTAGATATTAGGTGCTTTTTTTAGTGCTATAGTTTGTATTATATCGTGTGAATATTTTGAGTCTGCATTAAAAATCACGTATCATAGGGCGCGCGCTAGAGATGTTGATCAAATAAAGGCGATGTTATTCATCTTGAGCGACAATAATAAAATGCACCCTTTCTTATTTTTACCATTTTCTTACCATTGCCAGCTTGTAGAGCGTTGATATTATTAATAGTATTACAATGGTCTTTCATCAATATAGGTTAATAAAGCAGAGATAACTATGGATAAATTGCGCGATTTCTTAAAAAGCTGGCCAGGTCGCATTTTATTGATTTTATGCCTATCGCCGCTCGCTCTATTGGGTGTCGAAAGCTACTTTGGAGGTGGGGTTGATCCCAACCAAATCGCTCAGGTAGGTGATGCTAGTGTGGGACTATCAGAGTACCAGACTGCTGTAAATAACCGTCGTACCGAGCTTTTAGAGCAAGTTGATGATGCCAGCCTATTAAATGAAGATGTGCTACACGAACAAGTGTTAAAAGGTCTTATAGATCGCACCTTGTTAGAGCAGCAGGCTGGTAAACTTGGCATGACCGTTTCTGACGACACTATTAATCGTCTCTTGCGCCAAGAAGAAATCTTTAAAGATGAAAACGGTGAGTTTTCAAACGATCAGTTTGCAAGCTTTTTGCGTCAGCGTAATATGACCAAAGATCAGCTGTTTACAGAGTTTCGTAATCAGCTAAGCCTTGATCAGCTCAACGCCAGCATTGTTGGGACAGCGGCATACCCTATGCAAGCGGTCAGTCAACTGATTGACTTACAGCTAGAGTCGCGCAATATTTGGCTACATCGTTTTAACTGGCAAGATTATGTCGGTCAAGTTAAATTAAGCAAAAATGACATACAAGCCTATTACGATGCCAATAAAGACACGCTAAAAAGTGCGGCAGTGGTAGATTTGGCTTATCTACAGCTTAGCCCTCAAACTATCCAAGTTAATGAGGTCACGACAGAAGATTTGCAGCAGCAATATGCCGCTTATAAACAGAGTCTTGCTGTCGTCGATGAGCGTAAAATTAGCCAGATTTTATTGACAGGTAATGATGCCAAGGCTCGAGCAGATAAAGTTAAAGCCCGTCTTGCTAAAGGAGAGTCTTTTACCAAGCTTGCTAAAACAGAATCAGATGACCCATCAGGAGAGACTGGCGGTGATATAGGGCTCTTTAACCCATCAGTATTTGGCAATGATGCGGCAGCGGTTGAAAAAGCGCTAGAAGGCTTAAGCGTAGGTGATGTCAGCGCACCTGTTAAGACCAGCTTTGGCTATCAGATATTTACGGTAACTGAAGATAGTGGTAGCAAAATACCAAGTTTAGAAAGTATGCGTGAAGAGTTGACGGCGAAAGCAAAAGAATACAAACGTCAGGAGATTTATGCTGATAAAGTGACTGCTATTAATGATTTAGCGGCAGATGGTTTCAGTATTGAAGATATCGCTCAGCAAGAAAATGTGCCATTAAAACGTCTCAAAGATTACCGTAAAGAAAACAATAAATCAGTCCTATCGCAACCAGCAGTGATAAAGCAAGCGTTTGACGAGTTTACCATTCAAGACCAAGCCGTCACAGCAGGTATTGAGGTTGGTAATGGTACGGTATGGATACAACCAAGTAATTATCGTCCTACTAAAACATTGTCTTTATCAGCGGCTACGCCAAGAATCACCCAAATATTACGTCAGCAAAAAGCCACCGCACTTGCGCTAAAAGACGCTAAAAAATTAGCAGCTGGTATTAAAACCACTGCCGATATCACTAAACAGCCTGTTAACTTTCAAGCGTTAGGCAGTGTCAACCGTCAAACCACGCAATTAACAGAAAAAGAGCGTGGCTTAGCGTTTAGTCAGCAAGCAGCAGATAATGGTGTCGTGGCAATTGCTAGCGAGACGGAAATGGGTGCAACATTATTGGTTGGTGACCGTATAAAAACAGAGCAACAGTCACCGCTATCTGATGTACAAAGAGCGCAAACAGCAGCCATTATTCGTGATAATTTAGGTCAGGATCAGCTACAAGACTATTTAGATTATCTACGTTTGGTGTATAAAGTTGAGATCAATGAAGCCAATATGGCGAATGCTCAAGGACGCTAAAATACATATGAGGCGCTTGATTACTCATTTGTTCTAATAGTTCAATCAACTCTTAAGCATAAAAAAGCCACTGTCGCTATTTAAATAGCGATACAGTGGCTTTTTTAATGAAGGCGATTTTTAATTTTAAAGGCTGTTAGTTTTAAAGACTTTTAGTTTTAAAGGCTTTTAATCTAACATAAGCGTCTTTGATTAATATCGTACCTTGAGAGCAGTTTAATGGCGGAAATGACGCATACCGGTGAATACCATCGCAATGCCATGTTCATTTGCCGCGGCAATGGTTTCGTCATCACGCATAGAGCCACCCGGCTGGATGATAGCAGCAATCCCTACTTCGGCTGCATTATCAATACCATCACGGAAAGGGAAGAAGGCATCAGATGCCATAACCGCACCTTCTGTCGCCAGTCCAGCGTGCTCGGCTTTAATCGCTGCGATACGTGCTGAGTTGACGCGACTCATTTGACCTGCGCCTACACCAATGGTGCGCTGACCTTTTGCATATACGATAGCGTTAGATTTTACATACTTAGCGACGTTCCAGCTAAATAGTAGATCGGCAATCTGTGTTTCAGTCGGCTGCACGTCAGTGACAATCTTTAAATCATTAGCAGTAATTAAGCCCAAATCTTGCTCTTGGACCAGTAGACCACCATTCACACGTTTATAGTCGAGCTGGCTTTCACGCTGCTCAGGTGACGGTAAATCGCCGCATACTAGGACACGTACGTTTTTCTTCGTCGCAGTCGCTTCAAGTACGCCATCTTCAATACTAGGCGCGATGATGACTTCGACAAATTGATTGTCAATAATGGCTTTCGCTGCTGCCACGGTTAGTGGACGATTGAAGGCAATAATGCCGCCAAAAGAAGATTCAGGGTCGGTACTAAAAGCAGTGCGATAAGCGGCTACTTGGTCGTTGTCTACCGCGACGCCGCAAGGATTGGCATGCTTAACAATGACGCAAACAGGTGCGCTAAATGCTTTTGCGCACTCAAGCGCCGCATCGGTATCAGCGATATTGTTATAAGACAATGCTTTGCCTTGTAGTTGCTGAGCGGTTGCAATCGAGGCTTGCTTGCTTTTTGAAGACTGATTTTCGACATAAAAAGCCGCATTTTGATGTGGGTTTTCACCGTAGCGCAGGTCTTGCACTTTTTCAAGCTGGACGTTGAAAGTACGTGAAAAATTCTCAGGCTGCTGGCTTTCATTGACACGGCTGCCTAAGAAGTTTGCAATCATACCGTCGTATTGGGCAGTATGCTCAAAAGCTTTAACGGCTAAATCATAGCGTAAGGCAGTGGTGAGTTCAGTGCCATTACCTAAGGCATCAAGTACGCGCGTATAATCTGCTGGATCAGTCACAATACCAACATGCGCATGGTTTTTTGCTGCCGAACGTACCATAGTAGGACCGCCAATATCGATATTTTCGATGGCATCATTCATGGTCACATCAGCACGAGCAATGGTTTCTGCAAACGGATAGAGGTTTACGACGACTAAATCAATGCGTTCAATCGCGTGCTCACTCATCACGGCATCATCTTTGCCACGGCGTCCTAGAATGCCACCATGAATCTTAGGATGTAGCGTTTTGACTCGACCATCCATCATCTCAGGAAAACCCGTGTAATCTGATACTTCGGTGACGGCGACATTATGCTCTGTGAGCAAACGATAAGTACCGCCAGTCGACAATAAACCAAAACCTGCTTTAATCAGACCTTGAGCGAACTCAACGATATTAGATTTATCGGAGACCGACAGTAGTGCAAGTGGGGTTTTACTCATAAGAAAAGTTCCATAAAAAAAGCCTGACGTAAACGTCTGGCAAGGTAATAATGACAATCAGTGCAGAGCATATCGCGATTGATAAGATCATAAACTATAAACTGCCATACATAATGAATATCAGTTAGGGTAGATGAGCGTGTCATGCAGATGGTTGGCAGTACCAATTAAAAGTAAGAGTTGGTACTACATTAAACCATAAGTTTTGAGCTTCTTGCGTAGTGTACCGCGATTGAGACCCAAAATTTGCGCACACTTGGTTTGATTGCCTCGGCTCTTTTCAAGCACAACAGATAACAGCGGCTGTTCTATTTCTTTTAAAATAAGCTCATATAAATCGGTTGGTATCTCATCACCTAACATCGCAAAGTATTGTCGCACAACGCGCTCAACATGCACTCGTAAAGGTTCATGTGTGTGACTTGTGCTCTCTAAAGAAGGCTTTACATCGTGATTTGAGCGATGGTAGTCCTCTTTATAATAATCAGTAGGATTCTCAGCGCTTTTGTGAGAATGACTGGCATTATACTGTACATGGGGTGCCATAAGATAATGTCCTTGAGATTAAAGAGTAAAACCATGAGGCGTTCGAGTGCTATTATATCAAAGTCATAGCGCATAATATCAACAGATTGGGCGCCATCATAGCGATCGTAGCAACGATGCTGTTGATTGTTATTGATTTAAAGCAATTACCATAAATATTATCGGCATTCAGCCGTTTTAATAAATAGGGCTGATGTCGACTTTATTAATTTGAGCATTGGCTGCAGGTATTGTAAAGAGTAGTTGCCTACGACTTTCAGCCCCTAATTGACTTTGCGTACTCAATAAATACTCATTTGGCGCTGCAATAAATTCGCCAATAAGTGCATTTGTACTATAAACACTAACTTTAATATGAGGGTATAGCTGCGCTTGTGGGCTTTGGTTATTCAAAGTGACGCTGACATCGCTAAATGTATTTGCGGCCTTAATCTGGCTGGGTTGGTGCTTAACATCGCTCACCGTTAATGCCGTTAAATCAGCACTAGGTAGGCTACAAGCCGCGATCGAGCATATTGCCTGTAGGCGTTCAGCATAAGCAGGATTTTTAACCAAGTTATCTAAGTTGAAAATAATATACTGAGCAAAAAGTAGCAGAGTTAATACTAGACAGCCGAATAGCCATAATAATGAGGCAATAGAACGTCGCGCTGGCGTTGGCGAAAACTTATCTTGTGTTTGCATTTTTTTAGCATGGGCGGCGTTGCTACTGTCTTCTTCTTTGAAAGAAACGCCCATACTCAAAAGTAACTGTGATAAGTCAGTTTCATTTTTTAGCGCGTCTTCGTTTTTATTTTGCTCTTTGAGCAGTTTTTCAAGCCACGATTCATCGGCATTATCGTTGATATTAGCATGAATGTCATTAGACGCTGCGGAGCTCAGAGCGACTTGCGCTGATGATGGGGCGTCTTTTAACGAGGCAGTCGCTGAGGGTGTTGTGTTTAATATAGGAGCGGATAAATATGGATTTTTATCTAATTTCGCAGAAGGGTTTTTTTGCAATGTGTCGTTTGTGGTAGTGGCATGGTTGGAATCGGTATTTTGAGTTAGCCAAGCATTCATACTATCTAGTGAGTCGTATTCTAACTCTTCATCGTCATCTGCCTCAATATCCATATCATCATGAATCATATCATCATGAATTAAGGCATCTACTGCTGATTTTTTTGAACGATAGGATGGTAAACCAGAATTGTCAGTGTCAATAAGCAGTGTCGATGCGTTTGAAGAAGGGCTTTCTGTATCTGAACGAATTCTGCTGCTAGCGGTATTTATACTGGCTATATCTTTATTACTAAGGTCCGTATCGGCAGTCACGATAAGATTGTTATTCACCAAAAAGCTTTGCTGACAGTTTTCACAGCAGACCGTAGCGGTTTTTTGGTTCAACTGGGTTTTCTTTATATTGAAACTGGCATGGCAATGAGGGCACTGAGTTTTTATTGGCGTGGTCATAGGGTCAAATCCAAAAAGGTATAAGTATTAATACCGAGTAGCCACTCATCAACCGCTGCCGATTATTCTAATGTCATTATTTAAATATTCTAATGTCATTATTTAAATATTCTATACATCATCCATAGGCAACCATAGAGCAGCGTCAAATACACAATATTTAACTGCTTCTATATCGTAACAGATGTAATTTAATGTTGCTAGCCTGTAAATGTACCAGATAAACGCTGCCAATGCTGATCTTCTTGCGCGGTAAAAGCATGCTTAGGGTCGAGCGCAAAATAAGGCTGATACGCTTCAGTCACTTGTTCGGTTTGTGACTCAATCAAGCCTGCGAGCACGATACGGCTTTTTGCTGCCATTAAGGTGACAAAATAAGGGGCTAAACCGATAAGCGGCTTGGCTAAAATATTGGCAACCAAGAACTCTACTGGTTGTATGTCATTTTGTTGCCAATAGGTGGTAAAGTCCTCTGGCAAAAAGGCTTGCAAACGGTCATCGACATGATTGCGTGCTGCGTTTTGATTGGTAGCAAGCACCGCTTGTGGGTCAATATCGACAGCATAGACGTGGCGAGCCCCTAACAATAGTGCTGCGATGCCCAGAATACCTGAGCCACAGCCATAATCTATAACCACTTTATCTTTGAGATTCTCTTCAGTCAGCCAGTCCAGACATAATCGAGTAGTGGCATGGTAGCCGGTACCGAAAGCCAGACCTGGATCCATAATAATATTGGTGGCTTCAGGATTTGGCGGCGTCAGCCAATTAGGAACAATCCATAAATCATTGGCACATTCAATGGGTTTATAATTGGACATCCATTCACGCTCCCAATCCTTATCATCCACAGCACTCAGCCAAGTTCGGCTAGCATGTACTTGGGCGGCGATTTCGTGGCTCAATTGCTCAATAGCCTGACGATTGCCAGCATCCGTTGTGGCGTCGAATAACCCTGTTAAAATGACCTCATCCCATAGTGGGGACTCACCAGGGAGCGGCTCGAATAAGGGTTGATCCCCTGCGTCATCGAGTGCAATTGATAAAGCGCCTGCTTCTAATAACAGCGCCTCGGCGAGATCGACATTATCTTTTTCACACTGTAAATGCAGTTGTTGCCATGCCATAACGGTAACCTTAGTTCAAAATAAAAGAGGGATTGGTATTTTTAATAAATAATAAATAATAAATAATAAATAATAAATAATAAATGAGCAAAATCTTGATTGCTGATAAAAGTTATAGAGATTATATTAGCGCTCAAAATTAGTGCTGAAAGTTAGCACTAAAAAACCAGTAATCGCTATTAACCATTAAAGGTTTATGAATAGAGGCTAAGAAGCAGGCGCTCATAATACGTTTGACCCAGTTAGCGTAGCGCTTGCTTGGCTTCTTTTATCACCCGTGCATTGCCTTGTTGTTGCCCAGATTGTAGGATAATCTGCCATAGAGCACGGCGGCGACTGCTATCTTGAGAAACGCTAAGACCACGACGTGCCATCGCTTCAGCCTTACGCGGTTGGTTCTTTTTCAGCGCTACTTGGGCCAAATAAAAATAAACTGCTGATGATTTGGGAGCAAGGCGCTGTGCACGGGTAAAGCTGCTCTCAGCGCCATTTAGATTACCTGCCTTTAATTGTCCTGTACCCACTTGCATAAGGTTGCGAAATGCGGGTAAATTACTATTATTAGTAGCAGTTTGTTGACTGCGCTGCTGCGAGTTTTGTCGTGCCCGCTCTAATAAGTCATTATGCGACGGTATGGAAGGCTGAGATATCATCTCATCTTCACGAGAAGGCGTCAGAATAACAATATCAGGCTGAGTCACCACTGGGCTTTGACTGGGCGGCGTGAATACGGGTGTTGCTGCCGTTATTGGCTTTGTCGATGTAGTCTGCTCAGATGGAGTATCAGGCTCAATCGGGTAATCATTTTCCGTTTCAATTTCTGTTTCAACGATAGGCGCTTGAATCACAGACGTCGTCGTCGTGACCGCTGGTGTTTTGTTTATAGATGTTGGCGCAGTTTGACAGGCGCTCAAGCTCAACATGCCGAAAAGGGCACTGGTTGCAAGCACAGTATTAATTAGCTTAGTCTGTTTTTTAAACGGTATGTGAACAGCCTGCTTAGCTAGTATCGTTTGCTGTGTAAATAACGCCATATTAAAAGCCTTTTTTAAGTTTTCAAAACTTTAGAACCATTCAACCGCACGGTCATACCAAGTATCGGCACTATTTGTGCTATCACCCTCTTGGTCGGCATTGTTAGCTTCATCACCCGCATCAACGGCTTCGCCATTTGGAATATCTAAGCCTTCGCGGCGGCGCTGTTGATTGATAGAGCCTTGCTCATTTTGCCATTGTGTCTGCTCACGAGCTTGATCTTGTTGATATAAGCCGATAGCGCAACTGCTGGCTTCTTGTGGTAAATAGGCAGACATAACGGGCAAGTAGCGTGCACTGGCACAGCGCTCATTCGATAGCTTGCCTGAGTTGTTCTCTAACCACAGCCATTCAATACCTTCTGGTTCAGGTAGCGCAACAGGCGTCAGTTTTAAACGATTCATATAATCGACCCAAACTGGCAAAGCGCCGCTACCGCCACTTAGACCAATTGGCTTGTTATCATCACGTCCAACCCAAACCACGCTGACATAGTTGCCGCTATAACCCGCGAACCAAGCATCGCGATAATCGTTCGTAGTACCTGTTTTACCGGCAAGGTTTAAATTGCTGCCAAGCGATTGGATGCGTCTAGCCGTACCGTTCTTGACGACATCTTGCAAGGCATAGTTAATCAAAAAATTGGTCTCAGGCGGAATACTGCGCTGAGTATTTAATCCAGTACGCTGTAAGATACGCCCGCGATCATCAATGACGCTGCGAATACTGTGAATAGGCGTACGAAAGCCGCCGGTTGCAAAGACTTGATATACGCCAAGCATGTCCATCGGACTAAGATTGACTGATCCTAATAAAGCGGAAGGATAGGGTGGAATTTTCTTTTTAACACCCATGCGCTTTAATTGTTTGGCAAAAGTATCGATCCCAAACTCCATACCTAAGCGTACCGCACTATGGTTGTAAGATTGTGATAGCGCTGTGGTAAATGGGACATAACCATGGTCACGATTGTCATAGTTTTTCGGATTCCATTCAGTGCCATCACTTAGATTGACGGTAATTGGTGAGTCGTCAACCGAACTTGCCAAATTATAGCGTCCACCTTCAAGCGCCGTCATATAAATAATGGGCTTTAATAACGAACCCACTTGTCGTTTGGCGTCTACTGCACGGTTAAACCCAGTAAATTCGCTCCCACTACCAACCACGGCAACCAGCTCGCCGGTCTCAGGGTTGGCACTGACTAAAGCACCTTGTAAATCTTTGGTTTTGCTACTGTTGCGACGCAGCTGGCCAAGTTCTTTATCGACAGCTTTGTCCGCCGCCAACTGGGCAATAGGGTCTAAGGTACTGATAATAATCAGACCTTCATTTTTAAGATCGTCAGAATAATAGACGTCATTTAGTTCCCGTTTAACGATATCTAAAAAATCAGGGAACTGGCTTTTTCCTTCAACGGGCTTATCAACCACACCAAGTGGCTGCTTTAATGCTTTATCGTAGTCTTCTTGACTGAGCGAGCCTACTGCTAACATATTGCTAAGTACCACGTCACGGCGCGCTTTTGAATCGTTTGGATGACGACGTGGGTTATAAACGCTAGGTCCTTTTGCCATACCGACAAGCAAGGCCTGTTGGTCTAAGCGCAGCTCATTGAGCGGTTTATCAAAGTAAAATTGTGACGCCAAGCCGAAACCATTAATAGAGCGCTTGCCGTTTTGACCCAAATAAATCTCATTTAGATAGGTTTGTAAAATTTCATCTTTACTATAGTGTAGCTCAAGTAGCACGGCCATCAATGCTTCATTGGCCTTACGTTTAAGCGTGCGATCTGAGTTAAGATAGAAGTTTTTGATCAACTGCTGGGTGATGGTCGAACCACCCTGCCTAGAACCACCAGAGGAGTTATTCAGTACGGCGCGGGCAATACCACGTATCGATACGCCTTTATGCTCATAAAAACCACGATCTTCTGTCGCTATCAGGGCATCAATGAGCGGCTGCGGCACCTGATCTAAAGAAACGACCATCCGATCTTCATTGCTATCTGGATAAATACCACCAATATTGACTGGCTCAAGACGAATGATACCGGTTTTAGCAGGCAAAGTACTTTGTACAGAGTCAACCTTATTGCCAGCAATCGTCAGTTTGATGACTTGCTCTTTGTCCACATCATTTGCGCTATAAGTAAAACCACGCGTATGGATAAAATAGGTGTTGCCTGCCTTATGATAAGTACCCGTGCGATCATAAGCTTTGGTGCTTTGATAATTGAGTAATTCCAGCCAAGTCTTCATGGTATCTTTATCGACATTGGCGCCCTCATATAATTCAAGGGGCTGCGAATAAACCTTTGCCGGAATATCCCAACGTTTACCCTCAAACTTACTGGTAATGGTGCGATCAAGTTTGAGCAGATAAAGGGCCAATAGCACCATGCCCGCGATAACGACAATTAATAAAATACTACTAAACACCATGCCGCGCTGCTGTGAAGGTAGCGTATTTATAGCAGGCTTAGATGACTGTGGTCGCTTAGAATTAGATTTTTGCACGGATGACACACCATTTTGGGATAAAAAACTGCCTCATAATGACGCAAATTGACAAATTTTTCAATCTATCATCATCAACTCAGGCATTCATTGGGATTATACTATGAAGGGTTATACTGCTCAGAGCGCTTGCTTATAGTATAATCTTTAATAGAATACTCGTATTTATACGAAAGTATGAAAAGCTTTTAATTGGCTTAATGAGTGCCATATAAGGTAGTCATTTACGATAACAAGTTAAAATGTCTATAACGATGTATTTTGTATGAATTAGCAGTAGTTGCTATTGTTGTTTTTTACTGCGTGCTAGCCATATCAATAATTATATTAATAGCCATTTAAAATAGCAGTGTTAATCGCTATCGAGCAGATTAGAGGATAGGAAGTTTACCCAAAGCGAATTGGCTGTAAGCAAACCTATCTAAAGGAAATAAGTGCGATTATGTCCAGTGTCCAATCACCAGCTTCATCAATCACCAACTCTCATCATCAAGACAACTCTATTATTGAAGGTCTGGTACTGCCGTTTGCCGGTCACTGCTTTCATTGCGGAGATCCGGTGCCGCAGCCGCCGTTTCATACCGATATATTAGGTAAGTCACGTGAGATGTGCTGTATGGGCTGTCAGTTAGCGTCTCAAAGTATTGTAGAAGCGGGACTTGAGCAATACTATCTTGACCGCTCGGAAATTAACCGTACGGCAAGCTTGCCAACGCAACTGACTCGCCTTGAAGCTTATGATCATGAGGAAATAAAATCACAGTTCGTTTATGCGCAAGACGGCATGTCGGTTGCAGAGCTGTCCGTCAATAACCTACGCTGTGCAGCCTGTACGTGGCTGATTGAATCGCGGCTTGATGAGCTGGATGGTATCAGTAAATGTCAGGTCAATTTGACCAATCAGCGCATGCGGGTGATTTGGGATGAGGATAAGCTACCTATTAGCCGTATTCTCGCTGTCATTAATGAAATTGGCTATGAAGCCAAGCCTTATCGGCAAGATACCCACGAAGCCATGCTAGCACGTCACAATAACCAAATGCTAATAAGGCTTGGTATCGCGGCATTGGGTTCGATGCAGGCGATGATGTATGCGGTGGCAATTTATTTCGGTGAATATAGCGATATGCTGATATTTCAGCGAGATTTTCTGCGCTGGGTGTCTTTATTCGTCAGTACGCCGGTATTCTTTTATGCTGGTGTGCCGTTTTTCACTTCAGCATGGTCAGCGATTCGTGCCCGTCAAGTCAATATGGACGTGCCCGTTAGTATTGCCTTGATTGTCACATTTTTTGCCAGCCTCTACGCTACTGTCACTGGGCAAGGGGAGACGTACTATGACTCAGTCAGTATGTTTATTTTCTTCTTACTGGCAGGGCGTTATATTGAGCACAATGCACGGCTAAAAGCGGCAACCATGGCAAATGATTTGGTGGTCGTTGAGCCGGTTTTGGTACAGAAAATTGCTGAAGATAAGGACGCTGCTGAAAGTATTTTGCAGCTATTAGAACAAAACAGCGTTCAGAAAAATGCTCTTAAACAAGAAAGCGAAGAGTCTGCTAATAAGATTGATGATGTCGCTGTTAATGGGTCTGTTAACGGGGCTAGTAATGAGCTGAATAGTCAAACTACAGCGAGCGCTACGCCTAACTTTATGCAAAGTATGGATGCTAATATATTTACATTAACATCACGTATTGCTCAAGAATGGCAGCAGACCCGCCAGCAACGATTGACTGTCTCAAATGCAGAAGGTGAGGCAGAAGAAAAGCAAATGGTAACCGCCCATAGTTTACAAGTGGGTGACATCATCATGATAGAGGCTGGCTCCGAAATTATCAGTGATGGTATTTTACTTAGCTCAACTGCGACGGTGTCACAAAGCTTGCTGACGGGCGAAGGCGATTTAATCAGTAAGTCTCAAGGCGATTATATCGTTGGCGGTGCGCAAAATGATAGCCAACCATTTGAGATGCTAGTCACAGCGCTGCCAGAAGACAGCCAAATAGGTCTGATTGATCGGCTGATGAACCGAGCAATGAGTGAAAAGCCAAAACTGGCACAGCAAGCAGATAAGCTGGCACGTTGGTTTGTCGCACGGATTTTAGTATTATCGGTTTTGGTATTTATCGGCTGGTATATCGTTGACCCGAGCCAAGCGATTTGGGCGACGGTTGCCGTGTTGGTTGCTACTTGCCCTTGTGCACTCTCCTTAGCGACACCGATTGCCCTGACTGTAGCGACCAACCGACTGGCAAGCTATGGTTTTTTGACAACCCGTGGGCATACCCTGCAAACGCTTGCTGAAATTACCCATGTGGCTTTTGATAAGACGGGAACATTAACCTATGGCAAACCTAATTTATTAAATATTGAGCTGCTGACAGCCACTGAGGCTACAACGAATACAAACGATGAAAAGGACACGCTACTGGCAATTGCTGCGGCTCTAGAAGTCGGTAGCCGTCATCCGATTGCACATGCCCTATTAACCGCTGCCTATCAGCTGCATCTACCCGCCACCCAAGCTTTACAGTATTATCCGGCGGGTGGAGTAGAAGCAATGATTAATGGTGTGCTATATCGAATTGGTCATGTGAATTTTGCTTTAAATAGAGCAAATGATGATGCCAATGCGCATAACGATTTGACCATTGATTTAGTTGCACAGCGTGCCAGCTCAGCCGTAGTTTTATCTTGTCAGCAAAACAACTCGTGTGAATGGCAAGCGCTGGCGTGTTTTTACTTTAATGATAAGGTACGTGATAGTGCTAAATCGATGCTCGATACGCTGAAAGAGCTAGGTATTGAGTCTATCATGTTGACCGGCGACCCAAGCCCGCAAGCGCTGGTGATGGCTGAAAGTTTAGGCATGCAGTCAGCCTATAACGGACTGTCGCCAACGGATAAGGTCAACCACATTCAGCAGTTGCAAGCTAAAGGGGCAGTGGTGCTGATGGTTGGTGATGGTATTAACGATGCGCCAGTATTGGCAGCAGCAGATGTCTCGACCTCAATTGCCGGTGCTGCTGATTTGGCGCAAGTATCAAGTGACAGCATTATTCTAAATGGACAGATTGAAGCTATTATAGCGGCAAAACGTATCGCTGATAAAACCAAACGTATTATTAAACAAAACTTGCGCTGGGCACTTATTTATAACGGTAGCGTATTGATACCAGCGGCTTTGGGTTATGTACCGCCTTGGCTTGCTGCCATTGGTATGTCATTAAGCTCGTTGTTTGTGGTCTTAAATGCGCTGCGTTTAAAACGTGCTTAGTTTAAATCAGCTTAAAGCAATTTAAATAAGCCTTTAATATTTACCCATAAAAAAACCGCCTTTTATAAAGACGGTTTTTTTATTTCAATGATTGTTAAACAGTGTTTAGATTAATCTTGTAGATAGCTTAGTAGACGCATAAATTCGATATACATCCACACTAGTGTTGCAAGAAGACCAATACTGAACAACCATTCGTAGTCTTCTGACACACCCATTGCCACGCCGCGCTCAATGTTATCAAAGTCTAATAACAGCGTAAAAGAGGCGATCACAATCACAAACAAGCTAAAGCCAATAGCGATAGCGCCACCTTCAAATAAGAAGGGTAGGCTTGAACCAAAGGCTAACGAAAGTACCCACTGAGCCACGTAAACAAGCATGATAGCAATCAATGCTGAGGTCACGATTGAGCGGAATTTTTCAGTAACCTTTACTAAGCCTGAGCGATATAGTCCCAACATGACTGCTGCTGTTACAAACGTTGCACACATAGCAGTGACTGGCACGCTTGGATACATTCTCATGAAAAACAGCGAGATACCGCCCAAGAATATACCTTCTAAAAGTGCATAAGGGACGGCGAAGGTTTTGGCTTTTTGAGGTTTAAAGGTAATAAAAATCGCTAAACCAAAGGCAGCAAACATACTACCAAAAGCCGCCATCGTGATAAAACCTTGTGATAAACCTGCCATCAGCGCATAAAAGAAAAAACCAATACCTGTGATAGCCGATAGCCCAAGCAGGAGACTGGTCTTTTGAATCACGCCCTTAACCGTCATCGGCGTACCGCCAACGGCAAGCTCTGCGCGACTGACAATAGGATTTGCCATAAATGTGTCCTTAATAAAATATAAATAATAGTGATGTCAGCTACTTTAGCAAAACCGCCATTATTGTCAACGGTGATTGCGTGACAGCATACAAGGCTTTACGCAACTATTGAGTCGCTTATTGCTCCTATATACAGCGATATTAAGTAGCTAAATAAACACGCCTAAAAAGACGTATGATAGTTTTTATATGGGGTTAATTACGACAGTTAACAACGATAATTCACAAACATGCTAGTCTAACTGCTTATTTATCGCTATCATTGCCCTGTATTTTACCGTTATGCCGAGTCGTTTTATGGAAAACTCAGCGCAGTCAGAAAGATTGCCGCACTTACATGAATCAGAGATGTTCCACGCTATCAAAAACCCTGCCTTTCGACGCATCGGCTTGATGGGTCGCGCGGGAAAACGCAGTGTCACCCAAAGTATTGCGCAGATTGCTCAGATAATCAACGAGATGAACCTTACGTTGATTATGGATGTGCAAACTTCCAACTTACCCACATTAAATCTCACTGAGATTGAAAGGGTCAAAATCGTCAAGCGTAGCTTGATTGGCGAGATTTGTGACCTCGTTATTGTGGTCGGTGGTGATGGTTCCATACTCCATGCTGCTGAGGCGTTGGCGCGTTACCGCGTACCTGTATTAGGGGTTAACCGTGGTCGTCTTGGTTTTTTAGCCGATGTTAAACCTGATGAGGCTGCCTTTAAACTACGCCAAGTATTGATGGGGGATTATCAGTTAGATCATCGATTTCTGCTAACGATGGAGATTCGCGAAGGTCGCAAGATTATTCATGAAGATATGGCACTCAATGATGTGGTGTTGCACGCTGGTAAATCCGTTCATATGATTGATTTTCAGCTGACAATCGATGGGCATGATGTATATCGGCAGCACAGTGATGGCTTAATTGTGGCGACACCGACGGGTTCAACTGCCTATGCACTCTCTGGCGGTGGTCCAATTATTCATCCGAGCATGGATGCGATATGTTTGGTGCCCATGCACCCGCATACGCTGTCTAGTCGACCCATTGTAGTGAGTGGTACCAGCGAGATTTGTATTCGTATCCACGAGGACAATCGCACGCAGCCAATGGTCAGCGCCGATGGCAAACCTAGCATACCGCTCGATCAAGAGCAGCGTCTGTATATTCGCAAGCATCCTGATAAACTAACCTTGTTACATCCGCCAGGGTTTGATTTCTATGAAGCCTGCCGGACGAAGTTGCACTGGAACGTCCATGCCGAAGAGTTCAGTCTTGATACTGATGATGATATTATGGATGATGAATAAGCGTATCTATTAGATAAAGCATGCCATATAGAAACAGTAGTGGAGAGTAGATAAGATGGATAAACAAACGATATTAGCAAGCTTGACGCCTGAAATAGCCGATAATTTTCGTATGGCGATTGAGTTGGGCAAATGGCCAGATGGTCGTAAGCTAACAGCCGAGCAGCGCGAAACCTGTATGCAAGCGGTCATGGTGTGGGAGCATGAACATCTGCCGCCTGCTGAGCGTACCGGTTATATTCATAAACCGATAAGAGACGATGGCTCTATCGTCGGTGCTGAATGTGATGTCGAACACGAGCATCATTATCCTAATATGCCAAACCCCAAAGGTGCGGTGCAGCCGATTAAATTTCGCGATAAATAAAATGGTCTTATAAAAGCTAGTCTTATCAATAATTCAGCTGCCAAAACCAAAAAGCCACGCTATGATGATAGCGTGGCTTTTTTAGTTGTTTTACAAATAAACGATTAAAGTGCAGTAGTATCGACACTTGGTCGCACCGTCAATGGATTTTTTTCCATCAAAAACCCTTGCCAGCCCCAATGTAAAAAATTGCGGATATTGGCATGATCGGTACCTTTAGGGGTCGCTTGAACCTTGGCGTAGTGCTCACCGAACAGCTTTAACGTGTCTAATTGATTTAAGCCATGGTGCTTAGCAAGGCCAAAAATTTTAGCGCTACCTTCGTTTTCACCGGCAGCGTTATGTACCATACCATTGACAAAAGGCGTTGGCGCATAACGATAAAAATCATCAATAAAGCTGATAACATCATTGAATCCAATGGCTTTTTTATTCAAACCATTAAGTAGAGCCGATACATCTGATTGGCGAATACTCATAAATAAATGACCTCAGAGCAGATTAAAAAGCAAAAATTATAGTGCTTGGTTTATGCTCAATGATTATTGATAGTTAGGCATGAAGCCAACCGCTTAGCGATTAAAATAGTCTTCATCATCGAATGAAGGCGCAAAACTGCCTTGTTCGAGATGTTGCATTTGCGACTGTACAGTACGCTCATGCTGAATACGCTGGTAGATCTCTTCGCGGTGTACGGCAATATCTTTTGGCGCATCAACGCCAATACGTACTTGATTGCCTTTGACACCTAGGACAGTCACACTGACCTCATCGCCAATCATTAGCGTTTCGCCCACGCGGCGTGTCAAAATTAACATGCGTCACACTCCTTATGTCGCATCAACAGATTATTACTCATCAGATTGCGTCTCAATTACAGGACATTACCGCAGCACGAAATATAATGCATAACAGGGTGCTAATAGCGGTAATGATAGGTAGATTCATTTAGCCCAAATGAAAACCTCATTATAGGGGGCATAACTGATACTGTCACGAGTTTTCACAAAACTATCAGGTATATAATAATCTGAGCAATAATAAAAAAATTAAATAGGGTCTTATAAGACCCTATTTAATTAACATACTATGAAAAATAATAAATTAAAAAATGTTAAGTTAAAAATTATAGCCCAGCAATTTTGCTGTCACCGTCTTCACGGTCAAGGCCAAAGGCGGTATGTAGGGATCTCACGGCTTTTTCTAGATACTGCTCTTGGATAAGAACAGACACCTTGATTTCACTGGTTGATATCATTTGAATATTGATATTGTTTTCTGCTAAAGTCTGAAACATGAGGCTAGCAACACCAGCATGAGAGCGCATACCGACGCCGACTAATGAGACTTTAACAACTTCATCATTGGCCAAGATTTCTTTGGCACCGATCTCATCTTTGACTTCGTTTTCTAGTACTTTCATGGTTTTTTCCATGTCAGTACGGTTGACGGTAAAAGTAAAATCGGTCATGCCGTTGGTTGATAGGTTTTGCACTATCATGTCAATTTCGATATTCGCGCGGCCAATAGGGCTGAGGATAGCAGAGGCGATACCAGGATGATCAGGTACACCGCGTACGACGATTTTTGCTTCGTCTCGATTAAAAGCGATACCTGAGATGATTGCCTGTTCCATATTGTCTCCTTCGTCTATCGTAATTAGGGTGCCGACATTGTCTTGAAAGTCTTGGTCGAAGCTACCATCGTTGTTTTCATCAAAGCTAGATAATACGCGCAGCGGTACGCCGTATTTGCCAGCGAATTCTACTGAGCGAATCTGTAAAATTTTAGAGCCAAGACTTGCCATCTCAAGCATTTCTTCAAAGGTAATCTTTTCAAGTTTTTTGGCTTTTGAGGTGACGCGAGGGTCAGTGGTATAGACGCCATCGACATCGGTATAGATTTGGCATTCATCAGCGCCTAGCGCAGCAGCAATAGCGACACCTGTGGTATCTGAGCCGCCGCGACCTAACGTCGTCGCATTACCATCCTCATCGATACCTTGAAAACCTGCCACAATAACAACGTTACCTGCATCTAGCTGTTCACGGATGTTTTTATCATCAATGCTTTCGATACGGGCTTTATTATGAGCATTATCGGTTTTAATAGCGACTTGACGACCGGTAAATGATCGTGCGCCAACGCCAAGCTCTTGAATTGCCATAGCAAGTAAAGAGATAGAAACTTGCTCGCCAGTTGAGACCATTTGGTCATACTCGCGTGGATTGGGCTGACTGCTGATTTGGCGTGCTAAATCAATCAAACGGTTGGTTTCGCCGCTCATGGCAGAGACGACAACGACCACTTGATGACCATTATCATGCCAGCGCTTGACTCGTTTGGCGACGTTTTTGATGCGGTCGATACTGCCCATCGAGGTGCCGCCGTATTTTTGTACTATTAACGCCATAAAAATCTACCTATTATTCATCAATGGTTATCTGTTAATTAAAGACATCAATCCGTCATGCCACTATTTATAAATTCAGTTTATAAATTCAGTGCTAGATTAATTTTAATAACGATAAAGCCAGATTATAAGAACTGCGCCCATTATTTTTACTGTCTTTTTATGCTGATAGACCTTATATGCCCAGATTCCACTAAGCCTTACATTTTTATTAAATATGCTCGTTTTATCGGGCGTGGTACTTTATATCATATTAACGTCATAACTTTAAGTGTTGGCAGACGTTATATACATGGCGATTGGTTATAGCTGGTATAACCAATTACACATTCTACAGGCAAAAAAGCAGCATTTTACTCAACTTAATGTCTAGCCAAGCTGGGGTGCAATCCAAGCAGGTAAGGCGGCTATAATAGACGCACTGTTAGCAGACTTTGGCGCACCACCTTGTGCGTAGTCAGGTTTACCGCCACCTTTACCACCAAGCTCACCTGCCAAATGACGAATGATGTCGCCAGCTTTCACGCGATCAGTCACTGATTTAGCGACGTTTGCGGCTAGTGCTAACTGCTCATCTTTATCACCAATCAATACAATAACGCTATCTGGCAGTTTTGACTTGATATCATCCATCAGCGTACGGATTGATTTACCATCAACGCCGCTTAAGGTACTGATAAGCACCGGTGTACCGGCGATAGTCTGCACCTCATCAAGCAAATTCGCTGCTTGGGCGCTGGCGATTTTCTGCTGCAAACGCTCGAGCTGTTTCTCTAAATCACGCTGCTTATCTGCCATGGTGCGTACACGTTGCGCCACTTCAGGACGCTTCACTTTAAGCTGACTTGCCAACTCGCTCAGCTGCTGCTCGCTTTGCTGAATATTTTTAATCGCATTCATGCCAGTGACGGCTTCAATACGGCGGATACCAGCCGCAATGCCTGATTCGCTAGTGATTTTTAAGACGCCAATATCGCCAGTACGCTGTACGTGTAGACCACCACACAGCTCGATAGAAAAAGGCTTGCGCTGACCATCGACGATACTGTCCGTACCCATGGTAAGCACGCGAACGTCATTACCATACTTTTCACCAAATAGCGCCATGGCACCTTGTTTCATAGCCTCATCGATAGACATGTTCTCGATACGGGCAGGGGTATTGGCTTGGATTTGTTCATTAACCAAACGTTCGACACGCATGATTTCAGCGGCACTGACTGGCTTATCGTACGAGAAGTCAAAACGTAAGACTTCACTTGAGACCAGTGAGCCTTTTTGCGTGACCTCATCGCCCAATACTTCTCTTAGCGCGGCATGTAATAAGTGAGTCGCAGAGTGGTTTTTGGCACTGGCCGAACGAATGCTAGAGAGCACTTGTGCGTCAGCTGTTTGCTTAGTATTGATTTCGCCCATAGTGACAACGCCATAATGAATAATGGCTTGCCCTGATTTTTTAGTATCTTGTACTTCAAAGACGCCAGTGTCGGTACGAATTTCACCCAGCTCACCAACTTGACCACCACCTTCAGCATAAAACGGTGTACGGTCAAGCACGACCACGCCTTCCATGCCCTCAACTAAGCTGGCTGCTGGATTGCCATCTTGATAAAGTGCGTCAATCGTCACGCCTTCTTCTGCAAGCTGCTCATAGCCGATAAACGTCGTTGGATTATCTACGTGGATGACACTACTATAATCGACGTCGAATTTGCCAGCATCACGAGCACGCTCACGTTGCGCTTGCATATGCTCATCGAACTCAGCTTCATCGATGACAATACCGCGCTCACGAGTGATATCAGCGGTCAAATCAAGCGGGAAGCCGTAAGTATCATAAAGCTTAAATGCCGCCTCACCAGAGAGCACGTCGCCTTCTTGTAAGCCTTCAAGCTCGCTGGCAAGTAAGCGTAAACCTTGTGCCAATGTCTTGGCAAATTGTGTTTCTTCTTTTTGAATGGCATTTTCAATCACGCTTTGCTTATCTTTGAGCTCAGGATAAGCGGCGCTCATTTCAGCAACCAAGGGTGCGACCATTTTATAAAAGAAATCACTCTCTGCGCCAAGCTTATTGCCATGACGAACGGCACGACGAATAACACGGCGTAGTACATAACCACGACCTTCATTACTTGGCGTGACACCATCAGCAATCAAAAATGAAACGGCACGAATATGGTCAGCAATGACTTTTAGCGATGACTGTTGCTGATTTTCAATATCTAAAATTTCAGCTGCGGCATCCATGAGATGAACAAATAAATCTATCTCATAGTTACCGTGTACGCCTTGCATGATGGCACTGATACGCTCAAGTCCCATACCGGTATCAACACTTGGTGCCGGTAGCGGCAGCATAGTACCGTCTTTTTGACGGTTAAACTGCATAAATACGCAGTTCCAAATCTCGATATAGCGATCACCATCTTCTTCAGGGGTGCCCGGTAGACCGCCTTCGATATCTGCGCCATGGTCATAAAAGACTTCGGTACAAGGGCCACAAGGGCCGGTATCACCCATCGTCCAAAAGTTATCTGAGGCGTAAGGCGCGCCTTTATTATCACCAATACGAATGATACGCTCACTCGGAATACCAATGTTTTTATGCCAAATATCAAAGGCTTCGTCATCGGTTTCATAAATGGTCACATACAAACGACTTTTATCAATCGCCAACCATTCATCAGAGGTTAAAAATTCCCAGATATATTCAATACCTGCTTGCTTAAAGTAGTCACCAAAAGAGAAGTTTCCGAGCATCTCAAAGAACGTATGATGGCGCGCCGTATAACCGACATTATCCAAATCATTATGCTTGCCGCCAGCACGCACGCATTTTTGCGAGGTCACAGCACGGGTATAGTCGCGTGGCTCCATACCCAAAAAGGTTTCTTTAAATTGATTCATGCCGGCATTGGTAAATAGTAATGTCGGGTCATTGTGCGGAATCAGACTAGATGAGGCGACGGGGGTGTGCTGCTTGCTTATGAAAAAATCGATAAAAGCTTGACGAATATCGGCTGAGCGAAATGGCTGGCTCACAGCGGCTCCTTACTGACGGATAGTATTTAGTAGAATAAGTAAAATAATTTTGCAAGCGATTTTAGCACAAACGTGCAAAGCGTGTTGAAGATTCACAAGTAAAGCCACGGTAAATGACGCTTAAATGTCTGTATTGACTAGGCGCTTTTATCAAATAGGTGTTGCTGTCAAGGTGTTATTAAATAGTCAGTTTTGGGTTCTTTTGCAAGCTATCGCGCCGTAATGGAAGCGTTTTAGATTGATGAAATCAATTGGTCAAAATAGTCACATCAGTCTCATCGAGTTTATCTTGAATCAGTGGATGCGATTCTATCACTTGTACCGGCATATAACGCAGCTGCAATCTAATAGGCAAGTACTCGGGGAAATTGTCCGCTATATCTTGAGTAATGATCGTTTCAATTTGGCGGACGTCGTATGAGCTGGGCTTCGTTTCGCCGCGAATAACTGCACGAACGATTTGATTGCTATCTGTTTTATCAAACTGAGTATTGGTCAACACATTGCCTTTATCACTAAAGTAGCTATTAATCGTCTCTTTCACGCTGCTTTCAAACACTTGCTGCTTGGCATTGGTCTGTAGATTGATGGTTAAATACGCTCCCAATCCGCCCAACAACAATAAGGTCACCGCGTTACGCCGCAAAAAGGTTAAATAGGTACTTGATTTATAATCGTCATCGATCAAGCGGCGAAAACCTAACAACCAAAGTACTAGAGCATTGGTAAATTGAATGGCAATAATATTGGTAAATGCTAGCAGCAATGCACCAAGTCCAAGCTGCATCTCGCCATTGGCAAATAAAATCCCACTCGCGGCAAGAGGTGGCACTAACGCTGTAGCAACAGCAACGCCCACCACTGCCACAGACAAGTGCGGCGAAACCATCGCATAAGCACCAGCAGTACCACCGGCTAGGGCAATCATTAAATCCATAGAAGTGGGCTGAGTACGTGATAATATTTCTGCTGTCAAAGGTTGTTCTTTGTGCAACCAGCCAACGATGAAACCAACCAATACCACCAAAGACACACCGGCAATGACGGTAAAGAGCGATTTGCGCAGCAGTGGCATGCGATGATCAATAATCGCTAGTGCTATCCCAGTAATAGGACCCAACATCATCGCAACCAGCATCGCGCCAATCACCACAGCTGCCGAATTGGTCACCAATCCATAGCTTGCGATGATGGCCGACAGTATGTTCATAATGAAATACATTTTACTTGGTAGCGCATTTGCCTCAATCCTAACGCGCACTTCGGGATAATCTACTTTCTTGTTGCTAAACTGTTCGGCAACAAATTGCTTATAAGACTCAAGCTTGGCTTCTTTTTTTCTTTAACCTCTTCTTCTTGGTCTTCTTGGTGTTCTTGATCGCTCTGTTGTTCTTTTACGTCATTTTTTACGATATTGTCGCCATTTGCCTGAGTATCTTGTTGTTTATTAACTTGCTGCTCATGCTTATTAATATTTTTCTGTTCGTTTGGCTTTATCTCTTTTTGTCCATGGTTATCTTCTGTGTCGACGCTTTCTTGTGAGCCTGCTTCTATGACGACTTCAGCGTCATTCGCTTTTTGAAAAAACGGTTCTGTTGGGTTCAAAGCTTCGGATTCCACGCTTTCGCTAGCGTGATGAGAATCTGGCTCATCTGTCTCTAACGTTGCAACTACCACATCAGGGCCAAGTGTTTGCACTTTTATCTTAGCATCAGGCTTTTTTGCAGCAGCCCGCTCTTTATGAGCATTATTTTTATGAGAGGGAGTATTGGGGTCTGTATCAATATCAACAGCCGTATTCAGCTCAGTATTATCGGATAATGTATCCTGTGCTTCTTGTCTATCCCACTCTCTATCCACCTTATTATTACCATCATTTGGTGAGTTATTTAGAGGCGGCGAATCAAGAGATGCATTAGTAGTAGATGAGGTCATAGAAGAGGGCGTTCTCAGATAGTCAAAGTTGGAGAATGAAAGCAAATTACTATTGTAATGATATATGGATGAACGCGTATGGTTTTTTTGCGACCAAACAGAGGGAGTTAGAAAGAGACAAACACAAAAGAAGACAATACCTGTTAGCGGTATTTTTTAGAAGAAAAGCATGCAATATAAATCAATAGTTATAATATGGCTATCAATCCGAATCACTTGATATAAATGGGCTAAGCGCCCACAAGAAAAGACTTACTATTTGTGTGGATTTAGTGTATAAAGTAGTTATACCCACACAAAAAATGAGGAATATATCATGAACTGGCCACTATTCTCCGTCATCTATTCAATAGCCGCAACTGTCACCATCGGTGTGTTCATGATTGCAGCATTGGTAACCGGATTTAATCAAATTCCGCATATTCAAATGGCAGTAGCAGCAGGCATCTTAATCTCCATACCAGCCGGATTATTTTTCACCAAAAAAGTCGGTAGCATTACAGGTAATGAGGAAGGGTATAAAGTATAATTTTTGGGATAAGACGGTAGTTATAATAATAAATATTTTTTAGTTTGATAACGTTGTATGTCGTGAAAACCTGTAATAACAAACAGCGCCTAAAAAAGCGCTGTTTTTTTATTGGGTGTTGATAAGGGTTGTTTAAGCAAAAAGCTTATTTAAAATTGGCAAAAAAATACCTTGATTTGATAATCAAGGTATTTTTTTATGCATTAACATAACCTATTTTAGCTCAACGGTTGCTCCATTCTCGATATTGGCATAAACCTCTAAAACGTCCCAGTTGGTCAAGCGCACACAACCTGCTGATGCTTGGCGACTGATACCTTCAGGCTTAGGTGAACCATGAATGCCATATGATGGTTTAGATAAGCCCATCCATACGACCCCTACTGGACTATTTGGGCCGGGCGGCAGCATATGTACTTGCTTATCTGTGCCTTTGCCAATCGTAGCTTTGTACCACGGCATTTTTACTTTATTAATGATTTTAAACGTACCTTGTGGCGATGGAGTGGCGTCACTACCAATCGTCGTTGGATAGGTGGCAACCAGCTTATCACCGTTATAAGCATATAAAGTTTTATCGGCTTTGTTAGCGACCACACGGTTGATACGCTGCTTGAGTGGGGCACGCGTATTTAAGACGGTGATGGTTTCGCCTGCTTTATACTGCTTATTTTTATTAAGTTTATCTAAGTAACGCACATCCATATGGAAGCGTTCACCAAACATCTCTTTGATGTCTTGATAATACAAGCCTTTCATTTTTGATTTGGCTTCTGAGCCTGCAGGCGTGGTGGCAAAGTTAGTATTGATATCGTCTTCAACAATGGTATAAGTCACTAAAACTGGCTTATTGGCTGGGATGTTTTTATTTAAGGCATCCCATGTTTTTTGATCCATTTTACCGTTTGCTGGCAAGCCTTTCATGGTTTGGAAGTTAATGAGCGCTTTTTTACTGTTCATACCCCAGCCGCCATCAATAGCACCAGGAGAGGCGTGGTTCCAATCCAATAACGCCTGCATTTTGATGGTCATCGCTGAGTTAACTTTCATATTCGGTGTCCATTTTGCACCGTTTACTTGCTTGGCATAGTTAGATAAGTTCAGCGTAGTATGTTTTTTACCATCCACATCTGCGATACTCTTAATAGCAGTATCGTTTGAGCTGTCAGGCGTTGATGTACTAGGTGCAGCGAGGGCTTGGCCTTCACTAATATCGTCAGTACTATCAGATTGCACATCTTTAAGAGACAGCTCTTCTACGGTCATATTATCAGCGCTAACGGCTGCTGGTGCTGTATTTGCTTCGGCTTCCTGCTTTTCGTCAATCAGCTGAGTCATACGGTCAGCTGGCTTGGCTTTGGTAGCATCTGGCTTAACGTTCGCACGAGCATCGGCTGAGCTACTGCGGTTTTCTTGTACATTCAGGCTAACTTTCTTGGCGATACCAGGAAGTGAGTCAGCCGAGCGTACGGGCAAGGTGCGTGTATTATCAGTGGTGGCGGCAATAGCGCTCACACTAACAACAGCGATAGATATAGCGGTAATAAGAGGCTTTATTTTCATCATATTGGGATACTTGTGGTGGCTGCTAATGAAGCTATTATGCGCATAATTTGGATGCTTCGCAAACTTTTGACACATATTTTTTCGTTTAAGACTTGCTAAACGTCAACGGTTGACGTATTCACTACAGTTGGGAAATAATTTAGTCATGCTGGGGTAGAGTTGTAGCCGGTTTTTATTGATATTGCTTATAATCTGCTTTATAGCAACGCTATTTTTTTTGCAGTAAAAAAGACAGTCATTGGCGCATCATCTTGTTTGCGTCTATAATATGGGACAAGATGCTTATTTAATAAATCAGCTGTTAATTGAAAACCATTTAACCCATCCGCATGTAGTCAGTGAACATGTAATCAGCAAGGTGCGATATGTCAGAAGACCAAACAATGAGCGCAGAAGAGTTTCAAAATCAATACTTTAGTGATAGTGAGTCGCAAGGTATGGATGGTGATATAGAGTACGACTTAGAGACAGGGCTTCTCGGTGAACACGATGAATTTGCCAGCTTGCGTACCGAGCTTGAAGAGGCACGTGAGCAGCTGGTCACTATCCGTGACTTTATTCGTTTTTCAGTGACTCAGCTACGCAATTATGATGTGGTTGTCGCTCAAGGAACCACCGATGAATTTGCTGAAGCGTCTGCTATTGTATTGCATTCGCTATCTTTAGATTGGTCAGCCAATGATCAAATTCTCGATTGTCGCCTGACTACCTCAGAGAAGCAGCTAGTATTAAGCTTATTAGAAGAGCGTATCGCTGAGCGTAAGCCTTTAAGTTATTTAATTAATCTGTCTTATTTCTGCGACTTACCTTTTTATGTCGATGAGCGTGTTTTAATTCCGCGCTCGCCCATCGCCGAGCTGATTCGTCAACAGTTTCATCCATACTTTGATGTCAATGAGTTGGCAAAGCCGCTTGCGGTCAGTATGAATAACCAAGCAGCTACTTTCTATGATCATGGGTTAGAGATCAAGCAGCTGTCGCAGCCTGAGCGTATTCTAGATTTATGTACCGGCTCTGGGTGTATCGCCATTGCGCTTGCGACACGTTTTGTAGATGCTTTGGTCGATGCGGTCGATATTGATAAAGCGGCGCTTGAGGTGGCGATGGTCAACGTCGATCATCATGACCTCGGCCATCAAGTAAATGTGATTGAGTCTGACTTGTTTGCTAAGATTCCTGCTGAACATCAATATGAGCTGATTGTTACTAATCCTCCGTATGTCGATGCCGCTATCATGGCAGACTTGCCACCTGAGTTTTTGTATGAGCCTGAGCATGCCTTAGCAGCAGGTCAAGATGGGCTGGACTTGGTCCATCGCATTCTTTTTGAAGCGCCAGATTATCTAAGCCCTGAAGGTTTGCTCGTCTGTGAAGTGGGTGATAGCGAGTGGGCGTTAAATCAGGCTTATCCTGAAATCCAGTTTGATTGGTTAAAATTCGCTCATGGCGGTCATGGTGTGTTTGCAATGACTTATGATGAGCTTATGACACATCGTCAGCTGTTCGCTGCTTACGTACAGCTCTTAGATAGCAATCAATAGATTTTATAACGATTAATAACATCATCAGAAGTAGACTTCATTTATTTAAGGATAAATATGGCAGGCAATAGTATTGGACAAATATTTACTGTCACCACTTGTGGTGAGTCGCACGGTGCAGGTCTTATGGCAATCGTCGATGGCGTGCCACCGGGCTTAGCGTTATCTGAAGATGATTTACAGGTAGATTTGGATCGCCGTAAACCAGGGTCTTCTAAGTACTCGACCCAGCGCCGCGAGTCTGATGAAGTCGAGATTATCTCTGGCGTATTTGAAGGTAAAACAACAGGTACGTCTATAGGTCTACTGATTCGTAACACCAATCAAAAATCTAAAGACTACGGCGAAATCAAAGATACTTTTCGCCCTGGTCATGCCGATTATACTTATAGTATGAAGTATGGCTTTCGTGACTATCGTGGTGGTGGGCGCTCATCAGCACGTGAGACCGCAATGCGGGTAGCGGCTGGCGCTATTGCTAAGAAATTTCTGCAAGATCGCTTGGGTGTACAAATCCATGGTCATGTCACTCAGATTGGTAATGAATACAGCAAGGTACTAGATCCTAGTCAAATTGATTGGGAATTTGTGAATAGCAATCCATTCTTTTGTGCGGATAAAGAGGCAATTGGTCGCTTTGAGACATTGATAGACAATCTGCGCCGTGAAGGTACGAGTTGCGGAGCGCGTCTTGAGATTGTTGCAAGTGGCGTACCTGTCGGACTTGGTGAGCCGGTATTTGATCGCTTAGACGCTGATATTGCCCATGCGATGATGAGTATCAATGCCGTCAAAGGCGTTGAGGTTGGTGACGGCATGGCTGTGGCTGGGCAGTTCGGTCATAGTTCCCGTGATGAGCTGACCCCAGACGGTTTCACTGCCAATCATGCCGGCGGTATATTGGGCGGTATCTCGTCAGGGCAAGATATTCGTGTCAGTATCGCGCTTAAGCCAACGTCTAGCATTACCACTGCTGGCAAGAGTATCAATATGCAAGGCGAGTCGGTTGATATGTTGACCAAAGGTCGTCATGACCCTTGCGTTGGTGTACGAGCGACGCCCATTGCCGAAGCCATGTTAGCGATTGTATTACTCGATCATTATCTGCGCCATCGTGGTCAAAATGCTGATGTAGTAGCGCCGGTTGAATCGATTACTTAGATTGTTTATCGTAAAACTATAAACCCTTTATCGTTTCTAATGATATGTAATTAGAAATGACAAAGGGTTTTTTTATGGTTGATTTGTCATAAAAAATTAGAAAGTTAATAACGCAATCGATAAAGTCTAATCAGTAACGTGAATAAGTTTTTAAGCAGCTATTTCATAGTAATCAACAGCCACACATTGCTGATGGCGAAATATCAATAGCAGTTGCTGACTGGGAATAGCGAGCCAATGTCCAAACTCAAGGCTGTTGATGCCTTGATTCGATAAGTTTTGCGTACAATCGTGACGGCTATATCCTAAGCAGTTTTCTATAATTTGGTTTTGAGTAAGAAGATTGGGCATGATTTTACTATCCTTGATTTTGCTGACGAATTTGAATAACGCTATCGTAAAATAAAGAGATAGAAAACATGTGTAGAAATGATGGAAATTTAATGAATTGTCACTAATAATCTGGCTGTTAATGATTAAAAGGAGCTTTATTAAAGTGAGCGCATATATATTTTATCCAAATATTTTATTCTTTAGCTAAAGGTAAAGTAATACTGACGATTACACCAGAATGTGGGTATTTAGCAGCATCCTTTTCGTCTTTGTCAGTATCATTAGTATTGACATTGCTAATAGCAACATGACCTCCATGATGTTCAATCACTTGCTTCACTAAGGTTAAACCAAGTCCAGTGCCTTTTTTGAGTGTGCTATTAGACATACTAGCTTGTTCTTGTTTAATGTTTGGCATGGAGTCCTTTTGGCTTTGATGCGATAAGCTAAAATAACGGTCGAATGCTTTATTAACGGCATAGTCAGGCAACAATTTACCATCGTTAAAGATTTCGATAGTCACGGTTTGCGCGGTGCTATGCATATAGATAATAACCATGCTTTCGGCAAAATGAATGGCATTATCTAACACGTTTTGTAGCACTTGTACCAACCAAAACTGGTCAGCAAAAACACTGGTATTTGCCAATATATTTGGTGGTAAGGTTATTGTTTCAGTAAAATTTATATCATCAATATAGATTTTGATAGGTGTTAGATGCTGCTGTTGCAACTTAGCGCTATTGTCTTTTACAAGGGTTTGTAATAATGGCAATAGCGGCGTTAGCTGCCGATTCAGCTTAAAGCTCGGTTGTTCAATCTTAGCGAGTAATAATAATCGATCGATTAATTGCTGCATTTTTATGCTTTGTTCACCAACGGTTTGGATAAGCATCTGCCGATCGTCTTCATCCAAGCCGTCGTCCTCTAACAGCTCACTACTGGCACGAATGGCCGTCAACGGGCTTTTTAGCTCATGGGTCAACGTATGCACATAGTCGTTGACATAGCCTCTATCCTCTAACCGATGTTTCATTGTCTCAATGGTATCGGTCAGGCTATTGAGCTCATGACCTAAGTAAAAATACGGTTTTTTAGTGTCTTCTGCCAGCGCCCTTGTATATTGGGTCACAAGGCTGATGCTTTGTTTAAGCCACCATGCCACGAGTCCAGCTAGGATAAGGGCCACAATACTAATGAGCAAGGCGGTAATCAGCATACGTCTACGGGTATTATCCAAGTAAGGCAGCACACTAGCGACTGGCTTACCGACGCTAACGATTCCAATCACATTACCTGTGTCATCCTTAATTGGCTGCGCCACATACATGACCGTACCATCGCGCTGATTATGATCTCGCGTCGTGCTTCTGGCGCCGTATTGACCTTTTAAGGTTAAATAGACGTCGTTCCAGCGGCTATAATCCTGTCCTTCAGCATTGTTAGGCGCGCGGAATGAATCATAAATAACCATACCTTGCTTGTCTGTGACATAGACTCGAAAGCTACTATATGTTTTTTCATCATATTTAATGTCTGGACGGGTCACATTATTATTGGCTAATGTGTCAATAAACGCGGTATCAAGTTGGTTTTGATAATTCGCATCGTACAGCTCTTTTGATTGCAGTGGTTGCTGTAGGCTAGCTGCTAGTAGTTTACTGGTATCTAAAAGCGTGTCTTCAATGACCTGCTGCACCGTCGGCTTGACGTAGCTAAAGAGCTGAGTAAACACGACAATGCCGCAAATAATCAGTACTAAAGCCACTGCTAACCAAATCCTAAAAAAGATACTTAAATTTAGCAACTTTTTTGGATCAGCAGTTTGTTGTGCCGTGCCAATGGGATGCAGTTTTGCATACCAATTACTTTGGCTGGGATTAGCACTGTTATTGGTTTGATGAGTCATAGGTTTAAAACTGCTATTAGTACTCGGCAAGGTCGCTTTGAGCATATAAATATAAATATACTATTTAGTATCGAGGGAGTATCAAAGCCTAAGCTGGACACAACGCATAGCCAAGACCACGATGGGTATGAATGACTTCAATGCTAGAATCAACACTTGCTAGCTGCTTACGAATGGATTTGACATGACTGTCAATCGTCCGTGCCAAGCGATGGTCAGGATAATCACTGACAGCATTGAGTAGCTGTTCACGACTAAATACTTGATTGGGTGCTTTTAATAAGGTTAATAAGATTTTGCGTTCTGTATTACTAAGTTCGAGCTTTTGCTCTTGCCACAGCAGCGAGTAGTTGAGCGGTTGATAATGCCAAACACCAGATTGGCACTCAAACGTTAGTGCTTGCCCCGACATGTTATTCGAAAGACCGTTACTAGATAACGTGTTGCTCGATGAAGCATGGTCGGCGCTATTATTTGCCGTTTCTGTATGGTTATTAGCAGACTGCTCATAAAGTAATTGCTCACGTCGCCAAATGGCCTTTAGGCGAGCGACCAACTCTCTAGGGCTAAAGGGCTTGGCACAATAGTCATCACCGCCCATCTCTAAACCTAAGATACGATCGACCTCATCACTACGTGCAGTCAAAAATACCACAGGCACATCTTTGAGCGTTCCTATATCAGGCGCATGACGTATCTGCTGGCATAGGCTCAAACCATCACCGTCTGGCAACCCTACGTCTAAGATAATCGCTGATAAATCTTGTGCTTTTTCGCTACGTAGCATCGGCAGCACGCTGCTGGCATTATCTAACCAAGTGATTTGCCAGCCTTCACGCTTGCAGGTGACTTTAAGCGACATAGCAATAGCGGGATCATCTTCTACCAATAAAATATGAGTCATAAGCGTTATATCGTTTTATAAAAAAATTAAGCTAAAGCAGCGTTAGTCATGGCTATATTTGCAAAGATTAAAAAATGTTAATAAGGTGTCATACAGTAAGCATCAATCCATTAAATTATCGTAGCATAAAAGTAGTGCTGGATTTTGCTAGTGCTCATCAAACGTTGTGAAAAATTGATGGAAAGCTGAAGTGCGATAGCTAAATAGTACCGATACTATCAAAAAAAACTTCAAATATTTTAAATTATTAGGGCGTGTCCTCATTTTGAAGATGGTGATAAAAATGAGACAAATTGTAGCCAAACAAGGAAAATAGCGCAGGTAATATCAGGCTATTGACCAGCTATTTGACGCAGCTTGGCAAGATTTAGCCATTTTTAGCCCATTTAGGTGCTTTCATTCAGATTGAGGACACGCCCTAATTAAAAGCATCAATAAAAAAGACCAACTCAATCGATGCTAAGTTGATCTTTTAAATGCGTAGTGTCTAACGAAGTTTTTTGATGCAATGCCTACTACTTTAAGCCTTTGCAATTCGCATAATAACTCACGGTCGCTGGCCAATCTGAGAAGATGCCTCTGACACCGACGTCTTGTGCCAGTACATCGATGTAGTTCATCATATCGCCATCATTATTAATGGCATCGCCCAGACCACTATAATACCAGTCGCCGCCACCTGCTAGTGGTCCTGAGCGCTCAAGTGACCAGGTGAGAATATCAAGCCCATTGGCTTTGGCTTGTGTCGCGTATGTGGAAGGTATCATCTTGCCATTACCATCGGTAGTGACCAATAGCCACGATGCCGGTGCGATAGTATTGACGCCGCGAGCTTTAATCTCGGCTAATGAATGCTTCCACGTGGTCGGGTCATTTTTATCAAAAGTCTTGCCTGCAGCAGTTGCATTACTATCATCAATTAAGTAGACGGCATTGACAGCAAAGAGTGGCTCGTTGTTAAGCCAGTATTCAATATCTTCAATATTAAAGGACTGCGGGTACACCTCACTGGGGGACACACCAGCAGCCTTGTAGGTATTAATTAACTGTTGACGATAAGTATCTAAACTATAACCATTAAAAGGCATAGTAACGACGGGAGATTTTAATTCAGGCGTGTGCTTCATGCCCAAGCTGCTGGCAAGCGCAATGTGCTCTTTTAAAGTGAGTAGTTCACCGTTTTGTGAATACAAGTCAGTTCGCCATGACGCAGTCGCATTCATATACTCATTAATATTGGTCGCTTGAGGGTTCGCAGCGTCCATTTTTCCTTTAAGACTTTTGAATTTACTCGCGCTAATATCCGAGGTTCGGCATTCAATGTCCGCCGCATTGGTCAGTATTCCATTGCCATCCACTATTGGTGGTACGGTACATTGGTCAGCCAGTGTGGTCGCGAGAATGTTGGTGGTGGTATGTAAGTCGTTTTGTGCGTGGCGACATACCAGCTCACCATCTTTGGTAAAAGCAACATCACACTCTGATATACCTGCGCCCATTTGTGCCGAAGCCACATAGCTGTCATAAGTATGCTCAGGAAACTGTAATGGTGCGCCGCGATGGGAAATAGAGAAGTCTGTCTTACTAGGTATTTGCGCTTTGCACGCCAGCAACTCGTCTTTAAGCGGGCCCTCATCCATATCATTGACCAGATAAAATGGTCGAACTCCATAGCTATATGCGACGGATTGGGTCGGTTCATCAGTAGTCGGTGGTAGAGTAGGCAGTACTGTAGTTGATGAGTCGCTATCTTCATCACAACCTATTAATAATAGGCTACTGGTAATCGCTAAAGGCAAAGTAAAACCTATTTGAATAACTCGTTTAAGTGATACTTTCTTCAACTGAGTGTGCTTAGCCACTGAATTATTCGAAATTGTCATGTAAACTGTCTCCACAAAAAATGCAAAATAATAAGTATGACTGTTATTGTCATTTACCAAGCACTTAAAGTATCGGGTTATGTTTAAGGAATGATGACAACCGAGCCTATTTTGCAACTTTAACCCTATTTAAATTTTTGAATATTATTAAGGATCAATTATGAGTGAATATTTAGAGTGCGTCATTGTAGAACACAACCCTACTAGAAAAGCTATTAATCGGTCAGTCATTTGGCTACATGGTTTGGGTGCCAGTGGTCATGACTTCGAGCCAGTCGTGCCGCAATTAGGATTGTCTGATGATATGGCTGTACGCTTCCTATTTCCCCACGCTCCACAGCGCCCAGTGACAATCAATGGTGGCATGGTAATGCCAGCTTGGTACGACATCTTAGAGATGAGCCTAGAACGGAAAGTTGATATTGCGCAGATTGAAGAGTCTTCTCAGCAAATACATGATTTGATCAGCCGTGAAATTGAGCGCGGTGTCGCTCCTGAACATATTGTAATCGCAGGGTTTTCGCAGGGCGGGGCAGTGGCTTATCATGTGGCACTCGGCTATCCACAGCGTTTAGCAGGTCTGATGGCGCTATCTACTTATTTAGCAACCAATGATAATATCGATTATAGTGCGGCTAATAAAGACATGCCAATATTGATTGAGCATGGCACACACGACCCTGTCGTTCCGGTTGTTTTGGGTGAGCAGGCGCAGCAGCTACTATCAGAGAAAGGCTATAACGTCGTTTACCATACTTATCCAATGGCACATCAGGTTTGTATGCCGCAGATTCAAAATATCGGTAAGTGGCTGAATGAAGTATTGGCTTAGATGATTAAGCTGTAACGTAATGTAATACGAACTGCTAATAGGTTGCAAGCAGGCGTATAAGTACTATATAATCATCGACCTTATTGGGGATGTTCTGGCTTCGACGCTGGTGATGAAACTCAATGATGCATGTCGAGAGTATATGTCCTCTCGTTAATCAAACATATATTGTTATAGTCGCAAACGACGAAAATTACGCTCTAGCAGCTTAAACCCTGCTTACTTGGTTGCTGATCACCTACAGTTGGTCAACTAAGTTGAAGCGTCCGCATGTAGGATCGCCACAAGTGATTGTCTCAATCGCTTGGGTTCAAAAGTAGAGAATCGGCTAATCCATCCTGACTGTCGGATCGGTGCAGACTAAAATTAAAGACAGAAACTAAACATGTAGATTCATGAGCGTAATGCTGGCGGACGCGGGTTCAACTCCCGCCATCTCCACCAAATATTAAAAATCCGATCACTTAATGTGGTCGGATTTTTTTTGGTTTGGTTTTAACAAAATATAGTGAAGAAATAGTTAATTTGAAAATTAAAACGGGCAATCTACTGATGATTCATTAGCAAAAAAAACGATTTGATAGTGGTATGTATCATCGACACATACTTGAGTTGGGCTATGCTGAAGAAACCGTAGAAGTAAGCTTGGTAAACTAACGACTCAATGAGGAGTTTACCATGACCAAGAAAATCAGAACCTATAGCATAGAATTTAAAGCAGAAGCTGTTAAGAAGATAGCAGACAACAACGGTAATATTTCAGCCACTGCAAAGCAGCTCGGCATAGCCATGCAAACGTTATCCAACTGGCAGAACAAAGCCAATCAAGGCAAGCTTGTCGGCACTAAGCAATATGATCCCGATCTTATGGCAGCTATTCAGGAAATAAAACAGCTCAAAGTGGCTGAAGAGGAACGAGAGATATTAAATGAGGAGGGATAAAGCGAAGCACTGCTTCGCCCCGACGCAAGATGAGAGCTATGCTCGAATGAGGTCACGGCGTACTTTGCCAAACACAGCTTATGAAGTACGCTTACATTAAAGCCAATCAGCGGTTTTTTAACATTACTCGCATGTGCAAAGTGCTAGACATTGCACCCTCTAGCTACTACGAATGGACGAAACGCGATATCAGCTGTCAGCAGACCCATCGTAATCAGTGTGAACTGCTTGTCAGGGTAGCTCATAGCGAGACCAAACAGCGCTATAGTGTTAATCGTTTGCAAGCTCATCTTGCAGAGCAAGGCCATCATATTAGTCAATACATGATCAGACGAGTCAAAGAAGAGTACGGCATTGCTTGCCGTCGCCAACTCCAAATATAATAAGCTAATTTATCCGAACCTGCCTGATCAGAAGTTTGATGCCAATCGTCCTAACGAGTCGTGGGTTAGTGACATCACTTATATTTGGACAAATGAGGGTTGGCTGTACTTAGCAGGAGTTAAAGACCTCTACACTAAAGAGCTTGTCGGCTATGCCACAGGCAAGCATATGACAGCAGATTTAGTCTGCCGTGCATTAAACATGGCCATTAAGAGCAAGCGGCCCAGCCAAGGGTTGATTTTACATTCTGACAGAGGTAGTCAGTACTGTAGTTATGAGTATCGAAAGATCATTAAGCAGCATCAGTTTAAAGGCTCAATGTCTAGGCGTGGCAACTGCTTTGATAACGCCCCCATAGGGAGCTTCTGGGGCCTCTTAAAGAATGAGCTGGTATATCATCAAGATTATAAAACAAGATTTGAAGCCATCAGCGATATCACTAAATATATTGAGCTTGAGTATAATAAGGAGCGATTAGCAAAGCACTGCTTTGCAGCGACGCAAGACAATAGCTATGCTCGCAGTGGGACTAGAATTCAGAAGCGTTTAGGCTATAAAACGCCAAGACAGATGTGGTTTGGCTTTTATCATCAGGCTGCGTAGCTAAAATCTCCCAAGTTAATGTCTACGGGATTGACAGCATAGCTTAATACGTGAGAAGGGCATCTAACAGTAAAATTGGCCAGTTAATAGTAGATTGTCTTAGGGAAGAGGAGTCTACTAAAGAGGAATGTTAGTTTAATAGGAGAGTATATAGAATAAGAAAAAGGCCTCCAATTGCTTGGAGGCCTTTTAATATAATGGTACCCGGAGCCGGACTTGAACCGGCACGCTATTGCTAGCGAGGGATTTTAAATCCCTTGTGTCTACCAATTTCACCACCCGGGCAAAACTTGTATTATCTGCTAAGTAAGCGCTAATAAATAAGCATTTTACTTGTTAGATAGTGGTCGCTATTATAAGCATTTACGTTGATAAAGCAAGCTAAAATTAACGTAATACTAATAAATTTTTTAACTAAATAATTGGAGGCTGAGGTCGGAATCGAACCGGCGTTAACGGAGTTGCAGTCCGCTGCATGACCACTCTGCCACCCAGCCAATCAAGGATGCCTATATTAACAAAAATAATTTAAATTACAAGTCCTTTTTTAATTAAAAGCTGCTTATTTACTAAGTTGTCATAATTTAACCCTATCTTAACGGTTATTCAGACCATTTATGACTCAGATGGAGTCATTGCTGAACTTTTTAGTAATGTAAAATTAAAATAAGCAGTTTAATCGAAGGTGAAAGTGACAAAGGGTGTGATGTCTTAAAAGTCTGTATGACCTGTATAATAAGTGACGCGGTCATCACGTAAAAAACCAGCCAGCCCCAATCGATAACGCTCAGCGACACGTACCGCTGTACTGGTCGGTGCGGACATGCCAATTAGCCAAGATATATGGCTACGAATGGATTTTTGTATCAGTTCGATAGACAGTCGTGAAGTCATCACCACACAGACAACATCTGCTTTATGACGCAATTGCCAGCCGATAAGTTTATCGAGTGCATTATGGCGTCCCACATCTTCAAATAAATATAACTGCTGCTCATACATGGTTGCAGCAGCATGGACAGCGCCTGTCAATTGATGAGTATGTTGTGCAGCATTTACTTGTGCGCGTATTGCAAGCAAACTATCGAGACTAGGCATCGTTACTGTGAGAGGTTGTTTCTTATGTCGCTCATTTTTCATATAGCTACTTAAATCGGGCAGCGCTTGCGTCAGTCCTGTTATACCGCACATGCCACATCCTGTGCGCCCTGCGAGCTGGCGCCTTTGTGCTTGAATACGCTGATGACAGCGCTGGTTTAATACCAATTCCACCATATAGACATCATAGTCTTGTAGCTGCTCTGAGAGCCGATTTAAGCTCATTGGCTCATCGGTTACATTGTGAGTAAAAAATGCTTCGGTAAAAGAGTTTTGAATGAAAGAATCTTGATAACTTTCAGCGTCTGTCAATTGGCTCACATTCCAATCTAATAGCTCATGGCTATGCTGAATCAAACCTTCACTATATAAAAAACCGATGGCAAGGTATTCAAGCTGATAGGGGCTGGCCATCAGTATCGCATAATGAATACCATTAATAACAATCGCAACCGCTGCCTCAACTGCCAACATCGCTGACTTATCATCAATATGAATCTGCTCAGTTTTAGAAGGGCTATTTGAATCAGTATCTGGTGAATAACTATGTTTTTGCGCCAAATGTAGACGTGATAGTGGCACTGTCTGCGCATCCACTAAAGCCTCAGGCGCATTATTTACAGAGTTGTCTACAGAGGTATCTTCTGAAGCTAAGTTGTTTTTTTTGGCCATTATGAGTGCTTATTATCCTTTGTTATCAATAAAATAATGATTCTTGTCTGTAAATATATCTTAAGCAGAGCTTGCTATACTGCCTTGATGAATACGCTCTAATACGACGGTAACAGATTTATAGGCAGGCGTTCTCGAGTCTGGCGCATAGCTATCTAAATCGATAAGGTCGTTACATTCAGGATAATAGGTCGCAACAGCATTAGCTGCGATATCCATTTCAGTGAGTATCAAAGGTCCTAATGTACGTTGCTGATCTTTACTGTCTTGACGCGAAACCAGCACTTGATCGCCTTGTTGCCAACCCAAACGGCTCATCTCATCCGGATGCATAAACAGAACATCACGACGATCTGTTTGCCGGTAGCGATCTTGGAAGCCAAATATCATGGTGTTAAATTGGTCATGGCTACGGACACTGGTCAGTTGCCACACTTTTTGCTCAGGGTTTTGATTATTATTAGAATTTTTACTGTCTTTGATATGATGCTGATAGGTTGACGTTGTCTGCGCCATTTGTGCGGCAACATAAGTAATCGGATATTGCGGTACTTCAAACTGCGCTTTACCACTGTCAGTATTCCACACGCGATGACGCGCAGGATGATACAAATGGAAGCCGCGCTCAGCGGCACGAATACGCTGATTAAAATTCTCAAAACCGTCAATGGCTTCAGCAATATAATCCCGGACGATATCGAAATCAGTACTCATCGCTTGCCAAGGAATGGATGATTCAGACCCGAGGACGTGAGTCGCCATATCTGCGACGATTTGCGCTTCGGATTTTAGCGTCTCACTGATTGGCTCAAGGCGACCTTGAGTAGGCACAACCTGGCACATCGAATCCTCAATCGTCGCAAATTGCTCACCCTTCACGGTCATTAAGCGTTCGGTTCTACCTAGGCAGGGCAGGATTAGATTGTTTTTACCCGGGTATAACATGGTTTCATTCAGTTTGGTTGCCACAAAAACATTGAGTTGGGTATGGGTTAGTGCGTTTTGAATCGCACTCTTATCCGGTGCTGCAACCGCATAATTGCCGCCCATACTGATAAAGGCTTTAATCGTCCCTTGCATCAGAGCCTTTGCCCCTGCAATGACATCAAGACCATGCTCTTGCGGCATAGGATGCTTAAAAACGCGCTCAAGATTATCAAGTAGGCTTTGTTTGGGGCGCTCATGGATACCCATAGTGCGATCGCCCTGCACATTAGAGTGTCCACGAACTGGCGACGCACCTGCACCATCAATGCCAATCATACCCATCAGCAGCAACAAATTAGTAATCATGGCGACATTATCCTCGCCCTGAACGTGCTGGGTGATGCCCATACCCCAGGTACAAATCGTCGCTGGACTATCAGCTACCAGTTTTGCAAGATTAATAATTTCTACTTTACTAATGCCGCAGCCGCGTTCGACATCCGTCCAAGACTGCTGACGTAGCCAAGTGTCTAAAGCATCATACCCTGAAGTCTGGTTTTTGATAAAATCGCTATTGATTCTATCGTTTTTGGTGAGCCATTTAGCCAAACCTGTTAATAGCGCGACATCACCACCAATTTGAATTTGAATGACTTCATCGACCATCTCATCGCTTTGTCCTGCTGCCATATGGGTTGGTTTTTGCGGATTCCTAAACTTGCTTAGACCCTGTTCGCGCATTGGATTAATAGAAATAATGCGGCAGCCTTGTTTATGAGCGTGGGCGAGCATCTCAAGCATACGAGGATGGTTAGTGGCAGGGTTTTGCCCGAACAGCATAATCAGCTTAGCCTGTGCAAAATCCTCCAGCACTACCGTAGCTTTACCAACCCCTAACTGCTTACCGAGCATCACTGAGGTTGGCTCGTGACACATATTAGAGCAATCGGGTAAATTATTAGTACCAAAACAGCGCACAAATAGTTGAAACATAAATGCCGGCTCATTGGTCACGCGTCCTGAGGTATAAAAAAGTGCTTCGTCTGGCGAACCAAGCTGTTGCAGTTGTTCAGCGATAATCTCATAAGCCGCTTGCCAAGAAATCGCTAGGTAACGGTCTTGTGCCGCATCATAGTATAAGGGTTCTGATAAGCGTCCACTATGCTCAAGCTCATAGCCTGACCAGCCTTGTAGTGCTGTTACGGTATGCTTGGCAAAGAAGGCAGCATCTGCCCGCGTAGACATGGTTTCGCTGGCAATGACTTTGATGCCGTTTTCACAAACATCAATGGCTTTATGGCTTTTATGATCGGGCCATGCGCAGCCCGGACAATCAAAGCCACCTTTCGGCTGATTGCTATGTAACACACTGATGCTGCCACGCAAAAAAGCCTTGTAGTCCATCAGCTTACGAGTAGACGAAATCAGAGCAGGCCAACCGGCAGCAGGGTGAACATAAACAGGAATCTTGCGCATAACAAACCTCATAGGCGAATGGCGATAAATAACAGCTAATCTATTAAAAGCAGCTATCTTAAAAGGGTCTATATTAAGAGCTATTAAGGACTACTATATAATGGCTTGCATAAAACTTTTACTATCATTACCTATAAATAACAAAAAACCTCAAAGCAAATCATGCATTTGAGGTTTTGTGTGGACAGCATTATTAGAATAATTGACTGCATTATAAATAAAATCTAATAGCGAGCATCTTTTGGTCTTGGCACTGTTGGCCAATCGCCATCTTTTTTAGCAAAGTCAGGGCGCGGTTGATGGGTAAAGAACTCAGCCACATCGATAGCGTCCTGATCACTTAAGACGTTACCGTGACCCCATAAACCTTTGGTTTGGATGCCCATTGGCATATTGTATTTTACAAAGGCGGCAGCCTTATAAGTACGTGCCATACCTGCACCAATATTAAAGGATTCATCACCCCATAATGGTGGGAAGACGATATCACCGCGACTGTCTTTGATACCTTCGCCATTATCACCGTGACAAGTGGCGCACTGAGCGGCGTAAATCTTTTCGCCATGGACAGGGTCGGGTATCAAGGATTCATCAACTTTACCAGCGTTATCAATATTAACTTTTTGGGCTTTAGGCGTCTTTTGTGATAACCATTCCATATACGCCAAAATTGCCAGCATTTCATCTGATTCGGGTTTTAGAGGTTTACCATTCATAGAGCGCTGGAAGCAACCATTGACGCGTTTGGTTAAATCAATCTCTACACCAGCCCGTGGCATCACTCGTGGGTAGAAGTTATGACTGTTGATATATGGGTCGCCAAGTGGGATTTTACCTTGAGCTATGTGGCAGCTGTTACAGTTCATCTCAGCGCCGACATTATCAGGTAATAGACGTTTGGTTTCGTTCAATAAGCGTTTGCCGTACATGATACGTTCAGCATTAGGTTCATCGGCAATAGAAGTATCTTGTGGCAGTACATAAGAGCCGATATCTTCGTTGGCATCGTCAGTGGTGACCAGCTTATATTCGACTGGATTACGCTCGGTAGGTTCTGGCTGTGAGCAGCCACCGATACTGACAGCAAGCACAGCGGCAGTAAGCACCGCTATAGAAAATCTGCGAGGGGCAACGCCAGCAATATTGGACAAGTTGTGTGGTAATTTATTCATTATTTCGCTCCTTTTGCAGCAGCATCGAGACTTAGGTCTGGGGCAATATCAGTGCCTGTTTTTGGCTTTTTGGCGAGGAATGCTCGCATTTTTACCACATCATTGACGGTAATTTCAGGGGCTTGATTGGTCCAGCTATTACGCACATAGTTGACCACTTCGGCGATATCAGCATCGGCTAGATTGGTAAACTCAGGCATGGTAAAAGCCATACGGTCATGCGGCGTCTCAGGCATACGACCACCACCTAGGGTGATTTGTAGCACAGAGTCAGCTTCTTTAGCATAAACCGCACTATTGCCATCGAGTGCTGGGAAGATACGCGGAACCCCTTTACCATCGGCACGGTGACAGACGGTACAATATTCTACATAGAGTAGTGCACCACGTGAGTCATAGTTACCATCTAATAATTTTTGCGTCGTAATATCTTTTTTCACTGGCAGCGTCACTTCTTTATTAGGTGCAGGTGTCAGTGTTTTTAGATACGATGACATGGCATTCAAGTCAGCGTCAGTCATATATTGGGTGCTGTGCTCGACCACTTCTGCCATCGCGCCAAAGGCAGCAGTGGTATCAGTACGACCGGTTTTAAAGAAATCATTGAGCTCAGAGACCGTCCAAGTACCTAAACCACGATGCTCACCACGGATGCTTTTTGCGCGCCAGCCATCAATGACCGCACCGCTTAAATATTCTTCAGAATCCGCATTGGTTAAGGCGATTTCTTGGAAGCCAATACCACGGCCAGTATGACAAGAGCCGCAATGACCAGGGCCTTCAATTAGGTATTGCCCACGTGCTAAAACAGCGTCATCAGTCTCAGGGACAAAGTCGCGTTTACGGTCAAACAATACTTGCCAATAAGCCAGCGGCCAGCGCCAGTTTGCGATCGGTGGTAGCTCACTTTTCATATTGGGCTCATTCACCGCTTTGACATCTGACATAAAGAAGGCATACATCGCTGCTATATCGTCGTCAGGCATGATTTGGTAAGACGGGTAGGGCATAGCAGGATATAGGGCGCTATTGTCACTACGGACGCCGTGCTTGACGGCATTTTTGAAGTCATTAAAGGTATAATTACCAATACCTGTTTCTTTGTCTGGCGTGATATTGGTTGAATAAATCGCACCAAGCGGGGTCAGCATAGGCAAGCCACCGGCATAATCTTCACCACCAAGGGTAGTATGACAAGCGACACAGTCAGCGGTACGTGCAACATAGGCGCCCTGCTTAATTAAGGCAGGGTCAGTAATATTGACCTTAAGGTCACTGTTGGTCGTTCGCATATTCGGCAGTAGTTGCCCAATAATAAAGGCGACTGCCAGTCCGATAACTGCGGCAATAAGTATAATTAATGGCCACTTTTTCACAAGCACGCCCTCCGTAATGAAATAGTTACTGATCTTATTATTAGCACTTCAGATAATCAGATAAAAGGCTACTTGATTAAGCTTAGCTAATTAAAAGATACAATCTTGCTATATAGTATAAGATAAGCCGTAACATAGGCATATTGTGGAAAACCACATTTATTTTAAGGTTTTATAAGTAATGCAAATGCAGTGTGCTAAGCAGCAAGTTTTATGGTCCTTTATACTGCAAGTGATATCTGCTGTCGTGATGATGATTGCAATACTGGCTTTGCTCTTTCATAGTCAAGCAAACGCACAAACCTATTATCTGGGTGTGCTTGCGCCGCAAGGAGAGTCTGTCGCTCAGCAGCGATGGCAGCCGTGGCTTGATACCCTTAATACTCAGTTATCAGATGACATTGTCGTGCTAGTGCCACTAGCGCTAGAGAACTGGCAACAACAAATAGAGGCGCAGCAGTTTGCCTTTGTTTTAGGGCCGCAAGTACAATTTATTAAAATGGATACGATGGGCTGGCGCTGGCTTGCGACCTTGCAAGCGAATACGCAAACGGTAAACTCAAATGAATTTAAAATGTCTGATGTTAAACAAGCTGACTTTAAAACTGATGAGCAATACAAGCTATATAGGCAACTGCAAAACGAGCTTGCGCTAGCTAAGGAAGCTATCGCTGATAAGGTAATAAATCAGCCTAGTGCGATGGAGCAGATTGCCAGTGTCTTGTGGGTAAAAGCTGATAGTGATATTGAACAATTGCGAGACTTGAAGGAGCGTAAAATAGTCGCCGTTGATAGGGATGCCTTTGCTGGCTATTTACTGGTCGCGCATTTATTACAACAAAATGGGGTGCGGCCTAGCGATTATGAGACCCAGTTTGTCGGCTATCCGATTGAGCTTACGCTAAGTACGCTGGCCAGTGGTGCGGTAGATGCGGCGATAGCGCCGCTATGCTTAATGGAAGAGATGGCAGGACAAGGGAAAATTGATCAATCACAGTATCGACCTCTCAACCCAGTCGCAACAGACTCTAATTGCCAGTCTTCAACCAAGATTTATCCCAATTGGACACTAGCCGCAACCAGTCAAGCGCCAATAGCGTTAACGGAGCAGATTAATCAGTATTTATTCGCTGCAGGAGCGCAAAGCAGCAATGGCAATGGCAGTACTAATACTGACATTAATAATATTGATGTTACTACTATGCATAATAACGCAGAGTTGCGCTGGCTAGCACCTGAATCAAACAGTGATGCTGAGCGTATATTGTATGAGATGCAGCAACATCCTGCCCAAAAACAGTTAGCGGTACATATTGTAGACTGGATAAAATCACATCGATGGTGGATGAGTGTTATCGTTTTTATTATAGTAATATCAACGATTAACTATGGCTGGATGAGTTGGCTGGCATGGCGTCGTCGGCAACAAATACTCGCTCAAAACCGTCTCATTCGTGATTATGACCAGCAATTACGGCAGTCTGAACGTTTTGCGGTCATTGGTGAGATGAGTGGGGCGATTGCCCATGAAATTAATCAGCCGCTTGCCACCATTCAGAACTATGCCCAAGGTTTATTGATTCGTAGCCAAGATAATAGAATGGATAAACAGACAACAGAGAAAGAAACGGTAGAAAATGCCCTACAACAGATTGTAAATGAGACGGAGCGTGCCGCTGACGTAATCAGTAACATTCGACACTGGGCGGGTCGCTCTCAGCCGACTGAAGTTAGCGTTGATATTGCAGCGACTTATGAGCAGTGTATGTTGCTGCTGGGCGAAAAAGCAGTAGGAATTACTTTTTGGTTCGCAAGTGACTACCAGCAATTACGCCTGCCAAGCTTATTATTAGATCAACTGCTGATTAACAGTGTGCTTAATGCCCAGCAGCAGCAGGCAACACATATTATGCTGCGTTGTGAGGTGAAAGAATATAGGGGTGAGCGCTGGCTAACACTACATGTCACCGATGATGCTGGTGGCTTTAATGATGCACAACTTATGAAGAATGAGCTAAAGGATAAACCGCACCGTTATGCAAATCAGCAGTATAGCCCTCGTTCGACAAAAGAAGATGGCTTAGGGTTGGGCTTGATGATATGCCAGCGTCTATGCAAGTCGCTCGATGGCACAATGGAGATTGCCAATGTTAACGCACGGCATGAGCTTGCTAATATACAGGCGATAGATAGTCATTATCAACACCGCCTAAAGCAGTCCGTTTATAATAAAGCTCATCTGATTCAAACAGAAAGTAGCTATCCACTAACCCATGAGTTGGGCGCGCAAGTGTCCTTTTATTTACCATTATCTTTGGTCATAAGGTAGCGTATGACTTCTTTTGAGGTGCCAAGCGCGCAACTAGTCATTCATATTATTGATGATGAGGAAAGTGTGCGCCATTCGTGTGAGTTTTTGATTAGTAGTTTAGGTTTCCCTACCCAAGTTTGGGATAGTGCCTTAACGTTTTTGCAGCAAGTAGATATCTACGATCCAGCAGTAGTGGTGAGTGATTTGATGCTACCCGATATGAGCGGTCAGGAATTACAAGTGTACCTCAATAAACACGATAGCCCGATCGCATTGATTGCCTTGACCGGTAATGGCGAGATTGCCGATGCAGTCGCTATGCTCAAAAAAGGCGCTGCGGATTATTTAGAAAAACCGATCGGTAGCCGCCGTCTGCAAGAAGCTATTAATCGTGCTCAGACCTTGACCATCAAACGTGCCAAGCTCTACTATATTCGTACACTTTACACGCAGCTGACCGATAAAGAAAGGCAGGTCGCCAATGAGCTGATGCAAGGTAATCTTAATAAAATCATCGCTGATCATTTAGATGTGTCTGTACGAACGGTTGAAGTCCATCGCTCGCAAGTGATGAAAAAGATGGAATCACAGCATGTCAGTGAGTTGATTCAAAAGTTGGTTATGCTAGACTCTTAAGCTTTAAGATGAAGTCTTTGAGATGAAGTTTTGAGACATAGCTTATTATTCTTAAACTTTATCCTTTTCCATAAAAACGCCTGCTATCAAGCAGGCGTTTTTGTCTTTAATGAAGCTAGGTTTTAGGGTTTTTTCGCAGCATTTAGCATAAGTTAATTAACTTAGAATCAAACTATCATCATCAACTTTTTCACCGCGAGTTTGCTCAAACATATCGAGTAAATCATGAACGGTCATACCTTGACGCTTATCCCCTGCGACATCGAGTACTACTTCACCTTGATGTAGCATCACTGTTCTTGTGCCATGCGCCAAGGCTTGTTGCATAGAATGAGTGACCATCATCGTTGTCAGCTTATTATCCGTCACGATTTTATCGGTTAGCTCTAATACAAAAGCCGCCGTTTTAGGGTCAAGGGCAGCCGTATGCTCGTCTAATAATAAAATCTTAGACGGTTGCAGCGATGCCATCAGTAAGCTGACTGCTTGACGTTGACCACCGGATAACAGTCCCATACGGTCAGTTAGGCGATTCTCTAATCCTAATTTTAGGACAGCAAGCTTTTCACGGAACAGCTCACGATTATTCGGGTTTAGGGCAAAGCTTAGACCACGTTTACCACCGCGTTTATAGGCGAGCGCCATATTCTCTTCGATCGTTAACGCTTCACAGGTTCCTGCCATCGGGTCTTGAAATACCCGTGCTACCCAATTGGCACGCTGATGCGCGGTTTTTTTGGTGACATCAATGCCATTGAGTAGTATCGAACCACTATCCACGCGTGTGGTGCCGCTGACCGCATTTAAAAAGGTTGATTTGCCCGCGCCATTAGTACCGATAACTGTCACAAACTCGCCATCGGCAATGTTTAAATTGATGCCGCGTAGGGCAGGGTTTTCAATGGGTGTTCCCGGATTAAAGGTCAACCGTAAATCTTTGGCTTGCATCATAATTGTTATTCCTTACGCTTATTCAAACTTGGCGAGCCAAATAATTTTTATTGCTAATCTTATTGCTGTTTGTATTCATTAATCTTAAGCACGTAATTTACGGCTTAAAAACTTGGTTTTGGCTTTTGGTAACACTAAAGCAAATACTACTAACAGAGCAGTGATCAAGTTCAAATCTTGCGGGCCAAAGCCAATACTACGTAAGGTATCGCTCGATAAAGCGACTTGGATAAAGAGCTTATACAGTATTGCACCAAGGATAACGGCAATGGTTATAAGCCAAATACGTCTGGCTGGAATGATAGTCTCACCGATGATGACGGCTGCTAGACCAATAACGATCGTACCGATACCGATAGAAATATCCGCACCGCCTTGGGTTTGGACAAATAGTGCTCCTGCCAAAGCAATCAGCCCGTTAGAGATTGCCATGCCGATGATGGTCATCCACGAGGTATTGATACCTTGTGCCTGCGCCATGCGTAGGTTTGAACCAGTCGCGCGCATAGAGAGACCTGTTTCAGTATTATAAAACCAATCTAACAACAGCTTAGCAAGTATCACTACCAGGCCAATAATCAAACAGCGCATCCAATAACCATTGCCATCAGTAACCAGTGAGCTAAACACAGTTTTCTCACCTAATAATGGCAAGTTTGGCGCGCCCATAATACGTAGGTTGACAGAATATAGCGCCACCATCACCAAAATACTGGCAAGCAGCTGTAAGATACCCAGCTTGACGTGTAGCCAAGCGGTGACGATACCGGCAACAGAACCTGCAAGCATCCCAAAGGCGCAAGCAAGCCAAGGATTAACACCAGCAACGATAGAGATGCCAGCAACTGCGCCGCCCAACGGAAAACTACCGTCGGCTGTTAAGTCAGGAAAATCGAGGGTGCGAAATGAGATCAGGACGCCAAGTGCCACGAGACCATAAATCAGACCACTTTCAAGCGCACCAAAAAAAGCAATTAAGGACATAGGAGATCAATAAGTCATAACCAAGCGTTTAGCGAATAGGCTACGGATATATATAAATATAAATACCAGAATTATCTATTAGCGTAACGTCTAAGCGGTGAATTTAACAGATTAAACAATCTGCGGTTAGGGTAGACCAAAAGTATTGCAAAAACATATGACAATTAGTGGGCATTATAAGTGATTTTTATTGAAAGTTTGAGTCTAAAACGATCATTTTAAATCGTTGCCAGTTACTCCAGTCACTTAAGTTTTAAGTACTTAAAATATAAATACCAAAAAATAAGCCCAGCTGATTGAGCGATAGCTGGGTTATTTGTGTTGAACAGGTTGTAATTAATAGTATTACGATAAAACTAACGACCAGCAATTAGTACCCATGAACTTTTCAATTAGAATGGTTAATTAAGCGTGCTCTATAGCCGTCTATTTTATTCTGTAATTGTTAAAAAGCGCTATTCTACCACTTCTTTAGCTTTATCGATAACAGCTTGCGGTAAAGTTATACCTTGCTCTTTAGCATGTTTTGGACTGACATATAAGTCAAGAACCTGCGGCGTATATACTGGGATTGCACCTGCTTTTTCACCATTTAAGATACGTACGACGATTTTGCCAGTTTCACGGCCAAGATCATAATAGTTAACGCCTAATGCTGCAATCGCACCGCGCTCAACTGAGCTGGTATCAGAAGCAATTAATGGGATTTTACTTTCTTTAGCGACTTGGTACAGTGACTCGTAGGCTGATACGACATTGTTATCCGTTGAGGTATAGATCATATCAACCCTACCTTCAAGGCTACGCGCTGCCATAGCGATATCAGTACTGCGCTGAGCAGGGGCTTCGTGTACCTTGATACCAAGTGGCGCTAGTTTCTCTTTTAGATTTTTTAGGATAATCGTTGAGTTGACTTCACCTGGGCTATAAACGTAACCGACGTTTTTTAAACTAGGAATGATTTGGCGCATCAACTCAATCTGTGGCTCATAAGGAAGTGCATCAGAACCACCAGTGACATTGGTACCAGAGCCATCGAGTTTTGACACCAGTTTAGCTTCAACAGGATCGGTGACCGCTGAAAATACTAAAGGAATACTGCTGGTCGCAGCAGCTACTGACTGGGCTGATGGTGTACCAATAGCGATGATAACGTCTGAATTGTCTGCGACGAATTGTTTTGCAATCTGACCCGCCGTCGCGGTATTACCCTGCGCGCTTTGGAAGTTGACTTTTAAGTTCTCGCCATCTTTAAAGCCAGCATCGTTTAGCTCATCGATAACGCCTTTACGCACGTCATCGAGGGCTGGATGTTCAACGATAGCGGTAATCGCAACCGTTTTCATCGCAGTTTTGGCATCGCCACTAGTCGCAGTGTCATCAGTGCCAGCATCTTTTGCTGGCTGGTTACAACCTGTCAAAATTGCGGTACAAACACCGCCCAATAATAGAGCTTTAGCAAAACGATTTTGATACAACATGGGTCTTACTCCTGAAAATAATAATGTGTCCGTACATTATATAAAAGATAAATAAAGGGTAGTGCTTACAGCGGTTATAAACAGTGCTTGTTATAAGTTATCTATTATCTGTTCATTACTACAATTCTAACAGCGATTATTTGCTGGCAGTTTTTGCTTTTTCATCAACATTAATGCCGTTTTTGAGCATATCAGCTGGTAAGCTCACACCTTGCGCTTTGGCATGTTTAGGGCTGATATACAAGGTTAAATCGTTCATCACTTCAGGCTTAATGGTATTGACCGCTTCACCATTTAAAATCCGGTAAACCATCTTGCCAGTGACACGTCCAAAATCATAGTCATTGACGCCAAGCGCTGCAGTTGCACCGCGTTGGACGCTGAATTCATCAGAGGCAACGATTGGAAGGCGAATCTCATTGGCCGCTTGGGTCATCGCTTCAAAAGCTGAGGCGACATTATTATCAAATGAAGTATAAATGATATCGGCGCGCCCTTGTAAGCTGCGCGTTGCCATCCCGATATCGGTTGGGCGGTTGGCCGGAATATCTAATAACGCTAGATTTCTTGCTGGTAATGCTTTTTTAAGCTCATCACGTAGCGATACAGAGTTGGCTTCACCAGGACTGTAAACATAACCGATAGTTTTCAAATCTGGCTTAATTTTCTGTAATAAATCTAACTGCGGCTCTAAAGGTAATTGGCTTGAAAGTCCTGTCAAATTACTTTGAAAGGGTTTGCCGTCTGCCGTAATAAGTTTGGCACCAAGTGGGTCTGAAACAGCGGTATACACAATCGGTATCGTCGTAGTTGCGGCAACGATAGACTGTGCTGATGGGGTAGAGATAGCCACAATTGCATCGGGATTATCACCAACGAATTGCTTAGCAATCTGACCGGCAGTGGCGGTATTGCCTTGAGCGCTTTGAAAGTTAACTTTTAGATTTTGACCTTCGATGTAACCATTATCTGCCAGCTCATCAATGATACCGCGACGCATATCATCGAGCGATGGATGCTCAACAATCTGAGTGATAGCCAACGTTTTAGCGGGTTTTTCTGTAGTGACAGCACTGTCAGTTGTGGTGGCAGTGTCGGTAGAGTTAGAGCAGCCTGATAATCCAAGCGCGGCGCTAATAGCAGCGCCAAATAGGCTGAGGCGTAGGGTAGTAAAGGTCATTTTATTCTGGCTCGTAGGTTAGAAAATGCAGGTTACCCGAGTCAATGCTATGCGTATACTGAGATAACGGGCTAACATCAAAGTGATCAATCCATAGATCATTACGTTCATATTATGACAGTAATGTAACTTATGGCAATAAGAAATTGAAGCGTATTCGTCACGAGTATTAATAAGGAGTGTGTTGAGTGTTTTATTAAATGATTTCTCATTTATTTTAACCATAAAAAAGATGCCACCTAGGACATCTTTTTTATGGTTAAGTTTGTTGTTTGGTTATTAATCAAAAATACGCCATATATTGCTAAATAACCACCAAAGCAAGCGCAATGGAATCTCGACTATATCAATAAAGTCAAACCAATCCCATATATGCGAAGGCTCTGAATGACGGTAACGTCGTGAGCGATTTATATCCGCCGTATATATGAATAATAAGGCGCTAATAATACCGCTGCTAATAGCAATCCATAGAGCGGTTATATCGTTGCTAAAAAACCAATAAACAAGTAAGCCAAAGGTTAAATAAAGGAGAATATCTGCCAACAGTCTTAGCAATACCATTGTTATTCTCCATTATTCAATGCATCAGTAATAACAATGCTATTTAGGCCAGTACATCACCGATAACACAGTTATCAGGTAGTGTAACGACTGTTAGCTGAGTTTTTGGATTGCCTGTCGATAACACCATGCCTTCTGAGATACCAAACTTCATCTTACGCGGCGCAAGATTGGTCACGCAAATCACCTTTTTATCAAGCAATTGCTCAGGCTCATAAAATTTACGAATACCGCTAAAGACATTGCGCGGCTGACCTTCACCTACATCTAAGGTAAATTGCAGTAGCTTATCAGCACCTTCGACATAGTTACATGCTATGACATGAGCCACTTTCATTTCAACTTTGGCAAAGTCTTCAATACCAATGTAATCGGCTTGCTCTGCACTTGCATCAGTATCTTTCGCTGCTGGCTGAGTGTTTTTAGCCACTGGTTTTGCGTCTTGAGCAGCGGTTGGTGTCGCCGTTATGCCTAATGATGCTTTTGAGTCCTCAACCATTGCTGCTATGTCTTTTTCTTCAATACGCTGCATCAGCGGTTTGAATTTACTGATTTTATGACCAAGTAACCACTCATTACGACTGGCAAAACTTAAGTCATCAATGTTTAAAAATTCTTTGGCATTGGCGGTCAGCTCAGGCAATACGGGCGCAAGATATACCATTAATTGACGGAAGATATTAATCGCCACCGAGCAGACGTCTTGAACTTCTTGCTCTGAGCCTTCTTGCTTAGCAAGTGACCATGGTTTTTTCTCGTCGATATACTCATTCGCTTTGTCCGCACATTGCATGATTAAGCGCATGGCGCGTGAAAACTCGCGGTTTTCATAAGCGGCGGCAATCTCGTCACCGGTTTTGGTGATATCTTCTAACAACCGCGGCTCTGCACAAACCTCTGTGAGCATGCCGTCGTATTTTTTGACCAAAAACCCAGCGCTGCGACTGGCAATATTGACCACTTTACCGACTAAGTCAGAATTGACCTTTTGCATAAAGTCTTCTAGATCAAGGTTGATATCTTCAACTTTGTCAGACAACTTGCTGGCAAAATAATAACGCAGATATTCAGGATGTAGATGCTCAGCGTAAGTGTCAGCCTTAATAAAAGTGCCGCGTGACTTACTCATTTTTTCGCCATTAACCATTAAGAAACCGTGAGCAAAGACACCGGTTGGCGTACGGAACTCACTACCGGCAAGCATTGCTGGCCAAAATAGCGCATGAAAATAAACGATATCTTTACCAATGAAGTGATAAACCTCAGTTTTATGCTCGTTTTCTTGCATCCAGTAACGGTCAAAGTCCAATTCGTTTTCGGTACCAGCACGCTTATCACACAAGTTCTTAAAGCTTGCCATGTAACCGACAGGCGCATCAAGCCAGACATAGAAATATTTGTCTGGCTCATCGCTTGGGGTATCTGGAATCTGAAAGCCAAAGTAGGGTGCATCGCGCGAGATATCCCAACTGGTCAGTCCAGCGTCAAACCATTCTTGTAGTTTGTTGGCGACCGACACTTGCAGGCGATTGTCACTACGCGTCCAATCTTTTAAGAATTGCTCAAACTCAGGCAAGTCAAAGAAATAATGCTTAGAGGTTTTAAGCACAGGCGTGGCATTTGATAACGTTGAATGCGGGTCTTTCAGGTCTGTTGCATCATAGGTAGTACCACATACTTCACAGTTATCACCATATTGGTCTGGCGAATCACATTCAGGGCAAGTGCCTTTGACAAAACGATCGGCTAAAAACAGTTGTTTTTCAGGATCAAATAGTTGCTCGACGTCGCGGGTAGAGATATGCCCAGCGTCTCTAAGGCGACGATAAATCAGCTCAGAGCATTCTTTGTTTTCTGCAGAATGGGTTGAGTGATAATTATCAAAATTAATTAAAAATTTAGCGAAATCAGCCTCATGTGCGGCTTGCACATTGGCAATTTGCTGCTCTGGAGTGATGCCATTGTCTTCGGCTTTGAGCATGATGGCCGTACCATGAGCGTCATCAGCGCAAACATAAGTGACCTGATGACCTTGCGCCTTCATCGCTCGCACCCAAATATCAGTTTGGATATACTCTACAAGATGCCCCAAATGGATGTCACCATTGGCGTAGGGCAGGGCACTGGTTACTAGAATCTCACGCACAAAATCACCTATATTTTTATATGAACGGATTGATTATCAATAGAAATTAAAAAAGTGTGCCTATGATACCGTAATTCGGCTAAATTTGTGATATTCCTCAGTAATTAATACGGTAATTAACTCTACACGACCTATAGAAGTGTCATTCTTTTATGAGACGTCGATAGTCATACTGTCTATAGTTAACCATGATCGAACCGCCATAAAAAACCCACCAAGTAATTGCTCAGTGGGTTTTTAGTATTAAGTGATAATCATGAAATCTAATGATTTATAGCTACTCATTATGGATTCATTTAAGCAAATTAGAATGACCCAAACAGCGTACCTAAAGTAATGACTACTGCTACGGCAATCAGTGGAATAACCATGGTGACCATTGCCACGTTCAAATAGGATTGTTTATGCGTCAGACCACAAATCGCCAGTAAGGTAATGACTGCGCCACTGTGTGGCAAGGTATCTAAACCACCCGCTGCCATCACAGCGACTCGGTGCATCAGCTCTGGATCAATACCAGCGGCGACTGCCATTCTTAGATAATCTTCACCCAATGTTGATAGCGCAATACTCAAACCACCAGACGATGAACCAGTAATACCAGCCAGCGTGGTCATAGCGACGGCTTCTGAAATCAATGGATTACCAGGAGTAAGATTTAAAATACTATCACGAATGATGAGGAAGCCTGCCAATGAGGCAATCACTGCACCATAGCCTACTTCAGATGCCGTATTAAAGATTGGCAACATCGAATCATAAGTACCACGGTTGATGGTTTTTTGCAGATTTGTCCAATGACCGATACGCATGACGATTAGCACCACACAAGCTACAACCAATGAGATAATAATCGACCACAGCCCGAGTGAGCCTGCGATATTCAAGTCTGGGAACTGGGTCTGTAAGCCACTAAAGTCCATCGATGGGAAGATGAAGTAAGTCAATAAAGCGTTTAGACCGATAACCAAGACCAATGGAATCATAGCAACGGTAAATGACGTATGATGCGTACTGAGCAAATTAGTGTCCGTTGTAGTTCCACCAATAGCGCCCACATCACTATCATCATGCTGACCGTAACCTTCACCTGCTGCATTGGCTTTGCGGGCTCGTGACTGCAACCATAACCAACCACAGATAAACATGATAGTACCGCCGATGATACCCAAAATAGGCGCGGCAAATACGTTGGTATTGTAATAAGGAATCGGAATGGCATTCTGAATAGCGGGTGTGCCTGGTAATGCCGTCATAGTAAAGGTGAATGAACCTAGCGCAATCGCTGCTGGAATCAAGCGCTTAGGAATATCTGCGGCTTTAAACAAGTCTTTGGCGATTGGATAAATGGCAAATGCCACGACAAATAACGACACGCCGCCATAGGTCAAAATGCCACAAACTAGAATCACTGACAGAATAGCTTTGCTGGCACCAAGCTTTTCGACCACAGTATTGGCAATCGCTGTTGCTGCGCCAGAGTCCGCCATCAAACGCCCAAAAAGTGCACCCAATAAGAAGATAGGAAAGAATTTGAGTAAGAATCCACTCAATGCGCCCATAAATACATCGGTATAGGCGGGAATAGTGCTTAGAAAGTCACCTGAAAGTAGTACCGCTAAAGCGGCCATAATCGGTGCCAAAATCAGCACGGAATAGCCGCGATAAGCAAAGAACATCAATAATAACAAAGTAATAACGATAGCAAATGTACTGAACATGACCGCCCTCCTTGGCTAAGTTAAGCCTGAGATTATGCAGGGCACAGAGAAATAGGTCAATAAAATTAAACATAACGGATGATTTAACGTATTTTATCAAACATAATTCTAGATAAGTAGGGTAGTGATCTATTCTATTCTATATTGCTCAAGCTGCACTACCTTATATGAGCTTCATATTATTCTCTAGTCGCTGCTAGAATAATATGTTAAGTTATCAGAGGTATTGTTTTTATAATATATCGATAGAAAATGTATTAATATAAATACAAAAATGATGAATGGTCTAGTGGTTTACATACGCAAAAATCAGTTATGAATAATAAAAATGAGACTTGCAAGGAGATAAGCATGAGTCAATCAAAAGTATATAGCAGTGCCGAAGAGGCGTTAAAAGGTATCGTTAGTGATGGACAAACTCTCGCTATCGGCGGTTTTGGTCTGTGCGGTATTCCTGAAGCATTAATTGAAGCACTGCGCGATAGCGGTGTTAAAGATTTGACCTGTATCAGTAATAACGCCGGTATCGATGAATTTGGCTTAGGACTGTTATTACAAACTCGCCAAATCAAAAAAATGATCTCATCGTATGTTGGCGAGAATAAAGAGTTTGAGCGTCAATACTTGGCAGGCGAGTTGGAAGTCGAGCTGACACCGCAAGGCACATTGGCTGAAAAGTTACGTTCAGGCGGTGCAGGTATTCCTGCATTCTATACCGCAACTGGCGTCGGCACACAAGTCGCTGAAGGCAAAGAAACGCGCGATTTTGACGGTCGTACTTATGTACTTGAGCATTCATTACGTGCCGATGTGTCGCTTATCAAAGCGCAAAAAGCCGATAAAGCAGGGAACTTAATCTTTAATAAAACCGCGCGTAACTTCAATCCAGACTGCGCGATGGCTGGCAAGATTACCATTGTTGAAGTGGAAGAAATCGTAGAGACGGGCACGCTCAATCCTGATGAAATTCATCTACCGGGTATTTTTGTGCAGCGTATCGTATTAAATAGTAACCCTGAAAAGCGTATCGAAAAAACCACGACTAAAGCAGTCGAAGGTGCTTAAACCCTTGAGCTTAAAAACTTAGTCAAAGAATTTATAAAAATATTTACCAAGTTTTTAGATTAATAATAATAGAATATTGTAAAGAATAAGGAAGTTACCATGGCATGGACAAGAGAGCAGATGGCACAGCGTGCCGCACAAGAGCTACAAGATGGCTATTATGTAAATTTAGGCATCGGTCTACCCACTTTAGTGGCCAACTATATACCTGAAGACGTAGATGTTTGGCTACAGTCAGAAAACGGCTTGTTAGGTATTGGCGAGTTTCCAACGGCAGAAAACGTAGATGCCGATTTGATTAACGCTGGCAAGCAAACCGTGACCGCAGAATCAGGTGCCAGTTATTTCAGTAGTTCAGAGTCGTTTGCGATGATTCGTGGCGGGCATGTTAACCTTGCGATATTGGGCGCGATGGAAGTCTCAGAGCATGGTGATTTGGCGAACTGGATGATTCCCAAAAAGATGGTCAAAGGTATGGGCGGCGCGATGGACTTAGTTGCAGGCGTGCAGCGCGTCATTGTATTGATGGAGCAAGTTAATAAACACGGTGAACCAAAAATTCTAGCCAATTGCGAGCTGCCATTGACGGGTAAAGGGGTGGTCGATCGTATTATCACTGAGCTTGCTGTACTTGATGTGACGGAGAATGGATTGAAACTGGTTGAGCTAGCAGAAGGTGTTAGCTTTGAAGAGCTACAAGAAAAAACACCAGTGAATATTGCCCAATAGTTTTGATGTTATATCGGATGTTAGAAAGGCTGCTTAATGCGTTGTTTAAGAGCCACTATATTTTAGGGGCTTATTTATAGCTTCAATTCATTACTACACATCATTACCCATTATTAAGGACAATATATGGCGACCCAATTACAACAGGATTTGACAGGCAAAGTAGCTTTAGTCACTGGCGCCGCAAGTGGTATCGGACGTGATATTGCTGAAACTTATGCCAAAGCAGGGGCAGCGGTGGGTATTGCAGATATCAATCTTGAAGCTGCCCAGAAAACGGTTGATGCTATCGAAGCTACGGGCGGACGCGCCCTCGCGATTGCTATGGACGTGACTTCCGAGAGTGCCGTCAACCACGGAGTGCAACAGCTGGTCGATACCTTTGGTAGTATTGATATTCTCGTCTCCAATGCCGGTATTCAGATTATCGATCCGATTAATAAAATGGCGTTTGAAGATTGGAAAAAAATGCTCGCTATTCATTTGGATGGGGCATTTTTAACCACCAAAGCCGCCGTACAGCATATGTATAAAGATGATAAAGGCGGTACGGTCATCTATATGGGTTCTGTGCACTCGCATGAAGCATCAATGTTTAAGGCGCCTTACGTCACGGCAAAACATGGTCTGCTTGGACTGTGCCGTGTATTGGCGAAAGAAGGCGCTGAGCACAATGTACGCTCACATGTGATATGTCCAGGTTTCGTCAAAACGCCTTTGGTCGAAAAGCAAATTCCGCAACAAGCGGCCGAAAAAGGCATCAGTGAAGAGTCGGTCGTCAAGGATATTATGCTGGTTAATACGGTCGATAAAGAATTTACCACTGTCGATGATATTGCCCAATTAGCCTTATTTTTAGCGGCTTTTCCAACAAATGTCTTTACTGGACAATCTATCGTTGCTAGCCATGGATGGTTTATGAATTAATCGTTTCGATTGGTATTTTTTGGCTTAATAGTCATTAGCTTGCTAAAAAAGCCCAAAGCTTGATAAAAAAAGACCAATCCAGTAGCATCTAGCTTTATATTAACTTGAGCCAATTGTATTGGCTCTTTTTTATGAGCGCTTGCTGCATCGATTTGGGCGCAAGGGATAAAATGATAAATAATAAAGATTTTGCGTTGGGTTTTGCAGCGAAACTAAGCCGTGCTATCGAGCAACAGCATTTTGAGCAAGCGATTAAAGAAGTTCAAACGTTACGTCCTATTGATATCGCTGATGTGATAGCACTTATTGAGCCTAGACTTGCTTGGCAATTGTTAGAGCAGCTGCCCAATCGTTCTACGATATTTGCCTATTTAGACGCGGATATTCAAGTTGAACTGGCCTATGTGTTCCCTCGAGCTATCTTAGCGAAGCTAGTAGGTGAGATGCCTTCTGATGAGCGTACGGATTTATATAAGCACCTAAGCCAAGATCAACGAGATGCCTTGTTACCGGCATTAGCACAAGCAAAGCGCGAAGATATCCGACGCTTATCTGCCTATGAAGAGCGTACTGCCGGTGCCTTGATGAGCTCTGACTATGCGACTTTAGGTGCTCAGATGACTGTCTCTGAAGCATTAGATGCATTACGATTAGAAGCGCCCGACGCTGAAACCATTTATCATACCTATGTGATTGACGATGACCGTAAGCTGCTCGGTGTGGTGTCATTAAGAGTACTGATTTTAGCATCACCAGAGCAGATAATTCAGGACATTATGCTCAGCTCCGTCATATCTTGTGATGTGAATGATCATCAAGAGGACGTTGCTAAGACCGTCGCCCGCTATGACTTAATCTCCTTGCCTATTACCGATGCAAGTGGTGCTTTGGTCGGTATTGTCACGCATGATGATGCGATGGATGTGGCGAGTGATGAGGCGACCGATGACTTTCATAAGTCAGGCGGTGTCTCTACGATGGTAGGTCGTCTAAAAGATGTCAGTATTCGAGTTTTATATCGTAAGCGGGTATTTTGGCTGGTATTTTTAGTATTTGGCAACTTACTTTCAGGGCTGAGCATTGCAAAATTTGAAGATGTAATAGCAGCAAACCTAGTATTGGTGTTTTTCTTACCATTGCTAGTCGATAGCGGTGGTAATGCAGGCTCACAGTCGGCGACCTTGATGGTACGTGCTTTGGCAACTGGCGATGTGGTCATGCGTGATTGGTTTTCATTACTAGGCCGTGAAGCAATGGTCGCCTTAATGCTCGGGGCTACGATGGCGGTGGCTATCTCAATCATCGGTTATGTGCGTGGCGATGCCGTTGTCTCTTTAGTGCTGGCAATGAGTATGATGTCCGTGGTTATGATTGGTTGTGTGATTGGTATGAGTCTACCTTTTATATTGAACAAACTGGGCTTTGATCCTGCCACTGCCAGTGCGCCTTTGATCACATCAGTTTGTGACGCGGCAGGCGTGCTTATTTATCTATTTATTGCCTCAAAGTTTTTGGCGATAGGTTAAGGTCGTTTAAAAGATAGAAATCGGCGAAAATATACCACAGTATAGACACATCGTACAAAGCACAGACCTACTGACAGTGTGGTTTTTTTATACCTCTCATTGAGCTACACTGTATACATAAAACCGTCTAGCTAAATCGTTTCGGCATATATTTTTTCGTTCAAATATTATTTGAAAAAGCGTCATTGGAATTTGCCAGACTTAACCATCTATAGAGGTAGCTATGTTTAACTTTATAAAAAAAATAGGATCTTCAAAATCCGAGACTCCGCAGCAGCAAGCTGAGCTTGATAGTGCCGTTGATAAGGTACTGTTAGGTTATCAGGTTGGTAGTACCAGTGTTGCTACTATGGTAACGGGGCTTGAGCGCGCCGGTGACCAGTTGACTTTGGATTTGCGCTTGCCGCATGCTAGCGATCCGGAGATTATTCAGCAAGAACTTGGACAATTGCTACATCCGCACGGTATCAAGGTCATTCATATGAATGTGCGCCTGCCAGCGCCTGCCAAAGGGGATTCTAAAACTTTGCCTAAGCAGATGCCTAAGACTATTGATGCAATGAGTAATAATAACAAAGCAACATCGAAGCCCGTCACTAATACAAAATCACCAAACGCAGAACCACCTATTACTAAGGCGGCTCCTACCCAAGCATCACTTCCTCCACATCCTCATATTCGCCACATTATCGTCGTGGCCTCTGGTAAAGGCGGCGTCGGTAAGTCAACCACCACGGTCAATATTGCCTTAGCATTACAAAAGCTAGGCAACCGCGTTGGCGTGCTCGATGCGGATATTTACGGCCCTAGTATGCCGACCATGCTAGGCGTGGATCAGGTAAAGCCTGAGCTAGAGAATGAACAGTTCATTCCTATCAATGCTCATGGCATGGCGATGTTATCGATTGGTAGCCTACTTGATGGCGACAATACGCCTGTCGCGTGGCGCGGTCCTAAAGCGACGGGTGCTTTGATGCAACTATACAATCAAACCAACTGGCCACAGTTAGATTACTTGGTGATTGATATGCCGCCAGGTACCGGCGATATTCAGCTAACATTAGCACAGCGCATTCCGGTGACCGGTGCGGTGATTGTCACGACGCCGCAGCATATTGCGCTATTGGATGCGCAAAAAGGCATCGAGATGTTTAATAAAACCAATATTCCGGTACTTGGCGTGGTCGAAAACATGGCGCTACATACTTGTAGCAACTGTAATCATACCGAAGCGATTTTTGGTGTTGGCGGTGGCGAGCGTATTGCTGAGCAATATCATGTGCCACTGTTAGGGCAGCTACCACTCGCTAGTGGTATTCGCGCGCAAGTGGATAAAGGTGAGCCAAGCGTCTTAGTTGATGATGAGTTTGCGCCATATTATTTGAGTATTGCTAAAAATATCGAAGCCAATATTGATAAGTTTGCTAAGCCAGTCGACGATAAGCGTATTTTTTAATGAATGATCGGTTGTAATGTTCCAGTCTTAACTCTTAAAACACTAGTATTTATAAAAAGAGAATGTTGTGAACTTATCTACTTATGAAAGGCATCTTAAAGAAACTCCAAAAAAATATAATGTATTACAATTATTCCGGCCGCCGATATACGAGATTGAGCTATCAAACAATCAATTGATTACCGTTTGCTACTACAAAGATGATAGTAGCAAACGCCATCAAATCAATGCTAATTTTAGTAATCGCCGTATGGTAGTTGCAGATTTTCTTAAAACAGTACAAGCGCTTACTGATTTACTCCTTAAATTTCCTAAGCATTCATTTGGAGTGAGTGCTTTTGCAGTAGCTAATGTAACTGAAGAATTGGCTGATGGATTAACAGCTATTGAAATTAAAGCTATTAGAGAAGCGTTTTTTGTTGCTTCTTCACAAGCGAAAAGAAGAGTTGTACATACCACCGTTAGCTACCAAGGGCAGATAGTCCCTTTAGAGAAATTTGGCTAGGATGCCGCAATCATGAATCAAAATCAAAATGAACAGCATTTAGCAACCAATTTAAGCCCCGTTGCTCTCGACCAACTTATTAAAAGCGGCCAACCAACCTTTGGGGTCTTCCAACAAGTTAAAGCAATCAACTATCTTGACTATCACAGCCATCTTATTTCGCAAAAGTCATTACCCAATTGGCGCAAAAATCTAAAAGCCAATCAATTCTGCTTTATGCAAATTATCCAGCCACCTTATCGAGTTTGTTTGGCACTTGCGACGATTAAGCTTGCGACCAGTGCTTTTGTTTATCTCTATAATGACGACACTGAGCAGTTAGAAGTTTGTGAAGCGCTACAGCCTTTGACTCGTCATACGCAGCTAGAAGGTGATTGTTACCAAGGACAGATGGCGTTTGCGCATGCTAACCTCACCGTAACATTAGACTTTACTCCCTCGAAAATCAAAGTGGCGCTAGATAGTCAATATATAGAGGTTCATGCAACATTAGAGCGGGAATCTCAGCCATTAGCAGTATGCACACCCACTGGCAGACGTGGCTGGACGTTTACGCAAAAAGAACCATTTACGGCGATATCTGGGCATTTCTTAATCAAATCTGCTTCAATATTTAATATAGAACCTCACACTAAACAAGTAGATTTCACCGATAGCACTATCGCCAATCTAGACTGGACATTAGGCTATATGCGCCATGAAACCAATTGGTTTTGGAGCTGTATTAATAGCTACTTGCCGGATGGTCGCCATTTTGCCTTGAACTTAGCGATGGGCGTCAATGAGACAGGCGCTAGTGAAAATGCTTGCTGGCTTGATGGGCAGATAGTTTATTTGCCGCCCGTGATGTTTGCTCGTAAAGATGTCAATTTAACATTAAGTCAGCAAGATCAATCTGCTGAAGAGTCAAGCATCAAAGCTGAGCAGACTTGGCGTATTTATCATCAAAACCTAGGCTGGAGTAATGTTGATATCGACTTAATCTTTACGCCGATTAGTGTTTATAAAAAAACCGATAACTTTGGCATAGTTGCCAGTATTTTTGAACAATGGCTAGGCGAATACAGTGGTGAGATACGTATTGGAGATAAAGTCATTCATCTAGATAAAGTGATGGGGCTGGCTGAAGATCACTTTGCCAAATGGTAGCTTGTAAAAATATAGGGTGATGATAAGTGGGTTATTGGGCGTATTGGTTTTAAAGTGCTGCTGACTCTATAAATCGCGCCATCAATTCCGTATAATCGTCGCTATCAAAATACTATTCAAATCATAATCCCTATTTAATATTTGCTAAGGAACAACAATGTCTATCAAATCTGACCGCTGGATTCGTAAAATGGCCGAAGAGCATGGCATGATTGAGCCATTTGAAGCAGGTCAAGTACGCTTCAATGATGCCGGCGAGCGTTTGGTCAGCTACGGCACCTCAAGCTATGGTTATGATGTACGCTGCGCCCCTGAGTTTAAAGTCTTCACCAATGTCCATTCAGTCATTGTCGATCCTAAAAACTTTGATGAAAAAAGCTTTATCGATGTCATTGGTGATGAGTGTATTATTCCGCCAAACTCATTTGCATTAGCACGTACGATGGAGTATTTCCGTATTCCACGTGACGTATTAACTATTTGCTTAGGTAAATCAACCTACGCGCGCTGTGGTATCATCGTCAACGTCACACCGCTTGAGCCTGAGTGGGAAGGGCACGTCACTTTAGAGTTTAGTAATACAACCAATCTGCCAGCGCGTATTTATGCGGGTGAAGGGGTGGCACAAATGCTATTTTTTCAAAGTGATGCCGATGATGTCTGTGAGACCAGCTATAAAGATCGTGGTGGTAAATACCAAGGTCAACGCGGCGTGACATTACCAAGAACTTAAATAAGCGCTTACCCAAGAACTTAATGGTTATTTTAATCATTCAGCTCATTTAGAAGAGTAATAAAAAAAGCTAGCCATATTTAATATGACTAGCTTTTTTATGTATAGTCGATCCACTATAAAAAAATACAGTGCTACTGGGATAAGTTTTGCGTCGCCTCTGTCTGCGCAGGCACAGTAAGCAAGGAAAATTTATACCAGTAGCGCGTTATAATATTTTTACTTATTTTATTTAGGACTGACTATATCAGATTTAATTATTTCAGAACTTTTAAACCCGCTTTATTATCACGTTTCGGCTTAGGAGCTGCGCTGGTTATCTTAGGACTCATTACCGAGTCATCTTCAGGCTGATAGTTGTCATATTCATTCGGATCAAAAAACATCCCTTGCGAGTTTTCTTTAGCATAAATACCTAGCACCGCCGTCAGTGGTATCCAAATATCTTGTGATACGCCACCAAAGCGCGCACTGAAGTGAATATAGTCATTTTCCATACTCATATTACCCGTAGCACGGCTGGCAATATTGAGTACGATACGCCCATCTTGCACATGTTCCGTTGGAATCTGCACGTTCTCAGCGGTAGCATCAACCATCAGATACGGTGTGAGCGCATTGTCTTCTATCCATTGATATAGCGCGCGCACCATATAGGGACGTGTTGGGGTAATAGACGTGGTTTCGCTCATCTTTTGGCTTCCTATATTGATGATATTAAATAATAGTTAATAAGGGGTTTGCTGCCTATTTTTATTGATTTCTAGAAAATGAGGCAGGTTTAATGATTTCTTATTCTAAGACAGCGACAAGCGATTGTCTAATCAACGCACACTTTTTTGAAAGCTTTTACGCTCAAAGATTCGGGTTTGATACTCAAGTAATGGACGGCTAATAGCACGAGGTAGCTCGATACCCATCTCTTCAAGTCGCCATAATAAAGGCGCTAGCAGTACATCACACCAGCCAAATTCATCCGCCATAAAGTAAGGTTTATGCGCAAATAGCGGTGATAAAGTAATCAATGAATCAGTTAGCTGTTTTTTAGCGATGGCTGCTTGTGCTTTGTTGAAGCTATCAGGGTGCATCAGTAAACGCTTACCCAGTACCAGCCAATCACGCTGAATGCGCCACGCCAGTTGCCTGAACTGTGCACGCTCTTGCGGTGTATCAGGCAGCAGTTTGTTTGCATGGTAACGCTCCTCAAGATACTCGAAGATGACGTTAATCTCATAGAGGGCAATCTCACGCTGCTGAAGAACGGGCAAAGTGTGATAAGGATTCAGTTCGGTCAAGTCCTCTGGGCGCTCGGAGTGTAGACGTGATAAATAATAAGCGAGCTTTTTTTCTTCAAGTAATAGGCGTACCACATGACTGTCGTAGCCGTCATCAGCATATAAGATTAGCTGACTACTTGGAATGTCATTCGCATCAATCATGAAAGCCTAATGTTAATAGTAAAGCCTGTCATCGTAAACAAAGTCGACCTATTTATCAAGGCAGCATCCGTAAACATTACGCATGAGCCTATTGTTTAGCGGATGATTTACTGACGGTCAACACATAAAAAAAGCACTACCGAGGTAGTGCCTTTTATTAATATCATACTAAATTTCTATTTTCTTAATTCTTGTTTATTTTACATCTTTCCAGAACTCTTTGTTGAGCAAGTAAACTGGAATCAGTAAAACTAACAAGAATAAAATTACGAAGAAACCAATGACTTGACGGTCATGACGAACAGGCTCAGCCATCCACGCCATAAAGTTAACCAAGTCACCGACTTCAGATTCAAACTCTTCTTGACTAAGCTCTTCTTGCATATTATGCAAGACGTGAGGCATAGCAGCATTGGCAAGCACTAAGTTATTAGCGCCCCAAGGACGGCTTGGATCTTCATAGAACGATAATAGATAGGTATAAACCCAGTCATCACCGCGCAGTCTGGTCTCAAGCGATAAATCCGGCGGTGCGGCACCAAACCACGATGCTTGCACTTCAGGGTCAATCTCAGCATTGATATGGTCACCGATTTGATCTGTGGTGACCATCAGATACTTTTCGACCAGCTCAGGCGGTATCTCTAAGTCTTTAGCAATACGCGAGTGACGAACGTACTGTGCTGAGTGACAACCCGCACAGTAGTTCATAAACGTCTTCGCGCCGTTTTGTAGAGAACCCTTATTGGTAAAATCAATAGGGGCTGTGCTACAAGCTAAGTGTTCTTCAACACCATCAGCATTGGTAAACGTACCGCATCCACCACCTGCTGCTAGTGCCGTACCAGCAGTCAAGGTTAATGCCGCGCCTAAGCCTAAACCTGCTAGGAATTTTTTTAGCGTGTTCATTAGTGACCTCCGGTAACGCGTTCTGGTGGCTGTTTACACTTCTCAATAGAGGTGTAAATTGGCATCAGTAAGAAAAACAAGAAATACAACACAGTGAAGATACGAGCCATCAATGTTGCTGTTGGCGTTGTTGGTGTCGCACCTAAATAGCCTAAAACTAAGAAACTGATCGCAAACACGGTTAAAGCAATTTTAGATAAAATGCCTTTATAGCGTATAGAGCGTACAGGCGATCTATCAAGCCATGGTATCAAGAACAGGAAGGCGATTGCAGCACCCATGGCAATTACACCACCAAGCTTATCTGGAACCGCACGTAAGATGGCATAGAAAGGCGTGTAATACCATACTGGTGCAATATGTGCTGGTGTTTTCAATGAGTTTGCTGTCTCAAAGTTTGGTGGCTCAAGGAAGAAGCCGCCGCCTTCTGGGAAGAAGAATACCACTGAAAAGAACAAGATAAAGAAGACAACAATACCAACCATATCGTGCACGGTATAGTACGGATGGAATTCGATACCATCTAATGGCACACCGTTTTTATCTTTTAGCTTCTTAATGTCAATACCATCAGGGTTGTTTGAACCAACATGATGCAGTGCCACTAAATGCATAAAGACTAAGCCGACAAGCACTAGTGGAATAGCGACTACGTGCAAGGCAAAGAAACGGTTTAAAGTGATACCTGAAATAATGTAATCACCACGTACCCATTCAGCAAGACCGTCACCAATAACCGGTAAGGCAGCAGGTAGGTTCAAGATAACCTGTGCGCCCCAGAATGACATGTTGCCCCAAGGGAGTAGGTAACCGAAGAAACCTTCTGCCATCAATGCCAAGTAAATACCCATACCGATAAGCCAAATAAGCTCACGTGGTTTTTGGTATGAACCATATAGCAAGGCTCTAAACATATGCAGATACACCACGACGAAAAACGCAGATGCGCCAGTCGAGTGCATATAACGGATGAGCCAGCCACCTTTGACATCACGCATGATGTATTCAACAGACGCAAAGGCCCCTTCGGCACTTGGGTTGTACATCATCGTTAGCCAGATACCAGTCACCAATTGGTTGACCAATACCACCATAGATAACACGCCAAAGAAGTACCAAAAGTTAAAGTTTTTTGGTGCATAGTACTTTGACATATGATATTCATAGGTTTCAGTCGCTGGAAAGCGCGCGTCCACCCAATGCATTAACTTTTTACCCATGCTCATATTAAGCCTCCCCAATCGTCAAGATGGTACCATCCATGTTGTAATCTGGGACAGGTAAGTTAAGCGGTGCAGGTACACCACTATAAACGCGACCCGCTAAATCATATTTAGAACCATGGCATGGGCAGAAAAATCCACCGTACCAATCATTACCACCTAAGTCGGCTGCGCCAACATCAGGACGGTAGTTTGGTGCACAGCCTAAATGTGTACAGACGCCTTCTACCACCAATATCTCTGGTGAAAGTGAGCGTCCTGGGTTTTTACAATATTCAGGTTGCAAAGATGCGTCGGAATCAGGGTCGGATAGTAATGACTTTACTGACTCTAGTGTGGTCAGCATTTCTTCAGTACGCTTGACCACAAAGATAGGTTTGCCACGATATTTGATGACAACCATTTGTCCTGCTTCGATAGAACCAATATCTTGGGTGACTGCAGCACCTGCAGCCTCAGCTTTAGCGCTGGGGGTCCAAGAACGGACAAAAGGTGTTGCCACAGCAGCTACCCCAGCTGCACCAATTACGGCAGTCGAGGCAATAAGAACTCTACGACGTTGTACGTTAACGCCTTCGGCATGGCTCATTAATACTTCCTCCAGGTGAATGAAATGGGATTATCCCACACTGGGTTTGTGGCTTAGAAAATCTACAATACCAATAAACAAGCCACGTTAGCTGTGCCTAATTTTGCTAATTGTTGCTATTCTAAGCTATTTTGGTCATAAAATAAATTATTGTGTTAAAAATAAAGCAACCTTGATAGGGCGCACTAGAGTGTTAAACAAGATAATCACTCTAAAATACCTTGATTATCAGTGTTTGATATAAGCTTTATGCCACCAAGATATCATCAAGGATGTTATGAATAATGACCTTATAATTATTAAGGATATTCAGCAATAGGGAATGATACTTGAAATCAAGACAATGTTCACTAACTTTCAGCACCTCACTACCCTGTAAGTAGTCGTAAGCTATTTATTACCGCTCTAAATGACATAGTAAGTTCAAAATAAAATACGTACGATTGTCATAATATTCTGCTGGTATAAATATTTCTCGCTTGCTGTGCACTTTGCCAGACAGAGGCTTCGAAAAATTTATACCAGCAATACTTTGCTTTTTTAAAGTGAAGCGAATATAGATTGGTAATAAATAGCACCACCTTTAATAGTAGGTTTTTAAAATAAAGCTGCTATTAAAGGTAAGTGTGCAACTATTAATACTGTTCTGATAGCATTAGCCTTCAAGCGTATTCCAGCGCTCAAGCTTATTCATCATTTCATCTTCAATGGTAAGTAAACGCTCACTAGCAGCCGTTGCCGCATCAAAGTCTTGATTAAACCAAGACCCATCAGCCAGCTTGTCTTCTAGCTCGCTCTGTTCAGCTTCTAAAGTAGCAATCTCTTTAGGCAACGCATCAAGCTCACGCTGGTCATTAAAGTTGAGTTTTTTAGCGGCGTTATTAGGTTTCGCTGCTGCCGCTGATTTATTGGTAGATTTGCTATTAGTGGTATTGTTACCAGAAGATTTAGCTGTCTTCGCCGCTTCTTCGCGATTTTTTTGTACCAAATACTCTTGATAGCCACCGACATACTCGCTGACAGTGCCTTTGCCATCTTCATCTTCACCAAATACCCAAGTTGAAGTGACAACGTTGTCCATAAATGAGCGGTCATGGCTAATTAATAAAATCGTACCGCCAAAGCTTGCGACTGATTCTTCTAATAGCTCAAGTGTTGCCATATCCAAGTCGTTGGTTGGCTCATCGAGTACAAGGATATTGGCAGGCTTTAATAATTGCTTGGCAAGTAGCACGCGGTTACGCTCACCACCTGATAAAGCTTTAACGGGCGTACGCGCGCGCTCTGGGGCAAATAAGAAGTCTTGTAGATAGCTCATAATGTGTGTCTTACGACCACCCACTTCGACGAAATCAGAACCTTCTGAAACGTTATGAGCCACACTGGCTTCAAGATCTAACTGGTCACGCAGTTGATCAAAGAAAGCAATTTTTAGGTTAGTACCTAATTCAACACTACCTGTTTTGATCACATCATCGTCTGACATGTCGAGTAGGGCTTTAATGAGCGTGGTTTTACCCGCGCCATTAGGGCCGACGATACCGATTTTGTCACCGCGCATGATGGTGGTGCTAAAGTTATCGACCAAAACGTGGTCATCATACTGTAAATGTAAATTTTTAACTTTACAGACTAGCTTGCCACTTTTCTCGCCTTGACCCATGGTGATATTAACGTTACCAACTTGTTCACGGCGCTCGCCACGTTCTTCACGCAATGCTTTTAAGTCACGGACACGACCTTCATTACGGGTGCGACGTGCTTTAATACCTTGGCGAATCCAAACTTCCTCTTGTGCTAATTTTTTATCAAAGTTAGCATTGTTTTTTTCTTCAGCTAATAATTGTAGCTCTTTTAGCTCTTGGTAACGTGCATAGCCACCTTCGCCTTGAGTGACGTCGTAGCTGGTCAATTGACCGCGATCAAGCTCAATGATACGAGTCGATAATTTATTAACGAACGCTCTATCATGGGTGACAAACAACAATGTCAGACCTTGCCAATCTAATAAAAAGCGCTCAAGCCACTCAATACTATCGACGTCTAAATGGTTGGTCGGTTCATCAAGGAGCAGTACATCAGGCTTGGTCACTAAAGAGCGTGCGAGTAGAACACGGCGCTTACGACCACCAGATAGTGACGATAAGTCATCTTCTGGATCAAGACCCATAGTCGTGATAAGGCGGGTTGCTTCACGCTCTAAATCCCAACCATGTACCGCATCGATATCATGCTGTAAGTCTGCCATACGCTCGCAGGCATCCATGTCACCATTGGCACATAAATCAGTTTGCGCATTATAGTTGATCAGCAGCTCGGCAGTGCGTTTGCTGCCACCCATGACGATATCTAAAATTTTACCGCTAGTCTCGGGCACATCCTGCTCAAGCATTGCGACGCGTACGCTATTATTAATGATCACTTCGCCACTATCAGGCAATAATGTGCCATTAATCAGCTTAAATAAGGTGGATTTGCCTTCGCCATTGCGGCCAATTAAACATACGCGCTCGCCTGCATCGATAGCAAAGTCAATACCATCAAGGACAGGAGCGACGCCAAAGGCAAGGTGAATATCTTTTAAATGTATCAGTGCCATAGAGTATCTTAAGCTTATATAATAGTGAGGTAGGGGTTGTTGCGAAATTGCGAGCAGTATAACATGCTGCTACGCAACTGTAGTGCGCGTAAATGGATTTATCAGCATGATTTTATGCCGATTATTTTATCAAGCAACCTAGCATATCTTACCAAGGCTTTAGCCATCGTTAGCCATAGCATCTAGTATTGAGAAAAATATGAATGAAGCAAATCCACAAAGTATAAACCTAGCCAATCTTCAAACCGAAAGCTTAGCCACACAAGCTGATTTACAATCGCAAGTGGTCGAATTACAAATGAACATGTCCCATCTTGAGCTAACGGTAGAACGACTTGATGATGTCATTACCCGTCAAGATAAACATATCCAAACGCTACAACGACAACTACAGTTTATTTATAAGCAAGTTGAAAGCCAAGATGGAGAAGGAGGAGTGGCACCCTTTGACGTCATGGCAGATAGACCACCACATTACTAACCATATTAATCGCTAACGATAAATAGCAAATAAGCGGCACTACTTTTATTAAATTTATATGTGTATTTTTGAATAAATACACTCTCCAGTGACTGTTCAGTCACATTAGAGAAATGATGTTGTTTTAGTGTAAGAAAAACATTAATATCCTTCACCTTATGTATCGCCTACCTAACAAAGTTCGGTATAGCGGTAAACAACGTGGATGTTTGGAGATACACAATGGGCGCAAATTTTAATCTTAAAACCCTCACGGTAGCAATTGCTACTCTTTCTATTGCTAGTGTGGCGAGTGCGGCAGGTCTTGATCGTTCAGGCCAAGACATCACTGCCTTTTTGCAAGATGGTCTATACGCTGAAGCGGTTTATACTTACATCGATGGCGATGTCACTGGTAAAGATTCGTCAGATAACAAGATTGATGATATTGCCGAGTCTTATGACTTCTTTCGTTATGGTGTAAAAGCCGATATCAATGACACGTTTAGCGTTGGTGTTTTATATGACGAGCCTTTTGGTGCAGCGGCTGACTATAGTGGCAAGAATGACTTTGTAGATCAAGATCCTCTTTCACCTAGAAATGGTGAAGGTACCAATGTTGAAGTTCGTACTGAAAGCATCACTGGCATTGTTGGTGCAAAACTTGGCGAAAATAAGAACTTCCAAGTATATGGCGGTCCAGTAGCCCAGCGTGTGAAAGCCAATGTTAAATTGCGTGGAACTGCTTATAGTATCGCTAATGGTTATACTACTAACATCAGTGCTGATCAGGACTATGGTTGGTTGGCTGGCGTCGCTTATAGTAAGCCTGAAATTGCCTTACAGGCAGCGTTAACGTATCGTTCAGAAATTGAGCATAATACGCAGGCTGCCGAAATCTATCCTTTTGCTGCTACTCCTGGTCTAGGGCTTTCATCAAATAGAATCGATACTATTGAGATTACTACCCCTAAGTCAGTGAACTTTGATTTCCAAACGGGTATTAATCCAACTATGTTAGCCACAGCAAAAGTACGCTGGGTACCATGGAGTGATTTTGCGATCACGCCATCACTATATAATGAAACTAGCAAAAAACTAGCAGGTCAGCCTGGTATTCCAGCTGAAGGTTTAGACTTGGTTAGCTACGATAAAGACCAGTGGCAAGTTGAATTAGGTCTTGCTAAACGTCTAACGCCAGTATTAGCGGTGACAGGTACGGTTGGTTGGGATAGTGGTGCTGGCAATCCAGTCACTTCTCTAGGTCCTATTGAAGGTTATTACAGTGCTGGTCTTGGCGCAAAGTATAACTTAACTGACAACTGGGCTATTTCTGCTGGTGGTAAATATCTATGGTTCGGTGATGCCGATGGTCAGATACCTAGTAAAACTGTAGTAAGTAACTTTGAAGACAATGATGGTTTCGCGCTTGGTGTGAAGCTGTCTTATCAAGCCAAACAAAATTTTAATTAGAGTGTAATAGGGTTAACCTAATATAAGGTTAATACCATTATCTACAAAAAAGCGATCCATTATGGGTCGCTTTTTTGTGCGTTAAGCAAAATAAATGATAGCCAATATATTTGTTTAATATTTTTATTAAATATCCAGAATTACCAGATATTAGACTTAAGTTTGGTAATATTTAATTATATAAGATATTGATATTAATACGAATAAACTATTGTTTTCTAATATAGGTTTAATAGCTGTACTAGAGAGTAATTAGCAAGAAAAAAAGTATTTTAGATGTTGTTTTAGTGTCAAAAAGTCATTACTATTCATTTCAGGACATCGTTTACATAATCTTATATTTCAAGTAACAATACTGAATATTAATTATGCAGGCGGTTAAACAACGAGGATGTTTGGAGATACCCAATGCGCGCTACTTTTCATTTAAAAACTCTTGCTGTAGCGGTTGCTACTCTTTCTGTAGCTAGTATTACTAACGCTGCAGGTCTCGATCGCTCAGGTCAAGATATCACTGCATTCTTACAAGATGGCACTTACGCTGAAGCGGTCTATACTTATATCGATGCTGATGTCAGTGGTTATGATAGCTCTAATAACAACCCTGGTGACAACCGTTATGTGCGCGGTAATGCTACTGGTGATATTGCGGAATCTTATGATTTCTTTCGCTATGGTGTAAAAACCGATATCAATGATACTTTTAGTATTGGCGTTTTATACGACGAACCATTTGGCGCTGCTGCTAACTATGAAGGTGATAACAACTTTGTTGCAAATACTAATCCAGCTCAATCAGCAGGTGAGTTTGCAAATGACCAAGTCCCTAGTGGACCAATCGGTAATGCAATCATAGGGGCTGAAGCAACGACTGCAGGACAGGGTACGAATGTTGAAGTTCGTAGTGAGAACTTAACTGCTATTCTTGGTATGAAGCTTGGCGCAGATAAAAATTTCCAAATTTACGGTGGTCCGGTAGCGCAACGTGTACAAGCTGATGTTAAGCTACGTGGTCTTGCTTATGGTCCAGCTACTAGCTATACCTCACATATTAGTCCAGATCAAGATTATGGTTGGATTGCCGGTATGTCTTATAGCAAGCCTGAAATCGCTTTAAAAGCTGCTTTGACGTATCGCTCTGAGATTGACCACAGCATGGATATTTATGAGAGTTATCCTTTAGCACCAACTATCGGTGGAATTGGTACGCCTCCCCGTGCTCTTCCAGCTACTCAAGTTACCAATATGGAGTTGACCACGCCTAAGTCCGTAAACTTTGATTTCCAAACTGGTATAAATCCGACAACTTTAGCTACGGCAAAAGTACGCTGGGTACCATGGGGTGATTTTGTAATTACTCCACCACTATATAATGAAGTTAGCCAATCTACTGCACGTCCTAACGGTTTAGATTTAGTCGAGTATGAAGACGACCAATGGCAAGTAGAGCTTGGTCTTGCTAAGCGTTTAGCGCCAGCTTTAGCCGTTAGTGGTACCGTTGGTTGGGATAGTGGTGCTGGCGATGTAACAACTTCATTAGGTCCTATCGATGGCTACTATAGTGTTGGTCTTGGCGCGAAGTATAACGTCACACCTGAATGGGCAGTATCAGCCGGTGGCAAATACTTATGGTTCGGTGATGCTAAAGGTCAATTGCCTACTGGTAAAATCGTTGGCGATTTCCAAGACAATGATGGTTATATCCTTGGTATGAAGCTTTCTTATCAAGGAAAATAAAACTTTAAATAATTTCTTCTAAAGTTAATTTCAATATTATAGATAAATAAAACACCAATAAAAAAAGCGATCCATTATGGGTCGCTTTTTTGTTGTCTATTAACTGGTAAGGGATAGTAGTTAAAAGAATTAAAGTTTTATTCTCTCGCACTAAATTATTATTTATAGTCGCGCATAAAAAGTCTGAAAGACAGAGGTCATTCACTTTCAACCTCTAATCATCAATAATATTAAGCAAAACTAGAAAATAATTTTCAGAAACTTATCTAAGTAATTTATGTACTGGCCAGTCACATTAGTGAAATAGCGTACTTTTGTTGTTGTCTTCGTGTGAAAAAGCCATTACTATACATTTCAGGACATCGTTTACATAATCTTATATTTTAAGTAACAATACTAAATATTAATTATGCAGGCGGTTAAACAACGAGGATGTTTGGAGATACCCAATGCGCGCTACTTTTCATTTAAAAACGCTCACGTTAGCTATCGCTGCTCTTTCTGTAGCTAGCATGAGTCACGCTGCTGGTCTTGATCGTTCAGGTCAGGACATTAAAGGCTTCTTTAACCCTGGTACATATGCCGAAATTGACTTTGCGTATATTGATACTGACGTTTCAGCGCATGATAATGCTGGAAATGCATTTGGTATCACTTCGACTGAAGCTGAATATGTGAAAGGCCAAAGCACTGGAAATGTCACTGATGATGCTTATAGCTTTATGCGTTATGGTGTGAAAACTGATGTCAATGACAATATTAGTATAGGCGTATTTTACGACGAGCCATTTGGCGCGGAAATAGAGTATAAAGGTGATAGTAATTTTGTTTCTAAAGTAGGTGAACAAACGCTTATAACACCTAAATTCAATGGAGTCGGCGCTAAAAACGAAGTCATAAATTCTGCAATACTAGACCCTGATTATAATAAAAATACCAATGTAAGTGTTCATACTGAGACTTGGACGGGTTTGATCGGTTATAAATCTAACGGTTTTCAGGTGTTTGGTGGTCCAGTAATGCAAAAGGCAAAAGCGGACGTGCATTTGCGTGGTAAAGCCTATGGTCCATTGACGGGATATGATGCTAATGTCAATACCGATACTGATTATGGTTGGGTCGCAGGTCTTGCTTATAGTAAACCTGAAATAGCGCTGAATGCTGCTTTAACTTATCGTTCTGAAATTGAACATAAAACAGCTATCGCTGAAAGAGTTCCACTTTTAGACAGCGAATATAAAGACCTCGTTGTTTCTCAGATTCCAGGAAGTGCTGGATATGATATCAAAGCCAATGCGACAACTGATGCAACAGTCACAACTCCTGAGTCAGTAAACTTAAACATCCAGACAGGTTTGAGTGAGAAGTATCAGTTATTAGGTACATTAGATGTGCGCTGGGTACCATGGAGCGATTTTTCGATCGTTCCTCCTTTATACAATGTGTTTTCAAAAGCAGCTGTACCAGAAGGCTTACCATTATTGTCTTATGAAAAAGACCAATGGAAGGTAGATGTTGGCTTAGCTAAACGCTTTAATGAAAAACTTGCTGGTTCTGTCGTTCTTGGTTATGACTCTGGTGCAGGGGATCCGGTTAGCTCATTGGGTACTATTGATGGTTATTATAGTATTGGTGGTGGTGTCAAATATAATGTCACTCCTGAATGGGCAGTATCAGTTGGCGGTAAATATCTTAAATTTGGCGATGCGACAGGACAATTGCCTAATGGCAGTATCGTTAGTAAAGCGGAAGACAATGATGGCTATATTGCTGGTGTAAAACTGTCGTATCAAAGCTTGTAATCTAGCATAAGGTCTAATTTTTTCTCAATAAAGCCGAAACGCTTAATTGATCACTAGTAAATACGAGGTATTGAGTAGCTTTAGATAAAGATGCTTAATACCTTACAAAAGAAAATCTGCTGCAAGTTTTATCAATAGTTATTATTTTTTATCAAGTCACGTTATGAACTAAATTCGGTTATCTATGCATTTTATTTGAGTACTAATTTCACTGTTAGTAGATAACGGAATATCTATCAATCATCCATGGAGGAAGAAGAATGTCACCTAACCGTCATTCAATCGAAGCTGTATCGACAGCTAAAAAAATTAAAACCCCGCTCAAAGCCAGCGTGGTACTTTTAACGTCAATGATCCTCGCAGCCTGTAATACGACTGACGAGCCTTCTTACAATCTTAATGATGTTTTTGAAACAATCCCTACTGATCCTACTGATCCTACTGATCCTACTGATCCTACTGATCCTACTGATCCTACTGATCCCACTGATCCCACTGATCCCACTGATCCCACTGATCCCACTGATCCCACTGATCCTGAAGGAAAAAAAACTGGTGTTCAATCATTAAGTATTGACGCTACAGCATTAGTAGGTAAAGAGTTTACAGATACAACTCGTGACTTTGAAGTAGGTGAAGATAGCTTAGTTGCTAGAGCAGATACAGCGTCAGAAGGTCTCTTACCTAAAGTTACGATTACCACTTCAGGCGACAATGATACTGAGCTGGATAATGGCTTTATGAGTCATGAAGACAGCACTGAGATTACTACTGCTGTAGGCAAATTGCCATTGGCTTACACCTCAATCTACAAAGACTTTGGCGATGACATGCGCATTGGTCATATTGATGGTGCTGCCGTCCTTGGCGACAACAACCTTGCTGTAAATGGCGTAGCTGTTACTGGCAATGCGACTAAAGCTGCAAATATGCCAACTGACGGTAAAGTTGGTTATACTGGAGACGCAACCTATCGTAAAACTGGTATCGGTAATGACGTTGAATTTGGTAAATCAGTATTCACTGCTGACTTTGTAGCTAAAAATGTCAAAGGTGACCTCACATTCGATAAAGCCGGTAACATTGGTATTAACGCTGACATCAACGGTAACCAATTCTCAGGGACTGCCGATAAAAATTCAGGCTACACAACCGAAGGTGGATTCTTTGGCGATGATGCCAAATACATAGGTGGGATATACGAAGGCAATGGTGCTCAAGGTACCTATGGTGCTAGCAAAGATCCAGTAGATCCAGTAGATCCAGTAGATCCAGTAGATCCAGTAGATCCAGTAGATCCAGTAGATCCAGTAGACCCAGTAGACCCAGTAGACCCAGTAGACCCAGTAGACCCAGTAGACCCAGTAGACCCAGAGTTACCAGAACCTCCAGCCAACCCAGATGTAAAAGCAGATACTGAATTTACAGGCTTCCAAAGCAATACACTGAGTAGCCAGAAAAAAGGTTCGCTGACAGATGATGCTGTTGGTTACGGAGAGATACGTGATGATAAATCAAGCTATGTTTGGGACAAAGATCTTACGAATACGGAAATAATAGATGGTGAAAACGTTGCAATAGATGATCGTACAGGTGATAACTTTACCGGCTACGATAAGTTTATAGCCCGTGCAGATATGACCAAGCCTGCCTCTGTGAAAGCGTCGGTCGAAGTCCAGCTAACCGGAGAAGATGACGCAGATTATGGTAATGGCTTTAAGGTGTATAATGGCTCGACTAAAGTAAAGGGTCCTTTAACACTAACCTTAGACTATGCATCTGTTTATAAAAACTTTGACTCACAGATGCAGATCGGTCATGTTTATGGTGACCCTGGGTTCATGGGCGGTGCTTTTGCCCGAGTTTCTACTGTCTATGTACAAGGTAATGGCACCAACCTTGAAGACATGCAGTACATGAAAGACTTGGCTAAGTACAACATTGATAACAATATCAATGACGGTATGGTCGCGTATAGCGGTGTTGCTACCTATATGGAAAACCTACATTTAAGCGATACTGACCGCGGTGGTGCAGTAGTTGATGGTACTTCCAATTTCGATGTCGATTTTGTCGGCGGTAAAGTGGATGGTACATTAACGTTTAATGATGGCGATTATAAGTATATGCCTGCTGGTAATGAAATTAAGATAAATGCTGATATTAGTGGCAATACATTCGCTGGTAATCAGAATGGCATCGACACGGCAGGTGGGTTCTATGGTGAAGACGCTAACTTCATTGGCGGTATCTATCAAGACGCTCCAACTAAAGGCGGTAAAGGTGAGCTACCAGGTGAAGGTACGAAATTCCAAGGTACTTTCGGCGCTGAAAAAGTAGTCAAATAGTTATAACTATTTAAAATTATAGTTTTATTAAAAAAGCGCCTTAGGGCGCTTTTTTCTACTTTAAATTTCTTCAAAAGTAAAATTTTTTAATAAAAAACAATAAAATAAAACTTTATACTAATATTTTAATTTAACAAAAGTCTATTTTATTAAAGTGTTAGTAATTTACTCATTATTTTTTTATACGAACTATAGTTCAAAATAACAGTGTTTTTATTTGGTCATATATTAAGGCAATGAATATTTTAAGGGACTGTTATTTCAATATTAACAAATAACTTCTTATTACTTAAATAGGTTGTATTCAACTTAATTAGCCATCCATTTCTCTAATTATTTCTCATAACTTAGCTGAATATTTTAAACTTTATATATGTTTTATTTTATTTAAATCCTAAGTGCATGAATTTAATGTTTTAATGAAGGGCTCTTCAATTAATTTTCTTAAAGGAAATTCTATGTTTTATTTGTTAAATCATGCTTGACATGTCTAATTTGATACATTTTATATCATGATTAAAGCTTATATTCGTCTCTTAGGATTAATTGGTAACTAAATATTACAATCGACAATATTTCATTAATAATTATTGACTTCTTTTATACAATTTGTTTATCTATACATGTTAATGAACTTATGTTTGCATAGTTATATCCTATTTTAAACTCTTCATGGAGGAAGACGAATGTCACCTAACCGTCATTCAATTACAGCTGTATCGACAGCAAGAAAATTAAATACCCCGCTTAAAGCTAGTGTGGTTCTCTTAACTGCTATTATTCTAGCCTCGTGTTCGTCTAGTGGCGGAGATAATACTATTACTCCGAAGCCAACACCGGTTTTACCGGGGAATGGTGGCACGGAAACCACCATAGATGAAGGTAATACGGGAGGTAGCAGTAACGGAGGTGTTGGTGTTATTGGCGAAGCTGAAAAAGCTATTAAAGCAGCGGAAGCAAAAACCAAAGTAGCCGAAGAAGCGCTTAAAGTTGCTGAGTCTAAAACCAAAGCCGCACAAGCTGCCTTAAAAGCAGCCGAAGAAGGTTTTGGTAAAGAATCAGAGAAAGCCGCTACAGCAGCTAAAATTGCTATTGACGCTGCAAAAAAAGAAGCTATTGAAGCAAAAGCCGCTGCTGAAGCTGCAAGAGTAGAGGCGGTAACGAAAATTGAAGCGGCTGCAAAAGCATCTGCGTCAGAAGTAGATTTGGCTAAGAAAACAGCAGCCGATGCAGTCACAAAGATGAAAGATGCCGAAGAGAAATCAAAGACGGCAGATGTTCGTGCTCAAGCAGCGGAAGCTAAATCGAAAGAAGTAGAAGAAGCACTTAAAGCAGAAGCATCTGCAAAAAAAGCAGCAGAAGAAGCTAAAGTTAAAGCGGAAGAACAAGCAACAGCTGCTCAAGCACAAGCGGCCCTTGAAAAACAAAAAGCGGCCCAAGCCCAAGCCGAAGCTGACAAAGCTAAAGGCGACTTAGCTGCTGCCGCTCAAGCGTTAGCTAAAGCAGAGCAAGCCTTAGCAGCTGCACTGGCCTCAGGGGGTGGCAATGCAGCCGCCCTACAAGCCGAAGTTGATCGCAGACAAGCCGCCCTTGAAGCCGCCAATGCCCAAACCATTGCTGCTCAGCAAGCACAGGCCGCCGCTACTGCTCAAGCTGCCGCCCAAGTAACCGCTGCTCAGCAAGCTGCTCAAGCTGCCAAAGACGCCTTAGCCGCTGCCACCATTAAGAACGCCCCTGAATCGAAGAAGAGTGGTGCTCAGTCATTGAGTATCGATCCATCATCTGCTGGCCTACCTAACGCCTTTACCGCTACTAGCCGTGACTTTAACGCCACCAGTAACAGCGTTGAAGCCCGAGCAGACACTGCATCAGGTGGTCTATTACCAATCGTCAACGTAACCACCTCTGGCGCAGATGATACCAACTTACAAGGCGGTTTTAAATCGCACAATGATAGCACTGATATTACAACCGCCCTTGGCGTTTTACCGCTGACTTATACCTCAACCTATAAAGACTTTGGCGATGACATGCGCATCGGTCACATCGACGGTGCAGCAGCCCTTGGTATAAACGAACTCCCAGTAAACGGTGTCGCTGTGGTTGGCAATGCCACTCAAGTGGCGAACGTTCCAACCGATGGCAAAGTCAACTATAGTGGCGATGCAACCTACCGCAAACTTGGTTTAGATCAAGCCATTGAATTTGGCTCCTCAGCATTCACCGCAGACTTTGTTGCGAAAAACCTAAAAGGTGATTTGGCATTCACTAAAGCCGGTAAGATTGGCATTAACGCTGACATCAACGGCAATCAATTCTCAGGTACTGCTGCTAATAATGCAGGCTATACAACCGAAGGTGGATTCTTTGGTGGCGATGCCCAGTACCTAGGCGGTGTCTACGAAGGTAATGGCGCTCAAGGTACTTATGGTGCAAAGAGTGACCAACAAACGACCGCAGAGCAAGCCGCTATTAAAGCCCAAGCGGACGCTGATAAAGCCAGTGCTGCCTTAGCAGCCGTACAAGCTGCTGCTGATAAAGCCACCGCTGCCGCTGCTAAAGCCCAAGCTGATGCTGTCAAAGCCCAAGCTGCTTTAGAAGCAGCAGAAGCTGCCTTAGCCAATGCCGGAACCGGTGATGGTGGTCTGGCTGCTGCATTGGCTCGCGCCGAAGCTGCTGAAGCTGCTGAAGCCGCGGCTTTAACCGCTGCAACAACTGCAGAAGCTGCTAAAGATGCCGCACTGAAAGCTCAAGCCGCCGCGGAAGGTGCTGCAGAAGCTGCGAGAATTGCGGCAACTAAAGCCATTGGTGATGCTAAGATTGAGGCGGATAAGAAAGTAGCAGCAGCCAATCAACAAGCTGCCGATGCAAAAGCACAAGCTGCCAAAGCTGACGCTGATGCTGCCACTGCTAAAGCTGCGGAAGCTAAAGCTAAAACTGAAGCAACTAAAGCTAAAGCCGATGCTACCACCGCGATCGCCGCAGCCAATGCCAAAGCAGATACCGCCAATCAACAAGCAACAGCTGCTCAAGCACAAGCGGCGATTGAAAAACAAAAAGCGGCACAAGCCCAAGCCGAAGCTGACAAAGCCAAAGGCGACTTAGCTGCTGCCGCACAAGCGTTAGCTAAAGCAGAACAAGCTTTAGCGGCTGCACTGGCCTCAGGGGGTGGCAATGCAGCCGCCCTACAAGCCGAAGTTGATCGCAGACAAGCCGCCCTTGAAGCCGCCAATGCCCAAACCATTGCTGCTCAGCAAGCACAGGCCGCCGCTACTGCTCAAGCTGCCGCCCAAGTAACCGCTGCTCAGCAAGCTGCTCAAGCTGCCAAAGACGCCTTAGCCGCTGCCACCATTAAGAACGCCCCTGAATCGAAGAAGAGTGGTGCTCAATCTATCAACGTTGGTACATCAGTTGCAGGTCTTCCTGATTTTGTAGTAACGACACGTGAGTTTGAGATTGGCGAAAATAACGTTATAGCTCGCGCTGATGTAGCCTCTAATAACTTACTACCTAAAGTTGATGTCAATATTTCAGGTGAAGGCGATACCGAGCTTGCTAATGGGTTCAAGAGCCATGACGACAATACCTCTATTACAACAGCTTTAGGTGAGTTGCCATTAGAATACACCTCAGTCTATAAAGACTATGGTAATGACATGCGCATCGGCCACATTGATGGTGCAGCAGAACTCCAAGGCACTAAAATTCCTGTAAATGGAGTGGCTGTGGTTGGCAATGCCACTCAAGTGGCGAACGTTCCAACCGATGGCAAAGTCAACTATAGTGGCGATGCAACCTACCGCAAACTTGGTTTAGATCAAGCCATTGAATTTGGGTCCTCAGCATTCACCGCAGACTTTGTTGCGAAAAACCTAAAAGGTGATTTGGCATTCACTAAAGCCGGTAAGATTGGTATTAGCGCTGACATCAACGGCAATCAATTCTCAGGTACTGCTGCTAATAATGCAGGCTATACAACCGAAGGTGGATTCTTTGGTGGTGATGCCCAATACCTAGGCGGTGTATATGAAGGTAATGGCGCTCAAGGTACTTATGGTGCTAAGAGTGACAAACAAACGACCGCAGAGCAAGCCGCTATTAAAGCCCAAGCGGATGCTGATAAAGCCAGTGCTGCCTTAGCAGCCGTACAAGCTGCTGCTGATAAAGCCACCGCTGCCGCTGCTAAAGCCCAAGCCGATGCTGTCAAAGCCCAAGCTGCTTTAGAAGCAGCAGAAGCTGCCTTAGCCAATGCCGGAACCGGTGATGGTGGTCTGGCTGCTGCATTGGCTCGCGCCGAAGCTGCTGAAGCTGCTGAAGCCGCGGCTTTAACCGCTGCAACAACTGCTGAAGCTGCTAAAGATGCCGCATTGAAAGCTCAAGCCGCCGCGGAAGAGGCTCAAATAGCTGCACAAAAAGCTGCTGAAAAAGCAGTAGGAGATGCTCAAGCACAAAAAGAAGCTAAAGAAAAAGCACTACAAGCTCAGAAAGTAGCAGAGGACGCTAAGGCCGCAGCAGAAGCTGCCAAAACAGAAGCGGAGAATGCTAAAAATGAAGCGTTAAATGCTAAAGCAACTGCTGAAACAGCAAGAGATGAAGCAATAGCGAGGGCAGAGGCGGCTGAAGCGGCAGCAGTAGTAGCTGGTAATCAATTTGCTGCTCCAGATTCGAGAATATCGGGTTTCCAAAGCACTTCTGTAGATTCTGATGACGGAATTTTTGATAACAACTCTAATAGCTATAACAAATTAAAAGTTTATGCTAATGAAGTTGATTCGAGAGCCTCTTTAAAGCCAATTGATATTACCCTAAGAGGCGCTAATAACGGTGCTGCCGATAAAACCTATGGTGAAAACCGGAACGGCTTTAAAGAACATAAAGGCAGTACTTCTTTTGAAGGTCGTTTAGGACAAACTGTTCATAATCGAGATCTTAATTACTCTTCAGTATACAAAAACTTCGATGATCAAATGCAGATTGGTCATTTGGAAGGTAATATTAAGAACGGCATATTATACAATAGGAACCTTTCTAGTACCTATGTACAAGGTAATGCCACCAACCTTGGAGATATGGACAAGTTAACCAATGTCAATGAAGGTAAGGCCAATTATAAAGGTGTGGCTACCTATGTAGAAGGCGGAAAAATAGCGGTCGATGGTACCTCTAAATTCGACGTTGACTTCGTAGCCAAATCAGTGAAAGGTGAGCTAGATTTCGCTGATAAACAAGTCGATATCAATGCGACTATCTCCGACAACACTTTTGCAAGCGAGAAAGGTGCTGCTGTTAGTACAGTGGGTGGTTTTTATGGCAAAGGCGCCAGTTTACTAGGTGGTGTTTATGAAAGAGAGATTGGAAAGGAATATATCAAAGGCACTTATGGTGCATCTAAAGTAGATCCTACAGTTGAGGTAATACCAGATCCTACTGAGTCGAAAATGACTGGCTTCCAATCGACTGCACTGAGTAGTAAAGAGAAAACGTTACCATTTGGCCAAGGTCAGCTTGATAATGCTATCGGCTATGTTGAAATTCGCGACGATAAATCTGCTTGGACTGAACTGAAAACGGAGAATGGTTCTGAAGTACCAGTAGATAATCGTAAAGGTGATAACTTCAAGAGCTTCAACACGGGTGTCGTTCGTGCAGACATGGTCAAGCCCGATTCTGTGTTAAAACCTATTGAAGTGTCGTTGACGAATGCAAGTGGGGAAATCAAGGTAGATGCAGGAAAGGGTAATTTCAATCCAACTTATAAATATAAGGCTGTTTATGAGAATTTTGATTCACAGATGCAGGTCGGTCATGTTTATGGTAACTTCGATTCAGCTGCAGGCGACGTCTCACGTGCAGCCAATGTTTATGTACAAGGGTATCTGACTGCTCAAGCAGGTATAGATAAACTCAAACAAGTGAATGATGGTAAGGCTCAATATAATGGTGTAGCAACTTATATTGAGAACATTCATTTGGCTGACAATGCTTCTACTGCTCCAATTAATGGTACTTCTGCCTTCAATGTTGATTTTGTGAATGGCTCAGTCGATGGCACATTATCTTTTGCGGCGGGTGGCTACAAGTATATGCCTGCTGGTAACCAAATCAATATTAATGCAGACATCACTGGTAATACCTTTGCTGGTAATGCCAATGGCATTGATACCGCTGGTGGCTTCTATGGTCCTGATGCAAACTTCCTAGGCGGTATCTACCAAGATGCATCAGGGCAAGGCGGTAAAGGAACGGTCGCTGGAACAGGTACTAAATTCCAAGGAACCTTTGGCGCTGAAAAGCAATAAATCGCTGTGACTGTGCAGAGTAAAGAAAAAGCGTCTTAGGGCGCTTTTTTTCTCGCTTAAATCTTCAAAGTCATTTAGGATGATTAAATTTATAAAGTAAACAAATGTACTTTGGTAAGGATACCTATGAATAAGCAATATATACGTAAACCTCTCACAGCGTCGATCTTGCTATCAATGATGGCGATTTCTCTACCAGCTATAGCAGCCGACCCAGAATTACCAGAGATAGGACTTGAGCTTGATCAAGCTGCTGAACTTATCAAACGGCAAAACCAAACCTCAGTGTCAGATCCTACTGCACCCTCTACTGTAATCTCAGATTCAGAAGCACAAGATGCGATTAGAAGCCGCCAGCAACTTGCCGAGGCAACTGCTTACAATTTAAAAGCTTTAAAAGCCAATCCAGCCGCTTTTAGCAAATTTTTGAATGATGCATTAGCTGCGCAAGATATGGTAACTGTCAAGCAGCTACTCCCTCATTACAAAGCGTTAGAGATTAACGATCCAATGCTAATTAAGTTCGCTGATGCTTTGATATATCGTAGTGAAGCCAAAAATAAGCAAGCCATTGAAATCTATCGCGGTATGCTAGCAGAAGATCCAGACTTTCATCCCGTCCGCCTCAATATGGCAATCGCCATGCAAGCAGATAAACAGTATGCCGCTGCCAAAGAGCAGTTTTTAAAGCTACAGGCAGTTGATCTTCCGGCTCCTGTCATGGCTAGGGTTAAAAATTCATTGTCTCAGATAAATAATTCAGAAAAGTGGCAGTTTAATGCCTCTGCAAGCTATGTAAGAGATAACAATATAAACGATGCACCCTCGAAGACTATCCAATCTCAGTTAGGTAACTCTGTTGAGCAAAAGTCAGCCAACGGTATTCAGGTCTCTGGCAGTGCAAACAAACGCTTTAATTTACCCAATAATTTCTATGCTACCGTAGGCGGTAATGCGTCTTTAAAAGGCTATTGGGACCAAACTGATTATAACGATTATCTATTAACTGCCTCTGCTGGCGTTGGCTATGATGATGCAAAAAACGATGTTTCTCTGACGCCATTTGTGACCAAGCGCTACTATGATGAAGAACCCTATAGTTTACGTAAAGGCGTGACGGTCAGCGGCTCACGCTGGGTGAAGCCAAAGTTAAAACTATCAGCAACGTCTATTTTTTCTAACGAAACATTCGAGGATGATAGTAATGCAAATCGTGAAACAGACGGAAGGTTTCTAGGGTTAAATGCGTTCTACATCAAGGACGCCAAAGAATATTTTTATGGCGGCTTAGGTAACTATCGAAATGATGTACCCAAATCCAGCATTATTAGTTACGATCGAAACTCTGTCAACGCCGGTTGGGGTAGGGAATGGAAGCGAGGTATCTCTACACTGACAACATTAGGATATGGCATTAAGAAATATGACGATCCTGCAGATGCCTATACAGCAGGAAGTGGGGCATGGAACGGCTATTATAATGCTGTGGGCGGGGAACCTGGCTCAACAAGAGAAGATAAAACCACTTCATTAGGTTTGCAAGTATGGAAGCGTGACTTTACTTTATTGGGACTCACACCGCGACTGGTATTCGATTACGAAACAACTTCAAGCAACTTTGCTTATTATGATGATCGAGATGAAAAAGCAGCAACGATATTATTAACCAAAACCTTTTAGTAATACAGATTTGATAGGTTATTCTCATAAAAAACCTCGCTAATCATGTGAACTGACCCCCATAAGTTGGACACAACTTATGGGGTATTTTTATGCGTTACACACTAGACTTCAAGATCGAAGTCATCGCATACTATCGGCAAGGACATACCGGACTTGCCACAAGTGAGAAGTTTAAAGTAGATTCGAAACTTGTACAAAAATGGGTTAAGCAATACCAAAGCGGTGGCATAGATGCCATCAAGCCAAAGTCGAGTAAAGCTCACTATAGTCGCGAGTTTAAACATCACGTGATTACGACCATGTTAGAGCAAGGATTAAGTCAATCCGAGGTCGCTTTAACGTTCAACATCAGCTCACCTGCCTTAATTAGTCATTGGCACAAAGCGTATCGGCTTTATGGCATGTCTGGACTAATATCCAAACGTAAAGGTAGAACCGCCATGACCAAGCCATTTATTACCGACAAACCAGATGATGAAAAAACACTAGCAGAACTCAAACGTGAGAATGAATACCTACGTGCGGAGGTTGCCTACCTAAAAAAGCTAGATGCCTTGCTCAAACAAAAGGAACAAGCAGTGACAAAGCAAGGCTCATCGAAGCACTAAGGGATAGCTGTTGTTTATCTGACTTACTTAAAGCCTCATGTCTGCCTAAAAGCGTCTTTTATTACCATAGAACAAAGCTTGAGAGTGACGATAAGTACGCTGATTTGAAACAGCGAATAACTGAGCTTTACCATCAGCATAAAGGCAGGTATGGCTACCGTAGAGTCACGGCCGCGTTAAAGTACCTAGGGATTCATCACAACCATAAGCTCATTGCTAAGCTTATGCGTCAAATGAAGCTTAGCGCAAAGATAAGACGTCAGAAGTACCGCTCCTATAAAGGACAACAAGGTAAAATCGCGAAGAATCATTTAAAGCGCCAGTTTTATTCAGGTCATCCGCATAAACGCTGGCTCACTGACATTACTGAGTTTAAGGTGGGTGATAATAAGCTGTATTTATCGCCTATACTCGATTGTTATAACAATGAGATCGTCAGTTATACGCTCTCAAGGCGCCCGACCTATGACTTAGTTAGTAAGATGCTTGATGATGCTTTAGCAAAGACTAAAGCGTGTCGCGATAAGGCACTAATGCTGCACTCTGATCAAGGATGGCATTATCAACTGAGACAGTTTGGACAGGTGCTTAAACAGCATGGTATTAAGCAAAGTATGAGCAGAAAAGGCAACTGCTTAGATAACGCACTGATGGAAGGGTTCTTCGGGACACTTAAGTGTGAGACGATTTATATTGAAAAACCTCAAACGATTGAGGATTTAGAACAACAGATTCACGAGTATATTCATTATTACAACAATGAGCGTATTCAGATGAAACTGAAAGGACTGAGTCCTGTGCAGTACAGAACTCAGTCCTTGGGGTAAACTAAACCGTCCAACATTTGGGGGTTAGTTCACATGGCGAGGTTTTTTAATTAGACAATAGTGAATAAAAAGTGCTTATTTATGCAAATTCATTTCCATTTCTTTAAATTTCTCTTTGATTGAATCCTTTGGACCGCCTGTCATAATACTTACCGCAAAGATAGCGACAGTACTAAGAACGAAACCTGGGACAATCGCATATAACCAACTATTAAGCGCCATACCGTTGATTTGGAAAGGACCATATATCCATAAGATGACAGTTAATGCGCCAACGACCATACCAGCAACAGCACCGTTACGGTTCATACCGCGCCATATTAAGCTAAATATGACTAGGGGTCCAAAAGCAGCACCGAATCCAGCCCATGCATTTGATACAAGGCTTAGTACAGAGCTCTCTGGATTAGAAGCTAGTAAAATAGCGATAACAGCAACTAATATAACTGAGATACGACCGACCATTACTTGACGAGCTTCTGGTGCATCTCTATCAAAGAATAGTTTGTAGACATCTTTAGTTAATGAGCTTGATACTACCAAGAGCTGTGATGAAATGGTACTCATAATTGCCGCTAAAATAGCGGCTAACAAGAAACCTGAAACCAGTGGGGTGAATAAAAACTGGGTAAATACTAAGAAAATAGTTTCAGGATCATCTACAGTCATAGCAGTTTTTTGTACATAGGCGCGACCAGCGATACCAGTTATACAAGCGCCAATAAGACTGATAATCATCCAGCTCATACCAATGTTACGTGCCGTTGGGATATCTTTAACAGAACGTATTGCCATGAAACGTACAATAATATGCGGCTGACCAAAATAGCCTAGGCCCCATGCTAGTAAGGAAATAATACCCATGATGGTCATACCACTGGTAATATTAAGTAGGTTTGGATCAATGTTTCGAACGGCTTCAGTAGTTGCTGATACACCACCAAGATCAGTCAAAGCAACAATAGGAACGATCACCATGGCAAATAGCATGATGATACCCTGTACAAAGTCAGTCATTGAGACCGCTAAGAAACCACCAAATAAGGTATAAGCGACGACCACACCAGCAGTCACCCACAGACCAGTACTATAAGATAGATTGAGTGAGCTTTCAAAGAGTTTACCGCCACCAACTAAGCTGGCTGCAGTATAAACAGTAAAGAATAAGATAATAACTACCGCTGATATAACACGCAGCATATGTGATTTGTCTTCAAAGCGGTTAGCAAAATAATCAGGTAGTGTGATGGCATTGTCGGCCACCTCAGTATAGACACGTAATCTTGGCGCAACGATAATGTAGTTTAGGAAAGCACCGATGGTTAACCCAATCGCAATCCAAGCACTAACCACACCGCTAGTATACATGGCGCCCGGTAAACCAAGTAATAGCCAACCGGACATATCTGATGCGCCAGCGGATAATGCGGTTACAGCAGGACCTAAACTACGGCCACCGAGCATATAGCCTTCAGTATCATTGGCTTGCTTAAAATAAGCGTAAATGCCAATCCCAATCATCACTAAGAAATAGGCGCCAAGTGATACCAGCACGCCACTAGAAACTCCGTTCATATAAATTGTCCTTAACCAACTTTATTGGCTGTCATTATTTTTAACGAGAAAAATTAAGTCTTACAAGACGATGTTTAGAAACAATATCTAAAGACGAAAAAAGCCATTAAGTAGGACATAATGGCTTTTATTCAATATCTTCTGTTAGTTTTATATGATTGATGCTGTTCTAGGGCTTATATTTATAAAGTAGTGATTAAAAGACTACTGAAAATACATTTTTCAGCCTACTATGGTAGTTGCCCTCATCTACTAATCACATATAAATATTAGTCACTTATATAACCAATCATTTAAAACCATTAAACCTACTGTTTACTATCATATATTACTAGAACTATTCAATATATGACTATCAGTGTTATTAAGGTAAACTTATGTTATCAAAAAACGTCAGCTGTATTATAACGTATGAGAGTCACAAATGCGAATTCGGCAATTTTTTAAATAATTATGCTCTGTTAAGAGAACACTTAGCATAAGTTAGCAATCTTTTAGCCAGTAACTCTTTACTCGATCGGAGCAAGTAATTCCAATAGAGCAGTAACGCTGTTAGATTGCGTTAGTTTTGGATTGATGACCACGCCTAAATAACGCTGTAATTCGATATTATCGGCCATATCAATACGTTCTAAGTCTTGACTGATCATCGTTTGTGGCAATACTGACCAGCCGAGTCCAACAGAAACCAACATTCGAATAGATTCAAGTGGGTTAGTGCTCATAGTGGCATAAGGCTTTAGGTTGTGCTTAGCAAATTCAGCCAAGGTAATCTGACTGGTAAAGGTATTAGCAGACGGCAAAATAGCAGGGTAGCGTGCCAATTGCTCTAACGTCACATTAGACTTTGTGGCCAAAGGGGATAATGTGCCGGTCATAAAGAAGAGTGGATCTGACCATAGAGTATGATAGCTCAAGCGCTTATCATATACAGGCGGTAATGTTAAAAATGCCAATGATAAATCGCCATCTAACACCGATTTGTGGGCGGTTTCTGAATCCACAAAGTGCACTTCCAACTGTACGGCAGGATAGGCTTGGATAAAGTGCTTTAATACAGGCGCTAAATGATGTAAGCCTATGTGATGACTGGTGCCGATGACGAGCTTTCCGGATACAATGTGCTTAGAATGCTGCAAGTTGATTTTGAAGTTTTCATAATCTTCAAGCCAGCGTTTGGCATGAGGTAACATCTCACTAGCCGCTTGCGTTGGCACAATCCCGCGCCCTACGGTATCAAATAAGGTAATATTGAATTCATCTTCTAAGTTTTTGATGCGTTTACTGACCGCAGGCTGAGTAATAAACAGTTTTTCTGCGGCACCCGAAATACTGCTTGTTTGCATAACAGTGACGAATGTCGTCAAATTTGTGGTATTCACACCGATGTCCTTAGCTACGTAGCGAGCTATAAATAAAAGTTGGCTAACCTAGTCATAATGTATTAGAAATAAAAGTTTGCAACTATGCAAAAATCATCAATTATTATTATAGGATTAGCCTGCTATAATCACAAGACATCAAGACGTATTTATTATATAAATTTGATTATTTGACTATAAAACTTGGTTCGTTGGCCGATTGCAGCGCTTATTATCAAATTACAAATAAAAAGGTCCTAGCTTACTACTGTCTAGACAAACGAAAAATTAAGTTATTAGCAACTAAAAAGGATAGCAACATGGCCGGTCAAACGTTATATGACAAACTTTGGAATGCTCATGAAGTCACTAAGCGAGATGATGGTTCGAGTCTGATTTATATCGACCGCCATTTGCTGCATGAAGTGACGAGTCCGCAGGCATTTGAAGGCTTAGAGCTGGCCAATAGAGCGCCGTGGCGTCTGTCTGCCAATATTGCAAGCCCTGACCATAATGTGCCAACGGTGACTAAAGAGCGCTCAGAGGGTGTTGCAGGTATTAAAGATAAAGTGTCTCGCTTACAAGTACTGACTTTAGATGAAAACTGTACTAAGTTTGATATTGCCGAATTTACCATCAATGACGCCCGTCAAGGCATCTTGCATGTCGTCGGTCCTGAGCAAGGCTTGGTATTGCCCGGTATGACCGTCGTTTGTGGTGATTCTCATACAGCAACACATGGCGCACTAGGTTGCTTGGCGCATGGTATTGGCACATCAGAGGTTGAGCATGTATTGGCAACTCAGTGCTTGATTCAAAAGAAATCAAAAAATATGCAAATCCGCGTCACGGGTAAGCTTGGCGCTGGCGTGACCTCAAAAGACGTGGTACTTGCTATCATCGCAAAAATTGGCACCGCTGGTGGAACAGGACATGCCATTGAATTTGCTGGTCAAGTATTTGAAGACATGACTATGGAAGGGCGCATGACCGTCTGCAATATGGCGATTGAAGCGGGCGCGCGCGTGGGTATGGTTGCCGTTGATGATACGACGATAGATTATGTCAAAGGTCGTCCTTATGCGCCAACTGCTGAGCAATGGCAGCAAGCAGAAACATACTGGCGTACTTTTTATTCAGATGATGACGCCGTATTTGATAGCGTGATTGAGATTGATGGCAGCCAAATAGCACCGCAAGTATCGTGGGGCACGTCACCTGAAATGGTCGTTGATATCACCCAATCAGTGCCAACCCCTGATCAAGCCATTGACGAAGCACAAGAAGAAGGTTGGTTACGCGCTTATACTTACATGGGCTTGCAAGCAGGACAGAAAATTACTGATATTCAGCTTGATCGTATATTTATCGGTTCTTGTACCAACTCACGTATCGAAGATTTGCGTGATGCCGCAGCCGTAATTAAAGGTCGTAAAGTGGCTGATACTATCAAAGAAGCCATCGTCGTTGCGGGCTCTGGGCAAGTGAAGTTGCAAGCGGAAGCAGAAGGCTTGGATACCTTGTTTACCGAGGCAGGTTTCGAATGGCGTGAGCCTGGCTGCTCGATGTGTTTGGCGATGAATGCCGATAAGCTTGAGCCACAAGAGCACTGTGCCTCGACCTCTAACCGTAACTTTGAAGGTCGTCAAGGTAATGGCGGTCGTACGCATTTAGTGAGTCCAGCGATGGCAGCAGCAGCAGCGTTGGCTGGTCATTTTGTGGATGTGCGCACATTCTAAGTGGACACTCAGTTATCGATAACCGGTTATTAGCCATGCTTTAACGGTTACGATTACCTTTATATTAGAGGATGTATTTATGCAAGCTTATAACACTCAAACGGGTATCGTTTGCCCACTTGATCGCGCCAACGTCGATACCGATCAGATTATTGCAAAACAGTTTTTGAAGTCTATTAAACGTACAGGCTTTGGCGTTAATCTATTTGATGATTGGCGTTATCTGGATGAAGGTTATCCGGGTCAAGACAATAGCACACGTATTATTAATCCTGACTTTATTCTAAATCAGCCACGCTATCAAGGTGCTAACATCTTACTGGCGCGCAGAAACTTTGGTTGCGGCTCTAGCCGTGAACATGCGCCTTGGGCGCTTTCAGAGTATGGTTTTCGTACCGTTATTGCGCCGAGCTTTGCCGATATTTTTTATAATAACTGTTTCAAAAATGGCATGCTACCGATTGTATTGAATGAAGAAATCGTTGATAAATTAATGAAAGCGACGTTTGCCAACGAAGGCTATGAATTGACAGCTGATCTTGAGCGTCAAGTCGTTATCACCCCAACGGGCGAAGAATATGCGTTTGAGGTTGATGACTTTCGTAAACACTGTCTGCTAAATGGTCTTGATGATATTGGACTGACTTTACAACAAAGTGGTGCTATTAAAGAATACGAGCATAAAATGATGCAAAAAACGCCTTGGATATTCAATGAAGTTAGAGCTTAGTCATTAACAACGAAATATTAAAAACGAAATATTAATAACGAGCGATTAACAGTAAATGATAAATCAATATTTGTTAATCGCCATAAAGAATAGCTTAGCGCTAATACAGCGTTGAGTTATGGTGATTAAATGGCTAAAATGAATGGTAATCTATTTTTACATTATTATATTTTTCTATCTTATAAATAGTAGCCACCATTATGAATAAAACACGTTTCGCTGTATGGACAAGCACGGCTATGGCCGCAAGCTTATTGTTATCTGGCTGTCAGGCGTTGACTGGCTACCAACAGATAGATCAAGCAGAAAACGCAAAGGCGTGGGCGGGTAATATCAAGCCTGTCGCTGGTGAAGTGAATATTGCCTGCGTCGGCACTTACCACTGCGAGATTGTGCAGATAGATCGCACCTTAGTCATTGCGCCTGATACTCATAAGCCTTTTAATGCCAATATGCTGGTCGCGATGAAGAACGCCAGTGGAAACGGGAAAAGTCGTAATGGCACTAAACATACGCAAGCACCCATGACCATAGATATGACACCGCTCGCTAATAAGAACACGATCAAAATTGTTCCATTATCAGCATCTGGTATGCCAGGGATGACCAATTATTATGCTCGCGTACAGCCTGCTAAACGTGAAGTACATATTAACTTCTATCCAGAAAATAATGTGGGTTATGTAGAACGTTTTGCGATGATTCATGATTTTGTTAACCCCGGTACTTATCAGCTACGTGCTTATCAAAAAAAATCCAGTCAAAACACGGGTAGCTTGTTAGACACAGCATCACCAGAACCTTTATGCGTTGATCTTTATCAAGGCAATACGGTGCAGCGCCGCTTCTGCAAAGAGCTAGGCACTGAGCATCAAGGGGAGTTTGTAGAAACTCGTATGGTTAAGGCGACACCAGCACAATCAAAAGTGAAAGTAAAAGCCAAGGCGTGACTATTAACGCTTAACAGGCAAAATGTGAAAGGCAAGCAGCTTGTCTCTCAATGTTGATTTTGATCGTTTAATACTAACTTTTTGCAGAAAACTTAATAAAATAGACGACTTCTTGTGCAGCTCATTGTGCAAGAAGTCGTTTTTTAGAAAGCTGTCATCAAATGATAGCAAAACTATAAATAAAAACTTACTTACCCACAAGGATCAGTATGGCAACGATTTTAACATTAGCGGGCGATGGTATTGGCCCTGAGATCATGACTCAAGCCATTGATGTGCTCGAAGCTGTCAATCATAAGTTTGCGTTAGGTTTGACCCTTGAGTCTGGATTAATCGGCGGTGTGGCAGTTGATGCAACTGGAGAGCCTTTACCAGAAGAGACGCTACAACGTGCGCGCGCAGCAGATGCGGTGTTATTGGGTGCCGTTGGTGGGCCTAAGTGGGATGGTATTGAGCGCAGCAAACGCCCTGAGCGTGGTCTGCTTAAAATCCGTAGTGAGCTTGGTTTATTTGCCAATTTACGAGTGGCAAAACTTTATCCGCAACTGGTCAATGCTTCTAGTATTAAACCTGAAATTATCTCAGGTCTAGATTTGCTTATCGTCCGTGAATTGACCGGTGGTATTTATTTTGGTGAGCCACGCGGTATCCGCACCCTAGAAAATGGTGAGCAGCAAGGCTATAACACCATGGTTTATAGCACCAGCGAGATTAATCGTATCGGCAAGGTTGCTTTTGAGCTGGCACAAACACGCGCGCAAGCAGCGGGTACACCTGCCAAAGTTTGCTCTATTGATAAAGCTAATGTGTTAGAAGTCACTGAGCTTTGGAAGCAGACGATGATTGAGCTGCAGCAAGCGGACTATGGCGATGTGGCGTTATCGCATATGTATGCCGACAATGCCTGTATGCAACTTATCAAGGATCCTAAACAGTTCGATGTCATGGTAACGGGCAATCTGTTCGGTGATATCTTATCTGACGAAGCGGCTATGCTTACGGGTTCTATCGGTATGCTACCATCAGCCAGTCTCGATGAAGCAGGTAAAGGGATGTATGAGCCTTGCCATGGTTCAGCCCCTGATATCGCAGGACAAGATATAGCCAATCCATTGGCCACCATTTTATCCGTCGCGATGATGCTGCGTTATACCTTTAAACAAGAAGCTGCCGCGCAAGCAATTGAGCAAGCGGTAAGTGATGTCCTTGATGATGGCTTACGTACTGTCGATATCTTAGACCGTAGTGAAGCTGGACTAAAACAAGTAGGCTGTCAGGAAATGGGGCAAGCGGTATTGGCCAAATTGGTCTAGCTGACGCTGCTCTAATATAGACTGGGAATTCGTTAAGACTAATGCATTCGTTTGTTAACGTTTTCGACTGTATTATTCTGATCGTTATAAATTCAGATGTTAGAAATTTTGTCATGATAAACCCATAAGTTGCTGAGCGATTTATGGGTTTTTTTATGCTTCTTTTTATGTGTCTTGAAACAACTCGTTAACGTAAACCTACCTAACCAGACAGCCGCAAAAAAAGCCTTGTTTTAACACAGACACTGCAAGATAAGGGTTTTATTAACATAAAGCTGTCATATCCTCACAGGAGGGTAGTGGCACTATTAGCCACTTGTAAGTACCATGAGATAGTTAGTATCCACTCAAATATTAATGTATCTATTAATATATCAAAGCAATGCGATAGTAATAATTAAAAGTGCTGATAATGTATTAAAAGACTAAAAACAATAACTTTCATCATTTTTAATAGCTAACTTTCTAACAACAAAGTTTTTCATAAAAAATATAATTTTAAAAAGAATTTAGGAGCGTTACATGTATCAATTAACAAAAATTAGCACGGCGATAGCTGCGCTTGGTCTATCAACAGTTCTGTTTATGGCTCAAAGTATCGCCGCGACCAACGACGATAGCGCAAATGTTGCTAATAAAAGCACGCTTAACAATGTCAGTGATATAAGTCCGGTTACCAATGGGGTGAGTCAAAAAGTTGCTGGTAAGAGTAAAGCTGCCGTATCATTAAATAAATTTTTACCTACCATCAAATATACAATAGAAAACCTGCCGGCAGTGGCCCAAAAGATAAACAATGCTACTTGGAAAGAAGGTATGAATCTAGATCGTCATACTGTCACTAAATTGCAAGCTTTATTAAATTGGCATCAAAACGCGGTTGGCCCTGTCGATGGTTATTGGGGAAAGAATACCCGTAAAGCGATGCAAGCCTTTCAAAAGGCCAATGGTTTGACAGTGACGGATACATTGAATAATGAAACGTGGCAAGCATTAACCAAAAACGATAAACTGATGCAGCAACCAGTATTGGTGAGCTATCAGCTCAGTGATGCTGACATTAATATCAAAACGACGACCATTCCAGCGGGTGCAGAGGCCAAAGCCAAGCTTGATGGGTTGTATTATGAAAGCGTGATTGAAGGATTGGCGGAAAAATTTCATATCAGTGAAAGTTATCTTAAAGCGCTCAATCCAAACGCTAGTTTTACAGTAGGCGAGACCATCACAGTATACAATCCGGGCAATCCTAACACCAAGCCGGTTACGCGAGTCGTTGCTGATAAAGCCACCGAAACCCTATATGCGTATGATGATAAGAATAATTTAATTGCCAGCTATCCGGCGACAGTAGGTAGCACAGCTATGCCGTCGCCAACGGGTACGCATACCGTAGAGGTAAAAGTGCATGAGCCTAATTATACTTATAGCGCTGATGATGGTAGTAAGTCTATCCTTCCACCGGGTCCTAATAATCCAGTAGGATTGGTGTGGATAGGCTTAAGTAAGCCTTCATATGGTATTCATGGTTCGCCAGATCCTGCTCGTATCAGTCGTCAAGCATCGGCAGGCTGCATACGTTTGACGAATTGGGATGCATTGGCATTGCTTGGTGTGATACAAAATGGTGCGACAGTTGAATTTAAATAATGGCTTTAAATAATAGCTTTAAGTGATGCATTAAGACTGACGTTTATCATGCAATCTTGATAGGTCGTTATTAAATCATAAGAGCCTATGCTAAAATTTAGACATAAAAATACCGCTTATATTCAGCGGTATTTTTATGGTAAAAGTAAAACAATATTAACTTACTAAAATATGATAGGCAATAATGAGTAGGTTAGCAGTATCATTATTATTATCAGTTAAACCACTCAAGCATTCATAACAATGCTCTTATAACCATTTTAGCAAATAAGAAGTTAGTTTTTACCACGGTAAGTAATGCGACCTTTAGATAGGTCATAAGGGGTCATTTCAACCTTGACTTTATCGCCCGTTAAAATGCGAATGTAATGCTTACGCATCTTACCTGAGATGTGCGCAATGATTTCGTGTCCGTTTTCTAAACGAACTTTAAACAAAGTATTTGGAAGGGTGTCAATGACTTCGCCTTCAAATTCAATAATCTCGTCTTTTGCCATAATTTGTATCATCAATCAATTTAAAATAAGCCCATATTATACGTAAGTTAGTAGATTAAAGCAATACGGAACCTGATTTTTACTTGACAGCCTGTAAGTGATATGTATATCAGTTTATATTAACTAGTCGGGAAGGTTTAGCCAAATGGGTGTTAATGGGGCATTCGGCAGTAATGTTTGAAAGTGCTCAGGATAATAGGCATTAATAAAATACAAACCATCACCAGAAGCGGTGGGCGGTGCAATGGTACGATCTTTTTTAGCCAAAATATTTAAAAAATCTGCTGGTTCTAATTCGTGTCTGCCGATAGCGTATAGCGTTCCCATCAGATTGCGAACCATATGATGTAAGAATCCATCGGCTTGAATATCGAAAACGATAAACTGGCCATGAGCAAAAATATTTGCATGGCTAACATTGCGCACAGGCTGATTGGATTGGCAAGCCGCGGCGCGGTAGCTACTAAAGTCATGAGTACCTACGATATCAGCAGCAGCCAGTTGCATGGCGGCTAGATCAAGTGGCTCATAGATATGGGTTACTTGATGATTGAGAATGGCAGGACGCTGAGTCTGATTGAGGGTGATATAGCGATAACGACGAGCAATGGCTGCAAAACGTGCATGAAAATCTGCGGGCATCGGCTGAACCCAGCGCAAAGCAATATCATCAGGCAATAGACTATTCACACCGCGTAACCAGTTGTTTGTAGGTCGATAGGCATGAGTGACAAAGTGGGCAATCATGTTGCTGGCATGGACACTTGAGTCCGTGCGCCCCGCTGCTACGACTTCTACTGGCTCATTGGCGACGGTACTGATGGCAGTTTCTAATGCTTGTTGTACGCCTAACACCTCTTTTTGACGTTGCCAACCATGATAATGCGTGCCCAAAAATTCGATGGCAATGGCTAATGTATACATCGGTATGTTTTTAGTTTCGATATTTTTAATTTCACTATTTTTAGTTTCGATGCTTGTAGTCTCGGATATTTTCATTTCGGAGCTTATGCCTAAGAGCTTGTAAAGTAAGGAATGGCTAGGGCGTGTTGAATATTTAACACGCCCTAATATTTATTTAGCGTTTTTTAATGCGCGTGCCAGTTTGATTAACGTTATTTAACCAGCGTTGCCGACGTCGTGCTGGGCTATCATAGCGCAATAGTAACCACAGTAGGCGTGCATAAATAGCAGGGATGGTTAAGCGCCCGCCTGCAATGACTTGATAATCGTATTGCCAACTGCCAGCCGCATAATTGTCACTGACACCGCCAAACGGGCATTGGCTGGCACATATCACCATGTGACCTTTTTCGTAAGCCAACTGTAGTGCTTCTGCTAAGTCTGCTGAATAAGGAACATTGCCAGCGCCAAAGCCTAATAAGATAATGCCACAAGGCGGCTGCGATAATAGGGCGCGGAGCTGACTGTTTAATACATCGGTCGCATTTGGCAAACAATATAAAGCATGAACGCAGGCTTGCTCAGCGCGAGCTTGAATATCATCGATTATATCTTGTTGGTCATCAAGCCAATACTGCCGACGCGTATCTGGAAGGGTTTTGATATAACTATTGGCCGGATAAGCGGCTCTTAAGTGACCGGTAAAAGCCATAAAATCATGGCTATGTATCTTTTGTACCGTTTGCGCAGGCCAAGACTCGCCGCCAAAGGCAATCTTCACACCTGACTCACCGGCAGCTGCCAGTTTTAAAGCGTCTTTAAGATTGCTCCAAGCATCACTTTGGGCGTCAATAGCGTAAGAGTGTAGTACTTCACTGTCTAATAACGGGCGCATACTACCAGTGACAACGACACAAATGTCGCTACCAGCAAAGGCTTCTGCTAAGAATGCTCCCAAGTAACTTAAGGTATCAGTGCCGGTGATTAATACAAAGCGTCTACTACCTTGTTCATAAGCTGACAATAGCAGCTTATAAAAATGTACAAAATCGCTAGGAGTAAGTTGGCTACTGTCTTTAATGAGCGTATTGTTAAGCCAAGCAATTGGCAATAGATTAACCGCATTATTTGGATCGGCTAGCAGTTGTTGCAGCGTTGGCAAAAATACTTCTGCTGATAAGGGTGCTAATGGACGACCATAACTGCCAAAAGTGCCGCCAGCATAGATGAGCTGGATCGGTGTAGAGATTGTTTTGGTCATAAAAGAGGATGGCATAATGTTAGCACAATAAATCAAGATGAGAGAAAGGGTAGAGCAGAAAACTTAATCGGAATAGAAAGTATGGCAAGCAGACTCAATGAAAAGCAAAATGCAGCGAATATTTTTTACTAGTAGAATACTCGCTGCTGCAACAGCTCTCTTTAAGCAGTGCGTTCAAGCAATAATTGTGCTTGCTGCTGTTGTTCGCTATTACCTTGAGTCAGGACTTCGTTGAGTAAACGTTTGGCGCTATCATATTCACCCAGTTGGACATACTGACCCGCTAAGTCTAGAGTCACTTGATTGCTGTCTAAAGTTTTGACGAAATCAAAGTCTGCAGCAAACCGTGATGAGAAATCTTCAGCTGTTTCGATAGTAGTTTCAGCAGTAATACCAGTATCACTATAATCAATACCACTGACATCATGGTCGCTTTCAATTTCAACGGGCATTGTCGCTGTTGGAGAGTCTGATAAAGTATCAAAGTCAAAATCATCGTCTATTAGTGTATTGTCATCGAACATAACGGTAGTCGGTGACATGCTAGATACTTCAGTCTTATTATCTTCAAAACTATAGCTTTCACCTAAATCGCCTTCAATATTAAAGTCATCAAAGCTATCTTCAATAACAATAGGTTGCTCAATAGCCGTTTGGTTTTCTGTTTCATTTGATGCATCGATACTGTCAATACCGTCTAAAGATAAAGTAAGTCCATCTTCATTTGTTTGAATCGCGTCTGTAGTGATTTGATCATCGACGCTGACGTTATCTGCTCCAGCATCAATCTCTAAATCTGCCAAATCTAAGACAAAATCTTCCTCATCTAAAGTGATGTCGTTCAAGTTGTCGTTAGCGATAGCGGTGACAGGAGATTCTGTAGAGATATCACTTTGCTCAGACAACTCAAAGTCAAAATCAAAGTCAAAGTCGTTACTGTCTGTGTCTGTAACAGTCGTTGAACTCGCTAGAGTTTCTTCATCTGCTATATCTAGTGTCGTGACAGGTATCACACTAGTATTGTTTTCTAAATCATTTTGACTAAGGTCAAACGCTTGGTCGATGTTATCAAAGTTATCAAAATCGTTCGAAACCGTTGAGGTTTCATCAGTGGCATTTAATAAATCGTTTTCATAATCAACAGGCTGAGTAATAGCAGTATCAAGGGTTGGAGTGTTATTTCCAACTTTATCAGCTGGAATATCAAAATCGATACTTTCAAAGCCAGCATCTTGACTGTTATCTGCTGGTAGAGATTGCTGGGCTATTTGATTTTGTTCCTCAGTAAGCAAAGCTTTTAGCTCATCCGCTTGTGCAATGCTTTTTACGTCATTATGCGCTTTGATAGAGTCATAGACTTTATTGAAATTGTCAGATTGATCTATCGTGGCATATACTGCGAGTAGTTTGAGAGATAATTGGCTATCATGAGGTCTTTCAATCAGACCACGACTGAGTGTTTCAATAGCTTTGTCATAGCGCTGTTGATCCATAAAACGTTGAGCGATCTCAATATGATTAAATTTTTTCTCATCATTGCTACCGACTTGAGCAAGCGTGCCTTCAGAGGCAGCTTGTGTCGATAAAGACTCCGTTCTACCTACCTTTATACTGGGCTGATCTGATGGTTTTTGCGCTTTATTTTTGCGCATGACCAAGACTGCTACAATTAAAATAAGCACCAAACCGGCGATGATATATAGCATATTGTCCATAGTGACTCCCACGCCTACTGTTGCAGTTGACTGCATTGATCAGTTAGGCAATTATTGATTGCGTAATTTTTTTAGACGAGCTTGCAGCTCAGCCAGTTTTTGATTTTGTAATTGCAATTTTCTCGTATAGCTGTCAAGCATGCCATTGGTTTTTGATAAGCGCTGAGCTTGCGACGCTGTACTTTGTCTTGATGATTTGAGAATGGTTAATACATCTGTGCTAAGCCCGTTGCCTGTTGCCATCCCTGCTTTGGTTTTAGTTCCATCTGCGCTACCTTGATGACCAGGAGCGATGACAGAAAACTGTGCTTTTGGCAATGTTTGGGTCTTTGTTACTGCGGGTTTCTCAGTGCGTTTGGCTACTTGAGCGGTCTTGGGCGCAGTCTTAGGTAATGATTTTGACGTGGTTGATTTTTTTGCAACGGGTATGCTGGCTTTCCTATTATATTGTCTCTGCGCGCTAATCGCTGCCTCTAGCTTTTGCTGTGATGGCAGCACATCATAATTGGGTAGGCTTAACTGCGCGTCGGCTTTTAATTGATCAGCATTTTTATTAATGAAAGCGCCAGGGTTTTGCGACTTAATTTCCTTCATGACTGTCTGAATGTCAAGATTGTTTTTCTCTGCGATTTGCTGGGCAATAACCCATAAGCTGTCGTTGCGCTGTACGGTATAATTGACTTCAGCGCTATCTGGTTGATTAGGGACTGTCGCCGCTGCGGCTGCTGTATTTATGCCTATTGTAGAGGCATTGGATGCAACACTATTAGAAGGGATGTTACTAGAGGGCGCGCTATTGAGAGGTGCGTTAGCGACAATGGTATCAGCAGAATTAGCTTGAACTGTTGAAGCAGGGTTATCTAGCGTTGGCGGCATTGTTGCTGTAGGGCTCATTGGTATAGCCGCCATCATGCCTGTACTGCGTTCATCATTAAGCTGTATCTGACGGGTAATTTGTATATTTAATATATCGAACTGCTTGTCAGTCACCGCACCTTCTTCATTATTATCCGACGATAGAATATTAAGGCTGGTTGCTACTGTATTATTGGCGCTTATTTTATTATTTGGAATATTGTCGGTAGTGCTGTTTGTATTTGAAAAGTTCGCTGAGCCAGTATTATTGTTATTTAGGCGACTAGGCGCATAAACCGTAGTATTGCTTTGTGTGGTCGTAGTGACTGCTGCTGGCAAGCTAGAAGATGTAGCAGGTGCTTGCAATTTTGCTGCTGCCAAATCAGACGTTGATGATTTATATGCCGATAATAATAATGGTGGCGGTGTGCCTTGTCTAACGGTTAACGGTTGCGCATTAGTGACAGAAATAACCGGTAAGTTAGGTTTTTTCGCCCCTGTAACAATATTTTCAGAAGGTGTAATGTCATTAGTGGGCATGAGTAACGTCTTAGGAATGACATTACGCTGAGTACCATCATTAATAGCTAACACCACATCTGCAAAGGGTGTGGATACAGGCTTCGTAGTGGTAATAAAAACCTGACCACTGGTGGCTGAAGTCGGCTGAAATCGTACGGTCATAGAGTCAGTGGGGGTCAAACCCATTTGCTGATAAACAGTAGAGTTCGCTAAACTGGCCGAAAAATCGGCTGTTTTAATATCGGTGACCATAATACTGGCGACTAAAGGTTCGTGCTGAGCAGAGGTTACGACGGTTTTGCCAATCGTTGCTGCTTGAGCACTAGATACTAGGGCTGCATAGCCTACTGAATAAAGCAGTGCCATGGATACCGCGCGATGTATCGTAGTCAAGCGATGAGATAAATGACAAGACATGTGCAGCCCTTTAGAGTGAGAGTTATCTTTGTTGTTATAACAAAATAGCGTTTAGTTTACCAGTTTATTCCACTACTGTTGTGATCAATATATTAATTGTTTGCTTAATGTTCACTGTTATCCGTTCGATTTTTTATCAAGCAGCATAGCATCGCCGTAACTAAAAAAACGATACTGCGTTTTAATAGCATGTTTATAAGCCTGCTCGATAGATGCTTTACCTGCAAAGGCTGATACTAACATCAACAAAGTAGACTTCGGTAAGTGAAAGTTCGTTAGTAGTTTATCTATAACCCCAAACTTAAATCCCGGATAAATAAAGATATCTGTATCACCTGACCAGCTAGCCAGTGCTTGTCCATTAACCGCTGTTTTTTGATACGCGGTTTCAAGGACACGTGTCACCGTTGTACCAATAGCGATCACTTGCTTGCCATTGGCGTGTGTTTGATTAATAAGGTCGGCGGTAGCCTGAGGCAAGTGTGCATATTCACTGTGCATGGTGTGATTGAGTAAGTTGTCTGTTTTTACAGGCGCAAAAGTCCCTGCGCCAACATGGAGTGTGACAAATGCTGTGTTAATCCCTTTTGCAGCAAGCCTATCTAACACTATCTCGTCAAAATGTAAGCTCGCTGTCGGTGCTGCTACGCTAGCAAGCTTGGCAGGATCATGAAAGACGGTTTGATAACGAGTATTATCGGTGGCATCAGCATGGCGCTCAAAGTAGGGCGGAATGGGCAGCTCACCATGACGCTCTAAATCAGGCAAGATGGGCGCATCAAAAGCCAAGATAAATAAGTTCTCTTGACGACCAATCATCACGCAATTCATGTGACTGTCAGCAAGCGCTAAACGCTGACCAAGCTTGGGTGCTTTACTGGCTTTAACATGACAAAGGGCGATATGTCTTTCTGTGCTAAGTGTATCGTCTAATGTTGCCCAATCTACAGTCGTACCATTTAAACCAGCAATATCAACCAAGCGCTCAATGAGCACTTCAACTTTTCCGCCTGTATCTTTTTGACCAAATAGACGTGCTTTCATAACTTTGGTGTCGTTAAAGACAATTAAATCGCCCGCGTTTAGCAGCTCAGGCAGCTCTGAAAACAATTTATCTTCAATTTGACTGACATCATCTTTTTTATTACTAGCAGCTAGATACAGTAGCTTTGACGCTGACCGCTGCGCTAATGGATAGCGGGCAATTAACTGATCTGGTAGTTCATAATCGTACTCATCAACACTTAAATACTCTAAAACGTCGTCACTTTTATGGCTATCGTTATTGGCATGAATACTGAGGTTGTTATTTAAGCTTGCTAGTTGAGAATCAGTCATAAGTAGTCTTTAAATAAAGTTGAATTTTGGCGTAATTGTAGCAGAAATGAGAATATTAAAGAACGTTTCCTAAGTGGTTACGGTATATAAAATACCATAAGCAATAGTCTTCTCGTTTATCAAAAGTTTAAACCTGTTTTTATTGAAGACTATTCGTATTACTCGAATAAATCTAACTGCGGTATTACCTGTGTGGCAAGCGTTAACGAAGAGAAGGTCACACCCACAAGTCTGATAGGAAGTTGACGTGGAATATCTAAAAATAGCTTGTCTAACCAGTAGTGAGCGGATTCAGCACTATCAAAAGCGGTGGATAAAGTATGCGAGCGCGTTACTTGAGTAAAGTCAGCGTATTTAATTTTGAGAGTGATGGTATAGGCAATAAGCTGTTTTTTATGCAGCTGATAAAAAGCATCGGCATTTTGCTCATAGATTTGTCTGAGTAGTTCATCATCACGATTTAAATTGTCTCTAAAAGTCGTCTCAGAGCCAACAGATTTGTGCGTACGTTCAGATTTGACGGCACGTTCGTCACGACCATGCGCAATATCATAATAAAACTGTCCGCGCTTACCAAATTCATTAACTAGTATGGCAGCTGGCGTGCGGCGAAGGTCTGCACCGTGGCTGATTCCCATCGCATGCAAGCGCTTTGCTGTTGCTTTGCCAATACCATGAAAACGCTCAATAGGCAGTGTGCTAATAAAGGCGTCGGCATCCGCTGGCGTGATAACCGCGGTACCATTAGGCTTATTAATGTCAGAGGCGATTTTTGCAAGCATCTTGTTAAATGAGACACCTGCAGAGGCGTTCAGACCTGTTTGCTCTAAAATTTGCGCCCGTAGCCAATTTGCCATTAATGTCGCTGAGCCTTTATGAACAGATAACCCGGTCACATCAAGATACGCTTCATCTAATGATAACGGCTCAACATGCGACGTCAGGCTGTACATAATGCGGCGGATATCGCTACTGACGGCGCGGTAAACATCAAAGCGTGGTGGTACAAATATGACTTCTGGACAACGATTTTTTGCCTCATAACACGACATGGCGGAACGCACGCCAAACTTACGCACTTCGTAACTGGCAGCGGCAACCACTCCGCGTCCATTTGGGTCGCCACCGACGACCAATGGTTTGCCACGTAGCTCAGGGAAATCGCGCTGTTCCACACTGGCATAGAAAGCATCCATATCGATGTGGATAATCTTGCGAAGGATTGGTTGGTTGATGGGTGTCATGAGTACTATTTTACCTGATTTTATGACTCTGTTTTAGTCTCTGTTGCTCGATTGAAAAATAGTTTATAAAGATATGGTGAACAATATTCAGGTAAGAGAAATGGTCGCACTGCACAGTGTGATCTGACACCATTTTCATCATCAATAACTTGTCTGATGAATTTCAGGAATTTTTGGATAGTAAGTATAGTTAAACAACGAATTGAAGGTTTTGAGTGATATATTTATTAAGAGTATTTAAATTTACTGACCGTTCACATTTCGATCTTGACCGTTCGTCGGGAATAATGTAGTTAATTATTACATTTTTGCTTATACAGCTTTACAATGGAGTGACCAAGATACAAAATATCTATAGAAGAGAGAGTAGAAGAAGTAAACAGCAATTAAATATATAGGTAATTACTCATTGTGTTTGCTTGACAACAAACGGATTTGCATCATTTATATTAGGTTCATTGATTCAATAACGATAAAGGTTATTATCAAAAAAAATATATTTAATGATGAATAGCTCAAACTATTGTAAAAGAAGTTAAGGAGCGGGGTATGAATAATGAGTTAGCAGGCAGTGGTTTAACACGCGCATTGCTTGCACGAGGTGATAAACAAGTATGGTGTGCAGTCGATGATGATAGTGATGAGCAAGCAATGATAGGTCACTGTGGTAATGATTTTACCGCTTGTATTGTCTCATTTAAAGATGACTTGTTTTATTGTAGTGGTGGTTCACCATGGCTATTTGCGGTACCGATAAAGATAGTCGCTGTTACCCAATATGAGATGAATCTTTAAGCATTGGATGTGGCAATACTAATATGAGAGTATCAATATAATATAGCCTCCTAATTTGGAGGCTTTATTTTTTGTAGATTAGATTAGACGCTTGGCGCATCAGGTTGCATCATAGGATCAGCATCGGCGAATGCTTTTAGAGCGCGGCAGTGCGTATCAATCTCGACGATATTAGGATAAAGACTGAGGTCTACTTTGAAGCGTCGAGCAGACGACACTTGTGGAATAAGATAGCAATCTGCAAATGTTGGACTGTCGCCATAGCAGAATTTGCCGCGATTTTTATCTTCTGCCAAGCGTTTCTCTAATGCGGAAAAACCTTCACTAATCCAGCGATTACACCACGCCATGACTTCATCTTCACCAACGGTCAGCTCATTGCGTAGGTATTGTAAGATACGGCGATTATTAAGCGGGTGAATATCACAGCCTATCATAGCGCTGAGTGCTCGTACTTGCATACGACCAGCCGCATCTTTAGGTAACAATGGATGATTAGGATATACTTCCTCTAACCATTCTAAAATAGCTGGGCTTTGATAGAGTCGTAAGTCATCAACTTGTAAGACGGGCACTAGACCTTGTGGATTGACCGCTTTGAATGCCGCCTCCAACTGTTTGTCTTCTGCCAAATTAACTGAAATATAGTCATACTCTAAACCTTTAAGGTTCATAGCAATGCGAGTGCGGTAAGAGGTGCTACTGCGAAAATAGCTATAAAGTTCCATCATTATTATTCTCCATTTTGAGCGTGTATCAAACGCTTATCATTATGTATATAATCAGTCGTAATAAGAAATTCGTCAAATCCGTAAGCGCTGTTATTAATAGACAAACACCAATTCGCTTAAACCAATGAGCTTTAAAATGTCATCATCAGATAATGCCTTACTATCAAATCATACTTTAACCTCTAGCAAGCCCCAAGGCGGCGTACAGTCACTTGAAATTGGCCTATCGATATTAGATATTCTTATCGCTTATAACGCGCCTATGATGCTAAAAGATATTGCTCAAGCCATGCAGATGCATCCTGCCAAAACCCATCGTTACCTGGTGAGCTTGATTCGTAAAAGCTATGCTCGTCAACTAGACGATGGGCGTTATGGATTGGGCGAACGCGTTGATGCTTTAGGCGCTTTGGGTAATACAGCGCTCAATCAAAATAATCTGTTAGAGCGACTTACCGCTGTCGCCAATGCTATTAAAGATGCTCTAAACTGTGGCGTGCAAATCGCTAAGTGGTTTAGTGAAGGTCCAATTATCATCCAGTCCGTTGAACCGGATAGCCCGATTAGTATCATCACTCGTATTGGCTCACGGATGCCACTCACGACTTCTGCCACAGGGCAGTTGTTTGCCAGTTACCAGTCTGATGCCGTTATTAAGCCATTGGTGCTTGCAGAGTGGCAAGGTAAAGCTAATAATGCAAAAGTATTGAACGATGATGAAACAGCGTCTCGTTGGTTGCAATTTACCCAGCTACAAACCAATATTCGTACCCAAGGCTATGCAACAGTGACTGGTGATATGTTAATGGGGATTAATGCGATTACGATTCCAGTTATCTTGCCGCAGTTTGCCACTAACAGCGCTGATCAAGCTTTTATCGATAATGGCTTATCTCTTGAGAAATTGCCCTTAGAGTATGCCATTACTATCATCGGAACCACAGAGCAGTTGCCGATGAGTGAGCAGCGTAATGTGGTTGAGCAAATATTGGCCATCGCTCAACGCTATCAAATTGCTTAGATAACAATAGCTAAGACAGTCTTAGCTATTGTTATCTAAGCAGTAATTTGAATAAGCAGTAATCTGAACTATTAAAAAACTGTAAAGTATTACTCACCTACAGGTGCAACTTCTCTTGCTTCAGCAAGCTCTTCGGCATGTAAAAACTGCGTATGCGCTGGAGCACGTTTGGTACGCGACCATTCATCAAGCATATCTTGCTTAATCTCTTCAGTAATCATCGATACCTTTTCTTCTGATGTAATATCATCATAGGTGAGTTCCATACGATGACCGTTGGGATCGAAGAAGTAAATAGAATGGAAGATGCCGTGATTGGTCACGCCGATAACATCAATACCGCCTTCCTCTAAATGCTTTTTAGCCGCCATTAAAGTATCACGGTCTTTTACTTTCATCGCTAGATGCTGTACCCAATTTGGGGTATTCGGGTCAAAGCCCATCTCAGGTTGATTGGGTACTTCAAAAAATGCCAACACATTACCGTTACCCGCATCTAAAAACACGTGCATATAGGGGTCAAAGGCTTTGGTTGAGGGTACATGATCTTCAGCAAATGCCAAGATGAAATCCATGTTTAGATGTTTTTTATACCATTCGACGGTTTCTTTAGCGTCTTTACAGCGATAGGCCACATGATGAATTTTTTCAATTTTAAAGGTCATTATCAAACTCCTTTTGATAGGTAATTAAAAAAGCAGTCACAGCAAATGCCATATAATTTCAATTTCAATTTCAACTTCAGCTTTACTGTGACTGGGCTTTTATTGATGAAACGGGTCGGTGCTTTAAATCTTTACCAATCTGATAACTACTCAGAAAAATCAAATTCTAAAGCAGGTAGTACTTTACCGCGTACTTCGCCAAAGCCGACACGGATACCCTCTTTTTCACTATAGCCTTTGATAATGACCGTATCGCCATCTTCAATAAAGCTGCGCGTCTCGCCGCCTTTAAGGGTGACTGGTTTGGTAGCATTCCAAGCAATCTCTAACATTGAGCCATAAGAGTCAGGCGTTGGTCCAGAAATAGTACCTGAACCCATCATATCGCCAACTTCTACTTTACAGCCAGTAATCGTATGATGCGTCAGCTGCTGCGCCATCGACCAGTACATATGCTTGAAGTTAGTTTCACAAATCACCGTCGCTTCATCAGTATTTTCAGGCAATAGCTCTACTGATAAATTAATGTCGTAGCTATTATTGCTGTCTTTTTCGTTGAGATAAGCCAGTGGTTTTGGCTCTTGCGTGGGGCATGGCATCTTGAACGGTGCCAATGCATCCATGGTTACAATCCAAGGCGATACCTCAGAAGCAAAGGTTTTGGCGTTAAATGGACCTAAAGGCACATATTCCCATTTTTGAATATCACGGGCTGACCAATCGTTAAGTAATACCATACCAAAGATATGATCGATAGCATTATCCACTGCAATCGGTTGACCGATGTTGTTGCCTTTACCGACGATAAAAGCTGTTTCGAGCTCAAAATCAAGGCGCTTACAAGGCGAGAAAATAGGGCGTTCATCTGCATTAGGTTTTAGCTGACCAGAGGGGCGTATCACATCACTACCGCTAACGATAACTGTGCTGGCACGTCCGTTATAGCCGACTGGCATCTCAGTCCAGTTAGGTAGTAGGGCATTGCTCGGGTCACGAAACATAGTACCAACGTTGGTCGCGTGCTCTTTAGAAGAATAGAAATCGGTAAAGCCAGGTACTTGAACCGGCAAATGCATGGTGACGTCTGCTTGCTTAAAGAGTGCTTTTTTCTGCAAGTCTTGATTGTCACGCAGGGTATCGTCATCACTCGATAGTAGCGTTTGAATGGTTTTACGTGCCTGAGTCCAATTATCTCGACCAGAATCAATAAAGGCGTTTAGAGTCGGTTGATCAAAATATGACCCGCCATCTAAGCTCAGCAAACCTTCTGCTTCGAGTACGGATAAATCTAATACGTGCTCGCCAATAGCAACACCAGCGCGGCGCTTGCCGTCAGTACTTTCACTGAAAATGCCATAAGGAAGGTTATGAATTGAGAAATCAGAATCGCTAGCGATATCGATAAATGAAGTGAGGTTTTTGTCAATCGTTGACATAGTTTGCTCCTTGCTAAAGTATATAGTGAATTACGTTATGATTAACTACTTACGTATAATGTAATTTATCAAAGTATAGATTGCAAGGGTTTTTATGCAGCGTTTTCATAAACGTCTTTTTTTTCATAATGACTACTAATATTAAGTACACCCGTCCCTATAATTTATGAACTAATGTCTTATAAAATTGCTATAATTTGAGAATTTTATTAACAGTACGTTTAGGACAACACTATGGCAGCTTATATCACCGTAGGCGCGACGACAACTCATGGCGGTAAGGTGATTAGTGGCTCACCACACACGACTCACAACGGTATTCCCATATCGCGTAAAGGCGATAAAGTCGTTTGTAAGAAATGTAAAAAGGTGACGACTATTTTGACAGGGGACGCCTCATTTATTGTGGATGGCGCACCCATTGCCCGTGCAGGAGATGTGACCAGCTGCGGTGCTAAGCTTATTGCGGTTCAGCAGTCGTTCTGTGAATCTGATTTTGAGGTAATGGGGGTTGAGCAACCAGCGCCTATACAGTTTCCTAAATCTGATCCAGAAGCTGTATTCTCTAGCTTAAAAGCTTCTGATGAAAGCTCTGAGATAGAAATATCTGATGATGACTTGTTGGTTTGGGTTGAAGTGTCTACTGAACAAGCATTGAAAGATGGTGGACTTTGGGCAGGTCCTAATACAGGTAAAAGTAAATTAGATACAAGTAAATTTTACCTTGGAGGAGATAAAGACTTACAAAAGGCTTTTGATGAGATTATATCTACTTCACATGGTCGATACATAGTATCAGTAATACAGAATGACGATAGAATTCTTGCCGTTACCTTGGGAAAGGGTAATGGTGTATTTGGTAAAACCATACCATTAATGACATCTCAAGTTATTAACGAACCTAAGCGGTGGGAAATTTGGAAACCAACAGAAAGAGTAGATAAGATTATCATGGAAGTAGAGATTAATATGCAGGATAAAGATCCTTACTTTGTACGTGCGGATCGTGCGGATGGTAAAGGTGTTTATAAACCTAACTTAACAGAGGTTCTTGCACATGAACTTGGACATATAAAAAACTATAGCACTCACGGTAAACTTTTCTATAATCATCTATCAATAGTCCATCAAAATACTATTATGAGACAATTATATAAAAACTCTATTGCCCGTCATCCAAACAAAGAACATGGAGGAGGTTTTGGTAATTAGATCACTTATACCACTTTTGTTTTTTTGCTTAGCAGCGGCTTGTAGCAGTGAAGTAGAACAACCATTCAGTTTGGATTATCTATACAGTGCAGATCCTACAGCTGATGCTCTGAAAGCAATTTCGAAGGGTGATTTACACGTTTATGCCACTTACAGTGGTGGTCCCTACACTCCCGAAATAAAGCGAGGGTGCGTTAGCGATGAAAATATTGTTCCAATAATAGGAACTACACATGGATATGAAACTTATAAGCAGGATCAATTCAATACTTCAGCGGATTTATACGCTAAATATTATAATTTTCAGATTAAAGCTTATCTCATTAGAAACGGAGATAAATGTTTGAGCTGGATAGACTAGGGTTAATTTAGATTGAACGCTTGCTGATACACTCATCAAACATAATCACTCTATAGGAATAATGACAATCTTTGTCATGTTAAAAGGGCTGATATTAGCAGTAATTTCTGATCCAACAACCAAAGGTCGTTATCGTTCAAAGACCCTACCTTTGCTCTGTTGCCGTTGTAGCTCTATTCGCGGTATCGCTAGCACCCACTCCCTAGCAGTGCGCCCACCTTTGTGGTACGTTTGCAATATCCGCCTTGTTCCATAGCTTATCACGATTAGCCTTTTTATGACTATAGGTGGAAATGCTATACAAAAAAAGCTGAGCAATCGCCCAGCTTTTTTTAAATACAATTTTTATTTAAAGCAATTGAATATCAATTTTTTAATCTTTTAAGACGGCTACCATTGCATTGGCAACATAGTCAATGTTACTGACGTTGAGGCCCGCCACACACATGCGAGAGTTGGATACCATGTAGATGCCAAACTCGCTTTGTAGGCGTTCGACTTGTTCAGGCGTCAGTCCGGTAAAGCTAAACATGCCGTTTTGACGAGTAATATAGTCAAAGTTACGGTTAGGAACTTTGGCCTCTAACACAGACTTTAGCTTCAAACGCATGGCTTTGATACGATCACGCATCGCATAAACTTCGCTAATCCATTGCTCATGTAACGCCTCGTCATTCATGACGATATCGACTACACGGCCACCATGTGATGGCGGGCTTGAGTAGATACGGCGTACTGTCGAGTTCAGCTGACCGAAGACGCGCTCAGTCTCATCAACTGTCGGGCAAACGACTGATAGACCACCGACACGCTCACCGTATAGTGATAAGTTTTTAGAGAATGAGTTACTGACAAATACGGGCAGACCCATATCGACGGCTTTACGAATCGCGTAAGCATCGCTGTCCATATCTTCGCCAAAGCCTTGGTAAGCGATGTCCATAAATGGAATCAGCTCGCGCGCTTTAATAACGTTAAGCACTTGATCCCACTGCTCGCGGGTCAAATCTAGACCGGTTGGATTGTGGCAGCAAGGGTGCAGCAAGACCACATCATTCTTATTTAAAGCTTCAAAAAACTGAATCATCTCATCAAATCTGATGCCACCAGTAGCGGTGTCGTAGTACGGGTATTTACCCACTTCGACATCAGAGCCTTCAAAGATGGCAATATGATTGCCCCACGTCGGGTCGCTGACATAGCACTTAGACTGCGGGAACCATTCGTGGATAAATTCTGCACCGACTTTTAACGCACCAGAACCACCAATAGTGGCGATAGTCGCGACTAAACCGTCTTTTAAAATCTGTGCGTCTTTGCCGAAAAGTAGCTCTTGGCAACCTTTACGGTGTCCTGGTAAGCCTGCCATTGGCAAATATGGACGAGGCGCAATAGGGTCAGCAATGCGCTGCTCAGCCGTTTTGACACAGTCGAGTACAGGCATAACGCCATTTTCATCATAATAAATACCAATGCCTAGATTGACTTTGTCTGGGTTGTTATCTGCTGAAAATTTGTCCATTAATCCTAATATTGGATCACCAGCGTAATAATCGATACGTTCAAACATTTGTTTTCCTTACAAGAGATATGAGTTGAGGCGCTAAAAAGCATAAACCAGTTTTGTGATTAACTCAACGTTAGATTCCGTTATCCTCATTAATTAACGCATTTTTTTCTTACCTACAAACTTTTGAATTCCCTTTCAACTTGATAGTAACTGTAATGGTCAGTATCAAGCGATTGCTTAGACAATGAGCTTTAAAAGCTCTGTAAGTCATCAAAGTGGGTGGCAAAGTAGCGCTGCAAAAAATGCTTAAAAGCAATGCTCGCCGGTGAAAGTGCTCGAGATGAGCGTTGATAAATGAAAAACCGGCGCATTTTGACAGGTTGCGCTAGCGGTCGCATCTGTAAACCGTTGGCGCTTACCCAGTCTATCACTTCTGGCATGTAGGGCAGACACAAAGTAATACCAAAACCTTGGCGAGTCATCTCAAGTGCCGTCGACATAAAATTCACTTTGTAACGCGCCTGCTGAATATGGTTGACGATATTTTCATCCAGCTCAGTGGTCAATTTTTCAAGAAAAGGGCCTTGTAGCGTGATGAGTGGAATGTCAATCAAGTCTTGCCAAGTGACTTCATGTTTTTGCGCCAACACATGGCTATCAGGCATTACCACACAAAACGGTAATTGATATAACAAGTCTGCACGGATGTCATCTTCAGTTTCCATAAATTCAAGCTCAGTACCGATTTCAGTACCGACCTCAGTACCGACGCCTAAATCCACTTCAATGTTTTGGATATGCTCAAGGACGTTTTCTGCTGAGCAATCTAATAACGACACGCTGATATCTGGATAGTCTTTGGCAAACTGCGCAATGACCGCTGGCATAGAAGAAGCAGCAAACTGCGATACTGCCAATCTTACCTGACCTTGCGCCAAGTTTGTCAAACTGCTTGCTTCATTTTCAAACAGTTGCATCTCGTTCAAAATGCGCCGAGCTTGCGGCAATAAATGATGACCGACGACTGACAACGACAACTGGCGTGTGGTGCGATCAAATAACACAATACCCAAGTTAGATTCGAGCTCTTTGATCAATCCACTGACTGCAGATTGGGTTAAATGCATCTGGTCGCTGGCACGGGTAAAACTGCCGTTGTCAGCGACTTTGATAAAAGCGGTCAATTGGCGGATACTGATATTCATAAGTAAACCTGATAAATAAATCATAAAAAACAATTAGTCTTATAAATCAAGCTAATCTAATATAAATCAATCGTCAATAAGAATTATTGATTCAAGCTATTTTTTAGCATTATATTTTTACCGTTTTTTATACCACCAATTGAAATTAAGGATGATTACAATGTCAAAGTTAAAGGCAGATTTATTTGAAAACCCAATGGGCCTAAACGGGTTTGATTTTGTTGAATTCGCCTCAACTCAACCTGACGCCGTCGAAGCACTGTTTAAGCAGCTTGGCTTTGCGCATGTAGCCAACCACAGATCTAAAGACGTCGCTTTATTTCGTCAAGGTGACATCAACCTCATATTAAACCGCGAGCCAAAAAGTCAAGCCAGCTACTTCGTTGAAGAGCATGGCGCAGGCGCTTGTAGCTTGGGCTTTCGCGTACATGATGCTAAAAAGGCTTACGAGTTAGCGATTGAAAATGGTGCTCAACCAGTAGATGTACCAACAGGGGTTATGGAACTTAGGTTGCCAGCAATCAAAGGTATCGGCGGCTCACTTATTTATTTGATTGATCGTTTTACTGATGGTAACTCAATCTATGATATCGACTTTGAATATCTGCCAGAGGTTGATAAACATCCTGTTGGCCATGGTTTTAAAGTTATCGATCACTTAACCCATAACGTTTATCGTGGTCGCATGGCCTATTGGGCAAACTTTTACGAGCGTATCTTTAACTTCCGTGAAATCCGTTTTTTTGACATCAAAGGTGAGTACACCGGCCTGACCAGTAAAGCGATGACTGCGCCTGATGGCAAAATCCGTATCCCGTTAAATGAAGAATCAAAGCAGGGCGGTGGACAAATCGAAGAGTATTTGATGCATTTCAATGGTGAAGGTATTCAACATATTGCTTTAGCCAGTGATGATTTGTTTGCCAGCATTGATAAGCTAAAAGCCGCTGGTATCCCGCTCATGACGGCGCCAAATGAGACTTATTACCAGATGCTTGATGAGCGCTTACCGGGCCATGGCGAAAATGTCTCTGAGCTACAGATGCGCGGTATCTTGCTAGATGGCACCACTGAAGGCGGCGCACCACGTCTACTGCTACAGATTTTCTCTGAAACCATTTTGGGTAGCCCCGTATTCTTCGAATTCATCCAACGTAAAGGCGATTACGAAGATGGTTTTGGCGAAGGTAATTTCAAAGCATTGTTTGAATCAATCGAGCGTGACCAAGTACGTCGCGGCACGGTTGGTCAGCAAGAAACTGAAACGCCTTAGTTTTAGAGTCGTTGTTGTAAATAGGCTCTAAAGCAATAAATGGGCAAGGCAAAGGGAATTTGTCTTGTGCTTATTAGCCTGCTACCTACTAGTATAGTCCTGCTTATAATAGTGATTATAAACTATGATATTTAGGGTTAGTAGAGCAAAGTCATCAAGACAAGTTACTGCTACAAAGGTAATGGACGATCTGCAATAAAAGGAATATAGGCATGGAACGCCTACTATCTACAAGTGCTACTGATAAAAAGCAACCTTACGTGTCGCATCAGCCAGATGCTACTGGTCATATTCATTATAGTGACGATGAGCATGCCATGTGGCAAGCGCTGCTTGCGCGTCAAGCCAAACAAATCCCCAATCGTGCCTGCCCAGCTTATCTAGAAGGTTTAACTAAGCTGAATCTATCGCCCGCACGTATTCCGCAACTACATGATATTGACGAAGTTTTGCAAGCAACGACCGGTTGGCAAACTGCTGCTGTCCCTGCATTAATCAGCTTTGGTAAGTTTTTTAAACTGTTGGCTAATAAATCCTTTCCAGTTGCGACTTTTATTCGTCGATTCGATGACATGGACTATATCGAAGAGCCTGATATTTTCCATGAAATCGTCGGTCATTGCCCAATGCTGACCCATCCTGCGTTTGCGACTTTTAATGAGACGTACGGTAAGCTTGGACTAAACGCCAGTAAAGAAGAAAGATGGTTTTTGGCACGGCTTTACTGGTTTACCATCGAGTTTGGTTTGGTTGGAAAGACGCAAGATAGCCGCCGTATTTATGGCGGCGGTATCTTAAGCTCACCTTCTGAAACCGTTTATGCACTCAATGACAGTTCTGAGCAGCAAGCAGAGACCCAACAGCAGGCACAGCCAGAGCATCGCGCATTTGATTTACTCGATGTACTACGTACCGCTTATCGTATCGATCATATTCAGCCGATTTACTATGTCATTGATGATTTGGATACGTTATTTGATATTGTCGATAGCGACATCATGGGAGTCGTCAAACAAGCCATGTCATTAGGGTTGTTTGAGCCAACTTACGCTGTCGAAAGCACTTAATAAAAAAATGAATATATATAGTTGATTTATTTTAAAACCGGTACGAGTGCTACTGGATTAAATTTTTCGTAGTCTCTGTCACGCTTGCGAACAGCAAGCAAGAAAAATTTATAACAGTAGCACGTGGCTATTTACTTTATTACGATCGTATCGATTTTATATAGAACTGCCTATAACTTATTTTAAGAGTAGTAAAAAAGCATAAACACGGACGTATAATCACTAAAAATAAATAGTTAAAAAAGGACATTATAATGACTACATTATCACAAGCCAGCTGTGAAGCATGCCGCATTGGCGCACCAACGGTCAGCGATGCTGAAGCACAAGAGCTATTACAACAAATCCCAGATTGGTCATTGATTGAAGTTGATGGCATTAAGCAATTACAACGTCAATATAAATTTAAGAACTTCGTCACGGCGATGGCATTTGCCAATCAACTGGCAGACATCGCTGAAGCAGAAGGGCATCATCCTGGCATATTGGTTGAGTGGGGCAAGGTTACGGTCACTTGGTGGTCACATAGCATTAAAGGACTGCATCGCAATGACTTTGTTATGGCAGCCAAGACCGATACTTTATTGGATAACTAATGAGCGTAGCAATCAGTATTGCAACTCATTAAACTTACGACCCTCAACGCCAACCCTAACGCCAAAATATTATGGCAACATAAGGATGTGTTATGCCACCACAAGTACTTACTGAGCTATCTCCTAAGGTAGCTTTTATCATTGCTAGCGTTGTCATTGCGATTATGGGTGTCACCATGATCGGCTTTGGCTGGGTTCCGCACCTATCATTAATGCTTGCTATTGCTGTGTTGTTGGCACTAGGTATGTTCAAAGGCTTAAGCTTTGAGAAGATGCAGGAGCAAATGTCTTCAGGCGTCGTTAGTGGTATTGGTGCTATCTATTTATTGTTTTTTATTGGATTGCTAGTCGCCGCTCTCATGATGTCGGGCGCTATTCCCACCATTATGTATTATGGTTTTGACCTCATTTCACCGCAGTATTATTATATCTCTGCCTTTGTCTTGACCTCAATTATTGGGGTGGCGCTAGGCAGTAGTTTGACCACGGCAGCGACGATAGGCGTGGCCTTTATTGGGATGAGTAATGCTTTTGATGCCAACGTCGCTATCGCTGCAGGTGCCATCGTTTCAGGCGCATTCTTTGCTGATAAAATGTCTCCTTTATCAGATACTTGTACGCTTGCTTCTTCTGTCGTAGGTATTGATTTGTTTGAGCATATTCGCAACATGATGTATACCACGGTGCCCGCGTGGCTCATTACAGCAGGACTGTTTTGGTACTTCTCTGGGCAGACAGGTACTGGCAATTTAGATCAAGTTACCCTATTACAGTCGCAGCTTGTCGATAGCGGCTTAGTCCATGGTTATTCAGTGCTACCGTTTGTTGTGCTAGTTGTATTAGCGTTATGCCGAGTGAATGCCATCTATACCATCATTTATACGATTGCTAGCGCTTTAATCATTACCTATTTGCACAGTACACCCAGTATCGGACAGTTAGGTAATTACATGTTTGGCGGCTATGCGCCTGCCGAAAACTTGGAGCTGGGCGAAGTAGGCGGTATGATCTCACGTGGTGGTATGCAGAGCATGTTCTTTACGCAGACTATTGTGATATTGGCATTGAGTTTAGGTGGTTTATTGCGTGCCTTGGGTATTTTGCCTGCACTATTATTAGGTATCAGAGATATGCTGACCAGTTCAGGGCGTGCTATCTTTGCCGCCGCTATGGCAGCCTTAAGTATCAACGTCTTAATCGGTGAGCAGTATCTAAGTATCTTACTATCAGGTACTGCCTTTCGCCCGACGTTTGAACGCTTGAATTTGCATCCCAAAAACTTATCGCGCACGATTGAAGATGCCGGTACGGTTATCAATCCTTTAGTACCTTGGAGTGTATGTGGTGTATTTATCAGTCAGGCATTAGGTGTACCAGTGCTCGATTATCTACCTTACGCTTTCTTTTGTTATCTATCGCTACTATTAACGATATTGTTTGGCTTTACAGGAATAACGATCAGTCGCAAAGATGGAACGAGTGTTCGCAAGCATGAAGCGAAACAAGCTGTTAGTTAAGAGGTATGGCTAAATAGTTCAGTAGGTTTTATAGTTTCCTCACTATAAAAAGTCATCATAAGAAATTAACTCATTGTGCTTGAAGTATTTTAAAAAGAATCACGCTAATATTCAGCGTGATTCTTTTTTTTGATAAAGTGAACAATATATCTAAAAGTTACTGAATAAGAGATAATGTATTCATAGATTTCGAGGCACTAAAGACACTTAAAAAAGTGAATTTAGCCTCTCTTATCGCTTTGTAGTAACCTGTGCTTTTGCAGTAACCTATAGCTTTGTAGTGATAAAGATCTAATAAAGCTCACTTAAATGAAAAGGCAGTCCTGAATGACCAATAATAACCCATATAACCTTGTACCCTTGACGCCTACTGGCAGAAATGAGACCAATACCGCCAATACTTATTCGCCTGAAGACATGGTTCAGATATACGAGCAACAATTTCTTACCGAAGTACCTGAAGATAAAATCACAGAGTTTTTGCCTTTTTTAAAAAGCTTTTATGACATTGATGACTATACGTTAGATGTCAGTGCGGTCATTTTTGAGGCCATCGCTGATTCCTGTATTATTTATAATCATAAAGTCAAAGTGGGGCGTTATCAGATATTAGAGGGATTGGTAAAAGAAGAGATTGAGGAAGATGAAAACTATAAAGAGGACGAAGGCTCTGAAGACAGACAGGAACAAGCCTATACACTAGAATGTAAGCGTACTTTTTTTATCAATGATGTAGAGATGCCTTATCGTTTTAATTTGTTTATCCATGGGGATAGTTATTCTACGTTAACCAAGAGAAATAGTTTGTTAGAAAAAATCTACTGGTTTGTCAGTGATGGATTTGAAGAGCATGTATTAGGCAACCCTGAAGATACAGAAAGCTTAGCGTCTATTAACGAGCAACTGGTAAGCTTGGGTATTCGGGAAATGGATCTGACGACCATACATGAGTTAGTTGACTATGTAGAAGACAGCATCATAGATGATGACATGGTGGAAACGCTTAATAAAATATTAGATGATGCTGAATAGTATGATAGATATAGAGTTAAGTTAGCTTGAATCTAGGGTAATTAATACACAATTTTTTATTAAAGAAGGTCTTACCTACTAGGTAGGGCTTTTTTTGCACCTAAAATTTAGTGGTGTCTATTTTGGCAACAACTGAACGGTTCTAAATGATTGCTCTAAGCATATTTAAGATATCATAAATAGGAGGTAATAAAAAACCCTCACAATCTATAGACTGTAAGGGTTTCGTATATGGTACCGGTGGTCGGACTTGAACCGACACGCTTTTAAAGGCAACGGATTTTGAATCCGTCATGTCTACCAATTCCATCACACCGGCGTGTTAGGTGATAAAGTTTGTACTGCTAAACATTATCGAATTGGGCTACAGGGTTAACTCTGTATAGGCTGCGTATTATAGCAGCCTATTTTTGAGCGTCAAGAATTATTTATTATATTTTGCATAAAAAATTATATTTTAACCAACGAAGGCACGCTCAACCGCATAATCCGCTTGGACGCCCATACGTGGTGAGACGGTCAGACCAAAGCCATCCAAAATCGCTGAGACTTCCGCATTAAAAGGCATGCTACCGCATATGAGGACACGATCATCGTTTTTATTAATAGGTGGTAAGCCAATATCTTCAAAAAATTTGCCAGATTTCATTAGGTCGGTAATACGCCCGGTGTTTCTAAATTCTTCGCGAGTGACAGTCGGATAGTAAATGAATTTTTTACGGAACTCTTCACCAAAGATTTCATCATTCGGTAGCTCGTTTTCGAACATATCACGATAAGCCAAGTCACTGACACCGCGCACACCATGTACCAAAATTACCTTTTCAAAACGCTCGTAGACTTCAGGGTCACGTGCTAATGCTAAAAATGGCGCAACACCAGTACCAGTTGACAGCATATAGAGGTTTTTGCCCGGTAATAGATCGTCTAATACGAGAGTACCCGTTGGTTTTTTACTGACCAATAATTCGTCGCCGACTTTGATATGTTGCAAACGCGACGTTAATGGACCGTCTTGCACTTTAATGGAGAAAAACTCTAGATGTTCTTCATAATTAGGACTGGCAATCGAGTAAGCGCGCAACAACGGCTTGCCATCAACGACCAAACCAATCATCGCAAACTCGCCATTGCGAAAGCGTAACCCATCGTCGCGAGTGGTCTTGATGCTAAATAGTGCATCATTCCAATGATGAACCTCTGTAACCGTTTCGGTGCGGAGTTTTGACATAAAGTCCTCGTTAGTAAGTGATAATCTGTATCAGTCAATTAAAATAGCTATTAAATAAATAAGTATCAAATAAAAATCTTCAATGATAGATTTAAAATGCTTCAAGTTAATAGCGTGTAGAGTCTATTTAGTGGCTTAGCCTATCGCGTCAACCGTTATTTTAACATTATTATTCAGTATTATGAGGTGATAGTAACGCCCATAAAAGCAAGATTTGAAGTCATTGTTTTATGAATGCAAGCCATTCTCAATAAATTTCTTGCTCATCATAACAAACTTTAAAATAAAAATCCGTCTAGCTGCCTTTCTATAGCATGATAAAATGGAATATCGTTAGCGAGTTATTTTGTATGATTCGCCAAATTTAGTTTGTATAGCCCTTATTTTTTAGTATAAATAACGGTTTCGCTTTTTTGGATTTGATTTATGAATTGTCAGACTGATTCGCTTATGAGTCATCATACGTCACCGATTATCGGCTACCATCATGCGCCGCTTTCACAAAAATTTGGCGCACCGAGACAGCCAAATTTGGTTGCCTTAACCAGCGTGATTGAAATGATTGCGCCTTATAATACGCCTGCAGCCTTTATTGGTTTGGCAGATTTTAGCCATATTTGGATCAGTTGGCAGTTTCATCATAACTATCTAAATAAAGAAAAACAGATAAAGAAAGACGAGCCGGCTAATGATGACAGCCAGCTTAATAAAGCCAATAGCAGCTTTCGTGCGCAAGTGCGACCGCCACGCTTGGGCGGCAATCAAAAAATAGGCGTATTTGCCAGTCGCAGTATGTATCGCCCCTCAGCGCTCGGACTATCTGTGGTTAAGCTTGAAGCTGTTGAGATTGTAGAAGGTCGGGTGTTACTTATCATTAGCGGTGCTGATATGATAGATGGTACGCCAATTATCGATATCAAGCCCTATGTAGCTTATAGTGACGCAGTACCTGATACAAAAAGTGGCTTTGCGCCAACTGCTCCAGCATTGTTGACTGTGACTATCACTGAGCCTGCATATGAGCAGTTTTTGCAATTCATAGCCGACCAAAGTGCCAATAACGAAGAACAAAACAATAATAAAAAACAAAATAATAATGAAAAACAAAAGAGTTATGAAGAAAAGAAAGACAGTAAAAAAGATACGCGTACTGTAACAGCAGTCATTGATAAGACAAAAAAGCAATTATTACTATCTGATTTTGACGTTATAAAGGCATTAATTGCGCAAGATCCGCGTCCTGCTTATCGTCGTAAGGAGATAAATACGCCATTTGTTATGCGCTATAAGTCTATCGATGTGAGCTTTCAGCTGATAGCGTTGGGTGAGTTACAGATAACGGCAGTAATAGAAGTATAAGGAATACCAGCTAACACTATCAGCGCTGAAACGACTTAAATAATAAAAGAAGAAAATTATGCCTGCTCAAAAGTACTCGATAGTGATTGATTTGCGTTGGTGTCTCGATGAATTGTTAGCAGATAAAGTCATCGATCAACGTGGCTATAATCTAGTGATTACCAGCCGCCGCAATAAGGCGCAGCATCCGCTACTGACTATTAGTGAGTTTGGCTTACCAAATGGTCATGCGCTTGATAATAATCCTGAGGATAAATTGACGCTGGCATGGCTCAATCAATGGTTAGCTGCCAAAGCAGATATGCCGCTTGTCCGTATTGACCCGTTAAAGGTTGATGTACCAGCAGTGACGCAGTTGATGTCGTTTGAATATGCACGCTCACAGCATATTTTGCCGATTGAAGTGACGCTTAATGAAGTCGTTATCGGTACCGACCAGCCTTTTTATACCGACTGGCACGCCAATATTGAAAAACTCATTAAGTCAAAAAGCTATCGCACGGTATTTATTAACCCTGAGCAAATCAATCGCTATCGGCAAGAGTTTTATCAAGTCACGCAAGCGATTGCTGGTGCTAATTCTATTCATAAACGTGCAGCGTCTGATATTACCAACGTCGAAGCACTATTGCAGCTCGGCGATAATACCAATCCCGATGCCAATGACCAACATATCGTTAAGGTGGTCGATTGGCTGTTGCAATATGCCTTTGAGCAGCGCGCCAGTGATATTCATCTAGAGCCACGACGAGAGACAGGTAAAGTTCGCTTTCGTATTGATGGGGTGCTACATAGTGTCTATGAGATGCCACTGGCGATTATCGTGGCGGTGACGGCACGTATCAAAATTTTGGGACGGCTCAATGTCGCCGAAAAACGTAAACCGCAGGATGGACGATTAAAAACGCGCACACCAAAAGGATTGGAGACTGAGCTGCGTTTATCTACTATGCCTACTGCGTTTGGCGAAAAGCTAGTCATGCGAGTATTTGATCCTGAGGTACTGGTACGCTCCTTTGCGCAGCTTGGCTTGTCTGGCAAGCAGTTAGAGACGTGGCATGAGCTGACAGCTCATCCTAATGGCATTATTTTGGTGACAGGCCCGACGGGTTCGGGTAAAACGACCACCTTATATAGTACCCTCAAGCAATTGGCGACTGAGCAGGTGAACGTCTGTACGATTGAAGATCCGATTGAGATGATTGAGCCCGCCTTTAACCAAATGCAGGTCAATCCAGGGGTGGATTTGCACTTCGCTGATGGTATTCGCTCTTTGATGCGCCAAGACCCTGATATCATTATGGTTGGTGAGATTCGTGATGCTGAAACCGCTAATATGGCAGTGCAAGCGTCCTTAACGGGGCATTTGGTGCTCTCAACCTTGCATACCAATGATGCGCCAAGCTCAATCACGCGTCTACACGATTTAGGCATTCAGCCGTTTTTGACATCAGCGACGATATTGGGCGTGATGGCGCAGCGACTGTTACGGACATTATGCCCGCATTGCAAACAAGCAGTAAATGTCACTGCAGATAGTGAGATTGCCATTCAATGGCAGGAATTGGTACAACCATGGCGCGCGCCCGTGCCCGCACAAATATATAAAGCGCAGGGCTGTGAGCACTGCCGCCATACGGGTTATCAAGGTCGCGTTGGTCTATACGAGATCATGCCATTATCAAATGAGCTAAAAAAACTGGTCGCTGCTGATGCAAACTTGGACGTACTTAAGCAGCAAGCTTACCGCGAAGGCGTACAGCCACTGCGTTTATCTGGTGCAAAGCGCATTAGTGAAGGGCTAACGACCATGGAAGAGGTCATGCGAGTAGTGCCTCTGCATTAGTGGCAATTCTGTATTAAAGATAGGTTTGTTAAACATTACTTGAAAAGTGCGTTCTTTAGAGCAATGAAGACTATTACCAACTTGATTTCTTATCACAATAATTTCATGTAAAAAACTATTATTAAAAAGCCACTATAACGAGATTGTTTATGTTTACTGATAGCCACTGTCATCTTAACCGTTTAGATTTAACCAAGTACGACGGTCAATTGTCCGGCGCGATTGCTGCGATGAAAGAAGCCAATGTCACGCGAGCGATGGCGATTATGTGTGATTTTGCGGAATATGACGAGATTGCCAATATCGTCAAGACTTATGGCGATGAAACGTTAAATCTCGGTATGAGCGTCGGTATTCACCCTTGTGAAGACATCAGCGTTTTACAATCAGCGACGGTCGAGCGTCTGATAGAAACTGCTAATGCCGATTATGTGTGGGCAATAGGGGAGACGGGGCTAGATTATTACTGGTCAACGGAAAATAAAAAAGCGCAGCAAGCCAGCCTTGCGCGTCATATACATGCCAGCCAAAGCCTAAAAAAACCGCTGGTCGTCCATATGCGTGATGCCAAAGAAGATACGATTGATATTCTAAAAGCAGAAGGTGCTGAGCATGGCATTATTCATTGCTTTACCGAAGACTGGGAAACGGCAAAACGCGCCTTGGACTTAGGGTTTTATATCTCATTCTCAGGTATCGTTAGCTTTAAAAGTGCACAAAATATCAAAGATGCGGCAAAAAATATGCCTAGAGACAGAATATTGATCGAAACCGACAGTCCCTACTTAGCCCCTGTACCCAAACGTGGCAGACCTAATGAGCCTGCCTATGTACCCTACGTCGCCAGTTGTATTGCAGAGATGTATGGCTGTAGTGCGGAGGAGGTTGGTACGCTGACTGCAAAAAACTTTGAGAATTTACTAGCACAGTATCACTAAAATGGTTATGCTATGACCACTCAGTCATTTATTATAAGTTGTGGCGATTTTATGCGCCATGCAATGGTGTGTTAAATGTAACCATATGATTATAAATGATTATTTAGCAAACATACGCATATTCCTCTATTGTGGTCTTCGCGCATCCTTTGTATAACTTCATACTCTTGATACCGATACGCCAATGCAAAATGTGGTCATATGCATGATATTGTCAAGTTTTAGGAGAGATTATGAGTCGTCAGCATCAATTCAAGATACGAGAAGAGAATATCTTAGCAATGGCAGAGCAATTGCTACTTGAGTCAGGCGATGGTGATATCACTTTAGACAGCTTGGCAGATCAGCTTGATTTGGCTAAAGGCACACTTTACAAGCATTTCTCTAGCAAAGATGAGCTTTATTTGCGTATTATTATTCGTTACGAAGAACAGCTGTTTGAGATCAATCGCATTGACGATTGCCCATCGGCAGGTGTCGCGCGTATGATTTTTCAGCAACTGTTTAATCCACAAAAAGCGATGCTACTCAATCAAATCGAAGAGCGGTTAGCCGCATCAGTGACGGGTCTTAATCGCTTGTTTGGTGAGCTTTATGATATTCGCCGTCAGCGTATGAAGCGTTTAATCGATATTATCAGTGCTTATCTAAAGGACGAGCACAGCAGTTTGAGTACGCGTGATTATTTATCGTCTATTTGGGCGATGGGTCAGGGCGGTGCTGGGCTATTGAACTCAAGCTTTTATCAGCGTTACTTAGGACGCCGTGATACTTTGCGCTATGCCTTTGTCCAGCAAGTGTTAGAGCTGCCTAGCCATTATCCTGCCGCTGATGATGAGGTAATGGATGAGGATATGCAGGAATTGGTAGAGCAAATTGATACCGAGTCAGAAGAACATCGTAATGCCAATTATTAGGTTTTTACTATATCTTGAAAACCGTGAGTAGCTATTTTATAAAAATCTGTGTTGTTATATTCTATATGGCAGCACATTAACCTTTATTTAACACAGTCAATCATATCTATCGTTCTATATATCACCCAAAATATACCGTCATTTTAAGAGAGTGACGCCATTCTAGATGACCTCTGTATGTCAAAACCCTCATCACCAATAACACATCATCATACGCAGGCTGGTTTTACACTGGTCGAAATCGTAGTAGTAGTGGTTATTTTGTCCATATTCGCTGGCATGATGAGCCTGTCAGTGGGTAGTAGTGAATCGCGTAAAAATCGCGCTTTTTATGAGCATCTGACTGATTCATTGAGCTACGTTAGGCTGTTGTCGGCGGAACGTATGCAGCCAATGGGTTTGAGTCTACAAGCGAATAAGCAAGGTCAAGTTACCCCTGTTATTGTCACTCTATCCAATCCTTATGTTGCTTATCAAACGGACGCTTCCACGTCTTCTAGTAGAGACAGTACACCTAAAAACTCAATGGAGCTGTCCGCTGATTTATCCAGTATGTCTAGTGCGATTGAAGATAAATTACCAACGCCAAGCTGGGAGGTTGAGTCAGAAGTTACCTTGCCTGAATTGCCTGCTGGGGTGAGCTTAAATGTGCAAAGCCTAGATGCTGGTAACGTCTCAAGTACAGGACAAACACAAGCGCTGCAACCTTGGTTTACAGATCAAACGGTACCGCAAGTATTATGGTTTGGCACAGGGCAAGCAGCGCCGGTGACCATTGAAGTGCGCCATAATTCGCGTTTGGTGGGTGAAGTCATTACGATTATGCCAGATGGCAGTATGTCGATAGGGCAAGGGCAATAACTGATGATGAATAATGAGAAAGCCAAACCTACCTATATAAACCGAAAGCCAACTCTATCAAAGTATGAAAACGGATTTACCCTGATTGAAGTGATGGTTGCTCTAGCGATTTTAGCGGTCGTTGCCGTTGCTGCAAGCCGTGCCAGTAGTGCTTATCTGAGCTCAGTCGATATATTACGGACGCGCACGCTTGCACATTTTGTTGCGCAAAACGCTGCAGCTGATTTACGGATTCAAGATACGTGGCTGACTGCTAATCGCACCCAAACGATTAATGCCCAAGGTCGTGATTGGCTAGTAAAGATGACAGTCTCTGATGCTATTACCCCTGCATTAAAAGAGGTGAATATCGCCGTTGCTCCTATTATAGATGGTCAGACGCGTACGGTAGTGACCGATATCAATATTATGCTAAGTAACGCTGAGCAAGATATTGGTAGTTTGGATTTGACCGACTCAAACCCAAATGGAGGTAGCCTGTGAAATCGCAGCATGGATTTACCTTACTTGAGCTGATGGTCGCCATGGCGATATTTGCGATGTTAGCAGTGGCAGGCTGGCAGGTATTTGATAGCGTTAATCGTGCTCGAGAACGTGCGCAATTTCATGCGGATAATTTAGCCGTTTTACAATATGCTTATTTGCAGCTACAACAAGATATGGGGCAAATCATTCCTTATCAAGCATTAAGCACTCAAAATGCCAATGCTTCAAATATCAATAATTCAAATAATAGTGCGAATGGTAGCAGTCAAGAAAATGCGCCACAGCCTGTGCCTGAACCTTTTATGAGTTTGGATGGTGAGCATATCAGCTTTGTCCGTTTTGCTGATCCTGACCCCCGTTATCAAAGTAGTCCTAGTGTGCAGCACGTCGAATATATTTTTGCTGATGAGCGCCTCATTCGCCGTCAATATACCAGTATAGGCGGAGGTAGTGATAGCATCAGTTTGGATAGTATTTTGCTTGAAGGCGTGACAGCGGGGCGCTGGCAAGCCTATTTGCCAGAAATGAGTACAGAATTCCCTAATAAAGACAGTAACAATACCAGCGCCAATACCCAATCTGGGCAAGGAGCAGCTTCAGCCAATGCTCAGCCTAAGATCGTACTATTACCAAAAGGTATTGCCATCAATTTTACTTATCAAGATATGCCGATTACTTGGCAATGGGCGCTTGCTCCTCAGCCAATACCGAATAGCAGTGCCAATAAAAATAGTGCTCCTAATAATGCTAACGGCAACGGTAATAGCAATGATAGCGATAACAACAGCAGTAGTGGCAATAACGATACCAATAATGATAGTAGTAACGGCACGAGCAATAATAATACAGCCAATGACAATGTAGACAATAATAATTCAGGGAACAAGATTTAAAATGCGCCATTTGGTCAATAATAGAGGCGATTTATGCCAAGCATGCCAGTTATGCCAATGAAAGCCGACTCTCAGCGCGGGGTAGCGCTGCTCACTATTTTGTTATTAGTGGTAAGCATTACGGTGGTCGCAGGAGCAATGCTTGCCAGCCAAAAAATTGCCATTAGACGCAGCGGTTTACTGTTTGATCAAAATCAGCTATTACAAGATATCAATGCCGGTCAGCAATTAGCCGTTACGATGATTCGTGCTGACGCTAAGCTGAATGACACCGATAGCGAGCAAGATATTTGGGCACAGCCTATACCTCTTTATACGTTGGGTCTACATAGTATTGGCATTGAAATGCGTGACGAAGCCAGTCGCTTTAATATCAATAATTTATATCATAATGGAGCCGTTGATGCTGTAGCCTTAGAAGTATTCCAAAGGCTTTTAACCCAATTAAATTTGGCGCCAGACATTGCCATTGCCGTCCTTGATTATCAAGATGCGGACAGCGAAGTGTATCTTGATGGCGGTGATGAAAGTACGGTTTATGCTCAGCAGTCCAATAACTCAGCGGATAAAAACTTACCCAATCAATCATTGGTCAATATTGACCAGCTGCAAAATGTGAAGGGTGTAAATGCTGAGGTATTGGCGGCGCTACGACCTTATATCACAGTCGTGCCGTATTATTTACCTATTAATATTAATACAACAAGTCCAGTCTTGCTTGCTGCTCTGATAGACGGCGCAACCAGCCAACAGATGCAAACCGTCGTCGACCTAAGAGCAAAGCAAGTATTCGAATCTATCGATGATATATGGCAATTGCCAATGTTGAGTGCTTTAGATGAAAAGCAACGAAAAGCACTAACGCCATTGCTAGCGGTTGATAGCCAAGCTTTTATGGCGCTTATCACTGCCACTGATAATGCAGATATTGGGCAAGCAAGGCAACGTTATGCAACTATTATGATTAGCAAAACTGCAGCCAACGATGAGGTGGAAAATAACAATAGCAGTAATGATAGCGCCAACAATGCTGATAAAAATACTAAAAGTGCTGACAATAAAAAGCCCAAAGACGTTAAAGTGGTTTCCCAGCGCCTTTGGGCATTTCGACCAATTTTTTAACGCTTATTCTTATAGTTTAAACGCTACATAGAGAAGTCTAAACATAAGCTAGTAAGCGCCAATCGGAAATATCGTCTTAATCGCTTAAATGCGTTTCTTCAGTAGACTTCCAATTATAAGCGCCATAAAACAACATCTGTGCTTGGCGCGTGCAATTGTGTAGCATGAGCTGCTTCTTATCTTCAATCTCAGCCAAATCAACTTCATCGTCATGGTCTTCAGTATAAGACAGCTCTAGCCAATCAATAATCCAAGAAAAGAACATATTAACCCCAGCCTCAGCCAGTAGCCTACGGTCATAGGTATTAATATGGGTAAAAGCAGGCTGGAGCGCCAAATCTTCTGCTAAGCTTTGACCATGCTTTTTGATAAGCTCATTGATGGCTTTACGTACAGCGTCTGAGCCGCCATAGCGCTCACTGACTAAAAACTGCCAGTAGCAGGGCTGCTCACTGACCATATATAAAAACAGTTGAATGCTTTTAGCAATTTGACGCTCGAAGCTGCGTTTGCGCCCAATATGTAGGCTCTCACTTAAGGTTGCTAGCGTACCGCCCAACTCCTCGATGACCAAGGCGCGACCGAGTGATTCCATATCATCAAAATGGCGATAAAATGCGGTCGGTACTACGCCAACCTCACGCGTGACCTGTCTGAGGCTGATAGAGCTAAAAGACTGTCCTGTCATACATAAATCGAGCACCGCATTAAAAAAAGCGTGCCGAGTTTGAAGTTTTTTTTGTTCGCGACTGCTCATAATATTTCAAAATTACCAGATAGATGTCTATCATACTCATTTCATTGCAAAAATACGAATGAAATACGCTTAAATGTAGCTTTTAAACAACAGTCCCCCAATGTCCTTGCAGCTCTTGGGCTAATCGATAAGCTTCATGGTCATTCATGCCGGTTATAAAGTCTAAGACATTAAGCATATTTTGATAAATATCAGCCGATAAAATTCGGTGATGTTCATCAAGATGTGGTTTTAGCAACATTAATAATCGCTGCTGCTCAAACGACATTGGCGCGCTAGGATGATTTGTCCAAGTCAGTGGCATAAAAGCATCTAGCAAGCGATGCAGGCATTGATTGGCCATTAGCTCCATGCGTACTTTGCTTGGGTGGTTAAAGATTTTATCACGTGCCAATTCTTTGGCTTGGGTAATACCACTTTGAACGGTCGTATCACAATGCGCAAATAAACTGCCTTGTAATGTACCCGCCAGCATCGCATCACTATTAGTCACAAAGGCATCTGTTACCGCATTTACTAAGCGCATCATCGCTCGTGCACGTAGTGACGCCAGATGTTGCCTGACTGACATATGCGCAGGCAAGCTGATAATGCTAGGACGCTCGCCAATGAGCTCATAAAAGATAGCAGCCACCTCAGTGTAGGTGAGCATATTCAGATTGATACCATCCTCCAAGTCTATCAGTGCGTAGCAGATATCGTCAGCGGCTTCCAATAAGTAGGCGAGAGGATGACGGGCAAAACCATCGTGTTGCTGCGAGCGTGGTAGACTTAAACATGCTGCTAATTCTTCTAATTGCGCGGCTTCACTATAAAAGCAGCCAAATTTTTGTACATTGCTAATAGGTTTAGCTTGATGAATCTCGTTGCTATGGGTCGCCAGCCAAGGGTATTTCATAAATGCCCCTAGAGTGGCGCAAGTTAAGCGCATACCGCCCAAATCAGGGTGGTGTTCATTACGAGTTAATATACGAAATCCTTGGGCATTACCCTCATAAGCCAGCAAGTCTAATTGCTCATTGCTGCTCATATTTTTCAGAACTGCTTGCCGTTCAGAGTGCATAAACCAATCACGGATGGCGTACTCTCCAGCATGACCAAAAGGCGGATTGCCGATATCATGCGCAAGACATGCCGCTTGGACAATCACACCGACATCAGCTGGCGTGACACCGTCAGGTAAACCACCTTCTAATTTATCATGGAGTTTTTCTGCTGCCATTACGCCTAAAGAGCGTCCGATACAAGAGACTTCAAGTGAATGCGTTAAGCGTGTATGAATGCCCAGTTGATTGGTCAGTGGATGTACTTGGGTTTTTTGATTCAGCTGACGAAAGGAGTGCGAAAACACCAGTCTGTCATAATCTTTATGGAAAGAGGAACGTGCGCTGTCTTGAGCGGGGGCTTTTTTATGACTGCCCAAACGCTGCGCACTAAATAGTCGCGCCCAGTGCTCAGCTGGACTGCTTGGTTTATCAAATTGAGTACTCATAAATCATAGTCCACTATTCGTCATTATTATTTTAAACGATTTAAGCTCTTTTAAAAATTTTGGATGGGTAAAGGGTTTGTGCTTACCATACTAAAATCAAGCGCATAAAAAAGCCAGCATCGAGGCTGGCTTTTTAGTAGTGATATGCTAAGACTGTGTAAGTAAATAATTAAGCTGGAAAACTATTAAGCCATTAACCTAGCTAATTGTTTCAGCACTTAAGTATTTAAAATTAGACGTTAAAACGGAAATGCATCACATCGCCATCTTGCACGATATAGGTTTTACCTTCTAAGCGCGATTTACCGGCAGCAGCAGCGCCTTTTTCGCCATTGTGTTCGATAAAGTCGTCATAAGCAATCACTTCGGCACGAATAAAGCCGCGCTCAAAATCTGTATGAATCACGCCAGCTGCCTGAGGTGCTGTTGCACCTACGGCTACTGTCCATGCGCGTACTTCTTTAACGCCAGCGGTAAAGTAAGTTTGCATATCAAGCAAATCATAACCACCGCGAATGACTTGATCAAGACCCGCTTCTTCCATATCCATCTCAGCCAAGAAGTCTTTTTTATCATCTTCATCAAGCTGGGCAATCTCAGATTCAATTTGATTACATAGCGCGATAACGATAGAGTCTTCACCAGTGGCATAGTTACGCACTGCATCAAGATAGGGATTATTCTCAAAGCCATCCTCAGAGACGTTGGCGATATACATGGTAGGCTTAAGGGTAATGAGACCATAACTTCTGATCAGTTTTTTCTCATCAGCATCGAGATTGGCGGCGCGTGCGGCTTGACCTTCTGCTAATAATGGTTCGACTTTTTTGAACACATCAAGCATGGCTTGTGCGTCTTTATCGCCGCCTTTGGCTTTTTTAGTTAAGTTAAAAATAGCACGCTCAACCGCTTCTAAATCTGCCAATGCCAATTCAGTATTAATGGTTTCGATATCATCAATAGGGCTGACGCGACCATCGACGTGAACGACGTTGTCATCATCAAAGCAGCGCACCACGTGAGCAATTGCATCGGTCTCACGGATATTGGCCAAAAACTGGTTGCCCATGCCTTCGCCTTTTGACGCACCAGCGACCAAACCTGCGATATCAACAAACTCCATCGTCGTTGGTAATACGCGCTCAGGATTGACGATATCAGCCAGTTTTTTGAGGCGTAGATCTGGAACAGGCACGATGCCAGTATTGGGATCTTTGGTGCAAAATGGAAAGTTTTCAGCGGCGATTCCCGCTTTGGTCAAGGCGTTAAACAGGGTGGATTTACCCACGTTTGGTAGGCCGACGATGCCGCAATTAAAACCCATAGTAGTCTCTCAATATAGTAATAGAATCAATTAGCTTAAAACTTAATGAAATGTGAAATCAAAATTGGGCGTATTGTAGCAAATTTAACCCAATATGGGTGAGGTTGTTATGCTAGATATTTGGATTTTTACCACTCATTATCAACCACGTTTAGTGCTTTCATTATTATGCTAAGCTACTATCTGTAAATCATAATCAAAGCCGTTTAGCTATCATCAATAGTTTAGGGCGTGTCCCTAATTCAGTTTGCAGTGGATCATAGTACAAGCCAGATATAGCATAGATTTATAATTTCGTGCCAGTTTTTCGTAGCGAGTCGCAATACTACGAAAGTGTTTTAGCTTTGCAAATGTGTTTTCAACCAAGTGTCGTAGCTTATATAAATAGTGATCAAACGCTAGGTCTGGTTGCTTAGCGTTTTTTCTTTTAGGGATGACAGGGCTTATGTTGTCTTGCTTTAGCCTAGTTCTAATGGTTTCAGAATCATAAGCTTTATCAGCAATAAAGTAGGTCGCATCCGTTAGCATCTCTATAATGTCATCTACCGCTTGGCTGTCGTGGACATCACCCCCAGTGATTTTAAAATCAATCGGGTTTCCATGCGAATCGACGGCGAGATGAATCTTAGTGGTGGTTCCACCTCGTGACTTTCCGGTAGCTCGAAGCTCTCCTCGTCTGGCGCCGCTTGAATGCTGGTGACAGCGGATGTAGCTTCCATCTGCGAATACCCACTCTTCATCAATACTTGCTCGTAGGTCAAAAAAAATTGCTCCCACAACCCCTTTTTTGACAACCTATTAAAGCGATTGTAGGCAGTTTTCCATGGACATAGCTCACTCGGTATATCACGCCACGGGGCGCCCGTACGAAGTTTCCACAGTATGGCTTCCATGACTTGTCTGTCGTTTTTCCAAGTATGACAGCCATGAGCTTTCATGGTACTTTGGAGTTGTTCCCATGTATTATCAGTGAGCACTGTTCTTGCCATATGTAGAGGGCCATGTTTGAAATAGTCTCTATATTTTAAGGCTTTTGAACTTACTTTTCCAGATTAGGGACACGCCCTAGTAACAGCATAACATTTCATTCCGATATCTAGACCCATGCGTACAGATTAAACGTCTGTTTATCTCATTTATTCCGTATGCTAATAATAAACTGCGCTACAAACAATATCAAAGGCAATCGCTCATAATGACCACCACAATTTTTGCTACACACCATTATAATTATCCGCAAAATTTCATCGAGATGAAGCCAAAGCTTACGCGTCTTGAACAGGCGATTAAGAAGCTCGAAGCCAATTTGATGGATGCTGATGCTGAGGTGTTAGGGCAAAGGCTTGCCAGTCATTTAGGGTTACAAGTTGATTATGCCAGTGAGCTCAACCCCAACCAACTCTTAGCCGCTACAACTATTGAGGGCAAGGTGTTGGTCATTGCTGGTGCAGGCTCCGGTAAAACCAAAACTCTGACGTATAGAACCAGCTATCTGATAGAAAACGGTGTGTCGCCTAAAGAGATTTTATTACTGACCTTTACCCGTAAGGCGGCCAATGAAATCAAAAGTCGCGCCAAAACCTTATTGGCAAATACAGTTTCTTTTAATAAACGGGCGAGTGACAGCGAACTAAATAGCAAAGTGCTAAACGATATCACTAGCGGCACATTTCATTCTTTTTGCAACATGTTATTGCGCCAATATTCAGGGCTGCTTGGTATCAATCCGCGCTTTACTATTTTAGATACGGGCGATAGTGAGGATGCTATCGATTTGATTCATAAAGAAAAAAATTATCCGATAAAAATAACCAATCAAGCGTTTCCGCGCAAAAAAACCTTGCAAAATATCTTTTCAACCTCCAGAAATCGGCGTATTCATATCCGTGAGTTGATTGAAAGTAGCTATCCTGATATTGCCGTACACATTCCTATTATTGAGCAATTGGCGGTTGATTTTCATCAGTATAAGCGCGCCAATCATTTATACGATTTTGATGACATTATTAGTCAAGTAGTACGTCATTTAAAGAGCAATGACACCTTTCGGCAGCTGCTACAAAAGCAATATCGTTACATCATGGTGGATGAATATCAGGACACCAATATCCCGCAAAAAGAGTTGATTGACCTCATTTGTGCACCTGCATCGGTGTCGTTAATGGTCGTCGGTGATGACAACCAAAGTATTTATGCGTTTCGCGGTGCCAATTATGAAAATATCTTATTGTTTGGAGAGAGTTATCCCGAAGCGAAACTCATTAAGCTTGAGCAAAATTATCGCAGTACCCCAGCTGTGCTTGATTATATCAATGCTTTGTCCGCACAAATCACGCTAGGTTATCAAAAGCAGTTGTACTCTGCGGTATCCATCGACGGATTAAAGCCTGTATTTCGCCGTTTAAGCGATGAAACCAAGGAAGCACGATATATCGCTGATAAAATTATAGAATTGAAGTCCGACTACGATTATCAAGACTTTGCCGTCTTGTGTCGAACGTCTTTTCAATCCAACTACGTCCAGCTCGAATTTATGGAACGTCATATTCCGTTTATCGTGGTGGGCGGCATTCGGTTTATTGAAAGACGCCATATCAAAGACGTTTTGGCGTTTGTCAAAATACTTTATAACCCCAACGATACCATTGCATGGCATCGTATCTTAACCTTGTTTAAAGGGGTGGGGGCAGTCACTGCAACGCGATTGACTCAAGCAATCAATGCCGATAATAACTCTTTTGAGCCGTTGATGATGGCAAATTTTGCCAAAAAAAGTACCCAACTTGAGCCGTTGTATAAAATGCTGAGCAAAGCCAGTGAAGCAGAATCTGTCGAAACCATTATCGAGCTGGTTCTTGAGTTTTATATGCCAGTTTTAAAAATTAATGAAGACAATTGGCGTGAGCGTAGTGAGGATTTTCGCGTCCTCAAAAACTTAGCAGCAGAGCATGATAGCCTTGATAAGTTTTTAGAAAATTTGGCTCTTGATCCACCTAATGACTCAGTGGCGACCGCAGGCGATCCTGAGCAAGGAGAGGAAAGTAACGATAAGGTAACCATCTCTACCATTCATAGTGCCAAGGGGCTTGAATGGCCAGTGGTATTTGTGAATTCATTGGTCGATGGTATGACGCCGCATTACCGCTCACTAAGTGATTTTGAAGAGTTGGAAGAGGAGCGTAAGCTGTTTTATGTGGCCTGTAGTCGCGCTAAGAATAGATTGTTTTTAACGGCGCCAGATTACTTCTCAAGCTATTCAGGGTATTTCGATAAAGTATCACGATTTATCGCTGAGTTACCTGCTGATAAGGTAATGGTCGAGACCAGAAAAAAGGCTATAGATGAAAATGATGATCCAGTGTGGTGGTGAGTGGTTTTTCATATTCATAACGATGATATTTGGAGGCAGCAGGTTTTGTATAAGCAAATAGCTAAAGTTTTATTAGTCCCAATTATTGCTTCAGTCAGTGGTTTATCTGCTTTAGCTGCTGAGGATTGCATACCGCCAAAGAGTAACTATAGTAATATTCAATGTACTGATGATGCTCAGTTATTTGTTGCTTATGATGACGATTATCGTCCACAAGCGCTACTCAATAAACAAGGTAAAGTAACAGCCAGTCTCAAAGCTTTTGATAAAGTTCAGGCGTGGTTATATAGTGATGGCTTTATGCCTGTTTTAAAGAACGACAAAGTCGGCTATATCAATGCGCAAGGTAAACTGGTTGTACCTACTATTTATGATAATTTAATCGGCCCTGATGACAAATACAATGAGGTTTGGGCGAACCCTGTTTATCAAGGTAAAATTGTCGTTGGTAAAGATGGTGCATATGGTGTAATCGATACTAGCAATAAAGTTATTCTCAGTTTTGAAAATAACTACGTCATGATTGATCCTTTCAGCAATGATAGGGCGCCTGTTTATGACTTTAATACTGAATTATGGGGTCTTATAGACACTAACGGTAAAGAAGTTGTTGCCCCGCAATACGACGGTCTGGATGGTCATTTGGGTGGACACTATGGTTTTCATGAAGGCCTGCTCGGTGTAATTAAAGATGATAAATGGGGGTTTGTTACCAAGACGGGAGCTGTTGCTGTTCCTTTCATTTATGATGAAATCAGACCTTTTAGTGAGCAGCTCGCTGGCGTGCGCAAAGGTAAGAGTTGGGGCTTCATAGATGGTGCCAATAGAACTGTTATTCCTTTCAAGTTCTCGGACGATAAAGTACAGAGGATGAGTGTTACTTCTTTTGGCGCAACGTATTTCAATTTTAATAATGGTACGGCACAGATAGAAGAGAAAAATGATGGTACGTCTGTCTGTATTAATAAGTTAGGTAAAATAGTGGCTTGTAGTGAATGGTGATTATTTAAGTTTAAGGAGTTAAGAACAGAAAAAACCGTGTTTTGATACAATACGGATTTTTCTCAAGACAATTATGATAATAGCTATGAGCTGAGTATCTAATAAATGATAGATATCTAAGCATCAGCTTCTATATTAACCATTGGTTCTTCAACGGTATTGACCACTCTAGACTCGACGTATGAGCTGCGGTAAGACTGGTCGGTAGTGATTGGATAAATCTGTAAATGTTCCAGCTCTGCCAATAAATCTTGAATGACTTCTTGTTTATGGGTTATAAAGGTAGAGGCAAAGCAACGCCAGAATTTCCAGCCAGCACGCTCCAAAATACGCTGACGTTGCATATCGCTGTCCCATTTATCAGGCCCATGATATCTATCACCATCACATTCGATAGCTAAGCTATTGTCCTCTTCACCTTCGACAACCATATCGATTCGGTACGCACCTGCTTTAACTTGCGGCATGACTCGATAACCTCTCTCAACGAGAAGATCAAAGACTTCTGTCTCAAAAGGTGACTCACACTTATCACGCAAATCAGCGACCAGTTCTTCATCTTGCATAAACGGCGCTTGAAAGTGTTTGATGAGTTCTGCTCGATAATGATCAGCTTGGCTAAGCTCGTCCAGCTCGATGCTACGTACCAAGTACATTCTATCGCGCGCTCTTGATGCGGCAACATTCATGCGCTGAGCGAAAGTATCTCTCGTTTGCGCATGGGCAGCACCTGGTGCAACGACCAGTGACAAAAACATGATATCGCGCTCTTTACCTTGAAAGGTTCTAGCGTCACCGCAGGCAATATCAAATGCGGTCATTAGCGCTTCATCCAATTCTTTATTGAGTAACTCCATAATACTATGCGCTTGCTTATTACCTAATAACGAAACGACGCCGATGGTTTTACCTTTATAAGTGGGATCAGACACAAGAGTTTTGATTTCATCGACAATAAATCTGACTTCTGAAGGGTTAATATCTGCTTTACGATAGCCATCAGCGATATACACATCAATTAATGGTGGATCTAGGCGTTCTGAGAGTTTTGCTTTACGTAACGGTATGAGTTCGTGATTATAAAACTCACGTTTTGAGAACTCGATAATAGGCGCAACACTACGAAAATGTTCTTTTAACATGACGGTGCTATCAGCAAACACCACTTTAAATAAGTCATATATTGAGCGATCAGGTGACATTTGTGAGCGATATACAGGCACTTGATTGCTCAAATATTGCGCCATGAGATTACGAATTTTTTCGATATCGAGACCAACACCTTCTGGTGAAACCTGCTTATCGTCACCCACGATTAAAACTTTTTTCGCTCTCATAATTGCTGGTAGCGCGGTCAAGTCAGATTGAGACGCTTCATCGATGATAACTAAGTCAAAGCTCCCGAACTCTGCTGGTAAGGACTCAGAAATACGATAATGCGGCATAATCCAACAGGGGATGGCAGCGCTTGCGCCAGCAGAGGCTTCACGCGCTTCACGCCGATAATAATGGGCGCCTTTACCTGTTCCTTTACCAATACGCATAATAGCAGAGCGGTATTTTTCTAAAGAAGCTCTAACGTTTGGCGTCGCATTCTCTGCGACTTTTAGCCAAGCTCTTTTGGTGATAGCTTCTTGATAGAGTCTTGCTAAATCTGACTCTAAGTGGCTACGAGTTTTGGTTAGATCAACCAACTCTCTGCGACCATCTATGCTGTCTATAAAGCTCTTTAATCTATTAAGCCGCCAAATTTGCTGCCAATTACCAGGCAATAAGTTATCAGATAACAACTTATCTTCAGATTCAACACAAGGCTGACAACGCAATTGTTCCGCCCAGAGCGGCGCGCCATTTTTTTCAATAATCTCTGTGATGGCAGCGACAGTCTCTAAGTCTGTTGCAAGATTACTCACTCGCTGTAGCTCATTTAGCAGATTTTCCCACGTTGTCTGTAATGCAGTATCAGACAACATCTGACTACCGACTTGTTGCTTTAGAAAGGTAATTATTTTTTCACTAATGGCACCATTACAGTCTGTAAGCTCGTTAAGTAATGACTCTTTTAGCGTCAGGCTCTTCGCCAGACTATGTCTTTTTAAATGTTGGTCAAGGGTGTTTTTAATTTCAGCTAAAACATCCTTATTGAAAGGTGCGGTAGAAAGAATATCCCAGTCCAAGAAGATAGCGTCTAGAGCTTGTTTAATATTGTGCTGTAGGTTTCTGCTATTAATAATGTCTTCATATAAATAAACGGCTGAATTTAAATTCGATAAGTTATCAGGTGATACATCGAATAATGGTAGAGATAGATCATTCGATAATGCATTCCATTTCACAATAAGCTCTTGTGACTTTTTCCTAAACGCTATAAAGCTCGATATATATTGCCAATCCTCTACGCTTGCGGGTGGTGTTGAGACTATCATAATAGCTTCAAGGTTTTTCTTTTCGGCTGACTTACCAAAAATCCCAGCTATACCGAATGGTTTCTTACCTTCAGATAGATTTTTGACCGCACTAACAAGTTCTGGGTTTTTATCCAAGTCATCAGCCATCGTGATGGGTTTGGTTAAATAAATGGTTCTCTCATCAAAAAGCGTTTTGATTTCATCGTTAAGTATAGTTAGGTGAGCGATGATATCTTGCTTCGTCTGGTCATCTAAGTGCTGCTGAATATTAGTTGTCCATTCCTGTCCAACCGCTTCCGTTTTTTGCAGAAGATCAATTAGATGGGAGGTATTAGAAGCAGCTTCGTGAGCAATGCTTATAGTGTTAGCACTGTCGTCTACTAAACTTGGAATCTCACCTTGCTGTTCTGCTTTTTTTAATTCATTGGTATAAATCAAATCTTGGTGCAGTTGCTTTATCGTATTAATAGGCGGCGTGTCGGCAACAGCAGGGAATTTTTTATTAAGATAATCCAAGTCAATGCCGAGCGTTATTCTTGCTTTTTTTAGCTCAGTAATATCGGCAGGAGTAAATCGAGGTGTAAAAGTATCTTCTATGCCTAATGTATCGGGGAAGCTTTCAATCAGCTGCCTGTTTTGAGCAACCTCAATTGCTGCGTCTATTGGTTTAATCGTTTCGCTATCCAGTACGATATTATCAAGATTTAACCGTGCCCAAGCCGTAATATTATTATCAGTGCTGGCCAACTGGGCATGAACGGTATCAACTTGATTATCTAGCATGACGATTTCTTTTTTGTAGACCTCGCGATTGATACTAGAAACTTCACTCGATATTTTCTTAATGGTATATTCAAACTGCTTTAACCCTTCATTTTCACTGGTCAATAGACTAACCGCTAGTGGTCGAATAGATTCAGGCAGTTGCTCTTGCAAGACTTTTAGAGCAGGGTCTTTCATTGAGGTGACCAAAACTCGCTTGCCCAGTGCTAAGTAATGACAAATAACATTGGCAATGGTATGCGTCTTGCCTGTACCAGGAGGGCCTTGAACGACCACACCCTCGTGGACATCTAGTTGTTGTATGATTTGCACCTGCTCATTATTGAATGCTTTGGGGAAATACAACTCTGCTGGCGTGCCTACATAGTTATCACTGCCATTCACCATGGATAGACCACGGTAAGCAGGTAGTATTAACTCTCTATTTTCTGTAGCAGGTTCTGTCAAGATGGCGGTTAGAGCGCTTGGTAAATGAATGTCGTCGCTGTTTTCGAGTGTGACCGCGAACTTAGCTAAATCTTGCAAAAATATATTATTACTTCTGGGGCGTGCCATAATCACCCATGTATCAGTGACGATAAGGTTATTCTGAGCCTTAGGTATTTTTCGCGCATCAGTACTTGTGTGCTCTGGCCAATATACGCCAGAAGAATCAAGCAAGGTCACCGCTGATTTTAAGATAGGCTCATAGCTACTGGGCAAAAAAGGATTTAATAAAACATCTTCTGACTCATAAAACTGTTTACAGACTTCTAATAGTTTAGCCAAACCTTGATTCTCATCCATAGAAAAAGGTTCGGTTTCAAAGATGGGAGGCGTTAGGCTAGGCTTTATGAGTAAAGCCATTGTTTTTTGATCTAATGCTATCTCGATAGTCTGGGTTAGTAATGGATACTTTATTTGCTCGCTGTTTTGTTTATTATCAGTATTTTTTTGTACAGCAATACCCACACCCCAAACCAGCTCCAGTGATTCGTCAGCCAGATTGCCTTGCAGCATTTGATTGAGCTTAAATAGCTTTGCATATAAAGCAATACTTTGGCGTACAAGTTTTTCTTCTATCAGCCAAGGTTTCCAGATATTGTCGATATAACTTTTAAACTCATTTTGCAGCATATCTCTATCAGAAAAATCTTTTAGATAAATTTCTGTGGTTAATGAGTCATCTTCTAAAGCTAGTTGCTCATCCTTAACCTCAAATGGGGTAAATGCTTCCTCATAATCTCTAAGGCCATTATCTGCTAATTGGTGTGCTTTTATTCTTATTTTCAATAAAGGTTGGTCGCTGAACTTTGTTGGCATATCCAACCAGCTTGCTAATAGCGCGCTGCTAGGTTGTGGGGCAGAGTTTTCACGTAAGCGCTCTAAACGAAGCCAAACATCCTCGGAGGTGTCGTCTGTGACATTGAGACTAATACCTGGCAAACCTATCACTTGCTCCTCAGTACAATTGAAATCGTTGTGTTTAACGAAGTCTTGAGTAGGAGTCTTTTTCATCAAAGCGCACTGCTTAATGAATTCAATCTGAGAGGCCAGTCTTTTTACGTAAATACTCATCTATTAACTCTTCCAAATCATCAAAAAATTAGCCCTGAAATCACTGATATCTCTTAGGTGTTATTTATAAGGTGCTTAAATCATAAACTAAAAACAAATACCAAACTATAGCACAGAAATTAATAGTAATAAGTCGCATCTAGTTTTTAAAAAATGAGCGCTGACTATCGCTATTCTTAGTATCGATGATTGATGAGTTATTAAATATATGACTCTATTTCAGCTAATTTCTCTCACTATTCCTATCAAAAATACCTCTTAGAAAAACACATAACTAAAAGTGTTTAATGACAAAAATAATTATGAGATAAGGGTTTAATGTTGGGCTCAATGCGTTACTATTACCACCTTAGTCGTTATATGCATTTTATTAGACACTCTGTATTAAGACCTTAAAAAAGGACATGTTATGCGCTATGAAGTTATCGTTATCGGTGCAGGGATGGTTGGCACATCAGTTGCTTGGCATCTACAAAAAAACAATGCTCAAGTTTTACTTTTAGATAAGAAACTACCGGGTTCGGAGACTTCATACGGCAACGCGGGATTGATTCAACGCGAGGCGATTCATACGCATCCGTTTCCGCGCCAGCTGACTGAAATGATACGGGTATTGCCGAACCAGGGTACCGATATTCGTTATCGAATCCCAGCGATTCTTCGTTATCATCAAGCGCTTTTGCAGTATTGGAAATACTCTACGCCAGCTTCAGTCAAAAAAATAGAAGCCGAGTGGCAGACGCTGATTGAGCATTGCACCAGTGAGCACCAAACCATGATTACCGCTTCTGGTGCTGACGAGCTGATTACTCGTGATGGTTGGTTGCAGCTACATCGCTCTGAAGAGACGCTTAAAGAAGCAGTTGAATTGGCTATCGACGCTCGCAATCAAGGTGTCGAGCATAACGTACTGACGGTGGAAGAGTTAAAAGCAATGGAGCCTAGCGCCAATTTTGAAGGTTTCGTTGGGGCAATCCACTGGCTTAACTCTTGGCAGGTCTCGAACCCAAGCTCGCTAGTAAAAGCCTATGCGAAAAACTTCCAAGAGATGGAAGGGACTATTAAAGAAAGCAGTGTAAAAGAAATTGTCCAAGAAGAGGGCAGTTGGAAGGTTATCACTAATAACGAGACCTACTATAGTGATAAATTGGTCATCGCAGCTGGGCCTTGGTCTAATGATTTGATCAAACCACTGGGTTATAATCTGCCATTGTTCCCGATGCGCGGCTATCATCAGCACTTTAAAGTGACCGAAAAAAATACCATCAATCACAGCATGTTCGATATGGATAAAGGCTTTGTAATGGGGCCAATGCAGCAAGGTATTCGTATTACGACGGGTGCTGAGATGACCACGATGGATGCGCCAAAGAACTTTGGACAATTGAAAACGGTACTAAAGCTTGCTCGAAAAATATTGCCACTAGAAGATGCCGTTGAGAGTGAGGCATGGGCAGGATCACGTCCTTGTATGCCTGATATGAAGCCGGTCATTGGTCCTGCGGTTGCTCACGATAATTTGTGGTTCGCATTTGGTCACAGCCACCAAGGCTTCACTTTAGGGCCTATGACAGGTCGTCTCGTTGAAGAGATGATTCATGATAAGCCTCTATTGGTCGATGTCGAGCCATTTAGCGCTCAACGTTTTTCTAGCTAATTGTTTAAAGGGAATAATCTATGCAAAAGCTCCATAGTAGTCAGCGTATGAGTAAAATTGTTGTTCATAACCAGACCATTTATCTATCTGGTCAAGTTGGCAACGCTGAGGATGACATCAAAGCCCAAACTCTAACTTGCCTAGAAAAAATCGAAAGCTTACTACAAGAAGTAGGCAGTGATAGATCAAAGCTGCTGTCAGCGACAGTATGGGTGAAAAGTATGTCTGATTTTGCCGCGATGAATGAAGTTTGGGATAAGTGGTTTGAAGGCGTACAACCACCAGCCCGCGCTTGCGGTGAATCTGCATTGGCGCGTCCTGAATTACTGGTAGAAATCACAGTAATAGCTGCTGAATAACTTGCTTAATTTGATATTTGAATAAAGGTAAAAGGGTGTGATATCGATATCACGCCCTTTTCTGTAAGCTATTCATGTTAATTAGTTTATAATCAATATAATTTAAAAAAATGCAGTTCTAATGGTATAAACGCCTCCGAGTCTTAGAAGAGGGGCGTTTTTGCTAAGGAAATATATTCACAGCTGTGTTTGCTTTATTTGGACTGACGATATCGTTATTTAACGAGCAATAAAAAAGGGTGACAAATTATGATTAATACCAAAATATATAAATCGATTTATGTGTTAGCAGAAAACCTATTAGAAGCTGACAGTAAAAACGATCAAAAGACATTTGATTCGCTTTATGCGCAGCTAAAAGATCTTTGCATTGAAAATGAGAAGAGCGATAAAGATCACCCTGAACAATGGGAGACATTGGCTGATTTCACTGAAGATTTAGAAGAAGCGCTGGTTATCTATCAAAAAGCCTTAGACAAAGCCGCTGCGATTAATTCAAAAGACCATCTGTCATCGATTGCATTTTCTATGGCTGAACTACAACTTGAATTGGGTCAAACTGATGCAGCTATCAAGAGTCTACAAAACGCCAAAATAAGCGCCAATAAAATTGAAGATAGAGAATTCAAAGTTGAGATAAATGAACTGCTTGCTACCTTAGTGCCCGAAGTACCCGAGTAAATATCAGACCTTACCGTTCGTCCTTCTAATTATTTTTATGATTGATAAGGACTGTATTGGCTTAAATACCATACTAAAGGCATCTTTTTGTGACTTTAGTTTTGTAGCTTTAGTATGGTGATATAACCTTTAACGTCCTGTCCATACCGCATGGCGCTTTTCGATAAAGGCGTCAATGCCTTCACTTACATCATCCGCCATCATATTGCAGGTCATTACCTCGCTAGCATATTCATAAGCATCTGCTAATTCCATATCTAACTGCTTATAAAACATATTTTTCCCTGTTCTAACAGCGACCGAAGATTTGGCAGTAATAGCATCTATCAAAGATTGAAGGGTCGCATCTAATTGCTCAGCGGGTGCCACACGATTAATCAATCCTTGCTGCAATGCAGTATATGCATCGATAAATTCACCGGTAATCAGCATCTCAAACGCTTGTTTACGAGATAAATTGCGACTGACAGCGACAGCAGGCGTGGAGCAAAACAGCCCAACATTTATGCCAGAAGTGGCAAACTTAGCGTCATCAGAGGCAACTGCTAAATCACAGGCTGCCACCAGTTGACAACCAGCAGCGGTAGCGATGCCTTGCACTTTTGCGATAACCACTTGCGGCATCTGATTGATGGTTAGCATCATTTGACTGCATTGCTGGAATAGTGCGCGCTGGAAAGCCTCATCTGCATTGGCGCGCATCTCTTTTAGGTTATGACCAGCACAAAACGCCTTACCATTTGCTGCAATGATTACAACTTGAATATTATTATCTTGGGCAATGCTGTCCAGCTCAGTTTGCATCGCAGAAAGCAACTCAACGGATAGGGCGTTGAATTGTTTTGGGCGGTTTAGTGTGAGGGTAACGACGCTGCTTAAGTCTTTATTATTTTCTCTAATAACCAAAGGCTCGTTGATGTCTACCGTTGAAGTGAGTACGGTTTTATCTGGGTTAAATTCTGTCATTTATCTTCCTTGATAAAAAGAGGTTAATTATAAAATCATCTCTAAGAGATGCTATCAATAGTCATCTGAATGATAGCATGCTTTAATGAAACCCAAAAATGACTATAAAATTACAATGAATAGCTAGGAGTGAGCTAGATTTGCTGACAGTTAACAAAAGCTTCAAAGGACTGCTCTTTATCTCATGCTTTGACCCAATCTTATTGCCGCAGCAATATTGGTAGCGGTGGTTTCAATATTGCGATAAGCGTTTTTAAAGACGTTATCGATGGTATCTATTTTTTGGATACTGGGCATAATGACATCGAACTGGCTGGTCTGAGCAGGTGTTAGCCCATCAACGCTGCCGCAAATAGCAATGACTGGAGTATGCCTGGCTTTGGCAAGCTGGCTAATGCCGCCAGCCACCTTGCCCATGGCGGTTTGCGCGTCAAGTTTACCTTCGCCAGTGATAACAAGATCCGCATTAACAACGTGCTGCGATAAGTTAGCAACCTCAGCAACAGTATCAAAGCCTGACTTCAACTGGGCGTTGCAAAAGGTCATTAACGCATAGCCAAGTCCACCTGCTGCGCCTGCTCCCGCTATCTCTTGATAATTCTGATAGCCATGCTGCTCGCATATAGTTGCAAAGTGACTTAATGCTTTATCCAAATCATTAACTTGCTGCGAGCTAGCGCCTTTTTGAGGGCCAAAGATAGCGCTGGCACCCAACTCTCCACATAAAGGGTTAGTTACATCACAAGCGACCTCAAATACTGTCTCTAGCACACTGGCATGAAAGCTTGTCGCATCTAATCGCTGTAATTTAGCAAGCGCACCGCCGCCTTGATCTAACGTATTATCATCACTATCATGAAACCTGATACCAAGTGCCGTTAGCATACCAAATCCCGCGTCATTGGTGGCACTACCACCGAGACCGATAATAATACGCTTGACGCCTTCCTCTAGAGCATCTGCAATCAGCTCACCGACGCCATAGCTGCTGGCAATGACAGGATTGCGCTCTGCCACAGTCAATAGATGTAAGCCGCACGCTTGGGCGATTTCGATGACAGCGGTCTCATCAGGCAATAATAAATATTTTGCGCTAGTGGGTCGCATCAAGGGGTCATGGACACGCACTTCTTTCCAGCGACCACCCAATACATAGGACAACACCGCAGAGGTACCTTCGCCACCATCTGCCATAGGCAGTAGCTTATAATCAGAGTCAGGAAATACTTGACTGAACCCAGCTTGGATAGCGTGGCAAACATCCAATGCCTCTAAGCTTTCTTTAAACGAGTCGGGGGCGATTAAAATCTTCATGGCTTTCTCTTTAAATATCTCTTTGAATCTATTTTTTAATAACTTAACTAAGGCGTTATATAAATACCAAGGTCAATAACCAGATAAAGACGATGCTTGTATTGCTATCACAATAGCGGCACCCGTTTTTTCAAAGATTAGGCTGATAATCGTATCAAATATAATCACTAGACCAATATAACCTAAGATACTATTAAAGTAATCAAAACCATTAGAGATCGCCTTAGCGATGGTATTAAGTGGTACTTGATAAAATAGTGTTACCAAAAAGCTGACAATGTTAAAACTTAAAAAGATGCCATCTTAACTTTGCGGTGGCAAAAACCACATACTATCAGAGTATGTGGTTTTTGTTTTGTATGTATCAACATTAGGATGGTCGGCTTTGGGTGCAAATTGCGAAAAAACACATTGATGATTGGTGCAATAATTTTGCTCACTTTGCGCCAAACAATGGCGAGAGTTTGCAGCAATTATTTGAACGTGTTGAAGAGTGGTTGTATGCGAGAAGCATTGAACGATCTTGTGAGAGAGACAGGACGCCAATATTAGTCGTTGGTCATGTATGCTGGAGTAACGCGGCCAAAATGATTGCCGCTAGCCAGTATATATCAAAGTTAGCGGCTGAATGGCCGCGTTCTGTAAATTATCAATTATGTAGTCGACCAGATTTTCAGCCAAAGAGATAGCCCCCAAGATAGCTTATCTTTAAGCTAGCTTATCAAATCGAGCTTTATTGTCTTGTGCTGTATTAGAGTCAAAGCTGACATATATACCTTCATTATCTAATGTAGCATACCAATGGTCATCGTTACTGCTAGTCAATATCTGGAAATACTTATTATTGACGATTCTACCGACAGTATAAACTTCACCTTCTAAGTACACATCATTACCTTGAATACATTTTAATTTATCACCGGTATTTATCATATTATCCTGTCATATCTGTGGCTAAGTATAGACAGAATATCAATTCAGCGGATCGTATTAAAGACGATTTTATGGGTAGTATTTTATTATTAAGTATCAGTCGTATGGGTGATGTGTTACTTGTTATTGCTAAAATTTATTATTATAGATTGCGGTGAACAATTGAGGTAAAAATCTAGCGGAAGTAAGCAGTCTCAGCCACCTATCTTAAAGTAGGTATTCAAGCTCATCTTGTGAGTGCGAATATAGCTGCTAATACAAAAAAGCCAGCAACATGACGTTACTGGCTTTTTATATAGACTGAACTCAGATATTCTAAAAATTACTCTTCAGAATAGTCTTCGTTTTCGTCTGCTACATCTTCTTCTACAGCTTGCTCTTCTTTGTCGCCATCTTCAGAAAGAATGGTAACTAGGATAGTAGCGGTAACGTCATGATGTAGTTGAATATCAACATTATATTCGCCAACTTGACGTAAAGTGCCTTCAGGAAGCTTGATTTCAGCACGGTCAACTTCTAGACCTGAGTTAGTCAATGCTTCAGCGATATCGCGAGTACCGATAGAGCCGAATAGCTTGCCTTCGTCACCTGATTTAGCGCGCATAATAACATTAACGTCAGTTAATGCATCAGCACGTTCTTGAGCAACGCTTACTTCTTTAGCTTCTTCAGCTTCAAGTTCAGCACGACGTGCTTCGAATTTTTCAATGTTAGCTGCGTTAGCAGGTAGTGCTTTACCCAAAGGGATAAGAAAGTTACGTCCGTAACCTGGTTTCACATCGACAGTTTCACCGAGTTTACCAAGGTTGACGATACGCTGTAACAAAATAATTTGCATGAGTCATTCCTAGTTAACGGTTAAATTACTGATGGTTGTCAGTATACGGAAGTAGCGATAAATAACGAGCTTGCTTGATAGCAGTAGCTAGTTGACGCTGATATTTAGTAGAGGTACCGGTAATGCGGCTTGGTACGATTTTACCATTATCACTGATGTACTGTTTTAGCAATTCAACATCTTTATAATCGATGTGAGTGATGCCTTCAGCAGTGAAACGGCAGAATTTGCGACGGCGATAGAAACGTGCCATGAGTATTCTCCTTTAATTAGTCATCACTGTTGTTGTCGTTGTCGTCATTATCATCACGATCTGGACGACGAGTAGTTGCTTTGCGTGCGCGTTTTTCATCGGCATTCTTGGCTAACTGCGACTCTTCAGTGACAGCGTCGTCACGGCGCATAACTAGACTACGAATGATCGCGTCGTTATAACGGAATAATTCTTCAAGTTCAGCTAAAGTCTCACCGTTAGTTTCAATGTTGAAAAGAACGTAATGAGCTTTGTGAATCTTGTTAATTGGGTAAGCCAGTTGACGACGACCCCAATCTTCTAGACGATGGATGGTGCCGTTGTTGTCTTGAACTAACTTGATATAGCGTTCAACCATGCCGACCACTTGGTCGCTTTGGTCTGGGTGTACAAGTAACACCAGTTCGTAATGTCGCATTATGACTCCTTACGGATTAGTAGCTATTAACCCTATGTTAATAGCAAGGAGATTTATAAGGTAAGCTCAAATCCTAGCCATTATTATAAAAAATAACAGAGAATAAGCTTAGTTTATAAAGCGCCGTATTATAACAGTAGTCACTGATGAACACAAAGGTTAATCAATGCGCCGCTGTTAATAAAAATTATTAATTGAAATCATTGTTCTTTTATCAATAAAAAAGCAACGCTAATACGCTGCTTTTTATCACAACCATCAGAGGTATTAATAACCAACAAAAGGGTTATTTTATTTTAGGCTCTTTTACTAATTGACTGCTGTCAGCTTTAACCACTAGGGTTTTAGCCAGTTTGTCATGCCAACCGATATTTTCAGGGCTTTTAGAGGCCATATAATAATGAATACCAATGATGACAAAACCTAAAAAGCTGGTAAAAGAGAACAGTAAATTATAAATAATAAATAGCAGCAAGGTACGCATGCCGATAAGCTTTAAAAACGACGGCAGACGATGAGTGGTTTGATCGACCACACGGATACCCGTAATCAGCTTACCCAGTGATTGACCACGCAAAGTAATAAATAGCAGTTGCAAGGCAAACAAACCGAAGACCATGACTTGCGATATCATCAAGGTGCTACTAGGAATGCTCTCCATTAGGGTCATTGAATACTGATAAGCGGTATCCATATCTTGGATGTTTTGAAACTTAGTATAATCCACATCCAGTTTCGTCAATGCCATGACTAGCGGAAAAATCGCTAATAGATACAGTAAAGCATTAAGCGCCGTCGCCAATACCCGTGACATGATAGGCGCAAGTACCACATTACCGACTACTTTATCTGTAGCCTTGGTAGCGTTAGACTTATTTAATGACACATTGCTATTCGGCGTATATTGACGATTGGTCGTCATATCACTTTTGGTGTTTTTAGCGTTATCTTTTAGACGTTCAGGCTTGCCATATAGGCGATCTAGCGATACTGATTTGTCATCTTGACCATTGCTTGCGTCAGCATCCTCTGGGAATACAGTGACGTTATTAATAATAGAATCATTAACAGCCGGTGTCGCTATATGAGCAGGACGGTAGAACGTTTGATTATTGGTTAAATTACCAACGCGTTGCCACTGATCTAAGCCTTCGTGCCAGATCAAATCATCTAGTTGTACTTCACCAGAGGTGAGCATGATATTGAGCTGATCCAAGGTGTATGGACCGGCTTGTACGTTATTTCGAGCAAGGAAAATTTGCATAATTGCCTGCATAGTTAGTCATGTCTTAAGTCACTATCTTTAAATGACTATTTTTAAGTCACTATTTGTCATACATTATATTAGGGTCTATTTGAAAAAATCAAATAGACCCTAATCTGTGTATCTTAAATGACGGTGTGAATTAACGTTGTGACGTAACGTTACAGCTTACTTTACTTCTTCGCCTGCTAAGAAGAACCAAGTATCTAATACTGAGTCAGGGTTCAATGACACTGAGCTGATACCTTGCTCCATGAGCCAGTAAGCAAGATCTGGATGATCTGATGGACCTTGACCACAGATACCGACGTATTTGTCTGCTTTACGGCAAGCATCGATTGCCATAGACAACAGCTTTTTAACCGCAGGATCACGCTCATCAAATAGATGTGAGACGATACCTGAGTCACGATCAAGACCAAGTGTTAGCTGAGTCAAATCGTTTGAACCGATTGAGAAACCATCAAAGTGCTCTAGGAACTCTTCTGCAAGTAAGCAGTTGGTTGGTAGTTCACACATCATGATAATGCGTAGACCGTTTTCACCACGTTTTAGACCATTTTTCTCAAGTAATTCGATGACTTGTTTCGCTTCGCCAACCGTACGGACGAATGGAATCATAATCTCGACGTTGGTTAAGCCCATCTCATCACGTACGCGCTTTAGTGCTTTACACTCAAGCTCAAAGCAGTCACGGAAGTTATCAGACACGTAGCGGCTAGCACCACGGAAACCAAGCATTGGGTTTTCTTCTGACGGCTCGTATAATTTACCACCAAGCAAGTTAGCGTATTCGTTTGATTTAAAATCTGACATACGAACGATAACTGGCTGATCCATAAAGGCAACCGCTAGCGTTGAAATACCTTCAACCAATTTATCAACATAGAAGTCAATAGGAGAAGCATAACCAGCAATACGCTCATTAATCGCTTGTGAGATTTCACGTGGCAAGCTGTTCATATTTAGTAATGCTTTTGGATGCACACCAATCATACGGTTGATGATAAACTCAAGACGCGCAAGACCGATACCTTCGTTTGGCATTTGGGTAAATGAGAAAGCGCGATCTGGGTTACCAACGTTCATCATTACTTTGAAGGCAAGCTCTGGCATAGATTCAACAGAGTTGGTCTTTACTTCAAAATCAAGCTGACCTTCGTAGATAAAGCCTGTGTCACCCTCAGCACAAGAAGCGGTAACGTCTTGACCGTCAACCAATAGTTCTGTGGCATTACCACAACCAACAATCGCTGGTACGCCGAGCTCACGAGCAATAATTGCCGCGTGACAAGTACGACCACCACGGTTAGTGATGATAGCTGACGCACGCTTCATGACTGGTTCCCAATCCGGATCTGTCATGTCTGATACTAGCACATCACCTTCTTGTACTTTGTCCATCTCGTTTAAGTTGTTAACGATACGAACTTTACCAGCACCAATACGTTGGCCGATTGAGCGACCTTCGCACAATACTTTGGCACCAGTGGTATTAATGACATAACGTTCCATGACGTTGCTGTCTTGACGGCTCTTAACGGTTTCAGGACGGGCTTGAACGATAAAGATTTCATTAGTATCGCCATCTTTAGCCCACTCGATATCCATCGCTTGACCGTAATGCTTTTCAATAGTCATCGCTTGCTTGGCAAGTGAATTCAATTCTTCAGTCGATAAAGAGAACTGCATGCGATCTTCTTTTTCAACATCGACGATTTTCACAGATTTGGTGGTACTACCTTCATCACCGTAAATCATTTTCTTATGCTTGCTACCTAGGTTACGACGAATAATCGCAGGTTTACCATTAGCAAGTAAGCGTTTTGATACATAGAATTCATCAGGGTTTACAGCGCCTTGAACAACCATCTCGCCCAAGCCGTAGCTTGAAGTGATGAATACTACTTGATCAAAACCACTTTCGGTATCTAGGGTAAACATGACGCCAGCAGCACCAGTTTCTGAGCGAACCATGCGCTGTACAGCCGCAGATAGGGCTACGCCTTCATGCTCAAAACCTTTATGTACACGGTAAGAGATAGCACGGTCGTTATAAAGGGATGCAAATACTTCTTTAATCGCAATAAGAACGTTATCAATACCGCGAATGTTTAGATAAGTTTCTTGCTGACCAGCAAATGATGCATCTGGTAAATCTTCAGCAGTAGCAGAAGAGCGCACAGCAACGGCAATATCTTTACCATCGCTCATTTCTTCGAATGATTTGCGCACTGCTTGCTCTAAATCTTTTGGTAACTCTTGTTCAACAATCCAGTTACGAATTTTTTTGCCGGTAACAGCAAGCTTATTAACATCATTAACGTCAAGCTCTTTAAGTTCGCTATTAATTTTGTCAAGTAAGCCCGTTTCTGTCAAAAAGCGATTGAACGCATCTGAAGTTGTAGCAAAGCCACCTGGAACACTAACGCCCAAATCAGACAAGTGGCTGATCATCTCGCCAAGTGAAGCATTCTTACCACCAACTGTCTCAATATCGTCTTTTCCTAGCTGATCTAGATTGATTACAAGTGCTGTAGATTGCGCTGCCATGATAACTCCAGAAAATAAGGTTATTTAGTAAGGATTATAAAGGTCGATTATACCGCTATATTTGGACAATTTCGAGTGGTTAAAGCAAAAAAATGATGAAAAATATACAAATTGTGGGGTTTGCTACATATTTAATGCTAGAAGTCATAAAATATAGCTAGCAAGATACGATAGAAATACTAATATGGATTGTTTCCTATCTTCTAATTTTATAAGCTTTTTAATAAAGTTAACTGATTCTTTTGCAAGGAAGCAAAAAGGTTTTGAAATAGGGTTAAAATTTATACCTATATAAAATTTATACCTATATATAGTGCATACGATATTGTCATAAGACAATCGATGAAATGCCATAAACTATTTCTTAATCAGGTTGGTTTTGGTGTCAGCTTCTAAGTGTACGCCTGTAACATTGATTACTATTAGCCTTCTATTATAGGTATAATATAAAGCATCAATATGTGGCGCATATGACTGGAATATTAAAAATTAAATGATGAAATACTAACTGAATAGGGTTAGATATTACATCAAAAATGATCAAGCGCTCACTATTAAGCGCTGATTAAAGAATGCTATTGAGGTTTCAACCAAGGTGTCAACGTTATGTACTCAAACAATCTGTCTGAATTCCCGAACGCTATTATCCAGAATAAACAAGCATTAGAGGTCGATAACACAGAAAATATAAGAACGGCGTTTTTTATCTCTGATGGCACTGCGATTACCGCAGAAACCCTTGGACGCGCTATTTTGAGTCAATTTGCCTCAGTACCTTTTGAGACGCGAGTGTTGCCTTATGTGGATAATTTAGAGCGTGCTGAAGATGCGGTTGAGCAAATCAACATGGCTTATCAACGAGATGGCTTACTGCCATTGGTGTTCGATACCATTGTAAACCCTGAGATTCGTGAAAAAATTAACTCAGCACATAGCTGTAATCTAGATATGTATGAAGGTCTAATCGGACGCGTAGCGGAAGAGACCGGTGTAGAGCCGGATGGACATTCAGGTCATGCGCACGATAATGTCGATTCTGAAACCTATAAAGAACGTATCGATGCGGTGCATTTTGCGCTAGATAACGATGATGGGGCGCGTACCCGTCATTATCATGCGGCAGATATTATTCTTATCGGGGTGTCACGTTCTGGTAAAACCCCAACGTCATTATATTTGGCGCTACAATTCGGAATTCGTGCGGCCAATTATCCTTTGACTGAAGAAGACTTAAACGACAATCAGCTCCCAAAAGCCTTACGCGAGCATAAGCATAAGCTATTTGGTTTGATCATCGATACCGATCGCTTGGTGAAAATCCGTCAAGAACGCCGCGCAGGTAGCCGTTATTCCAGTTATCAACAATGTCAGCAAGAACAGCGTGCCATACAAGGTATTTATACTTCTCAGGGCATTCCAAGCCTTGATGTCTCAGAGATGTCGGTTGAAGAGATTGCCACTCGAATCTTACAGATGACCGGTCTAAAACGCCGCATCGGCTAATTAAAAACATTCACTGCATTATCTAAAAAATAACGACAGCTCTAGCGTCATAGTAGCTGAGATTGCAAAAAATCTTATCACCACGTATGGTAGGCAAACTTTAGCGCCATGACATTGATTTCATGTATATATTGATGCATTCATAGCCTAAAAAAACAGAGTCATAAATTAATAAAGAGGATACGATGGGAAGCAAACCTATAAGCGACGCGACCAATGATACCGGTAAAGATACTCACACTGAGGTGTCTAATAAAGAGAGTGGCCGCGCGCCAAACCCTGAGCATACTGAGGGTAAAAACAAAAAAGAGAGAATCGAACAAACCCATGAGCAGGTCACTGACGATATCATGCATCATCCTGATTTGGTCAATCCGCTCGATGATACGCGTATTGATATTAAATCGGGCTTCAGCAAAGACTCAAAACGCCTAAAAAATGACAAACATGAGTTTGAATACGATGCTGTCGTACTAGGGGCAGGTCCTGCTGGTGAAGCAGCCGCGATGAAGTTATCCAAATCTGGTAAAAAAGTAGTGGTTATTGATCCGCGTGAGCAAGTCGGTGGTAACTCAACCCACGTCGGTACGATTCCGAGTAAGGCGCTGCGCCAATCAGTATTTAACTTAATTAACTTTCGCCGTGACCCAATGTTCACCAAAGCGATGGATTATGAACAAGTTCCACTAAATATCGTTTTAGCCAAAGCGCGTCAAGTGATTCGCAATCAGGTCACCACTCACGCGCGCTTTTATGAGCGTAATCGTATCGAGGTCATTCAAGGTTGGGCAAACTTTATTGACGCGCATACATTACGAATTGAAATTGACGAAAATACTTTCGAAACCATCACTTTTAATAAAGCTATTATTACCGTTGGTAGCCGCCCTTATCGTCCTGAAATTTTAGACTTCGATCATCCGCGCGTTTTTGACTCTGATAAAATATTACAAATGGATTATGTGGTCAGAAAGATTATCATTTATGGTGCAGGGGTCATTGGTTGTGAGTATGCCTCTATTTTTACTGGTCTGGGTTATAAAGTTGATTTAATTAATAACCAAAATAAATTGTTAAGTTATCTGGATAGCGAGATTAGCGATGCGCTTGCCCATGACTTTAGACAGTTTGGCGTCGTTATTCGTAACAACGAAGAAATTGATCATCTTGAGACCCATGATGACTGTGTAATATTGCATCTTAAAAGTGGTAAAAAAATTAAGTCTGATGCTATTCTATGGTCAAATGGTCGCTCAGGTAATACAGAAAGTTTAAATTTAGAAGCGGTGGGGCTTGAAGCCAATAGCCGTGGTCAGTTAAAAGTAGATGATACCTACTGTACTGGAGTCGACAATATTTATGCGGCTGGTGATGTCATCGGTTGGCCATCTTTAGCTTCAGCTGCCTATGATCAAGGCCGTTGTGCTGCAGCATTTATGGTCGGTGATAGTGATGCTGAGCCAGTATCTAGCGTACCGACAGGTATTTATACTATTCCTGAAATCTCGTCTATCGGTAAGACGGAGCAAGAGCTGACTGATGCTAAAGTTCCTTATGAAGTCGGTCAAGCTTTCTTTAAGCATCTGGCACGCGCACAAATTATCGGCGAGCGTTCTGGGGTCTTGAAAATCTTATTCCATCGTGAGACATTAGAGATTTTAGGTATTCATTGCTATGGCAACCATGCTTCAGAGATTATTCATATTGGCCAAGCAGTCATGAAGTGTAATGCGACCCTTGAGTACTTTGTGAATACCACCTTTAACTATCCAACGATGGCAGAAGCGTACCGAGTAGCAGCATTAAATGGCCTTAACCGTGTGTTCTAAAAGTCAAAAAGCTTAAAGTTGATTAATAAAAAAGCGTCTGCAATTTAGCAGGCGCTTTTTTATTGGTTATATATATTTGAACTTTCAGATTTTATCTTAATAGTGCATGAAATGAAGTCTTCAAAACTATTTTTATACACCCATTCCTACTTGAAAGCCTTTATACGCATCATAAGCTAAAAAAGAAAGGACGATAACTAACATCATACAAAATCCGATTAAAAATTCTTTTTTCATTTTCATTTTCATCTTATTTCTTAGACTCCTCAAAATACTTTAAAGTCATATTAATGTAGTTTTTAGGTTTCTACGTTAATAAGCGCTTTTACGCTCTGACGTAAACCAACGGATAAATAGTAGAAGCAAAAAGTAAAACAACCACAGACCTGCCAACGCATAAAAACCTGTCGCCACTTGCGCGACACTAGCACCCATTTGATTAAGCTGAACAGAGGTGTTGATACCGGGTGTGGTTGGTAATAACCAGCGAATGATTTGTAAGAATTCTGGCAGTTGGTTTGCTGGCCACGGGTAACCGCTGACGAAAAACATCGGCAGCGAGCTGAAAATTAAGATTTGCATACTGCGCTCACGCTGGCGAAACCAAAGGCCCACTACGCAACCAAGCGTTGCCACAGTTGGGCAAAACAACAGTAGGAATAATAGACTGCCAAGCATATTTTGCCCGCGCGGATAATGGTGGAGCTCGAATGCCCAGCCATAATAAAAGCAGCCAATAACGAAGCTGAACATGCTCATCGCCGCAATACGACCAAGCCAGCCGCGAATACTGGTTTTATGGCGACGTCGCTCATACCAAGTTCCAACCAGCATCGCCGTTGACATCAAAAGCGTTTGTTGCAAAATAAGAATGGATACTGCAGGCACGACGTAAGCGCCATAACCTTCTGTTTGATTGTACAAAGGGATAATCTTTAATGGCACTGCTTGGGTGTTGGCAGCAGCTGTGGATAAATAAGCCCCTTGTGCTACGCCTTTTTTAACTTCAATTCCTGCTGATACGGTGCTGACCGCTTGTAAAAACCCCATTTGTACGTTTTTATTTAACAGAAAATAGCCGCCGTTACCCAGAACGCTGACACTAGCCGCTTTTCCTGATAACACTTGCTGTTCAAGTCCGCTTGGGATAACCATATAACCCGCGATTTCATCTGTCCACATGGCATCGATGGCTTCTTGCTCATTTAAAAAGCGTTTTGTATCTAGCAGCGGGCTGGCACTTGCATAGCGGACGATGGTTTGTGATAAATTACTACTGTCCTTATCAATAATACCAACAGGTACATGGTTAACGATTTCCGTTGAATACGGCCAAGGATAAAAGAAGCCATAAATAATAGGCGCAATCATCAATAATAACAGCACGCCTTTATCAGAGAAGACGTCTTTGATGGTCTGTAAAAAGCTGCCAAAGAAGCTTGTTGATGATGAATTCTCTGTTGAATTTGACGTTGTGGTAGATAAATTATTTTTTGGTGATAATGACATTAGCGTGCTCCCCAACGTTCAGGATGCGCCAGTGCGCGTTTACTCAACAAAGCGGTTAAAAACATAGCGATAAGCGTCGCTAGAGTGAGCCCATAGACAATTGGCAATGACACAGCAACCGGCGCTTGCATCTGTAATTGGGCAATGTGTAGCTTAAGATAGTGGGTGAGTGGTAGGGCATCTGACCAATGTTGGGCGCTGTCACTGATGGCGATATAAGGGAAGGTAACGCCCGCAAATGCATAGGAAGGCGCTGAAATAAAACCAGTGGCTGACAAGCCCATACGTAATGAGTATGAACCCAGGGTGAATATTGCCCCCAGCCAAAATGATAGCATCATCAATAGCACCAGACCGAGATAAGTGGCAATGATAGAGCTGATGGCGATGGATTGCTGCGGCGCTGCAAGCCATATTGCCAGTATTGACCATATGCTATAAGCCAATATTGGCCAAAAATACTTGCCCAATAAGCCAAATATTAATACTAAAACACTCACATTTTTTGGTGCTGGTAATTGACTGCTTGCCACGTTATCTGATGTATTAGCTTCAATATTATTAGACGGTAATGTCAAGTCAGAGCGACTGCCATCAATAAAGCGATACCAACGTCCTATGCGCTTATCACGCAGCTCACGGCCGATGGTTGTTGCACCGACAACCATTGCTAAAATATGCAACAGTGCAGGAATGACCGTTGAAGCCAAAAATTGTTGATAATCGGTAACAGCATTAAACAAGCTGATACGTTGAATACTAATAGGTGAGTAAGCAATCGCCGCTTGTGGTGGTGACACGCCTTGTTTCACTAAACGCTGTATCTCAACGCCTGCCGATAATGTACCAATTACGGACTGTATACTGGTTTGAATGATGCCAGAGTGGGTACCGTATTGAGCATTTACTTGCAAGATGATGGGAGCGGGTTTGCTTGATGAGATATTGCGGGAGAAATCCTCAGGGATAATAACCACGGCATAAATATCACGTTGCAAGATGGCTGCTTCTGCAGCAGTAGGCGAATGATAAAGCTGCTTTACCGTCAAATTGGGATTGGCTTCCAAATAACGTACGGCAGTATTGGCTACAGGCCCTCGATCATTGTCAATCACGCCAATGGGTAAATCTGTGATTTGTATTTGAGAGAAAATCCACCAAATCAATAACACAGTAGCCAATGGTATCCACACCACCATACTAAAATCCCAAGGATTTTTGGCTAAAAAACGGCGCTCGTAGGCAGCACTGCGTAAAAAAGCATTACCTAGCCTACTTAGCTTGGTTAGGCGCATGGCTTACTCTTGAGTCTGATTAACAAGGGCGGGATTGATGCGCACAACAACGCTCATGCCCGAGCGAATCCGCCTATCTGGCGCTGTCGGTCGCGCTTTGACTTCAAAGGTACGGACATCAAAACCATCGTCGTTATTGGTCGGGCGCCAAGTTGCGAAGTCAGATAACGTAGAGGTGGCATAAACAGTAAACTGTTTGGTATAAGGTTTCTCAGGCGATGATAAAGCGGGAATAGTACCAGTAAAGCGCTGACCAATCGCAAACTGGTTCAAATACGTTTCAGTGACATTTAATACCACCCATTGCTCATTGGTATTGACCAAGGTAAGTAAAGGAACCCCTTGGCCAATCACTTCGCCTGCATTGACAATGACAGTATCCACAACGCCAGCAATAGGGCTTTTTAAGTTAGCTTCTTCTTTTGCCACCAAAGCTTCTTCTAATTGGGCATCGACTTGCGCGACTTGTGCTGTTGCCGCTGATTTATCCTCACTGCGAGCGCCTTCCATTGCTAACTCATACTGCAAACGTGCGGCTTCAGTTTGATCTTGGGTGGCCAAATATTGCGCATAAGCCTCATCGCGTTTTTGCCGTGCCATCAGTCCTTCTTCATAAAGGCGATTGACACGCTGATAAGTGTTTTCGGCCAAATCAGATGCCGCTTTGTTGGCTTGCCACGCCGCTTTTGCTTGAGCGATCTCTTGCGGGCGGGCACCATTTTCTGCTTTATCTAATTGACTCTGTGCCATTTGCTTACCGGCACGCGCTTGATTGATCTTCGCATTAATCTCAGGAGAGTCCATCTCAATCAGCTGCTGACCGACCGTAACAGCATCACCTTCTGTGACCATAATTTTTGCAATACGTCCGGGCACTTTTGCCGCGATGGACGTTTGCTGCATTTGCATCTGCCCTTGCAAGGTAATAATCTCAGGCTCATTGTGCTGATTGCTTTTGTACAAACCATAAGCAATTGCGCCTAATATAATCAGCACAAGTAGCGCCAAAATTGCTTTTTTTATCATCGCAGACTTATCGGTTTTTGCTGAATCGCGCTTATAACTCGGGACTGTTTGCTCTTGTCCAATATCAGTCGTATCAACCACAGGCTCAATGGGCACCTGCTCATTATCAGTATTGCTTGATTCGGTTGATGGGTCTGAGTCATTTAGTTTGCGTGAGTCGTCTGATTCGTTTGTAGATTCAGTCATGACAGTGAGATTCCTAAGGCAATAAAGTCGGTAATAAGCAGAATAAATCGTTTGTTGTTTAATATTTTAAAGGTGTTGTCTGATAGAGCGTCATACTGGTTTGAGACGCTCTATTAGAGATGCTATTTCTCATACAATGTTGGTAGCCGAATATCGGCGGCATTAAGATAAGCGTTAAAGGCGAGGGGCGTACCGCAGCTTTGCATAAGCGCTGCGAGTGACTGTACATAGGTATTCGCCGCTTGCGCTTGTTCGGTACGCGCTTTAAGAGACTGTGTTTGTGCTTGGATTACCTCAATCGGGGTATTTAGTCCTTCTTGCAGCCCTAACTGCCGCAAACGCAGCACTTCTGCTGCCAGCTCAACGTTACTTTGTAATGCCTGATAACGTGATTGGGCATTATTAACATCGTGCCAGTTTTTTTCGACCAGTAATAATAGATTGTCACTGACTTCAATCTCAGACAAATCGGCTTGGCGTATTTTGGCATTACTTGATGCCAATGATGCGGTTTTATCGAGCCCGCCCCATAGCTTCCAGCTTGCAGATATACCCGCTACCCAGCTGGGATCTTTTTCCACTTGCCCGTAACCGTATAGCATGACGGTAGGCTTATAACCGGTATCTGACAGCGCATGTAGCTGCTGGGCCTGCGCACGCTTAGACGCGACTTTTTGTAAACCTGGATGATTGGTGAGTGCCAAATCTTGAAAGTAGGTTACATCTGGTAGAGGACGGCTAGAAACAAATAGCGGCGTCGAGGGTTTGATGCGATATTCAGTACGCAATAAGCGTTGTAAAGCCATCATTGCTAGCCGTGCATCATTATTGGCATTGACGGATTCGCTTTTGGCGTCGGCAAGCGCAGATTGTGCTTCTAAGCGATCAACGCGTGAGATGAAACCTTCTTCAAAAAGCCGCTGCGCCATATGATCAGTCTGTTGCAAGGTATCATAAGCATCATCGCGTAAGTAGGCGGCAATGATGGCCAGTTGCGCCTTAAAATAACGCTCAATCAAGGTATTATAAAGCTCGTTTGTATCCAAGATGCTGTCTGCGACGGCTTCTTGGGTACGGGCGTTAGATACGCCTGTTAACGCCGTAGTACGTCCAGCGGTATAAATAGGCCATACCACGCCAATTCCTGCGCCTGTGGTTGAGCCCGAACGCTTTAACTCGTAGTTGTCTGGGATACGCTCACCAACCAATTCACCAAAATTTGGCAAATCTGGAATAGGGGGGATGATATTATCCACATTACTATTAATATCGTTGACAATACCGTTTTTGAGTGTCGATAAATCAATATCTGCGTCCAAATTGTAAGCATTGGCAGAAACTCTAGCAAATACCAGCGGATGATCTATGGTTTTGAGAGCGTCAGTTTGATATTCACTGGCGGCAATCGCCGCTTGGTTAGCAGCGATTTTTGGTGACACTTGCAATAAGATATTTTGTGCTTGCTCAAGGCTTAAGAGGCTAGAGACTGCTAAAGGATAGCTATTATCAACACTCTTATGAGTGATAGGATCGATAAGAGTGGTCAGACTCTTGCGATGCTCAGTTTTATCAATTTCAGTATTTGTAGTGACTGTTTCAACACGCCCTAACTTATCTACGTTTTGAGTATTGATTGGAGTGTCAGCATCAATAATTTGTGTCACAGCGACGGTTGTCACTTCATTCTGTAAGCCGATTTTTTGTGCCCCAATCGTATTCTCATTAGCGCTGGCGGCGGTAGACGCAGCTATACCTATGAGCGTAATCGTCATCACAGTAGTAGATAGAGTCGATAAAGCAAATTTCATAAGTCACATAAGCCGTTAATTAGAGTACAAAGTCATTAGAATCACGCCCAATACATCGACGCTATCAACCACGCTCAGTATGCAAAATACCCATCGTTGGCATCAAGCCGGTAATATCGATTATTGTTTATTATATTTCACCACTGATAAGGCAAAGGTAATACTATAATTTATTCACAGATACTAAGACTTTGTTATTGATAACAAAGCGTACACTGTAGTGGCACAATGGTGACGGGTCAATGCTCAGTATTTTCTTATTTTGCGTTGTATCAACATGGATTTTATGGTAGAGATTTTATTTATATCAAATCATACCACTATTTATAATATGTTCTTCTTTGATTTTGCACGCTTTATAAGTAGTCGATATAAAATCAATGATATTGTCTATACTGCATTTATGCTTTTATAAATTTATAATGACTATTAGAAATAAATAAAATAAGACGGGATGTGAGTGATGGCAGGATATATTTTGGCTTTAGATCAAGGAACAACATCGAGTCGAGCGATATTGTACGATGATCATGCACGTCCGATTAAAATGGCACAACAGCCAACGACTTTAAAAACCCCAAAAGCAGGTTTTGTCGAACAAGATGCGCAACAAATTTGGCAAACCCAAATTAGTTGTGCGCATGATGTGATCAATCAGGCGGGACTACTTGCCACTGATGTCAGCAGTATTGCGATTACCAATCAGCGTGAGTCTATTGTTATTTGGGATAAGCAAACGGGTAAGCCTTTAGCGCCTGCTATCATTTGGCAAGACAGACGCACCGCACATTATTGTAAAACGCTTGCCGCTGAAAGCGCGACTGCTATGACTCATGGCGGTGAGACTGGTCAGGATGACATGGCAAGCGAAGTACAGCGTATCACAGGCTTACGTTTAGATCCCTATTTTAGTGCCAGTAAAATCGCTTGGTTGCTAGAAAATAATCCTAAATTGAGAGTGCGCGCCAATAAGGGTGAAATAGCCGTCGGCACCATAGACAGTTGGCTGATATATAAGCTAACAGGCGGTGAGCATGTTATTGACGTGACCAATGCGTCTCGCACCTTGTTATATGACATTCATAAGCTGGCGTGGTCCGAGGAGTTATGTGCCCTTTTTGCGATACCGATGAATATATTACCTAAAGTTTTACCATCTGACGGTGATTTTGGTAAAACCAAAAAAGGTCTGTTTGCCAAACAAATCCCCATTCATGCGGTATTGGGTGATCAGCAAGCGGCACTTTTTGGGCAAGGCTGCCTCGATGCTGGTATGGCAAAGAATACTTATGGTACCGGTTGCTTTATGCTGATGAATATCGGTCAAAAGCCTAAGCTTAGCGAGCATAAACTATTAACGACTATCGCTTGGCAACGAAAGTCTGTGCCGACTCGTCCAGAAAATCTATCGTTTGAGAAAATTGTGCAATCAGGCAGACGTATGTTGCAGCCACCCAAAAGAGAGGTCACTTACGCTTTAGAAGGTAGTGTTTTTATGGCAGGTGCAATCGTTCAGTGGTTGCGTGATAATTTGGGGATGATTAAACAAAGCAGTGAGGTCGAGGACTTAGCACGGCAAGTTGATAGCAGTGAGGATGTTGTATTACTGCCGGCATTTACAGGACTTGGTGCACCTTATTGGCGCTCGGATATCAGCGCTAGTATCACCGGTATGAGTCGCGGTACGACTAAAGCTCATATTGCCCGTGCTGCACTAGAGGCTGTTGCCTATCAGACTTATGATGTGCTTATTGCGATGCAAAAAGACAGCCCTCATCCACTCACTGAGCTAAGAGTTGATGGCGGTGCTGCCAATAACGATTTGCTAATGCAGTTTCAGGCAGACTTACTTGATGTGCCTGTATTGCGCCCTAAAGATACAGAAATCACTGCCAAAGGGGCAGCGTTACTAGCGGGCTTAAAAACGGGTTTATACGATGAAGCAACGATGACAGCCTCATGGCAAGTCGATCGAATTTTCGAACCTACCATGTCCATGGATGTCCGTGAGCAGCATCTTAATAAATGGCAACAAGCAGTCGATAGAGCATTGAGAGTCATGTAAGTGATTGGAATGCGTTTAACCAATGTAATAACTCAGTTAAAAATTACTTAAAACGCTAGACTGACCTACAAGACGCTTAGAAAGATACAGGCTGTAACGCAAGACCATCGTAATTTGGACATAGTTTACATAATCTGTCTATCTGTCCTTACCTATGAATCCATATACTTTAGATGAATTAAGTAAAAGTTAGATAACTTAGCAAGTTAAATAAAAAAGACCGCTAATCTTTTAGCACTAAATAAATCTAATAGATAATAAATCATTTAAGGATAATATTATGAATAACGATGGCCGTATTACAGATCCTAATAACCGTGTAGTTGACGAAGACTATCTTGAAGTAGGTGACAGAGAGCGAATCATTGACGATAACGAACGTAGATTAACCGGTAGTGATCATACGATAGATAACAGAGTCATTAGACATGAAGATGACAATATTATAGAAGATCATGACGGTATCGACCGCAGTGCAGTAAAACATATGTCGAAAGAAGCAAAAAAAGATTTGAATGCTGACATCATTACAGGTGAGCCAGGTTCACATCCAATAGGTACTGGTATTGGTGGTTTAGGCGGTGCCGCAGCGGGTGCAGCTATTGGTACAATGGCAGGTCCACTAGGTACCTTGATTGGTGGTGCTATCGGCGCTATCGTTGGTGGCGGTGCAGGTCATGCAGCAGCAGAAGCGATTGACCCAACCCGTGAAGAAGCTTATTGGCGTGCAGAGTATGCTAATGCTGATTATTATAAAGAAGGTCATGATTTTGACCGTGATTTACACCCAGCCTATGCGGTAGGCTATGCCAATCGCGCCCGTTATCCTGCTGATGCACGCTTTGAAGATCATGAGTCTGATCTAGAACGCTCATGGCATGAAGTAAAAGGTGAGTCACGTATGGAATGGAATGATGCGCGTAGAGCGTCACGTGATGCATGGAACCGTTTATCATAATCCATCTATTCAATTAATAGAGTACTCAATAGCAGAGATAGATAGCCTGATATTAATTAAGTACAATTAATAGCGTATTTAATTTAAGTAAGTAAACAATGCTAAAGCTTACTATCTCATTACTAGATTTAGTTCGATTGTATACTCCCTTTATTCAAGGGCAAAATAATCCAGTTTTATGCTATTTTAAAGCTTCCAAAGATTTCTTTGGAGGCTTTTTTGCTGTATATTACTATGTATGAATATACCTAGTGAAAATATAGCTGATTATCAAAAATAGCTAGCGAAAATAAAGCTTGAAAATAATAATAGGTAATTTATGAGCAATAATACTGAAAGTAATCATAAGCAGTTTTACATAGCCACTGCTAACTTGCTCAATTTTGCCAACCCTAACCGACTTTATTATCCAAATGCGCCCGCTTATAGTGATCGTGAATACGAACATAAGCTGCGTGGTATTACAGACTTATTAGCAAAAGCACATGCTGATATCATTGCAGTACAGGAAGTGTGGGACAGCAATGCACTTGAAGCATTGGCAGTGTCATTGGGTTTTAAGCCTGAACACGTGGTGATTCCGCTGGCAAGTAATAATAGAGCAAGTCCTTATACACAAGGTAAAGGGGCACAAAATACCCCTGCAGTTGGTATTATTAGCCGATTTGAGCAATTAGAAAGTAGTTTGCTTGAAGAAGTCGCTCCAAAGGCGGTGATTGATATCCCTGATATTGGTCCTTATGAGCGCTTTAATCGTCCGCCGCTCATATTACGTGTCAATGCATTTGGGCAACCGATAACGATCATTACCGCGCATCTAAAAAGTAAACGTGCTTTTTTCTTGCGCGATGAAGCAGGCAATCTTTTAGAAGATATGGACGATCCAAATATCCGAGTCCGTGCCAAGCTTCGTAGTTTATGTATGCGTGCCGCAGAAGCAGCCTCTATTCGTATGTCTGTCATAGAGCGCTTACGACATACTCGTGAGCCATTGATTTTGTTGGGTGATATGAATGACGTCACTGATAGTGTTACTACCCAATTAATGACAGAGACAGGCGAAGTCAATTACGACAAAAGTATGCGCGACGTTGCATTGTTTGATGCTGCTCGAATCCAAGCGCGTTATGGCTGGATGAAAGATGTGGCATATACCCATATTTATCAAGGTATGCCAGAAGTAATAGATCAGTTATTTGTTTCGGAAGAATTTCTACCTGATAGTAAGTTTTCGCTTGGTCAGGTTGAACGAGTTGACTATTTTAATGACCATTTGAAGTGGGATTATGCAGATAGAGTCATCGATCATGGTATTATAAGAGCGAAAATAAAGCTGCACAATTAACTTTTTTTATAATTAGTTGATTAATTGTTTTTTAACCTATTCATGCCCCTTGCTTGAGAGTGTACAAGCGTTTATCATGCCTCTTCGTTGAGTGTAGTGGCGGTACTATTAGCCCAAATTACTGGTTGATAGAGGTGGCCCTTCGATTTAGGGCACATGCTATCCGATGAAGACTATATTTATAAAGATAGGGCGTAACATTAAGAGATTTCTCATGAGTGAAAATAAAGACGACAAAATTGAAGATGTACTGGTAGATTCGGAGCTGGCAAAAAAGCTGGTGCCTAATAAATTTAAATTTACCAGTCAGCAAGGCCGTGCACGCCGTCAAAAATTATTGATGGGTGCTAAAAAACTGAGTGAAACTAAAGCTATTAATGATATCACTTTAGCCGCTGTATGTGAAGAAGCAGGTATTCCAAGAGCCTCTGCTTACCATTTCTTCCCTAACATTGAAGCCATATTCTTAGCATTGCGCTTTTTGAATGCAATCGATATCTTAGAAGGGTTAACTACAGTCGAAACGGATAACTATGATAGATGGCAAGGCTATTTAACCGGACTAATTGATCGTTGTGTGAAGATTTTTGATGAAGATCAGACCAAAGCTAAATTGATTTATGGTACCAACACGCCTGATTTTGTAGGTGATAGTTTTGGCGAGCATATGGACCATCAAGTCGTTCAGCTGATCTATAAGCGCTTATCTGAGCGTTATGAAGTACCAAAGTTCGAAGATATTCAAGATGTGTTATTGATTACCTTCAGTATTATTAACGCCATCTTTACCGTATCTTATCGCCGTCATGAGCGCATTACAGATAAGTATTTACAAGAAGCGAATACAGCATCTATCGCTTATTTACGCTGCTATTTACCAGAAAAACTACCACGTAAAAACCGTTAATCTGTGTATTAAATTTTGCAGATAGATATTGCATAAAAAATCCGACATTTAAATGTTGGATTTTTTTATGGCTAAATTTTATTCATTAGGCTTATAAAAAATTTGCAGCGGTTGATGTATCTACATCTGGTCGAGGGATGGTAACACTTGACCATTACAACGATCACCACTTGAATCTAGAGTTGCGTATTGCTCGTAATAACGTACGACAAGATCTTGTAAGGCAATATTTGTTTTAGAATCATGAGCATTGACGAAAGCTTCACGTGCCTGTTCAAGCCAGCGGTCTGCCATGCGGAAATGGCTGCCTGCCTGCCGTGAGCTATGCTCGCATTGGTCTGTCGCTGCCCAGATTAATGCCACTTCACTAAATGCTATTTCACGAGGAGCACTTACGATACCACCGCTGTCTTTGAGGGCGCTTAAATTCGCCCATAAATCAGGTCGCATTAGCGCCGATGTTTTTGGTATGTCTTCAATGAGAGTAAGGTCTTGTTCCGTACCATTTTTTAACGCTTGCAGGATGGTTTCTGCAGATTGTGCTGCTTCTAGTCCGGCAGGTGAGCGGCTATTCATGCTGTCTTTATGGATGGCATAGTTGAGCCAAGCTTGAGCTTTGTAGGCAAAATACTGTTGATGTGCTGTCATGTTTGTTTGTTGATAATGTTGTAGCTCTGCCAGCATACAGCTCATAGCACGCTGCTGCGTAGTTTGGTTTTTATAGGAAGGTGTTAGAGTCTGACTCTGACAATAATCAGCTGTATTCATGGTGCCGATTTGAGTTGCAGAAGGTGCGGTTGATACGCACGAGGCAGTCGATAATAACAACACAGCTGACAATGCAGCATAAATAGGGTTTTTATAAGTGGCTACTTTAATAGCAGAATGGAGCATAATGTAAACACCTTATAGTGAATAGTAAGCTGATAGAGGTCAGTGCTGGTAATTTGAGACTTAGTTAACAATTGTATTTAGAGCGACAGCGGCTGATTTCTGCGCTGGTAACAGTTTTATATTCCAGCGCAAAGTACGGTATTCAGAGAATGGAATTTTAACCATTTTTCCCTCCATTTTACGCATCAATGGTATATCTCCGTAATTCTTACCATCGATACTCGCTTGAGCGCTTGCTGGATTTGCTTCACCAGTAAAAGTCATATTAGCAGGAATAGGTAATACGACCGCTAAATCTTGAATATCTTTATTAATTATATTGCTATAAATAGCTTTATACTGGATAACCGCTCCAACTGGAGCCGTGCGAACTGGTATATAAATGATTATTCCTTCATCATTTTTAATGACTTGATTTGCGGTTAAGTCCATCTTTAATGTGTTACTGGCATGAGCGTTACTTAGCATTAGCATCGACGCTAAGTTAGCTAATAAAATACTGCGAAAAAAATTAAAACTTTTCATACCATATCCTCTATTAGCTTAATTTTGATCAAACTGCTATTACTTCGATTGGTTTTTATGCATGTAAAGATTTAATAAAATCCAATTTTAGCTTTAAAATATTTTATTACAAATAATCACATAATATCACTAGAAGTAAAACAATAGTGGTTCTTAATGTGTAAAAAATAAAACCTTCATCTGGAAAATACAGCTATACCAATTTATAATAATCCTAAGCTCTCTACTAATGAAGGGAAAAATATTCATCAAGTATTTTTAGTACTTGAATCACTGCTGTGGTTAGACGTTATTTTCCTGAAAAACAGATGCATGGCGGTTTTATTATGACCAAATACAAATCTATGCTACACAATATTCTCTATTAGCAATATCCAAACAATTTTCTTAAACACCCCAAAAAAATAATCACTATTTATTTTAGAAATACTTGTCATATCATCATTTCTCTACAGCCATAAACAATTGACTCATAAGCGCCTATAATAGACTGCCATAATCATTTAATGACTGAATAGACACAGTTAAGTGTATATTCTATTTTATAATTATGCTTATTCAACAGGTATGCTAATGTACAGTGCCACTATTTTGTATAACTTAGCTGTATATAAATCGCATAAGACAATGGAATGCTTAGATGCAGCAAGGAAGTCATCAAGTAAAGCGTTTGCTCATTACACACTATTTAATTAATAAGACCCTGCCATCATGCAGGGCTGACTGATAACAAGGATTGAAAAAGATGAATTATTACAAGGATGCTGATAGCAGCGAAACGCAGGAATGGCTCCAAGCTTTTGAGTCTGTGATTAAGCATGCTGATAAAGATCGTGCGCAGTTCTTATTAAAAGCCTTATATAACATGGGGGTGCAAGAAGGCCTACCATTTAACCGTCTCGATACGGCTTATATCAATACCATCGCCGTTGAAGATGAACCGATGTATCCAGGTGACTTGACGATCGAGCGCAAAATTCGTGCCTTGATTCGCTACAATGCCTTGGCAATGGTCATGCGCGCTAATAAAAACGATGACGATTTGGGTGGTCACTTAGCGACATTCGCCTCAAGTGCGACCCTTTATGAAACAGGTTTTAACCATTTCTTCCGTGCTGCCAGCGATCATTTCGGTGGCGATATGATTTACTACCAAGGTCACTCAGCACCTGGTATCTATGCGCGTTCTTATTTAGAAGGTCGCTTGACTGAAGAGCAGCTAGAAAACTTCCGCCGTGAAGTCGGTGGTAAAGGTCTATCAAGCTATCCACATCCGTACTTAATGCCTGATTATTGGCAGTTTCCAACCGTTTCGATGGGCTTAGGTCCTATCATGTCAATCTACCATGCCCACGTCCATCGCTATATGGAAAACCGTGGATTGTTAGAGAAAGAAGGTCGCAAGATTTGGACATTCTTAGGGGATGGCGAGACTGACGAACCAGAAAGCTTGGGTGCAATTTCTCTTGCTGGTCGTGAGAAGTTGGATAACCTCATATGGGTTGTTAACTGTAACTTGCAACGCCTTGATGGTCCGGTTCGTGGTAACGGTAAGATCATTCAAGAGTTAGAATCCGTATTCCGCGGTGCAGGCTGGCGGGTGATTAAAGTCGTTTGGGGCGGGAATTGGGATTCATTACTCGATAAGGATCATACGGGTGTTCTCAAACACCGTATGGAAGAAGCGGTCGACGGTGAGTATCAGCTGTATGAAGCGAGAACGCCTGAATTTACCCGTAAAGAATTCTTTGGTAAATATCCAGAGTTGGAAGAGATGGCAGATGCCTTGACGGATGAAGAAATCTCACGTTTGAACCGTGGTGGTCATGATCCAATGAAGGTCTATGCGGCATTTAGTGAAGCAATGAAGACCAAAGATCAACCAACCGTTATTTTGGTCAAAACGGTTAAAGGTTATGGTCTATCTACCCAAACCCAAGCGGTGAATAAATCGCATCAGGTTAAAAAGCTTGATCAAGAAGGCTTGATGTATTTCCGCGATCGCTTTGATTTGCCATTTACCGATGAGCAATTAGAGACGCTACCGTTTTATCGTCCAGCCGAAGATTCAGCAGAGATGAAGTATCTTAAAGGTCGTCGTGAAGCGTTAGGTGGTCATCTGCCAAATCGCCGCAGTGGGCATATTCCTTTAAATATTCCTGAGTTGTCGATTTTTGATCGCGTCTTAAAAGGCAGCAACGGAAAAGAGCAGTCGACCACTATGGTGTTTGTGCGTCTACTAGCTGCTATGCTCAAAAATAAAGACATTCAAGATCGTGTGGTACCTATCGTACCTGACGAAGCACGCACCTTTGGTTTAGAAGGTATGTTCCGTCAATTGGGTATTTACTCGGCTGTTGGGCAAAAATATACGCCAGAAGATAGCGAAGCTTTGATGGGTTATAAAGAAGCTATTGATGGTCATATGTTGGAAGAAGGCATCAACGAAGCTGGCGCAATGAGTACGTGGATCGCCTTAGCAACCAGCTACTCTGTGAACGCATTACCGATGATTCCGATGTATATTTACTACTCAATGTTCGGTTTCCAACGTGTTGGTGATTTGGCTTGGGCAGCAGGCGATTGTCAAGCGCAAGGCTTCTTACTAGGCGCAACGGCTGGTCGTACCACGCTAAATGGCGAAGGCTTACAGCATCAAGATGGTCATTCGCAAATTCTATTTAACGTGGTGCCTAACTGTGTGACTTATGATCCATGCTTTGGGTATGAGCTGGCAGTCGTGATGCATGATGGTCTGCGTCGTATGTATGGTGAAGGCGAACGTGTTTATTATTACTTGACGCTAATGAATGAAAACTACGACCAGCCAGCGATGCCAGAAGGCGCAGAAGAAGGCATTAAGCGCGGTATGTATTTACTTGAAGATAATGGCTCAACTCAAGTACAACTATTAGGTTCTGGTGTTATCTTACGTGAAGTGCAAAAGGCGGCGCGCATATTACAAGATGAGTTTAACATCACCTCCAACGTTTGGAGCGTGACCAGCTTTAACGAGCTGACTCGTGATGGTATGGCTTGTGATGATTACAATCGTCTGCATCCTATGGAAGAAGAAAAAGTTTCGTGGATCACTGAGCAACTTGCTCCGCACGAAGGTGTGGTCGTTGCAGCAACAGACTACATGCGCAATTATTCAGAACAAATCCGTGCTTGGTTACCTGATAACCGTCCTTATACCACGCTTGGTACCGATGGTTATGGTCGCTCTGATACCCGTGAGAATCTACGTAGCTTCTTCCATGTCGATGCGGCGCATATCGTTGTGGCAACGCTCAAACGTTTGGCTGACGAAGGCGAAGTTGAAATGCGCTTGGTAAAAGACGCAATTTCAAGCTTCGGTATCGAAGCGGATCAACCACCTGCATGGCAGCAACAGCCGCACTATGATCACTTCCCAGATGCTCCAGCACCAACACCTGACCATATCAATCCAAACCCAGTACCTGAGTTTGTCGCTGAAGATGATGAAGAGATAAGCAGTGAAGGTCGCGCTGAAGATCAAGCCGATGCAGCCTTGCTCAATGATGATGACGTCAAAGAAAAATAACCATAAGACAAGGAGATAAAACATGGAAATTAAAGCCCCCGATTTGGGTGTCGATAGTGCCGAAGTCAGTGAGATTATGGTTGAAGTTGGTGATGTCATTACAAAAGACGATAATATTATCCTGATTGAATCTGATAAAGCCTCGGTCGAAGTACCAAGCTCTGCTGCTGGTAAAGTAACTAAAATTAATGTTGCAGTTGGCGATCAAGTCAGTGAAGGTATGGTGTTGATTGAGATTGAAAGCGATGCTGACAGTCAAGATGATAGCCAAGGTAAAGAGACACCTATCGCTGACAATCAAGATAAGTCTAGTGATACTAAGCAAGAAGAGACGGAGAAAGAAGAGCAGAGTGATAAAGTAGCAGCTGAGTCAAATACCGCTCAAACTGCTCCACAAGCAGCAACAGCGACTACCCATGCGCTACCAGATTTAGGTGTTGATGAAGCGCAAGTATCTGAAATTATGGTCAGTGTCGGCGATATAGTCAGCGCCGATCAGTCAATTTTACTGATTGAGTCAGATAAAGCTTCGGTTGAAGTACCAGCGCCACAAGCAGGCAAAGTTGAAAAAATACTGGTGCAAGTGGGCGATATGGTTGCCAATGGCCAAGACTTTATCATTATTGTTAGTAATGACGCTGCAGCTGGTAATGATGCAGCTGGTACGCCTGACGTTAAAGAAGCTTCAACCAGTAAGCAAGAAGCTGCTACGTCTGAACCGCAAACTCAGACTACAGGTGAACCAAAACAAGCAGCGGTTAAATCTGCGGCTGCGACGAATAATGTCGCTGCGACTGCCGCTAGCAGTAAGCTAACAGAAACTCAGGTTAATGAGAAGTCAGCTGAAGTATATGCTGGTCCTGCTGTGCGTAAGCTTGCACGTCAGTTGGGTTTGGATATCAGTGAGGTGGCAGGTTCAGCACTGAATGCGCGTATCTTAAAAGAAGATTTGTTTGCTCATGTCAAACAAAGCCTAACGACAAAACAAGCTACTGGAGCCGGTGCATCTAGAGCCAGCCTACCAAGCTTGCCTGATATGAGTAATGTTGAGATTTGGGGTGAAACAGAAACCCAAGACTTGACCCGCTTGCAAAAGGTGTCTATACCGCAGCTGAATTATAATACTTACTTACCGCAAGTGACGCAGTTTGATTTGTCTGATATTACAGAGACAGAAAATCTGCGTAGTGAGCTTAAAGGTGGTATGAAAGCTGAAGGTGTTGGTCTGACGATTTTAGCCTTTATCGTCAAAGCAACGGCTTATGCGTTGACCCAACATCCGCGCTTTAACAGTCATTTAAGCGATGATAATACTCAAGTTATCCTACGCAAAAGCGTAAATATGGGTATAGCGGTAGCGACAGATGATGGCTTAATCGTGCCAGTGATTAAAAATGCTCACGAAAAAGGCATTAAGCAAATCGCCATTGAAATCGGCGAGTTGGCAGTTAAAGCTCGTGATAAAAAGCTGAGCACCAAAGACTTGCAAGGTGCAAGCTTTACCATCTCAAGTCAAGGCATCTTAGGTGGCACTGCGTTTACGCCACTGGTGAACTGGCCACAAGTGGGTATTTTGGGCGCATCAGAAGCAACTATGCAACCAAAATGGAGTGCTACTAAGCAAACTTTTGAGCCACGCTTGATGTTGCCATTGTCGTTATCATATGATCACCGTGTGATTAACGGTGCTGATGCGGCGGTATTTACTCGTTATGTTGCTAGCTTATTAGCTGATCCACGTCGTATCTTGCTATAAATTTTAGTATTACTTAAAAATAATATGAATAATGAAAAGACTGTCTACGGATGGTCTTTTTATTATCTGTTATTTCATCGAAACATAGGTAAATGATAGACACAAAAAAGCCAGCTACTAAGCTGACTTCTTTTATTTATTACTTTTGTTCTTCAATACATAGCAATGGGCTAAATTAGAACTGTTTTACAAAAGCAACGCCATAAACCCAAGGGCTAATGTCGATTTTACCGATATCTTGTGAAATACCACCAATATTTAGCGTAGCATCTGTCTTAATGTCCATATAGCGCGCATCAATACGGAACGACTCAGTTGCAGCAAATGGGATATCAAGACCGATATGACCAGCAACACCAACGCTGTCATCAAGCTTTAATTCAGTACCTGCAACATTCGCTTTTTCTTTAAAGAACGTAGTATAGTTTACACCAACACCAACAAACGGTTTTACGTTCATAGGCAGGTTATAATCATCGAAGTGATATTGTAGTGAAAGAGTTGGTGGTAAATGCTGAGTTCTACCTGTGATTTCATTATTTAAAGAATCAGTTAAAGTGAAGTCATGATGAAATGGAATCGCAGCTAGTAATTCAACACCAACGTTATTAGCGATGAAGTATTCGCCACTGATAGTTGGACGTACATCGCCATCAACATCTACAGCATAGCTTGTACCACTTATAGTGACATCACCATTATCACTTTTTGGGTCAACATAGTGTGCGCCAGCAGCAACTGTCCAAGTACCAGCAGGTACAGCAAAAGCAGTGGTCATAGTAAGTGCAGTAGCAGCGGCTAAAACTAGGGATTGTAGTTTCATTATTTAATTCCTCAACGTAATAGATGATTATTGGTAAATTTCTAATGAGGGATGACATTAGTTACCAATATGCAATGTTAGGGTTATGGATTAACTCGTAACATTACGGTTGCATTATAGTACAAAAACCTTACTAAGAGTAAGGTTTTAAATAGAAAACAGTGTTATTTCTATTTTAAGTTACAATCAGTGTCATTAAGATAAGTTAAGTTAGAGTTTATTAATTAAATCATTATCATCATTTTAGTGTGGCGTTTTTCGCCGCTATTTTATAAAGGAATTGGTTACCTATTATGCTCGGCTACTGTAGCAATTCGCCGCTTCGCTGTGAAAATGCCCGCTCAATTAAGCTGTTAAACCAAATAGACGCTTGCTGCCCAAAGTGTGGCTTGTTTTTGCTACCTGCTCAAAACTTAAGCAATCAATTAAGAGCGGATGAGCGATTTTTACGCTGCATTTTTATTGCGATTGCTATTATATTGGTAGCTGCGACACATATTTATTATCTAAATTTTGTATAATAATGGCGTTTGATGAATAAAACAGCCATATTGGTTTTAATATAAAAATAGACTGCGGTCAAACTGCTATATAAAAGAGTTCTAAAATAAAGACTATAAGAAAATAGCTTTTAATTTTGATAGGTTTTTCAATCAATTGTCAGTAAATTAGTGGTCGAAACAAGATGTTTTTATGACTAAGTACCTAATATGTCTAACTAATTAGCTGTGTATCTGTCAAACCATTTTGTATCTCTCATAACGGCTTTTCTCAATACTACATTTTTTATTAATACAAAACCGGTGTTACACCGAACAGGGACGGCATGCTACTCCAATTTATACGGCGCTTGCGTCTTTTTGTTTATAATACTTTACAGAACGATGAGCATGATACGCTCTTTAGTCGCTACCTCGATTATTTTCTGATTTTTTTGATAATGGCGAATGTCACTGCAGTTATCGCTGAATCTGTCGATAGTTGGTATTACCCTTATCAAGAATACTTCACTTGGTTTGAAAATTTTTCAATTGTGGTATTTTCTATCGAATATTTGCTACGTTTATGGAGTGTTGCTGACGCCAAACCGGACAATACCACTTGGCGTCAGCGTTGGGACTGGTTAAAAAGTCCTTCTGCATTGATTGACATTATTGCGATTGCACCAGCCTTTTTGAACTTCTTTGTCAGTATCGATTTGCGTTTCTTACGTATTTTGCGTCTGTTTCGAATTCTTAAACTCACCCGTTATTTTGCCTCGTTACGTATTTTATTGGTGGTTATTAGTAAAGAAAAAGGCTCATTTCAAGCTGTTATTTTTATTTTAGTTATTATGATTGTGACCGCCTCTAGCGGCATCTATTTGGTAGAAAATCACGCACAGCCAGAGGAGTTTGAATCGATACCGAAAGCGATGTGGTGGGCGGTAGTGACACTCACGACAGTAGGCTATGGCGATGTGACGCCGATTACTAATGCGGGTAAGATATTAGGTGCGGTTATTACCATATTGGGTGTCGGCCTTGCTGCATTACCGGCTGGTATTTTAGCCACTGGTTTGGCAAATGAGCTCAGTCAGCGCCGCGAAGAGCTTGAGCAAGACTTTCGAGAACAGTTGGTCGATAGTGATTTTGATTTGGTGCAAAATCAGATGATGATTGAGAAAATCCGCCGAGAGCTTGGGTTAGATAAGGAGCAAGCACAGGAGATTGTGCTGCAAGTATTACGTGAGCGAGAGCTTGAGCGCCGTGAAAAAGAAGTGCGGCAAAAGAATTTTTGTCCGCACTGCGGTGAGCCGTTAGAATAAAGCTGAGTCGATAGCGTGCAAAATTAATACTTAAATATTTCTAATAAATCAAAACTTAATATTGCATAAAACAAAAAATGGTGAGGCGTTAATTAATAACGCCTCACCATTTTTTATGATTACTGAATAATCATTCTTTTCTTAAGCTTATATTCCTTGTGGAATAGGTAAAGCGCGTGCCAATTCGTGCGCTACTTGTGCTGCTGCTGTTGGCAAGTCTGTCGCGGGAAGCGGTAGATTTTGTAGCGTCAGATGCCAGTCGTCTACTTCTCGGCGCAAATGTGCCACCCAAAGGGTAATGCAATCACGCGGTAGCTGTTTTAAGTTGACCTCAAACGAGCGGTTGCCTTCATCATCACTTAAGTGAATCTCACCTTTTTTGACTCGGGTAAAAGACTGCCCGTGGTATGAGTTAGCAATTAAGGCAATATGCGTGATATGGGCTGGTATTTCATCCAAGTAAAGCCTGATTTGCTCTTGATCAAGCGGCGCAAGATACATCGCTTGATCGCCGCGATCTTTACCATTAAGACTGTCGCCTTGATGGCAAACCGATTCGGCTTTATCACGCAGTTGCTTAAACCATACGATGTCGCTGATAGTACAGTTATCATCATACAATACGCAGGCTATATCGATATCAATGGCGCTCTTATCTTTTATAAAACGCTTTTTTAGGTTTTTAAACACGCCCTTTTGCTCAATTTTGGTAAATTCATAATTGAGCGCAAAAAACAAAGTCCCCGCATCCAAACCCAGTCCTCTTAAACTGTCTGAAAGTAGTGGTGATGGGTTAGTGGTCGACATAATATTCCTTTTTAGTTCTTAATCTTTTAATTGGTTGTAATATTTTAAATGCTGCTAAATTGTAGCGTCATTGGCTTAGCCAACAAGCATTAGCCACTATTCATCATTTAAAGGGTTGTCTAATACCGCTTGATAAAGTAGTGCGGGTTTGGCATCTAATAAACCATTACCGAAGCCACGTAACCACCAAACCAGTTGCGAGGTTAAATTAACCGTTGCCTTTATGGTCAGGGTTTTATCACTATTTATCGTGACAGTTTGATCCTCACTGAGCTTACTTTCCGTTAAGCTTTTGCCCGCTTGTTTGGTAAATTTCAGCTCAATAGTAGCCTGCTTACCATGATTGGGCAGCTGACTAAATAGAGGGTGGCTAAAACCCATGCCACCGGCATCCAAATAGTGATCCAGTTGAAAATTATCAGGCGTTTGCGCTGCACTTTCAAGTATCTCAACGCTGGCAAATCGATGTAAGGCAAAGGTGCGAATAATCAATTCTGGGTCATCTGTGCGCGTCGCTAGCAGATAGATAATTACCCCACGCTGGATGATAGCGATAGGGTTTAAGGTATATTCGCTGGCTTGTGATTTATTGCTACGGGTATAGCAGGCTTTGATTTGTAGTTGATAAAATAAGGCGTGATAAATATTATCTTTACTATCTAAATCAATATGCGGCGCAATCAAAGGCTGAGTAGCGGGCTCAATACGCACTCTATCAATCCATGAGTGAGTTACTTTACTATTTTTGAGTTGTCGACGTGCTAAGTCAAACCAAGGAAATAATTCATCTAGGATAACGGGTGGTAATAGTTGGGTCAGATTGGCTTCGACCATATTAAAAGCAACCGCTTGCGATAGATTCATATGCGGTAAGCTTTGTAGTGGGGCATCATCGCACCAGCGCCAGCCTTGTGGATTAGCGTTATTTTTTTCAATAGGAAAGCGTTTGGCGAGTGCATTTAAATCACGTTGTACCGTGCGTAAACTGATATCAAAGCCTGCCAATATAAGTTGCTCATAAACATGAGTAGTACCCACCCAGCGATTGCGCTGTAGCTGTGATAAGACTTGCCACTGCCGCGCAGTTGTCGCTGCTCCGTGACGATTATCGGCTGTATCTTCAGAGGCTTTATTGTCCGAAACCACAAGCGCATTTGCTTGCTCATCAACAGAGTGTTGAGCTTGGAGACGATCGGCGTCAGTATGAGCTACAGTCATTCAGAGATAACCTTATAAAGTCATGAGTCAGATTTTGAGCTAATTAATAATTGGCTAGTAGCAAATCATTAGCAGCGAATCACTAACAGATAATCATCGCAGAAAAGCATCGTAACGTCTAGGAATGTTCGTCGGTCGTTACGTCTTTGTCTTTCTTAACTGCTTTTCTTTTATCTTCTTTTTTTTGACGTTTTGCTTTACGCTTTTTATTAGCCTTCTTTTTTGATTTTTTATCATCAATGTCGTCATTAGTATCTTGGTTTTCATCCCACAACATCAAGCGGCTTAAGACTTTACCAAACAGCGTTTCCTTACGATAGCGACCTTTTTTATTCATGGTATCGATAGGCAAGCCAGTCATCAAGGTTAGCGCTTCATTGAGTGTATGCACGCCATATATATGGAAGCTGCCAGCTTTGACGGCTGTAATGATGTCGTCACGCAGCATGAGCTGTTTGACATTTGCCATCGGGATGACCACACCTTGCTGTCCGGTCAGTTCTTGCTCGCGGCAAGCATCAAAGAAGCCTGCAATTTTGGCGTTAATACCACCGACTGCTTGCACCTCACCCAGCTGGTTCATAGAACCCGTAATCGCAAAGGATTGATTGATCGGTACATTTGCTAAGGCCGATAAAAGCGCACAGCCTTCACTGACCGTCGCACTATCACCATCAATATGAGCGTAGCTTTGCTCAAAAGCGAGTGAGGCGCTAAAATTTAGCGCATGATGCTGACTGAATAGCGCGCGTAAATAGCTGGTCATAATCAGCATACCCTTGGCGTGTAAGCTACCGCCCAAATCAACATCGCGCTCGATATCGAGGATTTCACCAGTACCGATATTTGGCTGAATGACCGCAGTCAGACGTGCTGGCATGCCGAATTCACTATCCGCATAACTTACTACAGTGAGGGCGTTAACTTGTCCGACAGCACTTCCTTGAGTTTGGATGAGCTGTTGACCATTTTTCAGCTCATCCCAATATAGGTCGCGCAAGTATCCTGAGCGCTCATCCATATCTTCGATGGCTTGCGTGACGTGATTTGCACTCACGATATTTTGACCACTTAAACGCGCCTGACGGTTGGATTCATGCAAGAGTTTAATGAGTAAATCACTGTGTAGACTCAAGCGGTCTTGGTCTTCCGCTTGTAAGCTCAGGTATTCAAGCAGGGCAGCTTGCGCGCTCCTATCAAAAGGATAAAGCTTGGCATAATCGATAATATCAGCCATCTTTCCTACCAGCGCCAATTCGTGCTCATGGGTGCGAACCACATCATCATGAAAGTCAGCGCGCACTTTGAATACCGCATCAAATTCAGGCTCAAGCTCAAGTAATTGGTAATATAGATCTGCTTCACCTAGCAAAATTACCTTGATATCAAGGTCGATAGGCGCAGGTGATAATGATAAGCTGCCTGTTAGGGTTAGCATTTGCTCAAGGCTAGAGAGTTTGATTTTACGTGACTGTAAAGCACGCTTGAGACCTTGCCAAGCATAAGGGTGCTCAAGCAAATGACTGGCTTCTAAGAGCAGATAACCACCATTGGCGCGGTGTAAGGCACCCGCTCGAATCATACTGACGTCAGTGGTAACCGTACCTAACTGAGTAATCTGCTCCACATGACCCAGTAAGTTTAAGTGAGTCGGCAAATCTTCAAAGATAACGGGTGCACCACTATCTGGCTCATGGCTGACAATGACATTGACTGCATATCGACTAGGTGTCGTGGCCAGCAGCGCCGTCACAAATTCCTCATCATCGCCATTGACGATACGCTCGACATGCGTAACCATATCGGCAAATACTGCTTTTAGATACTCGATGACCAGCGGATGAGTCGTAAATAGCTCATACACAGGGGCAAACAAAGGTTGTAGCGCCCGCCGTGCAATATTGCGATGTAAGGCTTCAATCGCATCATTGGCTTCATCTTCTAATTGTTCTAACGCAATCGTCAGCTGACTCAACCGCTTTTGCATATGATTCTTTTGAGCAAAATTACTCAGCTCAGCTTCATATTCGCGACCGCCGTATTCACTATCATCATACTTATTATTGCTGTCGGCATTATTAGCATCGTTAGTATGAGTATTATCATCGATATGAATATCAGCATGGTGTTTTGTATTTTTGGTTTTATCTGTCGCTGTTTGGCTTTTATTGCTGCTCGCCATTTTTGTATTATTAGCAAGAGGAGGGTTCTCTTCTGCAGGCAGTTGACTGGGGTGTACAAACACCGCTTTATTATCAAATGAGCGGAATGTCAACGCTAAGTCGTACTGTTTGCCCTCAGCATTTAGCGCATCGTAGGCATGGCTTTCTTTTTGATGCGTGTCATTTTTGATGGCTTCGATTTTGCTTTGATATTGATCACTGCGAAAGCGTTGGCTCAGGCGCTTTTTAGCTTGCTGCCATAAGTTGTTGACCTGTTGTTGCAATAGCGCTGCCTGACCGGCAGGTAAGTGCAAAGCTAGAGGCGTCCGGGGATCGGTAAAATTATGCACGTAGACCCAATCATCAGGCGTCGGTGCGTCGGCAGCGATACGACTTAGCAAGCGACTAATCACTGTCCTTTTACCTAAGCCATTTTCACCAGCGGCAAACACATGATAGCCACTAGCGTGGATGTCGAGCGCAGTGTACAACGCCTTAAGCGCCCGCTGCTGCCCAAAACCGATATCTAAATCTGGTGCGGTGCGTGTATCTGTGGGTAGCAGACTGGGCTCACTATAGCGTTTAAGCTGTTCGGCAGCAATAAGGCAACGCTGATTAACTTCTGTGAATATAGGATGAGGCGTGATAGGCGCTGCTGGTTCACTATCTGTTTGCTTATTATGTGTCTGCTTATTATTTAAGGTACTGGCAGGCGTTATCATATGGCTGGCATCTTTTTGGTCTTGATTCATAAGGGTGTTTGGCTGTTCGGTCATAAGCGTATGGTCAGTCGTTTAATAAGGTTGAATGGTTATTTATTTTTAATGCTTGATTTTTACATTTGGTTCTTGATGGTCAATTTTTTATAATGGATAGGACATCTTACAAGATATAGCCACGTTTTAGAGAAGTCATTAGGCGCAATTTTGTATCATACAGAGATGCATGTTTTAGCTAATAAGAGTGCGCTTACCTTAACTTCGATATGATAATTTTAAGACTATCAAGGAAGAATAACGACTCAATGTAGGCGTAGATAGTATAAGATGGCGTACATCGGCGCAATCTGCAACTATTCAATGGGCAGCCTGCATGATAAAATAGACGGTTCACGTATCAAAACTGGATAATTCCTTGTATGTCAGACTCTACTAAAATATCTTCATCATCTGCTAGCACGGGTAATATCCATATTGATCCGACAGGCTTTGTAAAGCTTGGCGCGCAATTACCGACACTAGCACATATCTTGGCACAAGCGATCGATGAGCTGGGTCTAGCATTGAGTGAGACGCAGCAGCGCACGTTATTATTGTATTTAGACCAGCTTTTATTATGGAATAAAGCGTATAATCTGACCGCCATTACTGACCCAGTAGAGGCGCTAATCAAACATGTCATCGACTGCTTGGCTATTATAACGCATTTACCATCAGGGCCGCTGCTTGATATCGGCACGGGCGCAGGCTTACCGGCGGTTATTATTGCGATTTGCCAACCTGAGCGCTCATGTACTGCGCTTGATAGTAATCAGAAAAAGATTCGTTTTATTAAGCAAATCAGCAGCGAGCTTGGTTTGAGTAACATGCAGCCTATCGCCTCGCGTATTGAAGCGCATGAAGCCAGCTATGATGTGGTCACATCTAGAGCGTTTGCCAGTTTGATAGATTTTGTTGACGCGGCACAGCCAAGACTAGCCGATGGTGGTTACTTATGTGCGATGAAAGGTAAGGCTCCGAGCGATGAGGAGCTACAAGCACTGGGCGATAACTGGGAGATTAAGACCATTAAACTTAATGTGCCACGTTTACATGATAGTCGTCATTTAATTGAATTGTCTTATAAAAATGTCTAAGCTATGAGCACACAAACAATCATGACACAACAAATATTTTATTATGAAATATCATTTACTATATTATTTAGACAATAAAGCTTAAACCTTGTTATCACTAATTTAGTATTTGAATAGTAGGGCATTTGAGTTAAATAAGCTTTAACGAGATTCGGCATAAAATAAGTTATAAAAAAACAGCTTAAATAAAAACCAGTAATAGATCTTAATTAAATTGAGCGAGTGTATGGAAATCATAGCAATTGCGAATCAAAAAGGCGGCGTAGGTAAAACTACGACGGCGGTAAATTTGACCGCCAGTTTGGCTGCCAAGCGCAAACACGTACTGCTGATTGACTTAGACCCACAGGGCAACGCGACTAGTGGCACTGGCGTAGACAAAAATGAGCTAGAGTTGACCATAGCAGATGTGTTGCTTGATGGCGTATCGCTATCTGATGCTATTGTCAGCAGTCCAGCAGGATTTGACGTTATCGGCGCCAATCGTGATTTGGCTGGCATGGATATTACTTTGATGAGTAAAACCAACAGTCATGAGCTATTTAAAACAGCGATGGCGGATTTGGTCAATGATCAAATAGCGGCTCAAAAGCCTGCTTATGATTATGTGATTATAGACTGTGCGCCCAGCTTGAATTTACTGACGATTAATGCTTTGGTTGCGACTGATAGCGTTATTATTCCGATGCAGTGTGAGTATTATGCCTTAGAGGGTTTGGCTGACTTATCACAGACGATAGAGCGCTTAACCGAGCTGAATCCGAAGCTATATATTCGCGGCGTAGTGAGAACATTGTTTGATGCCCGTAATACCTTGGCTCGCGATGTGTCTGCCGAACTTGAAGCTCACTTTGGCGATATTATGTATAAGACTCATATTCCAAGAAACATCCGTTTAGCAGAAGCACCTGCGCATGGTTTGCCTGTTATTGCGTATGAGAGATGGTCAAAAGGCTCGCGCGCCTACCAAAAGTTAGCCGCTGAAGTCATGAAACAAAGCAACTAGTTATATTGATAGAAGAGAAAATGGCTATTTATGAACACAGTGTATTAGTCATAACAGCAAACGATCAGCCAAACAACAAAGTACTGAAAAGTACTTAATATATTATTTATTAGTAAGCCGCATTAACAATTATTTGGCTTTTATTTTAGCGTTAGAGGATAGGTAATCATGGCGAAGAAAAGAGGGTTGGCTGCCAATCGAGGTTTGGATGCCTTATTGGGGTCAATCAAAAAAGAAAAGAAAATTACCGCCTCTGCCTTGCAAGATGATATGGCTGCGCTTGATGCGACTTTGCCAACTGAAACATTAGATACAACAATGTCTGCTAAAACGGTTCAGGCAAAAGCCAGTGTAAAGTCGCTTGCTTCCGAGTCAATTACTTCGGAGTCAAAAGATACTGTTAATCGTAAAGCGCGTTCGCCGCGCACGATGACTAAAAGCAATGCTACTATTAATCGAGTGAATGGCACAGAAAATAGTGCATCTGAAGATCAAATCAGTTTGGTGCAAATTGATGTGACACGATTGCAAGCGGGTAAGTATCAACCACGGCGTGACATGAGTGAGACTGCGCTTGCAGAGTTGGCATCTTCTATTGAGCAGCACGGCGTCATGCAGCCTATCGTTATCCGACCATTGCTGGCGAATGAGGACAAAAGTGAAGCGTTTGTGACTCATGAAATCATCGCAGGTGAACGTCGCTGGCGTGCCGCAAAAATGGCAGGCAAGTCAGTTATTCCAGCGATTGAGCGCGCCCTATCAGATGAGCTGGCGATTGCGCTCGCCTTGATTGAAAATATTCAGCGCGAAGATTTGTCAGTGATTGAGCAAGCTGCAGCGTTACAGCGTTTTCATACTGAGTTTGGTATGAGTCATGCCATGATTGCTGAAGTAGTCGGCAAGGCACGTACCACGGTATCGAATTTACTGCGTCTGAATCAATTACACGATACGGTGAAAGACCATTTAGCGAATAGCGCCCTAGATATGGGTCATGCGCGCACACTTTTGGCCTTATCCTCTGAGCAGCAGCCTATTATCGCCCAAAAAATAATTGATGGTGGCATGACTGTACGTGAAGCTGAAAAGCTTGTTAAATCTATCTTGCAGCCAGCGCCCAAAGCCAATCGCACTGAACAAGCACAATCTCGCGATGCTGAACGTTTAACCCAGAGGCTAACAGACATGCTAGGGGCGGAAGTTAAGCTTAAGCATAAAAAGGATGGGCAGGGTAGCGTCGAGATATTTTTCCATAGCCAAGATCAGTTAGCCGCCTTAATTAAGCATATAGAAGCACAAGCTTAAGGTATTGAATGCGTTTGGAATTACTGTTCAAATTATCTTGTCAAGTTATCTTGATGACAACTATTTTTATAAAAATATAGAAGAGAGTTCGTATGTGGGAGTTGGTAAAGGCGGGTGGTTGGCTGATGACGCCTATCGTGTTGTGCTCAATTTTGGCGTTAGTGATTATTATCGAGCGTAGCCATACTTTACAGTTTAATAAAATTGTACCTAATAGATTGCGCGAGCAGTTAATAACTCGCCTACGTGAAAATGGTGATATCGGCCGTACGCAGTTAATAAGTGTCAAAGAAAAAAGCCCTCTTGGCGATATTCTAGCGACGGGTTTGCTCTATCGCCAGTATGGCTTAGAGTCGATGACGATGCATATGCAAAACCGTGCCAGTGTACAAGTTCATCAATTAGAAAAAAACATCAATATGCTTGGCACCATAGGCGCGATTGCGCCATTGCTTGGCTTATTGGGCACAGTATTAGGTATCATATCATCTTTTTTAGCCATTACTGATGGTGCGATGCAAGACCCTACGATGCTTGCTGCTGGCGTGTCACAGGCGCTGATCACTACCGCTGCTGGTATGATTGTCGCTATTCCAGCACTGGTGGCCTATCGTTACTTCCAGCGCCGTATTATTGATATCAATGCTCAGTTTGAGACCCAAGCAGGGCTCATGATTCAAGAGCTATATGATTATCAATTGTTAGAGCATACTCATAAGCCTAATACGCCTGCGCAACATATAATGGCAGATGATCAGGCAGAAGCCGAGCGTTCAATTGACGGCTTGGGTTTAGATAAAGTGGCAACCGCTAGTTTGTAATAATAGTAATATAGTAGTTATGATAATCCTACATTAAGCCCATTAGTATTAAGTACATTGAAGAGAGTAATATGCGCTTTAGAAAACCAACTGTTGAGCCGCTTGAAATTAATCTAACCCCAATGATTGATTGCTTATTATTTTTGATCGTATTTTTACTGCTAGCAACTTCGTTTAACCATTTTAGCCGCTTAAATATTATTCTTCCTGAAGCTGAGGGTGTCGCGCTGACAGAAGACAAAAATAGTATTGAGGTGGCTGTGCAAGAAGACGGTAGTTATCTGGTCAATGGTATCACTCTTGCCAGTAGTAACGAAGCTGAGTTAATCAGCATGCTACAGCAAGAGACAGGTAGTAATCGTGATATGCTATTTGTCATTGCCGCTGATGCTAATGCCACTCATCAATCAGTGATACGAGTCATGGACGTCGCTGGTAAATTAGGCTTTTTAAATATAAACATCAGTACCGTTGTCCCGCTTGGTCAACCGTTACCACAATAATTGTGGATGGTTTTTTATAATGGAATTAAATAGTGTTATTAAATAGCGCTATTAAGCGCTCCGATTGTTTTATGACGCTCTATCTCTATCGTTAGCACTGCTTGATTAGTGCGATTCATTCTAGTTATTATACCTAAATTGAGGCTTTTATGAGCCAACCTGACATAACCAAAACCTCCGATATTTTACAGGCAACGCCAATACCTAAGCTTAAGACATTATTGCGTCTATTGAGTTATCTTAAGCCGTATTGGTGGGCGCTGATATTAGTTATAGTAGGGTTTGCTATTAATGCGGCAACAGAGATTTGGATTGCTAAGTTATTACAATATATCACCGATGCTATTAATCAAAATGATCGAAGCAAACAAGCTTGGTTTCCTGCATTGATAATTATGTTGTTCTTTGTGCGTGGATTGGGTAGCTTTTTGGGTAATTATTACTCCGCTTTGGTATCGCGCAATCTTGTCTATAAAATAAGGGTAGAGGTATTTAATAAATTACTACGTTTGCCGAGCTCGTTTTACTTAGCCAATTCTTCTGGCACAATTTCATCTAAGCTTATTTTTGACGTAGAACAGGTGACAGCAGCTAGTACTGATTCAATGAAGACGCTAGTGCGTGATGGCTTGACCGTGATAGCTTTGTTAGGGTTTTTGCTCTATACCAATTGGCGTTTAACCTTGATTTTGTTTTTGGTACTACCGCCAATCTTATGGTTGGTTAATTTTGCTTCCAAGCGTTATATGAAACTCTCCAAAGGTGTTCAAGAAACCATGGGTGCGGTTAGTCATATAACCAACGAGGTCGTTGGTGGCTATCAAGTGGTGAAGAACTATGGTGGCCAAGCCTACGAGTCGCAGCGCTTTGATGATGTATCAAAGAAGAATCTGCGCCAAGGTATGAAAATAGTTGTCACCAATAGTATTAATACTCCAGCGGTACAGTTACTGATGGCAACGGCGATGGCGGTCGTAGTGTGGCTGGCACTACGTCCATCGGTCATCGAAAATATCTCGGCAGGTGAGTTCATCTCCTATATCGCTGCAGCAGGGCTGTTAAGTAAGCCGGTACGCTCACTGACCGATGTTAATCAGAAACTACAGAGAGGTCTTGCAGCCGGTGAATCTATATTTGAATTGCTGGATGAGCCTGAAGAAAAAGACACTGGTATACTGGAACCTTCATTAACGGGCAGTATTCAACTGGAGCACGTTGGTTTGGTTTATCCAGATTCAACTGTGGCACTGCGTGACTTTACTTTAGACGTGCGTGCAGGCGAGACAGTGGCACTAGTTGGACGTAGTGGCGCTGGTAAATCGTCCTTAGTAAATTTGCTAACGCGCACCTTATCGACTTCTTCAGGGCAGATTACACTTGATGGCATGCCGATTGAAGACATTAAGCTTGAGAGTTTGCGCGCCCAGATTTCTATGGTCAATCAGCAAGTGGTGCTCTTTAATACCACGGTTTTTAATAATATTGCTTATGGCAGCTTAGCCAATAAGACTCAGGCTGAAGTGGAGAAAGCAGCGAAGGAAGCGTTTGCTCATGATTTTATTATGAAAATGCCGAATGGCTATCAGAGTGAAGTGGGCGCTGAAGGTTTACAATTGTCAGGCGGTCAGCGTCAGCGTATATCTATTGCACGAGCATTATTGAAAGACGCGCCGATTTTGATATTAGATGAAGCCACTAGTGCTTTGGATAATGAATCGGAATATTATATTCAAAAAGCGCTTGATAATATTATGAAAGATCGCACGACGCTGGTCATCGCTCACCGTTTAACCACGATTGAGTCTGCTGATCGTATCGCTGTGCTAGATGGCGGGCGGATCGTCGAGCTAGGTACGCATGCTGAGCTGATGCAATTACACGGTCATTATGCGCAAATGTATGCTCGCGATTTTGAATAGCGGTTATTAGCCAATTTTAATTGATAGTGTTTTGCCGAATAAAATAAATAGTACTAGATGAATAGGATAAGTCGCAAATTATAATGAGTATTGAAACGACAATGACGCGTGCATGGCAACGTCAAGCCATTTGGCTTTGGTTTTTGTTGCCTATTAGTTGGCTATATACTCTGCTTATACTGTTACGCCGTCAAGCTTATAAAATAGGACTGTTTGCAAGTTACCGCGCGCCTATTCCGGTAATGGTTATCGGTAATATTACAGTTGGCGGTAGTGGCAAGACGCCATTGATCATTACTTTAGTGCGTCATTTGCAGCAGCAAGGCATAAAAATAGGCATCATCAGTCGTGGTTATGGTGGCGATAGTAGTCAGATGCCAGCCTTGGTCAGGTCGGATAGTTTACCCAGTGTGGTGGGCGATGAGCCATGCTTGATTGTCAATATGACAGGGGCTGCAATGGCGGTATGTCCGAGTCGTCAGCGAGCGGTTACTACTTTGTTGGAGTCATATCCTGACTTGCAATTAATTATTGCCGACGATGGCTTACAACATTATGCGCTGCAACGTGATATTGAATGGATTGTGGTAGATGCGGCACGCGGATTTGGCAATAAGCAGCTGCTACCAACAGGATATTTACGCGAGCCCATGTCGCGGTTACAAGGGGCGCAAGTCGTCTATCATCAAAAGACAGACGCCTCATCAATTCATAATGATAAATCTGACAGTAATGCCTCTCTGACTGAGCGTTTAACGATGCATCTACAGCCGGATGATTTAGAGCTCTTATGGTCATGTAATGATCAAGTCGATGGTTTAGCTATAGTAAATATTGTGGCACCTGAGAGAGGCAATCTAGTACACGCGGTGAGTGGTATTGGTTATCCACAGCGTTTTTTTGACACCTTAGACTCGCTTGATTTTGAGGTCATCCAGCATCCTTATCCTGACCATTATGATTTTAGTCTAACTGAATTGTCGCAGTATACCGAGCATCCTATCATTGTGACGAGTAAAGATGCGGTTAAAATAAGAGCGTTACTAGTGCAAGCTACTATTAATCAAACGCTTAGTGATGAATATAAAGAGCTGGTCAGCAGATTATGGGTATTACCAGTGACAGCAGTATTATCCGATAGTTGCTATGAACAATTACAGCAGCAATTACGAACTGTGAAGATCGCTATGAATAATGAAAAATTTGAGAGAGCAAACGTCTAAAGCTTATAATTGAAAACTTTGGATAATTTTTTAGGAATAGACCATGTCGCCAGCAGTTACGCCAGTCAAAACTCATATTGTCATTCCCGCACGTCTTAAGAGCACGCGATTACCTGACAAGCCATTATTAAATATTCATGGCAAGCCTATGATACTTTGGGTAGCTGAAAAAGCACAATTGGCTGATTTTGCTGATGATATGTGTATTGCTACTGACGATGAGACAATTGCCAAAATTTGTATAGATGCAGGCTTTGATGTCGTGATGACCAGTAGCGAGCATGCTTCAGGCACCGACCGTTTGGCTGAAGTTGCTAGCATTAAAGGCTGGGCTGCGCATGATATTGTGGTCAATATGCAAGGTGATGAGCCACTAGTGCCGCCGTTATTGTTAGAGCAAGTCAAAGCATTATTGGTGCAAGATGCTGATAGTGTGATGGCGACTTTGTGTGAACCGATCGAAGACTATGATACTTTTATACGTCCATCGGTCGTCAAAGTAGTCAGTCAGATTTCTAACCAGCAGCAGCGGGCGCTTTATTTTAGTCGAGCAGCGATTCCTTGTGAGCGTGATGCCGTATTAGCAAATGAGAATAATAAACAACCACCAAAAAATGCCTTTCGTCACTTAGGGCTATATGCTTATCGCGTTAGTCTATTACAGCAGTTTGTCCACTGGCCACAAACGCCCCTCGAGATACTAGAAAGCTTAGAGCAGCTACGTGTGTTAGAAAATGGCGGGCATATTGCTATCGCAACAGCAGCGTGTCCGCTTCCAGCAGGCGTTGATACGCAAGAAGATTTAGACCGCTTAAATGCCATGAGTTTGTCAGCTTTTCAAAACGGTTGATATTAAATAGCCTAAGTAAAATAATATAATTTTTGGTTAAGTGCTAAATTATTATTCCTTATTCAAAAGTATTGAGCGATAGCTATGAGTGACATGACAGAAACGACAAGTACAGTGCCTATGATGTCCATGATACCTGTGACAGATAATATTTATTTTGCACCGTTATTACCGTGGCAAAAAGAGCTATGGTCACAGCTGACGAAGCGAGTATCAATGCCGCAGCAATCTTTGCCGCATGCGCTCTTGGCTGCTGGTATGCAAGGAATGGGTAAGCGCGCTTTTGTATGGCGTTTGGTAGCATGGCTATTATGCCGCAAGCGTGATGTCAATCCACTCGGCGCTTGCGGAGATTGTGAGAGCTGTCAGTGGCTTAGGTCGGGTACCCATCCAAGTTTACAAGTATTGCCAATTGTCAGTATGCCAGTCAGTGCCGATAATGCTCATAATGAAGAAGGGTCCAATAGTACTGGCAAAGACAAAAAGTCTGCCAAAGCAGCTAGTAATGCAGCACTAAAGATAAAGGTGGATGATATCCGTGCCTTACAGCCTTTTATTTATCAAGGTGGGCAAGGTATGCGGATTTGTGTGCTCGATCATGCTGAAAAAATGACGATTGCTGCTGCTAATGCGCTACTTAAAACCTTGGAAGAGCCACAAGCACAAGTCCATTTATTGTTGATTAGTGATGCACCTGCGCAGTTGCTACCGACGATCAAAAGTCGTGTGCAGCAGCTGGCATTACAAACGATTGACCCTGCTATTTCAATGGATTATGTTACTCAAGCGTTGGGTAGTACTATTAATCGTGAAGCGATTGGTACGGATGCGATTGAGCAGCTCATACAATTAGCGAATGGTGCGCCTTTAGCGGCGATAGCACTTGCTCATGCGCCGTGGTATAGCAAGCGTGCGCTCTGGCTGACAACATGGCAGGCATTGCGTAGCGGGAAACGTAGTAGCGTAGCAGCAAGCGATTATTGGCAAACCCAGCTCGGTATTACAGAGTTTATCCAGCTGTCTGAGCTAATGTTGCTTGATATCCGCCGTGTTTGTTTAGGGTTTGATGCGCTGCAAAAAGACATTAATTTTTTAACGACTTTAAGTGATTATAAACCTGTCGATACTGGGCTAGAGGCTTTTGCACATAGCTTACTAGAGACGAAAATAGCACTACAACAAAATGTGCAAGAAAAATTTGCCTATGATAAGCTGATGCAAGAATTGGCTAATTTATAATAGATAGCAAACCAAAAAATACGATTAGTGGCATCAAATTCATATTTAATATTTATGGTTTGCGCTTAAATACCATTAACAATGTATTGAAAAATACAGAAAACTTCATTGATAAAGGAAGCTGACTATGGCAATGCCAGGACGTGGTGGGATTTTAACCTGTCATATTGAAAATATGGATATGTTATATGCAAGCTATCTATCCTTTGTTACTAACGGCGCATTGTTTGTACCCTCCGACCGAGCGCAAAAACTGGGCGATGAGGTGTTTATTGCCGTGACTTTGCCCAATTCTAGCGAGCGTTTACCCATGAATGGCAAGGTGGTTTGGATTAACTCCAAGGCTCAAAGTGGTCGACCAGCGGGTTTTGCGGTACAAATTGGCACTGATATGTCTGGACTAAGAATCAAAAACGAAGTCGAACGTTTATTGGCGGGTAAGATTGACAGCTTACAATCTACTTATACTATGTAGTATTGATGCCTATCAGTAATCCTAGGTGCTGTGATTAAGATGGATATTAAAGAGACGGCTCCATTAAAAATGATGTCATAAAAACAGCCTTATACTTTTATAAGGCTGTTTTTTATTAGCAGTATAGTTTTAGACAATGGGAAAATGTGAGTGCTAATAACGCGGCGGCACATACATATCATCGGGGATAGGCTCGCGGTAATACTCATCGTCGCGCTTTCGTTCAGGCAGCTCTACTTCATCGCGCGGCACTTCTTTATAAGGAATCTGCTCGAGTAAATGCGCAATACAGTTGAGCCTTGCGCGTTTCTTATTATTGCCCTCGACCACCCACCAAGGCGCTTCAGGAATGTGAGTACGCTCAAACATGGTCTCTTTTGCTTTGGTATAATCCTCCCAGCGCCGCCGTGATTGTAAGTCCATCGCCGACAGCTTCCACTGCTTCAATGGATCGTGAATCCGGCTCATAAAGCGAGAATGCTGCTCATCATCAGTAATTGAAAACCAATATTTCACCAAGCGAATGCCCGAACGTACCAGCATACGCTCAAACTCCGGTACCGATTGGAAAAATTCTTCGTACTGCGTATCTGTACAAAACCCCATGACACGCTCGACGCCTACCCGGTTATACCAGCTGCGATCAAATAAAACAATCTCACCAGCAGCAGGTAAGTGCGCCACATAACGCTGAAAATACCATTGTGATTGCTCACGTTCAGTGGGTGCGGGTAGAGCTGCGACGCGACAAACACGAGGATTCAATCGCTGGGTAATACGTTTGATTGCGCCACCTTTACCCGCAGAATCACGTCCTTCAAATATCACAACAATGCGCTCACCGCGATCAACCACCCAATCTTGCAGTTTTATAAGCTCACGTTGCAAGCGTACCAGCTCTTGAAAATAAGTGCGTCGATCTAGGCGCTCTTGCTCACTCATCTCGCGACCATCAAAACGAAAGTCGCGCACATAATCATCTATCTCGTTTTCAAGTTCTTCATCATAACTATCAATTAAGTCTTGATGCATCTTGCGTCGTAGTTCGTCGTTTAAGAGATCTTTATCCATCCGCTCGATGAACGTCACTTGCTCAGGTAAGGTCATTTCACTAGATCCTTGCGCTGTTAAGGATTTGGGGTCACTTGCTGAGAAGGGATTGTTCATAGTAAGCTCCTGATAAATATTTTTATGGTTATTATAGGTATGACCTTTACTTTAGCATATCTAATCATGAAGCTATGTATTGGCTATTTTTCACCGTCTAACTGTTTAGCTGTCTAATTATCTAACTATTTCATCACTATTTTGTTGGATATTAGGTTGTTAGATACGACGTTATTAGCGCTATTAGCCTTATCGTTTAAAAAATATTTTCATTAAGACAAAAAAGCACCCTCTAATCTATGGATTAAAGGGTGCTTTTATAACGAGCTACTATTTAGCTAAACAATAGCTTAGCTAAGTAACAGCGAGTCTTACTTCTCTAGAATACAAGTAACACCTTGACCGCCCGCTGCGCAGATAGAGATAAGCGCACGACCTGAACCTTTTTGATCCAGTAATTTGGCAGCAGTTGCTAGGATACGACCGCCAGTAGCAGCAAATGGATGTCCTGCAGCAAGTGAAGAACCATTCACGTTTAGTTTGCTACGATCAATCGAGCCTAGTGGCGCATCTAATCCTAGGCGTTCTTCACAGAACTTCTCGTCTTCCCATGCAGCAAGGGTTGATAACACTTGTGAGGCAAACGCTTCATGAATTTCATAAAAATCGAAGTCTTGTAAAGTTAGACCAGCACGCTCAAGCATACGCGGTACGGCATAAGCAGGCGCCATCAGTAGACCTTCTGTATCACCAGATTTACCGATGAAGTCAACAGCGGCTGTTTCTTGATGGACGATATAAGCCAATGGTTTTAGGCCATGTGCTGCAGCCCACTCGTCAGTACCCAATAGGATGCAAGACGCGCCATCAGTCAGTGGGGTAGAGTTAGCAGCAGTCATGGTTGGTTTGGCATTCTTTTTGCCAAAGACAGGCTTTAGCTTGGCCAGTTTTTCCAAAGTGGTGTCTGGACGCAAGTTGTTATCGCGAGTCAGACCTTTATATGGGGTGATTAAATCATCAAAGAAACCTTCGTCATAAGCACGTGCTAGGTTTTGATGGCTATTAAAAGCAAGCTCATCTTGCGCTTCACGGCTGATGTTCCATTCAAGCGTGGTGATCGCTTGATGATCGCCCATTGATAGACCAGTACGTGGCTCGCCATTTTGTGGTGAGTCGATTAAATCTTTTGGATTTAGACCCATTAGTGCTTTTAGACGTTGTTTGTTGTCTTTAGCGGCGCCCAATTTAATCAAGACTTTACGTAAGCCATCACCGACCGCGATAGGAGCATCAGAGGTTGTATCAACACCGCCAGTAATGGCTGAATCGATGATACCAAGGGCGATTTTATTGGCGGAGGCAAATGTTGCTTGCAAGCCAGTACCACAAGCTTGTGAGATATCATAAGTTGGGGTATGTGGGTTAAGCGCCGTGTTTAGGGCCGCTTCACGAGTTAAGTTGATGTCGCGGCTTAATTTCATGACTGCACCAGCAACCACTTCACCAATTTTTTCATCTTGTAGATTATAACGTTCAATCAGACCATCTAATGCAGCCGTTAGCATGTCAGTATTGCTAACATCAGCGTAGCTACCGTTTGAGCGTGCAAATGGGATACGGTTACCACCTAAGATAGCCACACGATGCTGACCTGAGCTAAGCTTGGTTGTACTGGCTTTTTTAGCAGCCGTGGTTGTTTTCTTGGCAGTTGTCGCTTCGACCTTTTTATCAGCATCTTTTTTATCAGTGCTGTCTTTGTCGTTATTAGCTTTCTCGTTGCTTTCTTTAGCAGCACCATCTTTAGCAACAGTATCGCCTTTAGCAGGCGTACTTTTGCTAGTGTTAGCTGGAGTTTCTTTTTTAGGGCTCGCTACTTTTGAGTCTGTAGCCTTAGTGTCAGCTTTTTTCGTATCAGTCGCGGCTTTATCAGCAGCAGTATCTGTGCTTTTAGCATCAGTAGCTTTAACAACAGTAGCTTCAACAACAGGGCTATCTGGGTGATTGTTTTTATTACTCATAATATTATCCTTAAAAAGTATGGGTAGAAGAAAAGAGAGATATCAATAAAAAGATATTTAAAACCTTTCGAGCAAGCTCAAGACACCTTAAACAACATATGCAGATATTATCATTTATTGCGGCACATATTACACAACATGGTTACTGATCATAAGGCGCTTTTTATAGCCTTACTGTATATCTTTAGCAAACGATGTGACGCTTATTTACAGTCGTTGCAAGCTTTGATGGATATAAGTATAAGCCTTATAAACTGGCTAGTATCGATTAAAAGCATTGCATAACAGTGCGTTTGATAATATATTGTTATCGATAAATGAGTTTGCCATAACTTATAGGTCTGATTTTAGCACAAGCTAAGGCTTTTTGAAGCTAGAAAAAGTTGCCATCTTGTATACTGGCTTGTTTACAGATTGTTATAGACATTAGTAGCTTTTGGACTTGTTTATCATGGAAGTGTATAGTTAAGGCAGATTTACACCCATTTACTAAATACTAATAATTTTTATGAATGATGATGTAGGTGAGTCTCTATAATAGGCGCATTGCATTTTTGTTTACTGTTATTTTAACCGTTAACTATAGGATTATATTATGTCAGACCGTTATGGTGATTTTGTTCAGTCTTCTATTGGTAAAAAAGTGGCGAAGAATTTAGGTTTACCCATGCCAGTAGATCTTGATCGTTTTGATAGTGGTCAACCTTCGGTACGCGGTAGTGTATTAGTTGGCCGTGCGAATGGTGCTGATAAAACGATCAGTGAGTCAGTGGCGCGTATTTTGTCAGAACTTCACACTGAAGTATTTGTGAACAGTGGCGATGACGCAAAAGATGCGCTTTCTGATGCGGGCGTTAAAGCAAAAGCCAATACTGGCAGTGATGATAAATTCAAAGTTTTATTGTTTGATGCCAGTAATATCAGTAATGCTGCTGATCTTAAACAAGTTTATGAGTTTTTTCATAGCGTTGCTCGCCGTGTAGAAAAATCAGGTCGAGTGATCGTCATTGGTCGTCCACCAGAAGCTATCACTGATATCGAAACGGCATTGGCTCAGCGCGCGCTTGAAGGTTTCGTGAAATCTGTTGGTAAAGAATTTAAACGTGGTATTACTGCCCAGCTTATCTATGTTGAAGAAGGCGCAGAGCAGAATCTAGATTCAACGCTACGCTTTTTCGCCTCAGCCCGTTCAGCTTACGTCTCAGGACAGGTCGTACGTGTTAGTAAAGGTGACTCAGTTGATGTTGATTGGACGCAGCCTTTAGGCGGCAAAACCATGCTAGTGACTGGAGCAAGTCGCGGTATTGGTGAAGCAATCGCCCGTGTCTTAGCTCGTGAAGGCGCACATGTGATTTGTTTGGATGTACCGCAGCAGCAAGCTGACTTGCAGAAAGTCGCTAGTGAAATTAGCGGTTCTGCCTTAATGGTTGATATCACTAGTGATGAAGCGGGCGCAGAAATCGCCGAAGCGGCGAAAAAACGTGGTGGACTAGATTCCATTATTCATAACGCTGGCGTGACTCGTGATAAGACGCTTGCCAATATGGATGAGCAGAAGTGGGATATGGTTATCAATATCAACTTGGGCAGTATCGCTAAGCTGAACCGCTACTTGCTTGATAATGATGTGCTAAAAGACAACGCTCGTATTGTTTGTGTGTCATCGATCTCAGGTATTGCTGGTAACTTGGGTCAAACCAACTATGCCACCTCTAAAGCAGGTGTCATCGGCTTGGTTAATGCAACTGCTAAGCAGCTAGAAGACAATGCAAAAGGCATGACGATCAATGCTGTTGCCCCAGGATTTATCGAAACACAAATGACAGAAGCGATTCCATTTGCCATTCGTGAAGCTGGTCGCCGTATGAACTCAATGAGCCAAGGCGGCTTACCAGTAGATGTGGCTGAGACCATTGCATGGTTTGCATCACCTGCTTCTGGCGGTCTAAATGGCAATACGGTTCGTGTTTGTGGTCAAAGCTTACTAGGTGCATAATATCGATTTATTAGTAGCTATGTGTGATAAATAAGCCGGCGATAAATACATGCTATCAAGTGTGATTTCAATTTACCTCACATATGCTTACGAAAAAATTGCTGATAAATTGTAATAAAGCTGCCCAAGGGTGGCTTTTTTATGATAAAAACACAGTAATAATAAGTTGAATGATTTTTCACTCTGGTAAACCATTATTACTTTAATTAAAAATAATCATATTGATTAAAGGTAGCCTCTACTTTATTGTTAAACCATACATTTCAATCAACGAATTTATAACTTTTTAGATGCAGCCATAAAATTTGCTCAAGCCCCACTTAGGATTTATTATGTCAGACAAACATTATGATGCGTTGCCAAAAGCGCATACTACCTATGCTAATATCGTAAAAAGTTTATTGCCTATCGGCAATGGTAAAGTCAGTCGCGATGAGTTGCCGCAAGCGACTTACTATGTGGACGATTTGCATATTGACCAAAGCAACCTTAACGATTACCGTAAGATTTGTGGCTTTGCTGACAACGGCAAAGTGCCTATTACGTATTTTTCTGTGTTATCACAAACTTTGCAGATGAACATGATGGTCAAAGAGCCATTTCCGTTTGCTATGTTAGGTCTGGTACACGTTGATAACAGCGTGACCCAGTATCGCCCTATTGGCGAGCGTGAAACGGTTGCAATGGCGGTGACGTTTGATAATTTACGTGATCATGCGCAAGGTCAGCAGTTCGATTTTGTTACCACTGTAAAATCACAGGATGAAATCATTTGGCAGGGAACGTCTACTTATTTATCACGTAGCAAAAAACCTGCCAGTAGTAAGGATAAAAAAAGCACCCCGCGTCCAGTGACGGTTAAGCCGACAGTCAATGAAGAGGGTGTGCATAGTATCTTTGAAGTGCCAGAAGATATCGGTCGTCGTTATGCGTTTGTTTCAGGCGACTTTAATCTTATCCATCTGCATCCGCTATCAGCGCGCGCCTTTGGTTTTCCAAAAGCAATCGCTCATGGCATGTGGTCAAAAGCCAAATGTTTGGCAATGATGGATGAGCTGCCGGATGCTTGCACGGTTGAGGTATCATTTAAGCTACCTATTTTCTTGCCAGCAGAAGTAGAGCTTATCGCTGATTCGTTGGCGCAGTTACAAAGCGCAGAAGACAGTTGTGAGTTTGGGCTATTTAGCTCTAAAAACGACAAGCCGCATCTTGTAGGTGTGATTAAGTTGCAGGATGCAAACCAGTAAATTAAGATTTTTCTATCCTAATAGCCCTATCTAACGAACAAATTTATAATTATGACTTTACTTGAAAATGCGATCAATCCAACCCAAGCTGATAACTCAGCAGCTATAAACCAAAGCGCTGCTAATCAGCCTAAAGACAATACTGTTGCTGATAACGGCATCAATCTCGCAGCTATTTTCGAGCCTTATTTTCGCCCTGATGAAAACACCATTGTATGCGGTGCGCTTGATGACGAAAAAGTGGCGGCCTTGGCAGCAGCTGGGGTTGAATTGGTGATCAATTTACAACCTGATGATGAGTTGAGCTTTGAGGAGCGCGCGGCTGTTGAGCGCGCAGGTATGTATTATGAGCAGTTACCTATCAGCGGTGTTGAAGATTTAAAACAGCTTAAAATATTGGCATTTGATAATATATTACGTCAGTATCATGGTAAAAAAATAGTCATGCATTGTGGTTCTGGTAATCGTGCAGGAGCAGTAATGGCGCTGCGAGCCGGTTGGTTACGTGGGCGTAAAATGGATACGGCTATGGAGCGTGGACGCAGTCATGGTCTCACCAAACTTGCAGAAGAAGTCCATAATCGCCTATTAGTACCGCGCTAAAATATAATTGTTACTGAATAACAAAGAGGCGACCAATAGGTGGCCTTTTTTATTAGCAAACTTATATCATAAACCTTTATTCTTGAGCATTTAGATACTCGATAAAAACGCAATATTTGATAAAAAATGAGGAAGTCATGATAAATAATGATGAAAATAATAAACAAGACTCTAATAAACATATCAATCCTAAGATTCAGCAACGCTTACAGCAGCTACTAACGGATTTACAGCTTGATGATGCGCCAGCAGGTGGCGCGCTGGTGGTTTACCAAGCTGGGAAGTGTATCGCGCAGGCGAGTGTCGGTATGGCACGATCAGACTTGTCATGGAGTTCTAATACGTTGTCGCTTAATTTTTCTACTGGTAAGGGTATATTAGCAACATTAACTCACGTATTGGTATCGCAGCAGATGCTTGATTATGATCTACCTATTGCTCATTATTGGCCAGCCTTTGCAGCGCAGGGAAAAGCACAAATTACCTTGCGTAACGTTATGTCTCATCAGGCCAATGTATTTTCGATTCAGAGTATTGAGGTAGATAATGACACGGTGCTTGATTGGGAGGTAATGCTCGAAAAAGTCGCAGCAATGCCAACAACCGTACCTGAAAATGCCGCATTATATGACAGCGCTTATAGTGCGTTGGTGTATGGCTGGGTATTAGGAGGCGTGATAGAAGCAGTCACTGATATGCCATTGGCTGAGGCGCTACATCATTATTTGACGCACCCTTTGGGCATTGTAGATAGCTGCTATTTTGGCGTACCAGACAGCAAAGTAAGCAAGGTTGCACGATTGGTTAAGAATTTTGATGTAGTAGCGCAAGAGGGCAGTCAAGAAAGCCGCCAGCAGTCAGCACAAGCGCGTCCTCGCCGTAGTAAACCAGTCTTAAGAGCGGACTCTGAAAATACTCTACATACTTATACAAGCTTACCAAGTTATGCTTGTTGGCAGAAAAAAGCGATAAAAAACCAAATAACAGTAGATAAAACGGATAGTGAAATTGTTGATGAAATACCAAGCTTAGATACCGCACAGATCAATCGCTTATATTTTAATAACAGTCAGCTCAATCTCAAAAATTATAAGGCTGCTCTCGTACTTGCCAATAAACAACCTATTGATTATTACGATAAACAGACGCTACAGGCAATCATACCCGCTGCCAATGGTGTGGCTTCAGCGCACGCCCTAGCGACTATCTATGCGATGCTAGCCAATGGTGGCGTGTGGCAAGGGCAAACACTGATTGATGAGAAAACTTTTAAACAATTATCAACTCCGCAAGTCACTGGCATGGATGCGGTGATGCCCGCCCATATGGATTGGCGTTTGGGCTATCATCGTCGATTTAGTGTCTGCCAAGGTGATGGTTTCAATGAGGCTATAAGCGATACTAACAATAATACCGAAAATGATACTGAAAATGATACTGAGCAAGCCTTTGGTCATATGGGCTATAACGGCTCGGTTGCTTGGTGTGACCCTGCGCGGCAATTGTCTTTTGCCTTTATCCATAACTTTGATGTGACTATGCTCAATGATATCCGTCAGTTTGCGCTGACTGAAGCAGTATTAGCGTTGGTTGATTCTGAGATTTAATGGGCATAAATTTTTATGAATATCAGTCTTGAGATATACGGTTAATGCTATTGATGCGGCTTATTTGGTGTCATTTTCAGTAGCCTTACTGCGCTTAAACCATGGATAAAAATAGACGTTAAAATCACAATTGAGCATACTATCCAAAGTTTCAGGGCATCTTCATCGTTGAAAAATCCTTGGTTGAGTGCATAAGACAAATAGTACAAGGTGCCAATACCGCGAATACCCAGTGCGGAAATAGCATACTTTTCAGTACGGGGTAGATTAAGTCCGGATAAGGCAATAATCCCCCCAAGCGGGCGAATCAGCAATAAAAAAGTGAAACTGACAATATAGACGCGCCACGTCAGCTCGACCCCAGCTTGTAGACCTTGACCAAGGAACATGCCAAAGATGACGAGTACCAACGACATCAGCAAACCTTCTGATTGTTCAGCGAAATCATGCAGTTTATGATGATAACTATGCTCATGTTCTGAGCGGCGGAATACAAATGCTGCTATAAATACCGCAATAAAACCGTAGCTATGGACATATTCTGCCAGTCCATATGCTAGCAGAGTGAGGGCTATCACTACATAGCCTTGAGAAATAGTCATCTCACGGCTGTACTTCGAAAACACCAGTTTTGCCATTACTTTGCCAACGATAATACCAACCAGCAAACCTGCGCCAACTTTCCATAGCACATCGTGGGTAAACCATGACCAAAGCATCTCACCCGTAAAACGCTGTCCTCCGTTATAGGCTTCCGCTATCTTAATCGCGAGATAGACAAAAGGAAACGCCAAGCCATCATTCAATCCAGCTTCTGACGTTAGCGTAAAACGCGGTGTATCTTCGCCACCAGTGTTAGGTGGCCCAACCTGTATGCTTGATGCCAGCACGGGATCGGTAGGGGCAAGTACGGCGCCCAATAAGATTGCTGCGCCCAGTGTCATACCAAAGGCATAGTAGCCTAAGACTGCCATCGCAAAAATACCAATCGGCATAGTGATGATCAATAGGCGCATCGTTGGGCGCCATAGTTGCCAAGATAGCTTGGTATCAATTTTGATACCAGCACCGACCAAAGAAACCAATACCACAATTTCCGTCAATTTTTCGATAATCAGACCATTATCGATAGGGTTGAGAAACGCCAGACTCGTCCACCAATAGCCCATTAGTAAGCCAAAGCTCACCTGTAACATAGGCAATGAGATGGGAGTGCGTTTAAAAAGGATGGGAAACAGGGCGCCAGATAAGAAGGCAATGCCGCAGACCAATAAGAATAAATTATAATTTTCAATCATAAGGTTTGCGCACACTGTTATGTTTATTCAATAATTTGAAATTAACGATCAATGTCAGTTATTTATCAAAATAAAAGGCTGTTGTGGATGATATTTAATATATTTGAATTACAGACCATACGCTTGTCATAACATAGCCGTTATCAATAGGTAATTATAATGACGGTAAAATCCTTGCAATACCGCAAATAAACGTTATCAGAATAATGTCTACGTTGTTTTTTGGTGAAAAAAAAGCCTGCATAGCGCAGGCTTTGGATCACTCTATAATAATCGACTGTTTAAAAAGGTGGTGATTGAATGGCTCGTTTAGCGCTCTACTTGACTCACATCACGTACCGCGCCAGTATCCGCACTGGTAGTCATCGCCGCATAGGCACGTAGCGCAGGTGTCACATGGCGCTCGCGGCTCACAGGCTTCCAAGCATCTCGACCACGACTTTCCATCTCTTCGCGACGAGCAGCTAATTCTGCATCACTCACCTGCATATTAATCGTACGGCTTGGGATATCAATATGAATAGTATCGCCTTCCATGACTAAACCAATCGCACCGCCTTCAGCGGCTTCAGGGCTGGCATGACCGATTGATAAGCCTGATGTACCACCAGAGAAACGACCATCGGTCAGTAGCGCACACTCTTTACCCAAACCTTTAGATTTCAGATAAGTCGTTGGGTAGAGCATTTCTTGCATACCCGGACCACCTTTAGGGCCTTCGTAGCGGATGATAACGACATCACCGGCGACGATGCTGTCAGCTAATACGGCGGCGACTGCGTCATCCTGTGACTCAAAAATACGCGCACGACCAGTAAAGACTAAGATGCTGTCATCGACGCCAGCGGTTTTGACCACGCAACCGCGTTCCGCAATATTACCGTACAATACCGCCAGACCACCATCTGTTGAATAAGCATGCTGGGCACTACGAATACAACCTGACTCACGGTTGACGTCGAGGTTCGACCACTCTTTCGATTGTGAGAATGCCTGAGTCGTACGTACGCCGCCTGGGGCTGCAATGTATCGTGCACGCGCTTCAAGATTTTCAGGATTCATAATATCCCATTTATCAATCGCTTCTTTCATCGTCGCGCTATGAATGGTCGGCAAGTCAGTTTTGAGCAAGCCGGCACGATCAAGCTCGGCTAATAGCGCAAATACACCGCCAGCACGATGCACATCTTCCATATGATACTTTTGTGAAGCCGGTGCAACTTTGGCAAGGCAAGGGACACCGCGACTTAAACGGTCAATATCGTGCATCTTAAAGTCAACCTCGGCTTCGTTAGCAGCAGCAAGCAGATGCAAAATGGTATTGGTAGAGCCGCCCATCGCGATATCTAAGGTCATGGCATTTTCAAAGGCCGCTTTAGTGGCGATTGAGCGCGGTAGCACCGAATCATCATCTTGCTCATAGCGACGTTTGGCTAGTGCAACAATAGTGCGACCCGCTTCTAAAAACAGCTCGCGACGTAGCGAGTGCGTTGCCAATAGTGAGCCATTACCCGGTAAAGCCAATCCTAATGCTTCGGTCAAGCAGTTCATAGAGTTGGCGGTAAACATACCAGAGCACGAACCACAAGTAGGACAGGCTGAGCTTTCAATCGCCAACACATCTTCATCACTAATGCTGTCATCAGCGGCATCCATCATCGCATCAACGAGGTCAAGCTTACGAATGGCATTACCTTTACTGTCAACACTTTGCGCATCACTTCCGCCGTCATTGTTATGACTGTGTGCCACGGTACTGGCGATAATTTTACCCGCTTCCATTGGGCCACCTGAAATAAATACCACTGGAATATTGAGGCGCATAGCTGCCATCAACATACCTGGGGTGATTTTATCGCAGTTAGAAATACAAACTAATGCATCTGCACAGTGAGCATTGACCATATATTCAACAGAGTCAGCAATTAGGTCGCGACTTGGCAACGAGTACAACATGCCGCTGTGTCCCATGGCAATACCGTCATCGACTGCAATAGTATTGAACTCTTTTGCGACGCCGCCCGCTTTTTCAATCTCGCGCGCGACCAATTGTCCTAAGTCTTTCAGATGCACATGCCCAGGTACAAACTGGGTAAATGAGTTAGAAATAGCAATAATAGGTTTGCCAAAGTCGTCATCCGTCATGCCAGTTGCGCGCCATAGTGCTCGCGCACCTGCCATATTACGACCGCCGGTAGAAGTTTTTGAGCGATAATCCATGTGATATTCCTTACAATGAGGCGAGGTGACTTAAACTTTTCACCTTTAGGTTTTATATTAATAGTGTGCTTTTTATAGAGAGTGAGTACTAGTGAATAATACTAGGTCGTTACCATACCATTAGATATGAGTAACTAAAAATAATTAGACGATAATCATCAAGACTTGAGGGTCAAAAATTTATGCAAGACGCTCTAAAATGGCGGTTTCAAACCAAGGTAACTCAGTTTTATCTGCTTCTAGCTTAGCGATAACGACCAATGCATGAGTCGCTGGCAAGAATTGATAATCAGCGCTCGTATCAATAGTAAGTAGCTGCTTATTACTTTCAGCTTGCTCATCAATACTGACTAGTGTTTGCTTATCGTTTTTATAGAGGACATCAATACGACCAAAAAACTGCCATTCTTTAAAAGCAGCAATGATAGCGTCAGCTTCGTTTTGAGTATAAATCTGCTGCGTGTCTTTGCCCGTATTGGTCCAATGCAAACGAACGGCTAACTGTAATGCTTCGCTAAATACCACCAATGAGCCAATCACTTTGACATGCCACGGACTGGATATGAGTGCTTCGTCGATACCAATCAGCTTAGCGGCCTCAGCAGCAGTCATGGGCGTATTAAATTTAGCGAGTAAAACGGGTGTTAGCGGATGTGTCTGTTTAATAGCATCCTCTAAGCTGTCATAGTGATATAAAAACGGCAACGGCAAATCTTGCGTGACGGTCTTTTTACTGATTTTGCAATTATGTATCTGCCAACTGATTGTCTTATCGGTCACAGCTTCAGCTAAAATAATAGCGTTAGGATCAGTGATTTGAGTACTATTCGCGATAGTAGACGCCTCTTGTCCATCGCTATCAGCCATAGCGTTATCTAATACAGATGCCGTTGCTGTATTGTGAGGTTCTGAATAAGTGTCATGATTATCTGATGATTGAGTGGGCAAGGCTGTCAAATCCATAAACGTAGGGTTATTAAAATAGAGGATTAATATAACATTTAATAAGGGTTGCACGCCAATAAATTAGCGTGCTTGGATGGTCAAAGTCACTATTTGCTTAATTACCGTTTGATTTTCAACTTACTTTACGGTGTCACCAACTTGTACTCTTACCATATTTCGTCCACTATATTGTAGACATCAAATTTAATATCAATTCAATAACAACTAAAGGAATAAAATAATGAGTCAAGTCAGTCAACAGACCGCTTACGATGACAACAACATTTTTGCCAAAATGCTAAACGGTGATATTCCATATCATAAGGTTTATGAAGACGATAAAACCCTCGCTTTTATGGACATCATGCCGCAAGCAGAAGGGCATGTATTGGTCATCCCTAAGCAAAAAGCGGTTGACTTGGCTGATCTTGAGCCTGAGTACGCAGCAGCTGTTTTGATGACTTGTAAAAAAATTATGCAGGCCCAGCGTCAAGTGTTTAAACGTGAAGGTATTATTCAAATGCAGTTAAATGGTTCTGAAGCGGGACAGACCGTTTTTCATTACCATGTGCACCTGATTCCCTCTAGTATCCATGAATTAGGTAAGCATGCCATCAAGATGGCCAATCAAGACGAATTGGCAGAGCAGGCTCAGCAGTTGGCAGCTATTATTAACGCTTGAATTTGAAGTTTCTTATGATTTTCCTATGAGTTTTCTTAATCAAAACAGTATAAAGAATTGATTTTCTCAATAATTATAAAAGGGCAACTAACAAGTTGCCTTTTTTATTACTTGGTAATAGTCATGTAATAAACGTTAAAATAATGTTACAAACTAACATCAATACTGGGGTTTATAAAGGGTTTGTGGTAAACATTACTTCTATTTGGGCATTATCGCTTATCTGAGCGTTGTCGATTATTTTGACATTATTGCTCATTCCATTTTAGGGTTTTAAACAAAGCATCGTTTTTTAACACCTTAAGAATAATTTGAGGATATATCTTTTTAAGAAACTGGTTTTAGAGGTTTCTTTAAGGTGTCCGTTTTAATGAGAACATCTTTATGAAGAGTAAGTCATCCCGTTCCACCATTTTATTGCCAGTATTTGTACCGGCAGCAGCCATTATGCTGCTATTAGTGATCGGCACTGCGGTTAATCCCGAAGCAGCTGGCGAGCTATTTAGTACCGTACTGAATTTTGTCACCGATACTTTCGGTTGGTTTTATATGTTGGCCGTGGCCATATTTTTAATGTTTATTATCTTTCTAGCATTTTCACCTTATGGCAGTATTAAATTAGGCCCCGATCATGCTGAAGCTGAGTATAAGTTTCTTGAATGGTTTGCTATGTTGTTTTCGGCAGGTTATGGCATAGCCTTGCTATTCTACGGAGTAGCAGAGCCGGTGATACACTTTGCTAGTCCACCGTTATCGACACCGCAAACCATTGAGGCTGCCAAAGAAGCGATGCAAATTGCTTATTTTCATTGGGGCTTTCATATTTGGGCGATTTATGGAGTGGTAGGCGTGTCATTGGCGTATTTCTCCTTTCGTCATGGGCTACCGTTGTCGATACGCTCAACATTATATCCATTGATCGGTGATAAAATTTATGGTCCTATCGGTCATACCGTAGATGTGTTTGCGATTGTGGGCACGATGTTCGGTATCGCGACCAGTTTAGGTCTGTCGGTATCGCAAATTAATGCCGGCTTAAACTATCTGCTACCAGATATGATTCCGGTTAGTAACACGGTTCAGGTGATTATTATTGCGCTGGTTACAGCGGCCGCTCTAATATCGGTGTTAGCGGGGATGGATAAAGGCGTGAAGCGGCTGTCTATTCTAAATATGGTATTGGCAACCGCGCTGATGCTGTTTGTATTTGTTGTTGGTCCGACCATATTTATTCTTAATGCCTTTATGGAAAATACGGGCAGTTATTTAGGTAATATCGTAGAGCGTACCTTTAGCTTGCAAGCGTATCAATCGAGTGATTGGATCGGTAGTTGGACACTATTTATCTTTGCATGGACGATCGCATGGGCGCCATTTGTCGGTCTATTTATCGCCAAAATTAGCCGTGGTCGTACCATTCGGGAGTTTGTGTTAGGTGTGATGTTGGTGCCGACCTTGTTTACTTTCTTTTGGTTTTCAGTATTCGGTGATACTGCGCTACATATGATTATGGTCGATGGCTATGAATCGCTGATTACTGAAGTACAAAATAACCAAGCGATTGCGTTATTTAAACTATTAGAGAACTTACCATTTACTCAGATTGTCTCATCATTGACGGTGCTATTAATTATTACCTTCTTTGTAACCTCATCGGATTCAGGTTCATTGGTTATTGACTCTTTGGCAGCCGGTGGACGTAGTGATACACCATGGTGGCAGCGCACGTTTTGGGTGGTCACTGAAGGGGCAGTAGCAGCTGCTCTCCTTATAGCCGGTGGTCTTACAGCGCTACAAACAGCAGCTATTGTCAGCGCGTTACCGTTTGCCGTTATTATATTAATTTCGATATTTGGTATGTGGCGCGCGCTACGTATTGAAGGGCATCGTAACCAGAGCCTAGATAACGATAATAGAATCCCGCCACATCTGCTCAAGCCATCCGCATGGCGTGAGCGCATTGACTATATGGCCGATCAGCCAACTCGCGATAAAGTCTTGAGCTATATCAAAGAGACTATTATGCCTTCGATGGTAGAAGTCTCAGAGAAATTTACAGAAACTGGTTGGACGACTCATGTCAATTACGATGCAATTAATAATCGTGCGGTACTAGAGCTGCAACGCGGCGATGGTGTTGAGTTTTGGTATGAGGTACGTTTGTCTGAGCATGACACACCGGATTATTACACTGAAGAGGGCGCTGATAAATTACCACAACAGCATGATCATCGCGCTGAAGTATATCTGCGCCGTGGTGGCCAGACTTATGATTTATATGGTTATGAGTCTGAATCAGTGATTAATGACATTATTGATCAATTTGAAAAATATCTACACTTCGTTAATGTTTCGCCGGATATTTTACCTTGGCGTATGCAAGAACATGATGATGATATTACCTTAGAGCAGGGCAGTGTGTTTGATAAGTAGCTTGCTTTAATAACTTGCAATAATATTAAGAATGCTTAGAATAACGGCTTGTTTTCATTGACTTATTTTCATTAGGATGCAAGCCGTTTTTTATGTCTATTGATTCTCCTGTTTTACCTTTGTCTTTGCCTGTCTCAGATCACCCTTTATTGCAGCCATTAGTGATTGGCGGCTTGACGATTGAAAACCGTCTGATAGTCGCACCGATGGCTGGCGTGACGGATAATCCGTTCCGCAGATTGTGTAAATCGTTTGGTGCTGGTCATGCAGTCAGCGAGATGATTATCGCTGATACGGCACTGTATGCGCGCAAAAAATCGCTATACCGTGCCAACTTTGATAATGAGATAGCGCCTATTTCTGCGCAGATAGCGGGCGCTGAACCTGATAAGTTAGCAGAAGCGGCTCGTTATCAGATTGATAATGGCGCGCAAATTATTGATATCAATATGGGCTGTCCAGCCAAAAAAGTCTGCCGTAAGCTGGCAGGTTCGGCATTATTGCAAGATGAGGATTTGGTAGCGCGTTTATTGGATGCTGCTGTCAATGCTGTTGATGCACCCGTTACTTTAAAAACGCGATTGGGCTATGAGAATGGACGTGAGAATATCCTGCGTGTAGCAAAGCGAGCTGAGCAAGCTGGTATTGCGGCGATTGCCATTCATGGACGCACGCGCGAAGATATGTACACCGGAGAGGCACGCTATGAGCTGATACGTGAGGTCAAAGAAAGCATTAGTATTCCAGTAATCGCCAATGGCGATATTGATAGTGCGCAAAAAGCGCAGCGTGTCTATGATTTGACCGGTTGTGATGCGGTGATGATTGGACGCGCTGCCCAAGGTCAACCGTGGATATTTCGTGATATTGAACATTTTTTACGTACGGGTGAAAACCTTGATGCACCTAGCGTAAGCGAGATAAAAGAAATTGTACTGGCGCATTTAGAGGAGCTTTACGGTTTTTATGGTGAATACTCAGGCTGCCGAATTGCTCGCAAGCATATTGCCTGGTATACCACAGGTATTCCCAACTCTAATGCTTTTCGCCAAGCCATGTATGGTGAAGAAAGCACCGCTGGTCAGTTTCGGGTAGTCGAGGATTTTTTACACGCTCACGAATAACGAGCAAAAACTCACAATTTGAGCAATAAACGGGTTAATACGCTATTAAATGCTAATAACCATCAAAATAAATGGGCTTTACGGCTTATTTATTACCTTTAATCCAACTATATTTGCTATTCTTTAGGCGAACATTAACGGAAGTCTAATTCTTAAAAGGATGTTTCATGGCCAATCCCTCAAAAAAAGAAATCATTAAAGCGGTCAAAGATAAGCACATTATTATCACAGGGGCATCAAGCGGTATTGGTGAGCGTACAGCCTTTTTACTCAGTGAATGCGGTGCTCATGTTATCTTATTGGCACGTACTGAAGATAAGCTAAAAGCCGTTAAAGAACGTATTAAGGAGCTTGGTGGTAAGGCCAGTTATTATCCTTGTGATTTGACCAATATGGATGCTATTGAAACAGTCAGCGCGCAAATTTTGGCTGATTTCGGTCATGTTGATGTATTAGTAAATAATGCCGGTCGTTCGATTCGCCGTTCGGTTCACGAGTCTACTGATCGTTTCCATGATTTTGAGCGCACTATGGATATTAATTACTTTGGTGCCGTCAAAATCATCCTTGGGTTTTTGCCGACGATGATTGAACGTCAGACTGGTCAAATTGTTAATATCTCATCGATTGGTGTATTGGCAAATAGTCCGCGTTTTGCTGCCTATGTTGCATCGAAATCGGCATTGGACGCCTTTAGCCGTTGCCTCGCCGCTGAAGTAAAAGGTGATAATGTGACGATAACTAATATATTCATGCCATTGGTGCGTACGCCGATGATTGAGCCGACTAAACTATATCGTTATATGCCCGCGCTTATGCCTGATGAAGCGGCGATGATGGTTGCAAAGGCGATTGTTCATAAACCAAACAGTATCGCTAGCAACATGGGTAAATTTGCTTCTGCTACTTATTCATTAGCACCAGCGATCAACGTTGGTATTCAATCGATAGGCTATCGTATTTTCCCAAGCACCCGCGCTGGTCTAACTACTGATAAAAAACCAAACCTTGCGCAGCGTGCCTTTGCCAGAATCTTACCTGGTGAGCACCATTAGAATAGGGTTTTTATTAGCCTTGACCTAAAATAAAAAAGGATGCTGCAGCGTCCTTTTTTAATGCCTTAAAATTATTGATAATGATATAGACGGATAGGATAGCGGTGTTTTTTTAGCTAGCGTATGGTTAGAAATGCGAACTATCTTTTATTTAATGTTTGAAAGTGCGTTTGCGTTATCTTTATTTTAACGCACACCTCTGCTCTTGTAGTAGTAATAATTGCCAACACTATATTGAGCACTAGTATTCCATTAGCTGGCTAATTTTCAATACAACTCACTTGCTTTGATATAATCTTGACGCATATTTTGGCTATTGTTATATTTATTGCAAAGACGGTGTGAGCTCTAACATCGCCTTTGTCGGCAAATTTTTGATAAGATTTAGCTGATTCAATATAATTCTTACGCTCTCTTTGCCCCTTGTAGTACATCACTTCAGGGTTTGATTGAGATATAGCATCGCCTTGATAGGCTAATCGTTCTGGTTGATTAAAATCCATTGCCATAGCCGAGGCGGAGAACATCGCCGCTATTAAAAAAATCGTTGTTTTATTTACGACCGAAAACTTAAGCAGTGGCATGACTTTTTTCTACTTACTATTGATGTCATTAATTATATATGCAAACTAATAGCATGGTGTGAGATATCTCTATAGTTATCTACTTGATAACTTTTTCGGTTCTAAATTCATTTGTCATAACGTCTGCTATGGGAATAATCGGGGGTTTTTCGGGTTTTCTACCGCCCATTTCAGACCGTAAAAAGGTAGCGATTTAACACCATTATGGGAAGATATTCGTTGCGCTATATAGGCTTCGAACTGCTGGTGTTAGATATGATTTTCATGACTATGAAATTAATAGTATGGGTTATAACCACTGAGCTGTCTGATTAAAATCTACAATGTTTATCTCTACAGTTTCTTCAGTATAGCTCAAAGGTTGGTTTTTGATTTAATTACCAAAAGATCCAAAACCATCTATATAACCACCATACGGCTTTGCTATAGCATTCAGTAATGATTCAGTTTCTACTACATCATCATAGCTAGGAATCATGGATATTTTGCAATAGCATGTAAAATCTTCTTCTTCTTCAATGTCGAAAGTAGCATTTGGTAAAGCTTCCTTAATTTTTTCTATTATTAAAATTCCAAAACTCTCAGATGGTACTGAGATAAAAAAATCCATTTCAATCATTTTTGTCAAATCTGTTCCATCATCTTTTAATCTTTGCAATGCATTCCCAGTATCATCATTCGGTAGTTCTTTATTCATCTTGATGTCCTTTGTTCATATTTAAAGTAATAGAGATAGTTAGAAAAAACTATACCCTAGCGGAACCAGCTATTTCAGCCTTCAAACCTATTAACAGACCACTCAAAATAGACTGCTATAAAGGAACCACTTAAAACAGACTAGCCAAACACACGCCATAATATCCAAAACAATCCTGCCATGATGATCGCGATAATTAATAATCGTTTTGCCCAATAGGGCAACAGTGGCTTTTTATAGCCCAAATCATTGAGTTGACTGTCGACACCATCTTGTAAGCTTTGGAAACCTTGTTCGGGCGGGGTAGACTTGACCCGACTCTTAATCAAGCGCTCCGTTTCTTCCTCAACCGGCTCTCTATCAAAGCTAAAGGCTTGACTCGGTATACCTTGTTTATTGGCGATAGTATTAAGTTTTTGCTGTTGCTCGTTCTTCAGCTTTAGCTCGTAAGCATCTATCCGAGATTTAGCGGCATCCATACTGATATTTTCATCGGCGGCTAAAGTCTTAATCGCCATTACCAGATTGCCTTTTTCGACCATCATAATAACTGTCCTTGGCAACTTTGCATTGGTAGGCTTTGAGCCTGAATCAGAGTCAAACATGACTGTCCTTATTTGAGCGTGATAATAGGTAGGTATGATATGGGTTATTATAACCATTTTATACGAGCGGAATTCAAGCAAAAAAATACCGCAGTCATCAGCGTGTCTGCGGTATTTTTTATAAAGTTTATCTTACTTATGATAAACCTCATTTTATAAACTATCAGGGCTGGTTTACTTTTAAAGTAAAACGGCTATCGTTTATATGTCTTTCCAGCGCTGAATAGACTCTTTAATCACTTCTTTGGCTTCTGCAACATCACCCCAAGATTCGACAACCGTTGTACCGGCTTTTTTAAGGTCTTTATAATGGCTGAAATGGAATTCTAATTGTTTGATAAGCTGTTCAGGCAAATCAGCTAAGCTGTTATAAGCATTGCCATTATTGCGGTCATCCGCTGGTACGACGACAATTTTGTCATCCACTTCGCCATCATCAACGAACTTCATAACACCGATAACTTTAGCTTTTAAGAAAATGCCAGTCGTTAATGGGTATTCAGTGATGATTAATGCGTCCAACTCATCGCCATCTTCATCAAGCGTTTGCGGGATAAAACCATAGTTGCAAGGTTTGGCAAAAATTTGTGGATCAATACGATCAAGCTCAAATACAGCCAATTCGCGATTCCACTCAATTTTATGGCTGCTACCTGTTGGAATTTCTATTACCACGTTAATGATGCCACCGTCGACGTCACCTGCGTCTAAAATTTTATTGAAATCTGCCATAAAATACTCCAATTTGCTTTTGTTATGAATGTTTGAGTCGTAAAAGGATAAAGGTTGGCGTACAAGGATTGTTGCTGCGCCCAACTTGTGCCGCTGACGATTATAACAAGTTTGAATCAAATTTTCTCACAATGCTTAAGTCTAAGCGCGCACGATATTATGCAAAAAAGGATTATGCAAAAAGAGACTCAATCAATTTACTTTTTACTTTGGCGCTAGTGCTCGCAATTTGATACGTCCTGCATGACGCTCAGCGATATTGTCTATAAGTTTTTGAGTGACTTGCTCATAAGTGAGCGATTTGGAAATATCGGTCGCGGATTTTTCATTGAGCGCTTGGTCCGTCTGTTTATCCATATTGACAAAATCGGCCAGCCGTAACATTTGCATCCCAGCGTAACCGCACGGATTAATGGCATTAAATGCTGATAAATCACAATTTAAATTAATGGCGATACCATGGTAGCTAAAACCATGCTTAATTTTGAAGCCGAGCGAAGCAATTTTCCCCAGCATAATTGTATTATCGATATCGATATCTATGTCAGCAGCAGATGCTTCTACATCTGTATCTCTATTGTTTTCTTCAGAGGTGTCAGCATATAAGTAAACACCGGGTGCATCACGGCGAGCACGGGCGCTGATATGAATGGGGTCAGATGATGATGGGCTTTTTACACAGTCATTGACCAGATCTTCGATGGCTTGTTCAGCATGCGAGACCATATTGCGTACACTCCAGCCTAAGCTATTTAAGTCAAACAACCAATAAATAACCAGCTGACCGTGCCCGTGCCATGTCACCTGACCACCACGATCTGTCTTAATAATAGGCGTGTTAGTACGCTGTAAGATATGCTCTTCTTTACCGGCTTGTCCAAGTGTATAGACGTCATTGTGATCGACAATCCATAACTCATCAGGAGTACGCAGCCCTTGCTCTTTTTTGAGGGCAATACGCGCTAATGTACGCGATAGCATGGCATCGAGGGTAGGAACATAATCGGCGGTTGAGAGCGATTTTGTGATAAGTGTATCATTAAGCGGTTGGCTGGCGTTTTGCATGAGAGTGGCTGTCTTATAGTTTTGTTGTTCAGATGGATGTGTCTAGCTAATATTGAGTGTAGCAGTTTTAATATTGTCGCCCAAATTTAAATTTTAAGAATAATTGTCTCATTTTTTAAGCCTTCACTTCTATAGCTAGTCTAAAAACACCGTGAAATATCAATCACGTATCAGCTAACGGACACGCATCTTATACAAACCCAGTAGTCAATTAAAGGTGCTGTTCATTTGTTGGTCAATGCGCTACATTAAATGCTATTGAATAGAACGCATTGAATGGAATCTCATCAGCTTTCATTATTAGACGCTACTGTGTAGGTAAGATATTTATATAAACACAGTGTCTAATAAAAAATATAGAGTCTTAAACTTAATATAGCGTGCCGACTCTAACGCATATGAAAAGGAATATAAATGACAGACAATAATCAGAACAATCAAGCCCAAAACAATCAGGCCGAAAATACGAACGATACTTACAATGAGTATGACTCGCTTAGTACCGTCAAGACAGTGGCTGATATGCAGGCGCAATTTTCACGCTTGAAAAAATTAAGCCGTACTCAACCCATTAATGATTGGGCCACTCGTGCAAATCAACTTGATAATTTAGAGGTGATGCTGAGTGATAATCAAGCATTGCTTGCTAAGTCTATTAGCGCAGACTTTGGCTATCGTAGTGAGTCAGAAACTCAGTTTGCCGAGTTATTCCCTAGCTTTACTGGTATCAGTCATGCTAAAAAACACGGTAAAAGATGGATGAAAGCGCAGCGTGTATCGATTTCAGCGCTTTATATGCCTGCACACAATGAGATCCTGCCACAACCATTGGGCGTGGTTGGTATTATGGTTCCTTGGAACTACCCATTGTTTTTGGCAATAGGACCAATGATTGATGCGCTCACCGCTGGCAACCGCATTATGATTAAAATGAGTGAAGCGGCGCCACAATTTGCGCAAACCTTTGCAGATACTATTTCGCGTTATTTTTCACCCGATATGGTTTGTGTGGTGATTGGTGAGGTTGAGATTGCTGAAGAATTTAGTAAATTGCCTTTTGACCATCTGCTGTATACCGGCTCTACAGCGGTCGGCAAAAAGGTCATGGCGGCTGCGGCTCCTAATTTAACGCCAGTCACGCTTGAGCTGGGTGGTAAGTCTCCTGTGGTAGTTTTAGAAGGTGCAAACTTAGAAAACGCCGTCAACCGTGTGATGATGGGCAAAACCCTGAATGCAGGTCAGACCTGTATTGCGCCTGACTATGTGCTCATCCAGCGTCAATATCATGAAGAGTTTATTCGTCTAGCAAGAGAGTGGATGGAAAAGCACTATCCTAATATAGAAGACAACCCTGACTACTCGCGCATTATCAATGGTGAGCAATTTAAACGGGTTAAAGGATATTTAGACAGTTTGTCAGGTGAGGGTGTTCATAAGCTTACTGCTGCTGACTCTAATGTTGAAACTCGTCTAATGCCGCCGGTAATTGTCAGCGAGCCTGCTCCTGATAGTGACGTGATGCAAAATGAAATCTTTGCACCCATCCTACCGTTAATGCATTACGACACCCTTGATGACGCCATTGCCTTCATCAACGAGCGTCCACGTCCGTTAGCGCTATATGTATTCGGTGATAATAACCGTGACATAGACAAGGTTCGTACCCACACAGTATCGGGCGGTCTCTGTATTAATGAAGTTGTTATGCATGTGGTGCAGCATGACTTACCATTTGGCGGTGTTGGCGACTCAGGTACAGGGGCGTATCATGGTAAAGCGGGCTTTGAGCGTTTAAGCCATATGAAGCCAATCTTTATACAATCCAGAATTAACGGTCTGAATATCTTATTACCGCCGTATGGTGGCTTATTTAAAAAGGCCATGGCGCTGTTCTTGAAATAGAGCTTTAGAGTAATAATTTTAAATATGCATACAGATTTTCTGTAATTAATAGCATCTACTCAGGTAGGTGCTATTTTTTTATATACAATTAAATTTTGAATTTTATCAAGCTTAACAGCCATATCTTTTATGACCATTAAAATGTAGAGAGTAGTCTTAATGATTGACAAATAAACATTTGTTATCAGTCTTATAAATCGCTACACTTTGTAGTGAGTCTAAACGATATTGCTGTTACTTTTAAATGGATGTCTAGCAATAAAGGCTTGGTTAAAAATCAGTTTTATTAAGCTAAAGGATAGTCATTCTAGTCACGATAAAAATGATAAATAGGACATGCCGTGCGCCAATGGATTGCATTTAGCTTATTGCTCATAAGCTCGCTATTACTGTCTCCACCAGTATCAGCCGCCTTGCCAACTTGTGACACGCCGATTAAGTTTGGAGCGCTAACGTGGGAGAGTGGACAGTTCACCACGGGTGTACTCAAATATATCGCTGAGAGTGGTTACGGCTGTCAAGTAACAGAAGTGCCCGGTGCAGGTCCGGCGCTTGAAACGGCATTGTCACAAAATGATATCCAAGTCATTGGTGAACAATGGGTTGGACGTTCCCCAATCATGGAGCAAGCCATTGCCCAGAATAAGGTCGCAGTGATTGGCGATACGCTGAAAGGCGGGGCGACTCAAGGTTGGTACGTTCCTAAGTATGTGCTGGATGAAAACCCTGGATTGCGCGGCTATCAGGACCTACCTAAATACGCTGAGCTTTTTAAGGATCCTGAAAACCCTGGTAAGTCACGCTTTATGAATTGTCCATCTGGTTGGACATGTGAGATTTTTAATACTCGCCTTCTCAAAAATACCGGTTTGGACAGTGTGTTTAATAATGCGCATCCAGGTACGGGTGCTGCTCTCGATGCGGAGATTGCCTCCGCTTTTGAGCAGCATAAACCGCTATTGTTCTATTATTGGCAGCCTACTGGTTTAATGGCAAAATATGATTTTGCAGTGTTAGAATTTGCAGCTTATAAAGATGAGTGCTGGCAAGACTTGCTACTCGCTGATGGCATATCTGCTTGTGTTTCTGGATTCCCTGTATCACCTCTAGGTATCGCTGTATCTACTCCGTTTATCGCTGCCAATCCTGAGCTGGCGGATGTTTTCAAAAAAGTACAGTTTACCTCTGATGAGCTCAATGGCGCTATCTTGGAGATGAGTGAAAGTAAGCGTAGCGGGGAGGAGCAAGCGTTGGCGTTTTTGCGTGACAACCCAAATGTGTGGCAAGAATGGGTATCGAATGAGGCGGCCAAGAACCTTGCTGCTAAGTTAGGTATTAGCTTAACAGGCGCTACTATCGCTACTGATACAACAGTATCTAATACGAACTCATTAGGCTTATCATCAAAGTTCTTCCCCTCATGGTCACTTGAGACGCCACTTAATAAGGCACTAGCAAGCGTCGTACAAAATTACGGTGACGTATTCCGTGCTATTAGTACGATGGCGCTAACGTATTTACTCATCCCTATCGAGCGATTATTAACCATTATTCCGCCATGGCTGATTATTGCGTTAGTGACTGTCTTAGCGTGGTTTGGCGTACGTAAGATTTGGTTTGCACTGGCGTGCGGTGCAGGCTTGTTTTTAATTGGGGCATTTGGATTATGGGGCGCGCTGATTGACACGTTGGCGCTATTAATAGTATCGGTATTGGTCACGGTGGTGATTGGTATTCCTATTGGCATTGCTATGTCGGGTAGTAAGTTGCTCCGCAAGATCGTCACTCCTATACTAGATGTGATGCAGACTATGCCAAGTTTTGTGTATTTAATACCGGTGCTGATGCTGTTTGGTATTGGTAAAGTGCCAGCGCTATTTGCGACGGTTATTTATGCGCTGCCGCCATTGATTCGTCTGACGACTTTGGGTATCACTCAAGTCAACCATGAGATGGTCGAAGCAGGGCGTTCATTTGGCAGTTCACATTTGCAACTGCTTATTTGGATTAAATTGCCGCAAGCGCTACCCAGTATCATGGCAGGTATTAATCAAGCTGTAATGATGTCGCTTGCGATGGTGGTGCTTGCCTCTATGATTGGCGCGCCTGGGCTTGGTGAAGATGTATTACAATCTATTCAAACGCTCAATATCGGTCAGGGATTACAGGCAGGTACCGCTATCGTTATCGTAGCGATTATCATCGACCGTATTACTCAAGCATTTGGGCAAGGCAAGCGCGCGCGGCAAAAAACCATTGACGCAGGCAAACATCCAATTGGATAGTAGTTTGCTTGATGATAGAAGTCAGATACGTAAATAGCCTTAGTGATAATAAAAGCTATGGAACAATAAAAATAACGAGAGTCATCATGAATCATATCCAGCTAGAGAATATTAGTAAGATATATAATGCCAGTAACGCACAAGCACAGTCTGCATTAGCCTTGCTAGCTGAGGGTATGGATAGTATTGCGGTAAAGGAACAAACGGGCTATTCGGTCGGCCTTTATGATATCAATTTAAACATTAAGGCGGGCGAGTTACATTGTATTATGGGGCTGTCAGGTTCTGGTAAATCGACATTGATACGGCATATCAATCGCTTGATTGATCCAACCAGCGGCAAAATATGGGTCGATACGGCTATTAATACCAAACCCGCTACTGATGCATTAGAAACTGTAAATTCTCCATCTGCTATAAATATTTTAGAGCTTGATGATAAAGGCTTGCAGCAATATCGCCAGCAAACGGTCAGTATGGTATTTCAACACTTTGGCTTAGTACCACATATGACAGTCATACAGAACGTTGCTTATGGTTTACGTGTACGAAAAATGAGCGCGCGCGCGCGCCATGAGATTGCCCGGCACTGGCTTAATGAAGTTGGGCTTTCAAACTTGGAGCAAAGCTATCCTGACGAGCTGTCAGGTGGTATGCAGCAGCGCGTCGGGCTGGCTCGTGCTCTGGCGACAGACAATCCAATATTACTCATGGATGAAGCGTTCTCTGCGCTTGACCCGCTTATTCGTGCCCAATTGCAAGATCAATTGCTAGAGTTACAAGAGCGTCTGCATAAAACGATTGTCTTTATTACTCATGATATTGATGAAGCCGTTAAAGTAGGTCAGCGTATCAGTATTTTAAATGGAGGACGCTTGGTACAAACAGGGACGTCAAGTGATTTGCGCCACCATCCTGCCGATGACTACGTCAAACAATTCATGCGTGCTAAAAATTAATTAATAAGATAGTTTAATCTCAATTTATATTAAGTTATCTAATGAATACTTTTGGTAATTCATTGATTGTCTTGATAATATCTTTTATTTACTCAGCCTTATCTCTATATATATGACATATAGATGCTAACCATTGCATTAAGCATACCTCTTCTATATCACTACTCTTACTACGTTGTTAAAAAAGTGTAGCAATTCATACTTTACTATTAAAGTAAACTCCAGTATCGATGTATACTATTAAGATAATCTAATGTAGATAATTTTTTATCAAACAGGTTTGTTTTAGCACATAGCTTTATTTTAATAACATGAGCAGATTGCAAAATTTCTTGTGCAACCATCATATTTTTTTACCTATCTTTGCTTAAAAGTAGCGAGTAGCTCTACAGCACGTTTATTTTCTCCAAAAATCTCGTCCCACTCATTCTAATCAATAACGTAAGAAGACCATGAGCGACCTTATCATCTCTAGCTCATGGCCGTAAGACTTCGTAAAAAGGACATATCATGCCACATAAAAAAATTCGCAATAATGATCGCAGCAACGCTAATGATTTAGCGACAAATTCACAACGCTCATCATCGCGTTGGTTAAAGAACGTCAGCGCTTTTGGCGTGACAACGGTATTGAGTGCAGGAATATTAGTCGCTTGTGGACAAATGAGCAGTGCGGAGAATAATGCGAGTAGTAGCGCAAGCAAGAGCACGCAAAACAGTGGCGTGAAAAGCTCACGTGATATGTTGCCATCTGATATGCTCAAACAAATGCAAGCATTGCCACAGCTGACCAAAGGTTTGGGTAAGAATGGGGCAGCAGTGATTGACCCTAATAAACCAACCTTGGTTAAGTTTTGGGCAAGCTGGTGTCCGCTATGCTTAGGGACGCTGGCAGAAACTGAAGAATGGCGCACTGACCCTAAATTTGCCGATTTGAATGTTGTTACTGTTGTAAGCCCCGGTCATTTGAATGAAAAAGCTGATGGCGAATTCAGTACTTGGTATGCTGGCGTGCAAGCCGATTATCCAAAATTGCCAGTATTATCCGATGCCTCAGGCGAATTGATTAACAAACTTGGCGTACAGGTTTATCCAAGCTGGGCGATACTCGATAAAAATGGTAATTTGGTGCATTTAGTCAAAGGTAATATGTCAGCAGAGCAAGCCTATGCACTCGCTGAAAATGCCGGTAATGATTTTTCTGAGTTAAAAGCCGGCAGTGCTAAACCAGCAAATGCCCAAGCATTGGATAACAATAGTAAGATTGAGACCATCAAACAAAAAGATGGCGTTTATTATAATGACAAAGGTAAAGCGATTAATACCCGCTCAATCTACTTGGCTGGTGGCTGTTTTTGGGGCGTTGAAGCCTATATGGAGCGGGTGGATGGTGTCGTAGATGCCGTGTCAGGCTATGCGAATGGCGATAGTGCCAACCCAAGCTATGAGCAAGTGATTCGTGGCTCAGGACATGTCGAAGCAGTCAAAGTCACTTATGATGCCGATAAAACCGATCTTGATACTATTTTAAAATACTACTTCCGCGTGGTTGATCCAACCAGCTTAAATAAGCAGGGTAATGATCGCGGTGTACAGTATCGTTCAGGCGTTTATTATACCGATAAAGCAGATAAAGCCGTTATTGATGCCGCACTTAAGCGTGTGCAAAGTCAATATAAGCAAAAGGTAGTCGTTGAAAACGAAGTACTAGACAACTTCTACTTGGCTGAGATGTATCATCAAGATTATCTGGCGAAAAATCCAAACGGCTATTGTCATGTTGATTTAAGCCTTGCTGATGATAAGCCTGAAGGCACAGCACGTACTAAGCTTGCGCCTGTAAACAGCGTTGCTGAGACGTTAGATCCTAAGCGTTATGCTGGGTTTGATAAAGGGGCGCTGAAAAATACACTGACCAAAGCCCAGTACAATATCACCCAAGATGCCGGAACTGAGCGAGCGTTTAGTCATGAATATGATGAATTATTTGCACCTGGTGTCTATGTAGACGTGGTGAGCGGTGAGCCATTATTCTTATCGACTGATAAGTACCAATCTGGTTGCGGTTGGCCAAGTTTTACTAAGCCGATTGATATGCAAGTGATTACTCAGCACGATGATATGGCATTTAATATGGTGCGTACTGAGATTCGCTCACGGGTAGCGGATTCGCATCTCGGTCATGTATTCCCTGATGGTCCAAAAGACCGTGGCGGCCTGCGTTATTGTATCAATGGTGGCGCATTGCAGTTTATCCCAGTCGATGTGATGTCGCAATCAGGCTATGCACCATTGGTCAAATTGGTTAAACCAGCGAAGCCTTAATAATTAATGTTGGTACTTAATCTTGCAAAAAAGACGTTAAGCAATGCTTAGCGTCTTTTTTATGGCTCATACTTTCATATGACATACGATAAAAAAATGATGAACAGGTTTGTTATCGTAGTATTTTTGCTGTTATAGTTTGCGAATTATGAAAAACAACTTAAATTTCGTTATACTCAAACGCTTATGATTAATCTTTCAGTAACTTTTATATAGTAGCTATAACTCTATATAGTTACTATAACTACGTGCACCTATTTTGTCGCTTGCTTCGTTTAGCGATTTTTCATCTTTGCTTTTAAGGCTGTAACATGACCGTTACCCATACTTCTACAACTACAACTTTTGAACCTATTATCACCTCGTTACTTGATAACGATTTGTACAAATTTACGATGCTACAAGCCATGCTGCATCAGTTTCCACAGACCCATGGTGTCTACCGTTTTCGCTGTCGTAACAATGAAGACACCGTTTATCCATTAGCTGATATTAAAGAACAACTAGAAAAACAACTAGACAGTTTATGCGAATTGCGGTTTTTAGAAGATGAATTAGAGTATTTACGTGGTTTACGCTTTATGCGCTCAGACTTCGTTGACTACTTAGAGTTATTTAAACTTAAACGGCGTTTTATTACTGTCAGCACCGATGATAAAGGTCGCTTGTTTATCGATATCGAAGGCCCAATGATTCAGGCGATGTTCTTTGAAGTATTCGTACTAGCCATTGTCAATGAGCTATATTTTAATGCTTTATCAGATACTAGTGTGATTGAAGAAGGGCAGCGTCGGTTAGATAAAAAAGTCGCATTATTGCACAGTTATGCTGCGGCACAAGCGAAAAATAGTCATGATATACCGCCATTTATTGTCGCTGATTTCGGTACTCGTAGGCGTTTCAATAAACATTGGCAAGCTCATGTGGTTGAGACATTACACAATGCCGAACCAAAAATAGTTAGTGGTACTTCTAACGTTTATTTAGCAAAAAAGCTCGGGATAACGCCAATAGGTACTATGGCGCATGAATTTATGCAGGCATTTCAGGCATTGGATGTGCGTTTGCGTGACTCACAAAAAGCCGCTCTTGAAGCTTGGGTGCATGAATATCGCGGCGATTTGGGTATTGCGCTGACCGATGTCGTTGGGATGGATGCATTCTTACGTGATTTTGATTTGTATTTTGCCAAGCTTTTTGATGGTCTGCGTCATGATAGTGGCGACCCATATATCTGGGGCGATAAAGCAATTGCCCATTATAACAAGCTAAAAATAGATCCTAGAACTAAGATTTTAACCTTTAGTGATGGTTTAGATCTTAATAAGGCGTGGGATTTACATCAATACTTTAAAGATCGGATCAAAACCAGCTTTGGTATTGGCACCAATCTCACCAACGATATGGGTATAACGCCATTAAATATCGTCCTAAAATTGGTTGAATGCAATGGTCAGCCAGTCGCGAAGTTGTCTGACAGTCCAGGCAAGACCATGATCAATAATGATACGTATCTTGCCTATTTGCGCCAAGTATTTGAGGTGGATGAGCCAGAGTAAAGAAAGTTGGCTTAGCTATCGCTTTTCTCAGCTTTATCTTCTTCGGCAAAGGCCGCATCCAATGCTTGTTGTACGGCATTAATGCGAGTCTCACAAACGCGATAAGCGGCAATAGACTCTTCAACGGTGGTCATTAGATTATCAATATCAGGTTCATCTTGTTGCTGCAATTCAGCTGCATTGGTTTTTAAAATATCGTAAGCCGCCTTAAAGGTTTTTGGGGCGGTTTTTTTGCGTTTGCGAGTAGGGGTGGTCATAAGGTTTCCTAATGTTCAAAGTGAAAGTAAGTAATAAATAATCGTGGAGTATTATTATGGCGTTAGGTTGAAGCTTCTGTGGATTCTGTGGGCTTTTTATCAATCTTAATATCAATAATCTGTGCTTTTGCCTTACCGTCTTTTAAGACGATATGAATAGTCTGTTCAGGATAAAGCTGTACGCTACTGGTTAGTATACGTTGGTTTTTCTCATCAAGGAGCATGCTATAGCCCTGTTTAAGCACGCGAGACGGTCGATGCAAGAGTACAATATCACGTAGATGCTCACTATCGCGCCGTGCTTGTATTAACTGCTGCTGAGTACTTTGCATAATCGTTTTTTGATGGTTTTTACTATAAGTGGAGGCGATTGATAATTGCTGATAAGCAGAGGCTTGTATTTGTGCGCGTAGCTCGCCTGTTTGTCTGGCTGCTTGCTTCACTTGGCGATTTGCACTTTGCTGAATACTACGCCACGCATAGTCACTGTCTTTTTGTAATGCCGTTAATTGACCAATCGTTTGTGATTGTATTTGGCTTAATTGACGTGCCGTTTGTTGCTCAGCGATATTCAGTTGGCGCTGGGCAGCTTGCTTGATTTGTGCTTGATACTGTAACGTCTGAGTGACTAGCTGTGCTAAATGGCTACTGATCGCCGCGATGACTTTTGACGGGGTATCAAAGCTGCTGTGCGCGACTTCATCTAATATGACTTTGTCACGCTCGTGACCAATCCCAACCCAAACCGGTATAGGCTGCTCAGCGACTAAGGCGGCAAGCTCGTAATCATTGAGGTAAGCCAAATCACCTACTGCGCCGCCACCACGAATAATAACCAATAAGTCGGGTAGATGCTGATAAGTATCTTGAAATTGCTGCTGGGCGCTGACGATTGCTTGGCGGATTTCAGCAGGGGCATGATTGCCTTGAAAGGTCGCGTGATGATAATGAAAATGACAAGCCCCAGTGCTAGCGAGTCTATCGGCATCCGCTTGGAAATCGCCTAATCCTGCTGCTTTTTCAGGGGCAATGACTAAGACATGTTCGATATCAAACGGAGTCGGCAGCTGTTGATTGAGATGTAATAGTCCCTCACCAGTCAAGCGATCAACCATCTCGGCATATTGGCGCGCCAAATCGCCTAACGTGTAGCTAGGATCAATATCTTCAATCGTGAGCGAGAAGCCATATTGCGCATGGAAGCCTGCTGATACTTTTAATAGAACCGTTAAATCACGGTCAAGAGGCATACCGGTTGCACGTTCAAACTTCGCTAAGACGCGCGCCGCTTTAAAGCGCCAAAGATTGCCACGGCAGCTGGCGATGACTTTACCGTCATTATTTTTTTCTGCCAATTCAAAGTAATAATGCCCACCTTTGCTAGATAAGTTGCGAATCTCAGCTTTGACCCATACACGGTGATTAAAGGTTTGTTTAATAACCATATCAACCGCTGATAAGTAATCACTAAGCCGCAGAACCGTATCTTCTAAATTGACTTCTAGACTGTTTTCTTGCTCAGCCAGCTCAGCTTCTAAGGTCGCTAAATCTTTGGCAGGCGCTAGTACCTTTGATTTTGCAGTGCTCGCTTGTTTAGTATTTGAAAGATTGGGTTTGCGCATAATAGTAGACCAAAGGTAATGAAAGCTTAGAGACCAGCTAGGCGAGGTAGAAGGGTGAAATGTGAGATAGGGTAGTTTACCCCAAAAGCCTCTGCACAAAAAGCAAAGCCAACAAGCTGCGATTAATATATGGTCTTTATCGCAGCTTATTGGCTCTAGGTTACCTTTATATATTACTTATTGATGAGATAAAGGCAGTTTAACGTTATCGCTTATTGGCAACGGAAACTAATCATATATTCATAATCGTCATCACGTGATAAGTTTGGCGAGCCAGTACCAAGAATTGTACCGAGAACTGCACCAGCTTGACCAATCATACGACCTGTGTTTTCATTTAATATGCCATTATATTTCACCGTATCATCAACGATAATAACCTGCTTACCTCGGCAAGTCGCCTTAGCGCTATCAAGTGCGTTTTGCTGAGCCTTTACTTTGGTTTGGGCGATACCAGTCGTCTCATAAAGAGAGTTTGCACGCTGGATAACTGGTGATGAAGGCGTGGTTTGACAGGCGCTCAAAGCGAGTGCGGCGACTAAAGTTGCCGCTAAAGTGGCGGTTTTATTAAAAGTATTCATAAGTTATTCCTCATTCCAGTAAATTAAAAATGCAAGCGTGAACCTAAAAGTGAAACATAATTATTGTGAAGTACTTTGGTTAAATATGGCATCAATTAAACAATGTGTTAAGGCGTTAAGGCGTTAATAAAATAACAAGCTAACACTTTGACAGGATGAATCTAACCTATTCATGTATTGAGTGTCTAGGCGGTTATTGTGTTTGGTATTGCGCTTATATTGCATACTAAAATTGGCATGAATAAAGCGGCGCTGAGTTTGCCAAAAAGCCACTGATTATGTCTGTTTCTTATATTTTGGTTATTGTGTCGTACCATTAAAATCAAAAAAGGCGATATACATGAGCAATACACAGCAAATCACTTGAAATATAAACCATATCTAGGATAATTGAGCTATTCATTTTTAATTAGTAAGTATTTTATGCAATTGATTCCCGCTCCTGCTGGCGTGCTCGAAGTCGACGCGTTATGGCAACAAGACAATCCTAATGACTCCAATACGGATACAGTGGCGCTGCTTTGTCATCCCAACCCGTTGTTCGACGGTACGATGAACAATAAAGTCGTCACCACCATGTATCGCTTCGCTCGTGACAACGGTATGCATGTGGTACGCTTTAATTTTCGCGGTGTGGGGCAGTCAACTGGCGAGCATGATTATGCTGAAGGTGAAGTGGTGGATGCAATGACCGTGTTACAATGGATTGCAGAGCAAACCCATGCACGAAAATTATGGCTTGGTGGTTTTTCATTTGGTGGTTATGTGACCGCGCGCGTGGCTGAGCAAGTCATGGTATCACCGCATATATGGGGTTTAAGCGATTTTGAGATATCAAAAATTGCCCTTATCGCGCCATCTGTTGAAAAAAATGACAGTAGTGATATCAGCTTGCCAGCGGACAAGACCTTTGAGATTTATGGCAATGCTGATGAAGTCATTGACCCTGACAACATGCAAGCATTTGCTGAAAAATTAGGGATAGCTGTCAGTGTCGTCGATGGTGCCGGTCACTTTTTTCATGGGCGCTTGTCGGAATTAAAAAAGCTACTAGAGCAGCATACTTATAACGGCGATACATAGTATGGTCTAACAAACGCTTGATAAGCTTTAGTCACTCAAACTAGTTTTGCGCCACTCAGTATTGAAATGTTTTAATAATTTAACAGCACTCCGCAGAACTCCCCCGTCCTCTATAGGCGGTGGGATGAATGCGGCTTTGTGATCACTGACATAATGATGCCAATGACTGCTTAAAAACGAGTGGTTGTTAAAGTAGTATAATACTTAATCAGGCATCAGTCACCATCGAGAAAAATTAATAATGAGCAAGCAGATCCATAAAGCCTATAAGTTTAGGGTTTACCCCAACGAGGTGCAAAAAGTGTTTTTTGCTAAGTCGTTTGGCTGCGCTCGTTTTATTTGGAATAAAATGCTGGCTGATAAAAAAGAGCATTACCAGCTGGATAAAAAGAGCCTTAAAAACACCCCAGCTCAATATAAAAAAGAGTTTGAATGGTTGCGTGAAGTAGATAGCTTGGCGTTGGCAAATGTACAAATGCAGCTACATCAAGCATTTCAGCACTTTTTCAAACAACCTAATGTGGGCTTTCCGACATTCAAGCATAAAGGTAAAAAAGACAGTTACACCACCAATAATCAAAAAGGCACAGTGGCGATTGATGGCTCGTTTATAAAGCTGCCTAAAATCGGTCCTATTAAAGCTAATATCCATCGGTCTATCCATGGCTTAATCAAAAGCGCAACGGTATCAAAATCGCCTACAGGCAAGTATTACGTTAGTGTTTTGGTTGAAACCATTGCGGCACCCTTCCCAAAAACCCAATCAAACATCGGTATTGATTTAGGATTAACAGACTTTATCGTCTTATCTGATGGCACTAAAGTTGCTAATCCTAAGTTTCTGTCAAAGCTGCAAAATAAATTGGCTCGTGCTCAAAAAATCATGTCTAAACGCGCCTTGGTTGCCAAAAAAGACAATCGTAAACTGCGTGACAGTAAAAACTATCAAAAACAGAAACTTAAAGTCGCTAAAATTCACGAGAAAATAAGCAATACCCGTAAAGACTTTCTACATAAACAGTCCTTCAATATTGTCAAAAACCACGACATTATTGTGATTGAGGACTTAAATGTCAGCGGGATGCTCAAAAACCATAAACTCGCTAAAGCAATCAGCGACAGTTCATGGTCAGCTTTTACCACCATGCTGAGCTATAAAGGAGATTGGTATGGCAAGCAGCTTATTAAGGTTGATAGATGGTTTCCATCATCAAAAACCTGCTCAGGCTGTGGTCATATTCTTGGTAAAAACGAGCTGAAACTTAGTGATAGGTCGTGGAATTGCTCAAGTTGCAAATCCGAAAATGACCGTGACCTCAACGCCAGTGTCAATATCCTCAATGAAGGATTGCGCTGTCTAAAACTCAAAGAACCCTTGGTGCAAGGGAGTTAGCTTAGTCAATTCGCCTAACCGCTGGTACAGAATATCGTACTAAGTATGGGTGTTACCTAAGAAACCCCCGCTTCTAAAGCGGCGGGTAGTTCATTTGGTTATTTGTACGACCTTGAGCTGTGTTAACCTAAAGAATGGTTGTGATGAGCCATTCTGATATATCAGTTGCTACTATCTCAGTGTAAAAATCATAAGTTAGTAGCGATTGTCGGTATCAACACTTTATTCTAGTATTTATGTTGTCTAATGATGAGTCGTATTATGAGTTTATCTCCCCTACAACGTTATGAGCAAGCTATTAGCACTGATGAGTTTACTCGAGATGAGCAGCAATATCAGGCGATGAGCTATTTAGATGAGCTGTACCATCAGCTCAATGATAGCGCGGTACAAAAAAAAGGCTTTTTTAGTTTTCTAAAGTCAAAGCCTGCTGCACCCAAAGGTTTGTATATGTGGGGCGGGGTGGGACGTGGTAAAACATGGATGATGGACATGTTTTATGATTCATTGACCATTGATCGCAAAATGCGCCAACATTTTCACCATTTTATGCAGCGTGTCCATCAAGAGTTAAATAAAATACAAGGTGAGAGCGATCCGTTAGAGAAGGTTGCTGATATCATTTATGCAGAAGCCGTGATTATTTGTTTTGATGAGTTTTTTGTCTCCAACGTCTCTGATGCCATGATTTTAGGTGATTTGTTCACTATGTTATTCAATCGAGGTATCACTTTGGTGGCGACTTCGAACATTGAGCCGTCAGGACTGTATAAAGATGGTTTGCATCGTGATCGCTTTATGCCTGCTATCGCCGAAGTTGAACGCCACACCATGGTGATGAATATTGATTCTGGTATTGATTATCGCTTGCGTGTGTTGCAGCAAGCCGAGCTGTATGAATCGCCCATGACCAAAGCCAATCACCATTGGTTAGCCAACCGTTTTGCCAGCTTATCTAATAATCAGAAGATCAGTAACGAGCCCATCATCATTAATGGTCGCGAAATTAGAATCAATGCTCGAACCGAAGATATTCTATTCTGTGATTTCCGTCATTTATGTATGGAGCCACGTTCGGCGTCTGATTTTATCGCCATCGCTAAGGAATTCAATACCGTATTGGTCAACGCCGTACCAGCTCTAAATGATGACCTACGCGATCCAACACGCCGTTTCATTTATCTGGTTGATGAGTTTTATGATCGTCGCGTTAAGTTACTGGTTAGAGCGCAGCAGCCAATTCTTGAGTTGTATCAAGGCGAGAAGCTGGCGTTTGAGATTGAGCGTACCCGTTCGCGCTTGCTTGAGATGCAGTCAGAAGATTATCTGAAAATGGAGCATCGTACAGAAGATGAGGATGCAGCATAGTTTTTATTTGAAGTTAGCTACGATTGAAGCTAGTGATTTAAGCTACTATATAAAGCCAGCTATTATAGGCTGGCTTTTTTCCATCCCTATTCTATAAAATTATAATAACAACCCTACGAATAATTGCCAAAAATAACAACCATATATAGTAATAAATAAGGATGAGCCATGAGTACCTCAAAAGATAAAAAGGATTACGAAAATAACCAGAAAGACAATACCGAAAGCCCAATAGTGACAAACGCGCAAGTGACTGATGAACAACTGATTAATTGGATTAAATCGAGACGTAGCATCGGCAATCTTAATATCCCTGCGCCGACAGAAAATCAGATTAAAGTAGCTATCGACTGTGCCGTCACCGCCCCGGATCATAAAAAGTTGCAACCTTGGCGTTTCATTATCACGCAGGGCAATGCACGTCATGAGCTGGGTCGTGCCTTTTTGGCAGCAGCCGAAGCACAAGCGGCGCAAGAGGGCGAAACGCTGTCTGAGAAAGCACGACAGAAAACCTATAACATGCCGTTACGCGCGCCAGTTATTATTACTGTCGTCACCTATATGCAAGCGCATAAAAAAGTACCGCCTTTTGAGCAAATGCTCAGTGCGGGTGCAGCGGTTCAAAACCTCATTTTAGCGCTAAAAGCACAAGGCTTTAGTACCGTTTGGCGTACAGGTCTGCTGTGTAACGAGCCAGCCGTTAAAGATTATTTCAACGTCGGTCCAGATGATTATGTCACGGCTTTTGTTTATACTGGTAGTAGTCCTTGTGATATGCCAACACGTAAGCCGATTGATATTGAGCCACTCGTACGCTTTGAGTAATACATTTATCGGAGTAGCATTGCCTTGGCAAAATCTGGGTAATAACAACAATGACTTGATTGAGACGCTTTTTCAATTAAGTTGACTGTTTAATAAATACCGCTAATTTTTATAAATAATTGTTCATACATAATGTTAGTCTCACTGTATACTCAGCATAAATTCTATTCATAATAAAGTCAGTCAATTTGGATAAAAAAATATGACAAGCGCTAATGATAAAAATACAGATACAAACACAGATATAGATAGTAACCAAGATGATAAAAAAATGATTGAGAAACAGAATAGTCTGTTGTCCGGCATCATTGAGCGCGCCACCAAATCAGGCATTGGACGTAAGAAGTTAAATCCTAGTGCGGTGGAATCTGCCGTAGCAAAAAATATGGCAGAGATTCATAACAATCCGACCAAGCTGCGTTTGGCTTTTTTAGGTGGTGGCAGCTTTGGCACCGCGATGGCAAATTTAGCAGCACGCAATGGTTGTGATACCACGCTTTGGGTACGTAATAAGCGTACCGTCAAAGCGATGGCAAAGTCGCAGATGAATAAAAAATATTTGCCAGGCTATAAGCTTGATGATCGCCTCAAATACAGCCACGATCTACAAGCGGCAGTAAAAGATACTGATATTATTTTTATTGCTGTACCGGGCTTAGCTTTTCGTGAAACGCTGAAAAGTATCGCTCCCTTTATTAGTGGGCAATCTATTGTTTCTTTGACCAAAGGTATGGAAAAAGATACCTTTGCTTTGATGAGCGATATTATCAAAGATGAGTTACCTGAAGTGAATTTTGGTGTGATGTCAGGCCCAAATCTGGCCATAGAAATCATGAAAAATATGCCGTCTGCCACGGTCATTGCCAGCGAATCTGAGCCACTACGCCATGCTGTACAAGCAGCACTGCACAGCGCCTTCTTTAGAGTGTTTGCCAGTGACGATATCCGCGGTGTTGAGCTTGGCGGGGCACTAAAAAATATTTATGCCATTGCGATGGGTATGGCAGCCGCTTATGAAGTGGGTGAAAATACCAAAGCGATGATATTAACCCGTGGCTTGGCAGAGATGAGTCGCTTTGGTGTCCATGCAGGCGCCAATCCGCTTACTTTTTTAGGGCTATCGGGTGTTGGGGATTTATATGCTACTTGTAGCTCAGAATTGAGTCGCAACTATCGTATCGGTAACATGCTCGGTCGTGGTATGAACATTGATGCCGCCGTCAAAAAACTGGGACAAACTGCTGAAGGGGTTAATACTATTCAGCAAGTGCATGAAAAAGCTACCAAGGAAGGCATATATATGCCCATTACCCATGCACTGCATGCGGTCATTTACGAAGATAAAGCGGCGCTAGGAGTTGCTTTGCATTTGATGGAAGCAGGCTTCCGTAGCGACGTTGAGTTTGTTATGGAGCATGACCACAGCAATGCTGCGCTGACGGCACAGATGCAAACAGCGGCCAGTAAAGAAAAAACTAAAAAAAATGATACTGATAGCAATGCAAAAAAGTAACAAGGAAGGTTATGAAGATTATATTAGTTCGTCATGGTCAAGCAGAAGACGAAACGCGTCCAGATAGTGCCCGTCAGCTGACCGAGTTTGGACAACAGCAAGCTGCGCAGACGGCGGAATATATTACAGCTCGTTATATTCCTGATTATTTTTTGGTGAGTCCTTATGATAGAGCGCAGCAGACGTTAGCAGCATTACAGTCGCGTGCGCCTAATGTGCCATCAAAAATACAAGATAATATTACACCTTCTGACGATGCGCGTCATGCTTTAGTAGATATTGCTAATATTGAAGCAGAGTGTCTTGTCATAGTCTGTCACATGTCTATCGTTGCTAATATTGCTGGGCTGCTAATCGATGATTATCCCGAGTCGTTTTCTTTAGGAGAAGCACGCGTATTCGAGATGGACTTTGTAATGGCTGGTATGGCACGCGAGATTGATCGTTTTGTACCGGACCAGCCTTATTGATATAAGCTGTCTTGATGGCTATTAACTATTAACTAAGTATTATAGTCGACTCACTTTAAAAAAATATGGTGTTGCTGCTATGGGTTTTTTAAAGCCTATGTCTGACGACAGTGCACAGTAAGCGAGCAAAAATTATATCAGTAGAATGTTATGATAATCGTACGTATTTTATTTTGAACGCACTATAGTAGCTGTGCTTCTATTAACGTAGCTTCTCCTAATGCTAACAAAAACTATCTCCATTTCTAGCTAGATTATATTTTTTGTAGATTGCAATTTTAATAAATGACGGCTTTGATAAATTATAACTTTGCTAAGCTACCGCTTAGATAATTAAGGACACATTTGGTGTTACACGTTTGGTTAAGAGCGCAGCACAGTCCATTAGCAGTCTGGCATGAAGACAGTCAACACTGGCAATTGGTTGACGGTTGGCAACAGTTATATGATATCTATAGTAGCTATAAGGCAAGTAGCCAAAAAGCTGTTTGTCTTTATTTTCCCTCAAGCCATGTTTTACAAGTGGATACTGAACTGAATACGGCTCAGCTCAAACAATTGGGCAGTATTGGTAAGCAGTATTTGTTTGAAGAGACCTCTTTGACCCCAGTTGAGCAGTTGGTAATTCGGCAGATGAGTCATACCGACAGCCATTATCTATATGCATTGGCACAAAGTGATATCGAGTTATGGCAGCAAAGCGCAAAGCTTGCTGGCATGAACATCGTAGCGTTGCTTCCTGATTTTCTATTATTGCCAACGCCAGAAGAAGGAGCAGGGCAGCAAATAACCTTGTACCAAGATGAGCAGACGATGCTATTGCGGCAATCGCTGTATCAAGGCATGGCGGTCAGTTACCTGCCTCTAATCTTTGAGCGTTTCCCGCATTTGAGCGAGGTTTTGGTATTACCAGCCATTGATGAGATGTCTTATGATTCTAGTCATACTTCTAATGAGAGTGTGGCTGATGGTCTAGATTCTGGTAATGGTATTGATTTAACAAAGCCTGTAGCAACGGCCAGCTTTACCGCTATCACAGCGGCACTGATCGCCGAACATCAGCTGTTATTAACTATACTGCCTATTATTCCTAAGCCTCTTGATAATCCTGAGCGTCATGCGCTGAACTTTTTTATTAAATCAACGGATTCGCAATTATCGCCGTATCTTCGTGTGGCGATGATGGTAGCGCTATCGGCATTAGTGTTGCAGATGGCGACTGATGCGGTACAGTGGTATCAATATAATGAGGCGACAGCAGCGACCAAGACTGAGATTGCCGCGCAGTATCAGTCTTGGTTTCCAAATGAGCCACTCAGTGCGCGTACGAAGCTGCAAGTACAATTACAACCAAAATTGCGTAGCGATAGCCAAGCGCCAGCGTCACACATAGCAGTATTGGCGCGAATATCACCTTTGATTAAGCAGTCCTCACTAAGGGCGCAGGCATTAGTGATGCAGCCCTCGGCACTCAGTTTTACGCTGATTGCGCCTGATCGTGGCAGTCTTGATCAGTTTACCAATACGTTAACGTCACAAGGGCTCACTGCCAAATTAGAGCAGGTTAATAGTAATGAGCAAGGCCAGTTTAGTGGTCAAGTGACCGTCAATGTTATAGAAAATAACAGCGCAGCGAATAATGGGGCGACGTCTTAGTACGGTACTCATTTTATACGCGCTTAAAATCAGCGGGTCTGTTCTTTAATAAGTTATTTATAAGCTATTTAACGATAGGCAATAAAGGTTAACAATGAAAATATTACAGCGCTTCGCCAAACGTAACGCCTCTATGCCTCGGACAAGTGTGTTATCAGCGCGAATGACGGGCTATCAAAGCTTGTTATCTGCACGCTGGCAGGCATTGTCTCCCCGCGACCAGTTGGCTTTGATTGCATTGTCTGCTTTTTTGCTATTGTTTGGTGGCGGTTATGGCGGCTATAGTGTTCATCAGGCAGCAAATAATAGCAAAAGCGAGTATCACGAGCAGGTTGCGGATTATTTTTGGTTGCGTGCGCAAGCAGCTAATATCGATAGTAATGCATTAAATGCTGCCAATCCCGCTGACGGCACTGCTGCGCTGCCACCTGCCAGCAGTGTCAGCACACTGCTAAATAACACAGGTATTGTAGATGCTCAGGTGATTGCAAATGGTGATGCGGTGCAACTGAGTTTTAATCATGCCAGCCAAGCGGTGGTGAGCACCGCACTTGGTAAACTTGAACAGCAAGGTTGGCAATTTACCCAGCTGTCCATGCAGCAAGATTTGATCACTAAAGCGATTCAAGTACAGGCGACAGTCACCTCTTAGCGTTTAGCATGAGCATATTAGGATTAAATCCATTTAAAATGAACCCGTAATAAGTATGCTTTTAAAGCATACTCATTGAAAAAATGTTTATCTGACACAATTAAATAGTTATTAGCCACTGCCAGTGATGGATGTTTATTATGAATGACTCTCCTAATCGCCAAACTGAAGCGCGTTTGAGTCAACCGGTGAAAAAATCTGAACCTGTTGTGTCAGATAGTCATGCGCCTTTTGGTGCCTCATCCGATCATGGGATTACAGGGCAAGGACAATACGATGTGACGAGCGATAATATAAATAACAATCTAAATCACAATACGAACGACAATATGAGTGGCAATATGAATAATAATAAGCGCCGATCTTTAATCACTTATAATCACATCACCTATTTGTTATATGTACTCAGTTATTTTACGGCAGGTCTACTATGGATTGTGCCTATTTTTATGAATTATGCCAAGCGTCAAGATGCTGATGGTTCATGGTTAGCCACTCATTTTGATTGGCAGATTAAGACTTTTTGGTACAGTATTTTTTGGTTTATTATTGGTATTGTCATTATAACGTTTGCCTTAGGTGGCTTTGGCGTTAGCATGTTAGCAGATAGCGGCAATATAGCCATCGGCTCGGTATTGTTAGCCGGTTTCGGTTTGGCAATTATGGGCTTTACCTTTATTTGGCATCTTTACCGGATTGTAAGGGGTTGGATTGCTCTGACGGATGGGCGACCTGTACCCTAGAACATGAAATATAGAAGTATAGATAATTATTGCTAACCTCAATTAAGCGAGCGTTGATGATTATTTATTAGTGTTTTTATATGGAAATTTGCGCTATGAATCTTTGGTCTTATTTCTGTTAAGCTGATATAATCGCTGCGCTTGACCTCATTCGCTTTTTTCATTCATTATTGCTTTTCAAGCAGGGTCTGTCATTACTATGTCTTATGCCTTACTTCGCCCTTTTTTATTTAAGATGGATCCTGAACACGCTCATGAGATGACGTTATCTTTATTAGATAAAGCTCATAAAGCACGTGTTCTAGGTTTGGTATATGGTCAGTCAATGCAGCCAACAGACTGTATGGGTTTGCAGTTTGCCAATCCAGTTGGCCTCGCCGCAGGATTAGACAAAAACGGCGATTATATTGATGCACTCGCTGAGTTGGGCTTTGGTTTTATAGAAGTGGGTACGGTCACGCCGAAACCGCAAATAGGTAATGATAAGCCGCGACTGTTTAGAATCAAGCAAGCAGATGCCATTATCAATCGTATGGGCTTTAATAATGAAGGTGTCGATTACCTGATTGAACATGTGAAGCGCTGTAAATATAAAGGTAATATCGGTATTAATATTGGCAAAAATGCCAACACGCCGGTCGAACAAGCGGCTGACGATTATGTTTATTGCTTAGAACGTGTTTATCCACATGCCTCATATATCACAGTCAATATCTCCTCGCCGAATACTAAGAATTTACGCGACCTGCAAAGTGGCGAAGCGTTAACCCAGCTGTTGGATGCCATTAAAAACCGTCATAATCAGCTGGCAACAGAATATGGTTTTTATGTACCCTTGGTGCTTAAAGTTGCTCCTGATTTAGAGCCACTACAAGTAGACTATATCTCGCAGCAACTATTAGATTTTGAGATTGATGGTTTGATTGCGACCAATACCACGTTGAGCCGAGTCGGTGTCGAAGACTTGCCTGATGGTGAGCAAGCGGGTGGTTTGTCAGGTCGCCCAGTCAGCCATATTAGTACCCAAGTTTTACAACAATTCGCCGATCAGCTGGATGGTAAAGTGGCGTTGATTGGTGTGGGCGGTATCGATAGCGGTGCCAAAGCGGTTAAAAAAATTGAAGCCGGCGCCGATATGGTGCAGCTTTATACGGGGCTTATTTATCGAGGCCCTGGATTGGTACAGTCTTGCATTCAATCCATCGGTGGTTATTACGACGCCATGGAAAGTTAAGTGCAAGGTTAAATAACCAAACCACTTATTCATTACCACTTATTCATTAAGTCATGCATGGTTTAATGTAATACATGATTTATTGAAAAAAGCTTCGTTGAGCATGCTGCAAATTTCAATTAGACACCCAATATAACAGACATAAGCTAATGAGGCGATAAACATGAGTGGTTTAGACATTGTGATTGTCGTTGTCGTTTTAATTGGCTTGTGGCGTGGCTTCCAAGTCGGATTGATTAAGACAGCGGTAGGTTTGGTCGGCTGGTTTATCGCGCTCATTGCTGCGACCAGATTGGCAGGTTCAGTGGCACCGCAGCTATCAGGTCTGGTACAAAACCCTGTATTACAGATGGCAATGGCATTCTTAGTGATTGTGATTGCCATATTGGCCATTATGCACTTAGTGGCGTTTGTATTCTCAGGGGTGCTTAAAACCTTGCGGTTGGGTGTGGTAGATAAAATGGCAGGCGGTGTGCTCGGTGCTGCCAAAAATGTGCTCATGGTGTTGGTCATTCTTAGTATCAGCGCGCCATTATTGGTACAGATGCCGCAATGGCAAACCTCGGTGCTCGCGCCTGAATTACTGCCTTATGCACCGATGGGTAAAGCGCTGGTCTCAGATATGTTTGGCTTGGCTTGGGATCAAGTCAATCAGTCGTAAGCTGTGAATAAAAAGCTATTTAATCGCCTTTAACATTCGTAAGGTACAATCCATCAATTATCAAACATCAATAGTTTGTCTTACTGATAATCAGTTTTATCTATTATTAATAAGATTTCAATCTTAGCAAATATCATCAACTTAGCGGTGAGTGACAGGTGAAATTTTAAAACACCTTGTCAGAAATTATGCCGTTATTGTGTTTTCAATGTGTGGTTCAAATTCAAAATAGGATACAACTATGTGTGGAGTCGTTGGGGTCGCAGCTCATGAGCCGGTCAATCAAATTCTTTATGATGCCTTAACCATGTTGCAGCATCGCGGGCAAGATGCGGCAGGTATTGTGACTTTACAGGATGGACGCTTATACTTACGTAAAGAAAACGGCATGGTACGTGATGTCTTTATGAATCGTCACATGCAACGTTTGGTAGGTAAATTCGGTATCGGTCACGTCCGCTATCCTACCGCTGGTAGCTCAAGTAGTGCTGAAGCACAACCATTCTATGTCAACTCGCCTTATGGTATTACGCTTGCGCACAATGGTAATTTAACCAATGCCGAAAGCTTGGCAAAATCGCTTTATCAAGATGACCGTCGTCACTTAAATACCGATTCAGACTCTGAGGTATTATTAAACGTCTTAGCGCACGAAATGCAGAATTTAGGTAAAACCCATCCGACCGCTGATGATATTTTTGAAGCAACAAAAGCAGTCTATAGCCGCTGTGAAGGCGCTTATGGCGTGGTGGCGCTGATTACTGGTCATGGTTTATTGGCGTTTCGTGATCCTAATGGTATTCGTCCGCTAATTTTCGGTGAGCGTTTGGCGACGAATGGCGGCACAGAGTATATGGTGGCTTCTGAGTCAGTAGCACTGACCGGTTCAGGTTTTAGCATTATCCGTGATGTCAAACCAGGTGAAGCTATCTTTATTGACTTAAACCATCAATTGCATACTTATCAATGTGTCGAGCCAAAAGAATATACACCCTGTATCTTTGAATACGTTTATTTTGCACGTCCAGATTCGATTATGGATAATATTTCGGTCTATAAATCACGTTTGCGTATGGGCGAAAAATTAGCAGATAAAATTCTTAGAGAGTGGGGCGAAGATCACGATATTGACGTAGTGATTCCTATTCCAGATACCTCACGTACCTCCGCGATGGAGCTGGCGCTTAAGATGAATATTAAGTACCGTGAAGGGTTTATGAAAAACCGTTATATCGGTCGTACCTTTATCATGCCAGGCCAACAGCAGCGTAAAAAGTCGGTTCGCCAAAAGCTTAGCCCAGTACCATTAGAATTTAAAGGCAAAAATGTTTTGTTGGTTGACGATTCTATCGTCCGTGGTACTACCTGCCATGAAATCATTCAAATGGCACGTGATGCAGGCGCAAGCAAGGTATTCTTTGCCAGTGCTGCGCCACCGGTTAAATATCCCAATGTTTATGGTATTGATATGCCAGTACGCAGTGAGTTGATTGCCTCAGGTCATACAGTGGAAGAAGTGCGTGATATTATCGGCGCTGATCGTTTGATTTTCCAAGATTTAGACGACTTAATTGATGCGGTAAAAGATACCAAGCACAGTAAGGTTGAAGGCTTTGATTGTGCAGTATTTAATGGTTGCTATATCACTGGTCAAATCGATGAAGCTTATCTTGATTATCTACAAGAACAGCGTAGTGAAACGGCTAAAATAGGTAAGAAAGGCATGCAAATCGTTGCAGATACACCAGTTGATATGATGGGTGTCGAAGAGCTTTAAATTGCCAAATAGCTAAAAAATAAAATTAATTTTAAAACACAAAAAGGCTGAATTTCCAATGAATTCAGCCTTTTTTATACTTAAAAACTAGGTTTGGAAAAATAGATTTCAGCTTGAAAAATTGGTCAGTAGCCAGAGCAAACCATTAATCGCTGCGATACCGACTATCATACTAACTAGTAACTGACGGCTAATATGGTAGATGAATAGTACCAATAACAAAGCACCAATTTGCGCTATTAATAAATGTAATTCTGCACTGTTTAAACCGGTATTCTCTGATAAGCCTTGATAGGACAGACTGGTTAAAATCAGTAATACCATTACTGATAGCGGCAAACTCTCATTCAACCGGTGTAGCCAAGGTGTATCGAGCAGTTTTTTGGGTATTAAAGCTGGCAGGGCACGAGTCACAAAGGTAACCGCTGCCATAGCAAAGGTTGCAATAATCAGGTAGCTACTGGTCATTGGTGTCTCCATTCACGCTTTGTGGTGTCCAAAATCCACGCGCCAAAATCATCAGCATGCAAATGGTAATTGCTACCAGTAACAACCAATGACTGGTAAACAGCGAAGCAATCGCTAGCGCAATCACCGCAATACCAATGGGAAAGTAACGTTTGATACTTTGAAATTGCTCATACGCTAAAATGGCAAATAAACACACCAGAGCAAAATCTAAATGTGGCACTAAATCACTGAGGGCGCTGCCAATCAAAACGCCAATAGCACTCGCCAGTACCCACCAGCTTTGGTTGAATAGACTGATTGGCAGTATCAAGGCTTGCCGTGATTCGTTCGGTAAACTGGTCATCACCGAAAAAGTTTCATCGGTGAGGGCAAATAAGCAATAGGTCTTTGCAAGCTTATGTGTGGGCAGATATTGTAGTAATGGCATGCCATAAAATACATGACGCAAATTGATAGCGGCGATATTGGTGGCGATACTACCAATCGGTAATCCGGCACTTAACATCGGTAGGCAGGCATATTGTGCCGCACCTGCATATAACACAATACTGAGCATAATCGTTGCCCATACGGGTATACCGGCAACTTGGGCAAGCACACCAAAGGCAATGCCCGCTGGTAAATAACCCATGGCTACTGGTAAGCTTTTTTTAAAGCCTTCTGCCCAGTCATAGCGCTGTGCTTGATTTTGATGAATCTCATTTGATTGGCTATTCACATAACATCCTAATTTTTACTATAGTTTTTTGTTTATTACTGGTTTTATTTACTGAAAACTGGCTATACAACTTAGTGTTTAATACGCATCAATGCTCAAGTTGGAGTTTTTCATAGCTACCCGTTTGGTGAGCACGATATAAAAATCCACCAAGGATAATCATGCGTAGTAGTAATAAACACCAGACACTCAGCCAGATGCCAGTCATATCCCATTGTTGATAAAGTAGCCAGCTTAATGGGAAAAAGACGGCTGCTAATATAAGAGCTGCATTACGAATGACGCTACCTGCCGTTAAGCCAAAAAATATCCCGTCTAACCAATAAGCACCAACCCCAACGAGGGGTAATAAAACAGCATATAGATGATAGTTGTAGGCAAGGATAAAGACCGGTTCAATATTGGTCATAAATTGCAAATAAGTAGGCATTGCAAGCCACCATATTGCGCTTAGCATGATGGCAAGACCATAGCTGACGATACCGGTGCGTTTTACAATAATACGAAAGCGTGGCCAATCGCGTCGTCCTGCTGCCTGTCCACTTAACGTCTCAGCAGAGACCGCCACCCCATCAAGGGCAAAGGCTGAGATACTCAATACCTGCAATAAAATAGCATTGGCTGCGAGTATGACATCACCACTTTGTGCAGATAGGCGAGTAATCCAAGCAAAGCTTAAGGTTAAGATAAGCGTACGGATGAAAATATCTTTATTTAATGAAAATAGCCTAAGCATTTTAACTTTGGTAAAGTGCTCTCGATCCGCAGTAAATAATGCCTGCCAAGATATTTGCAGATGCTGACGGCTGAGCCATAATGCCAATACCACACCCAACCAAAACGCTATCATGGTCCCTAACGCCACGCCGACCAAGCCCATATTCATAACAAAGACAAAAAACAGCGTCAGAATGATATTGAGTATGGCGATAAAACCTTGTTGGTAAAGCATATAACGGGTCTTGCCTTGACCTGCAAACCAGCCGATAAAAGCAAAGTTCATCAGCTCGGCTATCACACCCCAAAAGCGCACATCTAAATAGGTCTTTGCTGCTATACCACTATCAGGATTGGCTGAGAGTGCTTGTAGACCAAAATCAATTAACCAAGGTTTGGCCAGTAGTAAAACGGCGCCAATGATAAATGCCAATACCAAAGCACGTTGCAAAATAGATAGCAGCGGTGATTGTGTAGTATGTGGTTTTTTTAATGTGCCATGAGTTGAGGTGTCGCTATTAGCCAGCTGACCTAATGCCTGAGCCGAAAGTCCAGATGAAGCATATTGCAAAAAGTTAAAACTGACGAGCAATAAAGACAGTAACTGGATCGCGAGTCCTATACCAGCAAGTTTGGCGGTATCATTCATATTGCCGACAATCGCAGTATCAATGACGCTTTGTAGCGGCATCGCAAGATTTGCCAATAATACCGGCAATGCAATAGCGATGATGCGCGCATAGCGAGTATCAATAGGTGGTATAGCACTTGGCGGCAGGGTAGATGGCATAGAATGATCGCTTAGATAGGCAGATTAAGCATGTTTATAGATAGTATTAAAGATAAGACTTTATAGCAGTATTAGACTTTTTAAGTATCGATTTAGCTATCGATTTTATTTTGACCATATTATTTTGACCATATATAGACAAAAGCACCTAGAGTCTAGGTGCTTTTGTCAGGATAACGCTGATCTACTCATTCATTAAAGAATTTAATAAGTGAGCAGTGGTGCCGTTATCAATCTTGTTCAAACATCTTTGGGTCATTAAAGGTCACGATTTCTTCTTCAAACTCAGGCTTTACTTTAACGATAAAGTCATCACGTGATAGACCCATGGCTAAAGGAATCGAGCTTGCGATGTAAGTGGATGAATAAGTACCAGCAATTAAACCAATGAAGAGCGCAGCTGAGAACCAGAATAAGCCGTCGCCGCCCAAGAACAGCATTGCTAATACTACCAATAGCACGGTTGAGATAGTCATAATCGTACGGCGCAGTGTCTCTGTCAATGATAAATCAATCGTTTGACGCGGCGTGATACCACGGACGCGGCGAAAGTTTTCGCGGATACGGTCATAAACGACGATCGTATCGTTCAATGAATAACCAATCAATGCCAAGATAGCGGCCAATACCGTTAAGTCAAACGGAAAACCAAATAACGCAAAGACACCGATGGTCACGATAGCATCATGGAATAGCGACAATACTGCACCAATAGCCAGTTTAAACTGGAAGCGTAGGGCGACATATCCAAGCATACATGCCAATGCCAATACAATCGACAGGACTGAGCTTAAATAGATCTCGTTACCAACTTGGCTACCAATGATATTAACATTACTGATTTCAACATCATTATTAGGAAGTTTTAATGCTTCACTGAGACTGGCGCTAAGCCCATCAACGTTATCAGATTGAGGTGGTAAGCGTACCAGTAGCTCTTGAGACGTTCCTAGATACTGTACGACAGCATCATCAAAGCCATTATCAGCCAAGGCGTTGACCACATCGGTTTGCTCAACAGACTGCTCATAACGCACATCTGCTGAAACCCCACCGGTAAAGTCAAGACCTAGGTTTAGACCATTGACCGCAATCGCAATAATACTACCAATCACCAAAATAATAGACAAAATCGCCATTGGCTTTTCTATCTTCATAAAAGGAATGATACGTTGATCGCCAATGGCTTTGATACCGCCTTCTGCATATGCGGCGGCATCGTCGGCAGCGTCACCCACTGCTAAGTTAGGATCAATAGCGGTAGTCGCGAGCGCTTGGCTGCCTTTATCAGCGCCTTTGGCACTAGAGCGAGTTTTACTAGCTGTTTTTTTGGCTGTAGCGTTATTGGTTTGGGTATTACTACCTTTGCCATCACGGCGCGGTTTTTTACGACCACGCGCACTTGCTTCACTGCTTGAGCCGTTCGGTTCAGGATTGTTCTGTTGTTCTAGAGGGTTATTCTTATCGATTGCCATAGTGTTCTCCTAACCGATGCTCAGACGTTTGATAGATTTACGTTTACCGTAAGCAATTTGTATCAGCGCACGCGTTACCAAAATGGCAGTAAACAGCGAGCTGACAATACCGATCGCTAAAGTAATCGCAAATCCTTTAATCGGACCAGTACCAATCGCAAATAAAATAAACGCGACCAGTAATGTTGTGATGTTGGCATCGAAAATACTACTATAAGCACGATCAAAACCTGCCACGATGGCAGATTTTGGCCTGACCCCGTTTGCCAGCTCCTCACGGATACGCTCAAAAATCAGGACGTTGGCATCAACCGCCATACCAATGGTCAACACGATACCAGCAATACCAGGTAGCGTCAGTGATGAGCCTAGAATTGACATGATAGAAATGATAATAATGACGTTAACCGCCAGCGCAACGTTGGCAATCACACCAAATAAACGATAGAAAATTATCATAAACGCAAAGACTAATAAATAACCAACCTGCGTAGAAAATAACCCTTTATCGATATTTTCTTGACCCAATGATGGACCGATAGTGCGTTCTTCAACGAAATACATCGGCGCTGCTAATGCACCTGAACGTAGCAAGAGCGCCAGCTCAGCCGCTTCAGCACTACTATCAAGCCCTGTAATACGGAAAGATGAGCCCAGCACCGCTTGGATATTAGCGCGGTTAATAACTTTCGTTTCAGCATAAGGTGTGCGGACTTCGACAGTTTCGCCAGTGGCTGGATCTTCTTCATAAGTGATTCGTTGCTTGTTCTCAATAAACAGAACAGCCATTTGTTTACCGACAGCAGTGCGGGTAGCGTTTTGCATTAGCTTACCACCAGCACTATCTAGGGTAATACTCACTTCAGGCGAACCACTTTCATCGATACCTGTCTGAGCATTAGTGACTTTTTCACCCGTGACAATCGCTTGACGCTCTAATAATACTGGCGGACCATCAAGGGTGTTAAATGGAAACGCTTCAGTACCGGCAGGTGGAATACCGCCTGTATAGTTTTCGGCACCTTCAGCGACCATACGGAATTCAAGATTGGCAGTACGACCAAGGACACGTTTTGCCTCAGCGGTATCTTGCACACCTGGTAGCTCAACGACGATACGGCTAGCACCTTGTGATTGTACTAATGCTTCTGTTACCCCAAGCTCAGCAATACGATTACGTAGGGTAGTCAGGTTCTGGTTGACCGCATAGCTATTGATTTCATCTAACGTTGCATCGTTATACGCCAAAATCAGCGCCGGGCCTTGTTCATCAATAGAGGATTGTAAAGTAAATGTATTACCCATCGAGCTTTGCAAAACATTTTGTGCACGGTTGCGAGCGTCCGTATCCGCAAAATGTAACACCACGCTACGCTTGTCATTTTTGATGCCTTTAACCGCAATGCTTTCAGCTCTTAGGTCACGTCGAATATCACGACTGGCACTGGTCAAACGTTGTTCGAGCGCTTTGTCCATATCAACTTCTAGCACAAAACGAACACCACCGCGTAAATCAAGACCAAGTTTCATTGGTTTTGCGCCGATATCACGTAACCACTGCGGCGTCGTTTGGGCTAAGTTAAGCGCGACTACATAATCTTCGCCTAAATTCCGTCTCAATACTTCCTGAGCCTTAAGCTGATCGACTGGGGTGTCAAGACGTACCAGCGCACTGTTGCCTTGAAACGTACCGTCATGGTAGTTCAAGCCCGCTTCTTTTAGTAAGCTTTCAGACTGAGTCAAGATACCTTCAGACAACTGCGTGCCTGCTGCGGCACTCGTAATCTGTACGGCAGGTTCATCAGGATATAGGTTGGGAGCAGCATACAGACCGGCAATGATTAGCACGACGGTGATGAGTAAGTATTTCCAAGCGGGATATTGCATAATCACTTCTTTAAGTTGATAAACTACTGGCGACGCAGGCCACAAGTTAGCAGATGGGAAGTTAGCGATAACAATGGTGAGGTACTATATTGAGCAGCCATAGCAGTCATGATAGTGCACCACTGTGATCATCCGCGATGATAGTAAAGCATAAAACGATAAAGCGAAAAATGACCGTAAATAATGTACGGTCATTTTGTAGTCATTACAACTATTAATTGATAACGAATCATTAATAGTCAGTCATTAATAACCATCTAAGTCATTGATGATGATTAAACGCTTTCGATTGTGCCAGCTGGCAATACTGAAATAACAGAGGCACGTTGTACCTTAACGTCGGTATTGTTGTTTAAGCTAACAACGGCGTAATCGCCTTCCAAGCCTTTGATACGACCCATCAAGCCACCAGCAAATATGATTTCACTACCAACCGTCAACGCATTGACCATCGCACGATGCTCTTTAGTACGTTTAGATTGTGGGCGAATAACTAAAAAGTAAAAAATCGCAAAAAAAGCAACTGGTAATAAGATTTGACCGAACTGTTCCATATCTCTCTCAATAAATTATAGATAGTAATAAAATTAAATGCATAGTAACAAAAAATCCCAGACTTGGTAACTGTTAATCATAAGCTGGGCACGTTTTTATTAACGGACTGGCATACTAGCAGTCAATATTTGCTGCGACAATCGCTTTACGCTATTAAAGGGTAATATATAAAGGCAATGAATACCTAGAAAAACCCAAATTAGTATAAAGCAAGTCCTGCTTTAATAATGAGGATTATCGAACCTCTGACGTCATAGGACGTCCTGGAGACAAACAGTGATTTATTGTGAAATATCAGCATCAATGCTACTATCAAAGGATAGGTCATCAGTGTTAAAAGTGCTGCTCAATATTAGCAAGTTTAAAATAAAATACGTACGATTATCACAATATTCTGCTGGTATGAATTTCTCTCGCTTGCTGTGCGCTTCGACAGACAGAGGCTTCGCAAAATTCATACCAGCAACATTGTATTCTTTTTAAAGTGAATCGACCATAGCCTGTATTAGACGGGCTTTTAGCAAATGACTGTCAAAACCAAATCAAGATTAGATGTGATTAGATATTATTTTCTATCTGCCGCTATCTGCTCATGATATGGTCGTGATATATTGATACTTCCTTTTTCTTCTTTGTTTAGGTTATCTAACTTGTCCACCTCTTTTATGTCTGTACCTCGTTTATACCGTCCGCGCGCTTGTCGTAAAGACGCATCCGCTAAACCTCCCCCGACGATGGGTGACAACACTTGGTTTAATCTCAAGTCATTTTCTACGTTATCACTATTGATAACCTTGATATTGCCGCACTCTGTTTGGGCTGCTGATGGCTTAGCGAACCCAAGCGCTAGCAGCGTATTACTACTCATACTATTTGTAGTAATCGCCATTGGCATCTCATTTATCTGTTCATTGGCAGAGGCAGCACTATTGACGATGACACCGTCATATATTGCTGACCTTCAAGAAACCAATCCAAAAAAAGCAAGTATGCTAAGACGCCTAAAGATTGATAATATCGATCAGTCTTTAGCTGCTATCTTGACACTAAATACAGTGGCACATACCTTAGGCTCGATTGGCGCTGGTGCGCAGGCAACGATTGTATTCGGTAGTGCTTGGTTTGGATTATTCTCTGCAGTCATGACATTGGCTATTTTGTTTTTATCCGAAATCATGCCAAAAACACTCGGCACTGTATACTGGCGTCAATTAGGGGGCATGGTCGCCTATTTTGTACGAGGGATTGTATTGCTGCTATACCCTTTGATTTTAGTCTCAGAAAAATTGACGAAGATGCTTGTACGTGGCAAAGAACCGCAAGCGTTCAGTCGCCGTGAGTTTGCCGCACTTGCCAGCATTGGTGAAGAGTCAGGACAAATCGATCCATTAGAGTCACGCATTATTCGAAACCTGCTGGCATTCGGTGCCATCAAAGTTGAAGATATTATGACCCCGCGTTCGGTGATGTTATCTTTTGAAGAAAATAAGACGGTCGCCGAATTATTGGTTGATCGACCAAAACTTACCTTTTCGCGACTGCCGATTTATGATGGCGATTTAGACAATATTACTGGCTTTGTATTAAAAACAGACATGTTATTGGCAAAGGTCAATAATGCGGTAGACAAACCATTAACACAGTTCAAACGAGACATCACCTTTGTATTTTCAAAGATGAAGTTGTTTGATGTGTTGGAGTTGATGCTAAAAAACCGTATCCATATTGCGATTACGGTCGGTGAATATGGTGAAGTCAAAGGCTTAGTCACCTTAGAAGATGTGTTTGAGACATTATTGGGTCTTGAGATTGTCGATGAGATAGATCGTGTCGAGGATATGCAAGCATTGGCACGGCAAATGATGGACAGACGCGTCGAGCGCTTGGGTCTGAAGCTGAGTGATGATGAGCACTATGAAGATAACAGTGCTGAGAATAAACAATAAAAAGCTTCAAAGGACATACCCGCTCAAGCTATGAAAATTCAAGAAATGGCGGCAGTCATTGGACAAAATTGCTTTAACAGATAGTTTTGCTTTACGGTTCGCAATAATTACACAGGGTGTCACATGGCTGTGAGAATTGAATGATAGGCTAAAACTATCTTAACAATAAGCTGTGAAAAATATCAAATAAAAGTAATTGTTAAAATTACCAAGCAATAAATGGTCATAAACAGATGGACATAAATTATCTGTGCTGATGAATATAAGCAGCACTCTATAATTAAATCGTAAATAAAAACTAATGATCCATACCTGACCATAACCAAGATACTACTACTAAGGAATATCATGAAAAAACTATTGGGGAAGGGGCTGTTGCCTCTATTGATAAAAAGCGCTAGCGTGGCTACAGTCGTTGCCGCTGCCAGCACGATGAGTATTAGTGCGCAAGCAGCAGACATGACGGAATCTTTAGTACAAAATTACGCCGCCGCTATGAAAGCATCAGCCAATAGCCAAAACATCAATCAGATAGCGCGCTTAGTGTCTGATGATGCATTGATTTCAATGTCAAGAAAAGGCAAATCTACTAGCTTAGATAAAGATGCTTATCTAAAATTACTCCAGAATAGTTGGAGCAATACCTCGAATTATCGCTACGATATCAGTGTTGATAATATTGTAATTACGGGCTCACAAGCAAAAGCCAATGTGACGACCAATGAGAGCTGGGTAAAAGATGGTCAAAGAGTCTCGTTTGTAACCACCTCGAGAGTGACATTGACTTTATCTACTGGTAACGCGGTACTTTTACGCGCCGTCTCACAAGTGGCTATTAACTAATGACATTAATAGCTACTAACAATAGCTATAAAAAACAGATACTAACTAATGGCTATCAAATCACGGTTGATTGGCCACCATGAACCGCGTTGCTTAAGTATCATTGCTTAAACATCATTACTGAATAAAGTAGGTTAATAACAAAGATCTTTCGTCACCAAAAGATACGGCAGATTAGATTTTGTGCATTATCTTTTATATTGGGCTGGTCTTTGTTTGATATTGCGTACTATACTGTCAATCAACTTTATTTTATCACTTCTTGTTGTTAGGAAACTTCCACTATCATGTCTACTGTGTCATCAAACTATCGCTCATTCATTGCTTTACCACTGACGCTTGCGGTGTCGACTTTACTTATCAGTGCTTGTAGTAATACAACAGCGGTGAAAAATACAGGTGCGACCGGCAGCTCAGCTGTGATTACGAAGCGTCCTACCAATCAAGCTGCTAAGCCAACGACTAACGCTGACTATTCAACGGCGTTCTTAGATGCCGAAAGCTTAGATGAGCTGGCTGATTTATTAGAAGCCACCGACATGACGATGGTTGAAGGCAATAAACTTGCGATTCAACAATATGGTGACTTGTGGAATCGCCTCCGTGCGGGCTATCGCATGAACGGTGGACAACCAGTTTATAATCAGCGTATTGAAGCACAAAAAGGCTGGTTTACCAGTAGACAAGACTATCTAAACCGCTTAACGGCGCGTGCCAGTCGCTATATTTATCACACCGTACGAGAAGCTGAACGCCGTAATATCCCAACTGAACTGGCTTTGCTACCTGTGATTGAAAGCTCCTACGATCCAAGTGGTACAAGTAGTGCAGCAGCGGCAGGCTTATGGCAGTTTATTCCCAGTACTGGACGTATTTATGGTCTAAATCAAAGTAGTACTTACGATGGTCGCCGTGATGTGATCGAATCAACGCGTGCCGCTTATGACTTTTTGACGGCATTGCACAATCAGTTTGGTAGTTGGGAATTGGCTTTGGCCGCTTATAATGCGGGCCCCGGTCGTGTGCAAAAGGCCATTGATGCCAATAGAGCTCAAGGCTTACCAACCGACTACTGGTCACTAAGATTGCCAACTGAGACCATGAACTATGTGCCGCGCTTTTTGGCAGTTGCCGAAATCGTCGCCAAACCTGAGCAATATGGTGTCTACCTGCCGGCTATCGCTAACCGCCAACATTTCCGTAGTGTGCCAGTTAATTACGGCGTGAGCTTAGCTGAAGTATCACAAGTGACCGGTGTTAGCTACGACGAATTAGAAAGACTAAATACGGCGCTGACCTCAGCACGTATCGATTCATCAGGTCCGCAGCGTATTATTATTCCTAATGATATCAGTCTCTCTACTGACGCTAAGTTGAGCGCGCTAAGAGGTAACGGCAGTAGTAATGTCATTGCTTCTAGTAACGCTAGCAGCAACACAACGCCAAGCTATTCTGGCTCGACGACACCAAGCTATAATAATAAGCCTTATACTGGCAGCACCTCATTGCCCTCTACTGGTAGTGCCCTTGCTGATTATGCTGCCAGCGCCAGTGTACCGCAGCAGACCACAAGCTATATCTCACCAACTGCATCACCGACGAGTAGCTCTGTTTATAGCGGCAATGCATCAGTTCGTACTGAGCCACCGCTAACATCAGCAGAAACGAATAAAATTAATGCTGAGCTAAAAAGCAGTAACAGCTTACCGACCACATCGGCGCAAATTACCCAGAACAATACCATCACTCAAGAGCCGCCGCTAAGTAAAGCAGAGCGTGATTTTATTGCCAGTCAAATCCGAATTAATACGCCTGAAACCAATGTCATTAACGCGGATGGTAATATCAATCTATCGGCAGTCCAGACGCAACAGTCTGTCTTAGAAGCCACGGGAAAAGAGAAGAAACTGAGCTTTCCAAAAACCTCAGTCAGTAAACCAAAACCTCAAGGCACACGAACTACTTATACGGTCAAACGTGGTGATACTTTAGCTAATATTGCCAGTCGCTCTGGTGTAAGCTGGCGCGATATTGCTGAATGGAACCAGATGGATGCCAGTGCCAAGCTGCTGTCTGGCAGTACCTTATATTTATATAATGCCAAAACTATTGAGCCGTTAAGCACGGCTAAAAGTACCATAGCAAGCCAGCCTGAAAGCTATGTGGTACAAGGTGGAGATACCTTAATAGGCACTGCCAATCGCTTTGATTTATCAGTGACCCAGCTTGCAACCTATAATAACTTGAGCAGTAGAGCTGACTTGCTACGCGGTCAAAAATTATGGCTTGTCCCTGGTAAAGTAACCGCACCAGTTAGCACACCGGCTGCACCATCGACGAAACCAAGTAAGACATCGACTGCGACCAAAAACTATAAAGTAAAAGCAGGCGATGGCTTGATTGCGCTCGCCCGCCAATTTAATGTGTCAACCGAGACGTTAGCCAGCTTAAATAACATTGGCACGACGGATTCATTGTATGTCGGTCAAACATTGAAAGTGCCTGCCAGTGTTGACTTTACATCTGTGAGTAGTACGCCTAGTAGTACAACGAATAATACTAGCAATAGCAGTAAAGCCAGTGGTTCAAGCTCAGTGCCAACGACCAATTATAAAGTCAAATCAGGGGATACTTTAATTGGCATTGCTAATAGCATTGGTGTTAGTGCCGAAGAAATTGCTGCCGTAAACAGTAACTTTGATGCAAAGGCGCGCTTGCAACGTGGACAAACGATTAAAGTGCCAGTATCTAAAGAGTTGGTGGATCGTCAGCTCAATGATGAAGCGGTTAGCTACAAGGTTAAATCAGGCGATACCTTAACGGCTGTCGCCCAACGCTACAATATTGGCTTGAGTGATTTGGCAACAGCGAATAATTTGAAAACCAATTCTAATTTGATACTTGGTCGTACGATTACCATTCCTGCTAAAGGTAGCGTCAGTAGTTCTAGTAACAGCAGTGCTGCTACCAGTACCAACAATAAGAGTAACAGTGCTACTATTGCTGCAGAGACGAAAAGCAGTACCAATACGTCGACTGCCAATAGCAGTAGCGGCAAAAAGCTTGGCAACACAGAGAGTTACAAAGTTCAGTCTGGTGATGGACTCATTGCGCTAGCACGTCGTTTTGGTGTTTCAGTAGAAGATTTAGCTGCTACCAATAACATGGCAACTGGTGCACAGTTACAGCGTGGGCAGACGATTAAAGTACCGAAAGTAACGGTCAGCTATACCGTTGGGTCAGGAGATAGTTTAATTGGACTGGCACGTAAATATGGCGTGTCAACCAAAGAGCTTGCTGATATGAATAACATTGCAGTGGATACGATGCTGCAACGCGGTCAACGCCTCACGGTACCTAATCGCTAAGCTATTCATATTTTAATAAATGCTATGCATTAAAAAAGCTGCTCTTATGAAAGGGCAGCTTTTTATTTGGCTATCTATATTTAGAAATTTTTAGTTAACTGCTTTTAAGTAAAGTTATTAAACTAAAAGTAAAAGCGGTCATTAGACAGTGGTGGTCTTAATCGTCTCAAGATAACTTCTGATATTAGTCACATAATGCATCGCTTGACCATAGCGGCTGTTCGAAGCTTTGTTTTCAGATAAATAGGCATATATATTTGCCCAACTTTTATCATTGATACCATTAGCACTCAACTTACGCTGGATACCTTTTACAGCATTTGGACCCATGTTATACGCGGCTAGCGCAAACCAAAGCCGGTCTGTTTTTGGTACATCAGCGAAATCAGACTTCATCTGCTCCAAGTAACGAGCGCCGCCACCGATACTTTGGTAAGGGTCAACTCGGTCTGAGACGCCCATTGCTTTAGCCGTATTATTGGTCAACATCATGATACCGCGTACGCCTGTTGGCGAGACGGCATTGGCATTTAAATGAGATTCTTGATAGCCCATCGCAACCAGCAATTCCCAATCATGATTGTAGGTACGTGCTTGTTCTTCAAATGAAGACTGATAATCTGGCAGCTTTTCTGTCAGGGTCTTTTTAAAGTGATCTTGACTATAGGCATCCTTTAGCAAGTCTTGATTATAAAAAGCGGCTAACTTTTGCGTATTTTCAAGCTTGATGCTATCACATAAAAAGTAACTGGCTTTTTGTGATAATGGGTCGTTGGCTGAATTGAACGTCCAGCTCACTTTAGGGTGTAAGCCATTTTTGGTCAAACTGGCGTCATAACCACAGCTGACATTGACAGAGGATAAATTAAGCTGGCTTTTTAATTGCGTACTGGCAGTGGTCAGTGCCATATCGGCATCGCCTGATTGTAATGCCCTGAGCGCCGCTTCTTCATCAGCATAAGCTTTGAGGGTAACTTTTACCCCGAGCTGATCAGCATAGTTACGCACTAAGTCGTAACCGAAGCCATGTTGGAAGCCGTCAGTCGCAAAATACGTGCTGTCACCTGGAACAGCAGCAATGGTCAAGGTACTCTCCAGCATGACATGATCATAGGCTGGTACTTGCGTATGTATCGTCGTCAAACTCTCAGCAGGGAGAGAAAGAAGGGCAATACTAGATATTTGCGCCAATTTTTTGGTTTTGGTAAAACGAGTTACTTTAATAGGTGTAACAAATGGAACGATGTTACTTTTGGTGCTCAGTAAGCGTTTAGATGGACGCAGTATATATGAGATACGGCGTTTGGCCCCTCGCGCAGATACTTTCACACGATAAGTAATACGCTGCATGGATGTCTCCTAATTTTAGCCATCCTGCTTATCGTAAAAATGCACATACATTTATAGTCACTCTATGCTGACCTATTGAGTATAAATGTATGTGTACTTTAGATGCTAAGGCACTTATTAAACGCATAAGTGCCATATCACCTTGTTTAAATATAGCGCCGCTAACATAAATCTTATAAAGGTAGCGGTAATTTTATCTCTCAGTCATCTATTAACGTGCTATCAATCTAGTTTTGAGACATTTCTCTTAAAACTTTCATTTTAAAAAGTAGTTCTCAAAAACCAGAACGCACAATACCATGAAGGATATAAATCAGATGATTCCTTCATCGATGATAGAGTTGACTAAGTATTAAACGACTATAGTAAACATAGATAAGGTCATGAATAAGTCATTAAGACAAAAACGTAGTTAAGTGGTTGGTTTGCTAATGTTATCAACCTGCGCTACGCTGATATTAAGAACTATCTACTCTTTAAATAATTTGTAATAGAGTAAATAGCGCCCAATATCGCTTGTCCAGCAATAAGGCTAAGCAAATCACCGTATTTAATAGTTATTAGAAACACACTATCAAATCAGTGGTGCTTTAGCGTATTGCAACACTAAAAAAAGGAATACCGTACTGCTAAAAATATATTGTGCAGACATAGTATTCATAGTGACTATCTAAAAAATCATTAATTCAACAGAATAATGAGTTTTTAGATAGTCACTATTATTTCAGCGCCATAACCGGAAGCTATAATAAATGGGAAGCCTCATGACAAGACGTTCTTTCTTCAGGTGCTAATATGCGGATATTTATTATATTATTCAAGTGGAGTTAATAGAATAGCGATAAAACTTAACAATCAAGCTACAGACGGTTAAAAACAGCACCATTTTAGGTGTTCTTTACATGAGCGCTGATACATTCAAGTCAGCATAAAATAAATATCTGTGTGATTAAGCAGGATTATCAATATCCACAAAAGTCACAGGCAGTCCAAACTGCTGAGCAATGATATTGCCTAATGCTTCAATGCCACCGCGTTCTGTCGCATGATGTCCACAGGCAAAATAGTCAATCCCAAGCTCACGAGCAATATGGGTGGTACGCTCTGATATTTCACCAGAAATAAATGCATCACAACCCATCAATGCTGCTTGCTCAATCATATCTTGTGCGCCGCCCGTACAGATGCCCACCCGTTCAATCAGTCTATTATTTTCCCCATCGTCCTTAGTGTTCGTCGAGATTTTATAATCCGCAGAAATATGTAATGGCATACGCCCCAATGCTTGGGTAATCTGAGCAATAAGACTTTGAGCATTCTGCGGTGTGCAAATGGCAATATTGCCAACGGGGTGTGTTTCAGCAGGATAAAGTGCCCCGATGATGGTCATGTCTAATGACTCAGCCAGTTTAGCGTTGTTGCCAATGACAGGATGAGCATCGAGCGGTAGGTGATAGCCAATCAAAGAGATGCCATGTTGCATCAGTTTACGGATACGCTGACCTTTCATGCCAGTGAGGGGCGCAGATTCGCCTTTCCAAAAATAACCATGATGTACCATAATGGCATTGGCATTATCGGCAATAGCGGCATCAATCAATGCTTCACATGCAGTCACACCAGTGATGATGCGCTGAATAGGTTGCCCGCCATCTACTTGTAGACCATTGGGTGCATAATCTTTAAAGGCATCTGCTGATAAGTAATCGTCACAAAATTTGCTTAAGGATTGGGCGGTAATCGTTGTATTTGATGATTTGGTTAAGATATCGTGCGCGCTCATGGCATTCCCTTATAACGGTTTCAGTAGCTCAAGTATTTATAAAACATAGATAATTTTTCATAATAGCCAGTTTAACATGATGCGATAAAAGAGTAGATAAGCTCAATAACTGAAACGGTACACGATGCGTTACTATTCGGCTGTTTTGCCAGTTATAATTCGCATACCTGAGCCTGTATGATTGATAGCGTTTAACGCATCTTATCTCGCTAATAGTACATGATTGGTAAGAGCTGTTTGACTTTGTTTATCATTAACTGTTTTTACAAAAATTTATAGAGGTTTTTATATGTCGTCATCTCGGAATGCCAACAACAAGGCTGGTCTGTCAAAGTGGTTACCTTGGATTTTGTTGCTAATAATGATTGCAGCATTTGTCTGGTTGTTTGCGAGTATGAAGATGGCATCAGAGGCAGAGTGGGAACCGCCGAGGACCACACCTGCTGAGCAACAAGCCTCTGCACCTGTGGGAGATACAGCAGCAGCTATTTCTTCTTATCATAATGGCGTTGCTCGTGCATCGCAATCAGTTGTCAACATCTATACCACCCAAACGATGGCAGAACATCCTTATATGAATGATCCGGTTTTGCGCCGGTTTTTTGAGTTCCATGGTGGACCATCAGAAGAACAGGGCAATACCAACTTAGGCTCTGGCGTAATTGTCTCAGAAGACGGTTATATCGTGACCAATGCTCATGTACTTGAAAAGGCAGATGAGATTACCGTTGCTTTTAATGATGGTCGCAAGAGCCGTGCTCAACTGATTGGCACGGATCCAGACAGTGATTTGGCGGTGATTAAAGTGGATATGAAAGGACTAACGCCATTGGGATTCCGTAAAGAACCTATTCGTGTTGGGGATGTGGCGTTAGCGATTGGTAATCCGTTCGGTGTGGGTCAAACGGTCACTCAAGGTATTATTTCAGCGACTGGACGTACAGGGCTCGGTGTGAATAAGTTTGAAGACTTTATTCAAACCGATGCGGCTATCAATCCCGGTAATTCAGGTGGAGCGCTGGTTGATGCTCACGGTGAGCTGGTTGGTATCAATACGGCTATTTATTCACGCTCTGGTGGCTCTATGGGTATTGGTTTTGCCATTCCTACCGCTATCGTTGAGCAAGTGATGAATGCACTTATTAAAGATGGTAAGGTCAGTCGTGGTTGGCTCGGTATCGAGATACAGTCACAACTGCGAGATCCTACGCAGCTTGAAACTTCCACAGGTGTAGAAGTTCTCAACGTTGTTCCTAAGAGTCCAGCGGCTAAGAGTGGTCTGCGCGTTGGTGATATTATCCTTACGATTGATGGCGTTGAGATGACCGATGCCAATACCTTAATTCAGTATGTCGCTCGCAAAGCCCCCAATACCACGCTCTTTGCTCAAATCTTACGTCAAGGTAAAAATGCGCAAGTGAAGATATTGTTAGAGGAGCGTCCAGTAGAGGAGCCTATAACAGTTCCTGTTGTCATCCAAGATGAGATGCTTGGTGGTAATCAGCAGCCAAGCTTACAAGGTCCAGAACAGGATGTCCCGATGATGTCAGAAGCAGAGCGTGACCGTATGCGTGAAGAGCTTTTAGAGTTATTTGAAAGAGATGGTGCGCCTTTATAGAGCAAGTCTATTGCCTACTATCTGATATTTAATACCGATATAGTCAGTTCAATATAAAAGAGGTACGTTAAAAATAGCATTATGCTGGGTTAAGTTTTCCTCGCTTGCTGTGCGCTTCGCACTCCAGAGGCTTCGAAAAATTTATCCCAGCAGTACCGTATTCTTTTTAAATCGAATCGACTATATAAAAAAGCGCGCTGTCTTAAAGACAGCGCGCTTTTTTTATTAATTTTTAATTGGCTTAAAGCCTACTTTTCAATAGAGTCATGGCTAATATAAATCACCCCTTGTACTCTACAGCAGCAGGGCAGGATTTCATCTTCTTCAATCATGGCTAATGGTTCAAACGGATAATCAATGACATGTGAGCTGGCGATACGCTTTATCCGGCAACTGCCACAATAGCCTTCCTTACATTGATAATTGACATTATGTCCGGTACGCAGTAATCCATCAAGCAGACTTTCATCATCATGCAAGTAAAATTGCTTCTTACTCGTCATTACCCAAGTCATAGTTTTTACCCTATCCATTTCCCTATCGTTTTGTACTGTCTAAACGCCGTTCTTTCAAAAACCATTTTCTAAAGCTCTAAAGCTCTAAAGCTGTAAAGCTCTAAAGTTCAAAGTCATCAAAGTCGCTGTCTGATAAGTCTGAGTCAATTTGACCGACCAAGTACGAGCTGATTTCAGTTTCTTGTGGTGCAACCTGCACGTTATCAGAAGACAACCACGTATTAATCCACGGAATAGGATTTGATTTAGAATTTGGGAAGGCGACTGGTAAGCCCACCGCTTCCATACGTAAGTTAGTGATATATTCGATATATTGGCAAAGGATGTCTTTATTGAGACCAATCATTGAGCCATCTTTGAACAGATAGCCTGCCCATTCTTTTTCTTGCTCGGCGGCCTTACGGAAGATTTCGATACTTTGCTCGTAGCATTCATTGGCAATCTCTACCATCTCGGGATCGTCACGACCGTTACGCATCAGGTTAAGAATATGCTGGGTACCGGTTAAATGTAGCGCCTCATCACGAGCAATTAGCTTAATGATCTTGGCATTACCTTCCATCAGCTTGCGCTCGGCAAAGGCAAACGAGCAGGCAAACGATACATAAAAGCGGATAGCTTCTAGCACGTTGACTGCCATCAAGCACAAATAAAGCTGCTTTTTCAGTGATTTTAAACTGACCGTCACTTCTTTGCCATTAATGGTATGCGTGCCAGCACCGTGCATATTGTAAAGCTGTGAATCATAGTACAAGTCATCGTAGTACTTAGCGATATCAGACGCACGCTCTAAAATGTGCTCGTTTTGCATGATGTCATCAAACACAATACCGGGATCATTGACGATATTACGAATGATATGGGTGTAGCTGCGTGAGTGAATGGTCTCAGAGAACGTCCACGTCTCAATCCATGTTTCAAGCTCAGGAATAGACACCAATGGCAATAACACAACGTTTGGGCTACGACCTTGGATAGAGTCGAGTAGCGTCTGATATTTCAGGTTACTAATAAAAATATGCTGCTCATGTGATGATAGATTGCCGTAGTCAATGCGGTCGCGTGAGACATCGACTTCTTCTGGACGCCAAAAGAAAGATAGCTGTTTTTCAATCAGCTGCTCAAAGATTGGGTGCTTTTGCTGGTCATAGCGCGCCACGTTGACTGGCTGACCGAAAAACATCGGCTCTTTTAAAGCGTTGTTTGGCGTTTGGCAAAAAATTGAGTAAGTCATCGTTCTACCTTTATAAGTGATACAGTTTATTAATCTAAAAGTTTGAGATGTTGGTTTGAAAAATGCGGCTTTAAAAACATCAGTAAAAATACGTTATAGACTCTCTATTATAAGTTCTCTAAAGATATTTGTATTGGCACTTGTCCATCATTCATATAAGCTTTAAATATCTCGCTGAGCTCGACATCATCTAAGCCTTCTAATTCATCGACAGCACTCTTGCGCAGCGTCTCCAAATCAACGTCTAACGGTTCTTTTTTCGTTGATTTCTTTACTGATTTTTTTGGCTCTTTTGCTGCTTGCTTAAGTACTTCTTTCTTTGGGGCTTCGTGCACGCTTAACTGCTGCCGAGCATCTTCGATGTCGACTGTGACTTGTACGATGTAGGATTGACCATCGTTTAGGTCTGAAAATACGTTAGGGATAAACAAACCACCGTCTTTGATGATTGCGGTATATTGCACGTCTATGACCTCCGTCATTTTTATTCTGTCTGTGTTTCGATTATAGCGGTAAAGCAAAAGGGTTTCGTTTAATAGTAATTGTGCTCAGTAGCCAATCCCGCCTACCGCTTGTATCTGCCTAGCCGCTGGCGCGCAGTCTATCATGTCTGGTCGCATTCCTGTTATCTCGATACTACGTCCAGCCACAGACTGCAACGCCATCGACGTCAGCAGGATACCGCTATAGTCGGGGCTAAACGACCTTGTTAGGGCTTGGCTGTTCTTGCTAAGCAAAATTATTATTTAGGGTAGGGTGCATTTAATGCACCTTCTACCTGATTTCATAATATCGGTGCGCTAGGCGCACCCTACAAAAGCTACTTTACATAAACAGAATCTTGACTATTCCAGCCACATTTTATACAAATCTCATTTTTAAAATAATGAGTACAGTTTGGATATCCATATATCTTATGAGCACAATTTGGACATAAATCTGTCATCTTTGAGCTATCTGTAAAGTAGGGTGACTCACATTCTACACAGATATTTTTTGCTTTATTCATCATTTATTTACATGCTGAAAATATGATTTCATCCGTAGGGTGGGTTAGTTTTACCAAGTTCTTGTAGAGAATGAGGGTAAAGCGTAACCCACCATTTGGAACGCACTCTACATCAATTTTCAGTTGTTTTTTCGCGACAAGCTTTCAATAGTCATCGGAATAGCTTTTTCACCATCTAAAACTTCTACTAGTCCCTGAAGTATCCTAAGCTGGCTCTTTTCAATATTTTCGTGACCCATAGGTCTATAGCAGTCCCTCTTAAGCTGTACTTCATCGAAATCGTAATTTAGATGTTTTGCAATAGAGTAAAGCAAAGAATTAAATAACTTATCAACCTCTTCATTCCAAATATCTGGATTGCCATATGGTGAATTATTATTTAAATGGTCGTTATATAATTTCCATGCATTCGTAATTTTCTTTTCACCTTCAGACTGATTTCGCTTGCCAAAAAATCTTTTTCCATAGAATTCTATATCAATCATGTTTAATGCACTAACATGTTCTGTAGTTAATCGAGTAGCACGAGTTGACATTAAAATATAGAAGATCTGAAGTTTTCTATTCTTGGATTCTTTAGCTAATTCAATGTATTTCTGAGCTTGTACTGCAAGTATAGGACTAAACAAAACAGCTAAAATCGTAACTATATCTGTAGTATCCATAAGTATACCTAGCTAACTAAAAATTATTTTAATTATGGCAGGTTGGGTGTTGGGGAACGACACTCAACCTACGCTTGTTATAAATTTGACTGTCTATGCTAGTCTTTTGACATAATTATCTTTAACATTTTTACTTATATAGCTGTTAAGACCATTACCAGTGACAGCTAACCTCTTCATTTCAATAATATGAGTAATTCCTGTGGCAAAGTAGTTATACAGATATATTCCACCCCCTTTGAAGTGTATAGTTATTGATTCATCATTAACTTCATATGCTTCTATACCTGACTTATTACTATAGTTACCGTAAATTTTTATCATTAGTATTGCCTCTTGTTTAGAATTTTTTAGAAAATAGTGACTATCAATTTCATTGTTTTTCTTGGACAAGGGGTAAGTTTTAAATTAGAATAGCTGCCTAACGTGGAGTGCTGTTCTATTTTCTTACCACTTGTGGAAGTTGATAGTCTTAACTCCCTGATACCGAATATTCGAGTATTCGTTATCTCCGATGGCATTGATGATTTATCATCAATGCCATTTTATTTTCTTCTATCGTCTACTTCTTGTGCTACCCCCTTATATACACCTTTCATACTACTCATAAATTGACCGGTATCGGCATTCCTTTTAATTGAGTGCTCAGGATTGCTAGGATGCTTAATCTGAGTTCGACCTGTCACTGAACCTCTTCGAGTTCCATTTCCAGTATTTTTAGCCATAAACTGTACCTTTCATTAATGTGAGTGAACTTCTAAGATATACGTGCGGTCTTTTAATTATTCATAATTTACCTCCTCAATTATTTTAATTTCAAGAAAAATCATCTAGCTCTCTTAAGTAGAGAAGAGAGCTAGATAACTGGCTTTCTAAATCTTACATGCACCGCCAGCACAATCATCTTCCATATCCGCTTGGGCATCATTCGCACCATCACGCGTATTGTGATAATACAAAGTCTTCACGCCAAGCTTATACGCGTTTAGCAGATCTTTTAGCAATATCTTCATTGGTACACGACCACCTTCATAACGAACGGGATCGTAGTTGGTATTGGCAGAGATACTTTGATCGACGAACTTCTGCATGATAGCGACCAGTTTTAGGTAACCGTCATTATTTGGCATTTGCCATAGTAGCTCATACTGATTTTTTAGCTTATCAATCTCAGGCACAACTTGCTTTAAGATACCATCTTTTGACGCTTTGATAGAGACCAGCCCACGTGGTGGCTCGATACCGTTAGTGGCGTTGGCAATCTGACTAGAGGTTTCAGACGGCATCAAAGCGGTTAGGGTAGAGTTACGCAGACCGTGAGTGGTGATTTCAGTGCGTAGCGTTTCCCAATCGAGATGTAGCGGCTCTTGGCAGATTTTATCCAAGTCTTTCTTGTACGTATCAATCGGCAAGATACCTTGCGAATAAGTAGTCTCATTAAAGGCAGGGCACGCGCCTTGTTCTTTTGCCAATTTGTTTGAGGCTTTTAAGAGATAATACTGCAACGCTTCAAAGGTTTGATGGGTTAGACCAAGGGCGCTGTCATCTGAATAGCGTACGCCATTTTTCGCAAGGTAATAAGCGTAGTTAATCACACCAACGCCTAGCGTACGGCGACGCATACTGCCATTTTCAGCGGCTTTAACTGGATAGTCTTGATAGTCGAGCAGGGCATCAAGGGCACGGACGATAAGTTCTGCTGGTTCTTCGATATCGCTGACGTTTTCAACTTTACCCAAGTTGACTGCTGATAGCGTACAAAGCGCGATTTCGCCTGCTTCGTCATTGATGTTATCAAGTGGTTTAGTTGGAAGCGCAATCTCCATACAGAGGTTTGATTGGCGAATTGGTGCAACGCTTGGGTCAAACGGGCTATGAGTGTTGCAATGATCGACGTTTTGGATATAGATACGACCGGTGCTGGCACGCTCTTGCATCATTAAGCTAAACAATTCCGTGGCTGGAATTTGACGGCTACGGATTGATTTGTCTTGCTCGTACTTGGTATATAGCTCTTCAAACTTATCTTGATCTTCAAAGAAAGCATCGTATAAGCCTGGGACATCAGAAGGTGAGAACAAGCTGATATCTTGACCTTTAATCAGGCGGCTATATAAAGTCTTGTTAATCTGTACGCCATAGTCCATATGACGGACACGGTTGTCTTCGACGCCGCGATTGTTCTTGAGTACCAATAATGACTCAACTTCTAAATGCCATAATGGGTAAAATAACGTTGCAGCACCGCCACGGACGCCGCCTTGTGAGCAGCATTTAACCGCTGTTTGGAAAAGTTTATAGAAAGGTACACAGCCAGTATGTTGCGCTTCACCGCCACGGATAGGGCTGCCAAGGGCGCGAATACGACCGGCGTTGATGCCGATACCGGCACGCTGTGATACATAACGTACGATGGCGCTAGTGGTAGCGTTGATAGAGTCAAGGTTGTCACCGCACTCAATCAGGACGCATGAGCTAAACTGACGTGATGGTGTACGTACGCCTGACATGATTGGCGTTGGTAGCGAGATTTTGAATTGTGAGGTCGCATCATAAAAGCGCTTCACATAGTCGAGACGTTCGGATTTGTCATAGCTGGCAAACAGACACATGCCAACTAACATGTATAAGAACTGTGGGCTCTCAAAGACGGTCTTAGAAACGCGGTCCTGTACGAGGTATTTACCAGCCATTTGCTCAACAGCAGCATAAGCTAAGTTCATATCACGCCAGTGGTCAAGGTATTCTTCTAATTCATCAAATTCAGCACGGCTATAATCGGCTAAGATATGCTGATCGTATTTGCCCGCGTCGGTAAGCTTTTGCACATGATCAAACAGATGCGGCGGCGTAAATTTATTGTAAGCAATCTTACGTAAGTGGAAGATGGCCAAACGAGCCGCTAAATACTGATAGTCAGGCGTGGTTTCAGAGATAAGGTCGGCGGCAGACTTAATGATGGTTTCGTGAATATCACGCGTTTTAATACCTTCATAAAACTGAATGTGCGACTTTAGCTCAACTTGTGACACCGACACATTATCTAAACCGTGAGCTGCCCACTCGATAACCTTATGAATTTTATCTAACTCGATAGGCTCTAAACGTCCATCACGTTTGGTTACTTGGATTTTATCGATATGTGTCATGCTGACCTCGTAAGTTGATTGCTTGTTAATTATTTAATGATTTAATGATTTATAGTGATGCTGCACGGCGTATAACCGGCAGGCATTCTTTATGACGCTATAACACTCTGTCATGGCAGAGTGTTTTTTTAGGCAAAAAGCTGCCTCTGCTCAGAGTGATACATTAAATCACTGAGCACTACATATAGCGTATTTGTTAGTAGGTGGACACAATATAGCGGGAAAATTTTGAAAATGCTATATTGATTTTAGTATCAAACTATGTTGCTCAGAGGTTGCAACGTGTTCAAATTTTGGCAAAGGACGATGGGATAAGGGTTAGACGGCAATGATAAAAATAATAAAAGTTTTGTAAAAAAAGGCGCGAATTTGCTTTTTATGGTTTGGTCAATTGACCAGCAAGAGTCGCCGTCATGTGATGCATATTTCGGGTGATGATTGTACCCTAGACAACAAAAAATCGCCACCCATATGAGTGACGATTTGGACGAAAAAGGTGCTGGTTTTTTCTAAATGAATATCAGCGTGATTATACGACCATACGTACCGTTTTTGCGCTATCAAGTGCGGCATATAAGATATTTACTTGCTCAACATTGGTTAAATACAAGTTGACACGCACCGAATGAAAGCGACCGGTTTTTGAAGGCCTGACTTCTGTAGATGCCAAATCAAATTCTGGAAATTGGCTACCAAGGATGAGCTTCACCTCATTCAATAAGCTGTCGTGCTCGCCTTCATGACCAATGATACTCAAGGGATAGTTCATTGGGAATTCCCAAAGCTCAGGGTTTTGTACGTCAGTTTTTTTACCTTTGATGTTATCGATATCATTGACCAACTCGCCGATGTTGACCTCTTTTTTAGTCACTTGCTCTTGTTGGTTGTTATTTTTCTTGCTTGAATTTTGATTGCTGAAGTTTTGATTGGTAGTGTCTTTTGGGTCATCGCTCATGATGTTGTCCTTATTTTTTATTGAATAGGGTCAAATATTGGCGCTTAAGTAAAGCACAAAAAAGCTGAGACTCGCTCAGCTTTTTGATAATATTTTGCTTAATAACGTCTTGTCTACTTTATATGGTCTAAGTCAGCTATTTTCAAGAAGCTGGTTTTTATAAAGTAGATTTCTAAAATTAGTCATTTTCAAGGAAAGAGCGTAAATGCTCAGAACGTGAAGGATGACGTAATTTGCGTAGCGCTTTTGCTTCAATCTGACGAATACGCTCACGCGTTACATCAAACTGCTTACCGACTTCCTCTAGAGTATGATCGGTTGGCATATCGATACCGAAGCGCATTTTTAGCACGCGCGCTTCACGTTCAGTCAGGTTGCTAAGCACATCACGAGTGGCTTCACGCAGACCTGCAGCTGTCGCATCGTCAACAGGGCTTGAGATAGTACCATCTTCGATGAAATCACCTAGGTGCGAGTCTTCATCATCACCGATTGGCGTCTCCATTGAGATAGGCTCCTTGGCAATTTTTAGCACTTTACGGACTTTAACTTCGTCCATCTCTAAGCGTTCGCCTAATTCTTCAGGCGTCGGCTCGCGTCCCATTTCTTGTAGCAATTGACGTGAGACACGGTTGATTTTGTTAATTGTCTCAATCATATGCACAGGAATACGAATGGTGCGCGCTTGGTCAGCGATAGAGCGGGTAATTGCTTGACGAATCCACCATGTGGCATAGGTTGAGAACTTGTAACCACGGCGATATTCAAATTTATCAACCGCTTTCATCAGACCAATATTACCTTCTTGAATGAGATCCAAGAACTGTAGACCACGGTTGGTATATTTTTTCGCAATAGAGATAACCAGACGTAGGTTAGCTTCGACCATCTCTTTTTTGGCACGGCGAGCCTTTGCTTCACCGATAGCCATACGGCGCGCCACATCTTTCATGTCGTGGATTTTCATATCGAGCTGCTGCTCGTAATCAAGAATCTTACGCTGTAATAAAATAACGTCGTCGGTGACTTTTTCTAAGGTGCCAGCAAATGCAGGCTTGCCTTTGATACGCTCAATCAACCAATCGACGTTGGTTTCATTACTAGGGAAGGTTTTACGGAACTCTTCACGCGGCATACGACCACGGCGAATGACCAAACGCATGATTTGACGCTCTTGCTTACGCACATCATCATAGACATCATGCATAATCGCCATTACTTGATCTGATAGGCGATTGTTCAGTTTTAGCATCATAAAGCGTACAGCAAGTTGCTCGTAGGCTTCATCAGCTTCTGTGCTACCACGACCATAATCAAGCAAGGCTTGTTTGGCTTTGATAAATAGATTTTCGATCTCTTCTAGACGTAAGCGTACTTCTTCTGGATCGATACCGCTGGTTTCTTCTTCGGCTTCTTCTTCAGTTTCGTCTTCGTCCTCGTCATCATCATCGCGCGCCGCTTTGGCTTTTGCTTTGATAACAGGCGGATTTTCTTTTTCTTCTTTGATGCGTTCTCTTTCTTCTTTCGCAGCCTCTTTTGCCTCTTGGGCAGCGATTTTGTCTGCTTCGGTTTCAGGATCTAGAAAACCGGTGATGACGTCAGAGAGCTTCTTGTCGCCATCTTGTACTTTTTGATACTCGTCAAGGACGAACTGTACCGTACCTGGCCAGTAAGACATCGCATGCTGTACATCACGAATACCTTCTTCGATACGTTTGGCAATAACAATCTCGCCTTCACGAGTTAGTAGATCAACGGTACCCATTTCGCGCATATACATACGCACAGGGTCAGTCGTACGACCAGGATCGGTCTCAACTGCTGCTAATACGGCTGCTGCCTCATCTGCTGCTGACTCATCATCGCTTGACTCATCGTTCATCAAGATGTCATCGGCGTCTGGAGCAGATTCAAAAATTTTAATGCCAACGTCCGTTAGCATTTGTACGATATCTTCGATCTGATCACTTTCAGTGATAGAGTCGGGGAGTTGGTCATTCACCTCAGCATAGGTTAAGTACCCTTGCTCTTTACCCATTTGGATTAAGGTGGCCAGTTGAGATGTGGACTTAGAAACTGACTTATCGTTCATAAATACTCGCTTACTTGCATCGGACATTTTTATATTGTGACTTGCTATCGCTCGCTCGGTGCGTTGATGTAATCAATCGATTCATCAAAATAGGGCGTAAAGGTTGTCAATAATAACAAAAATGAGTGGATATGAATAAAGGCTCAAAATACTACAATCACAGTGCCAAAAAACGGCAAAAAATTAGTAACGCTAAAAAGACTTCAAAATAGTAATACCTAAAAACTCATCATTAAAAAATGCTGGTTAAAAAACTTATACCTAAAATTGTGCTCAATCATGCGGGCTTGTCGTCATTCATCAAGCAGTGCTATAAATATATAGCGACACAGTTTAACACAGACCGTAGTAACCAAGCACGAGGTAGTGATATCTACCGACTGTTTTTTACTGATTATTTACCATCAGTTGAGTGTTTAACACTCTTTTAAGGTCGGCTTTGACTACTGGGTATATTGATTCATAGTGGGGGCAACCGCTATGCTTTTAAAGGGTTGCTTCTTGATAAATAAAAACCAAGGGTAAATATTAAGATTTAACCGTCGCCATTTGTGCTGATTGCTCCGCTTGCTGCGCGCGTAACCAGTCATTTAATAACTGTGATTGTTTACGGACAATCGCCAGTTTTATATTATCGGGGTTCTTGACCAAATCCTGTATCTTTTTCTTCATATGGCGTTCGATAAGCTGACTGACCAATCCTTCGACTAAACCATCAAGACTTAAGATATTACGTGTGGTTAAGGCTTTATAAAAACTGCCCCAATCGCGGCTAAGCATCTCTTGGGTCAGTGGTTTGACATTTGATAAGATAAAATGCGCCGCCGCGTTGGCATCTTTAGGTAAATAGTTGAGACAGCGCTTAATCGTGCTGACGATATCGAGCAAAGCACTATCTTGTAAGTCCTCCCACGCGAGTGGGCGCAATGTATCGGCAGACGCTTTTTGCTTTATATGCGCAGGTAGATGTAATTCATGAATACCGGCTTGCTGCCAAATCGACTCGATAGGATCATCAATCAAGGCGCGCGGCTGGAATAAAAAGCACAGCTGCAATTGCTGACTGATGGTCATCTCACCATCAAAATCTAGCAGCGCGTCTTTGGCCTCGATATTTTGACTACGCTTACCGCCAAGCTTTTGGTAAATATCATTGTTGAGCAGATAACGAAAGCTACTGCCTTTCGGTAATGCGGTGGTCAAGGAGCGCACTTGCGACATGAGCTTGGCTTTACCTTCTACCAAGGTTAAGTCGTAACGCTCACTTAAATAAGCAAAAATATATTGTGACAGCGGCATGGCGTTAGCGATTTGTTCACGCATGGCATCGCCGCCCTGACTTTTTATAAAGGTATCAGGATCATGATTGTTGGGCAGTGTCAAAAACCTTAATTCTTTATCGTCCGCCAGCACAGGTAGCGCAACTTCAAGGGTGCGCCAAGCCGCTTTTTGTCCAGCACTATCACCATCAAAACTTAACGTTAGGGTAGGGTTGAGCGTTAAAAGCCGTGATATCTGACTCTCATTAATCGCCGTGCCCATGGAAGCAATCGCTCCATAAATACCTGCTTGGTAAAGGGCAATGACATCCATATAGCCTTCGACCACCAGCCAACTATCGGCGCGTTGCTGGCGTGATTCATAATAGCCGTATAACACATGCTGCTTATGAAAGACCGGCGAGTCGGACGAGTTGATATACTTGGGCTTCGCTTCATCATCAAGCGCACGACCGCCGAAGCCAATGGTGCGTCCTTGATTGTCTCGAATCGGAAAAATGACCCGATCACGGAGCAAATCATAATCACGTCCGGACTCTGAGCGACGTACTAAGCCGAGCGCTTTTAAACCTTGAATATCTTGCGGAAATTGATGCTCAAGATGCTGCCAACCAAAGGGGGCATAGCCCAAACCAAAAGTTTCAAAGATTTCGTCGCTAATACCACGCGATAAAAAATAATGCTTGGCATGAGGGTGGATGCTGAGATTATGCTGATAAAACTGTTGAATTTTCTCTAAAAGCTCATACAGATTGCCGTCTTCATTGTCGCTGTTATTACTTAAGTCACTGCTATTACCTGCGTCACTACCGTGCAAGCCTACAATATCATCTCCGGCTGTCAACCATGCAGGCGGATAGCTGCCATCACCTTGATAATCTGAACCATAAGCATCCGTTGGATAAGGCACCGAGTCGTAAGCGTCTGGCGGTGGATATTCTTCGTAGCTATTGCTGCCAGTATAAGTCGATTGCTCCGCATAATCCGGCGGTGTGTTTTCCGATGAAGTCTTCGATGTTATTTGTGCAGCGATTGAGGAGTTAGGTGGCGCTTGCGGTACAGGTTTTACAGTTGGTTGCGGTTTAGTGCGCTGATAACTGACGTTTTGTTGCTCTTCTTTTGGCACCTCAATGCCCGTCTGCTTTGATAGCTCGTTGACCGCTTCAATAAACGTTAAGTTTTCATAATCACGCAAAAAACTGATGGCGTTGCCACCGACACTACAGCCAAAGCAGTGATAGATGTTTTTTTGTGGATTGACATAAAAAGACGGCGACTTTTCGCCATGAAAAGGGCAGCAGCCTTTATACTCAGCACCAGCACGTTTAAGCGTGGTATGACGCCCAATGATACTGATTAAGTCAGCTTGGCTATTTAATTGTTCAAGAATATGATTTGGGATACTCATACGAAAAACAGTTTACCATAGGTGTGCGTTATTTTAAGGCAGAACCAATATTGCACGCAGGCAATATAGAATAAAAACAATGAGGCAAAAACCAAAACAGAAAAAATAAGGCCAACTATGTCGTTGACCTTATTTTAGTTGATGTCTGTCAGCATACTTATGCTGAAATAGGATTAATTACCCTCTGTCATATCGATGCTTTCATTTTCAACTGCACCTAGGCGCACACGGCGATTTTCATCAGTCAGACGCAGCGGAGAAGTATTGCTGGTTGGCGCAGCTGTATTGGCAGCAGCGTTGTCGCTCGGCAATCTTAATTGATTGGCATTACGAATGACTTGGGTTTTGGTCGCCCCGTTGTAATTGCCTTCAGCAACTGAGGTGTCCTTGTTAAAACGGCTAAGTTGCCCAAAGGTTAATTTATTGAACAAATTACGGTCACGTTTGGTGTCGAGCTTGACGCGTCCATCAGCAGTTAGTAAATTTGGATAATTAATTTGCAATAGTGTTTTATACTCTTTTGCCAAATCATTTAGACCCAATCTTTCATGACTATAAGCAAGTACGGCGATCGCTTCTGGTACGGATTCACTGAGTGGATAGTATTGAAAGACCCATTTTGCACGATTGACAGCCGCGACATAAGCTTCGCGCTCAATATACCAATTGGCAGCGCTCATCTCGCTTTCAGCAAACTGGTTATAGATAAAGGTCATGCGCTGAGCAGCATCTGGCGTATAAGGACTGTTCGGATACTTATTGATAAGCTCTTGGAAGTTTGCAAAGGCAATACGCAAATACGCGGTATCACGTTCAGCTTGATTGAGCTTAAATAGTTTTAGGCCTTCAGACGAGCCTTGCATGTTAGCCACACCGCGCACATAGTAGGCATAGCTGACCTGCGGATTAGAAGGGTATAGACGGATAAACTGATCTGCACTGGCAGCTGCGGTTTCGTATTTACCACTTGCATATTGTGCATACATCATATCGAGCAATGCTTGTTCAGCATATTGTCCAGTCGGATAAAAGGTACGTAAGTTGGTCAAATCTTCGACGGCTTGGGTATAGCGACCTTTATCAATCTGGGCAATGGCGTTGTTATAGTAACCTTGCTCTGACTTCTCAGCAGTTTCAACCGCATCCACGTCTTTGCCGCCGGTCAGGTTTTTAAACGTTTGACAACCCACCAAGTTGACACTTAGGGCCAGTAAGGTGATTGAGGACAGTTTGATAAACGTATTGCCAACAGCTTGCATACTTCTTCTCCGACACAAGACGTATAATAGCAGTAACGCTATCATACTATATATTAAGATTGATGATAAAAAACGATGCACAGGGCATCAATAGTGGTCTGTTATTAAGTATGCCAATTATCGAGCATACCTGTTATCGTTATTACAACAGCTGAATGAGATAGGGTATATATTAAATCAATCAAACCAGAAGCGTTCATACAATGCTTGCAATAAAAACAGGCCGATAATAATACAGTGCCATAGCATACAGCAAAACATGGCTTACTTTATAGAATAACATTTGCTTCGTCTATTTTTTCGTTATCTATTTTGTAGTTAGGTGCTCCAACCGTTGCTTATTTTTATTAAGCAGTACTTTTTTACCAAGCGACAATTTTTACTAATTTTACTAAGTGGCACTTTACATCTACTACGAGCTTGAAGCGCTTTACGCATTTCTCTTGCGCTCGATAGTTTAGCATGAGCCGCTGTAACGAGCGATATCCAATATCGCTGACATCGACAAATATACAGTAAATTACAGCAATGTTATATTTTAGAGAGTTAACGGCGGATGATAAAAGCTCAATTGAGCATTATAAAATGTTAGATAACGCTCAGCTTTTATAGGGCTTGAACGCTCAGCATGTTACACTATGGCGATATCACTTCTGATTTTTTGACCATGCCTATTTTTAATGGTCAGTTTTTAATAGTCAGTAAGCACCACCCAGTTTTCTTATGAAGTCTCCTTACAGAACAACGTCAGGGACTTTGCCATATATGAATCCGCCATGAATAATGATGCTATGACTACCTATTTACCACCGAATCAATCGCTAGATACTGATTCATCAGCACAAGAGTCACCAATGCCAAATAACGTTTTAAATAATAGTGAGTTACCTGACGACAATCAGACAGCTTTTGATGAGCATATGTACGACGATAGCTTATCCGATGACGAAGTGCTAGATGGCGACCTTGACAAAGAGCTGGATGAAGAATTAGATGACGATGAAGATGAGCACGGCGATGATGAAGCGTCAATAGCGGGGCAGGCAATACCCGTTATTATTGATGTCACGCATACGGTGATAGAAGATGAAGCCGGTTTACGTATTGATAAATTGGCATCAAAAATATTTACAGATTTTTCGCGTGCCCAGCTGCAAGGTTGGGTTATTGACGGCAGCTTGCTTTATAACGGTAGTGTGCAAAAACCAAAAATCCGTGTCAAAGCAGGCGATGTCTTGCATTTATCAACGACGTTGCAGCAGCACAGTGAAGATCAGCCAGAAAATATCGACATCGACGTGGTCTATGAAGATGACGATGTATTGGTCATCAATAAACCTGTGGGCATGGTGGTACATCCTGGCGCGGGCAATCAAACCGGCACCTTGGTCAATGCGCTACTATATCACTATCCGCAGCAGCACCATCTACCGCGTGCAGGCTTGGTACACCGGATTGATAAAGATACTTCGGGGCTATTGCTGATTGGCAAGACTAAGCCTGCGCAACTGGCACTGATGGAGCAGCTAAAAGATAAGTCTGTCTATCGTCATTATCAGTGTGTGGTGGCAGGCGATCAAGCGAGCTTATTGCGTCATCGCCTTATCAATGCACCGATTGGTCGCCATCGTAATCAGCGTACCAAAATGACGGTGATGACGGCAGGGCGTGAAGCAGTCACGCACTTATTAAATGTGACCGCGCTCAATGGCAATTATTGTTTATTGGATGTGGGTCTTGAGACTGGGCGTACTCACCAAATTCGAGTGCATTTGAGCCATATTACCTATCCGATAGTGGGTGATCGGGTCTACGGTGGCCGTCGTCAATTGCGCTCAGGTCTGACAGAAGCGCAACGTCAAGCGATTAGTAATTTTCCACGCCAAGCATTGCATGCTTATACGCTGGGTTTTGTCCATCCAACGACCGGTGAGGATGTTGAGGTTATGACGCCAATGCCTGAAGATATGGAAAAATTGATTGCCGTGTTAAATGATGGCTATGACCCTGAAGAAAAATTATCGTACAAAGGTTATTAAAAAGGCTACTAAATCAGCCGCGATGAACGGTAAGGGATGAATAAGCCATGACTAATAAGCTTCCTATAACATTACTCGCGCAACTGGATGACGTGGCTGTTTTTCAAACGGCTGCTTTCTCAAGCATTGCTGCTGATGCTATATCGAAAAAACATCAGCAGACGCAACAGCGAAAGCAAGCAAGTTATGGCGAGCTGAATTTAGGTTTACATGTCAATGACGATGCAGCTCAAGTATTAACCAATCGGATGCGTTTGCTTACGGCTATTAATGAGCAATTAGCAGCGCCACAAAACTCATCTACTAATAGCCTGCCTATCAGAAGTCTGCACTGGGTTAATCAAATCCATGGTAAGCAGATTCATGATATCGACGCGACAGCGCTGAGCATGGAGCCAATGGCCGCTGATGTGATGCTTAGTCAGCAAGTTGCTTTAGGACTGGCGATAATGACTGCCGATTGTGTACCGATTGTCTTATACCAGCCAACAACAGGGCAAATTGCAGCTATTCATGCTGGCTGGCAAGGGCTGGCGTGTGGCGTTATTAAGGCGACAGCTAAACGTTTTAGTGACAGCGGGCAGATTCTGGCTTGGATCGGGGTTTGTATCAGTCAAGATAATTACGAAGTTGGTCGCGATGTTCGAGATAAGCTGCTGGCAGGTTGCATCAAAAATCAGTCATTGACTATGGATGATATTAATCATTTTGATGAACGCTACGTTATGACTGCTGTGATCAATGCTGAAGCTGATCTAGATATTCAAAGATTACATAAGACAGTTGATAAACTATCAAGTTATGCTAAAGTCAACGAAGAAAAAATTAAGATAAACTTACCAAGGCTTGCTGCCGATCAATTGCAAGCAGCAGGTATCACAGTATGCAATTCGTCATCGATACCTTGTAGCTATGCTGATGATCGTTATTATTCTTATCGGCGTCAGACTCATTTGCAGCAGCCTGCAACAGGGCGTATGGCATTGATTATTACACGCAGTGCTTCCATATAATCACTGAAGCATGGCAGCTGAAATACAGTAATTGAAACATAATAACTTAATTATAATAACTTAATCATAGTAACAGCATCATAATAAATACATCATTCTATTATTAAGAATCACGAGCCTGATGAATCCTCTTATTTTTTATTTCATTATTTACCACCATTATTAGAGTTTGTATGAATACATCTGTCACACCGTCTATAGTATCACCTCATGATGATAACCCTCCCAGTGTATCAATGGCTGTCATTTATCATAGTAACTATGGTCATACCAAGCGTGTTGCCGAAGCAATAGTCACTGGCGCTCGTCAGCAATTACCAGCGGCGCAAGCCAAAGCAGTCGATGTGCATGATGTCGACTGGGAGTTTTTAGATCAGGCCGATCTACTGGTGTTTGGTAGTGCAGTATATATGGGTAGCGTGACGGCAGGCTTTAAGATCTTTATGGATGAAACATCAAAGCGTTGGTACCATCGTAAATGGGAAGGCAAGTGGGCGGCCGGTTTCGCCAACTCAGGCGGACTTAGCGGTGATAAGCTTGCCGTACTCCAACAGATTTGTCTTTACACTATGCAGCATGGGATGAATTGGATCGGTATGCCGCTAATGCCAACAGGTCATGAAGCGCATGATTTAAACCGTTTATCGAGTTTTTTGGGTTTGATGACCCAATCGCTTGATGGTCCACCTGAAGAAACACCAGGAGTGGGCGATATCGATACCGCTATTTGGTTTGGTGATCATTTAGCCAAAACCATTATTAAGCATCAACCCAAGCATGAGCCAACATCTTCAGAAAGCTAGCATAAGCTGCCACTAAATCATTCATAGTTGTTTATTAAACATTAAAAAGCAGATATCAAACCGATATCTGCTTTTTTTTGCTGTGCTCATTTTATTGAGCATTATTTTATTGAGCGTTATTTTGGAGGGTAATAGGTGAAGCTGGAACAGTTTTAACCAAAATGTTTTTGATAGGAGCATTTTTGACAGGAATCGGACTTTCGACAAATTGAAATGATTGGCAACCTGTCATCAATAGGACAGCTGTAAATACATAGCTCAGGGTTAACGACTTCATAGTGGTATCTCAACAGGGAATCGGCGACGCTAAAATAGCGCCTATCATAAACAAAATAGAGCGTTGTGCAAGCGCTTGTTTCATAGCAATGTAAAGGTAATGCTGAATGTAGAAGATATGATGACTTGAGCCTATGTATCTATTATGTACGGTCAAAACTATTAATTAGAGGTAATAAGCTGAATTTTTGAGATTTATCCATAACTATGTGTCTCTCATAGAAAGAAAAATCGCCATTCTATATTTCCTTAGTTATTGTTTTCCAAGGGATTCGTTATATTATTTATAATTATAATATATAAAAACATATTAATTTAGTAGAGATTGGTACCGATAAATAGGTTCTTTAAGTTTTGTAAAAAAATGAGGGCAATGAGTTACTATTTAAGTAATAGAGGCGAAATAGTCTTACATTAGTGAGGTGGGCAGACAGTATTTAGTAACTATTTGGTTTTTGATTACCATTTACTAGATCTTTTAGTGAGCTATACAATTTTTTAGTGAGCGGTAAACAGAGTAGTAAAACAGATAATCATAAAAATTTAGAGCAATATTAAATGTCATGCGCCATCAATTATTAAAACACCCTAGGTGCCAGCTATATGAGGATATTATGAAGCCACTTTCTGTGATGTTATCGATGCTTGTCATTGGTATTACCTCCAGCGCCGCGATGGCTGAAGGTGCTGACCTTGTTAATGCTAGCTTGCCCAATGCTAGCTTACCTAATATAAGTCCAGCCAATAGCGAGCTTGTCAACCGAGGTGCCTATATCGCCCGTGCTGCTGACTGTATGGCATGCCATGGTGAAAGTTATACGGGCGGTACAGCGATTGAAACGCCGATGGGAGAGATCTACTCAACCAATATTACCCCATCTAAGCGTTACGGTATCGGTAAATATACCGAGAATGATTTAAAAAACGCTCTGCAAAAAGGCCGCGCGCCGAACCATATGCTATATCCTGCTATGCCATATCCTTCCTATAACGGCATGAAAGAGGAAGATATCAGCGCGTTATTTGCCTATCTGCAAACGGTGCCAGTCGTCGACGAAGCGCCCAAGCAAAAAACCGACTTGCCATTTCCGTTTAATATTCGTGCGCTCATGCTTGGTTGGAACTTTTTAAACGTCCCTTCTACCGAAAAGCGTGACGGTCTCAATGAAACGCAGCAACGTGGCGAATATATTGTCAATAATCTAGAACATTGCGGTACTTGCCATACACCGCGCAACAGCACGATGGGTTTTGATAAAAAAATGTATTTGTCGGGCGCTCAACTTGGTAATTGGCATGCACCAAATATTACACCTGACGAGTCGAGTGGTATTGGTAGCTGGAGTGAGCAAGACATTATCACTTATCTACGTACCGGTGAGCTTGACCAGCGCGCTTATGCTGGTGGTCCGATGGGTGAAGCGGTCGCGCACAGTACGCAGTATCTAAAAAATGAAGATTTGAGTGCGATTGCCTCTTATCTAAAAGCAGTACCTGCCATTCAAACGGATGATAAGCTCTCTGCTGTCGATGTCTCACGTTTGCCCACCCGCGTTAGCGAGTCTATCACCCATGACTTACTTGCTCAAAAAGATTATTTGGCGCAAGCAAAAACAGAAGTAAGCAACGGCAGTAATTCACCAAAATCTTTATATTTAGCGACTTGTGGTAGCTGTCACGGTGTAGATGGCTATGGTCAACCCGATGCTCAATATTCTCCTATCGTAGGTTTAAGTAGTATCCGCCGTGATAAGCCTGATGCGCTAGTAAACATCATTCTTCATGGAGTGGTAGGTAGTACCAATACCTCACCTATTATGCCTGCATTTTCTGATCAACTAGATAATGAGCAGATTGCCAGTATCGCCAACTACGTACGTGTGAACTTTGGTGGTCTTGCGAGCAGTGCCGTAAGTGCGGCGGATGTCGATCGTATCGCAACCACTGGTGCTGATAAGCCTTTTTTAATTAAGTATGCTGGCTTGCTTGCGATATTAGGCATTATTGTGGCTATTGCGGTCATTATATTTATTGTTCGAGCCATCATACGTAATAGACGCCGTCGTTAATTTGAATGTTTATATTCAATCAGACAGCACAGCAATGAATCTTATAAACGCATTTTACATGCTTATTATCAGACAAGAATTAAGGGCAGCAAGGTAGAGCGCTACCACTTAGCAAATAGACGCAAAATTAAGCCAAGTAGATTAATAGAATAAGTCGTTATTAATAAAAAGAGCGCCTACTGTCATGTACCAACGTCTACTTTAAGGACATTATTATGAAAGACATGCTTCAATCACCCACGCGGCGTCAACTGCTCTCGATGATTGGTAAAACAGCAGGTGCAACCGCGATGTATCAGGCAATGACTACCTTAGGATTTGCCTCAGAATCGAGTTTTAAAGAAACCATGGATTTAAAGGGCGCGCCTGCTGGTGCTACTATTGTCATCCTTGGCGCCGGTCTTGGCGGATTGACTGCGGCGTATGAGCTGCGCAAAGCGGGTTATGATGTCAAAGTACTTGAGTTTCAAAACCGTGGTGGCGGTCGTAGCTGGACGCTGAATAGTGGTGATAAATATACCGAGCTTGGTGGCGAAGAGGTCACTTGTGATTTTGAGGAAGGCAATTATTTTAATGGTGGACCATGGCGTTTACCAAGCCATCACTACGCTGTATTTCATTACTGTAAACAGTTCGGCGTTGAGATGCAGCCATTTATACAAACCAATGATCGGGCTTATCTGCATCGCACCGATCACTTTGGTGGTGTACCGCAGCGTTTGGGTGATGTAAAGAACGATATCCAAGGTCATGTATCAGAGTTATTATCAAAGGCAGTAAATGTTGGCAGTCTTGATCGCTCAGTAAACACTGAAGACAAAGAGAAGCTACTCGAAGGCTTAAAAGGCTGGGGTGTGCTGGATAAAGACTATCGTTATAGAACCAGTCACGAAACCAGTAAACATCGTGGTTATAGCGTGCTACCGGGTGGCGGGTTAATGCCTAATGAAAAGCCCTCAAAAGTTTTACCGATGAATGAATTATTAGATTCAGGCATGTGGGCAGATATTTATAGCAACCACAACGTCTATGTCCATCAACCAACGATGTTCCAGCCAGTGGGTGGAATGGGTAAAATCGGTGATGCATTCACGCGTGAGTGCCGCGATATGATTGAATTCAATGCCAAAGTTACCAAGATTCATCAAGACGAAAGCGGCGTAACCGTCGACTATGTAGACAGCAACAGTCCAGATGGTGCTACTAAGACCATTCGTGCTGATTGGTGTATCTGTAATATTCCATTAACTGTACTGACGCAGCTTGATATCAACGTTTCAAAACCGATGAAACAAGCGATGGCAGCCGTACCTTATGATACGTCTTATAAAATCGGTTTAGAATTTAATCGCCGCTTTTGGGAAGAGGATGAGTGGATTTACGGCGGCTTAACCTATACCAATATGCCTATTACCCAAATTTCTTATCCTTCAGAAGATATGTTTAAAGATGGCTCTGGAGTATTGCTAGGCGCTTATGGTTTTGGTGCAACGTCATATAAGTTTAATACGTTGACCCCGCAAGAGCGTATCAATGTGGCACTTGCTTACGGAAAATATATCCACCCACAGTATCCAAAAGAATTCCGTGCCGGAACCTCAGTCGTTTGGCATCGTATCCCGTGGACGCTTGGCTGCTACGGTATTTGGAGCGAGTCAAGTCGTGAACAACACTACGATACCTTATGCAGTATAGATAACCGTATTGTGCTGACAGGTGAGCATTGCTCGCATATTCCAGCGTGGCAGGAAGGAGCTATTTTATCTGGCATGGATGCGGCTAAGCGCCTGCATAAAAAAGCAAAAATGCTAGGTTAATAATGCTTAAGTAATATGGATAACGATAATAAATTCAGAGGCTATCATGGACAATCCAATCGTGAAAAAAGCAATCATGACACCTAAAATGCTGACGGTTATAGTGCTGAGTGTGATAGGTAGTACTGTATTAGTAGGTTGTAGTCAACAAGTAGATGACGTAGAGACTGTGGCTAGTAAACACGATGCAGCACAAGCTCCTGACTACCAAGCAAGTCGAAACACGGGCAGTTGGGGCGGTGTCTATATGAGTCGTGAGGAGCTAAAAGCGCCGGTTATCAATGTTGTTGATGACAGCTCACTACCTAGTATGGAAAACGATCCAAGTATCAGCGAGTGGGAAGCGAAGTTTGAAGGCACCAATGCTTTTGTGACTACGGATGGCAAAAAACTTTATCATGACTCATGTGCTGGTTGCCATATGCATAAAGGCGAAGGAGCGCAGGGGGCGGGCTATTATCCACCACTAGCAAACAATAGCAAGATGCAGTCAAAATACTACATCATTGATATTTTGATTAATGGCTTTCGTGGTATGCCGTCATTTCACATGATGATGAATGATGAGCAGATGGCTGCTGTTACTCAGTACGTTGTGAGTGATTTAAATGGTTTCACCGATACAGTTACTGCCGAAGATGTGGCAAAGCTTAGACATGCTAATCCGCCGGGCTATGACCCAAGTGAATGATCCAAGTAAGTGATCCAAGCGAATAGATGTAGGTGTTTTTAATCACTCTAAATAACTACTATTTTTTTAACCATAAAAAAGCGCCTAAACTATCGGGCGCTTTTTTGTGATTAAGACGTTATAAAGTTTTAGCTTTATCTGGGACTGGCTGACCATACAGGTGAGCGGATGACGCCTTGCCCAGATTTACCGAATGATTCGCCACCGTTCAATGATTTAATGGTCAATACACCTTTTCCACCTTGCTTTGAAGCATAAACAACGCGCTTACCGTTAGGCGAAAAGCTCGGTGCTTCGTCGATACCCGTATTTCCCAAATTAGTAGTGACGGCACCGCCGCTATTCATGATAGCGGCTGAGCGACCACTTAAAAAAGCAATTTGTGAACCATCGCTACTGAATTGTGGGCTGGTGGCATAACCACTATTTGACACCTTGGTCGTACGTCCTGAGCCAAACTCATAACGATAAATCTGTGGTTTATTAAATCCTGCTCGATCACTAACGAACACAAAAGATTTACCATCAGGCGCATAGCTTGGTTGCACTTCACTGCTTGGCCAATTGGTAATTCTTCTAGGTTGACCGCCACTGGCGCTCATCTCGTAAATATCAGCACTGCCTTCAAAGCTGCTTGAAAATAGTATTTTGCTGCCATCTGGTGAAAATGAGGGACTTAAATTACTACCAGGGAAGGGCGTTAATGGTGTCGCACTACCACCGCTCACGCTTTGTACGTAGATAACAGGATACGATTTATCGCGTTGTACCGAATAAGCGATACGGTTGCCATCTGGCGACCATGTCGGCGAGAAGATAGAGCCTGCCACTTCAGTAATAGTTTTGGCGTTTTCACCATCAGCATCCATTACCTTTAAGCGCGATACTTTCTCTTTTCCTGCACCAACCTCTTCGATATAGGCAATACGCCCTGAGAAGTCACCTGGAACACCCGTAATCAGCTCATAGACTTTGTCAGCGATGACGTGACCGGCGTAACGCATGCTTTCTTTATTGCTCTCAGTGGTTAAGGTTTGCTTACCTTCTATTACGCGACCAGTTTTAACCTCAATCACTTCATAATCAGTCACGATCTTACCGCGATTACTACGAGTGCTACCAACCACGAGATAAGGAATACCCATACTTTGCCATACGGGCAATGTACCTGCCAGCTCGCTACTACTGCGTGGCTGTTGTGGTAGATTTTGGTTGGTAACTTTTAGTTCAGTTTTGCTCAAATCATTGAAAATAATAGGCGATAAAACAGAGTCGCCAGCAAACGGCACAAACGCAACTTGGCTTTGTTGGACTGGAATCTCATAATCCAATTCTAAAACGACCGGTGCCGCAAATACACTGGGAGCAGCTAGCAAGCTTGAGGTGCAAGCAAGTAAAGAGAGGAATAGTTTTTTGTGGGTACGCATGACCAAGTCGAACTCCTAAATTAGGGTAATCATAGTTTTTTATAAGCGGTAAGTTGGATATTAAGGTAAGGCAATATGTCTGGCCGCGCAAGTCGCTTAAGGTAACGTTATCAATAATATAAGGATTGAGCAACCGATTAATTGCTACCCTTAAACTGTATGGTAAAAGTGGGGTATTTAGGATCATCGGCATCAATTGGTAAGCTACCCGTGTCCAGAACGGCTTGTTTGGCCGCTTCATTAACGGCGCTATCAGGTCCAGAAGCGGTGACGTTGACGATATTACCGCTAGCATTGACGGTAATCGTTAGCGTGGCACGTTGAGTTGAGCCTTTCGCTGCTATCGGTGGATTGTAATTACGCTTGATTAGGTTAATGATTTCGCTGTTACTTGCGCCGCGAGCACCGCTTGATGCTGAGCGACTACTTCCTTTTGATGTGCTTGAAGTTGCTGTATCACCAGATAGAGTCGATTGCCCGTCATCTGATAAGCTAAATTTTTGACTTGCACTACCAGAGCCACCCGTATTAATTTCTATATTTCGATCCGTAGCAGTGGGGCGTTTAATCTTAGGAGGATTGTTTTGTTTATTACGAAAATCGCCAAGCCTTTTTTGCTCTTCGATAAGTTGCTGTCTTTTTTCTTTTTCAACTTGGTCATGTTCTTCTAGCACTGATTCATCTAATTGTGCTGCCCACTCAGCCATTCCGCGTTCATACTCTTGGTTTTGCTCAAGCAAGCGTTGATGCTGCTCTTCACTCATAAGCATAGGGCGACTAGCAGGATCATCAGAGCGCGTAAAAACGGGCACGCGCTGGGAGTTTTGTTGAGTAGGATTTGGAGTGCTAACGCTACCGTCAAAGGATTCTGTTTGCATAGAGCTTGATGCGCCGCTCGCACTACTATCCGCTTGCATCGCACTGGCGGCTGCAGCACGATTGGCAAGTATCTGTCCTTGCATCTCAGCTAATTGCTCAGGTGAAACCATGACCGTCTCAATACTGCCAGCAGTCTCTACTTCCATATTTTGATAGGTATAGATGAGTATTCCAATCACGAGACCATGGGCAAGCAAACTGAGTAGCGTGGGCAAGGTCAGCCCATTGCCTTCGGGTTGGGTCGGTACATAAACGACAGGAGCATTATGCATGACATCTATACTCAAAAAAATGATACTCAAGAACGTGGCAATCAAGAAGGCAAAACTCAATAGAGGATTTCATCAGATTATCTACTTTATTATAACCAGCTAAATTAAACATGCAATTTATTACAATGAAGGGGTAGGCAGGGGAGCGCCAGTCAATAGCCCGACCTTTTGGATACCGGCTTGTTGTAAAGTAGCCATTAGCGTCATGATGGCGCCATATTGATTGTTTTGATCAGCATTAATCATCACTTGTACCGGCTGAGCGCCTGCATCACTGCTTTGGCTTTGCAAAGTAGTTAGCGTATCAATCAGCTCAGGCTCACTAACAGGTACATCAACCTTGCTTTCATAACTGATAAAAATCTCGCCATTATCAGTTAAAGAAACAATCACTGGCAACTGGCTTTGACTCATGGTATTGGTTTGCTCTTTTGGCAAATCAACATCGACACCGGTAATCAGCATCGGCGCTGTGACCATAAATATCACCAGCAACACCAACATCACGTCGATATAAGGAACAACGTTCATCTCCGCATTTAGCGCTTTTTTCTCACGGCGATAGGGACTTTGTTTCATAGACCAGCTACCTGAGTACTTTGATTGACTTGGTTTACTTGAGTGCTAGGTTGTGGGTTTTCAATACTGGTTTCGCGTTGTAGCATACCGGTCATCTCATCGCAAAATAACGCGCGTGAATCATATAGGCGACTGGATTTGGCCGTAAAGTGGTTATAAGCCAGTACAGCAGGAATAGCCGCAAACAAACCCATAGCAGTTGCAATCAATGCTTCAGCGATACCAGGGGCGACAGTGGCTAAGGTAGCTTGCTCAGTTTGTGATAGCCCCAAAAATGCATTCATAATCCCCCAAACGGTACCAAATAAGCCAACGTATGGCGCAACTGAACCAATGCTTGCGAGCGTCGTCAGTCCTGACTCTAAGAGTTGTTGTTGACGTCCTAAGCCAACTCTTAGCTTGCGCTCAACGCCATCAATGATGTCGTCTTTAGGTTGGCGTTTCTTATGCATTCTTAAGTATTCAGAAAACCCAACATAGAAAATCTGCTCAAGCCCTTGGCGCTCAGGTGACCCTTGAATCCCTTGATATAGTTTGGCTAAATCTTCACCTGACCAAAACCAAGTTTCAAACTGTTGGTCAAAGTTTTTGGCGGTACCGAGCCGCGCACTCATTCGAAAAATAATGACCCAACTGAGCAAAGAGGCTAATAATAATAATGCCATCACAATCTGTACCAGTAGACTGGCTTGGGTGATAAGGTCGATAATATTTAATGATTCAGGCATGTATTGAACTCATGGATAATTGATAATAGTCAATCTAAGTGGCGCTTTTATCTCAACCCACTAGTGTACTGTTAAACTAGATAAATATCACTAATAATGTGCTAATTACACAATGATGATTTTTTTCTAAAAAACATGATGACAGCGTATTGATTTTATCATATTGTCCATATGGTCAACTAATTTGCACTCTTGTACCTAGAAGGTGACCAGATTCATTGAAATTGTAAGATAATTTCACTAGAATGTTATCGTTTGTTGCTATCATTTTTCATGATAGTTTTGTATTTGCCAAATTACGTGTGGCTAAAGGACTAAAAGCATCATCTCTAACCTTAGTTTATAAGCGTCATTTACAGTCGCAATTTGGAAGCGTCATTTATCGTCGCAATTTGGATGTATTTTTATATGTTTGATTTAAACGCAGCATTGATTGTCGCAACTTGGAAGCGACAGTTATCAATACCGTTGGATAATGATAATTTACTTACTGCAATTTGGAAGCGACTCTTATGAACGCAATCGAACGCTATTTTGGGATCAATGGTGAAAACACCACGATCAAAACGGAGATTTTAGCTGGTGTAACCACGTTTTTAACGATGGCTTACATTATTTTTGTTAACCCTAACGTCCTTGCTGACGCTGGTATGGATAAAGGCGCGGTATTCGTCGCTACTTGTCTTGCTGCCGCGATTGGTTGTTTTATTATGGGGATTTATGCCCGCCTGCCAGTTGCACAAGCACCAGGTATGGGACTCAACGCCTTCTTTACTTATGGTGTGGTTTTAGGGATGGGCTACGCTTGGCAAACCGCACTGGGCGCCGTATTTTTGTCCGGTTGTATTTTTGTCCTGTTAAGTTTGTTCAAAATCCGTGAAATCATTATTAATTCTATTCCGGATAGTATTAAACAAGGTGTCGTCGCTGGTATCGGTGCGTTTTTGGCCTTTATCTCGCTACAAACCGCAGGCGTTATCGTCAATAATGACGCGACGCTGGTGGGACTTGGCGATATGACCACGTTTGCACCTGCGATGGCGGCATTAGGTTTTATTGTCATCGTTGGTCTGTCCCATAAAAAAATACCAGGCGCGGTCACCATTGGTATTTTACTGGTGGCGCTTATCAGTCTGATTACGGGTAATACGCAGTTCACTGGTATTATATCTGCGCCGCCATCTATTGCCCCAACGCTTATGCAGCTTGATATTGCTGGTGCATTCGATGTGGCGATGATCAGTGTTATCTTTGCCTTCTTATTCGTCGATTTATTCGATACCGCAGGCACCTTGATTGCGACCACCAGTCAAGCAGGCTTAATTGGTAAAGACGGTAAAATTCCTAATATGGGCAAAGCACTATTAGCAGATTCAACCGCGACTGTGGCAGGTACATTACTGGGAACATCATCAACAACCAGTTATATTGAAAGTGTTTCAGGTATCGCTGCAGGTGGTCGTACTGGGCTTATGGCAGTGACGGTGGGGGTCTTGTTTTTACTCAGTATATTCTTTTCACCGCTCGCTGGTATGATTCCAGGATATGCGACAGCGGGCGCTATCTTTTATGTCGCTGTACTCATGATGGAAACCTTAAAAGATGTTAAATGGAATGATTTAACAGAAGCAGCGCCAGTGGTAGTAGTACTGTTATTTACCCCTTTGAGCTATTCTGTCGCTGACGGTATTGCGCTTGGATTTATTACCTTTACTGCCATTAAAGTCGTAGCGGGTAAGTTCTCTGATATTAGTGTCCCAGTTTGGATATTAACCGCCGTGTTACTTGCCAAAATTGTATTTATATAGCATTTTAAGATAGGTTTAAGTTTAGCTGAAACTTAAGCTGAAACTTAAGCTGAAATAAGCGACCGTTTTATTCTCTGAACCCTTGTTATCATTGAATGATAACAAGGGTTTTTTATGCTTAAAAATAAGTTATTTTGTCAAAAATGCATACAAGTGTTTGATTCATAAACCAATTAGATATTGTTAGTAAACAATAATTTATAACCAAAGCGTCATTTTTGCAGTATCGTTAATAAATATTTGTTTTTAAACAATATTTTGATTGGTTGAAATTAAGTAATATCGTTAGTTGGAAGTTTTTTTTCATGTTAATATGACAACGTTAAGCGCATCACCTCAATCAACGCCGTAGAGGTTTTTCTTACCAGTGAATTAGTATCATATAAGACTGCAATTTGAGCCAGTAGCGTTTAAGTTTGATGGCTAATATTGCAATCGCACTCCTTTCACTACTAACAAGAAGAAGGCACTAATGCCGCTTAACTGTACGTTGTTGCCTTTATATTGTTAACGTAGTCCGTTTAACATTAGAACGACCTACTTGACCCCTTCCAGCCTATGCTGGATTTTCTCGTTTTGTAATGGCGCCGTTTGGTCTTTTGATTATTGCTGTGAATATTATTCATTATCTACTATTGATGACCTGCTATTAAAAGTCGTAGTGGTTAAAAGATAATAATGGTTATAGATAATCAAATTTCCGAAAGCACTATTTATGATGGTTTTTAAACGATAGTTATGGAGTTGTTATGAACCCAGTAGAGCAGTTTACCCCGCAAGAGCCGATTTTATTTAATCCTATCGATTTGCTGTCACCAGAATATATTACCCTATCGTCAGAGGAGCTACATGCACGTATCTCACCGTTATATAGCGTCGATGAAGAGCGCTGGTTAACGGACTTATTGCCATTAGCCAAACCCAGTGACGCAGAACGTGAAGCTGCTGCCACGCAGACTCGTCAGCTGGTCGAGCACGTACGCAATGATGGCAAAGCCGTAAAAATGGTCGACTCACTATTGCTTGAGTACAGTTTGGATACCCAAGAAGGTATTCTGCTGATGAGCTTGGCAGAGGCTTTGATTCGAGTACCAGATAATTACACTGCTGATGCGTTGATTCATGACAAAATGAGTGTGGCTGACTGGAAAAAGCACATCAAAAATGACAATGGTTTTATGGTCAATGCCTCGACGTGGGGCATGATGATGACTGGCCGTGTCGTGAGTATCGATAGTAATACCACAGCATCAGGGTTTTTGGATCGTATGACCAAAAAGATGGGTGAGCCGGTCATTCGCAGTGCGATGCAAAAAGCCATGCGTATCATGGGGCATCAATTTGTACTGGGTGAGACTATTGAAGGCGCTAATAAAAACAGCCAGCCTTATCGCAATAAAGGCTATACCTATTCATTTGATATGCTAGGCGAAGCAGCGATTACGCATAAAGATGCCGAAAAATACTTCAACGATTATCTGCATGCCATTAAAGCCACTGCCAGTATCAAAGTCAAAGAGGGCATGCCAAAGCCGTCGGTATCTATCAAGCTATCTGCATTGCATCCTCGCTATGAAGCCACCCAAGAAGCACAAGTGATGGGGTTATTACGTCAACGCTGCTTGTTACTGATTGAAGCGGCACGTGAGGTCAACGTTGATCTTAGTATCGATGCGGAAGAAGCCGATCGACTTGAGATTTCTTTAAAGTTATTTGAATCTCTATATCGGGACAACTTGACGGCTGACTGGGATGGTTTAGGTATCGTGGTACAGGGTTACTCTAAGCGTGCTATTGCTATTTTAGTATGGCTAGCGCGCTTGGCAACTGAAGTAGGTGACCGTATTCCAGTACGTCTGGTAAAAGGCGCGTATTGGGATACAGAAATTAAATTGGCGCAGCAAAAAGGTTTGTCAGGCTATCCTGTCTGGACGCGTAAAGAAGGTACGGATACCGCCTATCTTGCGTGTGCGCGCTTCTTGCTATCAGAGCATTTACGCGGACTCATCTGGCCACAGTTTGCTACTCACAATGCCCATACGCTTGCCTCGATTATGACCATGAGTGCGCATAGAGACTTTGAGTTCCAGCGTCTACATGGTATGGGCGACGCGCTTTATGATCACATTTTACAAGCTTATCAAATCCCAGTACGTATCTATGCTCCCGTTGGCGCACATAAAGACTTACTGCCGTATTTGGTACGCCGCTTGCTTGAAAACGGTGCCAACAGCTCGTTTGTCCATCAGCTATTAGACAAATCTTATCCGATTGAGAAACTGATAGTGCATCCGTATGACAAGCTACTGACCAATGCTACTTTGCACAATCCAGATATTCCATTACCACTAGATATCTATGGTGCGCGCCGTGCCAGCTTTGGTCCAAATATATTTGTAGAGTCACAATGGCTACCGTTCAAAGCTGCTATTGATAGTCATCTGCATAAAACTTGGTCAGCGACTTCTATTGTTAATGGCAAGGCAATTAATGACTATGAAGCGGATGGCGAAACCCATCAGCTCGATACTCAAACAGTACGCGCTCCTTGGAATCATGAGGTCATCGCAGGTAACGTAGCCTATGCTAATGCAGAAGTGGCACGGCAAGCAATCAATGCGGCAGTAGCAGGGCAAAGCGCATGGCAGAAAGTACCCGCTGCTAAGCGCGCTATGATATTACGTAAAGTGGCTGATTTATATGAAGAAAACTATGCTGAATTGATGGCATTGTGCCAAATTGAAGCGGGTAAAACGATGCAAGACGGCATCGATGAAATCAAAGAAGCCGTTGATTTTTGCCGTTTTTATGCTGATGAAGCAGAGCGTTTAGACGCAAAAGTACACGAGTTTACTGATTTGGCAGGCAAGCTGTCTCGTCAAGTTTATAAAGCACGTGGCACCTTTGTTTGTATTAGCCCTTGGAACTTTCCATTGGCGATTTATACCGGTCAAATCGTAGCGGCATTAGCAGCAGGTAATACGGTTGTCGCGAAACCTGCTGAGCAAACCAGCTTGATTGCTCATTTTGGTGCACAACTGATGTATCAAGCGGGCGTACCAGCAGAAGCGTTGCAATTAGTGATTGGTGCTGGCGACGTTGGTGCTGCATTGACCGCAGCTGATAATATAGCAGGTGTTATATTTACTGGCTCGACCCAAACGGCTCAGCGGATTAATCAAAGCCTGAACAGTCATGCCCAAGCTAGTGGCGAGTTGCCCGTATTTATCGCAGAGACTGGCGGACAGAACGCCATGATTGTCGATTCGACAGCACTGCCAGAACAAGTGGTTAGAGATGCGGTGTTATCTGCTTTTGGCTCAGCAGGTCAGCGTTGTTCTGCTTGCCGTATATTGTGCGTGCAAGAAGAGATGGCTGATGATTTGATTGAGCTGCTCCAAGGCAATATGGCTGAATTGGTCGTAGGCAATCCTTTATATGCGACCACAGATGTGGGCCCAGTGATCGATAACGATGCCAAGCGAGGACTTGAAGCACATATTGAGCGCATGCGCGCTGAGCCAACCGCTACTATTTTAGCGCAGACACCGATGAGCGACAGTGTGGTCGTCAGTCAAGAGCAATCGACCTTTGTATTGCCAACTGCGATTGAAGTAAAAAGCATTGATGTGATTGGTGGTGAGCACTTTGGCCCTATCCTGCATGTGCTGCGCTATAAAGCCCCTGACTTGAATAAGTTGATTGACGCAATCAATGGCACAGGCTTTGGTTTAACCTTGGGTATTCATAGCCGTATTGAAAATAATGTTGAGCATATTGAACGCCGTGCTTTTGTGGGCAATACCTACATCAATCGCAACCAAATCGGTGCGGTCGTAAACGTCCAACCATTTGGTGGCTGTGGTCTGTCCGGTACTGGCCCTAAAGCGGGTGGTCCACATTATGTCGCCCGTCTTATGCAATTAAGTACAGAGCAAGCAGCTGTCGAACAAGTAGGTATTAAAAACAATACGACCGAATCAATCACTCAAACAGAACTTGCATAAGGAGTAGCAACATGGCGACTGAATTCAAAAAAAACCATGCCCAGGTTTGTGAAGCTTGGCGATTACTTAGCGCATTAGATCGTGCCATTTATATACAAGCGGCCATTCCAAAATTGGCATTGCTTACCGGTGATGCCAATAAAGCAAAGCGTTTGTTTGCTCATTTATTGAGTGCTGCGCCTATGCTGGATGAAGTACATCGTATGACTGGGGCTACTGGTGAAACAAATGATTTGTATGTGACCGCCCGTGGTAAGACAATGGTCATCGGTGGCGAGTCTGCCCGCGCAATGGCAGTGCTTGGGCAATTGGTAGCAGCGCTATTAACCGGTAACGAAGTAATATTGCATTGCCCAAGCCAAGATGAGATGTGTAATGAAGCAGCAAAAATCCTCTATGAGTCTGGTATCAGTGATGATGTGCTGAGCGTTGCTAATGATTCGCAAACGATTACGCTATTGTATATAGACCGTCTAGCGCAAGTGGCTGTCGCTGGTAATCAGAGCGAAGTGCAAGTAATCAGCCAAGAGCTTGCCAATACCGATGGTATTTTAACGCAAGTAATTGCGGTCACTGACATGGAAGGCTTGTCAGAGATGCTGACGCCTGATTATCTCTATCGCTTTGTCACTGAGCGCGTAAGAACGATCAATACCACAGCAATCGGTGGTAATGCTAGCTTATTGGAGCTTGGCACAGAGTAACTGCTATAAAAAAAGATAGAATCACAAGAATGACGGCCAGTAATTATTTTCCAAGAGCTTTGGTGAATAGTTACTGACCGTTTTTTTATATCTCAATTTAATTTTATGGCTTTTGACTAAGGTGTGGCTTTTGACTAAGGATAGTTAAGGTTTCTAGCCGATAACGACTATTTTATGAGTTTTTTTGGTTTTTAAACGAAATGACATGTTTTTTTAAGTTGTAAGTTAAATAAAGATAGTGATAATATAAATTAACCGTTTAGTCAGCAATTATTCGCTAAATGGCTGCTGAACGCCTTCAACACGGAATGTTGATGTACCTTAAGCCATAGAAAAAGGATTTGTTTATGCTTATATTCTCCGATTTTCCGATAGGGTAGTTAAGCCTATACCCGAACCCTTATTACCGCTTTCAGATTTACTAATAATGCTCATACATGATTGGTAAATTGAAAATTTCAAACCGCAAACAGATTAAGCCTGAGCAAGTCAGTAGTCAGATAGGCAGTCAGCTTATTCAATACCCGTATAACTTTCAGTATTGATGTAGGTATGATGATCGTCATCGTATAAATTTTATTAACATGGTAATTAAGTACTAACTTAAGGACAGAGCGTTTGTGCGCGACTATCCTTTAAGATACTGATTGTTAAAATTTTATTATTCGATTAGAGATAAAAGTATTATTTTATCTTCCTTTTATTCTGACAGCTGAGCATTGCTATGATTCATTTTTATTTGAACGGTAAATATAAGCAGCTAACTGACCTCAATCCGAATACCACGGTACTTGAATATCTGCGCTTGCATGAAAAGCAAACAGATACCAAGGAAGGCTGCGGTAGTGGTGACTGCGGCGCTTGTACCATTATGGCGCAAAAGCTACCTACTCAGGATGCAGATCAATCTGCTCAAGCCCCTTTTTATACCCTCAACTCTTGTATCACTTTACTGTCCTTGATGGATGGTCATCATCTGATGACGGCCGCTTATATCGCGGACAATCCTGCCAATCATCCAGATCGTGCTTTATTGCACCCAGCGCAGCAAGCCATGGTAGATTTTCATGGTTCGCAGTGCGGCTTTTGTACGCCTGGCTTTGTCATGACGCTGGCAAGTACCTATGAAAATCATCGTCTGCAAGTAGCAGAAGGGACGACGACTGACGATCTTAGCTATGATGACATTGTCGCTTCAATATCGGGAAATCTATGTCGCTGTACAGGTTATCGTCCTATTATCGATGCTGGTTTAGTAATGAGTGAGATTGGCAGACAACGTGATGCTGATCAGATAATAGCTAAAGACTTAACCATCAGTCTAGCGACAGATGCGATGGCTAATAGCAGCCAAGCGGCTTCAAGCACATCGGGGACTATCGCGCCTGCTCTTACTCAAGCGTCGCGTAAGCTGTTCATTCCGCAGTCCATTGATGAGCTCAATCAAGTGTTAGCCGCACATCCAAAGGCGACTATTTGGGCGGGTGGGACCGATTTGGGCTTGAGTGTGACGCAGCACTTAGTCGATCATGATGTTATCGTACAACTGTCAGCGATTGACGAGCTAAAATCTTGGTCGCTTACGGATTCTAAATCTCTCAATGGCAAACAATCAAAAGATACAGAATCAAAAGGCAAGCAAGCTTCAGAGCAAATAGAAATACCATCTTTAGTATTGGGTGCTGGCATGAGCTATAAGCAAATGCTGCCTGTCCTTGAGCAATACTTTCCCAACTTTGCCAACTTATTTGAACGTATTGCCTCGCCGCAAATCCGTAATATGGGTACGATCGGAGGTAATGTCGCTAACGCTTCACCAATTGGCGACTTACCTCCCATTTTATTGGCATTAGATGCTCATATTCATATCCGTCATTGCGCAGCTGTTTATGGCTCAGACAATACCAATACTAATGATGTTCATTCAAATCAAGCGTCTTGCATTGACGAAATTATTCCTTTATCTGAATTCTTTTTAGATTATAAAAAGACCAAGCTACGTGCTGGTAGTTACGTGGTTGCCCTGCATATTCCGCTGATGCAAGACAATCAGCATCTCTATATTCATAAGATTAGTAAGCGTTACGAAGATGATATTTCGGCCTGCTTATTGGCAGCGAGAATTGATCTGTCAGCAGATGGCTTGACGATTGAAAATGTAAGACTTGGTCTTGGCGGTATGGCAGCGATTCCTTTATTGGCTGCAAAATGTCAGCAAGCACTGATCGGGCAAGCTGTTGAAGTTGTCAGTTTTGAGACGGCATCAAAAATGTTAGCGATGGATGTATCGCCAATGACTGACGTTAGAGCCAGTCGTGAATATCGTATGCATGTGGTGCAGCGGCTAATTATTAAATGCGGTAAGCAATTGGTAGCAGATGTAAAAGCTGAAAGCGCTTAACGTTTATGAACGTTGTATAGAGTTTTTTAATATCTAAATACGCTTTCACGTACAGGCAAGTCAAACACCGATATTTGCTATAAATACTGATATTTATCATAAAGTATTATGCTGATAGCTATGATTTTGCAACGCAGCTTTTTTTAGATTATCTACTAAAAAGCAGTTACTACATAGCTTTCATAATACAGCCAAAACGCTATAAGCAGGCATTATAGGTTTTGCTAAAAATATAAGAGAGAGCCACCATGAGTCATCATTCTTCATTATTTGACAGCTATAGTATTCGCAGACAACGTCCACCCAAAAATAAAATCGGTACCGGAGCCAAGCATGACAGTGCTATTAGTCATGTGATGGGAACCGCCACCTATGTAGATGACATGCTGAAGCCACAAAGCACCCTGCATTTAGCGGTTGGAAAAAGTGCTCATGCTCACGCACGCGTATTAAGCATGGATTTGAGTGCGGTAAGGGCAGCCGATGGCGTAATCGATGTCATTACTTTTAAAGATTTGCCAGCCAAGACTGATATCGGACCGGTTTTTGATGGTGATCCATTGATGGTAGATGAGATCACAGAATATGTCGGTCAAACCTTATTTGCCGTCGTCGCAACCAGTCATCGTGCCGCCAAAAAAGCCACCCTTCACGCTATTGTAGAGTATGAGCCATTACCAGCGATTCTCACTATTGATGAGGCGCTAAAGCAAGAGCAGTTTGTGCGTCCCAGTCATTTTATGGAGCGCGGAGATGCGGCAGCCGCACTCGATACGGCACCGACGCGCATTGCAGGACATATTCATATGCTTGGCCAAGAGCATTTTTATCTTGAAGGGCAGGTATCCTATGTCGTGCCTTGTGATGATGGTGGTCTTGAAGTTTATACTTCATCGCAGCATCCGAGTGAGGTACAGCAGTTGGTTGCGGAAGTGGTTGATTTGCCTTTTCATGCCGTTACGACTATTGTGCGCCGAATGGGTGGCGGCTTTGGCGGTAAAGAAACGCAAGCAGCCGCATGGGCGTGCTTGTGCGGTATTGTTGCCAAGCGCCAAAATGTGCCAGTAAGTATGCGCTTAGATCGTCAGGATGATATGGTCGTGACGGGTAAGCGTCATGAATTCTCTAATCGATATGATGTCGGTGTCAATGACGCAGGTCAAGTGTTAGGCGTCGATATGCAGCTGTCAGGATTGTGTGGTTATTCGCCTGATTTATCTGATGCTATCGTCGATCGCGCGATGTTCCACTGCGATAATGCCTATTATTATCCAGCCGCGCAGATAGCCGGTCACCGCTGCAAGACTCACACAGTATCTAATACCGCTTATCGAGGTTTTGGTGGTCCACAAGGTCTGCTGACAGCTGAATATATGATGGATCATATCGCCTATACTTTAGGAAAAGATCCTTTGCAGGTGCGTCTGGCAAACTTATATCAAAACGGTCAAAGCACCCATTATGGTCAACCGATTGAGCATTTTGATTTGGTTACTATTATGCAGACGCTAGCAGATGACAATGAGTATGATAAGCGCCGTCAGCAAATTACAGCAGCCAATAAAAAAGCGGAGGCTGAGGGTAGTGATAAGCGTTTAGGGCTTGCCTTAACCCCTGTGAAATTCGGTATTTCATTTACCGTGCAGACGTTGAATCAAGCGGGAGCTTTGGTGCTTATCTACACTGATGGTACGATTCAGGTCAATCACGGTGGTACTGAGATGGGACAAGGGCTGTATATTAAAATTGCCCAAATCGTCGCCAATGAATTTGATGTCGATTTAGATACCGTAAAAGCAACAGCGACCCGCACGGACAAAGTACCGAATACGTCACCGACTGCTGCCTCATCGGGCACTGATATGAATGGCAAAGCGGCGCAAAATGCTTGTATCACGATCAGAGACCGTATGGTTGAGTTTGCCGCTGAACACTTTCAGGTAATGGCAGAAGATATCAAGTTTGAAAATAACCATGTCTATATCGGTGATAAAGAAGTGCTCACCTTTGCCGATTTTGTCTTACTGGCTTATCAGCATCGTATTAGTTTGTCTTCTACTGGCTACTATAAAACACCCAAGATATTTTATGATCGCTCAAAAGCGTGGGGTCGACCTTTCTTTTATTTTGCCTTGGGTGCCGCCTGTGCTGAGGTAGAAATTGATATTTTAACGGGAGAGTACAAGGTACTGCGCTGCGATATCTTGCACGATGTCGGGCAATCGATTAACCCTGCTGTGGATATTGGTCAGATTGAAGGTGCTTTTGTACAAGGCATGGGCTGGCTGACGGCTGAAGAGCTGATTTGGGATAAAAAAGGTAATTTAGCTTCTAACAGTGCGGCTAATTATAAGATTCCGACCGCCCATGACTTGCCTAAGCAATGGAGTGTCAAACTGTTCGATCGTAAAAATGAAGAGCAGACCATTTATAACTCTAAAGCCGTTGGTGAGCCGCCATTTATGCTAGCCGCTAGTGTTTGGTGTGCGATTAATAATGCAGTAGCGAGCTTGGGTGATTGTAAGAAAAATCCAGATTTGACTATGCCTGCGACGCCGGAGGCGGTACTCAAAGCAGTGATGCGTATGCAAGGTCAAGAATGGGAAATCGCTTCTAAAGCAGAGGCAGAAACTGTTGAGAGTTTAACGCTGACTGATGACAATTGTGGTATCGATGATGATCGAGTCAAGCCGCAGCAAGTGCCTCATGGTAAAGATGTAAATCCACCAGAGTCTGAAGGTCAGTTGTTTGACGAGCAACCTGAAGCCATAGAAAATCCTAATGTTTCAACGGCTCGTGGACCTGCGCACAGTGAATAATTCATTATCGCTAAAGGTGCCGCCAACTCGTTGGTATGATGGACTGGTGCAATATCAGCAGCAAGGTATGGCGCACGTTTTGGCGACTGTCGTTGCCGTGAATGGCTCAGCACCTCGAGAGCTACAATCTAAAATGATTGTCACGCTTGATGCGTGCTGTGACACCTTGGGCGGCGGTAGTCTTGAGCATGATGTGACGATCACTGCTAGGCAATTGCTCAATGGGGAGCTAGATCCAAATGAGTCAAGAGGTTTTAAACCATTAAAAGAAGGCAAGTCTGAAAAGGCACAAGCAGTACGTCGTGAAGCAGTCTACACCAAGCACTATCCATTGGGCGCTAAATTAGCCCAATGCTGCGGCGGTAGTGTCACAGTTATGTTTGAATGCTTTAATGTGACGCCGCCGATGTCGCTATTGGTATTTGGTGCAGGACACGTAGCAGCCGCCTTAATGACCATACTTGCTGAGTTACCTTGCCAAGTAGATTGGGTAGACAGCCGTGCTGAGATGTTCAAGGGTTATTTGAGCGCTGATGCTGGCACGGCAGATGGACAAGTGACTTATCAATTGCCTACCCATATTCGCCCACATATTGATGAAGATCCGGTGGATTTTATCCAACCGTTTGTCACTAAGAGCTTTAAAAGTGCCTCAGCAAATGCGTCAATAAAAAAAGGCACTCAGTATTTTATCCTAGTCATGACTCATGATCACAGCCTTGATTTTGATTTGGTGCGTGCCACGCTTGATACTTATATGAAAATTGATGCTAATGTTGATACAAATAGCATTACCAATAATGTTCCTAACGTCAGCACCAGCCTGTTATCTTCATTACCTTATCTTGGTTGTATCAGCTCAGCGACTAAAGCCAAGCGTTTCAGAGATCGTCTACTGCAGCGTGATTATAATGAGCAAATAGTTGATAAATTGACCATGCCAATCGGACTTAAGACTGGTGGAAAAGAGCCAATGGCAGTCGCTATCTCTATCGCGGCGCAAGTGATGCAGCTTTATAATGATTTATAACGAATATTAACCCTAATCGACAGGTTTTTTAATTATCTATTTATCTGTCTACCTACCTTTATAACATTGTTATCAGCTTCGTCAGCCATAATATTCTATGGGCTGCGTTCAGTAACTTTGTGCTCGTATTAGGGTGGATAGATAATAGGGATTAATTTTTAACCGAAATACTTATCCATTATTGTGAGCTTTTTTATGACCATACATATTTATCAAGCGCAGTTACTGCATTATCTGACTGAAGAGAATTTGGCTGAAAGAATGCAGCGCACTAATTCGGACACGACTGATTTAACAAATGCTGAGCGCCCAAACATCACGGTGGTAGATAAGAACGTCACCTTGTTACCTGTCGTTGCAGGCGTGAAAGTTTATCCTGAATATATTGCTAATGGTGCGCTTGTGGTCGATGATGTGACCGGTATTGTGGTTGATTATGGCCATTGTACGTCGATGTTGTCTACCTATGGTAATGGTGGTGTCCAAGCAGGCAAAGCACCAGTACAGATTCATGATTACCAAGATAAGCTCATCATGCCAGGGTTTATTGACACTCATGTGCACTATCCGCAGATAGATATGATTGCGGCTTTTGGTGAGCAATTGCTTGATTGGTTAAATAACTATACTTTTGTGACTGAAGCCAATTTTGGTGACCCAAAGATTGCTGATGATACCGCGCAGTTCTTTTTAAACCAGCTACTCGCCAACGGTACGACCAGTGCCTTGGTATTCTCTACCAGTCATCCACAGTCAGTAGAATCGTTCTTTACCGAAAGCAGTCGCCTGAATACGCGTATGATTACCGGTAATGTATTGATGGATCAAAATGCGCCTGAGCATTTGTGTGTGCCGACCGAACAAGGTATTCGCGATACACAGAATATCATTGATAAATGGCATGAGCACGGACGTCAGCATGTGGCGATTACGCCAAGATTTGCGATTACGTCAACGCCTAAGCAATTACAAATGACCGGCGAGCTCTATCGCAGCTATGACAGCGTTTATTTGCAAACGCATCTGGCCGAAAACCTCGATGAGATTGCCTTTGTACGTGAGCTTTATCCCAATCATAAAGGCTATTTGGACGTTTATCACGATTTGGGATTATTGGGTCGGCGTACCACCTTGGCGCATGGTATCTACCTTGAAACGCCAGAGTATGAAGTGCTGCGTGTTACTGGTACCCAAATCGCCCATTGCCCAACGTCCAATTTATTTTTAGGTAGTGGCTTGTTTGATTTGTCAAAAACTTTGAGTTATACCGGTGTGAGTATTGCCACCGATGTAGGCGCAGGAACCAGTCTATCGATGCTGACCACGTTATCAGAAGCTTATAAAGTGCAGCAATTACAAAAAAATCCGTTATCAGCGCATCAAGGGTTGTATCAGATTACCTTAGGCAACGCCCAGTCGCTATTATTAGACAATAAAATCGGTAACTTTATGCCTAATAAAGAAGCAGATTTTGTGGTGATAGATATGAGTGGCACTGATTTAATGGAGCGCCGTATGACACAAACTAAGTCGCTTGATGAGCAGTTATTTGTGCTGATGATGTTGGGTGATGATAGGGTGATTGAAGAAACGATTATCGCTGGCGTGAGTCGTTATAAAAAAACGGCTACTGTATAAGAGATTTTGAGCGATAGTTTGATTTTTTATCAACGAACAGAAAGCATCAGATAGCGATCAGCATTTATTTACTAAGATTTTTAAGTCTTAATGATATAAATGCTGATCGTCTTTTCTATTATAAAACTCATTAAGAATGAGTTAGTAATTATAGCTATCGTATTATTCTGGGTAATTCAGCCACACCCAACCGTTTTCTAACCACTCCATCACTTCATCAGGGTTAATCCCTTCCATATCATCAAGCGTTAAATACTCGCCATTAGATAAGCGTACGAGTAGTGCTATTGAGTTTACATGCAAATCATCTAGGCGCTGCCCATTGGCATATAAAACGATGTCATTATGCACTTGGGTATATAACAAGCGATTGCTATAATCGGCTTGTAATGTAGCACCGGTTGCCAATGCAGCTATCATCTCGTCAGTATTCATGGTTTCTTCAGGTACTAGCGCATCATATTGACGTTTACTGACCACTTCAGATACTGCTTGGCGAATAATATGATCACCGCGCTCAGATTGTAGCATTTGCAATAGCTGAGCTTTGATAGCATCAATACTATCAGTCTTTAATTCACCTGACGCTTGCACAGCTTGTGGCAATAACATCGGTATAAATAAAGCGCTGTCGTTGGTGGCGATATCGGCTAAGCTATCGATAATTTGCATTAAATTCGGACGGCGACAGCCAAATGAGAAGGTTAGACAATCCTCTTGGGCAACACCAAAATGTGACAGCTTTGGTGGCACATAAAGTACATCACCGGCCTCCAATATCTCATCAAAAATAATCTCGCCCATATCATCAAACAATCGAATGGGCTCATCAGCGACAAACTCAGTATCTTTATCGCAAAACTTGCCCAGTTGCCAACGGCGCTGACCATAACCTTGCGCTAAAAAAACATCGTAATCATCATAGTGTTTGCCAACTGAGCCGCCTTTTGGCGCATAGGAAACCATAATATCATCGCGCTGCCATTGTGGTATAAAGTCAAATGCTTGCCACAATTGGCCAAGCTCAGGTGACCATTGCTCAAGATTTTGTACCAATACTGTCCATTGTTCTGGCAGATTATCAAAATCTGCTTCCGTCAATGGACTTTTCTTAAGTTGCCATTGCGGCTGATTTGTTTGTTTAACAGTATCTTGAGTAAGCAGACGCGCTGTGGCATCTTCTTCTAACGCCAAACCAAGCATGTCATCCGGCTCAAACATACCAATTAATTGTGGTAAACCTTGCTTAATTAAAAGTGGTTTTTTTTGCCAGTATTCTGCTAAAAATTGCTCTGGAGTAATAGAGTCGGGTAAACAAAGAGGTATAGAGGTCATTGATAGTTCCGTATTTTGAAAGGGGCAGGTGATTAATAATAAGGATTGCTTTATAGGCAGAGTTTATTGGTTTATGATTATCACCTAACTGATGACCATCGCTTAACTGATGCTTATCGTCAGAATATCTCGTTAATCCTAGGAAACTTATGAAAAAACTGCATTTTATCGTCATCATCGCCAGCGTGTTTTTGCTACAAGCCTGCGTACATAAAATTGTTACCGTACCTGTAAAAGTCGCCTATAAAACCACCAAAGGCGTGGTCAAAGGCACTGTCGCTGTTACCAAAGCCATCATACCGGGCGACAGTGATGATGACAAAAAAGACGATTAATTTATAACTTGATTATAGGTCGTTTACGAGTTTGAAATAGAGTAATAGCTGCCGCAATCAGCCCACCGAGTAGTGCTAAAGCCATATCTTTGTGGGCATCCCAAACATCCCCTTGCTGACCATTATAAGCTTCCGCGGCTTCTGGTGATAAAGTTGTCGCAATACCCCATTCTAGTAGCTCATAAAGTAGGCTTGACGACATATTAACCATAAGTGCAATCGCTACTAATAGCTTCGTTGATTGAACCTTAAATATAGACTTTGAACTCTCAATCATCGCAAAAAATAGCAAAAGCCCGTAGCTAAAATGCACGAGCCTGTCGTACATATTCCGCTGCCAACCAAATAACTCGTTTAGGCTTATACCAAATAGCTGCTGCGTCCAAGCATCATAAGGTACATACGAGTATAAATAGCGTGCCCCTATAATGTGAATAAAGAGAAAGATTGAAGCAAGTGCGTAGGAGCGCGAGCTAATATACCCGTAACGATAAGCGCCCAGCATTAATGCTAGAAAAAGCAGTGTGCCAAACTGATGCAACAGGTAGCTTGACCATTCTAGAGGCTCAATACTTGCCAGTACCATAACGATTAACACCGCCATAGTACTGACAACTACCGATTTAAAGTTTCGCAGCATGTTGCACGCTTGTCTTTTTTGTAAACTGTTATTAATAGCTAATGATTAAATCTTGGCAATCCACTCTTTAATCGTGCGTGCTTGCTCAGCTGCATTACCCACATAAGTTGCAGGTGTCATCTCACGTAGGCGTGCTTTATCAGCATCGCTAACGGCAGATAATTCATCACTTTCGACGAATGTCAGCATCGCTTCACGAGTCATGGCATTACCACGCGTCAAAGCTTTAAGTTTTTCGTACGGGTTTTCAACACGATAGCGGCGCATGACGGTTTGAATCGGTTCAGCCAACACTTCTTGTGCATTATCTAAGTCATCATTTAAACGCTTAGCATTTAATTCAAGCTTACCGACACCTTTTAAGCAAGCATCATAAGCAATCATACTTTGTGCCAGACCAACACCAATATTACGAAGAACAGTAGAGTCTGATAAATCGCGCTGCATACGTGAAATAGGTAGCTTTTCACCCAAATGAGCAAGCATGGCATTAGCAACGCCTAAGTTACCTTCAGAGTTTTCAAAATCAATCGGGTTGACTTTATGCGGCATGGTAGAAGAACCCACTTCGCCATCTTTTAGGCGTTGTTTAAAATAGCCTAAGCTAATATATTGCCAAATATCACGGTTAAAATCGATTAAGATAGTATTGAAACGTTTAACCACATCAAACAGCTCAGCGATATAATCATGCGGCTCAATTTGGGTGGTATAAGGATTGAAAGTTAGCTCAAGGCTTTCATCGATAAATTTTTCAGCATGGGTTTGCCAATCAACGTCAGGATATGAAGCATAGTGAGCATTATAGTTACCAACCGCGCCATTGATTTTACCGAGTAGCTCTACTTGACCGATTTTTTTGATTTGACGGGCTAGGCGGTAAGCGACGTTTGCCATCTCTTTACCTAAAGTCGTTGGACTAGCCGTTTGACCATGAGTACGTGAAAGCATCGGTTGATCAGCATGAGTAATTGCTAGATTAACGATGCTATCAGTCACTTCTTGCATTTTGGCAACGACAATCTCGCGGCTGTCTTTTAGCATTAACGCGTATGATAGGTTGTTAATATCTTCACTGGTACAAGCAAAATGAATAAACTCTAGTGAATCTTCTAGTGCTGCCTGACCACGGAACTTATCTTTGATAAAGTACTCAACCGCTTTCACGTCGTGGTTGGTCGTCGCTTCAATGTCTTTAATCGCTTGCGCATCTGCTTCACTAAAGTTATCAACGATAGCATTTAAAAAAGCATTGGTATCAGTATCAAACGCTGCTAATTCACCAATCTCATTGTTATCCGCCAAAGACTGCAACCAGCGAATCTCAACGGTGACTCGAGCTTTAATCAGACCAAATTCAGATAAATAAGGGCGCAAGCTATCAGCTTTAGAGGCGTAACGACCATCAATTGGAGAGAGGGCGGTAAGTAGATTCATAGTAATACCTCAAATGGTTATTAAAAAAAATAGCGCTATAAAGCGCAAAAGCAGAAAATGTATAAGTATAAAGGATTAATAGCTTTATTTTCATTAATAACCTAATTATAACCTGATTGCACATAAAACTAGGGCAAAAATCGTTACATTAGCGAAATAATGTTTACTTAATAAAAAGAGAGTGATATATTGCAAAAATAATTTAAATAAGGCTTAATAATGAATAAATTAATGGGTGTATTTTTATTAGGTGCAGCACTGAGCCTAACCGCTTGTGGCGGTGACTCTGATAGTAGTGGTTCTTATACTGGTTCGAATACGACGCCACCTACCCAAACTGATATCACCACTAAAAAACCTTGTAACGTATCAGGTACAACTATCACCGGTCTTGTCAAAGATAGCTGTAGATTTGAAGATAAAAATGCTGATGCAAACATGGTAATTGGTTGTAATGGCAATACAATGACACTAGATGGTAAGATTGGTGGATTCAGTTCTTCTAACAGTACATATTTAAAAGGTACAAATATTGGAAAATTTGTATTAAAGTGCCCTTAATATAGTCATTGAATAAAATATTTTGGTAGTTTTTTATCATCACATTATCAAATAAATATTTGATATATAAGGTGTTGGCTATATAAGCAGTCAATACCTTTTTTTATAAATAGGTTTATAAGTAAATAAAGTACCTTATGAAAGATAAAACCTTATTTATCTCATCTGTTCTTGTTGCCTTTTTATTTGGTATTTTAAGTACTTATTTGTTTATGAGCAAACAGCAAATAGATCGGGTTATGCAGACAAAACAGCACATCCCTATAAATACAAATAATCAAGATGGTTCTAATCAAGCAAATAATACTTTAGTGGCGTTAGAGAGTTGCGCAAATAATACAGACGCAGGAGCATTACCAGCTGTTCCAAATACAAAGGTACCATCTTCCTCTATTAACGATTATTCACAGCAGCAAGCTTTAAACATCGTTAATGACATGCCGGATTATATTCTAGGGCAGTACGTTGATAAATTTATGACAAAAGGCTCCAGTGATGTTATCTCAGATAAAAGACGCTTTGCCCAGCGAGCTGTCGAAGAACTATACGAATCAAATGATAATCAGCCATTAGTAGGTAATGTCAAATTATCTTTAAGTCCAGTAATGCCTTCAAATTCTTTAGATACTTCAACTTTAAATAAAGATACTAAGCTATTTGTGCATTTGGACACAGATGGTAAAGTCCCTACTAGCCCTTTTGTATTTGTAAAATGGGTCAATAATCAAACAGGGCAAGTGTTGTTATTTGAGAAAAAGAATATTGTCGCCAACAGTAATCAGAATTGGGTAAGTTTTAAACCCTATGATGGTTGGACTCCGGGAAGCTATGATATCCGTTTTTATCAATTTACCTCAGAGCTTCAGCCCGTGGCTCAGTTAACTTATAATATTTATGAGGTAATCGAATAATTATCAAAGTTAAACGGAAGCAGCTGTATCAAAAACTGCTGATATAAAAATTGCTATAAAAGCGAATGAGCAGATAACTTGAATCACCAGAGCTGCTAGTAAGAAGTTGCGTTTCTTGAATGAGTAATTAGGCTCTCGCTTCTTAGCTAATTTGGAGATTCCAAGTAGTAGCAATATTAGCGTTGAGAGCCAAATAGTAACGATAAAGATAAGCATTTTAATCAAGGTGCCGTGGGTCTTCTAAAACCCACAAGGCGCATCAATAGAAGCAATCACGCCGCCGCCTAAACAAACCTCGTCAATATAAAATACCGCTGATTGACCGGGAGTGACCGCACGCTGTGGTTCATCAAACACCACACGCACCTCACTACCATCAGCATTTATCGCAAACACTCGACAGGCTTGGTCAGGCTGGCGATAGCGAGATTTTGCCATACAGCGTAAGCCATCTGAGCTGAAAATATCCACAGGTGGCAAACTATCGACCCAATCAAGCTTATAAGCTTGCAGCTCATTGCTCAGCATCATCGGATGCTCATGACCTTGACCGACTATTAGACGGTTTTTATCTAAGTCTTTTGCAAGCACAAACCACGGTGCCTCAACACGGTCTTTAACACCACCGATACCGATACCGCCACGCTGACCTAAGGTGTAATACATCAGGCCGTCGTGAGTACCGATAGTGAAGCCATCGTCAGTGACAATGTCGCCTTTTTGCGCCGGCAAGTACTGTTGTAAGAAGTCTTTAAAGCGGCGCTCACCAATAAAGCAAATACCGGTGGAGTCTTTTTTATTGGCGGTAATTAGGTCATGTTCTTCAGCGATTTGACGAACCACTGGTTTTTCAAGCTCGCCCACAGGAAATAGTGTTTTGGCAAGTTTGTCGCCACCAACAGCATGCAAGAAGTAACTTTGGTCTTTGTTACTATCCAGTCCACGTAAGAGCTGTGCCACTGTTTCGCCATTAGCATTCGTATAATTAATACTGCGGCGGGTATAGTGACCGGTAGCGATATAATCAGCGCCTAGGGTCAAGGCATAATCTAAAAATGCTTTGAACTTAATCTCTTTATTGCATAAAATATCTGGATTGGGCGTACGACCGGCTTTATATTCGGCTAAAAAATGCTCAAAAACGCGATCCCAATATTCCATCGCAAAGTTAGCCGTATGCAGCTTAATACCGATTTTGTCACAGACCGCTTGCGCGTCCGCCAAATCATCCATCGCCGTACAGTATTCAGTGCCGTCATCTTCTTCCCAGTTCTTCATAAACAGACCTTCTACCTTAAAGCCCGCTTTCTGAAGTAAAACAGCAGACACAGAAGAGTCAACGCCGCCTGACATACCAACAATCACATGCTTAGTGCTAGGATGGTCAATATCGGCAAGCGTTAAAGGGCGATGGACGCTAAAAGAATCAGAAACTGGTGTATTTGAGGTATTTGGCATGGCTGACATAGAGCGGCTCAACTATTTATACTTTGTCCAAAGTTTATAATGGCACTGAAGACTACGGCAATGACTATGATTGGTAGGCTTGGCAAGTTGACAGTGCCGGTTTATCTTTTGGATTTGGTATTATGATAAAATAAGCGTCATATTATACCAGCTAATTGAAACTGGTGGCGACCTATGGCATCTTACTGCTAGTAAAATAGCTTTAAAAATTCAGATAATGATTTTAAATTATTCTAATCACCCTTAACTTATTTGGGAAAATAATGATAAAAATTGGTCAAGGTATTGACGTCCATGCGTTTCATAATAATGGTCAACAGCAGCAATATGTGATACTAGCGGGTGTGCCGATAGAGCATACCCATAGTTTGCTAGCGCACTCTGATGGCGATGTGGTATTACACGCGCTTGCTGATGCGCTGCTCGGTGCGCTGGCGCTTGGTGATATTGGGCAGCATTTTCCAGATACCGATATGGCGCATGCCGGACTTGATTCACGGGTACTACTCCGTTATGTGTATGGTAAAGTTTTAGCTGCCGGTTATACTTTGGGCAATGCAGATATCACAGTGATGTGCGAGCGTCCAAAACTGGCGCCGTATAATCAAGCCATGCGTGATAATATTGCCAGCGACTTGCAAACTGATGTGAGTAATATTAGCGTGAAGGCGACGACCACTGAAAAACTGGGCTTTACTGGTCGGCAAGAGGGCATTATGGCCAATGCCGTGGTATTATTGGTACCTAATGTTTGATGCTTAGTCGTTAAACCTTTAATCGTTAAACGATTAATCATGGTTGGTAGAAATGCCATATGTTAAACATGCTTGTAATTTGGCAATAATCGCCCCATGTACCAAACACCTTACATGCTGAAGTTAATGGTCTATCATTAATGATTTGGCAAATTAAGTAACTATTTTCAATACACTGCTTTATCAATAGGAGCTTTTATGAGTGAGCAAACCCCCAATACTGCTGCAAACGATGTTGAACAGCTGATTCGTGATCAAATCAAAGACAATAAAGTGATTCTTTATATGAAAGGCACACCGCAGTTTCCGCAGTGTGGTTTTTCTGCGAAATCGATTGAGGTTCTTACCCAAATCGGTCGTCCGTTTGCCTTTGTAAATATTTTAGAAAATCCAGAAATCCGTGCCACTTTACCTAAAATCGCTAATTGGCCAACCTTTCCACAGTTGTGGATTGACGGTGAATTGATGGGTGGCTCAGACATTATTTTACAAATGTATCAATCAGGCGAATTAAAGCCTTTGGTCGAAGAAAATAGCCCAGCGGCATAATCGATAGAAACAACTCCTTAAGCTTTTTTATCATTAAGCTGATGAGTATTATCCCTAAAAGCCCGAGCAAGTCCTTAAATGGTTGCTCGGGCTTTTATTGTTTTTGTCAGTTTTGACCCCATATATGACTCAAGATTCAGTATGATCAAAATATTAATGATAAGAGAGTATTATTATGACTAATCAACCAATAGAGCAACAAGTTAATGCAGCAGAAGCTGCCGAGCAAGCGGCTATCGAAAAACGCCGTGAGCACCTAAAAAATGAATCGATACGTTTGATTGATATCGCAGGTAACGAGCCACATTCAGCACTCAAATGTATCCATCAATTAAGCGTAGCAGGCGGTGCAACTGAAGCGACTTATATTGCCATTGAGCAGCGCATCGTTGCCGATCAAGATGCAGCCGGTGCTTATCATTTGGTATTACTGGCACAAAACACGCCAGATTTACCTATTGATGCGCGTCAGCTCATCGAGATGGTCGTCAATAAAGGCGATAACGATCAGCGTTTAGCCTTGCTAAAAAACTTGCTACTGCCGCCGGTTGAGTTGATTAAAGAGCAGATTTTGGCCAGTAATGATGGTGATGCAATTGGCCAGATGAATGCGTATTTGCAGATTAATCCAGAAGGTTATGGCAGCCACCATATGCTTAGCAGCGGTCATTCAGATCATATCGTTCCTCTTAGTTAAATCAGATTGGTTAAGTCAAAGCAGTTAAGTTAAATGAGATAATCATTAATAAAGTATTGTCTCATTATTTCTAATGCAATTATTTTAAAAGCATCGGGAAAAAGTGCTTAAAAATTGCTATAATTACCGGCTATTAATTTTCTAAACACGACCGATGCTGATTTATCCTACTACAAGTTATTGCTAATAAATCAATTACTTGTAGTGGCACAGTCGCAATCCGTCAAGCGAGGCATACATGCAATACCCAAAAAATTACGACGTGGTAGTCATCGGTGGTGGTCATGCCGGTACAGAAGCAGCTTTAGCTGCTGCACGTATGGGCGCGCAGACTTTGCTATTGACCCATAATATCGAGACACTGGGACAGATGAGCTGTAATCCAGCGATTGGCGGTATCGGTAAGTCGCATCTGGTACGTGAGATTGATGCGCTAGGCGGTGCAATGGCATTGGCTACAGACAAAGCAGGCATTCAGTTTCGTGTGTTAAATAGCCGTAAAGGCGCTGCCGTTCGTGCCACGCGTGCGCAGGCAGATCGTATCCTTTATAAAGCAGCCATTCGTAATACGTTAGAGAATCAGCCGAACCTTGATATATTCCAACAAGCGGCTGATGATATTTTGGTTGAAAATGGTCGCGCAACTGCTGTTGTTACGGCTACCGGCATTGTCTTTAAGACGGAAACAGTTATTTTAACCTCAGGGACTTTCCTAGGCGGCGTCATTCATATTGGTCTTGAGAACTCAAAAGGTGGACGAGCAGGGGATCCGCCGTCTATTAAACTTGCTGACCGCTTGCGTGAGCTCAAGCTTCCAGTCGGTCGCCTAAAAACTGGCACGCCAGCACGTATCGATGCACGCAGTGTTGATTTTAGTGTGATGACTGTACAGCCGGGTGATACGCCATTGCCAGTAATGAGTTATATGGGTGATGTTTCGATGCATCCTGAACAGGTCAACTGCTATATCACTCATACCAATGCCCGTACCCATGATATCATCCGTGAAAATCTAGACCGTTCGCCCATGTTCTCGGGAAAAATTGAAGGTATTGGTCCACGATATTGTCCTTCCATTGAGGATAAGATTCACCGCTTTGCCGATAAAGACAGCCATCAGATATTTATTGAGCCGGAAGGTCTGACTACGCATGAGCTATATCCAAATGGCATCTCAACCAGTTTGCCGTTTGATGTGCAGTTAGAATTTATTCATAGTATGAAAGGACTAGAAAACGCGCATATTACCCGTCCCGGCTATGCCATTGAATATGATTATTTTGACCCACAAAACCTAAAACCAACGCTTGAAACCAAATCTATTGACCGCTTGTATTTTGCCGGACAAATCAACGGCACGACGGGTTATGAAGAAGCAGGCGTACAAGGTTTGCTAGCAGGTACGAATGCGGCATTAGTGACCACTAATAATAGTGAGTTCGATATCTGGACACCGCGCCGCGATGAAGCCTATCTTGGTGTACTGGTCGATGATTTGATTACTCATGGCACTACTGAACCTTATCGGATGTTTACCAGTCGCGCTGAATATCGTTTGCTGCTGCGTGAAGACAATGCTGATCAACGCTTAACAGAGACAGGTCGCAAGCTCGGCTTGGTTGACGATGTGCGCTGGCAGGCCTATGAAGAGAAAATGGATGCGATCAGTAAAGAAACGTCGCGCTTAAAAGATATGTGGGCAACACCGGCTAATACGTTAGGGGCACAACTAACCGCGCAAACCGGTGAAGTACTTTCTAAAGAATCGACGGCTTACGATTTGCTAAAACGTCCACAAATACATTTCACTGATATTGCTGCCATTACTGGGTCACAAGTTGACGCGCAAGTAGGCGAGCAAATAGAGATATCAGTTAAATATGCGGGCTATATTGACCGTCAGCAAGAAGACATCGATCAGATGAAGCGTCTAGAAAATACGGCACTACCGATGGATTTTGATTATAGTGTAGTCTCTGGTTTGTCCAATGAGATTGTACAAAAACTGACCCAAGTACGCCCTGCAACCTTAGCCCAAGCCGGACGTATTAGCGGTGTGACGCCTGCTGCCATTCAATTATTGGCAATGACGGTTAAAAAACAGAAGAAAGCGCAAGTAGCATTAGGCTTATAAGTACAGTAAAGGCGAGCCTTGATCATCTTTGATTAGATCAATCAGCTAAGGGCTCGCTATTTATAGAGAAGCATAAAAGGCTTATATAATTACGCGCTATACTCATATTATTCATAATTATAGCCTTCATAATCATTCATGTTCTTAAGAATGATGCTTGCAATATCGCCTTAGCCATTTTGCTGACTTGAGTCTATTCATGATCGAAGCTATTTTATTTGCGATTACGATTGTTATGCCCAACCTTTTTTTAATGGGGTTGGGCTTTTTTATGCAAAGACGCGGCGAAGCCAGCCAAGCGTTTATTAATCAAGCGTCAAATTTTGTATTCAATTACTGTTTACCTTGTCTGTTATTTTTTAGTGTGGTCGATAGTGATGTCGATTATGCCAAGCAAGTCGTATTGATAGCCGCTGGTATTGTTGTCACCTTTATTTTATATATTGGTTCTGAGCTGTATGCCAGTCGCTTTATCAGTGCGCCTGCGGATCAAGGCGTCTTTGTACAAGGGGTATTCCGCAGCAATATGGCCATTATTGGTCTTGCAACCGTTGCCAATGCTTATGGGGAAATAGGGCTAAGTATCGGCGCGGTATACATGGGCATTGTGACAATATTATTTAATATCTTAGCGGTTATTACCCTTAGCCGTGTGTCCAAAAATGCAAACGATACTTGGATTAGTCGCATTATCTTAATTGTCAAAAAATTGGCGACTAATCCACTTATGGTGGCACTGATCGCCGCTTTTGCTTATAAAGCTTTTTCCTTACCGCCAATAACGGGCGTTCTTCATATTACGGGTGATTTGCTGGCGGCAGTTGCCTTACCATTAGCGCTCATTTGCGCAGGTGCGAGCATTGATCTGAAATCTATGCTCAGCCCTTCAGGGATATCGATGCAGGCGAGTATAGGTCGCATCGTCATCGCGCCGCTGATAGCTATCGCGGTAGGGCTTAGTTTTGGACTAACAGGTATGCACATGGGCGTACTGTTTTTAATGGCAGCCGCACCGACAGCCGCTGCAAGCTATGTCATGGCAAAAGCAATGGGTGGCAACGATATTTTAGCGGCCAATATTTTAGGGTTCACTACCGTAGTGGGAATGTTTGGTATGGCAATTGGAGCAGGGATCTTACGCGGAATGGGGCTGATGTAGCAGGGTGGTTTAGACAACAAGTAAACCTTATAACAATTAATTAATTAATCAATCAATCAATGGAGTCATTATCATGCAATGGTTAAATAAAGAAACCGTCACCAAACACTTAACGATGCAAGCGACGATTGATACGATTGAAAAGCTGTTACATTTGCAAGCTGAGCATCCTAATTGGGTCAAAGCACCAGAACGTTTGGTCATTGAGACTTTTAGTGATAATGATAAAAATAGCACAGGCTCGCATTTATCGATGCCTGCAACTATTTATGATGGCACGCAAGAATATACGGCGGTGAAATTGGTCACTATTTGCCCTGACAATCCCAGTCGTAATCTGCCAACCACGACGGCGATTATTACGGTGTCGGATAATGCGAATGGCGAGATTCTAGCGGTGATGGACGGTATCTATATCACGCAGGTACGTACGGCAGCACTATCGGGCATTGCGACCAAATATATGGCACCCGATGACTGTCAAAGCGTGGCAGTGGTTGGTTGTGGGGGCATGGCCTATGAGCAACTACACGCTGTGCTTACTGTGCGCCCTGAGATTAGAACAGTTTATCTTTGGAATAGAAGCATGCAAGGGGCAGAGAGTTTTAAAGCTCAATTTGCTCGTGACTATCACCAATGGGATGTGGATTTAAAGGTTTGCGAACAGCTTGAAGAGGCTATTAAAGACGCAGATATTATTAATCTTGCTACTCGTTCTGATAAAGGCTTGTTTAGCGCCGCTCAAATCAAACCGAATGTGCATATCAATGCGGTAGGAGCATATCTGCCATCAATGAAAGAAGTCAGTAATGATGTTATTGAGAATAGCAGCATGATCGTCGTTGATGATTTAATAGGTTGTCGCCATGAAGCAGGGGATCTAATCCAAGCTCATAAAGCTGTTGATTGTACATGGACATGGGATGATCTGAGCGGTGATTTACAAGCGCTGGTGACAGGCGCGTTAAAACAACAAACAATGAAGTCTGATAAAGGAATGACCTTATTTAAATCGGTTGGTGCAGCAAGCTTTGATGCCGCAGTGGCCATATACATTACGCAACTGGCTCAGCAGAAAAATCTTGGTACTGTTCTATTTTAGATACGGAGCTCTCTTAAAGGTTTGGCTCTCCTAAATGTTTAACATGCGCTGGTAATAAATAGTCACTTTCATTAGATAGTTATCAAAAGTCAGCTTTAAAAAAGCCTCCTATTTTTATATAAATAGGAGGCTTTTACGACTATATAAAAAATTATATGAACGATAATATATTGACTAACGACGATTATCACGCTTCTCTTCGCGGCGTTTTTTGCCGCGAGGACTAATACTATAAGTAAAATAGCCGGCAACAATCATAACTGCAATAAAAGCCAAGATATATAAAAATATTGATGAACCAATAGCAGCAGAGGGTTCCATGACCGTAATCCCATTAAAGTTTATCTATAATTATGCGAGCCTAATGATCTATTGTAAAGTAAACAAATTTAGCTGAGCTGTAAGTTCAAGTGAGCGCAAACGTGCTGCCTGATCATAGACGTTAGCAGTGACAATCAGCTCATCTGGTTGATAGGTAGCAAGAAACGCCGCAAGCTTTGGCTTGACGGTTTCAACAGAGCCGATAAACGACACCGACAAAGCGCTATCGACCATCATTTTCTCAGCAGGGCTCCAGATACTATCCATATCATGGGTTGGCTTTGGCATTTGACCCATTTCACCACGGCGCAAGCGCACAAAACTCTGCTGTGCTGAAGTAAAGTGATAATGGGCGGTGGCATCATCGTCCGCAAGCAATAAATTTGCCGCTAGCATGACGTAAGGCTTCTCTAAATAAGCTGATGGTCTAAATTGTTCACGATAAGCTGTGATGGCTTGTCCAAGCATTTGCGGCGCAAAGTGCGAGGCAAACACATACGGTAATCCCAAATGCGCCGCTAAGGTCGCACCAAATAATGAAGAACCCAATATCCAAATTGGGATATTAGATTTTGCACCCGGAAATGCCTGTACAGGGCTATCATCTGTGCCATTCCCCAAAAAGTACATCAATTCTTGAACATCTTGTGGAAAGCGGTCAGCATCTTGCATCTGCCGACGTAAAGCCTGAAAAGTAGCACCATCTGTACCAGGCGCGCGTCCCAAGCCTAAATCCACACGGTCGCCATATAAAGCTTGCAAAGTACCAAACTGCTCAGCAATAACAAGCGGTGCATGGTTTGGCAACATCACGCCGCCTGCGCCAATGCGTATATGCTTGGTCTTAGCACCAATATGCGACAGCAATACCGAGGTCGCTGCGCTAGCAATGCCCGGCATATTATGATGCTCTGCCATCCAATAGCGGTTTAAGCCAGATTTTTCAGCCTGCTGCGCTATCTCAACCGTTTGGGCAATACCTTCAGCGATGGTTTTGCCAGTAGGAACGGGGGCTAAGTCCAAGAAGGATAAGGGAATGTGGTTACTCATAAATCACCTATTTTTAGATACCATATGGTTGATGGTAGTATTATTTATTATAGAATCATGTGGTTATAATATTTAGCGGATATTTTTATTTTGAAATCTGTTTCGTTGTTAGGAGCTTTTTTGCAATCTACTAAGAATGAAACAGGTGCTGAATGATTCACATCTCCTATAATGGGGTGATTAAACGAGATATAAAGCGCATATTTATATTGGTAACAAATCTCACCATTTAATAACGCCTAAATATTTTAAAAGCACTGAGACGCTGCCTATTTTTGACAGAAGGTAACGACTAAGAGTATAGTCATATCCATTCGAATTAAAGACTGATTAATTTTTGCTTCGAATGCACGATTGATATTAGATTTTTAAAAATTATAATGACTCATTGTGAAAGGTAACTACATGAATATTTCAGCAAGAAACCAGCTTAAAGGTACGGTAAAAGAAATTAAAACGGGACCTGTGTCTACAGAAGTGGTTATAGACGTAAATGGTGTAGAAGTTGTTTCTAGTATCACGACAGGATCTTCAGAAAGTTTGAATTTGAGTATCGGAGATGAAGTAGTCGCTATTATCAAAGCCAGTAGTATCATGGTTGGTAAAGAATAACTCAGCACTTACAGTAGCTTATTAGTATTTAAAAAAAACTATAAAAAAGCACTCAAGGTTTTAATCTTGGGTGCTTTTTTGACTCACTTTTTAGCTTTCTTAAAATTTACATGTTATATGTCTTATTGGCTAAACTGCTTTTGACACAGCTCCATAAAGGCACGTCCATATTGACGAATTTCTGCATCGTCACGTACCGCCATCCAACTGGTAAAGCGCCCAAAATGATCGACTGGAATGGCCGTTAGATTCTGATAATGGCTCGGCTCAAAAGCCATCTCCGCGATAATACCAATACCTAAACCCAAGCCAACATAGGTGCTAATGACATCGGCATCAAGTGCGGCCAGTACAATATCCGGCTCAAGACCTGCGTCGCTAAAGGTTTTGTCAATAGCGCCGCGCCCTGTAAAGCCGCCGTGGTAAGTCACGATCGGATAGCTGGCAAGGGTTGGCAAGTCGATAGATGTTAGCCCTGCAAGCTCATGATCGCTTGGTACGATGACGCGATGTGTCCAGTCGTAATAGCGATAGCAGCGCAGATAGTTATTGTGCAGTAAAGACTCGGTTGCAATGCCAATATCGGCTTGCCCGCGTATCACCATTTGTGCGATGGTTTCAGGATCTGCCTGTTGTAGGATTAGATTAACCTTAGGAAAGCGCTCTTTAAACGCTTTAACGACTTCTGGTAATACATAACGTGCCTGAGTATGAGTCGTGGCAATCGTCAATGTACCAACATTTGGATTGTTAAAATCGAGGCTTAAATTTTCAATCGTACGAATTTCAGCAAAGATAGACTCAATATGTGGCATGAGCGCGGTGCCCATCGTCGTAAGTCCGGTTAATCGTTTGCCTTGCCGAACAAATACTTCGGTTTTGAGCTGATTTTCAAGCGCAGCAATATGCTTTGATAGACTTGATTGACTGGTATGCAGCACGTTTGCTGCTTGACTTAAGTTATAGCCATTGATTACTGTATGCCACACCGTCTCCAACTGCTTGAGTTGAATTTGCAGATGCCGCTGATTAACCACTACGTCGATTGCCATCACTTGACCCTATTGTATAAATATACAAACCTTGTCTGTATATAAAAATAAAAACGTACAAATATTCAATAAGCAGCTAGTGTAAAACAAAGTGTTTATTCTTGTATATACTTAATAGTAATCTATTTATGTTTATTTGGAATATAGAAAGGGTGCTATGAATAACGGTGGTTTACAATTTGGCCTTATATAAATTGGGTCTGTGTAAATGGATGTAGCGAAAACAACAAAAGTAAGTAGAAAATCGAATATTAACGCAAGGTTAGGATACAGCACGTTACGACTGTGAAACATAAATTGGTGCTGATACCTGCGATAGATAAGTTAGTGCAAAAATCTCTAGTCAAGGTAGGCGTTCTCAAGTACCATAATTCAATTTTGTTGTAATAGCTGTATTTGTGCAACGTTAAGCAATTTTTATCGATCCTGGTTGTCACTGCTAATTATTTACTGTGTCGATAATTCGGCGATTCTGATTATTAATAACAAACGATTAATAAAAAATGATTGATAAAAATTGTGCGCAGTTGTGTTCTTTATCTCAAGTGTTGGTGAGTTATTATGTCTGCTGTCAAATCTATACCGCCTAAGCCTCCTGTCGCCAAAAAATCACTAAGTGAAAGCCTAAAAGCTTATCTCGATCGTCGAGCGATTATCATGCTGTTTTTGGGCTTTGTCGCTGGCATACCTATCTTACTTATTTTCTCCAGCCTCTCGTTATGGCTGCGTGAAGCGGGTATTGACCGTACTGTCGTTACCATGTTTAGTTGGGCAGCATTAGGCTATGCCTTTAAGTTTATTTGGTCGCCATTAATAGATGCATTACCTGTGCCTTTTTTGACCAAATGGTTGGGTCGCCGTCGAAGCTGGATTTTAGTGTCGCAAATTTTGATTATCATAGCGATTTGCATGATGGCAAACGTCAACCCTGCTGTTGAGGGTAGCTTAGTATTGATGGCAGTAGGTGCGGTGTTATTAGGGTTCTCATCAGCGACACAAGATATCGTCATTGATGCTTATCGGATTGAGCTGGCTCCGCCAAATCTGCAAGCGGTACTGTCTGCCATGTACGTGACAGGCTATCGTATCGGCATGATAGTGGCAGGAGCAGGGGCGTTATATTTAGCAGATTATTTTGGTTCGACCGAGGCACTGTACAGTTATGAGGCGTGGCGTAATACTTACTGGATTATGGCAGGTGTTATGGGTGTTGGTATTATTACTACGTTGATAATACATGAGCCCATAAGCCAGAAAGTAGTCGTCGAACGTAAAACGTCTGATTATATGCGCTTGGTACTTGTCTTTGCTATATCCATAGTAGGGTTTGTGTTTGTTTTTGCCAATGCAGGGTTAATATTACCTGAGACTGAAGACGTATTTTCAAAATTTTTAGTCCAAGTCATACGTATGCTTATGAGTCTAGCAGCAGCCTTATTCATCGGCTACTGCTTGGTCAAAGCCAAGCTAGTAAAGCAGGAGTTTGCTTATACCACTTGGATTGAGCCTATAGTGGATTTCTTTCGTCGTTATGGCATGAAAGCCTTATTATTGTTAGCGTTGATTGGACTTTATCGCATCTCTGATATCGTTGCAGGGGTTATCTCAAACGTATTTTATCAAGACATGCAATTTACCAAAGTGGACATCGCCAATGCGGTCAAGCTCGTTGGTGTGGTTATGGCTATCGCTGGTGGTTTTTTGGGCGGTATATTGGCGCAAAAAATGCGTATCATGCGCGCTATGATGGTCGGCGCTATCCTTGCTTGTGTGACGAATTTACTGTTTATATTGCTGACTTATCATCCTGGTAGCCTGCCTTATATGTATCTTGCGGTGATTTTAGATAATCTCGCTGCTGGTCTTGCTAGTGCTGTGTTTATTGCTTTTTTATCAGCGCTCACTTCTGTAAAATTCACTGCGGTACAGTATTCGATATTTTCATCGCTCATGGTACTACTACCAAAAGTAATAGGCGGTTACTCAGGCGCTATCGTTGATAGTACCAGTTATCCGTTCTTCTTTATGTTTACCTTTTTAATTGGTATTCCCATTCTTGCACTGATTTATTATGTTGATAAGTATATCGTCATTGGCGATAACGATGATATCTATGGCGATGGCGGTGATAATAGCGGTAGGGGTAATAAAGGTGTTGAGTTAACCAAAGCCAACCCTAACTTAGCCGATACGAATGAGCCACCGCGTGCGTCAGAATAGGGTGCGGCTTATAATAAAGAAAATTCATATAATTATTAAGAATTATTTATGACAGCGCCTAAAGCACAAGACATAACAATACAGCAAATTAAACAGCAAGCCGCGCAAACAGCTAAAGACTTAGCGGTTCCGCCGTTTTGGATCACGGATTGGTTGCTGCATGTTATCGATAAACCAGCGCTGTTCTTGATGACAGATGACGCCTATCAGTTGATCGAGCGTGAGTTTGCACAGTTTAATACTGGCATAACTCAAATGCAGCAGGGCACACCACTGGCTTATTTGACAGGTCAGCAGGAGTTCTGGTCGCTTGACTTTAAAGTGAATGAGCATACCCTCATACCCAGACCGGATACTGAAGTGTTGGTTGAGCAAGTGCTGGCATGGATAAACGCGCAGCCTGTTGAGCAGTCAGATGGTATTGAAAACAAACGCTTATTAGATTTGGGCACCGGTTCTGGTTGTATTGCCATTAGCCTTGCGCACGAGTTGAAAATTGCCCATAAGTTAAAACAAGCAAACTGGCAAGTGGTGGCGGTTGATTTCTCGACGGAGGCGCTAAAAATTGCTCAAGAAAATGCCGTAAGTAATGGTGTAAATATTGAGTTTGTACAAAGCAGCTGGTATGACGCGCTGTCTACTCATGACGATGATTTATTTGATGTGATTGTCTCAAATCCGCCTTATATCGATGAAGCGGATGAGCATTTGTTACGCTTAATTGCTGAGCCTATCAGTGCCTTAAGCGCGCCCAATCATGGCTTAGCTGATATTGAACATATAATTAAGCAGGCATCAAAATATCTAAAAGTAGGTGGTCTACTAGCAATTGAGCATGGTTTCGACCAAGGACTAGCAGTTCGTCAGTTATTTGCTGGTAATAGCTTTGCTGATATAAAAACCATTAAAGATTTTGGTGGTAATGATAGAGTGACTTTGGGTCAACTATCGTAGTTGGTTTTTTGCAAAATAATTTTAATACTAAATTTTAGTGATGGGTTTTGGTGACAAATATGGCGCACTCTTTAGAAACAGTGCAGTTGCTAGATGAAGAGCTGCTGCGTTATGCGCGGCAGATACTGCTCGATGGCTGGGATATCGATGCGCAATTACGTTTAAAGTCTGCGCGCGTCATAATGATAGGCGCAGGTGGGCTTGGTTGCCCAGCTTCTGAGACCTTAGTGCGCGCAGGACTGGGACATATTCATCTTATTGATGATGATGAGATTGAAGCCAGCAATCTACAACGCCAAACGCTGTTTTTACCTCAGGATATTGGCAAGCCGAAAGCGCTGACAGCAGCACATATGCTAACCAAAATTAACCCTTTTATTAGTGCTCGCGGTACGGTTGCTCGTTTGAGTGAAGATAATGCTTATGATCTTCTAGATATGGCGTCTGGTAAGCCAGATTTGCTGTTAGATTGTACCGATAATTTTGCCACCCGCGATGTCATCAATCGTATCAGCGTTCGTTATCAGATTCCACTGTTGTCTGCATCCGCAATAGCCATGCAAGGGCAGTTGGCATTGTTTGAGCCGCATCTAAATACGGGGTGCTATCATTGCGTGTTTGGTTCAGTGGTGCTGGATGCCGCGGCAGACGAGCGTACCTGCGCCAACTCAGGTGTGCTCGCTAGTACCACTGCTATCATGGGCAATTTGCAGGCCAATGCGGCGCTACAATATCTGGGCTTAACCAAAAATCCACTGACAAATAAGCTACTGATATGGGATGGTAGCCAGATGCAGCAACGGCTGATGGGCTATCGTAAAGATGCAGAATGTCCCGTCTGTAACGGCCAGCATTGATTGGTAACGGTTTAGCTTTTATCGCTTATTATTATCCATTCTCAAACATCCTTTTTATGACCATAGTTGTTTTTTATGAAAATTCATCGTCCGCATTTATTAAAGCATACCTTTAATGTCGTTAACCGTGTTCGTCAAACGGCAAGTGTTGCTGGTCTGTCCGCACTTAGAGTGGCAAAGGGCGAAAAACCTGATGCTATGCTGCTAAAAGAAACCTTTGAGCAATTGGGCACGACTTATATCAAGATAGGCCAGTTTATTGCCAGTACACCGTCATTATTTCCCCGTGATTATGTGCAAGCGTTCCAAAGCTGTTTGGATCAAACAACGCCGCTATCCTATGCTTATATTGAACAAGTATTAAAGGAAGAGCTAGCCGTTAATGGGTTAACGCTTAAAGATACGTTTGCGCATATCGACTCAAAGCCGCTAGCGTCAGCTTCTATTGCTCAAGTCCATGCTGCGCGTTTGCATAATGGTGATGAAGTTGTCTTAAAGGTGCAGAAGCCTGGCGTTGAAACCATCATGCAGACGGATTTAGGCGTATTGCATGGCGTGACTAAGTTAGTTGAACTGCTGATGCCTTCGATGAGGTTTGCCAGTATTGCGCCAATTATTGATGAAATTCGTCTACGTATGCTTGCTGAGACAGACTTTATCGCTGAGGCACAAAACATTCGCGACTTTCAGCAGTTTTTGGCAGTATCAGGTAATACACGCGTAGTGGCGCCAAAAGTATATGAAACGCACACTACCAAGCGTGTACTGACCATGAGTCGCTTATACGGTGTCTCAATGGTGGATGAAACTTTGATGCGTCAGTATTGTACTGATCCAGCACAAGTGATGGCGGATACGCTAAATACCTGGTTTGCAAGCCTCATGTTGTGTAATAGCTTCCATGCCGATTTGCACGCGGGTAACTTGATGCTATTGACCGATGGACGCATTGGCTTTTTAGATTTCGGTATCGTCGGTAAGCTAAAGGCTGAGAGCTGGCGTGCGTGCATGGGTATGATGCAAGCAATGCAGGACAATAACTACCAAGCAATGGCGCATCATATGATTGACATGGAAATGACCCATGGTGGTAATCAGGTTGATGTGGTGGCATTAGGTAACGATTTGCAGCGTATGATGAAAAGTATCATGGCAGAAGACAAGGCCTTTACCAGCGGTATCCCTTTTAATACCAAAGAGCAGGCTGACGAGCTCAATACAATGATGCTTGAGATTGTCGACGTCGGCAAGCGCCATGGTATTCATTTCCCACGCGATTTTGCCTTATTGACCAAGCAGATGTTATATTTTGATCGTTTTATGCGTACGCTTGCGCCTGATATGGATATGTTTAGCGATCAGCGCGTACAGATGCTAGGACAAGCAGAGACATTTGATCAAGCGAATCCTCCAACGCTGGATGTCTTGTAGGATTCAATACCGTATTTAATACTTTTTCAAATTAACGGTTTATCACTGCTTTTGATTGCTTTTAACACAAAGGATTGTGTGCTCATTGCCACAAAATGGCTCCGTCATGATGACTGCTCTCAAAAGTCGTGCTTTTATTATCATCACTAATGAAACGGCCATCGCTTGGATAGGTCTGTATTGTTTAGCAGTAGTGATGGGGTTTGGACGGTTTTTATTTACCGCCACCTTACCTGATATTATGATTCAATTATCGCTATCAACAACTATTGCTGGCTGGCTAGCATCGGTCAATTATAGTGGTTATTTTATTGGCGCGCTCATTGCGATGTTTGTGCCGCATCGTTTGACATGGCAAATGCTGATAGTGTGGACGATAGTCAGTGTCATCACGACAATGCTATTGGTTGTACCGAATATGTCATTAAAGCTATGGTATGTCATTCGGCTGTTTTCTGGTATCGCAAGCGGTGTAGCGATGATTTTGAGCTCATCGTTAGTGATTCAGAGCTTTAGTGACGAGCGCCGCTCTGTACTTTCAGCATTGCATTATGCCGGTATTGGTGTTGGCATTAGCGCTTCTGCCATACTGACGTGGTGGTTATTAACGCTTGGCTACCATTTCGATGTGATTTGGCTGGTGGCAGGTATCATTAGTCTACCGCTATTATGGTTGCTTTATGCCATACGTCCAACCAGTCTTAGTGCTTCTCAGCCAAATAACAATCAAATATCCTCAATTTGCCAAACCTATTTTAATTTTAAGCGCTCTCTATACGAGGCAGCGGCTGGCCATACCAAGCCTATTATATTATTGTCGGCAAGCTATGTGCTTGCAGGCTTTGGTTATATTACTTCTGCCACTTTTTTGCCGGTGATGGCAGCTCAGCGCTTAACGACACAAACCTATGCTGGACTACTAATTTGGCTGGTTGTTGGTGTTTTTGCAATGCTATCAAACCCTATTTGGGGCGCACTTGCCAAGCGAATTGGCGAGACCAAAACTTTAATGGGCTTAACGTTACTACAAGCGTTTGGCATGTATTTACCTATATGGTTTGATGGGGCTATTGGCTTATATGGTAATGCCGTTATTTTAGGATTAACCTTTGTTGGTATGGTCTCAATGACGCTCATTTTGATTAAAAATATCAATCCTGCTTATTCTAACTTATTGATGGGACTGGCGACTTTGGCCTATGCGCTCGGGCAATTCATAGGACCACTGGTAACGGTGGCACTGGCTGGGAAAAATGATAATTTTAATGCTGGATTATTGGTCGCTGCTATAGGACTATTGATAGGATTGGTTTTAGTGTACTTCTTTCGTCGTCAATCCCAACCAGAGCAAAGAACGACCACTTAAACCACGCTGCGGTTAAACACTTCACGTAGCTCAAAACTGGTATGCACTTGAGCCACGCCTTCGATACGATTCAGCCGATGTAATAAAAACTCCTCATAATGGGCCATATCGCGTACGCGTACTTTAATTAAGTAATCTTCTGTACGACCGGTGACGATGCTACAGCTCATCACTTCATCGAAGCTTTGAACTTTACGCTCAAACTGCTCAAAGCGATCAGCGGTATGTCGATCCATACTGATGGCGATGAATACAGCTAAGGGATAGCCCAGTTTTTGTGCATCGGTTTGAGTATGATAGCCGGTAATAACACCGCTATCTTCCAAGCATTTAATACGGCGCGCACAGGGTGTCGCAGATAGATTAACGCGCTCAGCAAGCTCAGTAATACTCATGCGTGCTTGGGTCTGTAATAAGCGTAATAGCTGTCTGTCCGTCTCATCGATATCAGTCGGCAACTGGCTGTTGGAATGGCTATTTAGCATATATTATTCAATAATTGGTGGATTAATACAATTATATCCATGATGATAGCGTTTATCACTAAAATAATAGCAATATATGTAAAATAAAACAGCTTTTCACTTTATTAACTTTGTTATTATAATGGCATAAACTCATATTATCTCGTATCATAAAATCTGATTTATTAGCTCATTTACTAAACTTATTTACCAAAAATATAATTTGTTAGAAATATAAACTGCCATCTCATCTAAGGATTGATCATGTCTGAACAAGCCACACGCACCATACAAGCTGCGCCTGCCGCACCTGCGACAGTAACGCCAAAACATGCCGCGTTCGATTATAAAAAGTATCGTCCTTTTGCATTTGCGCCTTCGCTACCAGATCGCACATGGCCGAGTAAAACGCTTGAGAAATCGCCAATATGGGCAAGTGTAGATCTGCGTGACGGTAACCAAGCCTTAATTGATCCGATGACTATTGAACAAAAAATGCGCTTTTTTAAGACTCTAGTTGGCGTAGGCTTTAAAGAAATTGAGATTGGTTTTCCATCGGCTGCGCAAGTTGAGTTTGATTTTGCCCGTAAATTGATCGAAGAAAATCATGTGCCAGATGATGTGACCTTGCAAGTGTTGGTGCAAGCTCGTGAGCATTTGATTGCCCGTACTTTTGAGTCATTGAAAGGTGCCAAGCGTGCCATCGTTCACGTCTATAACTCAACATGCCGCATCCAACGTGAAAAAGTATACGGCAAGGATAAAGCTGAGATTAAAGAGATTGCCATTACTGGTGCTAAATTATTGGTTGAATATGCTGCCAAATATCCAGAAACAGAGTGGGTATTCCAGTATTCACCTGAGAGCTTTAGCCAAACTGAGACTGAATATGCCGTCGAGGTCTGTGATGCCGTTTGTGATGTTTGGAAGCCTGAACATGGTCAAGAGGTGATTTTAAACTTGCCAGCGACTGTTGAAGCGTCAACGCCTAACGTATTTGCTGACCAAGTCGAGTATTTTTGCCGTAACCTTGCCAAGCGTGAGCATGTGACGATCAGTTTGCATACTCATAATGACCGTGGCTGTGCAGTGGCTGCTGCTGAGCTAGGGGTGCTTGCTGGCGCTGATCGTATCGAAGGCACGCTTTTAGGCAATGGTGAGCGTACCGGCAACATGGATATCATGGTCATGGCGATGAACTTGTTTAGCCAAGGTATCGATCCTGAGCTTGATTTTAGTAACATGAGTGAGATTGTGCAGGTGGTTAGCGAGTGCAATAACTTACCAGTACACCCACGCCATCCGTATGTTGGTGAATTGGTATTTACTGCCTTTAGTGGCTCTCATCAAGACGCTATCAAAAAATGCCTTGATTATAATGAGAAACATATCGAGCAGACCGAAAACGTTTGGGATGTCGCTTATTTACCGATTGATCCAGCGCATATTGGTCGCAGTTATCAGGATGTGGTACGTATCAATAGCCAATCTGGGAAAGGTGGTGTCGCTTATATTCTTCAACGCAATTATGGTTTCAATCTACCGCGCTGGATGCAAATTGACTTTAGCCGTGTGGTACAGCATCAAGCTGAAACGGCTGCCCGTGAACTACAAAATGATGAAATCTTACAAACCTTTGAAAACACTTACTTACAGCAAGGTAGCTTTGAGTTATTAGATTACAGCGTCAATAATAAAGGTGGTGAAGTTTACTTTAACGGCCAAGTACAGATGAATGGCGAAACTATTACTATTGATGGAACAGGTAACGGTCCACTATCTTCATTTATTGATGGACTTGCTCAGCATACCGGTAAGTCAATACATGTCATTAACTACGCTGAGCACGCGATTAATCCGCAGCACAATAGCGTTGATGGCATCGACGATGATACCAACAGTGATAACAAAACTAATGCCAACGCTGCGGCTTATATTCAGCTAAATGTTGATGGTGAGGTTTATTCAGGTATCGGTACTTGCAGCAGCACCGTATCAGCGATGCTTAAAGGGGCATTATCAGCCTTTGCCCAAGCAGTTAGTACATCCGCCGCTTAACATCTAAATACTTAAGCATCCAATTTTAATATTGGATTCCATAACGTCATGACTCGTTGCGATTAGTAAATCAGAGCCATGACGTTATTTTTTTTAATTTTTTAAGACTCATTAATTTATGTGCTACTGTGACGCTTATCAGATAGGCGTTAAAGCTTTAATAGCATAATGTTACTTGTGTTTTTAGTGACTAAGACTTACGCTAATGTACACATATCTCATTATTATAATACTATAAATAAAAAGGTTAATTATGGAACCTATCTCATTTGCTTCATTTTCATTAGCAGCTATTTTAGCGTCACTGCCAGTAAATGGCGAAGTAGTTAGTAAGCCGACTATTACCACCCATATCAGTCCTGCGATTGCTGGACAGTGGGAAATCGATCTAAATAATAATATCACGATGACCAAAGAAGCTGAAGCTAGACAAGCGGCACTAAAAGACGTAAAAAATATAGAAAGTGACGAGCCTAAAATAAGTGCAGGTGAGGGGCTACTGACACAAAATGAAAAGCGTATTATTAATATTCAGCCGAATACCAGTAAAAAATTTATGGCCTCTGCAGCGAAATCAAATCAATGCCGTGAGCTATATAATTTTGCTGCTGACAATGAGATGTGGTCGGTAAGTGGCAAAGAGCGTACGTACGGTCGCTACTTAGTCACGCACCGTGAAGAAGGGTTACCCATTATTGCTATCAAGACGGTATATGATAACAATGAGGTAGATTGCTCAGGCAATCAGGTAGACCAGACTGATGAGGCGCTGATTGCCTTTTTAAACCATGATGGTAATCAGATGCAGTGGTGTGCTGACCCTGATGGTACAAAATGCTTTATGAACTTCAAAAGAATTTTGCCCTAATAAGGTTTTTTTCGTTAAATAGCACCATTTATAACAATCTTAATTGGTCTGCATTAAAAAACCGCTATCTGACAGATAGCGGTTTTTTATCAATCAAGACATTTCAGCAGATTATGAATCTGCTTTTGCTTTATTGGCAGTTAGCATTTCTCTTTCAAGATAATGAATATTTTGTGCTTCTTCAATAAAGTTTTTATCTGCCAAAATCACATCACGATGCATGGGGATATTGGTTTTGATACCTTCAATAACCAACTCATCAAGTGCATGTAGCGTTTTAGAGATCGCTTGCTGGCGTGTCTGACCATGACAGATGAGCTTACCAATCAATGAATCATAATAGCTTGGAATCTCATAACCAGGGTAAAGATGAGAGTCAAAACGCACGCCGGCGCCACTTGGTGCAAACAATTGCGTGACCGTACCTGGTGAAGGCATAAATGTGGTCGGATCTTCAGCATTGATACGGCATTCAATAGCATGACCTTGAATCTCAATCTCACTTTGACGATAGGACAGACCGTAACCTGCAGCAATTTTTAATTGCTCGACTACCACGTCGATACCCGTAATCATTTCGGTAACAGGATGCTCAACCTGAACACGAGTATTCATCTCAATAAAGAAGTATTCATTATTTTCAAATAAAAACTCAAACGTTCCAGCACCGCGATACTTGACTAGCTGACATGCTTTGACGCAGGCTTCCAATATTGGCTGACGAACATCATCAGGGATGTCAGGGGCTGGCGCTTCTTCTAATACCTTTTGATGGCGACGTTGTAATGAACAATCGCGATCATAGAGATGGATGGCGTTACCGTTACCGTCGCCAAGTACTTGCACTTCAACATGGCGCGGATTTTGTAGATAACGTTCCATATACACAGTATCGTCGCCAAACCACAGCTCAGCTTCTTGTTTTGCCGCTTGTACTTGACCGATCACTTCTTCAAAGCGCTCAACGACACGCATACCGCGACCACCGCCACCAGAAGCTGCTTTAATTAATAACGGAAAACCAATATTGCGCGCTTGCTCTTCGGCATTATGAAGCGTGACAGCACCTACAGAGCCCGGTACGGTTGGTACACCTGCTTTTTTCATGGCATTAATAGCAGAGACTTTATTACCCATCAAACGAATATGATCAGCGTTAGGTCCAACGAAGGTCAACCCTGCTTCTTCGACGCGCTCAGCGAATTCAGCATTTTCAGCCAAAAACCCATAACCGGGATGAATAGCGTCCGCACCTGATATCTCAGCCGCCGTCAAGATAGTATTAATATCAAGATAGCTTTGATTGGCGTTAGGTTTACCAATACAGATGGCTTCATCAACAAAGCGCAAGTGCATCAAGTTTGCATCAGCCGTAGAGTAGACGCCTACGGTTTCAATACCAAGGGCTTTGCAAGCTCGAACGATACGTAGGGCAATCTCACCTCTATTGGCGATGAGCAGTTTTTTTATCATGGGGTCATCCTTGTCGGAGCGGCGTTTATTGATAGAGTCGCTATCTTTGGCATCATAGAATTTAGCTACGGTAAATTAAGCGAACTCAAGTTACGTTGCCGTATGAATGATAGCGAATCTCAATCATAACGAAGTAGAGTGTGGCGAATATCGTTACGCTTTATAGCGGACGATAGGTTGGCCAAACTGCACAACGTCAGAGTTATTGACTAAGATTTCGTCAATGACACCACTTTGAGTCGCTTCAAGAGGATTCATGATTTTCATCGCTTCAATAATGCCAAGCGTATCACCAGCTTGTACTTTTTGTCCCACCTTAATAAATGGCGGATCATTAGGGCTAGGGGCTGAATAATAAACACCAACCATCGGCGACGTCTCAACGCTACCAGCTTTGACGGCTGCTTTTGCTTCAGTTGCAATAGGGGCAGCGCCGGCAGTAGGAGCGGCCATCATCGTTGGTGCTGGCGCATCATAGTGACGAGTTAAACTGATGTGTTCATCATCTGAGCTGATTTCTAAATTCACCAGTTCACTTTCTTCCATGAGGGCGATTAGGGTGCGTATTTTTTCAATATCCATAATTTTAATTTTGCCTTGTACTAAATTCGAGAAAATAGTGTAACTAAATATTGTGTAGATAATTGCTAATGATACCTATATTCACGGCAATGAGCAATCGATGTACAGTTGTTAACTGAATTTTTTTACATATTATGACGTAAGCACTCTTTCGAGTAAGAAATGCTTAATGATTTATCATAGTCTATGTGGTTAAGTAGCGCTAGTCATGATTAACAGATACTAGGTTTGTATAATAGGTTTGGATAAATAGTACCTAATAATCAGCCCCACATCGCCGTCAAGCGCTTTTGTTGATAGAGCAGACGCAATGTAAGTAAGATAGAGGATAAAAATAGCCCAGTAATTAATGCCATCCAAAAACCCTGCGGGCCAAGATCCGTGAAGCGTACTAAGTAAACGCCAAGCGGTAGAGCAACTATCCAATAACAAAACAGCGTGACCCACATTGGTACAGTCGTGTCTTGCATACCGCGCAATATACCAGCCACATTAACTTGCCAGCCATCAAATAACTGATAAGCCAGTGCAAAAATAAGTAAGTGCATGGCTTGTGCTCGTACGATTGGATTGTCGGTGAAAGCTGCTGCCAATTGTGGTCTAAATAACCAGACACCGAGCATACAAGCGAAGGCAATGATCACTGTCCATATGAGACCCGTGGCTTGCACTTGACGTAATGCCAAGAGGTTTTTTTCACCGAAGCGATTGGATATCATGATTGTCAGTGCCATAGCGACCGATATGGGTATCATAAACAGCTGCGAGGTCACTGATAATGCCACTTGATGCGACGCTGTTGCCAGCGCACCTAATGGACTAATAACCAGCGCACCTAAGCTAAATAAGCTTGCTTCAAAAAAGATAGAGATACCAATAGGAATACCAAGTTTCAGTAGTTTCTTTATTTGTGCACGATTGGGGCTGGCAAAACCATAAAAAAAGCGAGTGCTGGCAAATTGCTGACGTTTAGTGAAGCTGGTATAAGCAGCAAGCAATAAGACGTTTATCCATAATACGATTGCAGTTGCGACCCCGCAGCCGGCACCGCCCATCTCGGGCATTCCAAACAAGCCATGGATAAAGATATAGTTAAGCGGAATATCTGCGAGCAGACCAATGATGCTAATAACAGTTACTGGTTCAGGACGCCCAAGCGCTTCGCAATAACTGCGTAGCACGGCATACATGGCCATAGCAGGAAAGCCAAATGATACGCCATGTAAATACTGCGTCGCTATCGGTTGGATATTTTCAGGGACGCCCATGATGCCAAGGATATTTGGTGCTAAATTTACAATAATAAAGCCCAAAATACCAATTACGCTAGCCGCCCATAAAGATTGCTGGGTGATATGGGGTACTTGGTTATGTTTATTTTGACCAATTGCCTCACCAATAAGAGGCGTGGTGGCAATTAAAATGCCGGTGGCTAATAAAAACAGAGGCAGCCAAATACCGGAGCCAACGGCCACAGCAGCCAAATCGAGCGCGGAGACTTGACCGGCCATAATGGCATCGACGACACCAAGCGCAGCTTGGCAAAATTGGGTAATTAAGATGGGAAGCGCGAGCACGCCTAGGCGTAAGCTGTAGCTTTTAAAATCTCTAAAAGATAATGGGAAAAACATAATGAGCAACTTTTTATTCTTTGCGGTAATTATTATTGATGAGCAAATACTGCCATCAATAAATCAATAGCGAGACAGTAAGGTAGGAGTCGTGCCGACGATAATACTCCGATAAATAATATGAGCAAGCCCCTTCTTAACAAGAATATGCAGGCAGAGTATGTAAATAAAATCGATGACGCTAAAATAAAAATAACCCGTCAATTCAAATAATGAATTAACAGGTCATAAGTAGAGATAATGGTAAAGAAGCAAGAGTATGATGTCAATGTTTTAGAGGCGTTTGATGAATTTCATTTATGGTTTTTCCTAACATTTTGATGTTTATGATCGACGCATTAGCAGTTAGATGGAATCCATCTCATCCGCTATCAGATCAAGCGTTTCAGCCATATCCATAATCGCGTGCCAGTGCTTGGGTTCAAGCGGAAGGACGGTTAATTGCTCACAGCCTTTTCTGAGTAATAAAGAATCCTCAAGCGCAGGCAAAAATTTAAGCTCTGATAGTGGCAGTATATCGGTAAACGCCTGCTCAAAAGTCACATCTACCATATACCAGCGCGGCTCATCTTCAGTCGCTTTGGGATCATAGTGCCGATGTTCAGGATGAAACTGGGTCGTGTCAGCGTAGCCTGCTTTGCTGATGGTCACGATACCAGCGACGCCAGAAGGTCTGGCACTTGAGTGGTAAAAAAATGCTTTATCGCCTGCTTTCATATCATCACGCATAAAGTTACGGGCGCGGTAGTTACGTACGCCATCCCACATCTCTGTTCCTGCGCGTTGTAGGTCTTTTATATTAAAACATTTTGGATTGGATTTTATAAGCCAATAGGCCATTGTCTTTATCCTTTTAATGATTGCTTATCATTCATTATCGTTTTATGTAGTAATAGTGGTTGTTAGATATTTTGCCTGTAATAGAACGCCGTTGACATGAGTATTTGTTACTGGTTTTGTTATTGATACGCTTTTATTTAAGATACCCTTTTTTTTCGGACGCTTAGCCGTTATCCTAGCGATACTTTCTGCTACTGATAGCTGTTACTCATTTATAGATAGACCGATTATGTCAAATATCAAATCTGTTAACTTTTCCAACAATCTGAGCGCTTTTAATCATTCTACTGCTAGTGCGATAGAAGTAAGCGACATTCCATTGGCGCTGTATATCCACATTCCGTGGTGTGTGAAAAAATGTCCTTACTGTGATTTTAATTCGCATGAGCTACCGATTGACAGTCAGTTGTCCATGTATGACGAGTACGTCGATGCGCTATTACTCGATGCCGCAGCGCAGCAGTCATTAACCCAAGGGCGAGAAATCAGCTCGATATTTATCGGTGGTGGCACACCGTCGCTACTTCCTATGGCGCAGTATCGGCGCTTATTTTCTGGATTGCGGACATGTTTTAATTTTGCCAATGATATTGAAATCACCATGGAAGCCAATCCAGGCACCCTTGAGCATGCACCCTTTGCTGAATATTTAGATGTAGGCATCAATCGTCTGTCTATCGGTGTACAAAGCTTTTCTGCCGAGCAGCTAACAACATTGGGGCGTATTCACGATCCCAAACAAGCATTATCAGCGATTAAAGCAGCTCGTGCGGCTGGGTTTGAGCGCGTCAATGTTGATTTGATGCATGGTCTACCGCAGCAAACCTTGAATGAAGCAATAAACGATATCCAGACAGCACATGATGCCGGAGCGACCCATATATCTTGGTATCAGCTGACCATTGAGCCTAATACGGTCTTTTATCGCAGTCAACCAATCTTACCCGATGAGGATAGCTTAGCTGATATTGAACAGGCGGGTCAGACATTACTACAAAATTTAGGCTACCACAATTATGAGGTGTCGGCGTGGGCTGGCGCGTCAGATAAGCCGTGCCGTCATAACGTCAACTATTGGCAGTTTGGTGACTATTTAGCGATTGGTGCAGGCGCGCATGGTAAAGTAACTGTGAATAACTCCGCTGCTGAAAAAATAACCATTAGCGAAGTGGCTAGTGAAAAGTTGGCAGAGGCGGGTATTTATCGCTTTAGCAAATCACGAATGCCGAAAGATTATATGGACTATCAAGACGCGCCTCACCACAATGAAACAACTGAAGAGTCACCAAAAATGGTGGGCTGGCAGACGATTGCCAGTGATGAACTGGTTAGTGAGTTTATGCTGAATGCGTTGCGTTTGCATGCTGGTGTGGCATGGTCGTTATTTGAGGCTCGCACAGGGCTGAGCTATGACAGCATTGCTATACAAGTTAATAAATTAATAAAACAAGGCTTACTGATGGATGATGCTGAACAGTTACAGCCGACCGCATTGGGCAGAAGATACCTCAATCAGATTTTAAGAGAGTTTTTGTAATATCATTTTGTCATATTATACTGAAAGCTTTGATTTCTTCGAATAGACTACAATAATTCAGTAAGCGAACATTAAAATAAAAAAAGAGGCTTACCGAATGATAAGCCTCTTAAAATTAAGTCTAACAAAGTTAGTACTTAGATTTTATTTTGTACGTCTTGTGCACCGCCAGTTACAGCATCGCCAGCGCTAGATACGTCTTGACCTAGACCTTTAAAAGTGTTGCAACCAGTTAATACAAACATAGCCGTTAAAGATGCAATGATTAGCTTTTTCATAACAATTTCCTCAAAAATAAATGGGTGATTATAAATAACAACAGTGATGCTAAGCAGTTTACTTAAGCCTCACTGAAGGGTTATAGGATACGATAACAATGTGTTTAAATTATCTCGTTATCCATTACAGCCATCATAATCAAAGTTAAAATCGGTGCACAGTATCAAAATGTAATTATCGGCAGTAAACTGTAACTTTTGATTACGCTTGATATATAAGCCTAAATAATAAAACTTTAACCACTTACGGAGTCAGTATGACCATTCATATCGTGCTGGTAGCGCCAAAGATGCCCAGCAATACCGGTAATATTATTCGTTTATGCGCTAATAGTGGGGCACAACTGCATTTAGTCAGGCCATTAGGGTTTGAGCTGGACGATAAGAAGTTACGCCGCGCAGGATTGGATTATCATGAGTATGCCCATTTGCAAGTACACGACGATTGGGCGATGACCAAACAGGCATTGCAAGCTGCTGGTTGTCATATCATTACAGCGCTAACGACCAAATTGAGCACACCATTCTATGATTATGATTTTAGTGGGCAAGTAGCTGACAGCTCAGATACGGTTTTGAAATCGCCAGCCAATATTGCGCTGGTTTTTGGTTCTGAGACGGCAGGGTTGGCAGAGGATATACGTGAGAATATTGGTGCGGATAATTGGTTGCGACTGCCAATGCTGGCTGATTCGCGCAGTTTGAATTTGTCTAATAGCGTGGCAATATGCTTGTATGAGGTATGGCGGCAGCAAGGTTTTACTGGTGATGAAGGTCGCAGTATCGGTTATGAGACGCTAACGGTCTACGACCCAAAGTAGCGGCTCTATTAGCCCTAAAGCTTTAGTAATCAGATGTTTAAACGATATAAGAAAGCCGTTCACTATAAAAATTTAGCTTGCTTTGTCTTAACTTGCTTTACTATAAACAGTTAGGGGGTTTAGGTAGTCCAGCAAGGCGATTGACATGGCGGGCGACCAAGCCGGTATTAAATAGCTGCTGTAGTTTTTGATTGCTGATATCGTCCTCAGGTAAGGTTTTTTGGAGCCATTTAATCAGCGGGCGTGTGGCTGGGGCATGATTAAACTTGACAAAAAACGCGCGTACTTGTTGCAACACTGCTAAATGCTCAGCATCTAAATCTACGTCCAATGTATTGGCTAACTGCTGTGCAATAGCAGGCGTCCAAACAGTGTGGTCGCATAAATGACCATCTTGGTCTAAGGCTACGTCGATTGCTGTAGCAGAGGGAATGGTAGAGGTGCTAGAAGTACTCATAAGGCAATCGTTATCACTTTATCAAACTTAGCATCATCTAAGTTAGTATCTTGGGTCATCGCAACCCATTCATTATCGCTCAAAATACCAGTTAATTTGGCGCTGAGATTGAGTTTTGCTGTTGTATTCTGATTGAGCTGCGCCACATCTTCAGCGAGGGCGTAGATACCAGCTATATCTTCCATTTCGATTTCTTCGATATCACCCAAATACGCATTGAACCAATCAATAAAAGCGACGGTTGTGCCTAATAAGAGGATGCTGTCACCAGCACGCCATGTCAACGCCATTTGTTCTGTGCTGCGTCTGAGCGTATCCATAGTGCTATGTAATTGATATAAAGTTGCCATAGTCGTGTCCGATTGCTTACTGTATTTGTTTTAATAATAAAAATTTTGGCTAGTATATGCTATTCAAAGCTTTCACATTCAAAGCCTTCATATTAAAAATTGAGAATTTGATCAAAATCTTGGGAGTTAATAACTTCTGGAATCAAGGTTAATTGGGTCGCGACATCGGTCGGCAGCATACCAGTAATCCAGCCGCTGAATACATCATCAGGTAGCCAAGCTGGCGGCATATCATATAGTTCAAGCGATTGAATCATGCCATGTAGACGTGCGTCAGACTGCATCAAAAACCCAAATACCGGTGCATCCAAATATAGTTGTACGTCATGGCCGAAGGTGGCTAAGGTCAAAGCGAGCGCGCAGCCTTCATAGCTTGCCATTTCAGTAGGCGTCTGCAAGCGAATGAGTAATTTCATGGTTTATTCCTAATCTTATTTATCGCTAACCGCTGTTATTAAGCTAGCTATTATTGAGCTTGCTAGTATCAGAACTGTATCACGCGACAGTCGCCTTGCATCATTATGGCAAGCTCACTCAGTCCTACTAAACTAAAACCTGTCGCCAGATTTTCGCTATCTAACTGATGGCGCGCACTATTGTCGCTATCCGAGATACCGCGACTGAGCGCTGTACTGACGCAGACAGGCAGTGATATCTGATATTGCTCAGCGAGATTTTGCCATTCTTGGGTTATGTTCATCTGATCAGCTGACTGCCAGCGTAACCGATTGGCGATATTTGCTGCATCTGCATAGAAAAAAATATTTAGTAGTGCTTGTTGGTTTTCAGGTCGGTTGCTGTTATCACTTTTATCATTCATTACTGCTATTTGCAGATAGCTACGAGCATAGCGTAGCGCTATATGGGCAAGCGGATGACTGGGGTCAGCGGTTATCAAGAGTAAGGGAGTAGGAGCGGTGGTCATAGTCATAGGCCTAGTATTGCAAATTATAGTATCGTAGCTTATTTATTATTAATAGTGCTCATTAATGGTTGGTTATAACAATATAAAAACCAGCCACACTTAATGGTTAATGGTTAATGGTTAATGGTTAATGGTTAATGGTTAATGGTTAATGGTATGGTCAGTTCAAAATAAAAGCGATACGATTGTAATAACGTGCTATTGACTATATTTTTTCTTGCTTGCTGTTCGCAGGCGTGACAGAGGCTGCAAAAAACTTATAGTCAATAGCACTGTATCGTTTTTAAAATGAATCTACTATATCGCCAACTTTAACCATTTGCTTACCGATGTTTTCACCAGAAAACAGACCGATAAACGCTGCGGGAATGTTTTCAAAGCCTTCAATGAGGTTTTCTTTATAGATTAGGTTGCCATTATTATACCAGTCTGCAAGCTGTTGCTTGGCAGCGTCAAATTCAGCTTGAAAGTCATAGACCACAAAACCTTCCATGCGAGCACTTTTCTTGATTAAGGTATGCATCGGTCTTGGCCCTTGGGGTGGGTTTTCTTCGTTGTAATCAGCGATTTGACCGCAAATAGCAATGCGGGCATGCTCGTTGATATTGGCAAACACGGCATCGAACAATTCCCCACCCACATTATCAAAGAAGACATCAACACCATTGGGACAAGCGTCTTTTATGGCTGCTTCCATATCATTGACTTGTTTATAGTTAATGCCTTTATCTAAACCCAGATCGTTTTCCAAGAACGCGATTTTTTGGGCCGAGCCGGCAATACCGATAACTTTACAGCCTTTTATTTTGGCAATTTGAGCAGCGATACTACCCACAGAGCCAGCTGCACCGGAGACGACGACCGTTTCACCTTTTTTAGGCTGACCAATATTTAGCATACCAAAGTAGGCAGAGAGACCAGGAATACCAAGCATACTGACTGCAGTAGAGATAGGCGCAAGTGTCGGATCTACTTTTTCAATATCTGCAATATTAACCGTTTGATATTTCTGCCAAGCAAATCGACCATGAACGATATCACCGACCATAAAATTATCATCATTGCTTTCGATAACTTGGGCGACCGTTCGACTGGTGATAGGTTTATTTAGCTGAAATTTGTTGCCAGCTGCATCATCCGTGCCTTTATTCATAAAGCCACGCATGCCAGGATCAACGGATACGTAAATACTTTTAAGCAGCACTTCGCCTTCTTTGAGTGTTGGCATATCGATGTCATTAATTTTAAACGTGTCTGTCGTCGGTATACCTGAAGGGTGGTTAGCCAGTACAATTTCTTGGTTTTGTTCTTTTGTATTTGTATTTTTCATTTTTGATTACCTATTTGTTACCTTTAAAAGTCTTAAGGCTATTTTAAACTTTTTAAGGCTTTAAGATGTACGGAACATACTATCATGAACACATTTTATTACTAATAACCATATCTACAATAATTTACTGCATCTTGCTGCGCACAAAGGCAGTCATCATTTATAGTTAAGTTATTTATGCTACCATAAAACCGCTCAAATCGAATGGTATCGACATGGTTAACAGTTGTTTTATGCTCAGTATGTTCATCATTTGTCATGAGCATTTAGTCAGAAAAAACCTTAAGGTTAGGCTCTAGATTCATGTTAAATCCTAAGTTCATGTAGTTTCATAGTTGCCTGCTGCAAGGAGTTGTCATCGTTATGCTATCTACCGTATTCAATGATAAAGGTTATCAACCCACATCAGAGCAGCTAGAAGCGCTACAAACAGCAAGTGAGTTTGCTTATCAAGTTTGGCAGAGTCGAACGGGTGCATGTCAGACGTTTTTGCGTAGTTACCCCTTAGAGAGTACCTTAACTCGCCAGCAAATCGATGATCTTATTCAAGATTATACCTTGGATGAAAACTATCAACTCGCGAATGAAACCAAAGTGATGAGCGGTCTACGGCATCTGCGTATGCTATTGATGATGCGCTGGGTTTGGCAAGATGCATTGGCAGTCATTGAACTTGAGCAATTAACAGATGAGTTGTCCGAATTTGCCGATGGTTGTATTTTATTTGCGAAGGATTATACCTATCAGCATCTCGTTACCCAGTACGGGCAGCCAACCTTTATTAATGACAAAGGTAATGTGCAAGTTGATGATATGGCAATTATGGCGATGGGTAAGCTTGGCGCGCATGAGCTGAACTTATCGAGTGATATTGACCTTATCTTTGTCCATCAGGCGCGCGGTGAAACTGACGGTGACAAAGAAAAAGGCACGCGCAGTATCGACAATAAGCGTTTTATGACGCGGCTTGGTCAGGGTATTATCAAGCTGCTCGATAACAATACGGCTGATGGTTTTGTATTTCGGGTCGATATGCGTCTGCGGCCGTGGGGTGATGGCAGTGATTTGGCCATTCACTTATCGGCATTACAAAAGTACTTTGCTCAAAACGCGCGCGCATGGGAGCGCTTTGCTTGGCTAAAAGCGCGCGTGGTTGGGCACATAGCGCCACCATTTTACGATGAAATACAAGCGCTTACTAAGCCATTTGTCTTTCGGTATTACGTTGATTATAGCGCTTTTTCGGCACTTAGAGAGATGAAATCTCTCATTCAAAATCAAGTCGCACAACGTGAAGACTTGGATAATATAAAACTTGGCGCGGGCGGTATTCGAGATATTGAGTTTATCGTACAAGCGTTTCAATTAATTTATGGCGGTCGGCATCCGCAGCTACAGGTCAAGTCTTGCTTAAAGGCAATGCAAGTACTGTGTGAGCTTGAGTATTTAGAGCATGATACCTATCAAGAACTGCAAGCCGCTTATCGCTTTTTGCGTCGACTTGAGCACGGTATTCAGGCGATTAACGATCAACAAACCCAGCGCTTACCTCATGATACACACTGGCAGCACAATCTGGCTATCACGCTTGGGTTTGAAAATTGGGAAGGGTTGCTCAATACCCTCAATCATCATCGATACAATGTCAATGTGCCGTTTGAGCGTATGGTCACTGAGCGTCAAGTTCCCGCTCAAGACGATAATGAGCTTGAACCTGCTCAACTTGATGAACAAATTGCCCGTTTAAATCAAGTGTTGACTGAAGAAAATCGTGCTCAACTACAAGATTTTTGGCAGTCAAAAATGGTTGCTAATTTGAGTGATGAGGCTCGTGAACGCTTGGATGACGCTTATCCGGTAATAGTGCATGCGCTACTTGCGCATCAAGAACAGCAGCAACTTGCCAACACAGCATTGCCACGTTTAATTGCCTTGCTTGAAGCTATCTGCCGTCGCTCTATTTATCTGGTTATGATTGCTGAGAATCCCAACGCCACGGTTGAGCTGATCCCGATGCTATCAGCCAGCCCTTGGATTGCTAAAGAGCTGGCTCATTATCCAGTATTATTGGATACTTTTTTACAGCAGCGCTATCGGCATTTGCCAGACAAGCCTGAGCTGCGTGATATTTTGCGCCAGCAGCTATTACGGGTGGAGCCCAATGATGAAGAGGAGCTGCTGAGCGTATTACGATTGTTCAAAAAGAACCAAGTCCTAGCGGTCGCTGCCAGTGATGTATTGGCTGAGCGTCCGATAATGAAGGTATCAGATTCACTGACTTATATTGCAGCCGTGGTATTGGAGGCGGCATTAGAGCGTGCTTTTGCAGAAATTGTTAAGCGCTACGGTTATCCTATTAGTCAAGATGGTGATCCGGTTACTGAAGCCGATTGCGGCTTTGCGATTATTGGCTATGGCAAGCTTGGCGGTCTTGAATTATCCTATTCATCCGATTTAGACTTGGTGTTTTTGCATAAAATAAAAGAGCAGGGCATGACCACGGGCGAGAAATCAGTCAGTGGTATGAAGTTTGCTGCGCGCCTTGCGCAAAAGCTTATGACGTATCTCAATACCCAAACTCGTGACGGCCGTGCCTATGAAGTAGACATGCGTCTGCGCCCCTCTGGCAATGCCGGTATGATGGTGGTTTCTTGTCATGCCTTTGAAACCTATCAGCTTGAGAAAGCTTGGTCGTGGGAGCATCAAGCGCTAGTACGAGCAAGAGCAATCTGCGGCGATAAACGCGTCACGGCACGTTTTTGTGTTATTCGCCGAAGCGTTTTGGCGTTACCGCGTACGATTGAGCAAGTGCGTATCGAAGTGACGAGTATGCGTATTAAGATGCAAAAACATCTAGGAACCAGCCAATGGCAACAACAAGCTGGCAAGTTTCATCTAAAACAAGATGCAGGCGGTATTGTAGATATTGAGTTTTTGGCGCAATTTGCAGTATTAGCTTATTCACATGAACATCCTACTTTGACCAAATGGAGTGACAACGTCCGTATCTTTGAAGAAGTCGCGGCACTAGGGATTTGGGAATCAGCAGTCTGTCAAGATTTAACCGATGCTTATTTACGCATACGTGCTGCAACGCACCAATTAGCATTGTCCGAGCAGTCGTTGTTGGTTGACGAGTCGCTTTGGACAGAAACACGAGCGCTGGTACAAGCGCAGTGGCAGCATCTTATGGGCGTAGAATCAGTAGAATAACGTTATGAGTATAACCATACCGTTTGTATTCAACGGCGTATAAATAAAAGCCATGCAGTGACAAACTAAAATATTTCATTTGCGTGGCGTGCCGGTGATATAATCATTTGCGCATTAAATTTGTACATGAAAAAATTTGCACCTGAAAAATAGACACCCAGTGTCAGCATGCAATTTTGATTAAAGTATCCCCTTAACACTCAACAAAAAAGTTAGACGTCAGTGCTAGCATAAGGACTATTAGATGAATATGGCAACACAGGAAGGCAAGCTTTGGATGAATGGCACGATGATTGAACAGCCGGATGCCAAAGTTCATGTGCTTACACATAGCTTACATTACGGTATGGCAGTATTTGAAGGCGTACGTGCTTACCAAACGGCTGACAATCGTACGGCAATTTTTCGCCTAAAAGAACATACCGAGCGTCTGTTGGGCTCAGCGAAAATTTTTCAGATGGATGTGCCTTTCGATGCCGCAACGCTTGAGCAAGCGCACAAAGACGTGGTTAAGCAAAACAACTTCGCAGAAGCTTATATTCGTCCACTTATTTGGGTGGGTGCAGAAAAACTGGGGCTGTCGTCACGCGACAATAGTATTAATGCCATGGTTGCCGCTTGGCATTGGGGCGCGTATCTTGGTGAAGAGGGTATCAAAAACGGCATTCGTGTCAAAACCTCTTCATTTACCCATCACATGACCAATGTAACCATGTGTAAAGCAAAGGCATCAAGCAATTATCCAGTGTCCATCATGGCCAACCAAGAAGTGACCCGTAATGGCTATGACGAAGCTATCTTGATGGACCCACAAGGCTATGTCTGCCAAGGTGCTGGCGAAAACTTATTCTTAGTAAAAGATGGCGTGCTGCATACGCCTGACTTAGCAGGCGGCGCACTTGACGGTATTACTCGCCGCAGCATCATTCAGTTTGCGGATGATTTGGGCATTAAAGTCGTTGAGCGTCGCATTACTCGTGATGAGTTTTATTTGGCGGATGAAATATTTATGACCGGCACGGCTGCTGAAGTGACGCCTATTCGTGAATACGATGATCGTACTATTGGCAACGGTGGACGTGGACCCTTGACTGAGAAATTGCAAACCTTGTACTTTGATGTGGTGCACGGTCGCAATGAGCAGTATATGGATTGGTTAAGCTTTATTGATTGATTTTTGAAACGTTAAAATTTATTTTATAAAAAAGCTAAGACTTTAAATAGTCTTAGCTTTTTTTCTATCTAAAATAAGAGTCGCTATCATTAAGAATTTATTTAACTGCTATCATATCTGACCACCGCAATAATCTAATTTGATATTTATGCAATAAATCTTCAAACTCAGTACTTATTAACCATTCATACTCAAGCTCTCGAGCTGCTTTGATTTCATCTTGCCAGTCATTGCTACCATTGTCAGGTACAGCAGGGTGACACATAATTAGAGTAGGCAATAAGTTGGCAGATGATATAGGTAGCGCCGTATCTAGAGTTAGCAGCCCTGATGATAAATCAGCGCTAGGCGGCGCACTCTGTAACCATTGCTCCCACAAGGTAGCTAGTTGCTGGCTATCAGCATCAAAACCATATACACCACCAAATCTATCATTGGTTGGAATACGATTATGCTCACATGATTTGCGCCAAGCGTAACCGCCCAAGCCATATATTATCCAAGACTTTAGATCGTTAACCAATGGCGTCGTAACGCGTGCGCTAAGCATGCCTTTTGATATCTCAACACTATAGCGGTTGCTCAGCTCGTTGATTAAACATTGACGAATAACAGGAAATTGGTGAATATGCTGATGCCCGTCAATAAATACGGGCGCACGTCCAAAGCGATCTTCAAAAGCATCCAATTGTTGCTTAATCACCTTAGTTACTTGCATAGGATTAAAACGGCGTAGGTAGCAGGCGATTATAATTGATTTTAATGAACCACGTAGAGCAGAGGGGAATATTCCTGTAAAATCCAAATGCAAGCCGACATCGACATTGAGTTTTTTTAATTGATTTATATCGCTATCCGTAATTGTGCCGCCTACCATATAACTACTGGCACCAATGCGCCCAAGCTCAGTAAGGTGGATGACCGCATCATTTACCGCCCCAGACAGCCCTAGGTCATCAACATTAATAATAACGGCACGTGCCTCATTAGACAGCTGAGAAGCTGAGAAGCTGAGTTTTGAGAGTTAGGATTACTCATGATTTAAATGCCCAGAACTTACCTAATGCAAAGGTCATAATTGTAACGACGCCAGTCACGATTAACCAAATCAAAATATAGTATCGTTCACCGAACCAACTTAGACCTAAAACAAATAAAGCTTGGTTGGCTATGAAACCTGCTGCTGAGCTGCTAAACCATTTTACTAATGCAGATAAGTATTTATTGCTATTTTTCTTACCATTATGGTGTTGGGGGTTCTCAGTTGAGTGATCTGCTTGCTTGAAAGTGAGATAGAAGTGTCCAAAAAAACTTACTACAAAAGCGATTAAGAAAGCACCCACGTTTGCCCACGCTGGTGTGATTGTTGTGAAATTGACGATGCTCACGAGTACTAAGAAATGTACCAGAGCCGCAATCGCAAGCTCTGTATTTAATAGGCGAGTAGTCATCAAATCTGTAACCACATCAACGGAGTGAGCGCAGCTGCCATCATCGACAATAATAATCTCACAATTTGCTATTGTTGTTTCACTGTTTTGTTCTGTCGACGATGTATCTATTACAGGAGCGCGTAGTGTCTTCGTAAATGCAAAGACTTCTGGTAAAAAAGCCTGTAAAGCACCAGCATCATTATACGCGGGTATGATAATAGATAAATAAGGGCGAGATTGTGACAGATGATGTGACATAAAAAATTCAATTATTTTATTCAATATAAATGATCGTTAAATAGCCATTTATAGACAATGCATTATTTGGAATGCTGGAAGCAGCGGCTTGGAACATAAGCCATCCAGTTTATTAATAATGGCTTCTCTACCTTGTCGTCACGCCAATCAACCTGCCATTGACCTTGTTGCTTGACTAGAACATTACCATTGCTATGATTACTGCTTAGTTCATCGGCCGTAATGACATTGACCTTGTTAAGTAAAGGCAGCACGATATCTTCTTTACTCTCTCGCCATATCACTAACGTACCATTCTCTTGAAGACGCTCGATAGTCATCCAAGGCGAATGACTGGCAGGTCCTGATATCATTTGTGATGGAAAGCCGCTATTCATCGCTACCAAAGACCCAAGCCATTGATCGCGCGATAACGACTTTTGTGATTGGTGTGCTATTAAACGTTTACGATTGAATATAAGCATCACTATTAATAGTATATGAGCGACAAGCTGGGCGGTAATAAACCCTATCTAACTAAAGTAGCGCTTGATGTCATAAGTTCCTGCGGCATCATTTTGCGAGCGTCCATTAGCATAACTGAGCGGTAGCCAATCATGCGTTATTAACCAATATAAATGTGGTGCAAAGATTGCGAGCATCATAAAAGCCGCTATCCACAGTTTCAGCACACTGCCGAGTAAGGCAGTTTCTTGGGACCAAACCTTTTTACCCAATTGATAAACCAAAAATAACGTGAGTAGCACATACAATTGGCTAAGCAAGTAAGGGTCTATATGCCCAAACATCTGATAAAAACTGTATAATATCCATGACGATAGTGGGGGGTGTTTATAATACCCCCATTGCCATTCGCTGCCTCAACTGATACCTTCACTCACATCCAAAGTTACGCTACTAGAAATAAATGCAGGCAATATACTCCAAGCTATAAAATACAAGCATAGAAATACAAAAAATGGTCGCCATTTTTTTATGATATTTTGTGGTTTAATAGAAGCAGGTATGGATAAGCTCTTAAATATATTAGAGTTATTGTATTATAAGGTTGTTTATATATCATTCCTATTAAATGATTCATGCGCATTGTAGATAATTATAGGTATAATTGCGAAAATATATGCGTAATATGATTATTAATTTGAAAGGTAAAAATTAGATGTGTAGTAAAAAGTTAACATGCATGTATTAATGTTGATATAACAATATAGTTCAAACTGGTATAGGTTTTTTTATGAAAATAGTAGTTACTGGCGGCGCAGGTTTTATTGGTTCTGCTGTTATTCGCCATATTATCCATCATACTGATCACGAAGTATTAAATATTGATAAGTTAACCTATGCTGGTAATTTAGAATCACTCAAAGAAATTGATCAAAGTCCGAGATATGAGTTTCAACAGATTGATATCTGTGACAAAGAGGCGCTAGAGCAAGCATTTCACAGTTTTCAGCCTAATCTTGTCATGCACCTCGCTGCCGAATCACATGTAGATCGTTCCATTGATGGACCAGCTGAATTTATTAATACCAATATTGTAGGTACTTATCACCTATTAGAAGTAGCACGTCAATATTGGCAAAGGCTTGATGATATAGATAAAAAGCAATTTAAGTTTCATCATATCTCTACCGATGAAGTATATGGGGATCTAGAAGGAACGACTGATTTATTTACTGAAACTACTTCTTATGCGCCAAGCTCACCTTATTCAGCTTCTAAAGCAAGTTCTGACCATCTAGTACGGGCTTGGCATCGTACCTATGGCTTCCCTATCTTAGTTACCAATTGCTCAAATAATTATGGTCCTTACCATTTTCCTGAAAAGCTTATTCCGCTAGTCATCTTAAATGCATTGGAAGGAAAGCCTCTACCTATCTATGGCAAAGGCAATCAAATACGTGATTGGTTGTATGTCGAAGATCATGCGCGTGCTCTATATAAAGTGGTCACTGAAGGAGAAGTTGGTGAAACTTATAATATCGGTGGCCATAACGAGAAGCAAAATATTGAAGTAGTCAAAACAATCTGCCAAATATTGGATGAATTGCAACCTCGCGCCGATGGTATTCAATACGAGTCATTAATTACCTTTGTAAAAGACCGCCCAGGGCACGACTTGCGCTATGCAATCGATGCGAGCAAGATTGCTAATGAGTTAAATTGGACACCGACAGAGACGTTTGATAGTGGTATCAGAAAAACAGTGGAATGGTATTTGAATAATATGGAATGGTGTAGTCGCGTCCAAGATGGCAGCTACCAACGTGAAAGACTAGGAGCAGGTGAATAAATGAACACAAAAGGTATTATTTTAGCAGGCGGTTCAGGCACGCGTCTTTACCCCATTACTAAAGGTGTCTCTAAGCAGCTGCTACCTATCTACGATAAACCGATGATTTATTATCCGTTATCTGTATTGATGCTCGCAGGTATCCGTGAAGTGCTTATCATTAGTACACCCGATGATATAGAAGGGTTTAAACGCTTACTTGGTGACGGTAGTGAGCTTGGTATCAATATCAGTTATGCCGTTCAGCCTAGTCCAGATGGTTTGGCTCAAGCGTTTATTATTGGTGAAGCATTCATTGGTGATAGTAACGTCTGCTTGGTGCTGGGTGATAATATTTTTTATGGTCAAGGATTTACGCCATTACTCCGTCAAGCGGTCAATCGCCAAAAAGGCGCAACCGTCTTTGGTTATCAAGTGAAAGATCCAGAGCGTTTCGGCGTGGTGGCATTTGATGAAGATAAACGTGCGATTTCAATAGAAGAGAAACCTAATAAACCTAAATCTCATTATGCGGTAACGGGCTTATATTTTTATGATAACGATGTTATAGAGATCGCTAAAAAGGTAAAACCTTCTGAGCGAGGTGAAGTTGAGATTACCACCGTTAATCAGATGTATATGGAACGTGGTGATCTAAATGTGGAGCTACTGGGTCGTGGTTTCGCTTGGCTAGATACCGGTACACATGAGAGCTTATTAGAAGCAGCGCAGTTTGTAGAGACGATAGAGAAGCGTCAAGGCTATAAGGTGGCGTGTTTAGAAGAGATTGCTCTTAATAACGGTTGGCTAACTAAACAGCAAGTGGCTGATATTGGTCAGACTATGAGTAAGAACGCTTATGGTCAATATCTAATATCTTTAGTGGAAGAATAATAATGAGCTTAATACAATGGGCTCAATTTCCACCATTAGGCGATGATCGTGGATCTTTAGTAGCTCTAGAAGCAGGAAGCACTATACCTTTTCCAATTAAACGTGTTTATTATATTTTTGCAACTCAAAAAGATGTGGCACGTGGATTTCATGCTCATTATAACTTGAAACAAGTTGCTATTTGTATCACTGGTAAATGTCGTATGGTTCTTGACGATGGTAAAACTCGTGAAGAAGCTTGGTTAGATTCGCCCACTAAAGGTTTATTGATTGGTGATTTGGTATGGCGAGAAATGCATGATTTTAGTGACGATTGTGTGCTCTTAGTACTGGCCAGTGAGCATTATGATGAAGATGACTATATTCGTAATTATGATGAGTTTATGAATGAAGTTAATAAGCCTTTTATCCACCCATTATCTGATGTTATGTCAACCACGATAGGTCAAAAAACTAGAGTCTGGCAATATAGCGTGATTCTTCCAAAAGCTGTGATTGGAGAAAGTTGCAACATTTGCGCACATACCTTGATTGAAAACGATGTTGTAATCGGAAATAACGTGACAGTTAAATCAGGCGTCTATGTATGGGATGGCATTACTTTAAAAGATAATGTATTTATCGGTCCTTGTGTCACTTTTACGAATGATAAGAAACCTCGCTCAAAGCAATACCCAGATGAGTTTCCAAAAACTGTTGTAGAAGAAGGAGCAACTATTGGAGCCAATGCTACTCTTTTACCCGGTATTACGATTGGAAAAAATGCATTAGTGGGTGCTGGAGCAGTGGTCACTAAAAATGTTCCAGAAAACGCAATTATGGTAGGCAACCCTGCCGTTATTAAAGGGTATGTATAAATGATTCCATTTCTTGATCTAAAAGCAATTAATGCCCAATATCGTGATGAGCTTGTAGAGGCTTGTACTCGTGTTATTGACTCAGGTTGGTATATCGGCGGCAATGAGCTTGAACAATTTGAGCAGCAATTTGCCAGTTACTGCGGGACAGAGTTTGCCATAGGTGTTGCGAACGGTTTGGATGCGCTTATTCTTACCCTTCGTGCTTGGAAAGAGTTAGGTAAGCTAAAAGATGGTGATGAAGTTATCGTACCGTCTAATACTTATATAGCCAGCATATTAGCGATTAGTGCTAATAACTTAACGCCTATTTTAGTTGAACCATGTGAAAACAGCTTCAATATTGATCCCAAAGAAATTGAAACGGCTATAACGAGTAGAACAAAAGCCATACTTCCAGTGCACTTATATGGGCAATTAGCTGATATGCCAACTATTATGAACATTGCTAAACGTCATAATTTATTAGTGCTAGAAGACTCGGCACAAGCCCATGGCGCCTCTATTGATGGTAAGAGAGCAGGGAGCTTGGGTGATGCCTCAGGTTTTAGTTTTTATCCCGGTAAAAATCTTGGTGCATTAGGTGATGCTGGCGCAATTACTACGAGTAATGAAGAGTTGGCTAATACATTGCGTGCGTTACGTAATTATGGCTCACATGAAAAATATAAAAACTTATTTCAAGGCGTTAATAGTCGTTTGGATGAAATCCAAGCCGCGATGCTCAGTGTGAAACTGAATCATTTAGATGATGAAATTGCTCATCGTCGTAAAGTAGCGAATGCTTATCTTGAAGGTATTAACAATAAAGCAATCACCTTGCCTATTATGGAAAATGATAGTGCGCACGTTTGGCATGTCTTTGTGATCCGCTGTGAGCAACGTGATGCGCTACAAAAGTACTTAGCTGAGAATGGGGTTCAGACACTTATTCATTATCCCGTTCCTCCACATAAACAACAAGCGTATGAAGAATGGAATGAGCTAAGTTATCCTATTTCTGAAAAGATACATGCAGAGGTGTTGAGTTTGCCTATTGGTCCTACGTTGACACTAGAGGAAATGAAAATAGTAATAGAGCTGTGTAATAATTTCAAATTAAAATAAATTTTTCAAGAAAGTTTTAAATTAGAGTTTAGGAGAGGCTAGTGTTAGAGGATTTGGAGCGAGCTAGAAAGTCTGTTTCTAATCGCATAAAAGTTATTAGGTTTAAGCTAAGGCATAAACGACTAAAAAAGTTATCTCTTGAAAATTTGTCTAATTATATTTTATTAGAGAAAAATACAACAGAATGCGCTTCCGTCAGCCCAAAATATAATGATCAAGACCAGTGTAAATTAAATTATCCCATTATAGACATCAAGCTTTATAAATTAAATAATGTGTTTTGTAATATAAATAGCGCTAGTTTCGCAACTGAAGATATAGAAAATATTTATATAGAGGAGTTTCCTTATATTAATTGTGAGCAAGCTAACTACAAATCAGGATTTCTAATTAAGCATGACAGCCATTTTGCTTATGTTAAAAATATAAAAAAAGATAAAGTAAAGAGAGTTAGAAGTGCATTTTTTTTAGGTGGAAATGGATCCTTTAATTTTTATCATTGGATGATTGAAATCATACCAAAATTATTATACTTGAATAATAAGCTTCTAATAGATAATGATATTGATACGATTATAGTAGATAGATCTGTTAAAGATTCTCCTAACTATAAATGGTTATTAGACAAATGTATGAGCCATTTGAGTAATATCAATATTAACTACGTAGCCTCTGATGAAGTTTTTTATGTTGAAAACCTCTTTTTTTTAAACACATTTAATCAGACCGTTTTTAATTTAAATATTATCAAAAATCACTATGATATCCATACAATCTATAATTCAAATAGCTTAAAAAAACTACGTTCAAGACTACTTGAGTGTACTGAAGAAAGTAAAGTCCCTTATTATAGTAAAGTTTTTCTTTTGCGAGACGATAACACAGTTAGTAAATATAATAGAAGAAGCTACAATCAAGATGAGGTTTTTAGTTTCTTTAAACAAAAAGGTTTTATAGGTATATATCCTGATAAGCTCTCATTAAGTGAGCAAGTTAATTTATTTAAAAGTGCTGATTTTATAGTAGGACCATCAGGAGCTTCGTGGTCAAATCTTATTTTTTCTAAAAATATGACTATAGCTATTAGCTGGCTACCTATGCAATATAAGTTTTTTGACACTTACTCTACTTTAGCTTATCTTAATGGAGTTGACATGCGTTTTCTTGACTATAAAACGGTGGATGAATATGCACATGGTCCTTATAATATTAATGTAAATGATATTGCTAATATTTATTATGAAATGATTGCAAAATAGACGAGTATATGTGGATATTCTTACGAATATGTTTATTAACAAGTTTTAATTTTTAGGTAGAATACATGCAGATTAAAGAGCCTTTAGTATCGGTAGTTATACCTTGCTATAATCATGAAGATTTTGTACAGCATTCAGTTCAAAGTGTTATAGATCAAACATATAAAAATATAGAACTAATTATTATCGATGATGGCTCTAAAGATGGTTCAGTTGCAAAAATTGAGGAAATGGTTGCGCTTTGTGAGCAGCGCTTTGTAAGGTTTCAGGTTAGGTCTAGACCTAATAAAGGTCTTAGTACAACACTTAACGAGGCTATTGAATGGTGTGAAGGTAAGTATGTTGCCTTACTAGCATCAGACGATATTATCTTGGAGCATAAAACTCAAGTACAGGTTGATTTTTTGGAAAAGAATCAAGTAATCACGGCGGTTTGTGGGGGTGTGGAATTAATAGATCAATATAATAATTTAATAAAAGTTAAATTAAAACCGGAAAAAACTTATAGTTTTGAAGAAATTATCATGCATAGGTTTGAGCTTCCGGCAGCTACTCAAATGATAAGAAGAGATGCTCTTATAGAGGTTAATGGCTTTAATCCTGATATTGTTTTAGAAGACTGGTACATGTGGCTCAAGCTTAGCCAAATTGGAAAAATTCACTATATGAATCAAGTACTTGCCTTATATAGGCAGCACGATACCAACTTTTCAAAGAACTCAGAAAAAATGTGGCAAGGTAGAATAGAGGTGTTAGACTGCTTTAGAGACTCTAAACACTACCCAAAAGCTATAAAAAGAGTGAGATGGCTGAATGCAAGAGCTGCTTATATGAATAGCAAAAATGACAAAGCAAAATTTCTTTGGGAATTGTTTAAAGAGAGACCTTTTAAGACTTTAAATATGATAGCTATCAATGAACCTTTGAAAAAGCTCAAGAATAGAAGTTGATGCTCACTCATACCAAATGAAGACTTGCCAAAGCTTTGAACAGTTTAAATACTCGAAAACTGATAGAGCTTTTTATTTTTTTCTCAACTTTTCTAACATTACGATCATTAATTCCTTTAATTATAGATCTAAAAGGTATAATGAGCTTCTCACCAATACCATCAACCAATACGAACTCTGGACGTCCTTGACGATGTTCAGTATACATGATGCCGCCAATATTCACTTCACCAAAAACTACATGGTACTTACAGCATTCATCAAAGAAAATATTAAGAGCCTCTTTTTACTTTGTACTAAACTCGCCATTAATGATGAGGTCTTCTAGGGTAAGTGAGTTTGCATTTGGGCTAATTGTTTTTTTTCAGTGACCAATCCTAAGCCGTTCAACTAAAACCATGCTATTTAGCCTTTATAACTGACATCAATTTATATTTAATCTGGCTTATCTTTATTTACTTAAAAAATACTTCTTTAGCAAAGAGAGATTCCTTTGTTTGTAAGATGAGTCGTTTCGTCTCTCTTTTTACTTTAGACAAACCTCTTTTCTTATCTAACTTCATACGATTCCTACGCTCACATTCTAGTGAACTAGGTAGAGAAAATACGTTCTGACGTTCTTTAAGAATCATTTCTTGTACACATAGCGCAGGTATCATCTGATACACAGGTTCAGTTTTTCTATTGATAAAGATATCAAATATAATCTCATCAATTGGTTGAAGCTTATGAGTTAAAATATAATCTAAAAATAATTTTGCGCCATCCATAGAAATAATATAACCAGCTGCACCTAAGTTTTTTCCTTTGAGTTTTGAAATCTGACGTTTATTTGATAATATATTATATCTAGTAGTAGACATCAAAACTTTTTTTGAAAAAGCTTCTATCTTTATAATGTTCCAATAAGGCTTTATCCATTCAGAGCTATTCAATAAGCCTTCGGCATCTTCACCTAAGTAGATATCATCTTCGAAAATAGTTACGTAATGAATGTTTTGATCAATAGTCTTTTTCCATATTGCAACATGGCTCATCATACAAGCGAGCTCTCCTGGTGTCAGGCTAGCATCGTCTATGTTTAAACCTAAGTTTTTAGCATAATCTTTAGCACTGTCTGGCGTTAAAGCATCAAAAAACTCGAAACTGACATTATGCTCATCAAACTCATTATTAATATGTTTTCTGCGCTCTGAAGCAGACTTTAAGCTGATGACAAAGTTTTTCATAATTTGGATAACTCAGGTTTAGTTAGTGGTAAGTAAGTTTTTAATAGCTGAAGCCTTATCTTGCAACATTCTTTTTTGTTTTTTTGGCTTATAGCTTAAATCTCTATTTTCTTTGTTTTTACGTTTTATATTTTGCGTAGCCTCTGTTCCCAATATATCGCTATCTAACCCCAAGGGTTTAATCAAAGCGGGCCAAATACCGACGCCTTTTCCATTACCACTTAGCCATCTTTGGAAAAAAATATCGACCGGCATGGTAATAGTTTTACCCACAGCAACAAATGCTTCAGCACCTGCTCTTGACCAAATCAAACCTAAGCCCCGAATAGGAAAGTAATAAGCATGCCATAAGCTATGATCATCAAACATAGTAATATTCTTTGCAAGCTTTTTCTTTTTAGCGGCAATATTGATTAGATACCAGTCGAGCTCTGGATTAGTAGCAAGATAATCTAGCGTTTCATCCATGATAGCTTTAAAGCTAGCAGTCATTTCCATATCGTCTTCTAATACCACCAAAAAATCAGCATCAGTCTGTAAAAACTTTTTTGCACATTGGTAATGACTCAAGTAACAACCAATTTCAGAGCTTAATAAGCTACGACCTAGGTTTTTTCTAGCTTGAGTTTCGTCGTAATCCTCAAAGCTAGATAGGTTCTTTCCACGCCCATCATATGCTGATACTCTCTCGAATGGCCACTCGATTTGATTGAGCTGTTTGGTTGCACTCTCTAGCCGCTGATGGCTACCTTCTAAATTAATTAAATAAGTAATGGTTTTCATATTTTAGATCTTTTAGATAGATGTAAAGTGTGTATTGATAATTGTTTTTCAATATCTATTGTTTAGCACTTAGCAATAAAGAAGATGGCAGATGTGATGAGAATTTCTTAGTCATTGCATTTAGAACTTGCTCAAAAGAGCTGATACTAAGCTGATCCATACTTTGAATGCAACCATAATTTATAGATTTATTGTCCAAATCTGCAATGAATTTTTCAACACTACTATCATTTTTTAGATAGTTTAGATTGAGGTCCGCTTTTAAAGTAGCCTCACCGGCTTTTATTTTTAGATGATTCATTAAAGATATAGGATCAAATTGTGAGATATCTCTAAATCTATACTTGATTTGATTGTTTAAATAATCACGATGTTCTAAAAGATAGCTTGTTAGAGTAGCTTTATCAACAATATGCGGGTAGTGGTGAATTTCATAAAACTTGTTGCCACTATATACCTCAGCACCTAACATTTGCGATACAGTATATTTTGGTTGTAAGGCAGTATTAAAAGCTTTATTCATTAGTTTACGATATTTTAGTTTGGCTTTTAATGGCGCGCTTTTTCTCCAGTGACCACGAATGATGATATTATGATCAGAATCTAAAAAGTCTGTAATACTAGCAGGCTGATTAAAGAAAAAGTCATCGTTTAAGGCAATAAAATAATCCGATAGTCCTGGAATATTCCATAACATCGTTTCAATAGTGAGGCTATTAAAAGTCGGTAGTAATTGCTCATAACCAACAAAGATATCTTTGTGGTCGATTACCTTTATTTTATCTGCGGGGCAAATGCTTTGACTGACAAATTCATCTATAAATGCAGGCTGCTGTTGATCAGTGATAATATATATATGGCGACAAAATGGCACATATTTTAGGATCGACGCGACGTTATAGTATATTTCATCATTGCTTGCGAAACGAGTAGGGCTAATAGCACCTGAGGCGATGCTTTCTTGTTTTAAATAAAACTCTCTTTTTAGCTTGAGTGCTGGGTCGTTACCATCTACCCATGTGATAACTAAATCTATTTGCTGTTTATCATTTTGCTGCATGATTGTTCCTGCTGATAGCGTTAAATAAAAACAAATACGCGAGGGTTGCTAGTAAAGTTTTCTAACGTGTTAATGTTAATGCAGGAGAGACTAGCATACCAAGCAAGAGCGCTGCAATATTAAGCGATTGGTTTATCAGCAGCACATACTTTTTGAGAGCTAATTATAACAAGATATGCATCACAAATACGAAAGATACCTTACTATGACGTCTACAAATCGACCTATTATATTACTGATATTAAAAGCATTGGAAGGGCGGGGCGCTGAACGTATGGTCACGACATTGGCACGTGCTTATATTGAGATGAGCTATCATGTTCATGTTCTGTGCTTAGAAAAGTCGCAGGACATGCGACTAGACTCTCGCATTCAGTATCATATTGTACCTTATAATCAGCCGCTATTTGAGACAGAGTCTGAGCAAGCCGATGTTTATAAAAAGGTTGCTGAGCGCATAGATTTCTATGTCCTAAAGAACATAGGAACACCTGATTTAGTTTTGGCTAACATCTACAAAGTCAACTGGATCATGGCGTATAGTCAACTACCAAACATTGTCAATGTATTACATACCGCATTGTCCAAACAGTTTCAAGAGAAGCTGGAAATTATGCCTGATCAAATCATGGCTCATTTAAAAATGGTCTATGGTGCACATCCTTGCAGTTGTGTCAGCGAAGGTGCACGCCAAGACTTATTAGCATTAATAGGCAACTTGAATAGAACGACAACGATTTATAATCCGTGCAATGTTAATGAGATTCAAAAAGCCGCTGATCAACCGTTAGCTATCGAGCAGTTTGGCTTGATTGATAAAATGTATATTATTCATGTAGCATCATTCGATACGATGAAAGGTCATCGAGAGTTATTAGAAGCCTATGCCAAAACAGCGAAAAAATTACCTTTGGTATTGGTGGGGAAAGGACGACTTCAAGCTGAAATGAAACAGTTGGCTATCGAGCTGGGTATTGATGATTGTGTTCATTTTTTAGGGTTTCAAACCAATCCCTATCCGTTTATTGCCGCAGCAGCGTTGCTAGTAATGACTTCTAAGTTTGAAGGTTTTGGCTATGTGATCGTCGAGGCGCAAGCATTCAATGTGCCTGTCATCAGTACGGATTGTCCCTTTGGCCCAAGAGAGCTACTGCCAAAGAAAAACTTAGTGCCTGTCGGCGATATCAACGCATTAGCAGCACTGATGAATCAGGCAATAGATAATTTGAATCACTATAAAGTCCCATTGAATCAGCAGCTATTGCCAAGTCATATAGCCAAGCAGTATTTAGATTTTGCTGAAAGAGTAAAAAATGATATTAATTAAAGTCGAACAGCGATTGAGAAATAGGAGAGTGATTAACAATGTTCACGCCAAGCTGCTGATAGGTTTTAGCCAATAAGTTGAACGATGGCACAATGGCATTGCTGATAACATTGTTAAGCACGGTCGGCGCGCTACGCTCTTTATCTTCGTAAAAACGTGGCTCATTGCTATTTAACAGATCAAGACCATATAAATGGATGGCGCCAGCACCACGTGAATAAGCCAACTGTGTAGCAACATAAGTAACGGTTCCTGCTTCTACAAAACCGTGAGTCATGTCTAAAGACAGTCCAATAGATGCTGGCTGATGATGGCTATCGATAACAAATTGAGGGTTCTGAGCAAATGCTGATAGTGGTGTTTTTCTATTGAGCGCTTGGAGTTGTAAGTCTTTTTTTAGCAGCAAACGACTAAATTCTGAATCATTTGCTTTAACGCCCCAAGGTCTATCGACAGGATAAATAATACGTATCTGATGATGGTGGTTTTCTATTATCTGAGGATGAGCAATGGCTAATGCTTCTAGTACCGCCAAAGTGGCATATAACGGCTGACCGGTATAATACTTTTCTAAGATATCGTACTGATGCAAAATAAAGCGGGCATCGCTAATGACATAACCGACGATATTGGTAAAGTGGTGCTGAGCGGTGAGACTGATGCTACCATTAATAAAAATAGTTGCAGTGGCTAATAAATCGGTAAAATCTACGTCAACAATAGACGGACCTGAAGCAATAATATTGACGGCTTGCTTATTTAAGTTTTGTTGAGTATCTGCTGCATTAAAGGCATGAATAGATACGATTTGATTGTTAATGTTAAACTCAACGATAGGAGGTAATGCCAAGTTCAACTCCAGATATTTTCGATGTCTATTATTTTCGACGCCTGTATTGGTATTTATATCCAATACGCCTTTAGCCAAGGACTCGCTTTCACGTGACGATACCATTTACCGCCGCCGCCATTAATGGCATCGGGTGGATTAATCTCACCATGAAAGATAACAATTTTTGCGCCATCAGGTAGAGTAGGCGCGCGTACGAAGTTAAAAGGAATGGGCGCGATACACTGGTATTTAAAGCTGACACACCAGTCTTTATTCCAATATTCAAGATGGTGATGCTCACGTAAATAGTTAGATAAGTATGCTTGTTCATGACGAACTTGCTGCCGAATCGTATCAAAGTTGCGCTCAAAATTTGCAAGCAAATCAGGATAAGTACCCATACCGATATGAAAGCGATATACCGAGCTATTACCAATCATACGCCACGGTTTTTTCCAGTCACGGATAATCACTACGCTGTCTTTGTGCTCAGCTTCATAAGTAAAAAAGCTATCGATATTATCAACGATCACGATATCAATATCTAAAAATAACGCGACGCCTTTGAGGTCATATAATTCTGGCTTAAAAGTAGTGAGCTTTTTCCAGCCACGCTCAGGTCCAGCAGGTAAATTAAGCTCAGGTATCGGATGACAAATAACAGCAGGGTCAATACCAGTGCTGTCATCGGTTAAGCAGACCATCTGGAAGTCTAAGGTCAGATGACGACGAACCATATTATAGAGGCGGTTGACATATTCAGCACCATATTTATCACCCCATTTCATACAAATGATATAACGCTGTTCAGAATTTTTGCTGTCTGTTAGCGTTTGATTGGTTAATGAATTTTGATTTACGTCAGTTGCCATAGTGCACTCATATTTATATAAATAAGGGACTAGCTATTAAAGGTTTAATAAAGAGTATAAAAGTCAGCTAATACCAGTAGTCAGAGCAGTCAGTAGCATGCGAATCTCACTGTGTCGATGTTATTTATTATCGACTCTAGCGTGATAGGTACGAATAAATTCTGCTAAATCAGCGTCATCAACATTATAGGGATTATCTATCATAGGGATATGCTTAAAGCGTCGATAGCCCCACATATAATGACTGTAATTGTCTTCAATCATACGTTGCATTGCTAGATTGAGCGCATAAGCCGCCGTTTCAGTATTTCGATCATATAATGCTGGGTCATCGAGTTTATAGCAATAAATATCAAAGCCACCTCCGTCATCACGGCGAATACATGCCAATCCGACCAGTGCGCACTTAGTTTTACTAGCAAGTTTAGAGGCAAGGGTACTGGTTAACGTCTCAACACCGAAAAAGGGCACGATGACACCGCCCGATGGATCAGGAACGTGGTCGGGTAAGACAATACTAAAGCCACCTTGTTTGAGTGTTTTAAATACTGCCTTTACCCCGCTACCATCCGTCGGTACTAACGTCGCATTGAGGCGGGCACGACCTTGTAATATGAAATCGTTGGTAATGTCACCTTTTACGGGTTTATACATGATGGTTGGCGAGCCAAATTGATTGAGCCAAGCATTCATCATCTCCCACGTACCTAGATGCGGTACGATCGCGAGCATGCCGTTAGAGCTGGCAAGTCCGTCAAGTAAAATGTCTTTATTATGGACGTCACGAATTTGCGCGATACTCCATTTAGGTGGCATCGCCCAGCTTTTGATCGACTCAATACTGGTCAAGCATTGATGATAGATAATCTCTTTGATTAACGCTTGTTTTTGCAGATCAGATAACGCAGGCGCAATCAGCGCTATGTTGATTTTAACAGTGCGCATGATACTAGCGCTTGGCATCCTTAAAATTACCCAAGCAGCAAAACGTGCCAGGATCTGCAAAACAGACAGTGGCACGATTTTGAAAATATGATACGGATTCATGACCATTCACATAGAAATAAATCACGTAACAGGCAATGTAAAAAATATCTGCGCATTATCAGACCATTTATTCAGCAGGTTTGTTGGTGTCAGCTTGCACCTTTTCACGCACACGAATACCAAGCTCACGTAGCTGCTTGCTATCTACTTCCGCAGGTGCTTGAGTTAGTGGACACTCAGCAGTTTTGGTTTTTGGGAAAGCGATGACATCACGAATGGAGTCCGCGCCTACCATCAACATAATTAGGCGATCTAAACCAAAAGCCAAGCCACCATGCGGCGGCGCACCGAATTTTAGCGCATCGAGTAAGAAACCGAACTTGTCTTCAGCCTCTTGCGCGCCGATACCTAAAGCCTCAAGTACCGCTTGCTGCATATCAAAAGTGTTGATACGTAAGCTACCACCGCCGACTTCTGTGCCATTTAAGACCATATCGTAAGCAATAGATAGCGCAGTTTCTGGGCTGTCTTTTAGCTCTTGTACGGTTCCTTTAGGCTTAGTGAACGGATGATGCATTGACGTCCATTTTCCATCGTCAGTCTCTTCAAACATCGGGAAATCAGTCACCCAAAGCGGTGCCCACTGACAAGTGGTCATTTCTAAGTCTAGACCGATTTTCTGACGTAACGCACCGATTGCATCATTCACCACACTGGCTTTATCCGCACCAAAGAAGATGATATCGCCATCTTCTGCAGCAGTACGTTCGACTAAACTAACCAATACATCATCCGTCATATTTTTAATGATCGGAGACTGTAGACCAGACTCTTTGTCCACGCCGTTGTTGATTTTACTAGCGTCATTGATTTTAATATAAGCCAAACCGCGCGCGCCATAGATACCAACGAACTTGGTATAAGCATCGATTTGTTTACGGCTTAATGAGGCGCCACCAGGTATGCGTAGGGCAGCGACGCGACCTTTAGGATCGTTAGCAGGACCGGCAAATACTTTAAAATCAACGTCTTTCATTAAGTCGGCAACGTCGATCAATTTAAGCGGAATACGTAAGTCAGGCTTATCTGACGCATAGTCACGCATCGCTTCTGCATAAGTCATACGTGGGAATTGCTCAAACTCAACGTCCATCATGGTCTTAAAGACATGCTTGATAAGACCTTCGTTGATATTCATGATTTCTTCTTCATTTAAGAAAGAAGTCTCGATATCTACTTGGGTAAATTCAGGCTGACGATCAGCACGTAAATCTTCATCACGGAAGCATTTGGCAATTTGATAATAGCGGTCAAAACCTGCCACCATCAATAATTGTTTAAATAGCTGCGGTGACTGCGGTAAGGCAAAAAAGTTACCCGGACGTGTACGCGAAGGAACAAGATAATCACGCGCGCCTTCTGGCGTTGCACGAGTTAATATAGGCGTTTCAACGTCTAAGAAGCCATGGTCATCTAGATAACGACGAATCGCTGAGGTAGCTTTAGCGCGGAATACCATGCGATCTTGCATTTGCGGACGACGCATATCAAGATAGCGATATTTTAGACGCAAGTCTTCTGATACCGTGGTTTTCTCATCATTTAATGGGAATGGCGGCGTTTCAGACTTTGCCAACACTTCAATTTCTTTAGCCAATAGCTCAATATGCCCACTGGTCATATTATTGTTTTCAGTACCTTCATAACGGCGACGTACGCGACCCGTAATTTTTAGCACGTATTCAGGACGTACCGCATCAGCAGTAGCGAACGCTTCTGGGGTATCAGGATCGACGACTACCTGCAAGATACCAGCGCGGTCACGCATGTCTAAGAAAATCACGCCACCGTGATCGCGACGACGATGTACCCAGCCTACGACACTAATGGTTTGCTCTATTAAGCTTTCGGTTACGGCTCCGCAATATTCGTCTCGGTATTCGCTATGCGTCATAGTGCTTTGCGTCATAATATAGTTATCCAGTTGTCAGCCCAATTCGAAATACAATCATGCAGCCATCGTTGCGCGATTCAAGCTATCCGCTAAAAAGCACAAACAACGCGATTAAGACAAATAGTCATCACGTTGGCTACAGAAAATTTAGTGTAAAGGCATATTATGCCTAATATGCCTTTGTTATACAACCGATTCAGCCCAATCAAAGCTCAGCAAGGATAGGTATATGGCGTATTTATGCTGTAACAATTGCATTAAGTTAAATATTGTTCTTTTGCTTGAAAATATCAGCTAGCGTGCACATATCAGCCTAACTTATAAAATCATACTAAAATTATCTTAATCATTGAAGGAATCATATTCATGCTTTTTTATCCCTCTAAAAACCCCGTTGAGTTAAGAGTTATACATCTAAATAAGAATCAAGAGCAACGCCGTGAAGACTTGATGGAAGCAACCCAAGGTAAAGCTGCCCTCAAGCAATTCAAAAAAACGATGGCTAAGAAAGCAAAACAAGTGCTAAAAACCAAAAACAAGAAGAAAAATACCGATAATAAGCAACAAGTCTTTGTACTCGATTTTGATGGCGATATTAAAGCAACTGCTGTCAAACATCTACGTGAAGAAATTAGCACGCTTATTAGTACGGCGAATAAAGGCGATGAAGTCGTCGTGCGCTTAGAATCAGGCGGTGGGTTAGTACATGGTTATGGACTAGCAGCAGCACAATTGGCTCGCCTAAAAGATGCCGGTTTTAAACTAACAGTATGCGTCGATAAAGTTGCAGCTAGTGGCGGTTATATGATGGCTTGCGTAGCGGACAATATCGTAGCTGCACCATTTGCCATTATTGGTTCTATCGGTGTGGTGTCACAATTGCCTAATTTCCATAAATGGCTCAAAAATCATGATGTAGATTATGAGATGTTTACGGCTGGTGATTATAAACGTACGGTGACTATGTTTGGTGAAAATGACGACGAAGATCGTGCCAAATATCAAGAAGAGTTAGAGCAAACGCACGAGTTATTTAAGCACTTTGTTAATCGTTATCGCGGTATGCTTGATGTAGATAAAGTTGCGACGGGCGAGCATTGGTATGGCGAAGATGCGCTGCATTTAAACCTAGTCGATAAATTACAGACATCAGACAGTTATCTGTTAGAGCGTATGGAAAACAACGACGTCTATGCACTGCATTCACGCCAAAAGCCAACACTAGCAGAAAAATTAGGGTTGTCACAAGCCGCAGAAGCAACGTTAAATATGGCAGTTGAGAAACTACCCGATGCTTTGATGCGCTTTGATTTCAATAGCCGTTTAAATATTTTAAAGTAGCTTTCTAGATGAGCTTTTAGAGGGTAATGCTGTAGTGATTTGACTCTAATCCAAGCATTGTTTGTATTTTGTAAAAGGCGTGTCCCAGCGGGTCGCGCCTTTTTGCTGTTTATTAATAATCCCTATGTTATAAATATAGGATACCAATGAGAGTATACGTACGTACACTATAAAATTTTAATTAAGCTTTTTATAAAAGCTTGATTAAGACAATCAACAAGGAAAGGGATGTCATCTATGTCTACAAACACCTTAATGTTTACCGCAACAGAACATGGCCAAGCCATGCATGCCAAAGTCAAAGCGTTTATTGAGACGCAAATTGAACCAATAGAAGCGCAATTTTGGCAAGATTGTCATGAGCAAAATCCTGATGGTAATTGGAAAAATTGGCAGTGGCCAGCAAAGTACGAAAGCTTGCGCAAACAAGCACGCGAAGCAGGTCTATGGAATTTATTCTTACCTGATGATGAATTGGGCGCAGGGCTTTCGGTTACGGATTATGCACCGATTGCAGAATTGACGGGTCGCAGTTTGCTAGCACCTTATGTATTTAACTGTAATGCGCCTGATAGTGGCAACATGGAACTGCTATGGCGTTATGGCTCGCAAGAGCAGCAAGACAAATGGTTAACGCCTATATTAGAAGGTAAGACGCGCTCTGTATTTTGTATGACTGAGCCTGATGTGGCATCAAGTGATGCGACCAATATGCAAGCGACGGCTGTGGTGAAAGGCGATGAGATTATCATCAATGGTAGTAAATGGTGGTCATCTGGTCTCGGTGATCCTGCGGTTGATGTATTGATTGTTATGGCTTACACCCCTGATGAAAGTAAAGACCGTCATCATCAACATTCTATGGTGTTAGTGCCGGCAAAAACAGCGGGTGTAAACATCGAGCGTATGCTTAAAGTATTTGGCGACTATGATGCACCGCATGGTCATGGCGAAGTCAGCTTCAATGAGGTACGCGTGCCAGTCAGTCACTTTATTGGTGGACCAGGTATGGGCTTTGAGATTGCGCAAGGTCGCCTAGGGCCAGGTCGTATTCATCACTGTATGCGTTGTATTGGTGCCGCAGAAAAGTCGCTAGAGTTGGCGATTAAACGCGGTATGGAACGTACTGCTTTTGGTAAGCCATTGCTACAATTGGGCGGTAACTTTGAACGTATCGCTGATGCGCGCATTAAAATTGACCAAGCGCGTCTATTAACGCTATATGCGGCGCAAAAGATGGACGCTCAAGGAACGAAAGCGGCACTCACTGAAATCTCTGCCATTAAAGTCGTCGCGCCAACAGTCTTACAAGATGTGGTCGATATGGCAATCCAGATTCATGGTGGCATGGGCGTTTGCCAAGACACGATGTTGCCAAGTTTCTTTGCTCAAGCACGTGCGCTACGCTTAGCCGATGGTCCTGATGAAGTACATAAAACTATGATTGCTAAGTTAGAGTTAAAGCGTCAGGGTTTTAGCCGTCCGTCAAAACCTACTAAAGCCTAATTTAGCTGGTAATAAGCGTATGTAAATTGGTTTTAATTACCATTTTCTTGACGTAATCTTTAATTGAAATTCACTATTAAACCATTAATAGTGAATTTTCACCCCTATACTCATTGATAATAATAACTGACCACACGATAAGGAATATCTTATGGCAACTGTTAATCCTGCCAAAAATACTGCTACCGATAAACAAACACCTAATAAAGTATTAGATAAAGGTGGCGCTGTTCGTGATGGCGAAGAGCTTGATGTCAAAGCCGTAAGCACATGGCTGTGCGAACAAGGTGTCGACATCCAAGGCGAACCTACCGTTACTCAATTTTCAGGCGGCGCCTCAAACTGGACTTATCGTTTGCAATATGATGGTGAAGGGAAAAACCAAGACTTAATCTTGCGTCGTCCACCAAAAGGCACCAAAGCCAAATCTGCGCATGATATGGTACGAGAGTACACCGTTCAAAAAGCCTTAAAAGACGCTTATCCTTATGTACCAAAAATGGTCGCACTATGTACTGATGAAGACGTTATCGGTGCTGATTTTTATGTTATGGAGCGCATGGAAGGCATCATTCCTCGTGCCAATTTACCAAAAGGTATTGATTTGGATCCAGAGCAAACGCGTGCGTTATGTACCAATGTCATCGATGCTTTGGTTGAATTACATCAAGTAGATTATAAAAACCATCCTGAATTGGTGACCCTTGGTCGCGGTGATGGCTACTGTGAGCGCCAAGTAAGTGGCTGGGATAAGCGCTATGTCAAAGCCAAGACGCCTAACGTACCAAGCTTTGCACTGGTAAGACAATGGCTTGGTAAGCACACGCCTGCTGATAGCAAAACCTGCATTATTCATAATGATTGGCGTTTTGACAATGTGATTTTGGATGCAGCAGATCCAACCAAAGTCATCGGCGTTCTTGATTGGGAAATGGCGACACTGGGTGATCCTTTGATGGATTTGGGTAGCGCCTTGGCTTACTGGATTGAAGCAGATGATAATATCATTATGCAGCAGTCACGCCGTCAGCCTACGCATTTAAAAGGCATGATGACACGTGATGAAGCGGTGGCCTATTATCTTGAACAGACAGGATTAAAGATAGATAACTGGACTTTTTATGAAGTATTTGGTTTATTTCGTCTAGCGGGTATCGTCCAGCAAATTTACTATCGCTACTATCATAAACAAACGACCAATCCTGCGTTTAAGAACTTTTGGATTATCGTGCATGTACTACATGCCAAGTGTCTTAAACTGATTGCTCAGTATGAAGGCGAGGTGCTATTTACCAGCCATGTACAGCCGCATCTGCAAGATATGGGTGTCGATGCTGCCACGATTGAGCAGTTACCAAGTCCTGTACAAGCCGTTATTAAAGGCATTTTGCCAAAAAGCTATTTTGTACAAACTGCTCATAAAGCTGAAAAATGAGTATTTAAAGGAAAATTCAAAAAGTATTATTAATGAAGTGACAATAAAGCAATAATAAGGCAATATTTTATGACAACCATACTTTTAGCACGTCATGGTCAAGCGTCATTTGGACAAGAAAATTACGATCAGCTCTCAGAGCTTGGTGGGGTACAGGCACAAATGCTAGGTCAACATTATGCTACGACCCAGCGCCGAATTGATGCTATTTTTACCGGTAGCTTAGTCAGGCAACAAGATTCTGCACGGCATTTTTGGGAGCGTTATCAGTCATCTGTTGGTACGGATAGTGATATATCCAGCAAGCCAGCAATCAATATGAGTGCGCCAGATAGCTATGTACTGCCACAATTTGACGAGTTTAATCATAAAGATGTATTCATAAAATCCGATCCTGATTTTATGAGTAAAGGTGCCATTGCGCTTGAGATTGCTAAGTCAGAGATGCCAGTCACGCGCCTAGCTGAGCTTTTTGATGCCGCGATGCAGCGCTGGCATGGTGGCGACAATGATCATGACTATATCGAAAGCTGGTCACAATTTAATGAACGTGCAAAGCAAGCACTTGAGCAAGTACGCATCCAAGTGGCAAACCTAAATTTAGATCGTGATAGTACGGTTCTGGTGTTTACTTCAGGCGGTGTAATTGCAGCAATTACTGCGCAATTATTACAACAGGGCAGCCAAACCGCTTATCAGCTGAATAAAAGCTTGGTCAATACAGGTGTGACGTCTATTACTTTAAAAGAGCAGAATGCACGTTTATTGTCTTTAAATGAATACAGTCATTTATTTGCTGAGGGCAAACGCTTTGTGACATGGCGATAAGCTAGTAAGCGGTTTTAATGGTAAAGCTTTTTTAATAAGGTATAGTTGATGCATTTTAAAAGTATAATAATTTATGGTGAATTAATGATTAGCTGTGGCGGATAAATACAGCTAGCTAGAAAGTTAATAAAGTATTCACGCTATATTGATATCGTTATTGATACATAAGGGACTATTTATGCAAAATAAATTACTGAGCCTAGTGGCAAAAACGGCTACCAAAAGTAAAAATCAATTATTTAGTGCTGTACAGCCAGCACGTTATTTAAAAGGCTTGAATAAGCAGCAGGTTGGTCATGGCAAAACAGTTTTAATCACCGGTGCCAGCTCAGGATTGGGCGAGGGCATGGCAAAATTGTTTGCTAAGCTTGGATATAATCTTGCTATTTGTGCAAGGCGTGCCGAACGCTTAGAGAGCCTTCAGTCAGAGCTGATGGCACAATACCCTGATATTCGTATTGAGTATCGCGTGCTAGATGTCAGCGATTATGACTCAATTTTTGAAGTTTTTGATGCTTTCGCCACTGATTTTGGTCATATTGATCGTGTCGTTGTCAATGCGGGTGTTGGCGATAGTCGTCGTATTGGTAAAGGGCGCTTTGATACCAACCGCCGTACGGTTGAGATCAACTTTATATCAGCGCTAGCGCAGTGTGAAGCGGCGATGAATATCTTTCGTGCACAAAACAGCGGTCATCTGGTGGTGATATCAAGTATGTCAGCGATGCGCGGACTACCTAAGCACTTAACTGCCTATGGTGCGAGTAAAGCGGGCTTGGCTCATTTGGCAGAAGGCATTCGTGCTGATATGCTATTAACCAAATTGCCTATTCAAGTTTCTACTATCTACCCCGGTTATATCCGTACTGAAATCAATACCAATGCTAAACCGTTACCGTTCGAAGTTGATGCAGATACGGGCACTAAAGCCATCGTTGCAGCCATTGAAGCTGGTGTAGAAGAAGCTTGCGTACCAAGCCTACCATGGTCAATTGTGGGTCAGGCAATGAAGTATCTACCATTACAAATAGTGAATAGAGTGAGCTAGTAACAGTTGCTTTGATATTTATGTGAGAAATAATAAAGCTCTAGAAATAAAAAAGCCCTCTACATTTGATGTAGAGGGCTTTTTTATTTCTAGAGCTTTGACTTCTAATTACTACAGGGTTTGAGGGTTGTCTGACATATGTTTCTCACGCAGTTTTTGGCGTAATACTTTGCCGACATTACTCTTTGGCAGCTCAGTAACGAACTCAATATGACGCGGACATTTATAACCAGTCAAATTCTCTAACGCAAATTCTTTAATATCGCTCTTGGTAACATTGTTGTCAGTAGGAATGATATAGATTTTAACGGCTTCACCTTGATGCTCATCAGGGATGCCAATGACTGCACAATCAAGAATACCCTTATAATCAAACATGACAGATTCTATTTCGTTCGGGAAAACGTTAAATCCTGACACCAAAATCATATCTTTTTTACGGTCAAGTAAGGTGATATAGCCTCTGTCATCCATGCTGATAATATCACCAGTACGGAAATAACCATCTTTAGTAAAGTCATCGGTATTGTCTTTATTAAAGTATCCTGAGGTAATATTTGGTCCTTTGATACACATCTCGCCGGACTGATTGAAACCTACAGGCTCACCATTATCATCGACCACGATAACATCGACACTCGGTACAGGAATGCCAATGGTGCCATTAAACTTCCGATCAGTAATGACGTTGGCAGTACCGGCCGCAACCCCTTCCGTCATCCCCCAACCTTCAACCATTGGACAACCTGTAGTCTCAAGCCAGCGCTTTGCTGTTTGCTCAGTGGCCGCCATACCGCCTGCCTGCGAGATGCGTAATGAGCTAAAATCTAAGTTTTTAAAGTTCGGATTATCGAGTAGCCCTTTAAATAACGTATTAACGGCAGGGAAAATATGGAACGGCTGTTTTGATAAAGTTTTGATAAACCCTGGTATATCACGTGGATTGGGTACCAGAATAAAGGTATAACCTGAGCGCATGCCCAGCAGGCTTAGCATAAAGGCGAAAATATGATACAGCGGTAACGCCATAACCATATTGATATAGACCTCATTAATCTCTGAGGTAATAGGCCGTGTCCATGCTTCTGACTGCATGGCAGCTGCTGCGATATTACGTTGAGTTAAAATGGTTCCTTTTGATAGTCCCGTTGTACCACCGGTATATTGTAAAAAGGCTGTTTGATCCAAAGACAATTTTGGCTTTTGGAAGGGAAGGTTTTTGCCTTTTTTAAGCACATCAGGGAATTTGGTGACGTCGTATTTAGGATCATTAAGATTGTACTTAGGGACTAAGCGTTTAACTTGACGAATAATAGTATTTACTAGAATACCTTTTAGACCCATCATATCACCCATTTTTGATAGGACAATACGCTTGATATGAGTCTCTTCAATGACTTGCTCAAGTGCTTGGGCAAAGTTATCGACCACAAAAATTACTTTAGCGCCTGAATCATTTAGTTGATGACGAAGCTCGCGACCAGTATATAGAGGATTGATAGGGGTGCATACATAGCCTGCGCGCAAAATACCAATCATCGTTGGTAAGTATTGCGGTACGTTTGGCATCATGAGTGCAACCACACTGCCTTGAGGTAGTCCTTGCGCCTGTAGCCATGCAGCAACCGCGAGGGATGCTCTATCCATATCATCATAAGTATGAGTGACGCCCATACAAATACTCATTGGATGCATACGGAAGCGATCAAAGCACTCTTCGTATAGCTCCATGATGCTGCTATATCTATCTGGATTGATAGTTTTAGGTACACTAGTAGGATAATTCGCAAGCCAAGGTTTATTTGGCATCATAGTCAGCGTCCTTGAAATTTAATATAGGTTAAGTTTTTGTAGCTAAGCAGCCAGATCCGTGTCAATAAGAAGAACAGCGCTGACATAAAATAATTATCGCTGATTCTGATAATATCCTTATCTATTGACGGACTACTAAGTTTCGGTGCGGTTATTTACGTTGATTAATGATAAAAGGCTGAGAGTCTAATGAATAAACAGTCTAATCTTAGATGAATATACTGAACTAAAGTGTTTTACCAGTTATCTATAACTAAAGTATAATCTATCTAATATAAAATGATACATTTAAGCAATACAATAGCATGAATCTAGGTAAAGTCACTATTAGCATGCGAATACTGCTCAGTCCATACAATATAGCTGTAGATGAATATATCTAGTCTTTAATAAAATAAAACCAGCGACCATCATGGCAGGCTAAACTGTTATGTATCATGAAAGAAGATTGTTAGTGCAATTACTCATCATTATGTAGTGCTAGCACTTGCTGAATAGCATCGTGTAATTCTTGTGGCACACGAATAGGGCGCATTGGTGCGATATTATTAACGTCAGCATCAGACTTATTATTAGAGATGGTGTCTGTTGTTAGCTGGTTTTGTACGCAGGCCACGACGATTTTAGTCTTGCTTAATAAAGTGGCGCTCGCCTTATTGTTGCCAGAAAACTCATTCTTAGGTTGCTGACGATAAATACTTTGATAAAATATAATGCTGGCGGCTTTTAGCTCAACTTTATCGATACGCACAGTGATAACGTCATCTAATAAAATGGCGCGTTTATATTGCAAGTCTGCTTGGCTGACGACAAAATGCTGAATATTACCGTCATCGCTCTGCAAAAAATAACCATTTAGGCCCAGCTTAGTAAACCAGTCACGGCGGCAGTTTTCAAAGAATACTAGATGATTGGCATGGTAGACTATGCCACCAGCATCAGTGTGATTGATATAAATATTATAATTAGTGGCAAATAGCGGCGTGGTCGCGCTACTTGGTTTTGATACTGCGTGTATATTTTTAATAGTAACGGCTGTCATAATAATGCTCAATAGATTTTTTTGATAAAGCGGCTAAATAAAGTGGCTGGATAAACATCGTTTAATAAAAAATACGGTATACGGTAGTGAGGATAATAAGCGAGCGATACCGCATAGGTAACCACTAAGCAGCCACTAGGTAGCCACGCTGAATAGCTACTCTAACTCAAGATATAAAGGGGCGCAACAGATAGAGTTGTCTATGTCTGTTATCATAAACCTCTGTGCTCTGCCGTATTTCACATATTCATATCAGCACTTATTTATAGCAGCACTGTTTCATAACAACATTTATTCAGAGAAGCATTTATTTATAAAAGCACTGTGATTTTATTTATTAGTATAGGATAATTTATGACCCGTTTTGTTTGCTTTAATATTAATGGTATCCGCGCCCGTCAACATCAGCTTGAGGCGGTAAGAGATATCATCGATCCTGATGTCATGGGTTTACAAGAAACCAAGGTGCATGATGAACAGTTTCCTCTTGAAAATGTTGAAAGTTTGGGTTATCACGTCGAGTATTTTGGACAAAAAGCCCATTACGGTGTGGCATTGTTATCTAAAGTCGCCCCTATTTTTGTACAAAAAGGCTTTCCAGGTGAAGATGCTGAGGCGCAAAAACGCTTTATTCATGCGCGTTATGAGTTTGACGGACGGGAGATTGATGTGCTCAATGGCTATTTCCCACAAGGAGAGAGCCAAGACCATCCGACCAAATTTCCGATGAAACGCGCTTATTATGCAGATTTAATGGCGTATATCGACACTTTAAAAGCGGAAGGACGCTCACTTGTTATCATGGGTGATATGAACATTGCACCAGAAGATATCGATATTGGCATTGGTGAAGTCAATGCCAAGCGCTGGCTGAAAAATAGAAAAACCTCTTTTTTACCAGAAGAGCGTGAGTGGTATGCGGCGTTGATGTCGCGTGAGCTGACCGATACCTATCGTCTGCATTATCCAGAAAGTACGGAATTGTACAGCTGGTTTGATTACCGCAGTCGTGGTTTTGATGATGACCCTAAACGCGGACTGCGTATCGATCATATTTTATGTACGCCTGATTTGGTCAGTCAATGTGTCGATGCTGGTATCAGCTACGAGCTGCGCGCTATGGAAAAACCGTCTGATCATGCGCCTATTTGGACGGCATTTGACTTAACTAAAGTATAATAAAGACGGTTTTATAACCAACTTTATTACTCATAAAAAATATATAAGTATTGAAGAATAAGGATTTGACTATGGCGGTTGGCAATATTGCAGTACCTGAGACGATTTATCCCATTAATGGTATTAAATTAAGCGCCACCGCAGCAGGCGTACGCTATAAAGATCGTGATGATCTGGTGATCATTGAAATCGCTGCTGACTCAACGGCTGCTATTGTGACGACTAAAAATGCATTTTGTGCCGCTCCTGTGCGTGTATTACGTGAGCACTTTGCTAAAGCGGCACCTCGTTATTTGGTAACCAACACTGGTAACGCTAATGCGGGTACTGGCGCTGATGGCAAACGTCGTGCGACAGATATCTGTGCTGCATTGGCTGCTAAAGCTGGCGTGGATACCTATGCTGTGTTGCCGTTTTCGACTGGGGTGATAGGTGAGCCGCTAAACAGTGACGCCATTATCGCTGGACTAGACAACGCATTAGCCAATTTAGCGCCTAATAATTGGCTTGCAGCAGCGAATGGTATTCGTACGACGGATACGATTCCAAAGCTCGCCAGTAAAAAGATCGATATTGCTGGCAGTAGTTATCATATTACTGGCATGTCAAAAGGCTCAGGCATGATCCGCCCCAATATGGCAACGATGCTCGGCTATGTGGCAACTGACGCCAATATTGCCGCTGATCTATTACAAGAGATGCTTAGCACCATTAATGAGCAGTCTTTTAATCGCATTACTGTTGACGGTGATACCTCAACCAATGACTGCTGTGTACTGATAGCAACGGGCGCTGCCAGCTCAGATATGATTGATAGCCCAGAGCATCCACATTACCAATCGATATTTGAGGCTTTGACTGAAGTTTTTGTTCGTCTAGCACAATTGATTGTACGTGATGGTGAAGGCGCTACAAAATTTATGACCGTAAAAGTTACGGGTGGTAAAACCACGCAAGAATGCTGTGATGTCGCGTATGCCGTTGCGCATTCACCTTTGGTTAAAACAGCGTTTTTTGCCAGTGATGCCAACTGGGGTCGTATATTAGCAGCCGTTGGTTATGCTGGAATTGAAGACCTCGATACCGAGCAAGTCGATGTCTATTTAGACGAGGTTATGATTTGTCAAAATGGTGAAGCTGCACCGAGCTATACAGAACAGGCGGGCAAGAACGTGATGAGTCGTCCGGAGATTACCATTCATATCAATTTAGCACGTGGTGATGCTAGTGATACGGTTTACACCTGCGATTTGTCTTATGATTATGTCAAAATAAATGCTGACTATCGTAGTTAGGTATCCTCTCTAAGTTCACGTAAAAAACGCTCAGAATCGCTATGATCCTGAGCGTTTTTATTTTATCTTCCATATCAAGGTGTGGTTTGAAATCACACTATCTAAAATTATGCTATTTAAGTTACTAATAAAGACCATTGATTGATACCAGTTGCAAAAGCTGACGTTAAGTTACAAAGTAGTTATAGAGCGTTAGTTACTTTGCAACCTATACTAATTGCAGTAAACAATAAACGGTACTTCAGACAGGCTACTTATTTTATTTCGGTAAGTATGGATTTTATTGAGATTGATGTCTTGCTTGCGATGAGCAGCGGTATCGTTATAAATGCCTACTATATTTTGAGCCCCGACAACAGATTAAAAAACAGATTAAAAAGAGCTCAAAAAAGGTAATAATTAATATTAATACACTGAGGATTGAATAATGAAAAAACTAGCAATTGCAGCATTGATGACGACTTTTGTTTTATCGGGTTGTTCGACTATGGGTATGAATAATGAACGTACCATGGTAGTAGAAGGTGAAGCTATGGATGTTAAAGTTGTCAGCATTCCAAGTTTTAAGATAGAAATAGCGCCACTTAAAGCGGTATGCGAGCTTCAAGCTTCTAATGGTACGATGGTTGAATCAGAGTGCCTACAGTATCGTCAAACTTATCAGAAAAACTACACACCTTTGAACGGTAATATCCAAGGCTTCACTTATGAGCCAAATTACCGCTATGTTCTAGATGTTCGTCAAGAAGTGGTCATGAATGAACTAACTAACGTCGCTAAGCCAGTTTGGATTCTAAATGAAGTTGTGTCAAAGAAAGCCGAATAATTATTAATTGATTACTGATTAATTGCATTTAGCGTAAACAAAAAGACCTCTAATTCGTTAGAGGTCTTTTTTATGGAATGAATTTTTGTAAAATTGATATCGACAAAGGCTATATCAACAAAAACTGTATTAGCACTGGCTATATTTTACACTGACACCTTGAGTAGCGGTAGGTATACGGTTGTCGGCATAAACTGCCAGTCCACCACGTGAGGTTTCTTTATATTTATCCAGCATATCTGCGCCCGTTACTTTCATGGTTTCGATGACTTTATCTAAAGAAACAAAGTGTTGTCCGTTACCACGGCAAGCAAGTCGTGCTGCATTGACGGCTTTGACAGCGCCCATCGCATTGCGCTCGATACAGGGTACTTGTACCAAGCCGCCCACAGGATCGCAGGTAAGGCCTAAATTGTGCTCAATACCAATCTCGGCAGCATTGAGGCATTTAGCAGGATCGCCACCTAATATTTCTGCCAATGCAGAAGCTGCCATCGCGCAAGCAGAGCCAACTTCTCCTTGGCAACCAACTTCAGCGCCAGAAATAGAGGCATTTTGTTTGATAAGACTACCGATAGCAGTGGCATTTAACAAAAATTTGCGCGCGCCATCTATGCTGTAACTTGATAAAAAGTCGCGATAATAATGCATGACGGCAGGAATGATGCCTGCCGCACCATTGGTGGGTGCGGTCACGACATTACCGCCATTGGCATTTTCTTCATTGACTGCCAAGGCATATAAATCAATCCAATCCATTGCAACCAGTTTGTCATTTTTTGCTATCGGCTGATCTTTTTCAGCACACAGTTGCAAATATAATGCTTGAGCACGGCGCTTCACATCTAAACCACCGGGTAATATGCCACTGTTTTGGCAGCCTCGCGTCACGCAATCTTGCATCGAATCCCAAATAGAATCTAAATAAGCAAATACTTCTGATTGCTCACGATAATGAAGCTCGTTCGCCAATACCAAATCGCTGACACTTAAGCGATGCTGACGGCATTGCTCAAGTAGCTCTGCGGCGCTATTGAACGGGTAAGGGATAACATCAATCGTTGGCGTGGCATGATCTTCATCCGGATTGGTCGCATCTTCTTCATTGATAACAAAACCACCGCCAACAGAATAGTAGGTTTGCTGATAATGGCTGCCGTCTGCTAATAGCACACGGATAGTCATGGCGTTAGGATGGTAGGGTAGGACGGTATCACCATACCAGTGAATGTCACGCTCAGTATCGAAGGCAATCAGATGCTCGCCTGCCATATTGAGCTGCTTATCTGAAAAAATCGGTGATAGATATTGACTGGTCAAACGCGTATCGATGGTACTGGGAGCATGCCCAAGTAAGCCTAGTAATATAGCCGTATCGGTTGCATGGCCTTTACCTGTCGCCGCTAGGGAGCCGTATAGCTCAATCTCTAGTGCTTTTATATTGGTTACATCAGTTTGCTTAAGTAATGACTCTAAAAACAAGTTAGCCGCTACCATTGGACCGACAGTATGAGAGCTTGAGGGGCCAATGCCGATTTTAAATAAATCAAATACACTAATCATAATACATTACCAAAAAAGTGAGGTGGAGTCAGCTTAACCGCATAGCAAAACTATCGCGCCTACATAGAAGTATGATAGGCAACAGAAGATTACAGGCACCGTTAATCGGTGAGTTTAGAGCGTCGTCTATGGAAATGTTTAAACGTGGTAGTTCGAGTGACGGGTGAATAATAGCTGTTGTTTATTATTAAATTCCGTTATGATGCTCGGCATCAACGCTTATGTAACATCCTGTAAGTTAACCGTCGCTGTAGAATACAGTAAGGTGCGAGCGGCCGAAGCGGTGAATTTAGTAGAACATATCTCGCCCGATACATCTAGCAAAATATGGCTGTTTTATAAAATAAAGCATGTTATCTGCCTTTCTCCAAACAAGTGAGTGGATATAGTAGAAGCTTTTAAAAAGGCGTATCAATATACGCTGCTTTCTTGCTATTTGTCATCGCTAAGTTGTAGGCACAGATGATAGTTTATAAGTTATATATATTCCAGCTATAGTGAATACACTTTAAAAAGAATACAGCGTTGCTGGAATGAATTTTTCGAAGCCTCTGGAGTGCAAAGCGCACAGCAAGCGAGGAAATTTTATACCAGCAACGCACTAATTATTTTTATTACATAAGCAGCTGTCTATTATAATATGCTTTATTGACAATAACCATTATTACAAATATAGCTATTTATCATCTCTTTATTTATCCTAGCTATTACTAGCCTGTTATTATTAGCTTAGGCCTCATAGGACATTCGCGCATGGCAAACCCTCCAGAGAACTCATCTCAATCAGAGAAAAACAGTCAAGCAGAATCTTTGTCTCCAACAGCGTTAGACGCTGCGGGTATCGATTCAGCTACGATGAGCTTACCGTATGATCCGGACTTTGAAAATGGCCGCTGGTTCCCTACATGGCGACCATTCAAAGGTGATTTAGACCGCACGCCAGTCGGTATCAATGAGTATTTGCCACCATCAAAAAGTATGTTGCTTGGTGTACAACATACCTTTGCCATGTTTGGCTCGACAGTACTTGCGCCTTTATTAATGGGTTTTGATCCTAATTTAGCTATTTTGATGTCCGGTATTTGTACGGTGATGTTTTTTATCATCACTGGTGGGCGTATGCCAAGTTACTTGGGCTCAAGCTTTGCTTTTATCGGTCCAGTTATCGCAGTGACTGCTTATGCAGGTGTCGGGTTTAACGATAATTTGAATGTCGCTTTGGGCGGTATCATGGCATGCGGTATTATTTATGCTTTGATAGGCTTATTGGTGATGAAAACCGGTACAGGATGGATTGAGCGTCTGATGCCACCTATTGTTACCGGCGCCATTGTAATGATTATTGGTCTTAATTTAGCGCCAGTGACCATTCAAGGGGTATCCGCCAATCAGTTTGATGCGTGGATGGCTGCGTTAACGGTATTATTAATCAGCGGTGTGGCTGTCTTTACGCGCGGTATGCTACGTCGTCTCTTGTTGCTGGTTGGCTTGATATTATCTTATGTCGCTTATTATGTAATGACCAATATTATGGGCTTTGGTAGTCCCATTGATTTTAGTGGCGTGTCTACCGCTTCATGGTTTGGTCTGCCAAGTACTCATGCGCCAAAATTTGAGATGAGTGCCATTATCTTAATTGCGCCGGTGGCATTTATTTTGGTTGCCGAAAACTTAGGTCATTTTAAAGCGGTCGAAGGTATGACAAAAGCTCGCGTGACGCCTTATATGGGGCGTGCATTCTTTGCTGATGGCTTGGCAACGACGTTTTCAGCGGGCTTTGGTGGGACAGGTGTGACCACTTATGCTGAAAATATCGGCGTCATGGCAGTGACTAAAGTCTATAGTACGACTATCTTTGTCATCGCGGGATTAGTCGCTATCATGCTTGGATTGTCACCGAAATTTGGTGCAATTATTCAAACCATTCCACCCGCATTATTAGGTGGCGCTTCTATCGTCGTATTTGGTTTGATTGCGATTGCTGGTGCAAAAATTTGGATAGACAGTCATATCGACTTTAGTAAAAACAGCAATCTAATCATTGCTGCTGTGACAGTCATTATGGGGACCGGTAACTTTAGCTTGCATTTAGGTGGCTTTGATTTGGGCGGTATTGGTACCGCTACTTTGACGGCTATTGTGTTGAATGCTTTATTTAATCGTCAAAAAGATTAATTGTTTAGCCATCTTAAGCTTAAAATAAATTAATACATTAATCAATAAAAGCCACAATGATTATTGTGGCTTTTATTGATTACGCCTTTTATTTATAAAAATTGTTATTTACTGTGATCTTTACTTATAATCCCGCTTATAAAATCGTGCAAAAAACCGATAACGTCTTAGGGCGCGAGGCTTAGGTTTTAGTGAACCCAAATAGATGGCAAACATAGTCAGTAGCGCGCCACTCCATTGTAAGGTGTTGATAGACTTACCCAGCCAGCTGTAGTCAATCACCAATGCAGCAATGGGTTCAGTCAATAATAGCAGCCCAGTCAATGCCAAAGATAGCTTGGGAATAGAGTAAGCGATAAGACCCCAGGCTAAGCACTGCATTACCGTCCCATAAATCAATATCCAGCCAATCTCAGACCAAGTATTGGGTAGAATATTACCCATATCAAAGACGAACATTGGCACAATCATCGCCAGTACGCCGCCGATACTCACCAGTTGCATCAATACAAATATCGGTGTTGGTTCAGTATCGTGCGTTTTGCGTATAAAAGTCATCGACGCGGCAAGCATCGCCCCTGATATAATACCAGTGACAAACCCCCAAGTAGCAGCCTTGTTTTGCGCAAACTCAGGACTCCCTATCATCGCCACACCTAACATCGCTAAAAACAAACTGATGAGCTGTAAGATAGATTGACGCTCGTTAAAATATAAAAAACCGATGGCCGCTAAAAAGAAAATCTGTAAACTGTTGAGTAAGGTTGAAATACCGGGACCAACCGCATAGATGCTCTCGTGCCATAAAGCTAAATCCAAACCTAAAAATACGCCGGATAATAAACCATAAACGATAGCCCGCTTTGACTGCGGTAAACGTTGCCCCATCATTTTAGCCAGTATCGTAAAGATAATACCTGATATAGCAAGGCGCCAAAAAGCCATTGCCCAACCGCCAATAGCGACATGAGCTACAATCAAGCTACCCAAGCCAAAGATAATACAACCAATGACCAAGCCAGTTGCGGCGGAGCGTGAAGAGGCAATAGCCATGGATGATCCTTATATCAATACCGTTTTATTTTTTAAATCGTCGCGTGCTAAAGAAGTCGCTAAAATGAACCACATTGTCGATGTTTTGAGCTTAAATTGGAATGGTTCAGCATTATTTATTTTATGATGACAGTGCGTAGAGCTATGGTCGATCCAATTTAAAAACCATAGTGTGCTACTGGTATGAGTTTTTTGTAGCCTCTTTCACACTTGTGAACAGCAAATAAGAAATTTTTTGTGCAGTAGCAAGTAGCACTACGCTATGATAGATGTCCCTTTGCTATTTTAAACAGACTATATATAAGCGAGTCACATCCTTACAGGAATGGCATTGGCGCAAACGCTGCTATTTGTTACTCTGTTTGCCAATTATATTGTGAAATATCATCATCTTAAAAGATTGATACTCCTAAAAACACTTAAATACTTAAATACTTGCTACTACTTTTAGCTTAGGTTTGCTTATGCTTCGACGTTCCTTATCAAAACGACAAATATCATTAATATCAACATCTGGATTGCACCCACAAATGATGCGGTACTCTCTTATTACTAGCGCTTTAGTAACGGCGCTATTTGCCGTGCCAAGCGCCCAAGCAGCCAGCTGTAAAATACCAAAAAGCTATTATAAAAATGTCTCTTGCACGGCGAGTAGGGGTTATTTTTTGGCAGTAAAAGACTTTGGTGCACCGGTAGCGCTCATCAATAGCCAAGGTAAGAGTCTCGTTGATTTATCGCGCTATCAAAAAGTTGATGCTGATAAAATATCTAGCGGTCTATTGCCGGTCATGCGAAATGGACATGTCGGTTATCTCAATATGCAAGGTCGTGAAGTGATTCCTGTGATGTACGATGCGCTAAGTGGCGGTCAAGGCTGGGCGCGCGCCGTATCTGAGGGTCGTATTGTAGTTAAACAGGGTGGTCATTATGGCGTTATTGACACCGCTAATAAGACTATAGTGCCGTTTTCAGCATCCATTAGTGATATTGATAATTACCGTGGCGGTATGGCTCGTGTGCGCAAAAATAAAGCGATCAGCTGGTTGGATAAAAGTGGCAACACTAAGAACGACCCAAACAGCAGTGCTAATACTCAGTCGCCTTCGAAAAAACAACCTGCTAAGAATGTCAATAACGCCAATGCTTCAGAGCAGCGACCAGCGCCAGCAAGTCGTTTTACCACGCTACAGCCGCATCAACAAGACGGTAGATGGGGCTTTATTGACGATAACAATGTCGCTATGATTACCTATTCGTTTGATGAGGCACGTGCATTTTCAGAAGGCTTGGCTGGCGTACGTATCAATGGAGAATGGGGTTTTATCAATCTGGGCGGCGAGCTTGTGATTCCTTTTGGTTTTGACAATTTTAATAATTCTGATAATAAGAGCCTCAGTCTTGATAGCAGCTATAAAGACAAACCGTCATTTGTATTTATAGAGGACAAGGCTTGGATTGGCAGCTTAGAAAACGGTAATAAAATGTGTATTGATAAAGCAGGCGCTGCTGTTGGTTGTGACTAGACTTTAAGAGCAAGCTTAAGTTTCAGTATAAAAAATAATCAGAAAAATTAGCAACAAAAAAGAGTGATAATCCTATGAGTCATCGATAGGTTTGTCACTCTTTTTTTATAATTAGCTATTCAGCCAATAAGTTCAGACTGTAAAAAACTATTTGTCTAATAAGTGATTGCTAATCAAATCTACCATGTAAGGCTGATAATATTCAGGGATATCGTGAGCCATGCCTTCGATTAAATGAAATCTGGCATTAGGGATGGTCTTGGCAACTACCCGTCCTTGTGAGGAAGGCAGCAGACCGTCTGCGCTACCATGCAGCACGATCGTCGGTGCTTTGACTTGCTTGCTGAATCGGCTGATAGAGCCTGACGCTAAAATAGCATTCAGCTGTTGTACTGTACCAAGCGGATGAAAGTTACGTTGATAGCGTAGCTTGGCAATGTCACGCACCATTCGTACGTTTACATGTCCTGGCGTACCGACGGTCTTCATAAACCAGACACTATGACGTACAATATCGCGCTCAGAATGGCTCTCAGGACGATTAATCAGCGTGTATAACTGTTTGGGCTTGGGCGGCTTTAAAAAGGCACGATTGGTGGTGGTAAACATCAACGCCATCCGCTGTATTAAACTTGGATAACGCGCCGCCACGATCTGCGCAATCATACCGCCCATAGAGGCGCCAAGTAGATGTGTTTTGCCAAGCTGTAATGCTTTGATTAAACGCGCTGTATCTTCTGCCATATCGGTTAAATTATAAGCAACTTGTGTACCCTTATTAGATAACCCAGTTTGCAGACGCATCATCATTTTTAGCTGACTGATACGGGGTAGACCGTCAATCTGTACCTTAGAGGACAAACCAATATCACGATTGTCAAAACGAATCACAAAAAAACCGGCATCAATAAGGCGCTTAATGAAGTTGTTTGGCCAAAATATCATTTGCGAGCCAAGTCCCATAATCATCAGTAATGGTGGGTTATTAGGGTTACCACCAGCCTCAACGCACAGCTCGATGCCATCACCAATATCTATCATTGCTTGATGAAGATGCTCGCTAAGATCTGAGGCGCGCCATTGGTGTTCGCCAAATTGTTGCCATTCAGGAGTAGGGTAGCTGCCTAGACTTTTCCCTGACGTTTCAGGCAAGTTAGCGCTATTGTTGATGTCGTTTGATTCTGTCATGAACTGTCCTATTTAAAAGGTCGTTGGCTTAAAATTCAAGCATCTCAAAATCAAGCTTGCCAACGCCGCATTCTGGGCATGTCCAATCATCAGGGATATCTTCCCATTTTGTGCCCGGTGCAATACCTTCTTCAGGACAGCCGAGTTCTTCGTCATATATCCAGCCGCAGACAATACATTCATAACGTTTCATAAATAGTCCTATCGATTATTACCAGTGTTACCGTACATTTTTAAGTTGATATTAACTACACATCAAGAATGATTACCGTCAATATGTAGACCGTAAAAACGCAAGTAGTTTAGCATATAACCGTCATTTTCATAGTTAAGTTTACACTTGTATATTGAGATTAATCAGCATTTATCAAGTCACTATGCCTGATTTTATTTACTTAAGCAGTGGTGTTTTTGCCCATCTCAGCGCAATATTAAAGCCGCTTATGATATAATTGCCGCCGCTAATTTTACAAATTCATACGTCGTTGATCATTGTTATATCACCATCTAAGTCATACAAGCTAAGGGTTATTATGAGCGCTAACACCGCCGTTACATCAGCTAATACCGCAACCGAGTCATCTAATACACTCAATATCGATCATCCATTTTGGCAAATCATTCGCACAGTAGCAGACTTCCCGAAAGTCGGCATTGATTTTTATGATATTACACCGTTACTGCGCAGTCATATTAATGAAGTGATTGATGCGCTGCTTACTGCACTGCCTGAAGGCGTAATGGACGAGGTAGATTGTTTGGGTGCGGTTGAAGCGCGTGGGTTTGTGTTTGCAAGTTTGCTGGCGGGTCGATTGGGTAAAGGTATGATTTTGCTACGTAAACCCGGTAAGCTGCCACCACCGGTCGCTAATAAAGCTTATGCCCTCGAGTACGGTAAAGACACGCTTGAGATGCAAAACAATCTGCCACCTGAGCGCGTCTTATTGGTCGATGATATATTAGCTACTGGCGGCACGCTTACCACCGCTTATGAGTTGTGTAAGTCAGCCGGGCATACAGTAGTGGGTGCTTTGGTATTACTGGATTTGGTCGCTTTACACGGTGAATTTCCAGTGCCGGTTTATACGGTATTAAAGGCTTAGAAAGCTGAGTGTATAAAGTGAGTTTTACAGTATAAGAAAAAGCGCACTGAACTCATTCAGCGCGCTTTTTTATGTCAGTTAATTTTAAACCGTTTACTTAGCTTGCTCGTAATTTTTACAAGACTGTTCTACTAGCAGACGACTAATCGTTTTTGGCGTAGTGACTTTGAAGTCTTTGGTGGTCAGTATTGGCTGTTCTGATTGCCAAGATTTTATAACCTTGTCATCAGCGGCATAGTTAACGTAAGCGCGCCTATAGTAGCTGGCGTCTTTACAAGAGATGAGCCATTGCTGATCGCTATGATGAATATCCGCTTCTTTACTTTCTTTCGTTACGCCTTTAGCTATGTTTTTAGTAACACTTTTTTGTGTAGGATACGTTCTACGAATAGATACGGTGATATTTTCGACACTTTTTTCATCGATGATATTAATATCGGAGCTTTCAATAGAGTCCAAATCTAAGCTAAAAGTAGATCCAGTCTGACTTTCTGATACTTTTGACCAGTTTACTGCATGAGCACTAAGCGCAAGCGTACTACCTGCTAATATCACTGCTAGCCGTTTCATAATTCAGCCTTGCTTGTGTAATTTAAAGACGCTCATAATAGCCAAATTAATAATAGCAGGCAAATTTCTTTTATTTCCTGCTACTCACACTGATAGAAAATCGTCGATATTAATTATCGCTTATATTGATTAACGCTCAAGCTAGTTATGCGCTCAGATCAACACTTGATTTATTAAGTCTAGTCACGCATAGTCGCTAACATCGCCGCCAGCTCATCACGCGCACCAATAAAGCCATCAATACCCTTTGGTAATAAGTCTTGAGTAACTGTATCTTGCTGATAGGCTGTACTGAATTCTTCCGAGGTCAAGCTCACTCGAGTCATATCTGCCAAATCCATTGACATACTTGGCGATAGTTGACGCGTCACCTCGACATCCATTGCTGCCAGCTCGTCGATGAGGTTTGGTGCTATGGTCAATAAATCGCAACCTGCTAATGCTAGTATCTGCTCAGTCGAACGAAAGCTTGCGCCCATCACTTGAGTGTTGTAACCATGCTGTTTGTAGTATTGATAAATAAGTTTAACAGATTGCACACCCATATCATCAGAAGCCGGCACATTTTGACGGTTTTGCTGGCGTTTTTGCCAATCTAAAATACGTCCAACAAAAGGTGAAATCAAGGTTACGCCTGCATCAGCACAGGCGATAGCTTGATGCTGACCGAATAACAATGTCAAATTACAGTGAATATTCTGAGTTTCCAGATAACGTGCCGCTTCAATGCCTTGCCACGTCGCTGCCATCTTAATCAGGACGCGCTCTGAATCGATACCGGCTTTTTGATAAGCTTCCATAAACTCCAAAGCTTTATCAATCGTCGCTTGTGTGTCATAAGACAAACGTGCATCGACTTCCGTTGAGACGCGACCTTCAATCAAGGCTAGAATATCGCAACCAATCTGAATGGTCAGCTCATCAATCACGGCATCGATGTCATCTCGATGGCGACTCATGGCTTCTGAGAGCATCGCTTCATTATCAGGATTAATAAGTGCTTTGGTTATTAGGCTAGGATTGGTGGTGGCATCGATAGGTTTTAGGCGAGCAATGGCGGCAAGGTCGCCGGTATCAGCGACAATGGTGGTCATGGTGCGAAGCTGTTGTAATGCGCTCATCAGATATCCTTGGTATAGTCAATTAACGGTGTTATTTTCTTATTAATGGTTGTACTAGTACATAAACTTATGAGTACCATTAAACTGTAACATAGATTTGAACGTATGTTACCTGATAGTTTGAATGTGCTTAGCCCTTATATTATATAACTGTGCTAAGATTTATAGCAATTTGCAGGTTTACACTCATTTACGAATGGGCACTGTCCGTAGTTTTTGCTATAGTAGAGCCGGTCAGCTGTCTAGCTAGGCATTTACTAATTAATATATGGTTATCACAACACTCTGCTGGTATAAATTTTTCTCGCTTGCTGTGCGCTTCGCCAGACAGAGGCTTCAAAAAATTCATACCAGCAATACTGTATTCTGTTTAAAGTGAATCGACTATATAATAGTTAATGACGTGACTGTATCATTGAAGTGTTTTCTAAAAGAAGCTTTTTAAAAGAGGTTTCCTAAAAAACCCAATGATGATACGTTAAATGTCACTTAGTACTAAATATCTAGTATTAAATATCAAAAGTATTTAAGTGTTTTTTTAAATCAAATATTAAATATTAATACAGTAGTTTTCAAAAAATAGTCATACTTAACAGTGATGAAATCTAAAAAAAGGATGGGCGGTAATGAGTGAGCAGTCACCAGAGCAAAACGTGGACAATCTAAATCAAACCAGCGTAGGCGCTAGCGATACCGCAAACGAAAAAGAGTTTTTGGACAATATTCGCCAAAATATTGATGCAGTAGACTGCGAAATTCAGACACTGATTAATAACCGTGCCAAGCTGGCTCAGCAAGTGGCAGCGGTAAAGAAAAACCACATTGCCAACAACCCGACTGCCGATAATAGCAATCCCATCTTTTATCGCCCTGAGCGTGAAGCGCAAGTGCTAAAAGCTGTGATGGCTCGCAATACCGGACCAATCGCCGATGAAAAAATGGCGCGCCTGTTCCGTGAGATCATGTCGGTATGCCTTGATTTAGAAGCGCCGCAACGTATTGCTTTCTTGGGTCCAGTCGGTACCTTTACTCATGCCGCTGCATTAAAACACTTTGGTAAAGCTGCCGATACCGTACCAATGACGACCATTACCGATGTATTCCGTGAAGTGGAAGCGGGCACAGCTATGTATGGTGTGGTGCCAGTTGAAAACTCATCAGAAGGCGTGGTCAATCACACTTTAGATGGCTTTTTATCTTCGACGCTAAAAATTATCGGCGAAGTTGAGCTGCCGATCCATCAAAATTTCTTGGTCGCCGAACATACTAAAATCGATGGTCTAAGCCGTATTTATTCGCATCAGCAGTCATTAGCACAATGTCGTCATTGGCTCGATGTGAACTTTCCTAATGTTGAGCGTGTTGCCGTATCCAGCAACGGTGAAGCAGCGCGTCGCTTGAAAAACGAGTGGCATTCGGCGGCGATAGCTGGAGATGTGGCTGCTGCAGAATATGATTTACACAAGCTTTACTCAAATATTGAAGACAATCCAAGCAATACCACGCGATTCTTAATCATTGGTCACGAAGCGGTCGCGCCATCAGGCCAAGATAAAACCTCGATTATGGTCTCAGCTCATGACAAAGCCGGTGCGCTTATCGAAATCTTAAAACCATTATCGTATCATGGCGTATCTATGACCAGTATTGAAACGCGTCCAGAGCGTCCTAATAAGTGGGCTTACGTCTTCTTTATCGATATGGATGGGCATATTCAAGACCCAAATGTTAGTGCTGCGATCGCTGATATCCGCCCATTGGTCAAAGACTTACGTATACTAGGTTCTTATCCAAAAGCCGTATTATAGCGATAACAAGATAACAAGCAGCGGTCATTACTCAGTCAAGCGTCTTCGCCAATAATAGATGCGTTATCACATCTAAGGATAAACCATGCAGTCTACCCAATCGACAGAGTCCAATTTATCACCGCTAGTGCCTGCCTATGACAGTATTTTAGAGTTGGCACCTTATCAAACAGGAAAGCCGGTTGAAGAGTTGACGCGTGAGTATGGCGTCTCAGATGTGGTAAGGCTTGCCAGTAATGAGAACCCGATAGGCTGCTCACCGCAAGTCACGCTAGCGATTACTGAGCAGTTGGGTCAGCTGGCACGTTATCCTGACGGCAATGGCTATTATCTGAAGCAAGCATTGGCTGATTTTAACGATGTTAATGTTAATCAAATCACCTTAGGTAATGGTTCTAATGATTTGCTTGATATCTTGGCGCGTAGTTTTGCCGGTGTTGATGATGCGATTGTTTATAGCCAGTATGCCTTTATCATTTATCCGATGTTGGCTAAAATGCAAGGTGCTATGGGCATTGAGGTAGCTGCTAATCGGTTTGGTCATGACCTAAAAGCCATGAGCCAAGCGGTTCATGATAATCCTGATGCTAAGATAGTGTTTATCGCCAATCCTAATAACCCAACCGGTACGCAGCTTGAACATAAAGAGCTGCATGAATTTATGGTTAGTATACCAAGCTCAGTATTGGTAGTATTGGATGAAGCTTATATCGAATATAGTCCTGAGAGTAATAATCGGGCGCTGTTAGATGAATTTGACAATGTAGTCATCGTCCGCACCTTTTCTAAAGCCTATGGACTCGCCGGTCTGCGTGTTGGTTATGCGCTAAGCTCAGTTCCAGTAGCAGAGTTGCTCAATCGAATTCGTCAGCCATTTAACGTCAGCAGAGTGGCTCTAGCCGCTGCCGCTGCCGCACTTGCTGATCAAGATTTTATTGAAAAAGTTAGGTCAACTAACCAAGGGCAAATGCGCTGGTTAGAGAAACAGTTTGATGCGTTAGGCTTGGGCTTCATTAAATCACATGCCAACTTTGTTATGGTAGAAATAGAAGTTGAGATGGAGGACGTAACGGCTGCTGTGATTTACCAATCGTTATTAGAGCAAGGCGTTATAGTGCGTCCGCTGGATGCTTATGGCTTACCTAACTGGTTAAGGATTACCGTTGGGGTCGCAGAAGACAATACACGCCTTATTGATACGCTGCGTTCTATATTGACTGATGATTAAGATTGATTGATGATTAGGCTTAATGCTGTCAAACTCAAAATTGTTAAGTTAATACTTTTTAAGTGAAAGATAATTAAAATAATATGCAAAAAATAAATCAGACGGCAAGTTATCAAACAGCAGTTACACCAAATCCATCTACTTTACCGCCATTATTCAATCAAGTTTGTGTGATAGGTTTGGGATTGATTGGTGCCAGTCTTGCGCAAGCTATTAAAGATAATGGTTTGAGTGAACGTTTAGTGGCAGTCGATAGGCATCTGACAAGTATAGAAGAAGCGATTGCGCAAGGCTTACTAGATGCGGGCAGCGCTGTACTTGGTGATATTGTATCCGGCAGTGATTTAATCGTTATTGCCGTGCCGGTACAAGCGGCACAAGCAGTATTTGCTGATATCAAAACGGCAATGGATAATGGTCAAATTGCCACTGATTGTATTATTACCGATGTTTGTAGCACCAAGGTCAATATCATTGAAGCCGCTAAGAACGTATTCGAAACATTGCCTATAGGGCTAGTACCTGCGCATCCGATTGCCGGTGCTGAAAATTCAGGGTATCATGCTCGCCGCGCCAATTTATTTGCCAATCATAGCGTCATTATCTGTGAACTCCCAACGACCAGTAATGTAGCCATTAATAAGTTACGCCAGTTATGGGAAGCAGTGGGTGCCACCGTCATGCCGATGGCAGCTGAGCATCATGATTCGATATTGGCACATACCAGTCATTTACCACATCTACTCGCCTTTAATCTCGTTGAGCAATTGGCCAGTCACGATGACAATTTAGATATGTTTCGTTATGCTGCTGGTGGCTTTCGAGACTTTAGCCGTATTGCCGCCAGTGACCCGAAGATGTGGCACGATATATTTTTTGCCAATCAAGGCGCAATTGTCAGCGCTCTCGATGAGTACAGCGTCTACTTACAAACGATGCGCCAGCTTATCATTGATAAAGATTCAACCGCCCTGATGGGACTTTTGGGCCGCGCGCAAGCCGCACGGCGACATTTTGGCCATATGTTAGCCAGCACTCCTTATACGGATACCTCTGCTATGTCAGCTTCTTATAATATTTCACCAAGCAACACCGTGGTCGGCACTATCTCTATTCCGGGTGACAAATCAATCTCTCACCGTAGTATTATGCTTGGCAGTCTTGCAACAGGCGTGACTCATGTCACTGGATTTTTGGAAGGGGAAGATGCGTTAGCAACCTTGCAAGCTTTTCGTGATATGGGGGTGACTATTGAAGGACCTGATAACGGTAAACTGACCATTCACGGCGTGGGCATGAACGGTCTAAAACCCAGCAAGACGCCATTGTATATGGGTAATTCTGGCACCAGTATGCGCCTATTGGCAGGTATCTTAGCCGCTCAAGCATTTGATAGCGTATTAACGGGTGATACCAGTCTTAATAAACGTCCGATGGAGCGCGTGGCAGCACCGTTACGCGAAATGGGCGCGGTTATTCAAAGTACTGGTCAACAGGGCACAGCACCTTTAAGTATTACTGGTCGTACGAATGTAGGTAAGCCATTACAAGGTTTTGAGTATGATATGCCGGTAGCGTCGGCACAGGTTAAGTCGTGCTTATTGCTCGCAGGTCTTTGGGCAGAGGGAACCACGACGGTTGTCCAACCTGAAGTCAGCCGCGACCATACCGAGCGCATGTTATCGGCTTTTGGCTATCCAGTAACTGTCGATGACAATCGCATCAGTGTTGAAGGTGGCGGTACATTAACAGGCGGTGATATCGCTGTACCTGCCGATATCTCCTCAGCGGCGTTCTTTATGGTGGCAGCCGCGATCAGCCAAGATAGCGAGTTGACGTTAACGCAAGTTGGTATTAATCCGACACGTACGGGTATTATTGATATCTTAAAGTTGATGAATGCTGATATCAGCTTAAGTAATGAAACCCATGTTGGTGGTGAGCCTGTTGCTGATATCACGATTCGCAGCTCAAATTTGGTTGGCATTGAGATACCTGAAGCGTTAGTACCTTTAGCGATTGATGAGTTTCCAGTATTGTTTATTGCGGCTAGCTGTGCGCAAGGTCGCACTGTTTTAACGGGTGCAAAAGAGCTGCGTGTTAAAGAGTCAGACCGTATTGCGGTCATGGCAGAAGGGTTACAAACGCTTGGTGTTGATTGTAGGGTTACCGATGATGGTCTAATCATTGAAGGTAAAGGTATTGAAGGCAAGGGTACTCAAGCCCAAAATGATGAGGTAGATAACAGTCAGCCTGTCTTTGGTGGCGGTCATATCGTTTCACACCATGATCACCGTATTGCGATGAGTTTTGCGGTTGCCAGCTTGCGTGCTTCTCAGCAGATTACCATTGAAGGTGTCGAAACGGTCAATACCAGCTTCCCAGGTTTTGCTGAGCTTGCCACTCAAATCGGTATGTCTATTGAAGTCAATAATAGCGCTCCTTAGTTCACAATCGAGTATTAACTTGATTCTTAACTACATTGGTTTCCAAAGTTAATAAGATTGCTTGTTAACCGTTATATAAAACTTATTTAAAAACTGTTGTTGTCGTTAGCAATGTGTTCATGCAAATACAGGCATGAACACATTGCTTTTTACCTTGTATCCTACCGTAGTAACCCTGCGTTCTTGCCTATGAATTAATATCAATTGACATGAATAATTAAAATCAGGTGAGGGCGCGCTTTGCTCTAAAATAGTTGTTTCGTCTCATGACTACCCAAAATGTCGTCAAAAAATCAGTAGCTCCTATCAAAACGACCAGACGTGGCATTATTACTGCGCTGATCGCTTTTTCTATTTGGGGTATATTTCCATTATATTTTAAGCAACTATCGGCCTATGACGCGACCGAAATTATCGGTCATCGTATCATCTGGACATTTTTATGCCTGCTTGTCGTGCTTGTTGTTAGTAAGCGCTGGCAATGGATTGATACGCTTAAACAAAATCCAAAGTGGATAGCAATCACCTTTGTATCCGGTATTATTATCGCCATTAACTGGCTGACCTACGTTTGGGCAGTGAATGACGATCGTATCCTTGAGGCCAGTTTAGGTTATTTTATCGGGCCACTAGTAGGCGTGGCGTTATCGATGATTTTATTTAAAGAGCGTTTGCGTACCCTACAATGGGTAGCAATTGGCTTCGCTCTATTATCTGTCGTTATTCAAGTGCTTATGATTGGTAGCTTGCCGTGGATATCTTTGATATTAGCGTTTAGTTTTAGTACTTATGGCACTATTCAGCGCCAAACACCGTTGACCGCTGTTGATGCGATGTTTGTCGAGACTGCGATGCTGGTACCCATTTGTATCTGGTGGTTTTGGCAGGCGGATGTGGTGAGTAGCCAGCTTAGCTTTTGGTTTACCCCAAATATTTGGCTACTGATGCTAGCAGGTCCGATCACTTTGATACCGTTATTGCTATTTAATAAATCCACCAAGCAGGTCGCTTATAGTATTCTTAGTTTTATGAACTATTTAACGCCGACCTTTATTTTCTTCTTAGCTGTATTTTATTATAAAGAGCCCTTTGACTTACACCGCTTAGCAGTATTTGGTTTAATTTGGTTTGGTCTGTTATTATTCAGTATTGACTTGTGGCGTCATCGTCCTAGCAAACAGCTAAAAGCCGCTCGCATGTATGATGAAAATTTACAGAATCATTAAGTTTAAAGTCTAATTATAAAAAACGTAGTCGATAAGGATAAAATGATGTTGCACACAGAGTCTGATGTGGTATTTGTAAAAGGTCTAAAAGTAGAGGCAGTGATTGGCGTTTACGATTGGGAGCGCGCAATAACCCAGCCAATATTGATTGATATCGCGCTTGAAACAGATATTAGTAAAGCTGCTGCGTCCGATGATGTAAATGACGCGCTTAATTATAAAGCTGTCTGCGATGATGTGAGCGCATGGTGTCAAGAAATCAAAGCGGAGCTGCTTGAGCATTTGGCTGGGCAAATTGCAGATAGACTGCTTGCGAACTATTCTTGTCATAAATTGACTTTGAGCGTTGCTAAGCCTACCGCTATTAAACAGGCTGATGCAGTTGGCGTACAAATTACTCGCTATGCTAAAACTGCTGAAAACAAGCCTAATGATGCATAAAGGTTCATTCACTATGAATCTGAAAACGTTAAAAATAATTGCTCCTGAGCGGTTGCAACAGCAATCAGTGACGGCAGTATTATTAGCATTGGGTAGTAACTATCAGGCTGAAAAGCACTTACCGCGTGTCCGAGAAAGTCTAGCTGCGCTAGGGAAGATAAAGCTATCGACGGCTTTTAAAAATCCTGACTTTACCTCAACCGTCGAGCTGCCAAAACCTAACTATACCAATCAATGTATTTACCTGTCCTTGACCTCGCCAGTGGCACTTGAGCAGCTGCAACAAACCTTTAAACAATTTGAGAGTGATTGTGAGAGACAGCGTTTGATAGAAACGCAAACAGCTATCAAACAAGTGACGATGGATATTGATATTTTACTGATAAAGCTATCTAATAATAAAAATAGCCTAAGCAATGAAAATATGTCTGAATGGATAATGATGGCGGATCGTTATCCATTTAAAGCGCATGAGAGTGCGGGGATAGAGGAATTGATAGCAGGAAGTGGAACTGATTGTTAGGAAATAAGTTAGGCAAACGCTTAGCCCGTATATCACCGCTTCTAAAGCTTTGAAAGGTGCTGTTTATGTACAACAGAGTATTGAATTTTTGTTTTAAAGAGGTGGGTAGCCAAAAATTTTTCGAGAAGGATTTAGGCTTAGATCAATTGCTTAGAGAACACTTTATCGATATTCTTACGCAAGCTGCCGCCGCAGAGTTTTATGCTTGGCGTAGCAGCGTTCAGGGACGATTAGCTGAAATCATTATATTAGACCAATTTTCACGCAATATTTACCGCAATACGCCAAACGCTTTTTCTCAAGACCCTATGGCATTGGCCTTAGCTCAAGAAGCGGTAGCAGCTGGCATACTACAAGAACTAAAGAGTGTGGATGAGCGCAAGTTTATTTTGATGCCTTATATGCATAGCGAATCAAAGTTAATTCACCAACAAGCTGAGCTGTTATTTAAGAAATTTACTAATGAAGAAATATACGAGTCTGAGATCAAACATAAAGTCATCGTTGATCGCTTTGGTCGTTACCCACACCGGAATGAAATTTTGGGGCGGACTTCAACTGTCGAAGAAGTAGCGTTCTTAAAGCAACCCAATTCATCGTTTTAAGCAGACTGTCTAGGGTATCATCATTCATGCTATGGACAGGACGGTTCAGTAAGTGAGTCATTCAAATATAATATTAATTTTTAAGGCTAAAAGGATTCTATAGTCATGTCAAAAATTAAAATCCGAAGAGCGTATACAGAAAAGGGAAAGGATGATGGATACTGTATATTAGTAGACCGTTTATGGCCGAGAGGCATAAAAAAAGAGAACCTAAGTTATAGCTGGTGGCCAAAAGATATTGCACCCTCAGATAAACTGAGGAAATCCTTTGATCATAATGAGGACAAGTTTAGTGACTTTAAACAATCCTATAAAAAAGAATTAGAAGATAATGATCTTAAAGATGAGTTTCTAGACAAAGTGAAATACCAGCTTAATAAGCACAATGTTACCTTTATTTATGGTGCAAAAGACGAAGAGCACAATCAAGCGGTAGTATTGAAAGAATGGGTTGAAGAAAAAATAAACTGATAAAGAGGGTTTCCTGTTTCTATTATCAAAAAACCCGAAGCCATTTATAACCATTGGCTTCGGGTTTTTAGTTTGAGACCTTAATGCTTTTAGGATTGCGTATACTACTCAGCAACTAAAATCTAGTTCTACTTTAACTCAGCGCCTGCATCATGCATATCTTTTTGTCCAATCACATCCAAATCCTCTAAGCATAATTTATCGTATTCCTTTTTGCAAAAATCAGGATCGATTTTACACATTGCTGCCTGCAGTTGATCCAAACGGTTTTCTGACTGCTGAATATGCTCGAGCATTTTAGCAAAAGCTTCAGCGACTGGGTCTTGTGAATAGGGGTCGATACCATAAGCCTGAAAAGCGGTGTCACGTGCTGAGCTCTGTGTGCTTGTCTCTGGCTCATCTTTAGAGCTATTGCTTTGCTCTGTATTATTGATTGTAGCGGCTGCTTTTATGACGCTTTCTTGTTGCTTGGCGTCATCGACTTTTTTTACAATAGGATTGCCTTTTTCGTCGTGATGATCGGATATCATGCGCGCTGCACTGCCGACCATGGTTGCGCCTGCTGGCACAGGTTTGACAACGACCGCATTTGAGCCAATCTTGGCGTTTTTACCAACAGTAAATGGCCCTAATACTTTTGCACCCGCACCTACCGTTACGCCATCTTCTAATGTTGGGTGGCGCTTGCCGTTATTTTGTGAGACGCCGCCAAGAGTCACACCGTGATACAAGGTGACATCATTACCAATCTCGGCGGTCTCACCAATGACGACGCCAACACCATGATCAATAAAAAAGCGTCTGCCGATTTTGGCAGCAGGATGAATCTCAATGCCAGTGATGATACGCGAGCCATAAGAGATAACGCGGGCAGCCAGTTTTTGCTCATTTTGCCAAAGACAATGGGCACCGCGATGTAAAATAAGGGCGTGGATACCAGGATAGGTCAAGATAACTTCTAAGCTATTACGCGCAGCAGGATCGCGAGTAAATACCGCATCGATATCTTCTTTTAAATCTTTTTTGATGCGCGCAAGCGATTTGAAAAAATTGGTTGGCAATGACATAAATCATCCTATCGTATTTTTTATTACAATCTCTTTAGTTATAGCAGCTTTGCATCATAAAACATAGCAATGGGCTATAAATAAAAACAGATTGCCTATAGATATAAAAGCCAATCATTAGCTTTTGTATCTATAGGCGCTCGTTTCTAATTTAGCTATCGTTAGTAATATATTTTAGCAGCTCTACAACCTGCTCAGGCGTTTGCGCCCATGCCATTGCCGCCGCATCCACTTCTTTTAACGGATGGATAATATCCTCAGCATGCAGGGTGATATACGGCTTACCCAAAGCGGCGCAATATCCCGCGTCAAATGCAGCGTTCCACTGCTTGTATTTATCACCAAACCGAATGATAGCAATGTCACATTTTTGGATCATATTTTTAGTGCGAATTGCATTAACCTTTGAGGACTGATGATCGCGCCAGAATCCATTGTCATTTTTACCTAACACGTCACCTGCCGCATCGCTGGCTTCGTGCTCAGTCACGGCTGATGTGAACTTAATGTCAAGACCATGTTCTGTAGCACCTTGCATGATTTTCTGACGCCAGTCGCTGTGTATTTCTCCAGATAAATAAACGGTCCAATTCATAATAAATTCCTTTTTAGTATTAAATGCTGGTTATCATTAAATTCAGGGCAACTGCTAATTATAATTAGTTGCTGCTGTTCGACTCATAAAAAATAATAGTAATCAAATAATGTGCGTGGTTTTCGGCAGTATATCAGCCGCAGTCTAGGGTAAAAAACCGACGTACCACGACTTGTATCTAAGTATTAGTCTTTTGCAAGTTTGGCAATCAACGCACTTAACAGCTGATACTCTTTTTGATCAAGTTGGATACGTGAGCCGAGTCTAGATAAGCGTGATGGCAGTGATTTTAAATGTTCGCTATCTGCCAGACCACGCTGAACCATCAAAGCGGTAGTACGCTCAGTAAGTTGCTGTAGCTGCTGTTGAGTAATAGCAGGCTCATCCCATTGTTGGCGTACGTAAGTATTCAGCATTGGTTGTTCTGACATTTCTAAACTGTCAGTTGTGCCTAATTTATCAGTATCAGTATCAGCGTTGATGTGCGTTTGCGCGTAAGCAAAAATAAAGCTGGCAATCACTTGTACAGCTGAGGCGACATTGAGCACTGGATAAGCAGGATTGGCATCTATTTGAATATGATAATCTGCATATGCCAATTCTTCATTGGTCAAACCACGGTCTTCACGGCCGAATAAGATAGCGATATTTGGTTGGTTAGTAGTGTGAGCGGTTTGATTATCAGTAGTACTCTTAGTAGTATCGAGAGCCGCCTGTTTATCCATAAAATCTAGCATGATTTTGGCCGCTTGCGTAGGCGTTACCACAGGGCGCGGTAAATGACGACTGCGACTACTGGCAGCAAATACCAACTGACAATTTTCGATAGCAGACTCTAGCGTCGGTGCTATGATTGCGGATGACAATAAATCACTACCACCTGCGGCATGAGAGATACTGGTTTCATCAATTGGTAGTTTGGGATTAACGACTGTCAATCGTGACAAGCCCATAGTGTGCATCGCTCTTGCTGCTGAGCCAATATTGGCGGGCAGGGTAGTATTAACCATGACCACTTGTAAACAAGACAAATAATCGTTCGCTGTCTGACTTAGCGTTGACGCTGCCGGTGATGCTAAAAATGATGACACGTCGTTACTCATTGTTGCCCCAAGCGCTGGTTGATTTCTTGTTCAGCATTGTCTAATGCAATGGCAATATTTTCGATAAGCGGAGCTTGTTCGCTGATACGCTGCTCGCGGCATCGCTCTTGTAATTGACTGCTAAGGCTCACCAATTGTGTCGTGCCTAAGTTGGCACTGGCACCTTTTAATGCATGAGCAAGCTCAAAGCCATTAGCGTTATCTTCTTCTTGTTGAGCGGTTCTTAGTTGTGTGATGCGGTGCTGACAGTCAGTAAAATAGACTTGTATTAAATCAGCAAAGTCTTCTTCTAATAAGTCGCGCATGTCTTCAAACTGCTCGTTATTGATAATCTCATCATCAATCTTGGCGGTTGTATTGTTATTGATAATCTCAGCCATGGTTATGTGTCCAATAGAATAAAGTTGAAGCAGGAAAGTTAACTATAATGAATTTTTTAATACGAATGAACCTGCTAAATGTACGGAAAACGTTAGCTGTAATGAAAGTGTAAGTTGTTTTCACTAATCATACTTTTTAGCTGCTGTAAATTATCATCGCTCGGATAGACGCGCCAATGCTCCGACAACCCTACATTGGCAATGCCATATTCTTCATAAATACTGAGTCCAAGCGGCAGACAGTTATCATTGATCGAAGCGTCTGTATTGCTAAGAGCATGATTGGCATAGCTTTGTTCAGAAACGCTTTGATTAGCACTGTTTTGATAAATAGAATCTTGATTCATATCGTTTTCAAGAGCCAATAAATCGTTACCATCTTCATCATATAAGCTGCCACCCATAGCAGGATCGTAAGCACCATTGTTACTGTTGTTAATATGGCTACCTTGCTCGTCCTGATCGTTATCATAAGACAGTTTTGGTGCAGGAATAATGCTGGCTTGTGCAGACTTGAGTAACGGTTGCAGGCGTGTCAACAGGGTAATATCGCTACCATGGACTTTAATGCTGATTTTCTTCAGCCATCTTAGGCGTGCATCAACCATACTCATGGCATTATCAAGGCGCGCAAATAGGCGTCCATCACGCTCACGAATACTGCCTTTAATAATGACGACTTCATCGACTTTTAATTGCTCTTTGACACGGTTAAAGCGCTCAGCATAGCAGCTGACTTCTAATCTTGACGTACCGTCATCCAAGATAATAACGTTACGATTACCGAAGTTGGCGATATCGATAATCAAGCCGGCAAAATAACAGCTGCCGTTGTAGCCGGTATCAGCTAACTTATCGAGACGTGCGCCTGAGGTATAACGTTTTAGCTCATCTAAATACTCATTAATTGGGTGTCCGGTCAGGTATAACCCCAAGGTATTCTTTTCAGCTTTTAAGCGATGCTTATCACCCCAAATCAGCTCTGGAGTCATCACCAACGGCGGCGCAGCGACGATACCGTCCATCTCACCAAACAAATCCATCATGCCGATCTCGCGGTTTTGACGGTCTTGCTCAGCGGCTTGTACTGCGCTTGGCAATTGACTCATTAATGCACCACGAATCTCGTAAGCTTCGTCGGCTGGCAAGTCAGGTCGTAAAGTGGCGGCGAAGTCATCAAAACAGCCAGCACTTACTAATGCCTCAAGGGTGCGCTTATTGACTTTTTTGATATCGACACGGCGACAAAAGTCATATAAATCTTTGAAATAGCCATCGCGGCGGCGCGCTTCTACAATAGATTCAACCGCACCTTCACCAACGCCTTTAATCGCACCCAAGCCGTAAATGATATTGGTCGCGGTATCAGCGACAAAATGCCATTCACTACGGTTAACAGACGGATTAACCACGGTTAAATCGAAGTTTTCACGGCAATCATTGATAAAGAACACCACGTTATCGGTGTTGTTCATATCCGAAGTCAGTACTGCTGCCATAAACTCAGCAGGGTAGTATTGTTTTAAATAGGCCGTCTGATAAGCCAGCACACCATAAGCGGCTGAATGCGAGCGGTTAAAGCCGTAACCGGCGAATTTTTCCATCAGGTCAAACACGCCGCCCGAGGTGGCTTCATCGATACCTTGTGAGGTTGCACCTGTAATAAAGATATCGCGCTGCTTAGCCATCTCTTCAGGCTTTTTCTTACCCATAGCGCGGCGGAGCATATCAGCACCACCTAAGCTATAGCCAGCCATTACCTGCGAGATTTGCATCACTTGTTCTTGATAGACGATAACGCCGTTGGTGTTTTCTAAAATTGGCTCAAGATTGGGATGGTCATAAATGACTTCTTCGCGACCGTGCTTACGGTCGATATACATCTCTACCATACCCGCATCGAGCGGACCTGGACGATACAGCGCGCACATAGCGATAACGTCTTCGATGTTAGTCGGTTGCAACTTGGCAAGATACTTTTTCATGCCCATACTTTCTAACTGAAAGACGGCAGTGGTTTTGGCATCTTGCAAGAGCTTATAAGCTTTAGCGTCATCTAATGGTAAGTCTTCTAATACCAACGCCTCTTTGTTCTCTTTAGCACGGCGCTTATTGATGTTTTCAACGGCGGCACTAATGACCGTTAAGTTACGCAGACCCAAAAAGTCAAACTTTACCAGACCAACTGCTTCAACGTCATCTTTATCAAATTGACTGACACGGTGTCCTTCATCATCACAATAAATGGCACTAAAATCGGTGATTTTATGCGGGGCAATCAATACACCACCAGCATGCTTACCAACGTTTCGGCAAATGCCTTCAAGCTTAATGGCCATCTCCCACACTTCAGTGGCATCTTCATAATCCATATTATCAGGATTGGAGATTAAGTCTTTTAACTGCGGCTCTTGTTCAAGCGCTTGACTGAGCGTAATACCGGGTGTCTTAGGTATCAGTTTGGACATTTTACTGGCAAGAAAGTACGATTTACTTTGCGCGCGCGCGACGTCACGTACCACAGCTTTTGCGGCCATAGTACCAAAGGTAATGATTTGCGATACCGCTTCTCGGCCGTAAGTTTGAGCCACATAATCAATCACACGATCACGTCCTTCAATACAAAAGTCAATATCGAAATCGGGCATGGATACGCGCTCAGGGTTTAAGAAGCGCTCAAATAATAAGTCGTAATGGATAGGGTCAAGATCAGTAATATTTAGCGCATAAGCAACTAGCGAACCAGCACCTGAACCACGACCCGGTCCAACAGGCACGCCATTGGCTTTAGCCCAGCGAATAAAGTCCATGACGATTAAGAAGTAACCGGGGAAGCCCATTGATAGGATAATCTTTAGCTCATACTCTAGACGTTCATCATATCTTTGGCGAATATCGCTCCAGTTATCACTACGTGCTTCCATAGGAAATAGCTTTTCTAAACGATGTTCAAGTCCGCGCTGCGATTCTAAGCGAAAGAAAGACTCGGTGGTTTCACCTTCAGGTACTGGAAACTCTGGCAGCACGTTTATACCAAGTGTCAAAGTCACATTACAGCGCGTTGCTAAGCGCAAAGTATTATCGACAACCTGTGGAATATCGGCAAACAACTGCTGCATTTGTGCTTGAGTTTTAAGATATTGCGCATCGGAATAAGTTTGCGGACGATTTTGGTCTGCAAGTACGTAGGAGCCAGCAATACAAACCCGCGCTTCATGAGCATCAAAATCATCTTGCTCTAAAAACCGTACGTCGTTATGGGCAATAATAGGTATATTGTGTTTAGCACCGGCATGAATAGCAGCGTTAATAAAAGCGTCTTCACCTGAGCGATTGGTCCGCTTAATAGCAAAATATAGGCGATCGCCAAACTGTTCTTGCCATTCTGTAATCAGCTCATCGGCTTTTTCTGGCATAGAGCCAACTAACGCTTGACCGACATCAGATTTTTCGGTAAATAAGACGATGACACCAGCCGCGTGCTCTAAAATATGGCTGCGCTTGATGACAGGCGTGCCATGATTGGTAGGGTCGGCGCGACCTTCGGTAAAGCCAAGCGATACAATACGGGTGATGTTTTGATAACCTTCGTTATCCATTGCTAGCAGAGTTAGGCGCGTGTCTTCATTCTCCATGATGACTTCACTACCGATGATTGGCTTGATACCAGCACCTAAGCAGGCACGGTAAAACTTTACCGTAGCATAAAGATTGGATAAATCGGTCAAGGCAAGCGCGCTTTGATTGTCTGCCGCCGCCGCTTTAATCAACGGCTTAATACGGACGATAGAATCGGTAATTGAATATTCGCTGTGGATGCCAAGGTGTACAAATGCCATAGAAGACTCTTACTGATGCGATCGAGAAGGAATGAGTTGTATGATGATAAATTTTTCATTATCAATACTTTATGTTTTTTTAGGGCGTAGTAAAACGCTAAAGTTTGTGTTTTTAAGGTTTAAATTTGGTCGTTAATAATAGCATTATTTGGCGTAGACAGCCACTGATTCGGTTGGTTTAATCTCTTTGAAACACATAGATAAGTTATTTGGGTAATATAAAAACTACATAAAAAATCATATTAAAAAGCCCTCTACACTATAAAGGATAGAAGGCTTTTTTTAATGACTAGATAAGACAAGCTTTAGCCTAATATCCAACCACCGCTGCATCGACAATACGTGGGTCGGATGCACCGTAAACACCGTTTGGCGTCATCATAATTGATTGCGTTGAACCCATGGCTGATTTTGGACTGACGGTATGTCCCATTGATTCAAGTTTTTTAACGGTATCGATATTTAATGCTTTTTCAACTCGAATCTCATCGGGTAGCCATTGGTCATGAATACGAGGCGCGTGAGTGGCCTCAGCGATATTCATATCGTGATCGATGACGTTTGAGATGATTTGCGTAACGGTGGTAATGATGCGGCTACCACCTGGGCTACCAGTGACGATATAAGGTTTACTATCTTTAAATACCAGTGTAGGGCTCATAGAAGATAAGGGACGTTTATTTGCTTCTACCGCATTGGCTTCACCGCCCAGTAATCCATAACCGTTAGGGACGCCCGGCTTGGCAGAAAAATCGTCCATTTCATTATTGAGTAATATCCCTGTACCTTCAGCGACGAGACCAGTACCATAAGAAAAATTCAGCGTATAAGTATTGGCGACTGCGTTGCCGTCTTTATCAACGATAGAGAAATGCGTGGTTTGATCACTCTCATAGGGTAGTGGATTATTGGCTTTGATGGTTGCTGCTGGCGTGGCTTTGTTTGGATTGATTAAACTGCGCAGTTTATCGGCATAAGCTTGTGAAGTTAAGCCGCTGGCAGGTACATCGATAAAGTCAGAATCACCCAAATACTCAGCACGATCTGCATAAGCCAATTGCATTGCTTCTGCCATTAAGTGAATGGTTTGTGCGCTGTTTTGGCCGTAGTCTTTTAATGGATAGCCTTCTAAAATATTTAAAATCTGTACGATATGTATACCACCAGAAGATGGTGGTGGCATCGAGACGATCTCATAACCGCGATAATTACCTTTCACAGGTTCACGAGCGATGGCTTCATAATTGGCTAGATCCGCTAAGCTCATATTACCGCCAGCTTCATTGACAGCCTTGACCAATTTACGGGCGGTTTCGCCTTTATAAAATCCATCAGCGCCTTTTGCTGCAATTAGCTTTAGCGAATGAGCAAGCTCCGGCTGTTTTAAGCGTTCACCGGGCTGATAAGCGCTGCCGTCAGCTTTAAAAAATATCTTTTTAGTACTAGGCCATTTTTGCATACGATCGCTTAAGGCGGTGAGCGACTCAGACAAGCCAGCGGTGACTTCAATACCGTTCTCTGCTAATGCAATCGCTGGTGCCATGACTTGGCCGCGGCTCATCGTACCGTGATCTTCCAACGCTTTGAGTAAGCCTGCGACCGTACCCGGTACGCCAACCGCTAAGCCATGATATTGAGATAAGTCGCTAACCGCATTGCCATCCTTATCAAGATACATATCGCGCGAGGCGCTACTAGGGGCTTTTTCGCGATAATCTAGCGCCACCGTTTTGCCTTGCTTAGCATCATAAACCATCATAAAACCACCGCCACCGATATTGCCAGCGCGCGGCAGAGTGACTGCTAAGGCAAAACCAACGGCCACAGCGGCATCGACCGCATTACCGCCATCTTTTAAAATCTTTAGTCCGATATCAGAAGCGAGCGCTTCTTGGGTAGCGACCATGCCATTTTTTGCCCAGACAGGGTGATGGATAGCGTCTTCAGAATAGATGGCTTGATCAGCTTGGGCATTGCTAGTCGTGGATTTGAGACTATTGCTTTTGGATCGAGTAATACGTTTGGTTTCGGACAATACCGTTGGAGCGTCATTCATAATCGCTAGGTTTATGGCGCTGGTATTGATCGAACTCGTATTTATGGTACTTTTAGTGGGCTCAAGAGCATGAGCAGATACAGAGACTAAAAAGGTACTACTAATAAATACAATAGCAGCTTTAATTTTTGTTTTGTTGCGAGAGTGATGACGGTGAGCGTCCTGATGAATTTTTGAGTTTGATTGATGCATCGTAAAATCCTTTTTACGTGAAAAAAGAGGGTAAGGTGTGATTGCGAGTGTTATTGGTCAATATTGTTACTGGTTAATCACACAAATATCTTACCTCAAAAAATAGATGGTTACTAAAATTAGATAAATAATTAAAAGATTAATAATTGTATTACAATAAAATTTTGTTATTAATCTCACTTTATCCAAAATCTCTGGAGGTTATTATGAATAAATTATTAGCAGCAGCGACAGGCTTAGCTTTTGCATTTAGCGCTGCCCAAGTACAAGCTTCGCCGACTATCGAAGAGTTTATGTCTTCTGAGAATGGGTCAGGTTATTTTAATTGTGCTTATAAACTTAAAATTGCCAGCAAAAAATGCTTGGTAACAACCTCAACTATTAATTCTTCAAAGGATTCTAGATCTAAAAAAATCTTTGGTTCGAATGAAGACCTACCGTTACTGACCATCAAATGGACAGATGGTGACAGTAGCCGTTATGTAGATATAGGCGGTGATGAGGTCTATGAGTTAATTAATTTAGCAGACCGTAAAAGCTATAATTATAAAACGATTAAAAATGGTCGCCAAAGTATAGATTTTACAAAAGGCTTGGTCATTATTAATGATGACTATAAAGAACATATCCGCTTATGGTAACTAACTTTACTACTTGGTTGATGTGTAATGCGAAGCGCTATCTCATTTGATAGCGCTTTTTTTGCTTTTTAAATATAAAATTGATTATAAAATCTTAATAAATTGATAGATTTGTCTAAAAAAGTGTCTGTACTATTCCTCAGTTGTAAACTTTTATGTTATAAATAACAGAATAATTACTAAATTTATAAACGTCTATTTTTAGCAAATAAAGGGATTTTTATGGGGCAGCTTACTTCTCAAAAACGCACCTTAGCGCATCGTTCTCAAGTATCAGTTGTACAATCATCGATTACCGATAAACATCATCCTATAAAGCTTGCTGTTTATGCGCTTGCCGCCGTTAGCGCAACGACGATTTTGATGGGCTGTCAGACAAATACAGGTTTGTCGCAGTCTAGTCAAACACCTGCCACGACCATAGATTTTAGTGTTGCAGACAGCAACCGTAATCAAGCGCAATCTCAAGCCTTTACCAGCCAATTAAATGCTAGTGCCGAGCAGTATCAACAGCTATTTGATCAAAGCAAAAACCCCAATATGGAAACGCACGCTAAGACCCGTCTGCTTAGCGCTATTCAAAAACATTTAGCCAATGAGCATGTCGCTGTTTCGCAAGCCAATTATCACTCTGTTCCTTATATTAAAGCCGATAGTATTGATGCCGGCTCAAGCAGTTTTTTTAGAACACTGCTTGAGCTTTATCTCTCTAAAAACACAGAAACAGATGATTATAGTGAATACGAAGAAGCGGCTGACGCGACTGAAGAAGATGGCGAAGTAGATAATGCTGCAGATAGCTACCCTGAAGAAGATAGCTATGCAGCGGCATATAGTGAAGTCGAAGCGGCTACTGCAACTGAGGTACTATCATATGATGAGCTTGGCTATGACCAACATGGTTACGACGAATATGGCTATGATGAAAACGGTTACGATAGAGATGGCTACGATGAATATGGCAATTCTCAAGATAGTAGCGATGATGAAAATGACAGTGATTATGGCGATAACAGCGACAGTGACTACAGTGACAGAGGTTTAGCATCAAAAATTCGTGGCATAAATGTTCATGGTTTACTTAATAATTATGAAGACATGCAAGCCAGAAAAGCCGCAAATGGCACTCAGGATGAAAACGCCATTCGTACTTATCCTGGAATGCTAACCCAACTTGTCAATATGTTCATTCGCACCCCTGAGCAAGTTGAAGCAATGAATGCTTACCAATACCAATATTTAACGGTCAATAGCGTCAGTCACTATAAACCACAGCAAAAACAGTTACAGAGTGTTTATAGCTATGATTATGTGTCGCCAACGATTAGCTCATCTATACAGATTCCTCTTGCCCTCGACTTTACTAAAAGCGCAATCACTATCGATCCATCAGCATTGATGCCCATCTTGGCACTGGGTGATCCTGAACATACACCGCTACCAGCACAAATGACCTCGCATACGGTGAATTTTGGTTTACCTGAAGCTATTACCTCGCAAATACCCTCAGCCGTGATTTATGATGCCGTCATTGCTGCTCTCCAAAACAGTATGGCAGAGCTAGAACCGGAGTATTTCAGCGCTGTTGATATTCGTGATGATCAGTTTGCTAGGCAAGTCGGTGCTGATAGGGCAGTCAAAGTCTACTTTGGTAGCCGGCAAAGTGGTGAGATGATAGGAAAAATGGTAAAAAATATCTCACGCTCACTACAAAAACATATCGATGAAAATCCTAGTAGCTATCCTGATGATACGGTGCTCAAAACAGCGATTGCCAAGATTGAGCTATACAATAAAGGCTATCAAAGTGCCGATATTGGTGCATTACTACAGCTGGTAGAAGCAGTTAGTCCTATTTCTTTTAATCACATCAATTATTACTACTTAGATGGCTCAGATCGTCTACTCGCCAAGCAACAACGAGTCAATATCGGCAGTGATTTTTTTGGCTCACAAAATACAGTTTTGAATCAGACTCGCTACGATAACGCCAGTTTTAATAAGAATTCGTTAACGCCATTATTGGCACAGTCATTTGGTGCAAAAGCACCTGCAGCTATAGATGGCAATGCTTGGCTTGCAAAACAGCGCCAGCAAGAAGAGAGGCTTGAGAAGGCTCGTTATGCACGTTATGACTATGTGGAAGCTAGTACCGATTATGCAGAGGCAAGCACCGACTATGCAGATGGCTATGGAGATGATGGCTATGCAGGTGATGATAGTAGCTATATAACGGATGAAGCAGCAGACATGGAAACTGAGGCAGAAGCATTCGAAGGCAATGACTGAGACGTTATCACGTTTAATCATAATCACGGTCAATCATAGTTGCACCATGTATAAAGTCTTTATATAACGCCTTTTAAGGATAAAAAAATGAAAAAGTTGAATGATGATAGTGTGGCATTGTCTGATATCAAAAAAACAAAAAAAATGTGCTCAGCGCCTTCTAAATCAGTGATGATGTTGAGTGCTCTGGTAACGAGTACGCTACTGATGACGGCTTGCCAGTCTACCAATTTGAGTCAATCTAAGAGTTTGAGTGCAGATAATACTTCTAGCGCTGCCAAAGCAGCATTAGCAACCGCGCTACAGCAGCAGCGGCGACAGTCTTTTGCCTATCATAGTAATATTGAGATTGTGAATCAGCAGCAGTTTACAGACATCGATAGTACGCAATTGGCGGTGTCAGAAGAGGTTGGTAGCTATTGTGATGCCACCCACGACAATGCTTATTCTGAGTTACTACTCAGAGTGCAAGCAGACAATAAAGATATTGCAGCGCTTGATTATGATGCTCAGCGCGGTGTACTTAAGCAGTCTTATCTAGTATGTGCTGATGCTTATCAGGCATGGAGAGACAATCATTATGATAGTACGGCTTATAGCGTTGATGAGGCGGCTGAGGATATTGTAGATGCAATAGCAGCAGAGGAGACAATGGCGACATCAGTTCCAGCGTCTGATATGGATTCCGCTAGCGAAGCAAGCATTGCTAATGTCTCTATTACTCCTGTTTCACCCTATTACGAAAAGCTGTTTAATGAATATGACAGCAAGCAAACCAAGCTAGATGTCAAAAAATCACAACTATTGGATGCTTATTTGCTACAGCCATTATCTATGAATGCGCAGGGCGTTTATCAGCCACTGGCTGGCAAGTTTACGATGTTGGGTAGTGTGCAGTATTCGGCGCGCAACCATCATAGTAGTATCAATCAGCCTATTTACGTCGATTTTAAAACGGGTAGCCTCTATCTATGGGCGGACAATTTTGCATTACTGACATCGAAGCTTGCCGATGATAAATTAGGTACCAAGTGGCAAAACAAATGGCTGAAAATAGCGCTTGATGATGGTACGTTACCCAGAGGTTTTGGTCGAGCCGTGGTAAAAAGTCATATTGAGGCAGGAGACAGGGTTTATGCCAAGGCTGCTATGAGTCAATTTGATTTTATAGCGCCAAACATGCTGACGGCACTTTCACCTAAATTGACTGAACAACAGCTAGCGCCTATGCTTAATAGTGCGAAAATTATCCGCCGTGTGAGAAGTAACGCTGAAGATGAGCAAGCTTATAAAGACTACATGGATACTTTTTATCAGCTTATAACTCAGCAATATCCTGAGCTAATCATAAAAAGCAGCTCTAATACGCAAGATGACGATTACCCTGCGGATGGTAAAATTACCAGTAAATGGTTGGTCCAGCAAGGTTTAGAAAAAATGAAAGATTTTGCGGATGATAAAAATCTAAAAACTCAAGAAAGCTCATTAACTGAACTCACATCACCTGCGCTAAGTTCGAGCCTGCCTGTGCAAGAGCTATATGGTTTTAGTAAGAGTGGTCAATTGCAATGGCAGCATAGTCGTCATTATCTTCCGACTAAAGAAAGTACTGAAGCCACTGCGCAAAACAGCTTCATTATCGACGCACTTAATCAATATATGCCTATCCGTGCGCAAGATAAGGCATTTCCTAACTTACCTAGTGACAGTCAGGTGCCTAATGCTAGCAACAGTATTGATCTAAAACAATATAGCGCTGAGCTTGCAGAGTATTACCGTCAAGGCAATGGTACAGCGATGGGTAAAATGCTGTTTAATGTACTACCAATGTATAAACAGCGGTTTAGCACCATAGATTAAGAGACGGGGCTTGATAAAATAGGTTTGGGATCGCTCTAGAAACTAGCATAAAGCATAAGCTATTAAACGATTGAATTCTTAAATAAATCAGCAAAAAAGCGCACCGGCTAACCGATGCGCTTTTTTAAATGGTCAGATTTTAATTAATTAATAGTAGTCAATCACATGCCTTGCTGTTGATGCTTGCCATGCATGTTACGGTTTTTTGAGCCATGATGACCTTTTGCTTGTCTTTCTGATTTTAATTGTGCCATTTTCTTACGTTGTTCGGTAGTCAGCACTTGAGAGATTGCATGTTGCATTTGCACGCGTTCGATAAAGCGTTGTTTGGTTTTTGCGGCTTGCTGATCCGCAAGACGATTGATGGCAGCATTATCCAAGGTATTAGCATTCGTCAATGCCTGCATCTGCTGCTGCATTTGCGCATGTTCTGCTTGATATTTCGTGCGCTCATTTTTGCGATCACTATACTTTTCTTGCATGATGGCTTTGATTTTCGCTTGCTGCTCGGCTGTCAAATCCAACTGTGCCATTGGACCTCTCATACCGCCTTTGTTTATACCTTCTTGATGATGCTTTTGCATTTTGCTAGTTGTTGGCGCAGTATCGGTGGTTGCATTGACACTGGTACAAGCAGTCACTGTAAATACGCTAGATATCGCTAATACTGAGCCCATAAATAATTTTTTCATTGTAATATCCTTGATTGGTTGTCTGAACCTGCTTTTAATAGAGCCTATGATAGAGCAGATAGACGTTACGATGCTTTATGAAAGATTAAGAAAGGTAACGTTTATAGCGAATTGATAATCAATTGACTGATAGTATGGCTAATAAAGCGATCTAGCGCTGAAGGAGAAAAATGTGCCACACATATTACTAGGCGATGACGACGAAGAATTGACCCAGTTGTTACAAGAATACTTGCACAATCATGGTGTGACATGCGACTGCGTTCACGATGGTGAAGCCGTTATAGAGCGGTTAAAAACAGCGATGCATGACGACTTACCTTATGATTTATTGGTGCTTGATATTATGATGCCAAAGATAGATGGACTTAGCGTGCTACGTCAGCTGCCAACTATCAGCGATATTCCGGTCATTATGTTGACGGCTAAAGGTGAGGAGATTGACCGTATCATTGGACTTGAGCTTGGTGCGGACGATTATATTACCAAACCTTGTAATCCACGTGAATTGCTGGCACGTATTAATGCCGTGATTAAACGTACGGCTACCCCTTTTTTAGAGCATACCCCGCTACCAGCCAGCCGTTTGCATCTTGACCAGACCCAGCGAATTTGTCAAATAGACAATATAGCGTTGCAAGTGACCGGTACAGAGTTTGACTTATTGGTTGCGTTATTAAAACAAAAGGGCGAGGTGGTGAGCAAAGCATGGCTGTCAAAAAACGTCTTGCAGCGTGAATTACAGCCGTTTGACCGTAGCCTTGATGTGCATGTTTCACGCCTACGTAAAAAACTCCAACCTTTTCATGATGAGCCGATTAAGGCGATTCGTGGTAAAGGTTATCAGCTGGTAATTTAATGACTGACATGACTAAAATGACGGGTTCATCAATAAAAAAACCAAAGTTTAGAGTGCGTATAACGCTATTTTGGCGACTGTTTTTGAGTTTGCTATTGATGATTCTTATCACGTCTGTTTTATCCATTTCAGTTGAGCGCTGGCTTAATGAGCGAGAGCTGGCGACACGCATGGATTCTCAAATCGAAAAGCTATTGACTCAGCGTGAACGGTTAGTAACATCCTTGCAAGCAGGTGATTTATCCACCGTTAAGCAGATTTATAACGAAGACCGCAGGCTAATGAGTCAGATAAGAATATATGATGAGCAAGGCGCTATCATATTTCCTAGATATCGTTTTAGAGAAAGTCGGGGAGAGCAACGTCAAGCAATAGACTCACAAACCTCTGTGTCTTCAGAAAATCGTGGCTCTGTGAGTGATGCTTTTGATCATAAAGAATCGGACTATAGTAAATTTAGTAATAAAGCGCGTGCCGATAGAAACCCTTATAGTCGTTACGATTTAAACAGTGATAGCTTAAATAGTGATAAGTCAGGCGATCAACCTTTTAGTCTTAACCATATTTTGCAGCCCAAGCCGTCTCGTAGAGCCATTGCTAATGCCGACAGCCGCCCGGAGTTGGCTGATGTGATGGTGGTGTTACCTGATGAGCAGAAAGTTATCATACAGCTGCGTCCGCACTTATTATTCAAGGATGTGCTGGAGTTGCAGCGCGGTAATTTTACGCTGCGGCTAGGATTAATTATTCTGTTTAGTGTCTTGGTGTGCTTTTGGCTCAGTCGTACTATGACTCAACGCATTCGCCGTGTGCAACATACCGTGCATCGCATGCTGGTTGGGGACTATCAAGTTAACCCTAGTCTATCAAAGCTAGGCACAGATGAGCTGGGGCTACTGGCAAAAGACGTGGCTCAATTGTCCACGCGTTTGGCTGATAGTGAGCTGGCGCGCAAGCAAATGTTAAGTGACATCTCCCATGAACTGCGCTCACCACTAGCACGTCTCGATGTTGCCACTGAATTAACAAGAGATTTTGCCCCCAATGCCAGTCGCTATTTAGACCGCATTGATAAAGAATCTGCCCGTATGAATGAGCTGATTGAACAAATCATTCGTATTCAATCTCTACAAATGCAGCAATACACTATCGCTAATATAGAAAATGAAACAGTAGATATCTGTGACATTATCAGCGAGATTGGAAAAGATGTTTGTTTTGAGTTTCAACATAAAAATGTACATTGGCAATGGCAGCCAAGTAATCCTTTATTGACAGATTCTTGCACAGTGTCGGGCAATCATGAGCAGTTGTATAGCGCCCTTGAAAACGTCATTCGTAATGCTTTTATGCATACGGCAGCCAATTCGACCGTCACAGTTGAAGTATTGCAGATAAAAAATAATGACAATACTGAATCTATTCAAATCAGCATAATAGACGAGGGTGGCGGCGTTGCAAAAGAAGATTTAGAGCGCATATTTCAGCCTTTTGTCCGCCTTGATTCTGCTCGTAATCGCCAAACAGGTGGTTATGGTTTAGGTTTAGCAATTGTTCATGCGGTCGTTATGGCACATAAAGGTCAGCTAAATGCGCATAATCGACAGGATGGCATACAAGGTCTGGTGGTACAAATTGTGCTGCCTGTGGAATAATCTATCTTTGCGATTGATCTCTTCTTTTTAATATAAAACTCCCATTAATTTGTAGTTGATAGTGTTATGAATAGCTTTTTAATGCTAGATAAATAAATGGGTCATAGCAGTATTTTGTCTCTCATTTAATGGTTATAACTTGCGCGGTATTTAATTTATTTAAAAGTAAGAATAACTTAAAAGTTTAATTAGTATTTTATTAATTAATAAAATAATTAGATGTCTCTCGTAATTACTATACCTATTCATTCAACAAACCTTCCGCTGTGTATCGTAAAAGTTAACAGCACTGAATAGGAATTTAGTGGAATACATGCTGATTTCTGCTTAATACATTCATTTTTTGTTATATATTCCGATGAACGGTAGTAAAAAGTAGATAAACGGCATTGATACTCTCACTATATCCGGTATTATGGATATTTAGAGTGTAATAATAAATATACATTATGAAACGTAGCTGTTTCTTATGTATCGATTATAGAAACTTCTATTTCTTTAAGATGAAAATATCTTTTAATGCATGATGAGTAAAACGGTAAACAGTCATAAGTATTTATCAGGAAGTATCACCAGAATTTATATATTCGATTATTGTTATATATACATTCTATTAAATATATATAAATATTCATTTAAAGGTATATTAGCTTGTTGATATTGCTGAATATGTAGAAATATTAATGTTGAAAGACGAAATTTCCTATTTTTTAAATAGTTTTTACGCCTTACCTCAAAAAATTTAACTAATTTTCTTGCGCATAAATTAAGTCAAAGGAGTTGGCTCATGAATACTAAGGTACTACTATTATTTCCTTTAGCTGCACTAGCTTTAAGCTCGATAAGCTGTAGCGCAAATGCTGTAAGGATTATTGATGAAGATAATAGAAAAGCGGTTGGCCATGCAATGTGGCACAAGCAAGCTAAAGTTGATCCGTTAGACTTAATTAACCAGCAAATTCCTAAAGATAGCGTCAGTATATTTTTTATAAGAGCAAATGACTCTGACCCAGAACAGACCAGCGCCAATATTGCAGTTAACGATAGATTTCAAGTCAGTCTGCAGCCGGGAAGTTATACGCAAGTATATTCTTGTGCTGGTATTAACCGTTTAAGTGCAGAAGTAACAGGTAATAAAACAAACAATCTATTGCTAAATACCTCAGATTTTGACCTCTCTCCAAATAGCAATAACTTCTTTTACGTCGATGTTGATGAAAAAGGTAGATCTACTATTCAAAAGCTCACCGAAGACAGCGCCCTTGACCAGCTCAACGGTAAGCTATATCAAGCACATCAAATTACCAGGGTTACTCCTAACTGTCCTGTCATTGTTCGAGCCCCTACGCCAGTAGTTATGATACCAGTGCCTGTTGTAGTACCTGTCTTAAAAGAAAAAGTCAGTATTGAACTTGAAGTGTTATTTGATAATGACAAGTCCAATATCAAACCTGAGTACTACAAGGAAGTGGAAGAGGTTGCTACTTTCATGAGCAAATATAGTAATACAAATGCTGTTATTGAAGGTCATACCGATAGTAATGCCAGCGATAGTTACAATCAGAAGCTGTCTCAACGCCGTGCAGATGCCGTCAAGGATATGATGACGAGTCGCTTTGGTATTTCCCCAGATCGTTTGACTGCAGTGGGATACGGTGAATCACGTCCACGCGCTACCAATGCTACTGCTGAGGGTCGCCAGCTCAACCGCCGTGTCGTTGCGGTCATTGAAGAGCGCAGATAGACCTGAATAATTCTAACTATTTAAGCAATTAAAGCAGCCAAATTTTAGTATTCAATATATGAGGTCAAAGCCATGAAAACAGTCATCGTAAAAACACACGACACCAGCAAAACGATTAGCGAAGTTGTCGTAATCACTAAAGATGGACAGCCTAATGTCATCAAAGCAAGTAAAAATGTTAATTATGAATTTTTTGACGAATCTATCGCTCGTGCTCCCAATCATATCGTCACTAAACGTGTTAATAAAGATTTGCATGTCTCATTTGAGAGTGAGGGAAAAGAGTCTGACCTCATAATCGAAGGTTTTTATGATAACGACAGTCAGGCTTTGATAGGTATCTCTGAAGATGGTAGCTACTATCACTATATTCCAGATACTGGGCAAGTCTATGATTATGTCACCCAGCTAGAAGCAGGCGCTGTTGAAGGGCAAGCACTAGGTGGAGATGAGATGGCGGCACCGTGGTGGATCGCGGCGGTGGCTGGATTTCCTTGGTGGTTAGGCTTAGGTCTGATTCCATTGGCATTTATTAAAGATGACGATGATCCAGATCCTGTAGTGCCTCCAGTTATCACAAACCCTCCTGTAGCTAATGACGATACAGGCAGAGGCTCAGTTGGTGATTCAGTAACTATTAACGTGCTCGCTAACGATACCGACCCTCAAGACGATATTGACCCAACAACCGTACAACTCATTGACCCTGCCACCAATAAACCAACTGACGGCTCAGTCGTCGTAGCAGGCGAAGGTGAATGGAGCGTTAACCCAGTTAACGGAGCAGTAACATTTACACCAATAAGTACTTTCACTGGTGATCCAACGCCTATAGATTATGTGGTCTCTGACAAAACGGGTAAAACATCAGATCCTGCGACTATTACGATAGACTCTCAGCTTAATCCATTTATCACTATTCCTGATGGTGTAGCGCTTGAATTTAATCCCCAAGATGCTGGTAACCCGACCGGTGAGGGTGATTTGACGGTATTTGAAGGCGACGGACCAAAACCAGGTACCTTTAATGTCGTGGCAGAAGCGGGCGTCGCTACCATAACAGTTGATGGACAAAACATTATTAATGCCAGCATTGAAGAGCCTGTGACGATTACAACGTCTAAAGGTGTGTTGTATATCATCGGTTTTGAGGCGGCAACGGGTAATGTTTTTTACGCCTATGATCCAAACGTTTTAGATCACGAGACAAACGCGCCTATTATAGATAGCTTCGCATTGGTGGTGACTGACCTTAACGGAAAAACTGGTATTAATACTTTAGAAATAGCCATTACGGATAGTATACCGCTTGCCACAAATGATACTAACGAGGTGACTGAAGATGGCGTTGCAACAGTTATTGGCGACTTAAATATCAATGATGGTTATGGTGCCGATGGTGAAGGTGTAATTGCAGTCACACCCGTGACGGATGTGGCTACTACATACGGTAAAATCACCATTAATACAGATGGTACTTATAGTTATACATTAGATAATACTAATGTGGATGTGAATAAGTTAGATGATAGTGAAGCTCTCACTGACACCTACACCTATACCATCACTGATGGGGATGGGGATACGACAACAGCTACTTTGACGATTACGATTAGTGGTCGTACGGATGGCGATCCAGTGATCGACATCCCAGATGAAGGTCCAGTAGATCCAACACCCGTTGATCCAACAGATCCTAACAGCCCAGTAAACGAAGGTAACCCAACCGGTGCAGGCGACAAAACTGTCTATGAAGGCGATGGTCCAGTTGATGGCACATTTACCGTTACCACGGATCCTGCTGACCCCAACACTACCGTCACTGAGATTAGTGTTGGTGGTACGGTTATACCTGTCGTCAATGGCAGCATCGCAGAGACCATCATCACCACAGCACAAGGCGGCACCTTAGTCATTGAAAGCTATGATCCAGCTTCCGGTGAAGTGGCTTATACCTATGACCCAATCGTCCAAGATCACACCACAGATGCGCCCGTCATGGACAACATCGAAGTGATCGTTACAGACAGCAATGGCAACACCAGTAACGACAGCCTAGACATTGCCATTACCGATGGCTTGCCAGTGGCTAAAGCTGACATGCGTACAGTGACCGAAGATGACACTGGTATTGTCGGTAACGTGATGGGTAATGACACCATAAACGTTGATGCACCAGTAAACGTGGTTGCAGTTGGTACTGGCTCGACAATTAATGAGAGCTCAACAGCGGGTGTGGGCGTGAATATCGTCGGTAGCTATGGTGTGCTTACCATTGATGCTCTGGGTAATTATACCTACACACCGAATGCAGCGGCCCAAGCGTTAAATGCGGGTCAAATTGGTACCGACGTCTTTAGCTATGTGATTAAAGACAATGATGGTGATACCTCAGCGACCACCGTGACCATGACGGTGACGGGTGTGAGTGAAGGTGGACCAACGGTTGTCGTGGTTGATACCAATGGTCAAGCTGATGGTGATAATAGTGTGGTTGAAAACGCCACCCTTACTGGTCAAACGTTCACCGTTACAGCCCCTGATGGCCTAGTCAAAGTGAGCATTGCTGGTACTGAGGTTACAGCGGCCCAAATGGCTGATCTAACGACTAGTCCAGTGACTATCACTACCACTGAGGGTGTATTGACCTTAACTGGTTATGATGCGGCAACAGGTTTGGTGACTTACAACTACGATCCAACAGGAGACAGTAAAAACCATAGCGCTGGTGATAACAGTGTGATGGACAGCATCAGTATTGTGGTAACCGATACGGCAAATGTGGCAGCGGCCGGTACACTTGATATCTTAATCACAGATACGGTGCCAGTGGCTAAAGCTGACATGCGTACAGTGACCGAAGATGACACTGGTATTGTCGGTAACGTGATGGGTAATGACACCATAAACGTTGATGCACCAGTAAACGTGGTTGCAGTTGGTACTGGCTCGACAATTAATGAGAGCTCAACAGCGGGTGTGGGCGTGAATATCGTCGGTAGCTATGGTGTGCTTACCATTGATGCTCTGGGTAATTATACCTACACACCGAATGCAGCGGCCCAAGCGTTAAATGCGGGTCAAATTGGTACCGACGTCTTTAGCTATGTGATTAAAGACAATGATGGTGATACCTCAGCGACCACCGTGACCATGACGGTGACGGGTGTGAGTGAAGGTGGACCAACGGTTGTCGTGGTTGATACCAATGGTCAAGCTGATGGTGATAATAGTGTGGTTGAAAACGCCACCCTTACTGGTCAAACGTTCACCGTTACAGCCCCTGATGGCCTAGTCAAAGTGAGCATTGCTGGTACTGAGGTTACAGCGGCCCAAATGGCTGATCTAACGACTAGTCCAGTGACTATCACTACCACTGAGGGTGTATTGACCTTAACTGGTTATGATGCGGCAACAGGTTTGGTGACTTACAACTACGATCCAACAGGAGACAGTAAAAACCATAGCGCTGGTGATAACAGTGTGATGGACAGCATCAGTATTGTGGTAACCGATACGGCAAATGTGGCAGCGGCCGGTACACTTGATATCTTAATCACAGATACGGTGCCAGTGGCTAAAGCTGACATGCGTACAGTGACCGAAGATGACACTGGTATTGTCGGTAACGTGATGGGTAATGACACCATAAACGTTGATGCACCAGTAAACGTGGTTGCAGTTGGTACTGGCTCGACAATTAATGAGAGCTCAACAGCGGGTGTGGGCGTGAATATCGTCGGTAGCTATGGTGTGCTTACCATTGATGCTCTGGGTAATTATACCTACACACCGAATGCAGCGGCCCAAGCGTTAAATGCGGGTCAAATTGGTACCGACGTCTTTAGCTATGTGATTAAAGACAATGATGGTGATACCTCAGCGACCACCGTGACCATGACGGTGACGGGTGTGAGTGAAGGTGGACCAACGGTTGTCGTGGTTGATACCAATGGTCAAGCTGATGGTGATAATAGTGTGGTTGAAAACGCCACCCTTACTGGTCAAACGTTCACCGTTACAGCCCCTGATGGCCTAGTCAAAGTGAGCATTGCTGGTACTGAGGTTACAGCGGCCCAAATGGCTGATCTAACGACTAGTCCAGTGACTATCACTACCACTGAGGGTGTATTGACCTTAACTGGTTATGATGCGGCAACAGGTTTGGTGACTTACAACTACGATCCAACAGGAGACAGTAAAAACCATAGCGCTGGTGATAACAGTGTGATGGACAGCATCAGTATTGTGGTAACCGATACGGCAAATGTGGCAGCGGCCGGTACACTTGATATCTTAATCACAGATACGGTGCCAGTGGCTAAAGCTGACATGCGTACAGTGACCGAAGATGACACTGGTATTGTCGGTAACGTGATGGGTAATGACACCATAAACGTTGATGCACCAGTAAACGTGGTTGCAGTTGGTACTGGCTCGACAATTAATGAGAGCTCAACAGCGGGTGTGGGCGTGAATATCGTCGGTAGCTATGGTGTGCTTACCATTGATGCTCTGGGTAATTATACCTACACACCGAATGCAGCGGCCCAAGCGTTAAATGCGGGTCAAATTGGTACCGACGTCTTTAGCTATGTGATTAAAGACAATGATGGTGATACCTCAGCGACCACCGTGACCATGACGGTGACGGGTGTGAGTGAAGGTGGACCAACGGTTGTCGTGGTTGATACCAATGGTCAAGCTGATGGTGATAATAGTGTGGTTGAAAACGCCACCCTTACTGGTCAAACGTTCACCGTTACAGCCCCTGATGGCCTAGTCAAAGTGAGCATTGCTGGTACTGAGGTTACAGCGGCCCAAATGGCTGATCTAACGACTAGTCCAGTGACTATCACTACCACTGAGGGTGTATTGACCTTAACTGGTTATGATGCGGCAACAGGTTTGGTGACTTACAACTACGATCCAACAGGAGACAGTAAAAACCATAGCGCTGGTGATAACAGTGTGATGGACAGCATCAGTATTGTGGTAACCGATACGGCAAATGTGGCAGCGGCCGGTACACTTGATATCTTAATCACAGATACGGTGCCAGTGGCTAAAGCTGACATGCGTACAGTGACCGAAGATGACACTGGTATTGTCGGTAACGTGATGGGTAATGACACCATAAACGTTGATGCACCAGTAAACGTGGTTGCAGTTGGTACTGGCTCGACAATTAATGAGAGCTCAACAGCGGGTGTGGGCGTGAATATCGTCGGTAGCTATGGTGTGCTTACCATTGATGCTCTGGGTAATTATACCTACACACCGAATGCAGCGGCCCAAGCGTTAAATGCGGGTCAAATTGGTACCGACGTCTTTAGCTATGTGATTAAAGACAATGATGGTGATACCTCAGCGACCACCGTGACCATGACGGTGACGGGTGTGAGTGAAGGTGGACCAACGGTTGTCGTGGTTGATACCAATGGTCAAGCTGATGGTGATAATAGTGTGGTTGAAAACGCCACCCTTACTGGTCAAACGTTCACCGTTACAGCCCCTGATGGCCTAGTCAAAGTGAGCATTGCTGGTACTGAGGTTACAGCGGCCCAAATGGCTGATCTAACGACTAGTCCAGTGACTATCACTACCACTGAGGGTGTATTGACCTTAACTGGTTATGATGCGGCAACAGGTTTGGTGACTTACAACTACGATCCAACAGGAGACAGTAAAAACCATAGCGCTGGTGATAACAGTGTGATGGACAGCATCAGTATTGTGGTAACCGATACGGCAAATGTGGCAGCGGCCGGTACACTTGATATCTTAATCACAGATACGGTGCCAGTGGCTAAAGCTGACATGCGTACAGTGACCGAAGATGACACTGGTATTGTCGGTAACGTGATGGGTAATGACACCATAAACGTTGATGCACCAGTAAACGTGGTTGCAGTTGGTACTGGCTCGACAATTAATGAGAGCTCAACAGCGGGTGTGGGCGTGAATATCGTCGGTAGCTATGGTGTGCTTACCATTGATGCTCTGGGTAATTATACCTACACACCGAATGCAGCGGCCCAAGCGTTAAATGCGGGTCAAATTGGTACCGACGTCTTTAGCTATGTGATTAAAGACAATGATGGTGATACCTCAGCGACCACCGTGACCATGACGGTGACGGGTGTGAGTGAAGGTGGACCAACGGTTGTCGTGGTTGATACCAATGGTCAAGCTGATGGTGATAATAGTGTGGTTGAAAACGCCACCCTTACTGGTCAAACGTTCACCGTTACAGCCCCTGATGGCCTAGTCAAAGTGAGCATTGCTGGTACTGAGGTTACAGCGGCCCAAATGGCTGATCTAACGACTAGTCCAGTGACTATCACTACCACTGAGGGTGTATTGACCTTAACTGGTTATGATGCGGCAACAGGTTTGGTGACTTACAACTACGATCCAACAGGAGACAGTAAAAACCATAGCGCTGGTGATAACAGTGTGATGGACAGCATCAGTATTGTGGTAACCGATACGGCAAATGTGGCAGCGGCCGGTACACTTGATATCTTAATCACAGATACGGTGCCAGTGGCTAAAGCTGACATGCGTACAGTGACCGAAGATGACACTGGTATTGTCGGTAACGTGATGGGTAATGACACCATAAACGTTGATGCACCAGTAAACGTGGTTGCAGTTGGTACTGGCTCGACAATTAATGAGAGCTCAACAGCGGGTGTGGGCGTGAATATCGTCGGTAGCTATGGTGTGCTTACCATTGATGCTCTGGGTAATTATACCTACACACCGAATGCAGCGGCCCAAGCGTTAAATGCGGGTCAAATTGGTACCGACGTCTTTAGCTATGTGATTAAAGACAATGATGGTGATACCTCAGCGACCACCGTGACCATGACGGTGACGGGTGCTAACGACGCTCCTGTTGTTAAAGCTATAAGCCCAGTTGTAGTTTCAGAAGAAGGACTAGTTAAAGGAATCAAGGATACTAACGGAAATAGTGATACTACTGACTCTATAACAGCAACTGGAATAATCAAATTTACTGATGTAGATAGCTCTGCATTTACTATCCAACTATCTGGTCCAACTGGCATAACTGTGCAAGGTAAACCTGTTACTTGGACATGGGATAATTCGACTGATACTTTAACTTGTAGTGGCATAATAAATTAGGACAGCACGTAAGAGGTTTATACTAACCCAAAGAGGAAAATAGTATGACCAACAAACGCAATCAATATACCCGAGAATTTAAATTAGAAGCCATCAGCTTAGTTGTTGATCACAACCGCACCATACCTGATGTGGCCGATTCCTTAGGGATAGGTAAATCCACCTTGCAGAAATGGCTGAGTCAATACCGTCAAGAAATGAGTGGCCAAGCACCTAAAGTCGGCAACGCTTTAACGGATGAACAGCGAGAACTTCAAGAATTGCGCAAACAAGTTAAGCGGCTGACTATGGAGCGTGACATTCTAAAAAAGGCTTCTGCTCTGCTGGCATTGGACAGTCTGAACGGCTATCGTTGATAAGAAATCTGGCAGAGCAAGATAAACAGGTGAGTAAAAGCCTTTTGTTCAAGCTGTTTGGCGTGATGAAAAGCAATTACTACTATGGCATGCAGCCCAAGCCCATCAGTCTTGAAACCGTCAAGCACAAGGCATTAATTCGTCAAATATTTAACGACTCAAAGCAATCAGCAGGCGCTCGCAGCATTGCCGCCATACTAATGAATGAACACGGCATCAAGCTGACCCGCTATATAGCAGGTAAATTCATGGCGCAGATGGGGCTTAAAAGCTGTCAGTTAAAGATGCATAAATACAAGCACGCTGACGAGGCGCATAAAACGCATCACAATATCTTAAATAGAAATTTCAGTCAAACAGCACCCAATCAAGTCTGGACGGGCGATGTCACATATATTCGTATCAAAGGCGGCTGGTGCTATTTAGCTGTTGTTTTAGATTTATATGCCCGTCGTATTGTTGGCTTTGCCGTGTCAGATTCGCCTGACAGTATGCTGACAACCAAAGCGCTGCAGATGGCATATCAGACGCGCTTACAGCCAATTGGAGTGCTGTTTCACTCTGATCAGGGAACCCATTACACCAGTAAGAAGTTTGCTGAATCCGTGGCGAGTTGTGAAGGTATGACACAGAGTATGAGTCGTCGTGGTAATTGTTGGGACAACGCGCCTACTGAACGCTTCTTTAGAAGTTTTAAGACTGAATGGATGCCAAAGGGCGGTTATGAGAATATTACTGAAGCTAAGATCGCCATCAGTAATTATATCTGGGGCTATTATCAAACCGTGAGACCGCATACTTTCAACGATTATTTAACACCGCTAGAAAAAGAGAAACGATACTTTAATAAAAACCTCTTATCAGGTGTCCTAAATTAGTTGACCACTACAACTGGTACTGTTGATTTAGGTGCAGGTGACATCCCAGTGATGACTATTGAAGTTGGTGCTATTACAGGGAATTCCACAACTGGCTTTAGCGCAACATATGAGACTACCTTGCTGCATGCAATCGATCATCCTTTGAATAATATGGAAGATCAATTGGCTGTCAACTTTGGTGTTACTATTAATGATGGTCAACTCGACTCTTTAACTACTCAGTTTTCAGTAATCGTTGAAGATGATCGACCAACCTTGGCAGAAGGCACTGTCAGTGTGCCAGTTGAACCAGTGAATTCTAATGTCATGATTGTGTTAGATACATCAGGCAGTATGAACGACTCATCAGGTGTAGCAAAACCAGGTGGTGGAACCTATACTCGGCTTCAAGTTGCCAAACAGGCGATTAATAAATTGCTTGATGGCTATGATGATCTTGGCGATGTTAAAGTGCAGCTCATTACATTTGCAGGAACAGCTGACCGGAATCCTGGTCCAATTGATAACAGATGGCTGACAGTATCCGAGGCCAAATCTATTGTTGGCGGGCTGAGCGCAAATGGTAGTACCGACTATGATGCTGCTTTAGCATCCGCAAAACTAGGTTTTTCGGAAACTGGAAAACTTGGTAATGCAACGAACTATTCTTATTTTCTGACAGATGGTGAACCTAATCAGGGAGGCGGTATTACAGGTAGTGAGATAGCTGATTGGACTAATTGGCTAGATACACAGTCTATTAAATCGTATGCATTGGGACTAGGAACAAATGTAAATATTAGCAAGATTGACCCTATAGCATATAACGGTATAACCCAAGTGGATGATAACGCTCTAGCAAAAATAGTAAGTAACTTAAATCAACTTGATAGTATTTTACAAGGCACATTACCACCAGCAATATCTAAAAACTTGATGAAAGGCGATTTAAGCACATCAGATTCAGGTTATGGCGCTGATGGTGGTGCCCTCTATGATATTACTATTGATCAGACTGTCTACCAGTACGATAGAATTAATAATGATATGCTTGTTAATAACGTACCTGTTGATATTGCTACGTATGACCCAGCGACATTTGAATTTACTGTCGAGACAGCGTTAAATGGTGTTTTAACGGTAAATGTAATCACGGGAGACTATACGTATCAAGCGGCCTCTACACCAGCATCTTATCAAGAGGTAATCGCATTTACTGTCCAAGATAATGATGGTGATCTCGTATCTTCAAGTCAAACCTTAGATGTGTATCCTAAAGGAGACGGTATCACGCTACTAGGAACCGAAAATGCCGATACTTTAATAGGACGTGCACTGGCTGATGATGTCATCAGCGGTGCTGGTGGTGACGATATCATCCAAGGTCGATCTGGAAATGATACCCTAACCGGTGGCACAGGTAACGACCTCTTCGTTTGGAGAGCGGATGATAAAGGTAGCGTAGCAAATCCTGATTTTGATATCATTACAGACCTTACCAGTGGCGATAAAATTGTTCTAAGAGATCTATTGGTTGGTGAAACTATCGGTAACTTAGATAGTATGAAAGAGTTTGTTAATTGGGATAGTGTTACTGGCATACTTCATATCAGCTCCAACGGAGGTTATACAGATGGTGTATACGATGGCAGTAAAACAGACCTTAATATACAATTAGATAGCTATACTTCAAGTAATGTAGATGATTTGATTAATAACTACATTATCTAGTCGTCTAACTTAACCCGTCATTAAAAAAGCCAGAGATTCATGTCTCTGGCTTTTTGTATCGAAATATATCTATAAATTAAATAATTGTTTCTAATATGTTTTTTATAACGTATTTATTTGACAAATAATATTGAATTTAATTCTGAATAACTCTTACTTGAAAATATCGTTACTTTCTTCAGGATAAGGGGATTGCTGATGCAATTCATCTATTTTCTGTTGATTACGTTTTTTTACCTCGTTAATAGCATCACTAAGCTGATTGTTGGTTTGATCTAAATCAGATTTTGCAGCATCATATTCTTTATTCGTTTTTCCGAAAGTATTTTGTGCGGGTGTATCCATACCAAGCAGACCGGCATTATTTATAGCCACTGATACTGCCTCAGTATTTTCAGGAACATTGGGATTGAATTCTATAATTTGATTGTCTGCTATTACAGTACCAGCCGTACTTTTTAGCATCTTATCATTTGAGTTATTAATTTTTTCAGTTTTTTTATAGTCAGTAGTTACATTTTTAGGCGTCTCTGGTTTAGCAGTTGTCTGGGGCAACGATGCTTTATCTAGTGAGCGCTCATCTGTTACTGTATTTTTAGTGGCATTAGAAGTGGAGCTGTCAGTCTGTGTTTGTAACGGTGGATAATCTTTATCAAGAAAAATAGGTGTTGTAATCTCAGTGTTCTTATTATCAGAAACGCTATTATCAATAGTTTTTTTATTAAAGTTAATGTATAAAATAAAAAAACCAAGACATGCAATAGTATTGCCAGTAATAAAGTCGTCAGCCATTTTTCACGGAAATTAACCATTATAAAATATCGCCTTTTAACACTAAGGGTTATTATTATGAGCTAATAGAAAATAAAATTACTATCGTTATACTGTGTAAATATTTTATAAAATAATATTTTTTAAATATCAGTTTAATAAATGGCTTTCGTATATATTTTATCTTAAGAGATATCTATTAAAAACTATCAAGTATTAAATATTATGTGTTATTTAATACTTGTAAATGAATTTGGTAAATTTAACTACTACTCATATTTATATCTTGTTAACAATAAATCATGCTATCTATATATAGTCGATTCAATTTAAAAAGAATACAGTGCTGTTCGGATAGATTTTTCGAAGCCTCTGGAGTGCGAAGCGCACAGCAAGCGAGGAAAGTTTATCCCAGCATAGCGCTATTTTTAACGTACCTCTTTTATATTGAACTGACTATAGTTAGTACGAAATAAAATCGATATGCACATACTGTTGGTATAAGTTCTCTTAGCCTATGTAAGCATAGGCATAGGCATAGCAAGTAAGATTCATAGTCGTAGTACGGTTACGTGAAGGACTCTTTTCTATTTAAATCTGACTATAGCAGAGAATTTATAATTAATAGTAAATAAAATGAATTGAAGTCAGACTGGTCATGCCCACTTGGTCATCTGTGAGGCTAAAATATGGACCTCAATCATATTTTATAGTTTTGAATAGCAGTATTTAAAGGTTGGTAATAGCTTTTTTTTGTTAGAAAATATTTTATCCTAGCACAGGAAAAAACTATAATATAGCTTTTTTATAAAAATTTAGTAGGGCTTTGATGGCATAAACATTAAATGTTTTATGCATTGTAATTGTTAGAGATTTGGGGGAAGTAAGAAAATATCCTAAATACCGTATAATTTTACTTTATTTGGGCATGGATATTTCATATTTTTTACTTTATCGTTATTAAATAACTGTTTGAACTTTATTTGATTGCTTTATAAAGTAAATTTTAGTAAAGTTTAGCGAGAGCTTGTCGATACTTCAAAAGTATAACTACAGGGATGAATATCGAAACCTAATATGAAAAATCTGCCAAATCGAAAAGAGATCTCTTGTAGCCTATTACTGCGCAGTCAGATAACGATCTTAGCGGTGGCTATGTGTTTCACTATGAATACGCAAGCTGCGGTAAAAGATATGCAAATCAATACTTTGATTACGCAAGCAGTTCAGACGCATCCTTTAGTCGGGTCAGCTCGTGCTAATCAACAGGCAACCACGGAAGGTATCAATGCTGCAAAATTAAATCTATTACCAACCCCAAGCGTGAGCTCGGGCTATGATAGAGACAATGATTTTGTATCACAAGTCACCATTCGCCAGCCTCTATGGACAGGCGGTAAGCTCACCGCTGATGTGAATCAAGCCATATTCGATGACAAGGCCGCAGTAGAGTATATCTATGAGCAGCAGAATCTTGTCGCGAAAACGACCATTGATGCCTGGCAGGGTTATATTCAAGCCATTGCTAAACAAAACGTCCATCTCGATGGTTTAAAAGAGCTTAATGAATTTGAAGCTATGATGCAGCGCCGTGTCGGTCAGGGCGTATCTGCTCGAATTGAGCTTGATTTGGTGACCAACCGTATTTTGCAAGAGCAAACGGCTTATCAAGGGGCAGTTGAGCAGCAGCGTATCGGCGCCGCCAGACTTGAGCAGATTATCGGTCAGCCGTTGTCTCAAATGAGTGCAATGAGTATGCCGAATATCAAAGTATTGGTGAATCAAGCCAAGCAACAATCAACCAATTTTGAAAAGATGGCATTTGAGCAAGCCGGTTTTTATAATCCGACGGTGGTAAAAGAGCACTTTCAGATTGAGTCTGCAAAACAAGGCGTCGAAGCCCAGCAGGCATCCAAATATCCTACTGTTTATGCTCAATACGAACACGTTTACTATCACGAAGATAAGGAGAATAATGGACAATTCTCCTTGGGGCTGAGTTATGCGCCTGGAGCGGGATTCTCTAATCTTGCCTTAGCACGGGCGTCCCAAGCACAGGTAAATAGTTTGGTACAGACCCAGGAAGCGGCGCGTCGGCGCGTGATAGAAAATGTTCAGGTGCAGTATCAGCAGTTTGTTAGTGCTAAAGATCGAGAAGCCTCATTAGTGGCAGCAGTAGCAGGCGCTCAAATTGTCGTTAGCTCTTATCGTCGGCAGTTTATTGCTGGGCGTAAATCGTGGCTTGAAGTGTTAAATGCGGTTCGCGAGCATAATGACTATCAAGTACAGCTGGTGCAGACGCGAGCAGATATGCTTGGCGCGTTTTATAGGTTGCAAGTGGATTTCGGCAGTATGCCATGGCAACAATATGGACACAATCGTGAGCCAGTGACGTTATTTAAGCCTTTAGATCCTGTGAAAGAATGGATTAATAAGCAAGAGATAAAAAGACCGACCACGAGTCCTAGTTATGTACCGATGGTGGAAGATAATTACTTAGAGATCACATTACCTGCAAACATAGAAGACAGTCTTAATAATGGTAATTTTATTATGCTGAATGAGGACTACAGTGTAACGCCTATAGTCGATCAGAATAATATGATAGATAGATAAGTAGCTCAAATAAGTACGATGAAAGCCCTGCTATCAGTGATTAAAGTCAACGCCTTAACGATGGCGCTAAGAAGCCAGTTGAGTGATTTGACTTAAAATAAATCTGATAAGCTTCATTATTTCAATACTGAAGAAGTGACTGGTATGAGTGAACAATTACAACTTACGACCTCAGATTTAGATAGCAACGGCATGACCAATGTGGCCGGTCAAGTGCTGGCTCCGTCTGAGTTGACGCAAACGTTGGTCAATGCTATCAGGCACTTATTGAACCAGCAAGGCTATCCAATAGATAATATACGCTTGCAGGATGTCGTTGCGCGCCATGATGGCAGGTTGGCAAACGATAAAGGCCAAGCAATTAATGAGCTTGGCGGTGTTATTGCGATATTAAAAGATATAGGTATAGATAGGACACCAGAAATACTAGAGCAACCCGATGCTGCCTTTCTACCTTTATTAGCCTATCGCTCAGATTTGGGCTGGGGTGTCATTGACAGTCAAACCCCGCAAAAGAGCTGGAATTTTAGGCAAGAAAATAGTCATCTCCATACGCGTGCTGATGAGCTGTCGTTAATTCTAAGAATTCGTCTCACCGATGAACATATTCAAAAGCGTAAATCTTCTTTTACGGATCTACTTAAATCAGATTTAGGTAATTATAAGGGTGTTCTTTTTGAAGCCATTATTGCGACCTTTTTAATTAATATGTTGGCGTTGGCCGTATCGCTATTCTCAATGCAAGTTTATGACCGCGTGATACCCACTCGCAGTGAATATACGCTTATTATTTTAGCAAGCGGTGTATTTTTAGTCATCATTTTCGAAGCGTTTATGAAGTTTTCTCGCTCGAGAATTATGGATAAAGTGGTCGTGGGACTCGATCAGTATTTATCTCGCGAAGTATTCCAGCGACTGCTCAAAGTACGTATTGACCAGATGCCAGGATCAGTCGGTTCTATGGCAGCACAGCTACGTGGCTATGAGCAAGTCCGCAGTTTTTTTACGGCCAGCACCTTGTTTGGATTGGTCGATTTACCGATGACCATTATCTTCATTAGTTTAATAGCTTTTATTGGGTCACCGTTAGTAGCTACCGTACCGGTCATTGCAGCAGTGATCGCCATAGTAATGGGATTATCGGCGCGCAAACGTATCGATGCGATTGCTGCTGAAGGTGCGACCGCTTCTTATTATAAAACAGGCTTATTGGTCGAGGCGGTAGAAGGGGTCGAAACCATAAAAGCGGGGGCAGGAAGTTGGAAATTCCTATCACGTTGGCTTGATGTGATGAAGGTCACGATCAAAAACGATTTAGATATGAAGCACACCAACGATAACTTAACGTATTTTACGCAAATGCTGCAACAGATTAGCTATGTAGGTATTGTGATTGTAGGTTCGTTCGTCGTTATTAGCGGTGATATGACGATGGGTGGACTGATTGCTTGCTCGATATTGGGTGGTAGAGTGTTAGCACCCGTTATGATGTTACCTAATCTTCTGGTGCAGTACTCACATGCTAAGGCGGCTAACCTAAACATTGAAGCGCTTTTCTCATTAGAGCAGGACAACCATGGTGTGTCTTATCCTTTATCTCCTAGCCGAATAAAGGGCTTTTATCAATGTGATGGTTTGGTATTCAATTATAAAGACAATGACAGACCGGCCGTCGATATTAAGAAGTTAACGATTCGTCCAGGCGAGCGTATAGCGATTCTTGGGCCTATCGGATCAGGTAAGTCAACACTTCTCAAGATACTTGCTGGACTATATGCACCTACGAAAGGTCGCATATTATTAGATGGTCTTGATATTCATCAGATCAGTCGTGAGACGTTGAGTGAACGTTTGGGTTATTTACAACAGGACCATCGATTATTCCAAGGAACGTTGAGAGAGAATTTGCTGATAGGAATGGCAGCACCTGATGATGACGTGATGCAAGAAGTGCTGATCAAGACTGGACTGATAAATTTAGTCTCTAGCCATTCTAGTGGTCTTGAGTTACCTATCAGTGAAGGCGGACGAGGGTTATCGGGCGGACAAAAACAGCTTGTTGCTTTCACGCGTTTACTATTGACCAAGCCTAATGTATTTTTACTCGATGAACCTACTGCTTCTATGGACAATAGACAGGAACAGCGCTGTCTACAAGTACTGAAGCACGAATTGACAGAAGGTCAAACCTTTATTGTATCAACCCATAAAACCGCACTCCTAGAGTTGGTTGATAGACTTATCATTATGGACAATCAACGTATCATTATGGATGGTCCAAAACAAGCGGTACTTGATGAGTTAATGAAAAACGAGCAAGCAAAAAATCAGACAGCACAACCGCCAAATCAGAAAATTAGAATTAAGCCTATTGTCACTAAAACGCTCACAGACGCTCAAGGGAAATAGGTATGGCAGACTATAAATATACACCCACCACCGTTAAAGTGGGTCGCTCAAGACTGAGTATTTGGATCGGCTTAATCGGTATCGTGATCTTGATCGTATGGGCTTCCTTTGCCAAAATTGATCAAGTAACTCGTGCCAAAGCGACGGTGATTGCCAGTGCTCGAACACAAGAAATCCAAGCCTCAGAAGGTGGTGTCCTGACAGAACTGGCAGTTGCTGAAGGTGAAGAGGTCAAGGCGGGTCAGCTGCTTGTGGTGTTAGAAGAGGAGCGAGCCAAAGCTGCTTTAGATAACTCTGCCTCCAAAACAGCCGCACTAAAGGCTAAACTCGCACGTCTCAATGCAGAGATTTTCGAGAGGCCTTTAGTCTTTACTCAAGATGTTGAAAACTATCCTGAGTATGTACAAAACCAAACGGCACTTTATAATCGTCGTCGCCAAGCTATTAATGAGGAAGTCTCTTCTCTTGAAGCAATGCTAGTTTTAGCGGAAAAAGAGCTCAGTATGAATGAGCCGCTATTAGAATATGGCGATGTCAGCCAAGCAGATGTGATTAAGCTGCGCCGCCAAGTGGCTGATATTGAGGCACAAATTAATAATAAGCGTAACAAGTACTTTGAAGAAGCTCAAGCAGAGATGACCAAAGCACAAGAGGAGCTTGACACCGAGCTTGAGCAGCTGCGAGATCGCACGCAAGTATTAGAAGAAAAACGTTTATTGGCGCCGACAGATGGCAAAATCAAAAACATCAATGTTACTACTATCGGCGGTGTCGTGAAACCGGGTGAAGTCATTATGCAGATTTTGCCGACGAGTAGCGATCTCGTGATAGATGCAAAGGTCAGTCCTGCTGATATTGCTTATGTCAAAGAAGGTCAGGATGCTACCGTAAAGCTTGATGCTTATGATTATTCAATTTTCGGTGCGATGAATGGTACAGTGAGCTACATCAGTCCAGATACTCTAATGGAGCAAACACCGAAAGGGGAAGAGCCTTATTATCGAGTATTGATCGTTATTACTGGTGCTGAGTTTAAGGGTCAAGAAGATAGAATAGTTATTAAGCCAGGCATGACGGCTTCTGTTGATATTAAAGCGATGGAGCGTACAGTATTATCTTACCTAACCAAGCCTATTACTAAGACGTTATCAGAAGGTATGGGGGAGCGTTAGAACAGATTTTAATCAAGTATTTAGGTTTGGTTGTGGCAAGCTCATTACTTGCTATAGTCAATCCAAAATAAAAGATATACATCCCATATCAGAGAATAGTTTCTGCAAACTATTCTCTATTCGCCCATCCAGCCTTGGCGTAGGAATTTAACCTGTGCCCACTTTTTCTCCCACTTGAGCACAGCTCGCGTCGTACCACGACGACACATACTCTGTGTCATTCCATCATAGCCAACTACTGATTTGGCATATGTACGATTGTCATAACATTTTGCTGGTATAAACTTTTCTCGCTTGCTGTGCACTTCGCCAGACAGAGGCTTCGAAAAATTTATACCAGCAATACTGTATTATTTTTAAAGTGAATCAATTATACCTTTGATTGAATGGGCCATGGTCTATTTGGATAATGGGTTAGTCGTATGTGTTATATCGGTTTTATTGGGTTTTTATTATAGTCAGTCCTAAATAAAATAAGCACAAATATTATAACGGGCTACTGGGATAAATTTTCCTTGCTTGCTGTGCCTGCGCAGACAGAGGCAGCGCAAAATTTATCCCAGTAGCATTTTTTTAATAGTGGATCGACTGTATATAAAAAGGTGAAAATTGTCTTATATATAAAATAAAAATATAAAATACCGTAACCCTCCTAACCATAAAACATTTATAAAAAACGAACTATTATCAGTAAGTTATAAAAATTTTAAGTGCTTATTTTAAAACTTAAGCTGACCAGCTTGTTTTTTATTGTAAAGTTGTTAATATGCTGCAATGAATTTTATTGTTAGTTTCGTATCAAACCCTTCGCTATGGTGAGGTTTGATTTTAATATGGAAGTTACTAGGAAAAAAGGTATGACATCAATTAATCATGAAGGTCGCGTACTGCACGACGGTTTAAATAAAAAAATCATGTCTGCTGATGAAGCGGCGGCATTTATTAAAAATGATATGAATGTCGGCATGAGTGGTTTTACTGGGGCGGGTTATCCTAAAGCCATACCAGCAGCACTTGCCAAACATATGGAAGCTGCCCACGCTCGCGGTGAAGAATTTCAAATTGGCTTACTGACTGGCGCATCTACTGCAACTGAATGTGATGGCGTATTGGCTGAAGCCAAGGGCATCAAATGGCGCACGCCGTATCAGTCAGAGCCTGCGCTGCGTAAACAAATTAACGCCGGTGAAGCGTATTATTTTGACATGCATTTATCGCATGTAGCTCAGCAAAGTACCATTGGATTCTACGGCGATATGCATATGGCTGTCGTCGAAGTATCAGGTATTTTACCAGATGGTCGCCTAATTCCTTCGACGTCAATTGGTACCAGTAATGCTTGGTTAGAAAATGCTGACCACATCATCTTAGAAGTCAACGCTCAGCAAAGCTTAATGTTAGAGGGTATGCATGATGTTTATAACGACATTGGTATGCCACCTAACCGTAAGCCTATTCCATTAGTCACGCCAGGCGGACGTATTGGTGTTCCGTACTTACATTGTGATTTAGATAAAGTGGTGGCGGTTGTCTTAACCGATTCACCAGATCGCAACAGCAAGTTTGCTGATCCTGATGAATGCTCAAACAAAATCGCCAGCCATATCATTGATTTTTTCCATGATGAAGTCAAAAAAGGCCGTCTACCTGCTAACTTATTGCCTATCCAATCAGGTGTAGGTAACGTGGCTAATGCGGTATTGGCCGGATTACAGCACAGCTCGTTTGAGCAATTGACCGGCTATACTGAAGTATTACAAGATGGTATGTTAGACCTCATCATGTCTGGCAAAATGACCATGGCGTCTGCCACTGCACTGTCATTAAGCCCAGATGCACTAGAAACGTTTAATGCCAATCTTGAAGAGTTACGTGCTCGTATTGTGTTGCGTCCACAAGAGATTACCAATCACCCTGAAGTGGCGCGTCGCTTAGGTGTCCTTGCCATCAATGCCATGATCGAGTGTGACCTTTATGGTAACGTCAACTCAACCCACGTCATGGGTACCAATATGATGAATGGCCTCGGCGGTTCAGGTGACTTTGCCCGTAACGCTTACACCTCATTCTTTGTATCGCCATCAGTAGCAAAAGATGGTGCTATCTCTTGTATCACACCGATGGTATCGCATCATGACCATACTGAGCATGATGTGATGGTCATCGTGACTGAGCAAGGTTTGGCAGATTTGCGTGGTCTTGCGCCGCGTCAACGTGCTCAAGCAATTATCGATAACTGTGCACATCCAGACTATCGTCCGATGTTGCAGGATTACTTCGATCGCGCCTCTAGCACAGCAGGTATGCAAACGCCGCATATTCTTAATGAGTCGCTATCATGGCATCAACGTTATGTCGAAACAGGCGATATGCGCATCAAGTAAGCGTATAACGCTGTAAGTTTATAAAGCATTATAGTTTTATAAAGTACTGTAAGCTTATAAAGCCATTCAAAACAAAACACCGCTTGTCTGTTATCAGTAAGCGGTGTTTTTATATATAGATTAGTCGTACGTAAGCGATGGTTTTGATAGCTTAATTATGAGTGTTCAAATACTCAATCAACGGCTTAATGCCAGAATCCGCCACACCAATTCCTTGCGCTACTAAGCGACCTTCTTTATCCAAAACAGAAATCAGATTAGAGTGGTTAATATCGCCATTAGCAGCAAATTGATATTTAATATTTAGGGTGTTGGCAAGCATACGGGCACTGGCTTCATCACTACGAATCAAGCGCCAATTATCACCGAGCTCATTATATTCAGCAAAGTTTTTCATCACCTCAACGGTATCACGCTCAGTATCTAATGTGGCCAGTAAAAACTCAGTTTGTGCGCGTACTTCAGGCGTCATCTCCTTATAAATCTGCTTCATAGATTGAACCAAAATAGGACAAGTATGCTGACAGCTGGTATACGCCATCACCACCACTTGGTTTTTACCCTGAAGCTTATCAAGCTCAAAAGTATTGCCATTGTGGTCTGTCCAATCGCCGCCCACCTGATAAATAGAGTAATCTTGCCCCAATGCTTCTGCAGGTTGTTGTGAATTCATGTCTTTATGATCCATGTCATTCATATCGTCATGAGCCATTACTGCAGGCTTAGAGTTAGCTCCAGACTTGGACTCAGTCTGTGTATCCTGTACAGCAGCCCCTTCATTAGCGTCAGGATTACTACAAGCCAGTAAAGTAATATATAGCCCGCCAGCTAAGGTCAGTTTGATAGCATGAACCAATGGGTGAGCGGTGCTGTTTTGCATGGTTTTTATTGTTTTCATGAGACAGTCCTTAAAAGCAATTAAATTCATTTTAAAATAGCGGCTAAATTAGCGTTTTAATACTCACTATTTTAGATAAAAGGTCTATCTGGCTGTTTACTTGCCAGCTTTATAAATCAATCACACAACATTAATCACTAGCACAGCGAAAGCCAAGACTACTGACAGTATATTTGGCTTCTAAGCTTGAGCGAAATCCATAACGCATAAAGGCGGCATAATCGCTTGGGTCGACGGCACCCGCGGCGCCAGATCCGCAAAACATCTGTTGGTTAAGGTTGCTGTCTGAGCGTGATTCGCCAGTGACTAAGCTATTGTTAAAATTCTCTGTCCACTCCCAAATGAGACCATGCAAGTCCTTGACGCCCCAATAGTTAGCAGGGCTTTGTCCGACATCAGCAAGTTGGTCTTTATTCCCAGCAGATTTGCCATACCAGTCCAGTATGCGCTGGTTATAACCAGCCTCTAAACTGCCATTTTTATTGGTAGTAGAAGCTTGTGCCACGTATTCCCACTGCTCAACTGTGGGTAAGCGCTTGTTTTGAGAACGGCAATATTGATTGGCGGCGTACCATGACACATTCACCACAGGCTTGCGAAAATCAGATTTTTTAGGCACAGAAATATCTTTTGTGTTTAGCCAATGCTTTAAGTAATTGGAATCTGCAAAGATGGGTGCGATAGCATGTTTTCTAAACTTCGGATTTGTTTTTAAAAACTGATAGAACTGTATATTGGTAACCGGTAATTCATCTATTTTAAATCTATCCACTGCCACTAAGGGCGAGTTTTTGCTCAAGTATAAAGGGCGGTAAGTACCCGGCTGTATCGCTAGTTCTTTTGCTTGCGCTTGCGTACTCATGAATCCAAAGTCCGTTGTTATTGTGAGCGCACTCAATACAAATAGCAGCGCGAAAGGACGAGCATAAGCGGTTATAGTTTTGCAGCTTTTAGTGATGCGAGTAGAGGACATAATTAACCTCCTAGTTGTCCTAAAAAGGGCGGGGCGTATAGCGATCAATCAAATAGTCAATAAAGCCGTTAGTCAATATAAAGAGTCTTATTTTCAAGGCTGTATTTTGAAAACTTTATTTATAGTGACGGTGGCAAACTCTTACTGAGTCTGGCACCGCTTTCGACTTGACGATAAGATAGTCGATTATCTACTTAAAAAACCAATCAGATTTATTAACGAGCTGCTTTAACCTCTTCAGGTGTGGTTTCGCCACCCTTATTACCCCAGCTATTCATGATATAAGTCACAACGTTAGCAACTTTCTCATCATCTAAAGCAACGGCTGGCATGACACTGTCATATTCTTGACCATTGACGGTGATTTTACCGCTTAAGCCATTTAAAATAGCACTGATAGCACGTTTGGGATCTTTATTTAAATAGTCTGATTTGGCCAGTGGCGGAAAGGCTTTTGGCACACCAGTACCATCAGGTTGGTGACAGGCTGCACAGTTACTGGCGTAAATTGATTCGCCCATTTTAATTCTTTCTTGTTTGTTTGCAGCGACTACTTTTGGTGCAGGTGCATCATTTTTGCCAATACTCTGAGCGGCTGAACCTTCTGGTAAATAGACAGCTTCACGTACTTTTCCAGAGTATATTCTTGGGTCTTCAGGGCCTTCGACATTAATGATACCTAGCGCACCTTTATTGAATGCTCGGAAAATAGAATGGTCGACTATCACCAACTCACCCGGTACATCTACTTTGAACTGAGTAATGGCTGCACCACCTGCCGGGATAAGCGTGGTTTGCACATTATGGTTTTCAGCTGAGCCGCCTTCCATATTGACCTTATCAAAAATTTCACCGATAACGTGGAATGACGATACTAAGTTAGGGCCACCGTTACCGACAAATAAACGAACCGTTTCGCCAACTTTCGCTTGTAGCGAGTTTTCACCAGTTAGCGCGCCAACTGAGCCGTTAAATAGCACATAGTCAGCATCTTCTTTGACGGCTTTTCCCATATCAAAAGGTTGTAAGCCTTTATCGCCATAGTCACCTTTGGTATAGAAATCGCCTTGCATGATATAAAATTCACGATCAACTTTTGGTAAGCCTTCCTCTGGCTCGACTAAGATTAAACCATACATCCCGTTGGCAATATGCATCCCAACTGGCGCTACGGCGCAATGATAGACGTACAAACCAGGCTTTAAGGCTTTAAAGTTGAATTCAGATGTATAGCCTGGAGAGGTGAACGAAGAAGCTGCACCGCCTCCTGGACCAGTCACTGCGTGTAAGTCAATGTTGTGCGGCATTTTAGAGTCAGGATGGTTGGACAGATGAAACTCAATTTCATCCCCTTGACGAACCCGTATAAATTGTCCTGGTACCTGCCCACCAAATGTCCAGAAGTTATACTCGACGCCATCCGCTAAACGCATGACTTTTTCCACGGTTTCCATTTTTACGACCACTTTTGCGGGATAATCGCGGTCGATGGGCGGCGGAACCTCAGGAGCATGGGTGATAATGGCATCAATAACGGGCAATTCACCGTCTTTATTGGTCTTAGCCTTGCTGTCATTTTCGGCTTGTGTGTTTTCGGCGCTGGTCGCATTAGTCTGTTCAGGGTTTGATTTATCGCAACCAACCATACTTGCTGTGCTCAACGCCAACAAGCAAGCGAGGGCCAGTTTAGAGTAAGTAGGAGATTGATGTTGAGCGAATGTTGAATTGAAAAGACGCATAATGCTCTCCAGTAATTAAAAATAAGTGGCTTATTTAATAAAGCTCGATTTTTATCGGTCTTTGTCATCCTAACACTAACTTTGCAAGAAGCATAAATTAGGAATTAGATAACGAACTTATAAATTGGCTTCCATAAAATTCATTTTAAATGAATGTTTAAATATAAGCGAATACTTTCTGTAAGATTTGTTTACTTCTTTTATACTGATGAGTTATTAATTTATATATGAATTTTTATAGTTAAGTGAATAAAAAAATATATTATAGTAAAGCTTTATAGTCTGTGATTAAGGGTAATAATTGCTATGATGTTGGAAGTAGGTTGGGGCTCTAACTATAAATCGCCTGAAAATCAATAAAAAAGCCTGTCTTAATATTAAGACAGGCTTTTTGTTAAATATTTCTGCTATTCAGCTATTAGTAACAATAAAAGAGATAGCACTCATTGAGAGGAAATAAAATTCCGTAAATCATGATTTATGAGGGTAAATGACTAACGGCTAGTAAACAATATGGTTCTTAAGCCGTTGCTTGTAGGCTGGTTAATAGTTACCTTGCTATCTAAGATATCGCCTCGATTATTTATTTTATAGCATTCTGATGAAGTACCATCGGGATCATTGGCGAGAAGTAGATTCTGCGAGGTTTCTATACAGAACCATGCAGTACTATTGGTATCTCTTGTCAAAGACCAATCTTGTTTATACGTGCCTGTTTTTTTACGTTTGCTGCTATCAGCATATATATCTTCCGTCAGCAATTGGCTAGAGCTGCCAACGGTCGCCATCTTGGGGATAGTCGTCGTCTGAGTGGCTAACGAATACTCACCTGAGCTGTCGGTGAAGCCGTGGAATATCAATGGATTTAGAGTAAAGTAATTGATTACAACTGACTGATCGGTGATTTGGTTATTCATTTTATTAATCGTGTTTACTTCAGCACCTTGCACAGATTTATTATTGAATACCATACTGCCTTTAGGTGTGACTGTAATGTCTGCTGAGGCACTTTGATTGCCCACCGCCGCCACTAAACTTTGGCTGCGTGCTTTGGTATAGATGTTGAGCATGGTTGCTTCAACGGGGTATTGGGTGACGATATTGTTTTGGTTGTTATTGCCAGTCGTGCCACCATTCATACCGCCAGCACAAGCGCTTAAACTTAGTGCTACTGCGCCGCATAATGCTAATTTTTTCATGGTTTAATTCCTCAGTTTATTGAAATAGTCATATAAATATCTACTATAGTCGAATTTTTAAGCGATGACATCTGCTGTGTATCCTTGACCCTGCTATTATTACATCACTATAACAACCAAAAATTTTTCAGAAATTTAAGCCATATTTAAAAAGAGTGTTTTAAAGAGAGTTATCTAAAGATTAGCATAGCTAAATGCCTTTGCTAATTTAAATGCCTTTTAAAAATGTCAGTAACGTCTCTTTTTGCGCGGCAGGCAATTGCCTAAAGCGTGTTTTTGCTCCTTTTGCTTCACCGCCATGCCAAAGTATCGCTTCAGTTAAGCTGCTGGCGCGACCATCGTGTAAAAATCGCGCTTCTGGGTCACGTGCCACAATGCCAATACCCCATAATGGTGGTGTGCGCCATTCAAAGCTTTCTGCATTTTTTTCTTTGACCCCATCATCAAGCGCTGCACCCATATCATGAAGTAATAAATCGGTATAGGGATAAATAGTTTGCTGTGAGAGTAGTGGAAAGCGCACACTATCACCAGTTTTTTGCTTTGGGTTATGACAGCTGGCACAGTCGACTTGGTCAAATAGCTGAGCACCTTTATTAAAGGTTGATATATTGCCCAATCGACGCTCAGGAACCGCAAGCGCTGTCATAAAATCAGTGACTGCATCTAAGCTGCTGTCAGAGACTTCTGGGCTACCGCCATTTGGCGCGGTCCAACAAATGGGCTGATTAACGGTACAATTGGGATCCATAAATACTGAAGTAGTCAAACCCATATCTTGCGACATAGCATTAGCATTTTGGGTGCGCAGACTTGAATTAATAGCTTTCCAGCCAAAGCGTCCAATCCGTTGTTGGGTGCCATCATTAACCCAATGTACGCGACCACTGATGCCGTCTTTATTGCTATCATTAGGGTCAGCCGCCGCGATAATATTAGCCTCAGGAATCAGATCCAGCAGGCCCATGCCGACCAGCTGCGGCGAGATACGTCCGCTGATAGCAGTATCGCTTAAAGGCTGACTCATGTCGGTTGGGGTGAAATTAAATGTTATACCGGCAGGTTTATTGTCCGTACTAGCTGTTATGACATAGCGCATATTACCTTCTGTTGCTATGCTAGGCTCAATACTTTGATGCTGCATTTGCTCGCCGTAATAAGCATGAGCGGCACCTTGTTTGTCGCCCAGTCTGAATAAAATAGCGTCGCTTAGCTCGCCATTAATGGCATAGATAGGCTTACGTCCTTCTGCGCTATGGCATTGAGTGCAAGCATTAGCATTGAGCAATGGTCCCACGCCATCAAATAGCACCCGACCTTGATTGGCTGGCGCCCATTCGGTGATAAATAACTCACGTCCTGGCGAAACGCTGCCTAAAGCACTGCTTGGCAGATTGGGCATGATTTGTAAGAATGGACGCGATATATCGGCAGAGATCGTGGCACTGCCGCCTGCTGGTAGCCAATTAGTATCGGTTTCTGGTTCTTCAGGTTTGGTTGGTGGCGTAGGGTTACTAGGTGGATTGGGCGGATTAGATACGTTGTCATTTGAGCCATCTGAGCCGCCGCAAGCACTCAGTATTAAAGCGGTGCTTAAGCTGAGCAAGGTACGGCGCACAATCGGTAATGATGAAGTTGTTAAAGCAGTAGGTGGTTTTAAAAATAAGGACATGGGTTACCTAAGAATACGATGGCTAAGTAATAAGTTAAAATGAGTCAGCATAAATGTTAAGTAAAAGGGCAACACAATTTATATCGCCCTTTTTAACTATTATTTTTCTTTATAAATATCAGTTATTTTTATGAAAGTAACTAAGCCATTATTGGTTATAGCTGACTTGGTAAATTAACGAGCATAGGAGTGTTATACATCCAGATATGAGCAGCATCTTTACTACCTAATGAACCCTCAAAGCTCCATCCCCATGTAAATAAATCACCATTTTTAGCAGGTGTACTATGGTCTTGATTGAGCGGTTTCTCTTGAGCGATGAGATGCATGGCTCCCATTGCCATATTACTAATATTCTTTAAGTTAGGCAGCTTGTTCGTTGGTTCATCCAGATCGTCATAAACCGTTTTGCCTTTGCTATCTGTTTCACCAAACATACCCCATGCATAAAGAATGCCATCTGTCGATGAGCCATTATTCGATGCGACCTTGTCTAATAGCGCATAGCTGGCATTGCCATTAGCATAGACACGGCGAATATCTTTATCAGCAAACCATGGCAGTTTGGTTGGCGTGGTAACGGTATTTGCCCATGCTTTTTCAGTACCACTAAATAGCTCGCCGTTGTAACCTACTTGGCTGGTTGCATTCAATCCCCAAGCGTAAACAGATTCTTTGTTGGTTAATGCCAAGACATGGTCGCGTCCAGCGGCAAGCTGGGTTACCTTTTCTTTTTTTATATCCTTTTCCGCTTCTAAGCCTTGAGCTGTATTAGCGTCAGTTGGATTACTCTTAATTACATTAATAAGAACAGGCGTTGCGTTGATATTGATGCAATTATTGACTTTATTACATTCTTGACCACGCCCAAGGTTGGCATAAGCGTCGCTGCCCCAACCCCAAACCTGACCTTTATCGTCTAAAGCATAAGAGCTGCTTGCACTAGCAACCACTTGTACAATGTGCCCAACATCGTCTGACGCTGAAAAGTCGACTTTGACCGGTGTACTGCTGTCTATAGACGTGCTATTGCCAAGCTGTCCTTGACCGTTGGCACCAAACGCCCAGACATTACCATCTTTGGTGAGCACCAAATTGTGCTTATAGCCAGCCGCTACCATCACAGCATTTTCAATACCTGCAATGGCACCGATATCAAGACGGCAGTCAGCCGTTTTACTACAGTCGTTACGACCTGTGCTGCCGCGCCCTAATTGCCCAGAAATATCTTCACCCCAGCTATAAACCAGCCCCTTATCATCAATAGCAAGCGAGTGGTTTTGATTAAATTTAATGGAAAGCAAGTTCTTTGGCGCACTGTTCATGAGCATTGGCGTATTTGGATGTCCCATGGTATCGGCTATTTTGCTTGTCAGTCCCAGACCTGTTTGACCATAGTTATTACGACCCCAACCATAAAGTTGTCCATCACGTAGGGCACCGGTATGTGAGCCACCGGCGGCGATCGTATCGCCCAAATAGATGGTTTTGGTTGAGCGCATGATATTGCCAGCATTGTCTGTGGCTTCTAAGGTAAGTGTGTTGCCACCTACGTCTAATAAAATCTGATCGTTAAAATAACCATCTGTGTCAACCTTTAATAATTGGGCTGATTTTTTGTTTAAAGCGTAAGTTAATGATTTGATACCGCTACTATCTTGCACTTGACCCGAGACAAACATTGCCGCAACAGCGCTATCGCCAGTAGAAAAGTTACTATCGGTCGTTAATAATGGCGGTGTCCCATCAATGATTTCTGTAGTAGTGTCAGAATCATTGCCACAAGCAGTAAGAATCAAGGTAGCAGTAACGAAAGCGACTGCTTGAGTGAGATAGGATAAACGCATAAAAGCCTCAATCGGTCATCAACAAAAGGAAGGTAATAACAATGCCAATCTTAAAAATAAGGATATATAGCAAAATAGCAGTAACGATTATTGCGAATAATATTACAAATGATAATTATTATCAATATATAAATAGGGGTTATAGCAATGGGAGCGATTTAACTACGTACTATTACTGACTGCTTGCATTGCTTTTATTCTAATAATGCGTGGTGTAGGTGAGCTTTTATCAATAGCTAGAAACAACGCTAAAACTGAGCCACATATAAAGGTATGGGGTGTGGCAAGGATGATTTTTGTGGAATCTATAATACAAAGATCATGAGGAAGCGACGTCGCACGTTACCGTAATTGTGCCATTTGCCATTTGCCATCTGCTATTTGCTATTTGCTATTTTCAATTGAGCATGGTTAGTAGTAAGATAATAGCCCTCATTTCAAACTTAAGTGGTTACCATAAATACCCATGACTTCTTCACTTCATCGCCTGTATTCTTTTCGTCGCTGTCCTTATGCCATGCGCGCTCGTCTAGGACTCTTGTTCGCCGAGTTACAAGTGGAGCTGCGAGAGATAGTATTGAAAAATAAACCCGCCCAAATGCTAGCAATTAGCCCGAAAGGCACTGTACCTGTTTTACAGGTTTTTGATGCTACTGTGGATGCTATTGTAGATGGTGCAGTGATTGAAGAGAGCAGGGAGATAATGACGTGGGCGCTTGAGCAACAAGATCCGCAAGGGCTGGTGGATACAAAGGTTTTAGATCAAGCCAATGCTCTGATCGAGCAAAATGACAATGAATTTAAACATTGGCTAGATCGCTATAAATATGCCGACCGTCATCTTGAAATGACCCAGACAGAGTATCGGCAACGAGGTGAAGTATTCTTGCAGGTATTAGAAAAATTATTGGCTAAAAATAAGTATTTGCTGGGCGATAGTATTAGTATCGCCGATATTGGCATCATGCCTTTTGTTCGCCAATTCGCCCATGTCGATCGCGATATTTTTTACAGCTTACCTTACCCCAATTTACAGCAGTGGCTACAACACTGGTTGGAACACCCCCTCTTTCTGCAAGCCATGATTAAATTTAGACCGTGGCAAGAAGGGGATGACGTGATGGTTTTTCCTGCCTCTTTAATCGACCTCAATTAGTGATATGATAAAAGCCTCATTTCAAACTTAAGAGGTTACCATGACCGTTGATCTCAATAGCCGTTACGGCTTAACTCCTGCACATAGCGAAGTGGTAGAAGCATGCAAAATTATCGAGCCGTGCAACACCTTAGATATGGGTTGTTCGAGTGGGCGTAATGCTCTGTACCTTAGCCAAAACGGATTTAACGTTACCGCGATAGATGCTAACCCCAGTGCTATAGATATGCTGAAAAGCATCATTAATGAAGAAGGTCTGACCAATATTAAGGCTGAAGTGTACGATATTAATCGTGCAAGCCTTGATACGGATTATGGATTTATTTCCTGTACGGTAACCTTAATGTTTCTTGATCCTGCTCGTGTTGATGCTGTTATCGCTGACATGCAGGCGCGTACTTTGCCTGCTGGTTATAACCTGATTGTTTGTGCTATGAGTACGGCACAGTACCCATGCCCAGTTAATTTCCCATTTACCCTCAGCGCAGGACAACTGCGCGACGCTTATAAAGGGTGGGAATTGATTAAGTACAATGAAGACCTAGGTACGATGCACAACGGCGCTCAATTACAATTTGCGACGGTGCTAGCACGTAAGTCCAGTTAGCCAATAAATTTTGATAATATTACTGAATGAAAGTTATTTAATAAAAGCTACTGAGTTAAAACACCAAGTACAAAAAAAGGTTGCTAGTGCTATAGCTAATATAGCACTAGCAACCTTTTTTATATGACTAAATCGGGTCGCTACAATTATAGTAGCGTCTGCTTGGATTTTACTAATACTATTGTTAATGCTTACAACAAATAGTTCTCCTGAACATACGAAATACACAGCTCATAAAAGGCTTGGGCAGGTGGAGAGATAGATTTATTGGCCAGTTTAAAGATACCAATTTGTCTGTTTAAAGAAGGGTCAAGTAATTTTATCCAAACCAGCTCAGGTTCATTAGCAGGGAAGGCGAGTTTCGGTAAGGTCGTGATACCCAAATCGTTTCTCAATAATGAAAACAATGAGGTGATGTTTTCTACCGTGTAGCGAGCCTTGCGATTGAGCGCTTCTGCTGGTGTATTCTCAAGTAGTCTACAGGTGCCATTATAAATAAATGGCTGCGTTAAGAGCTGTTGCCATTTTAGTCCTTTTTGTACTTCACTTTTTGACGGTTTTGATAGCTGCCCTGATAAACGGTTTAGCTTGTTGCTTTTAAGACAAACTACCCCGATAGGATCTGATATGAGCAGGGTAAAATCAATTTCTTTTTCGTCGATACTTGTACAGTTGCCCAAAGCCAAATCTACTTCACCGGTCAGTAATCGATTGGCCACTCCCACCGCATTATCATCTATTAAGACGATTTCGATATCCGGATATTTCTTTGAATAGGCGACCAACACGCTAGGCAATAACTTAGTCACTAGTGATGGCACGCTGGCAATCCTGATTTTTCCTTTGTCCCCTGATGCAATGGCTTGCAAATCATCTTCTAATGCTTGATAGACACTGAGAAACTGCTGAATTTTGGGTACGCAACTTTCTCCAAAAGCTGTCAGCGTCGCCTTATTACCAACTTCAAACAAACGCTGATCTAGCGTCTTCTCAAGCTCCTTTATTGATGCCGATATTGCGGCTTGTGAGCGATTGGCACGATTGGCTGCCGCGCGAAAGCCGCCTTCTTCTACCACAAATAAAAAATGTCGTAGCTGCTGTAATTTCATAGTGGTTAGCGCCTTTATGCTTGCTGATATTACGAGAAATACGATAGTTTCAAATGATAGATTAAATCTATCATATTTAATATTTAATTGGTTAGATTTATCATTAATAAGTGCGTAGCATAATGAATAACAAAGAATTTGTGTAACCATTCATTCAAAGGATATAACGACATGACCACTCAATCAACCAAACAAGCCGTTAAGACTTCACTTTATGCGTCGAAGTCGCCCCTTGAATGGGCAGTGACTAATAACGGTACATTGTATACCGCCCAGATTCCTATCGATGACAATGGTGAAGTGGTCGCTGGTGGTATCGAAGCACAAACTCGCCAAACGCTTGATAACCTAAAGCATACCCTAGAATGTGCCAATACCAGTATGGACTCGGTATTACAGGTATTAATTTATGTCACCGATCGTGACTATCTAAAAGTGGTCAATCAGGTTTATGCTGAATACTTCACCGCACCCTATCCAAATCGCGCTGCTTTAGTGATATCGGGTTTGGCACGGGAAGAAATGCTGGTTGAGCTGGTTGTTTATGCGGCTGTACCTTAGGCTTTCATTTGTAATTTTCTATTTATTTTATGACTCAAATCTATTGTATTTTTTATTTAAATAAACTCACTAAAAATTGTTATTAAGGATATTTTTATGTCAACTCAAGCGTTCAAACAAGACCCAAACAAATCACTCTATATTAATGGTGAATGGCAAAGTGGTGCAGATACGATTGCCAATATTAACCCGTCTGATGTCAGCGAAACTATCGGTGATTTTGCTCAAGCCAGCAGTGACCAAGTACAAGATGCTATTGCTGCCGCGCGCATTGCCCAGCCAAAATGGGAAAAAACGCCCATAGAAAAAAAGCAGTCAATTCTGCAAGCGATTGGCGATGAGATGATTGCGCGTTGTGATGAGTTAGGTACTTTGCTATCACGTGAAGAAGGTAAGCCGTTTGCGGAAGGTCGCGGCGAGATTTATCGTGCCGGTCAATTCTTTCACTATTATGCTGCCGAGGTATTACGCCAAATGGGCGACCTTGCTGACTCGGTACGCCCTGGTGTGAAAGTTGAAGTGACTCGTGAAGCAGTCGGTGTCGTCGCTATCATTTCACCTTGGAACTTCCCAACCGCTACTGCTGTATGGAAAATTGCACCAGCATTAGCCTATGGTAATAGCGTTATTTGGAAGCCTGCGAATTTAACCCCAGCGAGTGCCGTTGCGTTGGCGGAAATTATACACCGTCAAGGATTGCCAGAAGGTACATTTAACTTAGTGCTTGGTGGCGGCTCATCAGTTGGTGATGCGTTGATTAATTCAAAAGACATTGATGCGGTTAGTTTTACTGGTTCAGTAGCGACTGGTCGCAAAGTTGCTGCGGCAACCGCGCCAAACTTTGTCCGTTGCCAGTTAGAGATGGGCAGTAAAAATGCTTTAGTCATCGCGGATGATGCTGACTTGCAAGTCGCCATTGATGCCGCTGTTGCTGGCGCGTTCGGTGGTTCAGGACAGAAATGTACTGCATCTTCACGATTGATTGTTATGGACGGTATTCATGATGCTTTCGTTGATGGCGTTATTGCAAAAATGAAAACGTTGAAAGTCGGTCATGCGCTTGATGACGGTATCTTTATGGGTCCAATCGTTGATGACAAGCAGCTTGCATCGAATATGGATTGGATTGAAAAAGCCAAGCAAGCCGGTGCCAATTTAGCCTTTGGTGGTGAGCGTTTAGACATGCCACATGACGGTTATTATATGTCGCCTACCTTGTTCACAGAGACCGACAACAGTTGGGATATCAACCAAGAAGAAGTGTTTGCACCACTTGCTTGTGTCATGCGTGTGCAGAACTTGGAAGAGGCGATTGCCATGACCAATGACACGCGTTTTGGCTTAACTGGCGGCATTATTACCCAAAGCTTGCGGAATAGCGCGATGTTTAAAGAGCAAGTGCAAGCAGGCTGCGTCATGGTCAATTTAGCAACGGCAGGTACCGATTATCATGTGCCATTCGGTGGTCGTAAAGAGTCAAGTTTTGGTCCACGCGAACAAGGAACGTATGCCAAAGAGTTTTATACCATTGTTAAAACCGCTTATCAAAAAGCGTACTAGAAGCGGATTAAAAAGGATGATAGCCGCAGTTAATTGATTAATTAATCACGGCGCAACTGGTTAAACCTGCGCCGAGCGGCTACTTACAAAAGCATAAAAGGAATTTGAAAATGTACCAAGACCATATCATCATTGATGGATTACAGTATAGCCATTGGGATCGTGATTATTTCAAGATGCTACAAGCCAGTGGTATCGATGCGGTACACGCCACCTTGGTGTATCACGAGGATGCTCGCCAAACCCTAACGCGCTTTGCTGAATGGGATGCCCGCTTTGAGCAAAACTCAGACCTTATCTTGCCCGTGTATTCGGTCGCTGATATTGAGACTGCTAAGCAACAAGGCAAAGTTGGTATCTTCTTTGGCGCGCAAAACTGCTCGCCTATCGATGATGAGATTGGTCTGATTAGTGTTATGCGCCGCTTAGGTTTATTGATTATGCAATTGACCTATAACAACCAAAGCTTACTGGCGACGGGTTGTTATGAGCAAAATGATTCAGGCGTAACGCGTTTTGGTCAACAAGCAATAGCCGAGATGAATCGAGTCGGTATGATTATTGATATGTCGCACAGCGCCGAGCAATCAACGCTTGAGGCGATTGAGATATCGAGCCGTCCAATCTGTATCAGCCATGCCAATCCGACTACTGCCCATGAGGCGTTACGTAATAAATCGGATACTGTTATTAGTGCCTTAACCAAGGCTGGCGGGTTGTTAGGTTTCAGCTTATACCCGTTTCACTTACCGAATGGCAGCGCCTGTACGCTCAATGACTTTTGTAGCATGATTGCTGATTGTGCGGATAAATATGGTGTTGAGCATTTAGCGATTGGTAGTGATTTATGCCTTAACCAACCACAAGCAGTGCTTGAGTGGATGCGTAACGGTCGTTGGTCAAAGGCGATGGATTATGGTGAAGGTAATGCCAATAATTCAGGATGGCCTGATACGCTGCCGTGGTTCGCTGGTAAAGACGGTATGGAAAATATCTATAACGGTTTATTGCAACATGGCTTTAATGATAAAGATGCTGGCAAGATCATCGGTCAAAACTGGTTTGACTTTCTCGAGGCTGGCATAAGGCCTTTATAAAAATCGTAATATTTAGAGCTAAAAATAGACAATGTAACGTTGTCTTTGGCTGCTGATTTTCAAGACAAGCTACTGCTAATTTAAGTGACGCAACATTATCATATGGAGCCACATCATGGCTGATTTAAAGGGATTTAACAAAGACGAGCAAGGACGCTCAAGTGTGGCAAACACAGCAGCGAATCATGGATCACCTTCTAAAGAGGCAGACACAGATACTCTAGGACTCAAAAACCCAGCATTTTGGTACAGTGGCGGTTTTATTATTGCCTTTGTTCTGATGGCGATCTTTGCAGAAGAGCGCTTATCGAAAATAGTTGATTTAGGCTTTGTTTGGTCGGCTAAAGTTTTTGGTCCTTTTTGGCAAATCTTATTATTAGCCACTTTTGTGATTGCGTTAGCAGTTGGCGCTGGTCGCACCGGAAGGGTCATTTTAGGCAATCTACCAAAGCCTGAAATGGACAACTTTAAATGGATGGCCATTCTATTTTGTACGCTACTTGCTGGCGGCGGGGTTTTTTGGGCAGCCGCTGAACCTATCGCTCATTTCGTTAGTGCACCGCCTGTCTATGCTGAAACAGCTGATATTCAACAACGCGCTTTTAATGCGTTATCACAATCGTTTATGCATTGGGGCTTTTTAGCGTGGTCGATTGTTGGTAGCTTGACAGCTATTGTGGTAATGCACCTGCATTATGACAAAGGTTTGCCGCTTAAACCGCGTACGCTCTTATATCCTATGTTTGGCGATCGTGTGCTTACTGGTCATACCGGAGCGATTATCGATGCTTGTTGTATTGTCGCGGTTGCGGCCGGTACGATCGGTCCTATTGGCTTTTTGGGTCTACAAACCAGCTATGCATTAAACACTTTATTTGGTATTCCAGATACTTTTACCACCCAGCTCATTATTATCATATTTGCTATTGTCTTATATACCCTTTCGGCGATTAGTGGACTTGCCCGCGGTATGCAATTACTTAGTCGATTTAACGTCATGCTGGCTGTCGCTCTCATGGTGTTTATTCTTTTATTTGGACCAACCAAATTTATCGTTAATGGCTATATTCAAGGCGTTGGCACGATGGTCCATAACTTTATCCCGATGGCAACTTTTCGCGGTGATGAAGGTTGGCTTGGTGGCTGGACGGTATTCTTTTGGGGTTGGTTTTTAGGTTATGGCCCGATGATGGCGATCTTTATTGCGCGTATCTCACGGGGTCGTACCATTCGCCAATTAATCACGACGGTTTGTATTATTGCTCCACTAGTGACCTGCTTTTGGTTCACGGTCGTGGGTGGCACAGGCCTAGCGTTTGAGATCGCCAATCCGGGTAGTGTTAGTACTGCTTTTGAAGGCTTTAACCTTCCTGGTGCTTTGCTAGCAATCACTCAGCAGTTACCATTTCCTTTGATTACCTCATTATTATTTATCATTTTAACCATGGTTTTTATTGTCACTACGGGTGACTCGATGACCTACACCATCAGTGTCGTTATCAGTGGTGAGCGCGAGCCCAACGCTGTTATCCGTACCTTTTGGGGCATCATGATGGGGGTAACGGCTATCGTTTTAATCTCGCTTGGATCAGGCGGGGTGACTGCTTTGCAATCCTTTATCGTGATTACTGCTGTGCCGGTGTCCTTTATTCTTCTACCATCGTTATGGAATGGACCAAAAATTGCGCAGCAAATGGCTCGTGATCAAGACCTTTATCGTCCTAACCGAGTTGAGACCGATCATCGACTTGCTGAAGAAAAACTTGCCAACGAATCAGTTCCCAAAGAAATTGATTAAGTGCGTCATGAATATAGCCAATAACCTATTTACTTATTGATGTCAGTGTTTAAAAGTAGCAAATAAGTTATTGGCTTAACCCATTATTTAAGGTGATAGTTATATGGAACATACTTTGCCAATGAACAATGAGCTGGATAATAATAAGCTAGATGCGGTCAGCTTCCGTACCCCCGATGTGGTGATGCACTCTGAAAGATTGGGCGCGATGCACCAAACCCGTATCAGCTTCGTGCGTACCTTATTACGCAAAATTGATAAAGAGAAATGGACGTTAAAGATTCATCTTTGGGATCTAAATAAAGAAGGCTATGGACAAGTGATTTATCGTTTGCAAACGCCCGAGCACGTTTATCACTTAGTCGTATTTTGCAATCAGATTGCCGACGAAGAACGCAATGATCGCGTGATTGCGCAAAAGTGGGATGTGACGTTTGCTTTGGTTTATGGTGAGATCGGTGATGAGTTGCTTGCCAATTTAAAAGCCAATGTGCCACTACAAGAAGCTGGTCGCAACTCAAACATGGTGATGGTGCTGGCACGTGCTAATAAAAGCGTGCGTGTGTTTGATCATGTCGTCAGCTCATTGGCTGATGGGCAGCAACCTGATTTGGAGGTACTGGCACAAGTTGGTTATATCCTGCGCACCACTGCGGTTTATGGCAATGGTAAGTTTGGTATTTTTGACTTTAAACCACTCGATCATAGCGAAGATTTTAACCAATCATTTCGTGCTCAGATGTGTGCGGTGTATTTGCTTCGAGAGTTTAGCCTCGACTGGGTCGATTATTTGGCGAAGAAAAAAGGTGGCGATAAGGCAGTCAGCTTACATCCAGAGATTAAGCAGTATTTAGGTATCGGTAATGCTACCGGTCTTGGGATGGCACCTTATTTAATTAATCATCCTTGTGTCGTTGATCAATGGTTAAGTACCCGTGAAGGGGCGCTACAAGCTGTATTGGTCTGTAATATCGAGTCTGAAGCAGATAATAGCAAAGTACAACAATTCTCCACCTTGATGAATCGCGCTATCCAGCATTTCTCTGAAGTAGTCACTATCAATGAGCCGCAAATCTTACTGAATAGTACGATTGTTGATGAGCTGACGCAATTGCAAAACAACCTTGTTACTGAGCTTAAAGACTGCGACACGTGGGCTGATTTTTTACAGCACAATGACCATCTCAGTTATGAGAGCCAAGAGGTCATTATCTCTTGCATGATGGAGCTTTATCCTGAGCTTGTAGATAGATTTGCAGGGCAAGTAAATGCTGATGAGACGATGTCACTACCCAGCGGTAAAGTCGTTCAAGACCTTGTTGAAGTTTTAGAAGCGCGTTATCAGTGGGCAATTAGCATTGATTTTGCCGCAGAAGATAATGTCTATTGGTTCTGGTATCGCTCCGAGGATAAAGAAGAGCCGAGAATGGGCATACGTGGACAAGAGCGTGGCGATGATAAAGAGTTCTTACTAGATATTGGTAGACAAGCAAATACTTTGTATTTAGCGTTACAACAAGCAAATCCACAGCAACTACTATCAGAATTTATCTTAACCAAGCCAAAATATCGCTCGATTGCTCGCAGAGTATGGACGATGGGTCATAAAAAGATGGGCGATATTCAGATTAACGTCTTGCAAAAGACCGCATTACCGATGCATCTATTACGCTGTAAATTGTCTATGTTTGGTGCAACCAAGTTTGATCCGAGATCTGACCGCTGGGTGCGTGTGACCTTGTTTCAAGGCGCGCCTTTGTTTGATGACGTCCATAGTGATGAGTGGCTATTTCCTCTTTTACCAAAAATAAATGAGTTATCGACCTTACCATTAGCTGCCCAATAAGGAGTATTGAGACATGATTGTATCGCATAATGAAATCGTGACCATGGTGAACAAAGCCTTTTTGGGGTTGCAACGTGAAGTCGGGGAAGCAGATTTGATAGCTTCTATGGTAGCGGAGCTACAGATGGCTGGTCTTAATGGTATCTTACATTTTAATAATGCCAGTCCTTTTATACTGTCCGAACGCGATGTCCCTATTGGTATTGTTCATCAAACTGAGGAAGAGCTCATCTTAGATCTGCATGGCAGCAGTCTGGTCTGTCATTTGCCGGTAGTAATGGACTATGCCATTGAAAAAATGGGTAATCGTGAGCATTTCAGAATCTACTTGCGTAACTGTCATAACCGCTGGCTAGCTTATAGCGAACTGGTGAAACTTGCTGCAAAAGGGATTGCTTGTCTGGCTAAATGGGACAATGGCAGCGCACCGAAACATACCATATTTACTTTGGATAAAAGATTTGTCTATCCTGATTTGTATTTCTTTAATAAGGCGCAGGACAACTATAATACCAATGATATGGTGATTGAGCTTGCGACCTCTAACTTTGATATCGAAAAAGACATTCAGCATTTTAATCAAAAAGTATCAACGGATGAGCTGTTTGAAACCCATCAACGCGCATGGAAAGAAGGTATCTATGTCGATGATGAGCAGTGGGCAATTCTTAAAAAGAGCGCAGCAGCAATATTGGTTGAAAATAGTGAGGCGTCAAGTAAAGGGGCAGGGGGCGTATAGACTATAAAAGTGCTTTTAACGATGGGTTTAAAAAGCTTTCTGCTATAGATATTAAGGTCTAAAAATATAGGATTTAGTCTAGATCTGTTATCATTAATGAGCGTGATTAAAGATATCGCATTCACAGAACCCATCGCTAGGAAGTTTACATGATCGTCAGGCAGACACCAAATGCATTCAAAATACTTTTCACCCTGCGCGGCTCTGTAATCCCACACATTTATCCCCAGGTTTTACTAATAACCCTGCTCAGTGCCTTAATATCAGCGGTTCAGCATGGGATTCCAAGTTCTTTCGAATCTTATAGCACAGCGCCTTTCACCTTATTGGGGATTGCGCTATCTCTATTTCTTGGCTTTCGTAACAATGCCAGCTATCAACGCTGGTGGGAGGCTCGGGGATTATGGGGACAGTTGGTATTTGATGCCCGCAGCCTGACCCGCCAACTGCTGTCGTTTATAGACGAAGAAACTGAGATTGGGCGGGATACTCAGCGGTGTATGATCCATCTTACCATTGCTTTTACTCATGCACTGAGGCATCGGCTTCGTGGCACTGCACCTTGGCAGGACGTTGAGCGCTTTGTTGAGCCTGAGTATCACATCAGTATGCGCCAAGCGGGAAATCTCCCCGAGTATCTGCTACGGCTGATGGGCAAAAAGCTCGGTTACAGTCGTCGCCACCAGCTATCATCAGATCTTATGATACAAAACATGGATGAACGTCTGACTTCTATGACTATAGTCTTGGCTGCCTGCGAGCGCATTCAAAACACGCCACTGCCGTTTGCTTACATCCTATTGGTGCATCGAACGACTTATCTTTATTGCTTTATGTTGCCTTTTGGCTTGGCAACTTCTTTGGGCTGGGTCACCCCTTTAGTCTGTGGCGTCATTGCCTACACCTTTTTCGGTCTCGATGCCCTCAGTGAAGAGATAACCGATCCTTTTGGCGTGGCTCCTAATCATCTGCCACTGACTACTTTATCACGCACTATCGAAATCAACTTATTAGAAGCCTTGGGAGAAACCGATCTTCCCACTGATATCGCCCCTCAAGACGGTTGCTTACAATAGATAGTATGTAATGAACGGATGGCATACGCGGCAATAGAATTGAAACCGACTGTCAGTGCTGGGTAGTAAGGTCTAATATGTACCTTATTACGCGTGTTGGACATTTTTAAGCAAGTGATAAGTACAGTATCCATGCGATGATATTTAACGCGCCAGCTCTAAAAATAGATAAATATTTAGTAAATAATAGCTTTAATAGCCGTTAACTAACTCATCTACTAAACTGACAATAAGGTTACTTAACACTCTATTAATACCTGCCACAATGAGTTATCTATCATGAATAAGGATTTATTATGAACTTTACTTCTAAAGATAAATTTAACTCGTTGGTATCGTCTGTAAACTATAATTCTAGCTGTACTTGTCCGAAATGTGGGTGCACCTGTGCGTCAACTTGTGACAAATGTGATATGTGCTCGAAATGCTGTCAGTGTGGTGAAAAGTAATAAATTACACAATTTATAGATCTCTATAGTATTAATAGTAAACAAAAAAGCAGCCTCCTAAAATGATATTTTAAGAGGCTGCTTTTTTAATTTAAGAGTCGTAAATATCTATTAAAACCTTGCTTAGCCCTTTTGAGCAGCAATCCAGCTTTGCATCTGCTCAATTTCAGGTTGCTGTGCGTCGATGATTTCTTGAGCAAGCTTACGCATTTCAGGATTTTTACCATATTTAAGCTGAGTTTCTGCCATATCTACCGCGCCAACATGATGTGGTAACATACCACGAGCAAATGCCATATCCGGTACTGGGTCGGCGATACCCGCCATCATTTCTTCATGCATCGCATCCATACCGTCGGCATAGGCTTGCTGCATTGCTTTGGTATCAGCGGTAGGTGTTTTAGCATCAGGGTTATCAGCGAGCCATGCTTTCATCGTAGCAATTTCAGACTGCTGTGCGTCGATGATTTCTTGCGCAAGCTTACGCATTTCTGCATCAGTACCATACTTGAGCTCAATCTCTGCCATATCCACTGCACCGATATGATGACCAAGCATACCTTGAGCAAATGCCGCATCAGGATCGTTATAATCCATACCAATCATCATCTCTTTATGCATCTTAGTCATTGATTCGGTGTAGTCTTTGAGCATAGGGGTCATTGGTGTGCCGTCTGCTACCATAGCATCTGCACTCATATCATGACCAGCATGCGGGTCTGCTGCGGTTGTAGTGTCAGTCTCAGTTGCTTCGACTGGTGCTACGTCTTCTGTTGTAGTAGGGTCAACTTTCTCAGCTGTTGGCTGACAAGCACTTAGTAATAATGCTGCACTAACACTAGCAGCAAGAACAGAGAAGCGTAATTTGTAATGATTTTTCATGCTATATCCTTAACATAAACAGATTAAATAAAAGACTAGCAAAGCTTCCAACAATAATTTAAAAAATTAAATTTTATTAGATTAGCTTTGCTAGTTTAAAAAAACAGAGTTTAAAAAGTTACGATAATTTTGTGGGTACACCTTTACTTCAATTCTTCAATGAGGGCTTGCATCTCACCGATCTCTCGCTTTTGTGCCTCAACGATGTCATCCGCTAGCTTCCGTACGCGTGGATCTTCGATATCTGCTCTTGAGCTGGTCAAGATAGCAATTGAATGATGCGGTATCATCGCTTGCATCCAATCAACCTGATCAACAGTCGCTTGCGATCTGACACCCCACAGACCAAAAGCGAATAACACTACGCTCAGACCATAAATCATTAAATTTACTTTGGTTTTTTTATACATGTTGGTCATAAAGGCCAGCATAATGATTGCCATCATAGCGCCCATATACAGCGCCATATAGGCTCTGGTCTCACTAAAATAAACGTGATCCCATTTATAGGTATTAAAATACATCATGATAAACATGACGACCGTAGAGGTTAGAATCATTAGGGAGAATTTGAGATAGGGGTTCATCTGATTTTGGTTATTCATATCTTTTTGATTTGAATTATTCATAAGGTAACCTTTACAAACGGTACAAAGTGAAAACAGTTATTAATATTATAACTGTTGCTCAGTAGACTCAATATCCGCATAAACTTGAGTAGTGCCGTCTTTATTGAGCTGCATAATTTGATACGGTGCAAATTTATTTTGATATTCCATACCTGGACTACCAACCGGCATACCGGGTACAGCAAGACCAAGCGCTTGTACTGGTGGATTCTCTAAAAACTGCGCCATATACTTAGCAGGGACATGACCTTCAAAGACGTAGCCATCGGTGGTGATTGCTGTGTGGCAAGAGCGCATCTCAGAGGGTACGCCATAGCGGTCTTTAAATAATGCCACATCCGCAACATCATGCGCCGTAGTACCTAGACCATTATCTTCTGCATGGCTTATCCAGTCTTTACAGCAGCCGCAATTCACATCTTTATAGACGGTTGCTGAGATATTTTTGAGTAAATCTGGATTGCTTACTGGCTTACTCATCACAGAGGTGGCTGTAGTATGATGCTCAGCTTTTACCGTGCTGGCAGTAGAGGCACTACTCTCAGGTTGACTACAAGCAAACAGTGATGAGGCTGCAAATAATATTAGCGTACTACGCAATAGCTTAGACGACTGGCTATTAGATGTAGATACATAGCTAGATTCGATTTTAAAGACTGTCATAAGGCTCTCTCATATTTTTATAATATTTAATAGTACAGATAATAAATTAAGACGCTGAGTATCTTAATATGATGACTCTGACAACAACATGACGCTAAGATGACAATTTTGTCATGTTGCGGTTTTTACATAGGAATATTCCTACCTTACTAAAATCATAGCTTCAAACGGCGCAATCTCAGCGCGTTACCAATAACAGATACTGAAGAAAGGCTCATGGCCGCCGCCGCTATCATTGGACTGAGTAAAAGTCCGAAAAATGGATACAGGACGCCAGCAGCAACCGGTATACCAAGTGCATTGTAGATAAACGCAAAGAACAGGTTTTGTCTGATATTGCGCATCGTAGAATGGCTCAGTTTATGGGCTCTCACAATCCCCATTAGATCGCCTTTCACTAGCGTGATGCCAGCACTCTCCATCGCCACATCTGTTCCTGTGCCCATGGCGATGCCAACGTCTGATTGCGCAAGGGCAGGAGCATCATTGATACCATCACCCGCCATAGCCACGACCTTACCGTCATTCTGTAACTCTTTAATGATACGGTTTTTGTCTTCTGGAGAGACGTCGGCATGCACCTCATCAATATTTAATTTACTGGCAACCGCTTTGGCCGTTATCTCATTGTCACCTGTCAGCATGACCACCCGCAGTCCGGCTTTGTGCAGTAGCGATATTGCCTCATTCGTACTCGGCTTGATTGGATCAGCGACTGATATTAGGCCAGCAGCTTGCCCATCGACTGCGACAAATATGACGGTTTCACCGTCCTTCCTGCGTTTGTCGGCGCGTTCTGAAAGTGCACTGTCAAAACTATCAAGGCGCTGCATGAATTTTGAGTTGCCTACGGCGACCTGCTTACCATTAACGAGCGCCTGTGCGCCTTCACCGGTGGTTGAACTAAAATCGCTGGCTTTTGCAGTAGTAAGAGATTTTGCCTTCGCAGCTTTGACAATAGCTTCTGCCAGAGGATGTTCGCTAGCACTCTCTACGGCTGCGACGAGCACAAGGAGTTCATCCTCATCTAAGCCGCCAAGCGCTTCGATGGCGGTGAGTTCTGGTTTGCCTGCTGTCAGTGTTCCGGTTTTGTCCACAACGATGGTGTCGACTTTTTCCATGCTCTCTAGTGCTTCAGCGTTCTTGATGAGCACGCCATTTTGGGCACCCTTTCCGGTACCAACCATAATCGACATCGGCGTGGCGAGTCCTAATGCACAAGGGCAGGCTATGATTAATACCGCGATGGCATTAACCAGTGCAAAAGCCATTGCAGGTGCAGGTCCGAACATAGCCCAGACAATAAAGGTAATGACGGAGCAGATAAGCACGATCGGCACGAACCAACCAGCTACCTTATCGACCAGTTTCTGTATTGGTGCGCGGCTGCGCTGGGCTTCGGCAACCATCTTGACGATCTTGGATAATACGGTGTCATCACCAACATCGACCGCTTCAATTAATAATGTTCCCGTACCGTTGACTGTGCCGCCGGTGACCGTATCCCCTGCTGTTTTTGCAACAGGTAGTGGTTCACCAGTTACCATTGATTCATCGACGTTGCTATTGCCATCAAGTACCGTGCCGTCTACGGGAAGCTTTTCTCCTGGCTTCACTCGCAGTGTGTCACCGCTGACAACTTCGTCAAGTGAGACTTCTGTCTCGACATCATTCTCATCCACACGTCTTGCCGTTGGTGGAGCCAGCTCGAGTAGCGCACGGATCGCGCCAGAGGTCTGACTTCTGGCTTTAAGTTCTAGAACTTGACCTAATAGCACCAATGTCACAATGACCGCTGCCGCTTCATAGTAGACTCCGACTTGACCAGAGGCACCTCTGAAACTGTCTGGAAAAATGTCCGGAAGAAAGGTTGCTACCAGACTGAAACCAAATGCAGCGCCTACGCCCACTGCAATCAAGGTAAACATGTTTAGATTTCGGCTTTTAATGGATTGCCAGCCACGGACGAAGAATGGCGCCGCTCCCCAGAGTACCACTGGTGTCGCAAGCGCTAGCTGAATCCACTGAGCGATCTGCGCGGAAGTATCGCTCTGATCGCTCTGAATAAGGCTGTCTAGGTTTATCCCGACCATGTCACTCATGGCATACAGAAATAGCGGTATGGTCAGCGCCGTACATATCCAGAAACGGCGTGTCATATCGTCGAGCTCTGAGGTGTCTTCCTTACCAATAGTAGCTGTCTCTGGTTCAAGTGCCATTCCGCATATCGGACAACCACTATTCTCAACATCCCTGACTTCAGGATGCATTGGACAGACATAAACAGTACCGCTGTAACCAGCTGGCACTTTGTCGTATTTGCCGCCTTTAACAGACGTTACCTCTGTATTAGCTGTGCCATGACAGTTTGCATGACCGTCTTTCATCTCTGCCATTTCGGCAACATTATCTTCGACAACAGTGCCTTCAGGCTTGAGAGACATTTTGCATATTGGGCAGCCGCTATCTTCGACATCCCTGACTTCGGGATGCATTGGGCAGACATAAACAGTACCGCTGTAGCCGGCTGGCACCTTGTCATGCTTGCCACCTTTGGTAGGTTTTTCATTCTTATTCGCTGCGCTGTGGCAGCTTGCGTGCTTACTGTCTATTTCTCTTTTTCTTTCTTCTTCGTGCATATCATGTTTCATGAAATCATTCCTTGAAGACGGTGAGTAGAGGTTTAGACGCTATGCAATTATCAATTAGTACCCGAACACCGTTTTTTACGGTTAAATGCAGATGTTTATCGTTAACCTTATTCTAGTTTACGCAGATACTTGAGCAGCGTCGTCACTGTTAGCATCAGAATTAGCTCTAGCATTAGTAACAGCGTACCATTATGGCTCTGACAACAACATGACGCTAAGATGATAATTTTGTCATGTTGCGGTCTTGGTATAGGAATATTGCTGACATTCCTCTATCATTCATAGCATTAACCTAACCAATCAGCGTCGCGCTTGCTATGAAAATATTATTAGTCGAAGACGAGTTGTCACTCGGGAACTACATAAAACAAGGTCTGACCGAAGCAGGCTTTATTGTTGAGCATCAAACCACAGGATTAGATGGTTACCATGCTTTAATGAGTGAGGATTTTAATGTCGTGGTTATGGACGTTATGCTGCCTGATATCAGTGGTTTTGAGCTGGTACGTAATTACCGCGCCGCTGGTAAGCATACCCCGGTCTTGTTTTTGACCGCTAAAGATGACTTGAGTGATCGCATAAAGGGGATTGAGATTGGCGGTGATGACTACCTGACTAAGCCTTTTGCCTTTGCTGAGCTGCTGGTGAGAATAAAAAGCTTGCTACGCCGTGCTAATCAGGCGGATTACAGCAGCAACCTCATGCAAATTGCAGATTTAAAGATGGATATTGCCAAACGCACCGTGCACAGAGGTGAGCTGCCTATTAAGTTAACCGCAAAAGAGTTTGCCTTACTACAGTTTTTACTTGAAAGAGAGGGTGAAGTGTTACCACGATCGGTTATTGCCTCTCAAGTTTGGGATATAAATTTTGATAGCGACACCAACGTCATTGATGTAGCAATTCGGCGCTTAAGGATTAAAGTTGACGATGACTATGAGGTAAAACTGATACATACAGTGCGTGGTATGGGTTATCGATTGGAGGTTACAGAAAGTAGTAGTGACTCAACACATCTAACAGAAAGCCACTAGCATGACGCCTATTGTCACAGACGGACGCCTGTCACTGTTATGGCGGACTATATTCCTATTGACGCTCTGCGTAGTAGTCACTCAAATCTGCCTGTACCTTTGGATTCAGCGTTCGGTTAATGGTCATTTCGAACAAATGGATTCAGAAATTTTAACCCATGCTGCGTTTAATTTACGTCAGCACATGACTGATAGCTTACTCGATGATCAGAGTATAACGCAACTTTCTGATCAGCCTAATCAGCCTGTGAGTAAGCAGTCACAGCCACTACAGAATGCTGGACTAGACTACGATGTAAAAACCGTCATCACTGATGAACAAGGACAAATTATTACCAGTATGCCCAAAGGCTTTATCAGTCAGTCAGGGAATAAACGTTCAGTAAAAGACTTATGGCAGCAATATCATGATCAGCCGTTTGATTTAAAAGTTGATAGTCGTCACTATAGGGCTATTGTCATTCGGCACTCTGAACGTCTAGCGCTCATCGCCTTACCTATTGATGTCCATCATCAATACCTCGTCCAATTCAACCGTCATTTAATTCTTATATTAATCGCAATCACCTTTATATTGGTGTCTGTTGCGGCACTTAGTGTGCACTTAGGATTTGCCCCGCTATCAACTATCAGGCAAAAGATGACTCGCATCAATGCCGAACAGCTCGATGATCGTATTGTGGTTCGTGAGATGCCCAGTGAGTTGCGACCGCTTGCTGATGCTTATAACGCGATGATGGATAAACTTGAGCATAATTTTGAGTCATTATCGCGCTTCTCAGACGATATCGCGCATGAGCTTCGTACCCCGCTTGCAACCTTAAGTACCCAGACTCAAGTCATGTTAAGCAAGCCTAGAGACAGCAATGAATACGTTGAGCAGCTGCACCATCAACATGACACACTCAAGCAGTTATCCGGCTTAATTAATAACATGCTGCTACTGGCAAAAACACAAAAGGGAGTCTATGACTCCCAGTTCATTCCAGTCGATAGCGAGTCTCTAGTGACTAAGATGATTTCTTATTACGAGCTAATCGCTGAAGATCGTGGTATTTCATTCGAAAAAAGTGGAGAATTTAAGGCAGTATTAGGAGATGAGCGTTTATTACAGAGATTGTTTGCGAACCTGATATCAAATGCTGTGTACTACGCAGCAAGTAATAGCATTATCTCTATTCAAGCATCTACTGTCTCTGATGCCGATGTAAATGATTCGAATGAAGTCACTCGATCCTTATTAAAAAATCAGTTTTTACAGATAGTGCTTACTAATCGCTTAGATGAATCACTAACGCAGCTAGAGGTGGATAAATTGTCTGAGCGTTTTTATCGTCATCATAAAAACAATACTTTGCATTCAGGTACGGGTTTAGGGCTATCGATAGCACAAGCTATTATTAACGCACATAACGGCAAAATGAGCATCATTGTCAAAAATGAGTACTTTTTTCAAGTTAGTATCGAGCTGCTAGCCTCTGAGTGAGCGCTCCAATCTGCTTATTAATTATCATGCTATGATCGAATAGAGTAGGTAGGTAAATAATGATGTGAACGCTTGAGCAAACCTCAAGTTAATCACACTTACCTAGGGAAATTCAGGTATTTCTAATATCTATATTAATAAACATAATTAGCTCAGCAGTCTAATATAAGTGGTTCCATTGAGCTGGTCTATTTTGAGTGGTCTATTAATTGGTTTTTGGGGCGTTTTAGGTAGTTCTCTTGGGGTATACCCTTAAACAGGCTAAAGAATATCAACAATTAGTTGCTGACATTGATAAGGATACTGAACAACTCGCTAAGCTGATTGGCGAAGTTAAAAGCCGCAATCAAAGCCAGATATGACAGTATCAAGCTTACTCTACTGAACCGCCCCGACTATATCGGAGAGTGTTTTACTTGAGTCAGGCAGCAATGCCTGACAGGGTTAAATTATCATAATACCGCTTTTCAAACTCAAAGGGTGACACATATCCAATCGTGCTATGCAAACGGGTTTTATTAAACCAGTCCACCCACTCAAGGGTTGCCAGTTCAACATCGTTCACACCAGTCCAGTTATGCTTTAAATAATGAATCACCTCAGACTTGTAAAGCCCATTGACCGTTTCAGCCAATGCATTGTCGTATGAATCGCCTGTTGTACCAACAGAAGCAATCACGCCAGAGTCCGTCATCTTATCGGTATAGCGAATAGATAAGTACTGAACCCCTCGATCACTGTGATGAATGACATCTTTGGGATTGTTTCTATCTGCTATTGCTTGGTTTAATGCCGCCATCACCATATCGGTATTCATGCGATTCGATACTTTCCAGCCCACAATAGCGCGAGCAAACACATCAATAATAAAAGCGGTATAGACCCAGCCGCTTGTCGTCTTGATATAGGTAAAGTCCGCCACCCAGAGCTGGTTAGGGCGATGAGCGCTAAAGTTACGATTAACCAAGTCATCAGCACGCTTTTGATCATCACGGCTGTGAGTTGTTATTTTACCTTTACCGCGCCAAACGCCTTGTAGGCCATGCTGGCTCATTAAACGCTCTATGGTACAACGAGCAACCTTTAAATTTTCTGACCTGCCAAATACGTTTAATCTCACCGATGTAAAAGTCGCCATGCTGACTGCGCAGTGAACGCTTGTGTGGGTTGTCGCTTAAGTCTTGAGCACGATAATAAGTTGACGGGGCAATCGGTAGGACTCTACAGATCAGCTCGACCCCATACTCAGCTTTGTTATCATTAATAAAACTAATCATTACTTGGGTGGACGGTCGAGCTCCGCCTGGGCGAAAAAAGCCGCAGCCTTCCTGATGATTTCATTAGCTTGCTTAAGCTCTTTATTCTCGCGTTCAAGCTCTTTGATGCGCTCTTTGTCACTTTGCGCTTGCACTGAGGCAGGAATAGTTTGATCGATGTGCTTTTTATGCCAGGATCGCAGGGTCTCAGGCGGCGTGCAGCCAATCTTAGGGGCAATGGCTTGAATGGCTGACCATGTGGAGGGATAGTCATTTGCTGCTTCAATGAGCATACGAACGGCGCGTTCTTTAATCTCAGGAGTGTAGTTTCGTGTTTTCATTGTCGTATTCTCTCAGAATGTTGAGTCTCCGACAATCCCGGGGCGGTTCACCATCCAATAAGAGTGCAACAGCAACGCCTTCAGTACAGTACGACTATCCTATTACTCCTATTACATCTTCCATATCCTCATCTGCGAATAAAACTCAGATGATGCCTGAGACATCAGAACGTGATAGATAATCATTGTACTTAAACTATTGTCCTAACTTAATATTCAAAAAGCCATAACAAATTATGGCTTTTTGAATGACGAGAGCTGTATGTTTTGGTTTGTATAAGATGCGCTATAGCAGCCGCATCTCATCCTTATCTTAAATTATAGTGACAGCGATATCATCTTGTATCAATAGGTTAGGAGTACCGATATTGTCGGCAAAACTATAAACGTTATAGTCAATACCGCCTTGTTCTACAGTACTAGTTGAGTTGTTCCAACCTAATAACGAGACACTATCCTCATTATCCCCATTAATAATCAAACCTTTATCAAACATCACCGTGTCATTGATGATATCCAATACATCGCTGGTACTAAGATTGGTCAGCGACTGTTCACCGTTACCGGTCATATCAATAACTTCAAAGCCTGCATACACTGTTGAATCAAAGTTACTGAAGTCAATATTAGTATTAATAACCAAAGTATCGACACCAGTGCCATCATCCATAGATAAGCTATCATCATTAGAGAATGGACGTGGACCTGTAGCATCCGTTACTTTAACCTCGAAATCCAATGTAGACGATGAACTATCACCATTTGATTTTTCAGTAGACGTTACGGTTAAGCTCACGTCAAGTAAAGAGTCAGCGATGGAATTAACAGTGAGTGTAAAGTCCGTATATAGTGCTGTACCTGCATCTTTATCTGTCGGTATATAACTGGCTATGCCATTTGCATCTACAGTTATAGATTGAGCAACACTATCACCATCCTTAAACGACAGGGCTGCACCAGCCGGTAAGCCTGACATGTTAAATGACAAGTATTCTGAACCATCAGTATCAGTCGTTTCTAGAACAATACCCGTTAAGCTGATAGTAGCTGTAGACGCACCTTGATACCCTATATTCACGGGGTAGAATCCTGTGTCATTGCTTCCATCGGCACCCGCATCATAATCGCCTAAAATATAACTCGTATTGTCTAGACTATCTTGAATAGCAGTAAGATTCGGATAATATTTCATAACCGACCCATCACTATTTTCAACTGCAAAATTATAATTGCCAACACCTTCTGCATTATGAGCATAAAATTGAAAACTATAAAAACCAGATTGAGTTACGCTGAACTCACCATTTCCACTAGTACTAGTACCTTTCCAATTTACATGTAATGAAGACACATCATCACCAATGACGATCGCCGCACTATCATCGCCACTCCCTGAGTATTCATAAGTTTGACCCGTCTCAAGGAATACATAACCAGAGATATAAACGGCATCAAAAGTAGGTAGAGTAGCATCAGCTAGGCTAGTTGTTAATCCAGAACCAGTGTTGTTAATAACAGTATTATCAGGACCGGTGTTGTTTACAGTTGAGCCTAAGTTAGCTCTTAAGTAATCAATCGAACTTAATAAAATCTCTTCACTTGCTCCATTACCCTTATTAGCCAATAGGTTTTGACCATTGACATTTTTGACATTAGACCAAGTTTGAATATTTAAACTCAGATCAGGTGGATCAAAAGCAAAGTTACCTGCGGTTGGTTTGTCTGCAACCGCTATAACCTCAATATTTAAATCTGCTGTATCCGTCGTAATGCTATCACTAACCGTATAAGTAATAGTAGGAACCTCTCCGCTATAGTCAAGTACAGGAGTAAAGCTGTATTCACCATTACTATCAATCTGTATGGTACCCACACCTGCAATTACAGTAGCAGTTCCAACAGCATAGTTAGTTCCGCCAATTTGAATACCTGTTACTGTCAGACCCAGTTGGTCATTAGTAAGTACATTACCAGAAATAGTTCCAGAATCTTCTTGCATAGAAACGGTGTCGTCTATAGCAGGTGGATAATCCACTTTAATAGTTGCTTGGTTTGATTCAAGACCGTTTTTGTCAGACACTACATATTCAACAGGCGTCGGATCACCGATGAAGCCTGACTGTGGAGTAAAGGTGACTTCACCTGTCACAGGATCAACCTTCCAAGTACCTTCGCCTGTAACTTCAATGTTCGTGACTTTGTTACCGGTATCAGGATCAATGAGTCTAACGGTCGTTGGATCCAAGTCACCATCATCATCATTATCGTTATTGACCACATCAACGATGACTGACTTACCTGTTTCACCTATTGCTGTGTCATCTTCAGCAACAGGTGCGTTTGGTACATCGGTGAAGGTCACGGTGCCGGTGTCTTTGCCACCTTTACCATCAGTCACGGTGTAATCAACCGGTGGCACTGGACCTGCGTAATTGGTCTCTGGGGTGAAGATTAGGTTACCGTCTGTGCCTACGGTGATGGTACCGACATTTGGAATCGTCGCGTCATTACCTGGCAGATAAGTTTCGCCGCCAACCGTGAAGTTTTTTACGGTTAATGGATCGTTATTTGCATCAGTATCATTGGTAATAATGTTGGTCGTAACAGGCGCGCCAGGCAAAGTGGTCACGCTGTCATTGGTGGCAACGGGCGGGGTGTTCGGCACATCAGTAAAGGTAACGGTACCCGTATCTTCTCCACCTTTACTATCGGTGACGGTGTAATCAACAGGTGGCACTGAACCGACATAACCCGGAACTGGCGTAAAGGTTAAGCTACCATCGGTACCCACGGTGATGGTACCGACGTTTGGAATAGTCGCGTCATTACCTGGCAGATAAGTTTCGCCGCCAACCGTGAAGTTTTTTACGGTTAATGGATCGTTATTTGCATCAGTATCATTGGTAATAATGTTGGTCGTAACAGGCGCGCCAGGTAAAGTGGTTACGCTGTCATTGGTAGCAACAGGAGCAGTTTCAACAGGCGTGTTATCATTATCATCATTATCTTTACCTCTACTGCTGCCAGCAACTAAGCCTATTAGTCCTAGACCAGCTGCCGCAGGTATCCACCAAGGTAGGCCCGCTGCTGCAACATATTGTGCACCGCCTAATGCTTGACCTTCCGTATCACCTATTGCTAGCTGAGTAACGTAATCATAGGTCTCGCCAGTATCGGGAATATAATAGTAATACTCTCCATCTTCGGCAATACCAAGCAATGCGCTATCTGAGCTATCGTAAAAACCTTCTATAATCAGATCACTATCTTGTCCATCTTCTTCAAATGAGACATGCAAATCATTTTTTATACGTTTAGTAACGATGTGATTGGGAGCACGACCAATAGCCGTATCGTGAAACTCGTAGTTCACTTTATCTGCCGCAGCGATAACTGTAGGCTGACCATCTTTTGTAATTACTTGCACTTGATCAACAGTGCTGTTGGCATTATGAGTCTTAACAATAATAGTATTCATACTCTTCCCTAATATTTTTAATTTGAATAGTGTCGCTTAAATTACTTTTTAAATTGGTAAATTCAGCTACCACAGGATAATAAGGCTATTAATTACCTAAGCGCTCTTCCACAACAGCAACTACGCGGCGATTAAGTTGTCGACCTTCTGCATTATCGTTGGTTGCTTTTGGCTGTGACTCGCCATAACCAATTGCCTTTAAGCGATCATCCGCAATCCCAAAACGAGTAATTAATACTTCTCTTACCGCATCCACACGTCGCTGTGATAAAGCTTGGTTATAGCTATCACTACCGCGACTATCTGTATGACCTTCGATGGTCGTCATAGTGTTTGGATACTGCATCATAAACTCTGCAACTTCAGCCACTTTTGCGTAGTACTCTGGCTTTACCACAGCTTTATCAGTCTCAAACAATACTTCAAGATCAATAGTGACTGTTTTCTCCAAAACAAGAGGTCGTGGCCGTATCGTTGGCGGCGGTGTCACAGGTCTTGGAGTGACTACTACAACGGGTGCTGAGCAGTTAGTAACTACACGGCTGATTTGATGCGTTTGATAACGCTTATTAGCGAGTAGTTGTGATGCATCATTGGACGCTATTTGTTTTAATGCACTTTTACCCATTTCATCCATTTCAACATCAAAAAAATAAGTTTGACCGCCCATTAGCTCATAAGTGTTTTTGTCGGCCAGTAAATTGTTGCTTTTAAATCCAGTAGCATAAGCACTAAGCTGATTTGTACCCACACATGAGTTGACCACAGTATAGTTACCAGCCTGCAGGCTGACTTGAAATCTATTGTTAACCGCAATATTGGCGCTTGTTTGCTCAGGGTTACTATCATTTTTTCGGATAAATACTAGTCGAGCTTCATCAGTAGCAACTTGTTCTTTTAGTATTGTATTAATATCAGTATCTACTTGGTTATTCCATACAACGTTGCCGACACGTCGGCTATCTCCATCGTTATCAACACTACTATTGCTAGTAGTAGCACAGGCAGTTATACCAAACACAATCGTTGGCAATACAATAGTAGTGATGGCCTTTTTAAATACCTTTTCCATAGCAGATTCCTAAATATAAGTTTATAAAATAATGGTTACAAAGGAGTTTTAAATCTCTTATTCGTATGAATTACACAATGGTTTTACTATTATGAAGTCGTCCATTTCTGATTACAAAGCATACAAAAATTCAAAAATTATACTAAATTTATACTAAAACTTAACGGTAGACACAAAGATAAACTATAAATACATTGAATTTCCATTTCGTATGAAGTTTTTTAACAATTTTACAAGTATATCTTATCTATACATAAATATGCTTACCGTTCATCTTCAAGAACATACCGTTCATCGGATTTTAAAAAACATAACTGTCATAATTCTTGTCTATATTTTATGTAGATATCATTACAATATGATTGATTGATTGATTGATTTGATTTGATTTGATTTGATTTGATTTGATTTGATTTGATTTGATTTGATTTGATTTGATTTGATTTGATTTGATTGAAAAATATTTTGCCATCATTATTTTATATGCCGCTTTCACTTTCACTGTTTATATTAAATGAGTTTAACAATGAAAAAACAACTAACCTGAGTACTGGAAAATAGCTGCTAAAAGGTGAATAAGCTATGCTGAAAAAACTGTAGAGTAAGCTTGGTAAACTAACGACTCGATAAGGAGTTTGCCATGACCAAGGAAATGCAGAGCTATAGTGCAGAATTTGAAGTAGAATCTGTTAAAAAGATAGCAGATAATAGCGGTAACTTGAGTGTAACTACTCGGCAATTAAGAATAATGATGCAAACGTTATCTAATTGGCAGAATAAAACCAGTCAAGGCAAGCTTGTCGGCATAGAAAATACAATTCTGAACTTATGGCAGCTCTTGAATGAATCAAGCAACTCAAACGAAGTTAAAGATAGCTGAAGAGGAACGAAAGATATTAAATGAGGAGGGATAAACCGAAGCACGGCTTCGCCCTGACACAAGATGAGAGCTATATTCGAATGAGGCTACAGCATACTTAGAAACAAACAGTTAGTGAAGTGTACTTTCATCAAAGAAAATCGGCAGATCTTTACCGTCACCTGCATGTATGGCATATTAAATATTGAGCCATCAAGCTACTATGACTGGATAAATCGTGACATCAGTGACCAGCAGATATACCGTAATCAGTGTGAGCTGCTTGTCAAAGCGGCTCATAGCGAAATTCGTGAGCAATATGGAATATGGAATATGGCATAGATCGTCTGCAAGCATACATAAGCAAAGACATGATGTTAACTAATATGTGATTACAAGCCTAAAAGAAGAGCAAAGTATCAAATGCAGTCGCCACAAACTCTTTAATGTCACCACTAACCTAAGTTATAACAAGCCTGTTTATCCAAATCTGCTGGACCAGAAGTTTGATGCCAATCTTCCTAATGAGGCTTGAGTCGGCTACATCACTTATATCTGGACTACGGAGGGTTAGTTGTACATTCTGACAGAGGTAGTAAGTACTGCAGAAGTGATTATTATAAGATTATCAAGCATGTCGATTGCATGATCATTAAAGTTGCATATATTATTTGCAGACACAAAAAAGACTGTAATCGTTAAATATAAAGTCAACAGTTTGATGTCTGTATGAAGAGATTAAATTAGTTAATTTTAACGAGTTTCTTGTTTTTTATTTTATAAGAATTTGTGACTTTATTTGTAGGACAACATCCGGCATCGTGTTCTCCATAACGATAGGAAGTAATGTTAATCACCTCATGGTTAATGCTGTTTATCTCAGCAGCTGCCCCAAGCGGTGCTGCGCCTAGTTTAGTGAACTTGTTTTTTCCAAGCCCTTTAAAAACCACTAAATCTATGCTTACCGTTGTGGGATGGCAATTGGTTTTTTCACAGTAATAAAGCAGTACGACAGCATCTTTAATTCCGTCAGCATTAACGTCTTTCATAATCGTTTTTTGATTATGAAAAGCATACTTCAGCGCTTCATCTTCTGTATAGTCCGCACTAGGCACAAAATATTTTTCACTTTCTAAGTTTAAAAATTTAACATTATTAGTAACTTCGCTATTGATAGCTGTCTTTACAGTTTGCGCATAGGAAGTTATAGATAGAGTAGTAAATAGGCATGCAGCAGTGAGTTTAATTGAATAATTCATATAAACATCCTCAAAAAAAGCTGTTTTTAGAAAAGTGTTTCCTTTGATAGGATTTTCTAAGATAAATCCTAAATCTTACGCTGCTTAATCTTCAGCGCTATTTACCCAAGCAAATTCTTCCATGATGCGCAGCCATTGATCGTCTAATCCCGCTTTTAACAGCAATGGCTCACCGGTAACCGGATGGCTGAGCGCTAAACTCTGGGCATGTAGCAGCATGCGCGTGCAACCATATTGAGTACGAAAAAATCGATTGTGCCGCCCGTCGCCGTGGCTGGTATCACCCACTATGTGATGGAATAAATGCCTCATGTGTCGACGCAGCTGGTGCTTGCGCCCGGTCTCGGGTGTTAAGCGCATTAGACTATAGCGGCTAGTGTCATGCTTTTTTGATACCGCAAATGGCAGCTCAACTTGTGCCAAACTCTGCCAATCGGTCACCGCCTCTTGAGGGGGTTTGTCCAAGTCGGCAAACTTATCGGCAATGGCATCGGGCTTAAAGCTCAACGCATAATCAACGGTGCCCTGTTCTGCCATAAAGCCGCGCACCACGGCTAAATATTGCTTAGTAACTTTGTGGGCAGTAAAAGCCTCGGTAAGGCTGCGCGCCACGACTGAGCTCTTGGCAAACAACAGCACGCCTGATGTAGGCCTGTCTAACCTATGGACCGGAAATACATGGCAACCTACCGCATCACGGGTGAGTTGCATGGCAAAGCGCGTCTCGCCTTTATCCAGCCAACTGCGATGCACCAATAGACCGGCCTCTTTATTAATCGCCACCAGAAATTCATCTTCATAGATAATGTCTATTTGGTTAGCGGTGCCGCTTTCGATATCCATGTTTTCAATGCCCATATTTGAGATACTATAATTATACATCCTTTTTATCGCACCCTACCAAGTCACGTACAAAGATCTTCCTATGATTTCACCCATACTTGCGCTGATATTTCTTGTCTATGCCATAACCTTCAAACTCACTCATTGCTTTAAAACGTCCAAAAATAGTTATTAAAGTTTATTATGGTATAGTCAAAGCCGATACGCTGATTAAATGTTTTGGTTCCCTAGTGAGGACTTGAACATTAGACTGTAGCTCAAGTGATTTCAACATATATGGGATTTTAGATTGAATCAGTGTACATCTGAATGCACTTAAAAATCGGGTTAACTAATTAGAATATTTTTTAGTGCTGGCAACCCAGTAAAGGCTCATATCTTCTTTTTGCAAAGGTACAGTTGTAAGTGTATGACCTTCATTATCAGTGAATTCAATTTCATACACAGGGGGATTTTGATCAAAAATATGTACTACAGTACCCAAATCGCCTGCTCTCATATTGTCTTGAATATTTTTTGATACCTTAATAACATCGTTTATATTCAACATACTGCTAATCCTTATTTATCATAACGTCTGTTGTTCGTAATGGAGTTACAGAAACTGTCCAAGTCACTTATGTGAATACTCCAGAAAATAGGAATTAAAATGGAAAACTATCAATTATCACGTTTTCTACCACGAAACAAAATACTAGATTATATTTCGGCATTAGATGAAGATGGTTTAACGACCTTCGTGATACACAATGCTGATGATTATGGTGTTTATTTGGTAACCCTTTTAGCTGAAGTTGCAAAGAAAAAAAGCACTCCTCTTTGGTATAAACACTTGGGAATACTATGTTCATCTCATTTATTTTTTATACACGGTGCTCAACTATCTGCTTTATTTTATTTTATCAAAGCTCATGAATTAGATTCGAACGATACTTCCGTATTAAATTCTATTTTAGATTTTGGTGAACCACCTGAAATTGTACTGACTGAAGATCAAAAGAAGTATTATGCTGCTAAGCTTCTAACATTAGAACCTGAAAGTGAAAAAGCTTTGGCTATTATCAATTCGTGATTGGTGCGCTATACAGGCATCGAACTACTCATGTTAAATATAAATTTAATAATTATAAAATCGACAGTACAGGATATTATTATCAAGCTGCATGATTAGAAACTTTCAAGTTAATTTCTACGGAATTGACGGCAAGGGTCAGTTCTCGTTTTCTTGGTCATGGTAAGCTCCTATTATGATACTTATTTCACCAAGTTTACTTCTACAGTTTCTTCAACATAGCTCAGTTTGTACTTAAACCAGCAATGTATTTTTTACGGGTCTTTTAGATTTATTTTTCCATTCTGTTGGTGTCATACCAAACCAGATTTTAAATTGGCGGCTAAAAATAGACAGTTCAGCATAACCAAGCTGGAGTGCAACATCTGTTAAGTCAATGCTCGCTGTGCTAATAATACGTATCGCTTCTTTTTTCCGCACATCTTCTAATAACTCTCTATAGGTTGTTCCTTGCTCTCTCAATTGGCGTTGCACTTTTTTTTGATGTTGCCCCACACATAATGCGACATTTGCAATGCTACAATCACCCGTGGCCAAGAGCATTTTCATGGCGCTTTCTATTAAAAAAGTGTCATTACTGATAGATTTAGTACTTTCATTTTCTAATTGTTGCAAGATAAGTTGATTAACCAAATCATCATTAAAGTGGTAGGGCTTACGAGCTAAAAGATCTGTGCAAAAATATAAAGCGTTCTTCTTGGTATCGAATTCCACCTCGCAGTCAAACATTTTAGTTAATAACTGTTGGGATTCAAGCGTGGGGTTTTGTTTTAACTTTATTTTTTCTGGGCGCCATGTTGGTCCAATCAAATCTTTTATAACATTGCGCATTAAACACATAGCAAGTTGTGCCTCCTGTGGTCTATCTATATTTTGTGCATTCTGACTGAGTATATTTAGCTCGGATAATTGATTAGGAAGCTTGTTTGCATAAAAAGTGAAGCCTTCTGCATGCATATCAATGTATTTTTGTGCGACATGCAGTGACTCTAATACGCTGTTTTGCCTGGATATGTAAACACCAATTAGACCTATCGTTCGAATATTTTGATTGGCAGCTAGCTTTAGACCGAAACACTCCTCGTTACATATTAATCCTGCTAATTCCAATAAATTCAAATATCGATCGTAGTCAATAAGGGAATCTGGTTCATTTATCATCGATGGTAATATACCAACTTTACCGAGAATATCGATAGGATCTTTGCCATAACTACGAACTAAATCCTCAAAACCGCTTAAGCCGGCTGCCCTGATGTAATTTCCCATACAACACTCCTTTTACCTCGAATTATTAACTTAATGTCCTAAAATGTCAAATTAATGTCCTTTATTATCAAGCGATGCTTTGAGTGTTCTGCTAAAGTTTGATAACCAAATGCTCAATAGGAAAGTGAAAAATATCATTGAGCTATCACCACATTTGCTGTAATAGGGAAGTTTATGCAAACGCCGTTCGAACATTTAGATATAGAAAAACAACTACACGACTGCCTACAACTGCAAAAAAACCACGCACAAAAAGAAGGTATTGAAAGCATCGCTGTAAGAAAAAAGCATTTACAAAATTTAAAAGCATTAATTAATGACAATCGTGAAGCATTGATTGATGCGGTTCATCGTGATTACGGTAATCGTTCAAGACATGAAACCTTGTTGGCTGAAATTATTACGGTGACAGATGACATTAATAGTAGTATTAAGTATCTAAAAAAATGGACTAAAATTCAAAAACGCAAAGTAGACTTGATTAGCTACTTTGGCGCAAAAAACCGTCTGATTCCACAACCTTTGGGTGTCATAGGTTTGATTGTGCCGTGGAATTTTCCCATCAATTTAATGTTTACCCAGCTCTCTGCTGTCTTTGCAGCAGGCAATAAAGCGATGGTAAAACTATCAGAGAACTCACGTCATCTGGCGGCTTTATTAATCCAATTAATTCCGCAGTATTTTGAGCCTGAAAAGTTACAGATTTTTGATGAGACTGGTGAGGTGGGCATTGCTTTTTCAAAATTACCTTTAGATCATTTAATATTTACGGGTTCTGGTGCTACGGGTAAAAAAGTCATGGCAGCAGCCGCAGAGAATTTAACGGCTGTGACGCTAGAGTTGGGAGGGAAGTCACCTGCGGTGATTGATCCAAACTACCCGCTAGCAAAAGCCGTCGAGCGCATCATGTTTGTAAAGCAGTTTAATGCGGGACAAATATGCACGAATATTGACTATTTATTTGTACACGAATCACAAAAAGAAAAGTTCATCCAAACGGTAGAGGAGTGGGTAAAACAACATATCCCTGATATCTATAGTAAAGATTATACATCCATCATTGATGACCGCTCGTTTCAACGCTTAAGCCATTGTGTCAGTGAAGCACAGGACAAAGGCGCCACGGTGATTAATTTAAATCAGCAAGAAGCTGATGAGATAAGCCGTAAATTTCCATTAACACTGATTCTTAACAGTACGGATCAGATGGAAATTGACACCCGAGAAATCTTTGGTCCCATTCTGATGGTCAAAACCTACCGTGAGCCTGAAGAAGTAGTGACATATATTGCGCAGCGTGATCGCCCATTGGCGTTTTATCCTTTTAGTCAAAATAAAGCTTTAGTCAACTATTACATTGATAGTGTGATGTCTGGCGGGGTATCTGTAAATGACGCCTTATTCCATGTGGGACAGCATGATCTACCGTTTGGCGGTGTTGGTGCAAGTGGTATGGGGCACTACCATGGTTATGAAGGGTTTTTAACCTTTTCAAAGCTGCGACCAGTATTTTATCAAGCACATTTTTCAAGTTTGAAGCTTCTGGCACCGCCATACGGTAATTTTGCCGATCGTGTCCTTAACTTTTTAACACGCATTAAATCTTAATTTATAGCGCTTAGATAGGTTTATAAATTTTCAATCTTCTAAGCTATCATTTTAAAAGTTGAGTAGAGTCACATATACGGATAAAAAGACTGTAGTGGTCAACTAATTTTGCAGATGGATATTAAAAGTACGACTAAAAGGAAGTTAATATGACTATGAAGAAACCCACAAAAAAGAAACGCACAAATATCGCTGATTCATTACAACATACAGGCTATCTAGCGGTTGCTAAAACTCGAGCTAAAATATTAAAAGTCTTCTCGCTTGTGGTTCCTATGCGAAAGCCGGTATTGTTGGTAGGTGAGAACGCTTGTGATGAGCTGTGTGACATGCTTATTAATGAAGGAAGCACCAATGTATTCATCGTCACTGATGCTGTACTCAATAAGCTTGGGGTACCAGAAAAAGTGACTAACTATCTTCAAGAAAAAAATATTCGCTATCAAATTTATGATGGTATCACCCCTGATCCGACTTCTAAAGTAATAGAGGATGGTCTTCAGCATTCTGTTGATGCTGGCTGTGATGTGGTGTTAGCGATTGGTGGCGGTTCAGTGATTGATGCTGCCAAAATGATAGCCATGTGCCAAGGTAATAACTGCCAACCAAAGCAGCTCATCGGGCTCTTTAAAGCCAGGAAACCTTGTCTACCTCTTTACTGTATTCCTACTACCGCTGGCACAGGCTCAGAGGCGACCATCGGCGCAGTCGTATCGGACGATGAAACCCATCAAAAAGCTATCGTTGTTGATACTAAAATGATACCACTAGCAGCAGCTATTGACCCGACAATCATGCAAGGTATGCCGCCGCACATTACGGCCGATACTGGTATTGATGTCCTCACTCATGCTTTAGAGTCATGGATGAGCGTGAACGCTAGTGCAGAGACCGACTATTATGCAGCTGCTGCTGTTAAAGCGGTGATGCACTACCTGCCAATAGCTTATAAAGATGGTAGTGACCTAAAAGCTCGAGAAGAGATGGGGATCGCTGCTCATTATGGTGGCCTTGCATTAAATAAAGCCGCGCTTGGCTATGTACATGCTATCGCTCATCAGCTCGGTGCGTATTATGGTACGCCGCACGGACGAGCCAATGCTATCGTATTGCCGTATGTGCTTGACTTAAACCGTAAAGCCAGTGAAAAAAGATTGGCAATACTAGCCAAAAAGACTGGCGTTGTAAAAGACAGTGGACCTACTGAACCTACTCAATATAGTGATGCTGAACTAGCAGATTACTTTATTGCACAAGTGAAAAGCTTAATCGAAACCATAGGTATTAGTCCTATTGTCAGGGATATGCAATCGAGTAATTTTGATCATATGGCAAAAGCTGCTGCTAAAGAAGTCAGGGATACTTATGCAGTTCCAGCCTATATGAATGGCTCAGATATTAAAGACATTTTGATGAGAATTAAGACAGCAAGTGAAATGGCGAATCATAACCAATCAGCTAGTGACTAAGTTTAATAGCATGCTTTACAGCTAGCGGCCGTTAATATTATTAACGGCCGCTTTTTGGTTCTAATTCTTCAATAATGGTGCATATATTAAGAATCACCCTCAGCTTCAGCTATCGTTGCTCACTATGCAATCTCTTCGGATTAAATGAGTGCTCATCAAACACTGGTTTAAAGGAAGAATAGTAAATATTTAAGATGATAACGGATAGAATATTTTTCATTGAAAAAATCATGTTTTTCGATGCGCTCGCCGGTGTTTAGTTATAGTAAACTCTAAATAAAACAGATACATGATATTTTTACGCGAAACTGGAATAAATTTTTCTGGCTTGCTGTGCCTGCGCCGACAGAGGCTGCGAAAAATCCATTTCAGTTCCGCTGTATCGTTTTTATACTGAACTCAATATAAGTAGAAATAGGTATTATATGGCGAGCTCTCGCTGAAACAGACTTTATTAGGCGTAGCATAGATGCCGTTTTATAAAATCCAATAGCTTTCTGAACGGTACTAAATATACTATTTTCTGGCACTGATTCTGAAGTTTTTAATGGGTTATGATGAGGTTAAATGCGTTTGACGATAATCGCTCGGTGTCATACCAAACCAACGTTTAAACGCGCGGCGGAAATTTGCGCTGTCATGGTAGTTTAGCAAGCTAGCAATCGCATCAACCGATAACTCACTATCACGTAAATAACTACTGGCTTGCTTCGATAGTATGTTGTCTCGAAGGTCTCTAAACGATGAGTTGTTTTGTTTTAATTTACGCGCCAGTGTGCGTTTACTCACGAATAAAGCGGCTGCAACGCTTGCCTCATTCAGTTCGCTTAAAGGGTGCGACAGCATGACCTTTTGTATTGGGTAAAGATCGCTTGGCGTCTGTGGATTTAATTGGGCGAGCATTAATTCGCATTGTCTCATAGCCAAAAGATAACCTTCCTGATTGGCTGAGGCATTAGGAATTTCACACACACTCAAGGGAATACTGACCTTTAAATCGTTGGCTGCAAATGAGTAGGTGCCGGGCAAATAATCTGCGTAGTAAGAGCTATAATTGGGTTTAACATGACTAAAATAGAGACTGGCCTCAGTCACTGGTCTTCCTACAATAAATTCTGCACACTCATAAAAAATAACGGCACAGATTTCAGACAACACTCGATGAATAGTTGGGCTTAGCGCAACATCAAACTGAACCAAACAGATGACGGTGTCAGCCTCGAGCTGTAGTTTTAGGCGCGCAAAGCTGATGCGCGTTGGTAAAAATGCCTGAAATGCTTGTAAGGCAATCAATAAATTAGGGCTACTGTTGGCCAAAAAACCCATCGCACCGTGTGTTGATGGCGTCAAGCGTTGACCAAGTCGTAGGCCAAAATCCTCATGTTCGGATAAATATAAACCGTTGTGCAAAATCTGAATTTGTTGTTGCGCAGTTAGGCGTGTCTCCTCCTGCATAAATTGCTTGGTATTGAGCGATGTAAATTGCAGTAACTTTGGAATATCACGAATGTTTAGTGCCAGTTCACGGCCAATAATGCGCGCGTAATTGGACGGAATGGTTGCGGTGTCAGCAACGTTAGCATTGTCAGAATTGTTAAAATATGAAGGTTTTGAATCTACTGATTGCGCACTTGTCATAGTCACTTCCAATCTCATATTTATTTACAATTGAATTTAATTATAATTGTCTCTTTATGACCCTATATTGTCAATAAATGACCTCCTTAATTCTTGCTCATCACTGTAGAGTTTAATACCTAGTGAACTATTGTGATTTTTTTCGGAGATGAAATTATGGCTATTGTTACCTTTGTTGAACATGACGGAACACAGCATACGGTTGATATTGAAGTAGGCAAATCGTTGATGCAGCTTGCAACTGATAATGGCATACCGGGTATTGATGCTGATTGCGGTGGTGAGTGTGCGTGCGGCACCTGCCATGTCATCCTTGAGCGTCAATGGCTGCCTCTTATGGATGATGCAAAAATGGATGAGTTACAAATGCTAGATATGACGCCAGAGAAAACCAGTACCTCGCGGCTGTCGTGCCAAATCCAAGTGTCAGATGCAATGGATGGCATGATGGTACAGTTACCTGAATTTCAAATGTAATGTAATCAAAATAATGCATGTTCCAAGTCGGTATTTAAACAAGCCCAATGAGCTAAAAAATTCTATTTATTAGACTTATAGTCATTGAGTGCTCACTTCACGCAGTCGGTCAAAGGATGACAATACAATGACAAAAACAAAAATAGTGAATGCTGTAAAAATCGCATTAAAAACAGCTCTGCCATCATCTCTAACCACAGCCATTGATAAAATTGCGGTGCAGGCTATCACAAAAGTATCGACAGTGGTGCCCATTCATATTCAAATAAAAGGGGCGCATCTGTTTCAAACGGTTAAAAAACGCGCGCTCAACCAAAGTGATTTTCCTGATTTTATTGAAAAACCAATTCCAGAAGTGTCTACGCTAGCGCTAGCTGATATCGACCTAAGCAATCCATTTTTGTTTAGGCAGCATCGCTGGCAATCCTACTATAAACGTTTGCGTGATGAAGACCCTGTACATTATCAGGCCAATAGTCCATTTGGTGCATTTTGGTCAGTCATGCGTTATGAAGATATTGTTTTTGTAGATAAGCACTACGAATTATTTTCGTCTGAACCTGTGATTTTGATGGGTAATCAGCCTGAAGGGTTAAAGGCTGAAATGTTTATTGCGATGGATCCGCCAAAGCACGACATTCAAAGACAAGCGGTACAAGGCGTTGTCGCGCCCAAAAACTTGTTAGAGATGGAAGCACTCATTCGTACGCGTACCCAAGAAGTGCTAGACAGCTTGCCAATAGGTGTGGAATTTGATTGGGTAGAAACCGTATCTATTGAGCTGACGGCAAGAATGTTAGCCACCTTATTAGATTTCCCTTATGAGAAACGCCGTAAACTGGTTTATTGGTCAGATTTGGCAGCGGGCGCACCAGAGATGACTGGTGGCTCAAATAATATGGATGAAACCTTTATTGCTGTGGCTGATATGGCCAAACAGTTTGCAGAGTTGTGGCATGATAAAGCGGCACGAACGGCGGCGGGTGAGGCAAAGGGTTTTGACTTAATCACCTTATTGCAATCAAATGACGACACCAAAGACCTTGTTAGGCGCCCGATGGAATTTATTGGTAATTTGATTTTATTAATTGTCGGTGGTAACGACACCACACGTAACTCGATGACTGGCGGTGTATTAGCGCTGCATGATTTTCCAAAGCAATTTACCAAGCTAAAAAATAACCCAAGTTTAATTCCCAATATGGTGTCAGAGATTATTCGCTGGCAAACCCCTTTGGCCTATATGCGCCGTATTGCCACCCAAGATGTTGAACTAAACGGTAAGCTGATTAAAAAGGGGGACAAAGTAGTGATGTGGTATGCCTCTGGCAACCGTGACGAACGTTCGATTGATCAGCCAAATGAATTTATCATCGATCGCAAAAATGCTCGTAACCATTTGTCATTTGGTTTTGGCGTACATCGTTGCATGGGCAATCGTTTGGCCGAAATGCAATTGCGTATTCTATGGGAAGAGTTGCTACAACGCTTTGAGAATATCGAAGTGGTCTCAAAACCAGAAATTGTGCAGTCCAACTTTATCAGAGGCTATTCTAAAATGATGGTCAAACTCACTGCTAAAGGCTGATGACTAAAGCTCAGTGAAGCAATAGAAGCATAGGTTACAAAGGTAAATAATATCGTTAACTTTCTAGAGGTATGCACTATTAATAAATCGTTGCTGCCTTTTTCATTATTTCAATTGTAGCCTTCATTTTATACTCAGGCAAAAAATGCTTTGCTTTCTCCTCATTAATATAAAAGACTGCCTTATAGCTGACAATATCTTAAGTGTTAATAACTGCTGTTGATATTACTGCTTATGACAAGAATTATCGGCAAGAGCATTTAAGATACCACATGATTCAGCTGGAGCTTCTCTTGCACATTTTTGCCGCAAAACCAGTAGGTGCTGTTTTAATTGCATCAATTCTTGCATACGGTTTTCCACAGCCTGAATATGCTCATCTAGTAAACTGTTTACTTCACCGCAGTCCTGATCAGGTTTATCTCGATACCGAAGCAGGGTTCGTACTTCATCCAACGTCATATCGAGCGTACGACAGTGTAAGATAAATTGCAGACGTTCAATATGCTCCTCACGGTACAAACGATAGTTCCCTTGGCTACGTGAAGGCTCTGGTAATAAGCTCTCCTTTTCATAGTAACGAATGGTTTCTACTGTAGCTCCTGTCCGCGTGGCAAGCTCTCCGATTTTGATCAGCATAATACCCTCTAGTATTGAAAACATTGAAGCAACTATGGACTTTAATATCTATTAAATCAAATTTATTGTAAATAGAAAGTCTTGACTCTGAAGCCACTATAGGGTTCATACTATTGCTATTTAAGGGATAAATGATTATGCAATATCATATTGAAGGTATGGACTGTGCCAGTTGCGTCGGCAAGATTGAAACCGCGCTAGCACGTATGCCCGGTGTTTCTGACATACAACTTAATTTTGCTACCGAAAAGTTAGAGCTAACATTAGCGCCTGATGGGGCTACGCAGTTCAGTGACATCGAAAAGACCATCAAACGCCTTGGTTTTGGTATATCTGCCACTTCAGATCAATCAATCGCAGCAAACAGCGCCAATCAATCCGCTACAGAGCACCAGCGTTGGTGGCAAAGCCGAAAAGGCAAGCAAGTGGTTGGCCTCGGTCTGTTGATGAGCATTGCATACGCACTGTCCTTACTTTTCCCTGATTATGGAATGTGGGCATTTGCTGTTGCAGTCATTGTGGGTGTTTTTCCCTTTGCCCGCAAAGCCCTTGCCTTAGCGATGACCGGCACTCCTTTTTCGATTGAAATGCTGATGTCTGTTGCGGCACTTGGCGCACTTATTATTGGTGAGCCTGAAGAGGCAGCAGCAGTGGTCTTCTTATTCTCAGTCGGTGAGTTATTAGAAGGCGTGGCTGCTGATCGTGCGCGTGCTGGCATTAGAGCTTTGGCATCACTGGTTCCAAAAAGTGCGATTTTACTCGATGCACAGGGTGGACAACGTGATGTTCCAGCGGCATCACTACAGGTGAATGATCTAGTACTGGTTCGCCCTGGCGATAAAGTATCCGCCGATGGAATTATTACTCAAGGCAACTCTAGCCTTGATGATTCGCCCATTACTGGAGAGTCAATACCAGTGGCCAAAACGGTAGGCGACGATGTATTCGCAGGGTCGATCAACATGGAGGGAGCGCTGCAAATCCGCGTAGAAAAAACAGCTGCGGATAATACTATTGCGCGTATTATTGAGCTAGTAGAGCAAGCGCAAGCCTCCAAAGCACCTACTGCTCGTTTTATTGAAAAATTTAGTCGCTATTACACCCCAGCAGTGATGGCTATTGCCGCCTTAGTTATTATCATCCCGCCGTTAGCGATGGGAGGAGAATGGGCAACTTGGTTATATCGCGGTTTGGCACTATTGTTAATTGCCTGTCCTTGCGCACTCGTATTATCAACACCAGCTGCCATCGCGTCGGGTTTGGCTGTCGGTGCGCGTCGCGGCTTGCTTATCAAAGGTGGTAGCGCTTTAGAAATCATTGGTCGCGTCAATACCGTTGCTTTTGACAAGACGGGCACTTTAACTGAAGGTAAACCACGCGTTACTGATGTTGTTGCTTTTACAAAAGATCGCATGGATTCTCAAGGTGAAGATGCGATATTAGCGCTGTTTGCCAGTGTCGAGTCCGCCTCTAGTCATCCGCTTGCAAAAGCCATCATTGATCATGCTAAAGCCGCTAATATTGCTATACCAATAGCTTCAAAGGCTTACGCGACTGCAGGTAAAGCGGTACATGCGACGGTAGCTGGGCGTGCTCTAGCCATCGGTTCTCCTGTCTACGCCGCTAATGAAACTTCGATAACCTCTGAACAAAATGCACAAATTGCAGCGCTGCAAAATGAAGGGAAAACGGTTTCGGTGCTGTTCGATGAGCAAAGCCGTGAAGTGCTCGGTTTGGTAGCGCTACGAGACGAGTTACGAGACGATGCCAAAGAAGGTATAGCACAGCTCAAAGCGATGGGCGTGCGTTCCGTCATGCTGACAGGCGACAACCGCCTTACCGCTCAAGCGCTTGCCAGTCATTTAGACATAGAATGGGAAGCTGAGCTTTTGCCCGAAGATAAACTGCGTCTGCTAAACGAGATGAAAGACAAAACCAAAATAGCGATGATTGGTGATGGTATTAATGATGCGCCAGCGCTAGCAACCGCCGATGTCGGCATTGCGATGGGTGGTGGTACTGATGTAGCCATTGAAACGGCTGATGTCGCATTAATGAAAAGTCGCGTTACGGACGTCGCTCATCTGGTTGCACTATCGCGCGCAACGATGTCCAATATTCATCAAAATGTGATTTTTGCACTAGGCCTAAAAGCAGTGTTTCTAATCACTACCGTGTTAGGAATCACTGGTTTATGGATCGCTGTGTTGGCTGACACTGGTGCAACCGTGCTGGTTACGTTGAATGCTTTGCGGTTACTGCGCTTTAAAACAGGGTCTTCCACTTAACGATAGTTAAAGAATAAGACGGCCTTAGCTACATCGGGGCCGTTTTATTAACATTATTTATGGTTATATGGCTTTTGATTAAGCCGCGTTTTATAAACGCTGCCACAACTTATTGAGAGTTTAAAAATCATTTCTTACCTATCCTTTTTATGGGTTTAAATTTGCATCTAACCATTAATATGAATGCTTATACAACGAGTAGTACCCTGATTGAAAGTCAACCACCTCATTACGTGATTTTTGACTTAATATCAAACGAACTTTCCAAAATTTTGGAAAACCTGCAAAGCCTCAGTATCATAAACCTGTTTACCCATCAGCTCATTGACGATACATCCCGATCTATACGCACCCAACCCTAAATCTCCAGCACCAATACCATGGCTGTGAGTTTCTTTATTTTGTACAAAAATCCTACCGCTATCTTTGGTGTCTTTTGAGTGGTTTTTATAGGCTAGCGTATAATTCCGATTAATCTTAGGCTGCTCAAATTGATCGTATTCAATCGCGGATAGTAAGCTACCCATACATTGAGGTAACACATCTTTATAGCCCGTTCCTGCAATAACACAGTCATATTCAGCGCTAAATACACTGTCTTGCTCATGTTGTCTCAATGTCAAACTGATCATATTGTTACGTGTGCTATCCAATGTAGCATCCAGTAGTTCACAATTGGACGTTATGGTGGAGCATATCTCTTGATTCGCGATACTGCGCTCATAAAGCTTATGATAAATAGCTTTAATCGTATGAGCGCTTATCCCTTTATGTAGCAAATCTTGCTTAGAGACCACATTGGCTTTAGTGATTGGTTTTAAATGATGAAAGTAATTGATATAAGCGGGGCTGAAATGCTCTAGGCCAAGTGGGGTATACTCCATTGGGAAAAATCCTGCTGAGCGTGTCATCCAGTCTAGCTGAAATTTTACTTCATTATTTTCATCAAACTGCTGGTCAAATAGCACTTGATATACCTCCGCCGCTGATTGCCCAGAGCCTAACACCAGCACTTTGGTTAGCTGATCGGTGCGCCTAATATTGGTGAAATTAAAATTTTCTGAAAAATTGGCCGTATGCATGCATTGATATGGCACTCGTTCAGCAATTTGCTGCAAAAATGGCGGTAGGATTGGCTGCGAGCCTGTGCCTATTACTAAGTTTTTAGCCGTGTAGATTTTATTTTTTCCATGCTCACAGACGGTTACATTAAGCCCATTCCCATCTTCTTTAAGCGCCACATCAATTACTGTCGTCTCAAATACTGCGCTATTTAATTGGCCTGCCACCCACTGACAATAGTGATTATACTCTTTACGGTAAATCTCAAAATCCTCTAGAAAATAAAACTTCAATAATCGGTGCTGGGTATGTAAGTAGTTCAAAAATGTATAGCGGCTGGTTGGATCGATGAGTGTGACCAGATCTGCCATAAAAGGCACTTGTAGGGTAGTATGAGGAAAAATCATACCTTTGTGCCAATTGAATTCGCCTTTTTGTTCAAAGAATTTGCTAGTGACAGTTGGCTGATTTTCCAGTAAAGCTGCAAGACTAAGATTAAATGGGCCTAACCCAATACCGATAAGATCTATCATTACGTTCCCCTTCCTATTTCTTATATGATCATCTACATCTTCAATAGTTACTAAGATTACTACCGATAACAAACATCGAAAGGTAAGCGGTATTTTAAGTGAGGTTTACAAGTGGGCTGATTTAATATGACGTCACGATTACAGAGATATTTCTTAGTAATTTATACTAAACCTTAAGAAATGTGAGGAGATTTACGTACATCGATTGTGTACGGAAATACGCTATTGAATGTTTTAAATTATTGTGGATGGATTCTTGTATCTAGCACAATAATCAGCAACTTAATAATTCGACATCCTCCTAAATATTAGACCGCAGCGCATAGCTTTTATTAGACTAAGCGCTTGATAGGTATACTTACATTAAGATACTGAATAAAAAATCGTACTGGCTTAATATTAAGTATCAAGATTTTCTAAACAATAATATAAAGAGGACTATAAATCATGTCAAACAATTCTTCTAATAACAATACAGACAATGAATCAGTAGAAACCCCTAAGAACAATACTGTGACATCTGTAGAAGTTCTAAAAGACGACAAATCTAACAAAGACGACAAATCTAACAAAGACGACAAATCTAACAAAGACGACAAATCTAACAAAGACGACAAATCTAACAAAGACGACAAATCTAACAAAGATGACAAGTCTAATAAAGATGACAAGTCTAATAAAGATGACAAGTCTAATAAAGATGACAAGTCTAATAAAGATGACAAGTCTAATAAAGATGACAAGTCTAATAAAGATGACAAGTCTGATAAAGATGACAAGTCTAATAAAGATGACAAGTCTGATAAAGATGACAAGTCTGATAAAGATGACAAGTCTGATAAAGATGACAAGTCTGATAAAGATGACAAGTCTGATAAAGATGACAAGTCTGATAAAGATGACAAGTCTAATAAAGACGATAAATACAGTGCGGCGATAGCTAATATCTATCAATGGGCAACTAAGCTTAAAGATGACTTTAAGTCTGATAGAGACAGCAAATCTGATGCTAATAAAGAAGACAAATCTGCTGCATCTGATAAAGATGATAAGCACAGTGCGACAATAGCTAATATCTATCAATGGGCAACTAAGCTTAAAGATGATTTTACATCCGAAGCCTCTAATATGACGCATGACGTTTCCGAAAAAGCGGTTGCTATGATGCTTAAGAGGCTTTTAGATGCCAAAACTGTTGAGTTAGAAGCCTTTGATAAGAAAGTAGCAGACTCTAAAGGTTCGGTAGATAATGCAGAAGAAGAACGTAGTAAGATTGCCGCAAAGAAAGAGCAATACCAAGGTATGATCGACCAACTAGAAGGTTAGTTAGCAATTTAGGCAATTAGTGTCATTAATCCAGTGTTACACGTTTAAATTAAGCGTTTAGCATTGGATTTTTTATTGTCTTTTATTTTGTTAGAGGCTTTCCTAAAAAACTAGGGTCTTTCCCAAACTTGTGCAGCCTTTCCTAAAAAGTGTGTAACTGCTTATAATCCACTAACCGGAGAATAAGTAATGACGCTTTATGGTTATGTTTGATGACCGTGTCAGCAGAGATTTAATCTAAAGGGCAGTTACACAGAATTCAGGATATTCCCTTGTATTTATTACAATTATGAGCGCTCTAGCATGGGCAATGGTGGCTTTACACCTATACAGAAACTAAACTACGCAGCTTAATTCTATTTATTAGCTTTCTTATGGTTGTGAGGGCTACCCATTGTTAACAATTTTATTCATAGTCTCTACTAAAAATACCTGATAGCTCATCAGCAGCTTTCCGCATGATAGGTACATACTCTAACAACTCATTCAAAGTTTTTCTTACCGTTGGACCATGGGTGAAAACTGTCGCAAAAGCTTCATTTTCCCCATTAGGAATCAGCACAGCACAAGCTACCATACCGGGAATAAACTCTTCGTTATCTATTCCTACGCCAGTATCCCGTGTTTCAGTAATACTCTGCGTTAACCTTTTTTTATCCGTCTGTGTATTCGTAGTCAATGCATGTATCGACATCTTATCGATAATACGTTCACATTTATCATTCGATAACTGTGCCAGAAGTAGCTTACCACTTGCACTTGCCCAAATTGGCACATGAGTTCCAACTGGTAAGTATATTTGAAGCGGCCACTCAGATAAGACACGATCTACATAAACCACGTCTAAATCTTGCATGATCGCGATACCTACTGTTTCTCCTATTTGCGATGAAAGTTGCTGTAATATGGCCAGCCTTTCGGTTTTAAAATGGCTGTTTTGCCATAAATTCATAGCTAACTTATATGTTCGTTTCCCGCACGCTACTTTCCCATGTAAATCTAAATAGACGAATCCTAGATTTTGTAGTTGATCCAACAGCCGATACATACTCGGTATAGGCACCTCTAACGTTTCTGCTAGATCGCTAACACTCATTGGCCTCTGTGAGCTGGCTAAGACTTCTACTATTTGTAAAACACGCTCAACGCTTGAACCTTTCTTTTTAGTATCACTCACTTCTTCTTAGCTCCCATATGACATGAAATAACTCTAATCATTATAACGATAATATTTATGCGTTTGAGGCTTGTTATTATAAAGTTATTCTGTGATTTTATTAAATCGATAGAAAATTTATCGTTATGTTTTTTTTATAAAATAGATCTGGTGTCGCACAAGGAGTGCATATGATAAGTTTCTTGCCCATCTTTCTTTCGCTAGGGTTATTGATGTATTTGGCCTACCGTGGTCATAGCGTCATTTTATTAGCGCCATTATTAGCAATGCTTGCTGTGCTTTTAAGTGGTGAAGCCAGTACGATGCTTGGCGTTTATGCCCAGGTGTTGATGAAAGGTCTAGGCGGATATATCATCAGCTTCTTCCCACTTTTTCTACTAGGCGCTATATTTGGCAAGTTGATGGATGATTCAGAGTCCGCACTTAGCATATCAGAGTCATTAGTTACCAAGCTCGGTAAAAAGCAGGCTGTTTTGTCTATCGTCATGGCCTGTGCGATTTTAACGTAGTGATGCCAGACGCTGACATAGATAATGTGGTCACTTCTCTATTAGGCGCAGCTTTTGGCTCGTTAGGTAAACGTTGTATGGCTTTGTCTGTTGCGGTAGCAGTAGGCGATGATTATTGCTGACAGAATGGTTGAAGCATTACAGCTCGGTGATACAGCAATTAAAATTGGGTGTCTATTCAGACCAAGAAAATGATTTTGGTCCTGTCATTACGCAAGCTCATAAAACTAAAATTTTGGAGCATATCAAAAGTGCTGCAAACCAAGGAGCAGATGTCATCATTGATGGTTCTAATGCAGCACCAATAGGTCATGAGCAAGGGTTCTTTGTTGGTCCTACTCTAATAGACCATGTGACAAAAGAGATGGACAGTTATGATGCAGAGATTTTTGGTCCCGTACTTCAAATTATGCGTGTGCAGACAATGGAAGAAGCGATAGAACTTATAAATGAACATGAATATGGTAATGGCACGTGTATTTATACCCGAGATGGGGAAGCGGCTCGCTATTTCGTTGATAATATCCAAGTCGGTATGGTTGGGGTGAATATTCCATTACCAGTGGCAGTAACATCGCAAAGTTTTGGTGGTTGGAAGCGCTCATTATTTGGAGATCTGTTTATGTATGGACCAGACGGTGTAAGGTTTTTTACTCGCCGTAAAGCTGTTACCCAGCGCTGGCCAAGTGCTACCATACGAGAAGACAAGCAGTTTTCTATGCCAACTCTAGATTAGAACTTGCATCCTATTAGTGATAATTTGAAAAATATAAGCAATACCTTAACCTTGTTTTTATAAAGAAAGCACATTTAGATTATTCAAAAAAATTTTAATAGACTATAGTCAGTTGAAAATGAAAATGAAAATGAAAATGAAAATGAAAATGAAAATGAAAGCGATACGATTGTAATAATGTGCTATTGCTATCATTTTTTCTTGCTTGCTGTTCGCAGGCGTGACTGAGGCTGCAAAAAATTTATAGTCAATAGCACTGTATCGTTTTTAAAATGAATCTATTATATACAAATGAAACTTTCGCGGTTTGCGAATTCTTGTATGTGAAGTCTGATGCCATAACTTTTCATACGCCGTATAAATCAATATATGTAATGCATGAATAGTATTAAAATCGTTGCTGAAGATAATAAAAGAATATCGGCGCTGATAACCTTTATAGCCATGGCATCCAGCATGCAATTTTTGGGGCTGAGTTCGGTATTTTGGGATATTTGTATCGTGATGATTGCTCACTACATATTGACTAAAAAACATACTAAAAAACATAGTAAGCTGATTGCTGAACTATACTGAAGAAATCGTAGAGATAAGTTTGAACAGCACTGCTGGTGAATATGGTGATAAATTTTTGTCGCAAAGAACTATCTATGTCGCAAAGAATTATCTATATAGAAACCACGCTTAAGACCGCATGACTATTTCGCCCACTAATTTGATGAGAAGGTTAAGGATGACTATCGATAACGACGTACTACGCGAACGCATCAGCTTATTAGGATCATTCCTAGGGGATGCAATTTCTCGGCAAACGGGCGAACAAACGCTCCATACGATTGAAACCCTGCGCACAGGCTTTATCCAACAACGCCGCGCGCCTAACGAAGCGAACAAGCAACAACTTATCGACTTCATAGCCTCGTTAGACAATCAAACCTTAAAAAATGTCATACGTAGCTTTTCTATCTATTTCTTCTTAGCCAATCTAAGTGAAGAAAACTACTTACGAGAGCAGCGTCAAGCCATGCGTATGCAATCCGATCAAAGCTGGGAAGGCTCGTTTCGCCGCACCTTGCTAGAGTGCCGTGAACGCAATATTGAGCCGGCACAAATGCAAGAGCTGATTGAACAGCTAAAATTTATCCCGGTATTTACCGCCCATCCTACTGAAGCGCGTCGCCGTACGACGATGAATCTATTACAGAGTCTCTTTACGCATAGCGATGCTTTGAACAATCTTCCTGAAAACAGTTTTGCCTATCAGCAAGCGAAAGAACAAACGGCGCAAACCATTGATTTATTATGGTCATCGGATGAAGTACGTACGCGTAAGCCTTTAGTCTATGACGAGATCAATAATGGTTTACACTATTTCAATGCCAGTTTATTCAACGCCATTCCCAAGGTTTATCGCAATATTAAAGATGCCATTGTTGATATCTATCCTGAGCTAATAGACTATCCACTACCTGCTTTCATAAGCTTTGGCTCTTGGATCGGTGGCGACAGAGATGGCAATCCCTTTGTCACTCATGACACCACAGAAATGGCAGTGCTGATGCATGCCAATGCCGTTTTGCGCCACTACCAAGTCCTGCTCAAGAAACTCCGTCGCCAACTGATTCATAGCGATACGATTGTTCCTATCGAACCTGAAGTATATGCAAAGATTGAAAGTTACATTGAGCTCGATAGACGAGTCTTTGATTACAATCTTGATGATTATGGCAATGAGCCGTACCGAAGGCTGTTATCGATTATCCTTGCCAAAATAAAAGCGACCAATCGTCACATTCAAAGTAAAGGTACAGATCCTGAAGCTGCACAAGATGCTTACGCCAACCCACAAGAGCTATTAGAAGATTTACGCATCATCCGAAAAAGCGTGAATACTCATGACAAAGCACATGGCGAAGGCTTATTGCTAGATATGATTCGTCTGGTCAAAACCTGTGGTTTTCATCTAGCAGCGCTCGATATTCGCCAAGAGTCGTCTTATCATAGCGAGGTGATAGCTGATATTTTTGCCAATGCCTCTAATTTGCCAGACTATCAAGCCCTTAGTGAAACCGAGCGCCAACAATGGTTAACGCGCTTACTTGAAAAGCCGGGCACACCACTTATTTACACCGATAACTTGAGTGATAAAACACGCGAACAATTGGCTTTGATGCACTCTGTGGCCACATTACGTAAACTGGTCGGACAAGATACTTTCGGCAGTTATGTTATTTCGATGACCAACAACGCCAGTCAGTTATTGGAAGTTTTACTATTAATGCGCTTTGCAGGCTTATGTAAGATTGATGATAAGGGGCAATTATCTGCTGATTTACCCGTCGCACCCTTGTTTGAGACGATTGAAGACCTTAAAAACATCGATAAGATCCTACCTGCAGTTTTAGATAATCCGCTATACCGAGGGTTGCTACAACACTCAGATAACACCCAAGAAATCATGTTAGGTTATTCAGATTCATCAAAAGACGGCGGTATCATTACTTCTGCATGGCAGCTTTATAGCGCGCAGCAAACCATTAACCGTATCGCCGATGAATATGGCATCAAAACCCGCTTGTTTCATGGTCGTGGTGGCTCTGTCAGTCGTGGTGGTGGCTCAACGCATAAAGCGATTGCCGCTCAGCCAGCCGGTACACTGCATGGACAAATTAAAGTAACCGAGCAAGGTGAAGTTCTTTATGCTAAATATGCCAACACCGATACTGCAGTGTTTGAGCTAACCATGGGCATCACTGGTACGCTTAAAGCTTGTTCCTCAAGGTTTGTAGTACAACCGCCTGAATTACCAAATTATGAAGCGCTCTTTGCGCGTTTAGCAGACGCTGGTGAGCAGCGTTACCGTCAGCTGACTGATCATACCGAAGGCTTTTATCAATTCTACTCACAAGCCACGCCAGTGGCAGAAATCTCTTTATTAAATATCGGCTCACGCCCAGCGCACCGTAATAAGGGTTTGCCAAGTAAGACGACCTTGCGCGCAATTCCTTGGGTATTTGGTTGGTCACTAGCACGCTTTACACTGCCTGCTTGGTATGGTGTCGGCAGTGCTTTACATAGCGTCATCGATGATGAAGCATTGATGAAGGAGATGAATGACTGCTGGCCATTCTTTAACGTGTTCATTAGCAATATTGAAATGGCTTTTACCAAATCTGATATGAGTATTGCTCAGGCTTATAGCCAGCTATGTGAAGATGAGGGATTACGTAAAAAGATTATGCAAGCGGTAATCGATGAACACCAGCTCACCTGTTCAGGTTTAAATTCTTTGCTTAACCAGACATCATTATTGGCTCATCAGCAGAATCTTGCGGCTTCTCTTGAATGGCGGAACGCTTATTTAGATCCAACCAACTATATCCAAATAGAGCTACTAAAACGTGCCAGACAAAAAGAGGCTAAAAGTGATGTGAACCATGGTGACCTTAATCATGGTGATCTTGCCGTTGAAGATCCATTGATCCGTAGTATCAATGCGTTGGCAGCGGGTCTACGTAATACGGGGTAATTGCTAGAGCAGTATGGTTATGGAGTGAAAATAGCAAACACTTATGATCTGCTAAAAGCAGAAAAATATGACTTGAACCTTTAAATACAGACCATTGATAGCAATGGTCTGTATTATTGAGATATTGGTGATGTACTTTGAGTGAGGTTTTTGAGGGTGAACCAAATTATTAAGGGTTCTTATTTATTGGGGGGGATTACCCTGCCTATTTTGAATAAAATCTTTTGCCATATGCTTGAGGCATATCATATCGCTGAGAAACTAAACCCTTATGATATTTTTACCACATACCTGCCTACTGATTTTCCCTCTAACATTAATGCGTAGATATCTTTGACACCTTCTAGAGTAATCTCATTAGTTATACTATCCAAAGTATCTATTTTCCATTCATCCGCTAACTTATCCCATGCTGCTTGCTTCTTCTCTAACTTGCATTCGACAGAGTCAATACCGATCAATCTTACTCCTCGTAAAATAAACGGGAATACATTGGTATTGAGTTCATATGACGCTGTTAGCCCACAGCAAGTGGCTACACCATCATATTTTATATATTTCAAGGCATTGGCTAATATCTCACCGCCTACCGTATCGACAACCCCTGCGTACCTTTCAGCCATTATGGGTTTTTTAGCATCCTCATTGAAGGTATCTCTAAGGATGACTTCTGAGGCACCAATTTGCTTTAAGTAATCGATTTGCTCTTCTTTTCCTGATACGGCAACGACGGTAAAGCCAATCTTTTTCAGGATAGAAACGGCGATAGAACCCACGCCACCTGTGGCGCCAGTGACTAAAACCTCACCATCTTCTGGCTTGACACCGTTGTCTAGCAATTCATTGACACTCAAAGCTGCTGTTAATCCTGCAGTACCAAAAGTCATTATTTCTTTGTCACTTATCGCATCCGGAATGCTAGCGACCCATGATGCGGGCACTTTGACAAACTCTGCGTGGCCACCATCGGTGTTCATACCCAAGTCGTAGCCGGTGACCAATACTTTTTCTCCGATTACAAATGCGTCAGATGCTGTTTCATGTACCACTCCAGCCACATCAATACCCGTGATATGCGGGAATTTTCTAGTGACGCCAGGATTTCCTATAGAACTTAAGGCATCCTTATAATTCAGTGATGAATAGGATACCTTGATTACAATCTCATCTTCGTCGCACTTAGGTTCAGGCACTTCTTTTATTGCAGCTAAGAATTCTCTATCTGCTACTTTCTCTACTAAAAACGCTTTCATATTCATTCCTTATACATCACTAACACCGTAACACCTCAACGTTTGCAACGAAAGGACTGGGCGTCATCAATTGTTTAAAGCCAAAATTAAGGTGCTAACATTACACTTTTTATAGCATATCAGTTATTTTATATATCGATATAAAAGTTATCGATATATAAAATAACATAACAGCTTTATGATAACAAGCTGCAAACCCCAATACTGAATAGTCTCACCTAAGAAAAAAAGAAAGTATAAATCAATATCTTTGTGCTAGGTAGTCAATAGCCTGAAGAGGTTTATTGATATTGAGTATGATATTGGCAAAACAATTATTGGTTTGATGTTAATCTTCTAAGAGGGAAGGGCTTAACATGGATAGTTCCATAAAAAAATAATTTCTAATCATTTTTTGCTGTGGTTTTAGAAAGTATAATAATGAATTGTAGAAGAGGCTACAGCCAGAGAAAAACATGATATTTGATGTCGTGAAGAAAAAATAGAGATAAAATGCTCTGACTGCTACTTGTTAAAACACCACCATAAAAAACTGATTAAGGAAAGGCTATGCATATCACTGCTAATTTCGATGCAGGCAATATTGACGTTATTAATTTAGAAGATAAAAAAAATATCCAATTGGCTATTCGTCCGGACGTTGGTGGCGAGTTTTTCCAGTGGTTTAACTTTCGTATAACTGGTCAGATTGGCGATCAATATGTGCTCAATATTCTGAATGCAGGGGAAGCGGCATTTCCTGCAGGGTGGGAGAATTATCAAGCAGTTGCCTCGTACGATCGTGAGTATTGGTTCCGTTTGCCCACTTCTTATCAAGACGGCAAACTCACCATAACGGCAGAGTTGGAATGTGAAACCATTCAAATTGCTTTTTTTGCTCCTTACAGTTATGAGCGCCACCAAGATTTACTAGCAGCTGTGCAAATGCACCCATTTGTGACTTTAGAGCATTTAGGCGAGACGCTTGATAAGCGCGACTTAACCTTAGTAAAAATTAGTGATGGCGATAATGATGGCGATAATAATAAAAGCAAACGCAATATTTGGATCACTGCGCGCCAGCATCCGGGTGAGACGATGGCTGAATGGCTGGTCGATGGTCTACTGCATAGCTTGTTAGATAGTGATAATGCGACCGGTAAGTTGTTATTAGAAAAAGCGAATTTCTATATTGTACCGAATATGAACCCTGATGGCAGTGTGCGCGGTCATCTCCGTACCAATGCAGTTGGGACTAACCTAAACCGCGCATGGTCAAATCCAAGTTTAGAAAAAAGCCCTGAAGTATTCCATGTCATTAATAAAATGGAAGAGACCGGTGTTGACCTATTTTATGATGTGCACGGTGATGAAGAGATACCTTTTGTATTCCTTGCCGGCTCTCAAGGTACGCCAAGTTATAACGACCGCCTCGCGCGTCTGCGGGATAGATTCTCAGAAGTGTTAAAACTGGCCAGTGCCGACTTTCAAACTGAGTTTGGTTATGACGTTGATGCGCCAGGTACAGCGAATATGACGCTCGCAACTCACTGGGTGGCTGAACGTTTCGACTGTCTTGCCAATACCTTGGAGATGCCGTTTAAAGATAACGATAATGTACCGGATGCGGATACAGGTTGGTCACCAGAGCGCGCTATTAAACTAGGAGAAGCATCGTTAATTGCGATGTTGGCGGTCGTTGATGACTTACGTTAATTAATGACTTACGTTAATTAATGACTTACGTTAATTAATGACTTACGTTAATTAATAACTTACTTATCCTAATGCTTTTTGCTCATTTCAGATAACAAGTCGAGTTGTATTTCTTGTATCTCAGTCAGCCTATCCCATTGATGTATGAGAAGGTGATCTAGCTTCTCATGCAGCTGTTGAATCTCAAGTTCGGCTTTTAAGTTGATTTGATAATCATTTTCTGAGCGTAGCCTGTCTTTGGTTTCTTGTCTATTTTGGCTCATCATAATGACAGGTGCTTGAATAGCAGCGATACAGGAGAGTATTAAGTTTAATAGAATAAACGGGTACGGATCTGCAGGACGGGCGACCATTACCACGGTATTTACGATAATCCAAATGGCTAGAAAAATAGCAAAACAAATGAGAAATGACCAACTACCACCAAACGTTGCAATTTTATCTGCCAATCGTTCACCAAAAGTCCATTTTTGATCTAGGCCAGTATCAATATTTTTGGTGATGAGTTCATGCTGTTGCATACTTTTAATCAATTCAGACTCAAGATCTGTCACCTCACCCTTTCCAGACTTTAGCGATGAGTGAACATACTTCATCCGATACTTGCTTAAATCTTTTTGGCAAATATAGTCTTTAGGTAGGCATTCGGGGAAATCATGCAGAATTTCTTCTGTAATAGCCTTTCGTACTGCGCCTATAGGTGTGAGGTTTTTTATAGGATAATTTTGTCCACAGACAATACAGGTATAAAAACCATTTTTTTTATTCATTTTATTCATAGCCACACTCTTTTATGATTACCTAACTCAAGCAAGAATTTTCTAGAAAGTATCTTTTACAATAAAATTATTCACTCGGATCAGAACCTGGTGGAAAGTCATGACGGAGCTGGGCGACATTGGTTGCAGTGACGGTATCGGTAAAATTATTAAGATCACTATGCACATACTGCGTGACCGCTGCTATCTGCTCATCGTTCATCATGCTGTGAAAGGAGGGCATACCGCGCAGACCGTTGAGGATAACGCTAATGATATAATATTTTGATTGCATCTTACTGTTATTGGCAAGCGGCGGATAGTAACCAGCCCCTTGTGCGCCTTTACCATCTTGCATATGACAACCTGCACAAGAATCATCATAGAGCTTTTTACCGCTGGTACTAAAAAATCCCGTTTTACCTTCTAAGCTGCCTTCGAATTTGACTAGCCATTGCTGCAAGTTAACATCTTCTGCCATCGCTGGTAAGGAGCTGACATCGACGATATTGGCTTGCGGCTCTCTAAGCGCTTTTTTAGACATGTAGACCGCGCCCCACGCGCCATTATTACGACTGGCTTGATTTTCAAATACTACTTGCGAGGCTTGTAGATCAGCTAAAGTAGGGGTTGTATGAGCAGTTTGGTCTTTGCTATAGCGGCTACAGCCAGATAGTGTAGTGACACTCAGCGCTACTGTGATGGTAGATATGGCAAGCAAGTTTGGTTTTATCATCTCTATGTCCACCTATAAGTTCTTTATTATTGAGTCAATATCACTTTGAAACTCAATCATTCTTAGCTCAATATTGTTGCTGCTAGCCAATACTTTTTGCTCTTTGGTGCAAGCGCTTGGCGGCATCCATACCGGATAAGATTGCCCCTTCTTGCCAAGCTGGAATATGCGAGCAGTGCTCACCTGCTAGCACGATACGGTGATCGATCGCACATAAGGTGTCGTAATATTGATCGCGACTTGACTCGCTCCAAATACCATAACAGCCGAGTACCCATGGAATACGATGCCAAGCGACTGAAGTACCAGAGCGGAACTCCTTGGGATATTGTGGATGAATATGTTTGCCATACTGTAGCGCCGCATCAATGCGTTGTTTGGGATTCAGACTATTAAATTTATAAGACGCCTCGCCAAACCCATACGCGCCAAGTAGTACCCCTGAGCCGGTGGTAAACATATCGTGTGAAGGATAGGAGATTTGTGAGATGGGCATATCAGTGTAAGTAACCCCGCCGTAAATCCATTCGTCTTCTTCCCAAAAGCGGCGTTTAAACTCCAAGCCTACTTTATAAGAGGTGTCATAAGGAACGGCTGCCATCGCTTGCTTCATCGGCGCTGACACGTTAATGTCAATTTGGGTCAATACTGATAGAGGAATAGTACAAATACACCAATCTGCGCGTACGGTTTTCGAGACGCCGTCAAGATCATTGCTATCGACATAATCGACACTCACACCGCTATCATCTTGCTCGATTTTGGTCACTTTCGCATTAAATGTAATCACATCACGGCATTCGCGAGTGAAGGCATCACCGATTTTACCCATACCGCCGACAGGCTGAAACATCGTTGGTTGATGGACGTGAATGGTATAGTTGTTGTAAAGGTCTGCCCACATTCCTGAAGCCAATAGTTTATCCATTGGTATCGGCGTTGAGGGCTTAGCATCTGGCATCAGCCCGCCACCTGGATAAACACTATAGCCGCGATGTTTGCTGGTTTCATGGCTTCTGACGTAACGATAATTATTATCCAGAACGCCCCAACCCCTTAAGCCTTCTAATAGTTTCTCTTTGTCTTCTTTATTGACCGTCTTATCAAGACCACCTGTATTGACTGCCTTGGATAATAACTCTGAGACATAACCCCGTACATCGTTTTGTACTTCGCCCAAGCGCTGCGGTGCGCCATTGAAATGATTGGTACGGTGCAGGTAGGCACGGTCATTGGTTTGAATAAAAGGCTGCAACGCCACGCCAAACTTTTTGCAATAATGAAAGACGGCATAATGATGAATAGGTAATCGCCATGGCCCACCATTAAAGTAGTTGCCTTTTTTAAAGTCGCAAGTGACCTCATCGCCACCCAATTCAGTATATTTATCACCAGCGTTCAGTGTCCAACTGCGACCACCACCGCGATTTTGAAACTCAAGAACGGTCACTTTATAGCCGGCTTTACGTAGCTCATAAGCAGCAGTTAAACCAGCTAAACCTGCACCCAAAATGACGATGCTTGCTCCAGCAGGCGCACCCTTTAAATTCATCTCTTGTTTAAAGCTAGACTCAGAGGCGAAACCCAATGTGGTCATCGCCTGATACATTGCTGTAGCCCCTGCGGTCTTACCAATCATTGACAGCAGCTGCCTACGGGTGGGCGATTGAAACATATCATTCATTTTATTATCCTTGTTATAGAACCGTCATCCATGACATCAGTTTTTACTAGGTGTTTGTATCGCTACATTAATAGCTAAATTAACAGTACTTACTTTAATATGCGTTTGACGTCAGCAGCACTCACATTACTACTTGGTAGACCACCGAAATTTACCCGCACATAATTGGTAATACTAGCAATCTGTGCATGAGTGAGCTCTTTAGCGAAGCCAGGCATTTTGGGTGCAGTATTTAATGCGCCTTTTGCACCATAAGCAATGACGTTAATCAGTGCATCTGGCTTAACACGACGAATACTGCTTAGCCCTACGATAGAGGCGTAACGAGCATCGGGCTGTGCGTAACCATCGACCCCGTGACAGCTACCACAGGCAGCAAGATACAGCGATTTTGGTGAGTTGGTGGCATTGTTGTTAGCATCAGCATTATTAGTAGTCGCTTTTTCCTGCGCTAAATAGTCTTTTTGCTCAAGCAAATCGTAAGTAATAGAGTTACTCACTGGATTTGGCAGGCGGGCGATATTTACGGGTATTAAGTAATCATCGGTTTTAATAGCTGGGACGACTTTTAGATAAGCCGCCATCGCGCTTAAATCTTCATCGGTTAGATAACGGGTGCTATGGGCGACCGCCTCAGCCATCGGCCCACCAGCATATGCGCGTTTATCAAGCATTCCGGTACGTAGATAAGTAACGATATCTAGCTGACTCCAACGCCCGATGCCAGTATCATTATCTGGGGTGATGTTGGGTGCATACCATTTACCAAGCGGTGCACCAGATAAATACTTGTCTTTATCAAGACCTTGAGTGAGATTACGCGGGGTGTGACAAGTGCCGCAATGTTCTAAATTATTCACCAGATATTCACCGCGTTGCTGGGTTTGGGTGAGACCTAAACGGTTTTCGGTAGAAGGGACGTTAATCACATTCCAAGCCAGCATTAAGGTGCGGATATTCAATGGGAAGGGTAGTTTGGTGGTTTTTTCAGGCGCTATGTCAATGGGAGGTACGGTTTGAAAGTAAGCAAATAACGCACTGATATCCGCATCAGCCATACCATGATAAGACGGATATGGCATCGCAGGATACAGCTGATGAGTGGGCGCACGGCCTTTTTGCAGGGCTTTTTTAAAGTCAGTTTCGGTATAGTTGCCGATACCATAACGTTGAGATGGCGTGATATTGGTTGAGTAAATGTTACCAATAGGGGTTTCAATCGCGACGCCGCCGCTATAGTCTTCGCGATGACAAGCCATACAGTCGCCAGTACGGGCAATATAGGCACCGCGATTGGCCAAATCACTATTCATTGGACTTACATTGGGTAAGCTGATAGCTGGACTGAGATTAGGCAAGGTCGTCGCATTAGGTAGGCGTGCGCCATCAGCCATGACAGCGCTGGAAGCCATACTAAGTACAAGTGCTGATGACAGCATGGAAATTGGCTTCATAATATCCTCACAAGGCTGGCAAAAACTAATGTTCAATCATTTTGGCTATGACTCTATTACACGTTGAATTACATGCTGATTATTTATTGAGCCTAAAAAATTACTGCTTAGCAGCTTCAACCTGAATATTTAAAGTCAAATTTTTAGTCATGCCGAATAAGACATATTTTTTGATATTCCACTGAGTACGGTCAATGGTGGCGGTAAAATTGCCTCCACAGACGTTCTTCTTAAGTGGGGAGCTCAAGTAGCAATTAAATTTGGTCGCCAGTAAACTAATAGGATGGGTCTGACCGTTTAAGGTTAGTTTGCCATCCACTCGTGTGACCGTTGGGTTTTCTTTGTCAGAGGTAAAATGCCATTTGGTGGATTCAAAATGAGCCAATGGAAACTGTTCCATATTAAAAAAATCAGGGCCCATCAGTTTAAGATTAAACACTTTATTGCCGGTATTTAAAGATTTTATGGGAATAATAAGGGAGATGTCGCCCGTTTTTGCGCTCGGATCATACTGTAGTAGTCCCGTAACGTTATAGAAGCCGCCAGTGGTGGCAGAGGTTTTGAGGTGGTCAATAGCGAAGCGTACGTTGGAATTGTCAGGCTCAATTTTATAGGTGGCTGCGTGACTGCTAGCCATACAACTTGCAAGCAATAATAGCGTCCCTAATGGCTGGCAGTAACGTAATACTGCTGGGTCAAATAAAAATTGACTCATAACAACATTCCTTTGTTGTGTGATCTTACTTATGACACGCTTTTTAAAACTTTACTAGCATTGTTTTATTTAGATGAAGGTTTTAAGATTAATACAAAGATTATTATAACCAGCAGATAAAAAGGTATATTTTTAATTAAATGTTATTCATATAACGTCGGGCAGACAACCGACGTTTTATAAATCAAGCAATAATGATGACCAACACTCATTCGCTTATTTGACTGATTGCAATACCTTGCTAAATAACGAATGTGATTTTTTCAATCATGAGCCAATACACCACACATTTCTATCTCTATCATCATAACTTAGCTTGACGTTAAGATAGCGTTAAGATGCTGGCTAATGTGATAGATAATGTTTTTAAAGATAGATTAGGCTCTAAACCGCCACACCAAATAATCGTCCAATTAATGATGTTGCAACCATTGCTAAGACGCCCCAAACCACCACTCGAGCCGTCGCTGGGATAACTGGCGCGCCGCCCAAGCGTGCTGATATTATTCCAAGTAGCGCTAAGCCTACTATAGTTAACGAAGCCAGTGACCAAACCAGCGTTTGCGCTGGCAACAGTAGAATACCAATAATCGGTAATATCGCACCAACAATGAATGATAATCCTGAAGCGACTGAGGCATGAATGGGCTTAGCTTGACTAAGATCTGTCAAACCAATCTCATCTCGGGCGTGTGCCTCAAGCGCATCATGCTCAGTCAAAGCTACAGCAACTTGATGCGCTAAGACATGATCAAGCCCACGTGTTTCATAAATTTTAGTCAGCTCAAAAAGCTCACGCTCAGCATTATGAGTCAGCTCATGCTGCTCTTTATCGAGATCCGCTTTCTCGGTATCCGCTTGTGACGATACTGAAATATACTCACCAGCCGCCATGGATAATGCGCCTGCAGTCAACGCTGCCATGCCTGTTAGTAGCAATGTCTGACTACTGGGACTAGCTGATGCGACACCAACTAATAAACTGGACGTAGAAATTAAGCCATCATTTGCGCCAAGTACTGCCGCTCTTAACCAATGATTACGGTTACTTAAATGCGCTTCGTCATGAATAGAATGGTGCATAGATACCCTCAAACGGTGTCGATATGAATTAGAACATAGCAGTGTAGCCTATAATGTTACACCCTTAGTCGCAGCTCTTTTGAAAAAAATACTTGCGAGTGCGCAAGCTATCGTCCATGACAGCAGCATCGATACTAAAGTATGACTAAAAAAGTGGTCACCAAAGAGCATTTTATATAGTCCCATCGTCCATCCTAAGACCGTGACTATTGCAAAAATTTTATAGCGGTGTTTTTGTAGTGTTGGTAAAAATGCCAATCCATATAAAGAAAACCCTGCGCTGGCATGAGCCGCTGGAAAGCATTTGGCTGGTGTCATGGCTACGATGTTTTGCCAGAGATTAAGATATGGCAAGTTACCATTGAATAGAGATAAGTTATTTGGGCAACTAACATGTGTGATACCTTTTAGTGTGGCAATAGTAGTAGGCACAACTATTAAGACGATTAACAGATAGCTTATCTCACGAACAGATAAAGGTATAAGAAATCTATCAAATTTAGGCTGGTTAATTGAAAAGGTAGTGTTCGAATGCTGTCTATATTTGAAAATTAAAACGGTCAATAAATAAATAGCTAGCAAGATTAAGAGTAATTTAGGAAAATCATAAAAGATAAACGCATAAGGCTGTGCGCCTTTTTCTAATGACCAATGTCCATTGGAATAGAAAAGCTCACTAATACGAACATCTAATTGGCTATGTTCAAATATCAGTGTCGCCATAATGGTTAAGCACAGTAGTTTGAACCAGTCCCAATCAGTTGAGTTTTTTGCTAAAGTCATTGAGTCACCTTTTAATATATATTAAGTCAAAATATCCAAGTATTACTTAATATAAAAGGTTCCATAACGCCATTGCCCATAAGATAAACAAAACTAATAACGCCAAAAATTGCGCAGCAGAACCCACGTCTTTGGCTATCTTTGCTAGAGGATGTTTTAGGGTTGAGGTATGGTCGACACTGGCTTCGATACCCGTATTAATTAGCTCAACGATAAGCGATAAAAAAGAGGCGAATATCAGCATCATTTTTATGCTGATGTTAAAAGGGATAAATACAATGACAACGAACAAGACAAAATTAAGCCATAGCACCTGTCTAAAGGCGGCTTCGTGTTGGTAAGCGGCTTTAAAACCATCTAGAGAATAACCAGCGGCTTTAACAATACGAGAAAGACCTTTATTTCCTTTGGCCTTATTCGCGTAGCTATCGGGTGCAAGCAGCTGAGTAGCTATGGCTTGGTTTTTTGGTTCAGAGTTGACTGTATTCATATTGAATTCTTAATATTCATTGTCTTATAAAATATTATAAGGCAGTGAATATTAAGAAAACGTTAAGACAGTTAAGAACATATTGATTTGTTGATGTATGAAATATAGTAAAGACTCATATATATATATTATTTATTATAATAAATACTAAACGTACTACCGCCTGTCTTATTAGCTTGATGGGTTAACTGCCAGTCCATATGAGTCATGATACGTTGCACAATACTAAGACCCAAACCGCTACCTTCTACTTGATCGCCTGTATTTACCTCATTTAGACGCTCAAACCTCTCATAGAGTAGTGGCATCATAGCCTCAGGAACACCAAGACCTGTATCAGATACTGTTATTTTTTTGGCATCAATAGTCACGATTACTTCACCATCATCGGTGTACTGAAAGGCGTTTTTTATTAAGTTTCCCAATGCCATTTTTAACAGCTCAGGTCTTACATAAGCCACATAATCTTCATCAGCGACTACTTTGCAATTGACCGGTTTATGGCGGAGCAAATATTTTAAGCGTGACACTTCATTAAGGGCGATGGTGTTGATAGACGTTTGCGGTGTGTCCAGTTGCTCAGGAGCGCGCGATAAGAGTAATAAGGCGCTGATAATTTCAGAGGTTTCTTTAGCGGTAGTGCTAATACGGTTGGCGAATTCGCTCAAGCGACTGTTGTCTTCAAGTTGTGAGGCTAATACCTCAGATGCGCCCATAATAATGGTCAACGGTGTGCGCAACTCATGACTGACATCGCCGGTAAATAGTTGCTCGCGTTTTAGATATTGCTCTAGTTTATGATTTTTTTCATCAATTGCCCTCGCTAACACCCCAACTTCTGACGGTAGATGGGTTAATTCGGTTAAGTTTTGATGATCTGTTTCCACTGCTTGCTTTAGGTCTAATAGTGGCTTGGTGATTTGCTTAGCAGATAAATGTGAAAATATGGCGGCGATTAGCAAACTCAAAACGACCGCAATTTTTAGTGCATCCGCAAATATATCTTCTAGATGCTCAAATATTGCCAAAACAGGATAGTTTTCCATCACCATTTCGTCGTCTTCTAAATAGGTCAAAATATAAGCTTGTTTATTTTGTTGATAGGCGAAAAAGTGTAAATTGGTCTCAAAGTTGCCAGCTTGATTATTTACCATCACTGGTATTTCTTGTACTGTTTCGGTCGCTAAAGCCTGTAAGTTTGCTGGTGCCATATCGTAGTGATAAATTTTAATACCCGGATTGGCAGTATAAACCGTCTGCTTACCTTCTTTTTCTTGACTAAGCTCTAACTGTTGTAGAAGACGAGCTTTGACTAACTCTTGCTCTATTCTGACTTCAGCATACATAAAAATACTGACGAAAGTTGTGCAAAGCAGCAAGGCAAATAGGAAATAGGAGATGCGAAACTTATTAGCGATTGAGTCTATATTGAACATGGCATTTACTTAGCAGTGTAGGGCAGTAGATAGAGTGAGAATAAATACAGATACGATTCCTCATTATAGCGTTTCGTATTTAAATCTTATTATGAAGCTTTACACCTTGTCTGGATCAATAATTTGGTAACCAACACCAGGCATCGTTACTATCATAGTTTTATCGAACGGTTTGTCAACTTGTGCACGCACACTATGCAAATGGGTGCGAAGGGCATCACTACTTGGCACATCCTGTCCCCATACTTTTTCCTCAAGCTCGGTTTTACTAACGACCCGAGGCGAGGCACTCATTAAGGTATGTAAGATTTTGAATCCTGTTGGGGTGAGTTTTAGCAGTTTATCTTCTCGTTTGATGCTATGTTCCTCAGTATTTAAAGACAGCTTACCAACTTCAATACTGTGCTGAAAATGTTCATCCTGATGGCGGCGTATCAGCGCTTTGATACGTGCTTCCAATTCAACCAATGAGAAAGGCTTGACCAAATAATCATCAGCACCGCTATCAAATCCTGCTACTTTATCCAAAACAGTGTCACGCGCAGTCAGCATTAATACAGGTGTCTTATCATGCAGCTCTTCTCTGAGCGTTTTGCACAGTTTGGTACCGTCCATACCGGGAAGCATCACGTCTAACAGGATAACGTCGTAACGATTACTTGCTGCCAGTGCCAAGCCACTAAGTCCATTATGGGCATTATCCAGCACAAAGCCCTTTGGTTCAAAAAAAGCATAGATATTTGCCACGATATCAGGATTGTCTTCAATGATAAGTATTTTATACATAATGGCTACTACTCTATAAAAAGCGTGAGGCGGATAAAAAGTAATTTAATGGGTAGTCTGGAAAAAAGTAGGTTCTGACGCCACTTCTTTAGTCGTAATATTAAAGAAGCTTAGCAGGGTTGGCGTAATAAAGTCATGCGAAACTGGCTGCTTGATCATACTAGAGAGGCTATTGTTATCGATGCTGTTGCTACTAGGCGACCAGATAATGACTGGCACCTGTTTTTGAGCATTCGGTGCAATACTGTACGGCAAACCATGTAAATATACGTTGTTTTCACCCAAACTTTCTCCATGATCACTAATATATACCATCACCACATCATAGTCTTGCTCGTAGGGTTTTAGCGTATCTATGACGGCATTTAAGAAGTAGTCGGTATAGCGAATCGCATTGTCATAACCGTTAATAACCGACTGATCATCGCATTTGGACAGTTCATTGGTCATACAGACTGGCTTATATTCTTCAAACTCTTTGGGGTAGCGCTTGTAATAAGCAGGACCATGATTGCCCATTTGATGTAGTAAAATGAGTGTGTCTTGTTGTTTAACAGCTGATTTGACCCCTGTATCCGGCTTAACTAAAGTATCAAAACCATTAAGCATGCCAATATCGCGGCATTCAATATCACAATTTGGATTTACCTCAGGCGTTTTATAATCTTCAACAGTCACGCGGTCTGCCACGCCTTTAGAGCTAGAGTTATTATCCCGCCATATGATATTGACGCCTTGCTTATTGAGCGTATCTAGTACGTTTTCATTATACTCCGCAGTATCAACGTCGTAGTTTTCTCTATTAGCGTAACTAAACATACAAGGTACTGAATAAGCGGTAGAGGTGCCGCAAGAGGTCGCATTCTTAAAGCTATAAATATCTGGCTGGCTGGCAAGCAGCGGCATCGTATCGCGCTTATAGCCATTTAAACCAATATGGTCAGCGCGAACCGTTTCACCGACTACGAATACCATCAGCTTAGGTTTTGTTGTACTACCGACAGGTGCTGTGCGTTTCGCATCTGTCGCATGCAGTAGCAGTGTATCAGGGCGGCGTAGCTCATCGACATAATCGGTACCAAGTTTGATGACAGAATAAACAGGGGTAATGGGATTGGTATAACTACGCACTAGCTTATGCTGGCGAAAGAAGCTGGCGTACTGATCCCCAAATGGTAATAGGCAAACCGCTATTATCGCGATAGACGTTATCAAAGTGGCTAGCTTTTGCAATATTGATCGACCTATAGACAAACGCTTTATTCGCAGCTTACTGATAATAAAAGCTGGTAACGCACCCAATAGCAGCAGTCGAATAACAAAGCTTGGCGCCATCAAACCCATCGCTTCTGCTTGGTCAGTCTGCAAGCTATTAACCAACATACCGCTATCAAATATCGTTCCATAAGCATCAGTGAAGTAACCACATATCGCTGCAATTAGCACCATGGTAATCAGTACTACTTTTGCCGTAGGTCGATAACATAACAGCTGAAACAATAACCACATCAGTCCAAATAGTAAGCCGCTAAGAGAAGCTATAAAGTCAATATTGTCAGCAAACGGATATATAGCCAATACTTGCTTAAAGAAACCTATATTTGCCGTAGCAACGAGATATAGTACAACGACGGTAATCAAGTAAGCGAGATTGACCTCACGATTATAGAATTTTCTTTTCTTAGTCGTTACAGTATTATTTTTAGCAAGGCTTATATTATTGGTTTTTGCAACGGCTGGCTCAGCAACTAAGTGTTTTGACATACACGCACTTCTTAATAGAATGAAGGAAGGTTTCATTTTTTAAGATAGCAATTACTCTGTTAAGAAGACGTTAAGAAGACTGAATAAAATGCGTGATTGGTAACGAATTTTATAGGGTATTTGATACTTTAAAGACTAATAAAGGCTGCTCACATGACTACTAAACAACAGCTTATTATTTTGCCTATGCTATTAGGGTCTGTTAGTGCAATGGCGATGGTCGCTGAAGTGGAGGGCGATACGATTTGCACTACAGTGTCGCTGACCAGTCAAAAAGTGCTGAAAAAAACACCCTGTCGCTTTAAAGGTAACACAGGCGCTAGTATGGTTTACTTTGTTCAACAGCTTAATTTTATAACAACCTCTAATAAAACAGTCTCAACGATCAATAATGCCAGTTTTAGATTTGGGGATAATGGAGAAACGCTGGATCTAGAAGAAACTATCAGTATCAATGATAAGCCAGCAAAGATCATAAAACTTAACTCACGCACTCTGAGGAAGTTGACCAAAACTGAAATGGACAATCTTCATAAAAAGAAAGTTCCTGATTTCTCCAAGGTTTTACACTGCTTTAAACCTATCAAAGAAAATACCGCTTTTTGTATTCCTTATAGCGTAATCTATGACATGGCTTAATTTATAGCATGTCGTAGGCCAATACAGTTGAGATGAACGGATAAGCTGCGTCTATCGTTTATACTGGCCTAAAAACTCTATAGCCAGTCCTAAATAAAATAAGGTCAAATATTATAACGCGCTACTGGTATAAATTTTCCTTGCTTGCTGTGCCTGCGCAGACAGAGGCAGCGCAAAACTTATCCCAGTAGCACTGTGTTTTTTGATAGTGGATCGACTATATATCTACAAAAACTGTCGCTAAAAGAGGCTTGTTGTTCATGTTCACTGTCATTCAAACCAACCAGCAGTTAGTTATCTTAAGTGGTTTGGTTTTGTTAGTGATTATTTTTTTATGGATTCTGCAATACTTTGTTATTCGTTATGGCAAGAAATTACTTGCTCACGTAATGCGTTATTGGCTGTCATTTGACAAGTCTATTGGGCTAAGCAAACGACTGATCGTATTAAAAAATGATTACCCAAAACTATATCATTTGTTTTGGCAAAGACTTCATATCCAGCATTTTTATGGCTTACCTCTGACATTTTTATTGCTAGTCATGGGCTATACTTTGGCGTTGTTTCTTGGATTGGTTGAAGATGTTGTCACTTCAGACTCTATCGTGGCAATAGACTACTTTGTGTCACACCAGATGAGTACGCTGAGCGAATCATCAGTCGTAAACTTCTTTATTTTCATTACCAGTTTGGGCTCTACGCCCATTACATGCTTAGTGGTGCTTTTAACCTGTATATTCTGCTGGGTGATTTGCCAACGCTATATAGTCATTGGCTTACTAATAGCCGCTTTAGGCAGTACGGTATTTACCTTCCTCAGTAAACTGTTGTTTCAGCGCGCCCGACCAGCAGATATTTTACTGTTTGAACAGACAAACTCCTTTCCAAGTGGACATGCGACGGTTACGGTTGCGTTATATGGGTTTATTGCCTACATGGCTATTCGTTTTAGCCACAATTTTATTCGACAAGTCCGTATAGCGGTGATTGCCGTCTTTTTCGCTATGGTAATAGGGTTAAGCAGAATCGTGCTAAATGAGCACTATTTGAGTGATGTACTGGGTGGTTATTTAGTAGGTACGTTATGGCTGACGCTAGCGATTAGCGTGACAGAGTGGTTGAGCGTGCGGAGTAAAATTAACTGGCAAATAGATTGGTTACCCTCTCATGTTTATCTTGTTTGGCTCAGTGTTGTCTGTGTGCTAATTGGCACATTGATATATGCAGGAGTCTATCAATTTCCACTTTTACTCTAAACGGAATAAAAATGCAGTCGATAGTAAACTGCCCAGAGATTGCCTCAGACCCGCTTTCTTGAGAGAAGGTTTCGATAAAAAAATCAAAATATACTGCTAATATCTGCTGATAAGCGTGATTCCTTGGGCATATTGATTGTGTGCTTATTAACTCAAGCAAAAATAGGGACACTACCCATACTCTGTTAATAAGAAAGCCACTTTCATTGAATGAAAGTGGCTTTTTTTATCTGTTTTATTAAAAATGATTTAGTTAGGATAGTCGGCAATTGGCCCTGTAGCTGGCAGCGTTACCCAAGTGCCTTCGTTTAGATGATTAGCGCGATTCGCAGGCTGAGTATAAAAATTCAATGGTGCTTCAGGTAACTTCAACAGCGCCACAGAATCCTGTGCAGTTTCTGTAATAGGTAGACCATATAGCGCGAACATTGCCTTTAAGTCATAGCCGATGATTTTAGAGCTGAGTACATACAGCATATCTGGACGACTTAGATTTTTCTGATTAAACGCACCTAAACCTAGTTTATTCTTTTCAGCTTGACTGGCTTTAGATAAATCAATTTGGTTATACAGACGCTGTGAGGTATTCAATAAACGCATAAACTCAAGCACACCTTGCAGATCTGGTTTGGCTTTACCTTGATGTAACTTGGTGTAGCTGTGCGCCAATTGCATATGAACCGCTTGCTTAGCATTGTCGCTGCCTTGCCATAAGCGTTTTTCCATATGTGCCCGCAGTGCTTCACCCGTTAAATTGGAGTCACGACTGTCTTTCATATAGGCGTACAGCAGTGGATGATTAAAGTTACCACCGTTACTGTCTAGCCCGTAAATTTCATATTTACGTAGCATACTTAAGCCTGCCAAAATATTGTTATCACATTCAGTGCCACAACCAATATTGCTACCATTTTCTGTCGATTTAAACGTCATACTTAATACGGGTTGGACGGTGTTGTGACCCAGTTCATGTACCCAACCCCAACCAATATCTAGACCGGTTGAACCATCAGAGGGATTTCCTGAACACAAGAAGCCACAGGTCGCAATCCAACCAATAAAGTGTTGCACATTCGGGGCGCGATGAAGATTGCTGGTGCAATCCCAACCGAGAGTATTGCAGTATTGTTGCGTGCCGGCATCTAGCGGCATATTGTTATAACCATTGGCAATATGGTTACTATCATAGATGACTGTTTTAATTCTTTCAATATACTTGTCGGGAGATAAGTTACCCATGACTTTCAAGGCATAGGCATTGGTTTGCTGGATTTCACCGCCGACAAATTTAAAGGTATTCCATCCGAAGGTTTTACTTTGTAAGACTTGATTGGCTTGATTTTTTTCGCTGTCACTCATTGCTTGAGTAAAATCATAATGGGCATATTTTGCCGCCCCTTTGATCTCTAAAGTAATGGTACTGCCTGGTTTCGCATTGTTATAATTTAATATCAATGGCCCGCCGAATGGGCTAATGAATTTATTTTCGATTTGTTGGTTCAATGGTAGACGAGAGCTTTGTGGACGAGCCGGACGTTTATAGCCACCATTATCGAATGCATTACCTGCAGTGCGCAAATAGCTGGTTTGTACCGATAGATTGGCCCCTTGCGCATCTTTAACTTTAATACTGACGGCTTTGGCTGGAATGCTGGCACGTCCAATCGCAGTGTAGCCACCGCCTTGTGGAATGGTGACGGTAATGGTTTCCCAATCTGCGCTCACCGGCATATGTTGCGCCGCTGCAGGCATATAGTCTCCCGCACCTTGTTCGGCAGCAGTAGTGTAGTCGCGATTATAATCCAGCCACACATCAGACGCATAGGTTTGCATAAAGGTTAATGGATCACTATTCTTACTGAGACCATTGTAGCTGACCGTTGGACGCCACATATCGGCCACTAAAACCAACGTATTTAAAATACTATTTTTATTTTTGCTACTGAAGACTGAGAAACCTTGATCGTTTAACGTTCGTATTGAGCTCGAAAGCGCATTAATATTTTGAATGATGGGATTATCAGGATTAATTTCACCTAGAGTGACCGATTTAGGATCGATGAAATATTCGAGGGTACTAATGATGCTATCAATTTTATTAATTTGATCCCAGCGTTGCTGCGCTGTTTTTGATTCAGATAGCGACAACATATCCTTAGTGCGCCAATAATTATCATTAGCTTGCATGTGCATCGCCGCCAAGACTTTTCCCATATTACCGTTTACGTTACGGTTAGAAGCATGAAAATAAATGGGTTTTCCTGCCTCTAAATAACCTTGAATCAGTTCAGTTTCAAAATTTTCTGAACCAATACCGTTACTCAGGACAATCAGATCGGCATTTTTCCAACAGCTTTGATTGGGGTCGAGGACATTACAATCTAAGATAGTAACTTCTGTTCCCAATTGCTTTTCAAAATAGTTTTTTGCTGTTTGCGCGTTATAACCTCTAACGGCAATACTTAATGAGGCTTTCAATGGCGTTTGGGCATTACCGTTAATTAACCAGCGTAAGCTATTATTAAACACCTCATTAAATGGAGTAAAATCAGCTCGTTCATTTAACATACTCCCAAACATCTCTTGACCATAAGCCAAACCACGGCCTTTACCGACTTGCGCCGCAACGCCCAGTCCGCAACCTTTGTTGGCTTGCAAGTTAAGCGGCCACTGACATACGCTATCTCCAACAGCGATAGGTAGGGCAGAACTCAAATCGGTAGGGTAAATATTAATGGATGATTCTGGTGTAAATGTCAAACGTGGCTGTAAGACTTGCTGTTCTGCATTACGATATAAACTGCTCAGTAAATTTTGCTGCCACTGCTTTTGTTGTTTTGCGGTACTGCGTGCCGATTGTAATAAGGCTAGACGATCCTCTTCGGTTAAATTTGAAGAGTCGCCTGTTTTTAGCGCCTGACTGATTCGGTCATTGATAACTGGAGGTTTTGTATTGCCAGAGTTTTCTGGTGCATTGGATTCACTTCCGCTACCATCACCACCACAGGCAATTAACCCTATCGATAACGAGAGCGTTAATAAGGTGTTTCTAAATGTTAAAGTATTTACAGCCAAAATAATTCTCCGATACAAAGTAAGAAAAGTCATACAAAATACTAGGGTATTATAAGGATAAATAGGGTAATAGCCTATTAAATGTTGGTATATCTTTTTTCTCTCTGATTTATAAGCGGTTAAGACCTTAAATGATGGGTATGTTACAGATTCGTCTTTATTTTGAACTGCTCTATAGTTTGTATGGTCAAAAATAGTTTGATAGCTTTGTTTGAAGTAAATTGAATTAAAGTTGAATTTTTTTATTGTATTTTCTACAACTTTAAAGTCTTATATGGATGACAGCATAGATTAGCCTGATTTATATGTAGTGGCATAATAAAATTGGACAGCTTTTAAGAGGTTGTACTAACCCAAAGAGGATAACTAGTATGACCACCACACGCAATCAATACACCCGAGAATTCAAACTCGAAGCCATCAGCTTGGTAGTCGATCACAAGCGTAAAATACCCGATGTTGCTCATTCACTTGGCATTGGACAACCTGAGCGACTATCGCTGATAGGACAGCTTGCAGAGCAGGATAAACGGTTGAGCAAACGTAGATTGTGCGACCTATTCGGTGTGATTAGAAACAGCTAGTACTATCGCTTGCAACCAAAGCCCATCAGTCTTGAGACTGTGAAAATCAAAACGTTAATACGCCGAATATTTAACCTCTTTAACCGTTCAGCAGGGGCTCGCAATATTACCGCCATACTGATGAATGAGCATATAGTTAATACACTTACCCCACTCTCAACTTGAAATAAGCAAATCAAACTGAAGTGGCGGGTTACCAAGTTTTTTGTTGAGTACAAAGCATAGATTATGTGACAGAATTTTACGAATCAATCGATGAGACAAATGCCATAAATCTCTTGCTCGTACCCTTTGTATATTAAATCGTTCTGATAGCTGACCAATGACTGTTTCAACGATACGGCGGGTTTTCATCAGCCGCCTTACCACCGGTTTGGGTCTATCCTCTTTCATGTTGGCTCTGAGTGGCGTTTGTAAATCCACTCCTTGAGCGTCGTAGTACGATGTCAGACTAGGGCTGATATACCCTTTATCAGCGCCGAGCAAACCATGGATATTGTCAGTAATATCAGGCGCAACCGCTCTTTCATCAACATTGGCAGGGGCAACGGTAAAGCCTTTAACCATGCCCGATAAGTTAACCAGCAAATGTCCCTCAAAGCCATAGTACCTCTCTTGCTTAGCTGCACAGTAGCTAAAAGCCGCTACGTCTTGATAGTTTTTATGCCGATAAGCGCGTCCATAATGACAGACGGGTATCGGAAAACCATCCATAAAATGGATGTTGTCACGGCCCTCAAGTTGACTGACTGTATCTTGTATCCGCTGTTTGACCTGCCACAGATTCGCGCAATGCTTTGCGAAGTTAGGATATGAGCCGATGGCTGGAAACCAAGATTGCCAATGCTGGGTAAAGTATTGCCAAATCTGTTTGTCTTGATCAAGGTTTAAAAATTCACCGACCAGTTCCATGCAAATAATCTCAGGATCACTCAGCTTTGGCGCGTAACCTGCACCTCGCAAGGGTTTGGTGACGACTATTTTGTAATATTGCTCTACCATTAAATAGATATTGATGATAAATTCGTCTATGGGCATCTCATGACTCCGTTGTATTCTTGGTCGAAAACAATAGATTAGTGAGATGCTCTTCTTTTTTCAATCCCTTTCGATGTTGAGAGTGGGGTATATTAACTATTTTCGCGGAGTTCAACCATCACCAAGTGATTTTGTGGCCGAAAGACTCTATTAGAGTAACTCTACTCAATAGATACTGAAATTAAATGTGTCAGAGATTTACTTAAATATAGATTGCGACTAATAGCTATTTTTGATTAAAATTTATATTGGTACATAAGACCTAATATTAGAGTTTTTCAAACAAAGTCCACGCTATCGCTACTTTTTCTTCTGTATGTCCATGGCGATCCATTTTGATAAAGTAAGGTGCAACATCACCCTTTAATAGCACCACATATTGGCGATAATCATTGCTCCGACTATAAGGTTCTTCAAAATAAACGGGGTTACCTCGAACATGATCGTACTCTTCTTCATAGCGATAGCGCCCATTGATCTCACAGACTTGTGCAGACATAAGCGTTATCGGTTCGAATAATGGCTGACGTAAGGTTCTATTATCTATTGGTTGTGGTAATTTTCGCCATAATCTAGGATTATCAAAGCGTCTCATCCATAAGTCTGTAAAGTAAGTATTAAAGCTTTGATAGCCGATACCTTCATCATAACCATTACCTATGGATCCGTAATTACCATTACGCATAGGTCGGGTAAGTGCATTGATTTTTAAATAACTATCAGGAATTTCTTCATCTACTGGTAGTAACTGTGGTATATCGCCAGCGATTAATAATGTTCCATTAGAATAATCTCTATAAGTGATTTTTTGTTTTTTTATTTGAGTCTTAAAAGTATTAATCCCACCAACACGATCTGCAAGTTCATGACTAATGTATGTCCACCAGTCGATACTCCTAATACCATGCTTCAGAGTTACAATATCCCAAACGTCGTAAATATTAATACCAAAGAAACAATGAGCTTGATCAAGGATATCAATGCCTACTCTATCGTTATCGTAGCCATAAGCAGGACTCCAGCCCATAGTAGCGTAATAAGGTTTCAAACGACTGATACAGTCATCAAAAAGCTTTATAATCTTTTGATTATTTACTGGATCATAGAACTCATTTCTATGAATACGAAAGATTAATCTACTAGGCTCTTGAATCTCCCAACCTCGAGCGGTAAGACAAGATAGCTTGTAATCAAAAACTTCGTCTAATTCTTTATGGCTGCCACTGGCAACGAACCATTCGATACTGTCGTCAACATGCGCGTTGTTATCTAAAGTTTGCTGAAAGCTTGGTAGTTTATCTATTGGTTTTTGTGTCCACCCTTTAGGATCAAAGCCCCATTCAATATTGTCACCAAACAAATCCATATAATGCTCAATACAAGCTTTTAGTTGTTGTCTGACTTCCTTAGTATGTCCATCCCAAAATAAGAAACAGGCCTCCAAATGAACAGATAAAACAGTCAGACCTTTATCTCCAAGGCTTTCATCAAAATATTCAAACTCATCTTTGTAGCTTTCCATATCTTTTAAAGTTTTCATTATTTTTCCTATTATGCTTATGATGTGGCTATTCTTAGAATTAGTGCGCCTGCTACAATTTCAGGCGCTAGAAAGATACCCACAGCGACTGTGGCGACAACTATGCTACCTATAACAATATTAGTAACCACAGGGTTGTCTAAATAATCTGAAATAGGTTGATTTGAAGGTTTGATTGTTCCGTGTGTTAAAGGACTCTCGTGTTTGACAGCTACTTGTGCCCACGGATTCTTTAAGTAAGTGTACTCTTTCGTTTGTGCACCATATTTTTGCGGATTTCTAAGTTGGCATCGACAATCTGTATCTCTCAATTTATTAAAGTTATTATCATCTCCAGCAATTTTTCTATAAGCTTTAATTTGACCGTCTGATAATACGTCCTGACCGAACTTAATCTCAACAATTTTTGCTATATTACTTTGTATTGGTACTAGGTTTTTGAAGTTTCCTGCTCCTGACATTCGAAGTTTAATCAATTCTGCATCTGTAATCTTTAGAACTACACAATCAGGAATTCTTAATCTACCCTTTGCGCTGTCCTCATAATCTTTTTTAACGAATAAACCCATTCCTGATGCTCTACCTAATGGAAACCGGCTGGGTCGTAACTCTTCCCCTTTTTTCGGACTCATAATAGGCATAGGAGGTATTCTATCCATTGCATATCCTACCTCTGCCTTATACCTCCAAATTAGATGATTAGCCTCTTCTTCTGCCCATATTGCAAGCGTACAAGCACGTTGTTTAAGTTTAGCTCCAGCTTTACTGAAACGCGGAAATTTTTCTGCAAAACAAATATGTGCACATAAATAGTTACGCTCTACGCTCGGCTTTAGCGTTACTATCTTACTTTCAGCAATGAGTTTGGTTTTGGTTTTACCTTGACCATTGGCAGGTTTTGAGCTTTTAGCCATAAATTTTATTCCGAGTAAGAGTCTTCACTAAATTGATGATACTGATCTGAATAATCATCTAATATATGTATTGTTAGCTCCTTAGAGCCATTTGTATTAATAGTTTGAGTTTTACCTTCTTTGTCTGTTTGTAGTGGCATAATAAATTAGGACAGCACGTAAGAGGTTTATACTAACCCAAAGAGGAAAATAGTATGACCAACAAACGCAATCAATATACCCGAGAATTTAAATTAGAAGCCATCAGCTTAGTTGTTGATCACAACCGCACCATACCTGATGTGGCCGATTCCTTAGGGATAGGTAAATCCACCTTGCAGAAATGGCTGAGTCAATACCGTCAAGAAATGAGTGGCCAAGCACCTAAAGTCGGCAACGCTTTAACGGATGAACAGCGAGAACTTCAAGAATTGCGCAAACAAGTTAAGCGGCTGACTATGGAGCGTGACATTCTAAAAAAGGCTTCTGCTCTGCTGGCATTGGACAGTCTGAACGGCTATCGTTGATAAGAAATCTGGCAGAGCAAGATAAACAGGTGAGTAAAAGCCTTTTGTTCAAGCTGTTTGGCGTGATGAAAAGCAATTACTACTATGGCATGCAGCCCAAGCCCATCAGTCTTGAAACCGTCAAGCACAAGGCATTAATTCGTCAAATATTTAACGACTCAAAGCAATCAGCAGGCGCTCGCAGCATTGCCGCCATACTAATGAATGAACACGGCATCAAGCTGACCCGCTATATAGCAGGTAAATTCATGGCGCAGATGGGGCTTAAAAGCTGTCAGTTAAAGATGCATAAATACAAGCACGCTGACGAGGCGCATAAAACGCATCACAATATCTTAAATAGAAATTTCAGTCAAACAGCACCCAATCAAGTCTGGACGGGCGATGTCACATATATTCGTATCAAAGGCGGCTGGTGCTATTTAGCTGTTGTTTTAGATTTATATGCCCGTCGTATTGTTGGCTTTGCCGTGTCAGATTCGCCTGACAGTATGCTGACAACCAAAGCGCTGCAGATGGCATATCAGACGCGCTTACAGCCAATTGGAGTGCTGTTTCACTCTGATCAGGGAACCCATTACACCAGTAAGAAGTTTGCTGAATCCGTGGCGAGTTGTGAAGGTATGACACAGAGTATGAGTCGTCGTGGTAATTGTTGGGACAACGCGCCTACTGAACGCTTCTTTAGAAGTTTTAAGACTGAATGGATGCCAAAGGGCGGTTATGAGAATATTACTGAAGCTAAGATCGCCATCAGTAATTATATCTGGGGCTATTATCAAACCGTGAGACCGCATACTTTCAACGATTATTTAACACCGCTAGAAAAAGAGAAACGATACTTTAATAAAAACCTCTTATCAGGTGTCCTAAATTAGTTGACCACTACACTAGCTTATGGCTCTCCAATGTAGGAGGAAGATGATTAGCCATAGGCTGCGTAACTAAAACCTCCCAAGTTTGTTTCTACGGTTTTGACGGCAGGGGTCACTGTGACAGTCGGGGTAGCTAATATCTATTTGTGTCTTCATTATCTCAGATAATCGTTTTTCTTTGACTGTCACCCTCCTTTTATGTCCTCAGCATACTTTCTGATACACTACTAAACCGTAATAGTAATTATAATTACTATTACAGTAATGTTGGTTGCAATAGAATATTTACTATCCTAGTATATATCATAATATCAAACGCTTAAAAACGATAATTAATATTTATTTTACGGTAATAATAATTACTATTATAGTATTTATTATTAGATTTTATATGCAAGTTTCAAATCACTTAACTATCACTCTATAACCTCGTCAAGGAAAGACACTATGAGTATTGAGAACTTAGCCCCAAACTGGATGACTGAAGAGCGTAAAATGGTTTATGAGAGTGCGCTCAAAATGTTCAAAGGTTGGGAACCAAAAGACGAACAATGGCGAAAAAATGGCATGATCGACCGCGAGGCTTGGAATGAAGCAGGCGAAAACGGTTTTTTATGTGCTTCAATGCCTGAAGAGTATGGTGGTGGTGGTGGTGATTTTCGTGATGAAGTCGCGATTATTTATGCCCAAGCAGAATCTAATCAGTCAGGTTTTGGGGGGATTGTGCACTCAGGTATCGTCGCTCCTTACCTTTTAAATCATGCTACCGAAGAGCAGAAGAAAGAGTGGTTACCGAAAATGGCTAGCGGTGAATATGTCGCAGCTATCGCGATGACTGAACCGGGTACAGGCTCTGATTTACAAGCGCTCAAAACTTATGCGGTAAAAGATGGCGATGACTACATCATTAATGGCTCAAAAACCTTTATCACCAATGGTCAGCATGCCAACTTAATCCTACTCGCGTGTAAAACAGATCGTGAAAAAGGCGCTCAAGGTGTCTCGCTTATCGTAGTAGAGACTGATGGTTTAGAGGGGTTTGAGCGTGGTCGTAATTTGGATAAAGTTGGCCTACCTTCTCAGGATACTTCAGAGCTTTTCTTTAGCAATATGCGTGTGCCGCAAAAGAATCTATTAGGCCCAATAGAAGGGATGGGATTTATTCAAATGATGCAAGAGCTCCCGCGTGAGCGCTTAATCATTGCTTTGACGGGTATTGGTGCGATGAAGCTAGCTATCAACCTAACCCTTGATTATGTCAAGCAACGGGAAGCTTTTGGCAAACCAATTTGGAAATTTCAAAATACCAAATTCAAAATGGCAGAATGCTACGCTAATTATTTAGCCGCGCATAGTATGTGTGATTTGGCGATAGATGCCATCATGGAAAAAAGGCTCTCTATTCCTCATGCCTCATTAATCAAATACTGGGTCACTGAGAAGCAGTGCGATGTCATCGATGAATGTGTGCAATTATTCGGTGGTTATGGTTATATGAAAGAGTATCCTATTGCGCGTCTTTACGCCGATGCTCGGGTACAAAAGATATATGGCGGCACCAATGAGATCATGAAAGAACTTGCGGCGCGCTTTATGTAAGCTTATAGCTAGAATTAAGATAGAGTAAAGCTAGCATTGTTAGTAAGGTTCTATTTTATAATAAATTTAGTTGTTAATTTGATGTTTACTACCCATTTTAAGAAAAAAAGGATTTTTTTATGACTGAGACCGCTTACATCTATGACAGTATTCGTACGCCGCGTGGTAAGGGCAAAAAAGATGGCTCTCTATACCAAGCTTCACCCATATGGCTAGTTCGTGGTTTATTACGGGAGATGGAGCAGCGTCATGGTTTAGACACTAGCTTAGTCGATGATGTTGTATTAGGCTGCGTTACGCCAGTTGGCGAACAAGGGGCTGATATTGCTCGCATTGCAGTACTCGATGCGGGTTGGGATCAAAGCGTTGCTGGCGTAACGCTTTCTAGATATTGTGCTTCAGGGCTTGAGTCCATTAACCTGGCTGCCGCTAAAGTTATGTCTGGTATGGAAGAGATGGTAGTGGCTGGTGGCGTCGAATCCATGAGCCGTGTCCCAATGGGATCAGACGGCGGTGCTTGGTACATGGATCCGCGAGTCAACGCAGCGACTGCCTTTGTACCACAAGGAGTAGGTGCTGATACTATTGCAACGCTCAAAGGTTTTAGTCGAACTGATGTCGATGAATTCGCCACTGAATCACATCGCCGCGCTGCTAATGCTTGGGAAAAAGGCTACTTTGATAAATCAGTAGTTCCTGTTAAAGACCTCAATGGCATGCTGCTACTAGATAAAGATGAGACTATCCGTCCGAGTACTACGGTTGAGACTTTAGCAGGATTGAATCCCTCGTTTATTATGCCAGGTCAGATGGGTTTCAATAGCGTTATCTTGGATAAATACACTACCATTGAAAAAGTAAACCACGTCCATCATGCTGGAAACTCTTCAGGTATCGTTGACGGTGCGGCATTATGTTTAGTCGGTAGCGCTGCTGCTGGCAAAAAAGCCGGTCTCAAACCGCGTGCCAAAATCACTATGGCTGCAGTCATAGGTTCAGAACCGGCCATTATGCTAACGGGTCCTACGCCTGCCTGCCAAAAAGCATTAGATAAAGCTGGGATGAAAGCCTCAGATATCGATCTTTGGGAAATTAACGAAGCTTTTGCTGCCGTACCACTAAATACTGCTAATGACTTTGGCATTTCTCTAGATATTGTCAACGTCAATGGTGGCGCTATTGCCATGGGTCATCCGCTAGGTGCAACGGGCGCTATGCTTATGACTACCGTGCTTGATGAGCTAGAGCGCCGTGACCTCAAAACGGCGATGATTACTCTGTGCGTAGGTGGTGGTATGGGTATTGCGACTATCATTGAGCGGGTATAAAACCGCTATTTATTGAATAAAAATTATTATTAAGAGATCATTTAAGGGATATGAGATGACTACAAATACAGCAGGCAGTGCTAAAGACAGTGTGGATACTATCAATAAGTTGGCAAATTTTTCAGCGCAGAGTGATGATGACGGCATCATCACGGTAACTATCGATCAAAGCGATCGCAAAATGAATGTCATCGGTGATGGTTTTACGGGCGCCTTTGCCTTATTAACGGATAGTTTTACCAATGATGAGTCCGCTAAAGGCTTAATCCTAACCTCGGCGAAAGACACCTTTGTCGTTGGTGCAGATATTGATCAACTCTCTAAAATAGAAACGGCTGAACAAGCCTTTGATTTGGTCGAGGATTTAAAAAGTAGCCTACGCAAACTTGAAACTTCAGGTAAGCCAGTAGTTGCTGCTATGACAGGAACTGCATTAGGCGGTGGCTTAGAGATCGCTTTGGCGTGTCACTATCGTATAGCAATTGATAGTCCTAAAACTAAACTGGGTTTGCCTGAAGTCAAATTAGGATTGTTGCCAGGTGGCGGTGGTACTCAGCGTCTACCTAGATTAGTTGGTATTCAAAAAGCTCTTGAGCTAATGACCCAAGGACTTGAGCTACGTCCCAAAGCGGCTATAGACATTGGTCTTATTGATGCTACTGCTACTGATAACGATGACATGTTAGTGCAGGCGAAAGAGTGGATCAAAGCCAACCCGAAAGTACAGCAACCTTGGGACAAAAAAGGCTTCAAAATTCCTGGCGGTAATAGCATGCATCCTAAAGTGGTGCAAGTGTTCTCTATTGCCCCTGCCATGGCCCATCAAAAGTCACATGGCAACTATCCAGCGATTACTCACATTATGTCTTGTGTCTTTGAAGGCTGCATCGTCGATATCGACACCGGACTGAAGATTGAATCCCGCTATTTTGTGGCTTGTGTGCTATCCCCTGAATCTAGAAATATGATCGGTACTCTTTGGACTCAGCTTAATAACATCAAAAAAGGTCAATCACGTCCTGAGGGCTTTGAGCGCTATAAAACTAAAAAGGTCGGTATTCTAGGTGCTGGCATGATGGGCGCAGGAATCGCTTATGTTACCGCAAAAGCAGGCATAGATGTGGTGCTACTAGATACTGAGATAGCCGGTGCTGAAAAAGGTAAAGCTTATTCTACAACCATCTTGGATAAAGCCATTAGTCGTAAGCGCTCTACAGAAGAGAAGAAACAGGCATTACTGGCGCGTATCAAGCCAACCGTTTCTTATGATGATTTGGCAGACTGCGATCTGGTTATCGAAGCAGTGTTTGAAAACCGTGAAATCAAGGCAAAATGTACGCAGCAATCTGAAGCGGTCATTCCTGAATCAGCCGTCTATGCATCCAACACTTCAACCTTACCAATAACGGGATTAGCTGAAGCAAGCAAACGTCCGCAGCAATTTATTGGGCTACATTTTTTCTCACCAGTCGATAAAATGCCACTGGTTGAGATTATTGTTGGCGAAAAAACCGATGATGAAACTTTAGCCAAAGCTTTTGACTATGTAGTGCAAATAGGTAAAACGCCTATCGTTGTCAATGATAGTCGCGGGTTTTATACTTCGCGGGTCTTTGGCACTTATGTGTCAGAAGGCGTAGCAATGTTGGGCGAGGGCGTGCATCCACGTAGTATCGAAGTTGCTGGCATGAAAACAGGTATGCCAATGCCACCATTAGCGCTACAAGATGAAGTGTCATTGAGTCTAGCCTTGCATGTCATCGAACAGCAACAGAAGGATATGGAAGCTGAAGGCAGAACGATGGACATGCCTCCCTCCTATGATATTCTCAATACCTTTGTCAATGAGCATGATCGTGAAGGTAAAAAGAACGGCAAAGGCTTTTATGACTATCCAGAAAAGGGTGATAAGCACTTATGGTCCGAGCTGACTACGCTTTATCCAACCACAGCAGAACAACCTTCGCAACAAGATTTAGTCGATCGTTTGATGTTTATTCAAGCCAATGAGTCCGCTAAGTGCTATGAGGAAAATGTGGTGCGCTCTGTGGCTGATACCAATATCGGTTCTATCTTTGGTTGGGGATTTTCCCCGCATCAAGGCGGTACCTTACAATTTATTAACTCTATGGGCGTAGATAAGTTTGTAGCCCGCAGCCGTGAGCTAGCAGAGCAGTATGGCGAGCGTTTTGAGCCTGCAAACATCTTGGTGAAGATGGCTGAAAAAGACGAGGAATTTGTTGATGGCTAATAATGATATTTCAAATACATCATCAGCTATTAGTCAGATGAGCGACTGCTTACAAGGATTGCGAGTCATTGATTTGACCCGCAATCTACCTGGGCCTTTTGCGACACGTTTGCTTGCTGATTTAGGTGCAGAGATAACAAAGATTGAGCCAAAAAATGGTGACCCTGCTCGCGCTTTGGGTGGATTGTTCGAAGCCTTAAACCACGGAAAAAATATTGAAAAAATAGACTTTCGAGACCCAAAAGGTATCGAATCTATCAAAGCTCATATTGCAGATGCTGATGTCATGCTCGATAGCTTTCGCCCAGGCGTACTAGAAGGTATGGGATTAGATGCCAAAACCATTCATGCTATCAACCCTAAATTGGTCATGGTATCAATTACGGGATATGGACTAGCAGCAGAAAATAGTGACATTAAGCATGGGTGGGCTGACAAAGCCGGTCATGATATCAACTTTATGGCGATGAGTGGGGTGCTTGACCAGTTACGGACAGCAAAGGGTGAACAAGCCATGCCCAATGTGCAGTTTGCAGATTTGGCCGGTGGAAGTGATACCGCGGTAATAGCCTTACTCGCTGCTGTATTTGCCGCTCAGCGCACCGGCAAGGGACGGCATGTCGCGGTAAGTATGACCCATAGTTTATATAATCATATGATCATGCCCAAAGCGACAGGAACGCTAGTCAAAAGCTTCTCCGGCCAAAATCCGCCGCCGCACTATGACTTCTTAGGTGGGCTATTGCCTTGTTATCGCCTATATCAAACCTCAGACGGTCGTTATATGGCGGTCGGCTCGTTAGAGTTGAAATTCTGGCAGGGGTTATGTGAGGTATTGCAACTACCGGACTTAAAAACCGCACACTGGCAAATGGGTGTTATGCCAAATACGCCAGCTAGTAAAGAGGCGGCTAAAACGGTTGCTGAAACCTTTGCTAGCCAGCCGCTTGAGATTTGGCAGCAAGCTTTTGAATCATCAGATGTTTGCGTGACTCCAGTGCTGACACTTGAGGAGGCCAAAGCACACCCGTTATTTGCTCATCAAGACCAGTATCACACGACCCTAGGATGGCAAGATATCAAAGACTAGCTTTTATATACCCAGCTTTAACATTATCTATTTTTAAATTAATTACCAAGGAAGGTAAGTTATGGATAAGTTTTGGACACAGAGTTACCCCAGCGGAGTAGAAGCAGAGATAGCGCCGTTACATAATACAATTATTGACATCTTCGATGACAAACTATCTGAATATGCCAATCAAGATTTTATTACTAATATGGGAGTCACTTACACCTATGGGCAAATTGACAAAATATCATTAACTATAGCCGCTTGGATTCAAAGTCTAGGACTAGCGAAGGGGTCAGTTATAGGGATTATGATGCCTAATGTCAATCAATACCTACCTGTTGTCATAGGAGTGATTCGTGCGGGCATGGTAACGACCTTAATTAACCCACTGTACAGTCCCCGTGAATTAAAGCACCAATTGGTTGATTCTAATGCGTCAGCAATATTTATCTTAGAACCCTTCTGTAAAACGCTCGAAAAAATAGTTAAAGAGACACCAGTCAAAACCGTGGTCATTAGTAAAATAGGGGATATGCTCGGATCTGCAAAAGGTGCACTCGTAGATATCGCCGCAAAATATGTAAAAAAAGCAATTCCAAGCTACGAGTTAAAATCCAATCCTAGTTATAAGGTGATTAGCTATAAATCTGTCTTAAAACAAGCCAAAAGCTTACCCTATTCTCGACCTACTGCAGAAGCCGATGACTTGCTGATGTTGCAATATACCGGCGGCACTACTGGTGTAGCTAAAGGTATTTTAATCACTAATCGAAATGTTGCGATAGCCACTTACCAGTTCATTGAATGGTTCAAACCTGTTTATGCCAATATGTCTGCTAATACGCAGATGCACAGCATTATTGCTTTGCCGCTTTATCATATCTATGCTTTTATTTGCTCGATGGTAGGATTAAGTATGGGGCAACACCTGACTTTAATCACCAATCCACGTGATATCCCTGGTTTCGTCAAGATATTAGCCAAGCGTCCTTTCCATCTATTGCCTGGCGTTAACACCTTGTTTCAAGCCTTAGTGAATAATGCTGAATTTAGGAAGTTGGACTTTTCTGAATGCAAATTGACCTTAGTAGGCGGTATGGCTGCGACACCCGAAACAGCTAAGCGCTGGCTTGAAGTCACCGGGTTACCTATCCTTGAAGGTTGGGGGATGTCGGAGACGCTTGGGGTTGGGACCGCTAATCCATTCGATGGTACTGAGTACAGTGGTAACGTCGGCTTGCCTCTACCTGGAGTAGATATCGATATTCGGGATGATGAGGGTAATATCCTTACCATAGGTGAGGTTGGTGAGATGTGCATCAAAGGCGATAATGTCATTACACACTATCATAATATGGATAGTAGTCAATTTTTTACCGCAGATGGCTATTTAAAAACAGGTGATATCGCTTCTATGAATGAGCAGGGCGCTATCAAGATCTATGACCGCAAAAAAGACATGATTATCGTTAGCGGTTTTAATGTTTACCCTAACGAAGTCGAAAACGTCATCGAAGCACATCCCAAGGTAGCCGAATGTTCGGTAGTTGGTGTAGAAGACGAGTTACAAGGTCAATCGATCAAAGTTTACATCGTAAAATCTGATAAAAGCTTGAATGAAAGTGATATTAAAGCGTTCTGTAAAGAAAGTTTGGCGGCCTATAAATGCCCACGCCATATCGAGTTTATAGCTGAGCTACCTAAATCAACCGTTGGCAAAATACTGCGCCATGAGCTGAGAAAAGCGGCTAATCAAGCTTAGTGGCAATATAGTTTATGATTTTTAACTGCGAGGTTTATTAAAGATAGCTTTTTTACGGTAAGATTTTTTATAGGTAGTACTAAAGCAGTAAATCACTGGATGACAATGGATGTCATTTATTCTGACTATCAAGGAGAACACAAAATGTCGAATTTAAACTTATCTAAACTTTCCTGCGCGCTTGCTGCTCTATCTTTAACTTCACTTGCAGGTGCTGCAGGGCTAGATCGTTCGGGTCAACCGAGTGAGGATTTTAGCTCTAGTGGTACCATAGCTTATATCAGTGCCTATCAAATTAGTCCTGATATCTCAGGCAAAGAGTCAAACGGCGACAATATACCCGATATTGGGGAAAAGTATGAAGGCTATGGTTACGGTGTCAAAACTGACATCAATGACAGGTTTAGTGTCGGCGTATTTTATGACCAACCTTTGGGTGCCAAAATTCTTTACCAAGGTGACAACTCACTTACTAACATCAATGCTGTAAACAATGATCGTAAACAAACGGTAGTTGATGTCAGTACAGATAATTTCACAGGCTTATTAGGCGTTAATTTAGGAGCTAATAACAACTTCAAAATTTATGGTGGCCCAGTACTACAAAAAATTGAGGGTGAATTGGCAATTAATAGTAAAAACCCAGCACTTGCTGCTGTAAACGGTTACACGCTTAACATCCCAAAAAATGAGGCTTATGGTTACATGGTTGGGGCGGCTTACGTCAAGCCTGAAATCGGCTTAAAAGCGGCCATTACTTATCGTTCAGAAATTGACCATGATGTGAATTATGCAGAGTCTATGCCATACATTATTGGTGTCAACACTCAATTACCGCCCGCACTACGATTAGAACCTACCCAAACTAAGGAAAAAGAGCTTACTACCCCTAAATCAGTAAATATTGACTTTCAAACCGGTCTTAATGCCACTACCTTATTAACCGCCAAAGCTCGCTGGGTTCCTTGGAGTGGTTTTAATATAACGCCGCCCTTGTTAGATGAAAATGGCGTCGCTTTAAATGCTTTACAAGGTAAGGTTGTAGACGAAGTAAGGCTATTGGAATATGATAAAGACTCTTATATGCTTGAAGTAGGATTGGGTAAGCGTCTAACGCCAAAATTCGCGGTATCAGGTTCCATTGGTTGGGATAGCGGTGCTGGTAATCCAGTGTCACCTTTAGGACCTACCGAAGGCTATTATAGCGTTGGCCTTGGGGCAAAATATAACTTGACCCCTGAGTGGGCAGTATCTGCTGGTGCTAAGTATTTGATGTTAGGCGATGCAGAGGGTCTATTGGCTTCTAGTGGTACGAAAATCGGTCAATTTGAAGATAATGACGCGTACCTTGTAGGATTAAAGCTATCCTATGCCGCAAAATAAAGTCTCATAAATTACGTTAAGTTAGGCATAGCTATAAGCTTTTCATCTAAAGGCTTATAGCTTATTTTTTTAAAGTAAATTTATTATTAAGTAATTATTTGCTTAATAGTTCAATTCATTATACCTCTCAATACTGTTTTAACTAACATCAAAAATCTGAACAATAGCTATCAGGTAACAGCATGAATAAACTAAATACTAGATTTAGCCCACCAGATTTTGGTGAGTTGATTAGAGTTGCTGATGGGGTGCTGTGGACTCGGATGAAGATACCGATACAACTTGATCATATCAATATCTATCTTATTGAAGATGGCGACGGCTGGTTCATTATCGATACTGGCCCTCAATCGACCGAAAATCAGGAGCTTTGGACAGCCTTATTAAGTAACTTACCGGGCATAGCCAAAGTAACGGGTATTTTAGTCACCCATTCTCATCCAGATCACATAGGGCTAGCTGGATGGCTACAGGACTATTGTGCGGCGCCTTTGTATATTTCTGAGAAGGAAATGCGCCAAGCGCTGAATGAGCAAAACTATCGTAATGCTAAAGATTATGAGGGTCTAAATCGCTTTTATCAGCAGTTGGATGCTTCACCAGCAGATATGGAAGGCTTAGAGGAGGGTCTATCCTTTTTTGATACGCTTTATGGGCCACTACCTACTGAGGTAACCCTCGTAAAGTCTGGTGATACCCTACAGATAGGAGGCGCGCCTTGGAGTCTTTGGTCTGGATCAGGGCATTCTATAGAGCATATATGTCTACAAAAAGCCTCAGGCGATATTTTAATCTCAGGCGACCAAATTATTGCTCATATCACCCCCTTTGTTGGCATCAGTTATATCACTCAAGAGTCTGATCCTTTAGCAGGCTGGCTGTATAGTTTAAATGATATGTTACAGTGGATTAGTCCCAAAGCTTTAGTCTTACCTGCGCACAATAAGCCTTTATACCATGGCGAACAGAGAGTTCAGCAAGTGATAGCCCATCACAAACATTCCTTAGAAAAATTGCTATTAAGCCTCACTCAGTGGCATACCGTGAATGGCTTAAGTACGGTGCTAGGCTGGAAGAATAAGCGCGGCTTTGCACGCTGTCTTGCTCTTGAAGAAACCTTTGCGCACGTTACTTTTTTAGTCAATAGCGGTCAAGTGGTCTGCGATGACTCGGACCCATCAGGAGTTTTGCGTTATCGTTTGGCTTAGGACAAGCTGCTGAATCTTTATAAAGCGGTAATGAGCTCTAAGCAAAGGTTCTAACTTATTATGCCACTACAGTGAATCTCTGATAGCCATCTTTCTTTAAGATGCGTTTATAAACACTTCAGGCGCTGATACCTCAGGTTTAGACATTGAGCGCCATAATATATCAAATAGCGCGTCAAAATTTGCATTGAGCGGTGCGTCTGCTTGACGAATAGTTTGCATAATACCAAGGCGACTGATAAATCCCATAAAGACATCAAATAGAATATTTAATGGAACCGTATCGACGAGAACTCCTCGCTTTTGACCATCCTCAAGCACACTCAAAAAAGCATTAATAAGGTCTTTATTATTGTAAATAGCAATGTTATGAAAACGTGATATGGATACTTTAGATAACACCATCACTGCGTCAGGATGAGTATCTACAAAATCTAAGCACACCCATAGCGTTTTGCGTAGACGATCTTCCACACTATCAATGCCTTGCAGATGATCCATCATCCTTGTTGCTAGCCTGCCTAGTACTAAATCCATAATGGTATAAAGTACGGTTTGCTTATCACCAAAATATTTATATAGCGTTTGCAACGAGACGTTTGCAGCCTTTGCAATTTGTATCATAGTAATATCGCTGGCATCATTGCCAGCAAAAAGTTGGCGCACAGCTTTCTCTATTTTGTCTAATGTGGCAGGGCGCATATCGGATAATGGTGCTAAAGCTAAAGGCTCAGTTTGGGTATCTATTTTGGATAGATTTTTACTGTTTTTTTTATCAGTGCCACTTTTAACATTTGGTGGCGATTTTGACCGAGAGGTTTTCATTTTCAATATCTCCTTTATAGCATTAGCTTCTAAATAACCTCTAAGTAGTTTCTAAAAACTCTCACTAAATACCCTATAATAATTTTAATTACCATTATAAGATATTTTATTGCAAGTATGATATTAATTTCATAAGATAATACGGGTAAACGGTAGTACTAATAAAGAATATATATTTTATACATAAAGGTAATAATAATTACTATTAATATAATTGATATATATCGTTTTGTGGCTTTTTAAAAATTTAACATCGGCTCAATTAATAAACTATCAAGGAAGACCTTATGACTATTGCCTGTTTTAAACCGCAGTGGATGGACGAAGAGATTGAGATGCTGCACGAGAGTGCTTTAAAGCTGTTTAAAAGTTGGGAGCAACACGATGAAAAATGGCGTGAAAGTGGCATGCTTGATCGCGAGGCTTGGTTAGAAGCGGGCGAGATGGGCTTTTTATGTGCCTCTATGCCAGAAGAATATGGCGGTGCAGGCGGTGATTTTCGTCACGAAACGGCGCTCATTTACGCGCAAGCTGAAGCGAACATGTCAGGTTTTGGTGGGTCTTTGCACTCTGGTATCGTTGCACCTTATATCCTGCATCACGGTACTGAAGAGCAAAAGCAGAGATGGTTACCGAAAATGGCGACTGGTGAGCTAATCGGTGCTATAGCTATGACTGAACCTGGTACTGGCTCGGATCTACAAAACATCAAGACGTATGCGACAAAAGAAGGTGATGATTATATTATCAATGGCTCAAAGACCTTTATCACTAACGGTCAATTGGGTAATTTGATTATAGTTGCCTGTAAGACTACTAGAGACGAAGGCGCAAAAGGCGTTTCGTTAATAGTCGTTGTGTAGTGGTCAACTAATTTAGGACACCTGATAAGAGGTTTTTATTAAAGTATCGTTTCTCTTTTTCTAGCGGTGTTAAATAATCGTTGAAAGTATGCGGTCTCACGGTTTGATAATAGCCCCAGATATAATTACTGATGGCGATCTTAGCTTCAGTAATATTCTCATAACCGCCCTTTGGCATCCATTCAGTCTTAAAACTTCTAAAGAAGCGTTCAGTAGGCGCGTTGTCCCAACAATTACCACGACGACTCATACTCTGTGTCATACCTTCACAACTCGCCACGGATTCAGCAAACTTCTTACTGGTGTAATGGGTTCCCTGATCAGAGTGAAACAGCACTCCAATTGGCTGTAAGCGCGTCTGATATGCCATCTGCAGCGCTTTGGTTGTCAGCATACTGTCAGGCGAATCTGACACGGCAAAGCCAACAATACGACGGGCATATAAATCTAAAACAACAGCTAAATAGCACCAGCCGCCTTTGATACGAATATATGTGACATCGCCCGTCCAGACTTGATTGGGTGCTGTTTGACTGAAATTTCTATTTAAGATATTGTGATGCGTTTTATGCGCCTCGTCAGCGTGCTTGTATTTATGCATCTTTAACTGACAGCTTTTAAGCCCCATCTGCGCCATGAATTTACCTGCTATATAGCGGGTCAGCTTGATGCCGTGTTCATTCATTAGTATGGCGGCAATGCTGCGAGCGCCTGCTGATTGCTTTGAGTCGTTAAATATTTGACGAATTAATGCCTTGTGCTTGACGGTTTCAAGACTGATGGGCTTGGGCTGCATGCCATAGTAGTAATTGCTTTTCATCACGCCAAACAGCTTGAACAAAAGGCTTTTACTCACCTGTTTATCTTGCTCTGCCAGATTTCTTATCAACGATAGCCGTTCAGACTGTCCAATGCCAGCAGAGCAGAAGCCTTTTTTAGAATGTCACGCTCCATAGTCAGCCGCTTAACTTGTTTGCGCAATTCTTGAAGTTCTCGCTGTTCATCCGTTAAAGCGTTGCCGACTTTAGGTGCTTGGCCACTCATTTCTTGACGGTATTGACTCAGCCATTTCTGCAAGGTGGATTTACCTATCCCTAAGGAATCGGCCACATCAGGTATGGTGCGGTTGTGATCAACAACTAAGCTGATGGCTTCTAATTTAAATTCTCGGGTATATTGATTGCGTTTGTTGGTCATACTATTTTCCTCTTTGGGTTAGTATAAACCTCTTACGTGCTGTCCTAATTTATTATGCCACTACATTGAGACTAATAACTCCCCAGGGTTTGAGCGTGGTAATAAACTCAAAAAACTCGGTATGGCGTCACAAGATACCTCTGAGCTGTTCTTCAATAACATGCGTGTTCCACAAAAGAATCTATTGGGTACAGTGGAAGGTATGGGTTTTATGCAGCTAATGCAGGAATTACCGCAAGAACGTCTTTTAGTCGCCCTAGCAGGGGTGGGTGCTATGAAATTAGCTCTTGATTTGACTATTGACTACACTAAAGAGCGTACTGCCTTTGGTAAACCAGTATGGGGCTTTCAAAATACGCGCTTCAAATTAGCCGAATGTAATAGTCATTATATTGCTTCGAGTGCGCTATGTGATGCCGCTATCGAAGCACTGCTTAAAAAAGAGCTTACCGTTCAACATGCTGCCTTAATCAAATACTGGGTGACTGAGAAGCAATGCATTGTGATGGATGAATGCGTGCAGTTATTCGGCGGTTACGGCTATATGATGGAATATCCTATCGCTCGACTATATGCCGATGCCCGGGTACAAAAAATTTATGGCGGCACCAATGAGATTATGAAAGAGTTGGCGTCACGGTTTATGTAACTTTCAACCCCCAGTATTGACAACATTACTTGAATAAAATACCAAATGAAAAAAGGTTGCTAGCACTATATATAATATAGTGCTAGCAACCTTTTTTACGGCCGACGAGATTGAATCAGTAACTAACTTTATTCAACATAGTAATAATCATACCCCTTCAATAACGAGGTGATTGATACCTAAGAAATTATAAATTAGCCTGTTATAAGAAGAAGATATTTAGCCATCGCATTGGTACAATTTAACTTGGGATCCTCAGTCACGCCAGCAACTTTAAGAGCACCTATATCAAAATCAATATTTTGACCAATCAAGTTCTCAACACTGTTAGGCATTCTAAAATCGGTATTAGGTAGCTCATTCGCAACATCTTCATCACATATATGTGATATCGCTATGTGCTGTGACTGTCAATGTGTGGGACAAGTAAGAGACATCGGTGTTCGTCATGCGATCGCAAATGGTGCAACCTGGCTTGCCTGTACAGATGCTGACTCAGTTGTGGCTGTGGATTGGTTAGCACAGCAGATTGAACATGTTAGCCACCAACCGACAGATATGATTTGCGGGGTGGTGGACGTTGATAGCTGGGCACATTTGACACCGCAAACTCGAGAGAGTTATATCGATCATTACCAAGATAAGATGGGACATCATCATATTCATGGGGCAAATTTAAGTTTTAGCAGTGACGCTTATCTTGCTGTGGGTGGCTTTGCTCATATACCTTGTCATGAAGATGTAGACTTGGTTAGAAGATTTGAAGCTCAAAGCTATGCCATCACTTGGAGCAATCGTGTCCGTGTAATGACCAGTAGTCGGTTGCAAGCTCGGGCATCCGAAGGTTTTGCAGCATTTCTAAACAATTTAGAACAAAACAATCCACATTAAGATACGCAATATAAGATTGTACTGACTTATCATTGAGTGTAGATATACTTCAATAATAAGGATTATAAATCATGTCAAGTAAGCCTACTAGTAACGATAATATCAAGAATGCTTTAGAGTCTTTTGAGAATACAACAGAAGTGCCTTCAAATGATGGGGTAACGGGTGTTGAGGTCTTAAAAGGCGATACAGTAATGTATGAAGATGGTGACTTTGAAGATTACAATGCGGAAAAACAGGCTGAGTCTAACAAAGACGATGACTCTGCCAAAGACGATGAATCTAGCAAAGATGATAAATCTAGCAAAGATGATAAATCTAGCAAAGATGATAAGCATGGTATCACGATAGCCAATATCTACCAATGGGCGTCTAAACTTAAGGATGATTTTATCTCTGATAAAGAGGGAAAATCTGATTCCAATGACAAAGAGACATCTAGTAAATCTGATCAAGATGACAAGCACAGTGCAACAATAGCTAATATTTATCAATGGGCGTCTAAGCTTAAAGATGATTTTACCTCTGAAGCCTTTAGTATGACGCATGAAGTTTCTGAAAAGGCGGTTGCTATGATGCTTAATAGGCTTCTGGACGCTGCAGAGGCTGAGCTAAAAACCTTTGATAAGAACGCAGAAGACTCTAAAGAGTCAGTGCCCAATGCTACAGAGGAACGTAGTAAGATTGCTGATAAAAAAGATAAATACCAAAATATGCTCGACCAACTACGAAGCTAATTGGCACCTTACTTCAATTTTACCTAAGGACGTTGAGATGAAGATGATAGAATTAAAACCCTTATTACGTACAGCCGTATTAACCGCATCTTTAGCAGCTATTATGGGCATGAGTGCTTGTAGTAGTGAAAAAGAAGATACAAATGGCCAATCAGCTGATGGCATAGAAACAAATCAAGGTTCAGAAGTTACAGGTACAGCCTCCCAAGAAGGTACGCCGTCACCGACAAACGATACTAATGTGGATGCCGCCGCAGATTCTACTACTAATTCTAGTGATGGAACAGGCACAACGAATCAGTCAGGGTCTACAGATAGTATGGGTAATGATGAGGTAGATGACCATACTGACGAAAACCCGAACTTAGATCAAACAGCGGCTGAAGGGCTGCAGTAGAACTCTAAATGCTCGCAAAAAGATGGCGAAACTCATAAAAAAGATGAGTACGCTGTCTATGTTTTTCACAAGTATTTGATAGGAAATTAATTGGTTATTTAAACGATTAGGGCCAGTGATCCAATGTTAGGTGTTTAAATAAAATGCCTATCATTGGATTTTTTATTGTCTTTTGATTGGTTATTGCTTATTCTTCCGTCAGGGAATAAAAAGCAGTTATGCCGCTTTTTATGAAAACCTCATGCTAATAGGTCTAACAGTATTTTTGTGTCTTCAAATCAGTGATTTTGCTGTCGGAATAGATCATGTTGATTACAAGAATTATTTTTAATACTCATATTTTTAGTATGTAATCTGTTCGTCAATGAGTATAAATGAGATTGTATCAAAGTCTATTCAACAAGCTGACATAGTTAAAACGCATGATTCAATACTTGAGAAAAATAATTCGTTATCAGGTGGGAGTGAATGCGTGTCTAATAAAATAAGTAAAGAAGAAGCTGCCTTTGCAAGTTTGCCTTTTAACATTCAAAATGCCTTAGAGCAAAAAAATAGAATAGTATTTATCGCCAATAATCCATCTATTAGCACCACGCAACTTGAGCAGCTGTTGCAACCTGATGATGTTTTAGTGTTGTTTAATCACTTCATACACGCTGATTTTTTTGCTAATCATCCGTTAATTAGTAAATTGCCTAAATTATTGTTTTTTCGGCAGATTGGCGACAGTAAACTGCATTTTGGCTTGCCACCGAGAAGTAATAATGTAGCTGTAATGAAGAGAATGGCAAAGGCTGCACCATTAGGTATATTGCTGAGCAATCAGCCTTATCAGTTTCCGTCACCAAGTGAGGATCCAAACCCTGATGATGATCCTATTACTTCTGACCGAATACTCATTGTTCCACCAGTAGTGCAAGAGTTATTGCAGAACGATAGGCACCATAGTGTATTGTCCGAGCGTCATCCGGTCGTTGCTGACTACCCTTACTTTGGCGATATTCATTCATCAGCACCGTCGTCCGGGTTTTTGTTATATCGATTGCTATTAGCCGCTCGCGAACATCTACAGTTGGTGCAAAAATCAGATTTGCCACTACGACTATTAATGATAGGTTTTAATGATAATGACAAAACTGCCCATTTTTGGCACGGGCATAACTGGAGTTTTGAGCGCCGCGAAATGAGCGCGCCGCCGCAAGAAGTAGAGGTTATTCGTCAGTATTAAACATTAACTAAAAATTTAGACATAGGGTGCATTGGGGCAGTGTGCTTGCTTTATCTCATGAGCGCTAGGTTTTCGTAACACAACTATCGGCGTCGACTGTACCGCTGTCCAACGAATAAGTCCCATATTTGAAAATTGCTTAAGCCATCCCTCCATTGGCCAGTGCTGCCATTTCTCATAAAAGCGATTGGCATTGATGATAATGCTATCTAGATGATTAAGAGGTGGCCGATAGACGCTATGCTGCTGATGGTAAACAATGTCAGCCGTGAGATAAAAGTCGATATCTAATTTTCGCGCAGTAAAAGAAAAGTCAGTATCTTCGGCTCCATAACCGATGTATTGAGTATCAAACCCACCTATCTGCTCAAACTGTTGGCGTTTAATCGCAAAGCATAAACTCCAAAACGCACCATAATCATCGGTCTGCTCAATAACCGTCTGCTTTATTGATGTGGCAATGTAGTCGACCTCATTGAAATTATAACGATAAGGGTTGTAGACAGACAGTTCATTTAAAAAGCAGGTGGTTAGCGTGCCACTTTGTAACTTTAAGCCTTCTTTAACTGACAAAGGGCGCGTGAGATAGCGCGGTTGACCCATGAGTAAGGAGTCAGGATATTTCTGCAATTTAGCGCTTAATTGCTCAATAAACGTCGGCGCTACTATACAATCTACATCTAAAAATATGAGTGTGTCATGAGTGGCATGCGCTGCGCCAATATTACGATTGCGCCCGATATCAAATTTAGTTGTATCTGTTTTATTGGACGATGCTTCAATGGTAGTGGGAATTCTTATGATGTTTAAAGGAAATTCAGCCAACCGCTTTGGGTCAGCGTCGTCATTAACAATGATGACCTCATCGGGCTGGACGCTACCGTTCATAAGGCTGCTGAGTAGATTATAAAGATGGCGATTGCGCCCGTAACAGGTGGTGATAACCGTTACTGGTATATAGTCAGAAATAGTTTTAACAGTAGATATGGGTTTTATGCTCATCAGTCGTCATCGCCTCTTTTATTATTTTACTTTTTTCATGATGCGTTGGATATTATTGAGAGTTTGTTTAAGAACACTGTTTATTATTATTGAAGTTATTAGTAGTCAGGATTTAACTCAAGCTTAGGGAGTAACCACTTTTCGAACCAAGCTTTAGTCGTTGGATATTGAGTCGTACTATCCATAAATTCTTGGGCAGCAGTTAAACAGTCTTTGTTGCGATTTACGTTACTAGACTTTGACACTGACTTGGGTTGTGCTTTATTTACCGATTGTCCATTCGGGTTAGTATGAGTTTGTTTATGAGAGAGCAAGGTTTTAAATTGCTGCCAGCTCAATGCGCATTCTTGGTTTATTAATGCTTGCGCCATCACTTCTTGCTCTTGATGCGGACGGTTATCAGGTAGAACCACAAGTGGCGTAGCATAATCATAGGCTTGCGCAACTGCGTTCAAACCACAGGCCATCAGTAGATAATCACTATGTTGTATAAATGGTGTGACATCATTCACTTGCGCAGCAATATCAACGTGACAGCGCATATCATCGTTTATAGGACCAAGTGATATGATAAAAGCGTTGGGTAATAGGCGGCGTAACTCGGGTAATTTTATATCAATAGCCTCATGTCCACCGTAGCCCTTAATAACAGTAATGATAGTGGACGTATCTTCTTCCCAGTCTTTTAGATTTGAAGTATTTAACTTCGCCAGTATTTCTATAAACTCACGATAAGTTAGCTCTTTTTGTTGCGCTGTATTAATAAAATCAAGGTATAGCGTTTTTTTACCTACCCATTCAGGCGTCATACTAGCCTCTAGTAGACGAGGATAAGGCGCTAGTAAAGCAAGCGCGCCAGCAAAAGCATTAAGATGCGGGATGTCATCACGAATACCAGGAAGTCTGATATAAAGATAAGGGATGCTAGTAGCTCGGCACAGCATGGCTACTTCAACACTCACGTCGATAATCATCAAATCAATTTTACGCTGATAAATCGTATCTAGTATTTGGTGGCTACGCTTTTGAATATTGCTATTACCGACAGGCGAATAATGGAGGCTAGCTGGTTGCCAATGTTCTCCTGCGCGACCTTTTAGCACATCATCTGCACACTCATCCTCTGCTTGTAGCCTTATAATTTGCTGCTCATCGAGACAGGAAAAAGCATAATCGTCTAGGCTTAAGCTCGTAAATACTATTAATTGTCTTTTTGCATCCACCGGTAATAGCGCCGCCAGTTTATCGATTTGACGGCAGTGTCCTGAGCCGTGATGATGCGCGTAATAGCCAAGACGCATACTCATTACTCCTCAAGACTCATAGTGACAGACCTATTACTTGAAGTATCATTCAATTTAATATTTGAACCCATTGACGAATTTGACTTATTATTATGGATAAATAAACTCTGTGCTAGCTGCGCATATCGTGAATTGGCAAAGCCCTTTTTTTCCTGATTTTCTCTTACTGCCGTTTTATATAGTGCAACATATCCTTCTACCATCGCTGATACTGAGCAAAACTGTAAAGCGCGTTTGCGGCAAGCCTGACGTGATATGTGTTTAATCTTAGAAAACCCCTTTATAAAGGCTTCCTTATCTTCCTTAGCAACGATAATACCTGTACTAGGCGTGACTATTTCAGCGCTTGCACCCACATCAAATCCAATCACTGGTGTCCCACACGCCAAGCTTTCGGCCAGTATCAATCCGTAAGGCTCGTCCCACGTACTGGTAAATAGCATGGCAGTTGCTTGAACGAGGTGTTGATTGATCTCGTCCTTAGTGACATGACCAATATAATCAAACAGTTTTTGTTCGCCATTTTTGCGGTCTTGAGATAATAAAGGCGCTACTTGTTTATTAAAGTAATCTTCATTACTTTTAGGACCAGCAATAATGAGTTTTTTCCCCGCTTCCATACAGTACTGCATGGCCAAGTGCGTGCCTTTTTCAGGACAAATACGTCCGTACCAAAAATAAACCTCGCTATGCTCATTAATTAGACTATCCGTAGGCTCAGTATTAGCGATAAAGGACTCAACATCGATGCCGTTATAGACGACATGTGAAGGAACGAATTCAGAAAAAAGGCGCTGTTGGTGTGTGCTGATGGCGGTAAACTGGGTGCTTGTTCCGTGACGTAACGTCAGAAGTGCCAGACGCAACTGCGGGAAAATAGGCGTATGAAAAGTAGTAAAAAATCGAGCACCAAACGCTTGACCTGTCATCATCGGAATATGATGGAGACTGTGATTGTGTACGATATCAATCTCACCTCGTGTATCACGTTCAATAATGTCACGCAGTACACCTTGATAAACCAAGTACTGGTACATTTCCTCGCGGCTCATGCCTAGCGTGTCATGTTCGTTCTCATAGACTGTCGCATCAAACTCAGCTCGGGTTAGCATTGGGACTAAGGTTGCTTGCGTTCGACTGTCTTTATGGGCATAAAGCAGTACTTCATGACCTTGAGCAACGAGTTCATCACAGATGAGTTGCGTAATCATCTCAAGTCCACCTGCATACGGCTGGGCAATAGGATATAAACAGTGGGCAATAATCGCTATGCGTAATGGCTTATTGGTTATTGCGACAGGGCGTTTATTATCAGCCTCAATAGAACTTACAAAACCAACAGAATGAGCGAAAGACATATAAACCTCAAAGTAAAAATAGCGATTATTTTAAATTGGTAAGCACGGCAGGTTTTATACAGGCAAATGATTAAAGATACTGGTATAACGCCGGTCTTCAAAAATGGACCTTGTTTAAGAGTTAAGCGTTCTTAGGAATTAATAATTTTTTATCTTCAAATACCGTTTCAATCTTAGGCGGTGCTAGGGGTTTGGTTTGTTTTCGAGCGTGCGCGACCGCAGGTTTAGACTTTATCCTAATGCTGTTAAGTTTTGGCTCTGTAGCAGCAAAGTTATCAAAAGCCACTTTTGCCGCACCGATTTTTAATAGACAAACCGTTAAAGCACAGATAAATAATATTGGAGAGTAAAGAGGAGAAAACGGCGCTACTACAAGCGCTGTAATGATATTAAGCGCCAACAGCAGTTTGGGCAATGCTACTATATTTGCCTGCCATAACGAGTGACGAGTACGAATATACTCTTGCTTTGGGGTGCATATAAATGGCTTTTCACGACCCCACATAACGGGTAACCACGAGAGCGCCCCAAGCTCCCAAAAATTCAGATGCATTAACCATGCTCTCAAGCGCATTTTCATGGTTGGTTGATAGTTTCCATTCACTTGTTTATTAAGCGGCACCTGATCCTGTAAATATGCCCATAAACGCCTTACTAAGAAGACTGTATAACCTGCGTACACCAGATATAAAGGCGTGAGCAGAGTTGAGTCGGCGTTAATATTAAAAAGCGTAGGAGCAAAGAGCGCACTGAAGATAATGAGTAGCGTACAGATTTGTAGAAAAATAAACAAACCAGTGAAATTTATCCAAGCGCTGAGCTGAGAAAGGTGTGCACGCGCATAGAGTAGACGTTCGCCGATACCTTCTACTTTTATGCTATTGATAGTATATCGATTAAGAGGGGTAACAGAAGTCAACGTTTGACTTTTCTCTAAATATTGTCGGCACATTGAGGACTTATCTATCGCGAAATAGTTGTTTATTACTTGCATGTTGCCATAGATCCAACGTCGACGCTGGCTCATTAAGTCATTCAATGTATTGGGTAATAAACCGGTGGCAATAATTTGTGGTATGAATCGACTTCGCAAACCTTGTTGATGCATAAGAACGCCCATCTGTGCATCTTCAGTAATCGATGCACCTGACCAGCCACCCAAGCTTAAAAGATCTGAGCGGCGTATCACCGCATAAGTTCCTGTTGATAGCGCACGCTCGCGATTAAAAGGACGATATAAGTGATGATTGAAATAGTGGTTTAATTCGCTATGGATATCTATTTGTCCAGCGTTACGGTAAAACTGTGGAAACTGAAGTAGAGTGTGAGCAGGATACTGTTCGATAGCATCAGCTATTGATACTCTAGCGTGTGGTAATGCCTGATAATCACTATCAACGACGACAATATGCGTACAATCTGGGCTCATGAGTCCTAGTGCTAAATTCAGAGCGCCCGCCTTAAACCCTTCTACCGCATCAATGTGGTAAAAATATACTTTTAGCTCAGGATCTAAGCTGGCGCAAAACGCTGCCAATGGTTTATACATGGATGTGTCATTATTATTATTATCGATAATAATGATCTCATCGCAGTATTTTTTTACCACAAGGAGGGATTGTATGGTGGCAATGACCAGTTCTGGAGGCTCCGCACGTGTCATCAATTGAAAACTTAAAGCCGCTGTATGGGCTTGTGAATGGTTTTTTTCTACATGATCATTTACAGAGGAGCCATTTATAGTCTCCCAACCTTTTACATATTCCAAACTTTCTTTAGTACAAACTCCCTTATCGATCGCCATAACCTATCCCTATGTACGCCTCAAACTATGCTATGCCATTAGAAACAATGATAAGAACTAAAAGCGTCAGTATCTAATCTTTACCATTGACGTTTATCGCCGATATATTTGTTGATTGAATATCATAGCTTAAGATTTGATAAGAAATGGATGGTTAATTGTTTAATAGTTCTTAATAGTGTAAGCGTAAGTAATTTGTGTAAATCTTTAGCTAATTCAAGTGAATATTTGACCTATGGTGATTGATCCATAGCTAAGCTTGATTTTTTGGAGAAAAGGGCAGAATTTTTTAGATATACCTAAGTATTTGTTAAAGCGTATGTTTTTAACTAAATATCAACACCTTTTGTTTGATGAGTGATCGTGCGCTGCCACGTAGCTTCGGTATGATGGAAGGTTTTGGTATTCACAGTTATCGCTTTATCAAACCCCAGTATTAACAAGGTCACCTAAGTAAATTGTCAAACAAAAAAAGGTTGCTAACGCTATGTAATATATAGTGTTAGCAACCTTTTTTACTACTATCAATATCCAATCATCATCGATATTCATCCATCATACTAATAATTATAGACCTTGGTTAACAAGACTATTAGCATCTAAGAAATTATTATTTGATCAATAAAATAAGTTTTGCTAGGAGCATAATAATCAATGTGCTTTAGCACTAGCCTGCTGCTTAAACACTAATAGACAAATAATGATAAAAACTAACAACGCAGCTGAAGCGCCAAAGCGGCTTAGTGCAAGACCACCATGATCGATAGGCTTGTCTAAGAAGTCACCTAATACCGCTCCTAAAGGCCGAGTTAAAACGAAAGCGCTCCAAAATAATAGTGTTTTCGATATTTTAGTATAAAAATGAGCTAGAGCGATGAGTACTAATAAAGATCCAAATATGATAGCGCTCGTGGTATAACCCATGCCTTTGGTATCTGCTACCCAGTCACCAAGCGCGGTACCAAGGGTTTGTGAGAACATAATAGTCGTCCAATAAAACACCTCTGCTTTGGGTTTGCTAATGCTATCGACAGCAATACTGCCCATCGTTTTTTGTCAAGTTATTAAACATAGGCCAAGTAGCGCTATCAGTAATGCTGAGCCGCCCGCATAGCCAATGCCCAAAGATCTTATTACATAATCTGCTATCGTCGTACCCAAAGTCGTTGTCGCAATAATCGTGGCTCAATATAGCCATTCAATAGAGGTGTTAAGAAAGCGTCAAGATATATCTACATCTATCAAAATTTTTCTAGTTGACTTAGAAAACTAAGGTGATGCATAGTCCTTTATTGTTGTTTTGACTTGGAATGGTCGCAGTAGAATCATCCATAAAAACATCGATACCTGCTTGCTCACAGATTGACTTGACGATAGAGAGTCCTAGGCCTGTTCCCTGTATTTCTTGTGAAGTATTGCTAGTGCTATCTGATCTTGAATGGCTTGTATTATCGCTCATGCTATTGCTGAGCTGGTCAGCTTTATTATTCACCTGATTGAGCCGTACAAAAGGGTCAAAAACAGTTTTATAATCGCTAGGATAAATGCCTGCGCCTGAATCTATTATTTGCAATATTAATCTGCTACTCAATGTTTTAGATGAGTCGTTCAGCTTCCCAGAGTGAATCACTTGTGAGCCAAAATTATACTGAACATCTAAAACCGATTTTTGTATGCTGCCTGAGTTTTGCTCAAGCTGGAACAGCTTAACGATGACTTGACCATTAGCTGGCGTGTAAACAATAGCGTTTTGAATCAGGTTTTTGACTAGAACTAATAATGACGTTTCATCCATATTTATTTTACGGTTAGATTGTAGATCAACCGTAAGCTCTATATTTTTATTATCAGCAATAGGGATGAGTAAACCGATGACTTGTTCGATTATAAATTTAACAGAGGTTAATGTATCTTCGGCACCGAGCGCCGTATTGATATTACCAGCACGTGCAAGTGTCAATAGCTGCTCAACCAAGCTTTGATTACGCTTTAATCGTATAGCCAGTTTATCTAAACCTTCAGACATCACACTATCAGTGGCTATTCGCTGCAATCGTTGTAGCTGTAGCGATATTGCCGTCAATGGCGAGCGTAGTTCGTGCGCAGCATCTGCGATAAAGCGTTGCTGACGCTCTATACTGACCTTGACCAGTGCCAATAATCTATTCAACGATTCAGCTAGTGGCAACAGCTCGGAAGGCAGATTACTCACTGGCAGAGGGTCTAAGTCATTTTCACGACGCTCTTCAATCTCCTTTTGTAATTGGCGTACAGGCTTCATCATTCGCCACATGATAAAGGGCAGTAATAGTATCAAAAATGCCATGCCTATGATTAAGGGCAAAAAAGACTGCAATGCACTAGATCTGGCGAGATCATCTTGAAACTCAGTACGTTGGCGTACTATAACCACTCTATCTGCATCATTACTACGATATACGCGCCATACTTTGTCATCTATGGTTTGAGTACTTAAACCCTCTGCTATAGCAGGCAGGTCCTCTAATGTCAGATCGTTAAAGTCCTCATCATTATGGTGATTGGTATCATCATTATCGTGCTTACTGTTATCGCCATTATTGTCGAGAGAAGAGTTATAGACGAGCGGTGATGATATTGCCGTATTAATAACATCGACGGTGATACTGCCATCGTCATCATCGGTATCAAAATGAATGTTGGGTTCAAGCAACGTAGTAGAGTCAGCTGCTTTGACATCAAGCGTTTGCTCAAGTAACGCTGACATGCTTTTTAAACTGTCATCTTGAAAGTCGTTAAGCTCGTTATAGCTATACCAAAACCCATAACCACCAGCGCCTATGGCGAGTAGCAATAAAGATAGAACAGACCAAAGGATAAGTTGGAACTGTAGCGAGTGAAAGAGCTTATGGAGTTTAATCATAGCAATTAACTTTTATGGATGACAAATTATTTTTAGTGTTGTGTGTTTGAAGTTAGGCATTACTGATATACCAACCCAAGCCGCGAACATTTTTGATTCTATCTTGTCCGATTTTTTTACGTAAGCTATGAATCAAGAACTCAATGGCGTTGCTTTCAACTTCATCACCCCAGCCATATAACGAATCTTCAAGCGCATTTTTAGACATGACTTTTTCAGGGGTTAGTATAAACCTCTTACGTGCTGTCCTAATTTATTATGCCACTACATGAGGAGCATATATTCTTTAGCGGTTAAATCTACAGGATTGCTCTCCATCATGACTCGTTTGTGCGCGGTATCTAGAGTTAGATTGCCAACGGCAACTTGATTGTCAGCCTTGCCTTGGGCGCGTCGTATCAGTACCCTCATCCGTGCAAAGACTTCTCCTAATTCAAAAGGCTTGACGACGTAATCATCAGCCCCTGAATCTAATCCTGCAATTCTGTCTTTTAATTGATCACGCGCGGTGAGTATCAATACTGGTGTTTCAATCTTAGCGTCGCGAATAGCAGTTAATACGCCCATGCCATCAACCTCTGGCAAGCCCAAATCTAACAAGATGATGTCATAAGGTTGCACCCTTAATGTCAGTATGGCTTGACGACCATCTTTAACCCAATCGACCGTATAAGCTTCATCTTGCAATGCTTCATTCAGACTTTCGCCAATCATCAAGTCATCTTCGACTACTAATACTCGCATGAGATATCCTTATTATATGGCTATTAGGACTCAAGTTTTTTTAAGGTATTTATCTATAGTGTCACTTTCTATAGCGTCTTTAAAGCAAAAAGCTCTAATCGATACTGGTGTACAGAATAGAGCCATTGTTAAGTTATATTCAATCAAATCTTCGGTGTATCAATCATCATAGTCTAACTGACTGCTGATAACCTGACCATTTATGCTGTCGATTACCAGTTTGTGTATTTCCACCCCTTTAGCCATTTCAATCTCATAAGCGGGTATGCCGTTATCAAAATCAAACTCTGCCTCAATAATTTTGCCATTCATTTTGCCATTGTCGCTTTGCGTTGCTTTTTGCATGGCTTGGGTTAGACTGATTTTAGCCTGTTTCAAAGCTTTGTATTCTGCTAAATCTTCCGCATCAAGTTTTTCTTGTTTGGTCTTTAAGATTTTACCGCTACTGGCATCAATTTTTACTTCATGCTCCATGTCCCCGTCAATAAATTTAACTTCAAACTCATCACCTGCCATATAGTCGTTTTGGTCAAATTCAGCGCTAATTAAGTCCCCTTTAACTGTTTTCTGCGCCATAACGATGGCTTGCTCTAGACTGATTTTACTTTTGGCAATCGCGACCGCGTCACTGGTCTCAGCCCCTGAAATAGCGGGTATTTGCCCTGAGGCGATAGCGATGGTACCGATACCAGTGCCGATAACTAGGGCGCTCACGACAACGATTGCTGATTTGCTTAGCATTGATAACTTTTTCATAATATTTACTCCATATCTTAAATGTAGTGCTGGCGTCTTAATAAATACTTCGTCAGATGTGATGCTGGTAGGAGTTCATCATACAAAATAAGACATAGGAGAAACTTAGCGTAGATTAAGCGTTTGATTAGAGGAAATATATTCAAATTAAAAGATAGCTGATGATGTCTTAACACTTTCTTAATAGCTGGGTAGTTACTATAGGTTAAGGATGTAGCAAATACAGTGCTATCTCCCAACTAACCTAAAAAAGGAAAGTTCTCATGTCTACCTCTCCTCAAATACTCGTATCAGAAAATCGCCTATCCAAATCATCAAAGTATGCCAACATGCTCAATAAAGTGCCACAAATCACTGTGGTGTTTTGGCTGATAAAAATGATGTCAACTACCGTCGGTGAAACCGCCGCTGACTTTATGATTTTTAACTTTAAGCTAGGATTGCCGATCACTTCTCTGATTATGACAGCGCTGTTTTTGATTGTTTTGGTAATACAGTTAAAGACCAAAGACTATATACCGTGGAAGTACTGGCTGACGGTAGTATTTGTGAGCATTCTTGGCACGCTGATTACTGACAATATGACGGATAATTTAGGCATACCACTAGCATACTCAACGATAGGGTTTAGTGTCTTGCTTGCAGTGGTATTCGCTATCTGGTACGCCCGTGAAAAAACCTTATCTATCCATCATATTGATACCTTTCCCCGTGAACTATTCTATTGGGTTGCCATCTTAGCGACTTGCGCTCTTGGTACTGCCGCAGGTGACTGGTTTGCAGAAGGGCTTAGCATTGGCTATCAAAACTCCACCTTTATATTTGCTAGTGGTCTTGCGCTTATCGCAGTGGGGTTTTATGTGCTTAAGTTAAACAGCGTTTTGTGCTTTTGGCTTGCTTATATTTTGACTCGTCCGTTAGGGGCAGCACTTGGTGATTGGCTATCACAACCAGTTAAGAATGGAGGTATTGAATTGGGAGCGACTAGTATCAGCATTGTGTTTTTATTAATGATTGCGGGCTTGGTAGGTTATGAGACCTATAAGAAAAATTATCAAGTGAATAATCACTAATGAGCGGTAAGATTTTTCATTCAAATTTGTGTTATAAGTTAATAGAGAGTTAAGATTTTATAAATCAAGAATAACTTTATAGATTGACTGTTAGCAACCTGAACTTGCCAGCCAACTAAAATAGCCGCGTTGTGTGTTATGCCTAAAGCGCCTCATATAAGTCAGTAGCGATGAATATAAAAAACATAAAGTTTAATTGGCATTGGTTATTAGCCGTTGTTGCTATCGTGATGTTTGCCTTAGCATCCAAGTCGTTGTTTCATATGGCGCATACCTTAGATATAGCGCAGATGAAATCTGTCATTTTGGCAACGCCGCCATTAACGATGTTGAAAGCAGTTTCAGTGGTCATAGCCGCTTACGCGCTACTGAGCGTTTATGATCTAATAGCGGTGCGTTATCTAAATACTAAAATACCTTACCCTAAGATATTAAATACCTCGCTCACTGCTTTTTCAATTGGCCACACTTTAGGGGTGTCGATGCTATCGGCAGGCGCGGTACGCTTTCGCTATTATGGCAAGTACGGTATTGAAAGTGCGAAGATTGCCAATATTATCTTGTTGGTATCTTTAGCATTTAGTTATGGCATGATGACGGTGATCGGACTATCACTACTCATAAATCCACATATGCTCTCACAGTTGCTTACCAATATAGCTTGGCTCGCAAATATACCGCCATTAGTGTTCAAAGCGATCGGGTTTATTATTCTGCTATCGATTGCTGCCAGTCTGATATTTGCTGGCAAGTCAGGACGAGCGTTTGCTATAAAAAACTGGCAATTGCATCTGCCACCAGCTACGGTATTGTTTAGACTTATCGTGCTTGCCGTTATTGATATCGCATTAGTAGCTTATATCATTCATATGCTAATACCTGCCAGCACAGTGAGTTATCTAGAGGTTTTCTCAGCTTACGTTCAAGCTATTACGGTAGGTATTATCAGTCATGTGCCTGGCGGACTGGGCGTGTTTGAGCTAACGATGGTGGCTTCATTACCTAAGGTGGATAAAACCACGTTATTATCCGTGCTGCTCTTATTTCGTATTCTTTATTACCTTATTCCCTTTATGTTGGGGATATTATCGTTTGTCTTACATGAAGCCTATATTCGCTCAGGTCTGGATGCAAATAAAAAACGCAGAATTCTCCCTAGTATATGGATTCCTCAGCTCCTTGCTTTGGCAACAGCGGGTTTGGGTATAGTCATGTTGATAGTTAGTATCTTGCCGCCCGTGGCTAATCGAGAGCTATTACTGGGTGAGTTCATACCGATACCCATTATCGAGACGTCCTATCTTCTCAACACGCTTATGGGATTTGCTTTACTGGTATTAGCACGTGGATTGTATCAACGTCTCAATGGCGCATGGCATATATCAATGTGGTTATTGGGTGCATCAATAGTGACTTTAATGGTCAAGCACTTAGAAGTCGAAGTGGCGGTTATTTGTGCCTTATTGTTCGGCGTGGCCTATTTTAATCGACGTTACTTTAATCGTCAGTCTCATTTGATGAGCTTACGTTTAAACTCACAAACTCTAGTTTTATTGTCGGTATTTTTAATCAGTCTGTTTTGGGTTGGTATGTATGTCCATCGTCATGAAGACTATAGCCCTGATCTATGGTGGACAGTATCAGGTGATGGAGGAGCACGCTTTTTGCGCTCATACGCCATGCTTGCCATCTTAACCATCGCCTATGTATTGTTCAGCCTCATTCGATTTAAAAAACCATCTCCAAGCCTCCCCACTCCAATTGAGCTTGCCCAAGCTGAGCAAGTTGCTCGTAAATCTGCCTACTCAGTTGCAAACTTAAGCTTGCTGGGTGATAAGCAACTGCTATTTAGTGACTCGGGTAATAGCTTTATCATGTATCAAACTCATGGTAGAAGCTGGATTGTTATGTCTGACCCCATTGGTGATGACAGTGAGTTTGGTGCTTTGATTGAGACATTCATTGAATTATGCCAAAGTTTTGGTGGGACTTGTGTCTTTTATGAAGTCAGCAATAGATATCGGCATTTATTCAACAACAATGGCATACAACTGCTAAAAATCGGTGAAGAAGCTATTGTTAACTTAGATGCCTTTAACTTACAAGGAAGCAAAAACTCTAAATTCCGTCAAGTGATCAGTCGTGGTATGAAAGACGGGCTGAGCTTTGAAGTCGTGCCACAGGCGCAAATCCCAACATTACTTGGAGATTTGAAAGCAGTTTCTGATATTTGGTTAGGCGATAAAAAATCAGCAGAAAAAGGATTTTCACTGGGGTATTTTGATGAAAACTATTTGAAGCATTTTGATTGTGCAGTGGTGAAATATCAAGGGGACATCGTGGCTTTCGCCAATCTTTGGCAAAGCGGTCATCTGAATGAGTTGTCCATTGATTTGATGCGTTATAAAGAGGTGCAAAATAGCGAAGGCAAAGCTATTAAAAGTATGATGGACTATTTATTTATTAGCTTGTTTATGTGGGGCAAAGAGGCAGGCTTTCATTCTTTTAGTTTAGGAATGGCACCCTTTACTGGGTTCGAGGTTCAGCCTAAGCCTATCGTTGAAAGTCATTCTTTAGAAGATAGTACTTCAAAAGATAATGACTCAAACAACGAAGCATTAAAAACTATGAGTCAGCATATTATAGATGGTAAATACATGGAGATGCCAACAGAAGCTGAAGCTATCGGACCTAAATGGCGCTATGTAACCAATACCGTTACCAAATACGGCAAAACTTATTATAACTTTACAGGACTGCGTCACTTTAAAGAAAAATTCAATCCTGAGTGGGAACCGCGTTATGTAGGGATTGAAACGGGGCTCAGAGCAGGCATGAAACCTATTAAAGGTTTAACCGATACCACCTTACTTATCTCTGGTGGGCTAGGTAGTTTGGTTAAAAATTAATACCAGTTAATACAGTTGTATAATTTAAACCTTCATTAATAGAGTTTGATTAAAGTTATGGCACTATTACCAAACGCGTTTTTCAGTCATTGGCGCTTGCTTGGAAGCTTACTAAGCGGCGCACTTATTGGCCTAATAATAGCTGCAATATGGCCTATCTCTTTTAGTACTGGCTTTATTGTCGGTTGGGATAGTGGTATTTTAATCTATATTGTCAGTATTATTGTTATGATGCGTGCTAACACCATTCATAGTCATCTGACCCAAGACCATGAAGGTAAGCTGATTATCTTAAGCCTCATTAGTATCGCAAGTTTGATTTGTTTACTGGCTATTGTAAAGCAAACTCAGATTGGTAAAGACTATCAGGGTATAGCGCGTATTTTAACTATTGTGCTTACTGTGAGTACTATTTTTATTACGTGGCTGATGATACAAGTTACCTTTGCTATGCAATACGCTTATCTATATTTCTCTGAACAACGTAGAGGGGTAGCGTCGCCTTTTATGTTTCCTGAAGCTATGATGGCAGGTGAGGGCTACAGTGAAAATCATACAAGGGCATTCAGTGCTAAATTTGAAGACTTTTTTTATTGCGCAGTTGCTATTGGTACTTCAGGTCAGACCGCCGATATTGCTTTTACCTCAAAATCGGGTAGAAAGCTTGCTACTTTGCATAGCGTTATCGCCTTTGTGTTCAATTTGGTTATCATCTCTTTATTAATTAACATTATAGCCAGTTATATATAATGAGGCTTATCGTTCAAACCCCAATATTAACAACATCACCTAAGAAAACTAAACTTCATATCTCAAGCTTACATGCTATGTAGGTAATAGCATTGTAAGGCTTCTTCGACCCATCAATGTAAAGTTAATCTATTAGGCATATAGGTATTATCGATATTTCGAACACCATAATGTTGAGGTATACATCACCTAATAAGTTATAGTTTAAATTAACATTTGGTCTACTCTAGCATTGACTCATTTTCCGCTATCGATATTAATTTTGGGGGCTGTCCTAGATAACAAGCTCAGCCCCTTAGATTATTTACTGCTAATTATGAGTTGCTTTTCTCCCAAGCCCAATCTTCATATTTGCTAATACCAGTCCTGACAAGATCAATAGCATTGCCAACATCTTCCACCACGTCACTACTTCCCCTAAGAGCAGCACTGAAGCTATCATACCGAATACCGGCACTAATAGAGCAAATGGCACAATCTTGGAAGCAGTATTTTGACTAAGCAGATGTGCCCAAAGTCCAAATCCAAGAAGGGTTGAGATGTACACGATGAATCCAAGCGACAGCCAAGACTTAATTGATGCTTGCGTAAACGTCGCCACCTGCCACGCAGCGCTCTCAAATATAAGAGACGATAGAGTCAAAATCACACAAGCGATCAGACCGCCCCATGCCACCAGTGCCAACGCAGACAGTGCTGAAGCTTTATTCTTGCTGTTAGTAGGTGAACCAGTATGCAGGCGAGCGTCTTGCTGCATCGTCTTTACCATTGCTTGCGTTGATACCTGCTTTGAGGCAATGTTGCCAAAGCTCCAACCGATTGCCGCAATCAAGATACAGACAAACCCAATTAAAGGCATATCACCGCCAAGGTTTAGTGCAATCACGCCCAGTCCAAGCACACCAACTAACATACCGATGATCTGCATACGATTCACTTTCTCACCTAATATGACATATGCCAGTAATACCGTGATAAATATCTGAACTTGTAGTAATAGCGCTGTTAACCCTGCTGATGCACCCAAGTGCATAGCAGTAAATACAAAAGCATACTGCATGACAAACGTACCAATGGCATAGATAAATAGCGTACGGTTAAACTTAGGTGGCTTGAGAAATAAAACCAGTGGCACAGCAGTAAAGAAAAAACGTAGGGCGGTGAGCATGAGTGGTGGAAAGCTTTCGAGCGCCCATGCAATAAAGGTAAAGTTCACACCCCAAATAAAGGCAACCAATACGGCTAAGGCGATGTGGATTGGGTTCATAGGATTGTCCTAGATTATGATTATTGGTTTATAGTTGTTGTTGAGGCTTGAATTTTGAGTTTGAGTAGCTTTTATCTATAACCAAAGTGTTAGGGTACAATATAGCGTCATAAGTACAATCAAAATATGAATAACGCGCATGACTCGTGGTAGATGCACTAGCTTTCGCAGCCAATGTCCACCTGCCGCCCAGCAGCTGATGGATAGCAGATTGATGATCGCGCACATAGCAAGCAATGCATAATTGTCTAGCCAAGGCTTGCCGGCATGGAACATCGCTAGACTGGGTGCAACTACCGTCATTGTCCATGCTTTTGGATTGAGCCATTGAAACAGTAACGCTTGTCCAAAACTTAGCGGTAACTCTCCAAAGCGTTTCTTTATCTTAATAGTGACTTCATTCGCTTTCTGTTGCTCATGCTTTAGGGCGTCATTAACGACAGCGATAAAGTCAGTTTTAGCCATCTGATAAGTGAGCCATAACAGATACAGTGTGCCCAATATCTTTATGATGAGCATGACAGCGGGGAAGCTGATGATTAAGGCTGCCATGCCCCAATAGCTCAACCAAAGCATAATCGTGACGCCAACAGTAATACCAAACATGTGCCAACGACACGCCCAAAAACCGCACTTAATACTGCCGTGCAATAGCATTAAGTTATTGGGTCCTGGCGTGACTGAATTGACCAGCATAAAAAGTGCTAGTGCCGCTATACTACCTTCAAAGCTCTCGGGTATGCTCATTTAGTATGTCGTCTCAATAGTGTTAAAGGTTACTGATAAGACTAACTATAAATTATATGACCATAACAGACCCGATACAGTTTCACGAGTGATGAACAAAGTGTATAGTTGCTCCTAACGTTACAATTTACTTATTTGCCTATTTATAATTAGACAATAAAAGAAGCGCATTCATTATGGTCGAAACTTATACTCTCAATCCCAACTTGACCAAAACTGCCGCTGTCGCTGAATGGCTACAGCAGCGTATTGACTGGCAGATTTACCTGCCCAATCAGCGCGTGCCCTCGGTGCGAAAGTTAGCAAAACTATTAGATATATCAAGCTTTACCGTAGTGCAAGCATACGAGCAACTGGTGGCCACCAATGTATTAACGGCTAAAGCTAGCTCTGGCTACTACGTCAATGCGATGACAAGCTTGAACCATCAAAATAATAATGAGAAAACAGCTGCTAAATGTCCAGTCATAGACACACGTTGGTTGTTACAAGTCTTTAATAACACCCCGCACCACCGCTCACCAGGATCAGGAACCTTGCCAAATAGCTGGGTGCGCAATGACAAAATGGAATGGGCAATACGGCAGGTTACTCAGCAAGCTGATGACTTTATTTATAACTATGGAAGTATCCAAGGTTATTTGCCATTACGTCAGCAATTCGTGCAGCATTTAAATACATTAGGGATGCAAACTCATGCTGAGAATGTCATCACTACAGCAGGTGTGTCGCAAGCCGTGACCATGATCGGGCGGCTGCTGACCCAAATTGGCGATACTGTATTGGTCGATGCACCCGGTTGGTACTGGCTAACCAGCTGCTTACAACAACAAGGCTTGAATGTCATCGCTGTTGAGCGCGACCATCAAGGTCCTAACATTGAGAAAATGGAAAGGATGTTTGCCACGTATCGCCCTAAGTTATACCTAACTAATAGCGTGCTACATAATCCAACCTCTTATAACTTGCATCCTGCACGCGCCCATCAAGTACTCAATTTAATCCATAAATATGATGCTTATATTTTCGAAGATGACTTATATGCCGCCTTTGTACCGAATAATCAGACACTACGCTACGCAAGTCTAGATCAGTTTGAACGAGTGTTCTATGCAGCAGGATTTTCAAAGTCAATGGCATCAGGCTGGCGCGTGGGAATGCTCGTATGCCCTGAAAAATTTATTGATGACGTAATACGAATAAAGATATTAAGTAACTCAAATACGCCAGAATTTGGTGAGCGCGTCGTTCATCGATTATGGACACATGGCGAGTATCGTCGGCAAATTAAAAAGGTTCAGCAGCAGTTATATGCCGGACATGAAAGACTGCGTAAAGCACTACCAAAGATTGGACTTATCTATCCTGAGCATACACAGGCAGGCATGTTTGTCTGGGTGGATACGGGTCAAGATACCGGAGAGTTGGCACTGGATGCTTACAAAGAAGGCTGGTTGGTTGCGCCAGGGCATCTGTTTCATCCAGACGCTAATGCCTCAACGCATTTGCGATTAAATGTATCAACAACCAGTGATGAGTTTTTGGCTTGGTTAGGGGATTATTTAGATAATTAAATATAAACACCTGTTTTCTATCAAAGGTAGGCTTTTACCACCAATACGTTGGATACTGCTTATTCTTACCTAGATTGTTATAAATCAGTGCTACCACGACCAAAACGATTGAACCGAGCAGGGTAGGTGTTATTAAAAAACTCCAATTTACCGCGCCCAGCATGACTATCAAAGGGTTGGAGCCGGCAGGCGGGTGCGGCATTCTAAATAGAAGCATCAGTGCAATGGCGGTGCCTACAGCGCTTGCCATACTCCACCAGTGAATACCAAATAATGTCATAAATACCAATCCTGTAAAAGTCGCAATAACATGCCCGCCTATGACGTTTCTTGGCTGCGCAAAAGGGCTAGTAGGTAATGACAAGTAATTAATAAAGACAAGAGGATGTGTAGTTAAGGAGCTGTAAGGGCTTGAGGTAATGCGAGGTGATGTCTAAATACAATGATTGGTGCGCCTACAGGGAATCGAACCCCGATCGATCGCTTAGGAGGCAACTGCTCTATCCTGTTGAGCTATAGGCGCATAATGGAGTGCTATTGTAGAAAAAAGCATTCATAAAAGCAATGAATAATAGATAAACAGAGTGAATTGGATTTACTTGCCGTTACTAAGTGCTTCGGCCACATCTACTGACAGCTCGTCTGTTGCTTGTTTTCCTCGAGAGTTCGGTTTGAACAAGTCAGCCATCTCGTTTTTATAGCCATCGATATTGTCATAATCGTGTCTACTCAATACATCTTGCCCTGTACTTGATAGCAAAAAGTTTCGAAAGTTAATGGCAACAGGGTTTTGCGTTAAGATAACACCATCAGCTGCTTGTTTATCTTTTAAGGCATAGCTAAAAGACACAAGACTACGGGTGTTAGCATTGTCATTTTTACCTTCTGTAGTGACCGCTTCATCAGCACTGCCGTCTATATTGAGAATATCGTTCACATCAGTATTTTGCGCAGTGCTATTATTTATTTTAGTTTGGTTATACTTATCTTGCGCCATTTTTAGTTTTTCTTGTAGCGGTGATAGGCGTTCTGTCGATAGGTTGCTACTGGCAATAATCATATCAATATCAACGACGAAAGGAGAGCCTTCATTAGCAATGAGGTTACTGTCTGTGAAGTTGTTGTCTGATAGTGTAAGGAGGGCAGTAGAAGATACATAGTTTGTCAAGATTTGCACATTAGGATAGCGTGATTGAAAGCTTGTAATGACGTCATCCAAGGGTTCTTGCAATTTCTCTTCTGCTTGGATATGCAACGAGCTTTTGGTAATGCTATCTTCGTCTTCTTCGGCAGTTGATGATCCACTCTCGTTTGCCATAATAGGCAGTGGATCCATATTTTTACGGTTGCTGGTCCATAACCAAGTAAAGATTGCGATAAAAATGATCAACAGCAGTAAAATTAGCCCAGCCAGTAGCAGCTTGTAGTCTTTCATATAGTACCGATCTTCTTTTTGTTGGTTTATTTGAATGTGAGCTAAAGCTGTTGATGCAGCACTTCATCGGCTAAATCCGCCAGCATATCTGCAAAAATATCGGTTGCTTCTCCTGCAACGGGCATGGCTTTTTGTTCAGGAGCTTTATGACCAGTAGTGTTGTCATTGTTTGGATGGGTAGATGGGTAGTTTGAAGGGGAAGTAGGCTGATTGTCAATGGTTTTTGCCACTACTGCTTGATGTGCAGCTAATGGTGATTGCCCAGTACTCAGCTTATCTTTAAGCCACTTAAAACCATGTGTTTCCCACCATGCTTCAAAGCGTGGTAACGTACTGCCACGTACTGCAACAGGGAGATTTAACGTGCGTAACTTTTGTGCCAGAACAGGGTCGCTTATGGCTTGATGGATACTGAGGTAGAGTGCACTACTATTATCAGTATAGGGCTGCCTATTCTGCCAAGATCGGTCATCAATTTTCATACGTGGCAATTGCCATAGCTCACCGCGATAGTATACAACGTATAAACGTCGTTTAGGATCAACGAAAATGGCATCAATGGGACGCAAGCGCATAGTATTTAGTTATCTCGTTAATAAAAAGAGTTAAAAGGTGCAATGGTTGGTCGGATAAAAGCGATGACCGTTTTTTTATGATTATGAGTAGGTTAAGCGCGACACTGACTGTCGCAAGGTATTATAATGCTGGTATCTATACTGGTAAACGATCCCTATCAATGGCACACTGACAATCAGCACAATCAGCACAATCAGCACAATCAGCACAATCAGCACATTCTATCACTATACTTGTTGGTATTGTGATAGGTCGTTATTATTAAAGGTATGAAGCAAGTTATTATTGTCATCTGACATTTACCCTCATTATGCTAGCAGAAATACACTGTAGTAACGACCGCGAAACATAGATTGCTCAGTGTTCTCTATAGTCTTCTTTATTTATAGGGTATATGTATGAATGGTCTTTTGAATTTAGTACCAACAGATTCGCTCGCTTACTACGTCGATACGATTTGCTCTAAATTTTTAATAACAGTGCTTATGTCTTAAAGTCTTCAAACAATATTTATTCGCTTTACTATTCCATTATCCCAATCAGACTATCCTCTATGTTTACCATTATTCAGTCGCACCGTACCGAACGCTTAGTTGAGCAATTACTTGACGCTTATCAGTCTAAAAACCTACCTATCTTTGAAGAGTTCATTGTCATCGTGCCATCGATGGTGCTGGGTGATTGGCTGGATAAGTCGATTGCCAGTCAGGCGGGCATCAGTACTTTAGTTACGACTAAGTTTTGGGGACAGTATCAATGGACGTTGATGCAAAAGGTCTTGGCTGAGCACAATGTCTGGTTAGAGTCCAATCAGCGAACGCAAGAGATTGTGACGGTGCCAGAAGTGGCAGTGTTAACCGGCGCGGTGATGCAATGGCGTCTATTTGGTTACTTTACTTATTACCAAGCACAGATTATGGCAGATGATAAGCATCCTTTGTATCCGCTGCTATCAGCGTTATTGGATGAAGAAGCAGATCGCAGTCAGCAAGACATACGGCTATGGTCGTTGGCGACGGATTTTTCGCGGGTATTTAGTCGTTATCTGACTCATCGTGAGGACTGGTTAACACTATGGTCTGATAATAAGCCTGTCGATGTAGAGTTGCTCGTGGCTGAAAAAGATAAGCTGACGCTAGAATTCGATAAGCATGCTGGCAAGACACCTGAGTGGTTGGTTGCGCATTATACGGAGCTGGAGTTTGCCCAGCGACATTTATGGCGTTTGTTATTTGCCTCAGTATACGAGCATCGCGCGTCTATTGAGGCACGATTTTGGCAGATTATGGCGCAAGATAAAGCCGAGAGCGGTGTAGATATCCAAGCGATATTACCAACGCAACTGCATATTTTCACCATTCAGCAATTACCACAAAATGAGCTTAATTTTTTACAGCGTTTATCGACATACCTTGATATCACCTTATTACATTACAATCCATCGCAGTTGTTTTGGGCGGATATTGTTGACAAACAGTGGCTACAGCGTCAGCAAGTGATTAACCCTGAAAGCGTGTTTTTACGTGATTACGGCCATACGCTATTGTCACGCTTGGGGAAGCAGTCGCGTGAGACCTTTGCCATGCTGGCAAGTTTATCTGGTAATGAAGATAAAAATGGCTTTAAGTTAAATTGGCAAGATAAATTTGATGTTGGTTATCAGCAAATACCTGAAACAGAATCAGAATCCGAGCACCCGCTAAGTTTGCTGGCGAATTTACAGCAAGATGTGTTGATGCTGGATGAGAGCGCCACGCCGCAAACCACCGCTGGAAGATTAAGTGCTGCGCTTAGTAAGCAAATGCAAATGGATTCGAGTAATAATGACGTCAGTGAGGAAAATAGCCTAAGTGAAAATAATGATTCTGATTTATGGTATAGCGACGTCACCCTAAAAGGCAAACGCTACGAGCAATCACGCCAATGGCAATTGTCGCAATATGATAATAGCCTAAGTATTCACTCCTGCCATAACCTTCAACGTCAACTTGAAGTATTACGCGGCATGATTGGGCGCTGGTTAAACGAGTCAAATGAAGACGGTAGCACGCGTCATTTGTCCGATATCGTTGTATTACTACCGGATGTCGATCGTCATCATGAGCTGATTAATTCAGTATTTGTCAATGGAGAAGGGCAGGACGGTCTGACGCTACCGGCAAAAGTCACCGGCGTCGTCGATAAATCCATTCGACAGCTATGGGAAGCGATACGTGGTTTTTATGGCTTATTAGGGAGTGATAGCGCCCGCTTTGAAGCGGCTGAAGTATTTGATTGGCTGATGCTGCCACCACTGTATGAGAGCCTTGGCTTAACGCATGAGCAGATGAGCCGTGCGTGTGACTTATTGGAACAAGCAGGGTTTGTACGTGGTTTTGATGAAGCGCATTTGCAGCAAACGCTTGATACACAAGACTACGATTACCGGTTTAGCTTTGCCCATGCACTGGATAAGATAGCGCTAGGTTTGGTCATGCCTGAAGCTGGTATCAGTGATTGCTTATATCCTGATCATTGGCAAGATAATACGTTAGCCGAAAAAACGATACCTATGTCGGCGATTAGTTTGGCGGATGCAGCGATTGTTGAAGCACTATGCCGTGTGTATAGTGGATTACATCATTGCCGTTACGAGTTTCAAGCTCGTCATAATGCTGAGAATTGGCTCAATAATATTGAAAATCATATCATTCATCCGTATTTTGGCGCACTTGATCAAACGCGTCCGATGCGCGCTATTTTTAATGCCATGAACGGCTTTAAGAGTAGTTTGCGTGCCAACCGTCATTATCAGCGTTACCATGCTGATAATGATAGCCAGTCGAGTACGATGACAGATGATGCTTCCCATTCCTCAATGTCGCTACAGCTTGAAGCCAGCCAAGTTGAGTCAAAGTTATCACAAGTTAGTAATCTACCCTTAAAGCTCAGCTTTATGCTTGATAGTATCGAAGATGAGCTTGAGAGCCAGCAAGTCAGTGCCGAGCCGACTGGTGTGATTACCTTTGGACGTTTTGGCGCACTACGTAACGTACCGTTTGGCTTGGTCGTCATGCTCAATATGGATTTGTCCGAGTTCCCCAACCGTGACCGTGACAACCGTTATGACTTGATGAAATCTGGGCTGGCACGACGCGGTGATAGATTTAGTGAAGATGATGATAATGGCGCGTTTTTAGATGCGCTGCTCTGTGCTCGTAATGCTTGCTGGATTTTTTATAATGGTCAGCGTCTCACCGATACTCATGAGCATCTGCCAGCCAATCCGGTAAGTGAGTTATTGCAGTTCCTACAAGGTGAAGTGCAGTGGCAGTGGGATCCTTTAAAAACTGAGCAGATTAAAACTAAATCGTTGATGAGTGTTGATAGTGATGTTGATAGTGATGACCAATCAGCATTGGCCGCGCAAGTGCAGCGTTATTTGCCTAAGCTTATCGAGCAATGGCTAGTGACCCGTCATCCCGCGCTACCATTTGCGCAAGAAATTTTTATGCAGTCAAATACTGAATCCGTTGACTCAGCTAGCTTAATGACCAGTCAGGATGATGGACAAGTGCTGATGAACTTACTTGCGCGTGCCATGCAAAAAGAAAAGCTGTACCAGCAAAGCACCAATGCACCAGCGCGAGTTTGGCACGAGGTCTTTGAGCGCTTGCATTCTCAAAACGACCCTCATTTAAATCCTGTTAAAGTTAATCTGCCTAGCAAGGAAGACTATACCAATATTGCTCGGCGCATTTTATTAAATAATTTATCAAATGGCTTATTAGATATTGAAGCTGTGAATAATGAGGCCGTGCAAGGCGTGGATGAGCGCTTTGATATCAGCCAAGTGGATATGCAACATCTGTACTACCAAGTACGTCACCCTGCCAAGCATTTTTTACGAGAGCAGCAAGTACATGTTGTATTAGCTGAGGATGAGATGGCACACCAAGAGCCTTTGTCGTTATCTGGTTTAAGTGCCTATCAGGTGAATGCGCAGCTACTTGATGAGTTAAATAAAGATATCGATATTAATAATACCAGCGCGAGCAACCAAGCTACTAAATGCATAAGCAATTTGCTATACGATCCCATCATGCCAGCAGGTGTGGCACGGCAATCAACGCTGCAATATCAGCAGCTTAAGCTACAGCAGCAATGTCAGGAGTTCGTGGAACAGTTAGCAGCATTGGGTATTGATACTCATTGCCACACTAATGACAGTGCTCGTGATCAAGCCAGTAAAAATGCTAGTGCTCTGCTAACTCCTTGTGCTGAGACCATGATTACGGTTGATACCCCTGATATAAACCTTCAAGGTCAATTGCAGATTAAAGGCGTGGTGCCAGTTGTCGCTAATATTGTCACTCAAAGCTCAGACAAGTCGTTAGCTGAGTCATCCTCACCTGAGCTGTGGTTAAATATATTACCCAATAGTGCGCGGACACAGTATTTACTGCGTTTTTGGTTGGCGCATATTTATTGGCAGGTCGCAAGGCGTACCACTGATGCGCAAGTGGCTGCTGGTGACGGTAGAAGTATCTGGCGCTTTAATAAAGGGAGTGATGAGTATAAATTCTCTAAAAATGACAGTACCTTTGAGCTTGCACCAATCGCTTATAACGATGCGCTGGCAGAGCTAATCAAATGGATCAGATTTGCACAAGTTGCCGCTAGTACACCAATAATCCTATTACCGGTGTATGCGCTTAATTATTTACATAAACTGAGCAAAGAACCCGATTATCAACCCAAGCACAGTGATTTTGAAAGCTGGTTATGGCCAACTTATAACAGCGATACTATCTATGACAGCTGCTCACAGCATGAGCTATGGCAATATATTCTTTATAAACAAGATGCCTTTGCCAAGTTAAAGGACGCCTTGCCTGTATTAGCGCAGCCTTTATTTGGGGCGATGGATAAAGCTTTAATAGCGCTGTAAGGCTATTGATGCTAAATAACAAATAATAATGATTTTCACCGTACGACACCGTACGAATTTGAACAAGTGATTTTTTATGGATCAATATAATAATGCTGGTAATGGTTTTGATGATGTCGGTCATGATTATAGCCAGATTTTACCTGAAGGTCTTGTTGACAACATAGCTGACAAGACCGCTAATAAGCCAGAAGAACCGCCTGCGATTCGTATCAAGTTAAACGGTAAGTACTTGATAGAAGCTTCAGCTGGTACTGGTAAGACGTGGACTTTAACGGGTATTGTTCTGCGTTTATTAATTGAAGGAAAACGCGCACCTGAGCAGATTATCGCGACGACCTTTACTCGTGCCGCTGCCGCTGAGATGCGCCAGCGTATCAATGAGCGTTTGACTGATTTTTATCAGCTACTGCAGTGGTTTAATAGGCTGAAAATTGATTCTAGTCTCCGAGCTATTCTTTACCCACCGCTAATAAATGAAAGCATCAAAAAACCTAGTGATAAGACAGATCAAAGCGATGAAAATTCTAAGCTAGCTAATGAATCTAATGAATCTAATAAAAAAATAAGTACAGAGCAGAAGCAAAAACGGCTGGAGTGGCTTAACAATCAGGCTGCGCTCTCAGGTAATAAGGATCTTATGGACGATCCTATCAACCGCTATTTGCTCGAGTTCTTATTAGATCATACCGAAGATTACCCGTTGGCTGATGCGCTTAGGCGCTGCGCTCTGGTGTTGACCACGCTGGATAAGCTGTTCGTGGGTACATTGGATAGCTTGTCCCAAAAGTGGCTGTCTGAATACAGTGCCGAAACTGGCCATCAGCAAGGCATACAAATCAGTGATCAAGAACAGATAGTGATAGAAAGTATCATCCATGATGCGGTACGTGCGCATCATAGCTACTTGTATAACCAGCAGCCTGAGACTTATCAGCTACTACAGCATACTAAGAAGCTAACGTCACCTGCCGACCATATTGGTGTCGCCCAAAAGTCACTCCAGTTTATCTCGACACCGATTGAAAATGTTGAGATGGGTGAGGAGATAGACTTTGTTGCTTATCAGCAGGCATTAAATAATTTTAAAAATTGTGACTTAAAAGAGTTAGAGCCGTATTTTGATATAGAGTTCGGTATTGAAAAAGGGCTAAAAAAAGGTGGTAAATTTGGTAAAACCATACACTCTATTGTTAATATTCAGAGATTAGTTTACCAATACGAAGGTGCGTTTTTCGCAAATCTAGATACTGATTCTGAAAGCTTTTATGGTTTAGTGTCTGATGTTTTTCTGAGTGAAGAAAATGGCGGAAATCTTTTCAAAAAGAAATTTGATGAACAGCGCCAAATTCTTGCTAATTTTAAAGGTATACAATTATTAGCATCATTACGCAATTATACCGAACAGATTAATTTATATTTAAAATCACTGGTTGAGAATTTAAATCGTGATATCGCGCTAAAAGTACGGCAAAAACTGCCATCGATATTAGAAGCACGGCGCGAGACTACTTTTGCCTTGCAAATGGTGCGCTTAAATCAAGCTTTATCAGGCAAACAAGGTGAGCGGCTGGCGCGTTATATTCGCCATCATTATCCGGTGGCATTGATTGATGAGTCACAAGATATCAATGGTGAACAGGCGCGTATGATTGAGCGCATTTATCTGGCCAAAAATACCGATAACGACAACCAAAATCGTAATCGCGGCTTTCTACTGTTAGTAGGCGATCCTAAACAAGCGATTTATGGCTTTCGCGGTGGAGACGTCGCCAATTATAATGCCATGAAAGCTAAGTTTGATAAAGATAAGATTATGAGCCTTGATGTCAATCGACGCTCTAATGAGCGCTTGATTACCGCATTGAACCACTGGTTTGGTAGACCAAGTCCGGTATCAGACTCACAAGACTTTGGTGTAGATCAGGCTAGCCAATTGGCGCAGCTGGGTAAGAGCATCTACTACCAGCATATAACGGCGGCAAATACCAACGCTCGCCTTTCATGGCAACTGCCAGTAGAGGACGAAACAGGACATCAAACGAAAGAGCAGCCAGACAATGCTGCTGTTTTATCGAGTAGTCCTGTCAGTGTGATTCACCTGCCTTATGATACACAAGCTAAGTATAATGCTTGCGAGCTAACCGCGCTACATATAGCGGCACTGCTGGCAAGTCAGCAAACTATCGAAGGTCGTCCCATCAAACCAAACGATATTGGGGTACTGGGTCGACGTAAGAAGGAGCTCAAGCAAGTCGAGGATATGCTCAGTAAGCTTGGTGTGCCGACACTTGAAACCGCAGAAAAAAACGTTTTTGATACGCCTATCGCCGCTGACTTGGCAGCTTTATTAGAGGCGATGCTACGACCACATCGGCGTGACATCGTTAATCGTGTGTTGACCAGCAATTTTTATCAGTTGAGCCTTACTGATGTACAAGCGCTGATGCTAGATGAGGATGAAGACAATTCTGACCAATCGGGTATAGAGCACGGTTATGAGGATACCGAGCAAGCAGCGCTAAAACAGCGCTATCAAGATTTCCTACTGTATTTGAAGACTGCAGCGTCATACTGGCAGCACAATGGTATTTTGTCAGCGCTGCACTATCTGTTTGGTCGTAACCCTATGGTGAGCCGAAACTCTCAGCAATATGGTCAACAAACAAAGAGCCAAAACGTATGGGTGGGTCTTGCTGACTTAGAAGATGGTGCGCGCTATTTGATGGATTTGCGTCACCTGCTCGATATTTTGGCACAACACGGTATGCATGTCGGTGAGCATGAGCTACTAGCATGGTATAAGAAAAACATGAATAGTAGCCGTACGCCTGAGTGGGCGCAGCAGCAGCCACTGCCAACAGAGTCAGGTGTACAGCTGATGACTATTCATAAATCCAAAGGTCTAGAGTTTCCAATTGTCTATGTCGTTGGTATGGATAGCGCTAGTCCCAAAGCAGGCGGTCGTAGCGATCATAATCTATTTCTATATGACCATGATATTGAGGACAATAAGACGGAGCGTCGCCTATCCGCCAGTAAAGGCAAGCCGCATAGTAAATCTGCTAAGGGTGAAACAGCCACAGACTATTATGCACAATTTGAAACGACGGAAAACTATGAAGAACTCAGAAGACTTGGCTACGTTGCCTTTACTCGTGCGAGTGAGCAGCTATATATTGTACTAGCGGATACTAAAACTAAGACAAGCTTCGAATATAAGCCTGTCTTAAAGTGGCTAAGCTGCTCAGACCAAAAGTTTGCATTGCCAGAGCGATTACAGCCTTATATAGGCTGGCTAGAGTATGCTGCAATTGAGCTAAGCGCTGAAGCAGTTATTAATACGAGCAAGACTTCCCAAGGAATTGATAATACTGAGTCTATCTCTACTTCTGATACCGCACTACGTATCGATTATCAACATGCCTATGCGCAAATACAACGAAACTCGTTTAAAGGCTGGGCTAAAACCAGTTTTACCGCATTATCGCGTCAGCTGAGCGAACAAAGTAAAGCGTTGGCTGTTTTTGATGATGGGGTAGAAGATGATTTAGATTTGACAGATAGTATCAATCTGTCTGCTAAAACTCTAAGTGCCATTGAAAATCAACAAGATATGCAAAATGTCGATAGTAGCTATAGCAGCAATTCAATCACCAGCGATGATATTCGTTTTCGCTTTGTAAAAGGTGCCAATGCTGGTACGTTTTTGCATGAGATTTTTGAAAAAATAGATTTTACAGACAGTAGTAAATGGTCAGCCATCATTGATCAAAGCATTCGTCAATATCAGCTGCCAATTAGCTATGCTAGCGCCACCTCTCAACAGCGCTTACAGCAAGACAAAGCAGTTCCTTTCGAATCGCCTTCAGAGCTGAATACAGAGACTATTGAATCAGCTGAGGCTAACCAGCTAGGTGTCGCTCATAATGAGTTGATGGCATGGGTGGCAGACGTATTAGCCGCACCGTTATTGGCATCTGGTCAGCCTTTACAGGACATACCAGTTAAGCAGCGTATTGCGGAGCTTGGCTTTAACATGGGATTGTCAGAAGACTTCACACCTGAGCATATTAACCGTGTTTTTAGCCAGTATTTACCCGATGAACCAGAAAAGCACATTGAGCTGACCACCCAGTATTCTAATTATATTTATCGTTACCTACGCGGTGAGATTGACCTCGTATATGAATGTGCTGGCAAGTACTATGTGGTTGATTATAAAAGTAACTATTTAGGGGATAGCCTAAGCAATTATAATGATGAAGGTCTAAGTGCTGCTATGAATAAAGCAGGCTACTGGTTACAGGCCGCTATCTATCAGGTGGCACTCCATCGATTTTTGCGCTTGCGTCTACCTAATTATGAAGGTAATGAGACGCAATATTTAGGCGCAGTAGAATATGTGTTTTTGCGTGGTATCGACTCAAAAGGTGCGCAGAACTATGGACGTATCCAATGGCAGATACCGTTTGAGCTGGTTAAAGCATTAGACGAGATGTTTGGTAGCCCAAGTGCCTAGCAAATGAAAATACTAAAATAACGATAAAAATGGATAAACGATGAGTGATGTTAAAGGTATAAACGCTACTAGCACAGATGCTGCTAATAACTGGTCTACGACGATTAGTCAGTATTTATTACAACGACGCGCACAAACGCAAGTGGCATACCGAGGACAGCTAAAAAGTCAGCTGGTAGCTAATACAGGTGAAGAGGTTCATGACACGCAAGCTTGGTTGTTTGAGGCGCTATTTGAGGTACTGGTGCAGCGTTTAGAGGAGGGGCATACTGTATTGGTCCTTGACGCGTCTAATCGTAGTATGAGTGGCAATAGGCTCAATGATGATACTGGGCTGTTTATTTGGCAACAGCATCTATTGCAACCCTTACTACAGCCATTATTTACAGCGCTTATAAATAATGGCATAACAGATCTATCAATTGCTGAGCTATTAGAAAGCGATGAGATGTGGCATGCCGCCATGCGCCAATCAACCTTACCTTTATATGATAAAAAAATATTAGAACAACGCCGTCAAGTTTGTGTAAATCTATATCAATCATTAAGACATATAGCTAGTAACGCTACTTCAATAGAAAATAGCCTAAGCAAATTCAATAAAATACTAAATAACCAACCACTTTTTACTAGAATCGGAAAAGTGGAAAGTGAAATTGCCTGCCCGATTATTTTTCAAGTAGATAGTAATCTTGGTTATGAAGAAGAGAGAGCTAACGAAGCAACTAAAATCACCTTATGGCTACATCGTACATGGCAGGCTGAACACGCACTCGCAAAGAATGTGATTCGTATTAAAAATCAGACGTTAATAGAATTACCGATAGTGCCCAATCCTCGATTACACATCGAGCAACAAGATGCCATTCATATGGCAAATCGATCGGCATTTAGCATCATTACTGGTGGACCAGGGACGGGCAAAACCTTTACCGTTGCGCAGTTGGTTATGGCGCTGCAGCAAGAACAGTCTGAAGGGCATAAATCAAAGGTCAATCTAGCATTAGCCGCCCCAACAGGTAAGGCCGCCCAGCGGATGCAGGAGTCGCTACAGGACGCCATACAGCAAGCTGGTGTCTATATACAGCTGCCAGAGGCAAAGACCATTCATCGCTTGCTAAGTATCGGGCAGGGCGGTCGTCCACGCTACAATGATAAAAACCCACTAAGTGAAGATATTATCATCGTTGATGAGGCTTCTATGCTTGGGGTAGAGCTTGCCAATCATCTGGTAAGCGCCATAAAAGCCAATGCGCGGCTGATACTACTTGGTGACGCCAATCAGTTAGCAGCAGTCGATGCAGGGGCAGTGCTGGCGGATTTATGTCGTATACCTGTGCTACAAGACGTGCATCAGAGTTTGGTGGCCAGTCGACGTTTTAAAGAAGACTCAGGGATAGGCATGCTTGCTAAACTCATTAATCAGGCACATATAAGCTCGAACAGCACACAAAACATGATAGAAGTTTGGCAGCTTCTTCAAGATGATGACGCACTAAACTTTTATCAACTGGCATCTAATGCAAAGGAAAACACGGACGGTGACATAACAATTAATAAGAAAAAAAATAGCCTAAGTAATTATAAATTTCTAGAAAACATCTCAAACAATTACCTTCAATACTTTAATCAAAATAAGAAAATATTAACAAAAATTAAATTAGCGAGTTCCATGCCAACAAAAGAATCTATCAATGATTTTACCAAACTAATGGTAATGCTCAATCAATTTAGAGTGTTAACTGCTGGTCACCATGGGCGTTGCGGTGATCATCATATCAATAGTTACCTGAGTGAACAGCATAAGACCCAATTAAAATTGCCGTTATCAAAATCGCCTTGGTATCATGGACGCCCTGTCATGGTTTTACAGAATAACTATGAGCTAGGGTTGTTTAACGGTGATATTGGTATTTGTCTACAAACTGAGAAAGGGCGTTTGCAAGTATTTTTTGAGAACAAAACACAAGGCATTAATATTAATATGCTGAGTGATGAGATGATTGCAACTGCGTATGCGATGACCATCCATAAATCGCAAGGGTCAGAGTTTGATCATGTGGCTATTGCCTTTGATGATAGTAATGGACGCTTGCTAAGCCAGGAGCTTATTTATACCGCTGTGACGCGCGCCAAAAAACAAGTTTCTATTTTTAGTACAACGTCAGCTTTTACGCGCGCATTATCAACGCCAACTGAAAGACAAACAGGGCTAAGTTTACAGTTCGAAAGATTTATAGATGAGTATTAAAAAAAGCAAGATAAGAAGAGAGCTAAAATGCATAACTTTTATACTGTGCTAGAACACATTAATAAAATTATTTATAAGCCTAATCAATTGATGATAGATTCAATTGAAGAGGAAAAACAAAATTCAGAATATGCAGCTGGTAGATTTGAGTTATCTAGTAAATCAGCTGTTAGAACTGTTCGATTTAGAGTCGCCAAACAAACACCTACTAAAGTGGGGCAGTTTGTTACTTTCTGGGAAAAAGATGATGAATGTATTAATCAGTCTTCTCAATATGATCAATCATCAGATTTACTAGTTATAACTACCTTTAAAGATAATAATACACTTGGGCAATTTGTTTTCCCAAAAGATATTTTACTCAAAAATAATATTCTTAAATCTCATTCTACTAAAGGTAAGATGGGTATAAGAGTCTATCCTAGCTGGGATAAGCCAACCAGTAGCACTGCTATAAGAACCCAAAATTGGCAATTAAATTACTTCTTTGCAGTTACCGATACAAGCATATTGCCTACCGAAAAAATACTAGAGTTGTACGGCTAATATGATGAATATTCAACAAAAAAAGTAAATTATAAAAAATAAAAAAGCATCCAATTTGGATGCTTTTCTTAATGACAAAAGTTTTAGATTTACACTTTATCTTCTTTAATGGCATAGATGCCTGGTAGATGACGCAAATAACCATGGAAATCCATGCCACAGCCATAAACATAACGATCAGCAACATTAATACCAACAAAATCAACGTCAAAATCTGAAACTTTACGATCATGTTCTTTATTGAGCAATACACAAGACTCGATAGACAAGGGGTTTTCTTTACTCAATTCTTCGACGATTGCTTTTAGAGTGATGCCTTCATCAAAAATATCATCTATCAACAGTATATGCTCACCAGCAAGCTTTACGTCAGGCTTGAATTTCCAATCAAGTTCATTAGTGCCTTCGTTATCACGATAACGCGATGCATGGATGTAATGCATGCGATGATAGAACGTCAAATGAGTCAGTAGCTGACCGGCTGGGATAAGTCCGCCGTTCATAACGACCATAACAATCGGGTTTAGACCAGCATAATGGAGGTTGAGCTGGGCCGCTAAGCGCTCATAAGCAGCAGCAACTTCCATACTACTGATAAGGCACTCTGAGTTGCGTAATGTTTTTTCAATTTCTTGATTGCTGATTTGGGTCATCGGGTGTGCCTTTGGTAAAAAGTGCCGCTTATTTTAGCAAATTTTAGTGAATTTGCCCAACGCCATATGACTTTTAGGACAAATTTAATCAAATACTATGTCTTATTCTGGCTTTTTTACGATAAAAGGGCGGTAATAATTCGCTAAACGATTTAATGAGCTGTCTGGTAAGTCAGGCAACAGCTTATTAAGCGCCATACTCATGCCTTTATCGATAGCCGCTTTGGCAACTGGTACAGACTTACGTTTAATCATACCAAGCTTTAGTGTTTCCGCATAACGACTGATAAAATGAGTCAATGTCTCTTCATTCATCGTTTCAAGGGCTGTTTTAAACGTCTTCATATCTATATGTTCAGGGGTGACAGCAGCAAAACCTTTATCAATGATTTCAGCATCTTTTTCTGATAGCTTGAAACCCACGCGTTTTAAACCTTCATTATCGATAAAGGTTGCACGGTCTCTTAAAAAATGGAAACTGGGCAAAACTTCTTCATTATTTTCTTTACCCAGTAAAATATTGAGTAGGGTATCCGACGCTCGTTCAATCGTCGCAACAATTTTACGCATGGATGCTTGACGCTCAGGGTTTGGAATAATCTCAACCAGACCAACCAATAAGTTATCGATAAGATCGCGTGCTGTTTGGTGAGTCAGTGCATCGCGATAAGGGTAATAGTCAGTTTTCACATCTGATGCAATGACTTGTTCTGCCTCAATAATTAACGCTTTTAATTTATCTGAAGGTACGAATCCAAAATAGTATGTCATTAATTTTCCTTGGTCTTTATTGGTTTTGATTACTGCTAAATATGTTCAGTGGTTTTAACTACGATTTTTATTTAAGAATGCTAGTATTTATGTGAGGGTAGCTTGCTTGCCAGCGACCATGCCATATCCACTCGTAGTAGTTGAGCTTGTTCTGACTTACCACTACTGAGCGATGACCATTGCGGTTTACCACGCGCTTTTTTAAGCTCACTGGGTAACTTGTGCGCAACCCATGGCGTCACTACATTATCTTCATTGCCATCAACAAACGATCTATTGTTATTTTTCTCGCCATTATATATCAGTTGCGTGGCATCTGTTGCAGCATGGCCACGATGGCGTAGCATATTCAATAAATCTATGGCCCGAGTTGCCAATAAAGTTAATGTTGCAGGGTCGATATACAGACGTTTTACTCCAGTAATCCTATCGGCGATACTACTGGTATTAGATAACAGGCCGCCTGCGATACCCCCTATGGCAGCACCTAATCCTAAGGTCGTGCCTAGTGCTGCGGCATCAATGCCCAATCCTAATAGTGCGCCAGCTGCAGCGCCAGAAGTCGTGCGAATACCATAGCTTTTAAGGAGCTCAGGATCAAATGGATCTTGCTGGTACGCTTGCAGTTCAAGCGGGGTTGCTGCAACTGCGTTATCATAAAATTTATATAAATTAAGCAAATTGTGCTGCATAGCGCGCTCACTCTGTCTGACTGCTTCTTGCATTTGCTGTAATACAGGCATTGGATCATCATCTTCACTAATCTCGCGTACAAAAGCGGCGACATTTAGCAAAAAATCAGCGATGATAATATTGGCCTCATCGTACAGCTGTGCCCAGTCTTCAGTACGACGCTGCATCAATTGTTCAAGCATCTCAGCATGTGTGAGCATGGTCGCAAGATTTTTCCACAGGCGCATTTCATCTTCAAATTCAAATGCTACTGAGTCAAAGCGCGTAGAGATGTGCAAATTACGTCTTGCCAGCATAGTCTGCCAATCATCAATATTGGCATCCTGACTGTCAGTGAAGTTAAACACCGGCATAACAGGTATCGCAGCCCAAGACAAGATAGCCAGCTCATCTTTATATTTACCTAATACTGGTTCACGTGCATCTACGACATAGATGGCCATATCACTTGCCAGCAGCTGACGGATAACTTTGGCTTCTTGGCTATAGTTATAATCTTGCGAGTCATAATTATCTGAGGTATTACTATCGACACCTTGAGCGATATCTGCTGCCAAAAACTGCTGTAAGCGCTCAATGCCATCACGGCGACTGGCGGTATTGTCTTCAAGCCAGTCCATTAATCCCGATGCGTCTTCTAGACCAGGGGTGTCATACAATGTCACCAACAGTTCACCCGTTTGACTGTCCGTCAGTTGGGCGCGCTCTACATGCCGCGTGGTTGCTGCTTCGTTCTTTACTTCACCAAAATATACGTCACGTAATAAGGTGCGCAGTATAGACGTTTTCCCCGTATTGGTATGACCAACAACGGCTAATTTAAGCGCTTCGCCACTAGCGATTGTCTTTTTAGATGTTGTATTGACAGGTTTTACTTGTTCAGTGAATGCTTGTTTATCTAACGTTTGTTTGTTCAAGGACAGTTCTTCATCGCTAGTAACGGCTAGATATGGCTGAGGCGCTGGCTGTTTTCTTGAGTCGGGTGTTACCTCATAAGCCTTATCGGCAAAGAGACCGACATGCTTATCAGCTTTTTGGTTACTTTCTTGGCTGTTATCTTGATTATTATTGTCATTATTCATAATAGAATCTTATATCAATTATTAATAGCCAAAAAACACCGTAGCCGTTTACGGTTATTATCTGATGAATCATAAGGCGCATTTTTCTAAGAGTCAACTTTAACTAAGCCAATTTTTCGAGCGGAGAGCGCTGTTTGCCATTGCTGATAACGAACGTCTGGTTTTTCTAACAATTGCTCTGTTGGTTGGCTCGACTCTAAAATATCGGTGGTAACATTATCAGTGGCAATATTGTTGGCAGTAAAGCTAGTATCATTAAGCAGTTGTACAATTAGTCCGTGTTTTGCATGACTGGCAATTTGATCGAGTTTACGCAATGTGCCACGATCAGGCAACGCTTTACCATGAATCCCCAGTAAGACTTGTACCGAATGGCTATCTAAATAGGTTTTTAACCGTGCCATATCATCACGATCATCGACGATACCGAAGTTTTCAACGTCACTATTGTCTTTAATATCCGTACTAAGTCCCGATTGCCACCAGTTATCCTGCTCTGATGGGTATTCAAGTAACGCGACCAGTTTCTTGCCAGCGCTGACAGTCGCTTTTGGGGCAATAGGTGCTAGCGATGCAGTAAAATCATCTACATCGACCACGTGACGCTGCCAAAAATTCAAAATCTTTTGATAATAGGGCAGTTTGATATCCAAGCGCATTTTTTTACGACGAAACATCAATGCACAAAACGCCCATGCTATGGCGCGTGGCACAATGCCATACATCAGCAAACTACCTACCAATAATCCTGCCCATTGCCGGGCGACAGATAGTGGCATCGCATCGGTCACCAACCGGCTCTGTACAATAGCCGTGCTGTCTGGCACATCGAAGCCAACCATGCTTGGCAGCCATCCGAGCACTTGAGTCAAGGTGATAAGCGCCTGATCGGAAAGTAGCGTTGACTCCCAACTAAAGCTGTACTGACGGACGATTAATAAAAATATAATCGCCAGCAGCATGCCGGTCAACGTCGCCAGCCATAACTGATGGCTAAACCGACCTAAATACCAGCGCATACCGCTATGTTGCAATTGACGCTCGTACAAGTCGACTGCCGCCTTGGTGACATCATCCTTACCACGGATGAGATAACTGGGACTAACAAAACTGGCAAACCAGCTTGGCGACTGACGACCTTGATTGATTAATGTCATGACTAACCAACCTAAGAGCATGATGCTATGAAAACCCAGTAAACAAACCAACACATAAAAGAAATTGACCACATTGGTCTGTAGCAAGGTAAACAGTCCCAAAAATCCTGAGATACACCACACCACGCTCATCACAACCATGATACCTTTGATGCGCCCATCAATTTTACCCAGCACTCGTGCCAGCGCACCATTGCTATCGATGCGTGATGCCCTCCGATGCAGTTTTTGCAGCGGTTTGCCATCTTCACCTTGCAGTTTTTCAGTGATGAGTAGCGGATCAGTGGCAAAGACATGTTGCTCTGTCTCAAGCGTGCGTACCAGCTCAGTCAATTGGTCTTGGGGCGATAGCATAGTCTGATATCCGTATAATCAATGATGAAATGAAAATAATAAAACCTTTAATAATAATGGCATTTTTATCGGTACTACTATTTTGTTGTTAAAGCCTTTGATATTAAAGGATTTTCTTTGAATGAAAAAAAATCCTGACCATATGGTCAATAATAACTGGCAGTTATCGCAAATAAACGTTATGCTAAAAACAAATTAGAAATCTGATTTGGATATGTATCCCAAACAGTCATGCTCATTCTAATGTTAAATTCAGATAATACACAGTTCTATATACAGTTATAGCGTAAAACTGATTCAGATTAATTGAAAACGAGGTTAAACTCCTTTTCATAGTAAAAACCATAAAATCCAGTAAGCCTATTTTTGCGGTCATTACGACTAGTCATGTAGTAGATAGAGCGCTGGTTTTTATAAAAATAATGAGTTTCACTCTAGGAGTTGTCAAAGAACAAGCCTAGAATACATTAACGACAGAACACCAAGGACGGCTATTTAATATGGATATTAAATCTACTTCTCAATCGGCATTTGCCCGCCCAGAAGACGAAAATCTGGGCGTTGGCGCCAATATTGCTTACGGCTTTCAACACGTACTAACGATGTATGGTGGTATTATTGCTGTACCACTGATCGTTGGACAAGCAGCTGGACTATTACCGGCTGAAATCGGTTTATTGATTGCTGCCTCTTTATTTATTGGTGGTCTAGCGACATTATTGCAGACCATTGGTGTGCCTTTCTTTGGTTGTCAGCTACCGCTAGTACAGGGTGTATCATTTGCGAGTGTTGCAACCGTGGTAGCCATTGTGACGTCGGGGGGCGGGCTACCTTCTGTATTCGGTGCCGTCATTGCAGCATCTGCTCTGGGCTTTTTGATTACGCCTATTTTCTCCCAGATTATTAAGTTCTTTCCGCCACTGGTAACCGGCACAGTGATTACGACTATTGGTTTGACCTTGATGCCAGTAGCTGCACGCTGGGCTATGGGTGGCAATAGCAACTTACCAACCTTTGGCAGCATGACCAATATTGGTCTTGCCGGCTTCACATTAGCGATGGTGTTATTACTAAGCAAGCTTGGTAATGCGGCTATCAGTCGCTTATCTATTCTGCTAGCGATGGTTATCGGCACTTTTGCTGCTTGGGCTTTCGGCTTAGTCGATTTCTCTGGTATTACAACCGGCTCTATTTTCGCCTTTCCGACACCTTTCCATTTTGGCGCGCCTACCTTTGAGCTTGCGGCAATTATCTCTATGTTTATCGTAGTATTGGTTATTTTAGTAGAAACGTCAGCAGATATCTTGGCAGTTGGTGATATTATTGAGACTGATGTTGACTCAAAACGCTTAGGTAATGGTCTGCGTGCGGATATGCTAGCCAGTATGGTTGCGCCAATCTTTGGCTCTTTTACTCAAAGTGCTTTTGCACAGAACGTTGGTTTGGTTGCGGTAACCGGCGTTAAAAGCCGTTTTGTAGTGGCTTATGCCGGTATTATCTTGGTCGTTTTAGGCTTGATGCCGATTATGGGTCGTGTTATTGCAACGGTTCCTACCGCAGTATTAGGCGGCGCAGGTATCGTATTGTTTGGTACGGTTGCAGCCAGTGGTATTCGTACACTAGCACAAGTCAGCTATAACAATAATATGAATCTAATTATTGTTGCTACCTCTATCGGTTTTGGTATGTTACCAATTGCAGCGCCATCATTTTACGATCAATTTCCAGACTGGTTCGCGACTATTTTCCATTCAGGCATCAGCTCTGCTGCCATTATGGCCATCGCACTAAACTTGTTATTTAACCACCTAAAAGTAGGTAACTCAGACCAACAGTCAGTATTTGTCGCCGGTACAGAAGACCGTTCAGTGCGTCCTGCGGTTATCTTAGATTTGACCGAAGGTGATTATTTTAGCGAAGGTAAATTATTCGATGTTGATCATAAAGAAGTACCTGTTGTGGCGGTAGACAAACCAGCAGCGCATTAACGGTTACTGCTACACTAAGCTTACTGTAAATTAAAGCATTGATATTTTTAGCTTAAATTATCCATTAGTCGCCCATTGAGGCGGCTTTTTTATTAATCGGCTATCGTATTGAGTAACTGTTTCTGAATCTTGATTAAGCACAACAGCCTTATAGTAAATATTAAAAAAGTCAGTCACTATATAGATATGAGTACACAATCAGTTGATGACCCGATTAACAGCAACTAGGAGGATGCCTTATGAACTCTAAAACCTATCTCATCATTGGCGGCACCGGCGGTATTGGCCAAGCCATGATTGAACAGATCTTATCGTCTGCTAAGCAACATGATAGCGTTGACGTCTTTGCGACTTATTATCGAAGCGTACCGGATATTGAAGCGGATAACCTACATTGGCTACAAATGGATGTCAGCGATGAAGATAGTATTAAGCAGGCGACCGATGTCATTAAGCAACAGCGCGCGCATATTGATTGGGTACTTAACTGTGCGGGGCTGTTGCACACTGAACAAGCGCAACCAGAAAAAGCACTCAGACAAGTTGAAACAGATTTTTTCTTACAAAATATGCAGGTGAACGCCTTAGCCAGTCTGCTTATTGCTAAGCATGTAAAACCATTATTGGCTAAAGCTGAACGCAGCAACGACAAGCCAGCAATTTTTGCGACGATATCTGCGCGTGTAGGCAGTATCAGTGATAACCAAGTTGGTGGTTGGTATAGTTATCGTATGAGTAAAGCGGCGCTCAATATGGGTATGAAAAACCTGAGTATCGAATGGGGAAGGTCGCTAAAAGATGTCTGTGTGGTGGTCATGCAACCGGGGACGGTAAACACACAGCTGTCTGCACCCTTCCAAAGCAATGTCGCTGATGGACATCTTTTCTCGCCAGCCTATAGCGCAGAGTGCTTATTAGAGGTGTTATCGGGAATGACTGCTGCCCAATCAGGCAGCTTTGTTGATTGGGCAGGAGAGTCAATACCTTGGTAGATTTCAAATCATGGGTTGAATGATTAAATAGCTAAATAGTTAATTAGCCACAAACAAATCCATAAATTCATTCACAGACGTTTGCTCTAAACGTTTTTGATCGCTACATAATGCAAAAATATCCGCACAGCGACTGTCTATAAAGCGCGTTGCAAGACTGGCACGAAACTTGGCTTCTAATACCGGTAAGCCCTCAGTACGGCGGCGTTTATGCCCAATAGGGTATTCTATAGCAACCTTATCCGTGCTGCTGCCGTCTTTAAAGAAGATCTGAATCGCATTGGCAATCGAGCGCTTGCTTGGATCATGGTAATCTTTTGAATAACCGGCGTCTTCTTCAACGACCATCTTACGGCGTAGACCATCAATCAAAATATGATGCTGCGCATGATAATCATCTTCATAGTTTTCCGCCATTAAATCACCCGTGAGTAAAGGCACTGCCACCATATATTGTAGACAATGATCGCGATCGGCAGGATTTGAGAGCGTCCCTTCTTTAGAGATGATTCTAATCGCCGATTCATGAGTGGTTAGGACGATTTTTTCAATCTCATCAATTCTGTCATCGATACGCGGATGCAAAATAACAGCAGCCTCGCAGGCTGTTTGCGCATGAAACTCTGCAGGAAAGCTTAATTTAAATAAGATATTCTCCATCACATAACTGCCAAACTCACGCTGGAAAATAAATGTGCGTTCATTCTCAGGCTTGGTAGCCAAATCCTTATTGGTATGGCTAAACAGCACATCGTAGAAACCCCACTGCGGTGCGGAGAGTGCGCCAGGAATACCCATTTCACCGCGACGAGTGATATCGACCAAACGTACCGCACGACTGGTGGCGTCTCCTGCTGCCCAAGACTTACGACTACCGGCATTGGGTGCATGGCGATAAGTGCGCAGCGCTTGACCATCGACGATAGCTTGGGAGATGGCTGCCATGATACGCTCACGTGGCAGAGCATATAATTTTGCAACGACAGCAGTTGAAGCCAATTTTACCAAAAACACGTGATCAAGACCCACACGGTTAAAAGAGTTTTCAAGCGCCAAAACTCCTTGAATCTCATGCGCCATAATCATCGCCTCTAACACCTCTTTCATGGTGAGTGCTGCATGGCCCTGACTGACGTTTTGCTGACTGATATAGTCTGCTACTGCTAAGATACCACCTAAGTTATCTGAGGGATGACCCCATTCAGCAGCGAGCCATGTATCATTATAATCAAGCCAGCGCACGATACAGCCAATATCAAAGGCGGCTTTGATAGGATCTAACCGGTGAGAGGTGCCCGGAACGCGCGCACCATGAGGTGTTATCTGCTCTGGGCAATCAGGACCTAAGTGTTTGGTACATTCAGGAAAGCGTAATGCCAACAGTCCGCAGCCGAGGGTATCCATCAGGCAGTAGCGGGCGGTATTCCAAGCATCAGCGCTATTTGGGGAGTCGTTATCTATAGAGTAATTAAGAACGTAATCGGCAATTTTTTGAATTTCTACGTCATACTCTGGGCGGACGTTGCTTTCTACATTAGACATAGTCTTACCTCTTCCTTGAGTTAGATAGTTAAGCCATCCATCAAAAATAGCATACTCAATATCTAACCACAGTGAAGTAGTGTAAGACTGGTTTAAAACGTAACCATTAATCAGGCAATTATTCAGACCATTAAATAAACCAAACCGACAATAAATAAAAGCGCCAATATCAATAGTAAAAAGCTGAGGATATTGCTTGCTGTACCTGAACTTTCCTTTTTGACCTTGACCTTTTTGATTATTGGTAAAACCATAATCACATGCTCAATGCCATCATGGAGATAACGTTCACCTTCAGGGATAAACCCCAAGGATTCGTAAAAACTTAATAAATAAGTCTGGGCTGAGATGATAATGGGTTTCTTGCCATATTTTTTACGGCAGTATTTGATAGCCTCCAGCATCATCTGACGGGCAACGCCATCGCCTCGATGCTCCGCTAGTACCAAAACTCTGCCAATTGAGGGGATAGGGCCTGAAGGGGTTACGGAAGATTTTTTGCTATTAAATGTCGGTGGAATGATTCGGCAATAGCCAATCAATGCTTCGTTTTGATGCGCGACCAAATGCAAGCAGTCAAAATCTACCTCATCCATATCCTGATAAGGGCAGTTTTGCTCAACCACAAACACTTGCGAGCGCGCTTTTAAAATATGATACAGATCAACGGAGGTTAATTCATCAAAGGTTTTTATAGAAAATTCACAAGTCATAGTCAAATAGCTTCTAACAATTTAAAGGGCTGGCATAGGATAATCAAAAATATAATGCATCAATGCATCACAGAGTGAGTATTATAACGACTTCGCCCTACATTAACTATTTAAGGTTTGACTGATTTTATCCAAATTCAAACTATCAGACATGGCGCTGAATATTTCAAAGTATTTGCCGCGCTTCTCATATAGCGCTTCGTGAGTACCCGTCTCGACCACACGCCCGTTTTCTATCACCACTAAGTCATCGGCATCGATAATTTGGGCAATATTATGAGAGACCATAATCACTGTTCGGTCTTTTTTAATCAAATCTAGGCTCTTTTTCACCTGTTGGCTGGCAATCGCATCAAGGCTTGCCGTTGGTTCATCCAAAAATACAATCGGCGGATCTTTTAAAAACATCCTTGCCAGCGCAATACGTTGCTGTTGACCGCCTGATAAGGATTTGGCTGTGCTTTCATAGCCTTTTGATAACGACATGATCTGCTCATGAATAGAGGCTTTTTTTGCCGCAACGATAATATCTTCATCAGTTGCATTCATATCGCCATAACGGATATTCTCGCTAATAGTACCCGAAAAAATATGATTGCTTTGTAGCACCAAACCGATATTTTGACGTAGCTCATGGGTGTCATAGTCGGCTAAATTTTGCCCATCTAGGCATATCATGCCAGCATCTGGCTCGTAAAATCTCACCAACAAATTGATAATCGTACTCTTGCCAGCACCGCTTAGACCCACCAGTGCGGTAATACGATTGGGTTTAATAGTGAAGCTGACATCTTTTAGCGCTTGAGTACCATTAGGATAGGTAAAATCGACATTTTTAAGCTTAATATGACCTTTTAGGTTTTTACTACTTAAACCTAATATTTTTTCAACTTGTTCATCATCTTCTAAAATCTCAAAAAAGCCTTCTGCATAGGTCAGGGCATTGTTAATTTGGTCATAAATGCGGTGCAATTGGCGGATAGGGGCGGCGACGTTTTGAAACAGCATGACATGAAATAAAATCATACCAATGGTCATCTGACCCTTTAGCACAAAATAGGAGGTCAGTAAAATAATCGCCACCACGCCTATTTGCTCTATAAAGGTTTTCACCGCATCATAAATGAAGCCAATACTACGAATACGTAGCTGATTGTCAGTCATGTCCTTTTGAATGGTTAAGTGCTTCTCAGCCTCGATAGGTTCGCGGACAAAGGATTTCACGACACTGATAGAGTTAATCAAGGAGATGACAAGACCACTTTTGGCTTCTCTAAAGCCGCGCATTTGACGACGAAAGCCTTGTAGACGCCGCGCTTGTTTTTGACTGATAAAGAAATATATCGGAACAATGATAAGACCGACTAGACCAATCCAAAAGTTGGTCGAAAACATAATGATCAGCGATACAATGGCGCTGGCAAATAATGGCAGCATATCAATAAAGAAGTTTTGTACTAAGCTGGTGAGACTACTAACGCCATAATCAATACGGGTTTGCAATTTACCACTGTCGTTTTCGCTACTGGTATAAAACGCCATACGGTAGGTCAGAATGCGCTCAATAATTTTTTGTGATAAATCACGGGAGAGATTGATACGAATCTTTTCACCATAAAAGCGCTGACCAAAAGAGATAAATATTGATAATATCTCTTTGGTCAAGAGCACCGCACTGATGATGGTTAACATGCGCACACCAGCTTCCCAAGGCTCGGCAAGGGTAGCGATTTCGGTCAAAGTATCAACAGCATAGCGCAGTACAAAGGCATTGACCTGTGCGGTAAATGAACCCAGCACCGTTAAGATTAGCGTGGCGATAATTAAGGTTTTGTAAGGTGCGGCAAATACCGCCAGTTTTTTTAGAATGTCCCACAGCAAAGCCCGCCGCTCAGTTTTTTTAAGCGGCGGTTTTTTATCGAGTGGAGACTTTCTGAGATTAGAAGTGGTTGGCATGTATTAGATTCAACAGTTTGAGTATTTAATTGATTAAACTTATTATGCCCTAATTAGCGTAAAATTTATTATTGATGATATTCATATATACACTATTTATTTTTTGGGGCAGTTATTTGAAAATCCTTCCTTACGTCTTAATTAGCCTTTTAGGTGGTGCTATTGTTCCGCTCCAACTGGCTATCGTCAATGCTTTTCGAGAAAGTACACAAGCCTCTCAAATACAATCTACCTTTTATTTATACTTAGGAGGTGCACTAGCTTCTTTAGTACTGTCGTATGTGATGAGTGGTGGTATCAAGCCACCAATGATTGAAAATGCGACGTGGTGGATGTGGTTACCAGGATTTTTGGGCAGCTTTTATATCTTATTCATGTTTATTGCCGCGCCAAAGATAGGCGCAGGTAATACACTGCTTTGGGTGTTTCTTGGGCAAATGTATTTTGCTCTGATTCTAAGCCAAACTGGCTTGTTTGGCTTAGAGGTTAAAGCGATAGATATCTATAAAATCGCTGGCTTAGCCTTAGTCACTATAGGCGGGATATTAATGATATATGGTGAGACGAGAGTTAACGGTTAAAAACTGTCCGCTGGTACAAAAACTTCACCGACCATGATACGACGAGCTGAACGACTCATCGAGACTTTCTTGGCTTGCCAGCGCCCATCGACTTGCTCCGTTTTACCGCCCACCAACAATGTACCTGATGGATGACCAAAGCGTACCTCAGATAGCTGTTTTTCGGATTGGCCTGCGCTTGCGGCCTGATTAACCAATGTTCCTTGAGTCGTTGCTGCGGCGGCAATCGCTACTGCTGCTGTACCCATCATCGCATGATGCAATTGACCCATACTCATCGCACGTACAACGAGATCAATATCATCGGCTTCAACAGCTTTACCACTAGAGGCAGTATAGTTTTGTGCAGGCGCTATCCAAGCAATTTTTGGAATATGCTGACTGCTTTGCGCCTCGCTCACATCTTTAAACAGTCCCATCGCGACACCACCTTTGGCACGGATATTCTCAAGCTTGGCAAGTAGTTCGCTGTCACTATTAATATCACCTTGCAGTTCAGTCCCGTTAAAGCCCAAGTCTTCTGCATTGATAAAAATAGTTGGAATACCCGCACTAATAAAGGTTGCCTTGATACTATCGATATCTAGACCACAACCGGATACATCAAAGTCATCTATTAGGTTGCCGGTAGGGAACATGTCACTTGATGAGTCTACCGGATCGATAAATTCAATCTTTACCTCAGCCGCTGGGAAGGTCACACCGTCTAATTCAAAGTCGCCTGTTTCTTGCACTTGTACTTTACCTTGCGCGTCGGTATAAACAGGCACATGAGCAATGATGGTTTTACCGATATTCTGTTGCCAAATACGTACTTCACAGATGCCACTGCCCGTATTATGACTGACACTATTAGCAACTTTATCAGCATCTACTAAACCCATATTGATAGCACAAGCACCAACCGCCGCGGTTAAATTACCGCAGTTACCTGCCCAATCTATCAGTGGTTTGGCAATATTCACTTGTCCAAACAGATAATTGACGTCGTGATCTGTTTTATCAGGGCTGTTATTGGCAGGCGATAAAATGACCGTCTTTGAAGTGCTAGAGCTACCATTACCTAAGCCATCGATTTGTTTGCCATAAGGATCAGGGCTGCCGATAACACGCAGTAGGAAATTATCACGCGACTTGCCAGCAACTTGGCAGCGCTCTGGTAAATCAGATAAGTTAAAGAAAGTCCCTTTTGACGTGCCACCACGCATATAGATGGCTGGGACTGAGAGTTGCGGGGCGAATGTTGGTTTTGTTTGGGTCATTTTTTATTCCTTTTATTTTTTCATCAGAATGATAGTCGTTAATACATTAGATATGTGGTAAAATACCACAAAGGTTAATAGTCTTGAATAAGGAGAATCCTATGTCTACTGCAAGCATACGTCTTAATAAAGAACTGGTTGATAAAGCCTATGCGATCTCAAAAGCACAATATCGTACCCCGCCAAAGCAAATAGAACATTGGGCAACCATTGGACAAATTATGGAAGACAATCCTGATTTATCCTATGAATTTGTTCGCCAAATATTAATTGCACAAGCAGAAGTGGATGCTGGCATGGTCGAGCCTTACGAATTCGGATAATCTTTTTTGGATAAATGATGACTCAATCTTTAAGTGTTGTTCAATCACATAGCTTTAAAAAAGCCGTTAAAAAATTACATAAAAATCAGAAAGCCGATCTAGATGCTGCTGTACATACCTTAATGGATAACCCTAATTTAGGCATACAGAAAGTAGGTGATTTATCCTCTGTACGTATCTATAAGTTTAAGATGCTAAAGCAGCTAACCTTATTGGCCTATCAAATTGATGATGGTCAGCTTGTCCTCACCTTATTAATGATTGGCACGCATGAGAACTTTTATCGTGATGTTAAATTAATACTTTAATAATCGTTCTAAAGCGCTAGTCTCATTATTTGTCACCTCTAAACATTAAAAAAACCGATGCCATATAAAAATTCTATACAACATCGGCTCTTTAATTATTTAAAACTTATCACATTTACGCAATATCTAGCGTGCCATCGATGAACTCTTTGGCAAAGCGCTGTAGCATACCGCCAGCGTTGTACATTTTGACCTCATCAGCCGTATCTAAGCGGCAGATGATTGGTACTTCAGTTTTGCTACCGTCAGCACGGTTAATCACAAGCGTCATCATACCTCCAGCAGAGACTTCACCGGTAACATCAAAGACTTCGGTTCCGTCGATATTAAGCGTATTGCGCGTGACACCTTTTTCAAACTGTAGCGGTAGGGCACCCATACCAACCAAGTTTTGACGATGAATACGTTCGAAATCTTCAGCAACGACAACTTCTACACCCGCCAAACGCACACCTTTGGCAGCCCAATCACGGCTTGAGCCTTGACCATAGCCATCACCTGCGATAATGATAAGGGGTTGCTCACGGTTCATATAAGTCTCGATTGCTTCCCACATGCGCATGACCTGACCTTCAGGCTCAACTCTAGCAAGCGAACCTTGTATGACTTCACCTTTCTCGTCACGCACCATCTCATTCAATAGCTTAGGATTAGCAAAGGTTGCACGCTGAGCGGTTAAGTGATCACCGCGATGGGTGGCGTAAGAGTTATAATCTTCGCTTGGTAAACCCATGGTATCTAGATACTCGCCAGCCGCTGAGTCACCCAAGATGGCATTTGATGGTGACAAATGGTCAGTGGTGATATTGTCGCCTAACACAGCTAACGGACGCATACCTGTTAGCTTATTCATCGCCGCCATTTTACCTTCCCAATAAGGCGGACGACGAATGTAGGTAGTCTGATCACGCCAGTTATAAAGTGGGCTTAGTGCTTTGCCCGTATCTTTTTTGGCTTCATCAAACATAGGGATATAAACGGCGTTAAATTGTTCCGGCTTCACCGCTTTCGCCACGATATCATCAACTTCATCATCGTCAAACCAGATATCTTTTAGATAAACGTCATTGCCATTCTGATCTTTGCCTAACGAGTCTTTTTCGATATCGAAGCGGATGTTACCAGCGATAGCATACGCAATAACCAATGGCGGTGATGCTAAAAACGCTTGTTTAGCGTAAGGATGGATACGACCATCAAAATTACGGTTACCTGATAGCACAGCAGTAGTGAATAAATCATTATCAATGATTTCTTTTTCGATATCAGGGTCAAGCGCGCCACTCATGCCATTACAAGTGGTACAAGCAAAACCAACCACATCAAAGCCAATTTCTTGTAGCTCAGACATCAGACCTGCTTCTTCTAGGTACATTTTTACCGTTTTAGAGCCTGGTGCCAATGATGATTTTACCCAAGGCTTACGTAATAAGCCTTTTTCATTCGCATTACGCGCAACCAAGCCAGCAGCTACCATGTTGCGCGGGTTAGAAGTGTTGGTACAACTGGTAATAGCGGCAATGATAACCGCGCCATCTGGCATTAAGCCATCTTTTGGTTCTGGTAATTTATCACCCTCACCGTGAGCAATGCCTTTGGCAACCAAGTCCGTGGTTGATACGCGGGCATGTGGACGTGAAGGACCGGCCATGTTACGTACTACCGCAGACAAGTCAAATTCAAGGACACGGTCATAAACCGCATTTTCCATGCCATCAGCCCATAGACCAGTTTGCTTAGCATATTGCTCAACCAGTTTGATTTGGGCTTCACTACGACCAGTCAAGCGTAAATAGTCGATGGTTTGCTCATCGATATAGAACATCGCTGCCGTCGCGCCATATTCAGGGGTCATATTCGAGATAGAAGCACGATCACCAACGCTTAGCTGGCGTGCACCGTCACCGAAGAATTCAATATAGGTAGAAACCACACCAGCATCACGTAAGAACTCGGTCATAGCGAGGACTAAATCAGTACCAGTAATGCCTTTTTGCAATTTACCGGTTAATTTCACCCCAACGAAGTCTGGTAGGCGCATATAGGATGGGTTGCCCAACATCACGCTTTCAGCTTCTAAGCCACCAACACCGATAGAGATAACGCCTAGAGCATCGACCATTGGCGTGTGGCTGTCAGTACCGACTAGCGTATCAGCAAACGCCACTTGCTCACCGACTTTATTCTGTACCACTTGGACGACCGGTGACATTTTTTCTAGATTGATTTGATGCATGATGCCGTTACCAGGCGGCACAACGTTGACATTATCAAAGGCATACTGACACCAGTTGATAAAGTGGAAACGGTCATCGTTACGACGCTCTTCGATGGCGCGGTTTTTCTCAAAAGCGTTTTCTTCAAAGCCTGCGTGTTCAACAGCCAGTGAGTGGTCAACAATTAATTGGGTTGGCACGATAGGGTTTACTTTTGACGGATCACCACCTTGTTCAGCAATAGCATCACGAAGTCCTGCTAAGTCAACAAAGGCTGTTTGACCTAAGATATCATGGCAGACGACGCGGGCAGGGTACCAAGGAAAATCTAAATCTTGCTTACCATAGATATGTTGCTCTAACGCCGCGGTTAAGTCTTCAGGTGGGCAACGACGTACCAAGTTTTCACACAATACTTTTGAGCAGAACGGTAGTTTGTCATACGCGCCAGCTTCTATACTTTCAATCGCCTCGCGGGTATCAAAGTAATACAGGTCGGTATCAGGTAAAGATTTTTTAAATTGTTCATTCATCGGCTGTACTAGAGCGTTGTCCATAAGTCACCTTTGGCGGTTAGCTGGTTGGAATGATTTTTGTATAGCAGTGTTACTTCAAGGTATTGTTATATTTGATATTTTTAAGATTTAATACGGCGTCATTATTTATAACTGCCGACAATGCCGTCGCATAAAATAAGTTTTTTGGCGGAGTCTAAGTGCGCACCAAATTGTTCGCCATCAAACTGCTCGTATTTAAAGTGCGGCTTTAAACCTTGTGTCGATGTTTTGAGATATAGAGCATCGTAGAATACGTCCGAATTGGGTACTAAATAAATCTCAAGATGAGATATTGGTTTTTTTCTATAAGTAGCATCTTTAAATTTGACGGTATAAGTCACACTATCACTACTATATTTATCACCTTTTTTCATCGTAATTGAGGCAATAGCGTTTTTATAAGGTGCTGGGATAATATAGTGTTGTTTTAAAGAAAATATGGTGCCGTTATAAATGCCCTTTGTCGTTGATTCTTTATGGGCAATAAAACTGTTTTTGAATGTGTTATAGGTTTTAGCAGCGTTATTTGATTTGGCGCTGTCCACATAACCACAGGCTTCTTCATAAACACTAAATAACGGTGTGACATCTGTAGCAGCGCTGGCGTGAGTTGAGCCTAGAGATATTGATAGGAATCCCGCACTAAGCAGCACAAACGATAGATTTTTTATATTCAGCATAACAGCCCTTTAATGACAGTCATTTAATGAGGTTTTTTAGTAGGTGTAGGGTGTGCTGTTCGCACCAGTGAATAGTTTATATCTAACAATCAGTGCGCAAAGCACACCCTACAAATTTTCTTATTCAAGCAAGTATGAAACTTGATATATTAACGCGCACTCATGTCCGGCACAGAACGCAACTCTTCACCAGTATATTCGGCACTTGGACGAATGATACGGTTGTTAGCACGTTGCTCGAATACGTGCGCAGCCCAACCTGTTAAGCGTGAGCATACAAAGATTGGCGTAAACAGCTTGGTTGGAATACCCATAAAGTGATAGGCAGAGGCATGGAAGAAATCAGCATTACAGAACAGTTTTTTCTCACGCCACATGACTTCTTCACAGCGTACTGATACTGGGTAAAGCACATCATCGCCAACGTCTGCTGCTAACTTCTCAGCCCAACCTTTGATAACGACGTTACGCGGATCAGATTCGCTATAGATGGCATGACCAAAGCCCATAATTTTATCTTTACGAGCCAGCATCGCCATCATCTCTTTTTCAGCTTCATCTGGTGAGCTAAAACCTTCAATCATATCCATAGCGGCTTCGTTCGCGCCGCCGTGCAAGTGACCACGTAGTGAGCCAATCGCGCCGGTAATGCAAGAATGGATATCCGATAATGTAGAGGCACAGACACGCGCGGTAAAGGTTGAGGCGTTAAACTCATGCTCAGCATACAAAATAAGCGATACGTTCATCACTTTGGTATGTAGCTCGTTTGGCTTTTCGCCTTTGAGCAAATGCAAGAAGTGACCGCCAATGGTGTCATCATCGGTTTCGGTTTCGATACGCTCGTTGTCATGGGTAAAGCGATACCAGTAATTGATGATTGATGGGAATACTGCCAGCATACGATCTGCTTGGTCATTTTCTTCATCAAAACTCATTTCGGTCTCAAGGTTGCCTAGCATAGAGCAACCAGTACGCAATACGTCCATTGGGTGCGCGTCGGCAGGGATGCGTTCAAGCACTTCTTTTAGCGGCTGTGGTAAACCACGTAAGCCTTTAAGCTTAGTTTGATAAGCATCAAGCTCGCTTTGGGTAGGCAAATTGCCGTATAGCAACATATAAGCCACTTCTTCAAAGATGCATTTGTCCGCAAGCTCTGATACGTCATAACCACGGTAAGTCAGACCTGAGCCTGATTTGCCAACGGTAGATAGAGCGGTCTTGCCAGCGACTTGGCCGCGTAGACCTGCGCCTGAAAGTTCCTTTTGTGCTGCTTGGTGTGCTGCCATGATAAATTCCTTTTGTTGGTAGCTTGTGTTGGATCAAAGATAAAGGTGTTAAAAAGACTAAATACTACACATTGCGCTGGCATGCTCATTGATATAAAACCAGCGCCTTTCACTTCACTTTAAATAACTGCTAGAACTACTTATTATTAGCAAACAGCTTATCTAAAGTCTGCTCAAACTCATGGTAATTTAAGAAATCATAGAGTTCCATACGTGTCTGCATGGTATCGACGACTTTTTCTTGCGTACCATCATCTAATAGATGCTGATAGACGTTTAATGCGGCTTTGTTCATTGCACGGAAGGCTGATAAAGGATAGAGCACCATATCGACACCGACACCATGTAGCTGCTCGGTAGTGTAAAGGTCAGTTTGACCGAATTCAGTCATGTTGGCGAGTACTGGAATATCGAGCACATCCGTAAACTTGCGGTACATCTCAATATCGGTCAATGCTTCAGCAAATATCATATCCGCACCAGCTTCTTGAAAGGCAACCGCGCGTTCAACAGCTGCATCAAGACCTTCAACAGACAAGGCATCAGTACGCGCCATGATCACAAAGTCTTTATCGGTTTTGGCATCAAGGGCGGCTTTTAGACGATCAACCATCTCTGAAATGCTAACGATTTCTTTATTAGGACGGTGACCACAGCGCTTTTGTGCGACTTGGTCTTCGATATGTACCGCTGCCACGCCAGCTTTTTCCATTTTTCTAATGGTTTGAGCGATATTAAATGCACCACCAAAGCCAGTGTCGATATCAACCAATAATGGTGTATCAACCGCATCGGTAATGCGGCGCGCATCTTCTAAGACATTATCAAGGCTGGTCATACCTAAATCTGGTAAGCCAAATGAGGCATTTGCCACGCCAGCACCAGAGAGATATAACGCTTGGTGACCAACTTGGGTTGCCATCATCGCGGTGTAGGCGTTAATCGCGCCAGCAATCTGTAGTGGTTGGTTGTTATCGTTTTTTTGTTTCATTGCACTGCGAAAGCGAGCGCCAGCTGATGGGGTCATATCGTAATCCTTACGTAGAGGGTAATCTTATCGATGTCACAAATGTTATGCTTGATTAGATCGTTGTGCTTGATTATACCCAATTATCCATGTCTGCAAAGCGGTGTTTTAGCATTATTAATTATAATTACTTAAATGATAATTAATATTTATTAAATATATTTATTAAATGGATAGTACTATCCATTATTTAGAGGTTTACTAAGATTAGTATTCATATCACATAAGCAACCAAGTCATTATCAGTTGAGTATTTACATTTAGTTACAAAATCTTTGGTTAGAAGGTTAAAATTATCTATAAAAAAGCCCTGATAGCTTAGCTATTAGGGCTTTTACTCTATAAATGCTATTGATATATAAGTCTAATAATCTAATGCATGACTGTTTTTAACCAATGATGCCAGCAAGACTGGCTAAGAATAACAATGCAAAGCCGCCTAAGAATATTAAGCCTGCAATTGATAAAGCATTCATGCCTGCAGAAAGTTTTTGATGGCTTTTCACTAACGAGTAGTTTAACCAACCAAAAATAGGCGCGGAAACGAACGCTGATACCATGGCAAACTTCAGCATAGCGCCTAACTGCCCCGCAAAGAAGCTGATAATCACTAGACCGCCACCGATTGCATAAGTCGTCCAAAAGGCGATCTGCTTTTTGTTGATCTCATCTTCACCTTTTAGTAAGCGCCAGCACTCCGCATTGGCACGACCATAGCCGTCCGCACAAGTAATGGTAGTGCCAAACATACACATAAAGGCAACGAAAGCGACCAGCAATCTTGACCACTCACCGATAGTGTTGGTATACATGCTAATGAGCTGATCAATATAAGCACCGCCAGCAATCTGGATTTCTTGCCCTGAGCCGTATTGGACGAAGACACCCAGTGCTAAGAAAAATAATGCCAAAATAGCAGAGATTGAGTAACCAACGTTAAAGTCCAGTAAACCTTGACGCTTGGTCGTATTGTCCGCCTTTCTTTTTGCTGAGGTCCACATAGAAGTAATGGCGGCAAACTCAAGTGGCGCTGGCATCCAGCCCATAAGCGCTACGATGAAACCTAAAGTCGCTAAGTTCCAAGGAGAAGCTGCGACAAAGTCTACTGCCATGACTGTCGGCTTGCCAGCAGCAATGATGACCGCAGCAACGGTCGCCGTAGTCAGCGCAATCATAATCCACTTGGTCACCCCGTCGAGCAGCTTGTAATGACCGGCTATTAAAAACACCCAGCATATCCCTGTTACTATCAATGCCAGTGTAATGGTTGACAATCCAATAGAGGCGGGCAGCATAAAGCCCAATATCACGGCGGCAATAAGGGAGACAGCACCAGTACTAATCACTGCTGACAAGATGGATAGGATGAAGTAAATCCATAGATAGGCTTTAGAGCGCTTGGCGTAGCCGGCAATTAAACTCTCGCCAGTGTCGTAGACGTAATCAGTACCAAAGCGAAAGAAGGGATATTTAAAGACGTTGGCTAGAATAATCATGATGGCTAACTGCCAGCCATATAACGCGCCGGCTTGCGTTGACGAGATTAGATGCGAGCCACCGATAGCAGCGGTTGCCATTAAAATACCGGGACCAAAAATTCGCCAGCTAAAGCCTTCTTGCTGCGGAGCAACGGTATCGTCAGTGGTACTTGGGTTATTGAGTGGTTGTGTGGTCATGAATACCTCGAAATGGTTTAAACGGCAAATTATCACTTACCTGTGTCAGCTTGCCAATGATCGTTAGAGAATGTTTTATACAACGCCTATTTTTTAATGCTAATAATGCTAAGTATAAAACGATTCATCTTGTATCGACTTTAGCACACCGATGCTATTCAGGAGAATGATTATTCTAATTATTATTACTATTAGTTTGCATGCCCATTCTTGATAGTTAGCATAATCAACTATTAATATCAAGAGTTAGGATTGAGTATTTTTTGCGGGTTCTTTATAACATAATACTCATCCAATATCTGATAATTTAAAGCTGTGACACAAATTTTTGCCGCCGGTACGTAATACCACGCTGCTCATATACCTGATAAATGGCGCTCAGTAAGTCAGGAATTTGGGGATGAACAAAATCTTTGAGTGTGTGCAGATAAATAGGGGAGGTCACGTTTTCATGAATGAGACGCTGATAGCTGATTTGCTCTGTACGCACCGTTTTTAGGCTGGCAGGTACTAAGGTAATGCCTTCACCAGCAGCAACCAAGCCTAGCGCCACTTGTAAATCGCTGACTGTCGTGGTCATAAAAGGAGAGATGCCATATTGTGCAAATAAATACAGTAAAGGCTCGGTGACAGGCTCAGTCGATAGCGGCTGGTTGCGTAGCCTGCTAGGCTTATTGTTAATAGGCTTATTGTTAATAGGCTTATTATCAATAGTCTTGTTAGCGATAGGCGTCGCCGTTGTCGAGATAGGCAGGTGGGTTTGGTGATATAAAATCAAGCGGTTATTTGCTAAGTCTATCAAGCGTTGCTCACGGACATTGGCTAGCGGATGCGACTTGGGTAATGCCACGACATAACGCTCATGACGCAATAGTATTTGCTGTATCCACGGGTCTTGATGGGCAAAGCGCCCAAAACCAATATCAATGTCACCAGATTTGAGCGCATCCATTTGCTGATAGGAGCTGATGTCTTTTAGGTTGACCTCAATATCAGGATTGGACTGCTTGAGCATTGCGATGATTTCGGGTAGCAACCCATACAGTATGGATGGCACAAAGCCAATATTTAACACACTACTGGGCGTCGATAGCCGCTGGGTCATACTGATGACAGTATCCATCTCTGTCAGTATGGTGCTAATTTTATCGTAAAAGAACGTACCAGCTTCTGTTAGATGTAGCGGTCTATGATAACGGTCGACCAACATCACGCCCATCTCCGTCTCGAGCTGTTTGAGCAATCGACTCAGGCTAGGCTGTGACAATCCAGTTTTGGCTGTCGCTGCACTAAAACTTCTTAGCTCAGCAACAGCGATAAAAGCATTGAGCTGTTTTAAATCCATATTTTTATGCTCATTTATCTATAATGTCATGGACGCTTATTTAGGATGATGTTTTGGCTATTTTATACAAATAATAGGCTTGAGCATAAAATTATGCTTGAAGCTAAAGAGGCGACCCACTATATTGTTTGTTAACGATAGTGTTACACTTTAGCAAACAAAAAGCCTTTACCCTTAATTCTAGCAGTCATCTGCTTTTCGTGGCATAAACTGGTTTGGTATTACTTCATGAGCGATAAAAAAAATAACCATAACGCTGATTTAGAGGCAAATTTAGCTAAAATTGCTAATACTAAGCCACAAAGGCGCAATCGTAAAGATAATATTTATGAGCGTTTTATCACGCGTGTTGAAAGCGCCGACATCATTGACAGTGCCGACGATGATGACAGTCTTAAAGGGAGCATAGCGGACAAACCTGCTAAGCCGTCTGCATTAAAACCTTTAAAAAATGCCAATAAACTGTCCTCATATGAGCCTTTAAGTGCAGCAGAACTTGAGTTATTTGCCATTCAAGATCAACACAGCTCTACAAGCACAGCAGTCAGCTTGGATTTGTCTGATGCAGAAGATGAGGTAGCTACAAATCGTGTAATAACAACAGATAGTGACAAGCCTTCAATTCAGAAGACTGTTTATATAGCTGACAGCGCTGATTCTGAGCACCTAACCACAGAATCAGCAATTGAAGAGCCTGTAAACAAAAAAACCGTAAAATCAAAAGGTAAGCTGGCAAGTAGTAAGAAGCCACTCTTAATTGGGATGATTTTTGGTTCGTTATTGATTGCTGCTATTGTATTCACGCTTATCTTTACCGGTGTCTTGTCGACTGCAACCGCTCCTGCAGACTCTGATAGCGCAACCCCAGCGCTATCAGAAAATACTACGCCTGTTACCAGCACTCAACAAGGGGCCGCGATAGATGGAAGTAAATCATCTGATTCCACTGTTGCCAATACATCCAACACATCAACGTCAGAACCTCAAACAGCGGTAGCAAACGATGCTAACAAAAATGCTGATAATACTGTAGATGGCACAAACAAGCCAGTTACAGAAACCACCGTTAGCGACGTGAATACTGAGCCTACCATCACATACGATGATTTTAGAGAAGAATCACAAAACACCTTATATCGTGAGACCAACGATTAGTGCTGAATGTATAGGTAGCATATAGACAAGTTTTTAATCTTTAGCAGCAATAAGCAACGATAAAACGGTGCTTTGCGACCGTTTATCTGTCAATTCTATCGCTCATACCAAAAACGGTTGCATAGCCTCAAAAGATTCGTATCATCATATAAAGAAGGCGGTTATATGCCGTTGTTAACATATATTGATTCGGTATTGAACTATGACCTCAGCAACTGAAAGCGTAAAACCATCGAAGGGTAGGTCGCTGAATAACGTAAAGTTCCTCAGCGTGCTCAGTATTTTTTGTGCCTTATTTTTGGCAAGCGTGTTTATATTTGATTATTTTTTCTCAATGAACTCTCAAGTAGCAATGGTCAATAACACTGTGTCCGTTGTTAATGATGGCGTATTTACCAGTCAAATCGAGAAGACAGTAGCAACTAACGCCAAGCGCTTGGAAGCACAAGATGATACAGCAGTTAATGCCGTGGAAATTAGATCTGCTATGAGTGAAAGTGACTTTAGACAAGAAGCGCAGAACATGGTATTCCGTGATTCAGAAGAAAGTAAAGTACGCTCTCGAGAAATACAACGAGAAAATCTAAACTCTCAGGCTGTGAGAATGAACGCAGCCCTCAGTGATGAGAGTTTTAGAATAGAAGCTAAAAAGATTTTATACCGTGAAGGGGATTAATAATCCAAATGAGCAATCTAGAGCCGTAACTAGTAGTACAAGGCATATTCAAAAGAGGTTCACAATTATTTGTGAACCTCTTTTTTTGTCTAAAGTATCTGTAGGGCTTAGTAGTGGTGTTTTATATTCAATAACCGTTCTTCATCTAAGCGAACATACCTTTCGGTAGAGGATATATTTCAGCTTCATCATTGCTTTGAGAAGAACCTATCGTTATTGCTAAATATATCAACTCATATTATCTAAATCTTATGAATGAATTCCTGATTTAACCCCTTTATATTAAAAGGGTTAAATATCCATTGTGTACAGTTGTACTCTTAAGTTAAGATGAGCTGTAATTTTTGGCTAGCCAAGTATGCGTTAGTCATATTTATTACGAACTAATCGGCATGGTTGTCACAGTAACCGCTAAGGGTATGTAAACAACGAATCCACATGCCAATTACAATCACTATTACTACGACTTATTATCAAAAGTAATTGATGATAGTAGCGTCTCTATAATCACTTAACACATCAATCACTTAATACATCCGTAATCCCAATATATACAAAGGAATGTTTACAATGTCAGAAAATACCATCAAAAACAACAAATTAGAAGAATTAGGTGCGATTTTAGAAGAGGAGGTCTTAGAGATTGGTGTTCAAGATGACTATGCAGACAAGATAGCTGTTGAGTATATAGAAAAGCTCGCTAGCGCAAAAAATGATAAAAATAGTGTCTTATATAAATCGTCTAAGGTTAAAGAGCGCTATAGAAAATCAGACCTGCATAAATCTATTAATTACATTATCAATAAGATTGAACCTTTGAGAGTCGCTATTATGCGTGAGAAGCTAGCATTAAAGCAGGCAGTGGCAGAAGGTAACAAGCAGTTGGCAGATGATAGCACTAAAGCAGTTGCTAAAAATAAGTCAGAAAAAAGTAAGCTTGAGCAAAAGCTTAGCGCACTTATGGACAGCGTAAACAAGCTTCAACTTGCCAGCTAATAAAACCAGAAAAACAATAAAGAATATCTAAAGGTGAGTAGCTCTGTATTAGGCTGCTCACTTTTTTGCTTTGTTATGATAATGAATGATTGTAGCGCAGGGCTGGCACGTTGATCATTTATTAAAATAAAGTAGCTAAGGTATAAAAATACAATAGCAAATACTATTAACAAGTCATTGAGGTGATTAACAGACAAGCATAGTTATTGGGCGCCATTATCTATCATGTTATTATCTCTCTATAGAGTTTATTTAACATAATATACATTATGCGAAAACAAACCAACGGTCTTAGAAGTGAGTTCCTCAATAATTATATCTCTAATGATTCATACATCATTCATAATAAGTCTGATTTATTTTTCAGTAATTTTTTAATCTAGGATTTATTACCATTCAAATTATTATTTGAATATCTATGAGATATAATAATTATCGTTGGCTAACGACATGTCTCTAGTAAATACTTTCGTAAAGATGCGCCGTCCTCATCCATTATTACATCTGCCACTTGGCATTTTATTTCTTTATTCATACCATCACAGGACAAATCATAATAAACATTGCTACCTTGCGCCAAACTGACCTTGACCAATCCTTGTTCGGTGATTGAAAACTCCTTTTCTTGCTCGTAATCTGGATCTTGCGAATCCCACAGTACGTCATAACCAACATGACAGGACATTTGCTCTTTATCGAAATAATCTTGCTCAAGTTGCATAGCCGCTTGTAACTCTGAATTAGCATATTGCTGCAATACCACCGGATTATCCATTCCTTGATTACTGATGTCTTGTTCATACATTTTGGCTATAGTTGCAACCTTCATAACCGCATGTGTCTGATACGGCTCTGTGACATCCGCTGTGGCGTTGCTGATGGCGATTACTCCCATTGCTAGCAGTATCAGTGATTTAGGTGTTGGCATCGTTTTCTCTACAGTATTTCATCATATAAGCGTTATGAGCTATTACATCATACCCATATCATGACTCTGCTGTATTATCGTATCATTCAGGTTTAGATGCTTCTTGGTGCTATTTGTTACGGTAATCACTGCGATGAGGATACTTTATGACCATACTATCTACTTTTACAGCGCATTCTTTTAAATTAGCGACTGGCGGCGTTTTGGTGTTCGTACTGGCAGCAACTGGTTGTCAATCTTCTGCGGAATCCAGCGCAAGCGTCCCCAATCAATCAACTGGCAACTCATCGGTACCTGTCGTCTCTGATATCAGCCAGCAAACCCTCAAGCAACAAGCACTGCGTATCCAACGTGCACTCGCTAATAATGACTTTGCTAGAATCACAGACGATATTCACCCAACACGTGGTGTGCGTTTTTCGATGTACGCTTATGTACATTTAGACAAGGATAAAGTCTTTAGCCGTGAGCAATTCGCTCAATACTTGCAGCAACCAAAAATACGCTTCACTTGGGGTGATTTGGATGGTACTGGCGAGCTATTAGTCGTGCCATTAACGACCTATCTAGACACCTGGATTGATGGTAAAAAATACAATGACGCGCGCATCACGGTCAATACCTTTGAATCTAGAGGTAATATGATTAACAACGTCAATGAAGCTTATCCAAAAGCAGATGTGGTTGATTTTTATTATAAGGGCTCTGACGAATACGATGGTATAGACTGGCGTGGTATGCGCTTGGTATTTGAGGACTATCAAGGTAAGCGCTATCTAGTAGGTATCATTAATGACCGATGGACAGTATAGCTGTAAGCAAAAAAATAAAAGTAAACACATGATTTAATAGATATTTTTTATAAAAAAGGGTCGTACATCGTATGTGATGCACTGCCCTTTTTTATTACTTCATGTTTAAAATTTTAAGCTATTAAAAAATTTAGAATTTAGTGGCTAAGATGACTTATAAACTGAGTAAACATTGATGGTTTTTATAAGTCATGTAAAAGGTGGTGGCAGTCCCCTTATCCTCTTTGCTGTTATATATTGGATAATCATATGCTTCTTCAAAAACACCCCTATAACTATCTAATTTAGCCATCCCTTTTGTTGTCAAATCTGCTTTGTTATTTATATTCATTAAATGATAAATATCACTATGATCCACCCCTTTTTGCCTCATTTCCATAACATTGAAAGCAAAAGCTGATTGGGTTGAACAAAAATCTTCATTATTATCAGAGATATTCTGTACCGTATCCAGGGTTGAATCGATATAGAGTCCTAATTCTTGCAACTCTTTAGGATATTGTAAGGGTGCATTGATAGAATTTTTTTGAGTTTGAATTTCAGAGGGAAAGCTTGCTTGTACCGTATGCGTGATTAGCAAAGCACAAATTAAGATAAGCGATTTTTTCATGATAGTTATATTCTCATAAGTAGGTTTTTTCTAATAAATTCTACAAAGATACTTTTTATTCATATCGGCGTCTGCCGAAAAAACTTAACCATAATGTCGTAAATATCAGGATAAGCGTCAACCAGCTTCTGCGGTGTCTCAAAAAACACTTCACTAAGTACCGCAAAAAACTCAGCCGGATTGGTAGTGCCATAGCGATCCAGTCCTGATTTACGATGGGTTTGAAAATCTTCAAAATCCCGCGTCATAATCTCAGTCCATCTATTGGGGTCCATATCAGGTTGTAGCGGCGGAAAACCGTTGGCGCTACCGTTAAGCATATCAAGCTTATGGACAAACTCATGGATGACGACATTGTGACCATCACGCTCGCCTGAATGCTTGGCATCTTTCCATGACAAAATAACAGGTCCACGCAGCCAGGCTTCGCCGCTACGATGTTGGTGACCCTCATGGACGATACCGAACTCATCTACGGTCGTGCTTTCGCTAGTGTAAGAACCAGGATAGATAATAATTGATGACCAGCCAGCGTACCATTCAAGGCTTAAATTTAAGATAGGCAAACAAGCTTGCAAGGCAATCGACTGCCTGACAGCGTTTGTGATTTCAAAGCCTTGCGCACCCGTAATCGTTTTATCATGTAAAAATAGCGTTGCCAGTTCAAACAAACGACTCATCTCTTCCTTGTTCAGCCTATCAAGTATCACAATACGTTCGGCAGCTTGCATCCAATCGCCATTGGTAAATTCGCTGTTGTCCAATATGCGTTGCTCGCGCCAGTCCTTTATTATGTTGAACATTTTATCTCCCTTTAATATCATTAAACCATAACATCATATTACACAGCACTATCATTAACTTTGCTAATTTATCTTTCTAATAGCCAAATTTTGAGGAGATAACGATGCAAGAATTTCAAACTAATAAAGAAGATATAACTCAAAGTCGTTTAATACAAGCACCAATCAATACGGTTAACGATGGCGAAGTCTTAGTTAAGGTCGACCGCTTCGCTTTTACCGCCAACAACATTACCTATGCAGCAATGGGCGATCAATTACAATATTGGCAATTTTTCCCGCCACATGGTGAAGATGCCAAAAAATGGGGCATTATTCCAGTATGGGGTTTTGCTGATGTGATTGAATCAAATAATACCGAGCTGCGAGTCGGCGAACGGCTATTTGGCTATTTTCCGCCAGCCAATGAGTTGGTGATAAAGCCGATGAGGGTGACACCAGCGAGCTTGACGGACGGCAGTGCTCATCGTGCACAGCTGCCCCCTACCTATAATATGTATCAACGAGTAAAGCATGAACCCGGTTATGATCGCGCCAATGACAATCAACGCATGCTGTTGTTTCCATTACATATGGCTTCCTTTTGTTTATATGATCTACTAAAGAGCAATGATTGGTTTGGTGCTGAACAAGTGGTTATTATCAGTGCTTCTAGTAAGACCAGTACGGGCTTGGCCTATGGTTTAGCTGATGATAAAGACGCACCTCATGTCATTGGTCTCACATCAGATCACCATCTGGATTTTGTCAATTCAATTGGTGCCTATGATAGCGCTTTAAGCTATGACAACTTGGAGCAGATTGATGCAAGCAAGCCGACTGTCATTGTAGATATGTCGGCCAATGCTGACTTACTCAGTCAACTGCATATGCATTTAGGTGATAACATGCGCTACACCAGCAATGTGGGCTTAACCCACTGGGATGAATCGCGAAGCGCCGATGGCATTATTAAAGAACGCAGTCATCAATTTTTTGCACCCAGCCATATGCAGCAGCGCATGAAGGAATGGGGCGTTGATGAATTTAATAAACGCTCTACCAGCTATATAATGAAAAGCGCGGCAAAAACTGTTCCTTGGCTTAAGATTAAAGAACTGGATGGTCTCAACAGCCTAGAAGATACTTACCAAGATATATGTGATGGTAAGATTGGCCCAGATGAAGGTTTGGTGGTAGTGATGTAGCTCTAACTTAATGAGTTAAAGCAGTAACGATCAACAATAATGGAGAGAATAGAGAGCTTGGCTAACAGGTTCTCTATTTTTTACTTATCAATAACACCTTTATAAGAGCTTGGTTAATATTTTTGTTGAGAGTATTGCATAGAGCTTTCATCATCTCGCCACACCCTCTTCCTGTAGATAGCTATACAACCCTTCAGCAAAGTTTCGATAGCCAGCATCGTTAGCATGAATTTGGTCAGATTTAAGACTTTCATCAGACAACACCTTTGACCAGCCACTCGTATAAAGCGGTACATCTTCACTCTTGGCGATGTCTTTATAAATAGGATTGTCACTAGCTTTACCAAAAATCGAGCTCGCGCTAAAGTGTGGTTGCGCGATAAGTACGACAGGAATATCTGCTGATTTAAGCTTACTGATAGTCGCGGTGATATTAGCACGAGTCGTTTCAGGCTGAACTCGACGTAACAAGTCGTTACCACCTACCCCCAGCAATACCAAATCAGGGTTTTGACTAATTACTTGATCAGTTCGTGCCAGCACATCAGCTGAGGTATTGCCATTGACACCCTCATTGGCAATACTCCATCGCGTCATTTCAGCTAATACAGCCGGATAAGCGGTCTCAGGGCTTGCCCCATAACCATAAGTAAGCGAATCACCTAGTGCAATAACAGTGCTGTCCGCTGGCAAGACGTTTTGGTTTGGCTCGTCACTACAACCGGTCGTCGCAACCGTAACGGCTAGGACTAAAGAATACAAGCTAAGTCTATTTTTGCTAAATATCATTGTTTAAGCCTATATAGCTGAGCCTTTATTGTTAAACCTCTAATGACAGCATGTTCATGATAAGTTTAATCAAAGTCTCTTTTTGGTTCGGATCGGACTCAGCTACCAATAAGGTTAATGCTGCAAGGCCGGTATTATTAATGACCATGTCGCCTTGGTCATTGAGCAATCGTCCATTACGATGTAAAAAATCTACAAACAAAAAAGCACCGCTGCGTTTATTACCATCCGTAAAGGGATGGTTTTTTACCATAAAGTATAATAAATGCGCCGCCTTGCTCTCGATAGTCGGATAAGCAGGCTCGCCAAAGACTGTTTGCTCTAAATTGCCGAGCACACTAGCCAAACCGTCACCACGAGGCTTGGCAAACAGTTCAGTTGCCTCGCCGCGAGTTATCAGCTGCGATTTTAAATCATTCAATGCTGCCATGGCCTCAGTCGGACTGGATAATACGCCACCGTCCTGCCCCGCTGGATCGTCTAATAATCCTTCATCATAACGTTGTAACCATAAAAAGGTTTGCGTATAACGACTGATAATCTCAATCAAGCCGCGCCCTTCGTCAGTTTTTAGCTCAGGACTTTGCGCGGTTTTTTTGATTAAGTTTAAGGCTTGTTGTAACTCGGCAGAGTTTTTATCAAAGCGCTCTTGATTGAGCGTATAACCTTGCACCAAATATTCACGTAAGCGCTGAGTTGCCCAGCGTCTAAACTGCACGCCTTGAGCTGACTTGATGCGGTAACCCACTGAAATGACCACATCTAAGTCATAGAAGACGACGGGTCGATCAGAATTTGCAATATGCATTTTTTGCATATTGCTTTTTTCAGACACTTCTTCATCGTTTATGGCATTCGCAATATGACGTGAAATTACAGACTGGTCGCGACCAAATATTTCAGTCATTTGTGCTTGAGATAGCCAGACCGTCTCTTGTTCAAAACGTACATCTACTTGTGCTTGACCATCGGCGCTTTGATAGATCTCTATTTTTAAATTTTCAGCATTTACAGAGTTCCCAGTAACTTTCATTTGGGCGTCCTTTGTCTATATGACAATGTGATGTTTTTATCAAGTCTATTATTTACCAACCATTATGCTACTTTAGCAAATAACCCTACACCAATAGAAACGGCGCTGTTCGACTGGCGGTGGATTTTGCGACATCATCAGGTGTACCTTCAGCAACAATCAGCCCGCCCTCCTCGCCAGCCCCTGGCCCAATATCAATAATCCAATCGCTATTACTGGCCACTTGCATATCATGCTCGACCATGATCACCGTGTTACCCGAATTGACGAGTCCATTTAATTGTGTCATCAGCATGGAGACATCAGCAGGATGTAGTCCGGTGGTAGGCTCGTCCAATATATAAAGGGTATCGCCTCGCTGGATACGCTGAAGTTCGGTCGCAAGTTTAATGCGCTGCGCCTCACCGCCTGATAGCTCAGTAGCGGGTTGACCAAGACGTAAATAGCCAAGACCAACTTGCAATAAAGCGTCTAAGGAGCGCAAGATTGACGCCTCGTCCACAAAGAATTCATAAGCCATCTCAACCGTTAAATTCAGTACTTCAGCGATGTTTTTATCTCGATAATGGATGGCGAGCGTGTCATCATCATAGCGTTGACCATGACAAACTTGGCACGGCGCATAGACACTGGGTAAAAATAACAGCTCAACACTGACAAACCCTAATCCCTCACAGTTTGGGCAACGTCCCTTTACCGTATTAAATGAAAAGCGACCAGCATCATAGCCATGCGCTTTTGCTTGTTTAGTTGACGCAAATAATTTACGAACATCATCGAACAGACCTGTATAAGTTGCAAGGTTTGAGCGTGGTGTACGGCCAATGGCTTTTTGATTAATATTAATCAGGCGACTGACCTTGTCCATGCCAGCAACAATTTCGCCACCTGTTACTGTGTCAAACTCTTGTTCCAATAAACCCACTTCATCCGTTGGCGCCTCATTGATGACTTTTTGTCCCAACTGCTCATTTACTAGCTCGACCAAAGCTTGACTGACCAAACTTGATTTACCTGAGCCGGAAACTCCAGTCACACTGGTCATCACGCCTAATGGAAACTCAACGTCTAACCCTTTGACATTGTTTCGTTCGACATTGGCAAGTTTAAGCCAAGCCGTTGGTTGTCTGAGTTCTGATTTTTCTTTAACCATGGTCGTATCGTTAAAAAGATACTGACCGGTATGCGACTGAGCAACGTCACGTAAGCCCTCTACCGGCCCACTATAAACAATCTCACCACCATGCGTGCCAGCTTTTGGCCCAACATCTACCACCCAATCCGCATGCCTAATCACACTTACATCATGCTCGACAACAAATACCGAGTTACCCGCCGCTATTAGCTCATCTAAAGCACCTAGCAATGCTTGAGTGTCGGCAGGATGTAGACCTGCAGATGGCTCATCAAGGACATATACCACACCAAAGAGCTGCGAGCGGATTTGAGTCGCCAATCGCAAACGCTGTAACTCACCAGGAGATAAAGTCGGTGTCGTACGTCCAAGTGATAGGTATCCTAGCCCCAATCTTGTAAGTGCTTCGACGCGGGCAAGAATATCACTGGCAATACGCTGAGCAACGATGGCTTTTTCACGGTTTGGTATGTCATCGGTTGGGATTTTATGGGCAGCCTCTTCTAACTTAAGTGCCAGTTCGGTGAGGGTTAATTGTGATAACTCGCCGATATCCAATCCGGCAAATTTGACTGACAGCGATTCTTTCTTAAGTTTCTTGCCATGGCATTCTGGACACTCCGATATTTGCATAAACTGCGAGACGCGCTTTTTGGTGCGCGGACTTTGGGTATTGGCAAAAGAATGTAAAACGAAGTTTTTGGCGCTGGTAAAGGTGCCCATATAGTTTGGTTTTTCACCTTTTTCAATCGCTTGACGGGTTTGCTCAAGATTGTACTCAGGATAGACAGGCACCGTTGGCGTATCATCGGTAAACAGAATCCAGTCGCGGGTTTTCTTGGGCAGTGTGTTCCAAGGTTTATCGATATCATAACCAAGTGTCGTTAAGATACGGCTTAGGTTTTGACCCTGCCACGCTGGCGGCCAAGAGGCGATAGCACGCTCGCGAATAGTCTTAGTATCATCAGGAACCATTAGTTTTTCGGTTACTTCAAACACGCGGCCGATACCTGAACAAGTTGGACAAGCGCCTTCTGGTGTATTGGGTGAAAACGCATCCGCATATAACATCTCTTGGCCTACTGGATACTCGCCAGCACGTGAATACAGCATGCGCAGACCGTTTGAGATGGTCGTGACGCTACCAACGGATGAGCGCACCGAAGGTGTACCGCGCTGCTGCTGTAGAGCAACTGCTGGCGGCAAGCCTTCTATCGCGTCAACATCCGGCTCATCAACTTGGTCAATAAGTCGTCTTGCATAAGGCGATACGGAGTCAAGATAACGCCGTTGTGATTCAGCAAATAACGTACCAAATGCTAACGATGATTTTCCTGAGCCAGATATACCGGTAAAGACCACCAACGCATTACGCGGTAAATCAACATCCACATTTTTGAGATTATGAACGCGTGCACCCCTTACCTGAATGTGGCTGTGAGAGGTATTATTAATAGCGCTGTTGTTAAAGTTATTATTAAAATGGTTAGGAGTCTTTTCATTATTGGTCATAAAATTACTATTCCTATTAATTTTTATTATGAAGTCTTAAAAAGGTTAACATATCAGGGTTAAATACCTAGGCTAGGTTTACCTATTACTAGCAGAGTTAGACAAAACGATACTTAACATTAAAACTTAATTTCAAAGCTTTTTTTAAAGCGTAGTACTAACTACTAGATATCAAGTTAGAAGAACAAAAAACCCGCAACTGCTTATTATCAGTGCGGGTTTTGACGTAAAAAGAATATGATTTTAAGCGCTTAAAATAGTGAACAGTATTTGTCTTGCTGTCTAAAGTGTTACTAATCTAAGAAGCCACCAAGCGCATCAACTGAGTGCTGATATAACCGCCAAACGTTCCTACCGCATAACCTAAGATACCCAAAAACACGCCAACGGGTGCAAGCGATGGATGAAAGGCTGTCGCGACGATAGGCGCAGATGACGCACCGCCCGTATTAGCGTTTGAGCCGACTGCTAAAAAGAAGAACGGCGCACGAATGATTCTAGCGACAATAAATATTATCACCACATGGATGCTCATCCATAATAGGCCAATCAGCAGTAGCCGCCACTGTGAGACAATACCTGCTAGATTAATCTGCATACCAATAGCCGCAATCAATACAAAGATAAACACCGTACCGATTTTGGAAGCACCGACATGATCCAGTCTGCGTATTTTAGTAAAAGAAAAGACGACGCCTATTAAGGTGATAATCACCACCATCCAAAAGAACGAGCTGGCAAAGCTATACTGTACTGCCCAGCTATAAGGCGCAAAGAACCCAGCAATCTGCCCGCCGACGAAATGTGCTACTCCGACCATCGCAAAGCACAAACCAAACATCACCATCAAATCATTAAGCGTGGCTGGACGGGCATTATCACGCTCATAGCTCTCAACAGCAGCAATGACTTTATCAATGCTACTGCTATCAGCTCTTAAAAACTTGTCAATCTTAGCACTGTGTTTTACCATAACTAAGATAGCCAGTAACCATAATGAGGCATTGGTGGTATCGACCAATATCATCATGCCAAACAAATCATCACTGACACCAAACAGCTCTTTCATTGCGGCTTGGTTAGCCGCTCCGCCAATCCAACTACCCGCCACCGCTGAAAAACCACGCCATAGCGTGTCATCAGTAAACATCTCAGGCGATACCCATTTAGCGATACCTAAGCTAATAGGACCACTAATGACAATAGCGACACTAGCAGCAAAGAACATTGCAATCGCTTTCCAGCCCAAGCCCAGTATCTTTGGCACATCCATCGATAACGTCATCAGCAGTAAACTGGCTGGCAGCAGATAAGTCGCGGTAAAACCATAAATCTGCGAACCGATACCATCAGCGAAGACACCTAAGCTGTTTAGCGTCGCAGGTATAAAGCAGCACAGCACGATACCCGGTAGAACTGCATAAAAACGTTGCCAAAATTTGCCGGGCAATGCTTGGGTATAAAACACCAAACCGATAATCGCCATAATGATGCCAAACGCTAAGGGCAAACTATCAATTGCTAAATGAGAAATATCGGGCATCAACTGGCTCCGCAGCACACGATGAATAAAAGCTTGTCAGTATAGACAAGGCAAAAAAGACGCGCAAGCAACTATCGAGTACAAGGCTAAGTTTTTTTACCTCGTTTAAATAATTCAGATTATCCTAAGTACTTGCATACACCTCAGTCACATCTTCTACCTGGCAATCAATATCAAACCATTAAACACAAAAAAGCCAGATAACAAGTATCTGGCTTTTTAATGCATTATCTTTTATTTATACGATTAAACCAATATATTTATTAAAATACCTGCTAATCGTTAAATATAAGACTATTACGAGTTGTTACCACGGTTGCCGCCGTTTGGACGACCTTGACCACGGCTGTCAGAGCGACCAGCTGGACGACCTTGGCTGCCACTTGGACGACCACGACCCGTTGCTGCGCGATCACCACGTGGAGCGCTTGCGCCATCACCACGGCTAGGAGCACCAGTGCGCTTGCCTTGATACGGCTTGCCACCTGAACGCTCATTTGGCTTGCCAGATGAATCACGTGGCTTACCTTGATAACCGCTGTCATTGCTTGCGCGTTGACCAGTGCCAGTGCTGCTATCACCTGATGGGCGACCACGACCTTGACCACTAGGCTTGCCAGCGCCAGCATAACCGCCCGCTGAACGACCACGACCTTGACCATTACCGCCGCCATTAGAGCGACCACGGCCACGACCGCGAGGACTGCCTTTATTTTCGCTAGGAACGTACGTTTTCTTAGGCTCCATGCCTTCGATAACAGATACTTCCATTTTGCGATCTAAATAACGATTGATAGCATTAAGCTGTGGGCGATCATCCATGCTACATAGGCTGATAGCAACACCAGTACGACCGGCACGGCCACAACGACCGATACGGTGAACGTAATCTTCCGTTTGACGTGGTAAGTCATAGTTGATGACGTGTGATAGAGCTGGCACGTCTAGACCACGAGCAGCAACGTCAGTTGCAACTAAGATTTTGCATTTACCATTACGTAAGTCTTGAACAATGCGGTTACGCTTGCTTTGTGGTAAGTCACCATGTAGGAAGCTTGCTTTATGACCGTCTTCTTGTAGCTGTTTTGCTAGTTTTTCAGTGCTACGTTTGGTGGCAGCAAAGATAATGATTTGTTCCATGTCTTTGTGGCAAACGATTTTATCAAGTAAACGGTTTTTGTGATCAAAATCATCACAGTAATATACTTTTTCTTCGATGTGTGCTGATTCAACTTTAATAGATACACGCTCAGGGTTTTTCGTGAAGCTGGCAGCGATTTTTCCTACTGGGCCATCCCAAGTTGCTGAACACATAATGGTTTGACGATCAGTCGGTGCTGCACGTAGGATATCACTGATATCGTCAGCAAAACCCATATCTAGCATACGGTCAGCTTCGTCAAGTACTAGTATTTCAAGGCTTGATAAGTCAACGCGACCTGCATTGATATGGTCAAGTAGACGACCAGGTGTTGCAACGATAACTTGTACGCCTTTTTTCAAAGCAGTAATCTGACCGTTGTATGGTGCGCCGCCAACTAATGGTACACAAAATAGACCGCGCATATCTTTAGAATAGGTACGTACGCTATCATGTACTTGCTGAGCAAGTTCACGCGTTGGCGTTAGGATAAGGGCTTTGGTCAATTTGTCGAAGCTAGTCGCACGGCTTAGGCGATCAAGTACTGGGATGACGAAAGCAGCAGTTTTACCACTACCCGTTTGCGCAGACAATAAAAGGTCACGGCCTTCTAATGCAAAAGGGATCGCTTGTGCTTGAATAGGAGTTGGATTGGTATAGCCACTACGCTCAAGCGCGGTAAGAATCGGCTTGGCAATGTTTAAGTCAGTAAAAGTAACTTGATTTTCATCGGTAGCGTCAGTTGTAGCCGCTTCATTATTAGTATTTGGGGTGTTAGTAGTTTCGATGATGCCGTTTTCAGCAGCGATTGCAGATAAGATGTCAGTCATGAAGATCCTTGGTAAGTATAAGCTGCTGTAAATTCAGCAAACTTGATGCATACCACTGATAACCGTTCATCACGCTGCCGATATACACTTATTATCAAAATGTTGATAATTGCATGCCAAACCCATAAGGCTTGTCAATAGTATAAAGGCGTTCGTGCTGTCTGACGTATTTTGGTGGTAGTGCCGAGTGTCTCATCTTTGTCTGCTAAAAACTCAATATCAATGCTTTGTCCAAAGCAGATAAAGGTAAATAACAACCAATCTAGCCCCTACAAGGGTCCGTAGATAAGATATGAGTCAAAAATAATAGGATTATTTAAGTACACAAAATCATCGGCAACAATTACTTTCGGTCATCCTAGACCCAAAATCGCAGGCGATGTTATCAATCTCATAATTCACATTAGTCTAAGCTAACGTGGCGACGCAGTATAGCACAACAAAACTGTAATCAGTAGCTATTTTGCTGTTTTTATTAAAATAAGTCATAAAACAAGGTGTATGAAGCCTTATATGACTAATAACAGACACTAAATTTGATTTATTAAACAAATTTAGCATTAACGCGATATTTTAACTTCAGTAACATGAGTTGGCAGTTGCCACGCACCGCCCGCTGCAATCATGCGGCATAGTCCAGTAGTGCTTTCATGGCTTTTTTCAAAGTTTTTGCCGGTCCATAACCACTCAGTTTTGGACAGGCAGTCACCAATACCACGACCCTTTTGTACTGAAGTTATTTTGCCGCTATTATAATCTGTTGCACCAGTCGTCACTAATGTGGGCTTGTAAGGTTCACTGTCATTGAGCACCCAGACACCTATGCCGATATTATAAGCGCCTGTCCAGCAGTCATGTTGTGCGAGTAATTGTCTGCTATTTAGGCGACTGACGCGCCATGGTGATTTATCAGATAAGTTTGGGCAGTCAGTATCTACATCGCTTATAGTACTTTTCATAAGTTTGGATAATTGAGAAGCGCGCATAGCGAATTTTTTCTTACTGCTAGAAGTGGCTTTAGGGTCAGGCATGACCATCCGTATCGATGGTATAGCCTTTGGTGCTAAGACATTACTATTAGACTTGGTGATGCTGTCACGAATAAAGGCGCTTGCCGTACCTACTCGACCCTGTGCTTCATCGGCTTTGAGCATGACTGCATTTGCACCCTTATCAGATAACTGCCAGCGCGTATTGCGAATGACTAGCTCAATCTTGCTCGATTTGGTCAGTGCTTCTAACAGCGCCGTTACTTGCGCCGACGTAAGCTCCGCATAACCTGCTGCAGCTGAAAAAGGTCTGGTTTCTCCGTGATCTACATTATTAATAAACAACGATATCCGGTGGCGATTGCCCAATTGCATCAATGCCTTGGCAGAGCTTTCTTTAGCACCGCCAAGTTTAACCTGACCGTCGATCGTCGCATTGGCACCTGCACGGCGTACTAATAATAAAGAAACAGGTAGCTCGCTATTGCTATCTGCTTGATAGCCTGCCAGCCGGCAAGTACGGGTATTATCACAAGCGACTTGCCAATCTTGGCTGCTAAAATCAACGGGCGTGCCAGCAATACTCGTAGCGCTAAATAAAGCGGTGCTGATTGCTGCAAATATGGGTAATAATATTTTCTTTGGCATGAATACTGATGTCTTTTTAATTTTTATAGCATTTCTTTTAAAATAAGAAGTATTGTTTGAATATTGAGTTTTTTCAATATCGCTCTGACCAATCTTACTCAATAACAGTAATGGTCGACCCTTAAGCTTATTATTATTCTTCATAACTTTTACTCATTAATAGAAGAAATATAAACACCGGCCTATTAAGGCGGTGACTGCTATCTTAACGTATCAATGTTTCTATCTGTTGTACTAATGTACCATTATGTAAATATTGAAGTACAGCTCTATTTGAATATATCCATATATGTATATGGAATTATGAATACGTTAAATACAAAAAAGATTAATAAGAGAATTCCTTATTAACCTTTTTTATTTTCAATCTTATGCTTCTATCGTTCAGCTGTTTACGATATTGCTTGGCTATCATACTGAGCTAATACTATTCTATAGACAGTATGGATTAGACTAGACAATTGGCTCAAGCACTAAGTCTACTGCGCGTTTGACTGCTGGACGTTCGGCTATTTTTTCCGCCCAACGCTGCACGTTTTTATAGTCATCAACTTGTAAGAATTCAGCAGCATCATAGAGCTTGCCAAGTACCAGTTGGCCATACCATGCCCAAATAATGATATCGGCAATATTATAATCAGACTCGTTATTACCACACAGGTATTCATTGTCTTTTAGGTGGCGGTCAAGGACGTCAAGCTGGCGTTTAACCTCCATGGTAAATCGATTAATAGGATATTCCATTGGTTCAGGAGCGTAAGCGTAAAAATGACCAAAACCGCCGCCTAAATATGGCGCACTACCCATCTGCCACATCACCCAAGACAGACAGTTAGCACGAGGCTGACCTGATTCAATAGGAATAAACTTTTCAAACTTCTCTGCCAAGTACATCAAAATAGCGCCCGACTCGAACAACTTGATAGGCGTCTCTCCAGAATAATCGACTAGCGCAGGAATCTTTGAGTTAGGGTTTATGGCGACGAAGCCTGAGCCAAATTGATCGCCTTCCGAGATATCAATTTTATAAGCATCATAAGCGGCTTCTTTGATACCAAGCTCAGCCAACTCTTCTAATAGAATATTTGCTTTAACTCCGTTTGGGGTATTCAGTGAATATAGTTGTAACGGTGCATCGCCTACTGGCAGCTCTTTGTTATGGCGCGCGCCGGCGGTGGGACGATTGATACTAGAGAACTTACCACCGTTCTCTTTATCTTGGATCCAAACTTTTGGTGGCGTATATGATTCGTTGTTGTCATTATTGTTATCAGTTGTATGGCTCATAGAGAAATCCTTTTAGGCTTAAATGTGTTTATTTAGAGGTTTAGAGGTGTTTTTATAATAAGCTAGCGATTCAAAGTCATCAATTAGTGATTTTACGAGGTGTACAATATTTAAATGAAAGTAAAGTTATGACCATAAAATAATAAAAGTTACTTCATCTATTAGCCCATTGCGGAGAAACGAATGCTCGACTTATTAGCCACGTTGTTACCACAGTATCCACCAGCACAACTTAGCGATTTATTGGCAGACCTAACTAACTTAGTGCCTGTGCAATTTGCTAAGGGAGACAATATCTACCATAGCGGCCAACATGTGCATAAAATATTGGTCTTAAGCTCAGGGTTGGTAAGGGTCTTCGATATCCAATCACATCATGAGGTTAATCTACGTTTCTTATGCGATGCGTCAATCATCTTACCTTTCTACGCGGCTATTGACCATTGGCGATTTGGTAAAGACTGTATAGCAACGGAAACGGCTCAATGTATAACAGGGTGTGAGGGTTACTGGCTGCCGCTCTCCTATCTAATGGCTAGCCAGCCCAATCATCCAGCCAGTCTTCAATTACAATCACTAAAAGTAAACTGGGGACAAATTATTCAGCTTGAGATTGCTCTACGGCACTACAAATCTATTGAGGAGCGACTGCGGATGATTCAATTAAAAACAGCTGCTCAGCGTTATCAGTGCTTTAAGAACACTATGCCGAGCAAGATTGTCGATGATATGCCCAGTATGCAAGTGGCTTCTTACCTTGGTATTACCCCCGAAACCTTAAGCCGAGTTCGCCATCAAAAACCCTCCTCTTGATATATATCAATGCGAAGTGGACCATAAGTTTTTATACTGCAGGACAACTTTAAGGTAAGGGATTATCATGGCAAATTTCATACAACCCAGCTTTATTCAACCTATAGTAGGAATGATGGGGGTGACCGCTGGTGTGTGGGGCTGGATGTATATTAAACGCTTGCGGTATTTGCAAACAGAAGGTATCGACCCTCAGTCGATTCGCACCCCTGCTAAGCTGACGGCTCTATTGCCTGAATCCGTCAACTTACCCGCTTATAACTTGCAGAACCTATTTGAGATGCCGGTATTATTTTATGTCATCTGTCTATCAGCCGAGTTGCTGAGAATTCAAGACATGACGCTAACAAACTGGCTCTATCAGGCGGCATGGGCGTTTGTGATTTTGCGGGCGGTTCATAGTGTAATTCAGTGCAGTTATAACCAAGTTATGCACCGCTTTATTGTCTATATACTCTCTTGTGCAACGCTATGGATAATGGCTATCAAGATGGCTACGATTGTTTTTTAGTAGCTATTTAATAAAGCTAGTACATGCCCTAATACAACTAAAATAATGACGACGATAACATCTATAAGAATGACTACTATAATCATAGAGGATAAGCACAATGACGACTTTTAAATTTAAAGGGCAATATACGGTAAACGTGCACACTCATACGCCCGCACCGGCAGATGACCAACACACTACCTTAGTATTTCTGACCGCTATTGGCGTACCTCTACGTAAATACAGTAAGTTGTTTATGGAATTAGTCGCTAAAGGCTATACCGTCATCGCGGCTGACTACCCTTGTTGTGGTGAAAACACCCCGCAAGTTGATCGAAGCGTCGACTATAACTATCAAGATATTATCGACAACTTTATCCCCCAGTTGCTTGAGCTCTCAGAGCATAAAGACACCTACTTGTTTGGTCATAGCTTAGGGGGCCATATGGCGACGATTTATAGTGCGCTGCATGACGTGCCAGTGATTGGGGTCGCTACGGGCAATCTGCATTATAAAAACTGGCAAGGGGCTGCTGGCAAGTTAAATATCCTACGCGCTGTGGCTCTCTTTAAACCTATGCTCGCTATCTATGGCTATTTTCCAGGCTATAAGATTAGCTTTGGTGATCGCGAACCTAAAGGCGTGATGAATGACTGGTGCCATACCGCATTAACTGGCCGCTACGACTTTATTCAGGCGGATTTGCAGGCAAGCAAAAACGCGGGTAGTGGCCGTGGTATCTACTTCTATATCGAGGGCGATGACTATGCCCCTTACAAATCTACGCAAAACCTTGCCAAACTGTGTGCCGACTCGACCTTGATTTCTGTCAAACTACCCGAACATATAAAAGGCAATCCACATGGAGCGTGGATTAAAGATCCTGATATTATCGTCCAACACCTTGATGAGCAACTAAGAAAACGTGACTAATCCAACTGCTACTACTCCCACTTCACTCCTCTCTCCTGTTCAAGCGAAATACCTACCCTATGTACTAGCGGTGGCATTATTTATGCAGATTTTGGATGCCACCATCCTTAATACCTCATTACCACAAATGGCGCAAGCACTGGGCGAATCACCGCTCAAAATGCAGTGGGCTGTCATCAGTTATGCGCTTACCTTGGCTATTTTTATTCCCATTAGCGGGTTTTTAGCGGATAAATATGGCACACGGCGAGTGTTTTTGTCAGCGATCATTATCTTTTGTATTGGCTCACTATTATGTGCCGCCTCTCCTACCTTAAACCTTTTGATAGGCTCACGTATTGTACAAGGTATCGGCGGCGCAATGATGACACCTGTTGCGCGGTTGATATTGGTCAAATCTTATCCGCGCAATAAGCTCTTAACCGTCATGAACTTTGCAGTGATACCCGCATTGGTTGCACCGCTGGTCGGACCAGTATTGGGTGGTTATATCGTTCAGTACACCAGTTGGCATTGGATATTTTTAATCAACATCCCAATGGGTATTTTTGGCTTTATCATGGGTAAAAAGCTAGTGCCTGCTTTATTTGAGGATACCAAACGTCTAGATTGGACAGGTTTTTTATTGTTTGCTGCCGCTGCGTGTGGTTTTACCCTCGCTGTGGAGTTTGGTTCGCAGACGGGTCGCGGATTTTATGGACTCATGCTTGGATTGCTGGCAAGTCTATTGATAGGCGTGTATGTGTGGCACGCCAAACGTCGCTCAGCACCGCTGTTTCCGTTGAGTCTATTCAGTATTCGCACCTTTCGCATTGGTATTACCGGTAATTTATTTACACGGTTAGGCATCAGCGCGGTGCCATTTTTATTGCCATTATTATTACAAGTGGTGTTTGAGTACTCCCCCTCACGAGCAGGTTGGCTGCTCGCTCCTATTGCGGTCGGTGCGATAGGTATTAAACCGTGGGTCAGTAAGATTATCCAGCGTTATAGTTATCGCACGGTTCTTGTCTACAATACCTTTTTGATGGGTGTGCTAATCATTGTATTGGCGCAATTTAGCGATTCATCACAATGGATTTGGTTTATCCCTATTTTGACTGTGATGGGCGCTTGTAATTCCATGCAGTTTAGCGCGATGAATACGATTACCATCGGTGACTTAGAAGGCACGCAAACCAGTAGTGGTAATAGTTTGATGGCTGTCAATCAGCAACTGGCCATCAGCTTCGGTATTGCCTTTGGGGCGGCGCTGCTTAACCTATTGCGTGAGCGCCTGCAGCTCGATACGTTGGCTGCCTTTCAAACCACGTATTGGATACTGGGTATTTTGACTATCCTGTCCGGATTATACTTTTTACGCCTAAAGCCTGAGGATGGTCGCGGCTTATATTGATGTATTGTAGGGCGCTATTTCGAGAGCGTCTCTTTTATCTTAAGCTGACTATACAGCAACATTCTTAAAGTTCGGACCTAAAAAAGCCAGCGTGTCATTGGTTGAAGACCAAGATACACGCTGGCTTTTTGCGATTAAATGATGGTTAATGACACCAACATGAATAATCTAAGGCGCTTTATCGTCATCCATTTGAGATTGGATATAGTTTTCAATACCAACGTCTTTCATTAAGTCTTCTTGCGTCTCTAACCAGTCTTGATATTCTTCATTACCATCTTTTAAAATAACAAGTAGCTGACGCGATACATAATCCTGCTGCGTCTCACATAAGGTAATCGCATCGGTAATGATGGCGAATTTTTGTTTCTCTAAGCGTAAATTGCAGTCAATCATTTCAGGTACATCTTCAGCGATGAACATCTTGCCATAATCTTGCAAATTCGGTAAACCACCTAGCAATAAAATCCGTGCAATCAGATCATCAGACCATTTCATCTCCGCAATAGACTGTTTATAGAAACTTTTATTTAGCGACTCTAAGCCCCAGTGTCTAGCGATACGAGCATGCAAAAAATATTGATTGATCGCTATTAATGACTGTCCAAGCACCTTGTTTAGTGCACGGATAACCTCTTTACTCCCTTTCATGACCTCTCTCCTTACTTATTTTGTTTAAGCTAAACCTTGTGGCTATTCATATCCATTATGATATTAAATAAGATTGGGAGACACATCAGCCATCTGACTTTGTAAATAATTTTGCAGACCAATCATATCAATCAATCGCAACTGTTGCTCAAGCCAATGTGCATGATCTTCTTCTGTATCTTTGAGCTGCTCGACCAACATCTCACGCGTCACATAGTCATGCTCTGCTTCGCAGATAGCAATACCGTCTTTAAGATGTTGTTGTACTTCATATTCAAGGTTAAGGTCGAGCTGCAGCATTTCTGGAACCGTACTACCAATATGAATGTCATTGACTTTCATTTTTGGCGTGCCACTCAGCATCAATATACGGCGGATGATAGCTTGTGCATGCATGGTTTCGTCTTGCATTTCATGGCTGATACGATCGTATAATTTGCCGTAATGCCATTCCGCATACATCTCAGAATGAATGAAATACTGATCACGAGCCGCAAGCTCACCACCTAACAAAAAGTTTAAATAGTCAATCACTTTCGGGCTGCCTATCATCACATATACTCCTGTATTTATAGTTATCTGCAGATTAAATTCATAATATTACATATATAGAAAGCACTATCGGTAAACCAATCAGTAAAGATTAATTCAACAAAACGTCTTACAAAGACAGATAGATATAGTAACATACGGACGCGTATAGCTTGTAATGATATGAACTGAGAATAAGATGCGAATTGAGAATCATAATGAACGACTGTTGCCATTGCCCGACAGTAATCAATAATAAGACTCAATATGGATCAATCGATAGCATGAATGCAGGTGTATAAGTGAAGTTATATGGACGCTGGCAATCTACCCTTTAGGTATAATAAATAAAAGGTATGCACAAAATACTGAATACATTGCTGTTACATCGAGGTGCATAGATATAGTTATTAGATATAACTATTATAGTAGGGAATATCTTAGTAGATACGGCTTAAACTGCGTAAGCCAATACATCGAGTTTGGCGTGGTGTGCATCAAGATAGTCATTTACCATAGGCTCACAGCAGCCGCAGCAAGTTGCCACATCTAGAGTATCTTTTAGACCATCTAACGTATCAATGCCCGAAGCAATGGCGGCTTTGATTTGCTTTTCTTTGACATCGTTACAGATACATACGTACATATGCGGACTCCTACGTGAATGACTAACTTGTTATTCGTTATAATAACGATAATTATTACCATTTACAATAGTATTTAAAATATTTGTCAGTCATGTTAATTATGACCGCCACGTTATATTGCGCTTATTTAATTCACGTAACTGAATATACTGCTAACTGTAACTATAAAGTATCAAAGGTAGTAAAATGGCGACGAACTGTAAATATGGTCATTTTTTAATCGATTTTGTAGCTAACTGCTGTTATATTGTCCCCCTATCAACTAAACATATATTGGAATTGTTCTATGTCTAATAATAATTCTATGATACAACCACTTGAGTTGTTTAAAGTATTATCTGACCCAACGCGCTTAAAGATTTTTCAAATCTTATTTAATAAAGAATCGCGCTGCGTTGGTGAGCTGGTAGAAATACTTGATCAACCACAGCCAACCATATCGCGCCATCTCAATCACTTGAAAAAATTGGGTATTTTAAGCTGCGTTCGTGATGGAACGTGGATGTGGTATGAAGTGGCAGACGATTTGCCAGAGTGGTGCCAAGATATCTTAGATATTACTTATCAGCAGATATCAACCAAAGATATTAATGTGCAAAAACCTACTTCCATGTCGTAGGCATTAGAAACCTTGATTAGACAGACTCTATCAAGAAAAACCTAGGTTAATTCGACCATAAAAAAAGACCTAATCATGATTAGGTCTTTTTTTATGGTCGACTGTTTTTTATCTTAAAATGACTATACCAAGTCCAAAAAGTCACTGACAAACGCATTGGCTGGCTGGTGAATCAGCTCCTCTGACGTCCCTACCTGCTCGACGCGACCATGGTTCATGACCACAATCTCATCAGATACTGCCCGCGCCTCTTCTTGGTCATGGGTGACCATGATGCTGGTGATACCAAGCTCATGATGGATGTTTTTTAGCCACGTGCGCAGCTCTTTACGTACCTTAGCATCTAGCGCACCAAACGGCTCATCCAATAACAATAACTTTGGCTTCACAGCTAAAGCGCGCGCCAGCGCAATCCGCTGACGCTGTCCACCTGACAACTGATGCGGGTAAGCATTTGCCAATTGTGGCAGTTGTACTAGGTCGAGCAGCTCAGCGACGCGTTTATTAATATCTGCTTTACTGGGACGCTCGTTCTTTGGCAACAAGGTCAGGCCAAAGCCTACATTATCAGCGATATTTTTATGGCGAAACAGCGCATAGTGCTGAAACATAAAGCCAATATGGCGTTTTTGTACTGGCGTATTGGTGACATCTAACTCATCGAATAATATTTGTCCTGAGTCTGCATACTCAAGACCAGCAATAATCCGTAGTAAGGTGGTTTTACCACAGCCTGAAGGCCCAAGTAAGGTAGTTAGCTTACCTGTCGGGACAGTGATATTAATGTCGTTTAGGGCAGTAAAATCACCAAATTTTTTATTAACGTTCCTAATCTCGATGCTCATAGCAGTATCTCTTATAATGTCTTATGTTGTATCTTTTATTATGGGGCAATTGGCTAATAACATAGCTATTACTCAGTACTGTTTTTAATCTTTATCAACCGTAGCATTCGCACTAACAGGCAATTCAGGGGCGCTTACCAGCCGCTCAGACTTAGCAAACTTACGATCTTGTAGCTTAGTCATCACTTGTTGAACTAGCAAGGTAACCATAGCTAAGGCAGCAAGCAGGCTAGATAAGGCAAAGGCGGCGGTAAAGTTATAATCGTTATAGGCAATCTCAACCAATAGTGGCATGGTGTTGGTTTCGCCGCGAATATGACCAGAGACGACACTGACGGCACCAAATTCACCCATTGCCCGTGCATTGGTCAAAATCAAACCATATAACAATGCCCACTTAATATTGGGTAAGGTAATATGCCAAAACGTTTGCCAACCGCTAGCGCCCAAGGTCAACGCCGCTTGCTCTTCAGAATCACCTTGAGTTTGCATCAAGGGTATCAGCTCACGGGCGACAAAGGGAAAGGTAACAAACAAGGTAGCTAAAATAATACCAGGAACCGCAAAAATAATTTGTATTCCCATACTCTCAAGCCAGCCACCGATAGGAGAGTTAAGACCAAATAACAGAATGAACATCAAGCCTGCAACCACCGGTGATACCGAAAATGGTAAATCAAGTAACGTGGTGACCAGCTGTTTGCCTTTAAATTGATAACGTGTCACCAGCCATGCAATGGCTATACCCATCACCATATTAATCGGTACGACAATGGCAGCAGTAATCAGAGTCAGCTTAATCGCTTGTAGCGCTTCAGGCTCAATAAGAGAAGCAATATACAATTCCCAACCATTTTTAAGCGCTTCGTAAAATACGGCAAGTAGTGGAAATACCAACATGATAATCATAAATAAAACGGCAATAGTAATAAAGATGCGTCTAATCCATGGCTTATCTCTGGTCGCAGGATTGCTTTGATAGTCGTAGCTATTGGCTATTTGCATCTTAGCGAGCTCCTACGCGGCGTGACAGTTTCCACTGCACTATATTAATCGTTAATAAAATCACAAATGAGATCAGCAGCATAAATAACGCCACAGCCGATGCGCCTTGGATATCGAATTGCTCAAGTTTACTGATAATAATAATGGGTAAAATCTCAGATTCCATTGGTATATTACCGGCGATAAAAATAACGGAACCATACTCGCCAGTGGCACGGGCAAACATCATGCCAGCGCCCATCAGTAGTGCAGGTAGTAGCTCTGGTAAAATGACTTTGCGAAAGGTAGTAAATCGATTGGCTCCCAGTACCGCAGCTGCCTCTTCAAATTCAACCGATAACTCTGCTAATACGGGCTGCACCGCGCGCACAATAAACGGAAAACTCACGACAACTAACGCCAGCCAAATACCGATCGGGGTAAATGCTACTTGAATCCCAATTTTCTCAAACCACTGCCCTATTAAGCCGTTAGGAGCATAAAGCGTCGCAAGGGATATACCGGTCACCGCAGTAGGTAGCGCAAACGGTAAATCAACCAAGGCATTAATGAGAGATTTGCCCCAAAACTCATAACGGACCAACACCCAAGCGACCAAGGTACCAAACACCATATTGGTCAACATCGCTAAAAACGACATCCATAACGTCAACTTGATGGCGGCTGCGACCTGAGGCTGACTGATGGTTGTCCAAAATCCTGTCCAGCCCATTTGGGTGGTGGTATAAGCCATCATCGCAAACGGCAAGACCACCAATAACGATAAGCTAAAGACGGTGATTCCCATACTTAGCCCAAAACCTGGTAGCACATTACGTTGGCGCAAGCGTGTCAGCCAGCCCTTCTTGTGACTAGGTTTATTGGCAGAAGAGGTTGTTGCACTCATAATAATGTCCTATTGCCTATCTAATGGTGCTTATCGTTAAGACCATTTATTTCAAGTTTGTTATTAGTATGCTTATGGTATAAAGGACATAGCACGAGTGGCCATGTCCTTTATATTGTGTGCTCTATTATCGAATGATAAGGTTGATTATCTTTCTAAGTTAAGGTCTCTCTAAGCTCATTATATTTTAAGAGTCAATGTCTTAAGAGCTAATGTTTTAAGGATTGCTTTATTAAAAGTTACTTTGGCGCGTTAACGGCTAACTGATCGAACACACCGCCGTCACTGAAGAAGTTACCCATGATCTCATCCCATGAGCCAAAGGTATCATTCGGACGGAAAGTCTCAATTGGTGGTAATTTATCACCGTTTTTATCAAGAACACTTTTCACGCTTGGACGTAAGTACAAGTCAGCGGCCAATTGTTGAGCGGGCTCGCTCCATAGGTAATCAAGATAGGCTTTTGCAGCAGCAGTGGTGCCTTTTTTATCGGTAACGGTTTTTACGATAGCCACCGGACTTTCAGACTTAATCGAGTATTTAGGATAAACGATATCGACTTTACCAGCGCCAAAATCAGTAGCTGCAAGATTGGCTTCATTCTCAAAAGTAACTAGCACATCACCGATACCGCGTTGAACAAAGGTCGTCGTTGCTGCGCGTCCGCCACTCTCGTAAACTTTGACATTTTTAAGGACATCTTTTACATAGCTTTTCGTTTTGGCTTCGTCTTTATTAAACGCATTCAAACCATAACCATAAGCGCCTAGGAAGGCATAACGGCCATTACCAGTTACTTTCGGGTTGGCCATGACAATCTCAACGCCCGACTTGGTTAAGTCTTCCCAGTCTTTGATATTTTTTGGATTGTCTTTACGCACTAAAAATACGATGGTGCTGGTAAAAGGTACGGCGTTATCTGGGAACTTGCTTTCCCAATCTGCTTCAACCAAACCTTTCTTCTGAAGGAGCTCAATATCTGAGCCTTGGTTCATAGTCGCTACGTCTGCTTGTAAGCCATTAGCAACCGATAATGCTTGTTTGCTTGAGCCACCATGCGACTGATTAACGCTGATATTACTGTTTGGGTTTTCAGCTTTATAGTGTTCAATAAATAAAGGGTTGTAGCCTTTGTAAAAATCGCGTGCCACATCGTAAGAAACGTTTAATAGCTCAATATTTTCAGCGGCAGCAGCTGGCTCGCCCTCTACTTTGGCAGTTGGCTCAGTCTTTTCGCTATTGCTACAGCCTGTCATACCCAAAGTGAGCGCCACGCCGGCGATACTTAGGACGCTAATCGTTTTGTTTTTATAACCTGCTGTATATGATGTCATGGCTGCCTCAAATGAGATAAGTTAAGTAATGCAGGTATGCTAACAGCGTAGGCTTATTATGTTTAATGACGAATATGCGTATGTTATTGCCAAAATGGAATATAAGATGTAAAAATATAGGCTTATCAAGTACTTAATATAACGAGCGTTTGATAAGCCTTATATTTTTATAAGCGAATGACCGATTGCTTGCATCATTCGCCAATAGTCAGTCGAAAGTAAGATAGTAATTGATCATCCTGTTTTTATTTCGCACTTGCCAACGCATCAAAGCGACTACCATCAACAAAGAATGTCTCCATAATCTGCGTCCAAGGACCAAATACTGCTACTGGCTCAAACGTCTCAATATCAAGCAAGGTGTCCTTGTGGGCAGTAAGCACTTGCTCATTACTAGGGCGCATATACATCTGTGCCATCAGTTCCTGTGCAGGCTTGTCCCATAAGCCTTTAAGATATGTATTTGCTGCTGCTGTTTTACCTGCTTTATCTGTCACTCCGGTCACCACAGCAACAGGATTGGCAATCAACACTGAATAGCTTGGATAAACGATGTCGACTTTTCCTTTGGCAAATTGCTTGGCGGCCAAATGCGCTTCGTTTTCGGTCGTAATGAGCACATCGCCTAGACCGCGCTGAGTAAAGCTGGTCGTTGCTGCGCGCGCGCCATTGTCATAAGTGACGACGTTTGCCAGTAGCTTTTTAATAAAGGCATCTGTTTTGGTAGAAGCTGCAACATTTTCTTTAAAATGATGCAGTCCATAGCCATAAGCACCCAAAAAGGCGTAACGCGCGGTGCCACTGGTTTTTGGGTTGGGTATGACCACACCGATGTCACTACGTGCCAAATCTTGCCAGTCTTTAATGCCCTTTGGGTTGCCACTGCGTACCAATAACACCATGGTGCTGGTATAAGGAACAGCCTTATTTGGTAGCGCTTGCTGCCAATTAGCGGCAACCAAGCCTTTTTCGACCAGCAAATTCATATCACTTTCTTGATTAAAGGTCACCACATCCGCTTGTAAACCATTAGCGACCGACAATGCTTGCTTGCTTGAGCCACCATGTGATTGATTGATACTAACTTTGCTATCGGGATGCTCTTTTTGATAACCCTTAGCGAATAAGGTGTTGTAGTCTTTATAAAAATCGCGCGACACATCGTAAGAGACGTTAAGTATCTCGATATCTTTTGACCCATCTGCTTTTTTCTGTGCCTCGTTTTGAGTCGCTTCAGTGGGGCTACAGCCAGTCATTAATATTGCAACTGCAAGCACGCCACCAATATTTAATCTGACATTAGATACGTGTGCTCTCATATTTTTACGCTCAATAAGTAACTGGACACTAGCCAAGCTAAGCTTGTGAAACCTCTTGTGAGTCGGTTGCATAAATACTCTCGATAATATTGATAGGATCGTTGCTTCAAAATATTGATCGCCCAGTTAAAGGCTATAATGTCTTGAACATGATTTGATGAATATGGTTTTATGAATGATGAGAGATATGCTAGCAGCATAGAAGATAAATGCTTAGTGACGAATCCGCTTATCGAGTGATTAACTTGGCATAAGTAATGTTATTAGTTATTCTAAAACAGCTGTTTTTATTGGGTATTTTTGCGATATAGTGATAAGCAGACACTTTTGAGTAAGCTACGGTATTGTTTACTAAGTAGACTGGTATTTATGTAAGCTGTATTATCCGTTGAATATTCAACATACCTTAACTATGCCGTTTAAATGGCTTAATTTTACAACCATCAAACTTTATTATTTTGCAGACATACTAGCCATCTCAATTACTTACTTAAAAAAGGCGCCTAAATGACCCTTTCTCTACCTCGTTATTCTCATTTTTTTGCGGCACTCTCATTAACCACTTCTGCTCTATTTGCCTTGAGCGGCTGTAATAATACGACCACCAGTACAGGCAGCAACATCGTAAAGCAAACAACAGCGACTATTACGCCTGCCGTGCAAGCAGTGGTTGGAGACTATGCTTCTAAGGGCTACGCTTCTGAGGATTATGCTAAGCGCGCGCAAGACTATGATTGGGTTGGTGTCATGGTGCGCGCAGCAGATGATGAACAAGAGGGACAAATTGATATTAAGGTACGCGCTCGTAGTGATGTGAAAAAACCCAGTTGCTATTTTGATGGTAAAGCGACTTTTATGGGTCAAGATGACGCGCACGGTATCATTTTTCAAAGCAAGGTCAATGACAGTACGGCTTTTTTTCAATTTAAAGAGGACAAGCTCACTATCGACAGCCAAGATAAATATGCGCTCAATTATTTTTGTTCTGGTGGCGGCTCACTAGTAGGAGAGTATGAAAAGCTTGCAGGTAAGCTAGAGCTGAATTAAAAGCTTTAGTATTAGGGAAATGGTGAGAAAAATACGTAAAAAAAGGGTCAGACGATAAATCTGACCCTTTTTTATTATTCAATGTTTAAAACTTATACCGCAGAAGCTCCGACTAACTTCACTTCAGCACGTTCCTCACGGGCAATACCCGCATAATAATCACGTAAAATCTCTAGTACTTCAGGACGACTAAAGTTGTCTGGCACTTCTTCGTCCTCTGATAGTGCTTTACGCAGCTTAGTCCCTGATACTTTGACATGCTCAGACGCTTCATGTGGGCAGGTCTTATCAGAGGCCATAGCGTTACAAGCATTACACCAAAACGTCCAGCCAATTTTTAATGGTTGGGTAATCAAATCGTCTTTACCAACATGCTCAAAAATAGTCTGCGCATCAAAGGCACCATAATAATCGCCAACACCCGCATGGTCACGACCAACAATCAGATGGCTACAGCCATAGTTTTGGCGGAATACGGCATGCAGTAATGCCTCACGTGGACCAGCATAACGCATATCTAATGGATAGCCAGCTTGAATAACGGTATCTTGTCTAAAGTAATTATCAATCAAAGTTTTAATGGCTTCTTGACGGACGTCTGCTGGGATATCGCCTGGTTTCAACGCGCCCAATAACGAGTGTATCAGTACGCCATCACATATCTCAATAGCAATCTTGGCGAGATATTCGTGCGAGCGGTGCATTGGATTACGGGTTTGGAAGGCAGCGACCGTTTGCCAGCCTTTAGCATCCAAAATCTCGCGCGTTTCAGCTGGTGTTTTATAGATTTCTGGATATAAGGTTGGGAACTCGCCTTCACTTAAGACTTCGACGCTACCGGCGATATTAACTTCACCTTGATCCAATACTTGTTGAACGCCAGGATGCTCTGGATCCGTGGTGGTAAAAACTTTTTGGCATTCATGCTCTTTATCGATGGTATAAGTCTCTTCCACCGTCAAGATGCCCATAATCTCACCATCTTGCGCCACCAATGCGACTTTATCACCTGCATTTAAGCTATCAGCGGTCGCTTTAGGTGCAGACAAGGTAATCGGAATTGGCCAAAACAAGCCAGCATTGTCACCACTTTGCAGACGCATGTTATCTACCACGCCCTGCCAATCCGCTTGATTCATAAAACCATTTAACGGTGTAAAGCCGCCAATACCAAACATAATCAAATCACCGCGCTCACGAGAGCTAAGGTTAATGGTTGGCAAGGTACTGGCAAACTTTAACGCTTGGTTACGCGCACTATCATTTAATAAAAGCGGCTTAAGCTCAGCGCTACCATGTGGAGGGACAAGTTTTGATGGTTTTTGATTAGCATTGATAGATGTCATAGTGTTTTTTAAAACCTCAAGGAATGATCAAGAAAATAAATAAGCGATAATTTAACGATAAACGGTTAGTTGCTAATGGATAGCCAATTATGGGCGATTTATGGAAATTGAAAGTTGAATTTGTTAAACATAGGCTACCTAACTTTCGTTATGAAAATTTATGCTGTGTTTGGATATGGATATGTCTTAAAGGAATTTATGTTTAGAGAGCCAACCTTATATGATGTAAAACTGAATTGTTTACCTTGCGATTGGCAATAAAACTTATTAGTCGCTGCTTTTACGTTTAAAAATAACATTGAGATTACGTCATGTATCAATATAACTACGCTGACCAAACCTTAGTAGAAGAACGGGTTGCGCAATTTCGTGACCAAACTGAACGATTTTTGGCAGGCGAGCTCCCAGAAGAGCAGTTTTTACCGCTACGACTGCAAAACGGTCTTTATATCCAACGTTATGCACCGATGCTACGTATCGCTATCCCTTACGGGCTGCTGGCTACCTATCAGTTGCGTAAATTGGCTGAGATTACCCGCAAATATGACAAAGGTTACGGGCACTTTACTACCCGTACCAATATGCAGCTGAACTGGCCAAAACTTGAAGAAGTACCAGATATTTTGGCGGAGCTAGCATCAGTACAAATGCACTCGATCCAAACGTCGGGTAACTGTATTCGTAATACCACCACGGACCCTTATGCTGGTATTCATCAAGAAGAAATTGCCGATCCGCGTCCCTATTGCGAGATTATTCGCCAGTGGTCAACCTTTCATCCTGAGTTTGCTTTTTTACCGCGTAAATTTAAGATTGCCGTTATTGGTACGGCCAACGACCGCGCTGCCACGCAAGTACATGATGTGGGACTGCATTTAAAAACCAATGACGCAGGCGAGCTTGGTTTTGAAGTCATCGTTGGTGGCGGACTTGGACGTACGCCTGTCATTGGTAAGGTTATTAATGAGTTCTTACCACGTCAACACCTGCTCAGCTACTTAGATGCGATTTTGCGCGTCTATAACCTGCACGGTCGCCGCGACAACAAGTTTAAAGCCCGTATCAAGATATTGGTTGAGAGTATGGGTGGCCCTGCCTTTGCTAAACTGGTCGATGCGGAATGGGAAGCGCATATAAAAGACGGTCCATTGACTTTAACCGATGCAAACTTTGCAACCGCCAGTAGCTTTTTCACGGAACCTGATTACGTCACCTTTGATGCGTTACAAGTACAGTCTGAGCTACAACAGCAGCTTAATACGGATAAAGACTTTGCCAATTGGTATCAGCAAAATACTGTCGCACATAAAATCGCAGGCTATCGCGCGGTGGTGATTTCGCTAAAGGCAGGTTTGGTCGACGGCATCTACGTGCCATCAGGCGATGTAAGCGAGACGCAAATGGATGCCCTCGCTGATCTTGCTGATAAATATAGCTTTAGTGAATTGCGCGGTACCTATCAGCAAAATCTAGTATTCGCTGATGTGCAAAGCAATCATCTGTACGAGCTATGGCAGCAGCTGTCGAAGCTACATTTAGCCCGCGCTAATATCAATACCTTAACTGATATGATTGTCTGTCCAGGCTGGGACTTTTGCTCGCTTGCCAATGCCACTACACATAATATTGCCGAGCAAATCGAAAAACAGTTTGATGATCTCGACTACCTTTATGATTTGGGTGACATTCGCCTCAATATGTCTGGTTGCATGAACGCTTGTGCGCATCATCATACTGGTGATATCGGTATCCTTGGTGTCGATAAAAAGGGTGAGCACTGGTATCAAATCAGCCTTGGCGGCAACTCTAGTGATAATGCTAAAATCGGTAAAATCTTAGGTAAAGCCGTGCCAGCTGACGACGTGGCAACTACTCTACAAAAGATATTGGACGTTTATCTAGAGCAGCGCGTAAGCAATGAGAACGATGTAGAAGGCTTTGGTGACTTGGTTGATCGCGTTGGCATCGCCGCCTTTAAGGAGAAGGTTTATGGGTAATCATCATGTATTAAACAGCAAAGGCATTGATACCAGTCAAAATGATACATGGTTGGCGCTTAGCACCAATGAGCTACCAGATGGCATTGCACTTACCCATATATCGCTACTTGAGCTACTGCATAAACAAGAAAAATTCGATATCGTACTGCCGCTCACTGATTTATTAGATGCTAAAGGCAAGCTCGCTGGTGGGCTATTACAGCAGTTGCATGAGCTGTTAACCGAACATGCCAGCCGTGTCGGTGTTTGGATCACATCAGATAACGATACTGATGCATTGGTTAATTTGTCAGAGTTTTTATTACAGCAAGATTTGATTGTCATTCATGTACCTGTCTTCACCGACGGGCGCGGCTTTAGTTATGCGCAAACCCTGCGCCAAATGGGCTATCAGGGCGAGATTCGCATGGCTGGCAAGTTTGGTCGAGATCAAATCGCTTATTTGTTACGCGCTGGTGCTGATAGTTTTGTGATTAGCGAGCATGATCTGCAGTCTATCTCTAACATCAGTCAAGCATTTACCGCACTTGCCAGCAGCTACGACGGGCGCGATGCCAGCGCATTACCGATGTTTGCAGGTGCTTAATTTTATAATGAATCATACGAACTGATATTAATGTCTTTTTACTCTACTTATTTTTACATTAACACTTATTAAGGAACGCATCATGAGCCAATTACACCCAAATCTAGATATCGATCAAGCCAACAAAGACTTGCAAGGTAAGTCACCCGAGCAGATTGTTGAATGGGCATTAAGCCAAGCGAAAAACCCCATCATTACCACTAACTTCCGCCCTTATGAATCAGCGATTTTGCATTTGGTCGCCAAGCAGCGTCCTGATATCACCGTATTGTGGGTAGATTCTGGTTATAATACTGACGCGACTTACCAATTTGCTAATAAAGTCATCCGTGATTTAAACTTAAATGTGATCACCTATATTCCTAAGCAAACTGCCGCTCATCGTGACGTGACAATGGAAGGTATTCCTGGTATTGATAATCCACTACATGATGAGTTTACCGATCAGGTAAAACTTGAGCCGTTCCGCCGTGCACTAGATGAGCTAAAGCCTGACGTTTGGTTCAACGCTATTCGCAAAGATCAAACCGAATTCCGCCAAGGTCTTGATGTGCTGAGCCTATCTAAAGATGGTGTGTTAAAAGTCGCACCGTTATTTGATAAGACAGATAGCGATTTGGATGTTTATCTTGAAAAACACAGCCTACCGAATGAGTTTGATTACTTCGATCCTACTAAGGTAGAAGAGCACCGCGAATGTGGTTTGCATACGCAGTTGTAGTAGCCAAATACAGCTTTATCATTTAATAAAAAGTGATACTAAAAAGTCCCGCTTAACCGGTTTATATCGGGTTAAGCGGGACTTTTCGTGCATTATAGTAAGTTCAAAATAAAATACGTAGATTGTTACAATATTCTGCTGGTATAAAGTTTTCTCGCTTACTGGCAGCAAAGCCCACCAGAAGCTTCAATAAATTTATACCAGCAATACGGTTTTCTTTTTAAAGTGAATCGACTATATGATTTTATACTGCTATTCCCTTTCTCAGCAAAAACCACCTTCAATATCTCAAAAACGACTATGCTAATGCCAATTCACTAGATGAGCCATCGCCCGTGATAATTCATAATAGCTGCATATATTAAATTGAATCACTGGTAATACTATGAATACCTTTCCGCTATTTTTTAAATTAGAAGGTCGTAAAGTGTTAATTGTTGGTGGCGGCGATGTTGCGCTACGTAAAGCTGATTTGCTTAGCCGTGCGGGCGCGTGTATCACTGTCCTTGCGCCAAGCATCTGCGCTGAGCTACAAGCGCTACTGACCAATACAAAAACAGATGTTCCGCACAAGTTGATTTTTGAGAACTATAATAAAACTTATATGACAGGCTCGCGTGTTATCATCGCCGCCACTGACGATGAGACACTCAATCATCAAATTCATGCCGATGCAAGCGAGCTTAATATTCCGGTAAACGTCGTCGATACGCCGCATTTATGTGACTTTATTTTCCCAGCCATCGTTGATCGTAACCCGATTGTGATTGGTATCTCATCAAACGGCAAAGCGCCGGTGTTGGCGCGTTTATTACGAGCACGGCTAGAGACGTTGATCCCACAAGGCTATGGCAAACTGGCGAAACTTGCTGGCGAGTTTAGAGGTGAAGTCAAAGCCAAAATACCGACATTAACTGGCCGTCGTCAGTTTTGGGAGCGCGCCTTTGAAGGTCAAGTTAGCGAGCTGATGTTTGCAGGCAATGAGATTAAAGCAGCAGCGCAATTGCAAGCGGACTTAGACAGCACTGCGGCGCAAATTGCTAAAGAAAACGCTACCAGCCAGCACTCTGATGTGGCAGATATACAAACCGCATCAATAACCGCACCTGTGTCAGTAGATGAGTTTAATGCTAATCAATGTGATATCAATCACGGCACTGTAGCAGCCAAACCTATGTCACCTGTTGGTGAGGTTTATATCGTCGGCGCAGGGCCTGGTGATCCAGAACTGTTGACGTTTAAAGCATTAAGGCTCATGCAACAAGCCGATATTGTATTTTATGATGCACTAGTCTCACCGCAAGTGCTGGATTTGTGCCGCCGCGATGCCGACAAAGTATTCGTCGGTAAAAAACGTAGTAACCATGCTGTGGCGCAGTTAGGCATTAATGAGCTACTGGTTAATAGCGCGAAAGAAGGTCGCCGTGTGGTAAGGCTAAAAGGTGGTGATCCGTTTATTTTCGGGCGTGGCGGAGAAGAGATTGAGAGCTTACGCGCACATGGTATTCCTTACCAAGTGGTGCCGGGTATTACCGCAGCCAATGCCGCCGCTAGCTATGCCGGTATTCCGCTGACCCACCGTGATCATTCGCAATCAGTGCGTTTTGTTACTGGATTTTTAAAGGCGGGCGCACCCAACAATAATTTTAAAAACTTCTTGGATACCGATGAGACTGTCGTCTTCTATATGGGACTGCATTCGCTAGCACGTTTAACGGAAGGTTTAATTGAAGCGGGACGCTCTGCCGATACGCCTATCGCTATCGTCTCTAATGCCAGTATGCCCAATCAGCAAGTATTAACAGGTACACTTGCCGATATTGTTGAATTACAAGAGAAAAACCAGCTTCCCACGCCAGCATTACTCATTATGGGTGATGTAGTCGCGCTACATCATGACTTGGCTTGGTATAATCTACATAATCAGCAGCACAATCAAAACGTTAGCGATACGGCTAATAACTGGTTACGCGGTGGCACGGCCGCTACCCCTAACGATGACTTAACATCTAATAACTCCACTCACCAACAAGCACATGCACTATCTATGGTGGCTAATCTTGCCGAGCAAAAAGAGAATGAAAGTTTGGAGCAGTTAGTTATTGGCTAAATTTATTTTTAAACTTCCAAACAGTATTAAAAAGCCCTAGCAGTAAATTGGTAGGGCTTCTTTTAGCTCTTATGTTTTAGTTTTTTTCTTCTCAAGTACTTTTATAAGTTTGCTATGAACTGACGATGCATCTGCAGGTGGATTGCTAACGGGCGTATTCTTAATAAGCAATGTGTATTCATAATGAGGCTCATAATCAAAACCTTCTATAGCACTATATCGATACTCCCAGTCTGAGTTGGCTTGTTCAGCAAGCTTAGTCAGTAAGCATGATTGTGGCGCAACACCGACACAGTCTACTTGATGGTCAGCGATTAGAATTTTACGTAAAACATAAGGCATCGCACGGACAGTAATTTGGCGCTTATTATCTACCCCTGATTGTGAAGTCGATTGCTCTCCCATCACTTCTATATAATCGCCTATAGCCAATTTCTGCATTTGATTCGCATTGTTCTGACCAAAATTAGATTTGCTAACGAACGCTGTATAAGCGTGTCCGTCCTGATCCACGATAGTAACTTTTTGCTGCTCTCTGTCTTGCGAAATGATACCAGTCACTTGGCCAATGATTGCTTCAGAACGACTCGGTTTAATCGAATGGATAAACGAGTTGCTGTCTTTGATTTGACTCACAGTCGTTTTATTATTCATGTTGGACGGCTCGTAACTACTGCAAGCAGCCAAAGAGGTGGTAATCAAAACCAATGTGCATAATCTGATAAACGGCATAACATATCCTTATTAATGACGGCTTGGATGTTACCAAATATTGACCTTTTCTAGTGTCATTCATTTGTTACTTAGCGCTATTAATAAAGCGCCTTAATAATCAGCCTTTTTAAATAGTCATTCTTTTTTAACAAATTACCATCGTTTAATTTACTACTAAATATCGCCATTCATGCTTTTCTACTTTGCTTTGCTGATAAGTTTATAACCACAGCAAAGCCCGCCAATTCTTGCTAGAATAATCGCTGTCTTTCATTCATCACTAAGTACAATTATGTCTGTATCTGCTGCTAGCCCTCTCACCATCCTGCACACCTCTGACTGGCACTTGGGACGACGACTTTATGGGCGCATGCGTTATGAGGAATTTGAAGCCTTTTTAAGCTGGCTGCAAGACACCATAAGCGCGCAGCAAGTGGATGTATTAATTGTCGCTGGTGATATCTTCGATACCATGACCCCGAGTAATAAAGCCCAAGCACTGTATTATGAATTTTTAGGCAAGGTTTCAAAGTCATGCTGTCAACATGTGGTCATCGTCGCTGGTAATCATGATTCACCGACATTTTTGGACGCACCAAGCAAAGTACTTAAGTTTTTAAACGTGCATGTCATAGGTACGGCTTGCGAGGATTTGAATGATGAAGTTATGGTATTAGATGATGTAGACGGTATACCGCATTGTATTATCGCGGCTGTTCCTTATTTGCGTGACCGCGACGTGCGCAGTAGTAGTGCTGGCGAGTCAGCTCAAAGCAAAGATGCAAACGTTATCGCTGGTATCTGCGCGCACTATGATAAGGTCGCAGACATTGCCACAGCCAAACAAGCTGAATTAGCCAAGGCGCACAAGCGGCATATTCCTATCATTGCTACAGGGCATCTATTTGCTGCTGGCGGCACTACTACCGACGATGATGGTGTACGTGAGCTTTATGTCGGTTCGCTTGGGAAGGTCTCTGCCGATATGTTCGATGACTGCTTTGATTATGTCGCGCTTGGCCATTTGCATGTGCCGCAGCGCGTAGGTGGGCGTGAGAGTATCCGCTATTCAGGCTCGCCTATTGCTATGGGTTTTGGTGAGGCTCGCCAGCAAAAGCAAGTATTACTGGTACAGTTTGGCGCAGCGGTAGATAAGTTTAAAAATAAAGACGAAGCGTCTGAAATCACTCCTGAGGCTACTGTTCTAAAAATTAAGACTACAACTGACACGTTTGAAAAATCTGTAGAAAAAGTTACTAAAAAAGTGGCGAGTCGAGCTGCTACCTTTATGGATGATTTATTTGATTTTGAAGAGTCGGTAGAGACTGATACTAAAGAAAACACTATCGATAATTATGACCAAGAAATGAATCAAACGCCTGTCGATCTAGCTACTTTCAATTCAACATCTAACTTAACATCCAAACTACTGCATCACGATAAGTCACGTCAGATGCAAGTCACCTCACTCCCTATTCCAAAGTTCCAAAAATTGGCGCAAGTATCGGGTAATCTAGAAGCTATTAATCAAACTATCGATAAAACGATTGCCTCCCTAACTGATACAGAATCTGTCTGGTTAGAAATTATTTATACGGGTGATGAGGTAGTTAGTGAATTGCGTGAGCATATTCAAAAAATGGTAGAAAGCTTGCCTTGTGAGGTATTAAAAATTAAGAACACCCGTACTTATAATAAAGTGCTCAATCAACAGCAGACCTCTGAGACGCTACAGGATTTAAATGAGCAAGAAGTGTTTGAGCGTTGCTTAATCGCTCATAACGTTCCTGATGAGCAAAAATCAACCTTACGTGATGCTTATGAGCAAATCGTGTACAACCTGCGTCATGAAGATACTCAAGCAGAATAATATAAACTCAGCTTAACAACTGCCAGCTACTCAATACTTTCATCATTACTTTTGTTATGACTAACACTGATAAAAATAAGACCCTGCCATGCGCCTAATTGAACTAAGACTTAAAAACCTCAACTCCTTAAAAGGCGAATGGCACATTGATTTTAGTGATGCTGCTTTTCTTAATGAAGGTATCTTTGCTATTACTGGGCAAACGGGCGCTGGCAAGACCACCATATTGGATGCGATTTGTTTGGCACTATATAGCCAAACGCCAAGACTTGGAGATATTACTGGTTCAACGAATGAAATTATGACCCAAGGTACGGGTGAATGCTCAGCAGAAGTCATCATCGAGATCGATTCCAAGCGCTATCAATGCTCTTGGTACCAACATCGTGCCCACAAGAAGTCCAAAGGTAATTTATTACCGATTAAGCATGAGATCAGTGAAGTCGAAACTGGCAATATTTTAGAAGAGAAAAAATCTAAAACTTCCGTCTATATCCAAGAGTTGATAGGCATGGATTTTAATCAATTCACCCGCTCCATTATGCTAGCACAGGGCAGCTTTGCAGCATTCTTAAATTCTGATATTGGCGATAGAGCGGCAATTTTAGAGAAGATAACGGGCACTGCTATTTATGCCAAAATCTCACTCAACGTCCATGAAAAAAAACGCTTTGAGGAAGAAGTGCTTGGAAAGCTACAGGCAGGCGTTAATAGCTTATCTTTATTAAGCCTTGATGAGGAAAAACTGCTGGCCGCAGAGCTCAAAGCGCTTAATCAACAGCAGGGTAAACAGCGGCAAACCTTTAAAACACTGGGCGAGCAGCTACAATGGCTGGATAGTGTTAAACAATTACAGCAAAACCTATCAGCCTATCAAAGTGAATTTGCATCAGCGCAGCAAGTGCAGCAAGCCTTTATTCCAGAGGCGCAGCGTTTAGAGATCGCTAACAAAGCCTTGGAAATGGACAGTCAGTTTCTTGAGCTGAGCTATAGCCGAAACATAGTCAAGCGGCTGGATGTTGAACAGCAAGATTTGCTTAATAAGATTCCAAATAAAAAAGTAGCGCTTGAGCATGCAACTACCAATCTCAATGACGTTGAAAAGCTTGAAAAACAAGCCATGGATAATCTTCAAATTACCCTGCCTATCATTGCAAACACACGCGTGTTAGATGCCGATATAAAACAGCAATCACATTCTTTAGCGGAAGATAATAAGCGCAAGGACGAATTAGTCACTAATGTGCAGAGATTATATCAAGAAATCCAGAACCACGAAAAAATAGAGCATGAGAATAAAAGTCAGCTTGCCAGCATAGAAAAGTATTTTAGCGACTACAAAGAGCTTAGTGACCTTGACACAGATATGGCAATCTTTGATAGTAGCTGTAGCCGATTAAAGGCACTGCTACAGGATAACGTAAGCTTAGCCATTGATAAGCTTGCTCATGATGATCAAGCTAAACAACTACAGGCTGATTTTGATAAACTAAGTGCCCAACAAACTCTAGATAAATCACGAGTGCAGCAGCAACGTAAAGAAATTACTGGTCTACAACAGCAGCAAGCAACACTCATTCAAACTCAGTCAATTGCTGGTATGCGCAGTGAGCAAGAGCACATCGATCAAATCAACACTCAAATTGAGCAAGCCAACTTTAAGCTGCGGCAGCTGTCTGAGCTTGCCAGCCAAATTAAAAGCATCAACCTATTGCTACCGACGCTGAATCAAGAATTAGTCACTTTAGAAGATTTGATTGCTAGTCATAAATTAGATATTCAAAATACCAAGCTTAAAAGACAAGACAAACAAGAACACTTAAATCTACTGCAAAAAGTGGCTAAGCTTGAAGATTATATAGTAGAACTCAAAGATGGGTCGCCCTGCCCGCTATGCGGTGCGCATGAACATCCTTATAGTAAAAACCATCCGCTATTAGAAAGTAATATTGATGATAAAAATCAACCCTCTCAGACCTCTCAGACGCAAAAAACTCAGCAGCAGGTAACTGAGCTTGCGACGTTAATTGAAAGCCTCGAGCAAACGTTATCGCAATATCATATTGACCATGCCACAAAGAAAGAGGCGCTTAATAATCAACAAGCACTATTGACGCCCCTACAGCAACAATCTAAAACTGCATACAGTGATATGCAGACTTATCTATCCTCACTGCTTGATGCTAAAAACGATTACTCTGAACCTCTTATAGCAACGATTAATCCGCTTACTCAGATTAGTGAAGGTATCAATATCAATACAACTATCACTGATATTGACTCATTCTTATCTTTATTGAGCAGTGCCAAACACAGCCTTATTGACCAAAAACAATCCCTCAAAGCCAACCTGCTTCAATATGATGATCTGACAGCAAATATCTCCAAACTAAGTAGCGCTATCGAGGTTGAAGATAAGCGGCAACAAGCACTTGTTAGTGCCACAAGTAGCCTGACGACTGACATCAAGCTCAACTCTCAAAAAATTGAAGGTATCAAAGATAAGATAGCAGCTAATTTCTCCGAGCTAACGCCTATTATGAGTACCGTCTCATCTTTGGTGAATAAATATCCCGCGGATAAATATAAAGTATATTTAAGTGCAGATATGACAAGGACAGATATTCAAAACGCACTGACGCCGCTGAGTAATAGTATTGACCAGCAAACTGTACTCGATAACGCAGACTATGACAGTCATATCGACAGATTGCGCCAACAGCGTAGTGCCCTTCATCAGTTGAAAAAATATGACAATGGGCAAAAAAACAGTCAAAACCAGCTAACTAATACCTTAAGTAGTTTGACCGCCCAGATTGAAACCAAACAGTCTCAGCTTACTAATGATGAGATGGCACTCAAACATTTAGAAAACTTAATTACTGATAAAATCAGCTCGATTGAGAAACTAACACTAGACAGAAAAGAGTGGTTTGAAGATAAGAACCCAGATAATGAAGAACATCAATTGCGCCGAACAATTGATGAAGCAAAAGCTCAGCAAGCAAATGCACAAAGACAGTTAGATAATGCTCAGCAAGCGTTAGAGCAGTTACAAATTAGGCAACAACAGCTAGCGACAGAATTGCAATCTGCTACTACGACGTTAGATATACAGCAAACTAAGTTTACTGACTTATTAGCAGAGTCACAGTTTGTAGATGAAGCTGCCTTTGTCAATGCACGCCTAACAAAGGAAGAACGTGAGGCACTACATATACGTAAACTGGCTATTGATAACGCGCTGCAACAGGCTAAATTGCAATTAGATAGCACCCAGCAATCGTTAGATCAAAAACTTGCGACGCCTATGACAGATGCAAGCCGAGAAATGCTTGCCAGCCAATACCATCAAATCCAAACGGACATTGATCAGCTAAGTCAGCAGATTGGCGCTATCGATCAAAAGCTCAAAGACAATGCCAGCCAAAAAGGCGAACAAGCGGCACAGCTTATTGCCATCAATGAGCAAAAACAAAAGCTGCAAGTTTGGCAGCAGCTGCATACATTAATTGGTTCAGCTGATGGTAAAAAATATCGTACCTTTGCTCAAGGGTTAACCTTTGAAGTCATGATTAATCATGCCAACGATCAACTACAAAAGATGAGTGACCGTTACTTGCTCATCCATGATGATAGCAATCCACTTGAGCTCAATGTCATTGATAATTATCAAGGCGGCGATATTCGCAGCACTAAGAATCTTTCCGGCGGTGAAGGTTTTATCATTAGCTTGGCACTCGCGCTTGGATTGTCGCAGATGGCCAGTCACAATATTCGCGTGGATTCACTATTTTTGGATGAAGGCTTTGGTACACTTGATGAAGAGTCGCTTGATATCGCGCTCGATACCTTAACCAGCTTACAACAAGAAGGTAAGCTTATCGGTATTATCTCCCATGTGCAGGCATTAAAAGAACGTATCCTCACCCAAATTAAAGTTGAAAAGCTATCTGGCGGCTTTAGCCAAATCAGTGGTCAAGGATGCCGTCGGGTTGTTAGTGAAAAAGCATGATGATTTAACGTATTTCATGACGACATGTCATAAAGGATATCGCTATGAGCAATCAAAAAAACCCCCTTTGTGTTGAATTAAATAGTATAAAAAAAGCGATGAATCCTGCCAGATTTGCACTCTTAGCTGCTTTATCTGTCGGTGTAATATCTATCAGTGCTGTCAGCCCAGCTTATGCAACGATTAATTGTGCCGGTTACTTGCCGAACCGTTATTTTGAGCGTATCGAAAATAACAAACCATTTGCTGGCAAGCTAATCGAAGTAGCAGATGGTACGCAGCAGCTAGAAAATTTAAATGGTAATGTCATCATAGACAATCTCAATAACGCTTATATACTGATGGATAAGTATCTGCTAGCTCAGCAAAACGGTAAATATGGTGTCGTGGACGCAGCTGGCAAGATAATTGTGCCTTTTAAGTATGATGACATTCAAACTGAACCTGATATTGCCACCAGCTTTATTGTCAGTCTTGACTCACCAGAGGGCAATACCAAACAGGGCATTATTAATGGCCATGGCGAGTGGGTTTATCCGCTAGCAGACGCTCATATTCAGCACGCGCATTACGACCCTGATTACGACCAAGATTATTTTTTAATAACGGACAATTTAGCAACCAATAATAAAGGGTTAACAGGACTGCTAGATGACAGAGGTTATTGGGCAGTTATGCCGCAGTACGAGGTGATAAAGCCGTTAAACGCTTGTACTGGTAAGCCTTTATATTTACAAGTAAGTTTGCAAAATAAGACAGCGCTTATTGACCAAAATAATGAGGTCATTATTCCATTTTCCGATAACCAGCATATAGAGTCTTTTAATAATGATGTTAGCCCGCTACTGTTTTTACGTAGCACCTTGATTGAAGGTAGTACCGCTACCGGTATGAGCGAGGACATTCAAGAAGATATTATTAGCGCGCAAATTATTGACGCCAATGGAAAATTGCTCCTGTCATCAGATGCGCCTATTGTAAAACTGTTATATCATCAGCTTTATGCTTATAAGCAAGCAGATAATTTTGGCTTTATTAATGGTAAAGTAGAAGTTATATTACCACCGCAATTTAAGAGCTATCATGATGAAGATAGTAATGTATGGGTGGAAAAAAATAGGGAAATGGTACGTTTAAGATCCTTGATTAAATTAGATTAGTCATTTTTTTACTACTGACTAATAACCATTAAAAAGCCACCGTTAATTGATAACGGTGGCTTTTGTCTTCTACAGGATAAGTAAGTAACTATAATTATAATTACTGATTTTATTTATATTTAGCTACTTATATTTAGCTACTTAGTCACTAAACCACTTAACTCACTCATCAGTACGGATAACGTAGATAAGCTGATATTGCTGTCTTCATTGTTATTATAAAGGTCATCGAGCTTTTGCATCTCAGCCGTTACCGATTCAAGCTGATCTTCATGACGCGATTTCCAGTCATTAAATGCTTGCTTAGAGTCAGGCTGCGATAATAGCGCATCCATTAGTAAACGCAGAGTGCGAGTGACTTCATTCACCAGTGCATGACGCGCGCGGCGATCCCAGTGATCTTGCTGCGGTAATGTGGCAATATTTTCCATCATCCAATCTAACTGCAAGACTTTATAGGCCTCAAAGTATAGGGTCGCAATCTCATCGACAGGGCGCTCATATTGCTCAGAAAGTAGTGCTGCATCTAGGGCGTCAACATGATAAGGCAACATGGCAAATAGCGCTGCATCGATATCCGTCAGACCAGTGCTACTTAAACGTACCTTATCCTCTTGTAAGTAATCGGCGAACTGCTGCTCGATAAATCCGCCTGACTTGGTTAATTGCTCGACACTATCCCCAAAGCGGCTAATCATATCGGCGACTTGCAAGTCTTGTCCAAAGGCGTTGATAAACCAGACTACGCCATGTGCAAGCGCATCACGCAGACGCAGCTCAAGATTAAGCAGCAGCGTCGCATCCACTTTATTATCAAGTGATTCAAGCAGCTCCCATGCTTTTGAGACATTAAAGACATCACGCACAATGGCATAGGCACGAATGATAGTCGCCAGCGACTGCCCTGTTTCCTCGGTCAGACGGAATAACGCCTCGATACCTAAGCGATTGACGACATTGTTGGTTAAATAAGTGCTGATAATTTCGCGGTGCAAACGATGCTCAGTCATCTCTTCAAAGAAGCGGGATGCCAATTCATCTGGGAAGTACTGACGCAGCTCATTGATAAAGTAAGGAGCATCGGGTACGTCAGATAATAACAAATTATCATAAACCCACATCTTGCCGTAAGCCATGACAACGGCCAGCTCTGGATTGGTCAAGCCAGTATTTGTTTTCTGACGTTTGGCAATTTCTTCATCTGATGGTAGATATTCAATCGCGCGATCCAGACGTTGCTCGCTTTCTAACAGTTGAATAAAACGCTGATGATCACTTAAATTTGCCGCTGCGCGAATATGACTCAGCTCAATCGCTTGTGGTTGCAGATAGTTTTGACGTAATACTAATTCTGCCACGGTATCGGTCATACTCTCTAACAGCTCGTTACGCTGTTTTAGGGTCATATCACCTTGTTCGACCACTTTACCAAGTAGGATTTTGATATTAACTTCATGATCTGAACAGTTAACGCCGCCTGAGTTATCAATAGCATCGGTATAGATACGGCCGCCCGTTTGCGCGTATTCAATACGCCCTTGCTGGGTAAAGCCCAAGTTACCGCCCTCACCGACCACTGCCGTACGTAGCTCACCACCGTTAACGCGCACTGCATCATTGGCACGGTCGCCGACATCAGCGTGGCTTTCATTGGCGCTCTTCACATAAGTACCGATACCACCATTCCAAATTAAATCAACCGGTGCACGCAATAAGGCGCTGATAAAATCATTGGGCGCTAAGCTATCATCGCTGATATCAAACAGCGCTTTCATCTCAGGACTGATGGCGATGGTTTTTTCCGTCCGCGCAAATATACCACCGCCTTGGCTAATCAGTGACTTTTCATAGTCATCCCATGTTGACCGTGGTAGATTAAATAAGCGCTCACGCTCGATATAAGAAGTCTCAGCGTCAGGGTTTGGATCAATAAATATATGCAAATGATTAAAGGCGGCAACCAGCTTGGTATGACGTGAGCGTAGCATACCATTACCGAATACGTCACCGCTCATATCACCGATACCAACGACTGTGAATTCATCACTTGCTTGGATATCCATGCCACGCATCCGGAAATGGCGTTTGACCGACTCCCAACCACCGCGTGCCGTAATACCCATCGCTTTATGGTCATAACCGACTGAGCCGCCTGATGCAAAGGCATCATCAAGCCAAAAGTTATATTCAGCAGATAAGGCATTGGCGATATCAGAAAAACTTGCCGTACCTTTATCGGCGGCAACCACTAAATACGGGTCATCTTCATCATGACGCACGGTATTGGCTGGCGGGACAATATTACCATCAACGATGTTATCAGTAACATCGAGCATGCCGCGTAGGAACGCTTGATAGCAAGCAATACCCTCAGCTTGGAATGCTTCGCGTCCATCAGCCATGGTTTTGGTCTTAACAATAAAGCCACCTTTTGAGCCAACCGGTACAATCACGGCGTTTTTGACCATTTGCGCTTTGACCAGACCGAGTACTTCGGTGCGGAAATCTTCCATACGATCTGACCAACGCAGACCACCACGGGCGACTTTACCACCACGTAGATGGACCGCTTCAACACGCGGTGAGTAGACAAATATTTCAAACATAGGTTTGGGTTTAGGCAAGTTAGGGATATCTGCCGCTAAAAATTTAAATGACAGCCTGTCTTTGCGCTGACCATCCGCGTCTCTTTGATAAAAGTTAGTACGCACCATGGCATTAATTAAGTCCAAGTACCAGCGTAAAATACGGTCTTCATCTAAGCTATCGACAGCCGCTAACGCAGTCGTTATTTGCTCTCTAATTTTCGCTGTTTTTTCTGAACGCTCTTTGCTGTCAGGGTCGCTATATTTAGGATTCATGCGTGTGTCGAATAAATCCGCTAATAACACGCTAATGTCGCTATTTTTTACCACCGTCTGTTGAATGTAAACATTCGAGAACGGCGCGCGTGCTTGGCGCATATAACTTGATAATGCGCGTAGTACAACGACTTCATAAGTATCAAGTTTGGTGGTTAATATCAACTCGTTAAAGCTATCGCTCTCAACATTACCAGCCCAGATTTGTTTAAGACTGTCTTCAAACTGACCGCGTACCACTTGCATATCGATTGTATCAACATGCTCCAAAGTCAGTTCATACTCTTGCATCCAAATGGCTTGTTCAGGTAAATCAAACTCATAGGTTTGTGCTGAAACAACCGAAACGCCGAAATTTTCTAATACTGGCAATACTTTAGATAAAATAACCGGCTGCTGACGGCCATATAGCTTTAGATGCAACTGATTACTGGCATCTCCTGTAGATTGGTATAAATGCCAAAGTATCGGCTGCTCATCAGTCAAATTTGCCAAACGCTTGGTATCTTCGACGGCCGTTCTCGCATCAAAACGCTCTTGATAGGCGGCGGGAATATAACTTAAGAATTTGCGCATTAAGGCATTGGCTTGCTGCTCACCCACATTATCCAACAGCATCTTTTGATAGTTATCGCCCCATGATTGCATCAGTGCTGATAGCTCAGTTTCAAGAGTGCTGTTATCGACCGCATTAACATGACCAGGCTCTGTTCTTACGTGGACATGGACGCGGGCGTGCTCGGACTCATTGAATTCGGTAGTGAAGCCAGATGATGTACCGCCATAAGCCTCTTTAAGCACATTTTGTACTTTGATACGCAGTTCAGTATTGAATTTATCGCGCGGAATATAAACCAAGCAGGAAACAAAGCGTTGATAGTGGTCAATGCGGCTAAATAAACGCAGGCTTTTTTTGTCTTGCAATTGAGTAATACCAGAGACGATGGGATATAGCTCTTCGACGCTGGCTTGAAATAAATCATCACGCGGTAAGCTATTAATCACATGCATCATTTTATGATAGGCATGACCATCGCGTGGCAATTCTGCCATCGCCATGATTTTATTGGCTTTTTCACGCAGTAACGGTATTTGCTGTACGCTTAGCTGATACGCTTGGGGCGTAAACAACCCAATAAATCGATACTCACCGACCAAACTACCATGGTCATCAAACTTATGAATACCCAAAAAATCCATATATACTGAATGATGCACGGGTGATACACGGCTTGATTTAGAGAGCGTTAATACTCGCGGCTCAGTTAATAGCTTCTTAAGATTGCTAGGTAACTCGTCAAAACTCTTTGACAGTGCATCTTGTTCGCCACCGCGTAGCAGACCAAGACCGCTATTACCAATCGAAAACAGCTTTAAATCAGATTCTTTTTCGCCCTCTTTAACTTCTAAACGGTATTCACGAAACCCTAAGAAAATAAAGTGCTCATCGGTCATCCAATCTAAAAAGGCTTGAATTTCTTGGCGTGAATAAAAAACTTCTGGCAGTGGTTTTTTTGATAACTCATCTTTAATTTCACTGAGGCGTTCCTGCATTTTCCCCCAGTCACCAACTACCGTGTCGAGTGTATCTACTTTATCTAGTAGCACTTGCTGTAATGCCGCTAACTTATCCTTATCTTGGTAAGCAATTTCACACTGGATTAAAGACAAGTGAGAGGTGGCGCTTTCGTGAGCGCTTTCGATGTGAGTGATGCTATTGTCATCATCGCGTTGAACGCTGACGATGATGTTATAAGTGCGATGTACATCAATACCCTGCGCTTCAAGCGTCATCAGCAGTGTATCTACTAGAAAAGGGCGATCATACGCCACCATTTGAATAACCGTATGCGAGCTATGAAAATGTTGCTCCTCGGCAATTGGGTTTAAAATAGCCAACTGTGGACTACTGCCATCATAGCCTTTAAGTAGCGTAAAATGATGTAGCGCCATCCCTGCTAGGTCTGCATCGCTGATCGCATCAGCCATTTCTTTATGCAACGATTGGTAATAACTATGAATGAAATGGTCAAGCAGCGATTTATCCTTTTGCACATAACTGGTGGCAATATCGCTTATTTGGCTAATGCGCTCTTCTGTAATATTTAGGGAATTTGGCATAGCGTTTATTGTCCTTTTTTATAAGTTTGTTTCTTACTTAGGGTTATATAATCGTATTAACGGTTAGTGCTATATGACTCGCGTTTTATTATTCCGTGATTTTATATGTCCTTATGCTGGCAAGCGACTGATTAGGGTACTGTTTATGACAGTGACAGCTTATGATAGTGACAGCGCTTGTCTGCTAAAGTGTAACGCACCTACTCATCTAGCAATAGCACAATCATTTTATGAATCAGCACCAAGTCGATAACCTTTACTAATGAGACAATATTTCAGTTGATGACTCGTTCTTCTATTTTCTATTATTGTTTGAGAATACTTACTAGCAGGCTGATACTCATGGCAATCGATGCAGCTTTTTTGTTAGAATACGACATTATGTTTAACAGTGCTTTATTGACTCGCTACTAATAATTAATGCTAAGGGCAAGACGTATGATGAATATTTTGGTGATTGGCTCAGGTGGTCGTGAACACGCATTGGCATGGCAGTGTGCGAAAGATGAAAAAGTACAACAGGTCTATGTCGCTCCCGGTAACGCTGGTACTGCTCTTGAGCCTAAGTGTCAAAACGTCATTTTAGAAATTGCAACTGATGCTAGTGAGCATAGTGCGGTCATTGAATTTTGCCAAAATAACGCTATTGATATGGTTATCGTTGGTCCTGAAGCGCCACTCGTTACGGGTATTGTCGATGCTTGCCGCGAAGCTGGCATCAAAGCATGGGGCCCAACCGCATATTGTGCGCAATTAGAAGGCTCAAAAACCTTTGCTAAAGAGTTTATGGAACAAAACCATATCCCAACTGCTGCCTATCAAGGTTTTACTGATGTAGAAAGTGCGAAAGCATACGTCGACGAGCAAGGCGCTCCCATTGTTATTAAAGCTGACGGACTTGCTGCTGGTAAAGGTGTCATCGTAGCTGAGACTATCGAACAGGCGTATGAAGCAATTGACGATATGCTTGCGGACAATAAGTTTGGCGATGCCGGAAGTCGCGTGGTCATCGAGCAGTTTCTGCAAGGCGAAGAGGCCAGCTTTATTTGTATGGTAGATGGTGAACACATCTTGCCTATGGCAACCAGCCAAGATCATAAACGTGCGTTTGAAGGTGATACCGGTCCAAATACTGGCGGTATGGGCGCTTATTCGCCTGCCCCAGTAGTCACTCAAGAGGTGCATGATAAAGTAATGACACAAGTCATTCAGCCAGTCGTTGATGCGATGAAAGCTGCCGGTCATCCTTATACTGGATTTTTATATGCGGGCTTAATGATTGATGATGCTGGTGATCCGTATGTGATTGAATTCAACTGCCGTTTTGGCGATCCTGAAACCCAGCCAATTCTGATGCGTTTAAAATCCTCGATGGTAGATTTGGTCGCTCAAGGGCTGGCAGGTAATCTACCTAGTGAAGCCAACTGGGACGCGCGCCCTGCTCTTGGTATTGTCATCGCCTCAAAAGGCTATCCTGAAACGTCTTCTAAAGGTGATGTCATTTCTGGTTTACCAGCACTTGATAACCAAGGCGATAATGCTGTAAAAGTTTTCCATGCAGGTACTGCCTTTAGTCATGCTGAGTTGGACAATATTAATCCTGATGTAACGACTCATAGTAAAAAAGAAATTATTACTGATGGTGGACGCGTATTATGTGTCACCGCATTAGCAGATAGCATCTCAGACGCCCAGCAAGCAGCATTAGCAGTAACTGCTGCGATTAGTTTTGATGGTGCACAGTATCGCCGTGATATCGGTCATCATGCCATTGCCCGTGAAAACACTTAATATTAATACTCAGTACGTTATAAACTGTGTCATAAACGATACTATGAACAACATGACTATGAACAACATGGTTCCGTTTAATATTGAAATGCTCATAATTTTTGTCTAATTATTCGACCTAGTGTGATGCTAGGTCGTATTTTTTTGATCTATCACTTTTAATATCAGCCAACCAGTTTAAAAATGATAAAGTACTACGTATTAGAATAAAGGCCATCATATATTCGATTCAATTTAAAAAGAATACAGTGCTGCTGGGATAAATTTTTCGAAGCCTCTGGAGTGTGAAGCGCACAGCAAGCGAGGAAAACTTATCCCAGCATGACGCTATTTTTAACGTATATTTTTTATATTGAACTGACTATATTGGAGTATAAGTTCTAGTAGAGCATAATTTATACTAGATAAGATCAGTAAGTAATGATTATTTGAGCAATCGTACTTGAATTGACAAAGTAAGTAACAGCGGTCAACTAAGCCTCATCAACCTACCTCCCTTTTATATGGTACAATTTTGTACCAGTGTGTCGCATCTCCCTTGTATTGTAGGTATTAAACCCACAAATCAATACCAACCGGATGAATGATTATATTATGGCAAATGATACCTCTAGACCTTTTAATAATAAGCAATCTAATACCAAGCAATCAATCGATAACCTAAAAACTTCAGGGTTTGAGCGTCGGATGTCGATTGCCAAAACCTCATTAAATATTGGTCGTCGTTGGGCAGGTAATAGCGTGTCTGGTATGTTCTTAAATAAAGAAGCCCGTACGGCACGTAACCAAATTTTTATGGAAGAACAGGCGAATTACTTGGCAGAAGAGCTGGGTAAGCTAAAAGGTTCAGTGGTAAAAATTGGTCAAATGCTGGCGATTTATGGTGAGCATATCTTGCCACCTGAAATCACGCGCGCGCTGCAAACGCTCAATGATGATACAGCTACATTAGCATGGCCAAAAATTGAGCAGACATTACGCCAGTTATTAGGTAATAAATTGCATGAGCTTGAGGTTGATCCCGTTCCTATCGGTACAGCATCCCTCGCTCAAGTTCATCGTGCCACAGTGCTTGCGACTGGTGAACAGGTGGTATTGAAAATTCAATACCCGGGTGTGGCTGATGCTATTAATTCTGATCTTGCTTTATTTAAGCGTTTATTAAAAGTCAGCAATATTGTTCCTCAAACACGCTCACTCGATGCTTGGTTTGAAGAGATACGTGACCTACTCCATCATGAAGTTGATTACGAAGCAGAAGCGGCCACTACTGAGCGTTTCTATGAACGTTTGCTTGATGACCCACGCTATATCGTTCCCAAAATTAATCGTAATTACTCAACCAAACGCTTGCTATGTATGTCTTATGAACCCGGTATTAGCGTCGTTTCTGAAGCGTTACAATTATTACCTCATGAGAGCCGTAATGCTATCGGTCAGGCTGCCATCGAGATCATGATACGAGAAATTTTTGTTTGGGGCGAAATGCAGACGGACCCAAACTTTGGCAACTACCTCGTTCGTGTCAGTCATGATAAAAATGAGATAGATAAACTGGTCTTATTAGATTTTGGTGCTATTCGTCAGTTTGATAATAATCTACTAACGATTGCTCATGGTCTGTTACGAGCAGGATATCGTCATGACCATCAGGCAATGATGTTGGCAATGACAGGTTATGATTTTTTCGATACTATGAGCGATAAAGTACGCTCTGATATCGCCTCATTGTTTTTGCTTGCTACAGAGCCTTTCAGTGATCCTGCACTAAACCCTGATATCCCTGCTGATTGTTTGGACGAACAGCAGCGCTATATTTGGGCAAATAGTAAATTACATACCCGCCTTTCAAATGATGCCACACGAGCTATGCAATCTTTTGAGTTTAATCTTCCGCCCAAGGAATTTATGTTTATCAGTCGAAAATTTATTGGCGCCTATACCTTTTTGACGGTACTTGATGCGCATACTGACTCTAATACATTAGTAAAGCCTTTCTTATAATGTAAAGATTTACTTACTTTTTGGACCGTCCTTTTGGGGCGGTTTTTTTGTTTATTTATTTTTATTGCTTAGGCTATTTTATATTTTCTAGATACGTGTATTAGTTTGCTTCTAACTTTATCTACTTTTGGGTATTGCTCTTTTATTTTTGCTTAGGCTATATCTCTATAGATTTTAGATTATCTATAGTCCAGCTATCAAATCTGGTTTGGTAGTCTTTAGGCTTGCGCATGGTAAGCTGCCAGCAGGTTTCTTGGCGCGCTAAATATTTAACTTCAAAATGGGTACGTTGACTGTCACTTTTGACTTTACGGCGTATGTTCGGTAGACACCAAGCCTCGTGCGCTTGCTGCTCAGCATTGTCTATATAAGTTTCTATGTTAGTTGCCAATATTACTTCCCCGCCTACTTTCAAACGAGAAAGCAAAAATTCAAAAAAAGGCATATTTAACCATTGCTGATTGGGGTTATGCTGCTCAGGATTGGGATATAGTATAAAAATGCTATCGATACTGTTGGGCGCAATCGCATGTACGATCCATGCAATAGCATCAGCATGAATAGCATCTAAATTGCTTGATTTTTGCTGCGCCGCCAACTTAGTAAAGGCGTCAAACTTATTGCGAGTGCGCTCAATAGCAATAAGATGCTTATCAGGATTTTGCTGCACAAAGCTAAGCGCATGCTTGCCCTTCCCTGCACCAATCTCTAATACTAAAGGCACTTCACTTTTAGCCAATACTTCTGGCAGCGTAAAATTGCGTGGCGCTGAGAGTCTTTGTGGTTGAAATGCACGCTTTTGCTGATGTGAAAGCTCGAGATTGTCAGTCATGTACTACCCTTAAAGTATTTGTCATTTGTCATTATTCGACCACATGCTATTATATAGTCAATGCAGCCCAATAGTAATACAAGGACCGTGATTATCCATCGACAAATGGCACTGTAAAGCTGTTCGCTATAGCAATAATTTTAGAATAGACACACAATACTGACTCTTATTTGTCGCTTATTATAATTATAAATACTTTCTTTTTTGCTAACCTATTTTGATAATACCAAGGATATACTTACTTTTATTATGACTGAACTTACTCCCAGCACCAACACTTCACCCAGAACCTATCCTTGTCCACGCTGTGGCACTCAGACTGCATGGCAAGACAATAAATATAAGCCTTTTTGTAGTCATCGCTGCAAGCTTATTGATCTAGGCGCATGGGCAAACGAAGATTATACTTTACCTGCCGAATCTACGCCGTTTTCTGATGAGCTATAACCCCTACCTTTAACCACTTTATTATTTCAAGGATGTTGTACATGTCTGCTACTTACCTGATGCCCACTTATAATCGTCAACCAATCAGCTTTACACGAGGTTCAGGAAGTTGGCTTTATACCAAAGATGATACCCCCTATTTAGATGCACTGACTGGTATCGCGGTATGTGGCTTAGGCCATTGTCATCCACAAGTCACAGATACTATCCAGCAGCAGGCGGCAACTTTGGTTCATACCAGTAATTTATTTGGTATCGATTGGCAAGAGCGTGCTGGTGAAGCCTTATGTAATGCGGCGCAAATGGACAGTGTGTTTTTTGCTAATAGTGGCGCTGAAGCAAACGAAGCAGCACTAAAATTGGCACGGCTATACGCGTATCAGCAGGGTTTTAAGCGCCCAAAAGTCATAGTCATGGAGCAATCATTCCACGGTCGTACGCTATTGACCTTATCCGCCACAGCCAACCCTAAGGCGCGCGAAGGCTTTTATACCTTAGATGAAGATTTTATTCGTGTTCCTTTTGGTGATATTGCAGCGATTGAACAAGCAGCTCATGACCATGAAGATATTTGCGCTATCTTTGTAGAGCCTGTTCAAGGTGAAGGCGGTCTTAATACGGCGGCTAACGGCTTTACTTACCTTGAACAGCTACAAGCAATATGCGATACCCATAATTGGTTATTTATGCTGGATGAGGTGCAAACCGGTAATGGACGCACTGGTAAATATTTCGCTTATCAGCATAGTAATGCTCGCCCTGATGTATTGACGACGGCCAAAGGCTTAGGTAATGGTTTCCCAGTAGGGGCTTGTATGGTACGTGGTCGCGCTAACGGCTTGTTCGGTGCTGGTAGTCATGGCTCAACCTATGGTGGCACGCCATTAGCCAGCCGCGTGGTACATAGCGTATATGAAGTATTGGCAAACAGCGATATCATGAACAATGCTGTCAGCGAAGGACAGTTTATCCGCGAGAGTATGGTTGATGCTTTTGGAGAATATGGGGTCAGTAGCCGCGGTGCTGGGATGATGATTGGGATTGTACTACCCAAGGATATGGACTGTAGCAAATTGGTTGATCGTGCCCGTGATGAACAGAAACTCATCATCAACGTCACTGGTGGTCATGTCATTCGTTTGCTACCACCGCTTAATATTAGCCGTGATGAAAGCTCACAAGTGGTCGAACGTCTTGTTAACTTATTAAAACCATCGTTCTAAACCATTGTTATAAAATGATATTCAAATAACAGCCGTTAAAACACACGCTTAAAAAAATCCTATAGATATACATTATCTATAGGATTTTTTCTTGTTACTAATCAGTCAACTGCATTAGCGCTTAAATAGATCAAGCGTTAGTTTGCATGAAAGTATTTTTTTAATACTTCTAAGCAGCGGGTGATTTTTGCAGGCTGTTGCTCACGGTTTAAGGTAACAGCATACAGCACAAAGCTTGGCATCTGGTAGCCGGTCAAAACTTCGACCAAATTGCCAGATTCCAGCTCTTTTTTAACATCCATTTCCATCATTCTAAGGATTCCATGACCCTCTTTGGCGATGGTCATTGCCATAAAGACATTATTGGTATGGATACGTGAGTTCATTTTAATGCGTGTTTTTTTACCAGTCTCAGTCTGAGTAAGCTCAACATGATTCGCATCTTTCATGATATCAATGCAGATCAGCTGATGGTCTGCCAAATCTTTCGGGGTTTCAATCTTTTTGTGCTGACGTAAATATTGTGGTGAAGCGACCAACATTTGACGCACATCAGATAAGGGATGATTACTCAAAGTTGAGTCGTTGATATTGGGGCTCATACGTACCGCAATATCGATACGCTCATCAATCATATCAATATAATTATTGTCTGCAAAATAAGTGATACTGAGGTCGTCATGCGCTGACATCCAAGTAGATAAAGCTGGCAAAATATGATGTACACCCAGCTCAGGTGTCGTTGCAATACGCAAACTACCTGCCAGCTCATCACGTAGTTGATTGACTTTAATTCGACCTTGCTCTGCTGCGCTAACGACGTCTTTAGCCGCCTCATAAAAGCTTGCACCCGCTTCTGTTAAGCTTAGCTTACGGGTTGAGCGATGTAATAACACCACACCGAGCTCGTTTTCTAAAGAGCGTATTTGCTGACTGACAGCACTGGTGGTAATACCCAGTTCGCGAGCTGAACCACTAAAAGAGCCGTGTCCGACCACACTGGCAAACACGGCCATACCACGTAAATTATCTAACATATTCTCACCTAAGCTACTTTATAATTGTTAATATAACTTAACCATTATATCTGATTACAAAGAATTTTACAGTTTTTAAATATAACTCTTATGGTCAACTAAAGCGACTTATCATGCAATAAAACCAAAAATATCAAGGTGATAAAGCAATTTCACCTTGATATTTTAATATGTGCAATGCGCTTACTAACAGTCTAATTTTTGTAAAACATTAATAATTAATTTTCTGATTGTTTAATATAACTGAACTTTGCCCATTTTCCCTTCGCCGCGCTCGGTTAAATACTGCATGACTGGCGTATTGAGCAATCTTGACTCTGCCACCGTTTTGGCTTGTATGAGGCGTTTTTGTTGACGACGCTCAGGCGTTTTATCATCGGCTTGCATGATGCTGCCATCTATTTGCAAACTGATTTCTGCTTGAGTAAACTGCGCGTGTAATGTTGCTGCTAGCTGCTCAAAGGTCGCTTGCAAATGCTTACTATCAACCGCAGTGACAAAGACCGCCTTCTCATTACAGCTCCCTGTCATCATACCTTGGCGCGCAAGTGCCAATTCATCTTGAGCTAAACTACCGGCTTCACGAGCGGTTTGTAGCCAATAGTCCCATTTTTCTGGCGTCCACTCACCGGTCAATTCTTGCGGTGAACAACGCAGCAGGGTACGCGGATCCTCAGGCTGGCTTAATAACTGAGAATTATTTGCATCAGGCTCAACAACAGGTTCAGGCTCAACAACAGGTTCAGGCTCAACAACAGGTTCAGGCTCAACAACAGGTTCAGGCTCAACAACAGGTTCAGAGCTAACGTTATTACTTAGTAGTTCCAGCTCATTATGATCGTAGTAACGATCGTATTCGTTTACTTCACTACTATCATAATTTGAACTTTGTTGCTCGATATCAACAGTAGCATCAACATCACTACGATAATCAATATCGTCTTCTTGTAGCAGCGGCACTGACTCTGATATCGATGATGGAATTGATACAGGGTGCTCAACAGAGCTTAATGACTCTGTATTGGAGGCAACAGTAGGAGATGCTGTCTCTATAGTCGGTATAGTGCTATCAGCTATGTTGGTTAAGATCTCATCAACCGGTAAGGGGCGAAAAGCCAAGAGACGTAAAATACACATCTCAAGCGCTTGCATTGGCGTACTGGCAAGCTTGACGCCTTCACGTGCTTGCACCACGATTTCATAATAAAGCTGTAATACGTCAGGGCTCATATGCTGCGCAAGCTTATTGATATGCTGTGCTTGCGCTTCATTAACGTTGAGAGCAACCTCAGGTAGCAGTTGGGTCAATGCCAGCTGATGTAATAGCTCAGCAAGTCCATCAAACATACTGCTGGCATCGACCATTTGTGCGCGCATCTGCTCAATATGGGCAGCGACGGCAGGTTTATCATGATGGTAGATATCTGTAATTAAGCTTACTAAGTCGGCCGCATCAATCAAGCCAAGCATCGCATTGACGGTCACATCATCAAGCGCACCTTGACCAAAAGCAATGGCTTGATCGGTCAACGATAAGGCATCACGTACCGAACCTTTTGCCGCACTGGCCAATTGCCAAAGTGCAGGCTGCGTATAGCCTACTTGTTCTTGGGTTAAAACATTGGCGAGATGCTCACTGAGTAAGCTTTGCGATAAAGGACGCAGTACGAACTGTAAACAGCGAGAGATAATAGTAATCGGCAACTTTTGAGGATCCGTAGTTGCTAATAGGAACTTGACGTGCTCAGGCGGCTCTTCCAAGGTTTTAAGGAGGGCATTAAAACTGTGTGTCGACAGCATATGCACTTCATCAATCAGGTACACTTTATAACGACCTTGGCTTGGCGCATACGGCACGTTATCAAGTAGCTCGCGCGTGTCCTCAACTTTGGTACGAGAGGCCGCATCAATCTCAATCAGATCAATAAAACGTCCTTGATCAATCGCCACGCAATTATCACACACGCCACATGGGGTGCTGGTAATACCAGTATCACAGTTTAGACATTTAGATAAGATACGGGCGATAGTTGTCTTACCGACACCGCGCGTACCGGTAAATAGATAGGCATGATGAAGACGATTATAATCAATCGCATTAATCAATGCTTGTGAGACGTGTGATTGCCCAATCAACTCGTGAAAGTTTTTGGGCCGGTATTTACGGGCTAAAACTTGATATTGCTGCGTCATAATGAATGCCAATGTGAGTCGTAAAAATATAAGTAAAGCATCAAATCAGCGATTTATCTTAAAACTAGCCATCAAAATTAAGTCTCAAAGCTAGGTTATGATTGAGCTCTCAACTGAGCCAGTTGTTGGTATAAACGCTGCGTATTCGCATCTATAAGCGATCCATGCTGATGGAAGGCATCAAGATGTACTTCGGTATTCACGCTGTCTTCACAAGGCCTAACGTCCACACCAATTAAAAACAGCTCTTGCATAATAGGCTGCTGCATTTGGGCATTGAGCTCAAATAGCAAATCTTGGTGAGAGGCACGAACCTTGTCTGCACTTAATGAGCTTTTTTCATCTTGCGCATAAAACACTATTAAATAATGGCGACCAAAGACGTTATAAGAGTGCTCGTGGCGCACATAGCCTGTCCAGCGTGATTCTTGAGCAATCATTCTATGCGCCAATATTTTTTCTATTAAACACGCATAGGTGTACATGGACTCATCCACCAAAATATCAACCTGCTCTTTTGGTAGTGGCGTACCCGCTTCATAACAACTTTTGATTAAACTATTAAAAAGCTTGTACCACATCCGAGTATTCTTTTGAATCTCTGCCATCAGCGCTGCCGCAAACTCCGTTTGCTCAGGCTCTGCCGCTCTTAGCAAACGCGGTTCAATCTGCTCTATCAATTCATACTTAACCAGCTGCTCTTGCACCTCAATCGCCCTTTGATGAAAATCTGGCGCTTGTAGAAATTGAGTAAGCAAAGTCGATTCATCTTCAAATATCTCAAACCCAGTCAGCTGACGGCGATGAAAATCTAAAAATGCAGTCAAGTCACTTGGCGTTACCAATTGCTTTAATATCTCAGAAAAATTTTGATAGCTAAACACTTGTAAAACGCTTTCTTCGTCGTCTAAATCCAACACGCAATCTTCAGCGAAAAACTGACTGCCATACTCATAACCAACCGCATAGGATGGCGTTTCTGAATACTTGTTTTGCTGATCATTCTGAGAACTGTCTTGATGCTGTACTGAAAGTGAGGTTAAACCGATAAAATAAACCGGTTTATTAAATGCTGCTTCATTTTTATTAGCGATGGCTTTATCATTTTTAAGGTAAAGCTGAGCATGTTGCTTGATAAGCTGATTGACAACCTCTTTTCTCCATGTACGAACTTGAGTACTATCAATGTCTTGCTTGTTTGCCTGCATCACGACATCATTGACGATAAGATAGACCGTCGCATTAGAAAATTCAAAGACAAAATCATAACCCTGAAAATATTCAGGGTCAGTTATCCTGTCTTCTGGCAAATCATACAAAGATAAAAAATTTTGCTGAATCATCTGTTGCCAAATCGAGGGCGGTACTTGTTGAGTGTCCATAGTATTCATAACGTCCCTATCAATTAAGTACTCAAAAATCATATAAGGCTATTTCATAGCTACTAAAAGCAGAAATAGCCTTCTTATGTTCAGTTTAGTACCAGCATGGACTTATGGCAAGCAAACTATCTCTAACCGTCAAGCTTACGGCGCATATGTGGAAATAAAATTACATCACGAATGCTCGCAGAGTCTGTCAATAGCATCACTAAGCGATCGATACCGATACCTTCACCAGCGGTCGGCGGTAAACCATAAGACAGCGCTTCGATATATTCTGCATCGAAGTGCATCGCTTCATCATCGCCAGCGTCTTTTTCAGCGACCTGACCATGAAAGCGTTCAGCCTGATCAGCTGGATCATTGAGCTCACTAAAGCCATTGGCCAATTCACGACCACCGACAAATAGCTCAAAGCGATCAGTAATCTCAGGATTGTCATCACTGCGGCGTGCTAGTGGTGAAGTTTCAGCTGGGTATTCCGTGATAAAGGTTGGCTGACGTAATTGATGCTCAGCGGTTTCTTCAAAAATAATCGTCTGCAACTTACCCACACCGAAGACGTCTTTTACTTGCTGCTTAAGCGTTGTCGATGCGTACTCTGCTAGATATTCACGATCGTTAATACGTGTCATGTCAAAGTTTTCTGCATATTTGGCAATCGCATCAGACATAGATAGACGTTCAAAAGGCGCTTTTAGACTGATGGCTTCTTCTTGATAAGTAATCTCAGTGCTACCCAAGATATCTGTCGCCAATTCGTTAAATAAGCGCTCAGTCAAATCCATCAAATCATGATAATCTGCATAGGCTTGATAAAACTCAATCATGGTAAATTCAGGATTATGACGGGTTGAGACCCCTTCATTACGGAAGCTACGGTTAATCTCAAATACTTTCTCAAAGCCACCAACGACTAAGCGTTTGAGATAAAGCTCAGGCGCGATACGCAGATATAATGGCATATCTAACGCATTATGATGGGTCACAAACGGACGCGCAACCGCACCACCTGGGATAGGATGCATCATAGGCGTTTCAACTTCCATAAAACGCTCATTCAACATAAACTTGCGAATACCACTGACTACCTGACTGCGAACCATAAAAGTATCACGAGTCGTTTCATTGGTCATCAAATCAAGATGACGGTTGCGATAACGGGCTTCTACATCTGCTAAGCCATGAAACTTATTTGGCATAGGGCGTAGAGCCTTGGTTAATAATTCAAACTTTTCAATATGTACGTACAAATCGCCTTTGCCCGAGCGACCGATATAACCTGATACGCCAACGATATCACCCAAATCTAACGATTTAATGCTTGCCAGTGTCTCTTCATCTAACTCTTTACGTGCCACATATAATTGGATGCGACCTGTCATATCTTGGATAACAATAAATGCACCACGGTTAAACATGACGCGACCAGCGACATTGACCTGTGTTTTCTCGCCTTTAGCATCATTGTCAGCGATTTCTTGTTTCGATATACCATCAAAAGCCGTTTGTAAGTCTTGAGCATAATCAGTGCGCTTAAAGGTATTAGGATAAGGCTGCTTACCTGAAGCAGTGATCTCATCTAGCTTGGCTTGCAGTTGAGCAATCAGCTCGTTGGCATCTTCTGGAACTTGCTCTTGATTCTGATTTTGATTATTAGGCTTTGACATAACACTCTCAAAATTATTAGATAATTAAAGGAATAAACGGAAATGATAAATTTAAAATAAAAAGTTCAAATAACACATTTAAATAAAACTGAATAACACTTATCTATTTTTCACACGACAAACGGATTAATCGACACAAATGGCAGGTTGTGCCACGCCTTTTTCAATGGTTTGATAACAGCCAAACGGACTGCTGTCACTAGCGCATTGCCCAGACTGGTTTTTAGCGCCACTCTCAATAAATTCACCGGTGTTTTTGCACTTGCCTTGGCAGTCAGTACTATCTTGGCAGGTTTTTTCTGCATCCGTATAAGACAACACACATTGATAACAGCCAAGCATGCCTTGCTGCGAAAAAGCCCCACCCTTTTTATTGCAAGCTTGTACCATTTCATCAGGAGGATAAACGCACGCTTGATAAGAAAGCGGGTCACTTTCATTATTTGCTACAGTGCTACTAGTCTGCTCTGGCTCCACAGCTGGCGTTGATAAAGGCGTGACGCTACAAGCAGCTAGCCAAAATGACATCAACATCGCCACAATAATAATCGCAATTTTGTTAAACGGTAATATTAGCGATGAGTTAGTTGTCATATGCATTGGGTACGCCTCTTATTTTATGGGCTTGTGAATCTCTTATTAAGCACCGCCAATACTGGCCATCAAGTCCGCTTGGTGCTCACGTAACAACGCATCAAGGATTTCATCCAAGTCACCTTCCATAATGGCATCAAGCTTATACAAAGTAAGGTTAATACGATGGTCGGTCATACGCCCTTGCGGGAAATTATAAGTGCGGATACGCTCTGAGCGATCACCGCTACCGACCAAATCACGACGTATCGTATCAGCTGCATCAACTTGAGCCTGTACTTTAACTTGCTGAATTTTAGAAATCAGCATTTTCATCGCTTGCGCACGGTTTTTATGCTGGCTACGTTCCTGTTGACACTCTACCACGGTACCCGTTGGAATGTGTGTCAAGCGTACGGCAGAGTCGGTGGTATTCACATGCTGACCACCAGCACCGCTTGAGCGGAACGTATCAAAACGGATGTCAGCTGGATTTAAATCAACCGTATCATCAATCTCAACTTCGGGCATAACCGCAACCGTACAAGCTGAGGTATGCACGCGACCTTGGCTTTCCGTATCCGGAACACGCTGGACACGATGCACGCCTGACTCGAACTTTAAACGACCATAAACACTATTACCAGATACACGGGTAATGATTTCTTTGTAACCACCGTGCTCACCCTCATTGGCTGATAGAATCTCTACCGTCCAGCCTTGAGTTTGTGCGTATTTTTGGTACATTCGGAACAAATCACCAGAGAAAATTGCTGCTTCGTCACCACCAGTACCAGCTCGAATCTCAAGGAATGCTGGCACTTTATCATTCGGATCTTTTGGCAACATCATGACATTCAGTGCTTCTTCCATCTCGACGATGGTATCACGGGCACTGTCAATCTCTTCTTGCATCATCTCTTTCATGTCAGGATCTGTCGCGTCGGCTAGCATCGCTTCTGCGTCCGCTTGATCCGTTTCTGCACGCACATAGTTCTGCCATAATGTCGTTATGTCCATCAAATCGCTGTGCTCAACGGACAATTCACGGAACTTATTATTATCACTGATGACACTCGGGTCCGATAATAAGGCGGTAACCTCTTCATAACGGTCTACCATCTGGTCTAAACGCAGGCGTAAGGATTCTTTCATAAAAGGACTTTTAATTGAATAATTGAAATAAGACCGTGATTATAGCAAATTTTGTATCATTTGCCGAAATGCGTTTAAGCTAATTCTATTATGTTTGGATAAAAGTCTTAATTTTAGACACTAAGAGCTCATAGATAGCAATAACTTAGGCGCTGATAAGCTAGGCGCTGATAGATTAGGTATTAGAAGACAAGTTTATCATTGCCCATTCGCATCTAATCCAGAACGGTAAGTCAATGAGGTATTTTCTCCTATCGACATAACATGGCGTACTTTGGTGATGCTAACAGTATTATTTATACCCGACTCTATTAAATTAAAAGTCTGCTGAGCTATGACTAGGTTGTTTTCACCCTTAATACTGATGGTTTGACATTTACCTTTTACAGTCACCTTTTGGTTATTGCCTTCGAAATCAACATTAGGACTTTTTGCCGTACAAGTATAAGTTGTTTGCTCTGTAGCTGAACCAAGGTAACCTGCGTTGGCAGGGATACTAACTCCTTTTTCATTAACGGTAGTGTTGCTTACTTTGACTTTGTTTGAATTAACAACAACATTCGAGCCGATACTTACGTTGGGTCCGACGTAAACATCTGCCTGCGCTATAACAGTCACTGATACCGTAACTAATGCTGCTATAAAATATGCTTTTGACACAGCAATTGAAATGGGGGAAAAATAAGCAAAGCGCACAGTCCTCTCCTATTTAGGCTTTTGAACAACTCTACAATATCGCAAAAAAGGGTTATTGAGTATTCGCTTATAGCCCTGATGGCTCGCAAATACTCAATAACCCTTTTAAATTTCTGCTTAATTAAGTACTACACCTTACGAACGATTACCGATCCAATCGAGTAACCGGCGCCAAACGAGCAAATGACACCCAGATCACCTGACTGCAGCTCATCTTTATAACGGTGGAATACAATCATCGGGCTGGCTGAGCTGGTATTGGCAAATTCTGCGATGACACTTGGTACAATCGCCTTATCCGCTTCTTTACCAATAACGGTACGTAAGATTAAATCTAGCATATTGGCATTGGCCTGGTGTAGCCACATCATCTTAACGTCAGACGTTGGTATATTATTTTCTTGCAAATGCTCGGTGATAATCTCTGAAACCTTTGGACAGACTTCACGGAATACTTTACGACCATTCTGCAAAAACAGCTTATCAGTCACAGGCTCTTTAAGATCCGGATACATCTCGGTCTGCGCCGCTAGGAATTCTGAGCGATCCATAAAGCCATATTCGTTTTTGATGTTGGTCGAAAACTGCGTAAATAGCTTAGAATTTAGAATCTCATAGCCTTTTGGCGTATCGAGATCTTCTACGATACAAGCAGTCGCGACATCACCAAAGATAAAATGACTGTCACGGTTGCGCCAGTTAAGATGCGCTGAGGTAATCTCAACGTTAACCACAGCGACGCGTTTGGCAAGACCAGAAACGATAGAGCCGTGTGCTTGTGATAGACCAAAAGTTGCCGCACTACAAGCAACGTTCATATCATACGCAAAGCCGCCAACCATACCGATCGCATTTTGAATCTCGATAGAAACCGCCGGATAAGTACGCTGGAAGTTGGAGCAGGCAAGGATGATACCATCTAAGTCATTAGCTTCAAGCCCAGCATCAGCCAAGGCATCATTTAACGCGGCTACACCCATTTCTGCCATGATAGATAGCTCTTCGCCTAAATTACGATAAGCAATGACAGGAGCCATGATGTCAGGGTTTAAAATACCGGCTTTTTCCATCACATAGCGTGATTTGATACCCGATACTTTTTCGATGAAGGCGGCCGATGAAGGCTCAAGTGCAGTGGTCGTTCCTGCTTCAATATCAGCAGCGTGCTTTGCATTATAATTCTCAACATACTGGTTAAATGACTCTACCAACTCTTCATTACTAATGCTAAACGGAGGGATATACAGGCCTGTGCCTGTGATACAAGTCGTCATGATAAGCTTCCTTGTCTACTACTATATAGGGCTTGCGATAAGCGTAAAGGTAAAAACAACAGTCGTTTGATTTCAGTGAATAACTGTAAACTTAAAATCAGTGCCTTTATTATGCCTGAATATTATTATTTTTCTAATACTTTGTTACAAATAACCTATTTGTCATCAAAAATAGACAAAGACGGCCTGTATTTTATGGCAGCTAGGCTATAATTGACGCTATTTGAAAAGCCTGACAACATAACAACCAACCAATCATAATAAACGCTCATATTTGGGAATGCTCATGGTGGAACTTTTGAATGGGTTATTTGGGCAGTATGCCGATTATCCAACCTTATTTATTGCGCTAGAATTGATCGCCGTTATCTTTGGGGTGTCCAGTGTCTTGCTCGCCAGCAAAACCAATATCTTAGTCTTCCCTATTGGTCTGGTAAGCACGGCTATATTTGTCTACCTGTTATGGAAGTGGCAGCTGTTTGGCGATATGTTCATCAATGCTTATTATACCGTTATGAGTATTTACGGATGGCTCAATTGGTCAAAAAACAAAGAGGACTCAAAGCATCAAGATCATATTAATCCCACTAGCCAGCAACAAAATGAGCGGTTAAACAATACTGACGACCAAAGTACAATTCAAGTAGAACATTTAAGTAAAAAAGATATACCCATACTGGCATTGCTAGCGACTGCCACCATGGCTTTTGTCGCTTTGGTTTATTATTTTAGACCCGTTATCAACAATCAATTTAGCTTTGATGGTGCAGTATTAGGTCTGCATTTATTTACGTGGGTTGACTATACCGATATGCTGACCACGGCACTGTTTTTGATGGCGATGTGGCTCATGGCACGGCGTAAAATCGAACATTGGCTACTATGGATAATCGCTGATGCTATCTCAGTGCCGCTATACTTTTATAAAGGTCTCACCTTTACCGCACTACAGTACGTAGTATTTACCTTCATTGCAATCTGGGCATATTATGAATGGCAACGACGCTACCGCGTACAATCTAACGCAGCATACGCCTAAATCCGTCATTAGCGTCGCAATACTAGGTGCAGAAAGTACCGGCAAGACCACGCTATGCCGTGACTTGGCCGCACATTTTGGCTCACTTTGGGTGCCAGAATATATGCGAACCTACCTACAAACCAAATGGGATGATGAGCAACTTACCTGTACGTGGGATGATTTGCTGCCGATTGCGCAGGGTCAAATTGAGTTAGAAAACAAACTTGCTAAACAAGCCGCTCAAACGCCAGATAACACCCATTATTTATTCTGTGATACTAGTCTGTTTGAACTGATGGTTTACTCTAATTGGTATTATGGCGATTGTCCTGAAGCGCTCACCAAAGCCGCACTGACGCATCATTATGATTTGATATTATTGACCGAGGTTGATATTCCGTGGGTCGCTGATGATTTACGTGATAGTCCACACCAGCGTGAAGAGATAAGCGCTTATTTTACAAGCCAGCTAAATACTCATCAAATACCATTTCGACAGATTGGCGGTGACAGAGATGATCGAGTTCGGCAGGTGGTTAAATGGCTTGAGCAGATAGAGCTATGAGGCTAATCGTTTTCATAATCTCCTACTCGCTCGCTATTTACCAATCATCATCTCACAATTTTACTATTTAAGGCTTTCGCCCATTTTTTACCGTCATTCTCACAGCGCTGGCATACTTGATTGGGATTTGAGAGATAGTCGACATAACCACAATACATACAAGCATAATAAATCCCATGCTCTATCTGGTCGACTGCTTGATACTGCTTGGGGAAAAGTGGTAAGCCATAGCCTATTTTATCGGGTGGATATAATAATAGACTAAATTCGCCGTCTGTTTCTAGTAAACCCGTACGCACTTGACCTAAATGTTCAACTCCTTGCTGACGCATTTCTGCAAAAAACTCATCATGTGACATTTCTCCCTGTTTAATTTTATCGAGCACGAGCAAACCATCTTCAACGATATAACGCGCCCTGCCTTCCAAAAGATCTTCAAAAGGCTGATACTTCATCATAGTCCACGTACACAGCCGATAAAGTAATATAACGGTACTCATAATCAGTACCGCTTGAATAATCGGTAAATCCTCGGTAAACATCGGGTCACCTGCAATAGACCCTAATGATAAAATAATCGTCAGCTCAAAAATGGATAACTGCCGAACGCCACGCTTGCCGGTGAAGCGTAAAAACAAAATAATAAGCGTGAACATCACAGTGACGCGTATTAATATTTCAGCGGCAAATGCCCATGTTGTGTCATAGATAAAGATGCTTGCCAAATCCACGTGTTTTTTCCTTTTTATTATTTTTAACGGTACTATTTTTAACGCTATTATTTTTATTACGATGAGCATTTGAGCGACAACTTGTAGATCAGGTGTTTCGACATTGCCCTATACTAGCCATCAGTATATGGCACCGAAGCTACCTGTATTTTATTCAAAAACGATATTAACGATTGTAGGAATTATTTTTGAAAGTCACGCTATACACGATTGTTGCGTTAATTGCGTTTGCTGCCAACTCTCTTCTTTGTAGAATGGCATTAGCAGAAGGTTATATCGATCCTTGGAACTTCACAGCGATTCGATTGTTAAGTGGTGCAGCATGCCTCGGACTTATCATGGCGATACAGACATACTATTTAAAAAAGACCACTTTAAAACGGACTGCTTTAAAACGAAATGGTAATTTTGACGATACCATTATAAAAGACAAAGGCAGTTGGCTTAGTAGTATCAGCTTAGTGATTTATGCGCTGTGTCTTTCAGTGGCTTACCTAGAGCTTGATACTGGTACTGGCGCACTTATTTTATTTTCGGCGGTGCAGCTGACGATGATTGGCTGGGGGATTTATAATAAAGAGCATTTAAATACTCTGCAATGGACAGCTCTTTTGATAGCTTTCGCAGGTTTTATCTACTTGATGTTGCCATCAGCTACCACACCCTCTTTATTTGGCGCGTTAATGATGGCAATAAGCGGTGCTGATTGGGGTATTTATAGTATACGTGGTAAAGCGTGCATATCACCATTGCGAGCTACAGGCTTTAACTTTATAAAAAGCCTAACCGTTATTCCTATACTGTTATTATTAGGCATGAATGAGCTCAACAGCATCAGAGCTGAAGGGCTATTACTAGCTTCCGCTTCAGGAGCGTTAACTTCTGGACTCGGTTACAGTATTTGGTATATGGCACTACCCTTATTAAAAAGCACCCAAGCAGCTGTCGTCCAGCTGTGTGTACCTGTACTAGCTGCTACCCTAGGTGTGATGTTTTTATCAGAACCATTAACGCTAACGTTCGTTATCGCAAGCGTGGTGATTTTAGGAGCGGTATTGGTATTTATTCTGAATAAAGAAGTGCCAAAAGAATTAACCTCATAGAAGATATGCGGCTGACCAAACTTAAGCGTTTGATGCAGTATATAGTTCAATATCAACACTGGCTTATTTCAGTCACTAGTATGTGTTTTTATTTTGAAAATAACGATAAAAAAGCGCCAGTAGATTAATTACTGGCGCTTTTTTCATAAGTAATATCTCTAAAGTTGAGACATTACAGTCAATACAAAAGACTGAACATCTATATAAAAGAAAGATTTGTCAAAGGTCTGTTTTAAACTCTTCGGCTCTTGGCGTTTAACGTTATTGAGTTCATGGCGCGTCTCTGAGGCTATTTGGTAAGCTTTTAGACGCGACTGTTGCAAATTACCAATCGGACGATTTTCTTCTAAACAGCGAAATGGTGTAAACGATAAATTTTCCATAACCTCAAAATTACCGTCATCAGGCACATCTTGGCAAGGAATCGTGATCGTTGCTACCGTCACGAATGGCGCATCAGATGCTTGCCATTCAGTAGTGAGCTCTTCAATCGGCTGCTTTTTAAGGTTACGGCACAGTTGAATTTGAACATCAAACTGATAATCGTGCTCACGTATCTCATTGATAATCAGCGGACGAATCGCTTCTTCTTTGGCAGCGATATCTACTTCGCGACGAGTGATCTTTTGAGCCGATGCCTTTGTCGGTGTTACCCTTATCTTCGCCATATAATCGCCATGACGCACGACGCCTTGCGAATGAAAATTATAAAGCAAAGTATTTTTTGGCTCAATTGTGGTAAATCCGCGCAGTGCTTTAAAGGTTTTTAATGACTCTTTGCTTGGCAGCTTTGAGCCATAGTTGGTTAACCAGTTAAACGCCAATTTTGCTTTGCCGACTGCGCCTTGTTTAGCGTATTCAGGTATCTCTAAAAACAGCTTAGAGATATAAGCGTAGTCTTCGATTCTATTGCAAAAGAATACCGGATGATTGATTAAGTTAAAATCAAAATTACTACTATCTTCCTCGCCCGGCGCTAACTTCTCACCGGGTACGTCGAACACTTTAATGGCTAGACCTTGTGCTAAGCCAAGTTCACGATCGGCTGATACGCGAGAGGCACCATTAGAGAAGCGAATAACCGCATCATGGATACCTGATTTGGCATAAAAGCCTTGAGCATACTCGGCAGGCAGATTATCCAAAATCTCAAACTTAGCTTTCAGCGCGCAGTAACCTTTAGCATGGGCATCTCGGGTATGATAATCGACGCCACTGGCTTTATCACTTTTAGAAATGTAGTTTTTAATATCGTCAGTAATGGTGCGAATATTACGCTCATCCTGCTCTGATAACTCAATATACTTATGATCGTATGGTACATACTTAGGTTTGAATAGTTTCTTTAGCATGGTTTTTAGCCCTTTTTTGATAAGTTGATATACATTTTTATTATTTATTTTTTTAGGATAATTCACTAATCCATTTTAACGCCGACAAACTTGGGATAAATAAATATTCACCACCGTATAAGGTATTAAAGGTTTCGATACCATGATAGCGCTGGCGAATTGGGTCGGCAGGGACGGTAAAGGTATCGGCAGCAACGTCTTTATCGCCATGATGAACGCCAAGCATAGGGTCTTTTTCTTCCCCCAAACTCATAAAATTACCATCATTAATCCATTGAGATTGCAAAAATTCAATGGTTTCCATGGCATGAGCATTGATCCCAATAAAGAACAAACCACGCTCTTTGCCATCATCTTCAGTAACATCAGCTGGTAACACCTCACCGAAGCCAACGCTACGTCTGACAATACGGTGGATGCGCACATCAGATAAAATAAAGTCTTTGCTGTCTCTTGGATTCATGCGTCTAGTATGCGCACCAAACGGGCACTTTTTACCATGTGGGTCATATTTATAACCAAAGTCGTTATTCCGGCTTGGGTCATCACCTAGCACTTTATCATCATGATCAGGTGACAATACTAAAGGCGCTCCTGAACGCCAACGCCCCCACATCTTAGCGCCCAGTAACTCAGCTTCTTCATCACTTTCGCTATTGTCTTTTAAAAATTTATTAAAATCAGCGACATGACTGTTATAAGCCCTTAATACCATAAAAGAGCCGTTTTTACCCAAAACTTCAGGTTGCGGCATAGGCGGTATCGTACCTGCTTCACCTTTATAACCTAGTACAAACTCGCCCGCTGCGATGGCGTCATCCGTGTTGCTTGGTGGTGTCTGAATACCGCTGCCTTTGATTTCTGGGTTACTAATACCGTCACGATAACCAAAAACGTTTTTGACATTATTATCAGAGCCAAAATCATGCTCCATTAGAATTTCAATATCACCGCTTGCAGGGTCGTCCTTATTAATATGCGACTTGATATTATTTTTTAGCTCGCTAAGCTTTACTTGCCATTTGTCTTTGCTATCCGCGATGATGGCCGCGCAAACATGAACATCGCCCTGTTCACCAAACGGTGCTGCCCAGTTTTGTGGCGCGTTCACACCATTATCACGCAATTTATCAGCCCGTCCTGCCATACCTACTTTAAAAGAATCTGGAAAGCTATCTAACGATGATTGCGGGATACCCAACGCCTCTAGACCGGCATAAGTCATGACCACAGATAGCGTGGCCTCCATATCTTTATGCCATTCTTTACTACCAGTGACATCTGGTAAGACTTGCGCAAGCATTTGTCGACCAACTTCAGCATTATTAATTTTAAGCGCAACGACCGTACCAAAGTAAGGCGTCGGACGATCACGTAAAATAATGGATTGGATATCTTCTAACTCCATACTCACTAAATTAGGATTGAATACGCCGCGTGCTTTATGAGTCAATGTTTCAATGCTATCACCGACTTCTTTTTTGATATCTTGTAACCAAGACTCAAACTTACTGTCCTCGATACGATTGCCAAACTCATCTTTTAAGTCAAGCAGTTTGTTCCCCAAGCTATTGCTAGTTTTATTTTCTTGCTTAGAGTTATTTTGGTGGTCATTGCTTTGAGTGCTTTCGTTTTTCTTATCATTATCAGGAGTATTTGTACTCATTATTGAACCTATTTTTATAGTTATATTGATTTATGTCGCCCTTATTCTCTATATCACCCAGCCCATTTTAAAAAGGTGATATAGATTGATAGCATCTTATCTATAGCTGCTTATTAATAACAGCTTATTGGCTCACAACAGACGTTAAGACTGTGCTTCGTCCAAAGCTTTATTAATACCTTTGACAATACGATCTTGGCGGCGTATATCTTGAATTGTTAGATGTGGTACACCAACATACCAACCCGCTGCTGTAATTTGATGATCCAAAATAAATTGCTTAACACTGGGATCTTTAATACCAGGCCAGCCTTTGACACTACCAAACAAGATGTCCATTAACTCAGGGATTTTGGTCGCAAAGTCGTCGATATAAGGGTCCCAATCGCCGTCATAAGCGGTACAAAATAGCACTCTAGTGTCATCATCTAAAAATACAAAGCGTAAGTCATGTAGCGTACCAACTCGCGTTGCCCCTTCTAAATTACCACCAGCAATTTCTAAAACCTTTCTTAGACGTGCAGCGCCGCCCTCTTTTAGAGGCGCAATGACGGTTAGCTCTGAAACCTTACCTGATTTCAGCCCTTTTTCGCCGGCAGTGGTCGTCGAATGATCATAACCATCATCACCGCCTTCTTTTAAATTAGCGACCAACAGCTCAGCCCGTAGCTTAAAAGCATCAATAGATTCAGTAATTTTATCTTTTAGGTCTTCGGAATTATCGATGATATGTTTTCTTTTATCTTTCGCACTATTAGTCATAGTTTCTGCCCTTATAGTTGATTGGTGTTCTTAATTATTTTTCATAATTAAAAAATAAGTCTTTCATACGCCCGTAGACTTATTTCCAGTTACCATAGCAAAAATAAATTTCAAATCAAAACGGAGCAATTTAACTCAACAAAACAGAACACCTGATTAACGCAAACCCTTTTTTCTTCACAGGAAGCCGACAAAGTTTCAAAATATTTCTTAAGCGAATGCTGTTTCTTTTTTAGTGGTTTGAGGCAATATTTTAAGCACGCAGAAGCATGTATTTAACCTAGAATAGTGTTTAAATATAGAAGCTTTAGTGACTGCCTCACCATTTATATTTATAGCAGATATAGATCAACTATTTTACCATTACTTAAAGTTATGGTTATATGAGGAAATATTGTGCAAGATTTGCGACGTTTTAAGGATTATTTATATGACAGACCTAAGCCAACAGGTATCGACGTTGTTTGTGGTTTAAAGCATTTTTCTATTATCACTTATGCTGTGCCAGCAGAAAGGTTTGACGGTATATTTCCTGATAGATTTAAGCTAGATACGGTGATGATCGACGGTGAGGAAAAAGGACTGATTTCTGTTGTACCATTTATAGATGTCGATTTCACCTCAGCTGTTTACCCTTTTCCGGCATTCACTATGGGGCAGACCAATTATCGCATTTACATCATAGATACCAAAACTGGCGAGCGCAGTGTGTGGTTTTTGGGCACCACTCTAGACTCTTGGACATTAGCGGTACCGAGATATTTATGGAGCTTGCCATGGTATAGCGCTAAGATGACATTTGATTGCCATTTTGATGAAGAAATTGGCATGTATTCTAAATATTTGGTAAATGCCGAATCAGAATGGGCAGCGGCGTCAGTGTCGCTGACACAACAGGTAGAGGATGACTTTTCATTCCCTGGTTTTCCTGATACCGAATCTGCACTTATCTACTTAACCCATCCGCTAGCAGGATTTTATCATCGCCGTGATGGCAAGCTTGGTACGTATCGCGTCTGGCATAAAAGACTTGAGGTACGGCCAGCCTCTTTGATTTCTGCCAATTTCAAACTGTTATCAGACTTAGGTATTGTCACTACGTCAGAACAGAACAACCCTTATAGTGTGCTTATCGAACCTTTAAATACGTTTACCATCTACTTACCACCAAAGATCATTAGCTAATTGTCTTATTTATTTTTCCTACCTACATACTGTACAACTGCGCTCAGACCTTGATGGCGCTTACCTTCTGAAATTATACGCTGTTTTTCAGTACCGGTTATTTCTTCTAACGCTGCCAGTTCACTACGTAAAACTGCTAACGAACCAAAGCGCTCTCTTTGCGTCGCTGGTGGTCCACCGACAGCATCCATGGTTAACTGCTGTTCGGTGTAAGCTTCAAGGATAAATACCCCATTCGGCTTTAATGCCGGTACAATTTGAGCATGAACGTGTCGACGGACAGCGTCTGGTAAATGCGCCCAAATAGAGACGATACTATCCCACTGCTCTTCTCCAAAATCATAGGCGGCTAAGTCGGCAACCTGCGTGGTAATCGCCACGCCTCTATCTTGCGCCAGCTTTAACGCTTTATTCAAACCCACTTCAGACATATCCATGGCGGTGACTTGGTAGCTTTGCTCTGCTAAAAATACCGCATTCCTGCCTTCGCCTTCAGCCAAACATAAAACCTTGCCACCTGCTGCTATTTTCTGAAAATTTTCTTTTAGAAAATCATTGGGTTCTGTGCCAAAAATGTACTCTGCTTCGTTATAGCGTTCGTTCCACATTTTGTTTTCCTTTTTAACAGAATTTATTTTTTAAGATATTTTATCATTTTAAAGCAATTATTTACTTAGGCTATTTATAAATGATTTACATAGCATTTTTATAAATACATCCAATATTTAGTGCTTGCAGAGTAAAGCATTCTGCACAATCAAAAAAAACAGTTGACTTGACTTATATATCCATAATATAACATATATATTATATTCAATATTTTGCATTTATTAGAACGATTTTAATTCTCAATCAAGATTTTAACTTTTAGTCAAACTTTTAATTCTTTATAAAATAGCAGCAGACTTCGGGAGGATGGGACATGATTCGTTTAAGCTACACTCTCAAATGTTGGGCATTAGGTGTTTTCTTTTACGTAGGATTTTACGCTATTGTCCTAACAAGCAACCCTGACTTTGCCAAATATATCTATATCTTAGGGGTTAGTACACTACTCTTTCCGATTGCTAAGCGTGCAGTCGATGTCGTTACTGACTTTATCGCACCCCATACCATCATATTTAATGGCTTATTATCTTCATTATTAATTAATATTGTTATTTGGATGTTTACACCTTTTATCGTAGCATTGACGCTGTTTGCCCTATTCTTTTATGCCATGGGCGTGATGACAGAAAATATTCGGGCGAAACCCTAAAGCTGAGGTTAGACGAGCTGACTCTTAAAACAAATATTAGCATTAAAAAAGCAAAGACAAACGATCATTGTCTTTGCTTTTTTAATGTTATAAGCATAACCGCTCCTATAGTTAAGTTGAAATAAACACAACTATGGCAACGTTCTGCTGCTACAAAATTTTAATATATAAAAAATTTTGTTTTATTATGCATCATGCAATAAAAATTCATTATTAATCACCGTGTAAAAAGCTTATCCTATAGGGTTAAACCAATTGATTGACTAATATGATGCCTCGACCCTCATTTTTATTAAAAGAAGAGTCGAGGCATCATATTAGTCAGGGCTTTTTATTAAAGGAATTTTATTGAATGACTACTGCTACTCGCCAAGAACACGATCTACTCGGCTATCGTGATGTCCCTGCTGATGCTTACTATGGTATCCAAACTTTACGGGCTTTTGAAAACTTCACTGTTAGTGGTGTACGCTTACATCAGTTTTCTACTTTTATTCGTGCTTTTGCGACCGTGAAAAAAACTGCGGCCATTGCCAATAATAAAGTGGGTGTATTAAATGAAATAACCAAAGACGCCATTGTGGCAGCGTGCGATGATTTAATCGCTAATAAATATCACGACCAATTTATTGTCGATATGTTCCAAGGCGGTGCTGGCACCTCAACCAACATGAATGCCAACGAAGTAATTGCCAACCGAGCGTTAGAGATTTTAGGTTATAAGAAAGGCGAATATCAGCATGTGCATCCAAATAATGATGTCAACCTTTCACAGTCGACCAACGATGCCTATCCTACCGCGCTAAATGTTGCCTTAGACGATTATTGCGTTCGCTTGTTGTCTAAAATGGACATTTTGTATAACAGTCTTAAAAATAAAAGTGTTGAGCTTGCTGACAAATTGAAAATGGGTCGTACTCATTTGCAAGACGCTGTGCCTATGACGGCGGGTCAAGAGTTTAATGCCTTTGCAACGATGATAAGAAAAGAGATGGAGCGTATCGAATCTACTCGTGCTCTATTTCATGAGATTAATATGGGTGGTACAGCGATTGGCACTGGCTTGAACGCCCCAGCTGGCTATTCAGAGCTTTGTGCTGAGACCTTGCAAGAGCTAACTGGCAGACCTTATTATATCGCTGAAGACTTAATTGAAGCCACGCAAGATACCAGTGCTTATGTTGCCTTATCAGGTAACTTGCGTCTTTTTGCAGTACGCCTATCAAAAATTGCACACGATTTACGCTTGCAGTCATCTGGTCCTCGTGCTGGTCTGGCGCAATATCGCCTACCTGAAATGCAACCTGGCAGCTCAATTATGCCGGGTAAAGTAAACCCAGTTATCCCGGAAGTGGTGAACCAAGCTTGTTTCCAAATCATGGGTATTGATAGCACCATCGCTATGGCATCAGAGAATGGTCAATTACAATTGAACGTTTTTGAGCCGGTTATTGCCTTTAATTTATTTACGGGTATGAGCATGCTTGCCAATATTTGTGAGATGTTTGCCACTCGCTGCATCGATGGTCTCATCATGAATAACGAGGCTTGTAACATCGAAGTGTTTAATAACATCGGACTGGTTACTGCACTTAATCCGCATCTAGGTTATGACTCTTCTTCTTATGTGGCTAGAAAAGCGCAAGAAACTGGTGGCAGCGTTTATGACATCGTTTTAGAAGAAAAACTGATGGATAAAGCAACATTGGATGATATCCTATCTCCTGCCAATATGGTTTACCCAAAGGTTAAATTATTGATTTAGTTGGTATGAGGTCAAAAAAAAAGGCTGGGTTAGCAATTGCTAACCCAGCCTTTTTATTTATTTGGTAATGCAGCTTAGCCCCGATAGTAGCGGCATCCTGATGCAGACGATGGCGATGTGCTCTCCGTTAGATGTGGTCTCGCTAAGCAGGAACGTAAATAACGGAAAAGAGCACACGCCAGTGGCAAGTCAGATACAAGCGGATAGCGGGATTGGCTACAATCATAGACAACAGCTTTTATAACTTCTGTAAGCCTAAAGCTTTTAAGCCTGCTTTTGCAATCTGAACGTCTTCACTACCGTGCGCTCCGCCTACACCAATTGCTCCAACTACAATACCATCGATAAAAACAGGCACACCACCAGGCATCATCAGAAAGTTTTCATCTAAGTATCTGATATCTTCAGGAATCGTTCCGTCTTTGATCCCTTTAGCAATAACAGCGGTTTCTCTCTTTTGCGAATTGGCAGTGTAAGCTTTTTTATAACTAGAACGAATAGTATGTACGCCTGCTCGATGATCCCTTAAAAGGGCAAGTGTCTGTCCCGAACGATCAACGATCGTAATCGACACCATCAGCTTATCTTTTTGCGCTGCTAAAAAAGCAGCATTTACTATCTTTTGTGCCATCTCGCCGGTTAATAACGAGACTTTTTCTTCACGTTCCGAATGTGCAGTGTTTATTTTAGATGACACGAGCACTTCAAGATTGGATATCCTTTCCATATTAAGTCCTAATTTTCTTTGATACCCATTAAAACATTATGACGCTCAAATAAGAAGTAACAAATTATGTATTTAATTATTTAGGGTACTTTAAGTATTTAGGGTACTTTAATTATTAAGGAAACTTTAAGTATTAGGTAAGTTTATCGCCTTGGCATACTCTGTAGAGGCAAATTTGGTAGTGATAAAAAGTCTAAACAGTAGACGCTTACTATTAAAGATAATAAAAGCATAATCATCAATCTAACTGACCTTATCCCACATTTTACTTAGACGTTTTGGTGATACAGCCATACGCGTTTTCATCGGCTGGGCAAATAATTGAATGCGATATTCCTCGACTAGCCAGCGATATTCGCTGATAGATTCGCTATCAGCACGACCTGATAAGCGTTCCATATGTAAATCGAGCGCATAAACGCCCTCTAGATCGGCTTCGATATTATGTTCAAGGCGTTCAAGGCGAATTTGGAGCGCTTCTAAATAGCGTGGATACTGCTGCCAATGACTATAATCCATTCGATAAACAAACTTCGCTAAGTGCAAATCTTCCAACTGGTCCTCGATGTCATCAATAGACTCACCAAATATTTCGCGATCAAGCATCAGCAAGCTCTGACGAATACGCTGCCAGCGGGTATAGACATTTTTAAGTGTCTTAATCACTACTTGACCGGTCAATAAGAAATTGCTGAGCACTGCTTCTGCCGTTTGAGTGTATTCCTCAAGGGTGAACGGTAGCTCTTCTGCCAGATTAGTCGCAATACTATCAGCGCTTTCAGGTAAGTCTGCACTATGATCAAAGAGTATATAGTGCTCCTCAAGGGCGGCATCTAACGCAGCATCAATGACGATAGTTTTTAACTTTTCCATATCGCCAAGTGGTGCAAAAGCCAATTTGAATATGCTATCAATTTGACTGGTCAGCTGTTTCTTCTTCGCGCCAAGCTGCCCTTTCATGAGCGTTAAAACACCTATACGATGCGCCTGCAATGCAGCATTCACATCAGTATATTGATGAATCGATACTGCCGCGCCTGCCTCATCAGTCACCAAGGCGGCAAACTGCTTCATCACCACGCCAGCGCTATGATGGTTTTTACTAAATTTAAAGTGCTCAGGGAAGCTCGTATGCGCGCCTTGCTGTTCAGTGACGGCTTGACTGGTCTCACTTGCATGACGAATCTGTAGCGTTTGTAAGTCACGACCTTTTTCGATAATGCGGTTCTTATCATCAACTACACAGATTTGCGGCTGTAGATAACGGTCAATGGTAGACGGATTAAAGTTATCGGGTGTCACCGACATAATGCCACGGCGATTTAACGCTTGGCATAATTGTTTAAGCAGGCCTTGACCACCAGCAGGCTGTAGCTCATCAAACAAGCTATCGGCCGTATCAGGAATAGGTACAATTTGGCGACGAATCTCTTTTGGTAATGACTTCAGTAGTTGCAATACCAACTCAAAGCGCCAACCAGGTACACCCCACAGTAGCTCAATAGCATCAAGCTGTGGTAGCGCGGCAAGTGGTACGCGAATAGTCACCCCATCGTCATCGCTTGATGGATCGAAGATATAGCGTAGCGGTAATTTTAAATCACCCAGTTTCCAAACTTCTGGGAAATCGCCAGTCGTCGGCGCTTGGCTATTGAGTACATCATCATCGGTAAAGAACAGATATTTGCTATCGGTCTTTTCGACTTCCGCACGCCAATCTTCAAAGGCTTTACGGCTGGCAATATGCTCAGGAATTTTTTTATCATAAAATTGATAAAGTGTTTCTTCATCGACCAATAAATCGCGGCGACGCAATTTATCTTCAATCCGCTCAATATCTGCCACTTTATCCATATTATGCTGTAAAAATGGTGCTTGCCTACCGAAGTTACCCGTCACTAAGCCATCACGGATAAATATCTCACGCGCTTCAATTAAATTGACTTGTTCATAATTGGTCAGCTGCTTGCCAATAATAATTAGCCCAAACAAACTAATCTGCGCGTAGGCTTTGACGCGCCCAGTCTTCTTCGACCAATGCGGTTCAAAGTAGTGGTATTTTAATAAGTTGCCAGCTGCTGAGATAATCCATTCAGGTTCAATCTTGGCAACGGTCCGCATAAAGACTTGCGAAGTCTCTACCATTTCAAACGCCATTACCCACGGTGGTATCTGTTTAAATACTGTACTGGCTGGGAAAATCTTAGTCTTTTGCTGACGAGCGGCCAGATACTCACCACGACTTTCAGTCTTGTGAGCAATGATAGATAACAATCCGGTCAATAATGCACGGTGCAAATTGGCATATTTAACCGCTTTAAGTTCCTCATCTTCAACACCCGTTGGATCACTATTAACTAACTCACCATTTTTAGTATTAGGTTTTGAGTCGGGATCATCAGTCAGCTTAAGCTCGGTGACCATTTGCACCAACTGACGATGGGTCTGATGCCATTCTCGTACGCGTGGAAAGCTGAGATAGTTTTTCTTGGTAAACTGCTTGCGCTGATTACCTGATAGCTTATTACCGTCTTCATCTTTTTCAAACAATGCTTTCCATAAACTAAGATAAAACAAGAAGTCTGAATCGTCTTGACGGAATTCTGCATGCTTTTGATCAGCTTGGGTACGCTTATTGGCTGGACGTTCACGCGGGTCTTGGACTGCAAGCGCGGCAACCACAATCAGCATTTCACGGATACAGTCAAAGTCGGAACCGGCAACCAGCATACGTGCCAGCCTTGGATCGATTGGCATACGCGCCATCTGTTGCCCAATTCGCGTCAACTTTAAATGATCCAGACCTTGGCGTTTTGGCTTACTGCTTGCTGTGCTATTCGCCTTAGCATTTGACTGGCTAGCTGCTTGCTCGTCTTTTTCAGTAATCGCACCTAGCTCATTTAACAGTTTATGCCCATCAGTAACTAAACGACTATCAGGTGGCTCGATAAACTCAAAGTCATCGACACTGCCTAGACGCAGATTTGCCATTTGCAAAATAACAGATGCTAAGTTGGTACGTAAAATCTCAGGTTCCGTAAACTCAGGACGACCACTAAAGTCTTCCTCGCTATATAAGCGTATACAAACCCCGGGCGCAACGCGACCACAGCGACCTTTACGCTGATTGGCGGCAGCCTGCGCAATGGCTTCAATCGGTAAACGCTGAACGCGCGAACGATACGAATAACGCGAAATCCGCGCAAAACCTAAATCAATGACATAGCGAATACCGGGTACAGTCAACGCAGTCTCAGCAACGTTGGTCGCAATGACGATACGACGACCACGACCGGACGGCTGAAAGATGCGCTGCTGCTCTTCGTAAGTCTGCCGTGCAAATAGTGGCAGCACTTCGGTATGCTTTGGTCCGTGCCGCTCAAGGACATCTTGTAACTCACGTATCTCAGCCTCAGTCGCCGCAAATATCAAGATATCAGCTTGATCAGCATGACCTTTATTTTGCGCATCGCTAAAGCATTCTTCTACTGCGGCAACTACGGCACGCGGTAGATTCTCTTCAAAATCATCGTAGCTGTCATCGTCTGAGCTAGTCACCGGCTCATCAGTCAATGGACGATAACGTACTTCGACTGGGAAACTGCGCCCTTCTACATTAAAGATAGGCGCTGGTACTTGGCGTTTAAGCTTGGCGTCGTAATGACTGAAATATTCACTAAAGCGCTTGGTATCCAGTGTCGCCGAGGTAATAATGACTTTTAAGTCTGGACGCTTAGGTAGCAGTTTTTTAAGATAGCCCATAATAAAGTCAATATTAAGGCTACGCTCATGCGCTTCATCAATAATAATCGTATCGTATTTACTCAAAAAGCGATCATGACCAAGCTCAGCCAATAAGATACCATCAGTCATCAGCTTAACGACTGATTGCGCCGTACCCTGCTCGTTAAAGCGAATCTTAAAGCTGACGGTATTACCTAATTGCTCACCCAACTCTTCGGCAATCCGGTTGGCTACACTTCTCGCTGCAAGCCGTCTTGGTTGTGTATGCCCTATCTGCCCACGTATACCGCGACCTGCCAGCATCGCTAATTTAGGTAGCTGCGTCGTTTTACCAGAACCAGTCTCGCCAGCAACGATAATTACTTGATTATCAATAATCGCCTGTATCAAATCATCAGCACGTTGGCTGACTGGCAAATCAAGGTTTAATTTGGTTGCCAGCTCGTCTGGAATACTATCTATACGCGCTTGCACCGCTTGTTGTGAACGGGTTTTTAATTTTTCAAATTGTGTACGTTTTTTCTCTAAATCATTGCTATTTTTAGCGTCGTGTTTGGCATCTGCATTGGTATTTTTATTAGCAGCAGGCTTTTTAGACGATTTTGCACGTGCTAGCTCACGCTCAAGACGGCTTAGATAATACTCATCTTTTGCGAGTACAGGTAAATTAGCAACAGAAACAGTGTTTTGAGTTTCTGTATTTTCCTGTGGCTTATCGTTTGCATCAGCGTTCAGATTTTTAGCTTGTACGTGTTGGTTGTTTTCTTGATTGTCTTTTGGAGTATCAGGCATATTTACTTAGGCTATTTATTATTTGGAAGTGGTTAGATTATGGGGATAATTGCGCTGTGATTCAAGTTGCTCGTGTATGGTTTAGGCTTGCATTGCTGCTGAACGACTGTCTTAAATTAATAAAGCCATCATAAGTCTCTCAGATACATAAAGTGATTAAGCTATATAGCTGAAAACATACAAATATATAAGCGACAATCAATATTATTAGAGTGCTAATTTTTTAAGGTTTTTAATACTTAAATATCCTACGTATTCTTTATCTTCTACAGCATTTAGACTTCCATCGAGCGCGCAAGCAATAGGCTCAATGACAATCTCAACATTTGAGATAAGGTCGCTTACGTTATATATGTCATCTATGTCTACCTCAAACTTATCATCAATATGTGAGGCAGCATTAAAAGGTGATTCTTTATCATTAAAAGTAAACTGCTTATAAAATTCGCTCTGCTTTGCTTGTTTGATCGCCTCCGCTTGAGTGGCAGCAACGATGAGTAGTTTATAATGAAACTCTTCAAAGCTGCCCTGCTGATAACCGCCTAAATTGATAAAAAATAGCTTTAAATCATGGTTGTGTTCTACTTGGCTGCTTGATTCAACCAATTTAATAGCATAATCATCAACTTTGGTAATTGCCCGGTACGAATCAATATGCCACTTATTTTTGACTTCAGGCCAATGGCTATTGATATCTTCTATTAACTCATTAACCTGATTGGCCACGCCAAAAAATATATCGTGTTGCTCAATCAGCCGCCCTTTGGGACGACCGCCTAATTGAATCATATATAGGGTTGGCATCTTACACGTTCCTTATTAGATAAATATATTCAGTTAGTAGTCAGTGACTAATCAGCTCGATAAGTTTGAGTGGCTACTTTAAAAAATCTTTGACTACTTTAACTGTTGCCACCGGATCTTCTTCGTGCGGCACATGCCCTAAATCATCAAATATTTTGAGCTGGCTATTAGCAATATCTCTATGAAAGAGCGCCGCATTCTCGACGGGAATGAGGTCATCTTGTGCGCCCCAAATAATTAAAGTCGGTAAATCTAATTGTTTAATTTGTGCTTGGTCACTATTATTATCAGTCTCTTGTAGGCGACGATTTAATGCTTGCCGGTTACCTTGTCGTAGCGTCAAATCATAATATCGATTGATTAATGCTTCATCGACCTTAGTATCATCAGCATAAACACTAAGCACGCTTTTTCTAACCACATCTCGAGGCAATACACGACTTAATATAGGCGTCAACGCCGAATACTTTGCCAACTTAAAACCAATAGGCACATGTTTGGGCGTCGCTGGATAGCCAACGGCATCAACTAAGACAAGCTTATCAATACGGTCAGGATAAAGAGCCGCTGTACGCCAAGCGATTTTGCCCCCTAAAGAATTGCCTGCCAATGTCACTTTTGTCACTTGCTCTAGATTTAAGCGATCGAGCACTTGCACGACAAATTTGGCGTAATTGGCGCTATTGTACTTTATCGTCTCATCCGTATATGGACCGGTTAAACCAAAACCCGGTAAATCCATACTAACGACACAATATTCATCACTTAACGCTTTCGTCCAGCCTTGCCATGTGTGCAAACTTGCGGATGTTCCATGCAATAAAACCACAGCTTCGGGTAGCGACTTTCCAGTGCTAACCGCTTGATCAATTGACGCTTTACTGCGATAAACATCACACTTATCTGATTGCAGCACATGAGCCTGCAACCCTTGAATAGGTATAAACTCACTGTTAGGTAATTGCCATTGCTTAAGCTCAGTTACGCTACGATCAGGCGCCCAATAAAAGGCTATGAGCGCAGCTAGTAGAGCAATGATAGCAAGAAGCAGATAAATGATGATTTTTACTAACCGTTGTGCCATGTGATCAATTCCATTTAATGAGATGACATTATTTACTCTTTATAAAAACGATTCGAATGCTTTTGCCTATGCCTACAAGAGAACAAACGATAAGTATTTTATACAGACATTATTGCTACTAGTAAATGAAAAACCCAATGTTCAAGAGTCACTTAAACATTGGGTCTTTATGGTTATAACAATCTTGATTGCTAAGCTATAGTAAGAAAAAATACGCCCACAAACCAACTACGAACGTAGCAATAATATTAAGTATCACACCAACACGTATCATCTCTGTCTGCTTAATGAGACCCGTACCAAAGACAATCGCGTTTGGCGGAGTAGCAACCGGTAGCATAAAGGCACAAGAAGCACCGATACCGATAATCATTACTAGTACTGCAGGCGGCAGACCCATTTGCTCAGCAATGGCAGCAAACACAGGTACTAACAAGGCTGCAGAAGCGGTATTAGAAGCAAACTCCGTTAAGAAAATAATGAACGCAGAGACTGCAAGTACGACTATGATAAGCGGTGCAGAGGCCAGTCCATTAGCAACGGTTTGACCAAGAACCAAAGATGCTCCTGATACTTTTAAAACCGTTGATAGTGCAATACCACCACCGAACAACATGAGTACGCCCCAGTCAGTATTGTCAGACACTTGCTTCCACGACACCAAACCCAAACTAACCACTGCTGATGCCGCTAATAACGCGACAATGGAATCAATATCATCGACATTCAGTGCTGCACCAATTTGTTTCGAGAGTATCCAGCTCAATGCGGTGACGATAAAGACGATAATTGTCAGCACACGTGGCTTGTTCCATTCAATAGGCTCGTCTTCGTTAAGCGTTACCTGACGATTAAGGTTAGGCTTAAGGAACAAATACATTGCACCAAGCAATAATGGCAACAGCACTAGCATCATTGGAATACCAAACTTCATCCAATCGACAAAAGCGATATCAAGCGCTTTGGCAGCAATAGCATTGGGCGGCGAACCAACAATCGTACCCAAACCACCAAGGCTGGCAGAATAAGCAATACCTAATAGGACGAATACAAAAGTGCCACGGTCTTTTTCACGGTCAACCTGCGTTAGAATACCAAGCGCCAATGGCAGCATCATCGCTGCAGTAGCCGTGTTCGATATCCACATCGATAAAAATGCAGTGACCCCAAATATTAAGAATACCGCGTTTCTAAGATTGCCGCCTGACATGGATAGAATCTTGAGCGCAATTTTTCTATCTAATTGCTGCACATGCAACGCCGCCGCTAGCGCAAAACCACCAAAGAACAAATAAATAATGGGATTGGCAAAGCTTTGTAAACCGATGGCAGCATCGAAGTCAGGTAAACCAATAAGTGCGCCTATGACAACGACCAATATCGCTGTAATAGTCACATGTACCGCTTCAGTCAACCATAACACGCCGATAAAGAACAACATGGCGAGGCCTTTATTGGCACTAATATCGTAAGGCAATACATTATAGATAAACAGACTGATAACCGCCGCAATGGCGACAACGATCAATCCTTTGCCTGTACCCTTTGGAAAGGTATCAGTAAATAAATACTCATTGCCATCATCAGGTAGATGGCTGTCTAGTTTTTTCTCTGACATACAATGTCCTTTAATGTCCTTATTGTGCCCAAAGACGGTGTTAAAAATTATAAATATAAAGACGTATTTCAACAGTGAATAATAGCTTTATAACTGTGCTTACCAAAATACGCCGCCATCATAGCAGAAACATTATCCACCAAAATATGTTCAATATAGGCATTATAAAAACCATATTAGAAATATAGTTTCATCTCATTTATCCAAAACCAATTGGCTGTAGAAATATACTTTTAAATCTGTTCAAGAGAACTATGAGTCGGGCTGATACAAAGTTACACACCGTCACTAAATATGCCCACATCTGCCCTGTACAACTCATAAGCAGTATCACATACTTAGTTGGTGAAGAACGTTAATAAAAACAAATAGGAGCCTCTCATGGCAGATGACAATAAGACTGACTCAACGACTAAGATGGCAAGACAAGATATCAATCAAGATGGCCTTGCTAAAAAAGACCAACAGCGTACCGATGACTCAGCTCTCGATATGATGCAGGGTATGCACGAGCACGAAGACCATAAAGAAGACGATAAATAAAATACGGTTTTACATTTATTTGAACATAAAAACTTAAACAAAAAAAGCGCTCATCAAACCGATGGGCGCTTTTTTGTCTTGGCTGTCTCTTTTCTGGCAGATTATCCGATACATAGTTGTAGACAAAGGCGGCAGTCAACACAATAGCAATGGGTAAGAACAAAGCACCGTAGCCTACTCTGGCATATAAAAAAGCCCCTACAGCACTACCACCGCAGAAGCAGTACCAGATGATCGCTTGAAATCCTAATGTTGGTTTACTGATGCGCCGACCTGCTAACCAATTACCGATAGCCGCCCCCATATCTGAGGTCAATCCGGTCAAGTGCGTGGTTCGAATAACCGCGCCACTATAAGTCGCTACCATCGCATTTTGTAATCCACATGCCATGGCAGCTGCCAATTGTCCTAGATAATCATGCTGCTGGTATAACCAATAGCTTATTAACAATAATGCCGCTTCAATGTATAGTGCAGTGCCATAACGTCTACCCAGTTTCAATGACGTCTGACCAATGACAAAGCCGCTCAAAACTGCCCCTGCCAAAAAAGATAATAGTAATGCACCGATATATAAGATACTGCGAGCGTCTAAATAAGCAATAGCCGCTGCAAACAAGCTCACGTTGCCTGTGACATGAGATACCGACAAATTGGTAAAACCCATCAATGCTGCAGTGTTGACACAGCCTGCACTAAATGCCAGTACTGCCCCGCCCCACAATATCCACTTTGGTAGTCTGGTTATCATATCTGTCGCCTAATGGCTTATCACTGAAAAAGTCCATAGTATAACCAAAAAAGGCAGCCAATTGGCTGCCTTGCGTATTTCTCAAACGCTATAACTCATCACTAAATACAATTATTTTGCTTCATCGAGCATCATTAACTGCTCGCTAATAGCAACGGTATTGAAACCTGCATCAACGAACATGATCTCGCCAGTGATACCTGATGCCCACGGTGATAATAAGAATAACGCGGCATTGCCGACTTCGGCTTGAGTGATATTGCGCTGTAGCGGCGCAATCTTTTCACTGATATCGAGCATTTTACGGAATGATTTGATGCCACTAGCGGCAAGCGTACGAATAGGACCAGCTGAGATGGCATTAACGCGAATACCTTCACCGCCCATAGAGGTGGCAAGATAGCGAACACTCGCTTCAAGACTGGCCTTTGCCATGCCCATGACGTTGTAATTTGGCAATACCGAAATACTGCCTTCATACGTTAACGTCAACATTGAGCCATGGCGCATGGCAAGCAACTCACGCGAGGCTTTTGCCAATGCCACAAAGCTGTAGCTTGAAATATCATGAGCAATTTGGCTACCCTCACGGGTCGTCGCATTGACAAAATCCCCATCAAGCTGATCCATTGGTGCAAAGCCAATCGCATGTACCACACCATTAATACCATCACCCCAATGCGCAGTGACTTGCTCAAAACAAGCCGCAATAGACTCATCAGACGCCACATCACATTCAAGTACTAGATCGGCCTCAAATTTTTCAGCCGCCATATCCACACGTTTTTTAATTTTATCATTGGGATAAGTAAGAATTAACGAGGCGCCTTCACGATGTAGCGCCTCAGCAATGGCCCAGGCAATAGAAAGTTTGCTAGCAATGCCGGTGACGACAAAACGCTGTCCTTGTAGTAGCATGATATTTCCTTGTTAAACGATTAAAATTCGTTAAGATAGTTTTTTATAAAAAGTAGCAGTTAAAATAGTAGCAATTAAAATATAAAAGTCGCTTTATTATACACGAATCAATTTAAGTAAACAGTCGTAAACTATAACTGTCTTAGCGAATTGCTTAAACCAACTATTTATGTTCTTGACATATAATACTTCAGACAGCCTTATATTATATAGATGAGAGGTATTGTCCTTAACGGTAGGAAATTGAGCTCATTTCAAGTATAATCACAACCCTTCCAAGCTTGCACAATTTTTATAAAAATCCTTTACAACCGTTATTTGTAAACAAGGATTTAGCGTTAAGCTACACCCACATTTTGGATGGCTGCCAAACTTATGAGCAATACCCCAACAATAACATCAAATTATGAAGAAAGTACCGAGTCCTATCGTCAGCTCATCGCCTCAACGGGTGAAGACTTGCATCGTCCAGGACTTGAAGAGACCCCAATACGAGCCGCCAAAGCCTTTGCACATTTGACCAAAGGCTACCATCAAAGCCTAGATGAGGTCGTTAATGACGCCTTATTTCCATCGACCAACCGTGAGCTGGTTTTGGTACAAAATATTGAATTTTATTCATTATGTGAACACCATATGTTGCCCTTTCATGGTATCGCGCACATCGGCTATTTGCCAAATGGGCACGTATTAGGCTTATCAAAATTTGCCCGTATCGTCGATATGTTTGCTCGTCGATTGCAAGTTCAAGAAAACTTAAGCGAACAAATAGCGCAAACGATTATGGATGTGACAGGTTGCCGCGGTGTGGCAGTAGTCATGGATGCCGCTCACATGTGTATGATGATGCGCGGTGTCAATAAGCAACACTCTACTACACGCACCATGTCGATGTTAGGTGAATATGTACACGACAATCAAGCGCGTAATGAATTTTTAAGTGCGATACCTAGACGTCAACCGGCGTTTTAATACTAGTAAGAAACAGCAAATAATAAAGAACAAAAAAGGATACCTAAGTATCCTTTTTTAATGCGAACTACTCACGATTTTTAGTCATTAAACAGTAATGAATATTTATTGACTGTCATCAAAAAAGGTCTAACTAACTGATTTTACTTTATCAATCCAATTGCCATAACCCGCTGATTCCATCTGTGCAAGTGGAATAAAGCGCATCGCCGCTGAGTTCATACAATAGCGTTTACCCGTCGGTGCTGGACCATCATCAAAGACATGACCTACATGTGAGTCTGCATAGCGACTACGAATTTCAGTACGGGTTCCAAATATTCCCCGATCGTCCTTTTCAATAACCAAACTACTATTCAATGGACGAGTAAAGCTGGGCCAGCCTGTACCAGACTTGTATTGATCACGAGACGAGTATAACGGTTCACCTGACACCACATCCACATACAGCCCAAGCGCTTTGTTATCCCAATAAGCGTTATCAAAAGCGCGCTCAGTACCATCTTCCTGAGAGACTTTGTATTGAATGTCGCTTAGTGATTTTTTAAGCTCAGCTTGTGTGGGCTTTACAAACGTATCTGGGTCAAAGCCCGAGGTTTCTTTAACTGCAGCTGCCGTGACTGTCGCCGTCTTATTCGACGTTACCTGCTTTGTACTGGTTGCAGTCGGTTTGAATTGGCTAAAATCTAGCTCATAGGCTTTACCATAGACACTTTCGATAAATTGATATCGACCAGAGTTAAAGGTATAAGCCTTATAACGTAGCGGGTTCTTTTTGTAATAATCCTGATGATACTCTTCCGCTGGGTAAAATGTACTAGCAGGAACAATCTCGATCACTACTGGTTTTTTATAAACATCAGAGGCTTGCAGTGATTGCTTAGCAGCTTCGGCTATCTGCTTTTCTTGATCGTTGTTGTAAAAAATAGCGGGACGATACTGTGTACCACGGTCTACGAACTGACCTTTATCATCGGTAGGATCGGCGATTCGCCATAGCGCTTGAACAATACCATTGTAGGTAATCTTCGTCGGATCATAATAGACTTGAGCCGCCTCAGTATGCCCTGTGCCACCAGCTGACACGGTGCTATAAGTAGGGTTGTCAGTCTGACCACCAGTATAACCCGACACCACCTCTACTACGCCAGGAATCTTTTCATACCCAGCTTCCACACACCAGAAACATCCACCAGCCACTGTCGCCACCGCTAAATTTGAATCTGTAGGTGCATAGGGATTATCGATGGGAGTATTGTTAACAGCAGGAGTACTTTCAGTGGCAGCACAACCAACGTAAAAAGCACTAGTTGCTACTATGGCCATACCAACGACTTTAGACTGTAATTTGTAATTCATTAATAATTGGCGGCTCATAAAAAGCTCCTAAGAGTTATATCATGTAACCATCGTAACCCTCAGGTATCACTGAAACATTCCTAAATTGTTATATATTTACGATGCACTGAACTATTATTCAAAAACAAAGCCTATTCCCAAGAGGGTAATAGGCTTTGTTTTACGCTATTGCTAGAGGCTCAATTCGATAAAAAAACTTATGCTACTTTATCGCTACTCTTATCTTTATCTGCACGCTCATCACTAGCCTGCTTAATTTTCGTTAAGATATCTTTGATACCAGATGCAGGCATGTACATCGGTACCGCATAGGTATCACTGACTTCTTTTGCAGCGGCTTTAGCCATACTATCAAAATCGCTGGTTTTCATACCTTTGACTGTTGGCTCGATGTTTAAGGTTGCAATCAAGTCGCGTACTTGAGCGATTAGATGATCGGCAATATCGCTATTACTACTGCTCGCTTGACCTGCTTGTACCATACCCGTTTTTCTAGCAAGCTCCGCCAATCTTTTTTGGCTCGCTTTACGGTTGACGTCAAGTATATAAGGCAGCACGATGGCATTGGCTCGGCCATGAGGAATACTATAGTAAGCCCCTAATTGGTGAGCGATTGCATGGACATAACCCAAACCCGCTTTGTTAAAGGCGATACCACCGTAATGAGCGGCTATACCCATCTCTTCTCTTGCTTTAAGATTGCCGCCATCTTTATAGACTATCGGTAGATATTGCATAACAGCTTTGGCTGCAGAGGCCGCATAATAATCCGTCTCTACGCTAGCATTTACACTCATCCATGCTTCTAACGCATGGGTCAATACATCGATACCCGTATCCGCTGTGATATGAGCTGGCATACCTTTCATAATAACAGGATCAATAGCCGCTGCCAGTGGCACCATTCTTGGGTCGATAGACAGTGCTTTTTGATGAGTTTTATCATCGGATACAACCGCACCAAGTGTCGCCTCTGAGCCAGTACCCGCAGTCGTAGGCACACAATATAACGGTACAGAAGGCTTTCTTGCTTTAAGAATGCCGATAAGCTGTTTAGGCTTGCAGTTATTGCCTTGCGACATAGCGATCATCTTAGCCGCGTCAATTACTGAACCACCACCGATGGCTATTATTGAATCGCACTTAGCGCCTACCGATTGGCTCAATCCTTCTTCAATCACTTTAAAAGTAGGATCTGGCGTAATACCATCATAGACTTTATAGCTAATATTTTTTTCGTCTAGATAATCAGTGACTTTGGCTGGTATACCGAGCTTATTTAACACCGCATCAGTCACGATAAACACATTGGTGCTACCTTCATTAATGAGCATATCACATAGCTCATCACAAGCAGTTTCGCCGACGAATAACATCGGTCTTCTTATAGGCACTACATAAGCGAAGGCTTTAAGCACTTTAGCGCGAGTCTTGGCAACTGCTAAATAACCGGCATGTTGCAACGGATTATTACTGACTAATTTAGAAATACTATTTTGTTTTTTCATGGGCACAAAAATCCTTTTTAATGATGCTTTTAATAGCAATAATGACAGCTTTAGTCAGTTAACTATTAACCAATACCAGAATAGATAAATATACCTAAAACGATCGTGTTTAGGTAGAGTAAACTACTGTTTAAACTTATTGTACCATCGCTATTTTTAGTATGTCGCGATTATTATGAACTGCTATGTTCTGGTTATTTAACAGCAGTTACTTAGGCTAAAGTACACTCGCCTGCAATAGCTGCTTAGCGTACAGATGCTGTGGGTTATTAAAAACATCTTCAGTACGTCCTGACTCAACGCACATGCCATCTTTAAGTACCATAATATGCTGGCATAAGGCGCGCACTACTTTTAAGTCATGACTGATAAACACATAACTGATCTGCAATTTTTCTTGAATTTCACGCAGTAAATTAACGACGGTCACCTGCGTGGTGCTATCAAGCGCAGAAGTCGGTTCATCTAATATCAATAAACTTGGCTGCATAATCAATGCGCGTGCAAGAGCGACACGTTGACGCTGGCCACCCGATAGCTCATGTGGATAACGCTGTGCAAACTCAGCTGGCAGATGTACGGTAGCAAGACTATCCATTACCGCCTGCTGGCGTACTATTTTATCGATACCTTGTACTAGCAATCCTTCTTCAACGATTTGCATGACTGTCATACGAGGATTGATACTGGCAAATGGATCTTGAAAGACCATCTGAATCTGCGAGCGAAAAGTGCGAAGCTCACGTTTTAACAAGGTCGTAATCTCTTGCCCATTGACCATTATCTGTCCATTGACACGCGCTTGGTTACTAAGCAACTGACTTAAGGCAAGAGCAATCGTCGTCTTGCCAGAGCCTGACTCACCAACGATACCCAGCGCTTGCCCTTTCTGTAGTGTCATATCTAAGTCTTTGACCGCATCAAACCAGCGCTTAGTACCACCAAAGAGACTTTTTTCAATGGGAAATTGTACTTGTAGGTTATTTACTTGCAATACAGTCGATTGCTGACTTTGCTCGTCATCAGAGAAGTTTAGCGCTTGCCCAAAATCTTGCTGAATAAGTGTACGGGTATAATCCGCTTTAGGCTGGTTAAAAACTACTGCAGTCTGCCCTTGCTCAATCGTCTGCCCTTGACGCATCACGATAACTTCGTCGCTGTAGCGTCTAACTAGATTGAGATCATGGCTGATTAGTATCATCGCCATATTATGCTGACGCTTAAGAGCATCTAATAGCTCAAGGATTTCATGTTGCAAAGTAACATCTAGCGCGGTAGTTGGTTCATCAGCGATTAAAATATCAGGCTGCTGCGCTAATGCCATGGCAATCATGACCCGTTGACGTTGACCGCCTGATAGCTCGTGCGGATAGCGATTGAGTTTGTCAGTAGGTTCAGTGATATTGACATCAGTTAATAAGGCGATACTTTTTTCGCGCCATTGTTTTTTAGGTACACCGCTTAGACGAAGAGACTCAGCGATTTGCTTGGCAACGGTATGGAGCGGGTTTAATGCGGTCATCGGCTCTTGAAACACCATGCCGATACGTTGCCCCCTAATAGAGCGCAGCGCAGCATTACGCCCTTTTTCCCTGGCTATTGGTAGTACTCTCATACCTGTTGAATTTGCAAGCTGTACCTTACCGCTAATGCTCAAATTATCAGGTAACAGCCCTAATAGCGCCAGACTGGCAATCGATTTACCAGAGCCTGACTCCCCAACGATAGCCAAGGTTTGTCCTTGCCTCAGCTTATACGATAGTTTATCGACCAGAACAATACTTGCATCAGTAACAATACTAAGTTTATCTACTACTAGCATTAGCTTATTTTGTTCATTACTATTATTTTCGCCTGAAAAGTTATTTTTCTCAGTAGCAGTTGTCATATTAGCGGTTATCATATTATCAGTTGTCATATCAGGAACGCCTCGGATCAAACGCATCGCGCAGCGCTTCGCCAACGAAGATTAGCAATGATAAAATAAAGGTTAAGCTAAAAAATCCTGATAGTGCAAGCCAAGGCGCATCAAGATTATTTTTCCCTTGTACCATCAGCTCACCTAATGACGGCGACCCAGGCGGCAAACCATAACCCAAGAAATCTAATGCCGTCAGAGCGATAATATTAGCGGTTAAGATAAAAGGCAGCTGTGACAAGCTCGAAGCTAAGGCATTGGGCATAATATGTCTAAGCATGATTTGACTGTCCGAAACACCCAAATTACGCGCCGCACGCACATAATCAAAGTTACGGGCGCGCAAAAACTCTGCTCGTACCAAACCGACCAAACCCATCCAGCCAAATAACAACATCATGGCAAATAGCATAGTGATACTGGGGCTAAATAAGCTGACCAAAATAATAATCATGAACAGCTGCGGCATCCCGCCCCACACTTCCATAAAACGTTGCCCTGCCAAATCCACCCAACCACCGTAATAGCCTTGTATCGCACCGACGACAATACCAATCAAAGCGCCCGCAAGCGTCAATGCTAAACCGAACAATAACGACACTCGCATGCCGTAAAGTATGCGCGCCAGTACATCACGACCCAAATCATCGGTACCAAGCCAATTTTGACTGTTGGGCGCTGCTGGATATGGAATGCCCAACTCAACGTTTGGTGTTTGATCAGCAAATGGAATCGGCGGCATTACATAGTAGCCTTTATCATCAATCAGCGCTTGCACTGCTGGGTCTTTGTAATTGGTTTCAGTTTCAAACACACCACCAAAGGTCGTTTCAGGATAGGCTTTTAGCACTGGAAAGTAATAATCGCCTTGATACTGCACCAGTAGTGGCTTGTCGTTGGCAATTATATTGGCTGCCATACAAATAACGAATATCACCGCAAAAATAAATAGCGATATCACGCCAAGACGATTGCGACGAAAACGAGTGAGGCGCGCTTGCCAAATAGGGTTTAAACGTGCTTTTCTTTGTATAGAAACAGAAGATACATTTGAGGACAGCAGATCACTTGACATTAGCGCCCCTCAAAATCAATACGCGGATCGATTAAGTGATAACTTAAATCGCTGATTAACTGTAATAACAGCCCCACTAAGGTAAAGATAAATAGCGTACCGAATATCACTGGATAGTCACGCTGCTGAATGGCTTCGAAACCTAACAATCCCAAACCATCAAGCTTAAAAATAATTTCAATAAGAAAGTTACCGGCAAAGAAAATCCCAACGATAGCCGCTGGGATACCGGCGATAATAATCAGCATGGCATTACGAAAGACATGACCATATAAGACTTGCCGCTCACCTAAGCCTTTGGCGCGGGCGGTAAGGACATATTGCTTACCCAGCTCTTCTAAAAAGCTAAACTTAGTCAAATAAGTCAAGCCAGCAAAACCGCCAACGGTACTGGCTAAGAGTGGCAAAGCCAGATGCCAAAAGTAATCTTTAACTTTACCAAGTGTGCTTAATTGATCAAAATTCTCTGAGGTTAATCCTTGCAGTGGAAAAACATTCCAGTAGCTGCCGCCAGCAAAAAACACCAATAAAATCACCGCAAACACAAATACCGGTATTGCATGCCCGATAGCAAGCAGCATAGCCGTTGCTTTATCAATTCCCGAGCCATGATGCATGGCTTTATAAATACCAAGCGGAATCGCTATCATATAAATCAGTAACGTACTCCAAAGCCCAAGCGAGATTGAGACTGGCAGCTTCTCGATAATCAAATCCGTTACTGATTGACCTTTAAAAAACGACTCACCAAAATCTAGCTTTACATAGTTCTTGAGCATCAGCCAAAAGCGCTCAGGCGCAGATTTATCAAAGCCGTATTGCGCATTAATGGCTGCTACCATCTCCTCTGACAAACCGCGTGTCCCTTGATAGGTACTGTTATTGCCTCCTGCACTGCCCGCACCAATATTAGCACCCAGCGCGTTGTCTTTTGCGCCTTGCTCGATAAGCGCAAGCTGCTGCTCTACAGGTCCACCTGGTGCCGCCTGTACAATGACAAAGTTCGCCAGCAATATCAAAAAAAGCGTCGGTAATATCAGCAATAATCTTTTTAAGATATAACGACCCATAATGACGGCTTCCTAAGATAAAAAATATGACAATAGAGAAGTGAGTAGCTAACATTTATCAATGGAGCGGTGATTGAAACCTAAATTAGGGCTTAGAAACTAGAAGTTATTTTTAAGCTCACGTAAAGCGGCAAATACCGTCAAAGACTTTTCATCATCGATATTTACTTTAGCTTTCACCCCTGCTATCACACTCGGCTCTTGCGTACGTAAAAACACATTTACCGCACGCTCATGCTCTAAAGTCACCGGTAATGTTGGGATGCCTTGTGTTGTTTTTTCTTCTGCTTGCGTCAATGCTCTCTGCATTGCGGCATTATCAGGTTCAATCGACAAGCCAAAACGTAAGTTGCTAGCGGTATATTCGTGCGCAGGGTATAACAAGGTATCGGTTGGCAGCCCGTTTAGACGCTTAAAGCTCTCATGTAATTGCTCAATGGTTCCAGTAAAAACACGCCCACAACCAGCACTAAATAGTGTATCACCGCAAAAACAATGCTTACGGCCTTCGATATCTAAAATATAAGCCATATGACTGGCAGTATGACCAGACACGTCCCATACTTGCGCTGCGTTGCCCCATGCGCTCACTGTACTGCCATCTTTTATGGTCTGATCTTCATCGACGTTATGTTCAGCATGCGCTACCAGATGCGTCATCGGATAGGACTCTTGTAGCTCTGCGACGCCGCCGATATGATCATGGTGATGATGAGTCGTCCAAATCGAAGTCAGCTCTAATTCATTTTCTTCTAAGTAAGCAATAACAGGTTCAGATTGACCCGGATCAATAACAATCGCCTGTTTATTACTGTCATTAATTAGTGTCCAAATATAATTGTCATTAAATGCTTTAATGGGGTGAATACGAATACTCATGTTAAATCCTTACTAGTAGTTATCTTTATCACTAAGATGTTCTATAAAATACTTTACAGATCAAAAGTGCCTAATTATTGTTTTAAATACTGATTAATGCGGGCTTCTGCTGCTTTATCTGTCCACCAGTAGTCGATACCGATAGCATTGGACGGCAGTTTTTCAGTATGACGGTATTGATTCCAGTAAGCGACATTGGTAGCCGACTTACCATATAAAGGCACTAAGTAATGACCTGCACGGAGCAGACGATCAAGTACGTGAGTATATAAAATAATCTCGTCGCGGCTTTCAGCATTCGCAAGTGCTGCTGTTACCTGATCAATGGCTGAATTTTTAACACCAATAGTATTCCTATTACCAACTTGGTCAGCAGCCGCACTGCCCCAAAATGCTGCTTGTTCTGCACCCGGGGATAAACTCTGCGCAAATACATCCGTCACCATATCATAGTCAAAACGGCGCACGCGTTCGTAATATTGTGGTCCATCGACTTGACGTAATGTCGTATCAAATCCTAGACGCTTTAAATTGCGAATATAAGGTAGCAGCACGCGTCCCATGGTTTCGCCCGTCATCAGAATCTCAATCTGAGCAAGCATGCCATCAGGTTGATATAGCTTCATATCTTGATAATAAAACCCCGCATCGAGTAATAACTGCCGTGCCTTTAATAATTCTGTACGGTTAAAGCCGCTGCCGTCACTAGTTGGCAGCTGCCATTCACCTAATACTGCCTGACGTTGAATTGGCTCGAGCTTGGATAATAAAGGGGTGAGCACCTGCATCTCTTCAGTAGATGGTTTGCCAGTCGCAGCAAGCTCTGAGCCATGAAAGAAGCTTTGTAAGCGTTCATACTGCCCATGAAATAAAGTCTTATTCATCCACTCGAAATCATAAGCCTTGCTCAGTGCTTGACGAACGCGAATATCTTGAAAAATTGGCCGGCGCATATTCATCACCAGTCCTTGCATCGGCACTGGATTTTCACTGCTTATCGTTTCTTTATTAACCAGGCCTGCTTTGACGGCAGGGAAATTGTAGCCCGTTGCCCAATTAGAGGCTTTGTTTTCAGGGCGAAAACGATATTGACCAGATTTAAAGCCCTCAAAGGCAATCTCATCACTTTGATAATACACAAACTTAATCATATCGAAATTATAACGACCACGATTGACCATCAAATCACGACCCCAATAATTGGGATCACGCACGTAACTAATCGAACGACCGGCGTCGACGCGTCCAAGCTTATAAGGCCCACTGCCCATCAAGGGCGTTAAGCTAATTTTTTCAAAATCAGTATCGATAGAGGATTTGGCAAAAATAGGAAACTGCCCGACTGTTAATAAAATCTCTTTATTGTCATCAGAGTCAAAGACAAACTTCACGCGTTGCTTATCAATAACTTGAATATCTTTAATATCTCCTAAGTAACTGCGAATATACATCGGTCCTTTATTTAATATTGCATCATAAGTGGCTTTGACGTCACTACTGGTAACCGGCGTTCCATTCCAAAAACGCGCTGCAGGATTAAGATGATAAATAATCCAACTGGTATCATCAGGATCATAAGTGACTTTACTTGCCAGCTGCGGATACATAGTAAACGCTTCATTCAATGAGCCAGTCATCAAAGTATCATATAGATAATCGGTGCCAACCATCGCTACACCAGTAGTCATCCATTTGTTGGCCGCATTAAAGGTGCCGCGCGCATCAAGCGATAACGTGCCACCTGTCGGCGCCTTTGGATTGGCATAGGGCATAAAGGGCGCGTCAATATATTCAGTAGGACTATTATGCCCAAGCGCAGCAGTGGTGATTGGTGCAGCGTAACTGACAGGCATGCAGCTCACAACTGCAACTAATAAAATGGTTTTTAGCGTGGCATTTTTTATCATAATGAAGTTATCACCAACCCTGTATGCAACCAATGACTATATTGAAAAATTACCTAATAACGGCAAGCTAATGACAGCTTAAATAAGAAATCACTAAAAGCGATAAATACCGCAAAATTTCATCATAACAAACTTAGGTTTTTTAACCTAATGCTTTACAGGATTAAGTAGGCTGCTTGACGTATTATTCACCCAAGAAGCATATTCATTCCTCATAAAAAAGACGCAGCTTATAAAAGTTGCGTCTTTTTTCTAAAACTTAGCAATAATTAAAACCTTAGCAGTACTTAAGCGTGTTTCTTTTCAAACGCAATCATAAAGTCGACTAGTTGCTGTACCCATTCTAACGACACCGCATTGTAAATACTGGCACGCATACCGCCCACATCGCGGTGACCTTTTAGATGCAGTAAGCCTGCTGCTTCTGACTCTTCTAAGAATATCTTGTCAAGGCTAGCATCTGCTAGCGTAAACGGTACGTTCATGATAGAGCGATATTTAGGGGCAACTGGATTGCTATAAAAGCTGCTGTCATCAATCGTCTTATAAAGTAAGTCCGCTTTTTGCTGGTTGATTTTGCCGATAGCCGCGACGCCGCCCTGCTCTTCTAACCAGTCAAAAACCAAACCTGCTAAATACCAAGAATAGGTCGCTGGTGTGTTTGACATCGACTCTTTTTCAGCCTGATGTTCATAGTTCATCAGTAGCGGGCACCACTCACTTGCCTGCCCTAATAAATCTTCACGGATGACGACAATCACTAGACCTGCAGGGCCAATATTCTTTTGTGCACCAGCGTAAATCATGCCAAATTTAGAGACGTCGATTGGCTGTGACAAGATACAAGAAGACATATCAACGATAATGGGCGCATCAACTTGTGGTGGTTCAAATATCTGTAAACCATGAATGGTTTCATTGGCACAATAATGAAAGTAAGCGGCATCTTCGCTAATAGCCCATTCATTTTGCTCAGGCACATCAGTAAAATTGCTGCCTTTACCTGTTGCAACCACATTAATTTCACCAAGACCAAGTTTGGCATAGCGCTCTGCTTCTTTGACCGCTTTGCCTGACCAAGTACCGGTATTGAGATAATCAGCACGTCCATTATTTAACAAGTTTAATGGAATCGCTGAAAACTGTAAGCTGGCGCCGCCTTGTAAAAACAGCACTTTATAATTATCTGGAATGTCCATCAATGAACGCAGTTTAGCCTCGGCTTTTTCAGTAATCGCGATGTACTCTTTACTACGATGGCTGATTTCCATCACTGATACACCACGTCCTTGCCAGTCGAGCAATTCTTCTTGGGCACGTGATAATACAGCGGTCGGTATCGTAGCAGGTCCGGCAGAAAAGTTAGGTACACGGTGATGTTCAGTTGTAGAGGCTGAGTTTGTAGACATAGCTATCATCCTAAGTTTGATGGGATTATTGTTGTTAATTGGGATTGAAAACTTAATGATTAAAACACTTTTTACATTTTTATTTGGTGGTGTTCTAAAAAGTATGCTGGCGATAAAAGTCAATAAGAAATCTATGCTACGTTCTCTGATCCTACAGGGCTTTCAAGGCTCCAAGAATTGTTTAAATTTTAATCAGCATACTTTTTGATACACCACCTTTTATTTTAGTTGCTAATGACTTTATAGTTTTTTCACAAACTTACTGTTATACAAAATAATCATTATTAATTATACAAAAAATTCATTATTAATCAGCCGAATCAGAAAGCAGCTTCCAAAGCTGACGCTTTAAGCTACTATCAGTAAGCATGTCATCTAAAGTTGGTGCCGTAGTCAGATTAGGATGCTCAAGCCCATCAGGCAATGGCGTTAATGCCGCAACCTGTATATCTTCACTACGACCAATCTTAAAAACGTATCCAGCAAGACTGGCATTGGCAAGCTCAGCCGTATCCATACCTTCACAGATAGGAAATGATGTCGTCTCACAGGTAATTGATAGCGCTTGCGTGATATTTTGCCATAGTTTTTGACTGTCATTATTAAGGGCTTGGATATCAACCAATATCACCCAGTTACCGTAGCGACCACCTTGCAAGTCAAACGGTGCTACTTTTTTAAAGATCTCCTCTTTAAAACCATCATCTTTAAAGCTATCAGTGTTATTGATGTTAGAAATAGCGGCTTGCTGGACGACAGTATCTATGAGGGGCGTAACGGCTGTATTAGAGGCATCAGGAACAGTTGTGTCAAAGCTATAGGTAACGGGGCTTTGTTGGTCAGGATAGCTTAAATCTGGCTCATGATAGTGGTTGATAAACTCATCATCTACTATACCTGATATAGCGCCCACGGACTCAACATTTGAATGGTCAACGTTTGCCGCATCATCACTTGGACGTTCTGTCATTGCATGGCTGATGCTGGGCTGTAGAATGGTTGCATCAGCAGTAATAGACTGAATGGCGCTATTAATGATAGTAGAATCAGATAAAGCAGGTGCAGAAATATCTGCGATATTCATCGTTTCAGAATTCGGCTGCACCCACTGATTGATACCCATCATCGCTAAAATCTGACGCTGCTGCATACGATGCTGCAATACAACCAGCGGGTCTTGGATATCACTCATGCGACTCTACTATCCTATTTATCTTAAATGGGTTTACAAATTTTAATCTCAAAAAACACTAAAAAAGCTGTCGAACCTTTAACCAGTGTTCTGATAGTAAGGTCAAGCAATCATATTCATCCTGACTGACTATCGTATCGTGTAACATTGCCGTATGCAATGTACTCAGCCATTGCCGGTAATCATTATAAGCATAAGGCTTATTGGTAGTCGCATTATAATCTATTTGATGGTTGTGCTGTTGTCGCTCTTGTTGCTTTTTTTGAATGTTATCGTCATGCTTAAGATCTGCGGTAGAGGACTCAAAGATAGGCACAGCTTCTAGCAACGCCAGTAGTTGAACACTATTTAAATTTTGTGCAGTAAGCAGCAACCATTGTAAGTTTGCCTCGCTAACAGCTGCTAAATCAATATCAATCAGGCGCGTTTGACGTCGCAAGTCCACGGCATAATAAGCAACACTGGTATTATTAACGTCGAGCGCTGGCGTCATCTGACCTTTAGCATCGTTTGATAAGCGATAAGCCAATAACGTCAACATCGCTTGCTCAGCAATACCGAGGCTGTCGAATACCTGATCTGAAGGATCAAGTTGGGCAATTATATCATCCCTACCAGCTTGCAGTTTTTGCTGCCAAGACCAGTATTCATTTGAATATTCATCATTTAGTATTGTATTCAATACGGGTAGAAGTTGCTGTAAATGCAGCGCCTGCCATAATGCTAAAATCGATGGTGTTCGTGATTTGGTATTATTTGAATGAGTGCATACTGGTTTAAATTTACCGATATTATCTCCTTCATTCATTATATTATCAGCAAAATTTTTGCTTAAATTGGCTGTTAGCTGACGTTCAAATAACTCAAGTATGCCTTTCTGATAACGACTAAGCATCTTACGACTTTTTTCTTGCTGAATATAATCCTGGTAACTTTGGTTGCTATAGCTGCTTTCACTCTTTAAACGTAATTCATTGATAGCATTTTCAGATAAATCATGTTGAGACAGTTGTTTTATCGCCAGCATAATTAAAGTATTATCTAAGCGGCGGTCGATACTGGCAACCATCTCTAATAACTTATGATCTATGGTATGCGGTAAATTTTTCTCATCGCTAGCAATGCGAGCTTTAGATTTAATATCATCATCGGTCGTAGCATATATTTTATCACTAGGAATCCCAATCCAGATATCAGCCAAATCATAAGTTGCAGTCGTTGAAAGTATGCGACCTTGATGGCATAGCATTGCCGTCTCGATAAGTGCGAGTGCCCCTAGCGGATGATGAATGTGATTGAGAATATACTGCGGCAGGGAGACTTTTTGTATATCATCGAAACTGACTAAGTCTTTCGCTGGCAAATCGCTATCAGGTTTTGCTTCCCAAGGCTTTAACAACTTATAAGTACCAATCTCACGCGCCTGTACCTGCAAACGCCCATCAATAACGACGTCTTGCTCTACGACAAACTCAAGCCCATCGTCTGTTTCTGAGTCACTACTCATTTCAACAGTAGAAAAGGCAGCAATTTCTTTGCCAATAGTCTCATCAGGATTGCTAGCAACGCTTTTCTTAGCTGAATAACTGTCTTTATTAGCATTGCTTTTATTAATATCGGATGTTAATTGAGAATTAAGTGGTGGAGATTGACTTGCGGTTTTTCCTTGCGTAATTTTACTTAGGCTATTTGCTGTTATCACTCCCCAATCGCCTAATCGTCGCTGCTCATATATCTCTTTGATTTTGTTTTGATTTACGCGCTTTTCTTTGGCGACTTGTACAGCAAATTTTTGGTAAACATTGGCATTAATAGCACTCATACGTTCAGCTAAGCTTGGATGCGTAGCAAACCATGAAACATCACCCAAGTCCGCTCCACTACTGGCAAAGAAGAAGTGGCTGAGTCCATTGATATCAGCGATACTTGATAAGCGCGAGCCTAGAGAATCTCGATGAATGGCCTTTAAGGTTTCCATAATCGCCGGCGAGCGCGTGAGCTGTATGCTGGTGGCATCGGCGAGTAATTCACGCTCACGGTTAAAGCTATGCTTGATTAGCTGCGCACTGGCCATGCTAGAAAAGCTCAATCCATGTATCAGCAATGTCCAAATATTACGAGGCGCTTGCCGATCAGTGTCTCGTCTATTTTGTAACCACATTGCTTGACTTTTAACTGATGACTGCTGGCTTTGGGATTGCTTTTTCCAGTAGGTTACCCACTCACTATGAGTCGTAAAACTTGCCGTTTGTACCTCAGTGCTGCGAGCATGGCTATCAATGGCTCTTTGTGGTAAAGGTTTATTTTGATTAACAGCATTATCAAAATCATTGTGATGATTATTGTGACGGCTAGAGCCAATATTATTAATAGAATCACTCCAGTCATAGAGTAATTGTAGGCCTGCTAGCACCACCATTAATTGTAAATTAAATGTAGCATCGCCATGCAATATATGACCATATTCATGCCCTATGAGCCCGTATAGTGCCTCATCAGACAGCTTATCAAGCGCCCCTTGAGTCACCACCAGCACCATATCTTGGCTATGACGACCCGCGACGAAACCATTAATCCCTTGCTCATCAGGCAGCACATATAGAATTGGCATACTCAAACCTGAAGCAATGGCCAGCTGCTGGGCAATTTCATAATAACGACGGTAAACAGGCGGGAAATCACGCTCATCACGTACCGCGATATGACGCGCGCTAAAGCGAACCTTTTGTACCGGCTCATGCTGATGGCTAACCCCGCGACTATGCTCCCAAGCATCTTGGCTATGGTCAACAAACAACCGAACTGCGCCAACTCGCTGAGCAATCGCACGACCCCCTGCTGCTAAGCGTCCATACTCCAAAAAACTACCAATGACGAAGCTACCGATCGTCCATACAACAACCAGTATCAATGCCCAATAATAAATGCCACCAGTAAATAGCGTGAGCAACAGCGCCATGACACCGAGTGCCACCGCAATATGCGCGAATATAATAAGAAAAAATAGCCCATACAGCAGTAGGCTGCGCTGAGTACGTTTGCGCTGTTCGCCAAAAAAATCCATCTATTTGCCTGACCTAAAGAATGCTAAATACATTTGAGCCTATGAATGTAGTACAGCACTAGCTCATATTAACAACCGGTGCTTGAGCAATCGCCTTTCTATCTTCAAACACCAATTGACTTAATGGACGAAAGCCAAAGGTCGTGCTAATCAAATTATTTGGGAATACTTCGCGATCATTGTTGTAAAACATCACGCTATCATTATAATGCTGACGCGCAAAACTAATGCGGTTTTCAGTATTGGTCAGCTCATCCATCAGCTCTTTAATCATACTATCTGCCTTTAACTCAGGATATGCTTCTACCACGGCAGAAAATTGACCTAAAGCTTTAGATAACATGCTCTCTGCTTTAGCAAATAACGCCATATGCTCAAGCGAATCGGGCTGATGCTGAGTAGAGTCTTGTAGACTTTGAGCATGGTTACGCGCACTAATAACACGAGTCAGCGTTTCTTCTTCGTGCGTTAAATAACGCTTGGCGGTTTCAACTAAGTTTGGAATTAAATCATGACGACGTTTAAGCTGTACATCTATCTGAGAAAAACCATTTTTTGCCTGATTACGGGCGCGTACCAATTTATTAAAGATTGATACCCCAAAGACCACGATCAATATCACTACTGCAATGAATAGCCAAACAAACATTTTCATCATAAAATCCCAAAACGTTTCGCATTGATAACGGAAGTTATTGTTAATAAAGGTTACTACATTGTATTTTAACCCATATTTATAACTCAAAGTTTAAAATCGGATGGAATACAGGCGAAAAAAAAGCCCTTTATAATGAAGGACTTATTGTCAGAATAAAACATTTCAAACGCTTTTTTAATGCCATCATCAAATTTTGGGCAAAAAAAAGCGACTCCAAAAGCACATCCTCGGCACACATTATAACTATTACCGTTGCTACCTTCCGGTCCTGGCGGGATTCATAGAACAATGTTGCGAGGCTACCAATGGAGCCACCAGTTGCAGATTATACAAGAATTTTTCATTATTACAACCCCAATCGTCAAACAGATTGGTTTATATGATAAAGAACCTCGTAATCTAGCCAGCAACCTACTCCGTAACACACAGCCCGTAACCGTAAGTGACAAAATTCTCACAGCAACTCATCTGAATTTTGCTATTTTAGCTAATGAAGCTAAAAGCACTAAACATCTTCTAATAAATAAAATGCGCGTCTATAACCTCTAGTACCATCGCTTTTAATACAGAAAATAATTTTTAGTTGAACATAATCAATATTAATATCAATTTTATTTCGGAGATTACCATGAAAACCACTCTAATCAATAAAGCCGCTCTCGCCACTGGCACCGCTTGTCTATTAACCGTCATGATGGGCAGTGCTCATGCAGAACCAACGGGCTATGACCAGCTTACTTTCCAAGCAGAAGTCAAAGAAGAGATTCAAAACGATGAGGTCACTGCCAGCTTATATAAAAAAGCACAGGCAACCGATGCCAAAGCATTGGCAACCACACTAAACACTTCAATTAATAATGCCTTAAAAATTGCTAAACGCTACCCGACTGTCACCGTTAGCACGGGACAACAGCGTACCTACCCACGCTATGATAAGAATAACAAAATCATCGGTTGGACAGGACAGGCGAATATAGATCTAAAAAGTACCGACTTTACCGCAACCAGTCAGCTGATTGCTGATTTGCAAGAAACCTTGGTCATGGAAAACCTCAGCTTCGGGGTTTCAGATATCAAAAAGAATGCGTTAGAGCAAAAACTGATGACTGATGCTTCACGCGCCTTTCAGCAACAAGCTAAAAATATGACTCGGGCATGGGATGCGCGCAGCTATCGTGTCGTCAACGTTAACCTAAACACTGGCAGCAACTATCCACGCCCTATGTATAACGCGATGAGCATGAAAGCTGAATCGGCCGATGCGGCAGTACCAAGCCAAAACTTTGAATCTGGTAATAGTACGATTTCAGTGACTGCTAATGGCACGATTGAGTTAACCAAATAAGTTAAAAAGATTAATATCATTAGGGCGTGTTGAACATTGGCGATAAAGTGTTGGCAAAAAAAATAGCGAACGTCTAATCTTTAAGTTCTCACACCAAAAGATCGCGTTCGCTATGCCTCGTACCATGCTCAAAGATGAACACTGGACTAGACTAAGACCTATCTTACTAGAACTGAATATTTATGACAAAGGAAATCTAAGACAAACAGTTGAAGGTATACTTTATCGAATGCGCGTTGATTGTCCTTGGCGTGACTTACCCGAGAATTTTGGTAAGCCTAATACCATCTACAAAGCTTATCAACGCTGGTTTCGCAGTAATAAGTTGATTGCGTTGTTCGCTTTATTAATCAAAGATTCAGACCTCGAATGGGTCTTTATCGATGGTACTCATATTAAAGCGCATCAGCATAGCAGTGGTGGTAATGAGAACCTGCAAGGTATTAGCAAAAGTGTGGCAGGACGTGCCACTAAGATCCATTTAGCGGTTGATGCTCATGGTAACCCAATCACTTTTATCTTATCAGATGGCACCACTCATGATGTGAAGATAGCACCAGACTTAATTGATAACATAGATTTGAGCGCAACAGTGACCGTATGCGCCGATAAGGGTTATGATTCTGAGGCACTGCGGGCGCATATTAAACAAGCAGGGACGCGTGATAACATCCCTCGAAAACGAAACACGAAGTCCTCTAACGACCATATGGATTGGGACTTGTACAAAGTCCGCCACTTAGTAGAAAACGCTTTCGCTAAACTAAAAAACTATAGAGCAGTTGCCACAAGATTTGATAAGCTCAAGCAAAGTTATGAGAATACGGTGGCGCTTGCTTGTGCTTATCTCTGGTTGAAATTGTGAATGTTCAACACGCCCTAATAGTTTCTAAAAATAAGGGCAGCCGCTGAATCCAGTGACTGCCCTTATTTTATATAGATAGCTTTAGCCTGATGATTTAAACCTATTTAAGATCACTCAATACTTAGCATTATTTACTGCGAGTTATTTTATCACTGGCTGCTCAAGAGTCATTGGTTTATCCGCTATTGGTTTGGTAAACGATTGCATATTAGGTTGTTTGCCATCTTGACGCATTTTTAATAGCACTTTTTGATACCATGGTAGACGCTGATAAGCCAAAAGCTGCTGGGCGATTTTCTTATTGTTTTGCAACGTCTGTGTATTTTGAATCACATAGACAGTACGTGAGATTTGTTTTAGCGTCTGCCCTTTCGCGTTTTTAATCACAGCATTGATAACATGAGAACCCGGTAGAATATCAACAGTTGAAATCGATGTACTCAAACCTTGAGCGACTTCATTACCATCAAGTGTAATGCTGACACTATCACCTGCTTGTAGTGCAGGTTTAATTTGCAGAGTAACCACGATACTTTGTGCAGGGCGACGATAAGCACGTTCTTCGCTAGGCTCAATCATGGATAATTGATAATTTACACGCGGCGCTTTGGTAGCGACTGTCGTCGGTGGTGCTGTACTGGTGGTTTGATTCGCTGCTGTAGACACATTACTAGAGCTACTATTGGAATCAGTAGTAATATGGGTTTCAGTAATCTGCTTACCAGCTTGCTGTTCATAGTTCTGCGGACGATCGGTAAAGGTGACTTGACCCGTCTTTTCATCGACAATTTTATAAATAGCAGCGGCATTTGCCATCGGCGCGTAGAGACTGGCTGTGCAAATTAGCAAGCCAGTTAATAATATCTTATTTTTTGTATGGCTGCGTATGGTCATGGCGGTCTGAATTAGTCGTGAATGTTTCGAGAGTGAGTGCATAGTCAGTCAACCTAATAAATAAGTGCGCGTGTTTAATAAATATCATAATACTATTATGGGTTATTTTTAAGGTAATAACACTAGCGTCTGTTACATTATTTAAATGGCTAAATACTCAAAATACTTTGCAGCTCGGTTATATGATAGATATTGAAAAAGCCAGCTAAATGAATTTAGCTGGCTTTTATTATTCAAAACAATGGAACGTATTAACTACAGATTAGCAGCTATAGTACAAGTCAAACTCGACTGGATGCACAGTAATATTAACGCGCTGTACTTCTTCTTGTTTAAGCGCAATGTAAGCTTCTAACATCTCTTTGGTGAAGACATCACCTTTTAATAAGAACTCGTGGTCTTCTTTTAACGCTTGTAGCGCCACTTCTAAGTTTTCAGCAACTGTTGGGATGAGTGCTTCTTCTTCCGGTGGCAAGTCATATAAGTTCTTATCAGCGGCTTCACCTGGATGCATTTTGTTTTGAATACCGTCAAGACCCGCCATGAGTAATGCAGCAAAGGCTAAATACGGATTGGCTGCTGGATCAGGGAAACGCGCTTCAACGCGTACCGCTTTTGGACTACTGACGTGTGGAATACGGATAGATGCTGAGCGGTTAGATGCAGAGTACGCAAGCTTAATTGGCGCTTCATAATGCGGCACTAGGCGCTTATAGCTGTTGGTCGATGGGTTGGTAATTGCATTTAGCGCGCGTGCATGCTTAATGATACCACCGATGAAATATAGCGCAGACTCAGACAGACCCGCATATTCATCGCCTGAAAAAGTATTGACGCCGTCTTTTGAGATTGAGATATGCACGTGCATACCAGAACCATTATCACCAACGACTGGCTTTGGCATAAAGGTGGCTGTTTTACCGAATTGATGCGCGACATTATGTACCGCATACTTTAGCTGCTGTACTTCATCTGCTTTACGAACTAAAGTATTGAATGCAACGCCAATCTCTAACTGGCAAGGGGCAACTTCATGATGATGGACTTCGATACAGCCTTCACCAATCATATCTTCTATGCGCTCACACATTACGGTACGCATATCTTGTGAGCTATCGACTGGTGGCACTGGTACATAAGCACCTTTGACACGTGGACGATGACCCATATTGCCCCATTCGTAATCTTTATTGGTGGACCATGCCGCTTCTTCAGCGACAATTTCGTGGCTCACACCAGACATGTTAATCGACCATTTTACTTCGTCAAATACGAAGAACTCAGGCTCAGGACCGAAATAAGCGGTGTCGCCGATACCTGTAGATTTCAGATACTCTTCAGCACGGCGAGCAATAGAGCGTGGATCACGATCATAGCCTTGTAGCGTTGATGGCTCAATGATGTCACAAGTCACGACAACAGTGACCGCATCAAAGAACGGGTCAATAAACGCCGTCTCTGGATCAGGACGCAAAATCATATCTGATGCTTCAATACCCTTCCAGCCAGCAATAGATGAGCCGTCAAACATTTTGCCATCTTCCAGCGATTCTTCATCAACGCTATGAGCTGGGAAGCTCATATGATGCTCTTTACCGCGAGTATCGGTGAAACGAAAGTCCACCCATTTGGCATTGGCTGATTTGATAAGGTCTAGTAGTTTATTTGACATAGATAGTTTCCCTTGTGGTTATCATGGTACTGAGGTTAAAGGTTAAGATTTAAAGCGGTTATAGATAATTTAAAGCGGTTATAGATAGAAAGTGTAAAACCTGTTTCTAAAAAACAATATGGTTAAATCCAATAATATTTTGAGCTTTATACTTGTTATTAGCGCTATGAACCAGTGTTTTTCTTGATGAGTAGCGGCGAATATTTATTGGCCAAATAAATGCAGCTGCTATTTTAACAACATCTGACTCATAATGCTGAACTCTTCAAATGCTTATTAGTAAAAATCCTCTGCCGCTGAGCAACATAATATATTGCTATACAATAAAACTGCAACGGCTATGCCAATCTATCGAGATACCGAGACCACCTACCATTAAACATTATATTTATTATCAATAAATATAATAACTTATAGAAAATATAGTAATATTTTAGATTAATATAGTCATATTATGGTTGTGCCTATCGATAACTATCAAGCATTTAACATTCTAATAAACGCACTATAAAAGTGCGACATAAATGCTTTTACTGACTACCTGTGCACCCTTATAGCGCATTAATTTGGTGTGTTTAGAAAATACATTTTCGTTTAACCCGTTTGATTATGCACTGCTACCTCTAATTAATAGGGCGTGTTGAACATTGGCGATAAAGTGTTGGCAAAAAAAATAGCGAACGTCTAATCTTTAAGTTCTCACACCAAAAGATCACGTTCGCTATGCCTCGTACCATGCTCAAAGATGAACACTGGACTAGACTAAGACCTATCTTACTAGAACTGAATATTTATGACAAAGGAAATCTAAGACAAACAGTTGAAGGTATACTTTATCGAATGCGCGTTGGTTGCCCTTGGCGTGACTTACCCGAGAATTTTGGTAAGCCTAATACCATCTACAAAGCTTATCAACGCTGGTTTCGCAGTAATAAGTTGATTGCGTTGTTCGCTTTATTAATCAAAGATTCAGACCTCGAATGGGTATTTATCGATGGTACTCATATTAAAGCGCATCAGCATAGCAGTGGTGGTAATGAGAACCTGCAAGGTATTAGCAAAAGTGTGGCAGGACGTGCCACTAAGATCCATTTAGCGGTTGATGCTCATGGTAACCCAATCACTTTTATCTTATCAGATGGCACCACTCATGATGTGAAGATAGCACCAGACTTAATTGATAACATAGATTTGAGCGCAACAGTGACCGTATGCGCCGATAAGGGTTATGATTCTGAGGCACTGCGGGCGCATATTAAACAAGCAGGGACGCGTGATAACATCCCTCGAAAACGAAACACGAAGTCCTCTAACGACCATATGGATTGGGACTTGTACAAAGTCCGCCACTTAGTAGAAAACGCTTTCGCTAAACTAAAAAACTATAGAGCAGTTGCCACAAGATTTGATAAGCTCAAGCAAAGTTATGAGAATACGGTGGCTCTTGCTTGTGCTTATCTCTGGTTGAAATTATGAATGTTCAACACGCCATAATTAAAAATACTTTTTATTTATCGCTCGTCAGCATACAGATGCGCTACATTTGATAGACTGCAAAATAGTGGTAAGATAACGACGTCTAAAAGAGCATTTGCTGTAATAAAAGTCAGTTAACCTGATGAATTAAGATAAGTGAAAAGCAACAGAAATAAGCCAAGCACTGCACAGTACTTAAAAGCAAAACCAAATCAATGAGTTGAAGCCATAATGATTCTGATGATCGATAATTACGACAGCTTTACGTACAATATTGTACAGTACTTCGGCGAATTGCAGCAGGACATCACCGTTTGGCGTAATGATCAGATCAGTATCAAAGAGATTAAAGCCTTGGCACCTGATATCATTGTCATCGGTCCTGGACCCTGCGACCCTGACCGTGCAGGTATCTCACTAGAGGTCATCGATACCTTTAAAGGTATCATCCCAATATTAGGTATTTGCTTGGGTCATCAGGCTATCGGACAGGCGTTCGGAGGAAAGATCGTCAAAGCTGGCGAAGTTATGCATGGACGTTTATCTGCGGTCTATCATAGTGGTACAAGTGCTTTTACCAACTTACCTAACCCTTCACAATTCACCCGCTATCACTCGCTGGTGGTGGATAAATCAAGCCTACCCGATTGCTTTGAAATCACCGCTTGGACACAGCATGACGATGGTAGTATTGAAGAAATTATGGGCATTCGCCATCACAAATTTGCTATTGAAGGCGTTCAGTTCCATCCTGAGTCTATTTTAAGCGAAGCGGGCTATCAGTTGCTCAATAACTTTTTGCAAGCGCATGACTTAGCAGTAGTAAACGCAGATGAGTTGCCACAAGTGGGCTAGCTATGTATCAATACTCTTTTTATCAGCAAGCGGTCTATAACCAATGATATAGCAAGAGCTGCTACGTTTAGTTTAACCAATTTATTTAAACCAAAAATATAAAAGATAATAATAAGTGAGAATATTATGACCACTGCTATCATGCAGGATGTATCTTCTACTCTGAATCAGAATCCCGAAGATATCAGTCATCTGTCTGATGAGAGTATCCATCAGCTACTGACTAGCGCCTTAGGTAGAATTTTTCAGCATATTGATTTGACTTTTGATGAGATGTATCAAGTGATGCTCATCATTATGCAAGGTAGATGCAGCGATGCCATGATGGGTGCTATTTTGACCGGTTTGCGTATGAAAGGTGAGTCAATCGATGAGATTACTGCCTCGGCTAGTGCGATGCGTACTCTAGCGGCCAATATCGTACCGAAAAACTGTCATTATTTGGTCGATATCGTTGGTACAGGCGGTGATGGGGCCAATTTATTTAACGTGTCTACAGCGGCGGCTTTGGTTGCAGCTGCAGCAGGTGCGCAAGTGGCCAAGCATGGTAACCGCGGCGTTTCTAGCAAGTCTGGTAGCTCAGATTTACTTGAGCAGGCTGGTATCAGCTTGTCTTTGACACCTGAGCAAGCACAAGAGTGTATCGAAAATCAAGGTATTGGCTTTTTGTTTGCGCCCAATCATCATAGTGCGATGCGTTACGCCAATCCAGTGCGCCGCGAGCTAAAAGCGCGGACGATTTTTAATATTTTAGGCCCGCTCACCAACCCTGCTGGCACGCCCAACTTGGTCATTGGCGTCTTTACCGCGCAGCTGTGTGAACCTTTAGCAAAAGTGATGAAAAATCTAGGCGCACGCCATGTGATGGTCGTCGGTGCAAAAGATGGCTTGGATGAAATAAGCCTTGCGACATCGACCACAGTGGCTGAGCTAAAAGATGGAGAAATATCCGTCTATGAGATGATGCCAGAAGATGCCGGTGTTGAATCACAAACCTTAATCGGTTTGGATGTCGATTCTCCAGAGCAAAGCCTAGAGCTGATTCGTGCCGCTTTATCAGGGTCAGATACCAATGACCGCGCCGTGCTCAAAGCGCGTGATATGATCGCCTTGAATGCAGGTGCTGCAATCTATACCGCAGGGCTTGCCAGCAACTATTCAAATGGTGTAAGCCGAGCACAAAAAGTCATCCAAAATGGTGATGCGTTAACTAAGCTTGAAGCGTTGGCTAATTATACGCAGCAACTAGCAGCGGCAAATTAACGACTATTATTTTTTATGATGATAATTTAAATGTATCAGTACACAGTTCACGCTATGATTGTTTATTTATATTTAACCATATTTGGATACCGCCATGATTACTAATACGACCTCCCGCTCAGATATTCCTTCGGTGTTACAGCGTATCGTCGCCACCAAACACGACGAAGTTGCCACTGCTCGTAATGAGTTATCGCTTGAGGAATTAAAATCACAAGTTGCTGCTGATAGACAGCCTCGTCGCGGTTTTGCCAATGCTTTACGAGCCGCTGATATTGGCATTATCGCTGAGATTAAAAAAGCGTCACCATCTAAAGGTATTATTAATCACAATTTTGCGCCGGCCGAATTTGCTAAGCAATATGAACAAGCAGGTGCTAGCTGTCTGTCAGTGTTGACCGATCGCGATTATTTCCAAGGTGACGATAGCTACTTAACTCAAGCACGCCAATCTTGTGATCTGCCGATATTGCGTAAAGATTTTATGGTCGATATCTATCAGATTTATCAGTCTTATTTGCTAGGTGCCGATTGTATATTGCTGATTATGGCGTGCCTTGATGATGCGCAAACACAAGAGTTACACGCACTCAGTATAGAGTTAGGCATGGACGTATTGATTGAAGTCCATACAGCAGGCGAGCTTGAACGTGCTTTACAATTGCCACGTTCAGAGCACAATATCTATGGTATCAATAATCGCGATTTAAATACCTTTGCTGTAGATTTGCAGACAACGCTTGATCTAAAGAATACACTATTACGAGAGCTAGCTAGTAATGATGCTCTGGCTGCTAATCCCAATGATAACTTACAGCGACCACTTATCGTCACCGAAAGTGGCATCCATAGTGCAGACGATATTCGCTTAATGCTGAGCCATAATATTCAGCACTTTTTAATTGGTGAGCAGTTCATGAAAACTGATCATCCCGGACAAGCATTACAATCCTTACTTGCGAGCGTCGCAACACAGGCGTAAAGTAAGTTAAAACAGCTTAAAGTCAAATAGCTTAGGTGGTTTAAACAAAGCCAGCATGATACTGATCACTCTATTAATTGGCTTTATTACTTGGTCAATCATTAGTACATTCACTCACTAACCAACGATACATTAATTATTATGTCAAACTCTCTGTTTTCAAAAGAAATGCAAGACCAACTTAAAGAACTTAAAGGTCAACTAAGCAAAGGTCGTGATACCACCTCACCTGATGGCGACAATGGAAAACCAACTGAGCCTGTGTCGCTATTGACCCAAAAACAAGTCAAAAAGACTGTTAAACAGTTAGACTCTGAGCATATCGACGATGATAAAGTATTGTTTATGCAAGCGATGCATGGCGTCAATCAGCTCGATGATAAAAACGTGCGCTCACCGGCCAATGCAGCAAAAGCCAAAAAACCTGACGCAGCGACGCTGTCAAAGCGTGCAGCCGCCCAAGGTAGTGAAGGTGCAGACTTAGGTGCTGGCTTATCGGACATGCAAGCGCTCCTTAATCCTGTCGCTGGTGAAGCCTACTTATCTTATAAAAATCCAACGCTACAAACCAAAGTATTTACCCAATTAAAACAGGGTAAATTACGTTGGTATGATGCGGTTGATATTCATGGCTGTACGATTGAAGAAGCGCGAGTTGCAATGACTCAACTGCTCAGCCAAGCAAAGCAAAATAACGAAACTATGGTAAAAATTGTCCATGGTAAAGGTAGTGAAGCGATTCTCAAAACCTGCGTCAATGGTTGGTTACGTCAATTGCCAGAAGTATTGGCATTTTGCTCAGCCCCACCAAAAGACGGTGGCAATGGCGCCGTATTGGTATTATTAAAAAAATCTAGAACAGATGACGAATAGGCTTTTTGGTTTAGGAACAAAAAAGGACTGCATATGTGCAGTCCTTTTTTATAGCTGTATTTAATCTATATTATAGTAATTCAAAATAAAATACGTACGATTGTCATAACATTCTGCTGGTATGAATTTTATGGTTAATCGACTATAAATAGCTTCATTCATGTTGAATAGCTTTAACCATATAGGATAAGTCTGTCATGAGCTTACAAATCATTGAGACTACTGAAAGCGCTGAAAACATCGACGCCGTTGAAATAACGGAAACGACTGAACAGCTAAAGCTTCACATCAACGCACTGATCGCTATTGAGCCAAGATTTGCTCCTATCTACGATCAAGTGGGCGTACCAGACTTACGACGTAATACCGGTGGCTTTGAGCAGCTACTAAGAGCGATGGTGGGTCAACAACTCTCCGTAGCGGCGGCTTCCAGCATTTGGAAAAAACTGCTTGACGCTAACCTCACCTCACCGCAAACGATTATTCAGGTAGAAGACGATATATTGCGAGCACAAGGTCTATCTAAACAAAAAATTCGTTATGCGCGCTCATTGGTTGAGCATGATATCGATTTTGAAGCATTGACCACAATGAGTGATAACGAGGTGCTTAAAACACTCACTGCCGTCGTTGGCATTGGCCGTTGGACTGCCGAGATGTATTTATTATTCTCTTTGGGGCGATCTGATGTACTCGCTGTCGATGATTTAGCGATTAAAGTCGCTGCGATGCATTTATTAGGCTTAGCAGAACGCCCAACGCCAAAGCAATTAGAGACAGCAACTAAAGAGTGGTCGCCACATCGCAGTGCTGCTAGTTTACTACTATGGTCACATTATGGCTGGCTGAATAATAGAAAAGCTCTGCCAGTATAATAGGCTATTTCACTACATGGTTTTTGACTTTAGGAAATCGAAAGCTCTTTTTTACCTGTTTGAACTTTAATCTCGCTAAAGCATAACCGCGATTTTTATGAATGTGTTTGTATCTATTATCCACCATGTGCTTTTTTAAGGTATCTTTGGGTTTCTCTATTATCTGCTCATTATCAATAGTATCCACATCTTTGCTTAAATTAACCGCTTGCGGCTTATCAGCAGCAGCAATTTTTTGATCAGCTTTCTTGTCAGCTGCCTCACTTTCGCCTTCATGTTCTAATTGAGCCAGAAGTTCTGGTTGCTTGACAATAAGCTGCTGTGTTGGCAAGGCATGCTCTACATCATATTTTCTAACTTGCATTAACAGATCAACGAATAACACGTTTTGCTTGTCGTAGAATTCAATAATACCGCTAGCATTGACGTAGGCTTGTAATTGAATAATATAGCAATCTTGACGTAACTCTAAAATATTGACCTGATTCCATTCTTGGTTGGTCAACTCGTGTTCATCCAAAAACTTATCCAAGTGCTTAACCATTTGGAAAACAACGTCGATATCAGCCGTACGTTTGATATATAGCTGATGTAAAAAGCGGAACATATCACGCGAGGTAAAGTTTTCAATTTGCATCGAAGAAAAATCACCGTTAGGTACGGTGACGATAGTACGGGTCAAGGTACGCACGCGTGATGAACGAATACCAATATCGATGACAGTACCCTCATAAGTACCAAATTTACAATAGTCGCCGATGCGTACGGGCGAATCGGCCACCACCACGACACTGCCTACTAAGTTTTCGATGGTCTTTTGCGCACCTAATGCTAACGCTAAACCACCTACCCCTAATGCGGCAATACCAGTCGTTAGATCAAAGCCCAAATTTCCGAAGGTGACGATGACTGCAAATATCAACAGCAGCGCTTTGACGATTTTGCGTAGCAGTCCCAAAATTGAGACCCGTTCAGTATAGTTCTTCTTATAGCTTAAATTCACTGCACGGGTAAATAAGGCATCGATAATGCGTAATAACAACCACGTTATCGCTACCCACGAAGCAATCTCAGCGAAGCGGTTGACCGGCTCGCGCAAGGTCACTGACACGCCAGCGTAAACCATCACCTCAGATAAAATCAGTGCCATAATCACCACAGCCAACGGCAATATGACTCTATCTGGCAATGGCAGTGGTACACCACGGACACGAGGATAAGTGAGTTTTAACAAATGATACAGTAGCCATACGGCAATATAAGTGAATAAAAAACTGCTGATAGTCATCGCCAAAGCGGCTACCAAGTCAGCCAACTGATAGCCGAATAGCTTTTTACCTTCTAAAGAATCAATGGTATAGCGAGAGACTAAAGTGGGTTCAGAATTTTCTATGACTTCTGGTATTGAGCTGAGCGTATCAGTAGAAAACTGCCAGTATTGTTCCCCTTGCTTAGAAACCACTCTTTCAAGTACCAGCGGTACACTTTTATCACTGACGTTGATGACACCCACATTTTCTTGGCTTGGCGGTAACTGATCGGTTAAATTGCCTTCAGGCGTATTATTAATTTGCAAATCAGGCTGAAAACGGCCACCCGCATCAAGGGCTTGTTTAAACTGCCGCACGATTGTAGTCGGATTATCAGACTTAGATAAATTTAAATAATTACTCGCCAGCAGATAATCGTTTTCTCCCAGCGCATTGAGAAACCCTTGTACAGTATGACGCGGCGTATCACGTCCAAATGAATCCGGTATCGATGTATCAGCTCCTTCTTCCGTTTTTGTACCACCCACACCCAGTATGCTCGCTTCAGCGGCCAGCGCACTATGTGGCGTGATGACACTTAATATCATGACGATAAGAAATGCGATCACCATTAGCGGTGTCTTAGTTAATAATATTAATGAAGATGGAGATTGCGAGGAACTAGTACTCAGATTACGCTTAATAGACAAAACAAACCTCATAGCTTTATGAATGGCATAACGAAAAACAGATAAAATCTGCCACTATAATAGCAATTATTTATGACAGCAATGCTTTTGATTGCGTGTTTTTATGGCGAAACGTGTTATGCCTACGACGCTTTCACTTTTTATAAACGACATAGCAATCTTGATGATAAAAACCATCATCACTCGTCAACAACATTATCTAATAACCTTGTAAGAGTCGCTGATAGCAGTTAAGCCAATAAAGACCAGCCAACCTTGAGAGATATTCACCTTATGATGAATAAAAATTAGGTTAAAGTGGTTTATAAGTCGAGCACTTTTATAGATAATGGCGACGTGTAATCTATTTATTACTTTTTGTAATTTTTAACTTCTTGGCTCTCTCTTCTGTATCTTATTTATTTGACCAATTTGGAATTAAATATGGCTTTATCACGTACATCTTCGACTACCTATCTTCGGTTATGTATTTTAAGCACGCTTAGCGTATTTGCCATGAATGCAACAGCTACCACTAATGAACTAAATATCGTCAGCGCCATGAATGATAGCGAGCTACCAGAAGTTGAGCTTGATAAAATCGTCGTAACAGCGACGCGTACGCCCACTAAGACGAGCAACGTTATCGCCCAAACTCGTGTAATCGATAGCGAAGAATTGCAACGTTATCAAGGTCAAAGTGCCCTTGATGTATTAAAGCGTCAGCCGGGATTTAGTCATTACAGCAATGGCGGTGTTGGCAAGGTTTCAAACTTTTATATGCGCGGTTATGATAATAAGCAAATATTGGTGCTTATCGATGGCATACGTTATAGCTCTGTAAGTGATGGAGGCGCTTCGCTGCAACTACTTCCTGCTGATCAAATTGACCGTATCGAAATATTGTATGGCGCCTCAGGTTCCAGTATTTACGGTGCCGATGCGATGGGCGGTGTCATTCAAGTCTTTACTAAAGGTTCAAATGTTAAAAAAACCAATCTTTCAGTGACTGCTGGCGTCGGCTCTCATAATCAATATCTGTACGGTGCTAGTGCTCAGTTTACCAATGACAATGGCACGGCATTGAGCCTTTCAGCCAGTCACAATGAAACAGACGGCTTCAATGCCGCCCTACCTTCAAATATCTATAACTACAACAGTGATGACGATGGTTTTGAGAGCGACAACTTTAGCGCTGCTTTAACCCAACGTATCAATGAGCAGTGGTCAGCTGGAGCAAGTGCGCTATATAGCAAATCAACCACTGAGTACGACAGTACCGATTTGGCCAATGTCTATTCTAATCAAGAAAATGGCGCGGCCCAAGTTTTTATTGACTGGCGTTATCTCACAGACTCTTCAGTTAAATTACAATACGGTCATTCTATCGATAAAATTGATGACCATAGTGCCTATAGTAGCCGCTACGACACTAAGCAAGATCAAATAAGCTTGGTTGGACAACATACTTTGCCTGTCGGTAAAGGTGTCTATGGCGTGGAATATTTAAACCAAAGTATCGATACGACGGCTTATGAAATCGATGACCGTGACGTTACCAGTGCATTTTTGGGCTATGTAATGACCAATAACCAATTCGATGCACAAGCTAACTTACGCTTTGATGACAACTCTCAGTATGGTGACCAAACCACTTATAATTTAGGTGGTGCTTATCACATCAACCCCAATCTTCGTCTTGGTGTAAGCTACGCAAAAGGGTTTCGCGCTCCTTCATTTAACGACCTTTACTACCCCGGCTCAGGGAACGCTGATTTAAAGCCCGAAAACAGCGACAACTATGAAGCTTTTATTGAATATGATAACAACCTTCAGTCGACGCGTTTGACTGGCTATCACAATAAAGTCGATGATTTAATCAGTTATGTCGCAAAACCAACGGCCAATAACCCTTGGGCAGGTGGCAGTGAAAACGTCGATAAGGCAAAAATTGAAGGCGTTACCTTAACATCAGATTGGATAGTCGATAACTATCTGTTCGGCGGTAGCTATGATTATCAGCAGGCTAAAAACGATACTGGCGGCAGCAATGACGGAAAATTCCTAAAAATTCGTCCTGAACATAAAGGTTTGATATACGCTGGCTATCGTCTACCAAGCTTAGATATTCGTGCTGAATATGAATATGTAGGCGATTATTATAATGATAACGGTGAAACCCAACCTGTCGATAATTATGGGCTGTTGAATATCAGTGGTAATTACCAACTGACAGATGACCTCACTATGACTGCTCGTTTAAATAATATCACCAATGAGAAATACATTACGGTGCCAGACTATAATACTGACGGTATTAATTTCTTTACCTCATTAACCTATAACTGGTTCTAAAATTACTTAGCCCAAATTGCAAACCCTATTATTAATAATTAAGGTCATCTATTTATTAGGTGGCCTTTTTTATGGGTCTCAATAATCTAAAGAAATTTTGTGTGTCATGAGCGCTTACTATTTTCCACAGCCAATAGGTGACAAATTAACTGCCATCAATTACAATAACGACCTCCGAGAGGTGTTGCACCATATGAATTGATTGTTATGTTTGCGCTTCATAAGCAAAATAAGCTGATATATTCATCATGTTAGGCTCGGTAAACTGTTTGATACTGGTTATTTCAGTCTTTGACAGCATAACAACGGCACCTGCGTTATTATTCTTTTTATCATAAATTAACCACTGATAGGAGCATATTATGGACGCAGTGTCTAACACCCCATCTGCCCATACGATCAACCCCGCTTTCACTGACTATAAAGTCGCTGACATCAGCTTAGCTGATTACGGCCGCCGTGAAATTACCCTTGCTGAAGCTGAAATGCCTGCCCTAATGGGTTTGCGTCGTCGCTACGAAGCGGATCAGCCGCTTAAAGGCGCGAAAATCGCTGGCTGTATCCACATGACCATCCAGACCGCCGTTCTTATCGAGACGCTCATTGCGCTAGGTGCTGAAGTACGTTGGACCTCATGTAACATCTTCTCAACCCAAGACCACGCTGCTGCTGCTATTGCTGCTGCTGGTATCTCTGTTTATGCTTGGAAAGGCGAAACCGAAGAAGAATACGAATGGTGCTTACGTCAACAAATCCATGTAGGCGGTGAAGCATCAGGTCAGCTTTGGGATGCCAATTTAATCTTGGATGATGGCGGCGATTTGACTGCTTTGATTCATAATGATTATGCAGAGCTACTTGATAATATCCATGGTATCTCAGAAGAAACCACTACCGGCGTCCATCGCTTGGTTGAGATGTTAAATAAAGGGTCGCTAAAAGTACCAGCGATCAACGTCAACGATGCAGTTACCAAGTCTAAAAACGACAACAAATACGGCTGCCGTCATAGCTTAAATGACGCTATCAAACGTGCTACTGACATGTTCCTTGCTGGTCGCCGCGCTTTAGTTATCGGTTATGGTGATGTTGGTAAAGGCTCTACGCAAAGCTTACGTCAAGAAGGCATGATTGTCCGTGTTTCAGAAGTTGATCCTATCTGCGCTATGCAGGCTTGTATGGACGGTTTTGAAGTATTATCCCCTTACATCAATGGCGATAACACTGGCGGCGCAGAAAACATCAATACTCGCTTACTCGAAGACACCGACATGATTGTCACCACTACGGGCAACTATCATGTTTGTGACAAACATATGCTTGCGGCGCTAAAACCTGGTGCAGTCGTTTGTAATATCGGTCACTTTGATACCGAAATTGACACTCAGTTTATGCGTGATAACTGGCGCTGGGTTGAGATTAAGCCACAAGTCCATCAAATCTTCCGCTCAGACGATGAGAACGACTATTTGATTTTGCTTGCTGAAGGTCGCTTAGTGAACCTAGGTAACGCAACGGGTCACCCATCACGTGTGATGGACGGCTCATTTGCTAACCAAGTATTGGCACAGATGTATCTGTTTGAAGAAAAATTCGCTGAATTGCCAGTGGATACGCGTACCGAAAACTTATACGTCAAAGTATTACCGAAGAAACTAGACGAAGAAGTGGCCGCTGCGATGGTTGCTGGTTTTAATGGTACTTTGACCAAGCTGACTGAAAAACAAGCTGAGTATTTGGGTGTGCCTGTCGAAGGTCCATTTAAGCCTGACGCTTATAAATACTAAAAGGAGCCAGACTGTGACTAAGCCTGCTTTCTCCTTTGAGTTTTTTCCGGCCAAAACCGAGCAAGGACACGAAAAGCTCCTCAGCACTTATGATGAGCTGAACAAGCTATCGCCTGCGTATTTTTCGGTAACTTACGGTGCGGGCGGCTCAACGCGTAGCCGCACTTTGGATATCGTTCAAGCATTGTGCGTACGCGGTAATACTGACATTGCACCGCATATGTCTTGTATCGGTGATGATAAAGCGGAAATCGCTGAATTACTGGATCTTTATAAAAGCTTGGGCATTAAGCGTCTGGTAGCGCTTCGTGGTGACTTGCCGTCAGGTCAAGTTGGTATGGGCGAGCTGCCGTTTGCGGTAGACTTGGTGAAGTTTATCCGTGAACATTCAGGCGATCATTTTCATATCGAAGTGGCCGCCTATCCTGAGATGCATCCTCAAGCACGTAGCTTTGAGTCTGATATCGATAACTTGGTTAATAAATACCAAGCTGGCGCCAATGCGTCGATTACGCAGTTTTTCTATAACGCCGATAGCTATCTGTATTTGCGTGATACCTTAGAGAAGCGTGGTATCGATACCATCGCTCAGCCATTGGTTGCTGGTATTATGCCGATTACCAACTCTAGCAATCTGGTACGCTTTGCTGATAGCTGTGGCGCTGATATTCCGCGTTATGTGCGTAAGCAATTGGCTGATTTTGGTGATGATAGCAAGGCCATTCGTGAATTTGGTTTTGAGGTCGTCTATCGCTTATGTGAGCGCTTAATCGCTGAGGGCGTGCCCGCCATGCATTTTTATAGCATGAATAAGGTTGAGCCAAATAAACGTTTGGTTGAAGCATTGGGACTTTCTGCGTAAACAATTGCTCAATTTATCATTTAATGACTGGCGTTCTTAGGAGCGCCAGTTTTTTGTTGTATAGTCGATTCACTATAAAAAAACAGTGCTACTGGGACAAATTTTGCGCTGCCTCTGTCTGCGCAGGCACAGCAAGCAAGGAAAATTTATCCCAGTAGCGCGTTATAATATTTGTACTTTTTTATTTAGGACTGACTATAGCTTACGCTTTTGATTAAAACAGCCATTTTTTATAGCCTTAAAAATGATAATAATCAATGTTGTACCATACGTATTAAAAAATGAGTATTAGAAGATAAGCACTAGAACAGTTGTAATCCCGAAGATACCTTTACCCACTCAAACGATATTCTGCTAAGATATTTAAAAGTATCAGCATTCACATTATAGGACTAAGCGACCGTGCGACGTTTTTTTTATGCTACCAGCAATGACATCAGTAATGGAACAGATACCAGTTACCCTCAGCTTAGCACCTTGCCTATTGGAGGCAGTGCTGAATTAACAGAGAGCATCGTGCATCATTGGTGCCGTGTGTTACGGGCAAAGATTGGTGACCAAGGGATTTTATTTGATGGTTTTGGTGGTGAGTATCAGGTACAGCTACAAACCATCAGTAAAAAGCACGCGACTGTGACTTTACTGGCTCATACAAACGATGACCGCAGTGCACCGGTGCTTACTAAAATCGGTCTCGTGATGAGCCGTGGCGAACGTATGGACTATGCGATTCAAAAATCGACTGAGCTTGGTGTGACTGCCATTCAATTGTTAAGCAGTCATCATGGTGAGGTTAATCTAAAACCTGCACAAGTAGAAAAAAAGCTAGCCCATTGGCAGCAAGTCGCTATTGCCGCCTGTGAGCAATGTGGTCTTAATCGCCCGCCCCTTATCCTTGCCCCCATTTCTATCAATGATTGGCTCAAATCCGCAACGATTGCATCGACTATAACGCCTTTAAATGACGTCATGTCAGTCAGCTCTATCGTCGCTATGCTCAGTCAAGACTCCTATTATCAATTATTACAACAGCCAGCAGATTTACGCTTACAACTGAGCGTACCAGCGGCAGGACAGCCCGCTATGCCTGAGTCACTATCGACTGCATTACAGAAAAAAAACCCTTATATTGAATTATTAATTGGTCCTGAGGGAGGATTAAGTGATGACGAATGTCTGCAAGCACAAAACGTCGGCTTTGAGCCTTGGCAAATTGGGGTAAGAGTGTTACGCACTGAAACTGCGCCTGTGGTGGCGCTGGCAACGTTGCATGCACTTTTGCCTCTTATTGCTCCTTAACAACAGCGTAAAACGCTTATACTTAAACAAGTTTTTAATTAGCCAGCCACAAGCTCTTTTTATCGATTTTAAAATCATTTTATGAGTCCAGTTATGACTGCTTTTACCCCTATGCCACTGGAAGACAAACATCAATTATTGGTCGAATTATGCGAGCAATTTGAAGATGCCATATTCATCTTAGATAAAAATTTGCGCTATTTGTCGGTCAATGCCACCTATGAGCTGATGCTTGGTTATACGGAAGCTTTTTTGCTTGGACGTCCACTTGGTGTATACGCTGCTGAATTTTTATCAGAAGAAGAACAAGCGGTATTAAAGAATCTGACCAACAGCTTAGATAGTACAGGGTTTTATGAAAGCGATTTTTCAATGGCAAACCGCTACGGACAGACCCTCGATTGTCATATTACCTACCGAAGAATTTATCTGGATGACACAGCATACTACGTCGGTAAAATTCGAAATATGTCCATTGTTGCTAAAAATAAAAAAAAGCTGGTACATCTGCTTAATTATGATCAACTTACTGGGCTGCCAAACCGCAAGGTGTTTTTAAGTCAGACAAGTGAGTTACTGTTAGACAGCTATCAAGAAGTGATCATTGCCCGCTTAAACATTGACGGTTATCGTAATCTTGCTATTTTACTAGGACCTGATTGCATCAATACCTTAGTAGAAAACTTTGTCCTGCGAATTAAAGCGCTGGAACTTGATCATTTACGCTGTTTTTCTCATTTTGGTGGTGATGACTTTGCTTTACTATTTGAATGTAAAGATGCCAATATGGTACGCCATCAGTTAGACAGCTTAATGCAAATGTGTGAGCGTCCTTTCTTTTTAAATAACAACTCTACAAAAGGATCAGAGGTTTATTGCCATATCTCTGTTGGGGTCAGCTATTTTCCTAAAAATGATAATGAATTTATAGGATTATTGACCAAAGCGGAGAAAGCCTTAAATTATGTCAAGCAGCACGGTGGCGATGATGTTTGTTGGTATCAAAAATCTATTAATGAGTTTAACGCGCACCATATACAGCTAGAATCTGAGCTTAGAACGGCCACCAGCGAAGGTCAGTTCATACCCTACTTTCAACCTAAATTTGCATTGGATACGGGCGAGATTACAGGTTTTGAAGCATTGGTACGCTGGCAACATCCCACTCGCGGATTACTACAACCCATTGATTTTATTGATGCAATTATCGCTCATAAACTATCGCTTGAGCTATTTTCTCAAATGGCGACACAAATCGCTGAGCAGTTGTCAGTTTGGCAAACACTTGGCTTCAATCAACATATCTGTATCAATGCGGATGCCGCTGAATTCAGTCATCCTGACTTTTTCGATTTGGTCAGCAATTTACTTGTACAACATAAGATTGCAGCGCATCAATTACATATTGAAGTGACAGAATCCTCTTTAATAAAACGCCATTCCAATGTAAAGAAACAGCTTAATTTGCTTAAAGAGTTGGGAATTTGTCTTGCGTTAGATGACTTTGGTACTGGCTACGCCTCCTTAAGCTATCTACAAGAATATCCCTTTGATTTTATTAAGATTGATAAGAGTTTTATCTCTAAAATCACAGGCGATCGAACCCAACACGCTATTGTAAAAGCTATTTTGCAATTAGCACAGGCACTGGATATGCAGGTCATCGCAGAAGGCATCGAAAATGAGCAACAACGTGACTTACTGTTAACCATGGGTTGCCAATATGGTCAAGGTTATTGGTTTGGTAAACCTATGCCTGCTGAAGTTGCGACCGATATGTTAATGCAACAACATTTGTCTAAAAATAAAGATTGTTAGAGGGACGATGTAGAAGTGAATAGATTGAGTTTTCCTACAAGTATTATTAAGTTCTTTGGCGTTTAAGCTATATTGTACATAGGATGCAAGACAGGTTGATGACTTATCAGTATTGTCACCAAACTTGTATATTTGCCAGTGAACGCCTATCTTTTACCAAGAATTTACGAATACAGTGATAATTCTTTTTACTCTTCTCAATGTTATCTCATATGACCGGCATTATTGCTTGTTGATAATGTCGACAAACCCGATGCCAAACACTAGCAACTAAGACTTAACTATATAGTCCTACTATCGCTTAGTCGCAGCAGCGCTGTTGGTCATACACTAAAAAAAGGACAGGAAGTTATGCAATATAAAGCGCCCCTACGTGATATCCAATTTGTCATGCATGAGTTACTTGATAGCGAAAGCCACTACAAAACCTTGCCTGCTTTTCAAGAAGCCGATCGTGAGTTGATGGACAGCCTGTTTGAGATGGCAGCAAGCTTTGCCGAAAATGAGCTATCGCCGTTAAACCAAAGCGGTGATGCTGAAGGCTGTCAGTTTGACAATGGTAAAGTGACCACACCAAAAGGTTTTAAAGAAGCTTATAAAGCTTACTGTGAGCTTGGCTTCCCAGCATTGTCTGCAGAAGAAGAATTCGGTGGTCAAAACATGCCGTTTTCACTATCGACTGTCATTAATGAGATGGTTGGTACGGCTAACTGGTCATTCTCTATGTACCCTGGTCTATCACATGGCGCCATCCAAACCATCGAGCATCATGGTACTGAAGCGCAAAAGCAAACCTATCTAGAAAAAATGGTCACTGGTGAATGGTCAGGTACCATGTGCTTGACTGAAGCCCATGCTGGCTCTGATTTGGGTATCATTCGTACTAAAGCCGAGCCTAAAGAAGATGGTACTTATAGCATCACTGGTCAAAAAATCTTCATCTCAGCCGGTGAGCACGACTTAACTGATAATATCATTCATATCTGTTTGGCTCGTCTACCAGGCGCACCTGCCGGTACTAAAGGCATCTCATTGTTTATCGTACCTAAAGTGATGATCAACGAAGACAACAGCCTAGGCGAAAACAATCAAGTGGTTTGCGGTTCTATCGAGCACAAAATGGGTATCAAAGCCTCTGCGACTTGTGTCATGAACTTCGACGGCGCAACAGGTTACTTGATTGGCCCTGAAAACCGTGGTCTACAGTGCATGTTTACTTTCATGAACGTTGCTCGTATCGGTACTGCTGTACAAGGCTTGACGGCCGCTGAGTATGCATTCCAAGGTTCATTAACCTATGCCAAAGACCGCCTAGCAATGCGTTCATTATCAGGTGTCAAAGCGCCAGAAAAAGTTGCTGATCCTATCATCGTGCATCCAGCAGTGCGCAATATGCTATTGACCGAAAAAGCCTTTGCTGAAGGTGGTCGTGCACTGGTTTATTACCTCTCACATTTTGCTGATACTGTGGCAAAAGGTGAAGGCGACGAGCTTAAGTTTGCTGATCAAATGTTGTCACTATTGACCCCAATTGCTAAAGCTTTCTTGACTGAGACTGGTTTGGAAGCAGCTAACCATGGCGTCCAAGTTTATGGTGGTCACGGCTTTATCAGCGAATGGGGTATGGAACAGAACGTTCGTGATACGCGTATTGCTTGCTTGTACGAAGGTACCACTGAAATCCAAGCGCTAGATTTATTAGGTCGTAAAGTTTTAGGCTCACAAGGTAAGCTACTGGCAAACTTCGTCCAAATCATCCAAACATTCTGTGACGAAAATAAAGACAATGATGAGATGGGTCAGTTTATCCGTCCACTTGCCAAGCATCTAAAAGAATGGGGTGATTTGACAGCGCGTATTAGTATGCAAGCTACTGAAAATCCAGATGCCGTTGGTGGCGCTGCTGTTGATTACTTATATTTCAGTGGCTACGTAACTTTAGCTTACTTATGGGCACGTATGGCCCTAATCGCACAAACCGAAATCGCAAATGGTAGCAGCGAACAAGCGTTCTATGATGCCAAAGTGAAAACAGCACAGTTTTACTTTGCTAAATTATTGCCACGTACGACCACCCACGTACAGCGCATTGCTACTGGCGTTGAGCCGTATATGAGCATGGATGTTGATCAATTTGCGTTTTAATTGACGCGTTAAATTTCTGATTAGATGTTTTGTTTATCTTCATAGTGCCTATCCTATCGGCAACATACCAAGGTGTGTTGCCGATTTTCTTAGCACGGACAGAATAAGTCGCTCAATACAACGATATGGCTGCTGTATCCAGAATATTTTCTTAACAAGTCAATTCTCGCTAAATTATTTTTCAATAAATCACTTTTAGCATAATAATGACCGTTTCAACAATAGTGAATAATACGCTTAGTAAATTAAACACTTTTAAAAAAACCAATCTTATTTTTATAAATGCTATCATTTAAGAATACTTTTGGTGTACGCACAATTCACGAAGAAATACACCCGTTTATACGCTAATTTGCTAAAATTTAGCTACTACTAATAGTTAATTTTAACTCAAAAGAACAATTGAAAAACTTCGTCCAACTCACTTTTATTCATTTGAACCAAAGGAATGTTTATGGCTGTTTATAACGCCCCTCTTAACGACATGCGTTTTATCCTAAATGACGTATTTAAAGCTCATGAATTTTGGCAAAACAACGAAAGCTTATCTCATGTTGACATGGAAACGGTCGACATGGTTTTAGAAGAAATGGCAAAAATCTCCAAAAACATTCTGCTGCCTATTAACCGTAGTGGTGATGAAGAAGGCGCTACATACGAAGGCGATGGCGTTGTGAAGACTCCGGCAGGTTTTAAAGAAGCTTATAAGCAATATGCGGAGTCTGGTTGGGTTGGTCTTGGCGGCAATCCTGAATACGGCGGTCAAGGTTTTCCAAAAATGGTAACCATGCTAGCGGAAGAAATGGTTTTTACAGCCAACCAATCGTTTGCCCTTTACCCTAACCTGACCGTTGGTGCGACACTATGTTTGAATGCTGCCGGTAGTGATGAGCAAAAACAAACTTACCTAGAAAAAATGTATTCTGGCGAATGGTCAGGTACGATGTGCTTAACTGAACCGCATGCAGGTACAGATTTGGGTATCATCAAAACCAAAGCCGTCCCAAACGAAGATGGTAGCTTCAACATCTCAGGCACCAAAATCTTTATCACTGGCGGTGAGCATGACTTAACCGACAATATCATTCATTTGGTATTGGCAAAAACCCCAGACGCCCCTGCTGGTTCAAAAGGTATCTCGCTATTTGTTGTGCCAAAATTCTTGGTCAACGAAGATGGTAGCTTAGGCGAGCGCAATACGCTAGCAGCCGGCTCTATTGAGCACAAAATGGGTATCAAAGCCTCTGCGACTTGTGTGATGAACTTTGATAATGCCAAAGGCTGGATGGTTGGTCCAGAAAATACTGGTTTATCATCCATGTTTATCATGATGAACTATGAGCGCGTGACAATGGGTCTGCAAGGTCTTGGTGGTACTGAGCTTGCTTATCAAAATGCGGCACTATATGCACTCGATCGCGGTCAAGGTCGTAGCGACACGCAAATTCAAAGCCCAGAAAAACCGGCTGACGCTATCATTCACCATGCCGATGTACGTCGCATGTTATTAAATGCTAAAGTAAACTCTGAAGCATCACGCTGTTTTGCGATGTATGTTGCCAAACAACTTGATACGGAAAAATTCAGTACTGACCCTGAAGCGGCTCAAGCGGCGGCGGCTCGTGTGGCATTATTGACACCAGTGGCTAAAGCATTCTTAACCGATAAAGCGCTAGAAGCAACGGTTGATTGCCAGCAAGTATTTGGTGGTCATGGTTATGTGCGCGAATGGGGCATGGAACAAATCGTTCGTGATACGCGTATTGCCCAGATTTATGAAGGCGCAAACGGTATTCAAGCCCTTGATTTATTAGGTCGTAAAGTTGCACGCAATGAAGGTAAATACATCACCCATTTCTTAGGTGAAATTCGTGATTATATCAGCAGCATGCAAGCTGACCATGGTATCAAACAAGCCACATTAGACGCCGCTGATACCGTTGAAGAGCTAACCAAAACAGTTCTTGCTAATATTAGTACGCGTAAGAGTGAGATTAATGGCTGTGCGGTAGATTATCTACATACGGTCGGTTACTTATGCTACTCATATATGTTTGCTATGATGATAGAAGCCGCTGATGGCAAAGAAGGTGAGTTTTATACCAATAAAGCCAAGCTTGCTGACTACTTCGTTGGTCGTGTTTTACCACGCATCGATGCCCATGCGCAAATGGTCAAAGCAGGTAGTGATCCGATTATGAGTTTTGATCTTGACTACTTTAATATCGCGATCAGCTAAGTGGCTCTTACATACGTGATTGTCATAATTAATTTATAAAATACTTATTAAAGGGACAGTGCATACTGTCCCTTTTTTTGCCCAAATAGTGTAAAAAAATTAAAAATGGTATTAAACATTACTTAAAAAACTGTCTAAAAATTATCTAAAAAATAACTGCTAACAAAATAATTAACCTTATAGGCGTGCTTGCGATTAAAATAACGCAAAGCTGAAACCGCTTTAGCTTAACTGAACCACTTATAAAATTTTCAACTCATAAAGTAATAGTGATATTTATTGCAAACTTATTGTAATGTTATTGCAATATTGATAGCGCCATTTACTGCAGAAAACACTAAAAAACTACTATAAGCCCCTATTGCATTGCAAATACTGAATAATAACAATGATTGAATTAACCATAATGAAGGATGCGATGTGTCAGAAATAAAACACATTTTACAACAGATTACTGCACTGAGTGATGTACCTGATCCTGCAGTACTAAAACGTTTAATCGATGAGCTTCGGGTCAGTGATAAAGAACCCTGTTTAGCCAATCAAAATATGCAGCATCTGATTGAGGTTCTACGTCAGCATCCAGAGTATGGAGATGGACTGTCAAGCTTCGTTCTAAAACTCATTATTCAATATCGCCAAATTGCCCTCTACACTGATACTGGCATCATGTCAGATCAGGGATTTTTTATTAGCTTACGCCGTTTAATGGGTCATCGTTTTTTGCCGCTATTACCGCAAGAAGACTCTGTGGTCGAACTGGTTGGGTATTTGTTTGATAAACGCACTGATGAGCGCTGGCTGAGCAATATCGATACAGAGAAATGGGATGCGCTGGTTGATTTACTCAAAGTCAATGATGAGCATTTAGACTTAGTTGCTACCGCAAAAAATAGCATTTTAAACGCCATCATCATTTTATCTTATCGTATTAGCGGCATTGGTTTACATCCAGATTTAATGGAATCTTATCCGCAAATGCTGAACTATTCAGCCGCATTCGTCGCACAAAATCAAGAAGCCGTATTATACGTCAATCAATATCGGGAAGCGCATGAGCTTGATAACTTAACGGATATCATTCCAGAAAAAGCCGTCGATCCAGCGCCTTTATTGGTCATGATTGAACAATGTGAAGACATCGTCGCCACCATACGTAAGCGCATTTATAAAACCGGTATCTCCATCCGTTTGACTAACATGATGTTACGCTTAGATCAAAGTTTACAGCGTATGCGTATTTTAACTGAACTGGTCTCAGACAACCACGATAAGCGTGATCAGGCAGTAATAGAGCTGATTCAAGCACTGATTACCACTGCTAGTCGCCGCTATAGCATCGGTTATTTGATTGACAACAATACCAAGCTGCTATCGCGCAAAGTCACCGAAAATGCCGGCCGTGTCGGCGAGCATTATATTAGTACCGATAAAGCCGGCTACCGAAAGATGTTTAAAAAAGCCTCTATTGGCGGTTTTATCATTGCTTTTATGGCTACTACTAAGATATTGACGTACCACCTAGCACTTGCTCCGATGGGGCGTGCCTTTATAAATAGCATGATTTATGGGTTGGGTTTTGTTTTTATTCATATCGTCCATGGTACGGTCGCCACCAAGCAGCCAGCCATGACTGCTGCTGCTATCGCCTCTACCATATCGGATGCCTCTGGGAAAAAATCACACCAACTTAACAAGCTATCAGAATTGGTGGTCGATATTTTGCGTACCCAGTTTGTCGCGATTATGGGTAATATTATGGTAGCAATACCGGTCGCCCTTATTATCTCTTTTGCGTGGCTACAGTATACGGGTACGCCGATGATCAATACTGATAAGGCGGCGCACCTACTACATGACTTAGACCCCTTTCGCTCACTAGCGCTACCTCACGCTGCTATTGCTGGCGTCTATTTATTTTTATCCGGTCTGATTGCAGGCTACTATGACAATTTAGCTGTCTACAACCAAATCGGTGCCCGCATTCAGCGCCATAGACTTCTAAAATACTTACTACCTAAAGCATGGCTTCAGCGTCTAGGCGGCTTTGTAGAGTCCAATCTGGGCGCTATTATGGGCAATTTTATATTCGGGGTATTCTTAGGTAGCACCGCAACGATCGGCTTCTTATTTGGTTTACCGATTGATATTCGCCATATTGCCTTTGCCTCAGCCAATTTGGCTCATGGCTTATTTAATATATCCGCCAATCAATTGGATTGGCAGATTGTGCTACTTTCTGTCCTTGGCGTTGGGCTTATCGGTATGGTCAACTTAATGGTCAGTTTCTCATTGGCGCTATTCGTAGCATTAAGATCAAAAGAGGTGAAGTTTGTCGATTGGAGTCGTCTGACCAAGCAGCTTTTTAGTCACATCTTGACCCATCCATCTGATTTTTTCTGGCCACGTGATAAGCCAATGAAGTACGCGCGTATCGATAGCCAAGGACATATGATTTTTGACGATACAACTTCTAATCAAAGCGGACACCCCATACCCAATAACTATGTGGTGCGCCGCTTATCTGATGTGAAAATATTGCCTAAATCTAAACAGAAAAGCATGCAAAATGAGCAAGCGGTAACAGACATAGATTATAGCAATCAGACATCGAATGATAATGTTGATCCAGCATTAAAAAGCCGTGCAGCACATACCACGACTAATCAAGTAAGCACTAAAAAGACTATTGATCTTGATGATGGTCTGATAGATGAGGAACTGAACAGCGTCCCTTATACTCAGGATATTCAGTATGATAAAGCTCATACAGCGTTCAATGAGGGTAATCAGACGATAGCTGATGATGAAAGTAATGATAGCAATCCTGATAACAAAGCCGCTGGCGATGCCAAAACGCCGCTGCCTAAACCAAAAAAACCACCAAATCTACCCAGTTAATGGGGCGATTTGATGGCTTCTAGATTTACAATGATAGCAGCAAAATTACAGCACTAAAATGATGGCAGTAAGATTAAGATGCTAAGATGATGGCAGCAAGCAATGCGCACTTGACGTTATGGCTTTGCCATCACTCAAACGATACGCCAGTAGATGATTGCCCCAAACGCAGCCACCATCAAGCGCACGCGCATACGGCAAATCAATCTCACCTTTAAGCGCGGCCCAATGACCAAATAGTATCTTACGGCTACGCGGTGCGTGCCATTCAAACCAAGGTAAAAAATCTTTTGGCATGGACTCATCTAAACCTGCCGCAAAACTGAATTCAAGCGACCCATCCTGCTTACATAAGCGCATACGAGTAAAATAATTGGCAATCGCTCGCATTTTGGTAAAACCATTAATGCCTGCATGCCAATCATCGGCCGTCTTGTTATATAAATGTGGTAATAATTTATCGAGCTGCTTTAAACTACCGCGTAGCTGTGATTCCAACTGCTGTGCATAGTTTGCAGCTTCCTCAATACTCCAATGCGGTGGAATACCAGCATGTACCAATACCGTATGCTCATCAGGATAAGCCAATATGGGCTGATGGCGTAACCAATCAAGTAATTCATCACAGTCATCGGCGGCAAAAATCGGTGCCGTCTTATCTTTTTTCTTAATTTTCGTCACCCCGCGCCATACTGCGAGCAAATTAATATCATGATTGCCAAGCACCGTTGCTGCTGCGCCCTGCTCACACAATGCTTTGACATGACGCAAAGTATTTAACGAGTCTTCACCGCGTGCCACCAAGTCACCGGCAAACCATAATTTATCTTGGGTAGGATCAAAATCTAATATTTCAAGTAGCTGAAGATACGCAGCATAGCAGCCTTGCAAATCACCGATGACATACTGCTGGCGAAAACTCATAATACCTCGATGATTTGTATGTGATAGTTTTTGTATGGTCATTTTTTATGATAGAAATTGACTCTTATTATAGGTAAACATCAGTTAAATGTATCGATAACTTCTGTAGAATAAGTTCAAAATAGCATATATACGATTTTTACAATATTCTGCTGGTATAAATTTTTCTCGCTTACTGTGCGCTTCGCCAGACAGAGGCTTCGAGAAACTTATACTAGCAATACTGCATTCTTTTTAAAGTGAATCGACTATATGTTGATGCATTTAAAGCTACTTTAATAATTTAAACCTCTACCTTGCGTGCCTGATTGCTTAAGTTCACAAAATCTTTCACACTTAATGTTTCAGGGCGGGCTTGTGGGTCGATAGCGCAAGCCGCAAAATCCTCTTCGCTCAACGTCGGTAACAAGGTCGACTTCTTAAAGATAGCGCGTAACGTCTTACGGCGATGATTAAAGGTTTCGCGTACAACAATCGCAAAATACTCTTCATCTTCTGCCACGACTGGCTTATTAATATGCGGCGTTAGTCGAAAAACAGCACTGGTCACTTTCGGTGGCGGATTGAATGCGCCGCGGGGTACGGTCAGCAAATAATCTGTATCGCAGTGATATTGCATGATGACAGACAAGCGGCCATAGGTCTTACTACCGACATCAGCAGTAATCCGCTCGACCACCTCTTTTTGCAGCATAAAGTGCATGTCTTGAATCACATCGGCATAGCTGAGCAGATGAAATAAGATAGGCGTAGAGATGTTATATGGCAGATTACCAACTACACGTAGCTTACCGCGCTCATCGCTGTATAGCTCACGATAATCGACATGCATAGCATTGTCTTTGATAATCGTAAAGTTTGGATGGCTGTTGGCACCGATACGAATACGCAGGCTATCTGCCAAATCACGATCCAGCTCTACCACGGTCATCGCATCCACTTCTGCCAATAATGGCTCAGTCAAAGCACCCATACCCGGCCCAATCTCAATGAGATTATCATCGCGCTCTAGACGAATGCTCTCAACAATCTCACGGATAACACTACGGTCATGTAAGAAATTTTGACCAAAGCGTTTACGTGGTTGGTGTTTGGCAGCGCGTAGGCTGTTAGAAATAGACTGAGCATCAAACGAAATTTTGGACATAAAAAATTCTTAATAGATAAAAAAGAAATGGTCGATAAGGCAATGCCAGCGATATACTGGCTTTATAATGGCAAATTATAACACAGCTCATAATTAGGCTGTATTTTTGAGACACTTTATTAGTAAACCGCCCCTACCTTAGCACAACCGACACAGTGCCTTTTTTGGTTCTTAAACCATTTGCTATAATATGGTTCCCTAGTGAGGACTTAAATCTTTGGCTGTAGGCTACATACACTAATAGGTAGAGCTATTAAAATCATGACAGTGTACTTTGTAGTGTACAGAACGTTAGCTTTTTAAGCTTAAAAATAGTCATCATGATCAAATTTTCTAGATAGCTTTTATAGGAATAATTGGGTTTGCCGTGATGGCGAGCTTCTTAATTCTACTGCTTATACTTAGGATCGGATTTAAACCTATAGTTAGAATTAGTAGTACATTTTTCAAAAATATCCTGATCAGTTGCTTTGTTATAGCTATCTTGTAATTGTATCCTCGCAACACTTTGTTGGTCAGTAGTACAACTACTCCGATTCTTATAATCTTTTCTTTTATCGAGATTTTGATTATTCCAATCAAAAATACCGTAGTTACAAGCGGATAGACTTAAGCAGAAAACGATTGCCATAATACTAAAAAGCATTTTCTCCAATGATTCCATGATGTTATCTTCCTCAAAAGTGGTTCAAAGTAAGTTTGGTTCCCTATACAGGCATCGAACTGCTAGTATTGTATGTATATTAATAACTACGAAATCGTTAGCAGAGATCAAAACAGTCAATGGGTAATTCAATGATAAAGATAGAACCAGTAATGGACGCAGATATTGTTCCAGGTATTCAGGCTGCTGGTATAAAGTTAGGGATAAGTTTTGACTATTTTAAAAAAAGCACAGAACATATTTATAAACCTACGAAGGAAGAATGTGATGTGCTATCAACTCATAATTTATGGTTTTTTTTCCATAGAGATGAGATGACTATAGGTGGTATACATATAAATGAGATTTATTGCTACTGGGATAATAATATAGTTTTAGAGTTCAGTGGAGATGAATCCATATTAACTGGCATACATGTAATGAGCAAATATTCAGGGTATTTGTTAAAAAAATTAAAAATAGGGGATAGGCTTGATCTACTGAAATACGAACTTGGATTTTATTTTTACTATGGCCATGGAGATACTCATTACCTAAAGCCAAATCCGTTGGAATCAGAAGATATACTAGAAGGAGTGTATATTACTACAAATTATCTATTACCTTATTCTGCTGAATATCCAGATCATATTGTTACAGCAATCACAGTATATTTATAAATACACCGAAATCATTAGCGACTGTTTAGGCCCAAGCCTAACGATGAATCAACATAGTCAACTGGTTCCCTTGGGGTATACCCTAATGGAACCACCTAATCAGTGTCATTAATCAATTAACAGACTACTCAAAATAGACTGCTATAGTGGAACCACTTATATTAGGTCGTGTTTGACGATTCATAAATAGGTATTACTCACACTAAAATTATCCAATACTGCGTTACACATCTCGCTAAGGCACCGACTTATACAAGAGGTCTATTAATAAGCGATTTATCTGCCATCTCATTTGCCATTAATAATGCTTGATACAAGCTAGTGGCACTAGCGCCGCCCCGCCCTGCCAAATCAAGCGCAGTACCATGATCAACTGATGTACGAATATAAGGCAATCCTAAAGTTAGATTGACGGTATCGCCAAAACCGTGGGATTTAAGTACTGGCAAACCTTGGTCATGATACATAGCAATCACCGCATCACAATTCGCCAAATGCCTTGGAGTGAATAGCGTATCAGCAGGCATCGCCTCAGAGATATCTACGCCAGCCTTTATAAACTCTTGTAATACTGGATTAATAATATCAATTTCTTCCGTACCTAAATGCCCACCCTCGCCAGCATGTGGATTAAGACCGCAAACCAAAATACGTGGCTTCGTTAAACCAAACTTCTCTTGCATATCATCGATAACAATTTGTACCGTTTGGCGCACATTATCGGCGGTAATAGCGGCAGGCACATCTTTTAACGCCAAGTGTGTCGTAACGAGTGCCACTTTCATGGCTTGATTGGCGAGCATCATGACCACTTTATCACAGCCACTTTGCTGCATAAAAAACTCAGTATGGCCACTAAACATGGTGCTATCTAGCAGTTTAATACCTGCATCGATCAGCGCAGATTTTTGTAGTGGCCCCGTTACGATAGCGGCAACCGTATTACTTGACGCCATCTGGTGAGCAATATCTAATTGCTGAGCGACCATCAGAGCATTATTAATATCAATATGACCTGCGACTACAGGGGCGCCACAAGGAATATCAAGTAGAATAAACGTATATTTATTATCATTATTAGAAGCAGCTGTCTGCTGTGCAATTTGCTCTACAAAATCATCAGCATTCACTTGTGCCGTGATTGTTTGCCAAGAGGGACAAGTGGTTAACACGCCAGCAGCGACCAATTTATCAGCTCGTGCTTGCATAGCTTCAGCTTCAGCAGTTACCCAGATAGGTCGCGCAAAATCCTGTAACTTACCTTCTTGTGCTAATAGCAGTACCACGTCCATACCAATACCAGCAGGCTCTCCAGTTGTGATTAATAGCGGTAATTTTTTTTGCATATCTGACATATCCTTCATAACAACAGCACCTTTATATTTATAGTAAACAGTTAATTTTATTGTATTTTTTAGTATTAAAATAAATTATTACATTCATGTTGTATAGATGATTTCTTTACCTATTACAACCCCAATCTAGGCTCGATAGTTACTTATAGAGCCCGAAAAAATCGTATTATGTGTTAAACTTTCGCTTTTCATTGTAGCATCTACAAGCAAACACTGAGGTCATGTTTTGGTACTTCTATCATAGCGACGCATGGCGCTTTATTTGCTGTATCATCACTCAGCTAAACTCTCATATTACATAATTTTTATCACGACTTTTATACCGACTTTTGAAATATTAGGCACTCATGGCAGATACCGAAAAAACCGACGACTTACTCAATCAAACACCGCCGCACAATATCGATATTGAAAAGGCCTTGCTTGCATCTTTGATGAGTATCGAAGAGGCATATGACAAAATTGCAGATATCGTCACCAAGGACGACTTTTATGCTGGACGACACCAGTATATTTTTGATGCTATTGCCCATTTAGCAGCGGTCAACGAGCCTTATGATACGGTCATGGTACATGACTGGTTGGAGGCACAAAAACTGCTTAAAAGCGCCGGTGGTGACAGCTATTTAGCGGATATCTTGAGCCAAAGCCCAGCGACTTTATTTAACCTGACTGCTTATGCTCAGCGCGTACGTGAGCTATCTACGCTACGTCAGCTGATTACCACTGGCAATGACATGCTAACCCTTGCTTATAACCCAAAGGATCAAACGGTCAGCGACATTCTAGACAACGTTGAAGCAAAAATATTTAGTATTAATGAGCAGCATAATAAACGTGCTGAGCAGCGCGGACCCGTTGGTATTACCTCAGTATTGACCAATGTCATTGATAAAATACAAGAGCTTAAATCAAACCCCGATGGCATGATTGGGCTACAAACACCATTTGTAGAACTAAATAATAAAACCCAAGGTTTACAAGCAGGCGATTTAGTTATTGTGGCTGCCCGTCCATCGATGGGTAAAACGACCTTTGCGATGAACTTGGCGGAAGGGATTTTATTTAATGAAGATCTGCCAGTCGTAGTATTTTCGATGGAGATGCCAGCAGAATCTATCGTGATGCGTCTGCTGTCATCGTGGGGCGCGATTAATCAGACACATCTGCGCTCTGGACAAATGAATGAAGATGAATGGGCAAAAATGATGAATGCCATTCAGCATTTGCAGTCAAAGCATCTTTATATTGACGACAGTACAGCTTTACCGCCTTCAGAGCTGCGCTCGCGTTGTCGCCGTATCGCCAAAAACCATGACGGAAAGTTAGGCGCTATCATTGTCGACTACCTACAATTAATGAAAGTTCCTGGTCTTGATACCAACCGTGTTGGAGAAATCTCTGAGATCTCTCGTAGCCTTAAAGCGCTGGCACGTGAGCTTGAATGTCCCGTCATCGCCTTATCGCAGCTTAACCGTAGTCTAGAAAATCGCCCTAATAAGCGACCTATTATGTCGGATTTGCGTGAATCTGGTGCGATTGAGCAGGATGCGGATTTGATTATGTTTATCTATCGTGATGAGGTTTATAATGAGAATACAGATCACAAAGGTGTGGCTGAAATCATCATTGGTAAACAGCGTAACGGCCCTATTGGCACCATACGTTTGGGTTTTGAAGGACAATTTACTCGCTTCATCAATTTAACCCCAGAATATTATCAAAATGCCAGTTTCGAGAATGATGAGTAATAAAATTGACAGATAATAATTAATAAAAATAGCCAGTGATTCATCAGCTAGATTGATGACTCACTGGCTTTATAACTTTATTATTTTATAACTTTGCTAAAAAGAAGCCGATTATGCGCACTATTACTATTAAACCAGCAGCCATTATTCATAATCTTAATCAGGTTAAAAAACTTGCACCACAGGCTAGAGTATTGGCGATGGTAAAAGCCAATGCCTATGGACATGGCGTGGCTGCTGTCCTGCCAGCGTTGCAACAAGCCGATGGTGTCGGAGTAGCAACTTTGATAGAGGCGCTAGAAGCAAGGCAGTTGGGCTGGGACAAAACGATTGGTCTTATCGAAGGTGCATTTACTAGCGATGAATGGCGACAAGCAATTGAATATGATATCAGCTGTGTGATTCATCATGCGCCGCAATTAGCGTGGGCATTAGAACACACGCCACCCGCTAATAGCGCAACCCAAGTCGTTTGGCTAAAATACAATACTGGCATGAACCGCCTAGGTTTTAATGATCAAACCATTATTCCGGCGGCCAAATTGCTGCATGAAGCAGGATATCAGCTGATTTTGACCACCCACTTTGCCAATGCTGATGACCACAATCATCCATTAAACGCTATTCAAATCCAGCGTTTCAATGACATGCTTAGTACTTTGCGAGAAACGATCAGCGCAGATACCAAAGGCTCATTGTGCAATTCAGCTGGCATCGTCAATTTCTCAGAGCATCATCACGATTGGGTACGTCCAGGTATTATGTTATATGGTAGTGCGCCTGTCATCGATCAAAGTGCGCGTGAGTTAGGCTTACAACCAGCCATGGATTTTAGCGCACAAATTATCGCTCTACAAACGATCAACGCAGGTGATGCTATCGGCTATGGTAGTCGCTGGTTGGCGCAACAAGACACTAAAACCGCTTTGGTCAGTGTCGGCTATGGAGATGGCTATCCACGTGTGATTGGTGATGATGCTTATGTTTCCGTCATTGACGCCATAAATCATCAACGCTATCCATGTACTGTAATTGGACGGGTAGCAATGGATATGATTGTCATCGATGTCAGCAACGTACCAGAAAGCATTGCACTAAATAGTAAGGTAATACTGTGGGGCGACGCGCCACACGTCGATGAAGTCGCCAAGCATGCTGGTACAATTAGCTATGAATTGCTGTGTCGCCTGAGCGCGCGCCCAAATCGTATATAAGTCTATTCATTACAATCATCGTACTAGATCACAACTAATTGGCTGCTAGTTTGAATGACCGATTAATCACGGCAAATTGGACGTTTACATTGAAAGTAATTACGCTATACTAAAAGTTTGTTGTCACCACGGTATCGCTACTAATGCGATGCTATTGACGGCTGATAACGTATCATTTTTCATTGACTGTGTTCGACTGCTAGGATTGCTATGAGCTTGCGCCATTTTTTAACCTTATCTGATTTAACCAAACAAGAGCTAGAGAATCTCATCAAACGTGCCAGCGAGTTGCGTAAGATGCAACATGCTGGTGAGATTTATCAGCCTTTTGTCGGTCGTACGCTAGGTATGATATTTGAGAAGTCATCAACCCGTACGCGCATCTCTTTTGAGACGGGTATGGGTCAGTTCGGTGGTAGTGCTATTTTCTTATCGCCAAATGATACCCAGCTTGGACGTGGTGAGCCGCTTGAAGACTCAGCGCGTGTGATATCGAGCATGGTCGATATCATTATGATTCGCACCTTTGGGCATGAAAAGGTTGAAACCTTTGCTGAATATTCTAGCGTGCCGATTATCAATGCGCTAACTGACGAATACCATCCCTGCCAGTTACTGGCAGATATGCAGACCTATTACGAACACCGCGGTAGTATCGAAAATAAAATCGTGACTTGGGTTGGTGATGGCAATAATATGTGTGCCTCTTATATGCAAGCAGCCAATCAGTTTGGTTTTGAGTTGCGAGTAGCAGCTCCTTATGGCTTCGAGCCAGATCCTGAGCTAATGAAACGCTTTTCGCATTGCGTTAGTATTGTCGAAAATGTGCAAGAAGCGGCCAAAGATTCGAACTTAATCGTCACTGATGTATGGGCAAGTATGGGACAGGAATCTGAGCAAAACACGCGCGCACGCCGTTTTGCCTCTTATCAAGTCACGCCATCGCTATTAGACAAGGCTGACCCTGACGTGGTGTTTATGCATTGCTTGCCTGCCCATCGTGGCGAAGAAATTTCTCATGATATGCTTGATGATCCACGTTCAGTGGTATGGGACGAAGCTGAAAATCGCTTACATGCCCAGAAAGCACTGATGGAATTTTTATTAAAAGATAAGATTAAGCTGCCTGCATAATCAAAATCTTATTTAGATAAAAGAAAGCGGCGCACAAAAAAGGCAGATTACGCTAAGTGATCTGCCTTTTTTATGGTTCAAATATTTTGAGCTATCAATATTAAACAACAATTAGCGCGTTATGGTTTGCACCCCATCACTACCCGCCTTTAACAAAACATCTGCTTGATTGGCGGCAAAAATACCGTTACACACCACGCCAACGATATTATTTAATTGCTGCTCAAGTACTAGCGGATTGCTGACATCTAAATCATAAGTATCTAAAATAACATTACCATAATCAGTGACAAAATCTTCACGATATACTGGATCACCGCCCAACTGTGCTAATTGCCGTGCGACATATGAGCGCGCTTGCGGTAACACTTCTATCGGCACAGGGAACTCGCGTCCAAGGAACTCAACCACTTTACTGTCATCGACCATGCAGACAAACTTATTGGATGCTGCAGCGACGATTTTTTCACGTGTAAGCGCGCCACCACCACCTTTAATCAATTGCAAATGCGCGTTTACTTCATCTGCACCATCGATATAAACATCAAGCGTACCAGCGAAGTTTAAATCAACGATTTCAATGCCAAGTGCGCGAAGTCTATCTTCTGTAACTTGCGAGCTGGCCACTGCACCGGCAAGCCTGAACTTAGGTAGCAACTCAATTAGACAATTAACCGTACTGCCCGTCCCCACGCCGAGTATCATATCGTCTTCAATATAGCGTAACGCGGCCTTAGCAGCAGCTTGCTTTTGTGCGTGCTGATCACTCATCATAAATCCTTGGCAAGATTAATTTATCAATGTAAAAGAGGTAAAGAGGTAAAATGCGCGGCCATTATAACTGATAGCGATAACCAATGGCTATAACGGAGTCGGCCTGCTAACCACTTTAATTTACCCTTTATTTTTGTTGATGTTTTTTATAAGTGCCACTCAATCCTTATAAGGCTATGTCAATTGCTATAGCCTTACCCCACTCTCAACATCGAAAGGGATTGAAAAAAGAAGAGCATCTCACTAATCTATTGTTTTCGACCAAGAATACAACGGAGTCATGAGATGCCCATAGACGAATTTATCATCAATATCTATTTAATGGTAGAGCAATATTACAAAATAGTCGTCACCAAACCCTTGCGAGGTGCAGGTTACGCGCCAAAGCTGAGTGATCCTGAGATTATTTGCATGGAACTGGTCGGTGAATTTTTAAACCTTGATCAAGACAAACAGATTTGGCAATACTTTACCCAGCATTGGCAATCTTGGTTTCCAGCCATCGGCTCATATCCTAACTTCGCAAAGCATTGCGCGAATCTGTGGCAGGTCAAACAGCGGATACAAGATACAGTCAGTCAACTTGAGGGCCGTGACAACATCCATTTTATGGATGGTTTTCCGATACCCGTCTGTCATTATGGACGCGCTTATCGGCATAAAAACTATCAAGACGTAGCGGCTTTTAGCTACTGTGCAGCTAAGCAAGAGAGGTACTATGGCTTTGAGGGACATTTGCTGGTTAACTTATCGGGCATGGTTAAAGGCTTTACCGTTGCCCCTGCCAATGTTGATGAAAGAGCGGTTGCGCCTGATATTACTGACAATATCCATGGTTTGCTCGGCGCTGATAAAGGGTATATCAGCCCTAGTCTGACATCGTACTACGACGCTCAAGGAGTGGATTTACAAACGCCACTCAGAGCCAACATGAAAGAGGATAGACCCAAACCGGTGGTAAGGCGGCTGATGAAAACCCGCCGTATCGTTGAAACAGTCATTGGTCAGCTATCAGAACGATTTAATATACAAAGGGTACGAGCAAGAGATTTATGGCATTTGTCTCATCGATTGATTCGTAAAATTCTGTCACATAATCTATGCTTTGTACTCAACAAAAAACTTGGTAACCCGCCACTTCAGTTTGATTTGCTTATTTCAAGTTGAGAGTGGGGTATAGCCTTATAAAAATACGCATGAAAATTGCAATTGCGCCTTGCAAGATGCTAAAAATCAGCATAGGCTAATCTATTTCATTTTTATCTTCATATATCACCTCTTTATTTATCATCTAGATTAGGAACCGTTATGCTGTCACACTGGGTACGAGCCATCTTGCAAGCCACCGTCTATGACGTTGCCATTCAAACGCCACTTGAAGCGGCACCCAAGCTGACCCAACGTTTTGCTAATGATATTCGTTTTAAACGAGAAGATTTACAACCGGTCAAATCCTTTAAATTGCGCGGTGCTTATAACCGTATCAGCCAATTGAGCGATGAGCAAAAAGCGCGTGGCGTTATTTGTGCCTCAGCAGGCAACCATGCGCAAGGCGTTGCCTACTCTGCAAGAAAATTATCACTAAACAATATTATTGTGATGCCGACCACCACACCTGACATCAAAGTAGATGCGGTTAGAGCACTTGGCGGAAATGTCGATTTATATGGTGATAGCTTCGATGAAGCCAATCGTTATGCGATCAATCGTGCTGAGACCGAAGGTTTGACCTTTATTCCACCCTATGATGATGAGCTGGTAATTGCCGGACAAGGTACTATCGGACTTGAGCTGACCCAGCAGTGGCGTAATATGGACTATGTTTTCGTTGCCGTTGGTGGCGGTGGTCTTATTTCAGGCGTCGCAGCGTTTTTAGGTGAAGTTGCCCCGCATGTCAAAGTTATCGCTATAGAAGCTGAACAATCAGCCTGTCTAAAAGCCGCGCTTGAAGCAAATGAGCGCGTTAAGCTTGAACAAGTCGGACTGTTCGTCGATGGTGTGGCAGTTGCACAGATTGGCGAATTGCCTTTTGATATCGTTCGTATGCAGAAGAGCGATAAATCAGGGCCTGTCGTCGAACCTGAAGTCGTGACTTGTAGCAATGATGAAGTATGTGCTGCCGTCAAAGACATCTTTGAAGAGAATCGCAGTATTGTTGAACCCGCTGGTGCGTTACCAGTCGCTGGCATGAAAAAATATATAGAAGCCAATAATATACAAGGCAAAAATTGCGTGGCCATTATCTGCGGTGCCAATATGAACTTTGACCGCCTACGCTATATCGCTGAGCGTACTGAGATTGGTGAAAAAAAGGAAGCCATCTTTGGTGTAACTATCCCTGAGCAGACTGGGGCGTTCTTAAACTTCTGTCGTAGCCTACACGGACGTAATATTACTGAGTTTAACTACCGTGCAGATAGCAAAAAATCACCAGACTCTATGGATCCTGCAGCAATCTTTGTGGGTATTGCCCTAAAAGAAGGTGATAAAGAGCGTCAAACCATTAGTGATCAATTGGCCGCTGATGGTTATGCAGCACATGACTTAACTGATGATGATATCGCGAAATCGCATATCCGTCATTTGATTGGTGGTCATGCCCATGTTGAAAATGAGCAATTATTAAAAGTAACTTTCCCAGAACGCCCAGGCGCTTTGCTTACTTTCTTAGAAAAACTTGGCGACGATTTTAATATCACCCTTTTCCATTATCGCAATCATGGTGCTGCCGAAGGTCGTGTATTGGTAGGTTTACAAGCTTCTGAGGGTAACTCTCGCCAGCTGCAAGATGCCCTTCTTGATATTGGTTATGACTGCACCATGCTCAATGACAATATTGGTTATCAGTTGTTTTTAAAGTAGATACAATAGCTGTAAGTTATCATCTATCAGTGCGGTTTTTTAATCTAAGTCATTAAAAAACTGCACTAATGATTTAATAGCGATTATTCGTTTATAGTAATTATTGATGAGTACTAAGTAGTGATAAAAAAGATATTAATGATGGTAGTGTTATTAACCTTAGCACTTGTGGGTTATAAAATCCTCCAACCTAAAAATTCTACAAGCAACTCCACCACTGATGTTACGACTGACACTTCAACTGAGGTTGCATTCACCTCTACTGACTTTGATGATATAGACATACCTCCAACGTATGTTGATTCAGGTTCAGATCCGAATTCAACATCAGTTTCGGCAGTAAAACCAACATTAGCTCCACAACCAGCAGCGCTCAGCTTTTCATGTGATGGCAGAAAGCATTGCTCTCAGATGACTTCGTGCGCAGAAGCGACTTATTTTATACAGCATTGTTCCAATACAAAAATGGACGGTAATAATGATGGTATACCTTGTGAAAAACAGTGGTGTAACTGATTTTATATAAAATATAAACTGAGAATATCATGCACATACCTTCAATTTTTGCCGAAGAAAATCTTGAAAACATCCTTAATTTTATAGCAGCTAAGCCATTAGCCTCCTTGATTGCGCAAACCAGCAAAGGCATTGAAGCCTGTCATATTCCTTTGTTTTGGCATGATGATCATTCACAATACGGCTGCCTTTATGGTCATTTCGGTCGGAAAAACTCTATTTATCAAGACGCCTTGCCAGATACCTTGTGGTTAATTATTTTTCAAGATACAGGGCATTATATCAGTCCCAATTGGTATCCCAGCAAAGCAAAAACTCATAAAGAAGTGCCCACTTGGAACTATCAAAGTATACATATTCAATCTAAGATAGAATTGATCGAAGATACAGACAAGCTTAAGTGGATACTGGAAACCATGACCGCGCAGCAAGAGATCGTTTCAGACAACCCTTGGTCATTAGAGGATGCACCCGCTGCTTATATCGATGCTATGTGTCGAGGCATTATCGGCTTTAAACTTCCTATAGATTCCATCCAAGCCCAATTTAAATTAAGCCAAAATAAAACAGCAGAAAACATCGCAGGTGTGATCACTGATTTAGAGAAGTTAAATACAAACGATGCCGCAGCGATGGCTATAAAAGTTGCCGAGTGCAATCATCGTTAATTTGACTCTATCACGCTTACTATAGTCGATTCACTTTAAAGAGAATATAGTATTGCTGGTATGAATTTTTTGAAGCCTCTGTCTGGCGAAGTGCACAGCAAGCGAGAAAAATTTATATCAGCAGAGTGTTGTGATAGTCGTACGTATTTTATTTTGAACTTACTATATATACGACTAACCGTAAAAAACTGTTTGCAAATATCAAATATGCCCTAATCTCATTGATAATATCTTATTTTAAATCAATACAGACATTAATGCAGAGTAGCTATTATGAAAAATAATATGGATGCTAAAAATCAAGGCTTAGCCAAAATCCGTCTTGATAAATGGCTGTGGGCGGCGCGTTTTTATCGAACACGCACGCTTGCCAAACAAGCTATCGAAAGCGGACGAGTACACTATGGCGGTAGCCGTGTGAAGACCAGTAAAGAGATTTCGGTCGGCGATGAATTAACTATCCGCCAAGGTTCAGCGACCGCGATGACTGAAAAAACCGTGCTTGTCGAAGCGCTAACTGCGCAACGTGGTAATGCTACTGCTGCCGAAGTGCTATATTCAGAGACTAAGGAAAGTGAAGAGCGCCGTGCCTATTATGCCGAGCAGCGTAAACTTGCCAATCTTGCCCGTCCTGATAACAAACCTAATAAAAAAGAGCGTCGTGATTTACAACGCTTTAAAAGCAGTCAAGACTAATATAGTCAGTTCAAAATAAAAGTTATACGATTGTAATAACGTGCTATTGCTATCATTTTTTCTTGCTTGCTGTTCGCAGGCATGACAGAGGCTGCAAAAAATTTATAGCCAATAGCACTGTATCGTTTTTAAAGTGAATCTACTATAGCATTAACAGCAGCCGCTCTCACTCATTGCAAAAATAATAGGGTCAGCAGCTATCTATTATTTAGCGGACTGAATGACCCTATTGTTTAGTCTCTGCCCTTGCCATTCAAGGCATTAACCGTTACGCTATAGCCAATTAATTCACTCGATAGCATGCTCATAAACCACACTACCAATGCTGGTTTTGATAGCATGTTTTTTTGTTGTTATAATTTATTATTATAAAAGGTCATCATATGCCAATCAAAGCCTCTACTCCCTCATCTGTCCTATTGGTTTGCTTGGGGAATATTTGCCGCTCACCAACTGCCGAAGAGATTTTTCGTCAGCAAGCAGCGATTGCAGGACTGTCAATGAAGGTCGATTCAGCGGGTACGGGTGATTGGCATATCGGTCATGCGCCCGATGAACGAGCACAGCGCCATGCCAAAGCTCATGGTTATAACATCAATAAATTGGTTGCGCGCCAAGTCAGCATTGATGATTTTCGCGATTTTGATTTAATCTTAGCGATGGATGCGCAAAATTTAGCGGATCTGCAATCAATCAAAGACGGTATAGCAGACACAGAGAATAATTTAGCTAAGCTGGCGTTATTCAGTGAAGAAGACCCTACCTATGGCGGCGACGATGTGCCAGATCCTTATACAGGCGATGCAGATGCGTTTGAAGAGGTGATTGAACGCATTGAATCAAGTGCACAAGGGTGGATCGAAAGCTGGAAGATATCATAGCAATAAAGCGCGATATTTCTGCTACTTTTATACCCAGCATCCTTTATAATAAACACCGCATGATTTTTTGTTTATTTGCCCTATAGGCTATGTTATGACCTCAGCTTCACGCCTTAATTACAGCGCTAAACATGCTCAATATGAGCTGCCAACTGATGACGTAGCAAGTTTATCATGCCGTCAAACATTGGATTTATCCCATAGCAATACTATGGCTTTAGCGTGTATTGCCGATGCTGTCGTGACATTGACGGATGAGGCGCAGCTTGATGCTTTTATGGCACACTATGTAGAAGATGCAGAGCATAAGCAGCCATTATTCGTACTGTCTGGCGGTAGCAATGTGTTATTACCCGCGCAGCTAAATGCTATCGTATTGCAACCACAGATGCGCGGTATCCGTGTGACGGCGCAAACAGATAGCCATGTTGATATAGAAGTCATGGCAGGTGAAAATTGGCATGACTTGGTTGTGCATACTGTGACTCAAGGCTGGTATGGACTTGAAAATCTTGCGCTAATACCTGGTCTCACTGGTGCCGCTCCTGTACAAAATATCGGTGCGTATGGTGTCCAGCTAGAAGATAGCTTACAGTATGTGCGCGCCTATCATTTAACAACACAAACTTGGCATCATCTAACAGCGGCAGACTGCAAGTTTGGCTATCGCGACAGCCTCTTTAAACGTCATCCCAATATGTGGTTAATCAGTCGCGTGGGTTTTCGTTTGCATACAGATGCGACAAAAGTGTTGGCCAGCTATGGCGATGTAAAAACCGTCGCGCAAAGTTATGCCGAGCAGCAAGGTCGCAAGCAGCCTGCGCCAACTGACATCATGCACGCCATTATCAATATCCGTCAGCAAAAGCTACCTGACCCTAAACAGTTGCCAAACTGTGGCAGTTTTTTTCAGAACCCTATTATTTCTCAAGTGCAATTTACAGCATTACAAGCGGCTTATCCTGCTATTGTTGGCTATGCCATGCCTGAGGCGACGGTAAAAGTCGCTGCTGGCTGGCTTATTGAACAAGCGAGTCTAAAAGGTGGCGGTATAGCGCCTATTATTACCCATCAGCAGCAAGCCTTAGTACTGACCAATCACGCCCCTTATCAAGCAAACCAAAACGATGTGGCAGTAGCCCAACAATATATCGCCGATGTCGTGTATGAAAAATTTGCGATATCATTATCGCGCGAGCCGGTGTGGGTAAATGCTAATGGCTCCATCGGGTATGACGAGCATGTGGTCTAAACAGTCATGGTCTAATCGTCTATGGCGACATTATTTGCGTTCAGCTGAACGTATGATCAAGCTGTTTCGGATTATCAATGCTACCTTTTTGCTGGGCTCAACGACGGTTATTTTAGTACTTATTAGTTTGTTTACCCCACTATTTTCACAAGCCGTTGTTTACATCTTAGCCCATTTACCCTTACCAAATATGCCATCTGCCGCCATGAGCTCGCCGCCGACTGCCTATGTTGTGTTAGGTGGCGGTCTGACCAATGACAATAATAATCAAATTATTCTAAATAGCTATAGTCTCAATCGTGCTCGTACAGCTGCGACTGCCTATCACGATCTACCCCTACCTATCGTACTAAGCGGTGCTGAAGCGCCTTGGCTTGGTCAGTGGCTGATCGAACATGGTATTGATGGCTTAATCAGCGAAAATGCCAGTATGAATACCTGCGAAAATGCACGCTTTACCGCCAAGCGCATTCCCCTCCATCATGTTTATCTTATTACCGATCGCTACCATATGGCCCGTGCTCGCAGACAGTTTGCGTTAAACGGCATCAACAGCACTCCGATTAATGCCCCTTTGCCAGTTAGACGCGATTGGATGGAACCGGCGCAAAACTTGAGTCACTCACGGCGCGCGGTTTATGAAGTTGCTGCTTATTTACGTGATGTTATACGTCCACAAGCCAACTGTCGCCAAGCCAAAGACGTGACTTCACAGCAGCTCATGACACCAAGAGGTAAGGTAGCAAAAGCACCTGATGAATAGAGCTTGCTATTAGTTGAGAAAAATATCATCTCATAAGTATCTGCCCGCCTACTTTTATCGTTACAGGTTCTCCACCACACTTGCATTAAGTGTATAATAATAAAAGAAACTGCTATTAAAGAGATTTGCCATGCTCAGTATATTTTTATTAATTCCATTAAGTCTCATGCTGTTTGTGGTGGCGATTTGGGCAGTGCGCTATGCCGTAAAATCTAACCAATTCGAAGATTTAGACAACGCATCACAGCGTATTATCTTGGATGATCGTCAAGAGCGTCGGCAAACCATACAAGCTCATGAGCGCACAGAGCCTCTTCAGCAAGACACGCATACAGCTGCAACTGACAAAGTTGATGATAAAATAAATAATGCTGACATAGAATCAGTCCATCCTTCTGATACAGATAGCAATCCAAAAATATAGCCTCGGGCTATTTTACAAATGCGTTACCTGCTTGTTTTTTCGCTAGATACGATAGAGATAAGTCGGTGCGTCCTTTACCATTTTTAGGAGAATCTTCCCATGACTACAGCTTTACTAGTTGCTGCATTGTTAATGGGTTTTTTTGGTTCACCACATTGCTTAGGTATGTGTGGCGGGCTAGTGACCGCATTTGGTCTGTCTATGAAAGACGTCAGCCCAGCTAAGCGCCGTGCATTGGTTGCGACGTATCATTTAGGTCGTCTAACCAGCTATGCATTTTTGGGCTTAGTCGCAGGACTTATTGGCACAACCTTATTAGAGCCTTTAATGAAGGGTAACAGTCTACCGCGTATTTTATTGGGCTTGGTACTGGTATTTGTCGGCGTGACCATGCTTGGCGCACCATTTTTAAGTAAACTTGAGCGTTTTGGTATGCGCTTTTGGCAGTATCTTAGTCCTGTACGCCAAAAAGTGTTTCCGCTAAACACCTTTCCGCGGGCATTGTCTGCCGGTCTTCTATGGGGATTTTTGCCTTGTGGATTGGTATATGGCGCCCTACTTATTGCAGTAGTCGCTCACAACCCATTAAGTGGCGCGGCGCTGATGTTTGTCTTTGGCTTAGGAACAGTACCGATGCTGGTTGCCACTCACGAAACGGTCGGCTGGATGCGTGACAAGATTGGACGTTTTCGCTTAAGACAGCTTAATGGCGCTATTATGGTATTATCTGGCTTAGCCATCGCTTTTGTCCCTATGATAATGATGAATATGCATGGTGGTCATGATATGAGTAGTGGTACTAATGGTGCTGGTAGTCATGCGGCAATGCAGCACGGCAGTCCTGCCACGATGATATCTGACCCAGATGACTCCACTCGTCATGATATGAGCCAAATGGACCACAGTATGCATAATATGAATGATGACTCAACGACTATGGAGGAAACTCAGTAGTTAAGTGTTATTATCATCATAGCAAAAAAACATATCAACACAGAAAAGCCCTCAACAATTTGTTGAGGGCTTTTTTAATGCTCAGCAGTTAAAGAGTTGCTACTGCTGCCACTGCTCAAGACTAAACTTAGTATCTAAATGCTTCTCTAGTGCAGGTATATTAAAAGCATCATCTTCACTCACAAAGCTAATGCTAATACCTGTTTGCCCAGCACGCCCTGTACGACCAATGCGGTGTACATAATCATCTGGCTGATCTGGCAACGTATAGTTAATCACATGGCTAACATCATCGACATGAATACCGCGTCCTGCTACATCGGTCGCTACCAAAATCGATGCATGACCGTCTTTGAAGCGCTGTAAATACTTTTCGCGTTTCTGTTGAATCACATCGCCCGATAGCATAACGATTTTATGCCCTTGGCGTAGCTTATGGTACAGACGTTTTACTTGATCCTTACGATTGGCAAAAACAATCACCTTCTCTACTGCGGTATCAGTGATGATACGCTCTAAAGCTTCTAGTTTTTGATCTTCTGTTAACAAGTAAAAATGCTGGTCTACCAGCTCACTGGTCTTATGCTCAGGCTCAATTTCGACAAACTGTGGCTCATGTAACCAGCGATAAGCCAAATTCATCACATCTTGGTTAAAGGTGGCAGAAAATAACAAGCTTTGACGATCGGTATTGGGCGGCATACGACCGACTAAGCGCTTGATATCTGGGATAAAACCCATATCCAGCATGCGATCTGCTTCATCTAATACCAGCACTTCGACACGATCAAGATATACCATGCCTTTATTCATTAAATCAATCAGACGCCCAGGCGTTGCAACCAAAATATCGACATATTGACGCTCCAGCTCATGCTGCTGGGTTTCATAATTGGTACCACCCATAATGCAGACGCTATGTAAGGAGGTGTATTTGGTCAAGGCGATACAATCATCAAATATTTGCTGAGCAAGCTCACGGGTTGGTGCCATAACGACTGCACGTGGCTCACCTAAATAACGCTCTTCATCCGTTGCAAAAGGACGCTTAAGTAACGCCTCCATTATGGTCAGTAAAAACGTTGCCGTCTTGCCAGTACCCGTTTGTGCTTGCCCAATAGCATCTTGATTTGCTAGGGTATGCGGTAGTATCTGTGCTTGAATGGGTGTCAGTTTAGTAAAACCCAAATCGCCTACCGCGCGTAAAGTAGCTGCTGAAAGTGGCAAATCCGTAAACGTCGTAAAGTTACTCAAAAAAATATCCTTTTATATAATTCGCTTGTATATCATCAATAAATAAATGACTTATTATAAGGCTTAACTGCCTCTACTAAACGATAACCACTAACCAATAGCAACCGTCAGGCAAAACTCTGTAAAACTTATAAGCATAAAAAAGCCAAGCCCATTTATAGTCTTACAAAATATGCTGCATTACACTCAACATAAGTAAGACAAGACTGGCTTGACTCAGTAGTATATCAGTAGTTTGTACAGTCATTATAGCTAAACTGCGATAATGACTGTAGCGATTACTCTTCTACTTTTCTGACTTCTTCAGCTTGCAGGCCTTTATCACCTTCTACAACGCTGAACTCAACCTTTTCGCCATCTTTTAGAGAGCGATAACCATCACCTTGGATCGCGCGGAAATGCACAAAAATATCTTCTCCGCTATCACGTTGAATGAAACCAAAGCCTTTTGAGTCATTAAACCACTTAACGATACCTTGCTCACGAGCTGACATAATATTACTTCCTAAAAAGTTTACTTAGCCCCAAATTCCTTTGCAACATTGCATATAAACGGGTACTAAGATTATGAAATCAAAATTTAAGAGTCCTACTTCACCTACTATTAGCGAAAAACAAAAGTTTTATAATGCCTTTTATTATTTAGCGTATAGTAAATTTCCTACTTCTAGCCTTTGGCAAAAAAACTAAAACCACTTTAGTAAAAAAGCGTTAATAATCAACCAAACTAGAATGAGCAACAAACATGTAATATTTATTGCGTAAAAAATATCATAACACGGGTTTTTAGCAACACAAAGACTTTTAACATGATTTTTGCCACTTAGGTTAGCTTTTGATGTAGTTTTTTTATAACATAACTGGCAAGCTGTTATCATAAAGGGATAAAGACTAGAATACTCAGCTTAGGGTATTATTTTTAGACCCTTGTTAGGCGACAGTCGAATTTTCTATTCTACGACCATTCTATTTATCCAGCCCTTATAAAAACCCTGTACGATTTATTCGCCCCTTGATAGCCATAGAGATTATTATGACCACCCCTTCTCAATCAATAAAAACGGCAAAACCTTCTCATAAAAAAAACGATATAGCCTTGACGCATCAGTTAACGCATAAGTTACTGTTAATTAATGGCGTTAATCTGAATTTATTGGGTAAACGTGAGCCTGAGATTTACGGTCATACCACCCTTGCGGATATTGAAAACTCCTTAATCAAGCGCGCCGCAGCATATGGTGTGGAACTGGTTTGCAGTCAGTCCAACCATGAAGGCAAACTTGTCGATGAGATTCAGCATCATGGACTATTGGCAGACACCAGCAATCAAGTCGACGCGATCATTATCAACCCTGCCGCCTTTACTCATACCTCTGTCGCGATACGCGATGCGCTCTTGGCGACACAAAAACCATTTATAGAAGTTCACTTATCTAACGTACATGCCCGTGAATCGTTTCGTCAACATTCTTATTTCAGTGATGTGGCCGTCGGCGTTATTTGTGGCCTAGGGCATTTAGGTTATCAGATGGCATTAGATTATTGGCTAACCAATACTTATTCCATAACATTCAATGATTAATATTTTATGGTTACTTGTATCGATATTAACAATGAAAAATATAATAACTCAAGCAAAAAAACGTGACCTTTAGCACAGTAGTTAAACAGCAATTGGCTGATTAAAATAATAGAATTATGGCTGAGCAAACAATCCACTATATGGTGATATGAATGGCAAAATCGTCCGGAAAACGCTTTATGAAACTTGCTGGTATGACAGCAAGTATCGCCGGCAAAGCAGCTAAAAACTCATTAAGGCATCTCTCAAGTGACGAAGAAAAACGTCTACAAGCGCGCTCAGAATTGATGCAAGACGTCGGTATTCAAATCGCCGAAACGCTTGGTGAAATGAAAGGCGCGGTTATGAAGGTAGGGCAAATTGCCTCACAGTATAAAGACGTGTTTCCGCCTGAAGTCGCAAACGCTTTAGAAAAGCTACAAAAAGACGCCCCGCCGATGCCTTATGCGCAGATACGTGCACAAATTGAACGTGAGCTTAAAGCGCCTGTTAACGAGTTGTTTACTGAGTTTGAAGAAACACCCTTTGCCGCCGCCTCTATCGGACAAGTGCATCGAGCGGTTTTGCCATCTGGGCAAAGAGTTGTGGTAAAAGTACAGTACCCTGATGTCGATGAAAACTGTGATAGCGATCTTAAACAAGTACGCATGGCGCTTAAAATCGCTGGTGTGCTAAATATGAGTAAGCAATTGCAAGAACAGCTATTTAACGAGATTCGCCAAAGCTTACATGATGAGCTCGACTATATTAAAGAGGCGCATAACCTACGAGTATTTGGCGCCTTTCATGCAGAAGATAAAGGCTTAATTATCCCTAAAGTCATTAGCAGTCATTCTTCCAAGCGGATTTTGACCTTGACTGAAGAGATGGGCGAAACGCTGACAGTGGCATCGACATGGGATAATGATATTAAACAAAAAATCGCAGCGCGACTGTTTCATTTTAGCGCCGGACAGCTGTTTGGCTTATACCGAATGCACTGTGATCCACACCCAGGTAATTTTGCTTTTCGGGCTGATGGTAGTGTTGTAGCATACGATTTCGGTGGCATTCGCAGCTATAGTGATAGTGAAGTGAAGTTATTCCGCCGGTTTGCCAAGCATGCCCTAAAAGGTGATGTGACCGCACTTGAGCAGGACTTAATTGCCTTAGATATTCGCCGTGATGATGATAAAATCGTGCCTGGCGAGTTTTATGAGAAGTGGCTAGAGATTGGGCTTAAACCCATGTCTATCAAACCGTATCAAGATGGTGCTTTTGATTTTGCTAGTAGTCAAACCCATCATGAAGCCATCGCACAAATGCGCACATCGCTAAAATATTTTGGTCAGTTCCAGCCCTCAGCAACCACGATGATGCTAGATCGTACGATTTCGGGTCAATATTGGAATCTTGTTAACCTAGGGGTGACAATAGATTTATCGCCGCTGGTTAAAGAATATATAGAATTCTAGGTGATTATAGACTCTGAAGAATAAATTTTAATGCTTGCTATACGTGTAGCGCATGGCCACAGCGATCACAAAAATCTGCGCCGACTGCATGACCGAATTTACCACAGTTTGGACAGGCTATAGGGTTCAACTGCGGACGCATATTACGAGCCAGCTCAGCAGTGAAAATACCCGTCGGTACGGCAATAATAGAGTAACCCGCTATCATCACCATAGATGCAATCGCTTGCCCGATTGGCGTCTTAGGTGACATATCGCCATAGCCGGTTGTGGTTACCGTCACAACTGCCCAATAAATAGACACTGGAATACTGGTAAATCCGTTCTCCGGCCCTTCTACGACGTAGATAATCGAGCCAAAAATGGTCACCAATAAGACCAATGATAAGAAAAAAACCGTAATTTTCTGCTGGCTGGTTCTAAGCGCAGAAGCCAAAAAACCTGCTTGTTGCATGTATACTTCGAGTTTGAGCACGCGAAATACACGTAAGATGCGTAGTATGCGAATAACCAATAGATACTGCACACCGCCAAATAGTAGGCTTAAGTAACTTGGTAGTACCGACAATAAATCCACTACCCCAAAAAAGCTAAACGCATAACGGAATCGATTGGGCGCTGAAAACAACCTAAGGCTATACTCAATCGTAAACAAAATAGTAAAAAACCATTCCGCATAAAAAAACAATGTGCCGTATTGCAAGCGCATGTAGAGTACACTATCGAGCATCACTACGGCTACACTGGCTAAAATGGCAATCAGCAATATGATATCAAACAGCTTACCCAAACGAGTATCTGTGCCTTCGATAATGATATGAATGCGGTTACGTAAATGAGTAATGGCTTCGGTATTTGGTTGCTTCATAGGGTCAATAAAGTCACAAGATTAATGGGCATAAAACCGAACGATTTAGGATGGCATGAATAAGCCAAGGTTGGTCAAAATGCGCTAAAGTGGTTTATAATATTGGAAGTATTATTGCTATTGACCGCTACAGTGATAATCGATAGTTGGTCAGTAGATAGAAAGTAGCAGTGTAGCAAAAAAGCGCTATTAACGACATACAAATCGTCAACTTACTGACAGATTGATTACCTTAGATTAACAGCGCAATCATAAATAAAAACATCTCAACAAGTACAAAAAATTTTACCAATAAATTTTTTATCCGTATAATACATAACTCGTAACACTTAAGGATGTCATATGGCAGGCCATTCAAAATGGGCAAATATTAAACACCGTAAAGCCCGTCAGGATGCGGTAAAAGGCAAAGTATTTACCAAAATTATTCGTGAAATTGTTTCTGCTGCCAAGCAAGGTGACCCTGACCCTGATAAAAATCCACGCTTGCGTGCCGTTATTGAAAAAGCCCTATCAGTCAATATGACTCGAGATACCATCAATCGGGCAGTGGCTCGCGGCACAGGCGGCGATGACAATGACAATATGGATGAGGTGAGCTATGAAGGCTATGGTATCGGTGGCGTTGCAGTATTAGTCGAAACCTTGACTGACAACCTCAACCGAACGGTCAGCGAAGTGCGCCATGCTTTTACCAAAAATGAGGGCAATCTTGGTACCTCAGGCTCAGTGGCATATCTATTTACTAAGCGCGGTGAAATCACTTTTAACGATATCAGCTTAGAGGAAGAAGTCATGCTGGCGGCGTTAGATGCTGGCGCGCTTGATATTGAAAATGATGGTGAAAGCCTTCTTGTCATCACTGAATGGGAAAATTTCGGTCAAGTTAAAGATGCCTTAAATACGGCAGGCTTAGAATCTGACAATGCTGAAGTCACCATGGCACCAGCCACCAGTGCCGAGATTGACAATATTGATGACGCCTTAAAAGTAATGAAAATGATTGATATGTTAGAAGATATCGATGACGTACAAGAGGTTTATAGCAATGTGAACTTCTCAGATGACGTTATGGCGCAGCTTGAGCAATAATTTTCATTGATTACTAAGCACAAAAAAGCCAAACGCTAAAAACGTTTGGCTTTTCCAATTCATGAGAGCACAGTTTTACATGGCTTTATTATGATTTACATCTCACCCCTTCCAAGGCCAATAAATACTCTTTCTTATCTAAGCCGCCTGTATAACCACCAAGCTTACCATCGCTAGCTATTACTCGATGACAAGGGACGATAATGCTAAAGGGGTTTTTACCATTGGCATTGGCAACGGCGCGAAACCCTTTGGGATTATCTACATTTTTTGCTAGCGTTGCATAACTGATGGTCTCGCCATAACCAATATCTTGTAGTGCCTGCCAAACTCGTTGCTGGAACTTGGTTCCCAAGCTTGCATCTATTGGTAAATCGAACCCCTGACGTTCACCCTTAAAATACCCCTCTAATTGTGCTATAGCATCTATTAGTAAAGCTTGAGCTGGTTCGCTTTTGCTTAGGCTGTCTTTATCTATGAATGTGAAGCTCTGATCGACAAGGCCATAGTGTTTTTTAAGTTTGGGAATAGATTTTGAGCTGTGCCAAGAGTTACCTGCCAGCAGCCAATTGACTTCAACCAGCTTAGGACTGCTATGCTCATTGACACTAGCAATTAATGTTAGCTGGTGCGATCCAAAAGCTGCTGTGGTGACTATCATGACTTTTCCTCTCAAATCGTTATATTTTCAAAACTCGTTTATTGGCTAAAACGAACTGTTGAGCGCTATTCTTTATCATCAGTCTCGAAAAGTGCGGCGACAAATTGTTTTGGACTAAAGGCACGTAAGTCATCAATCGACTCACCAACGCCAATATAACGGATAGGCACGTCTGTCGTTTCAGCAATATTAAAGACCACACCGCCTTTAGCAGTACCATCTAGTTTGGTAATCGTAATACCGGTTAATGGCACCACTTTATTGAATAACTCAACTTGGTTAATCGCATTTTGACCTGTGCCAGCATCAAGTACAATCATCCCTTCATGCGGTGCACTTGGATCGGCTTTACGCATCACCCGCACTACCTTTTCAAGCTCTGCCATTAGATGAGTTTTATTTTGCAAACGCCCAGCCGTATCGGCAATCAATACATCGATATTTTTTGCTTTAGCAGATTGCATGGCATCAAAGATTACGGAGGCACTATCAGAGCCATGACCTTGCGCCACGACTGGAATGTTATTGCGATCACCCCATATTTGCAGCTGTTCAGTGGCAGCGGCGCGGAAAGTATCACCAGCAGCCAGCATCACTGATTTACCCTCACCTTGTAGACGTTTAGCAAGTTTACCGATAGTCGTGGTCTTACCCACGCCATTAACACCGACGACCAAGATAACAAAAGGTTTTTTGCTGGTATCAATGACGAGCGGCGCAACCTTTGGCGTTAAGATATCAACCAGCTCAGTTTGTAATGCTTTATACAGTGAATGCGCATAGATTAAATCACCACGGGCTGTTTGTTCAGTTAAGCTCTTGATAATGCGGTTGGTGGCATTGACACCGATATCAGCAACCAGTAACTGGTCTTCGACTTCCTCTAACAGCTCATCATCAATTTCTTTGCCACCAATAAGGATGCTCACCATACCTTCAGCTAAGTTTTTACGTGACTTACTCAGACCCGTTTTCATCCGATTAAACCAGCTGCCTTTTTTTGTGTTTTCCTGATCCTCTTGCGACTCTTTAGTTTCTTGCGATTCTACTGCCGTTGTTTGCTGAATATTAGATGGCTCGTTGCCTACGTTTGTGTTGGTATTAGCAGCAGTAACGCTTGGACGATCCCCTAACTGGTCTTGTAAGGGCATGGTGGGGATTTTTGGCGCAGAAACCGCCTGCGGCGTCGATTCTGTTTTATTGGTATTTGAAAAGCTTTCTGAGGTACTCTCAGCGGCACTGTGCTTTTCTGTCATGATAATGGGTGCGCCTAAAGCAATGCTTTCTGCCGTATCGGTGCTTGAGACTTTTTGATTTATGGCAGGCGTTATTTGCTTATCTGCGGTGCTTTCATCAATATCAGCCTTAGTTGGAGCAATATCTTCAGGCTCATCGATGATGGGCACAGATTGCACCGGCAGACTGGGTAAGGTAATATCATCGTCATCTAAGTCATCAAGACCACCGTCAAGATTGATGACCACACGATTGCTATTATTGGGGTTATTCATAAGCTTGCCCTAAAAGTTATCATTATCAGTAATTTGTTTATTCTAAAATTTGATCTGTCTATTGTCAGTTTTCTATGACTTAACTGGAAGATTGTTTTTAGCCTAGTTTAGCATAATTCAAGTTAAGCTCATCCTTTAGCATCGTAGAACGCAGGCAAATGGCAAAAATCTTTAAGTAATGTAGAAGGCGATATAACAGGCAATATAAAAACTATTCGATAGAAAATCCCATATATAACACGATTTTTGAGTAAGTTTCGCTTAAGGTTTAGACACAAAAATCTGACCTTTGAGATGCCAAACTTCGCCTACCCTTAGCGGGACTTAGTTTTTAACACTCTATCAGCCTTATCCGACCACTTTATATTAGGAATATCTAATGCTATCTCTATCCATTTATTATAAAAAAATCACCCATATTAGCGCTGCTGTATTACTAACGACGATGGCGCTATCAGCGACAGGTTGCAGTACGACACAAGAATTTAAACCAACCGCGAGTGTAATGGTTGGGGCGCATAAGTCTATATAATGGCTTAAGCACTATGAAGAAAATTGATATACTCACGCATCAATTTACAAGCTGCCCGTTTAAAAGTTTCCCTTTTATATAAGTAGAACATACCATGTCCTCACCTTTATCGCTAACTGCTCTCTCTCTACGCCTCGCCGTTACCTTAGCCATGGCAACCACGCTTGCGGCTTGCCAAACCAATGTCATTGATTCTAATCCAGTGTCTGCTGTTAAAAGTCCAGTGTCTCAAAGTTCAGTGTCTCAAAATACTTTGAGTCAAAATAAAGCAGGTCAGGATAAAGCCCCTAAAGAGACTGAGCAATCATCAGCGCTGACCATGGATATGTCCGGTCGCCATGAGTATCAGTTAGAAAACGGTCTAAAAATAGTAGTTAAAGAAGACCACCGTGCGCCCGTGGTCATGACTCAGATTTGGTATCGCGTAGGGTCAGCCGATGAGCCGCTTGATAAAGGCGGTATCTCTCATGTGCTCGAGCATATGATGTTTAAAGGAACTGCGGACGTTTCAAGTGCTGATTATGAGCGCTTGATTGCCAAATTCGGTGGCGTCAATAATGCCTTTACGAGCTACGATTATACCGGTTATTACGAACTGTTCCCCGCCAACCGCTTTCCTTTAGCGTTAGAGCTTGAAGCGGATCGTATGAAAAACTTGGTATTTGATGAGAAAGAATTTGTCAAAGAGCATCAAGTCGTCATGGAAGAGCGCCGTCAGCGTACCGATGACAATCCACTTGCCAAAGCTTATGAATCATTTCGCTTGCTTGCTTTGCCGAATAGCCCTAAAGGCGAGTCGGTCATCGGACCCATGAATGAGCTTGAATCGATTACGCTTTCCGACTTAAAAGACTGGTATAAAATATGGTATGCGCCAAATAATGCAACCTTAGTCATCGTCGGCGATGTTGAGCCGAGCGAAGTCTTAACTCAAGTGAAGCGTTACTTTGGCGAGCTGACACCAAGTAAGCTACCTAAGCGTCCTGCTGTCAGTCAAAAAGGCTTTCGGGGTTATCAGCAAGTGGCATCCGAGCAAGCAGTACAAGTGCCTGTCTTATTAATGGGTTATAACGTACCGAGCCTTGTAACAGCAGGCACAAGCAATGAAAAGCAGGCTTATGCGCTCTCGCTTGCTCAGGACGTATTAGATGGTGGCCTATCTGCACGCCTTGAGAGCAGACTAATACGCGAGCAAGGTCTGCTCACCACAGTGGGTACATCCTATGATCTACTGGATCGCGGCGATGGGCTGTTTTTGATACAAGCGACCCCGCGTGAAGGCGTCAGCTTAGAGCAAGCACAGCAAGCTATAATCTCTGAAATAGAAAAGCTTAAAACTGATCCAATTGCCGCAGATGAAATCAATCGTGCCAAAACCAATACCGTCACGGGTCTTGTGTACGCGCAAGACAGTATGGAAGGTCAGGCGCGCATGATTGGCTCATTACAATCTATCGGTCTTGATGATAGGTTGCTTGCCAAACTGCCAACCAAGCTCGATAGCGTAACGATTGCAGATATCCAAGCGGCTAGTAAAAAGTACTTAGTAAAAGATAATTTAACGGTGATGCATATCGTTCCGCCTAAAGACCAAACTAAAAAGCAAGTTAAAGCGCCAGCTAAAAAAGAAGCCAAAGGCAAATAAAGGCGAGGTGTTGTTAGATTATCTCAACAAAAATTACTGTTAAAAACGCTATTAATAAGAAGAAAGACATGACTCAGAATATTATTCTCAACACTAACAAGAAGACCGCTTTGATGTCGTTAATAAAGCCAACATTTAAGCAACTGCCCTGTTTTAGTATGGGTTTATTTTTAGGGCTGACGACTTTGACCATAACGGCTCAGGCAGAGACGGCTGCTGGCGAAGACAACCGCACTCAGCCATCTACGGTCGATATCAGTGCGCCAATTGCTGCTTTGTCTAAGTTGACCAGCCTTGATGATGCCAAACCTTTGAAAGTCACGGTACCAAAGATTCAGCAGTTTAAGACCAAAGCCGGTGTGCCGGTGCTTTTTGTACCTACGACCGCATTACCCATTGTCGATATCGATTTGCGTTTTAATGCGGGTAGCGCTCGTGATGGCAGCATAAAGAGCACAGGCTTTGGTATCGCCAATATGACGGCGACGATGCTTGAACAAGGCTCTAAGCGTTTAGATGAAAACGAGTTCACCCGCGCGGTTGAAACCTTGGGCATTAATCTAGGTAGCAGCGCCTACAAAGATATGTTTACTGTCTCTTTACGCAGTTTATCTGATGATAAGCACTTACTACCTGCCATCGATTTGATGACCCAAATGCTCACCGAACCGAGCTTTGATGAGCAAATTTTAGCGCGTAACAAAGCACGGTTATTGGTCGGTTTGCAGCAGCAAAAACAAGACCCTAACAGTCTTGCCAGCATTGCTTTTAACAAAGCATTATATGGCAGCCATCCTTACGCTCACCCATCGGTTGGGACACTTGACACGGTTCCTAACATAGAAAAAAAGCATCTTATAGATTTCAAAAATCGTTATTTAGTCGCTGCTAATGCATCACTTGCTATGACAGGGAACCTAACTTTAGCGCAAGCCAAAAAGCTGGCTGAAGATATCACCGTCAATTTACCAGTGGGACAAGCGGCACCCACCCTCCCCGAGCCAAAACCACTGACAAAAGCTCAGCATATTCATATTCCGTTTCCCAGCACTCAAACTACTGTGCTAATGGGACAATTGGGCGAGAAGCGTGCGACTGATACCCAAGCCCAGCAAAAGCAAACCAACTTTGCTGTAGGGAACGAAGTGTTGGCAGGGGGCGATTTTAACGCGCGGCTGATGACTGAAATCAGACAAAACCTTGGTTATACCTATGGTATTTCAGGCTCTATGAACCCAATGCTGGCACGTGGACCTTATCAGATTGGTTTTTCAACTCGCAATGACAAGGCACGTGCAGCGATTGATGCCAGTTTAGCAGTCATTGACGATACATTAAAAAACGGCATCACCAGTGATGAGATGAAATTAACGACGGATAATCTAAAAAACAGTTTCCCGATGGGTTTTGCCAGTAATGCAGGGATTAATGGTTTACTCGGCATGATGAATTTTTATCAGCTACCTACAACTTATCTTAGTAATTATGTCAATCGCATCGAACAAGTAACCTTATCAGAAGTCAATAAAACCCTACGTGATACATTAAAGCCTGAGGACTTTTTAATCGTCACCGTTGGCGAGGTTAACCCTTGGGATAAGAAGTCGAGCAAATAGTATCTTTTACCTTCAATACGGTACAAAAAATAAGCTCAGCCTGTAATTTTTACAGGCTGAGCTTATTTTTATCTCTGAATAGTTCTTATTAATAGCGGCAAGGAGAGCCGCTACTGGCATGATTAAAGCCCCATTTACGATAGCCATCGGTATCCAAATGAATAGCACCGGTGGAATACAATCCTAGCCCAAAGTTATGAGACTGACCCTGATATTGCCAAAACTCGCATAAGCTATCTTGCATACTGCTCAGCTGCCATGAGTTACCCTCGTATTGAGGTACCCAGATATCGATCGCGCCAGCAGTCATATGCTTACTACTACTAGCTCCGCCAGCACAGTCATTTAATCCAGGGCTGCGATATACCGAGCGTATCTCAGTGCTGGCAGGCAAAATACCTTGGTTTTTTAGCTGACCATATAACTGTAATGTCGGTACAATGTTTGACCATAGCTCTTGCGGTGGTAGCTGATAAGGCTCATAACCACATTTATCCCAACTACGAGCAGTCGTAAGCAATTGCGATAAAGGTGGTACATTTCGAGCGCCTACTCGTGAGTTCAGGTAGCGTTGATAATTTGCCACTTGCCCAGCGCGATAGCTGTTACTATTTAACCAAGTATTAAAATCCATACTGGTAAAATCATTATAGTTATTACTACCGGTGCTATAGGTGGTGTTATAGCTCGGCGTACGTTTATTGGTATTGACACGTTTGTTCTCTTCTATCGATAAGCTGGCATCAAATTCAAACTCACGCTGTTTTTGTTGGATCAGCCCTTGCATACTATCGCCACTTAGCCTATTTGATCCACTTTCCCCGCCGCTTAGTATAGTAACGCCACCACTATGGCCTGCCTCTCGAGAAGACGGCGTGATGTAGGCATTCGTGCTGCTGTTAGTAGCGCTATTGCCATGACGTATTTGAATACGGCGCTCGCTATTGTCACTGATAATGGCGGCATGAGCACTGATACTGCTGGCACAAATAAATAGTGCAATAATAGGCTGATGAATTTTTCCATAAGCTTGTTTTTTGATATTGATCATTACAAGAAACTACCGCTAAAAACGTTTTATCGATACTATCAAATTTTAAGCAAGCAAGCTAAACTATCGTCACTAATCAGCAGCGACCTATTCGTTATTAACACTTATCCTCAACATTTTTATATTAACGTTACTTTATTACTCGTAAGTTACTTTATTCGTTATTATCTGGTCGAATAAACGCTTTATAATCGCTGATTACTCGTTTATTTATCGAAAATCACTTCTCTTCCACGCCAATTGCCAGTCACACTTTGCCTATGTCTTCTAACCCGCAATACCGTTTTTCTCGTCAAAGCCACCATTTAGGTCAAGGTCATACACCGACAATCTGGCAGCGTATTCATATCGATCCGTGGTTGACCCTACTGTTACTGACCGTTTGCTGCATTGGTTTGACGATTTTATACAGTGCGGCAGGTCAAGATACGGATATGGTCATACGGCAAATGGTCAGCTACGGTGTTGGATTTACGGTCATGGCTGTCATGGCACAAATACCACCTAGTATTTATCGTACCTTTACGCCTATCTTTTATGTATTGGGCCTGATACTACTGGTGTTGGTTGACATCATTGGTGAGGTGCGCATGGGCGCTCAACGCTGGATTAATCTACCAGGATTTGGCAGTGTACAGCCGTCAGAATTTATGAAGCTTGGTATGCCCATGATGTGTGCGTGGTTCCTATCCAAGCGCGATTTACCGCCCTCATTATCAAGTATCGCCATTACTTTAGCGTTAATCGTGGTACCGGTATTATTAATTGCGAAAGAGCCTGACCTTGGTACTTCATTACTGGTCGCCGCCAGCGGTATCTTTGTGTTGTTTTTGGCAGGACTATCGTGGCGACTCATTGCAAGCGCTGTGGCGTTATCAATTCCAGTTATTGCTGTCGCTTGGAACTTTTTATTACACGACTATCAACGTACGCGCGTACTCACTCTATTCAATCCTGAGGCTGATGTACAAGGCGCAGGCTGGAATATTATTCAGTCCAAAACGGCCATCGGTGCCGGTGGTCTGACCGGTAAAGGCTATTTGGAAGGTACGCAATCTCATTTACACTTCTTACCAGAAGGTCATACCGACTTTGTTATCGCCGCTTTTTCTGAAGAGTTTGGTTTGCTTGGTGTGATACTGTTAATGTTTATTTATGCTTGCATACTGACACGAGCTTTATATATCGCTTTCGCCCATCCTGATACTTACAGCCGATTATTGGCAGGCGCTATCGCCATGTCCTTCTTTGTTTATGTATTCGTCAATGTCGGTATGGTTGGCGGTATTTTACCTGTTGTTGGTGTCCCCTTACCTTTCATTAGCTATGGTGGTACCGCCGTCGTCACTTTAATGGCGGGTTTCGGCTTACTCATGTCCATTCATACTCACAAATCTGGCTAAGATTTTCCAATTTTTTTATAACTTAAGAGACCCTATGTTTACATTGCATGGTCTCTTTTTTTATACCCTTTGAAAGCCATACCAAGATAGTTTTAGCTTTTAAGAAATTCAGTATTTGAGAACTTACTTTAGTATCTAAAATAGTGAAAATAGCTATGGTAAGGCAATCGCTAAATACCTAAGTAAAACACAACCTAGCAAGTTTCAAAAATGAGTAGATTAACAAATAACCGTACGTACTCGGCTTAAAATCTATTTATTAAGTAACTATACGTAAATATAGAATGAGCAAAAATCCTAGTAAATAAGCCCGCTCGCACCAATCTTATTTGTAATCAGTTCTACATAAACTGTGATAAAAAGCACTGTTTACTCCCTCTGTATTTATATATAAATACATGATTTTATTAATAATATACGCAAAAACCACTCTTATAAACCATGTTGAATATTTAGCGTTTAGTACTCAATACCAATAGGTTTTATTCCTTGTTTTTTACAATTAATTGCGTTAATCTCGTCTTAGTGTCATTTATACATAACCCGTACAGAGCTACTAAGAAAGTTAGCATTTAATTATATTGTCGTTGTAGCTCATCCGTATAGTTAGCAACTTGTAGATTTTAGACTTTCAAAGTCACTACTTAATTAACGGTTTAATAACAAACTTATACGTGAGACTCTCGAAACCCTTTATTAACTTAGCAATGTTAAAAAGGCTGTTTATTGAATATTAGTATCTGATTTTAGTTGTTGATGCATGTTTCAATTAAGATTGTTAACCATCATTTGAGCGTGTCATAACTGGGTTATCAAAACCTTATACTCATTTATGATGATGAATTAAAAATTACCATACGTTAGAACTTATAAAAACCGAGCTATAACATCAATTATTATGAGAAAGATGATTGATATCGGTTTTAGAGTTTGCGGTACTGTTAGGTTGGTCTAACACTATCTCGCTCCCTCTAAGACTTTTTAGAGTTAGGTTCTAAGGTATAAGTTATAGAGGTATTTATGAATAAGCGTTTATCTGGTTTACTTACCATGTCAGCCGTACTATTTGCTGGCTCTGCAATCGCTTCTAATGCAAATGCTGTAGAATCAAAAACCTCTCTTGCCATGGTTTCGCAAGATAACGCCTCCCATATCGACCGTGTACTCGGTGAACTTAGTCGTCAACATGACGGTGCATCAAGCTTAGTCAAATCGGCACGCCAGCCTACTTCATTAGCGCTCAGCAGCTCACTGTTAGCCAGTGATACTGCACAAGTCAGTAATGACGAAGACGTTTTAGAGCGTCTAACGGCAGTAGCATCCAATTCTGTAAGCAAATTTAAACAAACGGGCTTAGCTTCTTGGTACGGTCGCCAGTTTCATGGTCGCAAAACAGCCAGTGGCGAGACCTTTGATATGAACGGCTTAACTGCTGCTCATCGCTCACTGCCATTGAACTGCTATGTTAAAGTAACCAATAAGACAAACGGTAAAAGCGTCGTCGTAAAAGTGAACGATCGTGGTCCATTTCATGGCAACCGTGTGATGGATTTATCCTACGGTGCTGCCAAAAAGCTTGGTATTACTGCTAAAGGTGTGGGTAACGTCGCTATTGAGCGTGTTGCAGGACCATCTTCTTAAACCATTAACGTTTTAGACCATTCGCGGTTTAAACCTTTAACGGTTTTGTATAAAGGTTTTTAGATTTAAATTTAGATTTAAAAAAAGCGCCTAACGAATAATGAGTTAGGCGCTTTTTTATGGCTTAATTTTACAAAGCTTGTTTTTATATAGTTGATTGATTTTAGAAACGATACAGTGCTATTGACTATAAATTTTTTGCAGCCTCTGTCACGCCTGCGCACAGCAAGCAATAGCACGTTATTACAATCGTATCGCTTTTATTTTGAACTGACTATAGACTATAGCTCAATAAACTACAGCTCAAATGCGCTTTCAATAGCATCATCGAGACGTTCTACCGCAATGATATTAATACCTTTAAACTGAGCAGAGTCTTTGGCAGGTGCATTGCCTTTAGGAATAATGGCGTGCTTAAAGCCATGCTTCATGGCTTCTTTTAAACGTTCTTGACCATTGGGCACAGGACGAATTTCACCAGACAGACCTACTTCACCAAACACTGCCAATGAGGATGGTAATGCTTTTTCTCTAATGCTTGAGGCACAAGCGAGTAGCACCGCCAAATCAGAACCTGTTTCTATGACTTTGACACCGCCCACTACGTTGACATAGACATCTTGCCCACTGGTATGGATGCCACCATGGCGGTGCATCACTGCCAGCAGCATGGATAAACGTTGAAAGTCCAAGCCCAATGCCATACGTCTTGGTGAGCCTTGAGAGTCATCCACTAAGGCTTGCACTTCCACTAGTAACGGTCTAGTGCCTTCACGGCTAACCATAACCACAGAACCAGCAACAGGTTTGTCATAACGGCTCAAAAAGATTGCTGATGGATTGGCAACTTCTTTCAGCCCCATATCCGTCATGCCAAAAATCCCTAACTCATTAACTGCGCCAAATCGATTTTTTACCGCCCGTATCATTCGAAAGCGTGAATCAGACTGACCTTCAAAATATAAAACCGTGTCTACCATATGCTCAAGCACGCGCGGGCCTGCTAGCGTGCCTTCTTTGGTCACATGCCCTACTAAAAATAGCGCGGTACCTGTTTGTTTAGCATAGCGAGTCAAAATCGCAGCAGACTCTCTAATCTGACTGACCCCGCCTGGTGCAGAATTGATGGCATCAGTATAAATGGTCTGAATAGAGTCAATAATAGCAATCGCTGGCTGCTCTTGCGTTAATGCTGCACAGATAGTCTCAACATTGGTTTCAGCGAGCACACGCAATCTATCAGCTGGCAAATCTAAGCGCTTCGCACGCATGGCTACCTGTGCCAATGATTCTTCACCAGTCACATACAGCGCACTTCCTGCCAGTGAATCAACTTTTGCCATATTAGTAGCTGTTTGCAACAGAATGGTAGACTTACCAATACCAGGATCACCCCCTATTAATACGACTGAACCGGCAACCAGTCCACCACCCAATACGCGATCAAACTCACTGATGCCTGTGGGCAAACGTGTATCTAAACCCACACTCACTGCATTGAGCGGCATAACCCCACTATGCGTCCCTGAATAGTTTCCAGCAGGTGCACCAGCGCTACCTGTATTGCGAGGCGTTGCACGACCGACATTAGGCTTTGCTGTATTTTTATTATGGTGCGGCATGCTGACATTTGGCGCTTCAATTAAAGTGTTCCATTCGCTGCAATCGCTACATTGCCCTGCCCACTTACCAAAATGAGCGCCGCAAGCTTGACAGACATAACTGGATTTATTTTTTGCCATAACGTATGAGCCTTGTTCAGGTATTCAAGTAAGAATGATAAATAGAATATAATGACGCTTTTATGAGCGTTAATTTTAGAAGAATTTTAAGATAAGCATGCCGCTGCTATGACAGACGGTGTTTTAGAGAAGGGATAACGCTAAAGGTAATAATAATTGAAATATAAGATAAATAGCAGTAGCTGGCTAAGAGCGCGAACTTAAAAACCTTATGCCAGCGTCAGTGAAAAAACATTTAACAGATTGATTTATACTTGAAAGTCTTTACCTAGATAGACAGACTTAACCAATTCATTGTCTAAGACTTCACGTGCTGTGCCCTCAGCAATGATAGCACCCTCTGAGACAATATATGCTTTTTCACAAATGGCCAAGGTATCACGCACATTATGGTCAGTGATTAACACCCCAATACCGCGCTTTTTTAACGCTAAAATAACCTCTTTGATATCGCCAACAGAGATGGGATCTACACCGGCAAAAGGCTCATCTAATAAGATAAATTTGGGATCAGCAGCCAAAGCACGGGCAATCTCACAGCGGCGACGCTCACCACCTGATACACTCATGCCCAAAGATTTCCGCACATGTTCTAAATGAAAATCGCCGATTAATTTTTCAAGCTCTTGCCGTTGCTCGCTAGCGCTCAACTCTTTACGAGTTTGCAAGATGGCTAAAATATTGTCTTCAATAGACAATTTACGGAAAATAGACGCCTCTTGCGGCAAATAGCCAATACCCGCACGAGCACGCTCATGCATCGCATATTTAGATAAGTCCATTTTCCCCAAGGTCACACGGCCCTTATCCATATTGACCAGCCCTACTACCATATAAAAGCTGGTTGTTTTGCCGGCACCGTTTGGACCCAATAGCCCTACGACCTGCCCTTGCTCAACAGAGAATGAGACATCTTTAACAACCCAGCGTTTGCCATAGCGTTTACCTAGGTTTTGCATCGATAAACGGGCGACAGGCTCAGAAGTACTGGTTGACGCTATCGGGTCATTATTTTTATTATCATTCATAACTTACTCATAACTTATTCGTAACTTACTTATCATATGGCAGCAGGTAAGCACTGATACTAACCACCTAGATGTTTAGTCGTTTTTTATTTAGTTGCTTAACTCATTATTTGGCTTAGCGTATGCCGCTTTGGCTATTGCTGTTATTGGGTGGAAAGACCAGCTCTACTCGCTGATTGCCACCGGCAGTTGCTTCCACATCACCGGCTTTTAGGCTATAACGAATGACATTACCTGCAAAACTTGCGCCGTTTTGCACCAATTTTGCATTACCAGTTAGCGTGACGATACCTGTGACCGCGTTATAGTCAATCTTATTTGCCTGACCTTTTGCCACACCTTTTTCTTGCGTGACAACTTGCTGCATAGTTGCTGGACGTCCAGTCGCTACTGCTGAGTTGATACTACGACCCTGTGATAAGTTGACGGTAATATTGTCGGCCGTCATCTTAAACGTACCTTGAGTAATAACCACACTGCCGGAGTAACTGGTAATACCACTACGCTCACTATAAGTCGCTTTATCCGCTAATAGTTTGATTGGCTGGTTGGCATCTGATGGTAATGCATGGCTATATAATGGCAGCGCTAAAAGCATCACCATCGGCAGCGTACGCAGGCTAGGCGATAGATGAATAGAGCGAGTCGATAGCAAGCGTAAAGTAGGCAAAAAATTAGATTTCATGAAAATTACTCGTTTTATAATGGGTAGTAGAGTTTGCAAACTTCCTGCTAGATGCTGTGCTAAATATATGTTTATACCTCAGTATAGTGATGCTTAAAACAATGTAATTATCAACACGGTAGTTATTAACATAGTAGTTATTAATATAGTGCAATAATTAAAATAATGCGCTGGTTAAAACAAGGCTTTGTCTTGACGTTCAGCGGGCGTAAAAGAGACTGCCACTTGACCAAACTCATACTCCCCTGTCTCAAGGTTGGCTTTCATACTTGATGCTTCAAACCGGTTCATACCTTGTTCAACTTTGACCGCTTCATCACTATAGACTTGACCCGACTTAGTATTGCCCTTCAATGTGGCTCCGGTTACTTTAATCGGTTCAATATCAGATTTGCCTGCCTTATCTTCGCTGACTAAAGAAAAACCACCCGATAAGCTAAGCTCCCCTGTCTGCTGACTGATAGCAGCACTACCTGCTTCGATACGATAGCGCTGCTCATCTGAAGGCTCCCAATTCATAGTGATGCCTTTCATCTCATCCTTGTTGGTTACCGGATTATGCGTCAACGATTCAGCACTGAGCTCGTACTCCGTTTCACCTTTCTCGTTCGTTTGTACCGCCTTAATATCTGTCGCTTCATAATCGACATCAGATGTTTCAAGATTTACCGGTGGCGTTATCTCTCCTTGCTGCTGAAAAAACCAGCCCGCAATACCAGCGATAATCAACGCAATGACTATTAAAACACGAGTATTCACGACAAGTTATCCTGAGTTTTTGCTTCATCAAGCGTATAGTGGGCGATAAAGTTTTGATAATGTCCATGACCCTTTAGAATGAGATCACATACTTCACGTACTGCGCCCGTACCACCGGCGCGAGTCGTGACCATATCACTACGATTGATGACCTCCGCATGGGCATTAGGCACTGTGGCAGCAAATCCTACCGTTTGCATCGCTTTAATATCAGGCAAGTCATCACCCATATAAGCGCAATCGGCAGCAGTGATATTGAGCGTGGGATCAATGCTTGCTAACAGCTCATTGAATGCGACTAGCTTATCATCACGACCTTGTACAACATAGTTCACACCCATCTCAGCTGCGCGCTTGTCTACCATCGGACTACTACGACCCGTAATAATTGCCGTCAAAATACCATAACGTGCTAACGATTTAACGCCCACGCCATCATGTACTGAAAAAGCTTTGGTCTCAATACCATTGGCATCATAAATAATTTGACCGTTTGACAAAATACCATCAACATCCATGACTAATAACTTTACTTGTCCGGCTTTTTTTATTAAGTCTTGCATCAGTTATCTCTTATTAAAGGCTTTTTTTAATATAACACTTACTTTACACCGGCTTGTAATAAATCATGTACCGTAATAACGGCTTCTAGATGCTGCTCATCATCAATAATCAGCAGCTGGCTAATAGCATTTTCATTCATCACACTCAGCGCATCTGAGGCACGCATCGTTCTACTGATGCGGCGTGGATTACTCACCATGAGCTCGCGCATCGGTGTCTGTAAATCAATGCCTTTTTCTAGACCTCGCCTTAAGTCACCATCTGTAAAGATACCGACAACCTTTTTATCATCATCAGTGACGACCGTCATGCCTAAACGCCCAGCAGACATAATAAAAAGGGCTTCTTGTAATGGCGCTTGCTGATTGATAAGCGGCAAGTTTTCTGACTTGGTATGCATCAAATCTTCTACTCGCGTCAGTAGCTGACGCCCTAATGCACCAGCAGGATGCGATAAAGCAAAATCTTCTGAGGTAAAATTGCGCGCATGTACCAAGGCAACTGCCAAAGCATCGCCTAACGCTAAGGTAGCCGTGGTACTTGAGGTCGGTGCAAGGTTGAGCGGACAGGCCTCCTGCGATTTGCCCAGTGTCAGTATGATATCCGCTGCATGAGGCAGCATACCGCGCTTATCTCGACTAATACTAATCAGTGGAATATTTAGGTGTTTGACCACTGGCAGTAGCATTTTAATCTCGTCCGACTCCCCAGAGTTGGAGATAGCAAGCAGAACATCGCCTTTTACCAACATACCTAGGTCGCCATGTCCTGCTTCACCGGGATGCATAAAAAACGATGGCGTACCAGTAGAGGCAAACGTTGCGGCTATCTTACGCCCAATCAGCCCCGACTTACCCATACCTGTGACGACCACTCGACCCTGACAGGCTAAAATAATATCGCAAGCCTGTGCAAATCTATCATCGATCTGCTCTATCAGTAATGCTAGTGCCGCCTGTTCGGTCTTAATAGCCTCAATAGCGGTATTAATGAATTGCTCATGGGTTAGATTGCGTTCGGGATTATTCATACAGTGGCTCTACATTTAGTGGCTGTATATTTACAATAAATCAAACAAGCATTTTACTATACTATGGTCAATATTAATAACCATACTCAATATTAGTAACTGTACTCAATATTTATAACATTGTCTCAAACTATGCCCATAGCTGTACCATCAATAAATTATGAGACGTTTATCTATACAAAAAAAACCCACTATAATAGTCAGTGTTATTGATGCACTTTGATAAACATAGATAACCTTTAGTTTTTAGACACTGTATAGCTTGGTGTGAAATATAGATTGCAAAGTTAATCAAAGTAGGTCAAAGTTTCTTGTATTAAAAGGTAATCAAATGGTAATCAAATGGTAATCAAGTGACTAACCAAAAATTAAAAGAAACTGGCATCAAAACTGACTCGCAAATTAAGCAGTCCATCAAAGACCATGATAATGGTGACGATGTTTATGCCATTCAAGGCTACAAAGGTCTTAACCTTTATATCAGGGACAATAAGACTACTACGTTTAGGCATAGATTTACCAGCCCTATCACTGGCAAACGTAAAAACTTTACGCTTGGCACCTATCCTATTTTAACACTTGAACAAGCCCGTGATATGTATCGTGATAATTTAGTTTTGATTAGTCAGGATATTGATCCAATTTTGCACCACAGAGATATGCAAAACAAAAGGCGCACTATGCCAACGTTTGCAGAAATGGCGGCTGAATGGTTAGATAGTCAGGCAGCGTCAGGTCAGTTTGAAGATAAGACTATTAGAGAGAAGCAACGGCAGGTAGATTATGCAAACGTACATATCGGACGCATAGCAATAGATAGTATCAACACACCTGACGTATTGCGGGCTATTAGAGCTATTGAGCGTAAAGCGATACCAACCGCCAAACGTGTAAGGGGTGTTTGTCAGCAGGTATTTGCTCAAGCTATCGGACAAGGTTATGTCGTCAATAATCCTGCTATCGCTGTGTCTGACTTACTATTGCCAACACCAAAAACCAAGCATCACAGCGCCATTATTGAGCCGGTCGCATTTGGTCAATTGCTACGTGATATCGACAATGTGACTGATTTTTACGGACATGCTCAGAATATAATAAAACTGCAAGCTATGTTATTTCAGCGCAATCAAGATATGTGCTCAATGCGTTGGGATAGTATCGACTTTGATGCTAAGACATGGGTTTTTAATCCAACGAAAACAGGCAGTAGAGCTGATATGGTGAGCAGTCTAGTAGTGCCATTACCTACGCAAGCTATCGAGCTACTACGCGCCTTACACGTCGATACGCGCCACACGCCATACGTGTTTTACAACAAAAGACGTAAAGATAAGTTTGAGCACAGACAACAACTTAATAACTTTTTAAATAGTATTGGCTACGAGGGTATTCACACGCCACATGGTTTTCGTGCGTCTGCTAGAACGATGATGGTTGAGCAATTATCGGTATCAGAAACGCTTATCGAATTACAGCTTGGTCATAACGTGCGAGATGCTAACGGCAGGGCTTATAACCGTGTGACAATGCAAAAAGAGCGAGCTATCATCATGCAAAAGTGGGCTGATTATTTAGACCAACTTAGACGCGCTTAGACCAAATCTGCTACCCTCATTGATGAGGGAACCAAATTTTTGGCAAATAAAAAAGCGATGCTCACATCTGAGCATCGCTATAGGTGTATAAACGTCTTTGAATGCTAAGAATTAAAAAGTTCTTTCTCGTCTTCCCTACGAGTCACCAAACCGCCAAACTTTTTACCGTTATCATAAATCCACCGCCCAAATTGATTAGACGCGCCTTTATAGTCACCTTTATTTAGTAGTTTGAGTAATGTTGATGTACTGACTTGACCCTCACCAAGATTGTAAATAAACGAGCATAGCGCATCAAACTGACCTTGCGTTAAATCAACTTTGACCAATCGCTTGATTACTGGATAAGTCATACGCTCCAAGTCGTCTTTTAGCAGTTGCTCAGCTTGCCCATGCGTAATAGCTAAACCTTGATAGACCTTTAAGCCGCCAGCCGCCGATGTATGCCCGTAACCAATAGTCCAAACTTTACCAGTGTCTTGATATGCTTTTAGTCGCAAGCCTTCGCTTAACTTTAGATGCTCAATACCTTTTTGTGACATAACGCGATCTAACGTATCAGCCTTGTCATCTACGCTGCTACCGTCAACCTTCCAACCTGTTAATGCTGCGACAAAAGATTGCAGTGCGTCTGCTTTGACCACTCTAAGCACGTTTTTTGCGCCATCAACTTGCATTTGTGATAATTGCTTAGACTCTTGATTGTCTCGCACCCAGCTAAAAAAATCACTATCTTTCATACCTCACCACCTTCTTTCTGCTTATTTTTAACAATCGCAAGCCATGCAATTGTGCCTAGCGATACGATAGCCCCAGCTATAATGTCGATCTGTTCAGCCGTGATATAACCCTTGCTGATTAAGCCACCTGCAACTGCAATCAGTGCATAGCGGGTTAATGGCGTGACCATTGTTGCCGTGTTTTCTTTAAATAATTTCATTTATTTCACTCCAAAAAAAGCCCCAAAAAAAGGGGCGATATTTAATTATATTTATTACAGCTTGGCGACTACGTCATACTTACATCTTGGAGAATAGCACTCGATATGCAATAGCATTAATATCCACATGATAGCTAAAAACATTCGACTCGCTGTGTAACCCCATGTGCCTTTCCAGCCAGTCGTACCCATCCACGGCGGACTTTCAGCGATAGCACTTAATGACACCAGTGTAATTATCGACCAGCCTATCAAGCCCACGAATACCGCAATGCTAGATAATGTGGGCGTGTACTTTTTTTTGCTAAAAGCGCCGATATGAAAAAGCATCCAAAGTCCTGCACCTGCGCACATTAAACTAATCACAAAATCATAATTTATAGGAATCACTTGTCATCCTCCGTATCAGATAAATCAATACCTGTTTTCATCTTAAAGCCCTTATCAAGTGCCTTATTAATACGCTTTTGATTGCTCAGCCATACCATAGCGCCCGCTGTTGACGGTGTTGCAAAACTGGACACAGCTAATGCAAAAAATGTCAACGCGCCTTGTGGTGTACCTGTGAGAGCATCTATCAATAAGCAGATACCAACACCCCAAAACAAACCGATAACAAACTTTGCGATAACTGGATGCCGTAGTTTTGCATCTATATCATCAACAACGATAAATGACGCACCTAATCCACCTGCACCACTGAACACCCAAACGCCAAGCCATGAGAATATAAATGGAGCTGATAGGTCGCTTTTTTGTACCAGTGTTGCCGCTTGTACCGACAGTGGATAGCACATGGCAATTAATGCCGTACATATCAACCATAGCCAACGCAGCTTTATTTTAATCTTCATCTAGCCCCCTAATTTTTTCAATAAAAAAACCACTCATTGAGTGGCTAGTAACCTGCGATTGCTTTACTGTCTTGTAATTCTTGCATCATGCGTTCAAACATACCCGCTTGAGATTCCGGCACACTTGCATTTGCTGTTATACCACCAAGCGTAAACTTGACGTTATAACTCTTGCCGCCAGTAGTATTATTGCCCGTATCAAAATTAGGCTGCCTACTTAGATTGCCAACAGCTTGTAATGCTGAATCAGGTAGCTTATTAAGGCTTGACTCATATTTACTGCGTCTTGCTTCATCGTCACGCGCACGACTCGCAATCTCAGCAAGATAGACTGACGCTGTTTTAAACTTCTCAATGTCAGCCGCTGTCATTACTTGACCGTCCTTAAAGCCTTGCAGCTTACCGACGTTAAGAGCACCATCACTTGTGCCTTGCTTTGCGTAAAGTTTGCGAGCTTCCTCTGCGGCACGTTCTGCTGATAATCCTGCCGATTTTAAGAAGTTCTCAACAGACAGCTTTGATCCAAACTGATTACCTTCGCTTGGTGCTTTCTCAGTGCCATAAACCCGCAAGTTTTTAAGCGTTTCATCAGCGTTTTTAAGTTCCATCGCTTCCTTAACGCCTTTGATTTTAGCTTGCAGCTTGTCGTAAGCCGATGCAGCTTGGTTAGCGGCACTGACCATTGCTTGGCCTGCGACACCTGCGCTCGATGCTATGCCGTCATAAGCTGTTTTAATACGACCGACCGACGTTGTGACGTTATCGTTTGCTTTAGTTGCTTGACCCATCTTTTCAAACGTGACGCGACCTTGCTCATCAACTGCAATCGTTACACCGCGCTCAGCAGCCATTCTTCTTGATACGGCATCGATGACGCCTTTATTTGCCGCAATATTTGCTTTAGCTGTTTTCTCAAAGACCTCCTCCATTTGCTGCGCTGTGGCTTGACCGTCTTTTTTAACAATATCGAAAGCCTCGGTAAATGCACCCGCTTGTTTTGCCAATTCCTCACGGGTTTTTAACCCTAATACGCCGTAAGCTTCTGCGACTGAGTTAATGCCATCTGTCAGCTCGTCAAGTTTGGTGCGCGATAAATCAAGACCGTCAGCAAGCTCTTGACCGGTCAGCTTCCCCTCTTTGCCAAGCATGTGCCACTGCTCAATAACATAATCAAGCTCAGCCGTATTACTAGCCTTATTGGTCATATTCGTAAGCGTACCGACTAGCGCGTCACCCGCATCATATCCAGCGTCTTTTAAATCATCAAAGCCGTCAATCAGCTCTTTCAATCCCTCACTAGACTTTACAAACTCTTTGGATAAACCGACACCGACACTACCTGCTAACTCGTCAATCTGCTCTTTGGTGCGCGTACTTGCTATGGTTGACCTATCAAGTTGCGTGACTAACACATTACCAGTTTCAGTCGCTTGTACCGCTAAGCCTTGCAACGCTGCAGCCTTCTCAAGCTCGCTTGTGACAATACCATCATTATCAGCAATGCTCTTAGCGGCATATCGCGCAAAGTTTTCTTCAATCTCCTTATAGCGTTCGTTAGCCATATTGATGCCACTGGCTAACTCTTCACCTGTGATTTTACCCTGACTACTTAATGCGCTAAGAGAATTAATAATGTCATCAACAGCACCGATGGTTTGCGCCTTGGGCACAGCGTCAGCCAGCGCTTCTTGCATTGTTGATCCAGTCTCTACCGCTTTTAATGCAATCTCTGCAAAGCTCTGACCTAAACCATCATAAGCAGCCCGAGCGCCTTTTGATGATTCGATAATAACCTCACCTGTTTCAGATATGCTTGCTTGCAAATCCTGAGCTGCTAACCCTAAGCGCAGGTCGTCAGTAATCATCATGTTATTAGCAGCAATTTTAGCCATTGCGACTTTGATATACTGCTCTTCCATCGCCTCGGCTGAATGACCGCCTTTAGCAACCATTTCATCATAAGTTTTTTCGGTATCTGCTAAAGTTTCATTAAGCCTATCCTTGGCTGTCTTGCTCATCTCAGCCCATGCGCTTTTGGTGCTAGACTCAAACTCCATAACCTTAGCGTCTGCGCGTTCATGCAGCTCAGTCGCCTGTCTAAATAGCTCGTCTGATAACTCTGAGCTTTGGCCTTTCATTTTCTCGATGGTAGAAACAACACCACCGGCTAAAATCAAGATAGTGCCAAACATACTGTCAGCAAGGATTGATATGCCTTTTAATCCATCGCTAACAACGCCAAGCGAAAAGTTTAGTGACTGCATTACACTCGTTAAAAATCCTACCTGTTCACCTCCTTTGACAAAAACACCGAATGCGCTGCCAATATCACTAAGCGAGGTATATAAGTCTTTAATGGTAGTAAATAATGCACCTGCCGTCGTCAGTATCGAATCAAAGGTTTTTTCAATGGTCGCCATCGTCGTAGGGTCGATATTATCAAACGCACTGCTTATATAGTTGATAGCTTCAGCTAATCGACCTGATTGATTGACCGATTCATTCATGCCGCCAATGAATACAAACAAGCTGTTTTTCATGGTCTGAACAGCATTACCGACGGTTTCGGGTAATGTTGTAAACTCAGATGCAATGGCCTCACCTTGCGAGCGTACCGCATTAATAACAGTTTCAGAGGTTAGCTTGCCGTCCATTGCCATAGCCCGTAGCTCACCACGAGTTACGCCCAAGCCGTCAGCCATTGCCAGTGCTAAACGTGGCGACTGCTCCATGATTGAGTTAAATTCGTCACCACGAACAACACCTGATTGTAAGCCCTGAATTAACTGAGTGATTGCAGCATCAGCACTGGCAGCACTGCCGCCGGACAGCTTGATTGCTTGGTTGATGGTCTGCGTAATACTTAATACGTCTTTCTGTGCCAATCCTAATGCTTCGGACGCTTGCGTAATACGTGCGAACAATTCGCCTGTATTCTCTACACTACTAAAAGTATCAGCCGCAATTTGCTTAACGCCATTAAAGCCGTTTACAAAGTTTGCGCCCTCACCGGTGGCAAGTTTTATTTTTGCCTCTAAACTAATAAAAGCATCTGATACCGCGATAATCTCAGATACGCCAATGCCAAGACCGGCTGCCGCTAATAACCCTTGCAAGCTTCCAAACGCGCTTCTTAGTTTATTAACACCACCGCCAAGATTGTTTGTGCTGCGCTCAGTACGATTAAGTGTATCATCAGCACCTCTTAATTCTTGCTCAAGCCGTCTTATTTGCTCTTGCGCTGCTCGCGTTACTCGGTCAATCTCAGCAGCAGGACGACCACTGTTATTCTGAAAATCAACCAATGATCGGCTTATCTGGTCAATCTCACCGCGTATTGTTTCAGGCACTCGAATATTGGTGATTCGGTAAATAGAGTTACGCGCATTATCAGCCGTATTAGATGCGCGATTCATTGCACCTGACAGCTCATTAGCGAGGCTGACACTTGCGCTTCGGGCTTGCCCCAGCTCTTGCTCTAAGCGGTTGACGTTGGCTGTTGCTTGCTCTACTTCTTGAGGGGATGCGCCTGTTTGACTTAATCGTACCGCCTCTTGTCTAGCTACGTCTAATTGACGGCCTAATCGCGTCACCTGTAAAGCAGACGCTTGCATTGCCGCCTCAACTTGCTCACCTGATAAGTTAGCACCTGCTCCCATTTGGCGTAGCTGGTCAGCCGTTGCACGGATCTCAGCCGTTAGTCTGTCCGAGCTGACGTTACCAAGCCCCGCAAGCATCGTAGTGGCTCGCTCAGTATCGGTATTCATTTGCTGGACGTTACGCTGCACTGATTGCGCGTATTGCGTAAACTTGTCACGCGCCTCATTGATGCCGTTATTAAACTGGTCATTCAATAGCCGTAACTGTACGCTAAAATCTAAATCACCTGCCATTGGATTACCTCAAATTTTGGACATAAAAAAACCACCAGTTAAGGTGGTTTGGTTGGTCTGTTTGTATTTTCATTGGTTGGGACGTATAACGGACAGCGTCATAATTATATCGTCATATCTCTCTACAACCCTAACTGAACCATCGCTTGTTGTGATAACGGTACAGTTGGGGTCGTTGATTTGGGTTATGCACATTATAAAGGATGTGTTGATAGCCAATTTTTCCGATGAGCTTAGGTCTGTTACTTCGATAAATTCTGTCATACATTGTCCTTTATTTAAAAGCAGATGCTCTATCCGGCTTTGGCAACTGGCTGTTTTTAATATATCGATCGTCAATGTGGTAGCGATTCAAGCTATCACAATCGATAAAGACCACTGGCTTTTTATCAGTGTTTTTATTTTTCGATATCCCTGCATAGTGCATGACTTCGGTTTTAGCTTTTCTGCCAACTAGATGAACGGCTTTATCTAGCAAGTTATTGATACGCTTAAAAACCCTCATCACCCCAAGTCTCGTAATCTGTGGGGAATTGGTCGGGCGTAAGATAGTTTATATCTATCATGGGTTAACCTCTATTTTTGCGTAGTGCCGCATTGTGAGCAAGTCCAAAGCCCTTGCTTGCCGCCTTTTACCGCCATGTAAAGCGCGACAAATAGCCATACACCCGTAAGTAAAGTTAAGACGATATGCAGCGCCCAATTAGGTGTTTCGCTGTTTCTATAATGCAGTGTCATCTTTTTATCATACGAACACATTTTCATTTGCTGCTCTACTTTACTAGCCATACCATTACTCGCTGTTGTAATTACTATTGGTAAATTTTGGGAAAACTGATACTAAAACGTCATTTTATTAACATCGTAGTCGCGCAAATCAAAGTTTGCCTCGAATAGTTCAGATAACCCAATAATAGGCAGGTTAACAATAGCTATGTTTGATGTAGTGAACTTATTAAATAACTGACTTTCTGTAAATTCGTTAATAGGAACGATGACACCATCAATACTATTACGCATCTCGTATGTTGACTGATTGCCATCAAAGTTTATGGCCACCCTACAGGATGGCGTACATGATAAGTTTGAGTTAACGAAAATTGTTACCGTACTGGTCACAGCGCCGCTACTGCTCTTACGTCTTTCAAGCTCAACCCATGGCTTATGTTTTACATTGGTAAGTTTCGGATCATAAAAGAAATTCAGCGCATAGTTATCCGCTCTTAATGAAAATACTCCACTACTATTACCTACCGATGAATACTGCCACTGTGTTTTTTCCTCAGGATTACTAGGTTGATTATTATCTGAGCCATTGCTACCAATGCCAGTATAACCAAGCCTTGCAGCATCCATATCATCAAAACCACCGCATCCACTTAGCACCAACGCCAAGCCAACCGCAATCAGTATTCTCATAGCCGATACTCGATAAAGTTATATTTACCCAACTTTAACCGATTAACCATTGTTACGCTAGTCCTTCATAAACTCTTTCCAGCCTTTGGCGTCCGCCTGCGATACTCGCATAGCGATTGCCATATTCTTAACCTCTTGCTGCTTATCTTTAGCCAGTGCTTTAGATAAGCCCCACCATTCACCAAACACCATATCTAAGATGTCGTGCTCTCTGATTCCGATTTTGTAGAATGGTAATAAGCTGTCGTACCAAGTAACGCTAGTTGTGCCCCCAACTGCTTTAGGGGAATGAAAATCTGACGCATAAAAAAATCACCACTATGGGCGACGACCTCCTGCATCACTTGTAGCATCTCTAACGGCTCAAGCTCTCTATAAAAGCTCGGCGGCTGGTCTGTTAGTGTTGAGGCCAAGATAACCGTTTCATCTGTAAACGTGCCAATCAGTGCCATTAGCTCACTCTCTGGCATACCTTTTTTAGCTTTCACGATACGCTCAAACTCAGCGACAAAAGGCGTAAATGCACGCGTTACTTCGTGTAGGTTTTTAACTTTGACGCGGTTGATCGTAATCTCTTGCCCTGCTACTTGGATAGTTTTAACGCTATCGTCTTTTTTATCGGTCATCGGTTGCACTCCATCTGTAATAATCATTTGCTGTAAAGTTGGTTATCGTCGCTGAATGAAATACATCTTCAAAAATCAATTTCTCGCCATTTAGGATAAATAATATGTCGCCATCTTTGGTGTAGAAATAACTATCATTGCCCCACAATTCACGACTGACATTGATATCTTCTGGCAAATTCATCATAGCTTCGGAAAATCTCATACTTCAATCTCTACATAATTTAAATTAGGTGCTTGCCCAACTATTTGACCATCGCGTATAAATACCTTAGATTGCAGCTCGTAAGCTGCGCTTGATTGCACAACCGTATTACCCCCACCCTGCATCGTGACTGTATAGTTTGAGCCTTGTCTATCAATGACAGTCGCTAATTGCTTAGCACCTTGCTCAGTGACGTTTTTGAATAACTGCCATAAGTTACCACTAGCCATCATATAGCTCCCAGTCGTCTGCAATTGCACTTGCACCGTCTAATGTAGATTGGCATTCCGTTCCATTGTGCATAGCGATAAAGCCTGTGTAATTCCCTTCTGAGATAAAATTTCCTTTATCTTTAGCGTTTTCGACAAAGTACATAAAATCGCCTTCAAGCCATGCCTTCATTCTTACTTTTTCACCCGCTCTAATTTGCGGCATTAATTCTTCAATCTTCATAAATTATCCCTTATCAAAATGACGCTCAACGTCAATAGACTGGTCAACTTCAAGCGCACGATTGCTTGATAGACGACCTGTGATAGTCGTGCCTCTTACCATGCCAACCCATGACTCGCCATCATTAACACCGATTAAAGTAGATGGTTTTAACACACCTACATCAGCGACTAAGGGCATTGAGATACCGATATTGCCAATATCACCTGTGTCGCTCAGTATCATTTTGCCACGGCTAATAGCTGCTAATTGGTCTGTCATTAAGTCGCTTGTAACCATTGGCGGCTGATAACCTCCGCTTGTGCCGGTGCGTTTGATTAAGGCCCCGATGCCGTTATCGTTTTCACCATAGATAGTCACACCGTTATAAGCGGGCTTATTAATGCGTCCACGGCTGCGACTGGTAATCAGCGATTGCGTCAAATTAATGCTAGGCGTTTGTGCTGCCCACTCCCAACTTGGCACCGGATAATGCGCCAATACGTGCAATATATCAGCAATCATATCAGCATTAATAAAGCCACCTGCTGCTTCGGCTATCCACTGAAGCGAGTTAATAGGTGTTTTGCCTGTGTAGCTGTAAGTGTTAGCCGGTACATTCCAACCGTTTACCCCTGCTAATTGCCAATCCAATGTAAAGCCTGACGCTACGCCGTTACGGTTTAATTCAGCATCAGCTATCTGCCTTGCACTCATAGCCGTGTCAAACTTAAAGCCCCGCTGTGTCGCGTATGGATGCGCTAATAACATCGCCCGTGACTTACCTTTGATCGTTAATGAGCTTTCACCGAATGATATAGAGTCATCACAACTATCTAAGATAAATCGCCACAGATTGCCGTTACACGTAAATTCAACACCTATCTGCTGCTCTAATGCCGTATCGACTTTTGATAGCTCTGACAGCGGTACAGTGGCGCTAAATGACCATGTATAGCTATTGCTATCAATGCCCACGCTAAAGCCTAGCATCTTAATCTCACGCCCATCATCTGAGCGCGTTAATGACACACTGTTTGTCACAAATATAACTCCTTGACCATAAGCATCGTTTTTATCGCTAATAGTTAACTGTAGATACGCGATGGCATCAAGTGTTGCTTGAGAGTGTATCGCTATCCCCGACGACTTGCCAAAAACTCTAGGCTCGCACATCGTCACATCAAGCGTAGGATTAACGCCTAACGTCTCGCGCTTGCATGGCCTTGTTTCCATTGCATCAGCGTCAGTAGCGGATAGCACCAACACGCCTAATGGCATTGATAACGGCATTGCTAACTGACTAGACGCGCCTCTATCAGCGATACGCCTTGTCATCGGTAACGCTAATTCATCATTGTAAACATAGTGACGTAAAGCACCGCTACCACATTCCCAGCCTTCAATGATTTGCTCTTTAAGGATAACGGTTTGTGATAGTGGTGGCGGCACATAACGCAATTTGCTAAACGGCAATCTAGCAGTTTCTATTAAAAAGTCAGTACGGTTGTTAAGTAGCTTGCTGTACTCGCTGTAAGTGCTAAGTTTGTCTGTTAATAATTTAGCGTTCTCACCGCTTATAGCTCGCTCAATTTGACGCTTGGCCATTGCCTCAAAGCCAAACCATTTATCAAGGCCAACAAGCTTTGATTGCTCGTTTTTCAACTGTCTACTATGCGCGATAAACGACTGGTATTCACCGCCATGACTACTACTATCACCTATTAGTTTTGATTGCTCAAACGATACTTGACTGCTTGAGTGTAATTGCTCGTTAGCTTCAAACTGCGCTTGATTATCTGTACCGATTAGTTTTGATTGCTGCCAATCCGCATTGACATGCTGCGTTAGATTGTTGGTAGCCTCAAAGCGTGATCGCTTATCAATACCTTGTAATTTAGCGTTTTGCATATCGCTAGATACATCGAGCATGACCAATCTAGGGTTATTACTGTCATAAGTTGCGCTTGCACTTGCTACTGGATTGAGTGTGGCTGTAGCTGTGATAGTGACCGATACGCTTATCTGTTCAGCGTCAACTATGGCACTGGCAACAGGTGTTATGTCTGCGACTGCTGTGATTGATATATCAACCGTATCATCATTGCTGATTGCTACATTAACATTAGCTGTAGGCGTCAATACTGCAACCGCATTGACCGTTACATTTATATCATCGGCAACATCAGGCGGTGTAATCGGTATGCCAACCACTGTGCCAAGTCTGCGGCTCATGTTAAGCGGCAAGACGTTAGGCTGTGGCTGCTCACTTGTCGCTACAGTCAACGGTAACGGCAAACTGCTAGATATAAAGTATAAGGGCGGCGCTATCGTGCCTAGTGGCTGCGTCATACCAAGCATTAAAGCATTAGCATTTGGCTGCTCACTACTCAATCGCTCTAAGCGTAACGGCAAGGCATGAGCTAAAACATACTTATAGCGCGTTATATCGCCTAGATTGCGGTCAAATGGCAAAGATAATCTACTGGCTTTTGGCTGTACTGCAATATAACGCTCAAGTATGAGGCGTAACTGATTAGACATTTAACACCTCAATTTAGTTTACTGCCAACCTGCCCACAATGCTTGCTGCTCATCAATCGTCAAATCATCGGCGGGCGGCACATCATCCCACGCAAACGACTCAAACTCTTTTTTATAATCACGCACCATGACTAAGTAGCGCTGAACAGGGTCAAGCCCCATAAAGAGATAATGCCCATTTTTAAGCGAGGTAATAACTTGCTCAACCGCCATTGTTTGTGCATTAAGCAGCCAGATTTTACGGCTTGCAGGTTTGCCTTGCACTGTGACGATACCGTCACCGCTACCTGCGATATAGCCACTATGCGTCAGCGATAGCGATATATATGTCTTTGCGAGTACATGCATATCAATACTCCCAGTAATCAGTCTTAATTAAAAAAGTCCGCGCACGACTAGTAGCCTGAATAAAGTTACTTGTTGAAGACCCTGCGCACACACTCAGCACATTGCGAGCACCTAATGCCTGCTCACTAATGCCGTACAAATCTGCCGTTTTATTAACAGTTTTTGACAGCATTGGCGGTAATTCAGCTATGACCATGTTCTTGAGTGCGCTCACAAGGTAAATAGGGCTAACTAAATCCACAACACCTATATCTAGTGCATATTCGGCAGCCTCAAGCGCTGTACTGCCCGCCGCGCTTAGGTATGTATTGCTATTATCTGATAGCTGTACATGGGTATAAGTGTTCGCGGAATAAAAACTATAAGGTATCGGTGTGGTTGCATTTTGCCCGATATTGAAAAACATTATATTTTTGCCTGTATTGCTAGTCAGTGCTGATTTAACAGCGCCCAAATACGTGATACGTGCTGACAGCTTACTAACTGCTGTATGTTGTGTAAGCTCGATAAACAGTATGCCGCGCTCAGTAACCAATAATTGCCAGCCATTTTCGCCGCTTGTTTTATCGACAGCGACGAACGCCTTGACAGGTGCGTTATAGCTCGGATTAACCCTTGCATCTTGATACTGATAATACCAAGTCGTACTCGATGCGCTCGTATCATCAATCCCTAGACGATAATCGCTCATAGCTGCGCTAGGGCTGACAAATTCTGCAACGTGATTGACTTCGTTGACGATTGACCAACCTGCACTCGCTTTAGCGCCATAGCCTGTAACTAGGCACGCTTTTAGCACCGCTTTTACATCACCCGCCACACGAGCGTTATAGTTAATCTGCGGTGCGCTTGCATCAGTGCTTTTAAATCGTAGCACTGGCTCATTGACTGGATTTAAAAAACTCATAACCTACCTCTATTTATTTAGTACAAACTCGTATGGACCATGTGTTAAAGGCTCACAACCATCTGACACGTAAGTAATACCGACTATTAAGTTAGTGGTGTAATCAAACGACCAATTACCCGCGCTATTCGGTATCGACTTGCCAAGACACTTGCCAGTTTTCCACTGAAATATCAGCACGTAATCAATCGGCAAGCCGTCAAATCGTTTTGCTCTACCTGTTATCGTTGCCATATCAGATGCCCATTGTTAACGCCGTTAATGTCACATAACCACCTTGATAGATTTTATCCTTATCAAGGGTTAGCTCAGTTGCCGCATCAAGCGTCGCTTCAAGCGTACCATCTGCTGCTAGTATCTTGGCAGCCGTTGGTACGCCTGATGCTATTGCTAGCACCTTTGGCGGTATCTTGAAGGTCATCACCGCATCAGCAATAGATGTTTGAACGGGATTAAGCAAGGTGATTTCAGCGGCAAGCGTTAAACCTACATAGATTGACAACACGGAATTATTACCAACATTCAATCTATCGGCAATCCCTTGTAGCGCTGCGTTTTTTGCATCAACTGATAACTCCATTACACAACCCTCTCTCTATCAATGTTGGCGTGATAGCCAATGGTAAAGTCGTAATTATCTGAGCTACTACCTTGATGTTGCTGTATCGCATTACCTATCCATATTGGATATTTAGCTGCTGCGGTATTGATACGCACCACGTTATTAGCCGACCAACCTATACCCCATGCGGCTGCCGGTATCGTAAAGTACGGATAGCCTGTCATTGGGTTTATTGGCGCTGTTAGTGTAGTCGTCGAGCCTGTACCGATCTCACCGACTGTTTGACCGATAATGCGAAACGCTGTGGCACTGGTAAACACTAGCGCCCATCGTTCCTCAATCGCATCACGATTAGTCGCTACGATAGGATTATTGGTGACTTGCAACTGCGATGTTGTAGCATTACCAATGAGCGTATCGCTAAATACACCGCCCCACGACTGCTGACCAAAGACGTTAAACGCACGCGCTTGCATATCACCAGCGAGTAGCATTGAGCTAAATACCGCTGCTGTGCTGTAGTCATGTGTGATAGGCGTTGATAGAGTGACACGACCTGATATGTCAGTTTCAATCACTAGCGCAATATCCATAATTCTATACTTAGCGGTCAATGGTGCAGTATAAAACGACATATCAAACAAGCCGTTAAGCTTTAACGTACCTGCGTCAAGGTCAATATCAAGATAATCAAAACTGACCTTTTTACCTGTACTATCAACGACATTCACATCGGATAGGCGCTCAAAACCTAAGTCAAAAACATCATTGGGTGCATTGGTTGGTAACTCCATTGTTTTAAGCTCAGTGATAGCAATGCTGTCGCCTTTGCGCACAAATGGCACACGACCATCGGTAGGCAGACGCACCGGATCAAGTCCGATAAGCTCTTTATCTAATGGCAAGTAACTATAGGCAATCGCGTTGTAGCGGATTGAGTCAGGCTTAACGTAAATTGGTTTATTAATATAATTAACGCCTCCATCCATATAGATGTTAGCTGCGTCATACCAAGACTGATTGACCACATCGGGATTAGCCGCAACTCCTAACTTCTCATAAAAATACAGCGCAACAACGCCCGCTTTAAAATCAACCGTACCATGAGCGTACTTGCTGCCTGTGATACCGCCTTGTGCGTCAGTTGATAGTGATATAACCGTACCATCTGCAAGCTCTGCGCTGATTTGCAACGATGCTTTTTTAAGTGGTGCAACTGGCGTTCTAAAGATGATGTTAGCTAATGGCACAGGATCGTTTTCTCGTAGCATTGACTTGAGGTTGACCGTGTTGGTTTGTCCTGCTTGCCATGTATCGATTGATACGGCGCCAAAGCGATAATCAATATTTCCTACCGTTAAATCGCCACTTTTAATCTTGCCATTACTATCTCTAAAGCTCAGCCCTAGCGCGTCTAAAAACAATGAGTCATTAACCACGGCATCGGTTGTGTCTTGTGGCAGGTTGATATTGATCAACGTCGCAGCATCTGTCATTGTTGCTGCTTCAGTTGATGCTGCTGTGGTTGCTATGCCATTGATCTGAACCTCTGACGCTTGCATTTGCACTGTCTTTGTCACAGTTTTAAAAACAGGCGAAACCCCCGGTCTAACGATAACGTCAACCCCTTCAGATTTTCTCGATACATTAATAACAAAATCCACAGTACCAGCAGCCTTGTTGATTATACTACTGGTTAATGATGCCACCCATGTATTAGAATCCGAGGCTGCATTTTTGATTGACTGCCAAGTGTTTACCTCTGTGGAGGTGTAAATAGCATTACCTTGTTGGTACGCTTTATCGGTGTAAATAGGTCGCAACACATCCTCGATAACAAGTGACGTTCCGCCATCATTAAGACCTAAAACAACCTTTAACTCACCACCCAAAAAGACAGTAACATCAACATCGGTAATGGCTGCCTCAAAATCCAACAATCCGCCAAAAGCACCTGACGCATCGGTCGGCTTATACCATAAATTTTTATTTACAGTATTTGCATTCAATATGCGCTGATAAGACAAATTAAATACAGTATCTTTGGCAACTGTATCATTTGGCGCAATATTCAGTTTACCGTCGATAAACGTGCCTGTTGCATCGCCAGTGATAACACCGTTACTCACTGTCGCGGTCTTGCCTGTAAGCCATGTTACTGTGACAGAGCCGCTTACTTTGTCTGCAATGCTAATAACGTGGTAAGCAGGCAACAACGCTTGAGCGCCGTACTTAACCGTGTCTAAATCCACGCCGAACGAGTAAACAATATAGCTTGCCGCATCAGGTATGGCGGCAGTCGTAAGTAATACTGTCCTGCCTTGCACCGTACCGCGTCCGTTACCATCCTCATCAACTAAGTTGCCGCGTCCATCGTCATGTACGAGATAGTTGTTACCATCTACCGTATAAGTGATTTTAAGGCTATTAGGGACCGGCTCAGCGCCCAGCTCGCGTACATAGTTATAACCTGCGTTATCTTCTACGACTTGATAATCTGTTTGTGCCACACGAGTAAATTCTGACGCAGGTTTATAGCTACCTGTGACCGTTGTTTGCCCTGTATTTAATAAGCTATACCAAGTTATCTGACCAACGCCATACTTGATAGACGCATAAGCTAAGCCGTTACTGCTGACTAACTCACCATCACGGTCGGTTAGTGCTTGACCACCGACTGACAAACTAAGTGTGCCAACTGCGATACCGCTTGGTAAGCTAAAGGCGGTATTAGTCGCAACATTGACCGATTGATTAATAGCAATCACACCATCGCCACGCGCTTGAGTAGCGACTTGATTGGCTGGATCACGCTGCAAAATAGGCGTTTCAACCTGCGTGCTAGGCACGACTTGGGTATAAATTGAATTGATACGTACCTGACGAGATTGCATGGCAACCACTGGCTCGGCCAATCTTGACGCACTGTAATACTTTGCTGCATCAGCCACGCGCGCCTCACGCAAGATAGCGCGGCGACTGGTGTTAGCGTTTGCGTAATACTCGGGCACAGTTAAGCCGTTGAATGTCTTTGTTAGGGTGTCGCCAAACTCAATAGTTGCGACTGTACGCGTCACTGTTTCGCTAACGGTGCGCTGAAAACGACGCTCTACCGTATCGACTTTAAGCGGACGAATATACTGATAAAACTCGTCTGATTGCCCTTCGTTTTGCACAATCACAAGCGGCTGACCGACTGCCGGTATCTGATCGCCTTTATCGAGCGACACTTGAATAACGCGCTGACCTGTTAACTGAGTTTCTAATATATGCCCTGCCCACTTTGAGCCGAACGCTAGATAGCTTTCGATTGTGTTTTGAGCATCAACACGCCTATCAGCAAAATCGCTTGCTTTAAAGAAAAATACACTGATATTCGGATTATCTGGCAATTCGGTGATTAGCATTCGAGTGGCTTGCAGCAAGTCAGTGCTTGCGGTCTTAACTGCTAGATATATCTTACGCAGACGCACACGCCCAATAAGGCGGTCAATGTCTGATACATCAGGGAGTAAGTTATTAGATACGCCATCAATGACGGCAACACCTGTAGGCAATCCGCCACCATCAGGCGTGTCTGCCATGATTTCAGATTTTAGTATCTCTAAATCGTTTTGAGTAATCGCCATTGTTGTCATCCGTCAAATTTTAGGCATTAAAAAACCCACTCAATGAGTGGGCTGTGGTTTTGCTTGTTAGATTTTAGTCTAGATTTATAGGCTTCGTGTTTTTGATTATTTCGCGTAAATGGTGATACTTGCCGTGTAACTCAGCATCAACAGCGTCTTTAATTTGCTGCCATTGATCTATACGTATGCAAGCGTTTAAGCAGCCATCGTCTTGTAGTTCTATAAAATCACCGTCAATCTCAACTGTAATATTTATATCACTCATCACTCACCCCATTCGCTATCAGGTATATTAAAATAAGGCTCACCAGTATCGGGTTTGGCTGGATTATGCGTATAAGTAAGTGTCATATTCTCGTCAATAGCTGACCGCGTAATACCTGTCATTATCCACTCAGGATACTTAGCACCATCAGTTGTTATTTTAATCTCGCTCATAACACACCCCATTAAAAGTATGCTTAATTATACCATTTACACGCTCGGTATCTCTAAGAATTTAAGCATCACATTATAGTAATCGGTCAGCTTTGGGCTTGTACTGCCTTTGATTGGCGTTGCGTTGATAGCCTTTTGCGTCGTATCAAACATCACTTTAACGCGCTTAACCGACCCATCTGCTAGGTAATCTAGCCAAAACGTAGCCCCTAACTTGTCACGCTCGGATTTGAGCGAATTAACCGTTGTCCGTGATAGTACGCCATGGCCATCAGGTGCTTGCATCGTGTATGGTCTGCCAGCCTGTCTTTGTGACTGCTCGACTATCATCGTACCGTCTAGCGCGTACTTAGTGCTTGATACTACTGCGGACCAGTCGTGTTCGCCCTCTGGGTAAAGACTATCGGACAAAACAATAACGTCATTCGTGACAGTATTTGTCAGTTTGGTTTGGGTGTTAGTACGCATAATCAATCCTTTTTATTTGAGTAAGCCATCACCGCGTAATGACTTAGTTAAATAAAAAAAACCTAGTTGATGTTATGACCAGGGTAAAAACACTAGACCGTCTTAATCTCATAAGCTGCATTACGAGATTCATCAAATAACGCCGTGCCTTCAATCTGCATTTCCGCGAAGTCGTCATTGATTAGATCGTAAGCATCGGCTGGGTTCAGCTTCACGCGATAAGCGGTCACAATCTGCTTATCTTTTTGACCGACTGTATTCATGCCGTCAATGCGAAGCTCATAGAAATCCACATCATCAGTCATTGGCTTCATAACCGTAGCAGCGCCATAGGTATAACCAACTTTGATAGGGCCTGTGTGTCCATCGGTCAGCATTTCAATGCGACCATACTGCTTATCGATTTTGTAGTCAGTATTTTCAGATAACGTCTTTGGTGTGCCTGACGTGCTATCCACAACAGTGGTCACTGTTACGTCTGAGTGCTTTAAGAAAGCCATGTCACCGATTGCATCAACCGTATGTTCTTCCGCTGTCACTGATCCAGTTTCAACGGTTTCAACAGTTGCTTGCAGTGCTGCTCGCATCGCTTCTAAGCGGCGCTCTTGGATGGTTAGCGATACAGTGGTTTTCTTAGTACCGGCTGAAACATCCCAAACTTGGTTGGTGCCAGAATGATGCTCGATTAATTCTTTTTCATCTTCGACTGAGTGAGCAAAAGACAATGCGGATGCTACGCCAACCCAGAAAGGCTTGCCGCGTACCGCGCCCGTAATTGGGGTCATAAAGATTTTACCCTTGCCAATGAAAGCGTGGGATTGATTTAAGTTCTCTGCCATGATTAATGTCCTCTAAGGCTGAAATTTGGTTTGAAAAGTAAGCGGATAAAGCGCAAACGTGCTGAAGTAGTCTGGTCTGCCTGATGTATTGGTGCGTTCTAGCGGCTCGTGGTAGTCGTCCAGCTCATAACCTTGTACGTGATTAATGACCTTGCTGATAAGCTCGCCTGACGTTTCCATGAGCGCTCTAACATCGTCTTGCGCTGCTTGATTGCTAACAGCGACAACGACGGTCCATTGCTGCATATCACGACTGTCTATCGAGCCATTAGCGCGTGGATTGTTTGAGGTATTGATGACATATAGCGCCGGTGTGGTGTTTTTATTAATCTTATTGATACTGGCAACAGTACCGACGTGCTTAATACCCCACTCCTTTTGCTTTGCTTCTAAGTGGTCAATCAAACCAAGACCTACTGCAAAATAATTACTCATAAGTCTACGTCCATAATTCGATTAATAATGTTAAGCACACTGGCTCTGTCGTCGTCATTCATACCTATAAACGGTCTAGGCGTGACGTTTCGATAAGGTAGCCCGTAGTGCATCGCTTTTGCATACACTACGTTTGTGCCCCACTTGACGCCATCAGGCAGCGCAATATAAGTGAGTGAAGCCATGAGCCGTCCAGTATCACGCAAAGTTTTGCCTTGATCGGCAATTGCTCTTTGTGACGGTATCCACGGTTGACGCCCTAAGTCGTGCTGATTGTAAAAGCGCTCCTCAGTTTGATGTACCATTTCAGCGCCAGCCAACCGGCTAAACTTCTGCATTTTTTGATTATCAAAATACAAAGCGCCTAGTCGTCTGATTATCTCGTCACCACCTGATAAGTTTGCATCAATCATAATGACCTCAGTTCATGCCTGGCATCCTGGCAAACACATCATCACCAAATACTTGACCACGATAGCTATCACCGATGGGCACAGCGGGTCTGATGTACGTTGATTGTTGCTCGTCATCAGTTAATGGCTCCGCAAACGTAACATTGGCTTTACCTGCACCCACATCTTGCAGCCACTTAAGCGCTTCTTTATAACGTGCTTCAACCTCGTCGGTCGGCTCGTTCATATAAAGCAAGTAGCGAGCAATATCAGCGCACACCAGTTTCAAATGCTCAGTCTTATTGAGTGGCGTTCGATAGCGTATTGATAAGTAGCTGTTCATCTTCTCTGATGCGTCAGACAGTGCATTGGTAACCGCAAGCAAGCCGTCATTGTGCATCGACTCAAGCTCACCGATTGCCAATGCACCAAAGCGATTAACTAGGTCTTCATGAGTCGCGTACATAATCAGTCCTTTGGAAATAATGCGATCAATGTTTTCTTGTCGTCAGACTTGTTGTACTTGATACCTTCTTCATCAAGCAGTTTTTTCAGCTCATCGTTTGATAAGCCGTCAAGTTTGACCACTTCGTCACCTTCACCAGTGTCATCTTCGCCACCTTGCTCAACGATGGCACCAATGCTCAGCAAGTAATTGATACGGTCTTTATCAGTCAGACCAGCAACTTCTTCACCAGCGTTAAATTGACCGATAGCGTTTTTTGCGATATAAACTTTTGACATTTTATGATCTCCATTAAAAAGCCCCGCGTTAGCAGGGCTGATTAAAGTTAAAGGTTTGTTAAAGGGTAATAAAGCCAGTACCACCACAAGCGCCATTTTTATTGATAGTTACTGGCAATGGACTTGAATCAGCAATAAACTTATCTACTGATGGGTCGTCGCTAAACACATGGTACGGCATCAATTCCATTGCTAACTTAGCAGGGTTTTTACGATGCTTAATCATGCAATAGTAAAGCGGATTGGCAAGCTCAGAGATAAGCCAAAAACCATCTTCAGGAACCATCAGCTCACTGGTGCCATCTTCTTTCTCAAACTCAGCGTCATATGTCCAAAAGTTGATACCGTCTAAAGTACCGCGTAGAGAGGCAGTAGTTTCGCCACCAAACCCACCGTCAAAAACACGGGTCGCATTAGTGTCTTTTGATGCCGTGAATTTATCGTTAAGCTCTTTATCGTCTGACATCGCATCAAACACACGGCTAGACATGAGCGCATCAACTGGGCGGCGCTTGCCATGCTTGACCAAGTTTTTAACAATCTTACGAATGTCTTTATAAGGCGTAGCACCTACTTGATCCCATGCGACAAGCGGGTTAAAAGTCAAATCAGTATGGCGACCAAAATCAACAGTCACACCCGCGTTATCATCACCTTGCACAACCACTTTGCCGTACAGTAAAGCATCACGGCACATCATAGTGACACGCGCTGCTAGTGACTGGCGGATAGTCCAGTAAGACACGGCGGCTGCCATTTCCCACTCGTCTTGCATAGTCGGTGGCACACCTGCGGCATTAGTCGCAATGACGCGCATATTCTGCAATAGCTTTTGCATCTTAGCGTCAATTTTACTTAACGGCTCAACGACACATGCAGGCTTAAAGTAAGGTGCTGGAATATAGTCAACACTCAACTGCACCTTATCTTTAATCACACGACCTTGCGCGGTTGGTAGTACAGCAGGGGCTAATGGAATGTAGGTTTTGATATCGCCTACTGGCACTTTATCTTCACCGTTTAGATAAATCGGATTGCCGAAATAACGGTCACGGAAAAAAGTATCAACTGGCTTGCTTAGGTCATAGACCGCGCCAAGCTCCTCAAATGATGCGGTATCAATTTGCGCATCTTCAATATTAAAAGTAGCCATAAATTATTTTCCTATTTAACTACGCTAAGCGTGATTTTAGTTGAGCGATTAGCATACGCACGCGCTGCTAGCTTTTGAGTTGGAGTGAGTGCTACACCATTAAGCTTGACACCTGCAACATCGAATTTACCAGCCACATAAACAGGCATTTCAACGCCCATTGCTAGTTTTTCGGTCGCTTGTGCAGCGGTCACATCAGTGAGACAAATAACGTGCCAATCAGCTTGTGCACCAGTTGAGCTATCGCTATGAGTCGCCACGTTGGTGCCAGCAGCGATAATAAGCAGGTCGCCTTTGTGATATGCGGTTGCCGTAGTCGGTACAACGCTATCGGTGATAGGCGTCACATCAACTGGTAACGGCTGTTCGGTTGTATAAGTGAAATCAACCATTATTTAGCTCCTTGTGCTTTTGCGGCTGCTACTGCTGCCATGATTTTACTTTCGCCACTTTCACGGCCATTGGTTGCTTGCTCTTTATCCAAGCCGTCCGGCAGCTTTGGTGCTACTGGCTCAACTGGTTTTGCCATAAACTCAGCAACAGCAAACTGCGCATTGTCCATCGCTTTAAACGCGGTCACTTGCTCATCAGTAAACGTGCGACCAGTATCAGCAGCCAACTTATCGATAGCGGTTTGGCGGGTTGCTGCTTGCGCTGTAGCTAATGCCGTTTGTGCTGCGTTAGCTTTAGCGTTGGCAGCAGCAATAGCTTGCTCGTCTTTCACCTTGTCGGCTTTTAGCGCTGCGATTTCAGCCTGCGCTTTCTCAAGTTCGTTCAAGTCGTACTCCTCGGGGTTATTGTTGCTCTGTTTGGTACTGCTTGACACTGCTACGCTATCCGCAATCGCATCAATTAGACCTAATTCTTTGGCTTTAACGGCTGTGAAAAAATCACCTTCCCAACTTGCTACTGTCTTAGCATCAACGTTGCGCTGTGCTGCCACATAATTAAAAAATATATTTGCTGACTCATTAATACCGTCTTGTAGGCGTGTTTCTTCTTCAGCAGATAATGGAGTAAACCAATTAAATGCACCCTTCCATTTACCTGAACGGAAGCGCTTTATATTGATACCCGCATCTTCTAGCGCCTTTGATTCTTCGGCATGGTCGCCATAAACGCCAATACTACCGATGAATGACTTCTTGGATGCTGTGACCTTGCTTGCGCTCACTCCCAGCCAGTAAGCAGCTGAACCCATATCACCACTTACAAACGTTTCAATCGGTTTTGCAGACTGGTAGATAGTCTCAGTGATACCGTCAAGACCTGCGACATAACCACCGCCGCTATCAATATCTAAGACAATGCTAGTCACCGTGTAATCGTCATTAGCTTGCTGAACGTAGTCCGCTAAGTTTGCATAGCCTGTTACACCCCATGAGCGATAATCGCTTGAGGTTTCCGGTACTAGCAGACCACGCACATCGATCGTCGCTACGCCATCAACTACTGTATAAGTAGGTTCATCACCATTGCTTGAACTAGACAGCGCTTTAAAGTTGATAGCGTCCACCTCAGCTTGTAAGTCATGACAAGCCATAAGTTCATGACGTTTAATATCGCGCTTAATCTTTGCTTGTAAGTTCATAATTTACGTCCCTTAAAAAAAGGGTTGAATGCCTGTTTGAATGTTTCTAGTGCATGCTCTTTAGAGTCACACTTAAGGGTAAATAATTCGTTATCTAAAAAATCATCATCGATTGATAAACGAATAGTGTTGTCTTCGTAATCGATGTAAGCACTCTTAATCAAACTGGTTTTAATAACCATCGAACCTATTGAGACAAACTCAGGCTTTAAAATTCTATTTAGTATGGTTTTAATCATTTGTGTTCACCCATTAAAAAAGCCCTTACATTTCTGTAAAGGCTTGGTGTAATTCGCTTGGTTTAATTCTGTGGAGGTCTGGCGCGTGCCTTAATTCCATTGCTACTTATTTCAAGTTCAAGCGTAGATACATCAATATCATCTTTTTTACGTCGCTTTGAGTAAGTGACGACGGCTATATCTATCAGTAGCACGATGGCTCTGAGTATTCGTGATTTGCTTATCATGCGCCTTGCTCCTCAACCAGTTTTTTAGCCTCATCAATCATCGCGGCAAGCTCAGGTATCGGCTGTGCCAACATTGCTGTGATAGCTGACTCGATACGCTGTCTTGCCGCCAATATCGCACCTGACTGCTTGTAGTACGTGATAGCAAGCTCTGCTATTGTTTTATTGACCAGTTGATTCATGTTGCCTGTGTACTGCGCAGGTGTGCCACCAATCCAACCATCAGCTAATGGAGGATTAGGTAGAGAGATATCGGTTGTTATCCCTTTCGCTTCCGCTTGCTCCTTAGTTAATGCCCGCATGACACAACGGCAACGATACCGATCAGGAGCGTAGTATTTTTGCCAAAATGGGTCGTCAATATGCCTAACAATTTGGTCTAACTCTCTATGCGCCAAACTTTGTCTATTGTCGTTAATGCCATCGCGTATCAAATAAGGGCGTTCATCTTTATTCTGTTGCTGCTGATACCATCGACCACGACCATAAGCGCCTTGGATATTCGTTCTAAAGATATTATCTAACCGATGCTTTGGCAGATTGATATTAATATCGCCCGCCTTAACTGCGTTTTGAAAGTCTGCAAATGTACCGCCATCGACTAGCTCATTGTTAACCAAGCCCATTACGTGCTTAATCTGCTCAGTCTGTGCTAGCCCTGCGATAGATACCGCTTGCTGACGCTGTATAGGTGTCATCACGTTGTAGTAATTATCGGGTAGAACCACCTCACGATTTAAAGCGTAAGCAATGGCTTCGATAAACTGTACGTCAAATCCTGCTGTTGTCGTTGCCATTATTATGCCTCTTTAGGCCAATCAGGTAGCGGATGCCAGTGGGAAATACCAGCGTTTATAGTCTGCCCATTACCATTCTCAACAGCAAACCATTCTTGATTAACAAACTTTGCTATTTCAACACGACTAGGGTTTTTATACAAAACCAAATATCTGCCATTTTCGGCGGGGGTGGCTTTATCTATTCTTAGCCAGTTATCCATATCAAACCTCACTCGATTCATCAGCAAAACCATGCACATCAGCGACCATCAACGCAGTATTAACCAACTGAGTAAACTCACTTTCAGCCAATCCATCGCCGCATAGATTAAATAGCGCCTCACGTAGCTCATTTTCATCAGTAGCGTCACCGATAGCTGATAGCACCGCATTAGTATCAAACGGCTGTACGCTCTCATTTAGCGCATCATCTGCGACTGCTTCAAGCTCCATTTGTTCGTCGGTAAACTCACTATCACTGTCAGCAGCTTTAAACGGCAACCATGTTCGACTGGCAAACGAATTAGCCTTGGCTGATATCGGCAATGTGGTCGCACTCCCAAACGTTTCAACGTGTGAGATATGGCGCTCTTCATAACCAAGCTCATCAACAAAGTATGACTTGTTGAAGCGCAAACCCATGTCATATGCTTTTTTATCGGCATCTAACTGGTCAACTGGAATTACCTTTTTAGCAATCCATTTAAACTCAGGCACTTCATAGCCATTCGCATAACAGATGATGTCAATAAAACGCTGTACCGCTTTAAGCGCGTGCTTACGGTCTGAGTTGAAGATAATCTCTTGCTGCTCTTGGTGTATCTTTCCTTGTCCGTAAGTACCGCCGCCATCTGTGCCACTTGTCAGCGTTTGCCCTAACAGATAAGTCGTAATACCTTGCTTGGCAACATCGTTATAAGCAACGAATGCTTCACCATGACTGCCACCAGTTACAGCAGTTACATCTTCATCGATACCGACAGTGACGACACCAGCGTTATGGGCTGCCAGCAATGCATCGGCAAAATCTTGCGCGTCATCTTCGCTATTGGCGTCAGTCTTACCGATCAGTAGCGGCGAACCAAAACGCTCTAAGAACTTAGACCAAAAACGCCAACCATTAGTTTTGAAGTAATGTAGCCAATAAACACGGCTTAACAGTGACTTACCTTTAGGCTCTAAGTAAGTCGGCTTGTGCTGTTGGAATAAGTAGCGATACTGATAATCAACTTGGTCGCTAACCGTGATTGCTTTGCTACCATCGTTTGGATACCACAATAAATCACCGTTGGCTTTAGGCTCAAACCAATCGATAGGCTTACTTATCATCTTAGTGACGACGTTGCGCTTTTTATCGTCTTGCCCCCATACCATTTCAGCGACATCATAGCCGTATAGTTTGCTGTCAATCACGCCCTGCAATATCGGCTCAAGATGCAAATCTAATTGCTCATAGATAAATTCAGCAACCTTGCCTTCGCTTGGCATCAACGTATAAAGCGAGCTTGTTAACTCCTCTGTACGTCTATCAACCGCTTGGTCAATATCAGGGTCAGTAAGTAGCGTCTTAAGCGCATAGCGACTGACACCGGCTTTTTTAAGTATCTCGTCAGTATCTTGGCGTATGAGCTGTTGATAAAACATTTTGCCGCGTAAATCAATCGCTTGCTCTTGGCTCAGTGTGCCGCCAGCTTTGACACGGTAACGCGGCTTTTTAGTCATGTCTGTCATCTGTACGTCCGTTTGCCAGCTGTGGCTCTATGTCGTTTAGTGGATTTCTTCTCAACCATGTTGTCAGCGAATACCATCATCACCGCATCGAAGCGGTTTGGCGACGGTGTGCCTTTTGGTTTCTTATTGATTAGTATTTTGCCCGCATTGGTTTTTGCGTAGGTAGGCTGTGATAACTCAGTAGTTAGCGTAGCAAGTTCGTCGAGCGTACTATCAATACTAATAATCTCATCAGGATGAAACGCAGTACCGTCAGTGACAGCCCTGTGAGTTATTAAGAAGCGCTTGCGTAGCGCCCATCCTGCTTGAGCTTTGAAGTTATCAAAAGCATCGCTGTTCTTTTTACCTAATATATCTTCACGCTCTGGCTTATAAATACCGGCTGAACCTCTAAATGGGTGGGCGACAACATCAGGCAGACCTGTGCGCTGCTCATTAATTACCCTAGCATCGCCTCTTACTCCTGCGCCTAACCCATCAGCGTCATACAAAAAGTATTCTGACTGACTATCAGCGGTAGCCTCAACAGCTTCTTTTGATGTAGCAAATATATCTGAATCCTTGCCACTCCAAGTAGTCAAGCTGTTAAGCAACACGCCATAACGACCAGCGATAGAGTTTTTATCAATGCCTTCGTCCGCCACATCAAGCGCCATAATCTTACTGCCGCTGATAGTAATGCCCAGTTTCTTGTGAGCGTCGATAGCAGATTGCACCCATGCTGACGGTATCAATACACCTTCAACCGATGCTGAATAGTCAATATCAATCTCTTGCGCTACTGTTACCGCGTCAAGCTCATCTAACTGTTTGTTATACCAAGCATCATCTTTACGTGGATCATCGCGCCAATGGAATGTAAACACACGAATGCGTCCACTGTGACGGCGTAAGGCAAATGAGTTATTACTGCCATTGGGTGTAGATATATCATTTCGACTGTTGGTAGTAGCAGATAACGAGGCATCAACTAAATGCGGACGCTCTAAGAACGCTGCCTCATCCACAAAATATAATGACGCCCTATCACCACGACCAATGCCGTCACCCGCTTCACCAGTAATCACACTGCCAGTTTCAGGGAGTATAATTCGTTTAAAAGGACTGTGTTTTTCACGAATCCAACCGCCGCGAAACTCAGGCGGTAATCCACTTAAAAACATACGACCTTTTTCAAATAGCGCTTTAGGGCTACCAATTAGATCAACGTACTCCTCTTTGCGACTACCAACACCGACTGATAAGCCATTGTTATGCAGTCCTAGCGAGCATGACAAGCCCATCATGAGCCACGACATACCCATATCGCGTGTCTTCTCCGTAATGGACGGTTTTTGCAACTTCCAACCGTCCATCAACCAATGAATCCATTCTTCTTGTTTAGGGAATAGCAGAAACGGTATGTATGACGGTAAGCCGCGCTCAATGTTGCGCGGGTCATATGTCACACCCCAATCAATAATAAATTGCGCTGGATTGTCTTTGTAAAATGCTTTTAATGCGGGCAATGATTCAGGGTTTTGTCTAATGCGCTGCAATCGCTCAATGCGCCATTCAAACACCTGTGCATAATCAGGATTTTTAAAATCGAATGCAAAAGGGATAGGCATTATTTACCACCCATAATATCCTGATAGGCTTGGCTTGCTGCTTGAGCGTCACCGTTGAAATTGTTGATAGTTGGCGTCATGCTCTTATCGCTCGACTGATGGTCTAGTTTCTGCTTATTAGTGAACACCTCACCCATTTCTTTAGCTACCTGCTCAAGCAAACTTGCTGCCAACGGTCTATTCTTAGATTTCACTGAATCAGCAACCATCTTATTAAGAACACTTAATCGATAAGCCTTATTAGCAACTGGTATCGCTTGAATATCGTTGTTAAAGTCATCACGGAATTGCTTGAATAGGTCCTTCCATTTTTGCGATAAATTAACTGCAGCAGCTTTGCCCGGCTCGTAAGAAGATACCTGTTGTCGTGTTACTTCTATATCAAATTCTTGTTTGACGGCATCCACTACTTCTGAGGGTGTCATGTATGTGGCTAGACCTTGAACAATATAGGCCTTAACCTTATTGTTAAGCGTTGCCATTTTCTGCCTCTCGTATTATGTGGTATAACAAACTAGCCTTTAATCTCAGGCTCACAATCTTGTAGTTCAGCCATTCGTCTAACCGCTTCATCGCCGCCATATCTTCTGACGACTCCAAAGAACTCTTCAACATCGTGACTGGTCATATCTAGTGCCGGCTTACCGTCTGATCTAAATGCAGGGTCACCAAACATATCTGCCTTATGCACAATGTGATACAGCTCATGCTCTACCAATGCGGCAAACTCTGAGTCTGTACAGTCACGGCAATAATTAGAATCTAAAGTAATTAAATAATCCGGTACCGCGCCCAACGTATCTTCAAACCACATTTCCTGACGTGCTTTCTTCCAACCACCGGCCATCACCATGACTTTTTCGCATTGCCCTAATATCTGCTTGCCTTGTTTAATGTATTCGCCTTGGGCCCATAAAAAAGAGATCTCATGAAACTCATAATCAAGTAAATGCTCATGGTCACAGTTGAACCACTCATGCTCAGGATTTAAGATTGTGTCTTTCAGCCACTCATGTATCTCAGGTGCCGCTAGGAACGATGGCATGTCATTTGGCGGTATCGGTCTTGCTAACATACTCACCTCCAATCAGCGAGTATAAAAAATGCCCGGACCAATCAAGGCGGGGCAAACTGGTTATTTAACTAAATACATTTTATTCACATATTCTTCAGCGCCTGGATAGTTTCTATCAGCTCTGCTCTTTAAGAAGTCATACCAGTAATCCTTGGCAGTTTTCTTCTTCGAGTGCTTCCAACGATTGAATACTTCAGCGTTTGATAAATCACACATAGCAATCCCTGCTAAATCGTAGACGTAAAAAAGCCCGATATCAGATTTCCGGTATCGGGCAAAAAAGGTGCTATCAACTCGCATCATCATCACATGCAAATCAGATGATAATTGATAGCTCATCGTATGTTGCAGTCGTCATCTGCTAGCTGGTATCACTTTGGCATGTGCTGATTGTGACTAAATCAATCAGGCATTAAAAAAGCCCTATCGGTTAGATAAGGCTTATTACTATAATTCCACTTCTATTTTTTCAAACTTCGAATCTCTTAAGAACAAATCAATAGCGGTATTATATTTTGTCGTCGCTATGACTATTCGCTGCTTACGGCGATGGTGAGCCAAGCTATCTATGTAACTACTATCAACTAAGCATGCATCTAAATTTTCATTTTTCAGCTTATTAATTTTATCAACTTGCTTTGAGCAATAGCGTTCAACTATACGTTTTATCACGTATAATCTCAACATAAAAAAAACGAAAGAACCGGAGAGTTATCTTTCGTTTAGGACTTGCATAGCTACACTAATACCAGTATAGAAAATATAACACTGCAGTGCGGCGTGGGTCAAGTTATATCATATATCCTTAGACAAACACGCTCTTCCTTGCTTTCTTTTTATTAAATCCTCCAAAACTATCAACTTGTTTGGCATGCTGCTACATCATTTTTTCACTAATACAATCGCCTTTATGCAGTGCGTTATAGAGTCTTGTCTCTGCAACCTTTATCAATGCTTCACGCTTAGCATAAATGTAGGTTTGGGCAGCCTTGGTATTAGATAATCGGGCTCGGTTGTTCTGTTCCTGCCATCCAACAATATTCTGAAAAAGCTCGGCACAATAAGCTTCGTGAGCCTCATCAAATAATGGCGTATCAACATCAGGCGCACTACCAATGTCGTCTGTGACCGTAGTGATTGCTAACATCATGATAGCGTCAAAACCTTGCGGGCTAACTTGTACATCATTTTGCTTTTTCATATCGAACATCTTCTTACCCTTTTAAGTTTAAAAATGATTGTCTATGCCAGCTAACTCTTAATGTTCTGCTCAGGAATTTATAATTCGCTATATTAGGTTTTTGATGTGACAAACTAATGACATCATCACTATTATTTTTAATATGGAGTTGCAGCTTGCCGCCAATATCACTTTTAACTATATCTCACCGCTTTCCTCTAAATTGAACCTATAATCTTCAACATCATTATTAATCAACCTCATTAAATCCTCCAAGTCCTCCAACATCTGGCGTTGGTAGCATAAGAAATGATTGCTATACGTGCGGTCATTCATTTTTATCCCACTAAACAGCAATCGTCCCTCGACCGTGTAGATAGTCCATAACTGATATAGCTCAAAATGCAATGTCATACGTGCTACAAGCGACGCTAACTCGTCTAAGGTATGCTTACCGCCTCTTGGTGCTTCTCGCATGTCCTCTGCACATCTAGCTATCATTCGAGCTGCTAAATAATTGACGACCATATCAAACGGCTCTGACCAGTCCCATAATGCGTTATCACCCCAAACCAACAAAGACGCTAGCGCTTTAGCGTGACAACTCTCGATCAATGCAATGGCAGCTGCTTTATCCTCCCAGTTCACCTCAGGAGGCAATCCGCCCTGCCCAATATCAAACTTAACGGTCTTAGCGCCTAGTCCTTGCTTGAGCCATCCACCACTGAGTAACTCTAAGCGTGGACTGGTACCGAATCTTTTAGCTAGCAGGTTGGTCATTTTGAGTCCTCAATTTAATTTATCGATATACTTTTTTATACGTTGTTATCTGCCAAATACGATCATGGCCGCATCCCTGCTGTGCTCATTCGTTCTGCCTTGCCACTTGGTAATACGCTTAAAATCTTCCGCTGATTTCTTAAGGCCCTTACCCATTGGTTTGACGAATACCACCTCGTAATCATGCTCTTTGCACCAATCTTCCCAAATCTTGGCATCACGCTTAACACTACCGGCACCTTGCAATCTTGCATCAGTGGTTTTGGTCTTGCCGCTGAAGCCAACCCATTTGCGCGCATCTTCGATGTATAACTTGGTGTACTTGTGCGGATAAAGAGCCAGTATCTTGCGCATGGCTTTGGTGATGGTCATCGACTCTACAGATTGCAGCTTTCCGTCTTGCCAAACCGCTATGTCTGTCTTGGTGCCCGTATCGATGCCAATTTTTGCTATGGTCATATCGTCCTTACCCCATTCTGAATAGTCTTTAAATTCAAATCGCTCAGTCCATCAAGTGATCCGCCCTCAATACCCCAACTGCATGCCCCTCCAAAATCCCTTACACCGTCTGTCTGCAAGTATGTGCATGAGTAACGTCTTAACTTAATGTTGTGCGTCATACCTATGCAAAGCTGTCCATCTACCGTGAGCGCTGAATTATTAAACCTGATTGCTGAATTGGTTTTGCCTGCTTTGGCATCGTCACGCATTTTTAGCCATTGGGTTTGTTCGACTGTGCGGCTGTCTTTTAGTTTGCTCACAACCCCTTACTCCTCAATAACTGTCCAGCCCGATTCATCACCTAAAAAAGTCTTGTAATCAATCTCATTCATTTCATAAAAATTCAGCACCTCGATCCTGTCTGCAATGCCCCATGCTTTTTTAGCGGTAGCAATAACATCGTCTAGTGCTGGCATATCAGGTTGCTCGAATAGAAATGTCTCGTTAATAAATCTAGGCCACAGGTGTTCTGGTGCAGTTGAGCGAGGCATATCAAGTTTGATAAACGCGACAAAATAGCGGTCTGGGTGAGCTTTTTTATATTCAGCATCGGCTATCTCTTTTTCAGTTTTTTGCTTGTCGAGCCAACGCTCAAACTTCCAAGCACCACGCCCAATATCTATATCGCTCATACCGCCTCCTGCATCTGGTTCAACAATCTGTCGTATGCTTCGTCCTGCATTTCACCAGGCATCTGATGCTGCTTGATATGATCGTAAGTCTGCTGCACGCTCATGTTTGGCAATGGCTCTCTCCAAAGGCCGTTTACCACCACTGAGGTATTAGGATCCTGCTTGGCCTGCTTCGTTGGTTTGCTGTGGCTAGGATGGTATGAGTCATCTACTGGCGGTTTATTGGCCTGGGTCCAATCTTCGTCGTCGATGTTAAATCTAGCTGGCTGTGACTGTGCTTTGATTTTCTGCTGACGGATGTAATCTCGCTTGATCCAATCCGTGAGCACATCCTTGCGTCTACCCTCAGTCCTGATGTATGAACCCTTTTGCTCTTCCTCAGCGTAGTAGTTTTTAAATTTAGTCAATTGATAATCGTAGTCTGCTTGACTGATGGCTGGTACTGGTGGTGCTCCTAGCATGAGCATGGTATTAATTTCAGTTAGCTCTGGATGAATCCAATCTGCAATCGAATCAATCACCGAAAAATCACTCGCGCTATTATTATTACTATTAGATGGTTTATGGTTATTGGTTAATGGTTTATGGTTATTGGTTATAGCGTCTTTTTTCGCGTTAGTATCGTTAGTCGTTTCGTTAGTATCAGCGTTAGTGCCGTTAGCGTTAGTTATCTCGTTAGCGCTTTTACTCATATCATTATTATTAAAATTATCAGCGTATAACTCTCTAAGCGTTGCTACGCTTGTCCTGAGAGTTACTGACTTGCCAATACCCTTAAGACTATCAACCATATGTTTACGCTCTGCTGTAGATTTGGCTTGGCGTTCTGCGTTAGTAAGGGCGTTAGCTCTTTCGTTAGTATCGTTAGTCGTTTCGTTAGTATCAGCGTTAGTGCCGTTAGCGATGCGCGTTAGCTTGTCATGACCGAAGCTTTTTATATAAAGCTCTCTGATGGCTGCGGTGCCCGTATCTGCTTGAATAGCTTCACCATTGGCTTTTAATCGTTTGGCCATATCCCCTACAGCCGTTACTACCTCTTGGTACTTGTAGTCTTTGATTATTTTATCCCACGCTGCACACTTGTAATATTTGCCTATCTTTTTAAATTTATCTTTCAGCACAAACGCTAACGCTTGTTTTTCGTCTTCGTCAGTCACTAACATTCTGCGTTCAAGTAATTTCATGTCGCTAGCATCAATTGCCTTCTCAGTAGAGAAATAAAGAGACCGCAAATCAAGATAAATAGTTTTCTCGATGCGGTTCATGTGCTTAGTGTCAAAATCCCAATCTGTAAAGTTGTGATTGATGTAATGCATCACACTGCCCCTTATACTTCTAGTTTTAGCTGCATTTTCTTTAGAATGCCGTCTATGGTTGTTGTATTTAGATGCTTGGTCTTTTTGCGTTCTGCTAGACCTTTACCGTGTAGCGAGCCAATAGCTTTGTCACAACTCTCTTTAGCGCACCATTTGTTTAGCTCGGTTTGCAGTGACACCACTTGTTGCTCTAAATCCAACCATCTTTTAATGACAGTATTTCTTAGCTGGATGCTGTAACCAGTGACCAAGGTAAAAGTGAGTTCCTGATCTAAAACGTACTCAGTTTGCTGGCGGTTTAAAGCGTCTAAATAGATGCGCCCAAATTTGGACTTATCTAAACTCAGCTCGTCAAGCATCGACAATACATCTCTGTTTACATGCTTGACCTGCTTACCTGTTAGCTCTGCAATTTCTCTGCTTGTCATCTGAGTCACGCTTCCAACACTCCAGCTAACTACCTTCTGCAAATCTTTATTTTGTTGAATGGCTGATAGTTTCATGTCATACTCCAATTCTTGGTACAAGTTTTAAGTAGTGAAAGCCCAATCAGTTGCTTCTGATTAGGGCTTTTTTTATTGCTTAGATTTTGCCTTCTTAACGATCTTGGCTTGTTGCGCTAAGAGGCTCTGCTTGGTCTTTTTGCTGTAATTATTGCTATGACAGTAAAGGCCAGTGTTATCCATTGCTGTGAGCCGCTTAATGCCATGCTCTCTATCAAACCGTTTGATTGCTGATTGACTGGTAAACATACCGACCTCATGCAAAATGTATTAATGTGTAGATGACGATTGCTGCACAAGCGATCACAAAAACTACTTGCTTGATGCTGTGCCAAAACTTCATGTTTACCGAATCTTTACGGTCTTTCTCTTTTTTGTCTGTTTCCATGTTTTGCACTCGTCTATCGTCCTGTTTGTTTTGTTCGATGGTTCGCGCCAATTCGATACTGGCTGTACGCTCATTGAATTTCATAAAACCCCCTTTGGTAATGAATGCCCTGATAGCAATCGACGCATAAAATCAGGGGAGCTTGCTGCGTGTTGGAAAAATACAGCAGTGGCATCGACGATTTCAGGATCGCAGTAGATGTAATCTTCAGGCACCACCTTTAAGCCCAATACCGCAAACATGGTTGCAATCAAATCAAGGTCGGGCCCAACAAATCGACCTACTTTGTTTTTATCCGCGCCTGATACTTCGGTAATCTTTGTTTGAGTGCCAGTAAGGATGCACTGGGAAATGGCATTCCTTATTTCCCGTGCTTTCCCACGGTATTCTGGCGATAATTCAGTTACTGTTTTTTGGCACATAGTTAGGCTTCCTCTGTTGCTTGAGCTAGTTTTAGCTGTTTGCGCTCATAGTCCCAATTGACATCAGGGCGTAACTGCTCAGCGGTTATTTGGCTATTAGTTAAGTCTTGGATATCTAGACAACGATCTTTAGGTGGACGATTCACGTTCCATTTATAGACAGCCCAAGGCGTGATGTTAAGTGCATAAGCAAGCTGGGCAGGATTGCCAAAAATATCGAAAGCTTGCTCTAAAGGGGTTTTTGAAATCATGTTTAGCTCCTTAATACTACTTTAAGTAGTAACTATACTACTTTTAATAGTGATGACGCAAGAGCTCTTATGACTTAGAATGTAATTTACTACTGGAGGTAGCAATAAATGAGTGAACTAGAAGTTAAGCATCCGGATTTTGCGCAAAGACTTGTTAAGCTGATGAAAGAGAATGACCTAGATAAGAATGCCCTGAGCGACAAAACAGGCATCAGTTACGAAATGATCAGGCGGTATTGCGAGGGATTTGCCAAGCCTAGAAGTAAAGGTCTGAAAGATATAAGTGAGGCTTTAGGTACGTCGTCTGGGTATCTTCACTATGGCGAGCTTCCAGAAGAAAAGCCTACTGTTAGCGATCTGAAAGCCAAGATCAAAACCATGCAAAGCAGTAGTACTCCAAGCACCCCAAACCCCAATGACCCTCAAGGCACACAGGGTTCCGGTTGATTATGGAATGGACGGCTATGTGCCTGTAATCAGTTGGGTGGCGGCTGGTAGTTTTTCAGATGTGATGCCGGTAACGATAGATGATGTGATCGATTGGATACCACGACCACAGCACTTATCTAAGCGCGCATTTGGATTGATCATTCAGGGGCGCAGCATGTGGCCTGAATTTAAACCCGATGAGATTATTTATGTAGAGCCTGAGATATCTCCATGGGATTTGAAAGATGGCGACTTAGTGGTTATCCACTGCACCGATGATAAGCAGGCCACGTTTAAGCAGTTGATCATGGGTAATGGTCCTGAAGACATGTACCTAAAGCCACTGAATCCAGACTGGCCTGATCAAAAGATAGTGCCTATGGGTGAATGTATGCTTGTTGGTATCGTTGACAGCAAAGTAACCAGGTATAGATGAGGTCGCTATGAAACCATACGAATACCACTGGATCTGCCACTTCTTAAAGCATGCCAAGCCAGTCGACACGCCGCCATTGGGATGGTGCGTGTATCGTGAGGCGCTGGATTGGGATTAATAAATTCAGACTATTAGAAAAGGATTTCACTCTTGAGGAAATTAATACTAGCTGCAGCCATACTTGTCCTAGCAGCCTGCGCCACTCCACAGGATGACAGCTACGGCGCAGGCTTTGTAGCCGTAAGTGAGAGCGACTGGTATGGCGATCACTATACGCCATACCCATTCACGACTAGCGGGGAGATATCCTGTGCGTACCATGTAGAGCTTGGTCGTGGAGTATTCTTTAACCCCGTAGGATTTACTGATGAATCTTATGTTGGTACACCGCTTAACAAGGCTGCTGCCAATACTATTAAGCTATCAGGTATAACGCCAAACGTGCCTTACAGAGTTAAGACTGGGGTGGATTTGAGTGAAGCTAGAGAGATTGGATTAAGGGTTTGTGATGAGCAGTTGGATAAGATTGAGGGTGTGTGAGGCGTTGGATTGGGATTAGTGGGTGGTGAGCAAAGGTCCATTAGGTTTGAAGCAGTCTGATAAGTAAATATAATACAACTAACGGAAAAAGGGTATTTTATGAGTGGATTACAATTAACATTAGACGGTATCCCCGAATCAGATCTAATATCAAAAGAAATTAAAGAAAATCAAAAGCTTTTTGATTTTGATATTAAGGAATACACACTTGAGTTTTTAGTCTTGAAATTTGATTCAAGTAATGACACACAAGACATATTTATTCCTGATTATCAGAGAGAGTTTGTCTGGACTAAAAAACAGCAGTCTTTGTTTATAGAGTCGGTTCTTATTGGTCTCCCAATACCCTATATTTTTGTAGCAGATATTGATGAGGAGGAAAAAGAAGATGCTGATGGTCGTATTGAAGTAGTTGATGGTGCACAAAGAATACAGACTATTGATGCATATGTTAATAATAAATTAAAACTTGTAAATCTAGAAAAACTACCTTCTCTAGAAGGTTTGTACTTTAAAGACTTACCCATGATAAATCAAAGAAGGTTTTTGAGAACATCAATCAGAATGATTGAGCTAAAACGTATTGATGAAGACGGTCGACGAATAATGTTTGACAGATTGAATACTGGAGGAACAAAACTATCCAATATGGAGAAAAGATTCGGATCTACTGACAGTAAAACACTGGAGCTTATTAAAGTTTTGGCTAGCGATGCATTATATAAAGAAATGACGCCGATGAGTATAACAAAATCTTCTCGGCGTGAGAGAGAAGAGTATGCACTTAGATTTTTCGCATATAGAAAAAACTATAGTCAATTTGGAGCTAATAATAGCAATAGTGTAATTGATTTTATCAACCAATTTGTTGATGAGAATGACAAAATTTTCAATAAAGATGTTGAGCAAGAAATGAGAGATATTTTTAAGAACATGCTTATTTTTGTGAAAGATAATTTTGCACATGGCTTTAGAAAATCTAGCAACTCTAAATCAGTGTCAAGAATTAGATTTGAGGCTACAGCTGTAGGATCTTCTTTAGCATTAAATGAGGATCCAGATGTAAGTCCCAGCACTACTGAATGGGCATATAAAGATGAAGATTTTCTTAAAATGATGCGTTCAGATGCAAGTAACTCAAGACCAAAAGTCATTAATCGTATCGACTTTGTTAAGAATAAAATTTTAGGACAGGATTTTTACAATCATGCAAATCAATAACGTTCACCTAAAAATTGCTTATGTAGAATTCCTAAGTCGATTAACTGAGGTTAAAAACTATGTTAATTTTGTTAATAGTATAGATCAAAATTATATTGGTGATAAATTAATTATTGATAAAGATGATTTACTACTAGACTTAGGAATATTATCTGCGGATATACAGTATGTAGATATTGATGCACTCAGTGCAAAATATGGAGAAGAAAATTCATTAGAAGAAAATATCGACTCTCTAAAAATAAGTGTAGAAAGTATAAGTAATAAATTGCAGGACGTTAACTTAGTAGAAGTAAATAGAGAGATACAAAAAACTTTGAGAGCGTCTAGCTATTTACTGCTTTACAATATATTAGAATCAACTATGTCAGAAGCCATTAATGCTATACATGAAACAATATCAATAGAAAGAGTGGATATAACTGATTTATCTGAAAAGATTCATAAAGTTGTTTTAACTTCTTTTAAAAAAGCTTTAAGTAACGAAAAAGTCAGCGACTTCTCTAAAAGGAATGCTGATGTGAGAGAAACAATAATGAGCTTAGGGTATGATAAGAAAAAAATATTTAGTGGGAATATTGATGCTGACATAATAAATGAATACTGTAATAAATATGGATTCGAGCCATTTCCCTATACAACAGAAGAAAACGATAGGCTTTTGTATAATAAATCAGTTATACAAGAAATAAAGTTAAAACGCAATAATCTAGCTCATGGTAATGAATCTTTTGAAAGTTGTGGTCAGGGTATGGTTGTGGGGTCTTTAAAAGGCAAGCTTGACAATGTAGAAGCTATCCTTCTAGCTGTTTTCAATGGACTCAATAATTTCCTAGAAAGCAAGCGCTATTTAAGAAACCCTAATACTTAATAAGCTTAACCCTACTATCTCACCTAAACGGACTGGCACCGCATTACCAATCATCTTTCCAACTGATTTAATAGTAAAGTCGCCATCAAAAAACTGGTAATCTTCTGGAAAAGTCTGGAAGATTGCTGCTTCACGTAATGATATAGCCCGATGCTGTGATGGATGTCCAAAACGTCCATTACCAAAACCAAAGCACTGAGTTGTCATCGTTGGAGCTGGCTTATCCCATTCCATACGACCGTAAACTCCACCATAAGATTTTCCTGATTCTTTAGTATGACATTGAGCAACTAAATCTTCTGGCCAATCTTTCCACGTTCCACCTGGCTTAGATGCCTTAATGCGCCTCATATTGAGAGCATTAAGTTGTGAGCATACATGCAGAGAATCCTCTTTATTTCTCTTGCCAGAGTACAAGACAGGTAAACCTTTGATCACATCCCTTACTGTGACCGGTTTATCATGTGTTGGTGGTATCAATTCCATCTTTTTAGAAACCAAGCTTGCCAACAATACGTGGCGTTTACGTGTTTGCGGCACACCATACTGCACGCAGTCTACTCTGTTCGCTGATATTGTATAACCCAACTCTTCAAGTTTAGAAACGAAGTCATGATATACCTTATGCTTAGTAACATCTGGCACATTTTCCATCGTTACTAGCTCAGGCTTTACATCTTCAATTAATCTCATAAAATGATAAAGAAGTGGCCACTTTTTATCTAAGGTAGTATCTTTTCCTTGATTATATGTAGAGAAAGGCTGACAAGGAGCACAGCCTGCAAGGAGACGAATAGCACCTTCAGAATACCAACCTCTGATCTCATCTGCTGTGACATCTGCTACATCTTTATGGACAAAAGCAGCGTCATTATTATATTCATAGCCATGACGACAGGCAGGCTCAATATCGTACCCTGCTCTTACCTTAATTCCAGACTTTATAAGACCCGCCGTAAGGCCGCCGATACCACAGAACAAATCTACTGCTTCTATATTCATTGCACTACTCCTCTAGGTTGCTATGATACACGAACTTGCATCAAAACTCGAGTAGCGACACGAAGTTTTATTGTTTTTCCTTGCCTACTCTTCACCCAATCCGCTACAACTAATACCTCACTCTATAGTCCATAAAGTCACATAGTTTTCTTTAGAAATTGGTATAGAATCCGTTGATCAATAATAAGGAACAATAAATGTCTCAATTTAGATATCATTTATTAATAGCGGCTGCCCTAGTGATCGCCTTAACCACTGCCACTATGATCATCATTATTTAAGCTGGCAGTCTATTTTAACCCTCTGTATTGAGTAATACTCCAGACAATAAAAAACCCACTATTATAGTGGGCTCTTAGCGCTCATGTATAAATCACAGCCTAGCCAGTACAAACTTTCTTAGACTGGCTAATCTTACCGTTATTACAGACAAACTTACCATTCTTGCAATGCGATACACCGCCCATGCTTTTAGAGCAAGGATAGTTCTGAGCATTCGCTTGCATAACTGGCGCCATCATAATCATAGATACAACAAACGCTGACCAAAGCTTCATAGGCTACCACCTTAATAATCGAATAATATAAATTCGACCATAGCACCGCATGCTGCTCTTATCAATCACTATCTAACTTATGTTTATGAATTCTCACAACCCTACATCATTTTGCGTCATAACGCTTATCTTGATTGGTACTGCACATGACCAAGCCATACCAGCTTCGCAGTAAAATTTGCCATCATAAAATGATATGATATAAGCTGTAAAATCATTGTTAACCAAATCTAGTACAGCATCCTCATCACTACAGTCATCTACGGCACACCATATACCTTTATGCCCATTTTGTAGCATTGCACGAGTTAAATCACTTCCTGTGATTACATCATTCATCCTGATACCTCATAACAAACAACTACTTATTATATCAAGCTCAACGAACGAGCCTGTAGAGAGGATCTCTTAACAATTTGCACTTACAATCATAGCCTCGCAGTAAACGTGCTAAATACTATTTTAGAATATATCTTAATATATATTCTTTAAAATGAATATCAATATTTACATAGGAGACCAATGTTTAGGTGTCTAGTGTCAATAAACTTCTATAGAGCTAATTTATAATCCTACCTCATCTTGTGTAAGCGGGATTTTTTTAATTGGTATAGCATACTTCCAAGTACCCTCTTCTTCACAAAGGAAGCATTCATTCTCAAAAGAAACGATGTGCATTATAAATCTGCCATCTACATTCTTAATAGTGTTTATAGCATCCTGCTCGCTCTCATTACTTACAGCACACCATACTTGTTTATCGCCACGTTCAAGCATTGCCCGCGTTAAATCACTACCTATTAATTTAGAGCTCATAACTATGCCTTTACTTATAACGGATGATTGTCAGAACCGATTCTAGACCTACCAACTATGAATTGACATGATAGGTATGCAAGTATTTGTATGCGCCAATACTATCCAACCCGCCATTGAGCGGGTTTTTTGTGCTTGTAAATCCTTAAGTTAAAGGTAAATACTACTTTAAGTAGTTATAATCACTATTTTTAGTTGCATTATACTACTTTTGGTAGTAATATTAATTCATCAGATAATAACGAGTTAGCCGAAACTATTTAACAACTTGGGATTAAACAACTACTGGATTAACGGTAGTACCAAATTTTAAACAATAAAAAGCCCCTACCGACTCGACATCAAAGGGGCTCTTAACTCACTAAGGAGTGAAAAGATTATGACAGATATAACTAGAAATCACAATGTACTGGAAAACGTAGTGGCAGCACTTGAGGGTTTTGATTTTAACAAGGTTAAGACTTCACCAGCACCAACCCTACCAATGTGCAAACGCTGCAACAGTAAAGCAGTCTACAAGTCAAATTCAAACGTCTGCTTATCATGCAGCTATTGCTAGGGGGTCGCTATGAAACTTTGGGAATTAATCTACGTGATAGACGGCTCTTATGTCAGTGAGCGCATTCAAGGCGCGACCAAAATGGCGGCGCGAAGTGTAATTGTTCAGCGCTATAAGCGCCAAATTAACTTTAAGTCTGTGGCGGAGGTGGTCAATGTATAAGTTTTTAATCATCGCGCTCTTAGCGCCAATGCTAATAACTGGCTGTGCGCTAGACGTTGATCTACAAAACGAAAGAAACGCCAACGCCCTGCATAGACTAGAAGTTTCACTTGCTACTGACAAGCAGTATAAGAATGACGCTTACTACGCATCTGAAGAATATCAGAATGCAAAACACGCCAACCAATTTTTAGCAAAAGCATACGGGAGAGAATAACCATGGGAACCGCAATCAAGTTTGAACAAATGAAAGACGCCAATGCGATAAGCACAAAGAATTTGTGCCGTGAAGATTGGCTTAATTTACGTCAAAGCGGTATCGGCGGCAGTGACATAGCAGCCATTATCGGTGTATCGCCCTACGCTACTGCTTACAATATCTACCAGTCTAAAACGCAGCCGGTGAATGAAGAAACCAACGAGTTTGCATACTGGGGCACCGTACTCGAGGGCACGGTAGCGCGCGAATTCTCTAAACGCAGTGGCCTTAAGATTCAAAACGTTAACTTCCTGATGCGCCACCCCGAATATCGTTGGGCCATCGCTAACATTGACCGCGCCATTATCAATCCAGCTATCAAAGGCAATGTGCGCTTTAAAGACGGCAAGCTGACGACTGATCAGATTGTCGAGATTAAAACCGCATCTGAGTACGTTGGTAAAAATTGGGGCAATGAGGAGTCGGACGAAGTGCCAGACCAGTACCAGTGCCAAGCTCAGTGGTATATGGGCGTAACTGATACGCAAGTCTGCCACATGGCTGTGCTGATTGGTGGCAACAAATACCGCCAGTACAAGATTGAACGTCATCAAGACTTCATTGATTACTTATTTGATGCGGCCGAAAGCTTCTGGACCAATAACGTATTAGCCGGTATCGAGCCTGATGCTACTACTCTGCAGAACGCCAAAGACAAATACCCACGCCACAATCCTGATACGACGCTTGACGTCGCACTGGATAGTGAGGTTGCCAAAGTGTTTGAGCATTACGAATCACTCAAGGCAAAAGAAAAGGAAGTGAAAGCCGCGCTCGAGCTCGCCCAGACCGACCTGATTTGTCAGATTCAAGAAAATGAGACATTGGCAATAGATGGTGAGGTGGTCGCTACTTACAAGGTGCAAACCAGCAACCGCTTTAACAGCAGCCAATTTAAAAAGGACATGCCGGAGCTTGCTGAGAAGTACAACAAGCAGAGCGAAAGCCGCGTCATGAGGGTTAAGTGATGAGTATCAATATAGCTAAAATCAATGAAGCTGATGTCATGGACCTAGCTGATATGGTGCAGAGAAAAAAGACACTGATCAAAGATATGCAGAACTCTGTTAAGCGCCTAAATGATAAAGAGTTAGTGGTTAGCATAAACCTCATACCTAGTCATTCAGGTCAGGTAGGTCTGTTGAGAGATTGTGGCACATTAAAAATCGCTATCGATTTGCAGTCTGAATGGATTATAGATCGCATTTACGACACTGCAATACAGCTTCTTGAAAACGAGATAGTGCGGCTGGCTGAAAAGCTTAAGCAAAATTTAATCAACGCAACCGAAGACAAGGAATAACGCCATGGACAACTATAATGAAATCGCAGTAATGGAAGATCAGCAATACTCACCACAGCAAATCACACTTGATGACAATCTTTTTAACAAGTGTCATCGCCTAGCTGAAATGATGGCTAAAGGCGCTTGTACTGTGCCAAAGCATCTACAAGGTAACGTCGGTGACTGCTTTGCAATTATTGGCCAATCATTACGTTGGGGTATGGACCCATACGCAGTAGCACAAAAAACACACTTGGTTAATGGCACGTTGGGGTATGAGGCACAGCTTGTTATCGCTGTTATCAACAACCGTGCACCTATCACTGACCGCATCAAGTTTGAATACTTCGGTGACTGGTCAAAGGTCAAGGCCAAAGATGATAAATCAACCGATGTGGGCGTCATCTGCCGAGCGACATTCAAAGGCGATGATGAGCCGACCGAATTATCATTAACCATGGCTCAGGTTGGTACCGTCCGCAACTCACCGCTATGGACTGCTGATCCAAGACAACAACTTGCTTACTTGGCTGCCAAGCGCTTTAGCCGTTTGCACTGTCCTGATGTCATCTTAGGCGTCTATACCCCTGATGAATTGGCTGACCGCGGTAATAACGAAGCTCCTCGTAACGTTACGCCTAAATCTACCAATGCTGGTGCGTCTGCCCTACTTAACCGTGTTAAGAAGCAGCCAACCGCTGAAGCACCAGTAATTGAGTATTACGATACGAGTGAATTGCTAGTCACGATTGAGCAAATTACCGATGTTAAGCAGATTGGTCCTATTGGCCAAGAGATTAAAGCGATGGTCGAAAGCGATGCTATCAACATTAAAGATGAAGATGTTGATGAGTTACGCCAAGCATTGGCTGATCAAAAGCAGTCAATCATCCTAGCTGATGAATACAACAATATCATGAAGCACGTCAAAGCCTGCGAATCACTTGATGACGTTGAGCGTATGAAAGACATTATTACCGGTAAAGAGCAGGACTTCGATGCCGGTGATATCAAGATGCTAAACGACACACTGGATGTTGTCGCTGAAGATATTGGTGCACAAGGTTAATTACAAATAACGTCAATCGTTTAGGACGGTAGGTATTAGCTAGTTGGTGAGGTGACGGCTCATAAAATGCGTGTCTGAGTTCAGGCGCACCAAGGCGACGATGCTTACTGTCCTAAACACCCTAATTTAAGGATTGAGATTATGACAACTTATCACATGAAGCAATCGATAGCAGGATGCTTGCGCAACAACCGTGTTGGTACCATCGATTTTTTGGAAGATAAAAACGGCAACCCTTTATCTGATGCTGAAGCAAGAATTGAGTTGAACAATCTGTTAGCCATGGGTCACACAGTTATGCCAGTTGGTACTGACTGCGAAGGCTTTGATGTGTTTGGCGGTGGTTGTCCTGGGCATGAGCTATTAACGGGTAGCGACCTTACTCGTGCAATGCTAGCGCGTGGGGATAGTCGCGTGGTTTGCTTAGTTAGTAATGTTAGTGATAGTCATGCTACGGAACGTAGAGAGCTAACACTTCTGATTGAAGGTTACACGGAGCGTGGTAATTTTTGGGATATACGCTCTCGGGATTGGAGATACGCCGTCCCAGTTAGTGCTGCAACAAACGAACCATTAACAGCTAAGGAAGTCGGATTATGAAAACACTTACCGAAGAAGAAATGACCGCCCTAGCCGCTGAGCTGCTAGAAGTTGATTTGGGATTGCCAAGCGTGTGTGCTGCGTGTGGTAGCACTATGCAAAATTTGCATAAAGGAGAATGATTGTGAGTACAACTGAAATATACGGCTTTAACGCCGATGGCTATGCCGAGTTCATAGGTGAAACACAAAATGCATGGCGCGGTTGTATGGAGGTATGGACAGCTTTAGAGGATAAGTATTTAGAACCGCTGCCGCCATTTTACGAAGGCGGAGGTAAGCGATCAAGATTGCATTCGATAATGAACATCGAAGAAAGCACTCAAGCAATATGGGACTTAGCAGATGACCAACGACTGACAGATAGTGAGCGTATCACACTTAAGTCGACGCTCGATTACATGGTGGTTAAGTCTGAAAATATTGAGAGCCTTATAAGCGCTTATCAAGCGTTTGATACTGATGCCGATTGCAATACAACGCTCAAAGAGCAAGCGGAAATAATAGAGCAAAACAAAGATCAATACATAGCTTTTGGCTTTAATCAGACATCAGTCAATTCCGCTTTTTGGACTGACGACAGAAACACCTGCGAATGCGAGTATTGCGAACACTGTAAGGAGGATTACTACAATCTAAACACAGAGTCCGAGCACTTTAATATTTTCGATGAGCTGAATGAAGGAGAGGGTTGTGATTGAGCAAATGCTGGAATGTTGCGATTGTAGGTATAAGTATTCAGAGGCAGAAGCTAAAAGATTGCCTGACCATGAATGCTCTATAGCTACCAAGTTGGTATGCCCAAAATGCGAATGTGAAACTGCTTATGAGGTGACAGATGACTAATTTTAACACTGAGCAAAACGAGGTTATTGATTTTCACGATAACCCAAACGGATTTACTTCATTAAAGAACGTGGCGAAGTTTTTCGATGTGAGCAATCAGACGATAAAGCGATGGTACAAAGCTGCGAAGTTTCCAGCGCCGGTAGCCAATCCTTTAGATGATTCGGAAAGCGCCCATAAGTTTTTTAGAAATAGGGATTTAATAGAGTTTGAACAAAGTCTTAGATACGAAGAACCCGCTTAACGCGGGTTTTTTTATGCCTAATGGTAATCAAAACGGTAATCAAATTCAGCAATTAACCAACAACAATCATATAAATCAAGGACTTAGGTGTACCAACTACCCACTATAATAGTAGGTCTTCATCTAACACCTCATGTCTTAGTAACATGTTCATTTATAGATCAGCTGTTAAGCATCACTATTTATTGGCTGCTATCATCAGATTCATCATTTGGTTTATTGTCGAAATCCGTATTCTCTGCGGGTGCTTCGAAACCACGATCTTGACCAAAACCACCACGCTCAAAACCACGCTCCTGACTTTGACCAAAGCTACCTCGCTCAAAACCGCGATCTTGACCTTGGCTAAAGCCACCACGGTTAAAGCCGCTACGATTGGCAAAGCCGCGCTCTTCAAAACCTCCGCCACTAGCAGGGGTAGGATTGCCACCGCGCTCAAAACCACTGCCACTGCTCATACCACTACCTTGATAACCCACAGGTGCAGCACTTTGGCTTTGAGTACCAGTAGCTGGCGTTGTGCTACTTCGAGGGTTACGAGCTGGTACGACTGTTGAAATGGCGTGTTTATATACCATTTGGCTCACTGTATTTTTAAGCAGTACCACGTATTGGTCGAATGATTCTATTTGACCCTGCAATTTGATGCCATTCACTAAAAAAATAGAAACTGGTATACGATCTTTGCGCAGCGAATTCAAGAACGGATCTTGTAAAGTTTGTCCTTTTGACATGAAATCTCTCCTAAATATTATATAATTATTGTTAATGCCAATTATTTTAAGTGTTGCTTTAATTATAATGGCTAAAGACAGATACAGTAGTAAGTTTTATTTATAAAACGTATCTAAATAAGTACTAATTCTTGTTAAGTAATTCTACTTTATCGTGAATACGTTGTTATTGTAATAAATTAAGTAACCAGTTGTTGCAGGATCTGTCTTGATAATCAAATGTTAGTTGATAATGATTCAAAAAGCAGCTGTCATTTATAAAACCCACTACTCTTATTAAGTAAAATTATAACAGCTATATACATTATACTTTGAAACTAATTGTCATTAGCTTAGAATTTGCGCATGATCCTACTTGCATATATTTGTACGACATTATCTGTACGATAATTAATAGTATGATGCTTATTTCGATGATTCACAGCGCAATTGACTTAAATTATTCATATAAGACCTTGAAGTAACTCACTAAAATAAATACTCTCTCGCCTGCTCCATCGTGGTGAACGAGTGGAGCATTATCTTATTATTTTTAAAGTCATTCATATCACTAGATGAAGCGGTGTTCGTTAGTGACGCTGTTGAATTATCAGACAGTTGCACCAACTTGCGCAGCCAAGTGTACTGGCGCTTTGCTAGCTGTCTTGTCGCATATAATGCCTTATTTTGCATTTGCTGACAAGCAAGCGCCTCAGTTTGACTATTAGGTATTAGTAAATGCGACTGGCATTGTGGCTGAGTCATGTTCCGTTGAGTCGTTATGTGTTGTTTTGATTTATCAGTAATTAGTGCTTCACATTCACCAAAAGCCTCATAGAACTGGGCTTTATCCAAATGTGGTTGCTCGAGTATTGGGTGCTTAATATGTACCAAATATTCCAATACTTGCCGATAGCCAACGCAGCGCATCGATGGTAAGTTGGGTGTCAAAGTATAACGCTCCAGTAAACCAATCACCTCATTAACCAGCCCTTCAGCCCACATAATATCTAAACGCTGCTCGATACGTTCATGCAGCCATGGACGCTCAGGCATCACTGCCAATCCATGCCATTGCTGTTTTGGATTATGTGCCAAGGCTTGCTTAGGCTGACGCTGCCAATCACTGAGTGGGATGGCTGTTTGTAGATAGACTTCGACAGCGCGAGTAATACGCTGAGTATCCGTGGCATTTAGGCGTTGGTGGCTAACAGAATCAACTTTACCTAGATAATCATATAAAGCCTCGATGCCTTCATCTTGTCGCCACTGCTCTACGCGCGCGCGAACGCTATTATCGCTATCAGGCACAGGAGACAACCCATCAAGTAGCGCCATGTAATACATCATGGTACCGCCTACGAGCAGTGGTATCTTGCCGTTTTGATGACAACGATCAATCAGACGTGCCACATCGCTAACAAATTCAGCGACACTATAACTTTGCATAGGATTAATGATATCGACTAAATAATGCGGATAACGCGCCAGCTCAGTGGCCGTTGGTTTCGCCGTACCGATATTCATGTCACGATAAATCAGCGCTGAATCTACTGAAATTAGCTCATAACGCCCAGTATCATAAAGCTCATAAGCCAAGGCTGTCTTACCACTTGCGGTTGGTGCCATCAAGCACACCACGCTATTATCCGCTAAATTGGGACTTAAGCTAGAAGATAGGCTATCAGACGAAAGTCGCATACAGTTGCCTTTAATTATTATAGTGTTAATAATGTTAATAGTTACGCTTTGAGTGGTTAAAGCAGCCATTAGCTATGTGTTCAGTATCAGTTTATTCGGCTGAAGATGATAGCATCAATCCCACTAATTGATTATTGTCTATGGTCTTAATGGCATATTTAGTCAGCAATTCTTCAATATCTGCTATAAATGCTAGCAAATCTTGTGCAGACACTTGCGCACTGACGGTCGCCAGTTGCTGATTAATATCGGTAGCGCTATTTGCTATGTTATTCTTCTTAAATACATGATTGCTAAAGACAGTGCCGCTAAATAAATGTGACTCAAACAACAAGCTCATCTTTGACTGCCAATCCTCGGCATTAATCAATAAGAACTTACCTTGATTATAAAATAATAGCCAAGGTAGTGTCTTACCTTTAACACCTTCAATATCTTCGATGACAGTAGAGTCAGTTGCTAGACCATTCAAGCTGGTAATAATATCTAAGCAACTTGGTAAAGGTTTAGTCCCTTTAAACGGGCTATTTAAAGTATTAATACGATGACCTACAGACTCATCAATATAAGATTCTGCTGGCTTATCAGGCAATTGATATGACTGTTTAGGAGCTTGTACTCGTCTGTTTTGCGTTAAGTGGCTGGTAGACGATGTCTGGTGTAATGATGTATCAAATAATGTATCGAATGATTTGCTTTTAGAAATATTACTGTTCGGCACTTTATTGTTAGCCACTTTTTCACATTGCTGACTAGCAATTTTTTTTACACTAACTGCTTTTAACTTTGAGTGAATAGCATGGTTTAAATGCGCCATGATGTTATTAAGTGGGCTGATTTTAATGCGCTGTTTGGATGGATGGACATTGATATTAAGCCATTGGGTGGGCAACTCAAAATAAAGCGCATAACCAATACCTGCCAACTGTGCACTTTGAGTGAGTTGGCGGAGTTGATTGCTAATCAAAGCTTCCTTTACCAATCTACCATTCACGTAGATTAATTTTGGTAAGTTATGCTGCGAATCACTGCTAGGCCATAACCAACCACTAATACTAGGCTGTGTATCAGCACTTTCATTATTGGCGTATCCATTATGAACATTGTTGTTATAAAGAGAACCTTTGGACTGCTGCATCAGGCTCGATAGATCAACCGCCACCTCAATTGACTGCTCTGTCAGCGAAATACCAGTCGCTTGCTCAAGACGTGACAATGGCAGACGACTCGCATTATCATTACCACTTATAGCATTTATGGATAATGACAGCCGCTTTTTATTATCATGAAAGAGCGTCAATGCCACATCGGCTCGCGCCAATGCCACTTCACGGACAATCGTTTCAATATGACTGAACTCAGTCGCGATAGATTTCAAATTACCGCGGCGTGCTGGCACATTAAAATATAAATCTTTTACCGTAATTGTCGTACCTCGATGATGTACGACCGGTATCAGCTTTGGCGTATCGTCCAATACACCGGCGACCTGCAACTGACGCCCAATCCCGCTGCTATCATGACTACTGGTTAAGGCTAAACGCGATACGGCAGCCGTTGCTGCCAATGCTTCACCACGAAAACCCAACGTCGTAATACCATGCAAGTTAGCCACATCGGCGACCTTACTGGTTGCATGACGAGTGATCGCCATCACCATATCATCGGGGTGAATGCCGATACCATTATCAATAACCTCTATGAGCCCCATACCGCCTTGAGTAATATGTATCTCAATATTCCTGGCACTAGCATCAATCGCATTTTCAAGCAGCTCTTTGACTACAGCGGCTGGACGTGTCACGACCTCACCCGCTGCCAATTGATTGATGAGCAGCGGCGATAATTTCTTAATGCGAGTATTAGAATGGTTATCGGGCATGATTATAGTTATGGTTATCTTACGTTGATGAATAGCATGCTTTCAGAGTATGAGAGGCTTACATTTGGCTTAACCTAGATTTTTATTGCTGACAAATCCAGTCCTTGCGCTTGTCTTGCTTTTGATAATCGCAGCTCAACTTGACGGCATTCTTTAGCATTATTATCATTATTGCTTTGATTGATATCAATAAACCCTTGTTTTATATCAATAAACAAGGTCGGTGGCGGAAGATAGCTGTCCGCCCGACTCGCCCACTCAATAATAACCAGCGCATTAGGCTCATCTAAATACTCATCAAAGCCTATAAAAGACAGCTCTTCTGGATCTTGTAGACGATATAAATCAGCATGATAGATGGGTTTAGTGGTGCCGTCATCTTGCTGAATATTATAAGGCTCTACCAAGGTATAAGTCGGACTCTTTACCGCTCCCTTGTGCCCTAGTGCCTGTAACCAATAGCGAGTCAGGGTGGTTTTACCTGCACCCAAATCGCCTGCTAACCACACGCTACCTGTCAGTGGCAAAGCTGCCAATTGCTCAGCCAAACGCTGGGTATCTTTTTCAGATCGCAGTGTTATCGTTTGCACAGACTTATCACCTGTTATAGAGTTCTCATTATGCATCACTCTCAATCTGCCTGTACTTGCATGGTTACTGCTGGATTAATAAAGCTTTCACCGCGTATCAACTTTGCATACAGCTCAGAGTCATCCCATTCAGCTCGAACTTGTTCGCTAAATTCAAAATCCTCTAAAACCAGCTTACCCATTTGCTCATTGGCCACATCATCAGCAAAACACTGCGCGTAGCCCGTTGCGGTTTCGTGAGCAATCACTGAGTAAACGCTGACATCAGCTTCACCATTTTGCATCTGAGTTTGCTGTAGAATCTCTTGCGCCCAAAAGAATATGACGCGTGAGAACTGCTCTGCCGATGGAGATACTGGCAAACTTATCCAACGTGCACTGAATTTCTTACAGGCAGCGATATATTCAGGATCGTCTTTACTCCAAAAACAAATAGCGTGGTCGAAGCTGTCGATAATGTCCTTAATAGAGGATTTTAATAAACCAAAATCGTAAACCATCTGCCCGTGGTCTAAACGCTTAGCCTCAAGAATCAATTCAATCTGATAGCTGTGACCATGAATCGAATGTTTGCAGCGCTCAGAGCTACAGTTACGCACAATATGAGCATTTTCAAATTTAAAAAGTTTACGGATACGCATAATAATTAATCAACCAAAATAGTAAGCATCATTGTGCTAAATATTAATATTATAAAAGTTTGCTGCTGTTATTTATCAGCTTATTGCCCATTATAGCAAATAGCCGTGCATCCGTAAGTAAGCACTTATTAATAGCAATATTGACTAAATAAATCTACGGTATACAACACCTACTTATAAGCCCCAGTTATTAAATAAAATTTTAAAAATTAATATTAACAAAAGCATGGCTGAGTCTAATCGTAGGTGAATTGTGCTTGCGCTATCTATTACTTAGGCTTAGAGCTATACTCATTTCAGTACGCAGCGTCTTGCGTCAAATGTATCAATACAGTCATTAGGTCAGCATAATCTGGCTTAACATGTTGTATATGTTACCTAAAAAGGAAAGAGACATGAGTAAAGGTCAAGATAGTAAGAAGAATGTAAAAAAGAAGCCGCTGTTAACGGCAAAAGAGAAGAAAGCGGCTAAACAAGCCAAGAAAGAAGACAATGGCAGCATCTTAGGTAAGCATTAATTATTAAGCCCATCACTGGTCTGACTAAAGCTATGCCAATCGAACCTCATGGTTTGATTGGCATTTTTTATGCTAGGCGCTGTCTTTATACTAGGTACTGCGCGGTGCAAACATAATAATCGCCATTCCTAGCAATGCCACAGCAGAACCCAATATATCCCAAGTGGTTGGGCGTATGCCATTTACCGTCCATAGCCATAAAATAGCCATGGTGATATAGACACCACCATAGGCTGCATAGACTCGACCGGCAGCAGTTGGATGTAAGGATAGTAACCAGACAAAAGCGACCAAGCTTAACACCCCAGGGATAAGTAGCCAAATTGACTTGCCTTCTCGCAGCCACAGATAAGGCAGATAACAACCCGCGATTTCAGCCAACGCCGTAATAGCAAAAAGTCCCACTGTTTTTAATTCAGACAAAACCACTTACTCCTCTACCGTGATAAATCCAGTTAAATACTGTACCGCATTACCAGAAATAAGCACTCTATCTGATTTAACCATACAATCCAAAACCCCGCCGCGTTTTGACGCTTGATGAGCAACCAATTCATTTTTACCCAATCGCTCTGCCCATAACGGCGCTAATCCAGTGTGAGCTGAGCCCGTTACGGGGTCCTCGTCACCGCCATTAGCAGGCCAAAAGTATCTTGAAATAAAATCGTACTTATCTGATTCAGACTGACAAGTGACAACAACGTCCAGAGGGGCAAGTTGCTTTAGCGCCTCATTGTCTCGAAGCACATTTAATACGTCAGACTCAGAGTCATAAATCACAAAATATGCCTGCGCATTTTGATAAACCTCAACAGGTGTGATGGAAAGACCAGCTAATAAGCTGTCAGGAATATTATTAACCTTTTCAGGCATCCTATTCGGGAAGTCCATTTGTATTTTGCCATTATCCATTTGCACAATGGTCAAAATCCCAACCGCTTTGGCTGAAAATTTAATGGTTTTTAGAGTAGGGTTTTTCTTAAACAATACAAAGGCAGAGGCCAAGGTCGCATGACCGCAAAAATCAATCTCAGTAAACGGTGAAAACCAGCGAATATGATAAACACCCTTATCATCAGAAACGATAAAGGCAGTCTCAGATAAATTATTCTCAAAAGCAATAGACTGCATTAACTCTACGTCAAGCCAGCTATCGGTGATAATAACGGCTGCAGAATTGCCTTTGAACACCGTATCAGTGAAGGCATCGACGACATTGACTTCTAGTTGCATGTTTGTATCCAATAATTTTCAAGATTCAATATTTGAAATATGCGATTTTTTTAGACCACAACGAATGAATGGTTAGCAAGTCTATGATTTTATAATGGTGCTGAGATATTACTAAATGCTATTGGTATTTCATCCATTAGACGAGTTAATAACGTGTTTGTCAGTGTACCCGAAGTCTTTAATGGTAACTGCTTAATATCAATATATTCAACGATATTGATTGCTGTGTTTATAATTTCTTTAGGGGCTTTGTCAAAATTGGTTGTACAGTTTAGTCGAATGATAAGTATATCGGCCAGATCATGCCGTTCGTAAGATAGTGCGCCTATCCTAAGGTTATTCATATATAAATTATTTGGCGGTATAAATACAGCGGGTATTTTTGGTGATAGAGAGTCGATAGTACGAATTGCTGCGGCAGCTAAATGATTAAGGTAATCTTGTTCAGTATAACCCTGATCAATATAGCCTTCTGTCTTTACACCTTGCAAGTGATCTAACACAAATGCGGCTGTTAATGACCCATCTCTAGCCCACCATGATTTAGCAACCGCTTTAGAACCTTTACGACGCCCAATCGTTTCATCCCAAACAATGACTGCTCCAGGCGTTAATAATCGCCCCGCAGCCAAAACCTCTTTAACTTTCTTAGTCAGCGAAGGTACGGTAGTGAAATATAACACATGTTCAAGTTCTCCAATGGTTGGAGATATGAAACCTTCGCGATCCGTTGTCCCAGCTTCTTCTTTTAGCACGCCTTCTTTCGGTCGCTTCGCTTGATTGGTCATTGCTCTTTCCTTGTGTTTCTTCCTTATAAAACTCACAAAAGCTTTCTAATTTCCTGACGCTTAAGACCGTATAATTGGTTCGGGTAACCTCTTTCATGTATAGTTGATTCATTTTAAAACCGATACAGTGCTACTGGTATAAAATTTTTGCAGCTAGGGCAAGAGTGCCCAGTGTCTCCAGTCGCCGCATAAGGCAAACCTCCAAACCTGCTCTCGCAACTCGCGCCTACTGTAGAACGATCAGCTTAAGGCACCAGCATTAAAGCAGGCTTGATTAATGGCTTAAGTAAAATATTGAATCTTTCTTAGCTCATATGAACGTTCCTTTTTGCAGACATTATTGTTTCAAGGTAAGCCAGCTGTTTGATTTCAAATCCAAAGACGTACCTTATTTAGATAAGCTCGATACTTATCACCAAATTTCTGCGTCATCATTCTTTCTTCTGGTTGAATCTGAAAGCGTGTCATATACATCATAAAGATTGGTATTAAAATAAATGCCAAAAAATGAGACAGATATAGCGCCCAACCTAATAAGATAAGCACCAATCCCACATACATAGGATTGCGACTATATTGATAAATACCGCTGGTCACTAAACTAGATACTTTTTCAAGGGCTTGTGGGTTGGGTGTGGTCTGAGCTTTTCTAAATTGAGTCACGCCCATAATGCCACTGCTCAATCCTATGACTCCCAAACCAACAGCTAATCCAGTTGAGCCATTAAGTGAAAACTTCAAACTTGGCATGGTTTTAGATACGCCAACCATCGCAGCAGCGGTAATGATGACTTGCGCGACAGGTGGTATTTTTAGCTCTAGAAGACTCATAAGATCACCGTAAAGTTTCATTGAAGGTATGCTTTTAGCTTCCTTCATTGTATCCGCTAACCTATAGCCATACAATATGGGCTTTTATCTCATCAAATCAGACAAAAATGTAAAAAGGTAGGCTATGAAGCAACTCGGCATGTTGTTATTCGTTGTATTGGGCGGCATGGCATTAGCATTGGAGGCGGCATTTTTAGGGCCATTGGGAGAAAGTGTTGGTCGCTTGTCAGCATCCTTATCCATATTTTTGATTGGGGTTATCGTCTTTAGCTTAGCGATGATCGTGCTGATGGTCGCAGGTAGACGCAACTATTTATCCACGCTGGCCACATTACCTAAGCAACCACGCTGGCTATTGACTGGCGGTCTCGTGGGTTTTATCTATACCATTGTGTTAACGATTACCACGCCGTTAGTGGGTGTTGGTACGACGATGGTAGGGATATTATGTGGGCAAATTACTGCCAGTCTTGCTATTGATCATTTTGGTATTTTGGGTAGCGAGCGCCGCGCCATTGATAGTTATCGAATTGGAGCATTGGTGCTAATTCTGATTGCCCTTTGGCTGATTTATTAAGGATATTGTTATGTTAAGGATAGAGCCATGCTATTAACTCTCGCATTTCCTTTATTATTGCTAGGCGGCATGGCCATTGCCGCGCAGTCTTCCATTAATGGCACACTCAGCGTACGTACCGACGTCGTGACGACGGCATGGCTGACCAACGTCGTCGCTTCCGTTATTTTATTGCTTTTGGTAGTGTTTCTTGAGCCGCCACAGGTAGCGACTATGTTTAACGTGCCAACATGGCAATTAGCAGGCGCGCTGTTCGGTAACTTCTCGATGGTGGCTATCGTGATTGCTGTACCGCGTATTGGGACGGCGGCAACCATCGTTGCTATCATCGCGGGGCAAATCATTATGGGATTATTGGTTGACCATTTTGGTTGGTTTGGGAATACGCAGATAGTGCTCGATTATAAACGGTTGGCAGCTATCGCTCTGCTTGCTGGGGCGTTGTATTTGATTTATTTGAGTAATGTGAGAAGCAATGTAAATATTTAAGTTAATAGGATATTTATATTTAAACCTTACTAAATACATGTTATTTCACTCTATCCTTTTTAGCGGATATGACCAGATAAAGCACTCTGTTTTACAACAGCTGTTGGACAATAGACTTTTACGAGTGCATCGACAATTATTTCCTGTGCTAGTTCTAATTTTGGACCTAAAGATATTTCAATACTACTAAATGCTTTGTCATCTATGTCCATGGAAAAATGTTCCTGCGATACACCTTTACCTAAAGTTGACAACTCTTTCACCATTAAATTGTAATAATCATTTTCAGTCATTTCATCCTTTAAACTACGCGGTGCAGCATTAAAACAGAATATACGAAACCTCCATTCGTCTTGAAAAGACCATACTTTTTTCTTATATTTTGCAATTTCAAAAGATTTTATATGAGTCATCTGTAGATGGTCATTGTATTCAATCAAATCCTGATTTAGTAAAGCCTCATCATTTGTATACTCTACTTTAAGGGGCCAGTTTTCATCATTAAAAAAATTAGGCATAACAAAATAGTCCTCTCCGTGTAGCACCTCATAAGGCATATAACTAAAAACTCTAATATTAGCTCCTTTGGGAGCCTGAGTTGTATCGGCGATCTGTATGAACTCCGGTATATCTGATAAATTTATTTCGTGTAACTTAAATAATTGTGTAGGTAGTTTTAAACGTACTCCTTTCATTTCAGGTGTATACATATTCCAAAGAGGTATAGACTCTTCTTCATTAGCCGTCCAACAACTAACAAAATAGTATTTCCTCCAATCTACCTCATCTCTAGATTGACCTTCACTGACATCATCTAAAAGATCAAGTCTTGAAAATCTAATTTGTCGTGTTTTTAAAATGTGTGCTAATCCATCGATACTTGTATAATGATATAGAAAATCAGGTGTACTCATTTATAACTCCTACTTTCGTTAATGATTTGATGTATATCAATGCCTTAATAAGTTTGGCAATTATAGGCTAATATTTTTATTTAATAAGAGCATGAACTAGATTAGCTCCCCCATTACTTATAGACCTTTATTACTCTTTACCCATTATCGGTGCTGTCAGCGTTAATCCTTCATCAGTTTCCGTAGGAGCCGTCAAAAAAGTCAGATAGGCTTGATACTGCTCAAGCACATCATCAATCACTTGCTGCTTAGTGAGCCCCATCAAATCATAACCACCTGAACCTGTTTGTGTTGCTACCTCAAGTCGATAATAGACGTCGGTATCAGCCGCCATTTTACCGCTAAAGGTAGGCGCTGGCGTTTCGACCATAGATACCTGATAGTAAAAATCATCCATAGCAGCCGTCGATACTCGTAGTAACGGCCCCGATGCAGCGATAATGTTGGTATTGCCAACAAAATTAGTCGCATCAGCCGCATTGCTTTCATGATCGGCATTGATACGCTCAACGTCATAGCCTTGGCGGCGAAACTCATTGGCGACATCATCAAGCGCTGGACGTACTACACGCTCAAGGAATCTGACAGACTCACGTTTGGATGGATAGGTCAGCATTTGCCCAAGCCGCTGCGTCCATGAACGCTCTGGGATATGACCACCACTTGGTGCGATAGACGGACGACGCAGTACCTTGCCTTCGCGCTCGGCCTGCTCTATCTTTAAAGCTTTATAAAACGAGAACATCACTAGATAGACGATAATAGTCACTGGCAGGGCAAAAATAAGCGTCGCGTACTCCATCGTTATCACACCGCCAGCTATCAGCATCGATATAGTCAATACTGCCGTCAATACCGCCCAAAATATACGTAGCCATTTCGGACCATCTTTTGAAGGATCTGGAATAGAAGCAGAGAAATTCGACATCACCATCGCGCCTGAGTTGGCACTGGTAATATAAAACAGCAAACCTGAGAACGTTGCTAATATAATTAAGTAAGATGCTCCGGGGAACATCTCTAAAAGCGCGTACCAACCGCGTTCTGGACTTTGAACTGCCAATTCGGCAAAGGCGGTGTTGCCTTGTAAGACTTCATACAGGGCTGAGTTACCAAAGAATGAAACGATAATAAAGTCACATAATACCGGTACAGTAATCGCTGCGATAACGAACTCACGTAGCGTGCGTCCACGCGAAATACGCGCAAGGAACACGCCAACGAACGGTCCCCACGCCAGCCAAAATGCCCAGAAAAACAGCGTCCAACCGCCCATCCATTCGCTACTGCCCGGCACATAGGCAAACGTCTTAAACATACGAGAAGGCAGCGTTACGAAGAATTGACCTAAGTTTTCGACTAATGCATTTAATAAAAATGCCGTCTCGCCAGCGATGAGAATGAACGCCATCATCGCGACCGCGCTCCATAGATTAAGCTCGGATATCCAGCGAATACCACGGTCAACGCCTGAAGTAGTCGCGGCAATCGTTAAGACAACAGCACCGATGACCAAGGCAATCTGTAGTGTAAGACCTTCTTCTAACCCAAATATCTTGGAAAAGCCAACGTTTAGCAACACCACACCGATACCCATGGTGGTAGCAACACCGAACACCGTACCAACTAAGGCTAAAATACTGATGCCATGACCGATAGGACCATTGACGCGTTTGCCGAACAATGGATAGAGCGCCGCCCTAATCGACAACGGCATATCCCAGCGATAGGCAAAGTAACCCATCGCCATACCCAGTAACGCATATACCGCCCAGCCAGCAATACCGTAATGGAACATCGTCCAAACAACGGCATTTTGCATCGCATCGGCAGTAGCACCATCACCTGATGGCGGAGTCAAATACTGCACCACAGGGCCAGTCACTGAGAAGAACAGTAAATCAATACCGACCCCTGCGGCAAATAACATCGCAACCCACGTTCCAAGCTTATACTGCGGACGCGAATCATCAGGTCCAAGGCGTATGCTACCTGCTTTAGAGAGTGCCACCCATAGTACAAAGCCAATAACCATCACCATGGTAATGACGTAATACCAACCAAGGTTTGTCGCAATCCAATCAACGACCATTTTCATGGTTGTGCTGGCACCCACTGGCATCACGATTGCCCATATTGAAAAGGCAGCAATCACCAATGATGAGATAATTAACACGCTCCAGTTAATATGAGCGACCGCATTTTTCGATAGCTCTTGCGCCCCTTTTTTCAGGTCACTGCGCGATATAGGCGCATCATCATCGAGATGATGCTTCGGCTGACGCTGCGAGCCACCAAATTGACTGCGCTCGAATGGCGTTTGCGCTTTTTGACTCTGCTCGTTTGGCTGGTTTGGATTACTTGGCTTAGACACTTCAGAGAGTTTGTCGTCTGATGGGTCGATGGTCATGGTTGTATTCCTTGCGTGCTACTAGTAACGAATGAGTACATCTGTTTTTAGATGGTTTTATATTTTGAGAAATAGGTTAGCCGAATAGTAACATAATTTGCTTTGCAGAATTTTAGGCAGCCGTTAGATGTGCTTGGGCTGAAAGCTTCAGAAGCTATTGATAAATGAGTAATAAATTTTGGCGGTTAAAGGTTTGCGATGCGCTAAATTAAAAAATTCGGCTAGTAAATTGAAGCTTTTAGACAGCGTTTGTATACGGCTAGTTTTACTGGCTAGCGTAATGCTTTAAGGCCACGTTTATCTACCCAGCCATATTTACTGTCCTGTTTGTAGCTTACTTTTATCCAATCCTCATTTTTAGCAACTGCCTCAATGACATCGCCTTTTACATAATAGTTAGAGGGCGTTTGCGGATTGAAATCTTGGTCGAGTATCTCAGCTTTATTTGCAGTTACTTTATAACTATTCGCTAGTGGCGGACACTTTTTTTCAAATTCTGCTTCAGAATACCCACTTGATTCGCCATAGCTGAAATCTGATATATCAGAGCTATGATTTTCTATACAGTAATAGGGCACTCCTGTAATAAGCGTGCCTGCTGATACATACTTTGTCATTAACCACTTATCGTCTTGTAGTCCAAAATAAAATGACTGCTCAGAATGTCCACGATCAGCAAAATAGGTCGTCAATATAAACCCTGAATAATCAGAGCGAGGAGTAATGTCACTTAGAAACCATCCTGCTTCGTCAGTGAAGTTATTAGTCTCTAAACTTAGCTTATACTTGCTATCTGAAGTTCCTAAGTAAATAAATAAATCGTCACCTTGTTGAACATTATTTTTATCATTCTTATGAGTAATAATTTTGTCTTTAATACCATCGGCATTCACATCAAAATCATAAAATTGATATAAAGCTCTGTTATAAGTCTTTGCAAGCTCATTAGAGGTAAATTGTTGATGTTGTTTATACTTACTAGCATTAGTTTCTGGCTTAGTAGCTGCTGTAATATTTTCTATTGATTTGCTCTCATAGATTTCTGCTTTGCAAGGTTTGCCTTTTTGGCTTACTGAAATTGATTGAGCAGCGTTAGCGTTTAAAGTTGCAGTGCCTAAAATGACAGTATCGAAGTTGGCGCAATCAAACGACTGGATTTCGGCAGTATAGGAATGCTTAATACCTTTGCCATCAAAGGGCAATATTGAATAAGTCGGATACTCTTCAGTATAATCAGGAAGAACTAGGGCGTGTTGAACATTGGCGATAAAGTGTTGGCAAAAAAAATAACTGTAGTGGCATAATAAATTAGGACAGCACGTAAGAGGTTTATACTAACCCAAAGAGGAAAATAGTATGACCAACAAACGCAATCAATATACCCGAGAATTTAAATTAGAAGCCATCAGCTTAGTTGTTGATCACAACCGCACCATACCTGATGTGGCCGATTCCTTAGGGATAGGTAAATCCACCTTGCAGAAATGGCTGAGTCAATACCGTCAAGAAATGAGTGGCCAAGCACCTAAAGTCGGCAACGCTTTAACGGATGAACAGCGAGAACTTCAAGAATTGCGCAAACAAGTTAAGCGGCTGACTATGGAGCGTGACATTCTAAAAAAGGCTTCTGCTCTGCTGGCATTGGACAGTCTGAACGGCTATCGTTGATAAGAAATCTGGCAGAGCAAGATAAACAGGTGAGTAAAAGCCTTTTGTTCAAGCTGTTTGGCGTGATGAAAAGCAATTACTACTATGGCATGCAGCCCAAGCCCATCAGTCTTGAAACCGTCAAGCACAAGGCATTAATTCGTCAAATATTTAACGACTCAAAGCAATCAGCAGGCGCTCGCAGCATTGCCGCCATACTAATGAATGAACACGGCATCAAGCTGACCCGCTATATAGCAGGTAAATTCATGGCGCAGATGGGGCTTAAAAGCTGTCAGTTAAAGATGCATAAATACAAGCACGCTGACGAGGCGCATAAAACGCATCACAATATCTTAAATAGAAATTTCAGTCAAACAGCACCCAATCAAGTCTGGACGGGCGATGTCACATATATTCGTATCAAAGGCGGCTGGTGCTATTTAGCTGTTGTTTTAGATTTATATGCCCGTCGTATTGTTGGCTTTGCCGTGTCAGATTCGCCTGACAGTATGCTGACAACCAAAGCGCTGCAGATGGCATATCAGACGCGCTTACAGCCAATTGGAGTGCTGTTTCACTCTGATCAGGGAACCCATTACACCAGTAAGAAGTTTGCTGAATCCGTGGCGAGTTGTGAAGGTATGACACAGAGTATGAGTCGTCGTGGTAATTGTTGGGACAACGCGCCTACTGAACGCTTCTTTAGAAGTTTTAAGACTGAATGGATGCCAAAGGGCGGTTATGAGAATATTACTGAAGCTAAGATCGCCATCAGTAATTATATCTGGGGCTATTATCAAACCGTGAGACCGCATACTTTCAACGATTATTTAACACCGCTAGAAAAAGAGAAACGATACTTTAATAAAAACCTCTTATCAGGTGTCCTAAATTAGTTGACCACTACATAACGAACGTCTAATCTTTAAGTTCTCACACCAAAAGATCACGTTCGCTATGCCTCGTACCATGCTCAAAGATGAACACTGGACTAGACTAAGACCTATCTTACTAGAACTGAATATTTATGACAAAGGAAATCTAAGACAAACAGTTGAAGGTATACTTTATCGAATGCGCGTTGGTTGCCCTTGGCGTGACTTACCCGAGAATTTTGGTAAGCCTAATACCATCTACAAAGCTTATCAACGCTGGTTTCGCAGTAATAAGTTGATTGCGTTGTTCGCTTTATTAATCAAAGATTCAGACCTCGAATGGGTCTTTATCGATGGTACTCATATTAAAGCGCATCAGCATAGCAGTGGTGGTAATGAGAACCTGCAAGGTATTAGCAAAAGTGTGGCAGGACGTGCCACTAAGATCCATTTAGCAGTTGATGCTCATGGTAACCCAATCACTTTTATCTTATCAGATGGCACCACTCATGATGTGAAGATAGCACCAGACTTAATTGATAACATAGATTTGAGCGCAACAGTGACCGTATGCGCCGATAAGGGTTATGATTCTGAGGCACTGCGGGCGCATATTAAACAAGCAGGGACGCGTGATAACATCCCTCGAAAACGAAACACGAAGTCCTCTAACGACCATATGGATTGGGACTTGTACAAAGTCCGCCACTTAGTAGAAAACGCTTTCGCTAAACTAAAAAACTATAGAGCAGTTGCCACAAGATTTGATAAGCTCAAGCAAAGTTATGAGAATACGGTGGCGCTTGCTTGTGCTTATCTCTGGTTGAAATTATGAATGTTCAACACGCCCTAATAGTCCTTGCTTTGAATCAGTGCTTTTGAACACCTTTATTTGCTGTATAGCATTTTCAAGATCTATACCATAGGTGTAATTAAAACTAATTTCAGCAAATTTATTCAGATAATTATTGCCTTTTTTAAAGTCTAAATACGACCTATCATCATTTATAAGTTTGATAATAATTAATGAGTCATCAATATTGATTTTAACTTGCTTAGAGCCTGGGATATGAACAACGTTCGCCTTACTTTTATAGTAAGTGTCATTATCATTAGTAGTCGCTTCCCTACCATTATTAGAGACTTTACTATATTTGCCCTCTGTCTCTAAACGCTGATGAACATTGGCATCATCTTGTGGACTGCTTAATGGATTAGCAGTATTGGCAGCAGTATCAGAGCTGCAAGCTGCCAACATCATTATAGGTATCAAGAATAAGGCTCGAGTTATCATAATAATATCCTTTAGCAAGCTTAGAGCAGTGGCAGACAATGCCAGTAAGGTACTCAAGTAATTTAAGCTACTGACAGTCAAATAGGTAAATTGACCATATCAAAGTATAGTTAAAAGCGTAAGAGCAAACTATCACGGCTCACACTTCACGTTTTTAAACTTCCACTCCATTGAGTCGACCTTTTTTGCGACTAAAATATCACTGGCTGATAAAAACAGCACACCAACTAAGGCAATAGCTTGGGCGCAATCCGGTCAGTCAAATTAATGTTAGCTATTTTCTCAGCCCACTCAGGCTCAGTTGGATGCGGCAAACCATCTAAGACCATCAAAGGCTTCTGATAACCCGCTTTAAAAGCCTCCATAAACCCAATTGCGGTATCGCCACAAGGCACAATAATAATATCAGATGCTGCTTGCTCAAGTACTTGAGTTAAGCGAAATTTAAAATCTCTAAAAATCGAATTATTTAAAAAATCGTTTCCTGAAATTTGACTGTCTGTAGTTTGTTGTTCGTCGCCTTTATTTAAACTGCTTTGTGCAAAATACTGTTTAATAGCTGCCAACTGATTCACTTGTAACAAGTCTTCACCGGCTAAAACACAAGGATAAAATGCTTTATTCATTGGTAAAGTAGAGCAGTTTAAGATACCAAGTGGCTTATAATTTAATTTCTTGATATTACAGCCTATTGGTAATTGTGCGTCAAAACTATTTAAATGTCCTTGCCCAATCAAAAACTGAGTCAGCTCAAGCGCCGACTCTCCTGCTGCCGGATGTTGGTGAATATATTCATTAATATGCGGTGATTCTAGAATTAGTAAGACTTTTAATGCTAAGACATCTTCAATCAGATTGAATACTTTGTATTGCTCTAAAGACAAGGGCTTCTCCTTATGCCATTTATAATTATTAGTTTTATGATAATCGTTTTTATTATAGAAGCAGCTATGTAAAAAAGCACCCTATCGAATCTGATTCAATAGAGTGCTTTTTTATTTACCTAATAACGAGCGATTGGCAAAATGATCTAAATATCAAACGACAATAGCCTATCACCTTCGCTATCTTTAATACGCGTTGGCAAACCAATCTTATTCAATAGATTGATAAACGGTTTGGCATCAAGCTCTTCAACGTTAACCATTTTACCTGCATCCCACTCGCCAGTCGCAACTAGCATGGCAGCAGCAACTGGTGGCACGCCAGCAGTATAAGAGATACCTTGGCTACCCATGGCTTCATAAGCTTCTTTATGGTCTGAGATATTATAGATAAATACCTCGCTATCGACACCGTCTTTTTTACCTTTAACCTTGTCGCCGATACAGGTTTTACCGGTATAGTTTGGCGCTAGCGAGCTTGGATCAGGAAGAACTGCTTTAACGACTTTTAACGGAATAACTTCTAAGCCTTCAGCAGTCGTTACCGGCTGCTCAGATAGCAAACCTAAGCTTTGCAGCACGGTAAAGACGTTGATATAATGCTCACCAAAACCCATCCAAAAACGAATGTTTGGCACGTCTAAATTAGCTGATAACGAATGAATTTCGTCATGACCACTTAGATAGCTGTTTTGTACGCCAACGACGGGAAGATCATCGGTACGCTTTACTTCGAACATTTTGTTCGACTGCCATTTGCTATCTTGCCATGAATAGACCGTACCGGTAAATTCACGGAAATTAATTTCAGGGTCGAAGTTAGTGGCGAAGTATTTGCCGTGGCTGCCAGCATTAATATCAATAATATCAATATCGGTTACTGAACCCTTATCCATCATGTCATAGCCAAGTCTGGCATACGCATTAACCATACCGGGATCGAAGCCTGCACCTAAGATAGCAGTGATGTTGTTATCCGCACAGCGCTGTTTACGCTTCCACTCATAGTTGTCATACCATGGCGGGGTCTCACAAATCTTGCGTGGGTCTTCATGAATCGCGGTATCAATATAAGCAACGCCTGTCTCAATACAAGCTTCTAGTACGCTCATATTAAGAAAAGGTGAACCGACATTAATGACGATTTGGATGCCCGTTTCTTTGATGAGCGCGATAAGTGCTTGAATATCTAGCGCGTCGATTTGGTGCGTATGTAAGGTAGCTGGCTGCTTAAAGCTACCTTTTTCCACGACACTTTGAGCAATAGCATCACATTTATCTTTTGTGCGTGAAGCAATATGAATTTCGCCAAGTACGTCGTTATGCATCGCGCATTTATGCGCAACGACTTGAGCAACGCCGCCGGCACCGATGATGAGTACGTCTTTTTTAGCTGATGTATTTTGTTGTGTAGTCAATGCCACAATCCTCCTTTGTGTCCCTGTCAGTGCCATTAGTAATGACTATTCAAAACAGAAACAAGTGAATGATATGCGTGAATTAAAAAGGAAGACCGAGGAAAACCCACGCACCCGACGGGTAAAAACAACTATTCTCGCCCGAGGCGATTATAACAATTTTTACCATACTTTCGGGAAGTATTAGTAGATAAGTAGCACCTTGAGTTATCCACTACTTTATTCATCCATTACTTTATTTACTTATTAAAGAAACACCAAAGTATTAAGACAAACTCGCCTTATAATCTTGATAATCAAACTCACGCTGCACATCGATACTGCCATCAAGGCGACGAATGACAATCGCTGGCATATTAACGCCGTTAAACCAGTTCTTTTTAACCATGGTATAACCAGCTGCATTACCAAAAGTAACGGTATCACCCACTTTCAAGGTATTTGGCAACGCATATTCACCAAAGATATCACCTGCTAAACAAGAACGACCATAAATAATAGTATTATCAGCTGATTCGGCGTTTTCGCTTATTGGTGCAATATTAGTCGGGTCAATATCAAGAGGCGCAATATTAATTGCATCACTATTAACAGCCACTATCGGTGCTGACTCACGGTAAATCAGCAAATCAAGCATGTGCGCTTCAATGGATGAATCCACTACCACTAGGTTCTTCTCGTTATACATGGTATCTAAAACGGTCGTAACCAAGGTGCCAGCGCCATGAATACTAGCTTCACCCGGTTCTAGATACACTTGCACACCATAAGTTTTGCTAAAGATTTTTAGACGCTGGGCAAGCTGTTCAAGCGGATAATTAGGCGCAATAAAGTGAATACCACCGCCCAAGCTTACCCACTCTAGCTGTTGTAAAATATCACCAAACTTAACTTCAATATCGGCCAAGCTTTCACTAAAAGCGTCAAAGCTGTCGTTTTCACAGTTGTTATGAATCATGACACCAGTAATATCTTTTAGAACTGTGGCAATGCTGTCTTTATCGTGTTCGCCAAGTCGGCTAAACGGACGCGCAGGATCAGCAATAATAAACGATGAGTTGCTAGTTTTAGGATTTAATCGCAGCCCTACTGGAATGTTTTGCGCAGCAGCTTGACCCTTAAAAGCATTTAATTGTGAAATAGAGTTAAAGATAATTTTATCGGCATACTCTAGCACTTCAGGGATTTCATCCGCGCTATACGCCACGCTATAAGCATGGGTTTCTTTTTTATTCTCACTATCCCTACCCTTGCCAAAAGTCTCATATCCTAGCCTTACTTCATTAAGTGACGATGAAGTCGTACCATGCAAATACGGCTGCATAATATCGAATACGCCCCAGGTGGCAAAACATTTCAGCGCTAATAACGCCTTTGCGCCAGATAGCTCGCATAAACGGGCTATAATCTGCATATTGGCGACAATCGCCGTTTCATCAAGTAAGTAATATGGCGTTGGCGGTAAAGATAAGTTGGTGGTTAGCACCGGATTTTTTGCGTTCATAAGGGTTACCTAATAGCTTCTGTTGGCATCATGACAGACATCAATATTTGCGCTATAGTAGACTAAATCCATCATAATTAGAATATCTTATGTCACTCTCAACCGATTATTCTACCTCAAAGAGCCAAACCAACTTAAGCTCTCTTACGTCAAATAAGATTGATTTGACTCATCTTAATCCTGATGCCCGTGATGTTTTAGAGTTTTGGTTTGACAAAGACAATGAGCAATATTGGTTTGCAGAAAATGAGAAATTTGATCAGCAAATAAATGCGAAATTTGGCAAGATTTGGCAGATAGCAAAACAAGGTGAATGCGTGACTTGGCGAATGGCAGAATCATTAACGGATTGCAACAGCTCAATCACGGCTTTGGCTGGACGAGTGGCAGAAATTATTGTCTTAGATCAATTTTCACGCAATCTGTGCCGCGGACGGGCATGTGCTTTTGCACAAGACGGCATGGCAATGGTATTGGCACAAGAAGCCATTCAGCAACCACATTTTAATACCTTACCTATGGAGTGGCGCACATTTACCATCATGCCGTTTATGCATTCTGAATCGGCAATGATCCATGAGCGCTATCTGCCACTATTTGAACAGTTGAACGATGCCATCACCTTAGACATCGAACATAGCCATAAAAACATTATCGATCAGTTTGGTCGTTATCCGCATCGCAATGACGCACTAGACCGCGAGTCAACTGACGAAGAAGAAGCTTTCTTGCAGCAGCCGAACTCGTCATTTTAAGCATTATTTTAAATTCTAAAAATTTCCTACTTATTGAAGGTTTAAATAAAAACCGTGTACTTTTATAACGAGTAGGCGATTTTACCATATTTGAATGATAATATTTTTATTACTTAGGCTATTTATCATAATAGCCGTTATTAATTCGGTTTTAGCCTCTTAATGCTGGCTTTCAAGTGCTTTTCTGACTGGTGCAAAACTACGTCTATGCGCTGATAACACCCCGTAATTTTCAATCGCTTCCATGTGGGCGCGCGTTGGATAGCCTTTATGTTTGGCAATGCCATATTCAGGATGTTCAGCATCAAGCGCATACATGGCTTTATCACGGCTGACTTTTGCCAAGATACTTGCCGCCGCGATACTAGTATGACGGGCATCCCCTTTTACCCAAGCTTGGCAGTCAACCGCTGATTCTGCTATGCCTAACTGATTAAGGCTTGCATAGTTTAAATCAGGACAGCGATTACCATCGAATAAGACCTCGGCGTGCAGCTGATAAGACGTGCCTTTTGCCATATCACTTAGGTGACGAGCAAGCGTTTCTAAGAGCATCTCAGTACATACACGCATACCAAGCATGGTGGCTTGTAAGATATTCACCTGATCGATGACTGCTGCTGGGATATCAGCGATGACATAACCAATTGCATGCTGCTGAACCAACGGATAAAGCATATCACGCTTCTTTTCGCTCAGTTGCTTGGAGTCCGTCAGTATCGATAAGGGTGTACCTTTTAACGGTTGCATCTCAATCAGTCCTGACCAAGCGCGTGGTAATATCGCAGCAGCGACATTAACGCTACCCAATAGTGGTCCACGCCCTGCTTCATCAACGCCAATCTGTAACGCTGATTGTTGCAAGTCCTGCGTTGTATTTATCGGATATTGAGTGAGTAACTCAGCGATATTAAGTTGAGCAGACAAACGGATCGGTTCAGCCAGTTGGATGTATTGACCTTTAATATCAATTTTTTCAATAGTACTTTCAATCTGAACAATATGGTTTTCTGTGCGGTACATGCTATTGGTCACTTATAATTTTTTATTGATTGATTGCGCTGGATAATATGCGTTTAGTCATTGAGACGAGTGGATTTTTTGAGGGTTGTTCTGAATAAACCATTGCTCAATCACGCTATTAGCAGGATCATGATTGCTCTGCTGCTGTAACAAATGCTTGGTATCAACGAGCGCTTTTAATTGCTCAGCATAAGCGCGTGGTTGCAATAGACGCATCACGGTACGACAGATATTATCGCCACTCGCCTGCTCTTGTATCAGCTCAGGTACAATCTCAGTATCCGCTAAAATATTCGGCAAACCCACATAAGGCACTTTGACCAGACGTTTAGCAATCTGATAAGTCAGCTGGTTTAATTGATAAATAATAACCATCGGGCGCTCAAGGAGCATCGCTTCAAGGGTTGCTGTACCCGATGCCAGCATCACAATATCCGAGGCTGCCATGGCTTGCTGACTAAAAGTGGGTTGGCTATCATCATAAACCACAACAATAGCCGCTCGCAGCTGTTCTGAGCGCCGATCAATGACATCTTGGACGATATATTGATGGTTTTGATCAACAGTTGGAATGATAAAGCACAACTTTGGGTCTAATAAAATCAACTTTTGAATGCCATCAAGCATCAGTGGCAAAATAGCCGTTATTTCACCACGTCGAGAGCCTGGCATCACACAAATAAGCTGGCTGACTTCATCAAAGCGATCAATAAAGAACTGCTGCAAACCATCATTGTGCCAGACCAGCTCACTACGCCGCTGATTGATTGGCGTCTCTAACAAGGTTTGATCAATGGTGCGCATTAGCGGATGACCGACGCATATCGCCGGATGGTTGTAACGCTCATATACTGGCAGCTCAAACGGAAACAGACACAGCACTAAATTGGTCGCCGCCTTAATATTATGGATACGCGATTCGCGCCATGCCCAAATGGAAGGACTGACATACTGCACGCAGAACACGCCTTGAGGCTTTAACTTTTTGGCAACTCTCAGATTAAAATCAGGCGCATCAATACCGATAAACCAATCGATATCCGCTGTTTTAAAAGCAGCCAAAAGTTCGCGGCGCGCCTTAAGTAAGTCAGGCAATTGGGCGATCACTTCCACCAAACCCATCACCGCCAAACGGGACAATGGAAAAATACTTTGTAGCCCTTGCGCTTGCATTTTTGTACCGCCAACGCCGACCCAAATGATATCATCACGTAAGTTATTCATCTGCTGCATAAAATCTGCGCCCAGACTATCACCTGATACTTCACCGGCGACAATCCCTATCACTAGTGGCGTGGCCGTTACATCAGCCCCCTCATGATAAGTGTCAAGCTGGGCAGTTAAATCAGGGTATTGGTGAGGCGTAGCAGAATCTGTCATGACAAGTTCTCAATAGTAAAGTAATACAATAGACCAAAATAGGGACATTATAAAAGATAGCTCATGAAATGAGTTATAAGATGCCAATCGAAATGCACATTGACATCGTTTTTTATGCTCGAATTAAGTTGTTTATAAAGTCATCATACGTGACGATACTAAAAATAGCGAAATTACCCTATAAAATCCAGTGCTGATTGCTGATAAGTACATGCATATAAAACATTTTAATAATTAGAAACTCGAGCCTAGAGAAGCGCTTGAGAGTTTAATTTAACGCTTGCATAATGACTTCTATAATAATGCACTTAATCCTCAAGTATAACGAAGTTTTAGCCTCAGCATTCCAGTTAGCAGTCAATTAACTGCTCGACTACCCTTGTCAACTGGCGTTTTTGTCCGCATAATGAATATCCCCATACATTAGCTAGACGATATATAACCATGACAACACCAGCTACCCACAATGCAGATATTGACGACGTGAATATTGAAAAATTTATTCCTTTAATCACACCTAATGAACTAAAAACTGAGCTGCCTTTATCAGAACAAGCCTATCACACAGTGCTAAAAGGTCGCCATACTATCCAAGATATCTTAGATGGTAAAGACAAGCGCTTATTCGTTGTGATTGGCCCCTGCTCTATTCACGATATCAAAGCCGCCCACGAATATGCCGATCGTTTAGCCATATTGGCAAAAGAGATCGAAGATAGCGTATTCGTTGTGATGCGTGTCTATTTTGAAAAGCCACGAACGACCGTCGGCTGGAAAGGCATGATTAACGACCCTGATATGAATGACAGCTTTGATATCGAAAAAGGTCTGCGTACTGCTCGTAAGCTACTGCTTGATTTAAATGAGAAAGGTCTACCTTGTGCCACAGAAGCCCTTGATCCGAACACGCCGCAGTACATGCAGGATTTGATCAGTTGGTCAGCGATTGGCGCACGTACTACTGAGAGCCAAACGCACCGCGAGATGAGCTCAGGCTTATCATGTCCAGTTGGTTTTAAGAATGGTACCGATGGCGGCATGACGGTCGCAGTCAACGCTATGCAAGCCGTAAAAGCCGGTCATAGCTTCCTCGGTTTATCATCTGATGGCAAAGTGTCTATCATCAAGTCTAAAGGCAACCCATACGCGCACGTGGTATTACGCGGTGGTAGCGGCAAGCCTAACTATGATGAAACGGCTGTCGCTCAAGTAGAAGATGCGCTCGCTAAAGGCAAAACCAGTAGCAAGATTATGATTGACTCAAGTCATGCCAACTCAGGTAAAGACCCTTACTTACAACCGATGGTTATCCAAAACGTCGCAGAGCAAATTAAAAACGGTAATAAATCTATTATTGGTATGATGATTGAGAGTCACTTAAAGGGTGGTCGTCAAGAGTTGACCGCTGATTTAGATGCACTCGAATACGGCATGTCTATTACTGATGGTTGTCTCGATTGGGACAGCACAGTTACAGCGCTACACGATTTACGCGATATGGTAAAAGATGTATTGCCTAACCGTTAATAGCCATGAGCTATGACTAATGGTTATTAAGCCATTTAGAATTAAGCAGTTCATAAAAAAGCCCGTCTGACACTAGAATGTCAGACGGGCTTTTTATACTCTTTAACTTATAAAGTGGTTTACTTGATACTATTCACTCGCTGCACCTAATACACTGGTTAAGCTTTCATGCACGTGTTTAGATGACACATGTTGCTGTAAGTCAATTAACTGATCATGCGCCATTTGACGACGTGGTTCAGCTAAAGTATACCAGCGTGCCAGTACTTGTAATAAGCGCGACGCTATCATTGGATTAGAATCATCCAGCTTTTTAATGACAGCCGTATAGATATCTAAACCTTCTGGTGTCCATAACACCGTTGGCTGCGAGGTAAAGGCGCTAATTACTGAGCGCACACGATTGGGCGTATTCCAATCAAAATCTGTATGCGCTAATAATGATGCAATAGTATCGGTACTGACATTATCGGCAGAGGCTTGCACGCTAAACCACAAATCAATGACCAAATCGTCTGCTTGAAAACGCTGATAAAAATCTGCTAAATAAGCATCAGCATTTGCCACTTGATGATTGACCATAACTTTTAACGCACCAAAGCGCTCCGTCATACAGCTGGCATTGTCATACTGCTGCTGCGCCCACTCGGCTGCACCTGTGACGTTGGCCGTCAATGCCATGTCTAACACCACATTACGCAGCGCACGTGCTCCAAGCGCTTCAGGGCTATCTTTATAAGATTGCATTGGTAACTGCTCATAAAGCGCTGCCCACTGATCTTTTAGAGCAACTGCCAGCTGCTGATACAAGCCTTCACGCTGCGCTTTAATCAACTCTGGATCATAATCTTTATGAACGGCAGCAGCCAGCTCTTGTGCCGATGGGATATCAAGCAAGCGCGCAGCCAACATCGCATCGTCGGCAGCTAGGTCAGGCAATGTCTGAGCCAATGCTTGCAGATATACCTCTGTATCATTACTCTGCAGCAAAATACGGTTGACCAGCATTTGCGTCACTTGCCAGCGGTTAAAACCGTTGGTTTCATGTTTGAGTAAAAATGCCAAATCTTCATCTTGGTAATCATAATTAAGCTGCACTGGCGCACTAAAATCACGTAGCAAAGACACCACTGGCTCAGCATTTATTCCTTCAAAGGTAAAAGTTTGCGTGGCTTGATCTAATAGCAACATACGCTCAGCCATGATAGTACCCGTATTTTTATCAAATAGCGCGGTTGCTACTGGAATCGGCAAGGGTTTTGGCGCATCAAAACCACTCACGTGACGGGTTTGCTGACTCAACGTAATGGTTAGTGTTTGTGCGGCGCTGTCATAGTCTTGATGGCCTGATACAACTGGCGTGCCTGGCTGACGATACCAATCGATAAAATCTTCGATTTTGTCATTGGTAATACTGAGCGCAGATAAGAAGTCTTCAACCGTGACAGCCTGCCCATCATAGCGACGAAAATACTCATCGGTGCCTTGGCGGAAATCATCTGGTCCCAAAGTATTAGCAAGCATACGGACGACTTCAGCGCCTTTTTCATAAACGGTCGTGGTATAAAAGTTATTAATTTCAACGAAACTCTCAGGGCGTACTGGATGCGCCAATGGTCCTGCATCTTCTGCGAACTGATGGGCACGTAGATTGGCGACATCATCGATACGCTGTACCGCGCTCGACTGTTGGTCCGCTGAAAACGATTGATCACGGTAGACCGTAAAGCCTTCTTTTAAACACAGCTGGAACCAATCACGGCAAGTGATGCGGTTACCTGTCCAGTTATGGAAATACTCATGAGCGATAATAGATTTCACACTAAAACTACGACTATCGGTCGTCGTCTCAGGACTAGATAAGACACAGGCAGTATTAAAGATATTCAGACCTTTATTTTCCATCGCACCCATATTGAATTGACTGACCGCAACGATCATATAACGATCTAAGTCATAGGCACGGCCATAATTAACCTCGTCCCATTTCATCGAATCTTTGAGCGCTTGCATAGCAACATCGCATTTATCGATATCGGCAGACTTGGCATATACTTCGAGCAACACCTCTCGACCTTCGCTGGTGGTATAAGCATCGGTCAGCACATCTAAGTCAGCAACCACGCAGGCAAACAGGTAGCTTGGCTTATTGGTTGGATCGTGCCAAATCGCATAATGACGGTCTGGTGCACCCTCAACCTCGCCCGCTTCGATCAAATTACCATTGGCCAATAGCGTTGGATAACGCTTATCAGCCTCAAGGCGGGTGGTAAATATCGCTAGTACATCAGGACGGTCTGGATAAAAGGTAATCTTACGGAAGCCTTCTGGCTCACACTGTGTGACAAACATCGTATCGTCGCCACTACCCGCCATATAAAATCCTTCAAGCGCCGTATTGGTCTGCGGGCAGATGCGAACCTGAATCTCTAACGTTACCTCATCAGGCGCATCAGTAATCGTCAACTTACTGGCTGCTTGCTGATAACGCTCAGCTGTCAATCGCTCACCATTCATCGTAATGGTAACCAGCGCTAACTCTTCACCAAATAAAACGATATCTCCTGCGGTTTGACGTACCATCTTTAGGGTGCTATCTACCTGCGCATGATCCTCAAACAATTTAATATCTAAATTGACGGTTTCGACATCGAAGCTTGGTTGTTTATAATCTGTTAAGCTAATTTTACTGGGCGCGTGTAGCGGTACATCAGGCATTTCAGGATTGATAATTTGCGCATCGGTTTCAGCGGTAGACATATGGATTCCTATTATTTTTTATGATGACAATATGATATTAAAAGCGACATGATATTAAAATGCGACGTTAAAATATGATGATTAAAACGTATAGTTAGTCACGTTAAGGCTCTTCAATAGTTAGCACAAGCTTTATAATGATTAGATTTATAACGATATTTAGCTACATTGACCTAAACGCCCAAATTTCAAGGGCGATTATGAATAAAATCGAGCTTATCATTTAGTGTTAGCATACGACTAATAACTAAAATTTTGATTCATTGATTAATAAATACGCCTGTCATCACTAACACAGCTTAATAATTGGATGATGACTGTTAAAATATTTTAATAGGGTTATTGATGATAACCAATAAATTAGGGCAAATATCGTTGTTAGTGGGCGTCATATCTATTTGTAAATTCTAGAATTATTTACAGTAATAGTACTTACATAAAGTAACATTTAGTATATTATAGATAGCAATTGCCTAAGTTTTATCCTAAGCAGTTTAAAAAAACAAATTTAATTAAAATTTTAGGAGCTCTTTATGTCAACCAGTTTTTCAAAAATCGCTGCACTAGCTGTATTATCAAGCGCCGTTGTCTTCGCATCAGGTTGTGCTAACAAACGCGCTACTTCTGAAGTTGTCGTTGCCCCACTAGGTATCCCAGGTGGTCAAGCTGGTTATAATGGCGCTGTTATTGTAGATAACTCAAATGCCGTTATTACCGGTGCTGAAAACCTACAAGCCGTTGTATACTTCGCATTTGATAGCAGTGAGATTACCTCACAATCGGCTGGCGTATTAAACCAACACGCCGGTTTATTAAAATCAAACCCAGCAGCTGGCGTTGTTATCGCAGGTCATACCGATGAGCGCGGTAGCCGTGAATATAACATCGCACTAGGTGAGCGCCGTGCCCAAGCAGCGCGTGATTATCTTGCTACACAAGGCGTTGCGGTAAATAACATCCGTGTGATCAGCTATGGTGAAGAGCGTCCTGCTGCTGCCGGTCAGAGCGAAGATGCTTATGCACAAAACCGCCGTGCTGAATTGTCTTATTAATATCGTTTAACAAGACGTCATTCGTATAAAAAAAGCCCAGCAATTATATTGTTGGGCTTTTTGCATTCTATTGCGTTAAGATAAACATAAATATAAGCGATCAGCTTCTACAATAAATATATGATGCAAAACTCCAGCCTACACCATATCCAATATACTCAGCTCGACCCAATGACATGGTGCGCGACTGCACAAGTGAGTGCACCTCTCCCTATGCATAATCTAAATATATCAGACAAATTGTCACCGTTATTTATATCAAACCGAGTAAACACTCACGAAATAAAGCTTCATAACTTTAAATGGCACTATCAAACTTCTCAAACAACGCTTCTATCTGTACGCGAAATGGCTTATAACCAGCGCCAGCAGCAACGTGCAGGAGTGCGACTATTATTACAGTCACTTCTTAACAAGCTAAATATTAGTGATAATTTAGATGACTCTAGCTTTCCTTATCGACTCAATACTAGCCAATATTTTGTATGTTTCAGTCATACTGGTGCTAGTAGTAAAAATACAGATATTAAGCCTAACAATGAAAGATATTTGGACGATAAAGTGGCGGTAATTATTAGTCGCCATCGTGCGGTGGGTATCGATATAGAAACCAATGATGTTGCATGGCATGTGGCGCAGCGTTTTTACCATCGTAATGAAATTACTATCTTGCAAGCATTACCAATAATCCAGCGTAATAATGTCGTCAAATTATTGTGGCAAATAAAAGAAAGCTTTATCAAGGTCTATCAATATAAGCTTGCGCAGGGTTTAGGGATGGATTACTCCTCTCTTATTCCAGAGTTAATCAATCGTATTAAAGAAGATGTACCTTTGGTAGTCGTTATTGATTCTGAAGAAAATTATCACATTGCTCTTATTCCCTCTCAGCAGACCGTCATTGTCTATTAAGTAACGCCTACATATAGTGACGCTCAACAACCCTTATTCTTTATTTTAGGCATAAAAAAACGACCCTTTTCAGGATCGTTTTTTATGCACTTATTGTCCTTTTAATAACAGTCATTAAACTGTTATTAACTTAGAAGCGGTAAGTTGCACCAACTTTAACGATTGGGTACCAAACGTCTTTATCTTTGATTTCTTTTTCTGCTGCTGCTGCGAAGTCAGCTATATTAGCTGAAGTTCCAGTAACACCAGTTACTTCAGCATCCATCTTACCCATGTAGGCTGCGCCTAACTCACCGAATACACCCCAGTTTTGGGTAATATTTGGACGGTAACCGATAGTAGCATAAGGTGCTAATTTGTTTTTGTTTTCAGCTCTGATAGTTGCAGTATCAACTTGGTAGTCAACACCATCGATAGAAACATTTGCTGTTGAACCACTGTCAGCAGTGAGTGTAGCTGCAAGCTTGTTACGTGGGACCATCGTACCGGCACCAACTGTGAAGTTATTAGCAAACGGACGCATTTGAACACCGATGTATGGATTACTGAAGTCTACATCATAATCCATTGTACCTTGATAGTTACCATAACCATCACCTAATGCTTTGTCCCAGTTGATCCAAGAGTCGTTAGCATTTAGATCTCTATCGCCATCAAAGTTCATGCCAGACCAACCAGCTTGTAGCTCAGTTTTGTCGTTAACGCCCCAAGCAATGTTAGCACCATAACCTAGTGTACCAATTTCAGCACTGACAGCTGCTGGATGAGTAACGGTTTGGAACAAAGTCTTAGTACCACCAACTACAGCACCAGTTGTGTTGCGTAACGCACCAGCGTCAGCATCATATGCATAGCTAGGTTCTGCTTGGTAAGCAACAGCTACTGGCTCAGCTTCGTATACAACAGTTTCATCGCCGTCAACAACGATAATTGGATCAGCAGCTAGTGCAGCAGTTGATGCTAAGATGGCAGCAGAAATTGCTGTTAATTTAATAAGTTTCATGATTACTCTCCTAAAGTATAAAATAATTCGCCCGTAAAAAAATGATATCCCAGCTCTTTTTGAACAATCATTTTGATGTGCAGATTAAAACAATTTTAACTCAAAAAGTCACCCCTAAAGACGCACTTTTTATTTACCATTATGTAAAGATTGCATAGATATTGTAATAATTGCTACACCAACGCGCAAAACTTCGCTTTCTTGTTACACAATACTCTTAAAGCCACTGCGTAGCCTAAACATGAATATTGATACGCTTAACGCTCATGTAAAGGTATTACAAAATATGTCTGTATGATGAACTACCTCATAAATTAACTCAATGACAGTTATAGAGTTTATTACTACAGTTTGTTGTGGTTTGTGAGTTAACGTATCTAATATTACTTAAGCGCATAGATAACTTATAGATAGTTTTTAAATAATTTAGCAATATTTTATAGATAATGGCACGCAACCTAAATGCATTTATATATAATACTATATAGGCTTGTCTAAGCGCGATATTATGCTAGATTAGATGAGTAATACCGTTCCCATGTGTCTTTATATTTATTCTTGTTTCGTGTTATTTCTTCAGTCTCATTGCTTAAAACGTCGTGATGTTCTCTGCTGTATTCTTTTCATTATTACTGAGCCATTCATATGCCTAAAGTATCGTCGATTACCCGTGTGCTAGAGATTATCGAGGCGGTATCTTATGCCTCTAAGCCACTCTCGCCACTTGAGCTGTCGCAAAAGCTTGATATTCCAAAGCCGACCATCCATCGATTGATTCAAAATCTGGTTGACGAAGGGTTTGTGACTGTCGATATTGGCGGTGGTATTGTTCCTGGCAAGCGGGTACGTAATTTAAGCGTCGAGCTTTGGCAGCAGCGACTGTTCTTCAATGAGCGACAAATAATTTTGCAAAATCTAGTCAATGAACTTAAGGAAACGTGCGGTATTGGCGTTCCTTATCATATGAATATGATCTATACCAACCGTGCGCAAACGAGCTTACCGCTACAGATTTATCTGCCAGTGGGGGCAAAATCACCGATGTGGTGTACCGCAACTGGCAAACTGTATTTAAGTCAGCTATCCACCGCCAGTCGCGATAAGATTCTGCAAGGTCTTTCATTAGACAAGTTTACTAAGAATACCATTACTGATATTGATGCATTAAACGCCGAGCTTGATCGTATCGCTGAAACTGGCGTCGGTATTGATAATGAAGAGTTTATCTCGGAGATGGTAGCCGTATCGGTTCCCGTATTGGATAAAAAATCTCGCTATCTGGCCTCATTATATATTCATGCCCCAACCATACGAGTCTCGCTGGATGAGCTATTGACTCATGTACCACGACTGCAAATAGCGGCACAAGATATTCAAACGCTCGTCTATGATCTGCAAAGCTAAACTGCCTATTAAAAATATAAAAAAAGATCTGCACTATTATAATAGTGCAGATCTTTTTAAAATGAATCGACTATCGACTATATAATAGATAGATAAATACTACGAAGGCAGCACAGTGCTATCGTAGCGAGCCATAATACTAGAAAAATCCTTATCTCCATTTTCTACGGTATGCGCTCCATAAAGCTCTGTGGCTTTGGCACCCATTGGCGTATCGACATTGGCATCCTGCGCCGTTTGCATCGCTAGGTTAAGATCTTTTTGCATCAATTTACTCATAAAGCCGCCTTGGTAATGATTACTTGACGGTACGTTTTCCATTACCTGCGGATAAGGGTTATAGACCTCGAGTGTCCAGTTACGACCGGAGCTTTGTAGCATAATATCTGACAGCACTTTGGGATCTAAGCCATTTTTGACGCCTAAGTTAATCGCTTCTGCCGTTCCCGCCATTAAGATACCTAATAGCATGTTGTTGCAGATTTTTGCGACTTGTCCGGCACCCTGCTCGCCAGCATGAAAGATGTTTTTGCCCATGACAGCCAGTATTGGCTTGGCTTTAGCAAACGCATCAGCGCTACCACCAACGATAAAGGTAAGACTACCAGCAATAGCGCCGCCCGTACCGCCAGAGACTGGCGCATCTAAGAAGTCGATACCCAGCTTGTTTGCTGCCTCTGCCACTAATCTTGCATCAGCTGCAGCGATGGTACTACTGTCAATCACCAAGGTGTCTTTTGGTAACTCTGCAAGTAGACCGTCAGAGCCGTCCTCTCCTAAATAAACAGCATGGACATGCTTGCCAGCAGGCAACATGCTTATAACGACTTGCGCATCGCTTGCCGCGTCTTTTGGGCTATCTGCAACGCGCGCACCTGCTTGCTGTAAGCGCTGGGTTGCGTCTGCAGATAAGTCATATACAGATAGCGCATAACCTGCCTTTAACAAATTTTCTGCCATTGGTGCGCCCATATTACCAAGCCCGATAAAGGCGATATTTGCTTTAACAGTATTGTTATCACTGTCACTGTTATTAGCAGTCGTACTTATATCCTTTTGACCCATCTCATCGCTCCTTGATGATTAATTATATAGACAGTATTAAATATGGTCTTGCATTGTTTTTTAAGTTTGATTTATATCTAATCGTTATAGTGGTCAGCAAGTTACGTGATTAACGCACAAAATTAACGTACAAACTGACTGCCTAATGCGTCATCGCTCAGCCAATCACCCAAAGGATGCTCACCTTTAGGATAAGGGTTTACAAAGTGCTGATGAATGTACTGCTGTCCTTCTGCGCTAAGACAATCTGCTAATGAGCGCGACCATTGTGGATTGCGATCTTTATCAATCAGCAGCGCACGCACACCTTCTTTAAAGTCAGGATTTGCCGCACAATGTACCGCCACATTGGTTTCTAAATATAAAACCTGCTCTAACGATAAATCAGTGGCTTTATGATAAAGCCCATAGGTCAAGGCAGCAGTCACTGGGCAGCCATGCCGATACGTTGCCACTGCACGCTGTGTCCAGCTATCCTCAGAAAAATCTTTATCTAGCTGTACTAGCGCCTCATCACTTTGTAACACTGAATCAATATCACCCAAACCGCCGCTATTCATCAGCTGTTGGATAGGATGCCAGTAGGCTACTAATTTACTAGCAGGCAATTCGGCTACCGGTTGTGCTGCAAGTGCGCGACTGACGATATTATGAGCGCTATTGTTATGACATTTATCTGTGCTATCAGATCCCGATTGCCAATCACTCTGTTTTAAGCGCTGTATAATAGCGTCGTAATCAGAACTAGCAACGGCATACTCTGCAAGATTGGCCAATAGTGCGTCATTACCATTACACATCGCACCCGTTAGCCCTAAGAATAAACCTGTTTTGGCAGGCATACGCTGCAAGAACCAGCTACCAGAAGCATCAGGGAATAAGCCAATTGTAATCTCTGGCATGGCAAAACGGGTACGCTCAGTGACCAAACGGTGACTACAACCAGCCATTAGCCCCATACCGCCACCCATGATAATGCCATCACCCCAGAGTATTAACGGCTTGGAGTAAAAATGCATTTGCCGATAGAGACGGTATTCATGACTAAAAAACTCCGTCGCATAAGGATTTGGTATTGGTGCACTGGTAGACATACTGTCATACAGCTTACGGATATCACCGCCCGCACAAAATGCCTTATCGCCTGCGCCTCTTAGCACCAAGGCCACTACCCGATCATCACGTTGCCATTGTTCTAACTGTTGTGATAATAATTGACACATCTCAACGCTCAAGGCATTAAGAGATTTAGGAGTATTTAACGTCATTATCCCAATAAGGTGACCACAATCTGTCGGCTCGGTGCTGAATAATACCGGCGCTTCTTGCTCTCTATTTTCTATGGATTCCGGATGCTTGCTATCATCCGTCGCTGTCATAGCTGCTGTCATAAAAGTGACCTACGAAAATTAAAAGAAAAATACTATCATTAAGTTTGATTCAATAGCGTTTATTTATTTTGCCAATTGGGTTTACGCTTCTCTAAGAAGGCTTGTACACCTTCGCGCTGATCCATGGTGTCGAACAACTTCACAAATGCTTCACGCTCATGGATAAGGTTTTGTGCAGGCGGTGTATTTCTAGCAGCTTGAATCAGTGCTTTAGAATAACTGACGGCAACGGGGGATTGTTTAGCGACTTTTTGCGCTAGTGCTTGTGCTGCTAATAAACCCCCACCTTTTGCAGTAACTTCTTCGACCAAACCAATACGCAATGCTGTCTCTGCATCGACGCGCTCACCGCACAATATCATCCGCTTTGCCCAGCCTTCACCGACTAGAGCCGTTAGATTTTGCGTACCGCCTGCGCATGGCAACAATCCAACACCCGTCTCAGGCAATGCCATTTGCGCATGCGCTTCAGCGATACGGATATCACAAGCCAGCGCACACTCAAGCCCGCCGCCCATCGCATAGCCGTTGATAACAGCAATACTGACGCCGCGATAGGCTGACAACGCTTCAAAGGCTTCGCCAAACGCTATCGCCATACTGATCGCGCGACCTTTATCACCATCGGCAAAATTGTTTAAATCCGCTCCTGCTGAAAAGAATTTTTCGCCATCACCGTGGATGATTAATGCATAGATATCATCGTTGGCATTAAGGTCAGTAACCAACTGCTTAAGTGCCTTTAGACTGTCCATCGTCCAAGTGTGTGCAGGTGGATTCTGCAGTGTTAACGTGGCGATATGGCCGTCAATCGATAGGTTTAAGTTGGTGTAATCCGTCATAGAACATCCTTGTTATAAACTTTTTATAAAATCACTTAATTCAAAAAGCTGAATAGGTGAATTATTTATTCATCGCAACTGATTAGCGTAACTGGCTTAACGCATCGTCTTGTAGCAGCTGACGCGAGACAATTACCCGCATGATTTCATTGGTGCCTTCCAAAATTTGATGTACACGCAAATCTCGCACATGGCGCTCAAGTGGATACTCGTTTAAATAACCATAGCCACCATGTAACTGTAAGGCTTCATTAGCCACATCGAAACAAAGATCAGTAGAAAGCCGCTTGGCCATGGCACAGTAAGTAGAAGCTTGCGCATCATTATTATCGACTTTGTTGGCTGCTAGATAAAGCATTTGCCGTGCAGTAATCGTTTGGGTCAGCATATCGGCGAGCTTAAACTGTACTGACTGTAAGCTGGCAATCGGGCTACCGAATTGGCTACGCTCTTGCACATAATTGGTTGCCGTCTCGAGCGCTGACTGCGCGGTACCAACTGCACAAATCCCAATATTAATTCGACCACCATCAAGACCTTTCATCGCGATACGAAAGCCTTGACCTTCCTCGCCGATGAGATTTTCTATCGGTACTTTGACATCTTTAAAGCTAATGGTGCGCGTTGGCTGCGCTTTCCAGCCCATTTTATGCTCGTTTTTACCATATTCGATACCAGCGCTATCAGCATCAACGACAAAGGCTGAAATGCCTTTGGGTCCTGCACCGCCTGTACGCGCCATAACCACTAATACATCGGTTGAGCCTGCCCCTGAGATAAAGGTTTTTTCACCAGTAAGCAGATAATGGTCGCCTTGCTTATCGGCTTTGGTGCGCAGTGAGGCGGCATCAGAGCCAGCATTAGGTTCTGTTAAGCAATAACTGCCAAGCCATTCGCCGCTGACCATATTTGGCAAATATTTTTTGCACAAAGCATCGCTACCATACTCACCGATCATCCAGCCAGCCATATTATGAATACTCATATAAGCAGCAACAGCCGTATCACCCCATGCCAGCTCCTCAAAAACCATAGCAGAATCTAAACGCGGCAGACCCAAGCCATCATACTCAGGGTTGGTATACAACCCCAAAAAACCAAGCTCGCCTGACTTTTTAATCACATCAATTGGGAAATGGGATGTGCGATCCCATTCAGCGGCATTCGGTTTTAGCTCTTTTTGCGCAAACTGTCTGGCAGTTTGGCGAAAGGCAATTTGGTCATCGGTTAATGAAAAATCCATAAGGTCATCCTTGGGCTTGCAGAGCAAATATGGTGAATTAGGTTTGATGAATCATTATTTCAATATGACTGTCTCAATCTAAAGAAACGGTATAACATCATCAAATCGCATGTTGACACTATAATAGTATCGTAAATACCTTAAGCAATATGAACGCTATACCGCAAATATAGGTGATTAACCATTAAATTGAAATAGTCGTATTGACCCCGCGACTTGCCTCATCATCAAACCAGCGCGCAGTAACCGTTTTAGTCTGGGTATAAAACTGTACGGCTTGCTTACCATAAGGACCGAGATCACCAAGCTTACTGGCACGTGAACCTGAGAAAGAGAACATCGGTAGTGGCACAGGAATCGGCAAGTTAATACCGATTTGACCGACCTCGATATCTTGCTGAAATTTATGGGCGGCGGCCCCTGACTGGGTAAAGATAGCCGTACCATTACCATGTGGATTGGCATTTAGCAGCTCAATCGCCTCATCAAGACTATCGGCGCGCATGATACAAAGTACAGGACCAAATATTTCTTCTTTATAAATTTGCATATCAGCAGTGACGTTATCAAAGATAGTCGGTCCAACGAAGTTACCCTTCTCAAAGCCTTCAACGGTAATACCACGACCATCAAGAATCAAGCTCGCCCCTTCTTCTACTCCTGTGCTAATCAAATGCTCAACGCGCGCTTTTGCGGCAGGAGAAATCAGTGGACCTAAGTCTTTATCATGTTTACCAGCTGAGACGACTAAGCCTTCTGCTTTGGCTTTAATGTCATCAATCCACTCACCTGCAGCACCGACTAATACCACCACTGATAGCGCCATACAACGTTGACCAGCAGCACCAAATGCGGCGCCTGCCAACTGATTGAGCGTCTGCTCTTTATTGGCATCAGGTAAGATAACGCCATGGTTTTTAGCGCCCATCATACACTGGGCACGTTTACCTGACTGACTGGCACGCTCATAGACATGCTTACCAACGGCGGTAGAACCAACAAAAGATACCGCTTTAATATCTGGGTGGTCACAAATCGCATCAACCGTTGCTTTGCCACCATGGACAACGTTTAGCACCCCTTCAGGTACACCCGCTTCTATTGCTAGCTCAACCAAACGCATCGTGACCATTGGATCTTGTTCAGATGGTTTTAGGATAAACGTATTGCCCGTGGCAATCGCCATTGGGAACATCCATAGCGGAATCATCGCTGGAAAGTTAAACGGTGTGATACCCGCGCAAACACCTAGCGGCTGCCAGATACTATAAGTATCGACACCAGATGCGACATTTTCGACATAGTCGCCGATTTGTAAGTTGGCAATACCGGCCGCGTGCTCGACCACTTCTAAACCACGAAACACATCACCACGCGCATCGGCAATCGTTTTACCTTGCTCAGCGGTTAAGATTTCTGCCAGCTCGTCCATGTGCTCACGAATCAATGCTTGATACTTTAAAAATATACGGGCGCGTGTGGTGATGGGCGTTTTGCGCCAGGTTTGAAAAGCAGCCTTAGCTGCTGCAACGGCTTGATTGATTTCATCATCAGTCGTTTGCGGCACTTTAGCGATAATCTCTTGGGTTGCCGGATCGGTAATATCAATCCATTCGTTAGTAGATGATTTGGTAAATTGACCATTGATGAGCTGTTGGACGTGATGCATAAGATATCCTTATCTTGTTTGCAAGACTACCGCTATTCACTTAATGGTCATAACCGAATTAAGCGTAGCAGCGTCCTCATTTAAAATGATTTAATTTGTATCGTTATTGACTATAGCAATAATGTGATTTTGTGGTCAAGCCCTTTATTGAAGTTTTATTAGACTTCAACCTTGCTTAAGTTTCAAGTCCGCAAAAAAGCCCATGATGCTTCATGGGCTTAAGTGAAAAACAGGAGCGATACATGGTAGTGAAAATAGGCATTTAGGCTATACCAATCGCTCTTTCTAATAACCTTACTAATAATCCTTCATAGACTGTTTGACCGCATCAATCGCCGTTGGATTATCAAGAGTCGACATATCACCCGTTGGTTTACCTTCTGCCAATGCTCGAATAGCACGGCGTAAGATTTTGCCAGAGCGCGTCTTTGGTAGTGCTAGTGGAAAATAAACCGCCGCTGGGCGCGCTATACCGCCAAGTGACTTGACCACTGCGCCAATAATCTGCTGCTCAAGACGGAAACGGTTTTCAGTAGTAGCTACTTGTTCTTGGTCTCTTAGCACGCAAAAGGCAATGGGTAATTCACCTTTAAGTTCGTCATGGATACCCACGACAGCACATTCTGCCACCTCTGGATGAGTACTAATAGCCTCTTCGATTTCTTGGGTTCCCAATCGGTGACCAGCGACGTTAATAACATCATCAGTACGACCGAGAATATGGAAGTAACCGTCCTCATCAACAACCGCATAGTCTGAAGTCGAATATTGATTGCTATCCGCTAAGCTAAAGTAACTGTCAATAAAGCGCTTATCATTACGCCAAACCGTTGTTAAACAGCCCGGTGGTAAGGGTGCGCGAATCGCAAGCAAACCTTTTTCGCCAGCTTTACATGGCTCGCCGGTTTCTTCATTGATAACGTGCGCATCATAGCCATACATAGGATAGCCGGGCGAGCCTTGTTTATGTGGTTTATGATTGAATTTGGGCGTATTACTCAAAATCGGCCAGCCTGACTCAGTTTGCCAATAGTGGTCTAAAATGGGTACGCCTAAATGTTTAGTCAGCCAATTAGCAGTTGACTCATCTAGCGGCTCACCTGCTAAAAAGAATGACTTAACGCTTGACACATCATAGCGCGTCATCCAAGTCTCATCTTGTTTTTTAAGCATACGCACGCCAGTTGGTGCGGTGAATAGGATATTGACCTTGTTGGCTTCTACAATCCGCCACCATATACCAGGATTTGGTCGATGCGGTAGCCCTTCATACATGACACTGGTCATGCCTGCCAGCAATGGCGCATAGATAGTATAAGAGTGTCCGACTGCCCAGCCGATATCCGATATCGCCCAAAAAGTCTCGCCCGCCTGACCATCGTAGATATAATCCATCGAAGTCGTCAGCGCCACAGCATGACCACCGGTGTCACGCTGCACGCCTTTTGGCGTACCCGTAGTACCTGAGGTATAAAGCAAGTATGACGGGGTGTTAGATTCTAACCACACCGGCTCGACGATAGCATTGGACTCGCAACTGATACGGCGCTCAGTCGCATAATCGACGTCGATACTCTGCGCTTTAAAAGGTAAGATACCTCGATCAACGACTAATACATGTTCAGGCTTAATGGTTGCTTGCTCAACACCTTGGTTGACGAGGCTTTTATAATTAACCACCTTACCACCACGTAGACCCGCATCTACCGTAATAACCATTTTTGCTTCGGCATCATCCATACGAATGGCTAAGTTATGCGCCGCAAAACCACCAAACACGACTGAATGGATAGCGCCGATACGCGCGCAGGCCAACATCGCATAAGCGGCCTCTAAAATCATCGGCATATAAATAATCACGCGATCGCCTTGCTCGACGCCCTGTCTTTGCAGCACATCAGCAAAATAATTTACTTCTTTATAAAGGTCGTTATAAGTCAGGCGGCGCTTGGTATAGTCGGTGTAAAACTCAACGTTATTGCCCAAATCTTTGAAGGCATCTACCACGGCTGGATAGGTTTCTATTAACTCTTGATTGATCTCCGAGGATAGCCAGATAAAAGCATCCTGCTCGGCACGTTCTTCAAGGTGTCGATCGACACAGTTATAACAAAGATTGGTCTCACCGCCGACGAACCACTGAGCAAAAGGCAGATTGCTGTCATCAAGGATTTGCTGAGGCGCTTTATGCCAATAGATACGTTTTGCTTGTTCCGCCCAAAACTGCTCGCGATTATCAATAGAGGACTGATAAATATCAGCAAAGGTCTGAGTAGTATCTGATGATGCTTGGAAGGTTTCGGCAGAAACTTGATTAGCACTTTGATTGGTAGCTGAATTAGTGACTGCATTGATGGTTTGCTCGCTCATAATAGCTGTCCTTAGCGTAATGATGGATGATGCGATACGATTTTATTAAATAATATCATAATACAAGACTGGCTTTCCTTGCCAGCTATCCTTACTAGATCGAAAAAACCGATACATTATGTATCGGTTTAATGGGTATCGATTTAAAATGTAGCAGAGCTAATAATAAAGGTCAACTATTAAGCGTATATTTGCTTGATATTTTGACAGGCTCAAGCGACTTATAAGCTAATAATCCAATCCTATTATACTTCGGTCTGATTGTCATACATCTCACGCATCACTTTTTTGTCATGTTTGCCGACCGAGGTTTTTGGTAGCTCATCGACAAACTTAAACTGACTAGGCACACCGTATTTAGGAATAATACCGCGCTCCACTGCCTGCTGAGCAATCGCTTTGATATCTTCCGCTTTGGTATCTTGGCAAGCAGGCTTGAGTACGACTAATGCTAACGGACGCTCGCCCCACTGTTTATCACGGACACCAATCACTGACACATCAGCCACCGATGGATGCAATGATAAAATCGTTTCAATCTCTAATGAAGATATCCACTCACCACCTGATTTAATGACATCTTTTAAACGATCTGTAATTTGAATATAACCATCAGGGCGTATATAAGCGATGTCTTGGGTATGCATATAGCCATTCTCCCACAGCTCTTTACCGGCATCGTCATTTTTCAGATAGCTTTGGGTCAACCAAGGTGCTCGTAGCACCAGCTCGCCAGTATTATCTTTACCTTTACCAACCGACTCATTGCTTGTATTCCACACTTGAGCATCAACCATGAGCACAGGCTTACCTGTCATACAGCGACGAGCAATGTCTTCATCTTCAGTCATTTCAGGCTCATCTATACTAAATTCTGTCAAGCTAATGAGCGGCGCTGTCTCTGACATCCCATAGCCGGTATACACTTGAATATCCTGTGCCATTGCTGCTTTAGCTAAACCTTCGGTCAACCTTGAACCACCGATAATCATTTTTAGACCATTAAAGCTAGCATCACGATCTTGCGCTTCTTTGAGTACCATCTGCAGAATCGTTGGTACGCAATGGGTGATACTAACCTTTTCATTAATAATCAAATCCATTAACAGATCCGGTGCATAGCGTCCCGGATAGACTTGCTTGAGACCAACCATCGTCGCCGTAAACGGGAAACCCCACGCATGTACGTGGAACATCGGCGTCATCGGCATATAAACATCGCCATAGCTAACGCCTTGCTTGTTCGGTAGCATGCCGAACGTCGCCGCTTCTGTGAGAGTATGTAGAACTAATTGACGATGGCTAAAAAACACTCCTTTAGGATCACCTGTCGTACCCGAGGTATAAAAGGTCGTTGCGATAGTGTTTTCATCAAAATCTGGAAATTCAAACTCACTATTGGCGGCTTCTAGTAACGCCTCATATTCACCAGTAACACGGTTTTGATTACCGCCAAAAACCCCTTCGGACGTCACCCCATTATCATCGAGCCAAATAATATGCTCAATGCTGGAGTTTTCAAACTGATAATCTTTGACTAATGGCGCAAATTCAGAGTTGAGCATCAGCACTTTTGGTTTCGCATGATTAATGGTATAGAGAACTTTTTCTGGTGACAAGCGGATATTAACGGTTTGCAAAATGTACTGCGACATCGGTATCGCAAAATACGACTCTAAGTAGCGATGGCTATCCCAATCCATCACTGCGACCACGTCACCAGCATCAAGGTTCAAGCTGTCTAAAACATTGGCTAAGCGATTGATACGGTTAAATAGCTCTTTATAAGTGAAGCGTTTTTTATCCGCATAAACGATTTCTTGGTCAAGCGATACCGTTTTGGCACGGTTTAACAGCTGTTTGACCAATAATGGATAATCGTAGGCAGAGGGTGCGCTGTGGTAGATATTTGACATAAATCTGACGTCCTTGAAGTTTTTTTAGTTCATTTCAATGGCTTTTATAGCGCATCACTTTATTATCATTTAGCGTTATTATTTAGTATTGTCATTTAACATTGATATTTAGCATGGTTATCATTACTTGGAATAAAGCCTCTTTTGATAGTAGGAAAAAACCCAGACTATGTAAAGCCTTCTTGCGTAAGTATCATACGACTACAGATTCGATAACTATCATTTAAATATTCGTTTCATTATGCTATGACAAGTGTATATTAATTCGCCCGTACACGTGTTTTGACCATCCCAATGCTTGCCACTAACAATGCCAATATTTGTACAAACAATAATAACCAAACAGTAAGCGACCATTGTCCACGCGCATAAACGATACCGCATAACCATGCGCCCATAGTGCCGCCAGCGTAGTAACCCATATAATATAAACCAGAGGCCAAGGAGCGCCCTTTTTTAACATTCACCGCAATGTAACTGATGGTCGCGGCTTGGGTAATAAATACGCCTGATGACATAATGGCAAGCCCAACAATAATGCCCCATAACGGCGTCACAAGTGTTAACAGCACACCTATCATCGATACAACAACCGCGACTCGAACCGTTCTCGCAGCACCAAATCGACGTAGTAATGTGGTCGATAATGGCGTGATAATGACCCCGATTAAATACACTGCAAAAATATTAGCAAGCGCGCCCGTCCCTAATTCATATGGCGTACCAGCAAGATGAAGGTTAATAAAGGTAAAACAGCCCACTAGCGAAAACAACACACAGGCACCAAGCAGGCAGGCTGTCACTACATAGCGATTGGTCAAATGCTCACCGAGCGTCTGCATCGCTGAGCGAAAATTTGGATTGGCCACAAAGTGCCGTGACGATGGCAGCATCTTGCCGACCCACAGCGCACCGATAAGTGTCATAACTGCCATCACATAATAGCCTGCACGCCAGCCGATAAGCTCATGTAAATGCCCAAGTAAAAACCGACCCATAAAGCCACCCAGAACTGAGCCGGATACATAAAAGGACATCAGCTCTGTCACAGCCCGTCCCTCAAACTCCTCACCGATATAAGCGATTGTTACTACGGTAATACCTGGGACAGACAATCCCTGCATGAACCGCCACATACCCATCCAGCCAATATCCGGACTTTGGGCGATTAAAGCAGTGGGTATCGCTAAAAACAACAATGCTCCAACGATAAATGACTTACGCCCGACGGCATCAGACAGCATCCCTAAAAACGGCGACATAATGGCAATCGCCATCACCGTCGCGCCAACAATCATTCCGGCCTGCACCTCAGTGGCTGAAAAATCCATCATCAATACGGGCAAAATTGCTTGAATAGAATACACCTGCAAAAAAGCAAACATCCCAATCAAACCAATGGTGAGCTTTAATACCCATGAAGGTGAATAAAATGTCGGCTGTGTTTTAAGCGCTTGAATATTGCGGTTTGTTGGTGTGTTATCTTTGGCGTCGTTATTAACGCTGTTATTAGCATTGTTACTGATGCTGTTATTAATCGTATTATTCAAAGTAGTACTGACTATATTGGAGGCCTTTTTAGCTGAGGCTAGGTAGGCGTAGTTGATAGAAATGAGGCGATGATATATGAGCTGATAACCACGAAAAAAATCGTGGCTCATAATAAAACGAGTGACACATCATTTTATCACATCAAATAACAAACCCAGGTTTCGGTGTGTTATTTGCGTTTTGCTAAGCAAATAGTATCAACACTGCGTAGGTGACTGTTATTTTTGACAGCTAATGGATTACTGTCTACTATTATTGCGCTCTACGATACATTATTTGTAATAGATAAATTAGCTATTACATAGTATAACCTACAGAAAAAACAACTCTCATATAACAGACTATTTATCATGTTAAATAACAATTTTTTTCCACAGCTACTTACCGCTACGGGCGCATTAATTTTTTCTCTAAATGTGGCAGCGCTCACGTCAGACGAAGTACTAACCACAAAAACACTATCAACGCAAGTATTGCCAACATCGCTAGAATCAGTATCAGCATCAAAAAAACCAAACTGTATCGCTGATAGTCAAATCACTGCCGCTGAGCTTTCAAACACTCGTGATAACGGTCCTTTTTCTGTGGCTAGCAAGCATGTACCTCGCCAGCTAGCAAACGGCTTTGGTGGCGGAACGATTCATTATCCAATCAATGCTGGCGGTTGTGGTTTATTAGCAGGTATCGCGGTGATACCCGGTTATGTGTCTTATGAATCATCCATTAAGTGGTGGGGACCACGTCTGGCCTCTTGGGGATTTGTCGTTATTACGATCAATACCAACTCTATTTATGATGATCCAGATAGCCGTGCGACGCAATTGAGCGCAGCCCTTGATCATATTATCAATGACACTACAGTTGGCGCTCAGATAGATAGCAATCGTTTGGGCGCTATTGGTTGGTCAATGGGCGGCGGCGGTACGCTTCGGTTAGCGACAGAACGTCATACCGTTCGTGCAATTATTCCGCAAACGGCCTATCACGATAAAAACTATGGCGATATGAACACGCCAGCGTTGTTTATTAGCTGTCAGAACGATCGCATTGCCTCTAATAAGAAACATAGCAATGTCTTTTATAATAATGCCTCTGGCCCTAAAATGAAGATTAAGATAAAAAATGGTAGCCACTTTTGTCCAAGCTATCGCTTCAATGAGATATTACTTAGTAAACCCGGTATCGCATGGATGCAGCGTTACTTAAATAATGATACCCGTTTTGATAAATTCTTATGTAGTAAGGAAAACTATGGTAATAGCCCTCGTATATCGGGTTATGATTATAAAGATTGCGTATAGTCGCGTTGTTTAACAGCCGCGTTGTTCAGGGGCTGTAATACAGCACTGCATTACATTGCAATCTAAAACATCTCCCTAGTCATTTCTTCATTTTTACACATCTACATGGTTTCTATCTGTTTTAGTACAGACTTTGTTTACTTAAAAAACCATAATCTTAAAGTGTTATTTATTGATGACAGATATCATTCATTGATAAATAGTATTCATCTATTAATAAACAGTATTCAACAATCTAAGACGTTAAAAGCGTTAAAACCTATAAATAAAAAAATATTAAGGAATAATTCCAATGACTGATAAAATTTATGATTTAGGGGCAGGGTTTTGGAGTATACGGGGCTCATTTATTAAAAACAGCATAATCGATATCGGTGGGTAATCTGCTCTAATAAAGCTAGCATCGGGACGATTTGTATTTTTAGACAGCTATACGTTAACAGGTGAAGTTCGTCAGCAAGTAATGAGCTTGACTAATAACGGTCAGGATGTCGAAGCGGTGCTAAATATCCATCCCTTTCATACCGTACACTGCGCGCAAATGGCAAAAGACTTCCCGCAAGCTACATTTTATGGCAGCCGCCGCCATCTTGAGCAAGTACCAGAAATTAATTGGGCAGAGGATTTGGTCGAGAGCGATGCCGTTGCTGCACGCTATACTGAACTTGAATTCTCTCTCCCTAAAGGAATTTACTACATTGCACCCGATGACGCTGTCCATGCAGGCTCGCTATTGGTTTATCATCCTGCCAGTCAAAGTATTTATGTTGATGACACCTTTGAGATTCCTCCTTCTAAACTATTAAATGCGGTACAGCCTACTTTGGGCTTGCATCCGACGACTGAGCAGGCGCTGAAAGATGAGCCAAATGCAGGTCAGCAATATTGCGACTGGGCGACGGCACTGGCACATAAGTGGCGTGATGTACGATATTTTTGTGGCGCACACTCTGGTTTGGTTGAGTTTGGCGAAGGTGAATTTGAGTCCGCGCTAGTGTCTATCATTAATGGCGCTCGTGCTGAGCTTGAAAATTCATAACTATTCAAACACTTATTTAAAAGCATTTATTATATTGATAAATAGCATTCGCACTCTCAACCCACTTTTAAAAAAACATAAGGATAATAATAATGTCAGATAAAATTCATGATTTAGGTTCAGGGTTTTGGAATATACGCGGCTCATTTCGCGTTGGCGGTGTCATAAATATTGGCACTCAATGCTCACTGGTAAAACTAGCCTCAGGACGTTTTGTATTTTTGGACAGTTACGCTTTAACGTGTGAAGTGCGTGACGAAGTCATGGCATTAACCAATAACGGTCAAGATGTCGAAGCCGTGCTGAACGTCCATCCATTCCACACAGTACACTGTGCGCAAATGGCGAAGGACTTTCCGCAAGCCACATTTTATGGCAGCAGCCGTCATCATAAAAAAATACCGGAAGTACAATGGGCGGATGACTTGGTCGAAAGTGACGCGGTCGCCGAGCGCTATCCTGAGCTTAAGTTCTCCATGTCACAAGGCATTCATTATATCTCGCCCAATGAGATGATTCATGCAGGCTCATTGCTGGTATTCCATCCTGCCAGTAAAAGCTTACACGTCGATGATACTTTTATGAGCCCGCCGACAAAACTACTAGAGGCTTTGCTACCCGAGCTACTCCTACATCCTACGACCAAAAAAGCGCTGAGAAATGAGCCAAACGCTGGTAAGCAATACTGCGACTGGGCAACAAATCTGGCCCATGATTGGCGCGATGTGCGTAATTTTTGCGCAGCGCATTCATATTTGGTCAAATTTAAAGACGGTGAATTTGAAAAAGCGTTATTAAAGGCTATTGATAAAGCGCGCCCAAAGCTTGAAAACGCTTAGTACATGAGTGATATAGATAAAAAAAGGCTACCAAAACGGTAGCCTTTTTCTATGCCTCATTAATGTCGCTTCATTACTATCGTTATTCACAACTTGCTTTGCCAGTGCGATGGTTAATAGCACCATTAGCCTTAAGCAATTTTTGCATTTCTACATGACCACGCGTACAAGCATATGAGTATGCGCCTTGATTGTAAGAACCCATCTTTTTATCTTTGGTAGTCGCCACAAGATTTGGATTGGCACCTTTCGATAGTAAGTATTTCACCGTTTCGATGCGGTTGTTACTAGCAGCAACCATAATCAAGGTCTCACCATCACCTTCTAATGTTTGATCATTTAAATCTACTGGCTCTTGAGCATTTAATAAGTTATAAACCTTTTTTACAGCATTGGTGTTTTTACCCAGTGCGGCAGATTTTAGGACGTTATAGACATCCCCTTTATCAGTCGCCTGCAAACTTGCACCTTGAGCAATTAGATAATCAACAATGTCTTCGTAACCAATAAATGCCGCCCAACCTAACGCAGTTTGATCAAGATTACCCGTGTCTTTAACTTCTAAATTTTGGCCATTATTAACCATATATTTAACGGTTGCTAAGTCGCCATGCTTTACCGCATCGAACCATTTAGCATCTGCGCCTGTAGATGGTTTTTCATAAAAATCACGATAAGAAAGCTTGTCTTTATTAGCGATATCAAAGTTCTCAGCATCGCTGAAGCGAAAGCCTGTCTGCGGCATAGGAGCAACTTGAGTTGTTTGTATGACGCTATCTTTGGTTGTATTATTATCGGTATTTAAGCTTGAGCAACCTGTTAATAACATAGTAGCCATGACAGCCGACGCGCTCATTTTACAAACGAAGTTCATAACATAATCCTAGAAATAATATTCACTGGCACAGTAAAAAGTTAATCATAACTTAACAATAATAAGCAGGCAAATTAAAAATATTAAACAATGAATTTAGTGATTATCCTATTATTTTCTAGCTAGTTTTACATATGAGCTTTTTAAGCCTAATCACTTAAGCCTAGCTATGCACTCCTTAAGCTTAATAATCCTCAAGGCTCTTTAACAGCGGTAATAAGAAGCATGAAAAAGTTATAAAAAAAGCCTGCTAATATAGCAAGCCTTTCTTATTACTATTTACTATCCTACTTTAAAACCTGAGCGACAGTATTTCTATAAAACAACAACTCAGCTAACTCCGACTCATTGCTAATAATATCCGCCAACGTATAACGCTCAAGTACGCTGATAAAAGCGGTCAATGCTTCAAAAAACACCTGTTTTAGCTGACAGACAGGACTAATGACACAGCCTGATTTTACATTGTTTGCTGTCTCATCAATCAGCGTCAACGACAAATCTTTAGCGCTGGCTTCCTCATTACTACTGCTAGCGTTCACGGCGTTTTTACTATTGACAGGCTTTGGAGTAATCAATAAATCCGTAGAAAAGCACTCAACCAAGTTAAAGTCTGGTTCAATTTTTTTAATCAACACGCCCAAGTTAATATCCTTTGGGGCAAGTGCTAACCGAATCCCGCCATTTTTACCGCGGACACTATCGATGTAGCCAAGTTGTCCCAGCTGATGAATAATCTTGGTTAGATGACTTCTAGAGATATTGTAGCTGATCGCAATATCACTAATATTAGCCAATAAATGCGGCTCAGGCTTAATCGCTAAATAAATCAACGAACGTAGCGCATAATCACTATAGTTGGTCAGTCGCATGGTTAAGCGCTCCAATTTTTGAGGTGGATTTTAAATACCCTTATTTATCATCAAAGCAACCTTAGCTATTACATAAATAATTAAGGTTGCTTGAGTTACTATTTCTATCTACCCAAACCCCATTAACCAAATAAACCATCTGGTCTCTGACGTGCCAGCATCGGCAAATAACTGATGCAGAATATAACAAAGCAGGCTATCCAAGCACCTTGCGCTATCATTATCCATAACAGATAATGACCCATGTCAAACAAGGGTAAGAACACACGACTTACAAAGACTAATACCATCAGACCAAACATGATATTAACGGTTTTAGGAGGGGTATGAATACTACGCCCAGTATGACCGAGCGACACGCGCGCCATCATAGCCACAGTCATCATACCTACACCGGCAATCGACAAGCCATGTACCGCAATACTGTGATTATAACCGAGCCACGGCTGGAGTGCGTACAATATAAAGCTCATACACATACCCAAAAACGCGACATATAACGACCATAATAGCGGTTTTTGCCATATACCGCGATGATACCAACCCATCAAGCGGACGATATTGACCACTGCGACGCCAAGAGCACTGATGGTCAGAAAATACTTATTGGGATAAAATAAATCAGTGATAAAAAAAGCAAAGAAAAATAGTAAGCTTGCGATATCTTGTGCTTTATTATTGCGTACCGTCACCGTTTCTGCCACGCCTTTAGCGTTAGGTATACTGAGACCACGCTCAATAAAGAAAGGCACGACGCGGCGACCAATAGTCAATACCAAGCCAATGATAAGGTAAAAACCTAAATAAACGCCAACCTTCGTCATATTCATATTGGCGCTGATGATACCCCAATAGCACAAACCGTTGCCCAGTGTCAGCAGCGCAAGTTTCGCTAATATACCCATTTGCTTATATTGTTTAACTTGTAACACTGCTCGAAAAATCACAAAAGCCATTGTGCCTACAAACAACAAATCAAACACCGCAGCGGCATATAATAGCCATGCGCCACTACCAGCAACTGTGACGCCCAAACCAAATGCTATCCAGCCCAAACGTGCCAGTAACCAACAGCCAAAAATAGCCAACAACTTATAACCATGCGGCATCATGACGCCTGTCCACGTCTTCACCGCCGTTAATAAAAATCCCGCCACCACTGCCAATGCATAGCCATAAATCATTTCGTGACCGTGCCAATATAGCGGATTTAACGTTTGTGCCTCTATATCCGTATGTCCGGTAAATACAAACGCCCACAATACCATCGTTATAATGGCAAAAATTGCTGCTGCACTAAAAAATATCCGAAAGCTCAAATTTAGTATAGGATGTGGAGCACTCGGTGGCTTGCTGGGTAAATTGATAGATTGCATAGCAGACTTCTTATTATAAAGTTAGAAGATTTATCATAAAGATTCATTTTAGATGAATGTTATACATAATACAACCTAAACTATTTGACTGCTATCATTCATTAAAGTACTTATTCATACTAAAGTCATCGTTTATCTAAAGCTATAAACTACTTAAGCGAATATTATGTGAAACTCTAAAGTATCATATACCTTGATATTTGCCATTATTATTACCATCATAATCATCACTATCGGCATTGACTATCGTTAAGCTGACTGCTTAAATGGTTTATACCTAGGAGAATGTCATGACTGTAGAACACGCTGCCACTCAAAAACATAAAATCATTGATAAATTTTTGATAAAACTTACCCAAGAACAGCCACAAATGTACTATGCCACGACATCTGAAGTCGCGCGTAGCATTCATACTATGATAAAAGAACATACCAACCGCCTATCTGTAGAAGAACAGACGCTCGTTAGGCATATGACTATTGAAGAAATACAGGGTTTGTTAGGCTTTCATCTTAAATAATTATGCTCTAAAATATCCAAAAAAGACCGCTATTATGGCGGTTTTTTAATTTATATATTTTTTGACATACCAGTGTTTATATCATCCTAACTTGGCTTATATTGAGAGTTATGATTTATCATTCCTAACACTGGCTGCAGTATATTGAAATCTCCATTATGTTCTAAAGAGTTTGACATATTTATATTATTGTCTATTATATTCTTTATACCGAATATAATAGACAATAGAGTGATAAGATGATGCCAGATTGGGGTAAAACAACATGGAGCTTAATGACCGTATGTGCAATATTAATAATAGTAGCAACGCTTTTGAGGGTAAGTAAGGTCATTTAATGACTACCTCACGATACTAGCTTAATATATCTAGGTATTAGTAGAGCTAGGCAAGTCGTTTATGAATAAAGACAGTATTATGAAAATTGCGTTGGTTATTGTCACGTTATTGATTATTACCACTATTGTGCTAGTGAGCTTGTTGCATAGCGAGCTTGGCTAATGAGCGTATAGAACCAAAAAGACCGCCATCTAGGCGGCCTTTTTGGTTCTATAAATTTAAGACAAAGTATTTAAAACGAATTATTTAAAGCGAATTATTTAAAATGGCTGCTTTTAAAACGGATAGTCACGCGGTGTATGCTGGACTGAAATCCAATGCAAAGTAGTAAACTCTTCTAGTATCCACTCGCCATTAAAACGTCCGATCCCAGAGTTTTTCTCACCACCAAATGGCGCATTACTGTCATCATTGGCTGAAATATCATTGATATGAGTCATGCCCGCTTTAATACCGCGAGCAAAGCGTAGGCCTTTTTCCATATCTTTGGTAAATACCGCACTCGATAAGCCATACATTGAATCATTGGCAATCGATAACGCATCGTCTTCATCTTTAGCACGGATGATACCCACTAAAGGACCAAATACTTCATCACATGATAATTCCATCTCACGGGTCACTTCAGTAAAGATATGTGGCGGCACTACTTGACCTTTTATCTCACCGCTTAATATCATCTTCGCGCCTTCTTTCTGCGCTTTAGCGATTTTTTCTTTCAATGACTTCACTTGCTTATCATTGATAATAGGACCAACGGCAGTATCTTCTTTGCTAGGATCGCCAACGCTTAAGGTCTTAACATGAGCAAGGAAACGCGCTACAAAATCATCATAGATTTCATCTTCAACAATAATACGGTTGATAGCGATACAAATCTGACCTTGGTGCAGGAATTTACCAAAGGCCGCCGCTTTCACTGCTTGTTCAATATCGGCATCTTTTAGTACCACAAACGGGCTGTTACCGCCGAGCTCCAGTGCCACTTGCTTGATGTAGTCACCGCCATTCGCCAACTCACCGATATGTTTACCTACTGAAGTCGACCCCGTAAACGATACCAAACTTGGTATATCGTGGGTGACAATGGCGTCCCCTATCTCACTACCAGCACCAACAACCACATTAAGCAAGCCTTTTGGCAGACCAGCTTCTTCAAATATTTTTGCCAATAACAAACCACCAGTTATTGGCGTATCACTAGCGGGCTTAAGCACAACGGCATTACCCAATGCTAAAGCAGGCGCGATAGAACGCTGAGTTAAATGGAGTGGAAAGTTCCATGGACTGATAACCGCAATCACACCCATCGGTTCACGATAAATAAAGTTTTCTTTACCAGGCGTGTTAGAAGGACGAATCTCACCATGCACACGATTCGGAAAACTGGCTGCTTCAAGGGTAATCGCACGTGCACTACCGAACTCTACCATCGCTTTGATACGGGTACTGCCCGACTCTTTCACTAACCAGTCAACAATTTCATCTTGACGCTGATCAAAAATAGCGACGACTTTATAAAGTACACTAGCACGCTCGGCTGGCGTTTGCTGCGCCCACTCAGCTTGTGCTTTAGTTGCTGCTTGATAGGCTTCATCAAGCTGCTCTTTCGTTGCTTGCTGAATCTCTACCAAAGTATCACCGTTATAAGGATTGGTATCGGTATTGACACTATCGTCTCTACCTTTTTGCCACTTGCCAGCGATATATTGCAAATCGAAATCACTATAAGGGTTTGAATGAGTATTATTGGGAGTCATAATTATTCCTATTTTTTTATTTTAAAAATGTTATTTGAAATTTTGTTATTTAGAGTCATTTTATTCAGAAGCATTAATTTATTTAGTGGCATTGCGTTATTTAGGATCATTGCCTTAGCCATTGATAAGCAGTCATTAGATAGTAAGAAGTTGGTTAAAAATACACGTTAACAACTTACAGATAAAAAACGTAACTTGCTAGACGACTGGTCTAATGCTACCATAGACCTCATAAGAATAAGAACGCTTTATCAGTAATGTTTGTTGAAAAAACGTAACTTTTTCATTAATTATTTATTTCTATTAAAAATATGACGAACTAGAACACTCTCTAAGGAGAACATAAGCTTTATGTCTATACCCGATACCTCAGTACCTATTTCATCAGATAACGCTCCATCAAGCATTGCCTTATCAAATACCAAAGCCCATTTGTTAGCCACTGGTTATAAGCTGATTGCACAAAAGGGTTTTACCGCCGTTGGCATTAAGCAAATACTAGATACGGCAGGGGTTCCTAAAGGCTCCTTTTATCATTACTTTGCCTCAAAAGAAGCCTTTGGCGAAGCAATTATTGAACACTACTTTACTCAATATAAAAACCGCCTAGATATTATTGGCGCACAAGATGTCAGCGCCCAACAAAAGCTTTATGACTATTTCCAGAACTGGTATGACACTCAGCAAAATGGCTGCGATCATGAGAAATGTTTGGTGGTTAAATTAAGCGCTGAAGTCGCTGATATATCAGAGCCCATGCGTAAAGTATTATATTTAGGCTATCAGCAAACCATTGCTTGGCTTGCGTCCCAAATTAAAGCAGGCTGGGCAGATAATTCTGTACCTCATCTCGATAACATCGCTGCTGAGAGCGTGGCAAAGCGTTGGTATTTTGCATGGCTTGGTGCCAGTTTAATCGCGAAGATTAGCCAAACCGATACACCACTAGCAGAAGTATGGCAAATGACGACCACCGAAATGGGGCGCTAACAGCTTTCTATCCCCTTAATTACTCTACTCATTTCATTAGCTATAGTTAAACTAAACAATCCTTTATATCGATCTACTTAATATTAAATTCTACTTTCACTTGTACGATACTTTTGTAAATATTAATAAATAAATTATAGACGACCGGTCTAATTAATGTACAATGCGGACAGATGTAAAGAACATACATAACTTATATTCAATTTTAAAACACTCATTAAACGCTTATTAAGCTTTAGGAATACTATGAATAACTTTCAATATTACAACCCAGTACGTATCGTCTTCGGTGAAGACCAAATCAAACAGCTATCAGACTTAGTCCCCACCGATGCGCGTGTGCTAATTACTTATGGTGGCGGTTCAGCACAGCGTACCGGTACCTTAGATGAAGTCAAAGTAGCTTTGTCAGCCAATGGCAACCGTGAGGTATTTGAGTTCGGTGGTATTGAAGCCAACCCAGAATTCACTACTTTGTTAAAAGCGGCTGATATGGTCAATGAGCATAATATTGATTTCTTATTAGCTGTCGGTGGTGGCTCTGTGATTGACGGTAGTAAGTTTGTCGCGTTGGTATCATCATTTACTGAAGAAGACGGTACGGTATCACGTGAAAAAGCTTGGGAAGCATTAACCAGTGGCTGTAGAAAAATTGATTCAGCGGTTGATTTGGGTGCGGTATTAACCATACCAGCGACTGGCTCTGAAATGAATTCAGGCGGTGTGATTAACTATAGCGAACGCCAAGCAAAACTACCCTTTGGTAATGCGCTTACTTTCCCTAAATTCTCAATTTTAGACCCTACTAAAACGTTCACATTACCTGAACGCCAAGTCATGAACGGTGTCGCTGATGCATTTGTCCATGTGATGGAACAGTACCTCACCTATCCGGTCAACGCAAAAGTCCAAGACGGCTTCGCTGAAAGTTTACTTAAGATTTTGATTGAAGAAGGCGCAGCGGTTAAAGCTGACCCAGAGAATTTAGAGACGCGTAAAAATCTAATGTGGACAGCGACCATGGCCTTGAATGGTCTGATTGGCACGGGCGTTCCGCAAGATTGGACGACACATATGATTGGTCATGAATTGACTTCATTACATGCGATTGATCATGCCCGTACGCTAACGATTGTCTTGCCATCGGTTATGCGTGAGCTAAAAGACAGTAAAAAAGATAAATTGCTCCAATATGCGCGTAATGTATGGAACATTACAGCCGACAATAATGGTACTGAGCTAAATGATGATGCCATCATTGAAGCTGCTATCGTTCACACTGAAAACTTCTTCCGTGAGCTTGGACTGCCTGTTAGCTTAGAAGATGCAGACTTAGACGCCTCTGCCATCGATCCAATCATCAAACAGTTAGAAGCTCATAAAATGGTGAAGTTGGGCGAACATGGTAAAAATGATTTGGCCGTATCACGTCGTATTCTAGATCGCGCCGTTAGTAGTAACGCTTAGTCTTTTTACAAATTAGCAAGAAATAGCAGCTATTCAGTATTGAGTGACTGTTATGTTAAAAACAGACTAATTAAGAAAATGAATAATCATAAATAAAGTAAGGAATATAATTATGAGTTTTGACAACAATCAGAACCAAAAACAAAACCGTCAAATCAAACTTGCCAGCCGTCCACATGGCGCACCAACTGCTGATAATTTTGAGCTAGCTATCGGTGATATTCCAACGCCAACTGACAAGCAAATGTTACTACGTACCGTATATATGTCACTTGACCCTTATATGCGCGGACGTATGAGTGATGCCGCAAGCTATGCTGACCCGCTACAAGTTGGTGATGTGATGCTCGGTGGCACGGTTGCACAGGTAGTCGAATCAAATATCGATAAGTTTGCGGTCGGTGATTTGGTTGTGTCAAATTCAGGCTGGCAGGATTATAGCGTCAGTGATGGCGAAGGCGTACTAAAGCTTGACAAAGATATGACCAATCCTTCTTATGGTTTGGGCGTGCTTGGTATGCCAGGTTTTACAGGCTATATGGGTTTGACCGATATCGGCAAACCAAAAAAAGGTGAAACCTTAGTCGTTGCAGCGGCGACTGGTCCTGTCGGTGCAACCGTTGGACAAACTGGTAATGAGCTTGGTTTGCATACTGTCGGTATAGCAGGCGGTAAAGAGAAATGCGACTTCGCGGTTAATGAGCTTGGCTTTGATGTTTGTATCGACCATAAAGCCGATGATTTTGCCGAGCAATTAAAAGCCGCTTGCCCAGATGGTATCGATATCTATTATGAAAACGTCGGTGGTAAAGTATTTGATGCGGTTATGCCGCTGCTAAACGCTCATGCACGTATCCCAGTATGCGGATTGGTTTCGCAATATAACGCCACTGAACTGCCTGATGGTAAAGACCGCTTGGGTGTACTGATGGGCAATATTTTAAGTAAACGCCTAACGGTCAAAGGCTTTATTATCTTTGAAGAATATGGCGACCACTTCCCTGAGTTCTTAAAAATTATGGGCGACTGGATTGACTCAGGTAAAGTAAAAACCAAAGAACATATCGTCGATGGCTTAGCTCAAGCCCCGCAAGCGTTCTTTGATATGCTAGATGGCAAAAACTTCGGTAAAACAGTCGTCAAAGTTGCTGATGTTAAATAACTTTGAAATAACCACTTAACAACATAAGTCGTTAAGACAACCACTGAAAATAACACTTAAAACATCAATACTATGTGCAGTCAGCGTTTAGTAAAAACGATTTTATTTATGCTGACTGCTAGTTATTAATGATACATCCAAAATGATACATCCAAACAATAAATAAGGATAATTATGAATATTTTAATGGTACTAACGTCACATGACAAATTGGGCGATACTGGTAAAAAAACAGGCTTTTGGCTAGAGGAATTCGCGGCTCCTTACTACGCTTTTCTTGATGCTGGCGTCAATGTGACACTTGCTTCACCTGCTGGCGGCCAACCACCACTAGATCCAAGTAGCGACACAGCAGATGCGCAAACAAAAGATACCAAGCGTTTTAAAGAAGATACCGATGCTCAAAAGGATCTTGCCAATACTAAAAAACTGGCTGATATGAAAGCCGAAGATTTCGACTCCGTATTCTATCCTGGTGGTCATGGTCCATTATGGGATTTAGCTGTCGATAAAAACTCTATCAATTTGATTGAGACGTTTGTTAAGCAAGACAAACCGGTCGCTTTCGTTTGTCATTCACCTGCCGCGCTTAAAAACGTCAAAATTGATGGCGAATACTTGGTTAAAGGTAAAACTGTAACAGGTTTCAGTAACACTGAAGAAGAAGGCGTTCAGCTCACTGATGTGGTGCCTTTCTTATTAGAAGATGTCCTTAAAGCCAATGGCGGTAACTATAAAAAAGGAGCGGATTGGGAATCATATGTGGTTGAAGACGGTTTGTTAATCACTGGTCAGAACCCAGCGTCATCAGAAGAAGCCGCTAAACGTTTGCTTGCAAAGCTGCAAGCTTAACCCATAAAAACACGGCAAATTAAAATATAGCAAAAAGGCTGACATCATGATTAGACTGCATCACCTTAATCAATCACGCTCATTACGTACCTTATGGCTGTTAGAAGAATTGGGGCAACCCTACGAAATCATTAGCCATCAGCGCGATGCTAAGACGCATCTAGCGCCAGACAGTCTAAAAGCCGTCCATCCGCTTGGTAAGTCTCCAGTTATTGAGATGGATGGCGAGCTTTACGCAGAATCAGGGGCCATTACTGAGCTATTGATTGAACGTTTTGCACCAGATAGTTTGTGCCCTGCTGTCGACAGCGCAGATTATGGTCATTACTTACAATGGATTAACTTTGCGGAAAGCTCGCTGATGTTGCCACTGCTACTTGAGTTATTTACCAATAAAGCAGGCGTTGACGATAATGATTTTTTGAAAGGTTATATCGCTCAAGAAAAGCATAAGTTGCTAAGTTATTTAAACGATAAAGTGGCAGGTAAATCATTTATCGTTGGCAATAAATTAAGCGGTGCTGACTTTATGTTATCGTTTGACTTAATTATGCTGGCTAAACGTGGGGCGTTGGAAGATTATACCAATATTAAGCAATACGCTCTACAGTTGGCAAGCCTTGATAGTTACCAGCGTGCGATGCGTTTAGAAGCGAACTACGATGAATCAATGTAGTCATCAGCCAAATATTTTGCTCATTATTTAAAGTCAAAAAAAACAGCTCTTAAAGGGCTGTTTTTTTTGTCGGGCTTATTAGTAGCTAATGGTTATAGATTTGGTGTCGGTTACAAACGCTGAATAAAAATTATGATAAAATAACTCAGGCAGTCTTTAGGCTGTTTTTTATTTTGTATGGGAGTGAAATAAAATATCCCCGTACTCAATTACTGCTAGCCCAACTGGCACAATGTATTTCTAGTCCAAGAGTCATGCTATGTCACTTCACTTTCCTATACAGTTAATTGCCTGCCAATGAGTACCGACTATCAGTTTAAGCCGCATGAACAGCCATTTATGCTCGGCTCGCCCGCCACTCCCGACCATCCTACACGCCGCAAGGTATTTTATCTGCTCATCGGTATTTTTATTGGTTTAACGGCCAGCTTCCAAAATGGTCTATTGGTGGCTAACCTCACTCAAATCCAAGGTGAAATGGGCTTAACGCCAGTAGAAGGCGGTTGGATATCAGTCGCCTACAATATGACTAATGCCTGCGTCACTGTGCTGTTATATAAAATTCGCCAACAGTTTGGCATGTCGCTGTTTAGCAAAATCACCTTATTTTTTCTACTCGCCGCAACCAGCATGCAATGGTTGGTTAGTAGCAATCTTCTGAGTACAACGACTGGTATCAGAATTGAACCTTACTATTTAGAACTTGTCGCTCGAGGTTTTAGTGGTGTGGTTGCCAGTGCAATGACGGTATTGTCTATTTTTTATTGTCTACAAGGCATGCCTACGGCTAAGCGTATCAGCGGCTTAATTTTAGGCTTTGGCCTAGTACAATTTGGCATTCCGTTATCGCGTATCATCTCGCCCTACTTGGCGGTTGATGGTCAGCTTGAGAATTTATTTTTATTTCAAGTTGGTTTGGCACTGATTTGCTTTGGCCTCATTAATATATTAGAGCTGCCGCCCGGTAATACCGAAAAGGTTTTTGAGAAGCTAGATATCGTCAGCTTTGCATTTTTTGCCAGTGGTCTTGCTGCGTTGGCGGTGTTCTTAGTACAAGGGCGTATCTTATGGTGGACAACCCCTTGGCTCAGCTATCCGCTAATTATTGCGGTCGTCACCATTACTATCGCCTTATGGATTGAAACCCACCGTAAAAACCCAATGTTACAAGTACGCTGGATGCGTAGCCGTACTATTATTGCCTTTATGATTACCGGTGCATTGATGCGTATTTTGCTGTCTGAGCAAAGCGTGGGTGCAGCAGGTCTATTGGCAAATCTTGGCTATGGTAATGATCAGCTGATTGTTTTTTATGCAGTGATATTGGTAGCCAGCGTATTGGCATTGGTGATTAGTATCTTTAGCACCAATGCGATGGATCTACGTCGACCAGTGATTTTTGCTGTTGCCCTCATTGCCATTGGCGCGTGGATAGACACAGGTGTGTCGCTAAATTCTGCCCCTTCGATGTTTTATCTCAGTCAGTTTATGATCGCTTTTGCCGCCGTTTACTTTATGGGTCCAATGGTATTTGAGGGCATGTTTCGTGCTATTGCCAACGGTCCTGCTTATATTATTAGTTTTTCGGTCGTTTTTGGTATTTCACAAACTGTTGGCGGTTTAGCAGGTGCAGCAGCCATTCAAGCCTTTACCACTATTCGTACACAAATGCATTATGCGGATATGGTCGGCTCAATGAATGGTGATAATCCTGCCATGATGACGCAGATTCTCCAAGGTATCCAGCGTCAAGCAACCGTCGCCGCTTACGATGATTTATTCTTTTTAATGGCAGTGAGCGCTAGCGTTACAACAATTTATCTATTGATTGTTTATTTTTATTATCGCTATCATAAACGCAATCCACTGGCTAAAGAGCTTGCCGCTTTAGCGAAGATGAGAGAACAAAAATAGCTAATGGTGCAATTTTTATTATTCACTCTCTATCCCAATCCTATGATTATTATTTTAAAATTATCTACTATGTCTATTAAATACATTAGGAGCGCTTCATGAATGAAGACAAACCCAATAATCTAAATGATGCGAGCGCACCTAACAAAACAACTATAACGCCAGCGGACTTAGCATCTGAAACAGCTAAGCTTGAGACAGCTGCACCCGAAACGGGTCCTCATTTAAACAAATCTGATGAGCCTAATGAAGGTGTAAATACGGATAACGTTAAAACTGATGAGTTAGTAGATGACACGCCAATGCCACCAGTAGAGCCTATCCCCGACTCAACTGGCTGGTCACCTAAGAAAAAATCGTTTTTTAATTTAGGTTTACTGATTGCATTGATTGTCATTGGTGTCGCATTAATTCTTTATGCGTGGAAATTACCGCCCTTTACACCAACCGTGCAGCAAACGAATAATGCCTTTGTAAAAGGTCAAACCACCGTTATCAGTCCGCAGGTTTCTGGCTACGTTACTGAGGTTGCCGTACAAGATTTTGCCAGCGTAAAAGCAGGTGATTTATTAGTAAAAATAGATGATCGCACCTTTCAGCAGCAGCTTGAACAAGCGCAGGCTAATATTGAAGTTGCCAAGACCAATCGCTCTAGTAATACCCAAGATACTGGAACAAACCAAGCACAAATTGAGGCGCGCGAAGCAGATCTAAATAGCGAAAAAGTCAGTGTTTATAGTGCTCGTGAGGATGTGAAACGCTATCAAGGACTGGTTGCTATTGGTGCAGTCTCAAAAGCTGAAGTCGCTCATGCCGAAGCACAACTTGCCAAAGCACAGGCAGGCGTACAGCAAGCGGAAGCGAATTTACAAGTTGCCCGTCAAGCGCGTGAGAAAACCAGTGGTAGCCGCTCGTCACTCGATGCCAATATTAAAAATGCTGAAGCCGGTGCTAAGCAAGCGCAAATTAATTTGGAGAATACAGTTATTACTGCTCCTGAATCAGGGCAGTTAAGTCAAGTGAGCGTTAAAACTGGTCAATACGTCAGCGCCGGTACACAACTGATGTATATCGTGCCAAAAGGTATATGGATTATTGCTAACTTTAAAGAGACACAAGTTGCCAATATGACTGTTGGTGAACCAGCTACTATTCGTGTTGATGCGCTTGGTGGTACTAAATTTACGGGTCACGTGAGTAACATCTCGCCTGCGACCGGTAGTGAGTTTAGTGCCGGCGCCGCTAATCCTGCCACAGGTAACTATATTAAAATAGCTCAGCGTATCCCAGTACGTATTGACTTAGACCAAAATCAGCCTGAACTTGCTCAACTGCGTCCCGGTATGTCAGTATCAGTCGATGTTGATACGAAGTAATAATACTGAATTCATAGTCTCAGCTAAGCACTGATTGAAGTCTTTTTTATTAAAGAAAGCATAATAAAAAGCCACTTTAGGCGTCATATTTAGCATGACATCTAAAGTGGCTTTTTTATGCAACTTAATTATTTTCTACTGATATCTAAGCTTAAGTATCTTAAAGATTTAAGGTAAGAAGCGTTTTGTACTCCAGCTTTCGCTATTTTCGCGGATGTAGACAATGCGGTCATGCATACGGTTGGCACGACCCTGCCAAAACTCAATTTTCTCAATCGTAATCTCATAGCCACCCCAAAACTCTGGCGTTGGTACTGCTGTGCCTTCCGGATAATCTGTTTGTAATTGCTCAAACGTCTGCTCCATTACTTCTCGACTGGCAACTTCACCACTTTGCGGTTGACTGACCCACGCGCCCACTTGGCTATCATGTGGACGTTTTTGAAAGTAAGTAGCAGACTTGTCGGCGTCAATTTTAGCGATACTGCCGCTGATACGAATTTGACGTTCAAGTTTATGCCAAAAAAATAGTGCTTCGGCATTTGGATTTTCGGCGATATCTTGACCCTTAGCGCTTTCGTAATTGGTATAAAAAACGATACCTTTATCCGTAATTTCACGCATCAATACAATGCGTACACTGGGTTTGTTGTCCGCCCCGCAAGTAGCTAAGCTCATCGCGTACGGCTCTTGCACTTGTACCTCTATGGCCTCATTCATCCAAGATTTTAACAGCTCAAACGGTGATTCAGGTACTGACTGCTGGTCAAGCTCGCCTTTTTCGTAGGATAAGCGCTGATCGGTAAAGTCCATACTCATGATAATTCCTTTTTTAATAGCTTATTTTAATATCATTATATGTAAATACTGTTAGCCCAATACGGCCTTGATTTTGTCTGCCAAATCATTCGCCATGACATCGCATTCTATCTCATCGTCTGATTCAACCATCACTCGAATCATCGGCTCTGTACCGGATTGGCGAATAAGCAAACGACCACGCCCCTCTAAAGTAGCACGGGCTTTATCAAAAGCGGCAACCAGTTCTTCATGTTCAAAGGGATCTTGCATTTGAGACAGGCGCACATTGACCAGTTTTTGCGGTAATACCTCAAAGCCTTCGGTCAAATCACTCAGCGCTTTGCCGCGTGCTTGCATCACCGCGAGCACCTGTAAGCCTGCAATAATAGCATCGCCCGTTCGGCTTTTATCCAAGCATAAAATATGACCTGATGGCTCACCGCCTAGTATCCAACCGTTTGCTTCAAGCTCTTGCATCACATAGCGATCGCCCACTTTTGCACGGGTAAATTCGATATCAGCATCCTTTAATGCCAACTCTAAACCCATATTACTCATTAGTGTCCCAACGACGCCTTTAGCCTTGTTTTGACCTTGGGTCGCAAGCAAATACAGAATACCATCACCGTCAACCAGATTACCGGCTTCATCGACCATCACGATACGGTCGCCATCGCCATCTAAGGCAATACCGACATCAGCTTCATACTTGAGTACCGCTTTTTGTAGGCTTTCAGGATGGGTCGAGCCGCAGTCAGCATTAATATTGATGCCATCGGGCTTGTTGTTGATGGCAATCACATTAGCACCAAGCTCACGCATGACTCGGGGTGCAACACTATAGCCTGCGCCATTTGCACAATCGACGACCACGGTTAAATGATTTAAATCGTATTGATAAGGAAAGCTACCTTTACAAAATTCAATATAACGCCCTTTTGCATCGTTAATGCGATTATTCTTACCCAATTGTGCCGGATCAAGAATCGGCATCAGTACATCATTGTTATCAGAGGAAATCATAATGGCCGTTAATTTATCATTAATGGCATTTTGCATCGCATCGGTTAATTTTTTGCCGTCGCCTGAGAAGAATTTGATGCCATTATCATAGTACGGATTGTGTGAGGCAGAAATAACAACGCCAGCATCGGCATTAAAGCTACGGGTTAAATGAGCGATAGCAGGCGTTGGTAATGGCCCCAGCATATGCACATCGACACCTGCCGCATTAAAGCCCGCTTGTAGTGCACCTTCAATCACATAGCCTGATAGGCGAGTGTCTTTACCAATCACGACACTTGGCTTACGAGCAGAATTATGATTGTTTTCTATCAGCACGAGTCCCATTACATAGCCCAATTTCAATATAAAATCAGGGGTAATTGGCAGCTCACCAAATTTACCGCGAATACCATCAGTGCCAAAATAGCTCATTATTATTGTTCCTCAAGTCTAAAAGTAAAAAACCAGACGTACACGCAGGCGAAGTAATTGCAATCAGTAACTATAATCAGTGATTGTAATAAGTAAATATAAATAATTATTAGAATAATCTATTGTTGTATTTTACAAAAAAAACAGCCAACAATAACGGGGCATTGTTGGCTGTTTGTATCTTGACGTCACTTAACTCTGCAAGGCCCTGAATTATAAGCATTCATAGCATCATAGAGAGTCAAAGTGTACTTAGTCGACTCGATAGTTAGGCGCTTCTTTAGTAATCTGCACATCATGGACATGTGATTCTTTCATACCCGCTGAAGTCACTTTGACAAACTGTGGCTTGGTACGCATCTCTTCAATCGTTGCACAACCCGTATAACCCATTGATGAGCGCAAGCCACCAACCATCTGGTTGACGATACCAGCAACTGGACCTTTATACGGTACACGACCTTCGATACCTTCTGGTACCAATTTTTCTACCCCATCTTTGGCGTCTTGGAAATAGCGATCTGATGAGCCATTTTGACCTGACATGGCGCCTAGACTACCCATACCGCGATAGGCTTTATAGTAGCGACCTTGGAACAACTCAACTTCACCCGGTGCTTCTTCCGTACCTGCCATCAACGAGCCAACCATGATGCATGACGCACCTGCGGCAATGGCTTTTGCCATATCGCCAGAGTAGCGAATACCACCATCAGCAATCAATGGAATACTGTCTTGCAAAGCGCTTGCAACATTATCAATCGCAGATATTTGCGGCACACCAACACCAGCGATAATACGTGTGGTACAGATAGATCCTGGACCGATACCAACTTTTACCGCATCTGCACCGGCATCACGTAACGCTTTAGCGGCGTCACCCGTGGCAATGTTACCGCCGATAACCTGCACATGCGGAAAATTCTTTTTAATCCAAGATACTTTATCAATCACGCCTCTTGAATGACCATGCGCCGTATCAACAACGATGATATCAACGTCAGCAGCAATTAACGCTTCAACGCGCGCTTGTGTATCTGCGCCAGTACCGACAGCCGCGCCAACACGCAAACGACCCTGCTCATCTTTACAAGCATTTGGGTTATTTTCAGCTTTGGCAAAATCATTGACGGTAATCAGACCGCGCAAACGAAAGTCATCATTAATCACGATTACTTTTTCGATACGGTGTTCATGTAGCAATCTTTTAATGTTTTCGTTGCTCTCACCTTCTTTAACGGTAACGAGCTGCTCTTTTGGCGTCATGATATGGCTGACCGGTAACGATAAATTGGTTTCAAAACGCCAGTCACGATGCGTAACGATACCGATTACTTTATCGGTACCTTTCTCGACCACCGGTACACCTGAGATATTATTATCTTGGGTCAATCTTAATAACTCACCAATCGTCATCTCTGGATGAACGGTAATAGGATCTACGACGGTACCCGCTTCAAATTTTTTGACGCGGCGTACTTGCATTGCTTGCTTATCGATATCCATGCTTTTATGCAAGATACCTAAACCACCAAGCTGAGCCATGGTAATGGCCATCTCAGACTCAGTAACCGTATCCATAGCAGCAGAGATTAGCGGTAAGTTTAGCGTGATGCTTTTTGTTAGGCGGGTCGTTAAATTAGCCGCTTTTGGTAGAATTTCAGAATAAGCTGGCAACAATAAAACGTCATCAAAGGTTAAGGCTTCATCGACAATTCGCAACATACAGACCCCTAGTAGTGGTTATTTTGATGGGCGGGTAATGCAGTATCAAGTCGATAAATTGACGCTTTATCAAAATCATCAGGTCATTAAAACCTAGCAAAAAATGATAAAACCGTGAGGAACAAACACTAAGTATGTACATTCGCTCGGCACGTTACCAATTTATCATTGGTAATTAAATCATTGGTTCAATAGACTCGCCAATACAGCGCTTCTAGATATCCCAAAATCTGATTACACAACGCTTAACTACTGAATTATCCCTTAAAAATAACGCCATATTATAACAAATAATGCAAGCTTTCGCATGACTTATTTGTCAGCTTATTTTGCTATAACAACACTGTTATTTGCTGAACATAATCATTGATATCTAATCATGATTGGTTTTAAATATCAAACGCTCAGCCGGTAGATAGGCTTGTTGTTGCTCATACAAATAGCTTAGCATCTGCTCACGCACTTCACATTCAAGCGTCCATGCATCTAAAGGAGTATTAGCTGCTTGGCTACAGCGGAGCTTAATGCTAGTTTCTGATACGGATACCGTAAACATTTCAGGCTCCGTTTCACTGTCCCATAGCGCATTCTCTTTTACCAACTCAATATATTTCTGTCGAATGGCGGCAATATCAGCACCATAATCGACATATAAGTAAATCACTGACGTTTGATGTGACTCTGTATGCGACCAGTTTTCCACAATCTCAGTAATAAAATGCCGCATGGGCACAATCAAACGCCGCTCATCCCATGTTTTTAGTACCGCATAGGTATAACCCAAATCTTCAATTGTGCTCCACTCACCTTCCATCATCACCGTATCGCCGATACGCACAGGCTGGGTAATCGCGACCTGCATCCCTGCGATGATATTGCCTAAAATAGGCTGCGCGGCAATACCAATGACAGCACCTGCAATCCCTGCTGAAGTTAATAAGGTTTTACCAAGCCCATCGATATTGGTAAATTCACTCAATCCAATCCAAATACCGCCAAGAATCATGACAAAGATAAAAACACGACGAAAGATAGAAACATAAGTGCGACGGCGGCGACTTTTATCAAAATGCTCATCGCTTAAATTTTCGATTTGCAAATCTTTATAGCGATTGGCAAAAAAGTTAGTGGCACGGATACCAAGCCACATCGCACTAAATACCAGTGCCACCCAAATAATAGGTCGGGTTGATGAGGCCAATGCATCCAAATAAGGAAAGCCGCCCGATACTAAAGTATAGACAGAGGAAAAACTGATAGTAAAAGTCAAAGGCACGGTCAACTTATTGACCAAATCTTCCACACCGTTGTGATGAAGCGTACTAAGACGGTTGCCCTCTTTATCCATGACATACCAATTAAGGAGCTTGCCAGCGGCTGTACTTAATAGCCAACCTATACCCATGGTAAACGAGAAGAATATAAATAACGCTAAAAACTCCCAGATAGCAATGCTAAAAAACTTTAGCTTTGTCCAACTAGGCAAATAGCGCTCAAACTTTGCCGGATGATACTGCTCATAAAGCTTATCGATGTTCGAAACGGTCTGCGCTGAAAACACCCAAAAAGGCGCGCCATCACCAATGCGTATGCGCTCTAGATGCAACGGTACTCGGCGCTCGCGATAATCGATATAACCGAGCTGAATCGAACGTCTAGGAATACCTTGAATGCTACTAGTACTGCCAAGAGGTGGTTCAATCAAGCCATCAGGACGATCAGGCAACTTATCAAATACATAGAGTTTTTTTTCGACCAGCAAAAAATCCAGTTGTTTGGCAAGATCTATCGCACGACTGCGCTGTAACTCACTATCAATCAAGTTCATATTCAGCGCATAAGCAGCCAAATCATATTGCTGCTTCATGACTGCTGATTGGAAAAACTCTAAGGTTGCAAGGGGTGTCGACAAATTCGGCGGCTCAGATAATGGCGGCAAACCGGCATTGAGCTTATTTAAAGAATAATAGCCTTCATTATAATCACCGGTAAGACCAGAATCTCCTTGTAGCACCCCTGCTTGCTGCACCGTGTTTTTTTCTATCGGACTAGTCATTTCTTCTGCGATGGCAGAAACGCTGACTCCTTCTGCTTTAATATCCTCAATTTTCTGCGCTGCATAATCAACTATATTTTCTGGTACAGTACTTTTTTCTGCTGCGTCATAATTTTGAGCTTTTACATCTTTTTGATTATTAACCGTTAGATCATCACTAGTAGCGGCATATACAGGAACATAAACGACACTCAATATCATGACAAATATACTGAGGGTAAATTGCCATACGTTTGAGTGCTTAATAATCTTTTTATCGCCAACAGTAAAAGTAGTAAAGACCTCACTCTTGGCGTCGCCAGAATTGATGCCTTTGTCACCCATGCCGCATTGCAAAGCTTGAACGTTGTTAGAATCCAAGTTAGAAGCCAAAGACTGATGATTGTTTTTCATACGATATATATCTGACCTATGTATAAGGTTAAGCTAATGTACTCTACAAAAAAAAGCCAGCGCTAAGCTGACTTAATTTCTGAGTATAAATTTCTAAGCATACTGGTTGCTTTAGCACGTATTAATTTTAGCTATTGCGTTAAGCACGTCGCCAAGTCGTGCCAGCGCGACTGTCTTCAAGCTCGATACCCGCGTCTTTTAACTGTACACGTATCTCGTCAGCACGAGCAAAGTTTTTATTGGTTTTGGCATCAGCACGCTCAACAATTAAGCCATCGATAGCTTCATCTGTTAAACCATTTTCTGCTGCTTCACCAATAACGGCTTGCAAAAACTGCTGGACAGGTTGCTGTAAAATATTCAGCGTTTGTGCCAATGCCTTTAAGTGCTGCGCTAACTGCCACGCACTCTCTACATCTTCTACTTTACCCGCTTTATTAATATCACGTGCCAATCCAAACAGCACACTGATAGCCGTTGAGCTATTAAAATCATCATTCATGGCTTTGATAAAGTCTTGTCCGGCAGCGCTTGCATACGCGGTATTCAGCAATTTATCATTAATGATGATTTCTTCACCTTTTTGTTGTTCAGCAACTTTAAGTGCTTGATACAGTCTGCTTAGGCTATTATGCGCTTCGTCTAACGCGCTATCAGAGAAGTTTACTTGGCTACGATAATGACTCGATAATAAGAAAAAGCGCACCGTTTCTGGCAGATATTGTGCCATCACATCGCGAATGGTAAAGAAGTTACCTAGCGACTTAGACATTTTTTCCCCATCGACATTGATAAAACCGACGTGCATCCAGTTACGTGCGTATTCACAACCAGTAGCCGCTTCAGATTGGGCAATTTCATTTTCATGATGCGGAAATTGTAAGTCATGTCCACCGCCGTGAATATCAAAAGTATTGCCAAGGCATTTGGTCGACATCGCTGAGCATTCAATATGCCAGCCTGGACGTCCTTGACCCCAAGGTGATGCCCATTGCGGCTCATCAGGCTTCGCCGCTTTCCATAACACAAAATCAAATGGATTGCGCTTGTCGTTTTCGACATCAACCCGCGAACCTGCCTGCATCTCATCAAGATTACGCTTAGATAATTTGCCATAATCAGCAAAGCTATCAACCGCATAATAGACGTCGCCATTATCGCCAGCATAGGCGTAATCACCCGTAACCAACGTCTCAATCATTTGCTGCATCTCATCGATATGGTCAGTCGCACGCGGCTCTGCATCAGGTGACAAGCAGCCGAGCGCCGCTGCATCTTCGTGCATGGCGGTAATAAAACGCTGTGTCAACGCGCCGATTTCTTCCCTATTTTCGGCAGCACGAGTGATGATTTTGTCATCAATATCGGTGATATTGCGTACGTAATTCACCTCATAACCCAATTGTGCAAGCCAGCGCACCGCCATATCAAAGCCAACCATCACCCGCGCATGACCGATATGACAATAATCATAAACCGTCATCCCGCATACATACATGCCAACTTTACCCTCAACCAGCGGTTTAAATGACTGCTTACGCCCAGTTAATGAATCGTATATCGAGAGCTGTGACATGGCGTCGGCAAGTGGGGTTGTCATAACGTAGTAGCCTTTTGATTAAAAGTATAAGAAAAAAAACAAGTCTAACAATAATGCACGCTTAGCAAATAAAGACGTTTATTTATGCAAAGGTAAATAACGTCGTGATTATTTTAAAAAAGCAGCAATATAAAACTTAACCCATTATCTTAGCGAAAATACTCGTAAAATACTACAATGAGCGCACAAGTAACCTTTTTTAAGTACGTGAGCAAGCTTCTTCTATCGCGCAAGCAACATACTTAAATCAAGTATTACTTTTTAATGTGATAATTTTTAATAATGAAAAATAATGACAGGTAAGGATATAGAGATGGGCAATCGTTTAAGCAAAATTTATACTCGTACTGGAGATGATGGCAGTACCGGCATGGCAGATGGCAGCCGCGTGAGTAAAGCTGATAGTCTGTTCAGCGTGATGGGCGATATTGATGAGCTTAATTCACATATTGGCTTAGTACGCGCGCAGCTCACGCAAACGGTGACGGACGCTATTCAAAAAGAAGATTTCTCTCAAGCATTGATTATTATTCAACACTTATTATTCAATATCGGCGGTGAGCTGTCGATGCCAGAATATGAAGGTGTCAATGCGACTCATATCGATTGGTTAGAGCAACAGATTGACGCAATGAATAGCACGTTGCCACCGCTGAAAGATTTTATCTTACCGACAGGGTCGTTATTGGTTAGCCAATTACACGTGGCACGTACCGTCTGTCGCCGTGCTGAGCGCCAAGCAGTATTGTTACAACAAGAGCGCCCGCAAGCCATTCGCCATACTGCTGTCAGCTTTATCAATCGCTTGTCCGACTGGCTGTTTGTCGCCGCACGCTTTTGCACGGATCCTGAGCAGGTCTCTGAAGTCCTATGGGACAGTCAAGTATTACAAAAATTCACTGATAACTGATAACTGATAACTGATAACTGATAACTGAACGATTTAACGTAAAATGTAAAACGCCCACAACCTTCAAGTTGCGGGCGTTTTATTATCAATAACTTTATTTTACTTTATTGACCATGCTTTACTTTATAGATTAGTAAGTAGCGTTTTCATCTTCAATAATCACCATATCGATACTTTCATCTTTAGGTGTAGATTTTGGCGCTTCTGGGGTCGCAGGTGCAGTGGTGCTAGGCGTTGTAGCGCTGCTACCTTGATTGTTTTGATTCACACTCGGCGGCGTAGCAGGTGCGGCTGGGCGCACAGGGGCAGCTGGCGTTACTGGTCTTGGCTGATTGTCGTTATTAGTTTGCGCTGTTTCACGGCGGCGTTCTGCTTGCTGTGCTGCACGTTGGGCGCGCTGCTCTTCCAATGCTGACTGATATACTGAGCTTGCCACTACTTCTGATACAACCGTGAGCAATGCTGGCTGTCCAGCGATACGGGTACGTATTTGTCCACCTTGCGTACCGACGACATAAGTAAAGGCATCATCAACGAGCATGTTGTTATTGATACGAATATTGTCTTGGGCTAAACGAGATTGCAAACTTGGTTGGTTATTAGCCGCTTGAACTTGGCTGGCTTGATACAAGTCTTCACTCGGCAAGGTCATGCTAACACTAGCCTGACAAGTCGTCATACCGTTGGCATTAGCTGCTTGTAAGGTCGCGGCATTTTGTATATCGATGACGATGCCATTGGTTTTAGTAGTGACAACGCCACTGCTTAGACCAATCTCTGCATCGTTAGCATAACTTGTAGCCAGTGTTTGCGCTTGTTGATTGAGCGTATTTTTTAAGGCCGATTTGAGGCGATCTTGTACTATTGGATCATCACAACTAACCGCAGTGGCAGCTGCATTTTCACTGACCTCTGTTTCTTGCTCTGTAACCTCTGCCGTTTCAGGAGTATCTTCTTTTTCTGAGCGGTCACAACCAGCAAGCGCTAAACTACATGCTATGCCAACACCAGCAACTTTGTACCACTTGCTCAAACTTTTATTTGCTACGCTCATATTTATTTTGCTCCAATTTACTGATTCATACCGCCACCGACGGACAGTATTTGACGTTCAAACCATGACACTCAAACTAAAACAATGAAAAAATGATTAAATCAAAAATGTTCATTGTGATAGATTTGAAAATCACATTATTATACGGTGTTTGTATTAAATGGTCATCAGTGTAGCCTATTGATATACAAATAACGTCTAACATTGTGCCCAAAACCTAGCTTTGGTTGCAAAAACGCAACAAATACACAGTCAGAACAAATACATGGCTAGATGCTTAGGTAAATTTTCGAGCCTTTAAAGAATGTTATAAATATTTTGTTAGACGCTTTTTATTAGAGATTATATGATGACGTTCCAAATATTCTATGGTTATTCATTATGATAAACCTTAAAAACACACTATTACTCGGTCATCGTGGCGCTCGCGGTGAAGCATTAGAAAACACTTTATCAGGATTTGAGTATGCTCAACGTTTACAAACAGCTCGTTTAGCCGGTGTTGAGTTCGATGTACAGCTCAGCAAGGATGGAGAGTTATTGGTCTTTCATGATGACGACCTAGAACGCATGTGCGCGCAGCAATCACGCATCGACCAGTTAAGTCTTATTGAGATTCAACGCCATTTACAGTTCGGTCATCAGATTATTACTTTGCCTAGCATAGCGCCTGCACTACATGGCTTTACTTATATTGAGCTTGAGGTTAAAACGCATAATAGAACTGATTATGACAAATTAATAAAGGCTTTGATGCGTGACCTAGTCGATAGCCCACTTGCCAGCCTACCTATTGTACTGACCAGTTTTGATGTAGAGCTGCATGCACGACTGCAACGCAACAAATTATTAACGCACGTCCCACGTGGATTGCTTATTCGTACGCCTGACTTATTGGTAACTGCGCCGAATACTGCCTTGCAACTTGGCTGTGTGCAACTTGGTATTTACTACCCGCTGCTCAACCAAGAAGTCATTCAGCATTGTCATCGATATGACTTGCCTGTGAGTGCGTGGACGGTCAATGATAGTGATACGATTAGACAGCTTATAGATTGGCAGGTCGACGTCATTATTACCGATTATCCATCCACTCTTCTGCTACGTTAAGCGTGTTAACTGTGTTCGAACAGAAGCTGTTGTAGCCTACATATTTATCGTTCTACTTACACTTTTACTTAAGAACTGATAAGTCATGGCTTATTTATCATCATAGATGGTATAAACGATACAAGTTATTGTTATTTAGCAATATTTTTATAGTGTATAAGTGTTCACTTTACTAAGTATTTAAGGTAATATAGAGGCTTAAATTAATACCGCTAGGGATATTATATGATTGCAAAAAAAGCACTTGGCTTACCGCTTAAAGGCTTACGTTTCGCTATCAAATCTGGTGACACACTTGTGAAAACCGCCAGCACTCAAGTCACGCGTTTTAAGGCACGTTTCGATGAGAATAAAGCGAAAAACTCACTCGATGAGACACCGGTTGCCAAACGCAACTATGCTAATGCTTCTGGAGAGCAAGATGTCTCTACCAGTGCGGACAGCATCGATATGCGCGAGTTTGAATTCACAAAAGCACCAATCAACTGGATTCCAGCGACTATTCTGGTAGCCACGCCTATTGCTGCTGCTATCATTACCCCATGGTATCTGTTTACCCATCAAGTCAGCGCACCGGTTTGGGGCGTGTTTGGTGCCTTTATGGTGTGGACGGGTATCAGTATCACAGCCGGTTATCACCGTTTATTGTCGCATCGTGCTTATAAGGCGCATCCGATCGTCAAAAACTTTTTATTGCTTGGTTCTACCTTAGCGGTTCAAGGTTCAGCATTTGACTGGGTTTCTGGCCATCGTAGCCATCATCGTCATGTTGATGATCGCTTAGACGATCCGTATTCAGCGAAGCGTGGCTTTTTCTTTAGTCATATGGGCTGGATGCTACGCAACTACCCTAGCGGTAAGTTTGACTATAAAAATATTCCTGATTTGACCAAAGATAGAACCTTGCAGATTCAGCATAAATATTATGGTCTATGGGTCGTGGCGCTGAACGTCGGTATGGTTGCCGCCATTGGCTGGTTACTAGGTGATGTTTGGGGTACCTTAATCGTTGCTGGTTTGCTACGCTTAGTTTTGACCCATCACTTTACCTTCTTTATCAACTCGTTATGCCACATGTTTGGGACGCGTCCTTATACGGATACCAACAGTGCCCGTGATAACTTCTTCTTAGCTATCTTTACGTGGGGCGAGGGTTATCACAACTATCATCACTTCTTCCAATACGATTATCGTAATGGCGTAAAATGGTGGCAATATGACCCAACCAAATGGTTAATTGCTGGCTTATCGAAACTTGGCTTGACCAGCGAGCTACGTACCGTTGATGACACAACCATCAAGCATGCTGAAGTGCAAATGCAATTCAAAGCGGCACAGCAGCAGATTGATACGGCAACATCAAGTGGTATTGATATTCCTCATGCGATGAAAAGCTTCCAAGAGCGTATTAAGTTTGAATATGATGCCTTTACGCAGACAGTCGAAGAATGGCAAGCATTAAAAGCAAAAACCATTGAGCTGAAAAAGACTGAGTTTGCTGATCGCTTGCATGAAGTTGAAGATGAGTTGAAGCAAGATTATGCCAAGATTGAACAAAAAATACTGGCGCATAACAGCAACTTGAAAACAGCCTTTCGCGCAATCGGTCAAGACGCCAAAGCTGCTTAAGCTTAACGGCTGATTAATAATTTAGCCTTGATATTGTGACGCTTCTCCTTCCCTCTATCTGTCAAAGATAGGGGGATTTTTTTGTGTGTTAATTACAAGAGAGGGACAGAGTGCAATGCTGCTATATGCAGGCTATGTTATAGTGAGTTTATTCTCTTTATACCTCAATTGGACCGGCTCATATGCGCTATCAAAACACTTATGTCAAATTAGACACCCGCCTTTATCATGAGCAGGTGCCGACACCATTAGACAATCCTCGTGCCGGTCATTTTAATATACAGGTTGCACAGCAATTAGGCTGGACAGAAGATGAAGATTTGATGGCACGCTGGGTTGAGATACTCGGTGGGCAGTACGTGCCTGCCCAGTTTCAGCCGTTATCAATGGCTTATGCAGGTCATCAATTTGGACAATGGGCAGGACAATTGGGTGATGGACGCGGCTTATTAATGGCGCAAGTACTCGATAATAATGATAAGTTGCAAGATTTACATCTTAAAGGTAGCGGCCTGACACCCTACTCACGGATGGGTGATGGCCGTGCCGTCTTACGCAGTACTATTCGAGAGTATTTATGTGGTCATGCACTAACCCAGCTTGGTGTGCCCTCCTCTAACGCTTTGGGGTTTGTGGTATCTGATACGGCTATACGACGCGAGCGGATGGAAGCTGGTGCGGCATTGATGCGTGTGGCTGACAGCCATATTCGCTTGGGTCACGTGGAGTGGATTGCCAGCTTCGCGCCCGATTTACTCGCTGAATTTACTGACTATATGATCGATACTTATTATCCAGAGTGCCGTGATAGTGAAAAGCCCGTATTGGCGTTCCTGCAAACAGTGGTCGAACGTACGGCACGCATGATTGCCGATTGGCAGCTGACTGGTTTTGCTCATGGGGTCATGAATACGGATAACTTGTCGATTACCGGCAGCACTTTAGACTTTGGACCTTTCGGCTTTATGGAACGTTTTAATCCGGCTTGGGTTAACAACCACTCCGACCACACAGGACGCTATGCCTACCAAAACCAACCTGCCATCGGGCACTGGAACCTGAACATTTGGCTACCACACTTTATGCGCTTGACTCAGGCTGGTGTCACCCGCGAAACGTTAGCGGATTGTTTAGCTCCTTATGAAGCGACTTTTATGCAGCATTATCAACAAGGGCTATGCCGCAAGCTGGGACTGCCGCATGCAAAAGAGAGCTTAACATTGGCTTTTGAGTTTCTAACTTTGTTAGAAGATAACTTGCTCGACTATACCAATAGCTTCCGGGCATTATTGGGATTAATTGCGCCAAGCGAGCATCCTTATGAGCAGCAACTACTGGCAACGATGGTTGCTGAGCTAAAAGATGAGCCATTACAAATATGGCAAGATTGGTCAGAACGCTATTTATCGCAAACAAAACAGCTTTCTAGCGAACAAGTGATTAGTAGCCTACAAACCAACAATCCCGTTTATATCTTGCGTAATAGTATGGCTCAGCGTGCCATTGTGGCTGCAGAGCAAGGACAATTTGGTGAATTAAATCGAGTGTTTGAGTTGCTTGCCAACCCTTATATTATAAATGATACGGCCATCGAACTTGATACAATGCCGCCTGCCCCTCATGCCCCGCAAATGCCGATCAGCTGCTCATCTTAATAAGTAGCTTATTCTGTAATATTTTGAAACACTGTAAAATTAAGGTTGATATTTAGCGTTGTTTTTTGGCATTATCAACTAGATAAATAACGAATATCAATTTATTATATTGTTTGCATACTTCATGGCGCTTAACTAGGCAACCAATTACCAATAATGCTAGAATAACTATTTTGCAAGATTGTTGTTTTTATGCTGATGTCTAGTCGCCAATCACGACCCTGTAACTATCAATGTACGCTCATTATCATCTCTTATGGTTTTTGAGCATTAGGCATTAGTTTTTATCACCATTTACTTTATTCCAATTTATCCTAACCATGGCAATTATTATGAATGACGATATCACTTTGAATACGGACACCCCTAGTACGGAAAAAGAGCAGTTTGAACAAGCTGCCTTGCATTACCATTCACACCCACGACCGGGTAAGATTTCGGTCACCCCTATCAAGCAATTGGCCAACCAACGTGATCTGGCACTGGCCTATTCACCAGGGGTCGCGGTACCTTGTCTTGAGATTCAAAGAGATCCTTCTTTAGCAGCTAAATACACCGCTCGTAGCAACTTGGTCGGTGTCATCACCAACGGTACCGCGGTATTAGGTTTAGGGAATATTGGTCCATTGGCGTCAAAACCGGTGATGGAAGGTAAAGGGGTTCTATTCAAAAAATTCGCGGGTATCGACGTTTTTGATATTGAAATTGCACAAAATGATCCAGATAAATTCATCGAGGCAGTTGCGTCTCTTGAGCCTACTTTTGGTGGTATCAATCTAGAAGACATCAAAGCACCAGAATGTTTCAAAATCGAGCGCGAATTGCGTAAACGTATGAACATTCCAGTATTCCATGATGATCAGCACGGTACTTCCATTATCGTTGCCGCGGCAATGCTTAATGCTTTATTAATCACTGGCAAAAAGATTGAAGACCTCAAAGTTATTTGTTCAGGTGCAGGCGCAGCAGCCATTTCATGCCTAAATATTATTTGTGCGCTTGGCGTTAATAAAAACAATATCTACGTTTCTGACTCACGCGGTATTATTACGACTAGCCGTGAGAATCTAGACGAAACCAAGCAAATGTATGCGCGTGATACAGAAGCGACCACTATTGAAGAGCTCATCGATGATGTCGATATGTTCTTAGGCTTATCTATGCCGGGCACATTGACAGAAGATATGGTTCGCCGTATGGCAAAAGACCCTATTATCTTTGCGCTTGCTAATCCAACGCCTGAGATTATGCCAGAATTGGCACATGCCGTACGTCCAGACGTCATCATGGCTACTGGTCGCTCGGATTATCCTAACCAAGTAAACAATGCCTTGTGCTTCCCTTATATCTTCCGCGGTGCGTTAGATGTTGGTGCCACGACTGTTAACGAAGAGATGAAGATTGCTTGCGTAAAAGCAATCGCTGCGATGGCGCATGTTGAAGCGACACCTATGAGCAACGTTAAAAACGTTGAAAGTACGCCAAGTTTTGGTCGTGAATATCTAATTCCAGGACCACTTGAGCCAAACTTAATCATTGAAATTGCTTCTGCAGTCGCTAAAGCGGCGATGGATTCAGGCGTTGCAACCCTTCCTATCACTGATATGAAAGCTTATCGCCAGCGTTTATCTGAGTTTGTCTATAACTCCGCGTTTGTGATGAAGCCTATCTTTGCACGTGCAAAAGCCGATCCAAAGCGTATCGTTTACTGTGAAGGTGAAGACAGCAATGTATTGTTAGCTGTTCAAGTGGTCGTCGATGAACAACTGGCTCACCCTATCTTGGTCGGTCGTCCTTCAGTGATCGCAAATAACATCGCCAAGCTAGCATTACGCTTGAAGGGTGGCGAAAATATTACTATTGTCAATATTGATGATGACCCACGCTACAACGATTACTGGAAAGGCTACTACGAGAAAAACAAACGTAGTGGTGTCAGTATCGAGCTTGCTCGCCGTGATGTCCGTCGTAAAACCTCTTTAATCGGTGCACTTTTGGTTGAAAATGGCGATGCTGATGGCATGATTTGTGGTACATTCGGTCATTATCAACTGCATTTAAAATATGTCGGCGGAGTGATCAATAAAAAAGAAGGCATCAATGATTTTTATGCAATGAATGCAGTGCTCATGCAAGATCGTAATATCTTTATTGCTGATACTTATATTCATGAAGATCCAACTGCTGAGCAATTGGCTGAGATGACTGTATTGGCTGCAGAGCAATTGCGCCGCTTTAGCATCACACCGCGTGTGGCGTTGGTGTCACATTCAAACTTTGGTACTTCTGACCGCGCTAGCGCTGTCAAAATGCGCAAAGTGCATCAACTGCTGACAGACATGAACGTCGACTTTGAATTCGATGGTGAAATGCAAGGTGATGCCGCACTTGATGAGCATATTCGTGCCAATGACTTGCCTTCGAGCAACCTTAAAGGTTCAGCAAATCTGCTTATCTTGCCAACGCTAGATGCGGCAAACATTGCCTTTAACCTGCTTAAGACAGCAACCGGCAGCGCTTCTATTGGTCCTATTTTATTAGGCGCAAGCAAACCTGTGCATATCCTAACGCCATCAGCCACAGCGCGCCGTGTGGTTAATATGACGGCACTTGCGGTGACTGAAGCCCAAGATTTAGAAAATGAGGCAGCAGCTGCCGCTAGTGTATAAGTGATACCGCTATACATTGATCTGCTACTATTATTCGTTAAGGGTAGCAGTCTGCTATAATCAGACCATTCAGTGCCATCATAATAAGGCACTGAATGGTTTTTTTTGGTCTATCACTTATTGACCTAGAATGTGTTGGCTTAGCATTTAATACTTTTATTTTTATAACCCGATTAAAACTAAAATAACGAAAGAGGTTACCATGCAAGTCTATCTCGTTGGCGGTGCAGTACGTGATCAGCTATTAGGACGCCCTATCAAAGATAAAGACTTTGTCGTTGTCGGAGCAACCGTTGCAAAAATGCTTGATGCAGGATTTCAACAGGTAGGCGCAGATTTTCCCGTATTTTTGCATCCAGTGAGCCGTGAAGAGTATGCGCTTGCACGCACTGAACGCAAACAAGGGGTTGGCTATCAGGGCTTTAGCGTCCATGCCAGTCCAAACGTTAGCTTAAAAGACGATTTACAGCGGCGTGATTTGACCGTCAACGCCATGGCAATTGAAGTCATAAGCTTAAGCGATGACACCCCTATAAACGGCGAAGTGATTGATTACTATGGCGGACTGACTGACATAGAAAACAAAACCTTGCGTCATGTATCCAGCGCCTTTAGCGAAGACCCTTTACGGGTGCTTAGAACGGCTCGCTTCTATAGTCGTTATTATGATTTGGGTTTTACCATCGCTGATGAAACCTTACTATTAATGCGCCAACTGGTTAGTTCAGGAGAGCTTGCGCATTTGAGTAGCGAGCGTATTTGGCAAGAGTCGAGCCGCGCGATGATGCAACTATCCCCTCATGTATACTGGCAGCAGCTGTTTGAAATCGGGGCGCTCACAGAATATTTTGCGCCATTAAATCAGGCTTGGAATCATGCTCACATAAGAGAAACTGTGCAGACAGCGCTGTATTTTGCCGGTCAAATGCAGTTAAATTTATCACAGCGTTGGGCAATCTTAATGGCTAGCCTCAATTCGTCGTTATTTAATCTTAACGCCAATGATTTAAAGCCTGATGAATTGAAGACAGCTGCCAAAGCGATTAACGAGATAGGCAATACGGCTAAGGTACCAAAAGCACAAACCCAGTTTGCGACTCTATTTGTACAACAAGCTGAGAAATTAAGCGTAATCAATCAGATTAATGCTGCTGGAAAAATCGATCTTATTCAAGCTTGTAGCGCCCATAAGGAGCCTGAAAAACTCTCGCAATTGCTCGTATGTAGTCACGTATTACAGCTAGCTATACAGCACCGTCAGATGATGTTGGCGTTGGATAGCTTCCATAGTATTAGTATGAACGATATCGAGAAAAACCTTAAAGGTCCAGCGATTGGCGAAGCCTTAAGACAACATAGAATTGAGCACTTACAAGTGCATAATATGTCTCCAAAGCTATCTTAAAAGTCAGCTTAGAAACTGCGTCAAAACTCACTTTAGATATTAACGCCAAATACTGATTAAAACTCTCCTATGACTCAAAAGACAAAAAATATCCAACCAACCCATACACTTGAACCTGTCATGCTGGTGACTGGTAGCGCTAAACGCATTGGTGCGGCTATTATTCGCGCAGCACATAAGCAAGGCTATCGTGTCATTATCCATTGTTATCATAGTGAGCAGGAAGCGAATACACTAGCAAATGAGCTTAATGAAACTTGGGCTAATAGTGCAATGGTCATTGTTGCAGATTTAGCAGTCGTCAATGATACCAAAGCTTTAGCACAATTCGTCCAAACTATTATGCAAGCATTTGGGCAATTAGATGTACTGGTACATAATGCCTCACGTTTTTACCCTAGCCCACTTGGCAGTATTGATCAATCACAGTGGGATGAGCTGTTTTTAACCAATGCCAAAGCGCCTTTATTGTTAAGCCAAGCGTTTTATCCTTATTTGAAAACGCAGCAAGGTTGTATCATTAGCCTGCTTGATATTCATGCGCACGATAAGCCGTTTGCCAATTATGCTGTATATAATATGGCAAAGGCAGCTCATAGGATGATGGTGCACTCGCTTGCCCTTGATATGGCGCCAGATGTGCGCGTGAATGGCGTTGCTCCCGGCGTAAATATCTTACCTGAAGTTGATAGCGATCAGGCGCTTGATAGTGAGCAGCAAAAAAGTATTATCGACTCCATTCCTATGCAGCGGATAGGCAAGCCTGATGAAATTGCTCATAGTGTGCTCTATTTAGCGCAGGCCAATTATGTTACTGGCGAGATAATAACGGTAGATGGTGGGCGAAGTTTGACGCTGGCTGGCGGTAGTTAGTAACAATTAATCAAATAGTATGCCCTACTTGCTAACTTTTACTTGAAAATATTTAAAAATCAGGTATCATTGTGCGTCTAAAGGGCCCATAGCTCAGTTGGTTAGAGCAGAGGACTCATAATCCTTTGGTCGTAGGTTCAAGTCCTACTGGGCCCACCATATTTAAACCCTTACAGTCATTGACTTGTAAGGGTTTTTTATTGTCTATACCCGCATAGGTACGGTTTAAGCGTGAAAGAGTCTGCACACAGTCCACGCCGCCAAGCTTCTTATCAACATACATGGCGCATAGTTTGGGCTGATCAAAGCCTGTCTGAAACTTGTTGACCACTAGCATCTTGCGCGATATTATGGTCTCGCAGGCGCACCCAGTTATTGAGCTTAGTAGTAGCGCGGCGGGTATCAACTTCTTTATCAGCCGCCGCAAGCTTTTGGCTCAGCTGATAGGCCACTTTATAATTGGTGTAGTTTTTAAGCATATCTAAAATAGAGCCTTCTTCAATCGCTTGGCGCATAGAATATACGTGGTAAGCGGCTGGCAAGTTATTGAGCTATGAATATTGATAAGATAAACACATATCAGTAATAACTAAATTTTGATAGGGAAAAAAAGGTTACTAACGTTATATAATATATAGCGTTAATAACCTTTTTTTATTTAGTGTTTTACTTAGGTGATGTTGTAGATATTGAGGTTTGTATCATCAATCTCTCTTAACTACTTCTCAATACCACCCCACCCTGCTTCTGGATAACGCTCGCCAGCAATTTTATGGGGATTAAATAATTCATCCAGCTCATCTATTTGCTCGGACTTAAGCGTAATCTCTGCTGCTCGCGCATTTTCTATGAGATATTTTTCGTGACGCGTACCCGCGATAGGAATGACATGCGGATGTTTATTTAGTAGCCATGCCAGACAAAGCTGGGCATTACTGTATTGCCATTCGGTAGCTAGCTTACTGAACTGCTTTACTATCTGCTGATTATTAGTAAGCGCTTCTCCGTTTAAGCGCGGTACAGCATGACGAAAATCATCTGCTTCCAAACTCTCAGTATCAAGCTTACCGGTTAAAAAAGCTCGTCCCAATGGACTATAAGCGACAAAACTGACACCCAATTCACGACACGTCTCTAATAACTCCTCTTCTGGTTGTCGCGACCAGAGCGAATACTCGCTTTGTACCGCTGTGATAGGATGAATAGCATGCGCTTGACGCAAAGTCGCGCTTGAAACCTCAGATAGACCGATACCGCATATATCTCCTTGCTTTACTAAAGCGCCTAACGTCTGCATCATATCTTCAATCGGCGTGTTGTGGTCACGGCGATGGCAATAATACAGGTCAATATAATCTGTGCCCAACCGCTGTAGAGAGTCGTGGCAAGCCTGCTTAATATAATCAGGGCTGTTATCTAAATGACGCTCATATTGACCCTTGGCGCGGACAATTCCGAACTTAGTGGCAATCACTATTTGCTCTCGATGCGCTTTATGTGCGGCTATAAATTGTCCTAGTAACGTTTCATTGTGACCAAAACCATAAGTATCAGCACTATCAAAGAAGTTAATGCCAAGATCCAATGCTTTATCAAGTAACGCTAACGATTGACTATCGTCACTGTCTCCATAGAACTCACTCATGCCCATACAGCCAAGACCAATGGCTGAAACGGGCTGATTAATATGCTGTAATAATCGTGTTTGCATCTTATTCCTCACATTTATTTTATTCAAAATAATTCATGTCAATCATGCTTCAATGACTTCTCTATAAATAGTCAGCGCATTCATGCAGGCAGGTACTCCTGCGTAAATCGCCATTTGAATGACAATCTCTAATAACTCTTGCTGGCTGACGCCGACATTTAATGCGGCCCGCATATGTAGTTTCAGCTGCGGTGCAGCATGACCTAAGGTAATCAACGAGGCCACCGTTATCATCTCTCGAGACTTTAAATCTAGCCCAGGGCGACCGACTACTGCGCCAAAAGCGTAATCAGTAATCAATGCCGGCAAATCGGCATCCAGCTCAGCCAAACGATTGGTGACATTATCAGCAAGACCGTCTTGCAACTGGTTCATAATAGATTTGCCATGTTGGGTAAGTGCACTATCAGCCATAAGGCAGTTCCTTTGAATTAATAAGTAATAAGTAAGTCGATAATTTATAAACAGTGTAATCCAAACAATACACAGATAATAGACGACGAAAAAGCAAGCGCTGTGCAATAATGCACAGTAACTTAAAGACTCCAGATATAATAATGAGTGGCTATATTTTGAAAGTAACAGTGGGAAGTTAAAATAAAAGGCGGGCTCTAATAATGGATTGGCATGATTTGGCATATTTTGTTTGCTTGGTAGAACAGCAAACATTAACAGCTTGTGCAGAGCAGTTAGGCGTACAACACAGTACCGTATCTCGACGTATTGAGCGCCTCGAACAAGCACTATCTTTGACTTTGTTTGATCGTTTAGGGAAGCGTTATATACTCACTAAAGAAGGTGAGCTTTTGTATGCTCAGGCGGCAGAAGTGCAAAAAGAGATTGTAACCTTCGAACGAATGGCAATCGACCAAAACGCGATGCAAGGTAACGTCGTCATATCAGCACCACCAGTGTTGGCAAATGAAGTGTTAATAGCGGAACTGCCTGCCTTTCGTGAACGCTATCCCGATATCCTACTGCATGTGCACGGTGATGTTCATTTTAGTGATTTGTACCGCAAGGAGGCTGATATTGCACTACGCCTAAGCAGGCCTACACAGAACGACTTACTTATCCGCACAATATCTCACGTAAATTATGGCTTCTTTGCCCACCGAGGTTATATTGAGCATACGCCAATTGAACAGTGGCAATTGATTGAGTTTCAGGCTAACGCGCGCCTATTTAACTGGTTGCAAAATCTAATACATCAACATTCCTATCCTGTCATTTTCAGCAGTAATGACTTGTACGTAACCTATAGTAGCGTGTGTCAGCAATTGGGTATTGCTATCTTGCCTTACTTTTTAGCGGCTAAAAACCCAGCCCTATTACCGATTGATCCAGTTGATAGGACGGTCATGACTATGCATGAAATAGCAGCGACTGCTGCTAATCATGCACATATAGACAAGCAAGCTATACCTTTGGTTCAATCGCAACCTTTATACATAGTCATGCATCCTGATGTACGGCGCTCTGCGAGAGTCAGGATCGTTGCAGAATGGTTAGGGTCTGTGTTTGGTAGATAATGTTATAGCGAGCTAAGAGTTGACAATCACTTTGGAATTATAGATTAATTCAATATATCTTCAAAAATAAAATTTTACTGAATCTAATTAAGCCTCTTTTAAAAGCTAGTAACGACTTACAAAAGAGGTCTAATAAAGAATCTGACTATAAACTAAATTTTGTATCTAGAAACTATAAAGCGACTCAATATTTACACCACTAATTTATCATCCACTATGCACAACGCTATTCTCAGTATACTTGCCAGCGGCGTTTTTTCAATTAATAACTATAAATTGTTTGGCTCGAATCTCGCTCGATCAACTTTCAAAATAGACCCGCTTGCAAACAATACTAATGCTCCAAGCAGTAAAAACAATCCAAAAGCGTAAAATGCAATAGCAGCGCCGTACTGATCGACAATTAAACCCGTAAAGATTACCGGAATACTAAACCCCATGTAAGCCATTAAAAAATAGCCAGCACTAGCACGAGCTTGCTCAGTGCCAGCAGACCGTGTCACCCCTGACAACCCGCCTAGATAAACAAAGCCATAACAACTACTGCTCGCTAAAAAAGCCGCTGAAAGAATTGCTGGTAGATTGGCATTCAAAGCGCCCCAAGCAAGCAGCGCATAAGCGGGCAGTAAAATCAGAATACCCAGTTTACATGATACCTGCGGGTCAAGCTTTCGAGCGATAGGCTGAAACAATAATCCACAACTGATGGCAAGCATAGAGGATATTCCAGCATACTTAGCCAGTCCATGTGTGGCCAGCACCGAGGGTATAATTGACAACACCAATCCGGTGGTTGCCCAACAAATCAAAATGCCGCCGCCATACCATATTACCTCACGATTAAAATACGGCAGTTTGAGCATTGATCCAAGTTTGTTCGAGCGCTCGTGCGCAGTTTCAGGTAATCGCCATACTAAAACTATTGATAAAAATGCGCTTATTAACATGAGGAAAAAGCTAGCAGGTTGCTCTGTCTCATAAAATAACAAAGAAACTGTCGTTAGTGCAGGCCCAAGACCAAAACCTATAGTGGTACTTGCAGTTACCCAAGTGGTGGCACGCCCCGTATCGGAGGAGCCAATCAACTCAATCATATATGCGGTCGCTGTTGCTGCCATTAATGCTGTGCCAACACCAAGCAACAATCGCGCTACTGCTAACGCTCGTATATAAGGGTAGAACATCATCAGAGCAGTTGCCGCTATAGATAACCCTAAAGAGATTAAAATCGTCTTGCGTCTCCCAATTCTATCGGAGAGTCCACCAAAAGCTAATAATACCGGTATCACCCCTAACACATAAAAAGAGAATGCGACCGTGGTTGCTAAAACACCGTAGCCGTCATTACGTGCGTAAAAAGCATATAAAGGGCCTTGAATATTAACGCTAGTTGTTATCACGCATAGTGCAAATGCCAGATATCTATTATATTTTTGAGTGGTCATACATAGCCGCTTTTAAAAAAGTATCATTGGATTGATTGATGTTAATGGTTGTCATAACTAGAGCTTTATAGCCATATCACATCGTTTTAGGTTGAATGATTAAAACAAAAGCGCATTAGGTTATCTATATACAATCCAGTACAATTAGACAGAACTGTTTGGCATATAAAACCCATACAGTTCTTCTATCGAATTTATATATTCATGGGTTCACTTGAAAAATATGAAGCATCAATTAACACGAATTGAAATCGTCAAGGCTGACGTTAAAGAAAAGATAGCAACCGTCGTCTACATGCCCGGAACACGCCTGCCCTCCGTACGGGCAGCAGCAAACAGTTACGGGTTTTCACCCTCAACGGTAGTTGAAGCTTACGAGCGCTTGCAAACCGAAGGTATTATTTACTCGCGTCCTGGCGCAGGGTTCTATGTCGCAGAGACGACAGCGCCGCTCTCATTAACAGAAACAGGGCACAATCTTGATCGTGCGATAGATCCTCTCTGGGTGTCGCGGCAATCGCTTGAGCCATCCGATAATGTACTAAAGCCCGGCTGTGGTTGGTTGCCACCAGATTGGTTATTTGTGGAGGGTATGCGCCGCGGTTTACGACATGCGGCAAGAGGTGACGCTACCGTTATCAGCGAGTATGCAACGCCGCTAGGATTGCCCGCGTTACGCCAATTACTGACACGGCGTATGGCAGGACTGGGAATCAATGCCGAACCATCACAAGTAATGCTGACAGAGTCTGGCACGCAAGCGATAGATTTAATCCTTCGCTTTTTATTGACCGCAGGTGATACGGTAGTCGTCGATGACCCTTGTTATTTTAATTTTCGAGCGCTATTGCGTGCTCATAGAGTCAAAGTCATTGGCGTGCCTTATACGCCGAGTGGTCCAGATGTAGATGCCTTTGCGAAAATTTTAGAAGAACACAAACCGCGCCTATATATTACCAATGCCGCCATCCATAATCCCACCGGTGCAACCTTATCGCATGCTACGGCGTACCAAATACTGCAATTGGCACAGGCCGCTGGTTTATATATTATTGAAGACGATATTTTTTCTGATTTTGAAGTTAAGCCTGCGCCACGGCTTGCGGCATTAGACGGCTTATCACGCGTGTTTTATATTGGTAGTTTTTCTAAAACGTTATCGGCATCCTTGCGCTGCGGTTATATAGCTGCGCCGAATGAATGGGTTGAGAGTTTGCTTGACTTGAAAATAGCGACTGGTTTTGGCGGCGGGCAGTTAGCGGCAGCCGTGGTGTTATCAGCGTTAACTGATAGCGGTTATCGCAAACATATGAGTACGATTCATACGCGACTTGCAAGCGCACGTTCTCAAACGCTGCCACGCTTGGCAAAATTAGGAATTGTGCCGTGGTTACTACCGCAAGCAGGGATGTTTTTATGGTGCCGCTTGCCTGATGGGAATAGCGCCACTACGTTAGCAACTCGCTGTTTGTCACAAGGTGTAGTCTTAGCCCCAGGCAATGCTTTTAGTCAATCAAAAAATGCTGAGAACTTTATGCGTTTTAATGTGGCGCAGATGAGTAACTCAAAAGTATTTGAGGTGTTGGCAGAGTCATTAGATGAACTGAGGAAATAGCCGTATTAATTATTAACTTTCAGTCTGGCTCTATAGCCAACATAGTTTAATGTTGGCATCAAAAACATTGTTATACTGAGCGCACCTATAAAAATGGCATAAGCAATATGATAAAGCATAATTTTGAACTCATGGCAGAATACAACGCTTTGATGAATCAGAAATTTTGTGACAGTATATCAACTATTTCTAATAATATTCTGTGGCAAGACCAAAAAGCGTTTTTTGGTTCTATATTAGGAACACTAAACCATCTTATGGTGGGCGACTTGATCTGGCTTAATCGCTTTAACCAACATCCAAGTTATCCGAAAGGCTTTAAATCGTTAACACCTTTAAGAGACTTGCCATTACCTACCCTGCTCACTCAAGTTTTATATAAAGACAAAGAAAGCTTTAGTAGTAATCGGCAAAATCTAGATCAAATGATCATGCCATTTATTAACGAGTCGAATGAAGACGACTACTCAAAAGTTTTGAGGTATCAAAATACTAAAAATAACACTTTTCATAAGTCTTTTTTAATGCTACTTCAACACCTTTTTAATCATCAAACCCATCATCGCGGGCAAGTAACGACTTTGCTTACTCAGATGAATATAAACGTAGGAGAGACTGATCTATTGATGCTAATGCCAGAGTTAGATGATTGAACATGTATGTAGGAGATGACAAGTAGTCATAATACTATGCTATAACTTATTAACCTCGATATACCATTTGGGGTGCATAGCTTCGAAATCTACTCTGATATTTGAGGGTAAATAGCTGGCTGAATCAATCACAAAAGGCTGTCCCTCTATACGCTTAAACACTACCCAGTGCCAAAAATTAATTCCATCTTCTTCGTGATGCTTGATGGATAGTAATGATCTATCAGGCAGTTTATCCCAAGACTCGAATGCAATTTCATTATCCGATGTCTTGAAACCTTCATGAGATAACAGCTCTCGAACATACCGAGTATCTGACCATAGTGACCTGTCATCTGCATAGATGCCTGAGTCATTCGCTATAGCTTTCATCTCTTGATAGGTTTTACCAACTATATTAGCTACGGACGCTATTCCGCATCCTGTTACCTCTTCCTGTACTATTACTTTAAGCATTGATACTCTCTTAGTCTGCTTTACATTTTTTAAAATATTGATTCATTACTCAACTTTTTTAAAGCAAGTAAAGCTTGTTCTGCTTGCTCTAATGATACGAATATATGGTCATGATAATAAGCAGCAATGACATTAGCACTGATACCTTTCGAAGCAAGTTTTGTCGACACTGCTGCTATCAAGCCTACAGCTTGTAGGCTTGAATGAACTGTTAAAGTAATTTGCCGAAAAACACCTTCGTAATTTAAACCAGCCTCATCAGCTTTATCTTTTGTTAAAACCAAAGTTATACCCTCTGGCTCCTTAAAAGTAGCTATTGGTTCTAATTGGAGATATTGCTCTAGCCTACCAGCTACTGAGCAAAAGACGAACGCTTCATCTACAAGCTCCGGCTGCATCGAATTAAGTAATTCATTTAAGTCTTTAATTCCTGCCATCATCTTACTCCTGATTGTAATTAACTCTAGTATTTAATACCTATGGTATGAATGGCAATATATGAATCTTTCTGCTTCTATACACTTTATTCTTAAAATTTTCCGAGCGAGGAAGGATATGCCTTAATGGACAGTACCGAGTGACTATTCAAAATACATATTAAAAACCAAACTATATAATAAAGATTTATAAAACATTGTTTATAATTTTAACTTAATTACTTTTTAAAGGACTATTTATGTCAGACTCTAATTCTTACGTCATGCCCACTTATAGCCCACAACCTATTAGTTTTGCGCGTGGTCAGGGTAGCTGGCTATACACCTCTGATGACACTGCCTACTTGGATGCTTTAACAGGCATTGCCGTATGCGGTTTGGGACATTGCCACCCTCAAGTGACCGAGGCTATTCAGCAACAAGCTGCAACTTTAGTGCACACTAGCAACTTATTCCAGATTGATTGGCAGGAAAAAGCGGCAGAATCACTCTGTACCGCTGCGGGTATAGATAGCGTGTTTTTTGCTAATAGCGGTGCTGAAGCTAATGAAGCGGTATTAAAAATGGCGCGACTTTATGGGCATAACAAGGGCTTTAAAAACCCGAAAGTTATTGTTATGGATAACTCGTTTCATGGTCGTACTTTTTTGACGGTATCTGCAACTGCCAATCCTAAAGCCCGTGAAGGATTTTTCACATTAGATGATGATTTTATACGTGTTCCGTATGGAGATATCGACGCTATCAAGAAGGCTGCAAGCGAATATGATGAAATTACTGCCATTTTGTTAGAACCCATACAGGGTGAAGGCGGTTTAAATGTACCGAAAGCAGGTTTTTCTTACTTAGATCAAGTACGAGCTGTATGTGATCAACATGACTGGTTATTTATGTTAGACGAGATTCAGACTGGAAACGGACGTACTGGAAAATACTTTGCTTTTCAGCACAGCCTAGTCAAGCCTGACGTGCTCTCAACCGCTAAAGGGTTGGCTAACGGATTTCCTATTGGTGCTTGCTTAGTCAGTGGTAAAGCGCGAGATTTATTTAAAGTAGGTAGTCATGGATCTACGTATGGCGGTACACCACTTGGAAGCCGTGTGGTAAACACCGTGTATGATGTGTTAAGTAATACTGATGTTATGCATAACGCTGCTCAAGAGGGAGATTATATACAATCCAGCCTTTCGCAAGAGTTATCACAATATGGTGTGACCACACGAGGTCAAGGTATGATGATCGGAGTGGTGTTACCCAGCGAAACGGATTGCAGTCACTTAGTCCATAATGCGCGAATCCATGAAAAGCTCATCACTGACGTAAGAAGTAATAATGTCATACGATTGCTGCCAGCGTTAAACTTTTCACGTGAGGAAAGCGATCAACTGGTTGAAAAACTTACGCGTATCGTTGTTAAAACGCTAGGTTCTATCAGATGTTAAAGCTGTTAATTATTTGCGTTTTTGAGTTAGAAATATTCTCACTCAAATAATTAGGGTATTACAATTTAAATTTAATAATAAGGATAAGCTATGTATACCCTATACGGTAATAAAGTTTCTGGAAATAGCTATAAAGCAAGATTGACTTGCGAGCTACTAAACATTGAATACCAATGGATTGAAATCGATATATTAACGCAGGAAAATAGACAAGCTGGATTTTTACAGATTAATCCATTAGGCCAAGTACCTGTTTTACTAATTACACCTGATAACTTGGCAGCTAATAGCGAACCTACCCTAATATTAGAGTCCAATGCCATTATTAGATATTTAGCTGAAGGTTCAGCACTCATTCCTAACTCTGCCATAGACTATGCAAGAATGTGGCAATGGTTACTTTATGAGCAAGGTGAAGTTAGACCCAATATAGCGTCTGTTCGTTTCATCAGAAAATTTCAGAATATGATACCTAGTAGGCTGGAGGAATATCAGCAGAAATTTGATAAATCGAATGATGTTCTTAGTTATCTAAACCAGCAGCTTGAAGGTAAAGCCTATATATTGGGAGATAATGTCAGTTTGGCAGATATTAGCCTATATGCTTACACGCACAATGCCGAGGAAGGTGGACTAGACTTGTCGCCTTATCAAGACTTACTTAATTGGTTTAAACGTATTGAGTCTTTGCCTAACTTTGTTAGGCTGTGAGTAGTTGTCTTCAGATTAAACCAATGAGCTGTCTCAATTTAATTTTTGCAATTATAAAAAAATAGTAGCTTCTGAAATGATGGGCGGCGGCGAGCTATCAACAAACTAGTACTTAACTTACTAATCAAGCTAAAGCTTACAGACTTCTAATAGCTATACGCATCCAAAATTTGGATGAGGATTTGAGGCGATGACCATCTCAATGATAAGTTCAGGCAATTTCGGTAATTTGAACAGAAGGGGATTATTCTCAGGTGTCAGCGCTGTCATTTGACCTAGACTACTTTGGGCAACGACCGTAATACAACAATAACGGTATCCAAAGCACCCAAACTTAGCATTTCTCTTAAGTGTATAGAGCTATGGCAATGAATGTGGATAAGTAAGTTGGGTTCATAGTTACGAATATGAGTAATCACTTTGGGTAATATAATCAACGCGTTTTACATAGAATTAACTCATTCTTGTGGGCTAAGTTTATAATCTGACAAACGTCACGATCTATTTGAATCTTACTATATCTATAAACTTGACCACTGTTGCTTGAGACCAATAAAATGAATTACACCAATTAATAAACATATTACTGAACTCCATAACCAAAACTTAGGACTTCTTCCAATAGGATTATTAATAAAGAAAAGCCCAACAAGGCCACGACTGAAATATATAACAGTTATTACAATGAGGGCTGTACGTGTGAATGGTAATTTACCAACCAAACCTGCAGCGGAAAAAGCATAAAGTGCCCAAATTGAAAAAATGAGTACGATTACAGAGGTAATGACAGTTGGTTCAACGCTACCACGTTCAGAGAGAACAGCCATTTGTTCTCCAGCACCAAAAAATCGATACCATGAACCACCAAATATGATGCAACCTATATGAAGAGCTGCAGTAATAGCACTTAAAACGCCTGCAAAAACTAAAAACATGTTCATAATTCAGACATTCCTATATTACATTCTCAACTTCAAAAGTGACTTTGTATTCTAAAAGAATAATAAACGCCTTTTAGGCTATAAAATCAGTCACTTTTTGCAGAACTATCTCAGACTTCATAATTTTCCTGTGCCCAAGATTTTGCGTGGCAAAAAACTCCCCGTTGATTAGCTTATCTTCATACCTGCGCCCCTGTAAAAACGGTACTTCCAAATCATTCTCGTCATGCACGATTAGTACAAATTGATCTACATTACCTATCCTTGATGCCATGTCTATTTCTGAAAAAGTTAACTGAACTTCTTGCTCTGTTTGTTTCATAAAGTGCCCTAACACTTTACCGCGTAAACCAATAAGAGCAGCAAATGATTCAACACTATGCTGAAAATTTGATGGTCCAGCTATCGAAATAATTTTCTCAACTTTTAGGCCTTCAATAGCAGCATACACTGCTGCACCGCCACCCATCGAGTGACCTATGATAGCCTTTAGAGGACCGAAATATTTTTGGGCTTCAAAAATGGCCTTGATGAATTTGTTTGGATTGCTTCTAGTTTCCTGGCTATCGCCGTGAGCTGGAGCATTAATAGCAATTAACATATATTTAGTGGATAAAAAAGGTAAAAAAACAGACATCTGACTGGCTCTGCCTTCCCAGCCATGCATGAGCAAAATCGGCTCACCTTGACCCCATACTAAACAATTAATGCCGCTATCCAATACCACTGTTCGCGCTGTATCCTGCGCAGTTATCTCCCAAGGCTTCTGCGCATATTTTCTTGGCGTAAAAAATATACTCTGTGCCTTTTTTGCAGCCATTTCAGGTGCCACATAACCCAGTATATTTATATAACTTTTTAACAAGATAAAACTCAAGTTATTCATATGGCATCGGAACCTTCTGTATTTGGTATCTTTAAGATACTATACTATTTATTTGGTATCTTCAAGATACTAATTTAATGAATTTAAATAAAAATTAGAATAGTTAATCTCTCTTGACCATAAAAGGGTTAGAGCATGCCATAATGGTTTTTTACAAAAATCTATATCAGGCTATTATGACTAGAACATCATTTAACGAAATTAATTGTAGCTTAGCAAGAACAGTCGATATCATTGGTGACAAGTGGTCTCTACTTATTATTCGTGATGCCTTTTTTGGGGTACAGCGGTTTTCTGAATTTGAAGATAGATTGGGAATAGCCAAAACAGTATTATCCAATCGTTTAAATATTCTTGTAGAGAATGAGATATTAAAAAAGGTATCAACCAATCCAGAAGTAGATCGATTTATATATAAGCTGACGCCAAGAGGAAGAGATTTGCTTGTGACTGTTGTCTCTCTAGTCCAGTGGGGTGATAAATGGGTTTTTGGAGAAGGGCAAGAGCCGATAGAGATTTGGGATAAAGAAGAGCTAGCATCAATTCAGCAGTTAGGTCTACAAGCACGCTCAGGTAAAATTTTGGAAGCGCGCGATGTGGTGTTTAAACCAGGCCCTGGAGCCACTAGCGAAATGATATCAATGTTTGAAGATTATTATTTACAAAAATCGCAGGATGAAAGCTAACGTAATAATAATCTCATTTTTGAGTATTTATATTCACACGATTTTCACGCTTGATTCTTTTTTCTGAAGGATTGATAAGAAAAGTGGCATAATAACTCTCATGGTACTCAGCTCTAAGCTTTGGCTGCCCAGCATCAGTGATGCCTTGAGCATAAAAAGCGTCATCTTTTTTCTTTTTCATCGACACGGAAACACCAACGATTGGCAAGGCTGCTATTGGGTTTTCGCACTTCAAAGATAGTTAAATAACTATGCCTATGAGCAGCTGGCGTGTTCCGAACGCCATATCTTTTTATAAATTTTTGCGATATTGCACTATATCAGTTTGAGTTGCTAAGGTGTCATAGAAAGCCCGAGCTGGCGTATTACCTTCCTGAGTCACCCAATAAACACGGTTACACCCTTTATCACTAGCAACGTTATAAACGTGCTCAATAAGTTTACGACCTACGCTTTGATCACGAATGGCATCATCAACGTATAAGTCCTCCAAATAACAGCATTCAGTAGTGTTCCACGTATTAGGGTGTAGTACTACATGTGTGATACCTATTAACCTATTGTCACTCCATGCCCCAAACCCATAAATAGCTACATTTTCTTCAAGTAAACTCTGCCATGTCTGTTCAATCGTGCTTATTGGTAAAGTAGTCTCATAAAAATTTAGATACCTTTGCTATGAAGTTAACCAAGCCTTGAAATCTATATCTGATAAATCAATCATTTGAATGGGCGTATTATTTTTCATATTTGTCTCCATTTGGAAATTTTCAAATACTTGATATGTTATCCAACATAACTGCTAACCATGCGTTGTTATCTTCGATATATTTATTACCATGCTCTATTATCTCAGCAGGTGATTGGACAGATTTAGGATAATTATTAAGTTCGTTTTGGATTTCATCACGCCCATGCTCTACCATTTTGATCATACTCTCTTGGCTCACTTCAAAGTGACACTGCCAGCCGATAACAAAAGATCCAAGTTCTTTATGCAGCGGTGTTTGGTAAATAAACCCTTGGTTAGCCCACGCATCTGATGTTGCAATAGCAGTTGCTGCCTTCGGACAGTCAAAACCATCACCATGCCAATGGAATACAGTGAACGCTTGCTTGGGTAGCTTTTGTAGTAAAGGATGACTCTTTCCTTCTTCTGTCAATTCAATAGGTAACCAGCCTATCTCTTTGACGCCAGAAGGCTTAACAATAGCACCCAAACAATGCGCAATGAGCTGCGCCCCTAAACATATACCAATGACGTTCTTGCCATTATCAATACTTTGTCTAATGAAATACTTTTCATCGGCTAACCAAACAAACTCTTGTTGATCGTGAATACTCATCGGTCCACCCATGACTATGAGCCAATCAAAACTTTCTTGCTCTGGTAATGAGTCCTCATTATAAAATCGAGTATAGGTGATGGTATGCCCGTGATTATTTGCCCATTGTTCAATAAAACCAAGGTCTTCAAAATCAACATGAAGTAATGCATGAATACGTAGAGTCATAAAACACCTTTTATTGGTCATTTAAATTGATGAAGACTAAAATTTTGATATTATACAGCGATTAAAAGGCTGTGTATGACCTAGAAGAAATACAAAGATTATGATTACTCCATTTAACCTATAAGCACGAACTATCATAAGGGTAAAAATAATGAGCTTACGAGATAAAAAACCGGCTTTGCTAGTTATTGATGTTCAAAAAGGCTTCGAAGATGAAGCCTATTGGGGTGGTAATCGTAATAATAAAAATGCTGAAAAGATTTGCGGAGAGATACTACAGAAATGGCGAGAGCATAAGTTGCCTGTTTTTCATGTACGTCATAGCTCACTTAATCCTAATTCTCGATTGCATCCTACCCATTCAGGATTTGAGTTCAGCGAATATGCCCTGCCTAATAAAGATGAGACCGTGATTACCAAACAGGTGAATAGCGCCTTCATTGGTACCGATTTAAAACAACAATTAGATAATCAAAATATATCAACGGTAGTCATTATTGGATTGACGACCAACCACTGTATTTCTACTAGTACTCGTATGTCAGGTAACTATGGCTATGAGACTTATTTGATAGCTGATGCTACTGCCACATTTGATAGAGTAGGTATCAACGGTGAAAAGTATGAAGCAGAGCTTATGCATCAGACTACGCTGGCAAGCTTAAATGAGGAGTTTGCTAGGGTCATTACTACTAAGGCTTTATTGCAAGCTCTTTAAGCAAAAACCTTAAAAAACTCAGCATCTAATTCCAATGACTCCTGGCCCGTTTGTGCTGCAACAATAATACCTTCCCCAAATACGAACAGAGTGTCAGATTTCTGCTTAGCATTTTCCGCACCTACCTGTTCAAACTTAGCAAGTAGCCATTGTCTGACTTCAGTTTTATGCTGTTTGGCTATTTGATGCGGGGAAGATTGGGTATCTGAATACTCTGCGCAAGCATTGATAAACATACAACCATAAAAATCCTCTGATGACGTCCAGTCTTTTAGGAAGGTTAAGTAGCACCTTGCAATACCTGGCACATCTTTAAGCTCAAAAATATCGAAGTAATCTTTTAGCTGACCCATAAACATCTGATGACGATATTTAAGCACCTCCTCAATAAGTCCCTCTTTATTACCAAAATGAGCGTACAAAGTCCGCTTAGTAGTCCCTGCTCTCTTTGCTAAAAGCTCCACTCCACTGTCGTGAAAGCCTTGCTTATAAAAGAGCTCATAGCTTTTTCGTAAAATAGTGTCTCGTAATTGCATTGGCTAAATCTCCTCTTCTTTTCGTTCCTATTATTTTATTCAATAAAAAACTATTATTTTTATATACCGTTCGGTATACTTACATAATATACTGACCAGTATACCAACAGCAATACTTTTAAATTGTTTATTTATCATAGGAGTCAGCATGCATTCATTTTTTAATTGGTACAAATTAAATGGTCAAGTCAGTCCATGCCCAAAAAGATTGCCGTTATCGATGATACTAGTGGCTTGGCTCGGCGGAACCCTCGCAACGGCAACGCTTGCTATGCTAGGAAGCTCGGTAGAATTAATAATGATACTGGGATCATTTGGTGCTAGTTGTTTATTGATATTTGCGTATCCTGCCAGCCCTTTTGCGCAGCCAAGAAACGTCATAGGCGGACATGTTATTGCGACTTTTACAGGACTGGTATTTATGATGTTATTTGGCATTCACTGGTGGAGTATGGCAAGCGCTGTAGGCACCGCCATTGCGCTAATGCTGGTATTTAGAATGCCGCACCCGCCTGCGGGGTCCAACCCTTTGATAGTCATGCTGGGTGCGGTGAATTGGGGGTTTTTGATAACACCTACCCTGCTCGGTTCTATTATTTTGGTCATGGTAGCGCTTATTTATAACAATTTAGGTAAGGATAAGCAGTATCCAACGTATTGGTGGTAGAAGACTACCTTTAATGGAAAACGAGTGTTTGTATTCAATTATCTAAATACTTCTCTAACCAAGCCAAAAACTCATCGTTAGTTGTCGATACATTGAGTCGCAGATATGTCGAAGTACGAACATCTGGGTAAAACAGTTGCCCTGGCGCGACTAGCCAGCCGTCTTTATACGCATCCAATGCTAACGGTCCGGTATCCTGCCCTGTGTCTACCCAAACAAAAAGACCTGCTTGTGTATGCTCAGGATAAATAAGCCCAATCCTTGGCAATAATTTACGCAGTCTTTCGTGCGCAGCATATATAAGCTGCTGAACCTTTTTAATTTGCCGGCGATACTCACCATGCGTCCATAATCTATGGATAACTCGCTCACCAAATTCTGGGGTGTTCAAATTACTCAAAGTTTTGATCCTCAGCATATCATCAACGAATTTATCGGGACTTACCAGCATACCGACGCGCCAACCAGACGACATCGACTTTGAAAACCCTGTTGCATAGAACACTCGTTCAAACTGATCTAGACTTGCGTAGCGTAGTGTCTGATTATTCGGTACAAAGGCGGCATATAAATCATCTTCGAATATATAAGCATCGTATTCATGAATCAAATTAATGACCTGATGCGCGCGGGCAGGATGTAGATTATAGGATGTTGGGTTGTGCAGCACGCTATTAGTGAGATAGAGCTTAGGACGGTGCGCCGCGAATAGCTTTTGCATTTGCTCAATATTAGGTCCTTGATAATCACGCTCAATCGCTATTACATTTAGGCCTTGTTGTTGTAGGCAGCTTGATAACCAATACCAACCTGGCCCATCGACTAAGACGGTATCGCCAGCTTGGGTAAGCAGCTGTGCGGCCATCGTGACCGCTTGTGAGACACCCGCTGTGGTAATAACATTATCAGTAGAGGTTTGCATACCTTGAGTACTTAAGTGTTGCACCAGCTGCTGACGTAGCGGCAAATAACCTTGAACATTACCATAATCATAGATAAAGCTATCGGCTTGCTGGGTTACCTGCCGTATTGCCCATTCCATCTTATCATTACGTACCCAGTCTCTCGGTAATGTTCCCACCCCTGGTGAGCGATAGTGCGGGATATCACTAAAAACTTGCTGCACCAGCCAGCGCGTATCTATTACTGGGTACTTAATGACCGCTCTTTTATCATCATTCGGCTGAGCTAATTTTGCTTGCGTATTGACATAATAGCCTGAGCTGGGCTTAGCGATTAATACGTTAGTAGCAACCAGCTGCTCATAAGCTTGTACCACCGTAAAGCTTGATATGTCTAATAGTTTTGCTAATTTTCGCACCGATGGCACGCGCTGATTGGGCAAATAAATCTGCCAGTCAATACGCTGCTGGAGCCATTCAGTAACAGCAGCAGTTTTGGTCAAGTTGGGATTGAGAGTATAAGTTTCGACCATAATGAATGCGCTTCTTTTCTTGTCTAATTATAAATAGGCAAATAAGTAAATTGTAATGTTAGGAGCAACTATACACTTTGTTCACCACTCGTGAAACTGTAGCGGGTCTGTTATGGGTATTTAAATTATAGTTGAGTTCATCAACAACTTAAAACCATAAGGACAATATACAAATGGGGTCAACCGTAAGCTTTGAAGGCAGTATAACGGCATTAGCTATTTTTATGCTGGTCAATTCTATCACGCCAGGTCCCAATAACTTGATGCTACTGCATGGCAGTATTAAACGTGGATTTTGGGCATGTCGCTGGCACATGCTTGGGATTACTCTCGGCGTCACGATTATGCTTTGGCTGAGCTATTGGGGGATGGCGGCGTTAGTCGTTAGTTTCCCTGCCGTTATGTTGATTATAAAAGTGTTGGGCACACTATATCTGTTATGGCTCACCTATCAAATGGCTAAGACCAACTTTACCGCTATCATTAATGAGGCGCTACTACAGGAACGACAACGTCAACAAGCTGGTGAGAGTGTTATTGAGGTAAAAAAAAGCTTCGGTGAATTGCCTTTAAGTTTTGGACAAGCGCTACTGTTTCAATGGCTCAATCCCAAAGCATGGACGATGACCGTAGTCGCTCCTAGTCTAGCGATGTTTAATGCTGGCAGGCCTTGGTTAGATAACTATTCATTACTCGCGATGAGTGCAGTCATTAATATCTTATCCATCAGCTGTTGGGCGGCTGGTGGTCACTGGCTACGTAAATTGGTGCATTTACCGCGAGTAATGCGGGTAATTCATGCGGTGATTGTACTTATGACGCTATATTGTGCTCTAACGCTTTGGCTATAGATAATAATTGCTTAACGCTTAAAATTCGACTTTAGATAGAGACTATATGCAAACCAATAAAAAACTACCCAACCATGTCTATTTTTTATTAATTGGCCAAAGTATTAATTTAACAACCGCGGTGCTATCGGTAACGGTAGCCGCTTTAGTCGGGTTATCTTTAGCACCAACAGTGAGCTATGCCACTATTCCTTATGGATTGCAATTTTTAGCCATTCTAGTCAGCACCGTTTTATTCTCAAAACTCATGAAAAAATTCGGTAGATATCGTATTTTTAACGCAGGTATTGGGTTTTTATTTTTGTCAGGCATTATTGGATTTTTATCTTTAATAGATAATAACTTTTTGTATTTATGCCTAAGTCACTTTTTACTAGGGCTTTTTATCTCAACCGCTAACTTTTATAGATTTGCCGCTACAGATACTATAAGTAGTGAGCTTATTCCCAAAGCCACGTCAATGGTCATCTCAGGTGGTGTGTTTGCTGCGATAGTCGCGCCATTATTGGCTATCAATTTAGCCAAAGCGTCAGACTTACCTAATTATTCGCTCATTTATCTAGCTTTGTCAGCGCTTGCCATTATTTTATTTGTCATTATTTATTTTTGGAATAGAGCAAACGTTCGTCACGGTAAAAGCAGTCTAAAAACAAAAGCGGTACCCTTAAACACGACAGAGGTTAGAAAATACATCATTGTCATCGGTATATTAGGCGGTGCTCTAGGCTACTACATCATGAACCTTATGATGATAGCGTCGTCACTATTTTTAAAGCAAAGCCATTCTTTTGATTATGCATCTTACGCGATCCAAATGCATGTACTTGCCATGTTTTTGCCCTCATTTTTTGTGGCAAAGATTATCAATCTCGTCAATAGCATTAACACAATCATACTTGGCTTTGTTTTGATCTCCATCTCTTGTTTATTGCCTATTATTTTTGTTGACACTATTTTTATTAATATCGCTTTAGTTATTTTAGGCATTGGCTGGAATTTTACTTATTCAGGAGGATCAACGCTGCTAAGTAATATTCAAGGGGAGCGAAGGCTGAGATTTCAAGGAATTAATGAAACCGTCATTGCTTTTTTTGCAACCTTAGGCGCTTTTCTTCCTGCGCCTATACTGAGCTATTTTGGCTGGATAAATACCAACTTAGTATTCTTTATATTTTCTATTTCGATATCGGCTCTATTTATCCTATTTGTATTTGCCTTCAAAAAAAGAGGCTATTAATAGAGTGATAATTAATTAGCTTCATGGCTCGTGTAGTGCTTTGAATTTAAAAGTATTTTTTCAGGACACTTAATCTTTAGAATAACAACCTTAGGATAATGTATGAACCCAATCTACATCGCCTTAGCAGTACTAGTTGCCTTTATTTGGGGTGTGAACTTTACCTTTATTGCATGGGCGCTCGAAAGCTTTCCACCACTAATGCTCACCGCCATGCGATTTTTCTTTACCGCTGTGCCACTGGTTTTATTTCTTAAGCCGCCCAAGTTTAACCGTACGCTATTTATCTATGCTATTGGTACGTTTGTCATGCAATATGCGTTTGTATTTACCGCCATGCATTTGGGTGCCTCGGCAGGATTAACAGCACTATTGCTACAAGTTCAGATATTTATCACGGTATTACTGGCGTATGTCATCTTAGGTGAGGCAGTAAATCTCATGCAGATCGTCGGTATGTTAGTTGGTATGCTAGGTCTTGGCGTCATCGCGCTAAACCTTGGCGGTGATATGCCTTTGATTGGGTTCTTTTGTATCTTGATTGCAGCAATTGGTTGGAGTTTTGGCAACATTGCCTCGAAGCAAGTATCAATGCAAGCAATGGCACAGACGATGCAGCAAGGCACTAGCCTGCATACTGGTTCACTTACTAACAGCAAGAATAAAGCATCAGCACTGTCTGCGTTGGCACTGGTGGCATGGGGCGGTTTGATCGCTTGTGTAATTTTGACCCTATCGTCTCTTATATTTGAGAGCGCTGCATGGCAGGTGGCGACGTTTACGCAAGCATCAATTAAGTCTTGGCTGTCGCTTGGATTTATCGTGTACATCTCAACGCTGATTGGCTTTGGACTGTGGGCACACTTGCTCGCGCAAAATACGGCCTCAAAAGTTACGCCATTTGCCTTGCTGGTGCCCGTATTCGGTATGGCGACCTCAGTGCTGCTTATGGGGGAAGTCGTGACGTGGTGGAAGATGCTGGCTATGCTGTTTATTCTATCAGGGTTGGTATTAGCTAATGTGAAGATTAGTGGCGGTAAAAAACTTATTCATTCGTAGAATCAAACGACTGGTTTTTGCACTATTACGCAAATTTATCAACGCTTTTAACTTATATCAAACTCCATACGTCTGGCAGTTGTTTGCATGGTTTGACTATCTATTAACTTCTCCACACAGTACAGGCTAGCGTGAATACCTGCACTTATTCCTGCTGAGGTGACAAGATTAGTCGTCTTATCGCTAGCATCGACAAAACGGGTGTTAGCGATAACTTCAATATTAGGATAGGATGCTAAATTTTCCAAATCCATCCAATGGGTAGTTGCAGACTTGCCAGCCAGCAATCCAGCCTTAGCTAATAGCAAAGCGCCCGTACAAACTGAAAGCGTTAACTCGGTAAGCTTTACTTGAGAGATAATCCAATCGGTAACCACTGGATTGTTTATCTCAACCTTCTCAGCACCGTAACCACCCGGAATCACTAAAATATTGATATTAGGCTGATTTGCAAAGCTGTAATCAGGAATAACGGTTAAACCATTTCTAGCATATATTGGCGCTTGCTGCTCGGCAATGGTAATGACGTTAAAGTGCTTATGACCTTTATCGCTCTCCGCTAGAGAGAACACTTCAAAAGGTCCTGCAAAGTCTAGTACTTCAACGTCGTTGAATAATAATATCCCAACGGTTCGCGTTGATATCATAGTTTTATCTCAAGTTGGTTTTATTGAATGAAATATCGCTCATTCATACCCTTATAATCAAGCTTAATCTTCATTTACCTTTTCAACTAACATTGCCATCTTGTCAGCTTCAAACGTTCCAAGCTCTTTCAAACCTGCGACAACCCCTACTCTATTCTCAACCGTTTTATTTTGACTCAGCTTAAACTGCGCTTGAACATCGGTGATATCGACACGAATACCAACGATGGCGCGACACATCGCCTGAATGTACTCTACAGGCGCATCATCAAGTGACCAAGGATGTGGTTGGCTAGCTTCAAAATCGATCGTCTGCTTCGATAAGATGTCAACAAGTGCTTCAGGCGCAGTTAATAGGCTGACATTGCCCGTGATATGTACGCTACGATAATTCCATGTCGGTACTTCTTTATGGGTCACTGCTTTGCTAGGATACCAATTAGGGCTAATGTAGTGCCCAGCATCTTGAAAGATAACCAGCCACGGCGCAGCAAGATTGGCACTGTTATTTAGCGCATTTACCTTAGCAATATGACCATATAGGCAACCAAACTCACTACCATCATCTTGCCAGTACATGGGAATATGACAAGCTTCCAGTCCGTTGCCCGTTTGTGCAATGACCGTCACTAACGGTTTTTCTTTAATAAACGCTTGTATGGTCTCAAAACTGTCTTCTTTAAAAGCTTTAGGGGTAAACATCATGTCTCCAAATCGTTGTGTTATATATATGGAGTAATAGTACGACTTCACCACCTAAGAATACCGATGCATTTTTTAAAATTACCAACAAAGTGTATAGTTAGATAGCCCTTGACAGCTATGGGCACACTTTCTTAATTCTAATAATAAGCCCACTACTTTATGAACGACACTCTCACTCTTAATCCTAATATCAGTAAAACCGCTGCTGTGATCGAATGGATTCAGCAGCGAATTGATAGTCAAGTCTACAAACCCTACCAGAGAGTGCCTTCTATACGTAAACTAGCTACAATTTTGGGTGTTTCGAGCTTTACCGTGACCCAAGCTTATGAGCAACTAGTCGCTACGAATGTGTTAATGGCTAAGCCGAATTCCGGCTATTACGTATTACCTCAATCGAATCAGAATAGAAGTATAGAGATTTTAGATAAAAAAGCCGTGGTCGATACTAGCTGGCTAGTACAGCAAATGTTGAACGATGTTCCTAATCACCGAGCACCAGGATCAGGTGAGCTGCCCGTGGAGTGGGTTAAGAATGATAGGATGCAATGGGCGGTCAGGCAGGTTAACCAAGATATCGATAGCTTTATCTATAACTACGGTGAGATTCAAGGTTATTTACCTCTTCGCGAGCAATTAGTCCAGTATTTAGGTTTGCTAGGTATTCATACTAGTACCGATAATATTATCACTACAACAGGGGTTTCGCAGGCTATTTTGACAGTTACTCAACTATTATTAAACGTAGGTGATACGGTCGTAGTAGATAATCCTGGTTGGTATTGGACGTCAAGTACCTTACAACAGCAAGGCTATCAGGTGGTATCAAAGGCTATCAGGTGGTATCAGTTGAACGTGACTACCAAGGCCCGAACATTGAACAAATGAGACAGATTTTAGAAAAATATCGTCCCAAGTTATACATTACTAACAGCGTACTTCATAATCCAACATCCTATAATTTGCAACCTGCCCGCGCCCATCAAGTCTTAAACTTAATGCATGAATACGATGTTTGTATTTTTGAGGATGATTTATACGCCGCATTTTTACCTGATGAAAAGCCGCTTAGGTACGCTAATATAGACCAGTTTGAGCGCGTATTTTATGCTACTGGTTTTTCAAAATCGATGGCATCAGGCTGGCGCGTGGGCATGTTAGTGAGTCCTGATAGGTTTATCAATCAGATAATTAAGCTTAAAACCCTTAGCAATATGACCTCACCAGAGTTTGGCGAGCGCGTGGTTCATCGGCTATGGACGCAAGGAGAATACCGTCGTCAGCTCAAGAAAGTACATCAGAAACTCTATATCGCTCATCAAGATATGCGAGATGCACTATCTAAAATAGATATAAATTACCCTGAACATACCAATCAAGGTATTTTTGCTTGGATAGATACAGGAGTGGATTCTGGAAAACTTGCCCTAGAAGCTTATAAAGACGGCTGGCTTGTTGCCCCTGGTCAGTTGTTTAATCCAAATGCTCAGTCTTCAACTTATTTAAGGTTAAATGTGGCGACGACGAGTCATGAGTTTCTGAAATGGTTGGGTGAATATATCAGTTCACTATCTATATAATTTCTAGGCCACAGTCAGAATTTTTATAGGTTTTACCTAAATTAGGTAAAACCAGCTATCTGTAGAGGTGTTGTTAAATTTCACTCCTCATATATTTTGATTAAAAAACGGAGACAACCATGAACAATAGTAGTAATTTTAAGATAGCAAAAGAGTTAAAGGATAAAGATCTTTGTAAAGTACGTACAGTAACTACATTCATCAATTTAAATACGGACATGACAACATGGCATGCTGCACTAGAAGAGGCTATCAAGCACTGTGAAAAAATAGTTGCAGGTCTAGGCAATGAAGGCTATAGCGTGCAATCCATTCGTATAGTAACCAATCCATTCGGCAAGTATTTGGATATCTCAAACGTGTCAGCTGCTGCCACTGGATTGGCTACCATCACTGATATTTTAGCGACGCTCAATAAAGGTAAAAATGGTCTGCGAGTTCGCTTTGCCATAGGAGAAGCTAAGACAGCGCATGAGATTAGCCTTTTGCCTGAGCTTATCGCTAAATATGGCGATTTGTGCAACGCTTGTGTGAATGTCACCGCTAATGAGATCGGTGTTTTAGATAATGCATTGATTGAACAATGTGCTCTAGCGATACAGAATATTTCTAAGCTCACACCTAGGGGTGAAGGTAATTTTAACTTTACGGTAAATTTTAACTGTGATGAATTTATTCCTTATTTTCCAGCGAGCTATCATAGCGGTAAGACTGATAAAGGCTTTGTTGTTGGTCTTGAAACGCCTGATTTATTGGTAAAAACCTTACAGCATGTTCGTGAGAAGTCCGGCTTTAACTCTGCTACTTATCAGCAACGTCAGCGCCTTGCCTTTGATGCTTTGAGCGTAGCGTTACAGCATCATATTGATAATATAGATAGTTGCGTGAAGCGACTTGACGCAGCATCAGGCTGGACTTATCTAGGTATGGATACCTCGCCTGCACCCTCTAAAGAATGTCATTCGATGGTTGACGTTTACAAACTGCTTGGCGTTCCTTATTTTGGCGCTTCAGGTACGGTTGAGGTATCGGCTTTATTAACGAAAGTTTTTAAAACCGTAACAGGTGTTGATATCATCGGATTTTCAGGATTGATGTTGGCGGTTACTGAGGATAAGGGATTAGCGCAAGCCACCATTGATAATGAGTTTGACATACCTATGTTATTAACCAATAGCGCTGTCTGCGGCATTGGTCTTGATACGGTTCCTATTCCGGGGGATACGCCTATCGATAAACTATGTGCCTTGATGCGAGATACGGGCACTATGGCTTATCGATTAAATAAACCTTTGACGGTCAGAGTGTTTCCGGTACCAGAGCTTAGGGCTGGTGATATGACTCAATTTGAGAGTAGCGATTTATGTAATTGCGCTGTATTAGCTGTGCCTTAATTTTAAGCACTAGTAGTTATAAATAGTAGTCTTTGAAGTAACTAGAGTTTACAGATACTATAAAGGTTAAACGCTAGATTCCGCTATTTTCAACCTTATAGTAGCTTTTGCAATTTTACTTATCAGGACACTTTATGACTGACCCACACACGCCTATCTTTTGGCGCGATTCTAGAATGCCACATATAGAGCTGCGTAAAATCACGGATGGTCGCAAGGTTTGTTATGATCTTCATAGTCATACCCACTGGTCTTTAGGCGGGATAACGCAAGGCATAAGCACCTTTATTTATCGTGATGATAGCTACCATGTCAGACAAGGCCATTTGGTACTGATGAATCCAGACTGGCCGCATGCCTGTAACCCTATCGAAAACCAGCCTTGGGCTTATCTCATGCTCTATGTCGATACCGCGTGGCTAACGCAGCTGCGCTATGATGAAGGTTTATTACAACGACCGCGCTGGCAAGATATCGCCAATGCGGTTATTACCGATAAGCACCTGTATCAAGGCTACTGTACAATGGCAGCGATCCTTTTGGACGATACCCGAGAGCTACTTGATAAGCAAACGCAAGTGATTGAATACTTATCTACTCTTATGCATACACTTGATAATCAAAAATTAGTACTTGATAGACAGACGCCCGCAGCATTGAATAAATTAGCCATTTACTTAAATGAGCACTGCACTGAGGAATTATCGCTTGATGAATTATGTACATTGAGTGGCTATAGTCCCAGTTATCTTATTCGAAGCTTTAGGCAGCACTTTGGCATGACGCCCCATGCTTATATTGTCAATAAACGCATTCAATACGGTCAGCAACAACTGAAAAAAGGGATATCTATTATCGATACTGCTTTAAATGCCGGGTTTGCTGATCAAGCGCACTTTCAGCGTACTTTTAAACGTTTAGTAGCAGCCACACCCAACCAATATCGCAAATCCTCAACCAAGCACTAACAATACACAACTGCCTGCAAGCAACACGGCTAACACTCGATTGATAGTCCTCAATGTTTTAGGCTGCTGAACCTTTTGGCGCATAAAAGCACCAGCATAAACCCAACAACTTAAAGACAGCCAGCATATAGGTAGATATAGCCCAGCAAACAACAAAACCTGAGCAAGCTCTCCATTATTGGTATAAGCACCGATACTAGCGGCAGAAGCAATCCATGCTTTTGGATTGAGCCATTGCATTAAAAATCCGGTAAAAAACCCAGGTACTTTTGTTATGGCTTCTGCGTCTATCTTGCCATCATCACGCGCTAAGCGGTAACTCAGATATAACAAAAAAGCGATACCTGCCCACGTCAGCCATTTTTCAAAATTTGGAAAAGTGACTAGCAAAGCACTAAGACCGTAACCTATAGCTAAAAATAAGATAACGAAACCAAGTGTGGCACCAGTAATAAAAATTAAGCCTTTAGATAAAGGATAGCGTGCACCACTACTCAAACCAACGATATTCACAGGGCCAGGAGAAATAGAAGCTACTAAGGCGAAGGCAGACATCGGTAAAATTAAGGATAGGCTCATAACCATTACTCGAATAAAATAACGATTTTGCCTGAGAACTATTATGAAATATTGAAGAAAATTACTTAAGAAATACCCTATCAGTAAATGGCGTGCTAGTTACCGTTCATACCTATCTTATCAAAGCGAAGGTTTACTTTATGACTCCTGAATTTTGGAAAAACGCATGGCAAAAGAGCCAAACTAATTTCACTCAGAAAAAACCAAACCCCATGTTAATAAATCATCTCAAAGCAATTAACACACCTAAAAATAGTCGTGCTTTTGTGCGGATCGTAATGGCTTTATCGATAAGAATATTTCAAACAACATTATTTATGTGTACTTTTTTTAACTGAAATTATCTCGAATTCTAAACTTTTAAAAGTCATATTTATACTCTATATTTTTCCATATCAGGTCGAACATGACAAAAATAATTGAATCGTTAATACAAGCAAAAGCTGCTCAAGCACACCCACTATTGAAAAGAATATATACTAAAACAGATCCGTATAAGCAATGTGCTCATGAGCTTCAAGAGGATATAGAAAGACTGGAAAGTGATCACTTAGCATTATTATCCGCTAAATACGCGTCCATTACTGGTCGGCATCCATCAGAATACAAAACCCGTTTAATTAACTGCGACAATGGCAATATTGCATTATGCGGTATTCGCTTTCGTGGTATGGATATCTCCCAACCATTTGTCACTGTAACGGCTACGCTAAAACCACTCAGTATAAATAGTATTAATGTATTGGTAGATAATATCTCAAAGGCATTTGAGGGCTTTAAGCCTCAATATGTTCAATTCTATATTCCAAGTTATTTAGACATTGATCCTGCAAACTTTTCCTCAGCCCATTGGGACAATCGTATACTAGCAACTTCCCTAGACACGCTAACTGAAAACGCAGTACAAGATATAGCCTGTCCTGCTCATACCAAATGTGAGCTAGTATCTGCAAACTCTCTTACGTTTTATAACCAATATGAAATGGCATATAACAAGTTGCTTGATGAATTCCCCCAACATGCTGTGATGATGGAATTAAAGCCGATAGAGGATATGAGAACTTGGGTGGCTCAGGGCTTCGTTAATCTGTTATGTGTCAACGATAAGTTAGCAGGCGTGATAATAGTAGAGCCTGATAATAGCTTAGGAATGACAGGCTTTTATATTATTGAAAACATTATATTTTCTGAATATAGAGAACAGGGTTTAGGGAAATGGATGCAACAGGCTATGATATATCAGTTGGTTAATAATCAAAGTAGACAATCAAAAAGACAGAAAACTGATATGTTGTTTGGAACGATTCATTTTAATAATACCTCAGCTATTCAGTGTGCAAAAAGCATCGGGCGTGGTGATATCGGAGGATATTTGTGGGTGGCAACAGGTATCGAATAGGATGGTGGCAGGCTTCCTTTTTATTGCATTTAACGGTTTATATAACTCACTTTAATAGAACTAGACAAAAGGCATATAAAATAATTATGCATTAAACTACTTTAGTAAGCTTAATACCATCCATAGTAAAAGAACAAGGCAGAATCAGTCTATTACAATAAAGGTTAATGTTATGAATCCTGAATTTTGGAAAAACGCATGGCAAAAGAGCCAAACTAATTTTACTCAGAAAAAACCAAACCCTATGCTAACCCATCATTTCAAAGCACTTAATACACATAAAAATGGTCGCGTTTTTGTGCCATTATGCGGTAAGAGCGTGGATATGCTATGGTTTACAAATCAGGGTTTTGATGTTATTGGTGTTGAGCTGTCACAGATAGCAGTCACACAGTTTTTTACTGAAAACGATTTGCAAGCGACAGTATCACCACATCCAAATACCCCTAATCTCACCTGTTATCAAACTGAACACGAAGGACAAGCTCTCAAAATCTGGGTGGGTGATATATTTGAATTAAGTCCTATTGATATTGGAAAAATAGATGCTGTCTATGATCGTGGTGCATTAGTAGCTCTTCCAGATACTAAGCCTGATAATCTACGGACACGCTATACACAGAAAATTATGGCGCTTAGTAATAAAGCAAGCCAACTTCTCTTATCTTTTGCTTATGATGGCGAAAAGCAGCGCAGTGATAATCATAAAAACTTGCCCCCTTTCTTAGTGACACAATCTCAACTTGAGCAATACTATGCTGAGTATTATGAGATAAAATTGATAGCAGAAGAGAAAGCAGACTATGTTTCGACCGCAGGTGATTCAGGATATCGCCTTGTATATGCATTAGTATCTAAAAAATAAGCTCTGAACCGCCCCGGGATTGTCGGAGACTCAACATTCTGAGAGAATATGACAATATCAGGGCGGTTCAAACAGTGCGATGCGTAAAATAGTTATTTTTTTATCGTTTTAAGGCACCAGTTATAAAGGGTATGTTTATCTCTATCATTATCCATCTAGGCTTAGCGTAGAAACCTGCTTGCCTTCACTTTTTTTGATGGAATGTAGATAATGAATGTGGAATGATAGTTACGTAAAAGGGACAAATTAATGTCCCTTTTCTTAGTTTTGATTTACTTAAGGCTTACCAGCTAAAGCCCATACCCACACCACCAGAGCTCTCATCTTTAGTGAAAGCACCACCTAGACTGAAGCTGGTATTGGGGTTTATAACACGTTGATAACCTAAGGAGACCGCTTGCTCAGAACCCTGAAAACCTGCGCCTACACCTATACGGTTTCTACCTTGTAGACCTGATGTGCTGGTTGCCATGTTTAACATCGCAGCACTCATCGCACCTTGACGATCAAAACGCTCATCAATTTCTTTAAAACGCTGTCCATTGTCTTGCACATAATTGTGAATCGAATCATTTAGAGACGTAAATCTTTCATCAGTATAGGTGTTCGAGGTTTCGATAGCGCTCGTTTTTGCGGCTTGTAACTGACTTACATTGACTGCGTCATTATCAGCGGTACCATTAGCAACATTGATAATCTGACGTTGGTTAGTAGCAGAACCAACCGACACCGTATTTTCACGGCTAGAGCTAGAGTCATTACCGAGTACCACTGCATTTTTTGCAGCAGTATTGACGTTATTGCCTAGCACAAAAGTATTGTCGCCAGACACTGTATTATTATTGCCCATACTATAACTGCTATTGCCACTGACAGTACTTGGGTCACCAATCGCACCTGAATAATTTCCAGTCACTTTATTACCTGTACCAATGCTAATAGATTGCTCACCTATTGCTTGGGCACCATCGCCCATTGCAATAGATTGCTTGCCTCGTGCAATTGCACTAGCTCCTAAAGCCATTGCGTTGTCTCCACTAGCAATCCCTTCGGCAGACGTACCACCATTAACTTTTAGGTATTTATGCTGTGCAGCAATACTCTGTTTAACGATCAAAACCTGATCATCGGTATAACCTTTGGAGGCAGTCAAAGTTTCAGATACTTTGCCATCGGTATAACCTTTGGAGGCAGTCAAAGTTTCAGATACTTTGCCATCGGTATAACCTTTGGATGCGGTTAAAGTCTCAGATGCTTTGCCATCGGTATAGCCTTTTGATGCGCTCAAGGTCTCAGATGCTTTTCCATCGGTATAACCTTTGGAGGCAGTCAAAGTTTCAGATACTTTGCCATCGGTATAACCTTTGGATGCGGTTAAGGTTTCGGTCGCTTTGCCATCGGTATAACCTTTGGAGGCAGTCAAAGTCTCGGTCGCTTTTCCATCGGTATAACCTTTGGATGCGGTCAAAGTCTCAGATGCTTTGCCATCGGTATAACGTTTATTTACAGCATCCGTTTCGTTTGTCGCATCTGCTACGTTAGTGATACGCTTTTCGAAACCTTTGCTACCAACTGAAACCGTATTTTTTTCATCTGCAATGGAGAAACTACCAATGGCGGTTGCGCCTGTTGCAGTGGCTTGGCTATAACTTCCGAACACGCTGCTATCTTCACCTGATGCAGTGTTTCTATAACCAACTGCAATACTATAATCACCTTCTGATGTATTTTCAAAACCCACTGCGCTACTAGAATTACCTGATGCTTTATTAGCATAACCAACTGCACTACTTTTAGTTTCAGATGCAGTATTCCTATAACCTAACGAACTACTATAACTACCTGACGCTTTATTGGTATAACCCACTGCGCTACTAGAATCACCTGATGCTTCATTAGCATAACCAACTGCACTACTTTTAGTTTCAGATGCAGTATTCCTATAACCTAACGCACTACTATAACTACCTGATGCGATATTGTTAGACCCTACGGCACTGCTGTTAATTTTAGATGCAGTATTTATATAGCCTAACGCACTGCTATCATTACCCGTGGACTTATTAAAAAACCCTACTGCACTGCTAGAGTCGCCTGTTGCTTCATTTGCATAACCTAATGCACTAGCTTCAGTCATTGCTTTATTATCAATACCTAAGGCATTGCTATAGAGACCGTTAGCTGTGTTATTTATTCCACATGCCAGTGTAGTTGCACCTACTGCGGTACTTCCCGCAGAAACAGGATCAGTTACGCATACTACGCCTGCCCAAACTGTAGTGCCACTAACAGCTGCAATACTGAAAACAATTCCTTTTATAATCAGCACTTTATAGCCAGTTGAGCGAGCAGTCTGGGTGACAGCGCCAGTGGTACAGTTAGTCTTACCAGCGCTCTTAGCACTTTCAGATACCACAACGACACAACCTAATGATTTACTCCAAATTTTTTTAAACACCTTATTCATAGTTCGCTCCATAAGCCTAAAAAATTATTCGTTGATAAAATAAAGGTTCTAGCTAGAACTTAAAGCAAAAGTATTTGTTAGAAGATTAATGAGTTACATTAATAATTCTTATAAATGACAACTGTAACTTATTAAAGCACAAAATCAACATATCTGTAAAATTATATTATAAAAGCACTATATATGACTAAATATATAGTGCTTGAGTATAACCAGACTAGGATTCAAAAGGGTTTAGGCTATAGAACACTAAGACAAATGTGGTTTGATTATTATCGTCAGGCTGCGTAACTAAAATCTCCCAAGTGAATGTCTACAGATTTGACAGCATAGGTCAAACCAGCCCGCATCTTAATAACTGCATTTTATTTAACGCCCAACTGACACACCCTTTGCACTAAAAGTAAAACCTTTAGCGCTAAAATTATCAATCATAACCGCCTCAATAATCCCTATGAATTTTTATTCCAACATCGTTGTGTTTGTTTCTGTACCAATTATCTGCCGTACAAAAATGGCAAACTTATCGATAGTATCAGTCATCTCACGCCCAAGACCTTTATGTACGCTCATCAAATGAGTAAAACCATGTGGTACGCCAAGGATAATATGAGTCTGCACGTTGATACCATGATCTTGCAGATTTTTGGCATAAACCAGTGCTTCGTCACGTAAAATATCTAATTCAGCAGCAACGATATAGCTTGGACATATCTCTGTATTATCACCATACATGGGTGAGATAAGCGCGTGCGGTTGTGTTAAGGAGCTATCTTTCAGATAAGCGGCATGAAACAATTCAATATCTTTATAATCTAGCATTAAGCCTTGACCATACAACTTCCAGCTTGGATAATCCGTTCCGATATCCGTAATCGGGTATAACAATAGCTGTGCCAGTGGACGCGGTAAATTTTGCAACTGCTGGAAAATATCAATAGTGAAGTCATCAAGCATATTAATATATTCCTGTTTATCGGAAGATTGCCTAACAGTGGCGTTGCTCACCTGCTGCGCTACCAATGCTGCAAGACCACCGCCTGAGCTATCACCTGCTAAAACGATACGAGATGATGATGCGCCAAGGGTATGAGCATGCTTAGCCAACCAAGCATAAGCCTCAAGACAGTCTCTAATAGCGGTGGGAGCAGGGTGTTCCGGTGCCAGCCGGTAGTCAACACTGACAACTGCCCAGCTGGTTTGCGCACAAACGGCATGACAGAATTCATGATCTGTATTGACATCACCGACGCAGAATCCGCCCCCATGAAAAAATAACATCACCACATTATCATCGTTTTGTTCAGGATTTTGAGTAGCGCTAGACTCTGCCTGATAACAGCGAATAATCATATCCCCACTATCAGCGTTGGCAATAACCTTGTCTTGCCAGCTCACCGAATTGCCGTTTTCTTTATGGTTACGTTTTTTATTTTTAAAGTTATCGTCAGCATTTCTTTGCTGCCATACACTTGGAGATTGAATAGCGACCATCTCGGTTGCAAATTTTTGCCGTAACTGTATTAATTGCGTGATTTGTATAGGCGGCTTAAGCTTATCGTTCAAACCGATAATTAGCCTCATATGAGCATCAGCGTTAGGGTACTGTTCAACTGTAGGTGACTTTAGATAGCGATTAAGTCGCTCAAGGACTGGCGTTGGTAAGTCACCTAACCCTTTTAGAATATAATGCAGGACGTGTCGCTGATTGGTACGTTTAAGCGCAGTGGTTTCTACGGTTTTGATTACTTTTGTTAGCAATGCATTTAGCGATGATGTCGGCAAGATTTTCATAAACCCTCTCATTCAATCAAAATTAACATTGGCTTTTATCTTAGTATAAAGTAAAGATACCTAGGGCATGTCCTCATTTGAAAAATGGTAATAAATATTAGCCAAATAATAAAAATAGCGCAGGTAATATAAGTATATCAGCCAGATACTTGACGGATTTTGGCGTAGATTTAGCCATTTTTAGCCTATTAAGATAACTATCATTCGAATTGAAGGACACGCCCTAGTGTTCACAAATGACAATTACCATCAAACCCGACTTTGAACTTATCGACCACTATTAAGTAAGAAATTAGTATATAGTCATATATAGCTATATATTTTATGAAAAGCAGATTACTTATATTGGGAGTTTAGCATTATGAGCCGAGGTACTCGCACCATCGAAATATATCGCTACGATCCTGATAAGGACGCAGCGCCGCGTATGCAAAGCTATACGATTGAACTACTAGATTCAGATCGTATGCTGCTTGATCTACTGATACGCCTTAAAAAACAAGACGAAACCATCACTTTTCGCCGTTCCTGCCGTGAAGGTATTTGCGGCTCTGATGGTATGAACATCAATGGTAAAAACGCCTTGGCGTGTTTAACGAATATGAATAGCTTGCCTGAGAAAGTCACCATTCGTCCGCTACCAGGCTTACCCGTTGTTCGTGACTTGGTTATTGATATGAACCAATTTTATGAACAATATGAAAAGATTCATCCCTACTTAATCAACGATCAGCCACTGCCAGTAACGGAGCGCTTGCAGACTCCTGAGCAGCGCGAAAAACTGAACGGTCTCTACGAATGTATTTTATGCGCTTGCTGTTCAACGGCATGTCCCTCGTTTTGGTGGAATCCTGATAAGTTTTTAGGCCCAGCCGCATTATTGAACGCTAATCGCTTCGCTGTTGATAGCCGTGATACAGATACCCGAGCACGTTTGTTACGTTTAGAAGACCCCTTTAGTTTATTCCGTTGCCGCGGTATTATGAATTGCGTGTTGTATTGTCCAAAAGGCTTGAATCCAACTAAAGCCATTGGCAACTTGCGTAATATGCTGATTAACCAAGCAGGCTAAGGAGCGAGATTATGAGTCAAGATACTAATAATAAATCTCAAGAAATCTCTATATTTGATACTTTCAGTACAGCGCTAGAGGTTAAAGCGCTAGATATTAACGATAGTTGGATTGAGGAAATATGGGATTGGGCAGACACATTTGATATGCTCGGCTATGAGACGCCTCATGATAAAGAGTCGTCACTGGCAATCAGAAAGTTAGAGACTTTAGAGGTTCTAGAAATTATAGAAGTGGAAGTCACTGGGCTGGATGAACGGGAATATAGACGTATATATAGAATAAATTATAGCTCTAACGAACTGGCTTACCTCACAAGTCACGTGGAAATTAATTTTCATGGTATTAATTCGAGTGACTTATCAAATAATATGGGCCGACTCACTAACCTAACGAAGCTTTTTATTAATCGTTACGAGCTTAGAGAGCTACCTGATAGCATTGGGCAACTGAGTAACCTTACGGGGCTTTTTATTGATAAAAGTAAGCTCAGACACCTGCCCGACAGTATTGGTCAACTCAGTAACTTAACTAAGATAGTTATTAGTCATTGCGAACTTAAAGAATTGCCTACCAGTATCGGCCAACTCACTTACCTTACTGAACTTTTTATCAGTCATTGTGAGCTTAAAGCATTGCCTGACAGTATTGGTCAACTCATTAATCTTGTTGAACTTGATCTTATTCACTGTGAGCTGAAAGAGTTACCTGACGCTATTGGTCAACTGGCTAATCTTGCTAAGCTTTTTATCAGTGAATGTAAGATTGAACATCTGCCTGATAGCATCGGCCAACTCAGTAATCTTACTGAGCTTGATCTGATTCATTGTGAGCTTAGACAGTTGCCAGATAGTATTGGTCAACTCACCATCCTCGATAAGCTTTATATTAATCATTGTGAGCTTAAAGAATTACCTGACAATATCGGACAACTCACTAACCTAACTGAGCTGTTCATTAGTCATTGTCAGCTTCAAGACCTACCGGATAGTATTGGGCAGCTTACTAACTTAATTAAACTTGATATTATTCACTGTAAGCTTAAAAACTTACCGGATAGCATCGGACAACTGACTGGCCTTGCTGAGCTTAATCTTATTCACTGTGAGCTTAAAGAGTTACCGGATAGCATTGGTCAACTCACTAATCTTGCTGTGCTTAATCTGATCCACTGTGAGCTTAGAGAGTTGACAGATAGTATTGGACAGCTCACTAGTCTTACTATGCTTAATCTTACTGGTTGTAAGCTTACAAATCTGCCTGATAGCATGGGCCAACTCAACACCCTAAATAAGCTTTATATCAGTCATTGCGAACTTAGAGATTTACCGGATAGTATTGGACAACTCACTAACCTAACTGAGCTGTTCATCAGTCATTGTGATCTTAAAGATCTGCCTGATAGCATCGGTCAACTCTCTAACCTCACTAAGCTTGATCTGATTCACTGTAATCTTAACAACTTGCCTGACAGTATTTTGCAGCTAACCAATCTAGACTGTATTAATCTTAAGGGAAACCCGCTTAATGGTCTTTCTCCGAAGATACTGGATTACTTGCATTCTATAGAGACTGTATATGGTTTAAAATTATAGGAATGAGCAATCTATAATGATTATTCTGATTAATGTAACTTCATTTTTGGACGCCCTACGCGCAGTAATTTTTCAACAATCCATAAGATAAATGTTTTGACTATGCCGTGAATAGCACGTTGATGCATGCGATAAAGGGATATATACATAAAACGAGCAATTTTTCCTTCAATAAAAAAGCTATTGTTGGTTAGGTTGCCCATTAAATTTCCTACCGTGTTATAACCAGATAAGTTAACCAGCGATCCATGGTCCTTATATTCAAAGCTACTAAGGGGCTGATTTTTTAATGTCGCAATCAAATTTCTCTCAACACATTGCGCCATTTGATGCGCCGATTGGGCACGCGGTGGTACTTGTATGCCATCGGCTTGGGTAAAGGCGCAGCAATCGCCCAATACAAAAATACTGTCATCTACTGTGCTTTGCAAAAATTGGTTTACTTGGATTTGATTGCTACGAGTAATCTCAAAAATACCCAAGTCTTCAATAAAGTCAGGCGCCTTTATACCTGCTGCCCATACCATAATATCAGCGTCAATCCGCTCATTATTTTGAGTAATAAAACCGTGCTCGTTAGCCTCTTTGACTTGCGTATGTTCGCACACATTAACACCTAGTTTCGATAGCTCAAGTTTAGCGCTAGTGGCAATGCGTTCTGGCAAGGCAGGTAGAATACGCGGTCCGGCTTCAATCAGCTGTATACGTAAGCGCTTAGATGACATATTTGTCAAACCGTATAGCTTCAATAAACCAGAGACATGATACAGCTCAGCCGAAAGCTCTACTCCCGTAGCACCGCCACCAACAATGGCAATAGTGAGTGATTGCTGTTGATTATCGTCTTGATGAATACGTGTAAAGCTATCGAGTAGTGAGTGCTGAAAACGCTGTGCTTGCTGATTTGAATCTAAAAAGTAGCAATGCTCTTTGATACCAGGGATATTAAAGTCATGGCTTACGCTGCCTATGGCAATAACGAGGTAATCGTAGGGGACGCTGCGCTCTGGCAGAATAGTGTGGCCTAACTCGTCATAAAAAGGGGCAAGAGTAATAGTTTGATTACTTTGGTCAATATTAAAAAATGTCCCAAGCTGAAAACGGTAATAATGTTTGACGGCATGCGCTGAGTACACAACGCTATCTAAATCAGGGTCAATAGAGCCTGTTGCAACTTCATGCAGTAATGGCTTCCAAATATGGGTGCGATTTTTATCTATTAGCAGTATGTCCGCGTGCTTTTTTTTGCCTAATTTGTGCCCTAACTGAGTTACAAGCTCTAATCCGCCAGCACCACCGCCAATAACAACGATTTTAGGTATAATAATACTCATAATGTTGTCCTAAAAATAACATAACCAAATATAGACCGCTATTGCTATGTTAATGACTATTTAATTGGAGTCAGGACGTTAAACCTAACAGGATTAAACATTAATAGCTGTGTAGAGTGGGTAGCAGTCACTGACTCACCCAGCTGTGAAAGACATCACTTTTTATACTGCAGTTGCATAGCCCCACTGCAAATAGATCATTATTTAAAATAGCACCGATAGCATTGGTTTGATTTTTAAGTTACCAGTGGTATTGACCTAAGCATACTTGGCCTTTAGTAAGGTAACCATGTGATCTATATCTCCTATCCTGCCCTAGGAGACAGGACTATTACTTTCTTAATCTTATAAAAAAAGCTGTTGATACTACAAAATATGTAGTATCAACAGCTTGTCGAATAAATAACTTTCTTTTAAATGAAAGCCGAAATATTGCTTATTTAGTCGATCAAACCGCGCTCAATAAGATGATTACCATACTGCTCACGTAAGTCTTTTTTGAGCATTTTCCCAGTGCCATTTAGCGGAACTGCTTCTACGAAGATGACAGCATTAGGAAGCTGCCATTTTGCTACTTTACCTTCGTAATGAGCGATTAGCGCCTCTTCGCTTACCTGCTCGCCAACCGCCAGTTGAGTAATGATAATCGGACGCTCATCCCATTTTGGATGTGTGGCGCCAATAACCGCTGCCATCGCTACTGCCGGATGCGACATGGCAATGTCTTCTAGCTCTACTGAGGATATCCACTCACCACCTGACTTGATTAAGTCTTTGGCACGATCTCGAATCCTTAAATACCCATCTTCGTTGATGGTTGCAATGTCGCCCGTATCAAACCAGCCATCCGACTCAAGCGCCGACTTTTCACTATTAAAGTAAGTATCAACGATCCAGTAACCTCTGATCTGCACGTTGCCCGAGGTTTTACCGTCATTAGGTAGCAGTTGATTATTCTGCTCGGCATCAACGATACGAATCTCAACACCAAATGGCGGGCGACCCTGCGATAAACGGATCGTTAGTTTATCTTCCTCTGATAAATCGCTATGTTTAGCCTTGAGCTGGTTGGCCGTTCCTAGCGGGCTGGTCTCAGTCATACCCCACGCATGCAGAGTCTCACAATCGAACTCGTCACGGAAAGTTTTAATCATAGACGACGGACACGCTGAACCACCGACCACGTTGCGTTTAAGGCTAGGCAGCTTAGTACCCGTCTCTTTAGCAGCGGCTAGTAAGGTTTGCCAAATAGTCGGTACGCCAACAGCGACATTAACCTTATAGTCATCAATCATATTCGCCAAACTGTGCCCATCTAGATTCGGTCCTGGTAACACTAATGATGAGCCAATCATCGCTGCGGCATAAGGCAAACCCCAAGCATTAGCATGGAACATCGGTACCACAGGCAAGACTATGTCTTTTGCTGATAGATTGAGCGAGTCAGGCAAGCTGATACCAAAGCTATGCAGCACCGTACTACGATTGGTATATAGCACGCCTTTAGGATTACCGGTCGTGCCTGAGGTGTAGCATAATGATGCTGGTGTATTTTCATCAAGCTCAGGCCATTCAAACTCATCCGACTCTTCATCAACGATGTCATCATAGAAGATAACATTAGGTATTTGCGCTCTGACTTCTTCATCTGGTGCGGTCATACAAACAAAGTGTTTGACTGTCTGTAGATGGTCTTTAACCCCGACTATTAATGGTAAAAATGTCTTTTCAAAAAACAGCACTTGGTCTTGCGCATCATTGACGACATAGATAATTTGCTGTGGGAATAAACGCGGGTTGATAGTATGACATACCATGCCAGCGCCAGACACGCCGTACCAGATTTCAAGGTGACGCCTATTATTCCAAGCGATAGTCGCTAAGCGATCACCCTGCTCTACACCAAGTTTAGCCAAAGCATTAGCAAGACGCTTACTATTACTATGTATGGTTTTCCAATCGGAATGAGTGGTACTACCATCAGTCTCACGCGAGATAATTGGGGTATCGCCATGGTAGTTAGCAGCATGTTGAATTAGATGGCTAATCAATAATGGGCGTTGCATCATCTGTCCGAGCATACTTTCCTCCTTGAAAGGTTGTTCTGAATAGTTGGGTGTTACCTAATCTAGCACATTAATCAAAGGTTTAAAAAATCAAAATGACAAGCGTATTAATAACACCCAAAAAATTATTTTTGATACCTTATTTAATAAATTAAAGATTACATAAAGCGTGACGCTAACTCTTTCATAATCTCATTGGTGCCACCATAGATTTTTTGTACGCGTGCATCGGCATAGAGTCGAGCGATAGGATATTCCATCATATAGCCGTAACCGCCGAATAGCTGTACGCATTCATCCATCACATCACACTGCTTTTGCGTGACCCAATATTTGATTAACGCGGCGTGCTGTACGGTGAGCTTATTCTCTAATAAGGCTTCTATAGCGGCATCACATAACGCACTTGCAGCAATATAATGGCTGTTACACTCAGCCAGCTTAAAACGGGTATTTTGAAAGCCCCATACCGGTTTGCCAAAAGCAGTACGCTCTTTGGTATAGTCAATGGTCAAATCTAGTGCTAGTTTCATAGCGCCAATCCCTGCCAACGCTACAATTAATCTCTCTTGCGGCAACTCTTGCATCAGCTGCATAAAGCCCATACCTTCAACGGTACCGAGCAAATTCGCTTGCGGAACACGCATATTACTAAAGAATAACTCTGAGGTATCTTGTGAAGCCAAACCTAGCTTTTTCAGCTTTTTACCGCGCTCAAACCCGGGAGCATTGTCGGTTTCTACCACAATTAGCGAGACGCCTTTAGCACCCTGCTCTCTATCGGTCTTACAAGCAACGATGATTAAGTTGCCTAGTTGACCGTTAGTGATAAAGGTCTTTGAGCCATTGATAATATAGTCATCACCGTCTTTGACCGCAAAAGTCTTGATGTTTTGCAAATCAGAGCCGGTACCTGGCTCAGTCATGGCAATAGCGCCGATAAGCTCACCAGTCGCCATCTTCGGTAACCATTTCTGCTTCTGCTCTTCGGTACCATGATGCAAGATATAAGGTGCTACGATTCCTGAATGCAAAAAGCCGCCAAATCCTGCTTGGTTGGCTTCTGACTGCGCATAAATTAATGCCGCTTCGTGACGAAAGTCACCGCCTGCTCCGCCATACTCTTCTGGCATAGAGGCACATAAAAAACCCATCTCGCCAGCTTCTAACCACGCCTCACGATCAAGCATGCCGCTTTCACGCCACTTTTCATCATGCTGTTCCCAATCTTTAAATAGCTTCAATGCACTCTCGTGCAACATTTCAATCTCTTCGTCCATCCACTTTGGTTTAAAACAGGCGATAGCCATAAAGTCTTCCTTGATTGTGTGTTGATCTTAAGTTGATAAAAAATTTATAAAATAATCACAGTTTTCTAAAACACGCTTCGTGATATTTATGGTTCAAAGTAAGCAACTTAATTGATATTAAGTCAATGGTAATTTTTATTACTATTAATATTCATAATATTGCTTAATACCCTATTATTTGTCAATATTCCAATCATAGTCAAGCATTAATTAGCTTTATTACAAATCATTATAGTAATAATAATTACCATACAAGCAGAATAAACACCTTTCCTATTAATAAATGCGTACTGCTGATAGCTGTCACTCCAATAGCACTCTGTCTTAGCTTAGTCTGTTTTAGCTTGGATAGCTTAGATTAAATATTGTCAGGATATCGATACTCTTATGAATAATAAACGTCACACTCAAACTATTATCATTATTGCTTTATTGCTACTGGCAGTTTTAACTGGACTGATTTGGTGGTTAAAACCAAAATCAGTATCAATACCTGCCAAAGAGACCAAAATCTCATCTACAACGCTATCCACTTCCTTAACCAATACAACTGACACAGCCAATGATAATAATCAAATCACGAACAGTGATAACCTTTCTAGGTTTACTACTGGGCTTGAACAACTACCTAACTCTTTAAAAGGTACCGATGTCGATGGTGGAATTATCGTTGATGAAAATAGACAGCTAGTCGTTACGGAAGGATTGCGACGCTTATTCGATTACTTCCTCTCAGCAATGGGTGAGGAAGATGAAGCGACTATTATTGCAAGAGTGGAAGCCTATATCCGCAGTCATACGCCAGAACCTGCGGCCAGCTCAGCCATCCAAATATTTCAGCAATATGTCAATTATCTAAAAGGGTTAGATGATCTACAAGCCAATTACGGCAGCCTACAGATGCAGACGACCCAAGCAGGCAAACTGGACCTGAACTTGATTGCTCAGCGGCGGCAAGATGTTAACCGCCTACGTCAACAGCTGTTCGATCAGCCAACGATTGAAGCCTTCTTTGGCGGAGAGGATGCGTATGAAGACTATAGCGTTGCTATGCTCAGTATCGAACAAGATACTGGCTTGGATGAGGCACAGAAAAAGGCTCGCCGTGAAGATTATATCAGTCGGCTACCAGATGGCGATATAAAGCAAAACTTTCAACAACAAGCGAATTTTGGTGAGCTCACTCAGCGTACCGAAGAGATGAAAGCAAAGGGTGCCAGTGCAGAGGAACTTTTCGCTATGCGCCGTGGCTTGGTTGGCGAAGCAGCAGCTTCTCGTTTAGCAGAAGTAGATACAAGAGAAGCGGATTTTGATAATAGATTTAATCAATACCAAGCAAAGAGACAAGCATTGATTAATAGTGCAGGTAATGAAGCGGGAGCTCGAGCACAAATAGAGCAACTTGAGCGAAGTCAATTTAATGAAGATGAGCGCAAAAGACTCACAGGCTATGCTGAACTGCAGGAAATAGAGAAAATAAAGTCAAATAAATAGAACTGACTGCAATAGGTAATTTGTTATCCATGTTAAGTGGTAACACTCATTTAATAAAGGCTGTTTGAAACAGTATTTAGACTTCTCTAAGTAACTTAGCAAAGGGTTTTGGCTAAAGGATTTAGACCATAAGTACGAAGTTGTACAACCATCATCGATAATGGTATCGATGTTATTCACTAACGAGCTTATTCATTAACAAGCTTATTCATTAACAAGCTTATTCATTAACAAGGAAGTTATATGAAAAACAGGATTAATCGTTTCCAATTGCTATCAACGGGCGCCGCTATAACAGCCATAAGCCTACTAGCAATGACTTCTACATCAGCTTCTGCATCATCGTCATACTACACTTGTGACGCGCCGACGAGCTGTACTAAGGTCGATAAAAGAATATTCACTAGCAGCTACGGCGCTACTAAATATCCTATGGTATTAGTACATGGATTTTTGGGTTGGAACCAGCTTGCCAGTAGCTTAGATTATTTTTTTGGCGTGCCACAAACTCTAATCACAAACGGAGCGGATGTCTTTACCACTAAGACTTCTTCTGTCAATTCCTCTGAAGTCCGCGGTGAGCAGCTATTAAAACAAGTCAATTACATCACCGCCATTACTGGAGCGAAAAAAGTAAACTTGATTGGTCATAGTCAAGGTGGTCTTGATAGTCGCTATATTGCAACCGTTGCTTCTGATAAAGTCGCTTCTGTCACAGCGGTATCTAGTCCACACAAAGGTAGTAAGACGAGTGAATATGTGCTAGATAACCTGATAAACAGTGACAAGCCTCTAAATCAGTTAGGGGCTAAAGTATTGACCGCCAGTGTTGAGGCGTTTGGAGTGTCGGCAGACATACTATCCGGTGTACCGCTAGATCAACTACAAGACCAAAATAGTCTAAACTTCGTTACCACAACGACCACTGAAAGTAGTGCTGCTTTTAATGCTAAGTATCCAGCACCATTACCAAACACGTATTGTGGTCAACCACCAGCGAATAATGTGATGAACGGTGTTGAGTATTATTCATGGGCGGGTGTTAGTAATATAACTAACGTCTTAGATCCAAGCGATTATATTCTAGCATTGACTGGACAGACGCATGAAGGCATCCCCAACGATGGTCTAGTAGATAACTGTTCAACGCGTATAGGTCAAGTCATCCGTGATAACTACCGGATGAATCATTTAGATACTATTAATCAGGTTCTCGGTCTGAGCTCACTATTAGAAACCAATCCATTGACAGTTTACCGTGTCCAAGCAAATCGTTTAAAGAAATCAGGTGTTTAAGTTAGAATCAGGTCAATATTAGTTCAAATTTATCTTACAAAAGAAGCCATTATTTATGAATAATGGCTTCTTTATAGTGGCTAAGAATCTAAAAAATATTATCGTTTTGCTTTAGATAAATTCAGTTTTTATAGTGCAATTTTATTAAATCACTTAGATGCGTAAGACAGTTTCATACCAAATAAATAGGCATCATTGTCTTCAAACTTACCAATTTGCGTGCCACTAGCAGCCAAAAGACCCTCGGCATCACCTAGCATCAAATATTTAGCACCGGCAGATACTGCCCACTCAGGCGTTAAATTGTATTTAGCGCCAAGACCGACACTATAATATCCTTCGGTAGGTCCTAATGGCGATACTGGATTACCAGCACCACTGTCCCAACCGACTGAACCTGACACGGCTAGTTTTGGCGTAAGACGTTTACCCAATCCCACTTCAAGCATATAAGAGTCATCGCTATACTGTAAAAGATTTACTTGATCTACGGTCTTACTTTGTAATGCGTTTAAGGCAATGCCATTTTCATTTAACAATGGTGGCGTAATCTTAAAGTCACTCCAAGGAACCCAGCGTGCTTTTGCGGTTAATAGCGTGGTTTTATTCAGGCCTGTTTGAAAGTCGATATTGACTGATTTAGGAGTCGTTAGCTCGCTTTCTCTCGTTTGTGTAGCATCTAATTGGAGTGCAGGCGGTAATTGAGTATTAACACCGTTAATAAATGGCATAGACTCTGCATAATTCGCATCATGCTCAATCTCTGAACGATAGGTGATAGCAGCTTTTAGACCAATTTCTGGCTTGACATAAGCAGCACCGATCATATAACCATAGGCATCGTTTTTAGCGATATTAAGGTCATAACCGTTTACAGAAGCAAGTTGAGAGTTTTTACTATTAATTTTTACGTTAGCTTCAATCTTCTGCAGCACAGGGCCACCATAAATTTTGAAGTTATTGTTGGCTCCTAAATTAACACCTAACAGCCCTGTGAAATTATCTGATTTGACATTAGCTGAAGTTCGCTTACGATCATCGTCAACAGCATTAATGTTAGTTAGTGAATTGTCACCTTCGAAAAGAACTGCAGCACCAAAGGGCTGATCGTAAAATACACCAACACTAAATTTGTCATTGATGTCGGTCTTGACACCGTAACCGTAGCCCTCATACTCCTCTCCAAGGTCTCCGATTTTGTCACCGTTTGACTCTACGCCTGAAATATCAGGGCTAATGTGATAGGCACTCATATAAGCTATCGTACCGCTTGAGCTGAAGTCTTCACTTGGCTGGCCGGAACGATCTAATCCGGCGGCTCCTGCTATAGAAGTTAGGGACAGGGCGGCAAGCGCACAAGTAAGCTGCGATAGTAAGAAAGTTCTTTGCATTAGACATCCTCCATGATGAATAAAATGAGCAACATTATTAGTTGCCGAGTTGAATAGCGTCATCCTATTGACTGCTATAGTTAATACAATAAGTGATAATTAATGACTATTAATGATTAAGCCGCCTCATTGGCTTTTTTTCGCAGTTCATGACGCAGTATTTTACCAACCGTTGACTTGGGCAACTCGGTGATAAACTCAATGTCACGAGGACATTTATAGCCTGCCAAGCTTTCTTTGCAAAACGCTTTAATTTCTTGCTCAGTGACACTGGGATCTGACTTTACTACGTAGGCTTTGACCGATTGACCTTGTGATTCACTATCAACGCCAACCACCGAACATTCAGCAACTTTGGGGTGCGTCTCAATAACATTTTCGACTTCATTGGGATAAACATTAAAACCACTCACAATAATCATATCTTTTTTTCGATCGAATATTTTTACGTAGCCTTTGTCATCCATAGTGCCGATATCACCTGTCTTTAGGTAACCATCAGCGGTGAAAAATCCCACATTGTCTATATTGTGATAACTAGAGATCACATTATCGCCTTTGATACAGAGCTCCCCAACATCCCCTAACGGTAAAACGTTTTCAGCTTCATCACGGATGTTGATATCTACACCTGGTAATGGCACGCCGATGCTACCGTTAAATTCTTTATTGGTAAAAGGATTAGCAGTACCCACACCGATGGTCTCTGACATGCCCCAACCTTCCAAGATAGGATGACCCGTTGCTTCAAGCCATTTTCTAGCGGTTTCTGGCGTTGCTGCCATACCACCAGCAACCGCGATTTTAAACGCTGAAAAATCAATCGTTTTAAAATGAGGATGCGCCATTAATGCTTGAAATAGCGTATTTACTGCTGGCAATAGATGGAATGGACGCGATTTGAGTGTTTTGATAAAACCATCTATATCACGCGGATTGGTAATCAGCGTTAGGTGCTGACCCACTCTGATACCTACCATAGAGATTACAAAAGCAAAGATATGATACAGAGGCAATGCAACGATAGTGTTTATTTGCTCTTTGCTAGTCACTCCATCATAAATAGGTTGAAACCAAGCCTCATACTGTGAGGTTGCGATTTCTACATTGTGATGGCTGACGATGATCCCTTTAGCCATGCCAGTCGTACCACCGGTATAAGTCAGCAGCGCTATGTCTTTAGCACTAATCTCAGGTCGGGTATAGCGCATACCCTTACCCTTTCTTAAAATAGATTTATAGGGGTGGACTTTATACTGGCTATTGGATTTGAGCGTGTGAGCTGGAACCGCTTTTTTGACATATTTGGCCGCTAAATCGACGATTTTACCTTTGACAGCCCCTAACATATCGCCGATATCGCTACAAACAATGGTTTTTATACCGGTTTCACCAACTATTTTTTCAAGCGTTGCACAAAAAGGCGTCAAAATAAATATGGCTTTACAATCAGAGTCATTAAGTTGGTGCCTAAGCTCTCGTGCGGTGTATAGAGGGTTGACCAAGGTAATGACCATCCCTGCTCTCATGGCACCAATAACAATAGGCAGATACTGATTGACATTAGGCATCATAATAGCAATCACTGATCCTTTGTTGAGGTCTAGGCTTTGTATCCAAGCGGCAACCGTTTTAGAAACCTCGTCAACTTGAGCGTAGCTATAAGTCACGCCCATATTGGTGATCAGCTCATCTTGAGAAAATTTTGCAAAAGAGCTCTCAAACAGCTCTAATAGGGATTGGTTGGTCGCTGAAACATCAGCTACCACGCCTTTGGGATAGTTCTCTATCCAAACCTTTTTCATAACAAACCCTCCTTGGTTTTTTATCATTGATGGTTAACTTGATGAGCTATAGTCGGTTCAATATAATTTGGATACAAGGAAGGCGAGTAAAAGTACTACAAATAGTAGACTAAGCGAGCCTGACACCGTATCTGATTTATATAGGACTGACTATGCTTTACTGCCAACCTGGTGTAGCACTATGTTCATCTTGATGGGCAAATAAAGGATGCGCGCGGGCTTCCTCCAGTGTCAACACAGGGGTAACGCAAACATCTGCTGAGTCAAAGATCCGCTGCCAGTAAGCAAGCGGCTGGCTAGCAAACTTATCAGCGACCACTTGAGCCGCCTCTTGACTGTCTTTGGTATTCGGCATGACACCCATTTGCCAGTGTTTGGTTTTGAGCTCTGGCAATTCTAGTACTTCACACAACCCTTGCCAAAACTTCAACTCTAGCGAACCTACTGCCATGTAGCGCTCGTCTGCTGTTTTATATAAACGATAACAAGGCAATAATCCGCCTAAAAAGTCATGTTGCGGCTTTGGATTTTTACCAGAGAAGCTTTTTACCAGCTTCCCAGTCGCTTTGGGCATGATCATATGCTGGTATAAGCTGTGCGTCATACTGACTACAACATGACGACCTTTACCGGTACGCTGTGCTGAAAACACGGCGGCCAAAAGGGCAATCACTGCCGTGTCACTACCGCCTGCCAAGTCTGCAAACTGGATATTAGGCATTGCCTGCTCACCAGTAGCAGTCTTGAGCTGGTCAAGCACGCCGCTCATCGCCATAAAGTTGATATCGTGACCAGCTTTGTTAGCCCAATTATGTTTAATATGCGGCTTAATTTGAGAGTCGTTACTGCCGTCAGATATTCCATCAGCCATGCCATAACCAGTAATCGATACCATGACCAGCTTTGGATTGAGAGCATGCAGGGTCTTAGCGTCCAGTCCCATACCTTCAAGCACATCTGGGCGGAAACTGTCGAGCATCACATCCGCATCTTTAAGATGCGCTTTGATAGCTTCAATACCTTCAGGGTCACGAAAGTCAACTTTCTCAATTGTCTTGCCGTGATTGAGTGCGGTAAACAAATCACCCAACGCACGCGCAGGATCTCCATTTTTCGGCTCAATCTTGATAACCTCAGCACCTAAGTCTGCAAGCAGTCTGGTGGCAAAAGGTCCTGGGAGATTGCGCGTCAAGTCAACGACGCACAATCCATCCAAGCAATTTGTCATAGTATTAGCTAAATTAGCCATCGACAAACTCCTCGCCCTTTTCGGCCATTTTCACAAGAATCTGAGCTGGTTCAAAACGCTCGCCGTACTTGCTAGCAAGCTCGCGGCTACGCTCTACAAACTTTTTAACGCCTACTGAGTTGATAAACTGCAACGTACCACCTTGGTTAGGTGCAAAACCCCAGCCGAAGATAGAGCCGATGTTGGCATCCGCTACTGTACGTACGACATTCTCCTCGAAGCATTTCGCGGTCTCATTCGCTTGAACGTATAACAAACGGTCTACTAAGTCTTGCTGCGACGGTTGCTCATCTTTAGTTGGATACAGTTCAGTAAGCTCAGGCCATAAACGTTTTTCAGCATTTTCAGGGTAATCATAGAAGCCTTTAGCGACTTTCTTACCTTCACGGCCAAATTCATTGACCATTTTTTCAACCACTGGCATTGCAGGATGTGGTGTGAACGTTTCACCTTCAGCTTCTAGTGCTCGCTTAGCTTGTTGCATAACATGTAATGACAGGCTGAGCGATACTTCATCTTGTAACGCCAGTGGCGGCATGGGCATGCCAGATTTCATACCAGCCACTTCGATGCTGCGTGGATGTATCCCTTCACTTAGCATCGCAATACCTTCTGAGACATAAGTACCAAATACACGAGAGGTGTAAAAACCGCGGCTATCGTTGACGACGATTGGCGTTTTAGATATCTGACCGACATAGTCAAAGCTTTTGGCTAAGGTTGCCTCATCAGTATCTTCACCAACGATAATCTCAACCAACGGCATCTTATCAACTGGCGAGAAGAAATGCAGACCGATGAACTGGTTTGGACGTATGCTGGCTTTCGCAAGCTCGGTAATAGGCAGCGTCGATGTATTTGATGCATAAACAGCAGTTTCTGGTATAACCGCTTCAGACTTACGAGTACATTCTGCTTTGATGTCTACATCTTCGAAGACTGCTTCGATAATTAAATCACAGCCTTCTAGATCATCATAAGACACCGTCGTTTTGATTTTATCTAATAACGCTTGCTTTTTCTCTTCAGTAGAGCGACCACGGCTGATAGCCTTGTCTAACAACTTAGTAGAATAATTTTTGCCTTTTTCAGCGCCTTCGATAGCCGTATCTAAAAGAACCACTTCTATGCCCGCTTTGGCTGAGACATAAGCGATACCTGCCCCCATCATGCCAGCACCGAGAATACCGACTTTTTTAGTTTTATAGCGCTCAAAACCATCAGGTCGTGATTGGCCTTTTTTGATGCTATTAAGCTGTATCCAAAGGGTGTTGATCATATTTTTAGATTCAGCTGAGAGCACACAGCCGACAAAGTAGCGTGACTCGATCTCAAGACCGGTATCAATATCGACCATGCATCCTTCAAATACACAAGACATAATGTGGGTGATCGCAGGATAGTTGCCATGCGACTTTTGGTTGGCCATCGCGGGTGCAATAGAGAATATCGGTACTATTTTAGGGTTTTTGCTATCACCACCTGGGATTTGAAAGCCTTTCTTATCCCACGGTTGCTGCGCAGTAGGATTGGCTATGATCCAGTCTTTGGCCTGCTTTAGCATATCTACTTTATCAGTGGCAACGGCATCAATCAGACCCATATCTTTAGCAGCAGCTGGACGCAGCTCTTTACCTTGAGTCATAAGCTCTAATGCCGCTTGAATACCAACCAAGCGCGGTAAACGCTGAGTACCCCCACCGCCCGGTAGCAGACCCAACTTAACTTCAGGTAGACCCAGTTTGGTTTTAGGAGAATCAATCGCTATACGATAATGACAGGCCAAGGCCAACTCTAAACCACCACCGAGCGCAGTGCCAGTCATAGCAGCGACGACTGGCTTACCAGATAACTCCAGTTTACGCATACTGGCTTTTAGATCCTCAACCAAGTCAAACGCTTGCTCAGCAGTTTGGATACTAGCCAATTGGTCAATATCGGCACCGACGACAAAGGTTTCTTTACCAGAGGTTAAAATCAAACCTTTGGCAGACGCATCGTTGATAAAGCTATCGGTCATCTTAGCAAAGGAGTCTGTAAAGCCATCACCGATGACATTCATTTTACGGTCTGCTTGATCGATAATAACCGTGATGATGCCATTATCAGATTCGGCAGAAAAGTGGTTCAATGCATTGATGGCATTTACGCTATTTGTGTTCATATTAAGTCCTTCTTATATTATTGTATTTCGCTTTAATCACTAAAGACTAATGACAATCACTAAAAATCTATCAGCGCTATTTATCAGTGCTATCTATCAGTGCTATCTATCAGTGCTATACGCGCTCAATGATAGTCGCAATTCCCATACCACCGCCTACGCACAAGGTGATCATCGCCGTTTTTAGGTCGCGACGTTCTAATTCGTCAAGTACCGTAGTCATGAGCATCGCGCCTGTCGCGCCAAGGGGATGACCCATAGCGATAGCGCCACCATTGACGTTGACAATATCAAGTGAGATGCCAAAGTCGTTGGCAGTATTGAGTGGTACGGCAGCAAAGGCTTCGTTGATCTCCCAAAGGTCAATATCTGACGCTTGCATGCCCGCTTTATCGAGGGCTTTTTGACAGGCAGGCGTCGGACCTGTCAGCATAATGGCAGGTTCTGAGCCGATGACTGAAGCCATGGTGATTTTGGCACGTGGTTTTAGACCAGCTTTGCGACCAGCAGCGGCGCTACCGACTAAACAAAGCGCAGCGCCATCGACAATGCCTGACGAGTTACCAGCGTGATGGACGTGGTTGACGTTTTCAATGGTGGTGTATCTGTCCAAGATAACGCTATCAAAACCCATTTTTCCCGGCATAATAAAAGAAGGGTTAAGGCCAGCTAAGGTTGCCACATCGGTGTTTGGACGAATGGTTTCATCTTTGTCTAACAACAGCATGCCATTCATATCGGTAACAGGGACGACTGATTTATCATAGTAGCCTTGCTCCCACGCGTTAGCAGCACGGCGATGCGATTCGGTGGCAAACTCATCGACATCAGTACGACTAAAGCCTTTGAGCGTCGCTATAGTATCTGCACCAACCCCTTGCGGGACAAAGTGAGTGGCTTCGTTGACGCGTGGATCCATATACCATGCCCCACCATCAGAACCCATTGGGACGCGGCTCATCGATTCTACGCCACCTGCGACCACCATGTCCTCCATACCTGACATGACTTTGGCAGCGGCCAGATTGATCGACTCAAGACCTGATGCGCAAAACCGAGACAGCGTTAAACCAGCCACACTCAGATCCCAGCCTGCATCAATGATCGCAATGCGGGCAATATCAGAGCCTTGTTCGCCAACAGGGGTTACACAGCCAAGCACCACGTCATCAACTAAGCTGGTGTCTAAGTTATGACGCTGCTGCATCTCTTTTAACAAAGTGCGAACTAGCCAAATAGGCGTCGCTTGATAAAGCGAGCCATCTTTTTTTCCTTTGCCACGTGGCGTGCGAAGTGACTCATAAATGTAGGCAGTCTCAGTCATAAAAAATCCCTTTTTGTAGATGGTAAATAGAGTTGGAAAATAACAGCTATATTATATTTATAAAATAATGGTAATTAATATTACCTTTAACTATAATACTTATAATCTCATTGAATACTAATCTGTATGGCTATTATATTAGAAAATTAATACAACTTGTGCAATCGATTATTTTACAATGGTAATATATATTGTCTTTATCGATTTACTATAAACTCTAAAACCCTTCAAAGGCCAATACTATAAAGGAACCCTAAGGTATGAAAACCACTCGCTCAAAACCACAACTCAGTGCTGATGCGAGCACTAATCACAGAGTTAGCAAGACTAATAGTAAAACCAATAGTACAGCCTCCAAAAAAGAGGCTCAGACTAAACCCTTATCATTGGCTCCTTTATCCGATATGCGACCCGCCACTTTAGACAAAATAGAAAAAGCAGTACGCCAGTTATTTGCAGGTCATGATGCAAGCGATATCACTATGATACAGATTGTAAATGCTGCAAACGTATCGCTGCAAACGCTCTATAAATATTTTGGTGATAAGCAAACGGTGCTCTACACCATTATGGACTTGGTGCTGGGGAGGTTAGCGGCGAGAATGATGGATCATCTACAAGGCATTGACAGTGTGGAGGATCGCTTACGTAAGACATTGTGGGTATGTCTTGATTTTGTAGATACTCAACCTGACGCCGTGATGGTGCTATCTAAAGTATCGATAGCGCGTTTTCACAACATTGCTATTTATAAGAATAAAGAGCTTATTAATGCGTTTTTGAGTGTACTAGAGGATGGTCAAAAACGAGGGGTACTCGTTGATACAGTACCACTGCATATTCTATTTGATGTGTTTATGGGGTTCGTCAGTCGACTTGGCATTATGCAGAATATTCGTCAAGCAGATACGCCACTAAATGCAAATTTTGACGTTTTATTCGGTATGTTGTGGCGCTCGATGTCTAAGCCTGAAATATCGGCACCCTAAAGTAGCATACAAGTTGCTGACGGTATTGCTCACAATAAAAAGTAAAAGTACTGCAACCACCCTGCCAACCCGATACGATCCGGATGCGAACGGGTGACCAAAATACCCGTTATCTTAGCTTTACGCCTGTGCAAAAACTATCTCAGGCAGCTTAATTCTATTTGATTAGTGTTTTATGCTTGGAAGAGTTACCATTTATTTTAGCTTTAAAGATAGTATCGATAAAGGATTGCATAAATTACTTTTATATATTACTTAATGTCCTCGAAGCTACTGATGCTTCTAACCATTTTTTCTTTAGTTTTTCGATGCCGGATTTATATGCAAGATACTCTCCCCTAAATACTTTTTATCTAATTTCATTTAATTTGAGACTTAAGATTGGATAGATTGCTATTAAAAATAGAAAGGCATTCTGCACCTTCTTCATTATCTAGATTGTCTAAAAACATATCTAATACTATCAGTTTGTTTTCACTTCCTAAACTATAAGTTATTAAGCCTGTCTCTATAACTCGTTTTGCCCATACTCTAAAGAAAGCCCATAGCATCACCTCTAATAAATTAGCCATTTCACGCTTTATATCATTATTTCCGAAAAGCAGCGTTTCTTCAATATACTTTTCATAAAAAGCAAACAATTTTGGGTTATCGAATGGAGGTTCTAAATAATTTATATTATCATTTAGATTAGAGAAGAAAATATCATAACCCTGAGAATATATAGATTCAAGATTTAAGCTCCTTATTGAATTCATATGGTCGGTATCAGTCACGAAGTCTTACTCCTTTACTATTATAGCTTTCATTTCTATCGTTTCCTTTCTTCCAATCTTTTGCTTTATCCCATTTCTTCCAATCACTACCAACTGCTGATAGTGTCGCGCTGATTGAGGTGCCAGTACTAACCACTTTATTAACAGTGATACCTTCGGGGATTGACTGAACGCGCGTAACGCCTTCTAACCTATTACCCTTAAAGGTTATATCCTTATTTTCACCAATCATTAATGAGGGATTGCTAGCACTAGTAATAGCGGATGATTTACCAACTGAGATAATACCCGACCCTGCATAATAAGGTATACCCTGCATTTTCCAATTAACTGAATTTAAAATATCCCCAGAGGGCAAAAGTACGGCATTGGTATCGTTATCACTCGCTTTGTTATTATATCCATACGATGACGATTCAAGATCTGATGTAATAGCTGCCCCTTTCATATTACGGATAGTAGTATTATTTAGGGTTAGCGATGTATTTTGAAGCGTTATTCCTGAACCATACCTGAACCATACCTGAACTCAATATAACTTAGTGTCGAGTCTTTACTACCAGCATTAAAGTTCCAACGATTTCCAATCGCCTTTTATTACCTTTTATTGCCTGATTACTGACTTTATTATCTTTAATTGAGGTCACAAAAATAGGCGCACTTGCTGTGCCTTTGGCTAATATCTTGCCATTCTCAACTGAGAGAGAAGATTGTGGCTGCATATAGACAGTCACTCCAGCCTCAATATCCAATACCGCTCGATTAGTAATAGCTATATCATTACTAATAATATAAGGGGAGTTAGCTTGACTCCATATCGTATTCGACGTGATATTATTACTAATATTCGTTTCAGCCTATACAAAAAAAATGCCAAGCACAAAGAAAAAACATACGATTAGCAATTGGCTAAGGTATGTTCTATTTAAACAATGAGATATGACATTTTTTGGACTGTACATAACGTGCCTTATAATTTAATGTCTTTAATGAGCCATGTTGTAATCACTTACATATATTTATTAAAAAGTCGAATATATGAAGCCTACTTATTTATTTTAAATAAATAAAATATAATAAAGCATTCCATTATTTACCATCTCTCTTTGATACTATCTCTTCTAGACCAATTTCCTGTTTCTAAATCTAAAATATTAACCATATTAGGGTCTATGGTCACCATATAGTCAGTTCAATATAAAAGAGGTACGTTAAAAATAGCATTATGCTGGGATAAATTTTCCTCGCTTGCTGTACGCTTCGCACTCCAGAGGCTTCGAAAAATTTATCCCAGCAGCACTGTATTCTTTTTAAAGTGTATGAACTATGATTCAACTGAGCTGGTATTTTGAACCGAGTCCAAAGTACACCATCAGCAATCATAATTAGCTCACCAAATTCTGGTGGGCTAATATACTTACTATCTAGCTTGTCCATATCTTTAGCTGATAGATGTTGCTCGTATTCTTGATGTGTCTTTTTCATTACTATAGTTTAACCCTATCAAGCATTGCTGCCTGACTCAAATAAATCTGCCTCCGATAAAGTCGCGGTGGTTCATTTATACTTTCAAATTCAATCATCTTTATATTAGCCAAATATTAAGATGAAATAAAAATCAATAAAAAAAGCCGAATGCTACTTTTAATAGTAACATTCGGCTTTTTTATGCGTGTTTCTAATAGTTAGAAAGAAGTACGGCGATAGTTGCGGTATGTTGGTAACCAGAAATTAGCTTTTAATCGACGTTCTAAATTTTCTGCCGTTACAGGTAATGCCAATCTATCTTCAATCGCTTGTAGGGCAACTGCATAGGCTATTTTTTCACTGATTTCTCTAATGAATTTAATAGGCGGTAATATGGCACCGGGTACTTTTTCATATTCCATTGAGATATCCGCAAGTGCTTGGCTTGCAGCCATTAACATATTATCGCTGATACCTGTCGCGTGTGCTGCTAAAACACCTAGACCAATACCTGGAAAGATATAGCTATTATTACACTGGGAAATCTCGAAAGACTGACCTTCAAAAGTGGTATTAGGGAAAGGACTACCCGTGGCAATAATTGCCTTACCACGACTCCAGTTAGTCACTTCCTGCGGTGTTGCTTCAACACGGGACGTTGGGTTTGACAGCGGTAATACAATTGGATTTTCAGTATTAACACATAACGCTTCGATAACCTCTTGGGTAAAGAGGCCTTTTTGCCCACTTACGCCGAACAATACCGTGATTCCTGCTTGTTTAACCACTTGCGCTAAACCGAGTTTCTGACTCTTATCCCAGTGTTCAATAGCTGATTTTTTTTGCACTAACGGTGCTTGGAATTCTTGCAGCTCTGTCATGTCATCAGTTAGTAAACCATAACGGTCAACCATAAATACCTGACTGCGAGCCTGCTCTTCCGTTAACCCTTCACGCTGCATTTGGCGAATAATATGCTCGGCGATACCGCAACCAGCTGAACCTGCACCTAAAAAGGCAATGTTTTGTTGACTAAGCTTTTGACCTTTATTTAAACACGCTGCTATCAATGTACCGACTGAAACAGCAGCGGTTCCTTGAATATCATCATTAAAGCAACATAGCTGATCACGATATTTATTCAATAATGGGGTCGCATTTTCCTGTGCAAAATCTTCAAATTGTAATAATACCTCTGGCCAACGACGCTTAACGGCTTGAATAAATAAGTCTACAAATTCATTATATTCATCGCCAGAAATTCTTGGATTTCTCCAACCCATATACATAGGATCATCAAGCAATTGTTGGTTATTGGTACCGACATCTAGTAATATTGGTAGGCAATAAGCGGGACTAATACCACCACAAGCGGTATATAAAGCCAATTTACCGATTGGAATTCCCATGCCGCCAATACCCTGATCACCTAAGCCTAAAATACGTTCGCCATCGGTGACAACAATCACTTTTACTTTTTGTTTGGTGGCGTTTTGCAGCATGTCATCGATTTTATGACGCTCAGGATAAGAGATGAACAAACCACGTTTACGACGATAAATTTGAGAGAATTTTTCACAAGCTTGACCAACCGTTGGGGTATATATGAGCGGCATCACTTCCTCAATATGCTGCTCAATCAAATGATGAAATAATGTCTCATTCGTATCTTGTATATTACGCAAGTAAATATGCTTATCCATATCACTCGTAAATGAGCGAAGTTGATGATAAGCACGTAATGATTGCTCTTCAATCGTCTCAATATTATGAGGTAATAAACCGGTTAAATTAAAGCTATCGCGTTCTTCTGATGAAAAAGCGCTACCCTTATTTAGTAAAGGGGTTTCTAATAGTGCTGGTCCAGCAAAAGGAATATATAACGGACGTTTGTTTGTCATAATAAAATCTTCTTATTAAAGTGTATGATGGTACAAAGTTAATGGTTTAAATGTTTTAAACGATTTATGAAATAACAGAAATGATTTAAATTCATATTTATATCTAACTTTCTTAACATTATTCAAACCAACACAATTCAGGATTGATACCCATAACAAATTAAATCTCTTCCATAAGCCTTCAGTATTGATAACGAAGGGATTGTTTTATTGGGTTTGCTTCATTGAATAAGTCAGTTAGAAGTCGAGCAATGCTAAAAAAATTGTAAAGATAAACGTGGTAAACCAATCACTCGACGAGGCGTTTACCATGACCAAGAAAATGCAGAGCTATAGTACAGAATTTAAAGCAGAAGCTGGCAAAAAAACTGCTAACTTAAGTGTCACGGCTCAGGAATAGCGATGTAAACGTTACCCTATTGGCTATTGGCAGAACAAAACCAATCAAAGTAAGTTTGTTGGCAAAAAACTATGATGACCTAGGTAAATCTTAACACTTGGATGTATCTTGACAAGTGAGCAGAAAATAGTCATTGTAATAGTTAAGCATAGTCTAGCACAAAGGTTATTTAAAAATACCTTGTTACAACTTACCATTAATGCTATATTTTAACTGGTTGATAAGTACCTACACTTTTTCAACCAAAACCTCTTAGTTTATCCTTCGTAAAAACCGTTACCGCAAGAACACCATAAAAAGAACGCAGTAAGTAGTAAAGTGACCAATCACCTGCAACTCCTTTCTTTGACATGGTTAATTTTTTAAATCTGAAAAACACAAAAACCAAACTGTATGAGTCAGGAAGACTCTTGCATTAAATTCGCATGAACCCCTGCTTATACTACTATTGTGCCCCCTTAATATGCACTTACAAGGATGTAAATCATGTCGCTACAAAACCCAATTTTTATTCCTGGTCCTACCAATATTCCTGACAGATTACGTCGCGCGATGAACGTGCCGACGCAAGATCACCGTGCTCCTGATTTCTCAGACACCTTCTTACCAGTACTTGCTGATTGTAAAAAAGTATTTGGCACTCAAGATAGCGAAATTATCCTATTCACCTCTAGCGGCACAGGCGGCTGGGAAGCTGCGATTAGCAATACCTTGTCACCTGGTGATAAAGTTCTGATTGCACGCTATGGTATGTTCTCTCATCGCTGGATAGATATGTGTCAGCGCCATGGACTTGATGTGCAAGTCGTTGAATGCGATTGGGGTACAGCCGCACCTGCTGACCAATTCCAAAAGATTCTAAGCGAAGATAGCGCGCACGAAATTAAAGCCGTCATGGTTACTCATAACGAAACCGCGACTGGTGTTTTAAGTGACATTAACGCGGTTCGCAAAGCCATGGATAGCAGTGACCACCCTGCTTTGTTATTCGTCGACGGTGTCAGCTCAATTGCTTGTGTGCCTTTTGAGATGGACGCTTGGGGCGTAGACGTTGCTGTCGCTGGCTCACAAAAAGGCTTTATGCTGGCAACTGGTATGGCAATATTAGGCGTCAGTCAAAAAGCCTTGGGTCATATGGAAGAAGCCAAGCTACCGCGTACTTACTTTGACTTCCGTGATATGTTGAAAGCCAATGCCAACGGCGGCTTTCCTTATACGCCACCATTAAACCTCATCTACGGTCTAAGAGAAAGCCTTGAAATGTTGTTTGACGAAGGTCTTGAAAACGTCTATGCACGTCATTACCGTTTAGCTGAAGGCGTACGCCAAGCCGTTAGCGCTTGGGGTATGAAGCTATGTGCAAAAACGCCTGATCTTTATTCTAATACCGTCAGCGCCATCTTTGTGCCTGAAGGCTTTGACAGTAACGAGCTTACTGACCATGCGTTTAATAAATACGGTATCTCATTTGGTATTGGTTTGGGCGAGATGAATGGTAAAGCATTCAGAATAGGTCATCTAGGTTCATTGACTGAAGTCATGGTACTAGCAGGGCTTGCAACGATTGAGATGGCGATGGTTGATTTGGACTACCCTATCAAACTGGGTCAAGGCGTCGCTGCTGCGCAAGAATATTATCGCAATACTGCACCAACTAAATAAAAGCTATTAGATAACAAGCCATTAAATAACGAGCTATTAAACAAAAGATGAAGGACTATTTTTTATGATCACAAACGAAGATGGATTAGTGATTCCAACCCTTGATGATATGCTAGAGGCGCATGAGCGCATTAAGCCATATATCCATCGCACCCCTGTTTTGACCTCTCGCTTTTTAAATGAGATGGCAGGTTGTGAGATGTTCTTTAAATGTGAGAACTTTCAAAAAGCCGGTGCCTTTAAAGTTCGCGGTGCATCAAACGCGGTGTTTGGTCTGTCTGACGAAGCCGCAAAAAATGGCGTTTGTACACACAGCTCAGGCAACCATGCCCTATCTTTATCTTATGCAGCAGGTCGCCGTGGTATACCGTGTAATGTGGTGATGCCGCATAGCGCACCAGAAGCTAAAAAAGCAGCGGTACGTGGCTACGGCGGTATTATTACTGAGTGTGAGCCATCAACCACTTCACGTGAAGAAGTGTTCGCCAAGGTTCAAGCAGAAACGGGCGGCGACTTTGTCCATCCGTACAATGACCCACGCGTAATCGCTGGACAAGCGACTTGCTCACGTGAATTTTTAGAGCAAATGGAAGAGATGGGTGTAAAACCTGACATGGTGGTAGCACCTATTGGTGGCGGCGGTATGATTTCAGGTACTTGCCTGACGCTATCGAACCTAGCCCCTGATGTCAAAATTTATGCTGCAGAGCCTGTCAATGCTGATGATGCCGCGCGCTCATTTAAAGCGGGTCATATTATCGCTGATGATGCACCAAACACGGTTGCTGATGGTTTAAAAGTGCCGCTTAAAGATTTAACGTGGCATTTTGTCAGCAATTATGTGACTGACATTTTGACGGCGACTGAAGAAGAAATCATTGAAGCGATGAAGCTGACTTGGACTCATATGAAAATCGTCATCGAGCCAAGTTGTGCCGTACCGCTTGCTGTCATTTTGAAGAACAAAGACGTTTTTGCAGGTAAAAAAGTTGGCGTTATCATCACTGGTGGTAACGTTGATCTTGATAAGTTGCCTTGGAACTAATTAATTAGAACTAAATATTAGGCATTAATAACTAAGCATCATTTGTACGAAAATTAAGCGTTAACTAAGCGCAAATAATGCGCAAGTTTAAACGGCTTTTTATAAAACTAACTCATAACATGGAAGAATTAAAATGATTACTGAAGAATTAGAAGTAGGTTACAACGTACCAGCCGCTGTTGGTATGGACGAAGCTGACATTCAAACCCCTTGTTTGATCTTAGACTTGGACGCCCTTGAGCGTAACGTCAAAAAAATGGGCGATTATGCTAAAGACCATAATATGCGTCACCGTAGCCACGGTAAAATGCACAAATCAGTTGATGTACAAAACTTGCAAGAAGAGCTTGGCGGCGCGGTTGGCGTTTGCTGTCAAAAAGTTTCTGAAGCAGAAGTGTTTGCACGTGGTGGTATCAAAGATATCTTAGTATCAAACCAAGTACGCGAGCCTGCTAAACTTAAACGTCTAGCTAACTTGCCTAAATTAGGCGCAAAAATCACCGTTTGTGTCGATGACGTCGATAGCGCAGCTGAGCTATCAGCTGCTGCAACCGAAGCGGGTACTGAACTTAATTGCTATATCGAAATTGACTGTGGCGCAGGTCGTTGTGGTGTTACTACTACCGAAGCCGTTGTTGAAATTGCTAAAGCAATTGACGCTGCAGAAAATATCCATTTCACTGGTATTCAAGCTTATCAAGGTGCGATGCAACATATGGATAGCTTTAGTGATCGTAAAGCTAAAACACAAGTGGCTATCGATCAAGTTCAACATGCTATTGATGCCTTGACTGAAATCGGTCTAAAACCAGAATTCGTTTCAGGTGGCGGTACGGGCAGCTACTACTTCGAAAGTAATTCAGGTGTTTTCAATGAATTACAGTGTGGCTCTTACGCATTTATGGACGCCGATTACGGTCGTATCTTAGATGAAGATGGCAACCGTATCGATGCTGGTGAGTGGGAAAACGCCCTATTCATCCTAACTTCTGTGATGAGCCATGCCAAACCTGACAAAGCCATCGTTGATGCTGGTCTAAAAGCGCAGTCAGTTGACAGTGGCCTACCCTTCATCTACGGTCGTGATGACGTTGAATATGTTAAATGTTCAGACGAACATGGCGTCGTAAGTGATCCAAATGGCGTACTTAAAATCAATGAAAAACTAAAACTGGTACCAGGTCATTGTGATCCTACTTGTAACGTTCATGATTTTTATATTGGTGTCCGTAACGGCAAAGTTGAAAAAGTATGGCCAGTATCTGCACGCGGTAAAATGTACTAAGAACTGTATTAAGAACTATGAGCTGAATTAGTTTGGTTTAAAGGGGCTGTTGTAGCTTTAGCCTACAACAGCCCTTATTTACTTAAAGTATTTAAGAATTACAAATTAAGAAGTATAAAAAGGAATTTATAATGAGTGAAGAAAATAACAGTAACGATGCTAACAATGAAGGCTTATTGATCGTATCAGAAGCCGCTTGCAAATCAGTGATTGATCGCCCTTCTGCATTTATCGCGGTTGAAAATGTGTTTGCATCTATGTCACGTGGCGATGCCTACAACTTTCCCGTTATTCGCGAAGCTATCGGTTATGCTGATGCGCTATATGGCTTTAAATCAGGTTTTGACCGTGCTGGTAAATCGCTGGGTTTAAAATCAGGTGGTTATTGGCCAGGCAATGCGGCTAAAGGTTTGACCAACCATCAGTCAACGATTTTCTTATTCAATCCTGATAATGGTAAATTGCGTGCCCTAGTTGGCGGCAACTACTTAACGGCGGTACGTACTGCCGCAGCATCGGCAGTATCAATCGCCCATCTAGCACGTAAAGACAGCAAAGTGCTTGGTATGGTTGGTGCAGGTCATCAATCTACTTTTCAGCTACGTGCCGCTCTTGAACAACGCAACTTTGAAAAAGTAGTTGCTTGGAATAAGAATAAAGATCGCCTTAAGAACTTACAAGCGGTTGCTGAAGAACTAGGCGTACCATTTGAGTCCGTTGAACGCGAACAGTTATGTAGCGAGGCAGATGTGATCATTACCATTACTTCAGCGTTTGAGCCACTGCTTATGAAAGAGTGGATCAAACCCGGTACGCATATCGCTTGTATGGGTACCGATACGGTTGGTAAGCAAGAAGTTGATGCTGCTCTGATAGCGTCTGCTACCGTATTTACTGATGAAATCGCGCAATCGATCACTATTGGTGAAGCACAGCATGCGATTAAGTCTGGTGCTATCAAAGAAAGTGATATTACGACGCTTGGCGATGTCATCAACGGTGAGCATCCGGGTCGTAGCTCAGCTGAAGAAATCACCATTTTTGATGGTACCGGTGTTGGCTTGCAAGATTTAGCAGTAGCTTCCGCTGCGGCTAAGCTTGCTGTCGAGAAAGGTGAAGCTCAGCACATCTCGCTATAGTTTTCGTTATAACTGTCATTATAAATATGACACTAGCCGCTGTATTTTAGATACCGCCAAATAATAAGTTTATTTGGCGGTTTTTTTATAATGCTTATAAAAACTATGAGGCTACTTTTAGTACTGCTAAAAGTAGTCTCATTCATACAAGATTGATAATAATTATTCACCAACCCTATCTATCTCAGATACTGATAGCAACTCGGTGTTGCTGCCGATATTCTCTAGGCGACATTCCATAAAGTCTCTTAAAGGCTTGGCTAAAGGTTGAATTTGAAGCATAACCGATCAGCTCGCTAATTTGACCGATACTATTTTGTTGTAAGCGTAGATGACGGGCGGCGATACGTAAGCGGTACTCAATCAAATAAGTCATTGGCGGCACACCAACAGTATCTTTAAAGCGCTGAGTAAAGCTTGAACGAGACATCCCTGCCTCTCTAGCAAGCTGGTGAGTCGTCCAACTATAATTTGGTTTATCATGCATAAAGGTCAGCGCTTTCGACAAGTACGGATCCTTAATTGCTAGTAACCAGCTTTTTGTTGTATTAGGCAGGCTTTCAATATAAGTACGCAGGCACTCGACCATTACAATACTTGCCCAAAGATTAATCATCGCAAGTTTACCCAAACGTTCGTATTCAGATTCTAGTCTTAAGAACCCAACCGCTCCATCAAGCGATCTAAACCGACTCTCGTGCATATGTTCATGTTCAGGCAGAATTACTGGTAACGCAGATAATAGCGGTCCTAGCAAATCTTTATCATACTGACACTCAACCAATATCAATTGCGCGTTTAATGTTATGCCCTGAGTGCACTCAATAGTACCTTGATCATAATTAAATAGCGTCTTATCTAGCGGTTTGGCATTGTTTCCATGATGATTTTGCGCATAACAAACATGCTTATTGGCATTCGGAACCATAACGATGTCACCCTTATGAATTCTTTGAGAGACATCTCCTATCTTCATATTAAAACTGCCAGACTGAACCAAATAGAAATAAATAGTATCGCTATTCGTTATTGAGTAGGCCCAATCGCCTGTAACCTTTAAACCATAGTACTTCGTTTCACTTAAATGCTGTGTTTGCTGTAATAACGTACTGAGCGCGTCCATTAACCCTGTCCTTAATATTTTAAGATGAATAAAAACCCACTCTCAACTTAATTCAGCAACCGAGGAATAACGAATTAAACCAAAATGTAAATTTATCATACTGCAGCCTAGGTTTAAGAAACCGTCACTATTCGTATATTTATTAAATATAAGCCATATTAATTTTAATACGAACTAATATTTATAAACTTATGTTTATTAATAAAGGTAAAATTATATGTTATTTATAGTCCTACCTATGCGCTCAAACTCTCATCCTGAGCGAGATAAAAAGGGAGTACTTTACTATAAAAATAAGACCTAATATGTGTCCGTTGCCTACAACTCTTTAGTTATTTGCCATTACAGTAGATTCATATTGTGCCATATTTATTAATGACATATTATATATATAGTGTGCATTGTTATATTATGTTGTTAAATGGTTTATGAACAGCGCTTTCAATTTTCAAAATTAGTTCTAAAGTCTAAAAAATAATGAATTAAAGCAGAAATTCAAATCGGTTCTAATGGAAGTTATTATGTTAAATAATGGATTAACAGGCAGTCATTTAACCCGGGCCATGCTAGCTCGAGGTGATCAACAAGTGTGGTGCGCAGTGGCTGATTATAGTGATGAAGAAGCGATGCAGGATTTAGTGAATAACGATTTTACTGCTTTTATCGTCTCTGCTAAGGAAAACAGTTTCCTTTGTACAGGTGGTATGGAATGGAAGTTTGCTGTACCGATTAAAATAATTGCACTGACAGCAACTGAAGTAAGTATGAATCACTGCAATTGATTTAAGTTAAATACTGTAATATTTATTTAATGGATACCAAATTAAAGATAATGCGGATTGGTGACATATCTTAGTGAAATTTGCTACCATGACTTTTTGGATTTTATGATTTAGCTCATTTCACTTAGGTAATACAGACATGGCCAAAAACGCCCTACAGGCTCAACTTTTAAAAGCTGGATTGGTTGATAGCAAAAAAGCCAATAAAATAAGCAAGCAGACGCAGCATGCTAAGCGTACTGGCGATTCATCAAATATTGAAGCTAAAAAAGCCTTGGCAGACGCACAAGCAAAAAAGATAGAGAAAGATCAAAAGCTCAATCAAGAAAAACAACAGATTTTAGAAGAAAAGATGCTAAAAGCCAATATCATTCAAATGATTAAACAGCATCAGTTAACTGAGACAACTGGCGACATCAGTTATCAGTTTGTCGATGATGCTAAAGTCAAAAAAATTAATATCACTCAAAAGCTATACGATCAAATCGTGGCAGGTCACGTGGTCATTGCTCGTTTAGATGACAGCTATGCGCTACTACCGCGCCCGCTTGCTGATCGTATCGATGCAAAAATGGAAGGCTTTATGGTGGTATCAAATGATACCGCAGAAGATGAGCTGGCAGAAGATGATCCGTATGCAGCTTACGTGATTCCAGATGATTTGATGTGGTAGTCAATATTATAAAAAATGCTATTGAAAAAGCCCTATTGATTATCAATAGGGCTTTTTATTTTCCAAACATCTTAGCTAGCATCTATATATCATGTATATTTATAGCTAGAAAAATTAGCTCACCTTGGCAAGCTCTTCATGTTTTAAACCAATCGTTCTCAGCTTACCTTTATCATCCACTTCTTTAATGACCAGTGACCACTCATCACTGATCGCGACCGTATCGCCCGATACTGGCTTTATATCCAAGTTATCTATGACATATTCAGCAACCGTTTGCTCCCACATGCTTTTTGAGCTGTCTTCAGGTTTTGACTTTAACTTATCTACCAAAGATTCTGAGGTCATAATGCCAGTAAAAAACGGCAAATCGCCAAGCTTCACACTGGGTGATAATAGCCAATCACCATAAAAGTCATCAATGGCTTTATGGTTTAAGGTTGTATCATTAAAAATCTTCGCAATTTGACTGGCATGGTTACCTCTCATCGCGTACCACACTCTATCACCAAATTTGAGCTTGGTCGTTTCTTCAACTATCACAATATGTTGCCTACGCACTAAGGCAAATATACTAATTTCATCAGAGCTAATGCGCTTAGAGATGCCCATCGGATGACGGTCAATCGCAAACGCCCCTGATTTTACTTCAAATTCATATAAAGTAATGCTCGCCCTATCAGATACCCACACTTCATGCTCTGCTTCTGGGTCTTTATTACTAGGAATACGCACTTTGAATAAATTTGCCATGATAGGAATGGTCGTGCCTTGTAAAATTAAAGACAAAACCACCACGCCAAAGGCAATATCAAATAACATAAAAGCGCCATCTATCCCTGCCATCACGGGTAAAATCGCAAGGGTAATAGGCACCGCGCCGCGTAGCCCCACCCAAGAGATAAAGCCGATCTCTCTGTCTTTAAATTTAAATGGCTTAACGCTGGTATAAACGGCGACAGGACGGGCAACCAAAATCATAAAGGCGGCAATCGCGACTGAATAATACCAGACATTGATAACGTTCGATGGCGTAACCAATAAACCCAATACCACAAATAGCACTGCTTGTGATAGCCAAGCAAAGCTATCCATCACCCGCATCACATGCTCGGTTGAGCGGACTTTATGGTTACCAATCAGCACACCGGTAAGATAAATCGCCAAAAATCCACTACCACCAATCAAATTAGTAGCGGCAAAGACTGCCAAACCAGCAGACATGATCAAAATCGCATACATGCCCTCTGCTAATAATATCTTGGGTAATAGCCTCGCCAATAAATACCCAAACAGCAAACCCATGCCCAAGCCAAAACTCAGCTGCTGTAATAATAATCCCAGAAACCCTAGCGCCGTCTGTCCAGCGGGATCGACATTTAAAGCAATCAATCCTGTCACAAGCAAAATGGCCAAAGGGTCGTTGGCACCAGATTCTAGCTCCAGCGTGGCTTGTACACGATCGTTAAGTTTGACACCGCCATTACGCAGCAACGAAAATACCGCTGCCGCATCGGTCGAGCCGACAATCGCCGCCATCAATAGCCCAAGTCGCCAATCGACATCGAGTAGCCAAGTCACGAATACACCCAGTATCATGACGGTAGCCAGCACGCCCCAAGTAGCAAGGGTGACGGCTGGCTTCAGACCAACGCGAAACGATTTAAATGAGGTGCGCAGTCCACCATCTAACAAAATACATGCTAATGCTGCCTGCCCAACAAAATTAGCTATTCCATATTGGGAAAACTCAATACCCAAAATACCTTCTTCGCCCGCCAGCATTCCAACTATTAAAAACAATAATAATAAAGGGACGCCCAAACGTGCTGACAAGGTACTTGCCATAATACTGGCAAAAATTAATACTGCTCCTACTAGATAAAGGATATTTAAGGTATCCATGTTGTTTTATGCCCTATTTTAATCGTTATTTTATTCACTGTTATCACAGTATTGGCTTTACCCTCCTGCAGGTTGTAGCCCATATATAGTAAAAATAATCAAACGTACTCAAAGTATCAAAAGACTAAAGTTATCCAAATCAAAAACCTGACTGTATTTTATAACATACAATCTGGCAGGCAGCCCTTATTAAACGGCGATATTGAGCAATTTAATTAAAAACCTCTCATTTATATAGAAAACGCTGTTTATATCTAAAAAAAGCCCTATTTAGCATTGATACTAAATAGGGCTTTTTACGGTTAACAAATTTTATATTTGTTAGACTTATACAGACTACTTTTACTAAACAGTTAAAAAGTCATATTATTTAGGTTTAAGCGCCGCGCTGATATCAGCCAATAACGGTGGAATGTCATGCTTGTCTGCTATTACCTCTAACATAACCAGCTTATCTTTTGTCACGGCAGCTTTTTTCAGAGCAGCTTTTAACTCGCCCGCCGTTTCCACTTTAAGTATTAAGCTATTATCCGTGGTAGCGCCAAATGCCAGCGGCATCAATTGCCAATTACATGTAGGAATATCATTATAGCATTGGTTTTCACCATGAATGGCACGCTCAACGGTATAGCCATCATTATTAATCAGTACAATCACAGGATTAATGCGCTCTTTAATCATTACTGCAATTTCTTGAATGGTCAATAAAGCAGAACCATCACCAATCAATAAGATACTACGTTTATGCGGCGAAGCGATAGCACCGCCTAAACTTGCAGGCAAGGTATAACCAATTGAGCCCCACATCGGCTGACCATACGAAGTCACACCTGCTGGTAGACGCACATCGCTGATACCAAAATAAGCCGTACCTTGATCAGAGAACACCAAGTTCTTATCATCGAGGGCATCAGCAATAATATGCCACAAGTCATCTTGTCGGATAGGCTCGTCATCCTTGCCAGTTTGCTCATGCGGCTTCATTTCTTGACAGAATGGCTTAGGCACAATCGTGATACCTGAGGTCATCACCTCATGCAATACTTGTAAAGCATCTTTTAAAGCGATAGGTGCAAAGTTTTTGCCGGCAATGCTAGCGCGCTCATAATGCAAATCAACCACTACATTCTCATCAATGTCTTGGCTAAAGCCTGCTGTAGTGGTGTCAGTATATTGCACACCAATTTTTATCAAACATTCGCAGTTTTCCACCGCATCTTTGACCACTGGGCGCGATGCGACGCCCGCATAAGTTCCCGCCCAACGCTCGCTATTTTCATCGAGCAAGGTTTTACCCCATGATAACGTCGTATAAGGGATATCGGTATCAGCAATTAAGGCTTTAAGCTGATTTTGTAATCCCAAACGATGCACCATTAAGTCTGCCATTAGCGTGGTGGTCTTATTGGGTAAGAATTCTATAAGCGCTTGCTTAAAGTCTGACAGCGCCGCTTGGCTGGTAATATCTTCTTCACTATCGACAAGCTTGGTCGTCGGTGGATAAATGGGCATTTTTGCCACATCCGGTGATAGCATCAAGTACCCTGGACGATGCTTTTTAAGAATCAGACGAATGACGCGATCGATTTCTGAGGCGGCGTTATCAGGCGTAATCTGTGCACGTGCCACAGTTACAGGCTCTACCATTTTGATAAAATGGTTAAACACACCGTCACCCAATGTATGGTGGATACGACCTTTTGAATCTTGCAAAGCCATACTAGGCGCACCAACGATATGCAGTACTGGCGCATACTCAGCAAAAGAGCCTGCGGTGGCATTAATCGCTGACAATTCACCGACACCAAAAGTGGTCACCATAGCAGCAAAGCCACGCTCTCGTGCGTAACCATCAGCAGCGTAGCCTGCATTTAACTCATTGGTGTTACCCACCCAGCGCAATTTATCAGAGGCGAGCACATTATCTAAAAACGTTAAATTAAAATCACCGGGTACACCAAATATCTCAGTAGCGCCCGCCTCAGCGACACGATCAAATAAATAATCAGCGATAGTGTATTGCTTACTCATGTTGCTTATCCTTAAGACTTGTTTTATAAATAATCATAGTTATAACTGTGATTGAAAATTATTATAAAGCTGTATTCCAGCCTATTTATGAAAAGCAAAGCTTTTGGAATGCAGATTATAACAATCTGTTATATCATAGTTCTATACTGGAATAACATGCCTACTTTGCTAACTTTTACTTTTTTTCTTGATGACTATTGACACACTCAAAAAACTGCGTATAATACGCCATCATCAACTGACGATAGTTAATTGATAATTAGCGGGAATAGCTCAGTGGTAGAGCATAACCTTGCCAAGGTTGGGGTCGAGAGTTCGAATCTCTTTTCCCGCTCCAAATACTTAAAAAGCCTCACTACTCTTTATATGAGCGGTGAGGCTTTTTTTTGTCCAATTTTCGAGGCTTATAGCGACCTTAGTATTAGCTAGTTAGTATAATCGTTAAGCTTATCTAACATATTAAAAGACCAAAACGTGACCACGTTCCAAAACTAAAAGCTATTCCAGTTATAACGCTGTTAGAATAGACAGTCACTAAAGATCGAACAGAAATGAGCACAACCAAATTTTCTACGTTAAGGATAGATAATTTATACCTGCTTTTTTATAACGTGAGCTGTATCTTCGGTTAACTATGCTTAAATTTTTATTAAACCTCTTCTCTGGAAATTAAAACAAAATCTTTCGACTCTGCAATAATCTTATTCTTGTCAGACTTTATATTATTAATATATAAGACCACAGGGAAATTATCTTCTTCTAATGGTTTATTATTGAGCAAGTCAAGATTATTGACGACTTGGAAACTCTCCTCCTTATATCTCTTCCCACAAATGTAATATGTCCCGTAGTAAGAGCTATCGTTCTCCTCAAATTTCAAAGAACATAATACCTCTATCTTTTCTTTAGCACTTACTAAGTCAAGGAAAGTTCCATAAACTTCATATAATTTCATGATTGATACCTTATTTTTTCATTTCAACAATTGGTTATTTCCCCCTAGCGTTTTCCCTATTATTAAAAATCATAAAGTTTATATTTTTACCCTATTTATTTGATAAGTCGTCAACTATTTCAGTTAACCTTAGTTTTCTAAGTATCTAGGTGTCAAATATCCAATACACATTTCTTTACCTCGCAACCAAACTTCCAACTCTTTTGCTGCTCCCAGTAGCTCATCATTAGCCAAAGCTAAGTCAAAATCACCCTAGGTATATTCGACTACGCTGCTTACTTCCCAAAGAGTGAGCGAGCACAGGAAATGATGGCACTGGCTGATAGAGCGGAAGCTTGTATCAGTCGTAATCCAACCTTTAGGCAGTTTTCAGAGATTTGGTATGAGGAGAAGAAAATTGAATGGCGGCCGAGCTATCGGCAAAAGACGCAGATTATTTTGAACAAGTACTTATTACCTGAGTTCGGTGGTAAAGCAGTACATGCGATAAAAAAACCAGACTTGCTGACCTTCCGTAGCTCTCTCGCCAAAGTTCGTTACGGTAAAGAGGGTCAGTCAAGTCTGTCAGTAGCACGGATCAACCAGATCATGATACTTCTTCGTATGATACTAGAAGAAGCGTCAGATCGCCATGAGTTTGAGATTCCTTATAAAAACATTAAGAATCTCAAACAAGCTCGTCCGGATGTGAATCCTTTTACCTTGAGTGAGGTATGGCTGATTTTAAAACATGTCCGTGCGGACTATAAGCCCTACTATACCATTCGCTTCTTTACCGGGATGCGTACCAGTGAGATTGATGGGCTTAAGTGGGACTGCATTAACTTTGATCGCCGTGAAATCAGTATTAGAGGGGCGTTAGTAAATGGCGAGATGGGTCCGACTAAGACGTTAGGCTCACAGCGTGATATTGCGATGTCGCAACTGGTCTATGACGCCCTACTGGAGCAGAAAGCACATACCTTTGGTAAGTCAGAGTTTGTGTTTTGCAACTCACAAGACAATCCGATGGAGTACCGCAATGTGAATCGGCGGGTATGGAAACCTACCCTTGCCCTACTCGGTTTGAAACACCGACGTGCTTATCAGACTCGGCACACGGCAGCGACGCTTTGGCTGGCTGCTGGTGAGAATCCTGAGTGGATAGCTCGGCAGATGGGTCATAGCAGTACGGAGATGCTGTTTCGGGTGTATAGCCGTTATGTGCCTGATATCACCCGTCAGGATGGCTCAGCGATGGATAATTTGCTACTAGCGAGCAAGGAGAAGTTAACCAACGCATCGAATAGCGCTAGCACTGAAACACTCAGCACGAATGCACAGACTGACAAGGAGACGTCACGATGAAAATTATCAATTATGAAGAGCTGTTTAGCGAGTTTAAACCTGACGGTGCGATCAGTGAAGATGCGAATGTTATCGCTAATGCATTGATGCGTGAGCTGTATGTTTCATCGGGTCATAACTTAGCACGCTTCTTAGGAGTGAAGCGCTACTTTGATAATGATATTGCACTGCGTGTATGGGTGCAGAAGCGCCTGGATACTCAGGATGGGTACTTTGTGGAAGATGTGAGCAGCAAGCTTCAGAGCGAGCTTTATGAGCTATTACCGCAGTCTGGTTATGACGGCTAATGAGGAGAATGTGATGAGTGTAAAGCTTCAGCCGAATATGACGCAGAACGCACGAGATCTAAGAATCTGTAGCGATTACTGGGCATATGATAACGAAAGTGATTATATCGCGCATGTAGAGACAGTCTGTGAAAAGTATGAGATTAGCTCTCAATTACTGTTCGAGACAATCGGTCAATGTTTTGCCTATTTAGATGATGTGCGATGCGAGTACTGCGGTTGTAGTGGTCAACTAATTTAGGACACGTGATAAGAGGTTTTGATTAAAGTAACGTTTCTCTTTTTCTGCTGGTGACAAATAATCATTAAAACGGTGTGGTCTCACGGTTTGATAATAGCCCCAAATATAATCAATAATAGCGCTTTTAGCCTCAGCGATATTCTCATAGCCGCCCTCTGGCATCCATTCCATTTTAAAGCTTCTAAAGAAGAGCTCAGTTGGCGCGTTGTCCCAACAATTTCCACGACGGCTCATACTTTGTATCATCCCCTCACAACTTACTACAGATTCAGCGAACCTTGCACTGGTGTAATGGGTTCCCTGATCGGAATGAAACAGCACGCCACTAGGTTTGAGTCTGCTGTAATACGCCATCTGCAACGCTTTAGCGGTCAGTACGCTGTCAGGGGAATCTGATACAGCAAAGCCAACAATACGACGGGCATATAAATCTAAAACAACAGCTAGGTAGCACCAGCCTCCTTTGATACGAATATAAGTGCCATCACCTGTCCAGACCCGATTGGGCGCTGTTGGGCTAAAGTTGCGGTTCACTATGTTGTTATGAGCTTTGTGTTCTTCATTAGCGTGCTTGTATTTACGCGTCTTTAACTGACAACTTTTAAGCCCCATCTGCGCCATGAGTTTATCTGCTATATAGCGGGTAAGCTTGATGCCGTGTTTATTCATAAGTATGGCAACGATGCAGTGCCAGCTGATTGCTTTGAATCGGTGAATATTTGACGGATTAATGCCTTGTGCTTGACGATTTCTAGGCTAATTGGCTTGGGCTTTACTCCATAGTAGTAACTGCTCTTCATCACGCCAAATAGCTTACACAGAAGGCTTTTATTCACCCGTTTATCTTGCTCTGCAAGCTGGCCGTTCAGGCTGTCCAATGCCAGCAGAGCAGAAGCCTCACTCGAGCATAGCTCTCGCCTTGCGTCGGGACGAAGCAGTGCTTCGTTTTATCCCTCCTCATTTAAGATGTCGCGCTCCATAGTCAGCCGCTTAACCTGTTTACGCAGCTCTTGGAGCTCTCGCTGTTCATCGGTTAAGGCATTGCCGACTTTAGGTGCTTGGCTACTCATTTCTTGACGGTACTGACTTAGCCATTTCTGGAGGGTGGATTTGCCTATCCCCAATGAATCAGCAACGTCAGGTATTTTACGTTTGTGATCAGTGACTAAGCTAATCGCTTCTAATTTAAATTCTCGGGTATATTGGTTGCGTTTGTTGGTCATACTGTTTTCCTTCTTTGGGTTAGTATAAACCTCTTATGCGCTGTCCAATTTAATTATGCCACTACAATCTACTCTGTCTGGTATATACATACCAGCGACAGGCACGACTTCATCTAACTCAACGCTATATTTTGGACTAAGACGATAAATAGGCCATGATTCAGGTGGGTTCAGCGGTCCTCTTGATTCAGTCGTGTAGCGTTCAGTCAGACTACCTATTTTCCAACCAAAATAGCTAGTTATCTTCATATTAAAAGCACATAAGCTTGCCTCTCTCCGCCATTTCTCATAATCCAGCTGTTGCTGCTCTGGCATCCAGTCGATATCATAATCCGTACTGATAGCCCGAAAATCACTTTGTACATTACCGCCATATCTTATTGCCGCTAGATCCCCTTTTAACAGCTCTTGATAACCGACATTAAGACTATCCAAAGTATCACGCAAATTTGGCAATACCCGTTCGCCCCAGACGATATCAGGTTGTCTATTGATGGGACGCGTACGGTAATCAAAGGGTAAATCGTTGACAAACAGCTCCAATGCATATTCAGCAGCTTCTAGCATATTCGCAAAGGCATCGCGCATCTCTTTAAAGTAAGCGGGTGAACTATAGCGCTCTAGTAGATAAATCTCTTGTGGTCGTATGATGTAGTTATTCATTTTTATATTTTTAATTCGGCCTACCGCATAACTCTGGATGTGAATAACTACTATCTACACCAAAACTCCAATAATTACAATACATCTTGCTATAATATTCAGACGATATATCGGTTTGCTCTACATAACTTGATGGTTCAAATGGGTATAGTTCTAGATCAAAAACTACAAATCCTACAAATGCTCTTATAGTTAAAATTAAAATCGGTATGATAAGAAACCAAAAAAGCCTTAAAATAATTTTTTGTAAGGTTTTAGATAGAAAAACTGGAATTGACAAAGAAATGATACAAATTAAACAGTTAAATATAAAAGCTATATAATATAACTGATAAATTTTTGCTGACGATTTAGAAGCCCATAACCAAATAAAACTATATTTGGATTCTAATAAGAAAACTGAAACATAGGTAATATTCAATACGATACACATAGAGAGTAATATAATAAAAAACACAATTTTAAGCTTATTCTTTTTATAGCTATCCATCAATTCTAAATCCTAGTCCAGAGGTTTGAGTATTATTTTTTATGAAACTAGCGCTTACTTCCCAAGTGTTGTCATAATATAAAAAAACCGAGTCACTACCATCGCATCCCATTGCATGAATACAGTTACGTTCTACAAACAAGTCTCGAAACTCATAATATGTTAATTTAGCTGTATCATCCTGTTCAACAATCACTACAACACTACCGTCCAACAGTATTCCAAATCCTGCCTTACCTTTATTTTTTGCAATATTTAATGCTGCAAATCTAGCAGAACTTCTTTGCGTAAGGAACTGTCTATGACGCGCTAATGGCTCACCTCTCGGAACAGAATTAACAAGTTGACGACTGTATTGATTGTTTTCGCCATATTTTAAGTTGTCAATAACTAGAGGGCATAATCCTCCGATACCCGTGTATGCGTTGCTGGGCGGATCTCCGTATTGAACAACCCACTTATAGTTACTAGTTTGTGAAACGCTCCATAGGCTAGGAAAACTACTACCATATCTTTCACCTGTACCCAATACAGCAATTCCTTCATTGCCTGTAGTACCAAGAGAAAGATCGTACCACTGAGCATTAATACAAACGTCAAAACCTCCTTCTTCTTGAGCCTCTTCTACAGTATGCCTAAAATGCCAAGGTACCGATGTTCCTCTTTGAAGTATTGGAGTCATTCTTATGCTAGAACCAGGTAAAGTGACAATATGAACACCTCCTGTCAATTCTTCATATATGGGAGCAGCTTTCGGCATTAGTATTTCTCCGTAAAATCTATAGATACGCCTTGCATTATATTAATCAACTTATTCATATCATCTCGGTTCCAATTAGCTGACTCAATATAATCAAGTATTATGCTATACCTATTTAAACCTGTATTTAATGATATATCGCAACTACTTCCTTTCCCAAATTCAGATTCATATTGCGCTCCCATGTCATTCAAGACTTGTAATTGATCATAAGTAGATTGGATAATATCTTTTGGTTGTTCAGATAAAAAAACATCGTCACTTAATGAGTAAGGCTCATTATTTATAAATATAGTGTAATTGCCTGCAATATCAGATTGAGGAATAAAATAAATTTTTCCATTAGCAGCCAACCATTTCTCAGCAATCATACCACTTGTAAATTTGAGTTCATTACAGCTCTCGAAACGGCTGCCATCTAACTTTTCAATAGAAGCTAGAATATTATGACAAGGTGGGAAAATGTGTGGAAATACCTTTACTAATGGGTTAATTATTTCACTATTCTCAAGCAGGTTTGCCGTTGGCAAATGTACAGCAGGAAAGCCAATACCACCTCCACTACCCCAATCCACCTTACTCGCCTTATAGCCTACCTGAGCAGGCGTGATAAAGGTCACATTACCACCCGATATCTCAATACCGCTACCTGCCGCTTTTAGGGTCAGCGTGTCAGGGGCGATAATCTCAATACTGTCTCGACTATGGATGCGTAGTACTTGTTCGCTGTCAAGACGCATTTGTGCTTGATGCGCTTGTATCGTCACATCGCCATGAGCAGCGGTATGGGTCTGAGCTTTGTTTGAGTAGTAGTGAATATTGCCTGCCACCAGTTGATTCATCTGGGTTTGACTGTGATGATGGGTGTTGTCGGTGGCGTGGCTATGCGTGCTTTCTGTACTGGTATGCTGACTATGTTGTCCACTTAACAGTGCGAGATGACGCTGGGAGTCAATGAGCAGGTTGGCTTTTTGCCATTGTCCAGATTCGCTAAGCGTAATATCGTTAGTGTCTTTGCTAAACTGGGCAAACGGTGTTTGCTGTTCTGCGGTGTTATTGGCTTTGCTGCTGCCCTCTAGTCCCACTGGCTGATGAGTCTCGGCAAGCTGCGTGTAGGCTTGTTGATGCTGGTCAGCAGCTTGCAGTTTGCTATGGCTGTCATGACTCATGTGCCGCTTTGATTGACTGCCTGATTGATGGCTACTAATATGAATGCCTGTGCTGCCTTGCATATTGGCTGCGGCTTGGGTTTCGATGCTGATGCCTTGTCCACGCGCTTGACCGCGAGTGTGGTCGCTATGCTGATACAGATGTCCGATGGTTAGGCTAGACTGGAAGCTGCTGCTATAGACGTTAATCTGCGGACTGTCAGGATGAACGTCAAACATCAGCTGGTTATAACCGTTAATAAGGCTGTCTTTGGTGGCCTCGCCTGTTCGGCTGCTATCGATACTTTGGGTCTTGATGCCATCAATAGGATAAGCATGGCTTTGATTGATAAACCAAGTCGGACTGGTAGCATCAAGGGTATCGGTGTCACTGACGATGCTATTATGCTGAGCATCAGAGTTACCTTGGCCGTTATGGGTGCTGCCAATGATGATGGGATGAGTAATGTCGCCACCGATGAAGTCAATCAGGACATGTTGGCCATGACGCAAAGGATGGGTTTGTCCCATGTGGTCAGCGACTAAATGACTAGCAATGGGTATCCAATGGGCGCTGTCTTGGCTTTGATGACTGCTTTGTTCATTGCCTTCTTCTTGCTGCCAGTGATATCTAATATGAGCACGGTGGTTGCGGTCATGAGTAATGGCGCTGCTATCGGTGTCAATAATACTGGCGCTCATAAGACCTGTTAGACTCGGATGCGGTTGTCCAAGTGTAGCAAGCTGTTCCCCATAAGGAATATGATAATGGTGCGGAAATGGTAGATAACAAGCCGTAACGTGATGAACGTTGTCGTCATCATTTTCATGGTCGGTATTTGGCTGTAATGTAATAGGATCAAAGGCGGCTATACCTAGCCAATCTGCCGGAATATGATTGTTAATGTGCTGATGAATAGAAACCAGACTGACGGGATCGGTTAAATAAGGATTGCCATCGATATGATGCGCGCTTGGTAGTTTCAGGTGACGGATATTACCAGTTAAGCTGCCTAGATTGGCACGCTGCTGCGCGTTCTGCTGGTAGCGGGTGGCAAGCTTATCGAGACTGTCATCATCAAAACGGCTATGACTGTGCAAAAAGCGCTGATGCGTGCTGTTTGATGAGTCGATAGGTTGCTCGCTACTGCTACTGCCGGTATAAGTACTCATCAAGCGACTGTCATAACGATGTAGGTCGCTTTGCTGAGTATGCTGAGCAATACGCGGACGAATGGCAGTGATGCGGTCTTGTCTATCAGCAAGGTTGGCAGGGTTTTGACTTAAGATACTTTGAATACCATTTGTGTCTGGACGTAATATTTCGCCATCACTAGGTAGTAAGACTAGAGTGTGCTTGTCGCTCTCATGACGGTAGTAGCCGGTGATGCCGTAGAGGGCAAGATATTGGGTCAGATAGGCCAAATCGGTTTGGTTGTATTGCACGCTGTGCTGAATATGGTAGTTGCTGTCATCACTGAGGCGCTCGTCAATCTCAACGTTCATATCATATGGACTGATGATTTGAGTAATTAACTCACTGAGACTGAGATGATGATGACGGCGGTTATGGCTAGATAAACGTAACTGGCTTAACGTAGGCTCGCAAATAATGCGGTAGGCGGCCATACCGCTGTTGCTGCCAAGGGCTACTGCTTCGGTGATGAAACCGTGGCGGGTTTGGTTTGGCAGTAGCGTGTCACCCGTATGCCAATGAATAGCTAGGTGTAGTGGCATAATAAATTAGGACAGCACGTAAGAGGTTTATACTAACCCAAAGAGGAAAATAGTATGACCAACAAACGCAATCAATATACCCGAGAATTTAAATTAGAAGCCATCAGCTTAGTTGTTGATCACAACCGCACCATACCTGATGTGGCCGATTCCTTAGGGATAGGTAAATCCACCTTGCAGAAATGGCTGAGTCAATACCGTCAAGAAATGAGTGGCCAAGCACCTAAAGTCGGCAACGCTTTAACGGATGAACAGCGAGAACTTCAAGAATTGCGCAAACAAGTTAAGCGGCTGACTATGGAGCGTGACATTCTAAAAAAGGCTTCTGCTCTGCTGGCATTGGACAGTCTGAACGGCTATCGTTGATAAGAAATCTGGCAGAGCAAGATAAACAGGTGAGTAAAAGCCTTTTGTTCAAGCTGTTTGGCGTGATGAAAAGCAATTACTACTATGGCATGCAGCCCAAGCCCATCAGTCTTGAAACCGTCAAGCACAAGGCATTAATTCGTCAAATATTTAACGACTCAAAGCAATCAGCAGGCGCTCGCAGCATTGCCGCCATACTAATGAATGAACACGGCATCAAGCTGACCCGCTATATAGCAGGTAAATTCATGGCGCAGATGGGGCTTAAAAGCTGTCAGTTAAAGATGCATAAATACAAGCACGCTGACGAGGCGCATAAAACGCATCACAATATCTTAAATAGAAATTTCAGTCAAACAGCACCCAATCAAGTCTGGACGGGCGATGTCACATATATTCGTATCAAAGGCGGCTGGTGCTATTTAGCTGTTGTTTTAGATTTATATGCCCGTCGTATTGTTGGCTTTGCCGTGTCAGATTCGCCTGACAGTATGCTGACAACCAAAGCGCTGCAGATGGCATATCAGACGCGCTTACAGCCAATTGGAGTGCTGTTTCACTCTGATCAGGGAACCCATTACACCAGTAAGAAGTTTGCTGAATCCGTGGCGAGTTGTGAAGGTATGACACAGAGTATGAGTCGTCGTGGTAATTGTTGGGACAACGCGCCTACTGAACGCTTCTTTAGAAGTTTTAAGACTGAATGGATGCCAAAGGGCGGTTATGAGAATATTACTGAAGCTAAGATCGCCATCAGTAATTATATCTGGGGCTATTATCAAACCGTGAGACCGCATACTTTCAACGATTATTTAACACCGCTAGAAAAAGAGAAACGATACTTTAATAAAAACCTCTTATCAGGTGTCCTAAATTAGTTGACCACTACAAGGCTTTGTCCTAGCCATTGCGTTATATCCAGTCCTGCTCGTGGATGCAGTAGGGTAATGCTAATACGATAGCCGCAATAAAGAGCAAGCTGGCGCTCTTGATAAGATTGCTGTCGTTGGTCTTGATGGTATGGACTTGGATAGGTAGTAGGTGCTGGCATAAGCGCGGGCTTACTCCAGACACTGTCTGGCAATGGCATCCCAAGTAAGCTTTCAACCAAGTCAGCCTGTTGAATGAGACTGGTGGCAATATCAGGATGGGCACGGTTTGATAAAAAACTTCTTATTCCCTATCTATGGCTATGTAACTTCTATATCACTCTTCTCATAGTTAATTTTAATGACTAGTTTAGTATTTAAACTCACAACCACCGAAACAACAATACATCCCAAAGCATCTTAAAGAAGCTTGGATAGTCGCCATGCGGTCTTGCCGCGCCCATGATATCTATAAATAAGGCAAAGACAGACAAGCCAATAATTGAACCTATGACAAGTAGCACGCCAATACCTGCTTTCTCTAGTAAGCTGTACTCTCGCCTTGGCGGATTGGGCGGGTTTTTATTTAAATCAAATTTATCATTAGGATTTATATCACACTCAGCCTCTATCTCAAAAGGAAAGTGCGGTGTGGTACAGGTTAATACGGCTAAGCGACGTCCCAATAGCTTTAGTAACCAAAAAGGCGTGGACGCTAGATAGTGCAAATCGATTTTCAAGCTAGTTTCAGGGTATTCCATATCTTTCCATCTGCTATGATATTCAAACCGACTGCGCTCAATACTCTCTTGCAAGATCTCTTTGCGCCGATGAATGGGAAAGACATGTCTGATACTGTCCGCCACTTGTTTAATGTCTTTGTCGGTCTTACTGTTCATATAAGCGTTGACAAAGGCAAAGTGGTGTTTTAAAAACTCATTAGGGCTGGTATGTCTAAAAGGTAAGCTAAAGGTGCGCTGAATAATACCGGCATTATCTACGTCACAACAGCGTACATCCCAAGGAGCGTTGATATCGTTCTGCATATGGATCTTTAGTTTGTTCCAGTCGTAGGTTTCCACTTGTTTATTCGCACCAATAACATAGACTTTACCGTTTTTGCGGTTAAAGCGTACTGGGAAATAGGTATAGGTAAATAATTCGCGGCTTAGTATTTTTATACCGAGCCAAACACCTGCTATTAATATAACTATTAAGATAAAAAAAGCTACTATAGCCCAGTTAAAACCATGATCAAATAACTCTTTAAAAAATATTAAAGTGCATACACCTAATCCAAAGAGTCCTAATAGTAAGCCTAATGTATATGTTACTACTAATGAACCTTTTTCAGACTCCCATCTATCGACCAACTCCATAGAAGTACTGTTAAACTGTACAACCGTACGCTGTGGACGTAGTGGTAATTCGTAGTTCTGTTGCTGGTATAAGCGGTGGACCTCATACTCTTTTTTATAGGGCTGACCTATAGTGTTATAAGTTTTGTTTTTTGAACGTCCAGCAAGGTCAATAAGCATAATGTAGTCTCAAGTTCTCAATTATGTAGTCATTTTCATGAAAGTTTTGATTTAAACACGATATAAACTAAAATAGACGTTAGTTTTTATTCTTCTCTAACGCCTCTAATTGACGTCGTAGTTTTTTCAGTCTTCGTGCTTTTTCTTCCGCTTTTTGATCATGAATAGGTAGAGTATCTTTTTGTTTCATGACAAGTTCAGTTCGGTCACCTTTTCTGAAATCTACGCTAAATGCTTCTTTTGATTTTGGTGTTGGTGTTGGTGTTGGTGGAATACCTGTAATTTTATAATCGTCACTTTGTCTTTCAAGGCTTTGTCTCGCAAGTTCAAGCTCTCGTTTTACTTCGGGACTATACTCAACAGGCTCATACTCAATATCTTTATAGTCGAGTGGCTTGTCAGCTTCAAAATATTGATAATCAGGTATATCAGTATTAGAGTTAGATGTAGCTTTTTGATTGTTTGTTGAATTCACAGAGCTATTGCTAGTATCTGAGCCACTGCTGGTTGATTGATCATTATCATCGGATGTTGCTGTTATACTTTCAATAGCTGCTTTATACGCTGCTATATCTGCTGCATGAGATAACTGTAGGCTATCGCTGCCCCAAATACTGTTCTGTATCCATTCTTGAATAGGCGATAAAGTGAATCTAGCGATTAAAAATCCAACACCAATAGCAATAACAAATAAGACGATACCTATACCTGTCCAACTGATACTAGCACCAAATAATATTATGCCACCTTCTAAACCGACTGCCACTACTGCACCAATACCTGAAACTCCAGACACAAAATATAGTCCTGACATTATTGCATTGCCTTTATTTGCAGCTTCATCATAGGCATGGTAAAAATCAAAGCCAGAGAATATAACAGCAGCGCCTATGTTAAGTCTTTTCGCCCATGTAGCATTTTTAGCAATAGATTCATCTAGTGATTCTTTTGTCGCAGCTGAAAGTGCTGGATTTTTAACTTTTATACCTTGTATAGCACCGCGTTGATCTAATATTCCGCCATATAAAAAGCCGATACCAGCAATAAGCTTTGCACCGCTCTCAGATACCATTGCTTTTTGTAGTCCTTGCTCTGTAGAATTACTATAAATACCAGCAGCCAAGCTCATACAGGCTATAGCCTGCACCAATGTACCACCCGTAGCTAGTTTGTTCGATATACTATCTGCTGCTATTCGCGGTTCTATTATCTTAACGAACTCATTTGAGGCAATATCGACAGCATTCTGATAGCGCCTTAAACGTGACATCCCCGCGTATTCTATCTTGACGTCCTGTTAACTCCATATAGGTGGAATTAAACTGTACGACGGTACGCTGAGGATAAAGTGGTACGTCATAACGATGGTTTTTATCAAGCCATTTAAAGTCATTAAGCTCTCTGACTCGACCACCTAAGCCCATTCCAAAATTATTATCTAGCTTTTGATTAACTTCTCTATAAGTAAATTTTGCAAAGGGGTTTCTGCCATTGATGTCTATCATTTAGTTATCCCGTAGGTCAATATCTTCGCCAGCCACAGCATGGTCAAATTGCTTTAGCGTATGTTCAAGTGACCAGTTGTTGCTGTACCAATAAAGTCACTCGCGCGCGCGAAGTTTTCATATGCTGGCGCATCTTGCATTTTGTGATTATCTTCGGAATTTAGGCCGATTAAGGCTTTAGATAGCCAATTGTCTTCAGGTGGTTTTTCTCCTGAGAGACAGGGTAATAACGTCTGCTCAAACTCTTGCTTGGCTGTTATGCCTGCTGCTTGCTCGGACTTATAGTCTGCCCATATGGCATCTGGTATGCCAATGTTACTTTCATCAATACCGATACCTTGAATCGCTTCAGCGATAATTTGGGCATATCCTGCGTGACAGTCTGGATCATTTTCTATAAAGTCTTCACGCATGACAAAAGCGAAGTCTAGTGTGCCCTGTTTGTTTTTGTCATAGCCAATGGTATCTATGAATACTTGCCTAGCTTTGGCAATAGATTCTTTATCTTTACGGCTTTTTTTTGCAGATGCTAAGACAGCTTTGAATTTTGATTCGTTAATGTAATTATAGATGTTTCGTCCAACTACTGATACTTCCTTATGATTACGACTAAGTCCTGCTCTTGAATAACCATGTTGTTCATGAACTGATGATTGATTAACAGCTTCTATGCTACTTTTAATATTATCAATAATAATGGCATTAACTTGCTCTCGGATTTTACCTTTATTCTTTCGGACATTATCTTATTTTATAAAAAAATAACTACTAAACAGTGCAATTATCATTATTAACTGAACCATCAATATGGCCAGCAGAATTTTTTTTCTCTTAATGATCTCTCCTATCAACTCTAAATGCACCATATCTGTCTTTCTATAATTCTTTTTTAATAATATTTTTCTTAATTCAACACCAGTATAGGCTCCTAGATGATAAAACAATAGGAAAGAAATACGAAGGTAGTCGTCCATCTTCAGATTTTCAGTATTACTATTTATAAATTTAATAAAAAACATCCTATCTTTACTTACTTCATACTGTAACGCTAAACTTAGAATAGGAGGAATTACAAATAATAAATAAGCACCTAAAACTCCATAAATTTCATTTTTTGATTTATCCATATCGCTTAAAAACCAATAGAAAAGCAATGAGGTAAAGAATATAAATGATAATAAATGTAAAAATACTCTTATTTTTTTCACAGCTTAATTCCTAGTATAGTCACTGCACCATAAAAGAGTTATGTTTTGGATGAATATCATAAAACAATTTAGATAAGTCGTTTTCCATCCAACCTTGACGTAGAAACTTCACTTGAGCCCATTTCTTTTCAATGGGATTTAGATCAGGACTGTAAGGCGGTAAGAATAGAAGCCTGTGACCGTGCCTGTTGAGTAGTCTTTGGACTCGCTTATGAAAGCTATAGTCAGTTCAAAATAAAACTGTTATGGCCAGGACAAATATCATAAAATAATTTAGATAAGTCATTTTGCATCCAGCCTTGGCGTAGAAACTTCACCTGAGCCCATTTTTTCTCGATAGGGTTCAAGTCTGGGCTGTACGGTGGCAGCCAGAGAATACGATGCCCATGTCTATTGAGTAGCTTTTGAATGCGTTTGTTCTTATGAAACCGAGTCACTCGAGCACAGCTCTCGCCTTGCGCTCGGGCAAAGCAGTGCTTTGCTTTATCCTCGCTCATATCCATGACTATCACGCATTTGGTTTTAAGACTTGGGATCAGCGTGTGTTTGCACCAGTAGTAGAATGTGCTGCTGTTAATATTGTGCTCAAAGTAATCAAGCGCAAACAGTATCTTTTCATAGAGAGCACCGATGACGTTAGTTCGCTTTTTTGCTTGCCAGTTGTAGCGATCAATACAAGGTTTGCCTATCTGTGCATAGCCGTAAGGACGAATGGTTTCAGCCTCAAAGCCACTTTCATCCATATATACAATGGGGTAGCCTTGGTGCGTAAAACTTTCCAGCTTACCTTGATAAGTCGCTCTTTTTATCGGGCACGCTTTTGGATACTCCAGTGTCTTTTTTTTGACTGATGCCAAGACGCTTTAAGGCGTGATAAATACCTGTTTTACTACAGTTTAAACGACGTGCTCGCTCATACTGGTAATCATCAGGATGTTCTTTGACGTCATTAAGTAGCACGTCATCTGGTATTTTATAGGGCTTAGTTTGCCTGGTTATTTTGCTATGAACACGTCTCTTCCAGTTTTGTATGGTGGTTGGGCTGAGATTGTAGAATTCAGCCGCTTGAACAAAGGTCATACCCTCGTCTAAGCTTTTTAGTACTTGTCTACGAAAATCTAGTGAGTAAGTCATGGTCTTTATAATAACAATTGGATTTGATAATTAGCTTATAACACTTTTAAGTGGGTTTTACTATAGCTAACGGTCTATTGGCAATATCAGCAAACACAAGCGGCCTATTGACGATACTAGCTAACGCAAGTAACAATTTGGAATCCGTGAGCATAAACAAACACAGCGCCTGCATAAAGATAGCCTTTAATAACTGCCCATAGACCACTGGTCCACAGGTGTGTTCAACAAAAAGCAGAATTGTGGTATCTATTATGATAATAGTAAGAAATGCATATTTAACATAGCTATTTAAATACGCATTTCCATTGTGTCGTTTGTAAGCTTTGGGGCGCCTTACTCTTTCCCTTTTTATATAATTAGTAGTAGGTTGAATATCCATCGGATTGGTTTCATTAAAATACCAAATGGTTTCCCATATCTCTATAGTCATGTCTGGCATGATGTCATCTGCTTGAAAGTGCTGCAGTTCCTGACTCGCAGGTGACCACCAAAGACCCGTCTGCGGACAGGGCTTATCTGCCTCACAACGTGAAGATTCCGGTATTGCACTACTGCCACCACCACTATCAGCGATACGCTCGACTAGCATCCACGTGACCGCTGCATCACCGACAGCGTGTGTCGTATCAGGATCATAACCGACATTAGCTTCATTTGCTAACATGCCATCTAATAGCACTTGGGCACTGGCATCTGCTCGATTTGGTACATAAATGCCTGCAACAGGGACGATCTCATCTGTCTTAACGCTATATTGTTGGTTTAGGCTATAGATAGGCCTTGATTCAGGTGGATTGAGCGGTCCTCTTGATTCAATACTGTAATTTTCTATTAAACCGTAAAGACACCAGCCAAAGTAACTGGTTATTTTCATGTTAAAGGCACGTAAGCTTGCCTCTCTTTCCCATTTATAATAATCCAGTTGTTGCTGCTCAGGCATCCAGTCGATATCGTAATCCATACTGATAGCCCGAAAATCACTTTTTACATTACCGCCATAGCCTATTGCCGCTAAGTCTCCTTTTAACAGCTCTTGATAGCCGACGTTAAGACTGTCTAAAGTATTGCGTAAATTCGGCAATACCCGCTCGCCCCAGACAATATCAGGTTGTCTGTTGATAGGACGCGTACGGTAATCAAACGGTAAATCATTGACAAACAGCTCTAGAGCGTATTCAGCATATTCGCAAAAGCATCGCGCATCTCTTCAAAGTAAGCGGCTGAACTATAGCGCTCCAGTCAATAGATTTCTTGAGGTCTGATGATGTAGTTATTCATTTTTTATTGGTTCTCGTATTGTCTAATTGACATTGGCTGATAATTTCTCATCTAAGCAATTACTAACATCACATACAGTATCGAGCCAATAAACCACGTTGCATTAATAGCAATGCCTGAATACCATTTCCGCTTAACGGCTTTATTTTGCTTAGCAAAGGCTGATTGGCGCTCTGCGGTGACAGGTAAGATGTTATACGGATTGTTTTGACCATCCCACATGAGTCTGCGTTGCACTTCAGGATGTAGTGCTGAGTTGGCACTCGATTGATAAATGTTGCCTTCGGCAAGGTCTAAAAAGCTAATAGTACAAGCTCGCAACCAGCCCATAACCGTCACTTCATGACGTAGCCCTGTTAAGTCTTTGTTCTTTTTTTCTTGAGCAATGTCAGCACAGGCAAGGAGCGAGGTACTGACATCGGTTGGACAGGCGTGGGCATATCGGGGGGTCAAGCGGCAGCTCGTTTGCTGGACGTTCCATATAGGTACGGATAAACGACCATTGGTCATAAGGACTTAGCTGCATGTCTTCAAGATTGATACTTTGAACAACTTCTTTTGTTTTGGGGTCAGTCACATGCAAGTTCAGGGCTTCAAAGACAACGCCATTATTACGTCGAACCGAAGCAACAATGTCTTTGTAGTTAATAAGATGAAAAATAGGAGCTTGCTTGCGATTGTGTTCGTAATAGGCAATCTGTTGGGTGCTTTTTAATAATAAGATTTTATTGTAGTAGGATCTCTTATCTTTAAGTTGACTTAAAACCAAGTATGATCCAAAACCAAAAACTATCAGAAACAAGATAAGCATGATTATTAAAAACAACGCTGCGTATTCAAAATTCTTGACAAATATATAACTAAATATTACTACTAGAAAGAAAAAAAAACCTTGCCCAAAAATCCAACTAAAGGTATAAGCCATTAAAAAACTAACCAATTGATGTGAATTAATAATCGGATGAAACAGTAGATAATCTGGATTTACTTCATGCACATAACGGCTTAGCTTCTCTATACTAGGTATCTTTTCTCGATAAGCAGGTAAGGTTTCCTCATAAGGTCGACTAAGGAGTTTCTCGATAGGATGGGTATTATTAGGAGGATTGTAGATCATTGTTTTATTTGCAACCTTTCTTTAGTAGCTATTATTGTCTAAATAGCTAACGTCTTTTAGAGGGTATGGCGGATTGCGGCTAGTATCAGGAGTATAAGTAACAATCACCTTTGCCTTGTTAATATTATGGGGTTCAAACTTTAATAACTGCGTATCAATGAAAAACTGATGTTCTGACTCTTTTTGAGTCACTATAGGCATCAACTCCTCGATAGCCAGTGATGTGATATTACTAGCAGAGGGTTTGCCAGTGGCGGAGTTATAGAATGTCGCTTTATATAGGCTTTGTTCGCTACCATTTTTGTCAGCGACTACTTCTATAGTCAACTGGCTTGCTTTATCCCAGTTTCCAATGAGTATCTTACTTTCGAATAAGGTCAGATGCTCTCGCACACTTTCAAATACTGGTGGCAGCCTTATCTCACTATTTGAGTTTGCTTTGTGCTCCACAGGCATCCTACCTTGAAAGGTTTGCAGGCGATTATTGGCTAAAAATAAGGTGCAAGCGGTGATAAAGCCACTAATATCTTGCTCCAAACTGATAAACGCTGACTGTGTCTGGAACGGATTTATCAGATAATAGTCTTGTCCTCGCATGGCTTTATGACCAAAGACACTGTTGTCTAGCCAGTATTCTATCAAGGTATTGTTTTTATCATCAAATTTGAAGGCCAAGCGTTGAAAGACATAACTTAGCGTCATGCCAACGAACATTATTGCCAATAATGGTAACGCAGGCAGCGCAGTTGGCGATGCTATCGCTAACAACCCTAGGTTTAATCCAGCATAAGCTGAAGCACCTATCGAGAAAGCTGAACCTACTGTTAACGCTGAAGATGTTACATTACCATCATTAAACTTACGATAGCCATAAATGGCTAAACTGCCCACCTCAAATGTTGCGCCAATTATCCCTATCCACCCTGCCCGATATACCAGTCTATTTGCAAAACCGGTTTTGCCCAGTACGCCTGCGCCTGAAGCGGTAACATCCATACTAGCGGTGACCAGTGCAAGCCCTGAGCTTATTGTCCCTAACTGCACCTCCGTTAGCCGTAGCGGGTTACCTGCGTATTTCAATCTGGCAATGGCTGGCATACTGGCAATCACTGCATTTAACTGGAAATATGCGATAAAACCAGACACTACACCTATACCCCCATTCGCTACTTTTTGGACATTATTGTGCCACTTAATGGCTTCAGCTGCTAATGCTTTAGCATCTAGCTTGTCAAGGTTAATGGATCGTTGACCGTCATTTAGCTGGTTTAAGGAATCCATCCCTTTACCTGTTGAATAAGCTTCATCAAAATAGTATGCAACAAAAGTTTCAGATTGCTGCGGACTGTTAATCTTTGGAGTACGTACAATCGTAGTATCGGTAGCAGCTTCCACAACATTGGTGATACCTTGTCTAGCTTTATTAGCCTTGGCGTTAATTTTGCTAACTACTGATTTCGGAAATACTGCACCTAAGGCGAAATTTGCAAAGGCAGCCATAGTATCTGCTGTGGCCGTAATCTTTATAGGAACGACCACTACTCCTGAATGACCATAGATACTAAGTTCAAGTGTTTTATACAAAGCCCGAAAAGCTTTTGGATCGTAAAAACTGAGCTTCAATAAGTTTTGACTTAAAGTTTTGATTAATTTATCTTTGTTTTCAAGGGCACTACGTTTATTATCTACTGTAATTTTATTCAGCCAAGTTACGCTGATTTTTTCACTGATGTAGCCAATACCTGCACCTGTTGCTTCCGAAGCTCTATCTTGTTTACTAAAGTTATAGAGTATTTCAACCAACTCTTTATCTAAGCCACCGAGCGCTTTGAGTAGCCAGTTCTGGTTTATATCAATACCTGCACTAAGTTGAGGTAATAATGCTGCTTTAAACTCCTCGTCGGCAGCAACGTTACTTTTAGGTGCAGCAGTTTCAAACGCATCAAGGATACTTTGCGGTATTCCAAGATTACTATCATCAATACCGCAACCAGCAGTACAACCCGCGACTATAGCTTCGAAGCCTTTAGCTGTTTCCTCATCATGTAAAAGCTCGATATCGAAATCACTTTCTAGAACGAATTTAAACTCTTCACTAGTAATGGCTTTGACAAAGACTTGACGAGCACTAACAATTTTATTTTTAAGGTCAATTATTTTTTGAGAAGCTTTTAGATAAGACTTGTAGCTACTGATATTAATGTGGGGGTATATTAAATCATCTGGATCAGTATCTGAAAAACCTATATTGAGTAATGTCCCTACATAATCACTATCCCCCCAGTTAAATACTTTTTTATCTTCAAACTGAGTGGTCTTTATGCTCGATTTTTCAAGATTTTTTATAATCAAAGCATTAATAACTTTACGACTATGGTCTTTGTCTTCTGATATCTCACTGAGCTGGCTAAGTAAGTAATTTCGCTTCTCTGCTGCCGCGATCACTTCGCCTACAGGATCTGGTAGGGCGACCATCATGGGTTTGCTTTCAGGTAGTATTCTCTTATTCAAGATAGCAATGTTATTCATATGTTCGAACAGTTTATTAGCTATCTGACTTTGACCCTTGACCTCATAAGAGTCTGTATAACTAACTGCAGCTACTGTTTTGGAATGATCCTCTTGAGAATATGTATGTACTGCATCCGAAGACTTTTCTTGCATATTCGTTTTTGAATCAAGGCTGCCACTTTCTTTTGATAACTCTTTACGACGATAAAAACTTTCAATATAGCCTATCTCTCTATTCGTCATCTCTACTGTGTTAACATTGTTAGTTAGACTTCTACCTACAAAACTCTGCATTCGTTTGCTTCGTCGCTGTTTATCATCAGAGTACCTTTTTAGAGCCCCTTTACTCAGTTTTGTATGGCTAATCATTAACCAATTTATATCTCCTACATTTACGGTTATATATTTAGTCGCTAAGGTACTGTGCGCAGATTTTGAACAGTTAAAGGGTTGCTCGGAATCTGGATCAGCATGTTCCTCTTGATAAATATATCTATCACCGTCAGTCTTACGTTCCGTTGTCTCTAATGCATATCTTTCATATATATTCAATATACTAAAAGCGCCATCTTTACCACAGTAGTACTCAATCCATGAGTTTGTATTCTCTACATAAACGTATAAATACGTTCGATTAGGCATACTAGTAATCGCATCATGTTTACTAGATTTGTTTGTCAAAGGGTGATCAAAAAACCTTTCATCTTTAGAAGACAATTTGTAATCTAATCTACTAAAAAAAACAGGAAGTATGGGAATGCCAAACTTTTCACAATCATAATCACAATATCTAATTAAGCTTACTGGGATATCTTCGTCTTTAATTTGAACAGTGTTATGTCGTTCTCTTTCACGATCTTTTCGAGCTTGTTCTATTTCAGCTTGCTTTTGTCTTGTTAAATCTTTTTTATGATCGTTAGTCATATCTTTCATAATTTCAGATATATCTTTACTCATACCCTACCCCTTCTAACTGCTCTAAGTCTTTAACAATATTATCAATAGCCTGCTGTTGAGTCATTTGACGCTGAGCAATGAGTAATGCTTCTGATATGACTATCTTTAAAATATTGTCCGTCATGGTCATCTGATCCTTTAATTGCCGCAGTATCATATTCATCCACTCCACCTGCTCAAGCACTTGCCACTGCTGTTGACTAAATCTAAAAGGTAATGGCTTAAGTTGCTCTAATGCAGTTCGCGTACCGGTTGGATATACCTCAATAGGTGTTGGTAGCATTATCTGTCTAAAGGTATTGTTCCAGTCCACATAATGAATGTGCGCCAGTCCCAATTGATATATCTGTAGTTTTTGCTCAGCTGTCCAGATGTGGGTTAGTAGCGCGAGTACTCTTGGATCCCAGTAACGTAGATAGCGTCGTTTGTTTGAACCTAGCCCATATGCTTGTCCTATCAGGTATATACTATGTTTGAGCATTTCGGTGATTGGTTGATCAAACAGCCACAGGCAAATACTATGCGGATGATCAGATATATCATAGGTGTTTTCATATAGTGCCAATGCCAGTAGCTGCTCTAGTAAACGCTGACCAGTACTGCTATTGAGTTGAATGTCGATGAGTACTAAATCATCTTTGAAAGTATGATGAATACGTTTGATGCGCTCGAATGGCAAATCTATGCCGCAGTCTAATAAATCAAAAACTGCTGTGCCGTAAGCATTCAGATCAACAAGTACAGTAAGCTGCTGATATTGATTATCAGAAACTGTTAGATATAAAGCATTAAGTTGCTTTTGATAATCGTCAGTTGCTTGAATATCATCAAGAAACTCTACTTTTGGTATTAGCATAGCTAGACGGCTCCGCCTTTTTTGCCAGCACTCTCTGTCTTTGCAACACAGTCAGCCAGCTCATCTTGCGGCATAGTAATCGTTGGACTACTTTCACCCCCACTCCCCCAATCCACCTTACTGGCTTTATAGCCCACTTGCTTCGGTGTGATAAAGGTTACATTACCCCCTGCTATCTCAATACCGCTACCTGCCGCTTTTAGGGTCAGCGTATCAGGCGCGATAATCTCAATACTGTCTCGGCTATGGATACGTAGAACTTGCTCACTATCAAGGCGCATTTGCGCTTGATGCGCTTGTATCGTCACATCGCCATGAGCAGCGGTATGGGTCTGAGCTTTGTTTGAGTAGTAGTGAATATTGCCTGCCACCAGTTGATTCATCTGGGTTTGACTGTGATGATGGGTGTTGTCGGTGGCGTGGCTATGCGTGCTTTCTGTACTGGTATGCTGACTATGTTGTCCACTTAACAGTGCGAGATGACGCTGGGAGTCAATGAGCAGGTTGGCTTTTTGCCATTGTCCAGATTCGCTAAGCGTAATATCGTTAGTGTCTTTGCTAAACTGGGCAAACGGTGTTTGCTGTTCTGCGGTGTTATTGGCTTTGCTGCTGCCCTCTAGTCCCACTGGCTGATGAGTCTCGGCAAGCTGCGTGTAGGCTTGTTGATGCTGGTCAGCAGCTTGCAGTTTGCTATGGCTGTCATGACTCATGTGCCGCTTTGATTGACTGCCTGATTGATGGCTACTAATATGAATGCCTGTGCTGCCTTGCATATTGGCTGCGGCTTGGGTTTCGATGCTGATGCCTTGTCCACGCGCTTGACCGCGAGTGTGGTCGCTATGCTGATACAGATGTCCGATGGTTAGGCTAGACTGGAAGCTGCTGCTATAGACGTTAATCTGCGGACTGTCAGGATGAACGTCAAACATCAGCTGGTTATAACCGTTAATAAGGCTGTCTTTGGTGGCCTCGCCTGTTCGGCTGCTATCGATACTTTGGGTCTTGATGCCATCAATAGGATAAGCATGGCTTTGATTGATAAACCAAGTCGGACTGGTAGCATCAAGGGTATCGGTGTCACTGACGATGCTATTATGCTGAGCATCAGAGTTACCTTGGCCGTTATGGGTGCTGCCAATGATGATGGGATGAGTAATGTCGCCACCGATGAAGTCAATCAGGACATGTTGGCCATGACGCAAAGGATGGGTTTGTCCCATGTGGTCAGCGACTAAATGACTAGCAATGGGTATCCAATGGGCGCTGTCTTGGCTTTGATGACTGCTTTGTTCATTGCCTTCTTCTTGCTGCCAGTGATATCTAATATGAGCACGGTGGTTGCGGTCATGAGTAATGGCGCTGCTATCGGTGTCAATAATACTGGCGCTCATAAGACCTGTTAGACTCGGATGCGGTTGTCCAAGTGTAGCAAGCTGTTCCCCATAAGGAATATGATAATGGTGCGGAAATGGTAGATAACAAGCCGTAACGTGATGAACGTTGTCGTCATCATTTTCATGGTCGGTATTTGGCTGTAATGTAATAGGATCAAAGGCGGCTATACCTAGCCAATCTGCCGGAATATGATTGTTAATGTGCTGATGAATAGAAACCAGACTGACGGGATCGGTTAAATAAGGATTGCCATCGATATGATGCGCGCTTGGTAGTTTCAGGTGACGGATATTACCAGTTAAGCTGCCTAGATTGGCACGCTGCTGCGCGTTCTGCTGGTAGCGGGTGGCAAGCTTATCGAGACTGTCATCATCAAAACGGCTATGACTGTGCAAAAAGCGCTGATGCGTGCTGTTTGATGAGTCGATAGGTTGCTCGCTACTGCTACTGCCGGTATAAGTACTCATCAAGCGACTGTCATAACGATGTAGGTCGCTTTGCTGAGTATGCTGAGCAATACGCGGACGAATGGCAGTGATGCGGTCTTGTCTATCAGCAAGGTTGGCAGGGTTTTGACTTAAGATACTTTGAATACCATTTGTGTCTGGACGTAATATTTCGCCATCACTAGGTAGTAAGACTAGAGTGTGCTTGTCGCTCTCATGACGGTAGTAGCCGGTGATGCCGTAGAGGGCAAGATATTGGGTCAGATAGGCCAAATCGGTTTGGTTGTATTGCACGCTGTGCTGAATATGGTAGTTGCTGTCATCACTGAGGCGCTCGTCAATCTCAACGTTCATATCATATGGACTGATGATTTGAGTAATTAACTCACTGAGACTGAGATGATGATGACGGCGGTTATGGCTAGATAAACGTAACTGGCTTAACGTAGGCTCGCAAATAATGCGGTAGGCGGCCATACCGCTGTTGCTGCCAAGGGCTACTGCTTCGGTGATGAAACCGTGGCGGGTTTGGTTTGGCAGTAGCGTGTCACCCGTATGCCAATGAATAGCTAGGCTTTGTCCTAGCCATTGCGTTATATCCAGTCCTGCTCGTGGATGCAGTAGGGTAATGCTAATACGATAGCCGCAATAAAGAGCAAGCTGGCGCTCTTGATAAGATTGCTGTCGTTGGTCTTGATGGTATGGACTTGGATAGGTAGTAGGTGCTGGCATAAGCGCGGGCTTACTCCAGACACTGTCTGGCAATGGCATCCCAAGTAAGCTTTCAACCAAGTCAGCCTGTTGAATGAGACTGGTGGCAATATCAGGATGGGCACTACTCAGTTGCACATGCCGCTTTGTTTGAGTCCATACCATGACAAGCCCTTCTCTATCAGTCCAAAGGTGGAAAGTTTAATATTGCAAGATCACAAATTGTATATAGATTGCCAGTTAACCAAGCATTCGTTAGTAATTGATTCAGTGACTAACCATCGTCAGATGAATCACGCTTGGGTTGAATACCAATCATGTCAGAGAGCATCGCCAGCTGGTCTTCGTTTTTGATAATATGGGTGAGCCATTGGTCGAGTGGCATATCCGCCCAATCAATAGCACGACCAAGCAAAAAGGTCACCGGACTGTGCGGCTCATTGGTCGCAAAGTAGTCTTGAATTTGACCCAGCAATTTAAGCGCTTGCTGACGATTGCTTTGATGATCACGGTTACTAGGATTAAAACTGGTTGAGGTAACATTTTTTGTGCTAGCTGATTGCCCACTACTATCCGATATCGCACTGTCACTATCACCCATACTGTCCATAGTATCGGCTACGCTATCTTGAGCGGACATACTATTATCATCAGAATACTCTGGTATCAATGGGCGCAGATGTTGGGTCAGTGCCACCAATAAATCCGTGACTGGTGCGAATACTGGTGCATCCATACCCATCAGATTATTGAGCTGGTCGGTCAGTGTCTGCCACTGCTCAGTAACTGCCCTAAGATTGGCCATGAGTGCTTGTTGCCAAGTCTCACTACTGGTCTTTATGGCATGATTATAGTCACTCAGCGTTAGTTGATTGGACGTTTCGCTATCGGGGTTTTGCTGACGCTGCTTGTCATGATCACGAGCGGTTAGATAGTAGTTATAATTGTAATTTCCTGCTTTAGTATCAGCGAGCGACAGCTGTTTGATATCATCAGTGAGTGCCTTGACGAACCATGACAGCAGCCCTGCCCTGATATCCATACTGTCTTCCTCGCCATCTAGTGGCGGATACATGGTCAGCCAATACTCATCATTCAGCGCCTGTAATAGACTCAAACCCTGACTGATACCTGCTAAATGGTCGGTATGACTTAACGCATCGACATACCAAAGTGCGAGCTTCATGTCTTTACTGGTATGACTGAGCAAATCGGCACACTGATTTTTCACAAAGTCCCAATCGGCGACTTTTAGCTCAGTGACCCAATTGCCTTGCGCCAGTAATGGATCATCTTCTTGACGAGCAGCAACGATGGCATCGATACGTGGATCAAATATCAGATCTTCACCGACGCCATGATGACTGCCACCAATTGGCGCGATAAGCGCATCAATATTAATTACTAAAGAGTTATCAGTGTTCATTATAATGACTCCTCTTTAATAGCCTTTTTACTGGCTGTTTTTTTCACTATCGGCTTTTTAATGGCAGGCTTTTTAACGGTAGACTTTTTGGCTGAAATTGGTTTGCTTGGCGATTTCTCAACTTGATCTTCAGTTTCATCTTCGCTGTATTGCGCCATTTGATTGAGCGCCACGACGGCATCAGTATCGAGACGATAGGCAAAATTATCGTCCTCATCGACGAATACTGTAATCTTCTTTAGCACACTCTGACTGTCATCATGAGCAAGCAGCTGACCCGCCAGCTGCGGTAGCAAGGTATGACTGATAATCGCATCGGCATTACGTGCACCAGAATCGACCTCGTGACAACGCGATAAAATCAGCTCGATCACTTCCGGATCAATGACACAAGGGACGTCATAATTATCACGAATACGCCCAGTGATTTTATCCAGCTTTAAGCGAATAATTTCTGCCAGCGCGTCATCAGTCAATGGATAGTAAGGTATCACTGTCAGACGACCTAAAAACGCGGGTTTAAAGGCTTTGTACAGATGCGGATTAATGGCCTGTTTTAAGCTATCACTGTCGGGTAAGCTAAAGTCCGTAATACTCGGATCAGTATTGATACATTGCTGCATAACCTGCGCTGAACCAATATTACTGGTCAATAAAATAAGGGTGTTTTTAAAATCAATTAAACGCCCCTCGCTGTCTTCCATGATCCCTTTATCAAAGACCTGATAAAATAAATCCAATACGTCTGGGTGGGCTTTTTCGACTTCATCGAGTAGCAACACACTATAAGGGCGACGGCGGACAGCTTCCGTCAATACGCCACCTTCACCATAGCCAACATAACCTGGCGGCGAGCCTTTTAATGAGGCAACGCTATGTGCTTCTTGGTATTCTGATAGATTAATAGTAATGAGATTACGCTCACCGCCGTATAATACCTCGGATAGCGCCAATGCGGTTTCCGTCTTACCCACACCACTTGGCCCTACTAACATAAACACCCCTTGCGGACGGTTGGGATCATCTAGGCGGGCTTTTGCGGTATGAATCCGCTTGACGATAGCGGCGACAGAATGATCTTGGCCAATGATGCGTGCTTGCAAGGTATCAGCCAAATTTAAGATATGGTTTTTCTCATTACCTGCCATATCGTTAAGTGGAATACCGGTCCAATCTGAGATAATCTGCTTGATGACCTGCCGATCCAATACAGGATGAATAAGGCGCTGCGTTTCTTGTATCTGTTTTAGCGACTGCTCGGTATTTTGATACTCAACTTGTTTGTCCAAGCGCGCTTTTGCACTAAGCGTATCAGCAGTATTGAGCTGGCCATTTAATTGTTTATTGAGCGTATCAAGTTGGTCATTAAGCTTGCGTTGCTCATGCCAGCGGCTGGTCATATCAGCAATGCTTTGTTGGTTGGCCTGACGCAGCTCATCAAGCACCGCTATTTTTTGACTGACCTTTTCTTTTTCATCGACGCCGCCGATACGCTCAAGCTGCTGACTGAGATTATTGATATGTTGCTCTAGCTGCAACCCTTTGGCTTGTAACTTATCCAGCTGATTGGGCATGGCGGTCTTTGATAAGCTCACCCGTGCGGCCGCCGTATCTAACACGCTAACAGCCTTGTCCGGTAGTTGCCTGTCACTGATATAACGTGCCGATAGCTCCACTGCCGCCTGCAGCGCATCGTCATCTATTAATATGCCGAAATGTTCCTGCATCTTGGCACTTAGACCGCGAATCATCGCCACTGCCGTTTCGATATCAGGCTCATCGACTTTGACCACTTGGAAGCGACGTGATAATGCCGCATCTTTTTCGAAGTATTTTTTATATTCCGACCAAGTCGTCGCAGCGATGGTTCTGAGCTCACCGCGAGCCAGTGCAGGCTTTAGCAAGTTAGCCGCGTCATTTTGACCCGCCTGCCCGCCAGCACCAATGAGGGTATGCGCTTCATCGATAAACAGTATAATCGGCTGTACCGAAGCTTGTACTTCTTCGATGACTTGCTTTAGACGGTTTTCAAACTCCCCTTTGACGCTCGCCCCAGCTTGCAGTAGCCCCATGTCGAGACTACGTATCGTCACCTCTTTGAGCTGATCAGGTACTTGACCGGCGACTATCTTTTGCGCTAAGCCTTCTACCACTGCTGTTTTACCGACACCAGCCTCGCCGGTTAAGATGGGATTGTTTTGGCGACGACGAATCAAAATATCGATAAGCTGGTGAATTTCAAACTCGCGGCCAATGACTGGATCTATTTGCTCGGCATCAGCTTTAGCGGTTAAATCATAGGTATATTTATCTAATGCAGGGGTTGGCTTGGTATTTGCTTGCTCTGCGTCTAAAGACTCATGATTGTCTGTATTAGCCTCAGCATCTTTATGGGTGTTTTTATTTGCGCTTTGATTAACGTTAGCCGAGCCACTGCCTTCTGTACTGCCAAGACATTGATGCTCATAATCATCCTTTAGCGTAAAACGATCGATATACTGTAGCTGTTCAGGAAGGGCTTTTAATAATGGCTGATAACGCTCATAAGCCAATAGCACCAATAATATATGTCCGGAACGAATCTCTAGTGGGCTATGGTTATGCTCACTATGTTGGCTACTGGCCAGCTCCCATGCGTCTTCTAACAGCGCCATCAAGTCTTGACTAAATACAGGGGTTGAGCCTGTTGCCTGACCAAAAGTATTGAGCAGATCCGTTATCTCTGCTAGTAATGAATGCTGATTGATTTTATTCACTTTGAGTATTTGAGCCACATCATTGTGCGGCGTCGCAATCAGCTCATGCAATAGATGGACGGTGTCAACTTCGCGATGCCCATTATTGATACAAAGCCTAGCCGCCTGCTGCAAACACTGTCGGCAACTCGGACTCAAGCGGGTAATTACAGCTTTTAACTGGCTCATAGACTCTTTCCTTTCACATTATCGATAAATTCGGAAGTTATGGTTATAGGTTGTCGCTATTAATTTATAAGTTTTAGGTATGAATTCTAGCTATAACGTTTGGTTGGCATTACCAACAATCTCGTCATTATTAACATCACTAGTACTATTAATATCACTGAATAGGCAACGCATAGCGGGTATCATCATAGTGCTCGGTTGCAGGCTGAGATACCAAAAACCCACCCTGCCCTAAGCCGCCAAAGCTGCTCTCTGATAATGACAAAGGGCTTATATATTGCTTGTCCAGCTCCAATTGCATCTCGACCGCCAAGCAGACACCGCACCATTTACGAATAAAATCAATAATCACGCGATACATATCCCCTGCTGGTAACAGTCTTAAATAGCGTTTGGCATCCAACTGATGAAATACAATTCTAATTTTGCTATCGAACTGTACGGCCCGCGCGCCGCAAAATGCAGATACCCCAAGTGCAGCATGCTGCCCACCGAGGGCTGTCTGCTCGCTTGCTGGTAGATCAAACCATTCGGGCACGAATTGCTCGACACTGACGGTGCTGTTCAAAAAATGCGACAACACATGCGACAACTGGTCAGCGGTCAAACGCCCTGGGGCAATCATGCCAGCATAGGCAATCAAGCTATCGATTGCCGTTAGCTTCTTCGGCTGCCGTGCCAACGCTCGTAAGCTCAGCAGATAGCTGTCTTTTTTATTGTTTAACTCATACTGTAATGGCAAGTTGTAAAACCAGCTTGCTTGCACATACAAATCTGTCAAACGATGATTGAACAAATCTAAAAATGCTGGTGCTGCTTTATCTTTTGCATGATTGACCCGCGACGCCAGATGATCGGTATACATCGCGGGCAAGGCAGATAATGGGCCAGTCAGTCCAATAACTGCTGGGTAAACTTCTATCTGCCTAGCCTTTAATGAACTAACCTTTAATGAACCAGCCTCTAATTGACCATCTTTTACTGAACTGCCACCGTCTTCCATATGGTCTTGGGTAATGAGTGACATCGACTCAATCTCAGCCTGCGGATAGGCCAATGACAAGGAAGCACGATAACGCACTTCAATAGGCGCATGACCCATGCTGACTTCATGGCGAACCAAACGTAGCGCTTGCAATAACTCATAGGATTGCGGTGCGGCGATGAGGTCAGTTAAATAAGAGGACTGAGACCGCTGCGTGGTTGACATCTATATACCTCCTCTTTGGTCACGGCATCACTGATGGACACTTCAACAAAGCTATTTAAGCTGGCGTGATAGCCAAAAACATGCGCCAATAAATGGGCAAACTGGCGAATGCTGACCCCAGCGAAATTCTTTTGGTTAATTTGAATATCAATCAGCGTCCCGCGCACAAACCCCGGCTGCGGCAAACGCTGAATACGTCGAGCTTTGATACTGGTGGTGACGGAGACGATACCTTCGACCAAGAGTTTGTTAGAGGCAGATTGAGTAATATCATAGAGCGACAGATATTCTTTCATCAGCTCAGCATCTTGGGCAGCAAGCGATAAAAAGTTTAGGCTAATCAGCGATATCAAGCGCCAACGCTCCTCGCCGGTATATTCAAACCGAGCTGTTCGAGTCGGCTGCTTTAACAACGATAAACTACTAAAGCCCGTCATCCCTTCGCTAAACAAATCACCGCGGCTTTGACCGAATACCACTTGTGCAGGCAAGTCTCTATTGGTACATAACAAAGAGGCACTCATGCTCACTGCGCCTGACAAGTCTTCACGGTTTTTTTCTACAAACATAATCTGATATTCAAAACCTTGCTTAAACTCAGCCATATCCTTGTCACGTTTGATATGATAATAACGACCGTCATCTTGTTGCTCATAGTGATTGAGCGCATAAAATGGATGGTATTCACGCTGTAGCAAACGATTGTCGCTTTGTTTGGACTCTATGACTTTATTGACCTCATAGATTTCATGCTGAAACAGCGCGCGGGTATCGGGTACCAAATCATAATAGATAGAACGATGGGTGACTTGGATGGGCTTGGCGGCGGCTTTGAATAAATTAACCACAGGCGTGCAAAATAGTTTAATACTGCTGGCACTCAGTTGCTGCAGGTTTTTTAGCCGAATGGTATTTTTTTTATCAAACTTAAAATAACAGCGAATCTCAAAGCCAGTACTATCAATTTTTAAATCAGGGCAAGTACGACCAAGATTGAGGCGTAAAAAGTTGAATTTCTCTGGAAAATAAAAGTATTCTTTTAATAAAGCAGAGGCCGCATTACTGACTCGATGACTGGGGAGAATTTGCTGCTCAGGATCAAAGCCTATAATCTCAAACGGACTGCCCATTATCTTATTGACTTGCCTACCATGCAGATGCGTTTGCTTAATATCACATCCTAGTAGATCCCACAGACTGGTGCCCTGACTGGCGTCTTCATCTATATACAAATCTAATGGATGATTTAATAATGCTTGATAATCAAAGCTCGAATTAAGCGCTTTAAACTTAATGCTAATGCAACCGTTAAGCAGTCCATGCTGATTGTCATACACTTCTTGGCGTGTCTCAAAGTCGACGCTGTCTATCTGTAGCGGCAGCAAGGTCACGTCTTGGGTTGACTGAAATTGACAAGGCGTGCCATTTATTTTTTGGCTGGCAAACGTGCTTTGCTTGCGGACTAGGACCGCCTCATTCATTGCATTGCCCTGTATGCCTAGATTAAACTGCGCGATAGAGACAGATGGAAAGGGCTTGAGATAATCGGGATAGACAACTTCCAATAAAGACTCGGTAAAATCAGCATACGAATCGTCCAGCTTCTTATTAATGCGTGCACTAATCAGCGAAAAAGCCTGTATCAGCCGCTCAATATGTGGATCATCTACCGTATCGTGTCCCATCAATAGCCGACTGGCTATTTTTGGATATTTTTTGGCAAACTCCTTTGACTGTTTATTAAACAGACTAAGCTCATGCTCAAAGTAAGGAAGTAGACTGTCCATAATGCCTCAATATATTTATCGCTGCCAACTGTGCAGATTGGACGATGATATCTTTTATTTTATTAAGTAACGCTGAGAGCTTGGCTCAAAGAATGCATCGAAACTGACCAGCTCTTGGGCAGGGTAAACTTTTAGTAAAGCTTCAATAGAAAAACACAGCTGATTGACATCGATGGCGCCAATATCTAACGATACGCGCACGTTTTTTAATCGTGTGTCTTGTTGCTCGACGGTTTGGGCGATTTGCCGACAGATATAATCACAATCAGCAGGATTGGCACTGCTTAATCCCACAAAGTCCAATATGCCAAAGTTCAATATCGATGAGCGCACATGTTGATAAGCTTGAAGCTTACTGGACAACACACAGCGCGTATTTAATAATGCCTCTAAGTCTTGTGCGACCGAAGATTTTAACTCATCAATATTGAGGCGGCGGACCACGAGTTCATGCGCCAAATGACGAGGCTGATCATCAAATAGCTGTTCGAACAGGTTTGGGCGAAAACCGACTTCTTTGGCAGATACCTTAGCAGCGTAATTCATCGATACGATCACTCCCATTTGAAAAAATAAAAAGAAAGGCCTAAATATAAACCTTTCTTTTTTGTCACAATAAATAGACAACACCTGAAACGATCTAGCTTAGGCGGTATAAGTAGCAGTGTTATTGGCTAGCGACCATTTCTTAGTGACAGCGCCTTTAGCAGTACCATCAATATCTTGCTGGGTGTAAGTCCACTCAACAGCAGCATACTTGATGCCAAACTTTTCGATTGGTACGCCTTCTGAACGTACAGTCGGCTCAACACTCGCGATAAGCGCATGCTTAAGCTTTACTTCAAGATATTTAACACGTTTATCACCGTTGGCACGATAAAAATCAACTTGGATTTCATCAAAAGTGTAGCCAGCAGAACAAGCTTCCCATAGCTTAGGGCTGGTTGAGTCCAAGTCCTTCATAAACGTCATGTCAGCGTGTTCACAACGCTCAGAAGTATGGCCACCAACGCTACTAGCTGTCGCTGATTTTGGCTGACGGATCAAATGATCCCAAGTATTTACTTCAAGCCAACCTTTATGCTCGCTATCACGAGACTCGCCATCAATTTTGTATTTGCCACGGAACTGAATATAAATATCTTTCATATCACATACCTTGTTTTGAGAAGTTTAAATTTAACGTTGGATTTTAATAAACGATCAGCTGTTGCTAGACTGCGGCAGTTGAGTGACCAGACGCAAAGAAACAGACAATTCGTCAAGTTGAAAGTGTGGTCTTAAAAATACCACTGACTTGTAGACTCCAGGCTTGCCCGGTACTTCTACAACTTGTACAGAAGCTTCGCGCAGTGGGTACTGGGCTTTTGCTTCTTGTGAGGCTCCGTCATCTAGCAACACATAACGAGAAATCCAGTCATTTAAAAACGACTCAACGTTACCAGGCGCTAAGAAACTACCAACCTTATCGCGCATCATCGCTTTTAGATAATGAGCAATACGTGACACTGCCATGATATATTGCAGCTGAGTTGACAGCACCGCATTGGCATTCGCATCATCGTTTTGGTATGTTTTGGCTTTTTGCACGGATTGCGCACCAAAGAAGGCCGCATAATTGGTATTTTTGCAATGGACTAACGGAATGAAACCCAAATCACTCAGCTCTTTTTCACGGCGATCGGTAATAGAGATTTCCGTTGGACACTTCAGTGCCAAGTCCCCTTCATCTGTCTTAAAGGTATGGACAGGTAAACCCTCTACCAAGCCGCCTCCCTCAACGCCACGAATAGCGGCACACCAACGATAATCAGAAAAAGCTGAGGTCAAACGTGAAGCAAAGGCATAAGCAGCATTTACCCATAGATAGTCGCTATGATCTGTACCTGATACTTCTTCGGTAAAGTTAAAACCTTCAACCACTGTGCCATCTTTAGGATCATAAGGCAGACGACCTAAGAAACTAGGTACCGTCAGTGCGACGTAGCGCGCATCTTCTGACTGTCTAAACGCACGCCAGCGTATGTACTCAGCCGTTTCAAATATTTTTGATAAATCACGAGGACGACCAATATCAGTGAACGAATCAAGCCCAAACATCTCAGCAGATGCTGCCGATACAAAGGGTGCATGGGAAGCCGCAGCGACATGAGACAATTGCTCAAGTAGATACATATCTGAGTTTTGGCGGGTAAATTCAAAATCACCGACGATAGCGGCGTACGGCTCACCGCCGAAGCTACCAAACTCTTCTTCGTAGATTTTTTTGAACAAGGTGCTTTGATCAAAATCGATGGAAGACTGAAAGTCTTTGGTTAGCTCACGTTTATTGGTATTCATCATGCGGATTTTTAGCATGGATTCCGACGGTGTTTGACTACATAGATAATGTAGGCCACGCCAGCTAGACTCCAACTTTTGAAATTCAGGCGCGTGCATGACTGTTGTCAACTGTTTAGATATCAGCGCGTCAATCTGGGCAATACGAGCGTCAATCGATGCGGCTAAGTTATCTGATAACGTCACTGTACCTTGCATGACTTCATTGGCCAGCTCTGCGATTTGCGACATCGCACGATTTTTTTCATCATCGGATTTGGCAACGTTACTTTTATTGACGATTTCTTCGAGTAAGTCATAGCTTTCGCTATTTAACGAATCAGTTGCTATATGCTGCTGGGCTTGGGCATTCATCGTTTAATCCTCACCGTCAGTTTGATTTTGTTCTGCCATTTTTTTGACTTGTTCAGTATTTTTGAGCACATCGTCCAATAAGTCTTCAAGCTTTTCATTGGCCGATATCTTGTTGCGTAAATCTGCTAAGCGATCTCGTGCTTGTACCAATTTTTTTAACGGCTCAATCTGAGCAGCCACAGATTCTGGACGAAAATCATCGATACGATTGAATGCTAAATCAACCGCAAACTCGCCACCTTTATCGCTCAGGTCATTTTTCACTCGGAAAGTCGCACGCGGTGCTAGACCTGACATTACCTCGTCAAAAGTATCCAAATCCACTTCGACAAACTTTTTGTCTTTAAAGCGCGGTTGTTCAAGCTTAGAATCTCCTGAGAACTCTCCTAGCACGCCGACTACAAAGGGGATTTCCTTCGTTTCAATCGAATCGCCAACCTCGACGTCATAAGTAAGATGCACCCGAGGCGCACGTACTTTTGCGAGTTTCTTTTGCACACTGTCTTGCTTTGCCATAATAAGTTACCTCAGCAGTTTCTGGTTTCAACGTAATATACTGAATGGATCAGTGGATTTGGCGTTGCTGTTTCTGGATGATGGTGGTTTAGCCGGTTTGTTCACAGGCTTCGCTTTTGGTACTGGTCGTGGCGGTTGTTTTACTGCTGCTTTTCTTTTAGGAGGAGTCGCCTTTTTAGCAGGAGTGGCTTGTTTTTTTACAGAGGCACGGCGCTGGGCTTTTGATTTGCTTGTTGTTTTATTGTTTCTAGACTTTACAACTGGTGCAGGTGGTTTTGGCAAAGACTCATCGTAATTAAAACCGTAGATTTCACCATAGATTTTACTAAGAGCGTACTGATACTGTTTTAAAAACTCTCCATCGACCTCATCCGTCAAATAATCTGATTGCAATTGGCTTTGGGAGACAATAGCGCTGCTATTTAGCAGTATCTTTTTCAGCTTAGCAGTATTTTGACCCAGATCAATTGCCTCACTGGCTGCATAGACAGCATAATCATGATAGCCATTGTTATAGTAAATCTGCGCCAGAATCTCCCATGCTAAAGAATCATTTGGATTGCTATCTAGCCTCTGATTGAGATCTGTAATCAATTGATGCAGTTGCACTGACTGCGCATCAGCACTCTTGAGCGCAGCAAATTGATTGATGATGCTAGCGCCTGGATCTTTTTCTTGTATCACAAGCTCACTATGCGCTGCACTCATCGCTGAGCCCATAATAAACAAACCCACCAAGAGCGCTTTAGGTAGCTTAAAACTGACTTTTATACTGCTGTTTATACTGGTCATCGTAAGTCGTTGCTCGCCATTATTAGTATGAGATAAATGCATTTGTCTGCCCAAAATTGTTTTAATTAGACGTATTAATTAGGCTTGTAATATCAGTTAATGTGTCTTTAAACATTGTCTTATCACCGCTATCCATCAATGCATCGTCGTGATAAGCATCAATATTGCTCTCCATCACTTTGACTGCTGAGAGCATCGCAATCTGACGCGCGTCGACCATTTCGTTGTCAATACTAAGAGCTTCGTTCGCCGCTCTTAACGCCCGTGCATAGCGTTTCGCTTCATAGTTACTTTTAGCGATAGTCATCCACGCCTCAACATCACTTTGATTGGCATTACTCATCTCAGTGGCGTCAGACAGGTACGCGAGTGACGGCTCACTTAACTGTTTGACTATTGGTTGACTGTCTGTATTTTGCTGGCTTTCCTTGGTGGTCGTGCTACAGCCAGTTGTCAACAAAGAAGCGGTAAGCACAACAGATAGCAGACCTGCAGTTGTAAGTTTATTGTCTATAAGCTTGGTACGATAAATGTGGTTCATAAGCGCAGTATCATCACTAAAAGTATAAAGAGAAAACATCTAAAAACACTATTAATAGAACTAAAGTTCTTTATTTTTTAAAAATAATTGAGATTGATTATACATATACTTGACAATATTTCAATAAACTCTATAATTTTCTTAGTAAATAATTCAGTAATCTCTCTCTTCTAGCCATTTCCTTGGTATAAAATAAGCAGTCATGGTACCTCTATTATGCCTTCTCAGACCGCTCGTCTACATAAAATAGCCATTGATACTAGTATTTTAACTAAAAACGCCTTTTATCCTATCGCATTTTCTATGGTAAGTGGTGTTAATCGAGCTGACAACATTGAAATACTTTTGTTTGTTAATAATATTTTGCATTCGGACGATTGTTTATTATTAATCGACTCCCCTATATGCTTAACCACATTATCCGCTGATCGTACTTCTAGCGGTCGTACTGGGCGGATAAGAGGGATAAAGTATCAGCAGTCGGATGGGGCGATGCATTTCTATACTTTAGATATCGTTAGCCCTGATTGGCAGTTGACCCAGTCGATACATACCCGTTGTTTTATCAATCAATCGACGCTCGATATCGTGACCACTATCCTTGGCGACTATGATGTGCAATGGCAGGTGTCTGAGTCCCTTTTATCATCAGACAATGCATCGTCAGAGCACTTATATATACCGTTACCAATGCGTACCCAATCGGACGTCAGTGACTATGAGTTCATCACTGGACTGCTTGCTGATATTGGAGTGTCTACCTTGTGGGTATCAGGGGATTCTGTTGATGAACTTGGTACGTGGTGGCTGGTCAGTGACTTAGATGAAAGTGAGCTATTGCCACTAAGCTACCGCTACGCGCAATCCTCGGTACAGTCAGGTCAAGACAGTGTGAATGCGCTACAGATGAGTGCTCGGCAACTTGGTAGTCATACGGTTATAGTACGGGCAGATGGTTTGGCAGCCGATACAATCTATGAAGGTCAAGCGGTAGATGAATCACCGTTAACGACGGATGACAGCACTGTATTAATTGCTTCCCCTTCTCGAGTGCATAGTGATGACGCTGCCGTGCAATTGGCACAGCAATGGGTGTCTGCAAATCGCTGTCAACGCGAAATCTATCAAGCGACTGGTGCCATGCGTGGCCTCATGATTGGTAGTCCTGTGAGTATTAACAATTTACCATCTATTGGCAGCGTATCGACTCACTGTATAGCGGTAACGACAATCGGTATCGAGCCTGATAACGATAGCGTCTCGTATCATCATCAAGTATTCATCAAAGAGTGGTTACAGCACACTGCTCAGCATATGCAGTGCCAGACAACAAACGCCATTCATCTGTCTATACCTGATCATGGCTACGATATTGCCAGAGATACTGGGGTTTGGGTCTCAGCCACTTTATTAGAAGCCACTATTCCCTACACCCCTTATCCCAGTTCTTTGTCCTTTGCCAGTAGCACCTATACAGGACTCACTCAAGCGCGTACTGGTGACACAATTTTATCAGCCTCTCCTAGCTATGACTCAAGTGTCAGCACTGACAACCTACAACAAACCATGACCACGCCCGTTTGGTCAGGTATCAGCCCTCATGATGACGGCATTACCCTGCCTCTTCGTAGTCTGCAACTGTCATCGGGTGCGTCGCATGGCTGGCAGTTCGCCCCGCGGTTGGGACAGTCAGTACTCCTTAACCATTGGTACGGTGATATCGATAGTCCGGTAATTAGCCGTGCACTGTTCGACGGTATTGGTATGGGCGATGTCGATGACAAAGACATCACCACTCGTGATAGCGGACTATCGAATAAACACAACTTACAAGGCGGATCTTCTCCTAGATGGCATGGTGGTGGCCTCGGTCATTCGCAAATCAATGACGATGATGGACACAGTGGCTGGCTATCAGGTATTGCCCAGTATGGATTGAGTTCTGATTCTGAGGTGAGCCTAAGCTTTGATGATACGCCAGGCAAAGTTGGACTGCAGTGGACGATGAATAGTGGTACGCGAGCAAATGCTGAGACGCCAACTATTACAGACAAAGCTACCTTTGCCCCTGGTGAGCATGTATTAGAGCTTGGCATACTGCGTCATCGTTATAGCAACCATCAATCATCAACCAGTGGCCAAGGGATCAATCTGGCAAGCGACCATGGCTTGCAAATCACCGGCGAGTCAGGCGTACTGCTCTCTACTTTCGGATTAAGACACACACAAGGCGAGCATGAGTCAGCATGGGTCAATGATGCAGGACAACGTCAACTAAAACTGGGCACTGAGCTGAGTGAGACCTTCAAAGAGGCCAAGCAGGCACATTTGCAATCAACGGCAGCACTTAGTAATGCCAACCAAACGATAGAAGCCTTTAAAACCAGTGCCCAAATCATCGATGAGACGCTAAATACGGAAGTGTTAGGCGCAGCCGATGTGATGCTGGTCAGTAAAGACAGCATCCTTGCCTCTGCTAATAATACGTTATGGACAGCGAAAACTATCGTCAGACAATCAGGCAGCACCCAGTCGGATGTGGTGGCAGGTAATTATATGCTGACGGCAAATACGATTGACACGCTTTCAGGGGTGGGTGGTCAAGCCGATCAGTCAGGGTTACATATCAGTGCCAATAGAGAGCCACTAGCAATACAAGTCCAAGGCGGTGAGCTGCAATTGCACTCTCAGCAAGGTATGACGATTGGTAGTGAATCGAGACAAGTCAATCTGTCGAGTCCGAAGCGCATTAAACTGCAAACGAGTGGTGGTGCGTCCATCACAATCGATGATAGTGGGATTAAGTTGGTGTGCCCGGGGACGATTAAGATAAAGGCGGTGAAGAAGGCGTTGGTGAGTGGGGCTAGATGTGACTATATACCACCAGAAGACCCCTATAATGAGATGTATATAATCAAAGATACATTAGGCAACCCTGTGGAAGGCTATGCTTATAAAATTGAGACGTCCGAAGGTAAAGTGTATCGCGGGGTGACTAATGAGAGGGGTGAGACGATACGTATTGGTTCAGGAATGCGAAAAGTTGATCTCACATTTAGCGAAGATGTTGATGAGGATGATGAGTAATGGCTAATCCCACTAATGATACGAAAAACTCTTTTGTTCCAAAAGAAGTAGACATCAAAACAGTAAACCTATTCTTTGATGGCACAAAGAACAATCTATACAACACCGATACCTATAAAGGTTTTTCTACGAAAAAGAAAAAAAAGCATAATGAAGATGAGACCAGCTACTCGAATGCTTATTCCAATGTAGCTTGGATGTTTTACCGTAAGGCTAGCAGCAACGGTCAATTTTGGATCTATATGGAAGGGATTGGAACTGTCAGAGGCGATGAAGACGATGAAATGCTAGGTTTTGCGTTTGGTGATGGAGATACTGGTGTGGTTGAACGAGCCAAACAAGCATTTGGGGAAATAGAAAAAGAGGTAGGAAGAAAGCCCAATATACTTTACATTAACGTCTTTGGTTTTAGTCGCGGAGCAGCTACAGCCCGTCATTTTATCCATTTAGCCAAATCAAACCCTAAACTTTTCAAAAAGTGGAAATTATCAAAAAACCAAATTCGCTTTAAATTCGTTGGTTTATTTGACACAGTCTCTTCCTATCAATACGTAAGTTTACGATCTGGCTTACTAAGTGGATTGATACCCGCTATACAGGCTGTCAACCATAATTTTGACAATGATGTAGCAGAGCTAAAGCTGGACTTTCGAGACTTAGATGCCAATGATAAAAAAATTACTAAAGTTTTCCATATTATAGCCGCAGATGAGTATCGCGAGAACTTTTCAGTAACCAATATTAGATCGGCGATTAATGGTAGCTTTGGCTACGAAGTAGTAATGAATGGGGCACATGCCGATGTTGGTGGTGCCTACCCTGATAATACTAAAGGTAAAAAATATGATATTGAAGAAGAAGATGTGACTCTAAAAGCTTGGTTAATAACTAAAGGATTTTATAAAACCGATCAAATAAAGCTAATCAAGCGAACTATTGGGAGTAATTACTATCAAGCTGAACGTACCAATGCTGTCTATTACGACATACACAAAGTCTCTTTAAACATGACGGCTCGCATGGCGGTAACCTATGGCAGTATGAATTTTAACTCAGCATTAAGTGCTTATTATAGTAATTTAAGACCGGGAGTTAGGCAACTGATGGGTAGATTGCCAGATAAAGTCATAAAAGGTGTTAAATGGGGAGGTCGTCTAAACCTGAGTCTAGTAGAAAATAAGACAACCAAGGGATTTAGAAGTAACTATGTACACTGGTCAGCCAAATATGTTAAAGGTTCCGCAACAGCTGACTTGGGTTTTGGTTTAAGACGAACAAGAGATGGTGAAGGCGTGCCTTCTAGAAAAATAATAAATGGCTGATACTAATAGCTGTAAATTTAACGATTGAGTTCAAACAATAATGTTATCCAAATGCTCTACAACAACAAAACTTATAATGATTGCTATCTTTGCATTATCATCGATAGCATTTGCGTGGCTATATAAGGAAAAAATGATGAGAGATAATAAAGTGGTCGACTGGGGGGCTCATGTCTCAGACGCAGACTATACCCTATACAAACAAGACAATCTGAGCAATAGAGTCAGTTTACAAAAGTCAGATAAAATACGCAGTTATAGTACCAGTTTTTATTTAGCGGACGGTACTTGGTTACGCTCACTACACGGTAGTGGAGATACTTGGGGCTATGGCAGCGCGCCACTAGGAGGCAATGAGTTCGAGCAGCCATTGCCAGACAAAGTACGGGTCACATATTTGGATGAAGTAGCTAATCAGTACTATCAAGGTGATTACATGCTACCCACTGAGAAAATATATGCACTGATGACCAGCACCAATAGAAAGAAGATCGATAGTAACCCAGGGTCCGATAGTGCTGATAAAAACTATTATGCCATAGAGCTTGGCTTCGCCCCCAATGGCTGGGTAATCATCTTTGTTACTGGATGGTCTGGACGTAAAGAAATTGCGTCATTTCAGGCTACTCCTATCGAGCCTGACCCAAAAACGATTCAAGGCGACCCCATATCTAGCGGTGATGATAGCCTCCTTATCGACTACGAATTTTACTTAAAAAATAAAGATGTTAGGAAAAATGAAAGCCTCGAAGCGTTCAAAAATAAAAGTCCTAAAGCCTACGAAAAATGGCGATCAGGCGAATGGGTTATCTCATCTGACTGGTATAAAAAAATGCAGACCAAATATCCTTGGAATCTATCTGTAAGTATAGATGGGCAGGAATGGAATGGTGAGTACTATGCTGAATTTGCCAATACCGAAAGATTTGCAGTACTCGATGATCAGTTTGAGACATACCATAAAATGCTGAAAGCGGTACCGACTAAAATCAGTACGTGGGCCACTGACCCAGATACTGGCGATCGTATCGAGGTCGAAGTGCATCTATTTCCTAGACCACAATGGGCAGCTCAAGGTACCAACAAAGCCTCCTATCGACCTTACTACCAAGACCCTAATCTAAATTGTTTCTTCAAATACTTTGAAAACTTGTATCCTAAACGCTCGCTTGCAACTAATGAACAATCTACTAATGCAGATGCGTTTGCAGCGCTCAAGCTAGACTTTGATAAGGATTTAGTCTTGAAAGAAGCTTACTTGCAAAAGGGCAATCAAAAAATATCAATTGAGGGCGCTTATCAGTTCTCACGTGCGCCAATAGACCCAGAAGAAGGTCAATATATTGCTAAGCGAGGTTATCCTCTATTTATTACTGAACCAAATGTAGAAGACTTAAGCGATCCTGCTTTTGTGGATATTGATTGAGTTTAATAGTAGTGATGTCTAAATGGTCTACAACGACAAAACTTATATTGATCGCTATGTTTGCATTGCTATCGGCAGCATTTGTGTGGCGTTATGATAGTCGATACTGAGCTATGCTGAAGAAACTTCTGGGAATCCCATAGGTAAAACAGGTAAGACAGGCAATGTAGATAAAAGACTAACAAAAGGTCATCATCTTCATTTTGAGGTGCGTACTACTCCTAACAGAGTAGGTGGACGAATTAATCCTTACACGATCGAAGAGTTAAAAACTCTTAACAAATCTCCGAGCAAATCTTCACAGAGGTAGTACTATGAGAACGATTTTTTTAACAGCTTTTTTCTTTCTTTTAGTTGGTTGTACAGATGTTGCCACAGATAGTGTAGCGTCGTCTATTAGTTCCTCCGATAAAGGAGTAAATAATTCTTCAAAGAGCATAGTCTCATCTGTTAGTACGTCCGATGAAGAAACAAATAATTCTTTTATCTTACCAAAGGGGTTTGTTGTAGAAAAAACTGTTCGTGAAGATTTCGACAACAACCTAATAGATGACTATATATATCTTGCTTACTCTGAAGAGCTATCAGATTTTAGAGAATTTTGGGTTCAAGACAATGGTCAACTATTTCTCACATTGAGTGACCTGCCTAGCCAGAACCATCACCTTTTTATAGATGTGGATAATGACAACCAAAAAGAACTAATTAGTATAAGAGGTTACGAAGACGGCAGTGATGCACAAATTGCAAAAATAAATTTTAATAAGAAATCGTTAGATACACTATTTTATTTTAATCCTATTATTTATAGTAACGATAAATATTATTGGGGTTACGCATGGGACATTGATAGTCTCATAATCAATAATCAGAAAGAAATTTATAGCTCATATACTTATATTGAAAGAGATGATGATTATGCGATGGCTGAAAATCAAGTGAACTTGCCTATTCTAATATTCTCTCCAAACAAAGTTTTCGAACCTTTAATTGAGCATAAAATTCAAACTGTAAAGTATCGCCCTACAGAAAAAATAGTAGAGTTTAGTATGAATAACGATGTGCAGTAGAAAAATAAGATGAACTTTAATTTAATTTTTTTAACATATAGTACACATTAATTAAAATTAATAATATGCTCCCATAGAAAGAGATGATAGCGTCTCTTATCATCATCAAGTATTTATCAAGGAATGGTTACAGCACACTGCTCAGAACATGCAGCGCCAGACAACAAACGCCATTCATCTGTCTATACCTGATCATGGCTTTGACATCGCTCGCGATACTGGGGTTTGGGTCTCAGCCACTTTACTTGACGCTGCTATCCCCTACACCCCTTATCCCAGTTCTTTGTCCTTTGCTAGTAGTACCTATATGGGACTGACCCAAGCGCGTACCGGTGACACCAGTTTATCAGCCTCTCCTAGCTACGACTCAAGTGTCAGCACTGACAACCTACAACAAACCATTACTACGCCCGTTTGGTCAGGTATCAGCCCTCATGATGACGGCATTACCCTGCCTCTTCGTAGTCTGCAACTGTCATCGGGTGCGTCGCATGGCTGGCAGTTCGCCCCGCGGTTGGGACAGTCAGTACTCCTTAACCATTGGTACGGTGATATCGATAGTCCGGTAATTAGCCGTGCACTGTTCGACGGTATTGGTATGGGCGATGTCGATGACAAAGACATCACCACTCGTGATAGCGGACTATCGAATAAACACAACTTACAAGGCGGATCTTCTCCTAGATGGCATGGTGGTGGCCTCGGTCATTCGCAAATCAATGACGATGATGGACACAGTGGCTGGCTATCAGGTATTGCCCAGTATGGATTGAGTTCTGATTCTGAGGTGAGCCTAAGCTTTGATGATACGCCAGGCAAAGTTGGACTGCAGTGGACGATGAATAGTGGTACGCGAGCAAATGCTGAGACGCCAACTATTACAGACAAAGCTACCTTTGCCCCTGGTGAGCATGTATTAGAGCTTGGCATACTGCGTCATCGTTATAGCAACCATCAATCATCAACCAGTGGCCAAGGGATCAATCTGGCAAGCGACCATGGCTTGCAAATCACCGGCGAGTCAGGCGTACTGCTCTCTACTTTCGGATTAAGACACACACAAGGCGAGCATGAGTCAGCATGGGTCAATGATGCAGGACAACGTCAACTAAAACTGGGCACTGAGCTGAGTGAAACGCTTCTCGATGCCAAGCAGGCGCACTTGCAATCCACGGCAGCACTTAGTAATGCCAACCAAACGATAGAGGCCTTTAAAACCAGCGCTCAAATTATAGATGAGACGCTAAATACGGAAGTATTGGGCGCAGCCGATGTGATGCTGGTCAGTAAAGACAGTATCCTTGCCTCTGCTAATAATACGTTATGGACAGCGAAAACTATCGTCAGACAATCAGGCAGCACCCAGTCGGATGTGGTGGCAGGTAATTATATGCTGACGGCAAATACGATTGACACGCTTTCAGGGGTGGGTGGTCAAGCCGATCAGTCAGGCTTACATATCAGTGCCAATACCAAACCTGTGGCGATACAGGCACAAGGCGGTGAGTTGCAATTGCACAGCCAGCAAGGTATGACGATTGGTAGTGAGTCGGGACAATTAAATATCTCCAGTCCGAGGCGCATTAAGCTGCAAACGTCAGCAGGGGCATCACTGACGATAGATGACAGCGGTATTAAGATGGTGTGCCCGGGGACGATTAAAGTTAAGGCGGTGAAGAAGAGTCTTGTATCAGGAGCAAGGGCTAATTATTCATTACCAATGATGCCTAAGACGATTCCGCTGTTCAGTAATAAGCTAGATGTTTATGATTTGTTTTATCAGCACAATTTTGAGGATATTGAGTTTCAAATACTGCGCCCTGATGGGCAGCTTATTGAAGGTGTACTCGATGAGCACGGGCGTACCGCGCCAGTTATTAGTGATAAAGAAGAAGATATTGAAGCCTATGTGAGCTTTAAAGATACCAACTGGGGCGTATCGTATATTTCTGAAGAGGAAGATGTGAATGATTTAGCTTTAGAGCAGACTGACGAACTAGATTTAAACAAAGTCTTTGAAGCAATTGTAAAAGAGGAAGGCTTCTACAATCACATGTACCTTGATAGCGCCGAACCTAAGAGCCTTGTAACTGTAGGCTATGGCAAAATGCTGTCGTCTGTGGATGAAGCGACAAAATATCCTTTTTATATCGGTAATGTATCAGCAACCGATGCTCAAATAAAACAATCGTGGCGTACGGTTTACAATTCGGTTCAGGGTAGAAACAATAATCGAGCATCTTACTTTGAATCTTTGACAACAATTCGTATGACAGAAGAAGATGCAAAAGCAATAACACTCGCTCATATTCAGGGTAATTTGGACTCTGCACGACAAGCTTTTCCAGAATTCGATGATTATCCAATCACAGCTCAAGAAGCTATCTTAGATATGGCTTATAACTTAGGCATATCTAGCGCTGGGGTGTCAAAATTCCCTAGTTTTAATAGATGTATTAAGAATAAAGATTTTGCATCTGCTGCTGCTGAATCGAATAGACCACAACTTCGCAATTCTAGAAATATGCACGTAAGAGAGCTTTTATTGCTAGCCGATCAACAACAGAAATCGAGACAGTAAATGAAAAAGAAATTAATGATACTTCCTGCATTATGTTTATTAATCTTTGGATCAGGATGTATGAAAATACAACCTGACAATACCAAAGCTACTAATGCTTCTGTCCGCCTAGAGAACTATTCGTCCTTAAATCTAGATAATAATGGACTAGAAAATGACCCTATTTATGATCTTGACAATCTCACTGCTGGATTCGTTGCACCTGTAAAACAAAATGATCAGTTGATTTTTATTGATACATTTATTGATGGTGAATTTAAAGATATCAATTATTTAGGTAAAAACATCACAATTAAAAACTGTAATGACCTGCTAGCTCACGATCTTAGAGAGACAACAAACATTGCAAATAGTGACCGTAATATATTATTAACAAGAAAAAGGTCTTGTCTTTTAGTAAAAAAAATTACGGGCGATTCAAGTATTTTAGCATTGGCTAATCACTACGAAAATAGTGATTTTATACCAATAGTAGAAAAAAATTAAAAAAAATATTGGCTAGCATCCCTTCTAAAGTTTCTGAAAATAGAGAAGTCAATTGTTCTATTGATCAATATCATAATATTGCGTGCTTAGACAAACAAGAACCTAAAGAATATTCCTTATATATCAACCAAGTAGCTATCGTTGATGATAAAGATTACTACTTCATCACGGTCAATACCTCAGTACCAACTTACTATTACTTGACAACCATAGAGGGTGAAAAAATAGATAGTCAGTGGATCTACTATTAACGACTATCTAATTTACACTACTGATTTAAAAAACTTATCCATTATAGATTTACCAATTAATTTTTTATAAAAAACTCGCAGGAGTCTGACGCGTGAGTAAGACTAAAATCATACTATTTAGGCTAAAGTTTATAGACCTTTACAAAGTACCATTGGAAGGTTTATATCATATAGTAACGATAAATGGACGAACCGCTTGTTCAGGCGCATCTATAGAAGGAGGATATACCGTATGGATATCAAAACCTGCAGGGACTCGCTTTAACGTATCTATTAAAGATCCTCGTAATGGTTCAATGATCGATATTATAAAAGACCTCATAGTACCTATCAAGAAAACGACATTAGAAGCGCAGGCTCCTTTTGCAAAGCACAAATTTAAACTTAAAATGTTCGAAGGGTCTACAGGAGACTATTTAAGAAAAACTCACGAAGTTGAATCTAAAGAAACTTTATCTTCTATTGCCAAAGTATATGGAATACAGTGGCAGCAAATAGCCCAACTTAATAGTTTAAAAGAGCCTTACAAAATACGACCAAAGGACATTTTAAAATTACCACCCACAAAAGCAAGGCAAAAAACCTCCACAGATTCAAGCCCCCAAAATAGCTCTAAAGATGGTGACTTATCACTAAAAACTGAACATACCGTAGGAAAAAATGAAACGCTTTCAGGTATATCAGAAAGAAGTGGGGTATCGGTTGCAGATTTAAAACGACTCAATGGCATAACAGACCCGAGAACGCTACAAGCTGGGCAGGCTATCAAGCTGCGTAACAGTGGTTCAGCCCGCCCACCTGTTGCTCAACCAACAACGAAGCCCTCGACTTCTTCTAACTCTCCTAACAATAAGGAAAAAGGACTACTTGATAGAGCGAAGGACGCTGTTCAAGAAATGGCTGAAAATCTAAAAGAAGGGTTTGAAGATTTTAATGATGCTGTTAGTGGTACTAAAGAGGGAGAATCAGCTGATGGTTCTCGTTCTTTTCCAAGTAAATCAACCCAAAGAAAGAATAAGGAAGAATCTGATAACTCTAACTCTGCTAATTCATCACAATCTAAGCAACCATCAAATCCTATTGAAACTCAATCAAAAAATGATAGGGGACAGACAGGAACCCCTAAGGTTGATGTGACAAAATTAGGTGATTGTAGTTGCAATAGAGATTTAAGTCTTGGTGAATTTGAGGATATGATTCGTCAGCTATCAGGTAAAAGTGAAATAGAACTCTTTGATCATAAAAATTGCACACTTAACACTGTCGAAAGAAATACTAAAAGCTTGCTAACTGAAGTGAACCAAATATTTAAGAAATATGGAATTAGTACTTGTATTCGAAGGATTCACTTTTTAGCGCAACTTTACCATGAATCTGCAGGCTTCTCTACAACCACAGAGTTTTCAGATGGAACTCAGTATAACCCTGGTAGACATCCAAATGCCATTGAGTATGGTAATACTACAATGGGCGACGGACCTAGATATAGAGGGCGAGGATTAATACAGATCACTTGGAAGAATAATTATAAACTATATAAAAGTTACTCAAGCAAAGATGTAGTGAGTAATTTTGAGTCAATAAGTAAATCACTCGCACTTTCTTGTGACGTTTCTGGTTGGTTTTGGAAACAAGGCAAATCTTTATCTTCGAGCGCTCGCTGGACAGGGCCAAGTGTTCGACCTAGTTACCTAAAAGATCAATCTATTGATTATCCTAAACAGCGTATAGAAGAGGAAAGTGCAACGTATGGAGCAGTAGATATGAATCTAGTTGCAGATGATGACAATATCATTTTAATCACATATCTAATAAATGGAGGAGATAACGGCATTGATCATAGAAAAAAATGTGTCAAAACCCTAAAGTCGTTTTTTGAATATCCTTCCAAATGTGTAAGTACGGGTGTACAAAAACCTGTCGTTCAAGTAAGTAATAGTAATATCGCCCCATGGATGAATGTTGCTATTCGTGAAGGTAAAGAATGGTATGGTAAAACAGAGGATGTCATTGATGATACAGATAGCTATTTTAGATTGATAAACTTTCTTGATCGTTCATATGATGAGATGACAAATAGAAGGAATGCGTGGTGTGCTGCTTTTGTTAGTTATTGTTTGCAAGAATCAAAGTTTACTAAAGTAAGCGGTACTGGTGATGATTACGATGTTATACGAGCAAATGGATTTAGATTAGATACGGTAAATTTTAAAAAAATTGATAAACCAGTATATGGTGCTATCGCAGTTATTGGAAAAAGTCATGTAGGTTTAGTTCTTGGTACTGTCAATAATATAGAGTTTTATCGTTTAGGAGGCAACCAATCTGACAAAATTACTATAGATATTCGAACAATTAGTTCTCATGCATTTTATGTACCGACTACTTATTACCAAACTGCAATCAATCAAGATAGGGCAGAAATTCGAAGCGAGTCTGATATGAAAGCGTTGCGTATTAGTTGGGTAGGTAGAGATAAAGGGTCGACAACTTAAGCTAAGTGAGTCATTCAGATGATTAAATTCGTATTTATAGCTCTTGTTTTGACATTTCCAATAATCGGCAATACATCTACGTCAAGACAAGTGCTTCAAAGTAGTTCAGATATCACAGCAATCTCTGATATATTTGACAATGATGTATTAATAGATTGTCGCTTTCGCTCGCCATTGTTTATAGATCTCTATATGTCTAATAATAAAAGTGAAGAAAAAAGGCTTGTTGGTGATGTACTGTATATAGATAACTCTGAGAGAGTTAATTTGAAGCCAAGCATTACAACAGGTACTAAAACTTTAAAAATTTCAGGCATAAAAGCTATGAAGAACTTTAAACGTAAAACTAGTGATTATAACGAATTTGTATGGAGCGTGGATATAGACGTACATAAAGATGATATTCATATTCTAAGATTTGCTAAGTTCGAAACAGATGATTTGATAAGAGGATTAGAATATAGTGGTTACTACTATATCATTAAAGGATTACCTAACATTAATATAGCTAAACTCAAAAATTTAAATAATAATAATAAGGAGTTAGAAAATATTAAAATAGAAAAAACAGAAGGTGACAATACTAGAGTTAGATGCATATTCTAAGGATTTGTACATAAAAATATTTATTCAATATCTACTGCTGTAGAAAAATTATCATATTGCTATATATGAAATAGAGGTTTCTAAAATGCCAATAAACCACAAAAAGTACTTACTGTTATTTGGACTTACCTTAATGATTAGTGCATGTAAAGAAAATTCAACCTTAATCAACGACACTCAAACCCCCGTTCTGAATCTAGTTCATGATATTCAACCGAATAGTTTTGAAAATGAAAGACAAATTTCAGATATTAAAGATGATGAAGATAATAAAGATGTATCGTCTAATAAAACTGAGCAACTAATTCAAGTTAACAGTCAGAAATTCATATTTAATGGCCCACTATCTTTGCAGGAAATCGAAAAGGATTTGGTAAAAAATCAGTTTAAAATATTTACTCTTGATGTTACTGCAGATGGCATAGATGATTTAGTGATTAGTCGTATCAATGATACTAGCGGTAATTTAAACCTGCATCAAGGTGATGAGCTTTATATTCTTATTGGAGACAAGAGCGGTAAATATAAATTAAGCTTAAGTACTTCCAATCATACCGATGATGGAGGATTCTTTCTTAGCAATATTATACCGAGATCTAATGGTAAAGGATTTATTCTATCTACCTACTTCAGTAGTAGAGGCTACCCTTTTAAAGATTACTATTTCATAGGAAATAATAACCAATGGCAGATTAAAGAAGTGGTAATCAAAGGATACCTAGGTGAAGATCAGTTCTATTGCCACCACCCACAAAGTTATGTTGTGAACAGCTCTTCATCTGCTCTTTCAGAAGACAGTATGTCTGACGAAGATATCTCCATAGAATGCCCCTACCCTTCAACTAAGTTTAGGGTCAAAGCAGACACAGCAGAAATACTTGATGAGAATTTTAAATCTAGATTTCCACCGAACTATTATATCAAAGGCGATGCTATTGAAACTTTTGATCAAAATGAAGACTGGGTAAAAGTTTCATATAAAAATGGTACTAAATTTGGTTGGATTGACAAGCGTGATTTGACACCTGTTTCAGACTAATCCTAATAGGGTTAAATCAAATGAAAAACACTCTAAAAATATTTTTCTTAATTGCGCCTATACTAACTATTAGTTGCACAAGCAGTATCGCTGAAAAAGTAGATACGGAAAGTTTGACAAAGTCTAAATACGAAAATAGTAATATTGAACTCAATAAATCATATAAAAAGATAAACGAATATTCTTCGAGCACACTTAAAAAAAATATAAAGAATAGTCAAGTTGATTGGTTGCAGTATAGAGCTAAAGCTTGCAATACTCCCAACTTAGATCATCCCAATAATGTTAAAAGTACAGAGTGTTTCACGGCAGAGAATAGCAAACGTATTGTTCAGCTTGAAAATAACTATAAAATACTTAAAGACATAATAAATACTTCATTCAGGTCTCTTGATTTTGATGATAACAAAAATTATTCTCTTGACTTCCAAATTTATTGCTTATGTGATGTTTCTATCCCTTATATTGACACTAAGAAAAACAAGCTTCTAGCATCTACTAGCTGTGAAAATAACGAATCTGGTCAAATAATAGAAGACGAAATTATAAGCCTTACTTTCGATGAAATAGGACGCTTAGAAGTTACAGCTATTAATCCTTACGGCTCAAAATATAAAACAGCTTTTGAACATAAAGTAGATGATATCTATATTATAGTAATTGAAGGAAAATGGGGTTCAATTAAAGATCTAAACTTGCCCGAGTTCGTTGCACCTAAAAATCAATCTAACATAGTCACAGAAGATATATGTGGTGATTTTAATGGGTGAAAATTTCTATAAAAACTATCATAGAGAGACTAAATATATTGGCTATTCTTTAGCATTATTTGTATTTCTAATCTTTGTCAATGGCTGTGAGAAAGAGCCAATCATAACAGGCAATAAACAAAACCCCTCTACAAATATAGCTGAAAATATTGAGCAGGATAATCTTAATAATGAGAATAAATCTTTGGTATTTGAGATCAATAGTAATATTAATAATGAATCAATTCAAACCAACGATAGTTATACTAAAGTCATTTTAGAGAAAGAAGCTGACTTAGATATGGACGGCGATAGCGATTTCATAAGCGTTGTAAAGCCTAAAGAACAAGACGATAGAAACTTTGATCTTGAAGTTTCCGTATATCGAATGGTCAATAAGGAAGTCTCTCTATGGCAACAAAACACGTTAATGTTTAAGGACCCAATCAATGGCTGCATGATGAACGGTTTGGAAGAGATCAGTACAAGCTCAGGTAAGTTTATTATTGAATATACGTCTTGCTACGATAACAAGTATGCTAAAAGGTTTGTGAGCTTTTCATATGACCCTCAGTCAGATGATTTTAAAGTGACTAAAAACATAATAAGCTTCTTTAACTCTGAATCGAATGAGATGAACCAAACGTTCAATTGCAAAGATAATGGATATTTGTTTTCATCTTACAATGATGATTGTGAGTGGTTGTAGCATTTTTTTGAATTTCTAGTAAGACCAAATCAAATGAAAAACACGCTAAAAACATTTTTTTACTAATAGTCCCAATCTCTGTCGTTGCTTGTAATGCACAATCAACTTCTTCAGAACATCAACCAAGCAATGAAGAAACGATAACCACGGCTGAAGTGAATAACATTAACAGCGACATTAACGCTAAGAAAAATATCGTTCTGTATATGAGAGCTCACGATTCATCGGGTCTTGAAAAATCCTCTAAGTCAGATGCCTATTATTATCGAGTTCTCATTAAGGAACTACCTAATAATCGTTACTTAGTGCAGGACTTTTTTATTTCTGGAGAAAAGTTTACCAATCCCTATATTTTGACAGATGGCAAGCTTGAATATACTGATAATGAGGACGTAGCTCATCCCAATAACTATTATTCAAAAGAAGGAGCAAGAATAGTATGGTTTGAGTCTGGTGACAAAAAAATAGAATCACACTATAAAAATAATAAGCCGACAGGAACTTGGATTGAGTACTTTGAAAATGGTCAGAAAAAAAGTGAGAACCATTATATTGACGGGGTCTTACAAGGAATATCTAAGGGATGGAATGAACAGGGTGATCTGACAGATGAATGCACTTATGATCAAGGTTTTAAAAATGGTCGTTGTTACGTTAAATACTCATTGTATCCTAATATTTATATTTACGACTTTAAATATAAATATGGCAAAAAAATTGGTATTTCTAAATCATGGAATATAGATGGCACCATTGAAGAATTCACATTTAATGGGTCGTTATCTTTGCAGGAAATCAAAAACGATTTAACAAAAGATCAATTTAAAATATTTACTCTTGATGTTACTGCAGATGGTATAGATGATTTAGTGATTAGTCGTATCAATGATAATGCTAATCTATATCAAGGTGACGAACTTTATGTTCTTATTGGAGACAAAGGTGGTAAATACAAATTGAGCTTGAATACGTCAAATTATGCCAGCGATGGAGGTTACTTTTTATACGATATATTACCTCGACCGAACTATAATGGTTTTATTCTTGGTACATATTTTTCAAGTAAAGGTCAACCAAACATTAATTACTACTTTACCTTTAAAAATAAGGATTGGTATGTTTCAACCACTACGATGGGTGGGTCTATGCCTAGTGGAGAATATTATTATTGTATTGATAGTAATCAGAAACATATAAAAGAATATACTAACAGTATGCCGCCTGCTCCTGATAATACTAAACCCTGTACCCCACCACCCACCAAGTACGTCGTCACGTCAGATAAGGCAGAAATATTGTCTGATACCTTTGAGTCTAGATCACCACCAAATTACTATATCCAAAAAAATACTATTGAAGCTGTTGATCAAAATGAGGACTGGGTACAAGTCTCTTATAAAAATGGCACTAGATTTGGCTGGATCGATAAACGTGATTTAACGCCTATTTCAGACTAAATTTTAATGAGAAAACAAAAACTAAATGAAAAATGCGCTAAAAACATTTCTTTGATTAGGGCGTGTTGAACATTCACAATTTCAACCAGAGATAAGCACAAGCAAGCGCCACCGTATTCTCATAACTTTGCTTGAGCTTATCAAATCTTGTGGCAACTGCTCTATAGTTTTTTAGTTTAGCGAAAGCGTTTTCTACTAAGTGGCGGACTTTGTACAAGTCCCAATCCATATGGTCGTTAGAGGACTTCGTGTTTCGTTTTCGAGGGATGTTATCACGCGTCCCTGCTTGTTTAATATGCGCCCGCAGTGCCTCAGAATCATAACCCTTATCGGCGCATACGGTCACTGTTGCGCTCAAATCTATGTTATCAATTAAGTCTGGTGCTATCTTCACATCATGAGTGGTGCCATCTGATAAGATAAAAGTGATTGGGTTACCATGAGCATCAACCGCTAAATGGATCTTAGTGGCACGTCCTGCCACACTTTTGCTAATACCTTGCAGGTTCTCATTACCACCACTGCTATGCTGATGCGCTTTAATATGAGTACCATCGATAAATACCCATTCGAGGTCTGAATCTTTGATTAATAAAGCGAACAACGCAATCAACTTATTACTGCGAAACCAGCGTTGATAAGCTTTGTAGATGGTATTAGGCTTACCAAAATTCTCGGGTAAGTCACGCCAAGGGCAACCAACGCGCATTCGATAAAGTATACCTTCAACTGTTTGTCTTAGATTTCCTTTGTCATAAATATTCAGTTCTAGTAAGATAGGTCTTAGTCTAGTCCAGTGTTCATCTTTGAGCATGGTACGAGGCATAGCGAACGTGATCTTTTGGTGTGAGAACTTAAAGATTAGACGTTCGCTATTTTTTTTGCCAACACTTTATCGCCAATGTTCAACACGCCCTAATAGCCCCGATCTCTATCGTTGCTTGCAATGCACAATCACCCTCTTCAGAACCTGACCCCTGCCGTCAAATCCGTACAAACAAACTTGGGAGATTTTAATTACGCAGCTTGACGATAATAGTCAAACCACACCTGTCTTGGCGATTTATAGCCTAAACTCTTTTGAATCCTCGTCTAATTGTAGTAGTGAGCTATGCTGAAGAAACCGTACAAGTAAACTTGGTAAACTAAGCACAATAACCGGAGTTTATCATGACCAAGAAGATCAGAACTTATAGCACCCAATTTAAAGCAGAAGCCGTTAAGAAGATAGCAGACAATAACGGTAATATCTCAGCTACCGCAAAGCAGCTTGGTATCGCCATGCAGACCTTATCCAATTGGCACAATAAAGCTAATCAGGGCAAGCTTAAGGGCACTGAGCAATATAATCCTGATCTTATGAGTGCGCTTGAAGAAGTGAAACGGCTCAAGCGACAGCTTAAAGTTGCCGAGGAGGAACGTGAGATCTTAAATGAGGAGGGATAAAGCGAAGCACTGCTTCGCCCCGACGCAAGATGAGAGCTATGCTCGAATGAGGCCACCGCGTACTTTGCGAAAAACAGTTAGTAAGGTACGCCTTTATTAAAGACAACCAGCCCCTCTTTAGCATCACCACTATGTGCCGTGTATTGAACGTTAAAGTCTCAAGCTACTACGACTGGATAAGCCGTGACATCAGCGACCAACAGATCCATCGCAACCACTGTGAGCTACTGGTTAAAGCCGCTCACAGTGAAACAAAGGAGCGCTACGGATATGAGCGTCTACATGCCCAGCTGACTGAGCAAGGGCATGATATTAGCCCATACATGGTTAGAAGTATTAAAGAAGAGTTTGGCATCAAATGCCGTCGTCATAAGCGCTTTAAAGTCACTACTGACTCAAACCATAATAAGCTGGTCTATGGCAACTTATTAAATCAGCAGTTTGACATGCAAAGACCGAATCAGGCTTGGGTTAGCGATATTACCTACATTTGGACTGCTGAGGGCTGGCTGTACTTAGCAGGCGTTAAAGACTTATGTACCAAAGAACTGGTTGGCTATGCTATCAATAAACGCATGACAGCAGATTTGGTCTGTCGTGCATTGAACATGGCTATCAAGAACAAACAACCTGCTAAAGGGCTAATCGTTCACTCTGACAGAGGCAGTCAGTACTGTAGCCATGCCTACCACAAGATTATCAATCAGCATCAATTTACGGGTTCAATGAGTGCTAAAGGCAACTGCTACGACAACGCTCCGATAGAAAGCTTCTGGAGCGTATTAAAGAATGAGCTGGTATATCATAAAGATTACAAAACCAGATTTACAGCCATCAACGATATCATTGGCTATATTGAGCTTTACTATAACCAAACGAGGATTCAAAAGAGTTTGGGCTATAAATCGCCAAGACAGGTGTGGTTTGATTATTATCGTCAGGCTGCGTAATTAAAATCTCCCAAGTTTGTTTGTACGGATTTGACGGCAGGGGTCAACTTTATGCATGATGCCCTAACCGATGGTCGCGCCTTTAGACTGTTCAACGTGATTGATGATTACAACCGAGCAGCCTTGACGGTAGAGATTGACTTCTCACTACCCGCCCAAAGAGTCATACTGTAGTGGCATAATAAATTAGGACAGCACGTAAGAGGTTTATACTAACCCAAAGAGGAAAATAGTATGACCAACAAACGCAATCAATATACCCGAGAATTTAAATTAGAAGCCATCAGCTTAGTTGTTGATCACAACCGCACCATACCTGATGTGGCCGATTCCTTAGGGATAGGTAAATCCACCTTGCAGAAATGGCTGAGTCAATACCGTCAAGAAATGAGTGGCCAAGCACCTAAAGTCGGCAACGCTTTAACGGATGAACAGCGAGAACTTCAAGAATTGCGCAAACAAGTTAAGCGGCTGACTATGGAGCGTGACATTCTAAAAAAGGCTTCTGCTCTGCTGGCATTGGACAGTCTGAACGGCTATCGTTGATAAGAAATCTGGCAGAGCAAGATAAACAGGTGAGTAAAAGCCTTTTGTTCAAGCTGTTTGGCGTGATGAAAAGCAATTACTACTATGGCATGCAGCCCAAGCCCATCAGTCTTGAAACCGTCAAGCACAAGGCATTAATTCGTCAAATATTTAACGACTCAAAGCAATCAGCAGGCGCTCGCAGCATTGCCGCCATACTAATGAATGAACACGGCATCAAGCTGACCCGCTATATAGCAGGTAAATTCATGGCGCAGATGGGGCTTAAAAGCTGTCAGTTAAAGATGCATAAATACAAGCACGCTGACGAGGCGCATAAAACGCATCACAATATCTTAAATAGAAATTTCAGTCAAACAGCACCCAATCAAGTCTGGACGGGCGATGTCACATATATTCGTATCAAAGGCGGCTGGTGCTATTTAGCTGTTGTTTTAGATTTATATGCCCGTCGTATTGTTGGCTTTGCCGTGTCAGATTCGCCTGACAGTATGCTGACAACCAAAGCGCTGCAGATGGCATATCAGACGCGCTTACAGCCAATTGGAGTGCTGTTTCACTCTGATCAGGGAACCCATTACACCAGTAAGAAGTTTGCTGAATCCGTGGCGAGTTGTGAAGGTATGACACAGAGTATGAGTCGTCGTGGTAATTGTTGGGACAACGCGCCTACTGAACGCTTCTTTAGAAGTTTTAAGACTGAATGGATGCCAAAGGGCGGTTATGAGAATATTACTGAAGCTAAGATCGCCATCAGTAATTATATCTGGGGCTATTATCAAACCGTGAGACCGCATACTTTCAACGATTATTTAACACCGCTAGAAAAAGAGAAACGATACTTTAATAAAAACCTCTTATCAGGTGTCCTAAATTAGTTGACCACTACACTGCTGAACTGGTAGTGTTTTCAGTCAGCTTATCGGTGCTGTATGTCCATTCAGTTGAGCCGTCAGTGACAATATTACTGGTAAATTTATTTGCGGCTACATGAATGACTTTTAATTGCTGTCCCGCTAGTGCTTTGACAATGGCTATGCCTCTAGCATTGGCTTTTCTAATATCAGAGGTACGACCACGATAGACGGTTTTAAACTCGTAATTAGGGACAGGCTTTTTATTCTTATCAACGAATTTCAGCTGTAGCGTGCCTACAGGAACATTTAGTACTTTGGTCTGTCCGTTTAGGTCACCAGTAACGGGGAATGCCATGCTGTAAATGGATTGTTTCTTATCACCGTCATCGTCAAGGTAGACGCCAATAGATTGACTGACATCTGCTTTTATACCTGAGCTATTAGTTTTATGCGGTTTAACGTTATTTTTATATTCAAGATGGTAGGTTGAATTTAGTAATGGCTTTCTTGTATCTGCTTCTACTCGCTTTATGTCGATATTAATAGAAGACGACTTGTTCTCGACTTAAAACCTTCAATTTATATCGATTTAAATTTAAATTATTTATGTGATTTAATCCACACGCTCATAGTTGATACCCATGTCTGTATTAACTAATTTATACTCAAAACCAAATTGTTCTTTGAAACTGTTGATAGTTTCTTTGTCAGCGTGGCTGTCCTGACAAGAATATGAACGAGTTAGCTTCCAATCAGTATCGATATTGAAGTTCATCATACATACATCATCTATACGAATATTCTCTTCTCCAAGAGTATTGAAATCTATATCAGCGAACTCATTAGGGTCGATACCTAGCTTATTTAGCTCACTATCCTGAAAGTCATAATTTAAAAGTCCTAGAGGAAACGATAATACGGGGTAACTAGAATTCTCTTCGTTATCTGTTTTAATTGAATAAATATGAAATGATTGATTTGGATATACATCTTCATACTGATCATTCTTGAAAGTAATAAGAAACGTTTCTTCATCATTGAATGAAATAAGACCAAGAGGTATGTATTCATCGTTCCAGATTTTACTTTCTGTAAATCTATTATCGCCTTCAACATCGAACATACCATTATCAAACTTCTTTATGTTTAAAAAGTCTTGATTAGAAATTGGTAATGTTAAACACGGAACTTGCGCTAGCTCTTCGATTTGCCAATCTGGTATGGTATTGTGACATCCTGAATCATTGTTGTTTGAAACCTCGACTAAAGCGTTATCATTTTTATCAAAATTAATAGTATCAGTGTTGTCAACTTTATCTATATCTTTATTATTTATTTTAATAGCATCGTTAGTATCAATTTTAGCAGCCTCTTCATTGCTGACATTACACGCTGATAAAGCGATACAAAATAAAGCTAATGATAAATATTTCATTTTAAATGTCCTTTTTAAATATCTTCAAGAATGCCACGCGATTTTAAACTGTCTGCTGAACCTTGATTACCAAGGTGTAAATGATCGTGGTGGTTTTTCCAAAAAGTTGTACCTTTTAATGCGGGTACACCGCTTTTAGCTGAAGTACCTGTATAAAACGTTTGAAACCCGTAGGTTTTGAATACTTTTACCCACCTTTCGTTCTCGGCTTTATCGAATCTTTTTACATGATCAGGTGTAGTATAAACAGGACCATTTCGATGTACGTTATTTATACCTAAATAACGAAAATCCCCTGCACGTCCATTAAAATGAGATGAACTTCCCTTAGATTCAGCCTTACGATTACTCCAACCAGTACCTTCATATTCTTGATATCCCATTTTCATTAACGCACCAAGTGTGCCAGCCATAGTTAAACCATTTAAGTAATATCTTTCCCTAAGGTTTTCACCTATGTATGCAGGAATGTGCCATTTATATCCTAACTTCTTATCAGAGCTGATATAGCTGTCATGTTTTCTTTCATCTACCAAATAAATATCACCTCCATCTGGAATATTTCCCGCTTTTAGGCTAAGAGTACGAATATAAGCTGACTTACCCAAATTATGCTTACCTCCATTCTCATCGTAATAAATGAACTCAGCATAACTTTTGGCGTCGGCATTCTGTCTTTTTATTTTGCCATTGTGATAGATATGATAGCGTGTCGTGTCACTTGCTGCTTTATCTGTGATAACAGTAGTAATAGGACGACCATTCTTCTCTGTATGACTCTCTTCCGTTACAGGACTTGGCTTGGGTTTGGTTACCGTGGGCTTAGTCGGTGGCGGATTATTTTCTGGTTTTGGCGGTGAGCTAGGGTTTTTAGTAGTCGTTGTCGTAGGTCTACTTACTCCCTGCGCTTTATTTTTTGCTGCCTCGTTAATGTTAATAGTCTGGGTCTGTGCTCCCTTGATGCAGCGTAGTGTCGCTAATGGTTTACCACCCACTAGTCCAAACTTATAGACAAAACCAACGAGCATTTTTACATTAATCAAACCTTGACTATTGGTCTGTTTGACAATTTCTCGTCCTCTATAATAAATGATAAACCTAGTATTTTTAACAGGCTGTTTATTATGATCTTTTATTTCTATATTGAATGCTTCTACAGGCAGTAAAGCCCTTATTGTTTTACCTTGATGACTGCTACTCACTTTAAAATGGGCGACTGCTTGTAGTTTGCCATTGCCAGCCACACAGACTTCTATATCTTGACCGACTTCTGCTGTGATATTAGATTCTATACCCTGATTGTCAGTACGATGCTCTTTGGGTTTGCTTTTATAGATAAGGTAGTAGCGCAAATTGGTAATGGGTTTTTTGGTATCACCTTCAACGACAGTGATATTAAAGGTAACCTCTTTTGGTGCTGTAGACGAGGAAGGAGGTTGAGCTTGTGGTTTGCCATTTTGCTCATTACGTTGATCTTGAGGAGATTTGTCTGGTACAGGGCGCGGTTTCGGGCTACTTGGTTTGTCTAACTTACCCGTTGCTTTAATGCTGCCTGTTATGTCTATAGTATAGTTTTGTCTTTTACTGGCTTCTTGGATAATAGTGCTCGATTTGCCGTTAACGGTAACTTTAATGACAGCACCAGGATGACGAACGATAACAGGGATTTTGCCGTCTTTATCGGTTGTATAGGTGTTCTTAATTTTGCCTATTTTTGAGTAGTGTTTTCCAGCTTTATACTCAGACTCAACTTGTACTGCAACACCTGGTACAGGGCTATTATTATCTTTAACTGTAATATATATTTTGCGGTTGCAACAAGACTCTAGATCGTAATAGTTAAGCAAATCCATATAATCTTTTACACTTGTGCCGTTTCCATCTTTTTTATTTAGAGAACCACCAGATAAGGCATACTTTTTTAGTTCTCCATAACCAACTAAATGAGAAGCAGCAATGCAGCCAGATTCGGTGAGTTCAACTTTATTTATGGTTATACCGAAAAACTCATTTATATTATCGTTTCTTATATAATTACAGTTTTTATTGACGAGAATATTAATAGCAGTTAACTGATGTCGTCTTCCTCTAAGATAATCCGCTTTAGACTTTACTCCATCTTTACCAGTCCACCTGCCAACCCAATCATTATTCTTGATATTTTTCTGGAAGGCACTATTTTCATCAAGACTAAAAGGGTAAGGTATAGTAAAAAATCCTGCATCATAAAGAGCAGACTCTCCAGTTTGAAAATACCCAATATACCCTCTATTTCCTGGCTGGTTATGAACCTCTTGACGTTTAATATTAATTGGGCTGTTATCAGGCTGATTTAAATCAGAACTGGTTTCTCTACTAGACAATGCATAGAAAAAGCCTTGACGATCAGATGGATAAGTAATTTTATTGACTGGTTTGACAAAGCTCATTCTTTCCCCACTTATTATTTTTAATAACTTTGTTCATCTATATACTGATCAAGAATAAATTTTCCTTTTGAAAAACTATCTAAGTCTCCAAGGTACTTACGTTTACCTTCTGAGATATGTTGAAGAGAATTAGTACGTGTTACTGTTACCAAAACGCGTTTGTTTTTCTTTGTTTCATATATATAAAAGACATACAATGGACTGTTTTTATCATATAGCTCGTAAATTATTACATTGTTGAAGCCTAATGTTCTTACTTGAGTACAGTAATAAGGGCTCATTAGCCAGCTAATCTTGTCCCATCCCATTCCGTAATACTCCAGATCATCTTCAAGGTCCTGCCAAGTAAATCCAAAATTTTCCTGATCGCACGTTCCTTTTGAATCATGAATGGTATTAAACTCTAGTTTTACATTTTGATTCGTTTCTAAATTACTTTGGTTTTTTGGCACAATGACAGGCGTTATTGAAACTTTGGAAACTTCGGTCAAAGGCTTAGCACTCACACAGCTGATAGAGCTGGCAGCTAATGTTAAAGATAAGAGTACAGTTTTAAACAAATTATTAATTACCAAATTCATAGTAGTCATCCTCTAGATTGTCATCTAAGTTAGTATATGAATCAGGTTGAGATTCAGTCGTATCATCGTCCTCTTCAGGAGCACAGCATTCCTCGTCCTCATGGTCATGATTACTATTGTCAATCTCATTTTCTATCATCAGGAGCTCTCCAGCATCCTCATGACCAATAATAACAATTTCAATCTCATCTTCTTCAATTCCAAATATTCTAGGCGTTCTACCATCTTCAGGTAACACATCGTAAAACTCTGTTCCTTTAGAACGATTAATGATTTTGTACTGTCTACCTGCTGTTAATATATCTGCCTCTAATAGCTGGCTAAAATCAAAACGACGACTAAACAACCCCGAAGTTGGCAAAGCAACCACTGGCGCATTCACCTTAGTCCCCGCCACCAAACTCTTCTTCACCGCCTTGATCTTAATCGTCCCCGGGCACACCAGCTTAATCCCGCTGTCATCAATCGTAATGGATGCTCCTGCTGAGGTTTGCAGCTTAATACGCTTCGGACTGGACAGGTTCACCTGACCCGACTCACTACCAATCGTCATCGACTGCTGGCTGTGTAATTGCAACTCACCACCCTGTGCTTGTATCGCTAGTGGCTCTCTATTGGCACTGATATGTAATCCTGACCGATCGGCTTGACCACCAACCCCAGAGAGCGAATCAATCGTATTTGCCGTCAGCGTATAATTGCCTGCCACGACATCCGACTGGGTGCTGCCTGATTGTCTGACTATTGTTTTCGCCGTCCATAGCGTATTACTTGCGGAAGCAAGGATACTGTCTTTGCTGACCAGCGTCACATCGGCTGCGCCTAACACTTCCGTATTTAGCGTCTCATCTATAATTTGTGCGCTGGTTTTAAAGGCCTCTATCGTTTGGTTGGTATTACTAAGTGCTGCCGTAGATTGCAAGTGTGCCTGCTTGACCTCCTTGAAGATTTCACTCAGTTCAATGCCCAGTTTTAACTGGCGTTGTCCGGCGTCATTGACCCACGCTGACTCATGCTCCGTTTGGCTGTGTCTTAATCTGAAAGTAGAGAGCAGCACGCCTGACTCGCCACTGATTTGTAAGCCATGATCGCTTGCCAGATTAATCCCTTGGCCACTATCGCTAGATTGATGGTTGCTATAACGATGACGCAGTATGCCAAGCTCTAATACATGCTCATCAGGGGCAAAGGTGGCGCTAGAAGTGATGGTTGGCGTCTCAGCATTGGCTTTGCTGCCCGTATTCACCGTCCACTGCATACCAATCTGGTTTGGCGTATCATCAAAGCTTAGGCTCACCTCAGAATCAGAACTCAATCCATACTGGGCAATACCTGATAGCCAGCCACTGTGTCCATCATCGTCATTGATTTGCGAATGACCGAGGCCACCACCATGCCATCTAGGAGAAGATCCGCCTTGTAAGTTGTGTTTATTCGATAGTCCGCTATCACGAGTGGTGATGTCTTTGTCATCGACATCGCCCATACCGATACCGTCGAACAGTGCGCGGCTAATGACGGGACTGTCAATATCACCGTACCAATGGTTAAGGAGTACTGACTGTCCCAACCGCGGGGCGAACTGCCAGCCATGAGTGCTACCCGATGACAGTTGTAGTGCACGTAGCGGCGGGGTAGTACCGTCATCGTGAGGACTGATGCCTGACCAAACGGGGGTGGTCATGGTTTGTTGTAGATTGTCAGTGCTGACACTTGAGTCATAACTTGGTGTAGTAGCGCTGCCAGTACGCGCTTGGGCGAGACCATGATAGGTGCTGCTGACAAAGGACAAAGAACTGGGATAAGGGCAATAGGCAATGGAGTACTCTAGCAGACGCGCGGATACCCAAACCCCAGTATCGCGAGCGATGATGTAACCGTACTGAGGAATGGAGGTAACAGGGCTTAGGTCATTAGCTAGATTGTTGATCTAGAAGCTAAAAGGACAGTCTACAGAATCTACATTGGCAAAAAAAATCATTTGATAGTTATAAGTATTATTAACACAAATCTCTGTTCTGTTGACAGTGTCAAATTGCTCTGAGGTCATGCTAATAGCATGGGTGAAGTCAATTACTTGCTGAGGAGATTCTAGATCCCTTGCTAAATCATTAGCACTGAAATTTATAAAAGCAACATTATTTTCAATTTTCACCTGAAAGCTATCATTACTAAAATTACTTGTTTCAAACCCTAGTTTTTCCTCCTCTAGTGTTACACCGTTCAAGTACTCTTGGATGCTGTTTTTAGTGGTGAATCTTTACTCACATACCGAATAACATAGCTTGAGTTGTCTGAATTTGAGTTTTCAAAATAAATTTTTACAGCTATTTTACCTTCGACAGATTTTCCATTCATTTTATTGAGGTAGCTTTTATAGTTTTCGGCATATATTTTTCCAATAATTGGATTAGGTTCATTTGCAAGATGAGGTTCTGTATCAGATACTCTTTCGTCTTCAAAGGGAAATGGAAAGTACTGATCACACTCTTCTTGATAGCATCCGAAACTGTATTTAGAGCCATCATTACATTCTGCATAACCATAAGCCCCAGCATTCAAGTCAATTTTACAAATATTATTATCTACTTTAATATCATCAAATTCCATTGCGCAAGTAGTAATAGAATTCATAATATAAATGTCTCGAGATGACTCTTGCGTAATTAACGGAATCAGATGTTTGATATCATCCGTAGATAATGACCACAAAATACCCTTTTCAGGTATGTCGTTCGCAACTGTAGTATCTGTGTCAACACATAAGGTTTGGTAAACTTCAGCCTCCTCTTGACAAGCAGCTAAAGATACTAGAATTAATAATACGCTTATAGTTTTATAAATAGTCTTTGATAGCATTGTATACTGTCCTCCCTTCACCTTCTGTCTTAGCCGCAACATCCTCATGCACTGCTATATTAGATTGATCCAATCCATAATGAATAAGTAAATATCTTGTGAGGCAAGCAACACTTTGAGTCTGGTCAGTAGTTAATTTTTCCCATCTGACGACTGGTCTATCCTTAGTACCCATTGTCGTTTTACCATCTCGGGCTAAAGGCATACCAACGGTAATCCTCCCAACCATAAGACACCTAATAAATAGAATTAAGCTGCGTGGTTTAGTTTCTGTATCGGCGTAAAGCGGCCATTGCCCATGTTCGGGCGCTCATTATTATAGTGGTACAACCAGTCCTCTGCTTGCTGACGGACTTGATCTAAAGTGGTAAACAACTCTTGGTTTAACCAATCATAGCGCATGGTTCTGTTGTAGCGTTCAACATAAGCATTTTGCTGTGGATTGTCAGGTTCAATATAGCTTAAGATGATGCCTTGTTCTAGTGCCCAGTCTTTTAGTGCATTGCTGATGTATTCAGGTCCATTATCACACCTTACTTGAACAGGCTTACCTCGGTATTCAATTAACTGGTTCAGACTGCGTATGTAGTGGTCAACTAATTTAGGACACCTGATAAGAGGTTTTTATTAAAGTATCGTTTCTCTTTTTCTAGCGGTGTTAAATAATCGTTGAAAGTATGCGGTCTCACGGTTTGATAATAGCCCCAGATATAATTACTGATGGCGATCTTAGCTTCAGTAATATTCTCATAACCGCCCTTTGGCATCCATTCAGTCTTAAAACTTCTAAAGAAGCGTTCAGTAGGCGCGTTGTCCCAACAATTACCACGACGACTCATACTCTGTGTCATACCTTCACAACTCGCCACGGATTCAGCAAACTTCTTACTGGTGTAATGGGTTCCCTGATCAGAGTGAAACAGCACTCCAATTGGCTGTAAGCGCGTCTGATATGCCATCTGCAGCGCTTTGGTTGTCAGCATACTGTCAGGCGAATCTGACACGGCAAAGCCAACAATACGACGGGCATATAAATCTAAAACAACAGCTAAATAGCACCAGCCGCCTTTGATACGAATATATGTGACATCGCCCGTCCAGACTTGATTGGGTGCTGTTTGACTGAAATTTCTATTTAAGATATTGTGATGCGTTTTATGCGCCTCGTCAGCGTGCTTGTATTTATGCATCTTTAACTGACAGCTTTTAAGCCCCATCTGCGCCATGAATTTACCTGCTATATAGCGGGTCAGCTTGATGCCGTGTTCATTCATTAGTATGGCGGCAATGCTGCGAGCGCCTGCTGATTGCTTTGAGTCGTTAAATATTTGACGAATTAATGCCTTGTGCTTGACGGTTTCAAGACTGATGGGCTTGGGCTGCATGCCATAGTAGTAATTGCTTTTCATCACGCCAAACAGCTTGAACAAAAGGCTTTTACTCACCTGTTTATCTTGCTCTGCCAGATTTCTTATCAACGATAGCCGTTCAGACTGTCCAATGCCAGCAGAGCAGAAGCCTTTTTTAGAATGTCACGCTCCATAGTCAGCCGCTTAACTTGTTTGCGCAATTCTTGAAGTTCTCGCTGTTCATCCGTTAAAGCGTTGCCGACTTTAGGTGCTTGGCCACTCATTTCTTGACGGTATTGACTCAGCCATTTCTGCAAGGTGGATTTACCTATCCCTAAGGAATCGGCCACATCAGGTATGGTGCGGTTGTGATCAACAACTAAGCTGATGGCTTCTAATTTAAATTCTCGGGTATATTGATTGCGTTTGTTGGTCATACTATTTTCCTCTTTGGGTTAGTATAAACCTCTTACGTGCTGTCCTAATTTATTATGCCACTACAGTCAGCACTGACAACCTACAACAAACCATTACTACGCCCGTTTGGTCAGGCATCAGCCCTCACGATGACGGCACTACCCCGCCGCTGCGTGCATTACAACTCTCATCGGGTGCTTCGCATGGTTGGCAGTTCGCTCCACGTCTTGGACAATCGGTACTGCTTAACCACTGGTACGGTGATATTGACAGTCCGGTGATTAGCCGATCACTGTTCGACGGTATCGGTATGGGTGATGTGGACGAGAAAGACATTACCACTCGTGACGCTGGGTTATCGAATAGACACAACCTGCAAGGCGGATCTTCTCCTAGATGGCATGGTAATGGTCTGGGTCACTCGCAAGTTAATGACAATGACGGCCACAGTGGCTGGCTAACGGGTATTGCCCAGTATGGACTGAAAACAGATTCTGAGGTGACGCTTAGCTTTGATGATACGCCCAAGCAGATAGGACTGCAGTGGACGGTGAATACAGGCAGCAAAGCCAACGCTGAAACGCCAACCATCACTTCTAGCGCCACCTTTGCCCCTGATGAGCATATATTAGAGCTTGGCGTACTGCGTCATCGCTATAGCAATCATCAATCAAGTGATAGTGGTCAAGGTATTAATCTGGCAAGCGACCATGGCTTGCAAATCACCGGAGAGTCAGGCGTACTGCTCTCCACCTTTGGTATCAGGCATAGTCAAAGCGAGCATGAGTCGGCGTGGGTCAATGATGCAGGACAACGCCAGCTTAAGATCGGCACTGAGCTGAGTGAGACCTTCAAAGAGGCCAAGCAGGCGCACTTGCAATCCACGGCAGCACTTAGTAATGCCAACCAAACGATAGAGGCCTTTAAAACCAGCGCTCAAATTATAGATGAGACGCTAAATACGGAAGTATTGGGCGCAGCCGATGTGATGCTGGTCAGTAAAGACAGTATCCTTGCCTCTGCTAATAATACGTTATGGACAGCGAAAACTATCGTCAGACAATCAGGCAGCACCCAGTCGGATGTGGTGGCAGGTAATTATATGCTGACGGCAAATACGATTGACTCGCTCTCTGGGGTTGGTGGTCAAGCCAGTAGTGATCAAAATGGGTCAGGTCTACATATTAGTGCAAACAGAGAACCACTAGCGATACAAGCCCAAGGCGGTGAGTTGCAATTGCACAGCCAGCAAGGTATGACGATTGGTAGTGAGTCGGGACAATTAAATATCTCCAGTCCGAGGCGCATTAAGCTGCAAACGTCAGCAGGGGCATCACTGACGATAGATGACAGCGGTATTAAGTTGGTGTGTCCGGGGACGATTAAAGTTAAGGCGGTGAAGAAGAGTCTGGTTGCGGGGGGTATGTCTCAGACTAAAGTATTACAGTTTGTTGATTCTGTTATTGAGCGAAATAACTATTTAGTTGATAACGATACAGGAAAAGTATTAAGAAATCGTCGTTATCGCCTGATAGATGCGCTGACAGGTGATGTAGTGTTAGGTAAATCTGATGGTGCTGGTAAGGTTGATGAGTATCAGCCAGATATGATATTTGAGATATTACCTGAGATGGGCCGTACTTACTCTCAAGATGTAGGAGCTGTGCCACCTGTGTTGGTCGAAGAGGATTTTGCGGCAGCGGCTAGTAAGGGTAAAGGCAAAGTATTAACCGCAAAGGAGATAAGTACAGAGAAAAAGGTAATTGATGAGTTAAAGTTGAAAGATGCAAGCTTCAAAAAAGATTATGATCAGTATATCAAAGATGGTGGAGAGCTAGATTCAGTTCCTATTGTTCCTATTGTTCCTGATGGTGCTAAAATAATTACGTTCAACAATTTACTTAAGTTGAAGCCAAAAACTGGCAGTACTGGCAACTACAAATATATAAACGGATTTGCCGCTAATGAAACAACATTTCATGACACTATTAAAAAAATTTTAGATGATGGTTATCTACCTAATCAATATTTCTACATTTTTGCTCACGCTTCAAGTAAAAGTCTAAGAGTAGGTAGCAACTATATTAATATCAGCCAACATCCTACTGCATCTGAAAAGAAGAAAGCAGTTAGTGCGTTTGTCAAAGATCTTATTGAAAAACAGGGTTATGTAAAGAACAAAACCCTTATTCTTGTGTCTTGTAATGCTGGCAATGGTACGTCCAAAACTATCGGTCAGTTTCTCTCTGAGCATAAAGACATTGGTACAGTTTATGCGCCAACTTCACTAACTTGGTACTCACCTAGCCCCAGATTATATAGCTGTGCAAGATGGAAAAATATTACAGGCAAGAGTTCGGAGCGTAGAATGTTAGGACATTTTAGAATTTTCAATAGTGCCCCTATTAAATAAGGTAAACAAGCTATGTATCCACATATGCTATTGACAATGACAGCTATTGTGTTGCTTTCAATTATAAGCGCTTGTGACAGTTCCAATAACGTATTTAAGGAGAAAGCAATGTATAGCAAAGACAACGAGGCATTAGATAATGGAGTTGGTAAAACTCCTACAGAGATTCAGCAAGAGCTTAATCTTCCAGCTGATCGACCTTTGAGTTATGAAGAAGCATTAAGTTTAAGAGCCAGTAATATTAATTTTATGCATGAAGATGAGAATAAACTGACTTTATTAGAACAATATGCTAAAGATCCTAAGGAAATAAATGCTAAATATGTGTGGGCAGTTTATCAAACGTGGCACGAACAGGAACAAGATGTAAAAAACTTAGGATATCAAACCATATTCAAGTTAGCCGAACGTGGTTATCCATATGCCTGTGCAGATGTGTATGTTTGGAGTGTCAATTTCTCAGACGAATTTTTTAGAAATGATCTTAAAGTTGATAAAAAGGAAATTCTTGAAATCCAAGACTTTTGCTTCGAAAAAGCATTAGAGATCAATGCTAATGAGATCAAACAGTTTTATATAAAAAAGTTTCTATTTAGTTACGGAGATGATGATGATGAATATGACAAACTATCCCCACAGCTTATGAAAAATGCTGACAAAGCGAGACTCAATAGGGTAAAAGAATACTTATTGGATTATCTATTTTATTGGACAAATGATTTCTATGGTGATGTACCAGCTAATAACTTAGCAGATACTGATAAAGCTTATCAATATCTGCAAATACTGGCTTATGACCCATACAGTTTTGATGCAGTAGAAGCCTGTGCATGGCTCAAGTATTTCCAAGGAGATATTTTACCATTTATTCAGAAAAATCAACTAGCAGCTTTATCTACTAGAAAAGATTCGCTTAATAATACAATTAATTTTATAGAGAGGAAGCTCAAAAACGAGGAGTTCGACCAGCAACAGTGTCAAAATCGCTACCTAGAGATTAGAGATACCCCGCGTGATAGTGAAGCTAAGTCTCGAAATTTTTATTAATAGAAATGCATAAATTTAAAACGAGAAACGAATATAATTTGGCTCGAGCCATCTAAGTGGAATGATGGAAGTAATGCTGCTACCAGTTGGGTTCATTATGACGTAAGTAGATATGAAGAAAAGTATCTAAAAAATTCATTTTTTGCTAAAACTGTTGCAGGTATGATTGGTAGTGACTTAAGTACTCATGCCAATAATAAAATGCTTGCTTGCGATGGTGACTTTATTGTAAAAAGTAAATCAAAGAATACAAAAAGTATAGGTGGTATCGTTGGTAAGGTTATTGCATTACATGAAAGCGAAGGTGGACGCTATGATATTTTTAATAGGGGTGCTGTAGGTAAGTACAAATGGACATCGGGATATGAAAACATTGGAGATAGAACTATCGACGAGTGGCGGGAATTGGGTGCTTTAAGTGGTGATAATAAAGCTAAACGTTTTGCAATGGGCAAATATCAAATTATACCTGATACATTAGGTGAAGTTCAAAAATCATTAAAATTATCAGGAAGCACTAAACTGACTCCTGAAACACAAGAACTGATGTTTTTAGAACATTTTATTAAAAAGACTAATATTATAACTGCTATTAAATCTGGTAGTAGTAAAAACATTGAATCCGCTGCTATAAAAATAGCTAAAATATGGGCTTCAGTAGGAGTTCCATTTGATACTTCTAGAATTGCCTATAAAAAAGTAAATGGCAAATCAGTTCCATATACTATTTATCTCAAAAAAGGTCAGAGCTATTGGTCTGGCACAGGTAGAAACAAAGCTCATACTCCACCAGCTTTAGTAATAAAAGCATTACAAGATATGCATAGTGATTATAAAACTTTAATGTCTCAAGGTTTAAGTTCAGAAGAAGCTTTTGAACGAGTTATGTCAGTTGATAAAAAATTATTCTAGGAGTACTTTAATCAAAACTGAGCTATGCTGAAGAAACCGTACACCTAAACTTGGTAAACTAAGCGTATTCACAGGCGTTTACCATGACTAAGAAAGTAAGAACCTACAGCTAGTCAGGTACGCCTTTATTAAAGACAATCAGCAGATATTTAACATTATCACTATGTGCCGTGTGTTAAGCGTCAAACCATCAAGTTATTACGACTGGAGTAGACGCGATATCAGCGAGCAGCAGATACATCGCAATTATTGCGAGCTACTAGTTAAAGCCGCTCACAGTGAAAGTAAAGAGCGTTATGGTTATGAGCGTTTGCATGCAAAGCTAACAGAGCAAGGCCATGACATTAGCCTATACATGGTGAGAAGCATCAAAGAAGAACATGATATCAAATGCCGTCGTCACAAGCGCTTTAAAGTCACCACTGACTCCAATCACAACAAACTAGTCTATCCGAACATACTAAATCAGCAGTTTGATGCTAAGCGTCCTAATAAAGCGTGGGTCAGTGACATCACCTATATTTGGACTGCTGAGGGCTGGTTGTACTTAGCTGGAGTCAAAGATTTATACACCAAAGAGCTGGTCGGCTATGCGATCAATAAGCGAATGACCGCAGATTTAGTGTGTAAAGCATTGAACATGGCCATCAAGAACAAACGTCCAAGCCAAGGGCTGATTGTACATTCAGACAGAGGTAGCCAGTACTGTAGCCATGCTTACCACAAGAACATCAAACAGCATCTGTTTACAGGCTCAATGAGTGGCAAAGGTAATTGTTATGACAATGCGCCAATAGAAAGCTTTTGGGGCGTGTTGAAGAATGAGCTGGTATATCATCAAGACTATAAGACCAGATTTGCCGCCATTAACGATATCATTAGGTATATTGAGTTGTACTACAATCAAACGAGGATTCAAAAGGGTTTGGGCTTTAAATCGCCAAGACAGATGTGGTTTAATTATTATCGTCAGGCTGCGTAAATAAAATCTCCCAAGTTTGGTTCTACGGATTTGACGGCAGGGGTCAATAAGTATTAAGCATAAAAAAGCCAGACAGCTTAGGTTGTCTGGCTTTTTGTGTGCATCATCTATTAAAAACATTTCAAAGCTTCTATGCCACTACAGACTCTACCTCTTACGTCCTGTAAAGCACTTTAACCACATGCCAGCCAAATTTGGTTTTTACTAAATGTGGGGTGAAGAGTTCGCCGTTGAAGCAGACTTTATCAAATGCGGGTACCATTTGCCCTTGTCTAAACTCACCTAAGTCGCCGCCTTTTTTACCTGATGGACAGGTTGAGTGTTTCTTAGCCAGCACATCAAACTGGGCGCCTTTTTTAAGCTTGACAATAATGTCGTCAGCCAGTTCTTTGTCTTTTACTAAAATATGCAATGCGCTAGCTGTACGAGCCATAATGTAAACCTTTTATAAAATAACGATTATTGAGGCATTATATCACTACTTACTTTGATTGCTAACCTCACTTGTATGCTCTACTTTATCAAAAGTCATTATCTACAAGGCGCTAGTCTTTGGATAGAATAGATACCTTTTGAGTGACGCTGCCACTACCAATCAATTTATAGTCACGAATACCACTACCGCTTAGAACTTCGACCTTTTGCAGGGCGCTTGCCATTGGCAGCAGGTTTGCCCTTGCCGCCGGATTTCTTGCCATCACCAAAAGGACGCCTATTTTTACCTTTAGAATCCGCTGGTTTTCTAGCACCATCTTTGGGGTGTTTAATATTGCTCTTTGCTGTTCCCGTAGATTTTGCAGACGCTTTTGAGTTTGAAGAATTATTACCAGAGTTTTTTCGAGGCGTATTACGAGATTTCTTAGCCGGAGTACTGTCTTCCGAAGAAGAACCTTCTATAGATTCAAGTAAAACAGACATCTCTTTTTGGGTTAAGTCTCGCCAATCTCCAACGGGTATACCCTTAAGATTCACATTCATAATCCGCGTACGCTCAAGCTTCACGACTTCATAGCCAAAATGCTCACACATACGACGAATTTGACGGTTCAAACCTTGCACTAGCGTGATATTAAACACGGTAGGTGCCACCTTAGTAACCGGGCATTTTTTCGTCATCTTCCCCAAAATAGGTACGCCACCAGCCAAACCTTTAATGAAATCATCCGTTATCGGCTTATTCACCGTCACCACATAATCTTTCTCGTGGTTATTGCCAGCACGTAATACCTTATTAACCAGATCGCCATTACTGGTCAAAAAGATTAAACCTTGGGAATCTTTATCCAAACGGCCAATCGGGAAAATACGTACGCTATGTCTGACAAAATCAACAATGTTGTTTTTCTCGGAGCTTTCCGTGGTGCTCACAATACCGACTGGCTTATTTAATACAATAAAAACAAAGTCATCAGCTTCTTTCGGCTCAATGAGCTGGCCGTTCACTTTTACCGTATCTCCAGCAACCACTTGCGCACCCACCGCAGCACGCTTGCCATTGAGGTACACATTGCCTTGTTCAATAAAGCGGTCAGCGTCTCTACGAGAGCAAATACCGCTTTCGCTGATGTACTTATTTAAACGAGTCGAGGAAGTGTTAAACATAAAGTGCCATTTTTACCTAATAAAAAGCCTTTCTTGCTAAGAAAAAAGCCTAAATTGAATGAATAATTAACAACGAGATGGCTCACATTATATAGGAGATTCAGTGCCCATTTCAGGCGAGATGGGCAAAAACTTAGAAATATACCCAGAATCATATAAAAGGTTATTGTGATTAATATATAAGAATAATTTTTCCATAGTATTTTTGATTTTAATGATGCGTTATATTTGTATAACCTGATCAATCTGACAACACAGACGCAAAGCACTAAAGGCTGCTAAACTTGACGTTTTAGGATTTTCGACCAATGGTAATCCCGTCATACTAATCTCAAGCTTACCGAATACGCCTTCAGCGGTTATATGATGAACGTTGTGCTCAAGCGTTGGGTCAGCGATTAACTCTACAATCGTATCATCGAGGCCAACGCCTGCCAGCGCAATAGTAGCAGCAACATTTGAATTATCAGGGAATAAAGCAGCAGCTTCTCTAGCAGTACCCGTAAAGAATACGGTAGGCTCGGCTAAATTATCGTAGTCAATAAGCTGGTCAGCATAACTTCCTTGCCAACTCGATGGGTGCTTTCTACCTTGATAAACCACATCACTGAGTCCTGCCAAACTCGCAGCGTTTATGCCATCAATCCCAGCAACTGCCCCCGCTAAGATATGAATTTTTACACCGCTCGCTTCTGCAGTATCAGCGAGCGATACAGCGAATTTCTCATCAGTAAAGGCACCAACAGAAACAATCCCAAGTGGTATGCCCTGTTCCAATATTTTAATAGCATGTTCTTTGAGCCCATTCTGACCCGACATCTCAATCGCCAAATCAGGCATTTTTACCAAATCGTCTACCGAAGTAATCACTTCTATAGACTCACTTATTTCAGCTTTTAACCTCTCTGCGCTTCTGGTGCTGGCTAATACTGTCGAGAGAACAATGTTGTCAGGCAGCATCTCATGGACTTTCCTCGCCATCGATCCATAGCCTATGAACATCACGCTTTTCATACTTACTCCTGTTTATTGTTTTTTATACTTCTTTGCTCAAACTACTTGAGACATCAATCACTGAGCCTATAGTATAAGAAGATAAAAGTAACTATGTCCATTACATCAATTATGTTAATAGATGGCACGCCCTAAGGCAATGACAGTAGGCTTTTATGATGTTATTCATCTTATGTTGAACGGTAAGCGACTATTTTGACTACGTGTTGCAAAGTGGGCTACAAATGGTACAGTAGAGATAGGCAGGTCTTAGCTTTAATATAATTATTACGACAGAAACTTTGATTTTGTAAAAGGAGTTGAATACTGATGAGCGGACCTAAACAGGCATCTATTCATATTCGTTGTGATTACGATTTAGCCAATGAATTTAAGCAAGTAGTCGAGAAAAACGGCTATACAAAGTCGCTTGTTCTGCGTGAGTTGATGCAAGATTATATTAACACCTCCAAAAACCACAGTATGCGATCCGAACAGGATGTAATGAGACAGGTTCTGAAAAAAGGCAATACAATTAAAGCAGCGCCTTTAAAAGATATGACAGCCGACGAGCTATTGAAGCTAGCTATAAGAATGGCTGAAAAACATATATAACTTAGCTACTTATACCCTACTTATCTATCTAATAATCGAAGGCAAAGTTGTAGCTAAAATACGCCAATGCCAATGTGATTTGAATTTCACCTTAGAGGTAAAAAAGGGTGCTAATACCAGAGAGTATTAGCACCCTTTTTTATTCAATATTTTTTATATAATAGTGTTATAACTATAATTTAAATGCATGCACTGGCAAGATTTTCTAGCGGCCAAACTATTTTTCAGCCAGTAAAATCTGCTGCCAAATCGCCACCTCATCATACATTACATATTCGCGGCGTAGTCCCCAAGGCCCAAACTCAGCATGGCAGGCTCCCATGATATGTACCTCTGCGCCAGTTGGTTGTCCAAAATGTCCATAACCTTCATGCTTTCCAGTTAATGACCATCGGATCGCTGCACGAGGTGACATAAGCTTATCTTCTCGTCCAATCTGGTGGTGAGTCTTAAATTCAGCATTAGGAAATGACGAACGTAATCCTAACCAAAAAGCATCAACGTCACCATGCGATATACCTGAAACACCACCTGGATACTCGCCTAAACAACAACGATCGTACTCATGTGGAATTAAAGCAAACTCTGCATTCATTAAGCGAGTTAAAATATCAGCATACTTCTCACCCCATTCATTGTCGTTACCACGGCCTAAATAGGGACCGTCTTGATCAATATTTGGGGTAAATGGTGGTTTGACAATACCACTTTTCTCTTGCATTTCAATAACTTCTTGCGCGCGATCTTTAGGTGTTTGCCCCATTTGGCGAGCGATTGCCCCTTGATCTCTTATCAGCCACTCATCATCAATCTGGTTGTTTTTTGCATGACAGTCAGCAATGACTCGAAAACGAATTTTTTGACCCGTTTCAACATGCGTAGCAGTGGTGATTATACGATGTGAAGATAGCATACCCGTCTCTGGAGTACCGCTCCAAATGACATCCTCACCAAGCAGTGTACGGTTAGGAAACTCTGCTAATACATTCATGGTAGCGTTTATCACGCCTTGATTTCCGAAGTCTATACCTAACGGCGTTCTAACAACAATATCAGGGGCATAATAGTCGTGTAGAGTGTGTAAGCCACGATTTTCCCAAATTTCATTAGTAATTTTTAATATATAATCAGGAAAATCGCTAAACTTTTCATCGAATCCTTTCATAAATTTCTCTTTGTTTAAAGTAAGTATTAATAGATTGATTTTATTTATCAAATTGACGATAGCGTGCCTTATTAAATTCGCGCATTCGAGCAAGGACATCTACGCCAACTTGTTTATAAGCATGTAAAATATCCACAAGTACCCAGTTCTCACGAATTAAGCCATCCTCACAACGCCAAAAGTCTAAACTACGAAGCGTTATTTCTTGTCCTGCAGGTGCAATACCAAGCCATCCATCGTTAGACACGGTCATTGACATTCCGGGCCAAGCTGTGAATGCGACATAGTCCCCTTCAGCAAATAAATAACCATTCTCTTCAATCGTTTTACGGTTTGGCATAGCATTTAAGAACGGGATTTGATGCCAATTACGAAAACCTGCGATACCTCGACAGGCACCAATACCAGAAGGTCCATACCAACTACAACGAGGATGCCAATATTTTTCTAACTTCATGGCCGAGACACCACCTGTAGAAGACTCGCCTAAACTATTCAACATATCAAGTACCAATTGTTGGCTACGCTGACTGTGCTCAACAGGATAATCTTTTCCTACTAGGTTTCCATCAAGGGTAGCAGGTGCTGATGTGATACCTTCACGTCCAAGGCTTTTTACCATTGGCCATGCTCCCGCTTGGTGCATCACTTCAGGTATATCCCAAAGTGCTTGCATTTCAACAATTCTGCCATTTTCAAAGCGATAAAACTCATGAAAACGCATGGTAACTTGATGTCCTGTTGGAGGAATATCAAGCCAGCTTTCCATAAATGTACCTGTGTAATAACCTGCGCAACCTACCCAATCGGTATTACTATTATCATTCCCAGCCATGCTGCTACCACTATTGCCAGCCATCACAATAAAAGTACGCCGCTCTAAATCTGGAATGGCTTGTTTTAATGGCTCAAAACCTTCAATAAATAAAGCACCACGGTTTTTTAAGGTTTCTAGTGGGTAAGATAATTGAATGACAGCAGATTCAGCAAAGATGTCATCTATTAGAGACCTCACTTTCTCACTATCATAATTGTATAGTGCTTGATTAAACCTCTCGATTTGATGTTTATTTTGTTGTTCTGCTGTCTTTTTTATCATCTGCTTTCCCTTGCGTTATTCCTTAAATATTAACAATTAAAAATCTAACAAGTGCTAAGTTAAATAATCATAACCACACCTACAAGAATCTTTCTAGATAAAGCTGTGATTAATCGCACTTGAGCAATTTATTTCATTACCTTAGGCGTATGGGCTAAATCACCTGATTTAGTATCAAACTTTTCCCAACCATGACCATTAAAAGGATCAACACCCAGCTGCATCATAATAGAAGGAAAATCTACCATTACGTAGTTATCGACGATCTTTCCATCTTCTACTTTCCAAAAATCCATATAGCGAATAATAATTTTTTTGCCTGTGGGTTCTATACCCATGAATTCACCGCTGTGAACTGCTTCTTGACGACCAAATGCTGCACACCACTCGCCTTGGGTTAACCTTGCTTCATCAATACAAACTTTCTCAGAGAATGCCTGCTGAAACGGGCGCTGCCAACCATTCTGAAACTCTTCTAAGCCTTCTTTATAACCACATCCTGCATTACCCATCCAGCGAAAACTTTCGGCAAAAAATCGCCCCATATTGTCAATATCATGATCGTTCAAACCATCAACCATGGCATCAATCACACCTATGGTTTCATCTGTTTTACTAAGATCATTATCTTTTGTTAGTATGCCTTGCTCTGGACGTTTTGATATTGTCATAGTATTTCTCTCTATTAAGTTAATATATAAAGGTCTTTTTAAGCTTTAGCGTTGGCTTTTAAATATTAATTGTTATGCATTAATTAAGATAAAAATTAAACTCTTGATTCTTCAAACGCTTGCCATGCCTTCTCAAAAGCTGCAAAGTCAAAGCCTTCTTGTTTTGCAGGGGTTAGGATGATTTTTTCGCTATTCAATAATTTGTGAATGGCTGATTCTAATTTATCAATAATATTTTCAGGAATAACTACGGCGCCATGGCGGTCAGCATGTACTAAGTCTCCTGCCTCCACCGTCATACCCATAATATCGACTGTCGTATTGATTTCTTTAACATGGACAAAGCCATGACTAGGACCGATAAAAGGGGCAATAACGGTAAAATCTTCTGGCATGTCACCCAAATCACGCATCACGCCATTTGTTAATGCCCCATTCATCCCAAATGCCTTATGTACCGTCGTATTAATCTCACCCCAATACGCGCCAATACAGTTTGGATAATCGACATCTTCGACCACGGCGACTGATGGCATACCACCTTTTGCACCGTCTGACATAGCACGATAATAATCCATACGTCTGGCGCGAATAACCTCTTTTGGTTCTGTAGATTCTGCAATAGCACTGATTTTTGCGGTAACTGCATAACCTACAATTGGTCTTGAATCAGGATCAGATGACAACATGTTTCCACGTGTAAAACTATCAAAGCCTCGTTTGCCCTGAGCAACTTCAATAGCATTACATACCGTCGGCGTATCAACGGATTGCAACAGCTTAAGTAAGGTATTATTCATAAATCTATCCTCTCATTTCCATATGAGTTAAGCGACAAGCCAATTCCAGCTAGATAGCCAGTTTCACACTCGCTGCTTTTGTTAAAGCGTAAGTTACGTAAATAGCCAGTTTTCCAACGCAAAGTTGGTCTGCTCTGGTGATTGTAATGTTGGTAAATGTCCCGCACCCTTAATAATCTGTAAGTCTGCATGGGGTATTAAAGATTTCATTAAAGTATGGCGTTCCACTGGACAAAGCTGATCATTCTCACCACATAAAATTAAAGTCGGCACATTAGCGTCAACTTTTTTTAGTGTCTCTTGCTGGTCGTATCTATCACGTAGAGCAAGGCTTTGGTTGATATAAGCCTCTGTCCCTGATGACTGAGCCATCGTGTTGCAAAGCTCAATTATGTCTAGGTTTTTCTTAGTCGATAGAATTTCATCGGGTGAGAAATACTTAGGGATCGTATTCGCCATTACCTCAGCCAATCCATGCTGTTGCACACTAGCCATTAATGGCTCACGACTTTGCTTAACCTCCTCCGCTTCTGCTTTTGGATTGGTATCAAGTAAAGCGAGTTTGGCAATGCGATGAGGTGCTTGACGCAAAACTTCCATCGCAATAATACCGCCCATTGATAATCCTGCCAATGCAAAGATCGGCGGTGCATTATCTAGAATATCTTTTGCTAAATCCTGCATATTATTATGAGTTGAAATAGGCACAATATGAATCGGAACTTTATGAGAAAATGCGGAAATTTGCGGTGTATAAAGTCTTGCATCACACATCATGCCGGGGATAAGAACTAACGGTATCACTGGTATATTCCTAATATGTATAGTGAGTTTTAAGTCGCAAATATAACCCTAAGATAACCATCTCGATTGCATGGCTATTCGCTCTGTGCATACTATTTTTACGCTGTTATCTTATCTTGATATACCTGAGCTCAATTATATGTTCAACTATAATTACTTTAGATTTTAAGCTATCAATTAAGCATCCAAGTAGGCCCTGCGGATTCGACTGTATTTCTCACTCTAAATAGCGCTGCTTCGCCAGACATCGACGGATAAATACTGTGCATTAGGTTGGGCGGCACTGCTACTACATCTCCTGGTGCGATACTGGTTTTGACTTCTGCACCAGCATCGTCTAGCCACTTCAATGTCCAATGCCCCGTTTTTACCATCAAAACTTCATGACGATCAGTTTGATAAGCCTCTTCACTAATTGAGCCGCGCGTCAAAAAATCTACCGCAAAACCAGGCTTATCCTTGATCAATGCTTGCTCGCCAATAACTTGGCAAGGTGCCTTCTTGGCGAGCGCCATCATATCCCAATAACGAGCGACATAATCAGGGACGATTACTGAAGTCGGCACTTCTGGATACTGCTTAAGCGCTTCTTTTGTGAGTAGCGGCATTGGGACAATACCCTCAGGTAGACTCTCCCCTTTTTTACTGTCATACAATCGACCATTGTCACCCAAGATTAAACCATGAGCCTTAGCGTCTTCAATGACCTGTGGTGCCCAAGTCACACCGCCACCTGCATCGTCACCCCCGAGTATCGACATAATCATGCCATAGTCGTCACCGATGTTTTCAAAGCCACGAAATACCCCAGTCGGAATATTAAAAATATCCCCTGCTTCGCAAATCACTTCCCCCGCTGTACCATGAAGACCCCAAAAAAAACGCCAACGCCCGCTCAACACAAAAAACACTTCGGCAGTGGTGTGGAGGTGCAGGCTATTTTTACAATGTGGGGGTTGGCCAGCTGCGCCAATGTTGAAACCAGGGGTTTCTTTGATATGCACATGTTGGTCTGGGCTTTCTGATACACCACCACCAATGATAGTGAAGTTTTCTTTATAATTTGATCCTGGGGTATGAGCATCAATAAAAGCAGTGCGGCAAGGCTGTAAATCTCCATAACGCACGATACGCTTTTCCATCTCTACTCTACTAATTCCTTTCATTGTTTTATTCCTATTTTTAGTTGCTTTCTAAATAACTTTTTTAAATCTAAATTATTGATGGTGTTTTTGCCGACTTACGAATTATCAATGGGCCATCTATCGAAATACGTCTCGGTGGAGAGTCAGGAGCTGCAATTTTCTCTAATAAAGTAGATACCACCTCATCTGCCATACGTTGAGCCGGTTGACTTACTGTCGTTAAACTATAGGATTCCCAAGAAGCAGCGGCAACATCATCGTATCCAACTACGGACACATCTTCTGGAACTTTAAGTCCTAGCTCGTAACGCAAGGTGTCAATCACAGCGAAAGCCATAAAATCATTGGCAACAAAGACAGCATCTGGGCGATTTGTCTCAGTTTTATTAGCAAATAATTCTATCGTGGCTTGCTTTGCGGTTTCACGATCATAATTACCGACCGCTTTGGCAAATAACTGTTGACCAGACTCTTGCAACCCTAAAATAAAACCCGCTTCACGGTCGCGTTGAGTAGAAGATCCAGTCCAACCTGAAATATGAGCGATTCTTTTATGATTACCTTTGACAAAAAAATCCGCTACTTTACGACCGCCTACAAAGTTGTCAGAGCTCACACCAGAAAGCCGATCATCATCTTGCAAACGATTGAGCATAATTACAGGAATACTTTCTGCATGACAGCGATCCGTCAAATCGCTCGATAAGCTCAAAGATGCCGTTATAATACCGTCCACTTGATAATCCAAAAGCTCATCCACCACCTTAAGGGTGGACTCTTTGTCATTCATCGCCATAAAAATCAATAAATGATAACCATGCGATTGCAACGCATGAGACAGCTTTTCGATCACTTCTGCGTAAAACAGATTTTCTAAATGAGCCACAACCAAACCAATCAAACGACTTTGTCCGGTAATTAACGAGCGCGCTAACATATTTGGACGGTAACCTAATTCTTTAGCGGCTTTTTTCACCTTATCTTTAACTTTTTGTGACACACTTGCACCTGGGGTATAAACCCGAGATACCGCAGATTGACTAACCCCTGCTGCTTCAGCAACTTGATCTGCTGTAACGCGTTGATGCTTTATGCTATTTTTGATATTTAGACTTTTATTTGTCATTTCATAACCTTTTATAGCCCTGCTTTTAGCTATGGTTGTTGATAGAGTTTTCTAATAATCATTATACCTAGCTAGCTAGCAAGTCAAAAACATTCAATAGTAAAGTCGCTGACATCTCAACACTGAGCTATTCTGCCGTCCATCCACCGTCTATTAACAATGAAGTTCCCGTTATCATTGCTGATGCTTCTGAAGCTAAAAACACAGTAGCTCCCATAATATCTTCTACTTCGGCAACTCTGCCTAAATGAATCTTATTCATAATCCATTGGCTTTTACTAGAGTCAGCAAAGGTTGAAGCGCTTAAGGCTGTTTTTACAAATGTTGGACAGATAGTATTAATACGAATGCCATGCTTACCCCACTCTATCGCCATGGCCTTGGTATAGCCTTCAACAGCATGTTTGGTAGCACAATATACGGCCCGATCAAACCCGCCAACATGCCCCATTTGCGAGGAAATATTGATAAGACTACCTGCTTTATTTGCGCCAATAAGTTGTTTTGCCGCCGCTTGCATCAAAAAGTAGGATGCTCGTAGATTGATATCAGAAACTTCATCAAAGTCATCAGGTTCAGTCTCTAGCGCAGGGCTGTGTTTTGCCATACCGGCACTATTAACGACAATATCAAACGCTTCTGCATCAGATACATGTTTGAATAAATGACGAACTGCAGCAACATCGGTAATATCTAGCTTTAAAGCGTTAGCCTTGAAACCTTTATCTTTCATTAGCTTAACCACGGCTTGTAGCTTATCGGAAGAGCGCGCTGCTAATGTCACTTCTGCACCAGATTCAGCCAATGCAACAGCACACCCTAATCCGATACCAGATGAGGCTCCAGTAACTAACGCACGCTTACCAGTCAGGTTAAATGATGGTGTCGTTGGTAATTGCATAAGTATTTACCTTCTCTAATTTAAATATCTGATATCAAATAAATATGACTGGATTATCATGCTTGCTTAATCAGCAGCTGCGCCATAAGGTACTTCTTGATGACCATAACGACGTACACGCACATTACACTGCTCAGCATGACCAACAAAGCCTTCTAATATGCATAAACGAGAGCCATATCGGCCAATCTTTGCCGCTGCTTCATCTGTGGTTATTTTTTGATATGAGTGGGTTTTTAAATATTTACCTATCCATAATCCACCTGTATATCGACCTGCTTTTTTAGTTGGTAAAGTATGGTTCGTTCCAATAACTTTATCGCCATTAGAGACATTAGTACGAGGACCTAGGAATAATGCGCCATAACAGGTCATGTTGTCTAAAAACCAATCATCTCGATCCGTCATTACCTGCACATGTTCTGAAGCATACTCATTCGCAACTTCAAGCATTTCTTCATAGGTCTCACAAACAATGACTTCCCCATAATCTTCCCAGCTTTTCGATGCTGTATCAGCTGTGGGTAATACCTTCAGTAGACGTTCGATTTCACTCATGGTGTCTTCAGCAAGTTTTTGTGAAGTCGTTAACAGTACAGCAGGTGAGTTATAACCATGCTCTGCTTGACCCAGCAAATCTGTAGCACATATTTCACCATCAACTGTCTCGTCTGCAATAACCATCGTTTCGGTAGGTCCTGCAAACAAATCAATACCTACTCGGCCAAATAGCTGGCGTTTCGCTTCGGCGACAAAGGCGTTACCAGGGCCAACCAACATATGAACAGGCTCAATAGTCTCAGTCCCTAAAGCCATTGCACCCACTGCTTGAATGCCGCCCAATACGTAAATTTCATGAGCACCACCTAAATGCATAGCAGCAATTACAGCAGGATTAGGCTTGCCTTCAAATGGCGGTGTACAAGCAATAATACGAGGTACACCTGCAACCGAAGCTGTGGCAACAGACATATGAGCGGATGCAACCATTGGAAACTTACCACCTGGTATATAACAACCTACTGACTGCACAGGAATATTTTTATGTCCCAAAATAACCCCTGGCATTGTTTCAATCTCAATGTCTTGCATGGAGTTGCGTTGGGCTTGAGCAAAGTTACGTACTTGAGTTTGAGCAAATTTAATGTCTTCTAAATCACGAGGTGACACTTGTGCAATCAACTCATCAATCTCTTCTTGGCTTAAACGAAATGCTTTAGGAGAATAGTTATCAAACTTCTCTGACAACTCTCGTACCGCAATATCACCACGTTTTTCGATATCTGCTAATGTTGACTCAACCACTTGACGTACTTTAGCGTCATCTTGGTTACGTTCTGTCTCAGGCTTGCCTTCTTTTAAATAGGTAATCACATCCATGTCCTCGTTTGTGCTTATTTAGTATGTTACTTAATAGATAAACTAGATTAGTTTTCTTATATTACGTTTTTAATCATATCAACTTTGCTTTCATACCACAAGTATTTTTGCATACGAATTTAATATTAAAAAACACTATAATACCTGATATCTAATTATATGAATTATTTACATAAAACCCTTTATTTACTTATAGATACAGTAAATAAATACCATATTCTTATTATAATTCAGGCTATAACTTCCTTATTTATAGCCAATATATTATCTATGGATAGTTATATAACAATAAAAAGTGCAATCGAATTCAAATTGTTCTAATATAGAACTTACCTTAGCTATTTTAATTAGGATCTTCTGAGTTTTGGCTCTATCAAGGCAATGGAAGCGATTGATATTTATAGAAGGCTCTGTTCAATAACGTAGAATAAGATAAATGCATTCCTAAACTTTAGTGATATAGTTTAGGGTGTTGAGCGTTCAATAGACCCTAGCTATCGTATATACCTATCTTATTTAAATAATAACTGGAAATTAATAGGACAACATATGATTCAACAAGCCAAAGAGTTTATCTGGGAATACTGTGAAGCCTTTGACAACACAGATGCAGACTCGTTACCAGAACTGTTTAGTCAATTCGTAACTGATGATTACAGCTGGAAGGGGGTATATCCATTTCGAGAAATATCTGGATATGATGAGGTAATTGAGCAGTTTTGGCGACCGCTCAAGGAATCCGTCACAAATCTACAAAGACGCATTGATATTTTTATTGGTGGTTCCAATGAAATTGAAGATAATAGCGAAAGTAAGAATCAGGCCGTTTGGGTGATGAATATGGGCCATTTAACAGGGCTTTTTGATAAGCCGTGGCTCGACATACCCCCTACTGGCAAAATGCTCAATATTCGCTATGCTGAGTTTCACCGAATAGAAAACAATAAAATCACCGATACGGGATTATTTATAGATCTTATTGGTGTCATGCAACAGGCGGGGGTCTATCCTCTTCCCCCTTCGACAGGGCAGTATTTCGTTTACCCTGGCCCGCGCAACCATCAAGGAATTTTACGCGGTGAAAGCGACCCTTTGCAGACCCAAAAAACCCTTGATACCGTCAATATGATGATTGATGATCTTAATCAACTCAATTTAAGTGGTGCCATGGGCTGTCCTCCCGAAGTCTTGGCTCGAACCTGGCACCAAAATATGACTTGGTACGGCCCTTGTGGCATTGGCGCAAGTTACACCATTGAACGCTATCAAAAACAGCATCAACTGCCCTTCCGTAATGGCTTGGGGGATAAGAAGTACAATGGACATGTATGCCGTTTTGCTGATGGCGAATTGGCTTGTTTTTTTGGCTGGCCTAACTTAACCAACACCCCGATAGGAGGGTTTTTAGGTATGCCAAGCAGTGTACAAGCAGATATGCAAGTGGTGGATATCTATTATCGTAAAGACGATAAGCTGTCTGAAAACTGGGTATTTATAGATATACCTTGGTGGTTAAAACAACAAGGGCTTGATGTGCTAGAACGTATGCGAGAAACGCAAGTTTAATATTAGACCTAAGTAAAAAGTAGACCTCTACCAATAATCATACTATTCACGAACATTTACTGAGAAAAATAATTTCTTAGTAAATGCTCGTGAATGGCGATAATCCAGTCTAAGTGTTTGATCTCTATTTGATGGCAGCACGCCATGAACCAACGCGTAATACCCAGCCCCTAAAAGCGGCATACTGTAACGCAAAAAAAGCCACCGCAGTGACTTTTTATACAAGGACTTTTTATACGCTATCGTTTAGCTATCATATAGTTGATTCACTGTAAAACCGATACGCGTGCTACTGAAATAAATTTTTTGCAGCCTCTGTCACGCTTGCGAACAGCCAGCAAGAAAATTTTATAACAGTAGCACGTGGCTACCAACGTATCAATTTTATGTAGAACTACCTATTATTTCAGAGATTAATGAGCACCATTAATACTACGAACCATCTCTTCAACCATCTTCTTCGCATCACCAAAGATCATCATGGTTTTGTCCATGTAGAACAAGCTGTTATCTAGACCTGCATAACCCGTGCTCATCGAGCGCTTAATCACCATCACCGTTTGCGCTTTAGTCACTTCTAGAATCGGCATCCCAAAGATAGGTGACGACGGATCGTCTTTCGCAGAAGGATTGACCACATCATTGGCCCCAATGACTAACACCACATCGGTACTGGCGAAATCAGAGTTGATCTCATCCATCTCAAGGATGTCATCGTAAGGCACATCGGCTTCCGCCAATAGCACGTTCATATGTCCTGGCATACGACCAGCAACCGGATGAATGGCAAAGCGCACATTGACGCCTTCTTCTTTTAATAGCTCATATAACTCTTTGACCGCGTTTTGTGCGCGACCTTGCGCCATGCCATAACCTGGGACAATCACCACACTACTGGCATTGGCCATTAAGAAACCCGCATCTTCTGCTGAGCCTGCTTTATAGTTCTTTGGTGCGCCATCATCGCTACCTGCAGCTACTGCTGATGTACCCATACCGCCAAATAGCACGTTCAATAATGAGCGGTTCATGGCTTTACACATGATGTAAGATAAGATCGCACCAGATGAGCCGACCAGCGAACCGGCGATAATCAACATCGAGTTGCCAAGGGTAAAACCAATACCCGCTGCTGCCCAACCTGAGAATGAGTTCAGTAGAGACACAACCACTGGCATATCACCGCCACCAATTGGCGCAATCCACATCCAGCCAAAGATCACCGCAATCACTGCCATCGCATAGAATGCGGGTAATGAGTCCGTGACAAAATACACACCGCCAAAAGCAATCATCGCAATGAATAATAGCGCTTGTACCGGCTTTACCCAGCCGCCAACCAAGGTCTTCGCCCAGCTTTTCGCTGCCAATTTACCAAAGGCAAAGACTGAGGCTGAGAAAGTAATCGCACCGATAAAACAACCGATAAACAATTCGATACGGGCAACCGTGCCATGCTGTTGTTCAGTATGCAATACCGTTGCTAAGGCAATCGCTACGGCTGCCAAACCAACGAATGAATGCATTAAGGCGACCGTCTCTGGCATCTGAGTCATGGCGACTGTCTTCGCTTTCCACATCCCGACGATAGCCCCTAACACCATCGCACCGATAATCAACCACAGTACGGGGCCTTCTGCTAAGAAGAATGTCGTTACAACGGCAATCGCCATGGCAACCATACCCAAGCGATTACCACGAATAGCCGTTTTGGGACTAGATAAACCACGTAAGGTCAAGACAAAAAGGATGGCACCGATTAAGTAAAACCAGTCAGCATTAGCCGCAATCATATTGGCAAACTCATTCATGCGTCACCTCCAGTAGTGGGTGCTACGACCGCTTTTTTCGCTTTTGGCTTAAACATCGCTAGCATACGCTCAGTTACTGCAAAACCACCAAAGATATTAATACTGGCTAAAAAGACCGCAAACGCCCCAAGTAAACTGGTCGGCGTAAATATCGAACCATCAATGGTGACGGTCTGTAGCATCGCCCCGACGATGACAATACTGGATAAGGCATTGGTTACGGCCATCAATGGTGTATGTAGTGCTGGGGTCACGCCCCAAACGACGTAGTATCCGACAAAAATAGCAAGCACAAACACGGTAAAAATCGCTACAAATGGCGTGCTACTCATGGCCGCACCCGCTGGCGCTGCCGCTAAAATAGTGGCAATCATCTTATCCTCCTAAAAATTGTTTCGTTACTGGCAAATGTATAATCATAAGATATTGAGACTTGAGACTTGAGACTTGAGATTTGAGACTTGGGAATTGAGATTTAGCGCTTAGCGAGACGCACTTGGTTGTCATGCGTCACGGCTAATGCCCCTTGAATCTCATCTTCCATGTCTAAGTTGAGTGCCAGTGTGTTTGCTGCAGCGTCGTCTGTCGCGGCAGGCGCAATTAAGGTAGTAATAAAATTGACCAGGTTATTGGCATACAGGTCTGATGATTGCGCCGCGAGCATGGATGGAATATTGGCGGCACCGACGATACGTACGCCATTGGCCGTCATAATGGTTTCATCAGGGACGCTACCTTCGACATTACCGCCTGTTCCAGCAGCCATATCAATCAGCACCGAACCTGCCTTCATTTTGGCAAGGGTTGCTTGATGGACCAAGCGCGGTGCTTGGCGACCGGGGATTTGTGCGGTGGTGATGACGATATCTGCATTGCTTAAGGCTTTGTCGACGACAGCGGCTTGGTCTTTGACATATTGCTCTGATGGCGTCCACGCATAGCCGCCTGTGGATTTAGCGGTCTCAGCTTCCTCTGCACTCATTGGTACATCAAGCCACTTACCCCCTAATGACTCTACTTGCTCACGAGCGGTCGGACGTAAATCGCTTGCTTCAACGACGGCGCCTAAGCGCTTAGCGGTGGCAATGGCTTGTAAGCCTGCCACACCGACCCCTAAGATGACCACTTTGGCAGGCTTAACCGTACCGGCTGAGGTCATAAACATGGGGAAAGGACGCGAGTATTCATTGGCCGCGAGCAATACGGCTTTATAACCGGCAAGGTTGGCTTGCGATGACAAGACGTCCATATTCTGCGCCCGCGATAAGGTACGTGGTAACAGCTCCATGGCAAAGGCGGTTGCGCCTTTTACCGCATAAGTGTCAAGTTGGGTATTGCGATACGGGTCGAGCATACCGATAACGATTTGACCAGAGGTTAAGTGATCGGTTACCGCTGGTGGCAAGTCGTTGACGGTGGTAATAATTTGAGACTGGCTGACGACATCAATGCTGCTGTTGGCAATATCGGCTCCAGCCGCTTGATATAATTCATCAGCATAATAAGATGCTTGACCTGCACCTGATTGAATGATGACTTCAAACCCAAGTTTGCGTAATTTCTTTACTGCGTCTGGGGTTAATGCGACCCGACTCTCGCTTGCGCTATCTGCACTGATGACACCGATTCTCATACCGTCTCCTTACGTCTAATGACTACTTTGTAGGTCTCATATTTGTAGGTCTCATAATCCAACCAGTGACACGCTTTAGCCTAACGTACCAAAATATGCTAAGAATAATATAATACAGACAAATAGCACTGGTAATAACCACACTACTTTATCAACCCTACCAGGTACCACATACCATCCATCAACTTTCTCAGGTCTGCCTTCAGCGGCAAACTTTAGCTGTTGACCTTTGACCGTTTGTTCATGCCAAACTTCTTGTCTACCATCAAGTAACAAGCTTGCACTGATGGAAACAATGATATTAATAGCACCGCCAATGACCACAAACCAAGGCCATGCGATATTTGGTGGTGTCCAATCGGTAAATGGAATACCGACTGCGAACACGTATAAACCAATAAAACCAGCAATCACACCAGTGATAAGACCTCGCTCGGTGGTGTGTTTCGAAAAGAAGCCCAAACCAAACATGGCCAACTTTGCCCCAACAAAATATGAAGAAACCTCTGTAAATGTCTCTAAAATAGACCCTTTACTATCAATGAATGCGAATGCAGCAGGAATGATTAATATTGCCCAAATGATGGTAAGAATACGAGAGGCGGCTAAATAGTGCCTTTCATTACCATCTTTTTTCACGTACGGCTGATAAAAATCGAGCACAGATATCGTCGCTAGAGAGTTTAGTGCCGATGATAGACTTGACATTGAAGCTGATAAGATTGCGGCAGCAATGATCCCCATCAAACCAGGAATGGCAAGCATATTAGCAAATATCAAGATGATTTCATTTGGTTGTGCAAATGGTTTACCCTTGAAATAAACGTATAATAGCGCACCAATAAAGAAGAACAAAAAGTAGATAAAAAATGCAACAAAGCCCATCAATAGATAAGACTTCTTAGCATCTCCCATAGTTTTTGCACCCAAGGTGCGCTGTACCATCATCTGATTACCACCATATACCGTGACATGAAACAATGTCATCGCTACAACGCCTGCCCAGACCGTTGGGGTAACCGAAAAGTCTACGCTCCAGTTGAGTGGATTTAGTTTATCGTTTTCGCCAAGCATGGTAAGAGCCCCTGACATCGGTGACACTTCGCCAATTAGTATGAAAAAGATAATCCCCGCACCAAGAAATAAAATAAATCCTTGCAAGACGTCCGTCCAAATAACAGCATTCATGCCGCCCATTAACGTATAACCCACTACGATAGCTGACATAATGATAATTGCCGTTTTTGGCTCTATACCTGTTGCAAAGGTTATGACAAAAGCGGTGGCTGTTAGAATAGAAGCAGTAGTGATGGTTTGGCTAATCAAAAACAATACACTCATGATTGCTCGGGATTTCTTACCAAATCGACGTTCTAAATAATCATAAATAGACGCTACGCCGCTGCTATAAAAGAAAGGTAGGAAAAATACTACGACGATGAAAACAACTAATGGATAGTTGATGTGAATGGCGAGAGCTGCCATACCATCACCATATGCCCAGGCAGGACCACCTAAAAACGACAAGGCACTGATATAAGTGGCAATTACAGAAATACCAATCGCCCACCAAGGGGCTGAACGGTCACCAATATAATAATCTTCAGCAGTAGAAATTTTCCGACTCATAAACCAGCCGAGCAAAAGATTAACTAATAAATAAACAATGACAATCCCCCAGTTAAGGGCACCAAAACTTTCCATAATCAAAATCCTTTTGTTAATGGCCCTCCCAAACTCATAAAGTAATACTTTATTAACTTGATTGGAATTTCTTATAAATTAATATAACTTGAGTATATTTAATATTGAATTCGAATGCAATCAATTTATAGATATGGGTGTTTTGGTGTATTTTGACCTTAGACGATGGTCAAAAATATACTTTGCCTAGATTGGTCTATACTGAATAAAGAATATATACTCGCTTAAAGCCTCTGATAACAATGGATATAAGTGAATGTGAATTTATAGCTATTTATATAAAATGGTGCCTCAGCATTGCCAAGGTGGGAGTTTGGTTGGCATCACTGAGGTATTATCTCGGCTGGGCGAAACTTTGAGCTGGATGATAATAAAGCATAAAGCTGAGCTACTGGCAAAATGTATACCAATAAAAAAGGACACAACATGATGTTGTGTCCTTTTTTATTGAAAATGCTGTGCTGGCTAAATTTAAAAATTAGGTAGGCTTTCAGACTCAGTACAGCTGGTCTAGCTATCAGAGCCAACCCTCTTCCAACAGCTGCTCGGTATTACTCACTTTAAATTCATGATATAAATTAAAAAATACCGTTGGGTCTTCAACATTATCGAGCAACTCTCGTTTATTGAGCGCCACAAACATAGCCAGCGCATAAGCCGCACAATGAATAGACTTTTTGGGATTAAACTCAATATCAGTAAAAGCTTGATATTGCATGACCTCTTCATGCAGCTGAGGGTTTTGCTTTAGGGCATTCACATACAGCCAATCGTAAAACGTGGTTAATGGCTCTACGCTCCACTCTACGCCAAAATAATCGTAGCTCATTAATTCACCCGAAGTTATTAATCGCTCGTCTTTTTTGGCTTGTCTTGGCGGGGCGCTCAGCAAGTCGGTATAGGGACCGCCGTCCTCAAAAACCATACTGCTTTGAAAGGCATTTTCGACACTATACTGTTGCCCATCATGCTCATTAGCAAGCCTTAAGCTCGATGGGCTCAGCGCAAAACTTAGCTTATTGCCGGATTTACTAGATAGCTCTAAGACGTTATTAAATCCATACTTTTTGCGAATGACTTGATGTAGGTCATTGATGGACTTTTTCTTTTGTCTACTCGCGAATCCCACATGCCGCTCAAACCTAACCATATCCGTTTTTACCAGATTGTCACTGTTGACTCTAGGCATGAATACGGGTCTTTGTTCTACAGCGTTTTGTGTTTGTTCCATAGCGATGTGCCTTATATAAATGTTCTTGTATAAATGTTCTTGTATAAATGGTCTCTCACAACTACCCTAGCAGCCAAATGCATCTGCCCAGTCCTATATGCATTGAACCCCATCAGCGCTCGCGGGGGAGTTTATCTTATTATCGGTCATTTATCCTGCCCTATTTTAGGGTTATTGATAACCTCGCTGGCTTTTTGGCGTCAATAACTCACATAGTATAAGGTGTTGAAAGATGAATAAAACCATATTTTAAAACAACTAATAGTGTTGAGGATAACGCTCTTGGACTATCTCATTCCAATCTGCATAGGTCTTTTTAGAGAGTACCTTGCCTAGTGGTCTAGTATTTATCGCTTACATGACCCGAATAGACATGTAGTGGCATAATAAAGGCAACTACATAACGTTATCAATTATGCACCGCCTTAAAAACTTGAAGCTACCTATTAAGATAAATTTACCGCGGCAGGTTTAAAAGCCTGACACCCATAAAACAGTCTCCAATATAGTCGGGACGATTCAGTTAGCATCGTTGGCGCAGCTAGGATAGATATTAGCTATTTCCCCGCACTAAATACTTAAAAAGCCTCACTACACAGTGAGGCTTTTTAAGTATTTTTAAAGGTTGAAGCAATTTTCTAGAAAAATATATGAATCGTAATTCAAGAAAACCCCTAAAATAGGCAAGGCCGAAACCCTAGTCTTTATTTACAAGAACAATAATCCTAAACCAATTACCACGCCACTGACCACCAACACAATGACACAAAAGCCCATGATATCTTTGGCTTTCAGTCCAGCAATTGCCAGTGCTGGTAATGCCCAGAACGGTTGAATCATATTTGTCCAAGCATCGCCCCATGCAACAGCCATGGCAACTTTCGCTGGGTCACTGCCAAGCATTTCCGCGGCTTCTAACATAATTGGCGCTTGAACTGCCCATTGTCCACCACCTGAAGGGACAAAGAAGTTGACGAGTCCTGCACTTAGGAAAGCAAAAAGTGGCAGCGTGTCTGCTGTCGAAACGTTGACAAACGCATCTGACATAACACCTGCCAAACCAGATGCCGTCATCATTCCCATAATGCCTGCATAAAACGGAAATTGAACGATGATCGCGCCTGCTCCTTTGACGGCTTCTTGAACGGCAATCAAATACTTACGAGGTGTTCCGTGGAATATAATCCCAAGGAATAAGAACATAAAGTTCACCAAGTCGAGCGTTAACGCAAAGCCATTTTGTACGAAATAATAAACAATAAAAGCAATGCCCATTGCGCCGATGACCATCGATAAAATCCAGCTGTTTTCCAAACGCTCTGCTGGTGTCATCTCTGATTTTGCCGGAAGCGCCTCAATAATCGGATCAACCAGAAGTTTGGGATCGACGGTAATCGTATCTTCTTTTCTCGGCATCATTAAACGGTTTAATAAAGGCACAATAATCACTAATGCCGCAACGATGATTAAGTTATAACTAGCAAAAATGGTTGCACTCGTTGGAATGATACCGATTTTGTCAACGAATGGATGTCCCTCTGTCGCAATCGACAACGGAATCGATCCAGAAAATCCGGCATGCCAAATGATAAATCCCGAATAAGCACTGGCAATCAGCAAACGGTAATCGACATGTTCAACACGCTTCGCCAATTCTTTTGCGAATAGCGCCCCAATAACCAAGCCAAATCCCCAGTTAATCCAGCTTGCTGCAAGTGATACTAAGGTTACCCAAATAATCGCGCTACCTGGTGAATTTGCGAAACTCGCCAGCTTGCCTAACCCTTTTTTAAATATCGGGCTGCTTGCCAGTACAAAACCAGTGACCAGTACGAGCACCATTTGCATCGAGAATGCAAGTAACGCCCAAAATCCTTCACCCCAAAACGCCACCATTTGTATAGGTGAAGAATCAGTTAAGCCTAAGCCCAGCGCGAAAATAACGACTGTTAAGATAATGACGAATAAAAACGGATCTGGTAAATACTTCTCCATTAAGCTGTTCGAAAAACGTGTGATTCCTTTCATTTTATAAATTCCTTTTTATTTACATTTGAATTTGCAGATCCTGTCTAATGCTACCTCATTCTCCTTTTTTATTCCTACTCATTTAGCATAAAGCCGATTTTCTCATACTGCATTTACCCTTCAAACTATCCTTACTCTTCACGAGAAAAAACTTTCGAGAGTTATATTGTTCGATGAAGTCTTTGAGTTATTCAACTTACATTAAGCTTTGCCGTTAAATAGATTGCTAGGTTTTTTAAAAGCAGTTACACTTTCTTAATAAACCCGCTACATTGACGACAAGGAAGTCGATATGCCTCTTAATATCTCTCGTGCTATTGTTAAACCTACTACCCTCAAAACTCTAACTAAAAGCATGCTAGCTATCTCACTATCTGTAGCTGGTTTGGCTCACGCTGAGCTTTATAGCAGCGTGACATTTTTTGGAGACAGCTTAACCGATGGCGGCTACTTTAGCCCAATTACCCAAGGTACTCCTCCTTCAGGGCTGGGTCTTAACGAATCAGGTCAATTTACGACCAATCCCGATAATGTATGGGCGACCTCATTTGCTGAGCAGCTTGGTACAACCTCTGTTGCCAATACCGTTGGTGGTGCGCAAACTGGCAATAACTATGCTATTGGTGGGGCAAGAGCTGGCGTAGATATCGTTAATACAGATTTCGGCGTTAACGTTCCCGTTGCCTCTGTCAATACTCAAGTTAATGGCTATCTTACTAATAAAAAAGTCGATCCTAATGGCATGTATGTGGTATGGGGAGGCGCAAACGATTTACTTGCAGCAGCCACCAATCCTGCTAATGCTATAAATACTGTTTCAGCTGCTGCGGGTAGCCAAGTCGCAGCCATCAAAGCGCTAAAAGATAATGGTGCAAACTATATTTTAGTACCCAATATTCCTGATATAGGGCTCACACCTACTGCTATTGCTGTAGGAGCAGGCTTCCAATCGTCTGGTACTATGTTGGCAAATCTATACAACCAATCTATGTATAGTGGTGCTGTCGCTACAGGTGCAAATATTATACCGCTAGATACCTTTAGCTTACTACAACAGGTAGCTGCCAACCCTACTGCTTATGGTTTTACGAATGTTACTCAAGCAGCTTGTACGACAGCAAGCTCACTGCTATGTGGATCGAATAACTTAGTAACGCCAGGTGCTAATGAGAGCTATTTCTTTGCTGATGGTATTCACCCGTCAGGACGCGCGCACCAAATGATTGCTGATTATGCCAGTGCCGTTGTGACCGCACCTAGTCTGATTGGCGTACTGCCGCACATTGCGACGACAGCAGGGCTGGCAACCAGCGAGCGCTTGCAATCTCACATCAATCAAATCCAAAGCAGTGAGCAAAAACCTGCCCGTAACTTGTGGGCAACCGGTGAGTTTGAAAATCAAGATATTGCAGGATTTGAAGGAGATGGTAATACGCAAGTATTATTGGGCGTAGATTTTTCTCATCCCAATTCGGCAAACGCCGTCACAGGGTTGTATGGCAACATCACTCAAAAAGAGTTTGAGAACTCAGCGGTTCGTACTGGCTTAAGCAATATTGAACTAGAAGAAGTGGGCTTCGGTGTCTATCATAGCAATACTTTAGATAGTCTTGGCGGTGTGCAGCTTAATGGTGCAATTGGCTTCGGTAATATGGATGTTGATGTCACACGTGCGGTCACGCTTGGTGGCAATAAACAAGAATTTAAATCCAATGCCGATGGTAAACGCTATTATGCCAATTTGCAGGCCGGTTACCCGATGCAAGTAAGCAGCCTCGCTATCACGCCATATATCGGTGCAACGGCTAGCCGCGTAAGATTGGATGCGCTAAAAGAGCAAGAAATGTCTGGTATTGCCATGCAGTTCGACGAGCAAAAATATACTACAACCTATGGCAAACTTGGTGTAAAAGCCAATCATAGCTTAGCCGATACGCTTAGTGTTTTTGGTGATATTCATTATCAAAAGCAGTTGAGCGACAATCGGGAAGCTGCTTCTGCCCGCCTTAATACCATATCAAATATCAGCTTTGATACGCCAATGATAGAGACCGACGATGATAGTTTTGGTATGACACTGGGCGTATCCAAAAGCTTTGGTTTGCTCAATGCCAATGCTGGCGTCACTCACTCGCAAGGCGATGATGACAAATCAACGAGTGTATTTGTCGGGCTTAGCGGCGCGTTTTAAATAGCCCTAATGAATCGTCAAAAAAACCGCCCAGCGCTATTTAGCACTGGGCGGTTTTTATTTAAAGGTATTTAACATAGCTTCTAAGTCAACTCATCTATCAGCTTGATTACAACATCAAGATAACATTTGACCTTAATTTGCTTCTTTTATAAAACCTATATCAAGCGCTAGTAGAGCTTGGTAATCGATACTTCACCCTATCGATAACTTTATTATTCTGCTCAATCGTCAAATGATAGCCTTTTATCATACCATCATACGGTACGTTACCTTCATACTGCCGATAATGCTCGTGGATGTTCTCTTTAATAATCGCTTTACGCTCGGCTTCATTCAATTTGCCGAATCCGCTTGGCAAATACACACGAGTAGACAGTGAAGCACCCCAACGCGACAGCCAATTTGAGCTTCCCCCAAACGTAAAATCAACATCGGCTTGCAAGCTATATTGAGGTTGCGGATAATGCGCCAGATCATATTTGATTTGGGCGATATCATCTGCAAATTTTTGATAATTCATATCAAGTACTGAGCACAACTTCTCTAAAAACTGATCAGCCGTAAAGTAGCCATCGATATAACTCCCATCCAGCCCCAGTTTTTCGCTAGACAATACATGACGCAGACGATCACAAGCGGGAATGGTATGTTTGATGGGATAACCCATCACTTTGACGATATCTTGTGGGCGCAATTCAAGCTTATCTATTTGACTGATAACCTGTTGCGCTAAAGGGTGACGCGGATTATAACGACAAGTATATTTAGAATGACTGGTTTTTTTATCTAGCATGTAAGACTCCTGAACTCCGACAACAGATTTATAAAAATAAGCCTAAATAGGCAAATAAAATTAGGCATGGATAACCTTGTCGGAGTACAGGCTCATGCGCTTTACCAGAGTTATTTTATATCGTGCTGGAAGTTGCAAGGTTTGTCGCGCTATCATTGATTACTTATTGACAATGACAGCACAACAAAACCATTAAACCCACGATAGGTCTTAACAATTATTGTTAATGACCATTTCTAATAATCATAGCATACCAGATTATGTTATGACTGTTAATCTTCACCATAAAATGTAGCGGTATCTATCCAAACCAGAGGATCTTCGCACAAATCTAGCAAATGACTCCAAATCTCACTGCTACGAGCAATGCGATGATGACCACGCTCAAAATATTCAACCTCCCAGCTCTCAGGCAAGTTCACTAACGTGCGCTTAGCGACAGCCACATCTAGGCACTCATCATCGACCTCGACCATCACCCGTGTCATCTCAGTGTTAGATGTCGGAAAAGACAGTTTCATATTAGCCACTTCTGGAATACGATCGGCTAAAACTTCACTAGGATAAATACAGGGCGCAATCAATAACGCCCGCAGATTATATTTATGGGCAAAGTGATTGGCAAACCAACCACCAAGTGAATGCCCTGCTAATACCACTCTAGGATACGTTTGCATTTTTTCTTGAATCAACGCTTCATAAATCTCAAAAACTTTTTTAAAGTCATCTCGGTAATTAACCGTTTGGCAGATCTTCGGTTCACGCGTAATACAAGTATATTTACTGGTCTCATTGCTTGAATCAAGACCATGAAAAAACAGTAAAAACGTGTCGTTATTCTCAATGGGCAACATCATTGCCTTCTCCTTTTTTTATTATTTCTTAGTTATTTTTTAATATTTCGCCATCCATTCTTGGTACAAATCAAAAAGCTCCGTACAAGCCTCTACTGAGATATTTTTCGCAAAACCTTCATTAAACCAAAAGTCATAAACGCTTTGGACAATGGCTTTCACTGCTTGCGCATCTTTAGGCTTTGATTCTTGCAGTTTATGCGCAATATCTTTTGCTTGGATATCCGATTCATTGTAAGGGGCACTCCAGCCCACACAATAACGATAAAGAATGTCATTAATCGCCAGTACAAATAGCGCATCCGCTATACCCAGCGATTCGATTAGTCTATCGAATACCCAACAACGCTCTTCATAAACCGAAGGCTCTATCGGCATATCAGCGCGTTCAGTCGAGCACTGACAACTGACCATGTGCGTGGGTTTGGCAAAATTATCCCACAGCAGTGGATACGCCTCACCAACGCCCCCTTTTTCAACCACATTAAAGCGCCACATAGCGTAATGAGCGTCAACAGCTTTAAATGGCACTTGAATAAACCACTGCCTTAGCCCGTCACTGTCATAAATAATATGCGTACGCCCAATGCGCACGCCTTGATTGGGTAACACATCGGTATATAAACGATCCATATCGTCAACATAAAGTTTGGCCTTATGCACATTTTTATCGCTTACATCACCGAGCTTGGCATTGGCATCAGCTAAATTTTTACATAGCTTAAATGGCGCTACAAAGTGTAGCGTCTGCTCGGTATTATTAACAAAATAAATATCATCTTCATAAGTGTTAATAGACACGCTTTTAAGATAAAACAAAGGGGTTTTTAGCGGTGGGAATTTCCCATCGTCTGGCAATGACGGCAAGCTTGAGAGTCTTGATACACCTGACCACTGCACATCGTCTATGCGATTTTGTTCAAAAAAGTATTTGGTATTTGTCATAGGGTTTGCCTTTTTTTTGAATATGGTTTTGTAGCAGCATTTTTAATTATCAGTTTTTTAGTCACAATTTTTAGTCAGCCGAGGCTGTTCGCCATTTTGTTAAATGTCGTCATTATCTATAAAGTTAAGTGAGTGAATCGATTTGGTAGCGTAGCGGTTTTATTTATGGCTAGTTTTTTAACACAGACTTTCATGGTTGCAGCGTCAACATTTTCACAAAGTTAACGAGCATTTTTTCTGTTCAGTTTTTCTGGTTATTAATAAAGATAGTTTTTGGGATTTATGCAGGCGAAGCTGTTTATGAATAAACGAAAATAACGTTGGGAATCATAATTCGTTAAAAACAGATTAATTAAGAAGTGAAGCGTTGCGCCCCGAGGGTTAATTATCTGTCACGTTATTTTTGCCTGACTCAATAACTATAATACAAACTCATATAAAAATAAAGCGGTTTGGATAAGAGTAGCGACAACTGGTGTCGCTTAGAGTTTTAATATAGTCGATTCAATGTGAAAAGAATACAGTGCTGCTGGGATAAATTTTGCGAAGCCTCTGGAGTACGAAGCGCACAGCAAGCGAAAAACATTTATCCCAGCAACGCTATTTTTAACGTACCTCTTTTATATTGAACTGACTACAACTCCTTAAATTTTAAGACTAAAAAATATCTTTAAAAAACCCTATAAGCTGCCTTCAACTTATAGGGTCAATGTACATTAGCAATGTATTATTTAATCATTAACGCTCTAAGTGTAGATACTGCAAATGGCGTTCATACTGATGTAAGATATCGACCAGCACTTGCTCTTTGGTATAACCAACCAAATCATACTCTTGCGAACCATCACTTAAGAAAACTTCCGCACGATAATAATACTCTGTATGCTTGCTTGAGGTTTTCATCGTAAAGTTAGGTCGCTCCGTTTTGATTAAATTGACCTCATAGATAAAGTCATCTTCATCACCATGTCCAACCCGCAATTTTAGACCATCTATTTGACCGCTACTTTCATCTATACCCTCATCGATATCTTGCCCTATATGGGCTGGGTTACGGATATCTAGAGAGGTTTTCAGACCACCGGCTTTCAACTCGTTTTCAACTTCAGTCATTGCCGGTCTTACGATATTCTGCAAGAATCGCTCGACTTGCGTATGGCTTGGGAAACTGACGATACGCTGCAAGCGCGCTTTCCAGCCCTTGCCACTATCAAGTACGTTTGCCATACCAATCGTGCTTGCTTTACGCTTATTACCTTCTTCTTTTAATGATTTCCACATCGACATCATGTAGAGCACGAGGATAAGCGAGAACGGTAAACCAGCAATGACCGATACGGACTGCAATGATGCAAAGCCACCAGCAAACAATAAGCCTAAAGTGATAAGACCCGTTGCCGCAGCCCAAAACAAACGCAACCACACTGGCGCATCGGTATCATTGGTCATACCTCTTGAGCTCAAGTTCGCTAATACTAATGCGCCCGAATCCGCTGAGGTGACAAAGAATACTAGCCCAATAACCACACCAGCAAATGATAAAACATCACTATAAGGAAAGTACTCAAACAAGGCGAACATGCCCATTGCAGCGTCATTGACTGCGATTTCACCAAGCTCAGTAGCACCATTAGCGACCAAATCTATCGCTGAATTACCAAAGATAGAGAACCAAGCAAATATGAAACCAAGTGGGATAAACATTACCCCAAATACGAATTCGCGCAGGGTACGACCACGGCTAATACGGGCGATAAATAAGCCTACAAATGGTGCCCAAGCCACCCACCATGCCCAGAAAAATATCGTCCAACCTGACTTCCAGTCAGCTCCAGCAGTCCCGTCATAAGCATAGACATCAAAGGTTTTATAAATAATGGTTTGGAAATACTGCCCAATATTTTGGGTAAATGTATTCAGTAAATACACCGTATTACCCATCACTAATATCGCGATTAATAGCAATATTGAAGATAACATGTTGAATTCAGATAAGCGGCGCACACCTCTTTCCACACCAGTCATGGCAGAGATAGCGGCGGCAGTGACAACACCTAAAATAATGAGCGTCTGTACCATCTTACTGGATTCAATGCCAAACACATGCGTCAAACCAGCATTGGCCTGTAATACCCCAATACCTAAGCTGGTGGCAATGCCCATCAAGGTACAGACGACGCCAAAGGTATCAATACCATCACCAAGCCAGCCTTTGATTAGGCGCTCGCCAAATATCGGTGTCAATGGAGACCGTAATGCCAATGGCATATTTTTGCGATAAGCAAAATAAGCCAACGCCATACCGATGAGGGCATAAATACCCCAACCGTGTAAGCCCCAATGCAAAAAAGTTTGGGCAAGCGCTTCACGCATGGCCTCAGCACTGGCAGGTTCAAGCCCTGTATGCGGTGTTAGATAATGCATCAACGGCTCAGACGCGCCAAAGAATAACAAATCAATACCGATACCCGCTGAAAACAGCATGGCTGCCCACGTTAAAAAAGGAAACTGGGCTTTTTCATGGTCTTGACCAAGTTTGATATCGCCATATTTGGACAGACCAACAAATAACGCAAAAATACTATAGGCAGCAACCACCAACATGTAGTACCAACCAAAACTCTCTGATACCCAAGCCATGCTGGCGCTGAGCAAGTTCTGACTATAATCTGGAAACGCAATCGTCCAGATTATTAATAAAATTGAAATAATAGCTGAGCCTAAAAAAACCGTTTTATTTAAACTCAGGAGTTTCGGCGCATCTTCTGATGGCGAGCTGTACATATAAGACCTCAATAAGTAAATGAAACACGGTCTGATATTGCTTTGTCCGTCATAACTTTATGACTATATATAAAACCTCATAACGGTATGATGCACAAAGCAGTACCAATAAATAAAAATGGTTATATAAAATAAATGAAAATTTAATATCTAAAATTAGATAAGCGCTGTCAGGCTTTACTCATGACTCAAATACATTAGCGCTGATGAAAAAGACCTTTGCATTGAAAGGCCTTTTTATTAAAACTGGCTAAGTAATTGAGTAGTTTGTATGACCGCTTATGAAATAGCTTGCTTAGACAGCAGAACTGTAAGCACGTATCGGCTCGCCTCTTAACGGTGCACCATTGGCGACATAATAGTCCACGGTAGAGCGTGGCAGCTGTTTGCCTCTCATCTTATCAACGATTTTTTCCGCCAGCATAATGGTTGTCGCATTGAGATTACCACTGATAATATTTGGCATAATCGACGCATCGACAACGCGCAAACCATCAATACCGTGCACCAGCCCTTCACCATTAACCACGGCATCATTACCCTCGCCCATCGGACAGGTACAAGACGGATGATAAGCTGTCTCACTATTATTGCGGACGTATTCATCTAACTGCGCATCGGTCACTAAATCATCGGTTGGCGCAATAGCCCGACCGCGGTAAGGGTCGAGCGCAGGCTGATGCATAATCTCACGGGTGATACGCATGGCTGCGCGGAACTCTTGCCAGTCTTGCTCATGAGACATATAGTTAAATAAGATACTCGGATGCGCCTTCGGGTCTTTAGAGGTCAGCTTGACACGACCACGACTTGGCGACCGTAATGAGCCAACGTGCGCTTGGAAGCTGTGAGAATTAATGGCACTGCGGCCGTCATAACGAACGGCTAATGGCAGGAAATGATACTGAATATTAGGATGGGTAAACTTCTCATCGGTACGAACAAAGCCGCCACCTTCAAACTGATTTGATGCACCAAGTCCTGTGCCATTGAATAACCACTCCGCACCAATTGCTGGCTTATTCCACCATTTATTAGCAGGCGCAATTGAGACTGGCAGCTTACATTCATACTGCATATACAGCTCTAGATGATCTTGCAGGTTATTACCGACGCCGGGCAAATCAAGAACCTCATTGACGCCCAACTCTTTGAGCCACTGACCAGGACCAATGCCAGAACGCTGCAATAATTGCGGTGAGGCAATTGCGCCCGATGAGACAATGACTTCACGAGCCGCATAAAAGTTTTTGGTCTGACCTTGGTGCTCGACTTTAACGCCGACAGCACGCTTGCCATCAAACAAAATAATATCGGTAAGCGCACCAGTCAAAATCGTGATATTGCTACGTGGTTTAGCGCGATCAAGATAACCGCGAGCAGTCGAAGCACGGCGACCATTAGGCGTGACGAACCTATCCATCGGCCCAAAGCCTTCTTGCTGATAGCCGTTTAAGTCATCGGTGCTTGGATAGCCTGCTTGCACGCCCGCTTCAATCATCGCTTGAAACAGTGGATTGACTCCTGGCTTGGAGGTGGTCATTTCAACCGGACCACCCACACCATGATAATCATTGGCGCCGGCATCTCTGTTCTCTAACTTTTTAAAATAAGGTAAGCAGTCCGAATAGGTCCAATCTTCTAAGCCTTTAATTTTGGCCCAATCATCAAAATCTAAAGCATTACCACGGATATAACACATGCCGTTAATCAAAGATGAGCCGCCAAGCCCTTTACCGCGACCACAGTCCATAACGCGGTTGTTCATATACGGCTCAGGATCGGTTTTATAGCCCCAGTTATAAGTCGTTCCTTGCAACGGCATGGCGAGCGCCGCTGGCATCTGGGTACGAAAGTCTAAACGATGATCTGGACGACCGGCTTCTAACAGCAATACCTTAATGTTGGCATCTTCAGTCAAGCGCGTGGCCAGCACGTTACCTGCTGAACCGGCACCGACAATGATGTAGTCATACTCAGGTGTGGTTGATGTCATAAAACGCTCCATAATGTTAAAAAATCCATCATTTCATATCAGTAAGGCTGTGTTCAAAGGACAAACTATTCCTAATACATCAACCTTACTGTTTTAAAAAATTTTCAAATATAAGTGATTAAAATACCGACTCAAACGCGCCCAGCTCTACTTGGATAGACTTTGTCTGCGTGTAATGCTCAAGCGCTTCAATGCCATTTTCGCGGCCAATGCCTGAATGCTTATAACCACCGACTGGCATTTGCGCGGGCGATTCGCCCCAAGTATTTAACCAGCAGATACCCGCTTCAATTTGTGCGATGACTCGATGCGCGCGGGTCAAATCAGCAGTCACGACCCCTGCAGCCAAGCCATAATCCGTATCATTGGCACGGCGAATCACTTCTTCTTCGCTCTCATAAGTCAATATCGACATCACAGGACCAAAGATTTCCTCACGTACAATAGTCATCTCATCGCTGCAATCGCTAAATACAGTCGGTGCGACAAACGCACCGTTAGCAAGTGTACCTGCCGTGATACGTTCACCGCCCGTCAATAGGCGTGCACCACTGGCTTTACCTTGTTCGATATAGCCAAGCACTCTTTCCATATGCGAAAAGCTGACCAATGGACCCATATTGATACTTTCATCCATCGGATCGCCGAGCTTGATACGCTCAACGCGCGTTAAGATAGCTTGCTCAAATTTGGCTTGTAAGGCTTTCGGGATAAAGACACGTGTGCCATTGGTACAGACCTGACCGGTGCTATAGAAGTTCGCCATCATGGCAATGTCAGCGGCGGTATCGATATCAGCGTCTTCAAATATGATTAATGGTGACTTACCACCAAGCTCTAGAGTGACGTCTTTGAGCGACGATGCTGCTGCGCTTGCCATGACTTTTTTACCCGTCGGTACGCCACCAGTAAACGATACTTTGGCGATATCAGGATGCTGGGTTAATGCTTCGCCCACTTTATAGTCGCCTTGCACGACGTTAAACACGCCGTCTGGCAAACCTGCTTCTGTGAATATTTCTGCCAATTTTAAAACAGTCAAAGGCGTCACTTCTGATGGTTTAAAAATCATCGCGTTACCAGCTGCAAGCGCTGGTGCTGCTTTCCACATAGCGATTTGGATAGGATAGTTCCATGCGCCGATACCCGCAACCACGCCAAGTGGCTCGCGACGGGTATAAACAAAACTAGTATCACGTAGCGGAATCTGACGACCTTCAAGCATGGGTGCAAGACCTGCATAATACTCAACGACGTCAGCACCGGTGACGATATCGACGTATTTGGTTTCAGAGAGTGCTTTACCCGTGTCTTTGGTTTCGAGCAATGCCAACACATCGTTGCGCTCACGTAATATCTCAACCGCCTTTAATAAAATACGACTACGCTCAACCGCTGTCATTGCTGCCCACACTTTTTGACCTTGTTGTGCTGCTTTTACGGCTTCGTTAATCTGCTCAGTGCTCGTCTGCTGAATGGTGGCCAATAGCTCACCTGTTGCTGGATTGATATCTTCAAAAGTTGGTAACGATTTATCGATAGCTAAATAACGACCATTGATATAAGCGGTTTGCACTTGCTCTAAATTAATGATGTCTTTCAAGTTATTTGAATTTTTCATAGTTTTTCCTTACGATTACTGATAAGTGCCCTTAGTAAAAAAGCGCTCATCTTGAATAATGTCGTCATGATTTAAGTGTTAAAAAGAAAATTGATGTGGTCTTTATTTACAAACCATTTATGCAACAGTGCATTTAACTGTTGGCTTATAAAGCGCTTAGACAATATCTATTACTTAATGTCTATTATTTGCAGCAGTGTTTTGCTAACCTTCGTGTTGCGTCATTTTTATTAAACGCTCACGTAATGACGTTTTATCCGATATATTGATACCTGAAAAATCAGAGAGCCAAATACCATCAGCGACCAGACGCACCATACATAAAGTTTCGGTGTTGTCGGTTGCTTCATGTTTCTTTAATTGCTCGTTTGACCACTCGGCCCATAATTCACGCAGCTCAATATCACCCAGCATCAAGACATACAACGTTGCTTGACTATTAAACTCTTGCTGCCCCTTTTCGCCCAAACTGATAGTGGCATCGATATAGGCGCGAGTAAAAGAGCCATAACGCACAGGGTCTTTAGCCATTGCCGCATCTACTTCTGCTTCAAACTTGGCCATGGCATCATTAAACACCTCAAGAATCAGCGCATTCTTTGTGGTGAAATGATGCATCACCCCACCCTTGGTCACTCCGACTGCGTCAGCAACCGCTTGAAAGGTAACCTTAGATAAACCCTGCTCTAAAGTTATCCGTGCTGCTTGATCGAGCAGCGCACGGCGGACGAGCTCTGGCTGTTTTTTACGCTTATAGGCATTTTCAGTTTCCATTTTCATCTCCATGCTAATGGTTAATGCACCACAGAATTAGACAGTAAATTCATCACTACGACACCGCCAACAATCATAGCGATACCGACCACTGCTGCTGTATCAAGCGTTTGCTTAAAAAACACTAAGCCCACGAGTGATGTCAGCACAATTCCCAGTCCGCCCCAAAGTGCATAGGCAATACCAAGTGGTATGGTCTTGAGGGTTTGTGTCAGCAAGTAAAACGAGATGGTATAAAGCACCCCCATAATTAGTGTCGGTACCAAACGGGTAAACTGTTCGGACTTTACTAAAAAGGTAGTGCCTATCACTTCACAAATAATGGCAATCGCAAGGTAACCGTAAGCAATAGCGGTAGGACTCATAATCAGGATACCTGTCTTAAATTAAGTATATATTAATAATGTATATACATTAAAGAAACCACATGGTCGGTATTTTATAGAAAGAATCTAGCAATGTGAAGGGCTGATATGTATCTAAATTATGTTAGGGAAGATTGTTTGAAAAAAGGTTAATCAATAGTATTTAATTGAATCTACAAGGAAAGTTATAATTTCGGGATAAATTTTTGATGGTTTTAGATAGGTTTAGACAGTAAAGCACCCAATAAGCGTGGAGAACTCATTCGAAAGAAATGATTGTTTAAGAATTGCCTTTTTTGGCTGTAGACTGACAACAGTAGATGAATAAACTCATCTACTATCAACACCAATGATTTGTGATAAATGCCCAGTTTTTAGATAAACCATCACGCCGTCTGCTCCTGCTTTAATTTGTGCTTCTGCACCGTCAGGTAGACGTATCCAGCTACCACGCCAATAGCGTTGACCTGCATCTATCAGGTCACCTTCTAATACTAATAACTCTGCTCCACCAGCGATTGTCTCGGTGAATAATACATCGCCGGCATTTAAGCGTTGTAAACTAACCTGCTCTCTCGCATCTGAGTATAAATGACAGACCTCGCGACTACCTTGCTTTTGCCAATTTACAGCATCTTTAGTGTCGATAGCGATATCATGCGTCTCGTCTGCTGACATCTGCCAGAGTTTGACAAAAATAACAGCGCCCTCATTACTATAAGGCTGATGTCCTGAGGTTGGTGGATTACGCAGATACCAGCCAGTAGGATAATGCGTGTTATCGGCAGAGAAAGCACCAGACAATACCAAAATCTCCTCACCACCGGGATGCAAATGATGAGGAAAATGAGAATCAGGCGCATAGCGTACAATACTGGTTGCACGCGCTTTTTCTGCGCCCACGCGATCAAGCATTACGCGCTCGATACCTTGTTGTGGTGATTTAACCCACTGATATTGTTCAGGCAGTAATGAGGCACGACGAGAGAAATCTGCATTAATGAGCATAGAATAACTTCCAATAAAGCACGAGAATTATTGGAATTATCCTCTGATTTATAGATTTTGACAAATTAGATCAGCCTATTGTCAGAATCTATATTTATCATGATGAACAAAACTGCGCTTACTATAGGTAAATTCTGCTGGAAAATTTTAAAAACTTACTACAGCAGTAGGGCAGTTTTTTAAGCAGGTTGCTTATATGAATAAAACAGGTTCACCTTCAATAATACCAACCCTTTTTAGATAATCACTTTTATTAGCAAAAAACCTCTTTAACTAAAGCCATTGACTTGTTATCTTGCTTCCCTCTCTTCTGTCAGCAGATATTTTTGCCCCGTTTTTACGCTAATTCTTTAGCACTCTTTCTAACTGTTGGATTTTATGACACACAATCTTGAAGCGAGCTCAAATACTCGCCGCACTCAGTACTTCCAAGTATTTTTAATGGGTGTTAGCGCCTTTATTATGAATACCACAGAATTCGTTCCTGTCGCCTTATTAAGCGATATTGCCCAAGATTTTTCCATCACCACGGCCGAGACCGGTTGGATGTTGACGCTTTATGCGTGGATTGTCGCGGCCATGTCATTGCCGCTGATGCTACTGACCAGCCGCTTTGAACGCAAAAGCTTACTTTTAGCCTTGTTTGCGGTTTTTATTGCCAGCCATGTGTTGTCAGTATTTGCGTGGAGCTTTCAAGTGCTACTCATCAGCCGAGTTGGGATTGCGCTATCACATGCGATATTTTGGTCAATCACGGCAGCGATCGCCATACGCGTGGCACCTGAAGGCAAAAAAGCACTGGCGCTAAGTGTGCTTGCGACCGGTACGTCGTTAGCGATGGTGCTCGGTGTGCCCTTGGGGCGCTTGGTTGGTCAATGGTTTGGCTGGCGAGCGACCTTTGGCGGTATTGGCGTGCTTGCTTTTGTGGTGTTCGTTCTACAAGCAAGGCTCTTGCCAACATTGCCCAGTATGTTTGAAGGGTCTTTTAGAAAAATCCCAGAGTTGCTCAAAAATCCTTTATTGGTCTGTCTGTACCTGCTTATTTTACTGGTCTTTACCGCCCACTATACCGCTTACTCTTATATCGAGCCTTTCATGCGGCAGGTCGGCGCAATCAGTGAAAACTCGGCAACTTTTATACTGCTACTGTTCGGTGTCGCAGGGATTGCGGGCAGTGTGATATTCAGCCGTTGGGGCGATCGTTTCAATACTAGGTTGATGCTGATATCGACGATATTGATATTACTGTCGATGCTTGCGCTATTACTTGCTGTGACCTCTATCTGGGCGCTCAGCCTGATTGCCTTACTTTGGGGCGCTGCACTCATGCTGCTGATTATTTCTATGCAAGCCAAGGTCATCATGGTCGATGTCAATGCGCAAGATATGCTGATGTCGATGTTTTCGGGAATTATCAACTTGGGGATTGGTACGGGTGCACTTTTTGGTGGTTATGCGGTGACGCATATCTCAATATCAAGCGTAGGATATGTTGGTGCGGCTATTGCTAGTATGGCGCTGCTGCTGATGCTATTTATGATAAAACGCTTTCCTGAGTTAAGTAAAAGGCTCGGCTAAATAGCTTTTACCTAGCGGTATAGTTGAGATTATTGTCATTAAATGCCAATATCAAATGAAAACAGTCAAAAATGCCAGCCCATTTAAATGGGCTGGCATTTTACGTTTAAAAATCTTCCACTTAAAAATCCACTTTACCGCGTAATACTTTTGTCTTGCCGCGCTGGGTTTTTTCATCTACTCGCTTACGCTTAGCATTTCTGCTTGGTTTAGTAGTTTTGCGAGTTTTATTAACGTAAGTGGCTTTTATGATAAAACTTTGCAGGCGCTCAAACGCATCGATTTTATTTCTTTCTTGGGTACGAAACTGCTGCGCTTTAATGATGAGCACGCCTTCTTTGGTTATCCGGCTGTCTTTACTGTCTAATAAGCGCTGTTTGTGTACATCACTCAGGCTTGAGGCATTGATATCAAAGCGTAAATGTATGGCAGAAGAGACTTTGTTGACGTTTTGCCCGCCTGCCCCTTGTGCGCGTATGGCGCTAATCTCCACTTCACTATCGTTCAGGCTAATGGTATTGCTGATAAAAATCATAGAGTACTTTTATAAATTATTAATAGGTAGGATGAATAATAAACCATTATCTGCTTACCTGCTAGTTAGACAATAACTGACTCAATAACTGACGGCAACGCTCAATCACGGGCGCATCGACCATATTGCCATCTATTTTAAATACGGCCTGCCCGCTTTGCTCGTATTCTTCTACCACACGTTTAGCAAAATCAATCTCAGTATCGGTAGGTTGTAGAGATTGCTGGACGACAGCTACTTGCTTAGGATGAATACACAACATGCCAGACAACCCCATTTGTGACCATAACTGTACTCGCTGACCGAGACCTTTATCATCGTTAAAATCGGTATAAACGCTATCAATAGGCGCTAATAATTGATGAATCTTTGAGGTAAGTAATAGCTGATAGCGAATCTGATTGGCAATAATATCTGCTGCTGCCGTGCCTACTTGCACTTGTAAATCATTGCATAAATCTAGAAAGCCATAGCTAAATGCGACCAGCCCTGACGCTTTGGCCATACTATCGATTTGATACAAGCCAATTGCATTTTCTATCAATGCAATGACCGGCAGACCAGTAGAGTGATGAAGCTGTTCAATATCTGAAGCCCGCTCAGCTTTAGGTAATACTACCCCAGCAAGATTTGGCATCTGCTGGCAGAGTTCTAAATCTTCTACAAAATCCTCACTACTTGCTTGATTAATGCGAATCCAAATAGGCTGATAGTCCTGACTATCATAATAGACTTGTAATGACTTGCGAGCTTCTGCCTTGTCTACTCTAGCAACGGCATCTTCTAAATCAACAATAACCGCATCAGCGCCACTAGCAAACGCTTTTGCCACTCTATCTATGCGAGTCGCCGGAACGAATAACCATGTTTTAATATTAGTAAAATCATTATTATTAGTTACTGGCATGCTTGGCCCCTTCCTTAAATACTATTACTTAAAATATTAGTACTTACTATAACCAAATAAAAAACCGTATGCCATTTATTAGCATACGGTTTTTAAAAATAAATCTACTTTTATTGACCAGAGATTAACTAGGCTAACATGCCACCATCTACGACTATCGTTGCGCCCGTCGTATAACTTGATGCATCAGATACCAAATACAATACCGTGCCAGCCATCTCGTCTGGGTTAGCTACGCGTCCTAGTGGAATAGCATGTAGTGCCATCTTTAAGACTTTATCATTGGTGGTCAATGCCGAGGCAAATTTAGTATCGGTCAAGCCAGGCAATAACGCATTGACGCGAATATTTAACGGTCCACATTCTTTGGCAAAGGCTTTGGTCATACTAATAACTGCAGCTTTAGTGATTGAGTAGATACCTTGCTTATCGCCAGCGACTAAACCATTGACCGAAGCCGTATTTAAAATTACCCCACCGCCCTGCTCTCGCATCATTTTACCAGCAGCCGTCGACATAAAGAAATAACCGCGGATATTGACATCGACGGTCTTATCAAAAGCTGCTAAGTCCGTATCTAAGATATGACCATAATAAGGATTAGCGGCGGCATTGTTGACTAGGATATCGATTTGTCTAAATTCACTTTTGATATGTTTAAAGATTGCATCAATCTGCTCCATCTCTCCTACATGACAGGCAAAGGCACTGGCTTTATAACCATCAGCAATGATGCTATCAGCAACCGCTTGGCAAGCATCAATCTTACGGCTAGAAACAATGACATGTGCGCCTCTTGACGCGAGCAAGCGTGCAATAGATTCGCCAATACCGCGACTCGCACCAGTCACTAAAGCAATCTTACCGGTTAAATCAAATAAATCTTTCATTATTATTCCTTATATTTCTAAATATATTATTTATACATGTTAAATGCGTAGCGGGGCTGGGAGAAATTTTTGCAGCCTCTGGAGTGCAAAGCACACAGCAAGCAAGAAAATTTTACCAGCGCCGCCAAACTTAATATCGATCGTTTTAATAAAATGTATTAAGTCAGCTAAGCCAACATCCCGCCATCAAGGGTAAAGGCATGACCATTCATAAAACTGCTTTCATCACTAGCCAGCCAAGCAATCGCGCCGGATACTTCATCAACCGTCCCTAAACGGCGTAATGGACTGGCATTAATAGTGGCTTTTTGCGCGCGTTCGTCCATCTTCGCCATGGTATTACGTACCATTGGCGTATCGATAAAGCTGGGACATACCGCATTAAAGCGGATATTGACGCGAGCATATTCATGAGCAGCAGACTTCGTCAGCCCCATAACGCCGTGCTTAGCAGCGCTATAAGCTGACAACAGTGGCGCAGAACGCAAGCCAGCAATCGAGGCAACATTAATCACATGACCACCACCATTAGGCGCCATACAATTTATCGCAGCGCGCATGCAATGCCACGTTCCTTTAAGATTTACAGCGATATTACGGTCAAAGTGCTCATCGCTCAGCTCATGCATCGGTGCAGGCTTATGGTCAATACCAGCATTATTTATCACGACATCAAGACCACCCAATGTTTCCATCGCAAAGGCAAATAACGCGCGTACTTCATCGCCACTGGTAACATCCACCTTTTTAAAAACAATGCTATTGCCAGCATCTTGCCCTTGTTGCGCGACCGCTTGTCCTAATACCTCTGCCAAATCACCAATCACGACTTTAGCACCGCGACTTGCCAGCAGAAGCGCGCTAGCCGCACCGATGCCAGACGCACCGCCTGTGATTAAAATGCGTTTACCGGTAACATTACTTGCTACACCTGATGCAATTCCATTTGTATTCAGTGTCATGATTTATCCCTCTACCTTGAGTACCAGTTTTCCGAAGTTCTCACCTTTAAATAGCATCATCAACGTATTAGGAAAGGTCTCAATACCTTTGACGATATGGTCTTTTACTATAATATCACCCGATTGAATCCAGCCAGCAATGTCTTTCATTGCCGTCGGATATTCTTTGATATTATCAAAGACCACAATGCCTTCCATCCGTGCCCGATTGACCAATAATGACAAATAGTTTGACGGCCCTTTTACTTCTGTAGTAGCGTTGTATTGGCTAATAGCGCCACAAATCACGATACGCGCATGTAGGTTAATTTGTGTCAGCACATCATTTAAAATATCGCCACCAACGTTGTCAAAATATACATCGACGCCTTTTGGACAGGTTTCTTTTAACGCTTTTTTTACATTCTCATTTTTATAGTCGATTGCTGCATCAAAGCCCAACTCATCGACTAAGAATTTACATTTCTCAGCACCGCCGGCGATACCAACCACGCGGCAGCCTTTAATTTTAGCAATTTGTCCAACCAAACCGCCCACTGCACCAGCAGCGCCAGAGACGACGATGGTCTCACCTGCTTTTGGCTCGCCTGTTTTTAATAAACCAAAATAGCCCGTCATACCCGGCATGCCAAGCACACCCAAATAATAAGACAACGGTGCAAGATTTGGATCGACTTTGTGTAACCCAGTGCCATCACTAACTGCATACGACTGTACGCCATTGTGACCTGCAACATAATCCCCAACTGCAAATTTCTCATGCTTACTTTCAATCACTTTACCCACGGTGCCAGCACGCATCACCTCACCAATCTGTACCGGTGCGATATAAGATTTGGCGTCGTTTAACCAACCACGCATCGCTGGATCCATCGAGATATACTCAATTTTTATCAGTAACTCACCATCTGTGATAGACGGTATTTCTGATTCGGTATATTGCCAAGTATCAGCGCTCGGCTCGCCAACGGGTCTTGTTTTTAAGCGCCACTGCTTATTCATTGTTGTCATTATTTATTCCTTTAAAGTTGTATTTATTGTTAATACCAAAATTGTTAATATCAAACCTGATTCAAAGTCATTTAGAACCACTCTGCTTGCATATCGGTACATACCGCATTGTCATTATTTAACAGCTCAATATCGCGATTGATTAATGGCAATTCCCAATCAATAAAGTATTTTGCCGCTTGTATTTTTCCTTGATAGAAATTCTGCTTTTCAACGTCCACTGTATCATTTAATAATTGCTCCGCTTTACTGGCTTGGCGAATCCAAATCCAACTTACTACGATTGAAGCAAAAATATTCATCAATGCTTGTGCATTACCAGCCAGCGTTAATGCTTTTTCCGTTTGTAGGATTTTGCTTAAATGTACCAATACTTCATGTAGATGACTCATGTAAGGCATCAATTTACCGGCAAGTTTGGCTGTCTCGGGCGTGGTTTTTAGAGTGGTTACGCTTTCTAAATCTTTAGTGATTTCACGTTTTAAAACTTGAATACCAAGCCCTTTGTTTTGCCATAACTTACGGAATGACAAATCTAAGGCTTGCACGCCATTTGTGCCTTCATGGATAGGATTTAGACGGTTATCACGCCAAAATTGCTCGGCTTGATACTCACGTGTATAGCCTGCTCCGCCTAATACTTGGATACCCAAATCATTGGCTTTCGGCCCATATTCAGACGGCCATGCTTTTAATACTGGCGTTAATAAGTCCAGTAATTCTGAAAGCTCAGCTTTTAGTGTTGCGTCTTCACAGGTATTGATACGGTCGATAAGGTTTGAGCCATACAAGCACAATGAAATACCGCCTTCAGCATAGGATTTTTGTGCAAGTAACATACGCTTTACATCACCATGCTGAATGATAGCGGTTGCCGCATCTTCAGGTTTATTGTTGGGTGCGATTCTGCCTTGCGTTCTGTCTTTAGCATAATCGAGCGAATACTGATAACCGCGATAGCCAATCATCGCCGCGCCAAAACCAACGGCGATACGCGCTTCATTCATCATTTTAAACATATAGCGCAAGCCAAAATGCTCTTCACCAATAAGGTAGCCATAACACTCACCTGCATCGCCAAAGCTTAATGCCGTAGAAGTCGCGCCTCTATAACCAAGCTTATGAATAAGTCCGGTTAAATGAACATCGTTGCGCTCGCCCACTGAGAAATCCTCATTTAAGCGATACTTTGGCACTGCAAATAAAGAGATACCTTTGACGCCACTAGGACCGCCCGGTACTTTAGCCAATACTAAATGAACAATATTGTCAGACAGTTCGTGATCGCCCGCTGAAATATAAATCTTGCTACCTTTTACGCGATAGCTGCCATCGGCTTGTTTGACAGCGGTGGTTTTGATATCAGCAAGTGATGAGCCAGCATGCGGCTCTGTTAATGCCATGGTGCCAGTAAATTCGCCCGTTAACATCCGCGGCATAAAGGCATTTTTAATCTCATCGCTAGCAAAATGTGAGATAACATTAATCGCTGCAGTGGTTAAAAATGGATAAGCGGTGGTTGATGGGTTGGCCGCCATAAAATAGCCTGCCACTGCCGTCATAACCGTTTCAGGTAATTGCATGCCGCCATCGTCAAAACTATAACGACCGGCGATAAATCCTGACTCACGAAACGCATCAAAGGCGACTTTTACATCGTCTATCATGCTGACTTTTTTGCCATCGAACTGCGGCTCGTTTTTATCCGCCACATGGTTATGCGGCAAAAATAACTGGGTCGCAATTTTATTGGCAGTGTCCAATACCGCATCGAACGTTTCGCGGCTGTGTTCTGCAAACTTAGGATGTTCGGTTAGTTTTTCTGCACCCAATACATCATATAATTGAAACGGTAATTCAAAGTCGTTGATAAGCGTGTCTGCTGCCATAGTGTTCTCGCTAACTAATTAAATTTGTTTATCAATTGATATTAATCTAATTTAGCCCATTGCCGTATTGTCATTTATGACATAATTAGGGTCAAATAAGACATTTATAAGCCGCCGAGCTAGACATTTCCAGCCGAAAAACACTTGATTTTAGACAGCCGCTATCAAAAAACAGCCATTAAAAAAGATACAGGAAAATAAACCTCTATGCCCTACTTCAAACCTTTTAAAGTGATTATTCTTGGCTTCGATGGCGTGCTTGGTAGCGTACTGGCTGGCGCGTTAGACCTATTTTCATTTACTGGTGTCAGTTGGCAACGATTTTTGGGTGAAGCCGTAGAACCAAGATTTAATGTGCAGATAGCAAGCTTAGGCGGCGTAGATATTAGATGTAGCAACCGCTTAATCATGCAAGCGCATTGTGATATTCAAGAGGTAACGGAGTGCGACTTATTATTAATCCCAACCATTGGCGATTCAATTGATAAGGTATTGAAGCAAAATAGCCAGTTAATCCCACATTTAAAGCGGCTAGCTAATACCAAAGCGGATATCGCTAGTAATTGTAGCGGTGCTTTCTTTTTAGCAGAGGCAGGGCTGCTTAATGGTTTAACAGCAACAACCCATTGGGGCTATGCGAGTAAGTTTAAGGCAGATTTCCCACTGGTTGATTTGCAAGAAAATCAGTTTGTCACTCAATCAAAGAACCAATTAAAGAATCAATCAAAAAATGATTCAACAACCCAATCTGGCAATATCTTTTGTGCGGCAGGAGGAAGCGCCTTTTATAACTTGGGATTATTATTGATAGAGCGCTATTGCGGGCGTGAGATTTCTACCCAAGTGGCAAAAACCCAAATCATCGATAGCAAAAGAGGTAATCAAAATAGCTATACTAATGTCACTTTGCACAAACCGCATTCAGACCAATTGGTCAAGCAAGTGCAAGAGTTGATTGAAGAAAACTTCAATCAGCCTATACAAGTGAGTAGCTTGGCAGCCATGGCTAATATCACTCCGCGCACGTTAAATAGACGCTTTCAATCCGCTGTTGCCATGCGTCCGATTGAGTACATTCAAGCGGTGAGAATCGAACAGGCGAAACGTTTATTGGAATTGGGCGATGTGACGATAAAGTCGCTAGCGGAGCAAGTCGGCTACGATGATATCTCATCATTTACCCGCCTTTTTAAACGTGCCACTGAGCTGACCCCAAAAGAGTATCAGGATAAATTTTCACGCTTAGCTATTTAGGTTTTCTTTGTTGCTGATTTCTCTGATGACTAAAGGTTTTGCCATAACCCTTCTACATGAATCGCATCAGGCTTAATCGTTGGATAATCCGTAAACGCCAATTGATAGCCACCGATTGTATTTGGGCTAATTTGACACATCGGCCCAAGTGGGAAGCTATGTTTTTGTCCAATATGACCAAAGCGCATGCCACTATAAATCGGTAATCCTGTCAGCTTATGCAATTGACGAATCACCGTAGCGACATCATAGCGCTTATCGTAGCTGTCTTCACCCGTACTCGATAAGGCACCAAATACAATCGCCTGTTGACCTTTAAACACGCCTGCTAAGTACAAATCATATAACATGCGCTCGATACGATAAGTCTGCTCGCCCACATCTTCCAAAAACACAATGCCACCAGCAATTCGTGGTAAATAATCACTACCTGCCAGCGCCGATACTACACTTAGATTACCGCCCCAAATAGTACCGGTTATTGTTTTCGGTTCACCGCTTGACAGAATACTGGGTAAATTTGGACTGGTTAAAGCCGCATCTTTTATACTAATGGTTAAATTAGGGTTGGTTAGTGCTTCTACAAATTGTCGACAGCTGACCTGATCGGGTTTCGTTTTTCCAAACTCGCTATAGAGCATCGGTGCAGCAAGCGAACTCATGCCTCCTTTTGCCAATAGCGCACATTGGATAGCGGTCACATCACTAAAGCCTGCGAGTATGCTGCCGCGCTCTGCCATGATACGACCTAGCGTCGACCAATCAACCATGGGTAATAAACGCATCGCACCATAACCACCACGCACACCCAGTAGCAGCTTAGGGGCTGCGATCGCACCGGTGGCGATGTTTTGTAAATCACTGGCTCGCTGTGAATCTGTACCTGCAAAACGCAAATACTGCCGATTGGTAATCGCAGGATTGTCCACTTTAAAACCGGCACAAGATAGGCGATCTAATGCCAATTGATTGCGCTCATTACTGCCACCGACGTTGGAACTGGCAAAAAGTCGCGTCTCAATACTTGGTGTAATACAGCGCATTTGTGGCTGTAATCTCTGAGAAGATATTGGTTGGGATATCAAACTCTCATCCAACAGTGCGGTTGGCAGATCGTCTTTAGTAAATGACGTATTATTATTTGTATCAATCGCATTAGAGGCAAGCACCTGAGTAATACCTTGGGTCGCTAACAATCCTACACTTGCATTTATGCTGATTTTCCGTAAAAACTGGCGCCGATTCAACCCAGCCGTACTTTTTATAGGTGATTCAGCCGCTTTATGATCACTCTCATTTTTATTATTTTTTAATGATTGTGCAGAAGCTATTTTTGAAGCCATATTTTGTTGCTACCTATCAATTTTTATCTTGGTATAATTTTAAATGGTTTTTATCTTTGTTATTGATTTATTTAGACTATAGTCGATTCAATTTAAAAAGAATACAGTGCTGCTGAGATAAGTTTTGCGAAGCCTCTGGAGTGCGAAGCGCACAGCAAGCGAGGAAAATTTATCTCAGCATAACGCTGTTTTTAACGTACCTCTTTTATATTGAACTGACTATATCTAGATACTGCATTGTAGCTTGTTTGTCAGCGCTTAAAGTTGCCTAATCTTTGCCTGTATTTACTTTTTCGCTATCATATGAGATAAAACTGCTCAGGCAACCTGCATACTTAAAACCACAGACCCAACAAATCGCTATAGCGCAACATTGGCACACCTCATGACTTTGTTGTAGTATAAGAATACCGATTGCTGTTAAATAAGGATAATAATAATGGTTGATAAAACGACTGATAAACAGAAAAAAGAAGAAATATTAGATGCTGATCTTGAGTACATCATTAATGAGGAAAAAAAGCTTAAAGAAAAATTGGCAGACAGCAGCCACCTTGAGCGTTTCACCAAAGACTTGATGCTATTTATGAGTCTGATTAAGGACTACTATAAAGGCAACTATCGTGATATTCCTTACAAGACCATTTCAGCAGGAATTGTCGGTTTACTCTATACCATCAACCCTATAGATATTATCCCAGATTTCATCCCTTTTATTGGTCATATTGACGATGCTCTAGTGCTTACCTTTTGCTTAAAATTGATTGAAAAAGATTTGCAAAAATATCAAACGTGGAAGAAAAGTCAGTCTACTGCCAAACCTACTACTCATTTAAAGAAAAAAGCCTGACCGTTTAAATGCAGTAAAAAGCCACGACTGATAATCAATTTATCGGTCGTGGCTTTTTATTAATCAGCATCAACTTACCTAGGCTACTCAATCAGGCACACCATAACTGGATTTTTCGGGATTGAGGCCAAATGAATAGACGAAAGTAGCAACGAGGCTATTAATGATAATAAATGGTACATCGATAGCGACGTGCCCGAGCGCGTAGCGACCGATTAACCACGATATAATCAGCATAATAATAAAGAACCCACCCAAATACGCCAAGATGGCGGGATGCTTTAGATTATAAGGCTGCTCAGGTTTGGGCTGCTTATCGAGCACATAGGTTCTGACTGCCCAACCGGCTGCATAAGAGAACCCACCCAATACTACATAACTGAAAAAATTCATATTGCCTGACTCGAATGAAATCACCGTTTATGATAAGGAGTTACTTATAATAAACGATGATTTATAAAAAGTATTTATTGAATAAAACCGTTATCTATAATAAATGACGGTTTGTTAATAATGACTTATCGCGCTTACCTAAATACTATCATTAACATTATCGATAACAATATTGGCATGTGGATTGGCTAAGATATCGGTATTGACGTCATCACACTCTACGCGATAGATGGTATTGGCACCTCGATAAATATAGGATAAATACTCACTATCCAGCAACGGATCGATATTAGCATAAACAGGTTTGACATGAGCCAGCACCAATACTCTATCCGGACGGCCAATGACGGCGTCAACATTATCAGGATCAATAGAGAAAAACGTTGGTATATCACTATTCTCAATTACTTCTAACGGCTCAGCGTCATCCCAAACGCGCTTAGCACTAGCCGGCTCTTTCATTTGCATCACCCACGAACCGCCTTGTTGGCTGACTTTTATTTGCGCAGGTTCGTCATGACTGACGGTATAACAGCCTTCAAAAACTGACAAATCCACTACGGGCTCTACCGCTCCAGCATCGATTTTGCTGCTGTTGGTATCATTACAAGCGGTCAAAAATAATACACTGCTCGCCGCCATACCAATCATCAGGCGTGTCAGTCTTTTATAAAAAATATTTGAGTGTAAGGACATAATGGGGTTATCCTGCATTGGTGCATTAAAAGCTTTTATTGGGCGTATTATCGTCTAACAATATTATCGAATATCATCATCAAACATTGGCATCAAGCATGGGCATGAAGCATTACCATCAAGCACTGCCATAAACAACAGTATCAAAATATGTACCATTGCTGCCATTTTTATAACAGCATTATGCTGGAAGTTTTTAGCTATCTCGGAAGATAGCTTCTGACAATCGCTCTTATTTTAACAGAAAACCGCTATGTTACTATTATGATATATGGTTTTGCGTTTTTGTGCATGGCAACTGCCCACACTAATGCTAGATTTGTTATACTCAATCCCAGCATATGCAAGTAGAGCTATCGTAAAAAATGTGAGTAAAACCTCTTTGCTCTACCCTACGTTTCTCCTTATTAGGTCAATAAATTTTTATGTCAGACAATCGTACCTCAGCGCAGCAACTTAATACCAACAACGCTATGAATCCATTAGCTGCCAAACCAGACACAACGGTTGCCTATACGGACGGTGCATGTAAAGGTAACCCCGGCGCTGGCGGTTGGGGCGCGCATCTTATATTTAGTGACGGGCGTACCCAGGATTTGTATGGTGGCGATAACGAGACGACCAATAATCGTATGGAGCTGATGGGTGCGATACAAGCATTAAAACATAGCCCACATGGGCAAAACCTTGAGATTTGGACAGACTCAAGCTATGTAAAAAAAGGTATCACCGAATGGATTGAGGGTTGGAAAAAACGAGGCTGGAAAACAGCCAGTAAAAAACCAGTCGCCAATCAAGACCTTTGGCAACAGTTGGACGAGCTTTGCCAACCACGCGATGTTGATTGGCATTGGGTCAAAGGTCATACTGGGCATGCTGGCAATGAAAAGGCAGACGAGCTGGCAAATTTAGGCGTGACGTCCAGTAGTGAAGATTTATCGACAGTAGACACACAAGATACCGCTAAAAAAAAAGAGCAAATAGTGTCTGATAAAAAGCCATCCACGAACGATGATTGGCTAAAGTTCGATCCATTAGGTTTTGATATGATGGATGATGAGCTTGATGAAGAACTATCAGATGATCATATGGTGGTAAGTCAGATATTAGAAAAACAGACGTTAGAAAGCCAGATATCGGAAAGTCATATACTGGACAATTATGGTGATGATAAAAACCATGTCGATGATATGATGCATAGAAGCGATATAGTAGAAGCAAATCGCTATCAGGATAATGCTAGCAAACCAACGACTACCACAGATATACCGGAAGCGCAGACCTTTATGACTGATACCACGATTAACGCTAATATGCCAAATATACATACTGATATAGAAGCTACTATAGATACTGAAACGCCAAAATTCGATGGCGATACGAGCCGTGCCAATCCACATTTTAAACCGCTACTACCTCAGCCTATCAATCGTCATGAGTCTGACCGCCAACTCATCATGGATACTGAGACCACAGGTCTTGATCCGTTAAAGGGCGATCGCATTGTCGAAGTCGGTATTGTAGAGATGGTCGGGCGTAAGTTTACCGGCGAAAAGTTACACGTCTATATCAATCCACAGCGCGGTATGGATGAAGAAGTTATTCGGATTCACGGTATTTCTGAAGCCTTTTTAACCGACAAACCAACCTTTGATCAAGTCGCTCAGTCGCTCTATGACTTTATGGACGGTGCAGAGGTCATCGCTCATAACGCCACGTTTGATATGAATTTCCTAAATATGGAATTTGCCAAGGTGGGTATGCATGACTTTGCCGAGCGGGTAAAAGTGACTGACTCGCTGGTAATGGCCAAACAGCAATATCCTGGACAAAAAAACACCCTAGACGCTCTCGTACGTCGTTTAGATGTTGGTAAGCAAGACCGTACTTTTCACGGGGCATTACTAGACTCAGAGATTTTAGCTGAAGTTTATCTGGCGATGACCGGCGGACAGGTCACACTGGCAATTGAGGAAGACACTCAAGCAGACGGCGGACACACTGCCCATGCCAGCTTTGCCAATTTGGCTGCTTTATTGCTTGAGTCGAGTACCGATGAGAGCGCCAATCAAAGCTGGTATGCTACGCTCGCAGAAGACTATCCTGAGCTAAAAGCCAAAATGTAACAGTGATTAAAATAGCTTCTTAAATTGGCCGTTAGGGGATATAGTCTCGATCATTATAACAATAAGCGTTAAAACCTTAGCCATATACTTTTTTTAATTTATCCTCTAAATGATTGCCATTTTCGTCAGTATCTTATGGAAAAATAACTATGAATCACTCTAATCAAATGAAATTAACCGCACCAACGCTGAGTGTGACTGACTTTAATCTACCATCACTCCATTTATTGCACGATGAGATTAATGTCATATTAAAAGACACTGAGATCCATTTGGGCGAATTTACTGACGACAATAGCCAAGCGCCTTTATTGTTAGACTCTATTATTGTGCTAAAACAGCTGTCTTGTATTTTTCAGCTGATTTCTTTGGCTGGTGCAGAAGCGCTCAACACGGCGATTATACATGGGCTGCAACAACTTTATGATAGTGGTGATAATAACAATGTCGCCTTGATTATGGATTTGTCAGAAGCCATCATGACGCTTGATCGTTATGTTGAATTTGTGCTGCTGACGGAGTCGGTAGAGCCGACTTTATTATTATCCATTATTAATAAGCTCAATGCCCACAGCCAAATTGCACCTATCGATGCAGAGTATTTTGCTATTTTCGGCAACAGTAGTGTCATTATTGCCAATCCTGAACAGAATTTCCAGCCGCTTAATGAGCTAAATCTTGATAGTGAATTATTAACTTATGCGTATCGTAGTGGTCTTGGCGTCGCTTTGATTAATCGAGACGGTAATCTGAGCCAAGATGATCAGCAAAAACTGGATGCAATGGCAGCCGCCTGTGCTTTGATAGCAGTAAACAGCAGTAGTCTGTTTTGGCAAGCAGCAGCAACTGCGGTCACTGATATTGCAACCATCTTGCCTCTTAACTTGAGCCAAAAACACACGCTCATTTATTTAGAACAGCAGTTCCAAAGCTACTTGCCTGTGATGGATACGCGTTTTGCAGATTTGGTCAGTTTTGCGTGCCAACGTGATACCGAAGAAGCAAAAATCCTGCGTGAACAATATGCTGCTAACCAACTAGAAGATCCGCAACGTAAACAGATGGCGCGCTTTTTGTTCGGTCCTAACCGCGCACTCACCGATACTTTGAATACAATCATTCAGACACAAATCAATGCTATCAAAGAAAACGTCGATAGCTACGCACGTGGTGATTCGATCAATCCAGTTGATATGCAAACCTCTCAAATCATTGAAGAGCTGACCACATTGAGCTCATCATTACATCTGCTGGGTCTATCAAATGCTGCCAACAGCCTTACTAAAGCAGCGGAAGCGGTCACTAAATGGCGTACGCCCTCTCCAGAAGATTTTGACCACTTACTCTTGGCATTGATGCATGCTGAAAACGCCACTATTGCGATGGCAGAGATGCATACACCAGGGGCAATTTATCTGCCTTTGAATAATCCGCATATCTCATTGCACCAGCTCAATACTGCCTATGATACGTTAACACAAGAAAGTCGTACCGCTATTGCCAGTGCCGAGCAAGCCATTAATGACTATCTCGCTGAACCTGAGCGCGATGTACTGAATATTCAAAATATTCCTGAGATGATGCGCCAAGTGGCCGGTGCGGTGCGCTTTTTGCAACTGCCAACGCCTGCTAGTATGCTCAGCCAATTGGCAAGTTATTTGCAGCACCGTATCAATAGTGGAACCCGTATCGATGATGACACATTAGCTTATATCGCTGATGTTATGATGGCAGTAGATCATCATTTAGATGGTTTTGAAAACCATCGCCCAGTCAGTAAGCAAGCACTTGATGTTGGGCAACACAGCTTGAGCCAGTTACTTGCCGCTTAATAAATTACTTTAATAGGCTCATATCTAAGCTGATATGAGCCGTCTTTGACTGTTCGGAAACTTGCCTTATGTCAAGCGCCTTTATACTTAATGACGAAACCATTTTATGTCGTCAGACGCCTAGTGGCTGGTGGCCTTTGCAGGTTCAGTTGCCTCAATCAGATAACCAGACAGAGTCAAGCGCTAGCGACTATCAGCAAGCTTATCAAATTGGACAGGTAGCGCTATTTGAAAGCTTAGCGCCAAGCCACTGGCTACCTAGTGACGCTACAGATAGTCTAAATGAAGCCAATGAAAATGTTGACTCTAATGCCATAAGCGCTCAAGCCGCCAGCGCGATTACTTATGACTATGCAATAGCACATCATATTACCTTGCCTATTATTTTAGAAAGCAATACTTTAGAAAATAGTAATTTAGAATCTAGAGCTTTAGAAACCGATAATTTAGAAAATAGTAGTTTTGAGAGTAACGCTAACGCTTTTATGCCTTATCGACAGCTTATCACCCAATTGCCTATGGCATTATCTGATCAGCTTAGCCAAGCTATACAGTTGTTACGTTGGCAAGCAGATACGCAGTTTTGTAGTCGCTGCGCGGCGCCAGTTGTTCATGCCAAACGGGATGATCGCGCCATGGTCTGTCAAATTTGTAGGTTGCGGCAGTATCCGCGTGTGCAACCCTGCATCATTACTGCCATTACCCGACCTAATCCGCAAACCGGTGAAATGCAAATTTTATTAGCCCATCATCATCGTTATGGTCAGCAAAAAACAGCGATACAATCACTACAATACGGTTTGATTGCAGGTTTTGTAGAAGTCGGTGAAAGTCTAGAGCATGCGGTGGTACGTGAAGTGGCAGAAGAGGTGGGTATTAGTTTATCTGATATTCACTATGTAAGCAGTCAGCCATGGCCATTTCCGTCCAATTTAATGCTTGGCTTTCGAGCGTCGTATGCGGGTGGTGACATTGTTATACAAGAAGATGAGCTCTCACACGCCGACTTTTTTGACCTCTCAAATCTGCCAAAAATACCGTCGAAAGGCAGTATTGCTTATGAGTTGATTGCGCAAATCGCCCACGAGCAAGGGTTATCGCTTTAAGCTCTAGCATCAACGTATGATTGATAAATGTCGCCATTATCCTATTTATTCTAATGTCAGCGCTCAGAGCGTTTAGCACTGATATGAAGGTTTTGAATTACATGCAAAGTAATACCAGCGAAAGTAGCACCAATATCCGCTTAATCAATCTGCCTATCTTGTTCGATACGTTGAACATACGAATTTTGCCTGCTTATATACAAGCAAAGATTGCGCGCATTGACGCTTGTCTACCGCAGACACAGTGCGGTCTTTGCGACCATGCAGATGGCTGCTTACCTTATGCAGCTGCTATCGTACTAAATAATGAAGCGTACAATAAATGTGTGCCGGGTGGTCAACCAGTTACTGATGCTATCGCACAAATTATCAATCAAGAAGACCTTGCATACAATCCAGATGATTTGAATAACTTAAATAACAACGCAAAAGATGATACAGTTTCTAATACGTTAGCGCTTACCGCTAAACCTTCAAAATGGCCAATAGATGCCATCTCGCAGCGCCCTGTTGAAGTGCGCGCTGTTATTCGTGAAGACGATTGTATCGGCTGTACCAAATGTATTCCTGCCTGTCCGGTCGATGCCATCGTCGGTACTGGTAAGCATATGCATACTATTTTTACTGATTTGTGCACCGGCTGTGAGTTATGTATCGCGCCCTGCCCTGTTGATTGCATTGATTTGGTCAGCATTGAGCGCACGCTTTCGATAGCTGAGCGTACATTTGAACAAGAGGATTTGCGCCAGCGCTATCATACCCATTTAAAACGCGTCAGTGAGCAGCTTGCAGATAGCAGCAATAGCAAACCCGTGGTCAGCATGGTAGAGGCTAAGTTGAATAATGCTGCCAGTCAGTCGTTAAACATCAGTGAAGAGCAAGCGAAAAACACCATTGCCGCCGCCAAGCTACGTAGCAAAATTAAAAAGCTAGAAAAGCAGCTTAGTGTGCGCCCAAATGAGAACAAACAAGCAGAGCTTGACGTCTTACAAGCAGAGCTTCTAGATCTTTAATAGTAGATAAATATTTTATTCGATAATATTTCTATAAAATTACCTACATATACTCTTGCATCATATAATCTTGCGGCATTAATAATGAAAACTATAGTAAAAAAACTATGAGTAAAACCGTCAAACATAAAACTGCTGACACCCCACCATCGAGGCGGATGCCCAATCGTGACGTGCGCCCATTTTTTGAAAAATTGGCAGCGACGATTGACGAGCCAGTCACTGAGCTCAACTATGGCAGTAATTTTGAGCTGCTTATCGCGGTGATTTTATCGGCACAGGCAACCGATGTGAGCGTCAATATTGCCACGCGCAAGTTATATCCGCTGGCGAATACGCCTGAGTCCATTTTGGCATTAGGTGAGGAAGGACTTAAAGCGTATATTAAAAATATCGGCCTATATAATGCCAAAGCTAAAAACGTTATCAAAACCTGCCGTGATTTGATCGAGAAGTTTGATAGCACTGTACCTGACAATCGCAAAGACTTAGAATCACTGGCTGGCGTTGGGCGCAAGACCGCTAATGTGGTCTTAAATACTGCCTTTGGACAGCCTACTATGGCAGTCGACACCCATATCTTTCGGGTAGGTAATCGCACTGGTCTCGCCACTGGTAAAAACGTATTAATCGTCGAAAAAAAACTGGTCGAACGTATCCCAGATGACTTTATCGTTGATGCGCATCATTATCTGATTTTGCATGGGCGCTATACTTGTCAAGCACGCACACCGAAATGCGGCGCTTGTCCTGTCTATGAAGAATGTATGTTTAAGGATAAAGCAGCGTTTTTAGAAGTATAAATACACTTTATAATGAAGACTTTAATGAATTTATTGTTTGTTTGCAGCAAAAACCAATGGCGTAGTCCAACTGCTGAAAGAATTTACCAAGACCATCCTAATTTAAATGTTCGCTCTGCTGGTATCAGCCAATCAGCTCGTAAACTTATAAATTCGATAGATATTAATTGGTCAGACATCATATTTGTGATGGAAAATAAGCATAAAAGTTATATAACTGACCATTTTCGCGACCAACTTAATAATAAAAGGCTGATTGTTCTAGATATTCCTGACGAATACCAATATATGGATGACGAACTAATTAAATGGTTAACAGAATCAGTAAACGCTTATTTGCTTCAATATATGAGATAAAATCATAATACTCCTCATTCTTTTTGGCCAGTTGCTACACGGTGTCTCTTCATTAATATCAACAGCTAGAGTTTTACTTCAATTCACGTTAAAATGTCATAATTTTTTGATTCAATTTTGCCTCTTATTTTCCGTTAACATTTAATAATGACTGAGTTTATAGATTACAGTCCTTGCAACTAAGCGATCCTATTATGCGCGAATACAACTTATTTACCTCAGAATCTGTGAGCGAAGGTCATCCTGATAAAATGGCTGACCAAATCTCAGATGCTATCCTTGATGCTATTTTGCGTGAAGATATTCATGCGCGTGTGGCGTGTGAGACACTAGTCAAAACTGGCGCAGTAGTATTGGCTGGTGAAATATCAACGACCGCCAACATCGACTTTGAACGTATTGTACGTGATACGGTCAACGGTATTGGCTATCATCATTCAGACTTAGGTTTTGATGGCGAGACTTGCGCCGTGATCAACATGCTTGGCAAGCAATCCCCTGAGATTGCCCAAGGTGTCGATCGCAGCGATCCTGAAGAGCAAGGTGCAGGTGACCAAGGCTTAATGTTTGGTTATGCCAGTAATGAGACTGAAGTATTAATGCCAGCTCCTATCGAATATGCCCACCGTCTCATGCAGCGTCAGTCAGAGTTGCGCCGTGCTGGTGAATTACCGTGGTTACGTCCAGATGCCAAAGCGCAAGTGACCCTAAAATATGACGGCAATCGTCCTATTGCCATTGATGCCGTGGTGCTATCGACTCAACATGACCCAAGTATCTCACAAGCAGATCTGCAAGAAGCGGTAATGGAATCTATTATTAAGCAAGTATTGCCAGCGGATCTATTGCATGCCGGTACGCGCTACCATATTAATCCAACTGGCAAGTTCGTCATTGGTGGTCCGGTCGGTGATGCAGGTCTTACCGGTCGCAAGATTATCGTTGATACTTATGGCGGCATGGCGCGGCATGGTGGTGGCGCCTTCAGTGGTAAAGACCCTTCCAAGGTTGATCGTAGTGCAGCTTACGCGGTACGTTATGTTGCCAAAAATCTAGTTGCCGCCGGCATTGCTGATCGCTGTGAAGTCCAAATAAGCTATGCGATTGGCGTTGCTGAACCAACCTCTATTTCAATCAATACTTTCGGTACCAACAAGATTGGCAACGACGAAATCATTCGCTTGATCCGTAAACATTTTGACTTGCGCCCTTATGGCATTACGCGCATGCTTAATTTATTACAGCCTATGTATCAGCAAACGGCTAGTTTTGGACACTTTGGTCGCCAAGGTTCTGAAACGGCCTTTACGTGGGAAAAAACAGACAAAGCTGATATTTTAAAAGCAGATGCAGGTTTATAAAACCTGCATTAAATGCTCTATTATTTTAGCCAGTTTTTAAACTGTCATAATAAATTTAAATTTACCTAACATTATTAGGACTCGCTTATGTCTCAAGACAATATTCAAGACGATATTCAAAGCAACACTGATGACAATATTCAAGACGACGCTCAAAACAATAATATTGATGCAAGCCTTGAAATCACCCCTGAAATGCAGGCGTTTTATCAACGTGCGGATGCCATCATCGGTGTTGCAAACAGTCAGTTGGGTTCTGATGCCCATTCAGGACAAGTAGGCGCTTCTTTATTGTATGCAGCAGCACGTTATAGCGCCTCTGTTGCCTCTATCGGCTTTGTAAAAGGCGATGACTTTGCCAAAGAAAAAGATGATATCGTTGAGTTCTATGTCAAACAATACCGTCAAATGCTTAGCGACAACTTGACAGATTACGCACAAAATTTCGATAAATATGTGCAGATCAATCAAGATGATAAGCCTGCTAAATAAGACTCTTGTTAAATAAAACTACAGTATTTAGCTGAATTTTCTAAAGTTAAAAAGAGTTTTATAATAATAAAATTTAAACCCAAGCTTAACGTTAAGCTTGGGTTTTTTGTTGACGATGATTCAGTGGCTGACTGCTGATAAATAAGCTACTATAAATTTAGACCACTTTATGACTGATATGGTTGAAGTTAACGGTCGATAACAGGACGTTATCGAATGCTATCTATAAGGAAATATTATTATGAAGCATTTATACAAATCACGGCTTTCATCGCTGTCATGCTTATCATTATTAGGGTTATCAGTGACCATAGCCTTAGCCGGCTGTAATAACATCCAAAGCATCGATGCGCCTGATACCTCCCCTATTCATACTACTGAGTACAACAAGGATCAAAGTCAAGCGGCGAATCAAGGATCTATCAACAACCCTTTTACCAAGTGCCCGCCTTATAATCCTGAACAAACGATGTGTACGGCGCAATACGATCCTGTTTGTGTGACCGTAAAGAATCGATCAGGAGTCAGCTATCGTACTGCGGGCAACTCATGCTCAGCGTGTGGCACAACTGTGGCAGTCGGTTATATTAAAGGACAATGCTCATAGCTCATCATTAATAAACCTACCTAAACACCCTTCAGTAAAATAAACTAGGTAGCGCACATACATGGAAAAAGCCCCAGCTTCATCATAAGCTGGGGCTTTTCTATTCAACGATGGGCTAATAAATACCTATTCAGTCGGTTTTTCAATATCAGGCGGGCCTGTAAGTAAGTCTTCATCGCGGAATTCATTTGCTGAATTATGCTCAGCTGATTCTTCAGTGATAAACCATTGCTGGTTGCGGTACAAAATCAAGCGATCTCGACTTAAGCCACGCAGTAATGAATACAGCATAATCAGTATAACAACTGCAAAGGGGAAGCCTGAGACAATAGAAGCTGCTTGTAAGGCGCCTAATCCACCAGCTGCCAATAATACCGCAGCGATAACGCCTTCAGTACCGGCCCAGAATAAACGCTGAATCTTTGGTGGATTGGCATCACCACCTGAGGTCAGCATATCAATAACAAAGCTGGCTGAATCTGATGACGTCACAAACCACAGCACAATCATGACAATAATCAGTAAGGTTGCCGCTTTAGCAAATGGATAAAACTCCATTAATTTAAAGATAGCACTACCATAATCCACTTTTACCGCTTCAACTAACCCTGGACTTGCTAGACTAGGATCAGCCGCAGCCATCAACTCCATGTGTACCGCCGAGCCACCAAACGCTGTAAACCATAAAAATAAAATAGTAATGGGAATAAGTAGTACACCCAATATAAACTCGCGAATGGTACGACCACGAGAAATACGCGCGATAAATACCCCAACGAATGGCGACCAACTAATCCACCATGCCCAATAGAAAATCGTCCAAGAAGACTGCCAGTTTTCTTCGCCAGCATATGACTCCGTCCAAAGACCTAATGGAATCACTTGATGTATATAGTTACCGATGTTTTCTACAAAACTATTTACGATAAACTGGGTCGGCCCTAAGATAATTACAAAGCTTAGCAGTACAATGGTCAGGAAAATATTGATATCGCTTAAGCGCTTGATACCTTTGTCCAAGCCCATCATCAGTGACAGACCGGCAAGCATAGTGATAAAGGCTATCAAAACAATCTGTACGGTAATGTTATTAGGAATACCGAATAACGTGTCAAGACCAGAGTTAATTTGCAATACCCCAAGACCCAAAGTCGTTACTACCCCAAACATCGTACCGAATACCGCTAAAGTATCAACCGTATGACCCCATGGACCATAGATTTTTTTACCAATCAAAGGATATAACGTCGATCGAATCGCCAATGGCAAACCGCGGCGATAGTGAAAGTAAGCCAATGACAGCGCAACCATGCCATAGATTGCCCATACATGCAGACCATAATGTAAGAACGAGATATTCATCGCTTGCTTGGCAGCAGCAATCGTCTCAGGCTCACCTAGCGGCGGTGCCATAAAATGCTGTAGCGGCTCAGCAGTACCCCAGTAGAGTAATCCAATACCGATACCGGCTGAAAACAACATACCAATCCAAGAAATCAGATTGTATTCAGGCTTTTCTGTCTGGTATCCAAGCCTGATATCACCGTATTTACTAAATATTAAGTAAACACTCATTACTAAGGCTAGATTGACGACGACAATAAAGAACCAGCCAAAGCGTACAGAAATAAACGCCTTTGCTTGGCCAAATACCTCATTTGCAAGTTCATTAAAAAAAGCACCGAAAATAATAAACGCGACAATTAAAATTGCCGAGGATAAAAACACTGGCTTACTAACGCGAGGAAAAGGGCCCAATCGGCCAACTTTTACATGATCCATTTAGTCATCTCAATTTTTTTGGGTGTCCACCTTAACAAGATATGTACGAACTATCAAATCGCAGCAGTCACCTCTTTATCATAAAAATTAATGTCACTAAAGAAACCAAGTGACTGAGTATTTTGATTTAAACATTCTTTATCTTTTTTAGACAATATTAATGCTAAGTAAACATATGATTATATTAATAAAAATATACTTTAAAACTGATAAATTTTATTTAAAAAAATAATATAGCGCTACTGGTTTTAATTTTTTGAAGCATCTGAAGTGTAAAGCGCATAGTAAGCGACGAAAAATTAAACCTCTTGATACCTGGCTATCCATCCATCTATTAATATAACAATTCCATATTGTATTGACTATACGTCGTGCCATTTTTAGCTTATTTAGGTAATAATCGTAAAAGCCTCCCCTCAGCACCATCCTCTAATACCCATACCTCTCCATTCACAACCAGCATACTACGAATGCGCGCTCCCATATCATAGCGGTAACGCTCAGAAGCCGCGTTATTTTCATCAAAATTAACCACAATGAGCGCCTTCGATGACAAACCGCTGATAAGAGCATTCCCTTGCCACGCTGGAAAATCATTATATTTACCAGAGGAATAGATGCTTATTGATGAAGGCGATATCACCGGTGTCCAAGTAATGGCGGGCGCTGCAAATTCGGGGCGCGTATCGTGGTCGGGAATATCTGTACCCGTGTAGTTACGCCCATTGGACACCAGCGGCCAGCCATAATTCTTGCCTTTTTCAATAAGATTGAACTCATCGCCGCCTCGTGGACCCATTTCATGCGCCCAAAATTTTCCTTTATTATCAAGTGCCATGCCAAGCACATTGCGATGACCGATTGTCCAAAACTGAGCGGCGATGTCATTGTTATTATCTGCAAAGGGGTTGTCTGTTGGTAGCGAACCATCCGGATTTAATCTAATGATTTTACCCAAGTTGACTGCCATATCTTGCGCTGGGGTCTTTTCTTGTCGTTCACCTGAGCTGATATATAAATATTGCCCATCAGGTGAGAACAGCAATCGATGACTATAATGCCCTTGTCCTTTCATCTTTGGTGTCTGCTGCCAAATGGGAGTAATCGACTGTAGGTTTGGCGCACTGCTATTAAAATCTGATAGTTTGGCCTTGATAACCTTAGCACCAAAGATATTGCTATCACTTCCCTTACCTGCTTCTACATAGCTAATATATACGTTATTAGAAGTGGCAAAATCTGGCGCAATGATAATATCTCCAAGACCACCCTGTCCGCCATAAGCTACTTTGGGCACGCCAGCGACTGCTGTCTTAACGCCAGTCGCCGTATCAACTATAAATAACTCACCTGTCTTTTGCGTTACTAGTAGTTTTGGCGGCTTATCATCAACTTTTGGTAGTGCAGTCATTGCCCAAGGCTCATTAAAAGTAGCGATTGCCTTAGTAGTAAAAGCAGGTTTATCAACATTTTCTTCCCTATCAGCGGTAGAGGTCTGCGCTTCTTTATATTCTGCAAGATCTGCATTGGTATTGACTGCTGAAGGATTGGAGCAAGCCGAGGCGCTAAACAACATTGCTGCTATGATGAGTGGCAATGTTAAGGGTGCGCTTACACGTCTAGTATTGGTTATCATTATCTTGTCATCTCCATTAATTTTGTATTCATATTATTAGAGCTTAGACTATTTATAACACAGTAAAAGTATTCAGGCAGTAAAATAATGATTGAGCATCAAACAAAAACCCCTTACTTGCTCATGGCAAATAAGGGGTTTGATATAACATTCAAAACGACCGTTAAAGTTTGCTATTAGCTCATTCTAAGCTTATTAAAAGTCAACTTATCATCAGCACCAACATCGATTTTGATGATATCACCAGCGACAAAATCACCAGCTAGCAGTTTCAATGACAATGGGTTTTCGATCTCTTGCTGAATGGCACGTTTTAACGGACGCGCACCATACACAGGATCGTAACCAACTGCCACCAACTTGTTCATTGCTTCCGCTGATAGCTCGATATCCATCTCACGCTCATATAAACGCTGACGCAAGCGATTCAATTGAATCTCAGCAATACCCGCCATCTGCGACATACCCAGTGGATGGAAGACCACAATTTCATCAATACGGTTAACGAACTCTGGGCGGAAATGCTGTCCAACCGAATCCATTACTTCCGCTTTGATATCCTCATAGCTCTCACCAACCATTTCTTGAATTTTATGCGAACCCAAATTACTGGTCATAATGATGACGGTGTTTTTAAAGTCAACCACACGGCCCTGTGAATCTGTCAAACGCCCGTCGTCCAATACTTGCAGCAAGATATTAAACACATCAGGATGCGCTTTTTCGACTTCATCAAACAAAATTACACTATAAGGCTTGCGGCGTACAGCCTCAGTCAAAGCGCCACCTTCTTCATAACCGACGTAACCTGGAGGCGCGCCCACCAAACGACTGACACTATGCTTCTCCATATACTCACTCATATCGATACGTACGATGGCATCTTCACTATCGAACAAGAAGTTCGCCAGTGATTTGGTCAACTCCGTTTTACCGACACCCGTTGGACCTAAAAATAGGAACGAGCCTGAAGGACGATTCGGATCAGACAAGCCAGCACGACTACGGCGTACGGCATTGGCCACCGCTTCGACCGCTTCATCTTGACCGATGACACGCTCATGGAGTTTTTCTTCCATCGCTAGCATCTTGTCACGTTCGCCTTGCATCATTTTACTAACTGGAATACCCGTCGCGGCAGCAACCACTTCTGCAATTTCGTTATCAGTGACTTTATTGCGCAGTAGCTTTATACCACTGCCCTCACCTGTCTGCTCTTTTTGTTCTGCTAAGTCAGACTCAGTGATGCGGCGCTCAAGCTGCGGGATAGTCTCATACTGCAGCTTACTCATGGTCTCATAATCGCCCTCGCGACTGGCTTTATCATAAGCAGTGCGTGCTTTGTCCAGCTCGTCTTTTAGCTGCTGACTGCCTTTAACCAAGGCTTTTTCTGCTTGCCAAATCTCGTTGAGATCGGCGTATTCTTTTTCCAGCTCTTCAATTTGCATATCAAGCACTTTACGCTCTGCTTGTGCGCCAGCGTCTTCTTCATTCTTAAGCACTTCGCGCTGCATTTTTAGCTGAATCAAGCGACTATCAAGCTTACCTAATGCTTCAGGTTTACTGTCCATCTCCATACGCAAGCGACTGGCAGCCTCGTCAATTAAATCAATCGCTTTATCCGGTAGCTTGCGATCAGTAATATAGCGATGACTCATACGTGCAGCGGCAATAATAGCGCTGTCTTGAATATCAACGCCGTGATGCAGCTCATAACGCTCTTTGAGACCACGCAATATCGCAATGGTGTCTTCGACCGTTGGCTCATCGACCAATACCTTTTGGAAACGACGCTCAAGGGCAGCATCTTTTTCAATATATTTGCGATATTCATCTAAAGTGGTCGCGCCGACACAATGCAGCTCACCGCGAGCAAGCGCTGGTTTGAGCATATTACCGGCATCCATCGCGCCGTCACCTTTCCCTGCACCCACTAAAGTATGCAACTCATCAATAAATAAGATGACATTGCCTTCTTGCTTCGATAAGTCACTGAGTACGCTTTTGAGACGCTCTTCAAACTCACCGCGGAACTTTGCACCCGCAATCAACGCGCCCAAGTCCAACGACAACACTTCTTTACGGCGTAAACCTTCTGGCACATCACCATTGATGATTTTTTGCGCCAAGCCTTCTACAATAGCCGTTTTACCAACACCCGGCTCACCGATGAGCACGGGATTGTTTTTGGTCCGACGTGAGAGCACTTGAATGGTACGGCGAATCTCTTCATCACGACCGATGACCGGATCAAGCTTTCCCGTTTCAGCCAGTTCTGTCAGGTTAATCGTATATTTATTCAGCGCATCACGTTGATCTTCAGCATTTTGATTATCCACTGTGTCATCACCTCGCAATTGCTCAATCACTGCTTTTAACTTACTCGCCGTCACGCCAGCTTTTTCAAATATCTTTTTGGTTTCGCCTTGTTCAGCGAGTGCCAGCATTACCCATTCGGTGGCAATAAAATCATCACCTTCTTTTTGCGCTTGGCGATCTGCCAAGTTCAAAATTTTAACCGAATTTGGGTTTAGATTAACGTCGCCTGTTGGCTCCGAAATCGTTGCTTGATTGTCCAATGCCTTTGCTACGCCATTTTTCAACGCAGGAATAGACGCGCCCGCTTGCTGACAGATTGATAAATTAGATTCATCTTGTAGCAATACCGCAAGCAAATGCACAGGATCGATACCGGTATGATCACGCCCTAACGCTAGGCTTTGTGCTTCTTGAATCGCAGATTGCAACTTTTGCGTAAATTTTTCGAACCTCATATTTGTGTCCTCTTATAATTGATATAAACAGTATATTCGGCAGCAGACTTATGCTGTCCACCTACCTTCATCTACTGTCTATATGTGGTATATAGTGAAAAATTTCAAGCTATTTATAGGTAAAACCTTATTAATAGTAATGATATTACTCATGGTATCTAAGTAACTAAAGCAAAAGAAAAATCACGATATAAATGTGAATTAAAATAAAAAAATCCGAGCTTTTAAGCATAAACCTTTAAGTCTAAAACCTTAACACTAAACAATAGCTTCTACTCAACTATTTCAATAGCTGTGCCAACCTTGACAGCCGCCATGATTTCATCCATTTCATCATTAGTCACTGCCATACAGCCTGCCGTCCAATCGCGTTGCTGGTTGAGCATTGCTAATGCACCAAAACCATTTTTCTGCCCATGAATCATAATAGCGCCACCGGGGCTCACGCCGCGTGATTTCGCATTGGCCTTATCTACAGCATTAGGATAACTGACGTGCATAGAACGATAGTATTGAGATTTTTCATTTTTATAATCGAGTGTATAAGAACCTATCGGTGTACGCTGATCGCCTTCTTGTTGCTTATGACCAATGGGATTACCACCTAGTGCAATATGATAAGACTTAACCACTTTATCACCACTTAGTAGCTGCAAACGACGCTCTGATTTATCGACAAATACTTTATCGATAATAGCAGCACTGGAAATGGGCTGCGGATGTTTCGCGGTATCTTTAGCAGCAGCGATAGCACTCGTGCCGATAACAGTAGCAAAACTAAGCCCTATGGCGATAAATAACCAGCTTGAATACTTACTAGATTTTGGACGAAAAAATGACATAGGCTTTAATCCTTATAACTAATATTTAATAGCAATGAGTCATAATATATCAAAGCACTATGCCATGTTTTGTGACTAAGTTTTGTGCAAAAGTTATGAATAAGATAAAAATGGGTTCTGGCAGTCGCTAAACTAAACCATACGAATAGCACCATCTAAGCGGATCACCTCACCATTTAAGTAGGCATTATCAATGATATGCATAACCAACTTAGCAAATTCATTGGGATTGCCCAGACGTTTAGGATAAGGAACGCTCGCCTCTAACTGTTCACGCGCTTTTTCAGGGATAGCATTCATCATCGGAGTAGCAAAAACCCCGGGTGCAATCGTCATCACGCGAATACCGTGGCGCGCCAGCTCACGAGCAAGCGGTAAAGTCAGACCGACCACGCCCGCTTTAGATGAGGCATAACTGGCTTGACCCACTTGACCATCAAAAGCAGCAATAGAGGCTGTATTAATAATGACACCTTGATCCGCATTTTTCTCTGCATTGTTTTCTACATTACTACCATTAGCCACACGCTTAGCGATACTGGCTGCGACCAAACGCGCGACGTTAAAAGAGCCTACAAGGTTGATATTAACGCCGCGGCTAAAAGCATCAAGATCGGCTGGATTGTTTTCACGGTCTAACAGCTTTTGTACCACAGCGATACCCGCACAGTTAATCGACCCTTGCAGACCGTCAAACTCTTTTTCAGCCATAGCAACAGCCGCTTGTACCTCATCACCACTAGTGATATCACAGCGTACAAAACGAGAATTGTCACCAAGCTCATTGACTAGCGCCTGCCCAGCTGATTCGTTAAGGTCAGCGATAATAGCTTTGCCACCTTTAACGACGATAGCACGAACTACTGCCTCACCTAAACCTGACGCACCACCAGTAACCAAAAAGCTGTGTTGTTCAATTTGCATAATTATTCCTTGGTATTATTATTTAACTGTCTGTTTTATTATCTGGTTCATACTTTAATGTATTTAAGAGGCGGATAAACTTCTCAGTAAAAAGCGCTGAATCTTACCACTTGGCGTTTTTGGTAGCTCAGACACAAACTCAACTTCACGCGGATAAGCATGAGTTGATAGACGCTTGCGTACCAAATCTTGAATTTCCCTAGCAATCTCATCAGTCCCAACAATACCATCTTTTAGCACCACATAAGACTTAATAGTATGACCGCGCTCCTCATCAGGTATACCGACGGCGGCTGACTCTGCAACTGCTTCGTGCTCGAGCACCGTATTTTCAACATCGGTTGGACCCACGCGGTAACCTGCGGTAGTAATGATGTCATCATCACGTCCTGAGAACCAGTAACTGCCATCACTATGACGCTCGACCACATCGCCCGTTAGGTAATAATCATCAATGAACGCTTGTTTTTCATTCCAGCTATAGCCACGGAAATAAAACGCCGGTGATTGACTGACTACGACTGCCAATTGCCCTTGCTCGCCATCAGGTAATACCTTCATATCATCATCTAATACCACAAGCGTATGCCCTGGTAGCGCCATACCCATCGAGCCGACTGGGCATTCATGTGCTAATGCATGGTGCTCGCAGCAGGTCATACCAGTTTCTGTCTGACCATACTGATCGCAAACTTTGCAGTTTAAATAAGTATCAACCCAATTCACCACTTCGGTATTTAAGGTCTCGCCTGCTGAGTTAGCACAGCGTAGCGACAACTTTGCATCGGCATCGTTATGAGCTTTTTCAAAAACGCCGCTCGACTTCATCATACGAAATGCCGTTGGTGAAGATGCCAAATTGGTAATCTTGTGACGTACCATAAAGTCACGAGTATTCTGAGCATCAAAACCCGCTTCATTAAAATAAGTAGTGACGCCCAACAATAAAGGACCTGTGATAGCATAATACAATCCATATGCCCAGCCTGGATCCGCCATATTCCAGTAATGATCGTCCTCGCGTAAGTCAATGGCATAGCGCATATATAAATAAAAGGCTGATAATGCAGCTAATGGCACGCTGACGCCTTTTGCCTTACCTACTGTCCCTGAGGTAAACATCTGTAAAAATGGCGCATCAGTATTCAAAATAACCGCTTCTATGGTTTGAGGCTGCGCTGCTATCATTTCAGCATAATTATCATCACCCCAGCTTTGCGCATCTACTTTACTACCAACTAGCACCATTCTGGTCTGCTCAGCCAAATCTTCAAACTTGTCGCGATTCTCTTGGTTGGTAAAAACGACTTTGGTATTGGCTTTGTCCATGCGATACTTAATAGAATCATAGCCAAAAGCAGTGAACAGCGGTTGATACACTGCGCCAATCCGCCAAATTGCTAATACAATGGTTAATAATTCGGGGGTGCGCGGTAGCATAGTCGCTACTTGATCACCTACTTTTACACCATAAGATTGTAGTAAATTGGCTACTTGCGCGCTTGCGGCATCTAACTCAGCAAAGCTCATGTGCGTCACGTTACCAGCCGTATCTTCATGCACCAGCGCAAGCTTATTCCCACGGCCGTCACGCACATGGCGTCCACAGCACGCCATATAAGCGTTCAAGCGATCGTCTAAATGCTTACCAAAGATTTCTGTCGATAATGCATTGATATCAAAATTATTATAATAATCGCTGTAGCTCGTTGGCGTGCTTGCAGTACGCGCAGCAGTATTTGTAGGTGAGGTGTTCATAAGCTAATCCTTTAGCAATCGAGAGTCACTGGCGAAATCAGACATTCAGAAATAATAAAACAAAGCGTAAAACAGTCATATCCTATCAACTGTTTAAACATATAAAATGACATATACTCTATTAGTAACGTATTTCTATATTTATTTCAATACATAACGTATCATTTTTAATATAAAATATCTACTTAGTAAGATATTTATTGTAGCGCCCTTAAGAACCCAAGTAAGGCCTTCTCTTCACAGCTTTGATACTGTTTGGTGCGTCCGCGCCGCGCTTGTTTATAGGTTGCAAAAAACTGTCCTACCAAAAATCGCTCAATAATAATAGGATTGATATAAGAGGCTCGGCAGACTGCAGGCGTATTGCCAAGCTCCTCTGCTACCTCTTTGACCATATCAGTGACCAACTGCTGGCGTTCTTTACTATCAGGCGTACTGGCTAAAATCACTTTGCCAGACTTGGTTTGCAACTCATCATAAAGATAACTGGCAGCCAGCACACTTGCCATCCATGTACGAAAATCCTTTGCGCTGTATAAATTGCCGTTATACATTTTACTCTCACAATCATTATCGCCAGTATGCTTGCGTATGTATTCATTGATATCGGCGCTATCAACCAGTTGCTTATTACCCCTCTCATCCAAATATTTGAAAATCTCATAACCGGGTAACTCAGAACAGGCTTGTACAATCTCAATCAAGCGCTCATCTTGCAGCTCTATATGATGCGCTTTAGCACTTTTACCGACAAAATCAAACGCCAGCCCATTATCCGTCTCGCTCACGTGCTTGCTTCTCAGTGTACTCAAACCGTAGCTTTTATTGAGTTTTGCATAGCGGCTATTGCCGATACGGATCAAGGTGGTTTCTAGCAGTTTGACCACCGCCGCAAGCACATTATCGCGTGATAACGGTGTCGCTTCTAAATCTTTTTCAACCTGCGCGCGTAGATTTGGCAACGCTTCGGCAAAACCTATCATGGCATGAAATTTGGCTTGGTCACGTACGCGATCCCATTCTGCATGATACAAGTATTGTTTGCGGGCTTTATCATCACGACCTGTCGATTGTAGATGTCCTTTGTCATCTTGGCATATCCAAACCTCTGACCACATCGGTGGAATCACGAGAGCATCAAAACGCTGGCGCAGAACCTTATCCTTTACTGTTTTTCCAGTGGCGTCTCGATAGGTAAAGCCGCGCCCCCAACGTCTGCGCCCATAACCAGGCTCATCGTCGTTTACATAGCGCAAATTTGCTAGGCTAGCTAGGTGCTCATAATCATGGCGCACATCTTGGATTATTGTCTGCTGATTTGCCTTAACCATAACGATACTCGTTTGATAACATAGTTGTTTTAGCATAATTAACTACGGCAATTATTGCTGTGTGTTTGCCATGGATAAAGTGTAATCCTGTGTAAAATAAACCGATAAAAGCCTTGTGGATTTTAGCCGCTAAGGCATAATTTAAGATAAATTTACTAAAGGCACCGCTAATATGACAAACCCCAATCCTATGAACATAACCAATAGCTCCTTAAAAATAATGCCGTTATCTGCCGATGACTATGAACTTTGGCTCCGCTTATGGCAAAGCTATCTGACTTTTTATGAGAGCAGCTTGCCATTAGAAACTACGAATGCAACGTGGAACAATGTGCTCGATAGCAATGTACCTATTTATGGGTTTGGGGCTTGGTTAGATGATGGCTTAGTGGGTTTTACGCATGTGGTGCTACATCCCAATACGTGGAATAACACTGAATGTTGCTACTTAGAGGACTTATACGTTAATGAATCAGTACGTGGAAAAGGCGTAGGACGTGCATTGATTCAGCATGTCTATGAATTTGCTAGTAAGAAAAACTGTAATCGTGTCTACTGGACAACTCAAGAAGGAAATACAGCGGCTCGCATACTTTATGATACGCTGGCTACGAAAACGGATATGGTGCAATACCGTAAAAACTTATAATGTATATCAGCTCCTTTATTATTCAAAATAAGACCTGAAATTAAAATAAAACACCCATAAAAAAACGCCAAGCATTTAATACTTGGCGTTTTTATAATTCATATCAGTGTAAGCTAAAAAACTATTCACCATAAGTACATAAGTAAGCCGTTTCTACATCAACTGTGACTTGGAATTTTTGATTGGCTTCAATGGTAAATTGCTCACCAGCATTAAAGGTCTGCCAAGCATCACTTTCTGGCAGCTTTACCGTCAAAGCACCACTAACGACTGTCATGGTTTCAAACTCGCTGGTACCAAATTCATACTCACCAACTTCCATAACACCGACGGTCGCGGGTTTGGTTGCCGTTTGAAAGGCAATAGAAGTCACTTTATTATCAAAATAATGATTAACGCTTGGCATAATTTTCCTTAATTAGATATTAGTTACTATTCAAAACCGTCTTTACAATCCCGCTTTTAGGCTGGCTTCGATAAATTGATCGAGGTCGCCATCTAATACAGCACCGGTGTTAAAAGTCTCGACGCCAGTACGTAAGTCTTTGATACGAGAGTCATCCAATACATAAGAGCGAATTTGACTGCCCCAACCGACGTCAGACTTGCCATCTTCGACCGCTTGTTGAGACTCCATCCTCTTTTGCATCTCAAGCTCATAAAGCTTCGCACGTAGCATCTTCATTGCCGTTGCTTTGTTACCATGCTGGCTGCGCTCGTTCTGACAAGTCACAACGACGCCAGTCGGTTCGTGCGTAATACGTACCGCAGAATCGGTAGTATTTACGTGCTGACCACCAGCCCCCGATGAGCGATAAGTATCAATGCGCAAATCTGCTGGATTGATATCAATCTCAACATTATCGTCGATTTCAGGTGACACAAATACCGCGGCAAATGAGGTATGACGACCATTATTACTATCAAATGGTGATTTACGTACAAGACGATGCACGCCTATTTCGGTACGTAACCAACCAAAGGCATAATCGCCCTTAATCTCAATAGTTGCTGACTTGATACCAGCGACACTGCCAGCGGACACTTCAATAACGTCCACTTTAAAGCCATGTGCTTCTGCCCAGCGCGTATACATGCGCAGCAGCATTTCTGCCCAGTCTTGCGCTTCAGTACCGCCACTGCCTGATTGGATATCCAAGTAACAGTTATTTGGGTCCATCTCACCGCTAAACATCCGGCGGAATTCTAAATCCGCTACACGTTTTTCAGCATTGTCGAGCTCGGCTTGTACATCAGTAAGTAATGACTCGTCTTCTGCCTCTACTGCCAGCTCCAACATTGCAGACGCATCTTCCAATGTGGTTTCAAGCGACACCACCACATCAATGACCCCATCAAGCAGGCTTTTTTCTTTATTAATTTTGGTCGCACGCTCAGGATCGTTCCATAGCTCGGGGTTTTCTAGTTCCAAATTGACTTCTTCTAAGCGTTCTTGCTTACCATCGAAGTCAAAGATACCTCCGCAAGTCCTGCCCACGCTCTGATAAATCTTTAATTCTTTCTTGATACGGATTGATTTCCATAAGTGTTCCTGTGTGTTTTGAAAAATACGGTGGCGCTATTTTAAATGAGATTTGCATAAAATGTTTGGTTAATTCTCGCTACTATTTTAGCAACTATTTTATCAAATCGACCAATCTTCTACTGCCCAGCGATGGGCAAGTGCATGTGCATGTAGCGCATCATCGGGAGAAACACAAATAGCCACATCCGCCCATTCAAGTAATGGAAGATCATTTTTGGAATCAGAATAAGCATAGGTTTTATCATATTGCAATCCTGAGGCTTGCTGCTTATCTAGCCATTTATCCAAATGATAAATCTTACCCTCTTTGAAATTTGGCTTATCGGTTAATTTACCGGTATAGCGCTCGTCTTTTATCTCAAGCGGCGTCGATAACACATTGGCATCTTCAATACCAAAACGTTTAGCGATAGCAGAAACCACAAAGTCATTGGTCGCAGAGATAATTACCACATCGTGACCCTGTTCAATATGCTGACACAATACTTCCATCGCTTTTGGACGGATATGCGGCTCGATTTCACTTTTAATATAATCTTCTCGTAGCTCGTGTAGTCTATCCATCGGTAGGCTGCTTAAGAATTGCGCGACAAACTCGTTATATTCAGTCGCATCAAGCGTGCCTTCGATATAATCGTTATAAAACTTCTGATTGGCAGTACGATACTCGGCTTCATCGACAAGGTTATGCTTGACGATATATTCGCCCCATAAATAGTCGCTATCGACATCGAGCAAGGTATGGTCTAAATCAAATAACGCTAACGTGCGTGAAGTTGGCTGGCTGTCGATGCTTGGCGTGCTCATAATAAAATACTCATTAAGGATAATTGATGATGATTAATAGGGTTTTATTCTGGTTGCTCAATCTCTTTTAGACCGGTTTGAAATTTCTGACAACGCTCTGCATAATGCAGCGCTGACAGTTTCAGCATTGCTGCCTGCTCATCCGTCAATGTTTTGACCACTTTTGCAGGAGCGCCCATGACCAGCGAATTATCTGGAATTTCTTTGCCTTCAGTGACCAAAGCTTTGGCACCTATGATACAGTTTTTCCCGATTTTGGCATTATTTAAGACCACCGCACCAATACCAATTAAGCTATTATCGCCGACTTCACAGCCATGCAGCATTGCCAAGTGACCAATAGTGACATAGTTACCAATCTTGACTTCAATACCCGCATCGGTATGAATCACGCTGTTTTCTTGTACATTACTGTAGTCACCAATATGGATACGCTCATTGTCACCGCGAATGACTGCGCCAAACCAAACGCTGGCTTGATGACCCAAATACACATCGCCAATGACTCGTGCGGAGTCTGCCACCCACCCGTTAAAAGGTACAGCGAATTCAGGTGCTTTGTCTAAATATTGATAAATCATAATCCATCCTTGATGAGTTCTATTCAGTTGTTATTATTCGTAAATATAGTTGGCACTGATGTCGGCTATAAAACTGATCTATAAATATTTTCGTGCATGATGTAGGAGCAAGCATTTATAGTATAATGCCATTTCTCTTCATCCGCTCTACCAAACTCTCTTTAGGATTGCCGCAATGATCAGCAAAAACGCTTCCGCTATCATTTTATTACCCAGTAGTTTTTTATTATCGAGCAGCTTGCTTGTTGCTATGCCAGCCAATGCCAATAGTAGCGATAATATCGACAAGGCAGGCGACATTCTATCTTTCGCCATACCAGCAGTTGCTTACGGTAGCACTTATTATATGGATGATAAAGAGGGACGAGAGCAATTTTATTATTCATTTGCAACCAATGTTGCAGCGACTTATGCCTTAAAATCCGTGATTGATAAAGAGCGACCAGATGGCAGCGATGATAACGCTTATCCATCCGGCCATACTTCAAGGGCGTTCCAAGGAGCTAGCTTTATTCATAAGCGCTATGGGCTAAAATATAGTGTTCCCGCCTATATTGGCGCGGGCTTTGTTGCCTATAGCCGTGTCGAAGCCGATGAACATGATGCCATTGATGTATTAGCGGGAGCCGCTTTGGGTGTTGCCAGCAGTATGTATCTGACAAAAAGCTATCAAGATGACCAACTACATATCGCCACCAATCTCTCTCCAGACTATTATGGTTTATCGGTACATTATAATTTTTGATAAATAAATTTTGTTAGCTAGAAATTAAGACGCATTTAGGCTTTATCTGAATATTATTCACCATACTTATCCTTAAGGTGCTAGCCCTTAACGCAAAACTCTAGTATAATGCGCAAAATCTGTGCCAAAGCGAGCGGACATGATGTAAGTTACTTATTCACCCCTTAGTGAATCCTGTACCTTTTCATCTATGATGTCTTCTCGCTTTTTTGTGGAAAAATTTTGGCGCTGTCTCTTTTATTATGATTATTTAGCCGCAGTTAAATAGCAATAATCAAAAAAGCAGCGCTTTATTTTAACCAAAAAATCAGCACAGCACTCACTAATAACAGCGGAGGCAACCCTTGAATTCATCGACAGAAATACAAGCAGTTTTGGCACTAGCGGACGGTACGATTTTTCATGGAATTAGTATCGGCAGCCTCGGTCATCGTGTCGGTGAGGTGGTTTTTAATACAGCCATGACAGGGTATCAAGAAATCCTAACCGACCCAAGTTATGCTCGTCAGTTAGTAACCCTCACCTATCCGCATATCGGTAATACCGGCACCAATAGTGAAGACACAGAATCCAATACTGTTGATGTGAAGCGTCAAGTGTGGGCAGAAGGTCTTATCATTCGTGATGCAACATTGGTAACCTCTAACTTCCGTAACACTGAGCCTCTAACCGACTATTTACAGCGCAATGATACGGTTGCTATCGCTGAAATTGATACCCGTCAACTGACGCGTTTATTGCGCGATAAAGGCGCTCAAAACGGCTGTATTATGACTGCGTCAAACGGCGACACCATTAGTAAAGAGGATGAAGCCCAAGCCATTAAACTGGCACAAGAATTTGCTGGTATTGAAGGCATGGACTTGGCAAAAGAATGCTGTACGCCAACGACGTTTGAATGGACAACGGGAACGTGGGAATTATCGGATACCCTACTTAACCGTAATGTGACCGGTAGCCATGACAGCGGCACGGGTGGCTTTTTTAAACAGCTTGGTACTCATATCGATAAAAAATTCAATGTCGTGGCTTATGACTTTGGCGTAAAAACCAACCTACTGCGTCTGTTAGTTGATAGAGGCTGTCATGTGACTGTTGTACCAGCACAAACCCCTATCGCTGATGTGCTCGCGATGAATCCAGATGGTATTTTCTTATCTAATGGTCCTGGCGATCCAGCCACTTGTGATTATGCCATCGAAGCGGTACGTCACATCATTGAAGAAACAAGTATTCCAACCTTTGGTATTTGTTTAGGTCATCAGCTGATTGGTCTTGCCAGCGGCGCAAAAACGATCAAAATGAAAACCGGTCATCATGGTGCTAACCATCCGGTACAAGATTTGGCGACAGGAAAAGTATTAATCACCAGTCAAAATCATAGCTTTGCCGTTGACGAAAATACACTGCCTGAGCATATTAAATCAACCCATCGCTCATTATTTGATGGCACTAACCAAGGTATGGAGCTGACCAATAAGCCAGTATTTAGCTTCCAAGGTCACCCTGAAGCCAGCCCTGGTCCTCATGAAGCTGCAGCATTATTTGATAAATTTGCAGATATGATGGCAGCGGCTAAAGCATAAGTTGTTAAGTAGCTTTTAAGTATAAGTAATTAACAATAAGTAGTTATTCGTTATAAAGCTTGAATCACTAATGGTGGTTTAAGCTGACCCACGTAAAATACGATAGTATTTATTCAAATATAGATTTAGTAAAATATAGCTTTATTCAAATACCGTTTTATCCGAATTATAAATCAATTAAAACATCATACTAACGAAGGTAGCCCTAACTATGCCAAAACGTACCGACATAAAAAGCATTCTTATCATTGGCGCAGGCCCTATCGTCATCGGTCAAGCGTGCGAGTTTGACTACTCAGGTGCCCAAGCCTGTAAAGCATTAAAAGAAGAAGGCTACCGCGTCATCTTGGTCAACTCAAACCCTGCAACCATCATGACTGACCCAGCTATGGCAGATGCCACTTACATCGAGCCGATTACTTGGCAGACGGTTGAGCAAATTATTGCCAAAGAACGTCCTGATGCCATCTTGCCAACGATGGGCGGACAAACCGCTCTAAACTGTGCGTTAGAGCTAGACAAGCATGGCGTATTAACTAAATATAATTGTGAACTTATTGGCGCGACCAAAGACTCAATCGAGATGGCAGAAGATCGCAACTTATTTGATAAAGCCATGAAGCGTATCGGCCTTGAATGTCCACGCGCTGAAACTGCTGAGACCATGGAACAAGCGTTTGCTACCCAAGAAAAAATGGGCTATCCGTGTATCATTCGTCCGTCATTCACTATGGGTGGTTCAGGTGGTGGTATCGCCTATAACCGCGATGAATTTATCGAGATTTGTGAGCGCGGTTTTGACTTATCACCAAACCATCAATTGCTTATAGATGAATCATTAATCGGTTGGAAAGAGTATGAGATGGAAGTGGTTCGTGACAAAAACGATAACTGCATTATCATCTGCTCTATTGAAAACTTTGACCCGATGGGCGTGCATACTGGCGATTCAATTACCGTTGCCCCTGCGCAAACTTTGACTGACAAAGAATATCAAATCATGCGTAATGCTTCATTGGCAGTACTGCGCGAGATTGGTGTCGAAACGGGCGGTTCAAACGTACAGTTTGGTATCCATCCTGATACCGGTCGTATGGTCGTTATCGAGATGAACCCACGTGTATCACGCTCATCAGCATTGGCATCAAAAGCGACTGGCTTCCCTATTGCTAAAATCGCAGCTAAACTGGCGGTTGGTTATACGCTTGATGAATTGCAAAATGACATCACTGGTGGCAAAACGCCAGCAAGCTTTGAGCCGACTATTGATTATGTCGTTACTAAAATTCCACGTTTTAACTTTGAGAAATTTCCACAAGCGGATAATGTTTTATCAACGCAAATGAAGTCGGTTGGTGAAGTCATGGCTATCGGCCGTAACTTCCAAGAGTCGATGCAAAAAGCCTTGCGCGGCATGGAAACAGGCAATGATGGTTTTGATGAGCAAATTGACTTATCAAAAGTAAGCATTGAAAAGGCACGCAGCGAAATTACCAATCGCTTGACCATCCCAACCCCTGAGCGCATCTATTATATTGCTGATGCTTTCCGTATTGGTATGAGCGTCGATGAGGTATTCAATCTAACCAAAATCGACCCATGGTTCTTGGTGCAAATTGAAGATATCGTGAAAACCGAAGCTCAAGTTAAAGCATTAGGCTTTGGTGGTTTAACTGAAAAGAACTTACGTAGCTTTAAGCGTAAAGGTTTATCAGATTTGCGTTTGGCGAAATTGCTTGGCGTCTCACAAAAGCAGCTACGTAAAAAACGTTGGGACTTAAACGTTTATCCCGTTTATAAGCGCGTCGATACTTGTGCCGCAGAGTTTGCGACCAGCACCGCTTATATGTACTCAACATACGATAGCGAATGTGAAGCCAATCCAACGAATAACAAGAAAATCATGGTTATCGGTGGTGGTCCTAACCGTATTGGTCAAGGTATCGAGTTTGACTATTGCTGTGTACACGCGGCTCTTGCGATGCGCGAAGACGGCTACGAGACCATCATGGTTAACTGTAATCCTGAAACCGTTTCGACCGATTATGATACTTCTGACCGCCTCTACTTTGAGCCAATCACGCTTGAAGACGTGTTAGAAATTGTCCGTATCGAAAATCCTGATGGCGTGATTGTACAGTTTGGTGGTCAAACACCATTGAAACTAGCACGCGCTCTTGAAGCTGCTGGCGTCAAAATCATTGGTACTAGCCCAGATGCGATTGACCGCGCTGAAGATCGCGAACGCTTCCAGCATATGATTCAGCAGTTAAACCTTGTGCAACCAACCAATGCCTTGGCGACGAGCTTAGAAGATGGTTTGGTGAAAGCAAAAGACGTTGGTTATCCGCTAGTTGTACGTCCATCGTATGTACTCGGTGGTCGCGCGATGGAAATCGTCTATAACGAAGATGAGCTAAGACATTATCTACGTACTGCGGTACAAGCGTCAAATGAAGCACCAGTACTATTAGATCGCTTCTTAGACGATGCTATTGAAGTCGATGTCGATTGTGTTAGCGACGGTACAGACGTCGTGATTGGCGGTATCATGCAGCATATCGAACAAGCTGGTGTTCACTCTGGTGACTCAGCCTGTTCATTGCCACCTTACTCGCTATCTGATGAGCTATGCGATGTGATGCGTGCGCAAACTGTCGCTATGGCAAAAGAGCTTGGCGTGATCGGTTTGATGAACGTTCAGTTTGCCGTAAAAGGTGAAACGGTTTATATCTTAGAAGTCAATCCACGTGCTGCGCGTACCATACCTTTTGTTTCTAAATGTATTGGTATCTCATTAGCGCAAATCGCAGCGCGCTGTATGGCTGGCACGTCGCTAAAAGACCAAGGCTTTACCACTGAAATCGTTCCTTCATTTTTTGCAGTCAAAGAAGCGGTCTTCCCATTTGCTAAATTCCCGGGTGTTGACCCAATCTTGAGCCCTGAGATGAAATCAACCGGTGAAGTAATGGGCGTTGGCAAAACCTTTGGCGAAGCTTTTTATAAAGCCGTTATCGGTAGTAATGAGCGTCTGCCAGGTTTACCAACCGAAGGCGAAACCAAAACGGTCTTTATTTCTGTACGTGATAGCGATAAAGAGCAAGTTGCGCCTATCGCTCGTCAATTAATCGACTTTGGTTTTAATATTGTTGCCACTACAGGTACACAAAAAGTATTGGCTGAAAACGGTATTGAGTGTAAGCAAATTAATAAAGTCACCGAAGGTCGCCCGCATATCGTTGATGCCTTAAAAAATGGCAAAATCGATATGATTATCAACACCACCGAAGGCAAGCAGGCACAAGAGGATTCATTCTCTATCCGCCGTAGTGCGCTACAAGGTAAAGTATTCTACGTCACCACTTTAGGTGCGGCAGATGCGGTTTGTAAATCTTATGCGATTGACTTGCCATTTGAGGTGTATAAACTGCAAGATTTACACGAGCAAGCAAAGTCTATTGTTTAGCTCTATTGACTTGGCTGAAGAATTTCAGTAGATTAAGCATAACAGATAGGCTTACCTAAAAGCTTATTCAAGCATTGCTCATTGTCTGACATGACAGCAACGCTTGAAAAAAATACTTTTAAAATGATAGACCTAAAAAGCATAGTGGCTAAACTGCGACTATGCTTTTTATTACGTAAGCTTAAGTGTGCATATTGTTGAATTGAGGTGAAATAACCTCATAAATGATAGCCAACTTACTTATTACGCAGTCTTAACCATTACTCTTTTTATATTTTATACCCATTGCAACAACACTGACACCATCTCCCTATTCACTAAGAGTAGGAGATGGTGCCCGTGTTATTGGTTTAAGGAAAAAACATGCAACGTTACCCCATGACTCCGCAAGGACATGCCGCTTTAGAAGCTGAATTAAAACAGTTAAAAAGTGTCGACCGTCCACGCATCACCGCTTCTATTGCTGAAGCACGCGAACACGGCGATTTAAAAGAAAACGCTGAATACCATGCTGCTCGTGAACAGCAAGGCTTTTGTGAAGCCCGTATTCGTGATATCGAAGCCAAGCTTGGCGGCGCACAAGTTATTGATCCTACGACGTTACCAAAAGATGGCCGTGTAATATTCGGCGTCAGCGTCGTTATCGAAAACATGGACACTGAAGAAGAAAAACAATACAAAATCGTTGGTGATGACGAAGCGGATTTTAAAGCCGGTAAAATCTCTGTTAATTCACCAATCGCTCGTGGCTTAATTGGTAAATCTGAAGGCGATGAAGCCCGTATTGAAACCCCAAAAGGCGTAGTCGAATACGAAATCATGAAAGTCATCTACGATTAATATAGTTGTCTTTTGTAGTGAGTCAAATAGTAATTTTCTTAAGAATTAGATAAAGTAAAACACACAAAAGTCATTGTTTATAGAAGAGCAGTTACACAACGCTGCTTTTCTACCTAACTCATTTTAGCGCATAATTGTTGGGTTGAAATAACTAAGCACATGCTTAGTTATTAATTAAAATAATGACGGATAAATCAATAATTTAATAGATAGCCTTTATCGTTTGGCTGTCTATTATTATCAGTATTGTTGCCCTTGTTATTTGACCTGCCCTGTAGCGTCAATTAACGAGGGTTTTCTTATTTAAGCGCTCTCCATTTTTGTTTTACTTATTATAATTTTAAAGGACTTTATTATGACTATCACTACTAATTATTCATCACGTTTGAGTCAAAAAATAGCGACATTCACGGCAGTATCCGCACTGTTGGCAGGTACTGTTATGGCTATGTCTGCTGCCAATGCCGCTACCGAGGTGACCGTTCTACCATCGACAGGCGGTAGTACCACCGTGGTCGAGCAGTATTCTGATGGTAAAACGGCTGTTATCACCGCTACGCCTAATAGCATTGGTATGCAAGATGGCATGCCGTTTGCTGTGACGCAGGTGACCAATGTACCGCGCTACGTGGTTCGCCAAGACAATGTTAATACTATCGTTACTCAAGGTAGTGCGACTGTCACTAGCGTACCGGTGACCAATCAAATTACCAATCAAAGCAGTCGTGTTGATGTCATCGCTGGGCCGACTAGCACTGTCACCCAAGTATTGCCAATGACTCAAGTACTGCCTGTTACCACAGCGACCCAGTTGCCAGTCATTAATACTTCGGCCATTAATGCACCAGTGGTCACTAGCCCTGTAACCACGATTACCTCTATAGATACCTTACAGCTAAAACCAACTTTTAGTACGCCTGGCGTAGTCAACGCGCAAACTAAGGTTATGAAAATTCTCAAAAATAGTGATGGACGTGAAGTTGCAGTACCGGCTAACCATATCGCACCTGGTGATGTCATTGAGTATCATACCGTTTATACCAATACCACAGCGCAGCCAGTGACTGATATCAATGCCATGGTTTCTTTGCCAAATGGTGTGAAATTGGTATCGTTGAATAGTCCGCTACCAACACTTGCGACCACTGGTGGCGACAACTACCAAACCATTCAGCAAGTTGGCAATACGGTCATCGTTAAAGAGAATTACTCTGGTCTTAAATGGAACTTGGTAAACCTTGATCCAAATGCAGCTCAGACTGTCGTTATACGTGCCAAAGTTCAGTAAAACGAGATTTTAGAATACTATTATCTGATGGTTTCTAAAAATATTAAGAGGTCTTACAGGCTAACCCTTTAGTCTATAAGGCCTTTTTTTATATCCGTACCTTATTCCTTAACCACCACCATTTTGATATAGTATTTTTAATTCAAAACAAATATCCGGCTACTATTTGCATGTATAAACTTACTACTCACTATTCATTGGTTTTTATCATTTACGGCTGTATTTTAAGCGCTACATCTTGGGCTAAATCCGCCGAACCAGAATTTGACGATAGCTTTTATATGTCACAAATTTGTACTTCTTATATAACTAAGAACGATGTTGAATATTGCGATGATGGTTATATCCTTAAAAGCGAAACGTTAAATAATGGCGAAGTAATAGAGACCGTGCTTATGGATGGAATGGGTGGCTACGGTTGGAGTCATACTTCACTTAAAAAAATCGATAAATATATTTATCATGTTTATATCGGTTGTGGTAGTCCGTGCGGCACTAATATACTATTTGGTCTTGGCGGTAAAAAACAAAATTTTGACCTGTATTTTGATTTTGATGTGAAAAGTCGATGTACTGTTGAATATGATCATGACAAAAACTTATGGGTTGCCCGTCGTTTTTTTTCTGACAGAAAGATAATACTACCTTCAACTCATGGCAATAATAATTCTGCCATTTATCCTAACTACAATGTTGAGTTTAATGAAAAAGGTCGCTTGATTATTAAGCACTATTTTGAAGATGAAATAGTACAAACTTTGCCAAATCCTTGTATCTCTAGTTAACCCTAAAAATACATAAATTTGATGGCCATAGGCGACAACAGCTGTCGTTTAATCTCTCTATTTTCGCTATAATTACAATGACTTACCACTAATATTGCTAAAATAGTCTTTTATCAATGACATGGTAAGCAACGCTCATGGCAACCATCAATTATGAACGACTCCAAGGCAAGCTCAATATTTTAGCCGATGCCGCTAAGTATGATGTTTCCTGCTCATCATCGGCTGGCACGCGCAAAAATCAAGGCGGTGGTCTCGGTGATGCTTCAGCAACAGGCATTTGTCATAGCTATACCGAAGATGGGCGCTGTGTCAGTTTACTTAAAATCCTGCTGACTAATCATTGTATTTATGACTGTGCTTATTGCACCTCGCGTAAAAGCAATGACACCCCGCGCGCCGCTTTTAGCGTTGAGGAAGTCGTTGATCTAACCATGCAATTTTATCGTCGTAATTATATTGAAGGGCTATTTCTTAGCTCAGGTATATTTAAGAATGGCGACTATACGATGGAGCGCTTGGTCGAGGTTGCCAAGATACTGCGTACCCGTGAGCGTTTTAATGGGTATATCCATCTCAAAACCATTCCGGGCGCATCAAAAGAGTTGTTATTAGAAGCGGGATTATATGCTGATCGTTTAAGTGTCAATATTGAGATTCCGACCAAGTCAGGACTTGCGCTCCTTGCTCCAGAAAAATCCCATGAGCAATTAAAAGCACCGATGGAGACAGTAAAAGAAGAAATCATCACCATTCGTGAAAGCCGAAAGACCCATAAAAAAGCGCCGAAATTTGTGCCAGCAGGTCAAACCAGTCAGATGATTGTTGGCGCTAGTAACGAGACTGACTTGCAAGTGATTCAGCTATCGAGTCACTTTTATAAACAATATGATCTTAAGCGAGTTTACTATTCTGGCTATGTGCCGATGTTATCTGATGATCGCTTGCCAGCCATTGGCACGCCTGTGCCAATGGTACGCGAAAATCGCCTTTATCAAGCGGATTGGCTGATGCGTTTTTATGGTTTTGGTGCGCACGAAATTGTTGAACCAGAATCGCCATTTTTAGATTTGGACTGCGACCCAAAGCTGGCGTGGGCAATTCGCCATCGTGAGCATTTTCCGGTTAATATTCAAACCGCAAGCTATGAGATGATTGTCCGTATTCCCGGCATCGGTACGAAAACGGCTAAGAAAATTCTCAAAGCGCGTAAATTCAATCAATTGACGCTTTATCATCTAAAAAAGATGGGCGCTGCTGTCAATCGCGCTAAATACTTTATCGCTACGACCGGTAAAAACGAGCACCTTGCTCATTTAACCCGCAATAATTTCCGTCAATATGTTCTGGCACAAACGCAGACGAAATTTAAAGATCAACGTAGTGGGCAACTCGCTTTGTTTTAAAAAGCAAAATTATTGATGAAGTTAGCCATAATCATGAAGTTATCTTAGGACAAAAAATGTCGCCATCACTGTCAGAACTTGCCAAAAATCAAAATTATCAACTGGGGCAATTAACGCCCAGCGTCGTTCTTTATGAACCAAGTTTTGAAGGTTGGCTGAGTGCGGTGTTTTATGTTTACGCACACAAACTCCAAGACGATGAGGCACTTCAACTAACGGCACAAGATTGTTATGTGCCCTCATTAATTTCTCAATCGACCAGCGTTGCAACTAATGAAGATAAAGCTGAACGTGTACTGGTAAAGCTTAATAGCTTATTAGGTCGCTCAGGTATGCGCAACATACTGTGGGGGTTTTTATCCGAAAAAGACAATATCGGTACTACTTTATTTCAGGTAATAAAATATGCCATCGATTATCCTAATCGCCTTATTATGGACGATTTGGGTAATCTCAATATATTAGAGCTAGTACAAACGGTCAAGTCTGTTGGTCGTGAAAAACACCGTATGGAAGCGTTTGTGCGCTTTGAGCATACGATTGATGATATTTACTTTGCCCGCGTAGAACCTGATTTAAATGTCTTACCATTGATTGGTGAGCATTTTCGCCAACGTTATCAAGATCAGCATTGGGCGATTTATGATATCAGTCGCGGGTTTGGTATTTATTATGACAAAAGTCAAAGCACATCCTCGTGCCCTGCTGCATTGCAAACTATTACGAACCTTGACGATGCAGTATTACGTAATCCTGCTAGTATCCATAGTGAAGATGAGCAGCGTTATCAGCGTTTTTGGCAAGGCTATTTTACCAACGTCAATATTAAGGAACGTAAAAACCCGCGCTTGCATAAGCAGTATCTGCCGCAGCGTTATTGGAAATACCTAAGCGAAAAGCAAGTATTGCCGAATGCCGAGCATCTACAAAAACATCGCTAATCGTTTTGATTGTTCAATTAAAGCCATCATGTATAACTCTCTTTAGAAAAACCAACTATCTAACCTTATCTTTTTATCTTGATGGTTGAGTTTTAGCAATTTTTAACTGACAATAGCAACTTGATCTTCTCAACCAGTGACCTACGCCAATATGAAAGTGATGCGCTTACTATCGTCTTTAAAGCATGATGAATCCGAGCGCGGTATTTTTCATCTTGGACGCGCATTGGTCAAAAATGAGCATACCTCAATCATTATCTCTAGTGCTGATGAAGACAATGATTTGGTCAGACGTTTAAAGCGTGATGGCAATCACTATCACCAGCTATATATGAATAAAAAGTCTTGGCTGTCATTGCTACAGGTCGCCCCGCTGCGTCGTCTCATCGAAAAATATGATCCTGATATTATTCATGTGCATTCGCGCACACCTGCATGGATATTACATTTAGCACTGCGCCGTGCGCGTGTTAAACGTCGACCAAAGCTGGTTTCGACGATGTATGGTTTTTATCCTATCAATAAATACTCACAAGCATTGCTCGATGTCGATACCATCATTACGGTGTCTGATAGTGTGACCGATTACCTTAAAAAAGGACTGCGCCGTGAAGACCTTGATCCTAAAGTGATTAAGCGTATCTATCGCGGTATTGATACCCGCCGTTACCCTTATCGACATAATCCATCTGTATATTGGTTAAGGTATACATTTGCTGAATATCCCGAGCTTGAGAACAAAAAATGGCTGGTATTCCCCACTATCATTGGCAAGGAGTATGGACAAGAATGGCTTATTGATATCTTGGGTAATTTAGAAGCAGATTTCCCTAATATTCACGTCATTATTATGGATGAGGATTATCGACCTGGTGATGTCGCACACGAGGACTTTCGCCAACGCAGCAATACGTTAGGATTTTCTGAACGCATCACCTATGTAGGCAGTAAACGTAATGACATGCGCGAGTGGTTATCAGCAGCCAATATCGTGTTGGCACTTGCTAACGAGCCTGAATCAATCGGTATTAATGCCCTGCAAGCCATTCATCTAGGTACGCCTGTGATTGGCTGGGATCAAGCCGCCTTTAGCGAGATTTTACAACCGCTTTATCCGCAAGGTTTAGTGAAAAAATACAATGCCAATGCGCTTTGTAAAGCAGTAAGAAACCAGTTAGAAAGCGTCACTCGTCCTGAGATGACCAATAAATTCACTATGCGTGAAATGATTGAAGAAACCCTTGCTGTTTACCAAAGTCTGTATGAAAAATCGCTAGCAGAAGGACAGGCACAAGCTGATGCGGCCGCCGTAAGAAGAGTTAAAAAAAGCCTTAAACCGACAATCAAACCTTTTGATAAGCCCTCTGAGCGTTTGGTTACTCAACAACCTAACACATCTATTGTTCTTAAAAAGAAAGCTATTGATAAAGGTACTGATTATAAAGTCAGTGACAAACCTGAGCGCACGCCAGTAACGGAACCTTTAAATCCTAAAATTGTTGCTACTGAAGATGCCGACCTTAAAAAAGAACCACCGAAACATCTTAACTCTTTAGTGCTAAAAGATAAAAAGCATGATGAGGAACTTTCAAATAGCGAGCTTCTCTAAGCTGCCCACTATTAGTATCCTTATGCCAAAAAAGCCTAACGTTTGACGCTAGGCTTTTTTTATTAACTTTGTCCGGTGTCCTGTCCTAAAACCACATATTCTTTATTAGAAAAAGTGGTTAGTTTTACGGTAAACCATCCTAGCTAATATCAGAACACCAGTATTTAGTCACGACATACTCTTCGATACCGTATTTCGAACCTTCACGACCGAATCCCGACTGTTTAACGCCACCAAACGGTGCCACTTCAGTAGAAATCAAACCAGTATTGTGACCAACCATGCCATACTCAAGACCTTCTGTCACCCGCCACGAGCGTGCAAAATCACTGCTATAGAAGTAAGCGGCAAGTCCATAAATGGTGTCATTGGCAGCACGAATAACGTCTTCTTCGCTTGAGAAAGTAAATATCGTTGCGATAGGACCAAAAATTTCTTCGCTGGCAATGTCCATGTCAGCATTCAGGTCAGTAATGATGGTCGGATTAAAACTGAGTGCTGAGGCGTCATTCTTATCACCACCAGTGATAATTTTTGCGCCTTTATCTAGCGCGTCTTTTAATAGCGCTTGAACCTTTTCTAAGCCGTCTTTATTGATGAGAGGTCCTATATCGACGCCGTCGTCCATGCCATTACCAACTTTAAGTTCCTTCACTTTTTTGACAAAAATATCTAAGAACTTATCTTTAATGCTGTCTTGAACATAGACGCGGTTAGCGCAAACACAGGTTTGACCAGCATTGCGATATTTGGAAGCAATCAAGCCATCAGCCGCCTTTTCCAAGTCAGCGTCATCAAATACAATAAATGGGGCGTTTCCACCTAGCTCTAACGACAGTTTTTTAATTGTCGGTGCACATTGCGCCATTAAGGTACGACCTACTTCTGTAGAGCCGGTAAACGATAGTTTTTGGATACGGGCATCACCGGTTAGAATTTTACCAATGACTGATGATTTACCGGTGACCACTTGGATGACACCCGCTGGAATACCCGCCTGCTCAGCCAATACGCCAAGTGCTAAAGCAGAAAATGGCGTTTCAGTGGCAGGCTTAATGATAATCGTACAGCCCGCTGCTAGTGCAGGCGCAGCTTTGCGAGTAATCATCGCGGCTGGGAAGTTCCATGGGGTAATCGCAGCGCAGACACCCACTGGCTGTTTTAAGACGACATAACGCAGCTGCGACTTGGTGGCAGGAATGACATCGCCGTAGACACGCTTACCTTCTTCTGCAAACCAGCGAATAAAGCTATTAGCATAGCCAATCTCACCACGCGACTCAGTCAATGGTTTACCTTGCTCAGCAGTCATAATAATAGCTAAATCTTCTTGATTCTCATCGATAAGATCCGCCCATTTTTGCAGCAGCTCTGCACGTTCTTGAGGCGTTTTTGCCGCCCATGTTACTTGCGCTTGATGAGAATACGTGACGGCATCATTAACATCTTGCTTGGTCAGGCTTGGAATAGTACCGATAATGTCACCATTAAAAGGATTGGTAACATCAATAGTGGCACTGTTATTATTGATGTCACTAGCATCATGCCAGCCGTCTTTAATGAAGCACTGTTGTTTGAGTAAATCTGGGTTTGATAGCTTTAACGTATTTTTTGGCGTGGTTTTTGACGTAGCTTTGGACATATTTTTTTGCATAGTAACGCTCCTTGGCGTTGATCTTATTTATAGTTATTAAAGTAGTTATCAATCAACCATTATTATAAGAAGCATCAGACGCCATTCGCAACCCTCACTAACACTTCTCTCACCATTCTAAGTTAAGCGTTACTATTATGACAATGTCTTTAAGAAGAACTCCTTTTATCTTTATCTTTCTACTTAACTTATGCACGTATAGTCAGTTCAAAATAAAAGCGATACGATTGTGAGAACGTGCTATTGGCTATAATTTTTTCTTGCTTACTGTTCGCAGGCGTGACAGAGGCTGCAAAAAATTTATAGCCAATAGCACTGTATCGTTTTTAAAATGAATCGACTATAACTGCTGGTTATGACTCAGATAAAACTTGGTGAGAAGTTACGAGAATGCTTGAATTCCTGTTTGGGCACGGCCTAAGATTAGCGCATGGATATCGTGTGTCCCTTCATAAGTATTAACCGCTTCTAAATTCATGACGTGGCGAATGACGTGATATTCATCAGAAATACCATTACCACCATGCATATCACGGGCAACGCGAGCAATCTCTAGCGCCTTTCCGCAGTTATTACGCTTAATCAGAGAAATCATCTCAGGCGTCGCTTTGTTATCATCCATCAAGCGTCCAACACGTAGCGCCGCTTGTAAACCAAGGGTAATCTCTGTTTGCATATTGGCAAGTTTTAACTGTACTAACTGGGTTGCTGCTAATGGACGGTCAAACTGAATGCGGTCAAGGGTATATTGACGAGCCGCTTTCCAGCAGAATTCAGCCGCACCCATCGAACCCCAGGCGATACCATAACGGGCTTTATTTAGACAGCCAAACGGGCCTTTTAGACCGCGTATATCTGGAAAAGCGTTGGTTTCAGGGACGAACACTTTATCCATCACAATCTCACCAGTGACTGAGGCGCGCAATGAGAACTTGCCCTCAATTTTCGGTGCTGATAAACCTTTCATACCTTTTTCTAAGACAAAACCTCGTATCTTACCCTCATCATCTTTTGCCCAAATAACAAACACATCAGCAATCGGACTATTGGTAATCCACATCTTATTACCAATCAGCTCATAACCTCCAGCAACTGCGCGTGCACGCGTCAACATCGAAGCAGGATCTGATCCTGAATCTGGCTCGGTCAAACCAAAACAGCCGACATATTCGCCAGTGGCAAGTTTAGGGAGATATTTTTCTTTCTGCTCTTCAGTGCCATACGCCCAAATTGGATGCATGACCAAGCTTGACTGCACACTCATCGCTGAACGGTAGCCTGAATCAACCGCCTCTATTTCCTTAGCAACCAGACCGTAAGCAACATGTGACCATCCTGCGCAGCCATAACCTTCAATCGTCATGCCAAGCAAGCCCATCTCACCCATCTGGCGCATAATATTGCGATCAAAGGTTTCATGGCGGTTGGCTTGTACGATACCGGGCATGAGCTCTTTTTGACAAAATTGCTGTGCGCTGTCGGTAATCATGCGCTCTTCGTCAGTCAATTGGTCGCGCAATAAGAAAGGATCTTCCCAGTCAAAGCTAGGGCTAGCATTGGTACGCAAAGTAATAGGGACAGACATGGTTCATTCCTTAGCTGATTTATATAGCTGTTTTGGTTTTATTAAATAAGCAAATATTAGAGCGGTTCATATTCAGCAGTTATAGCATCGTAAACCATAACCGAACCATTGGCATTAACCTTATAGCGATTACGAACATGACCAACGTCAGGATCGCCACCGCAGATTTCATCGTGAATTTCAATAGCGGCAAACTCCCAAGTTGTCGCTATGGTGTCATCATTGTTGCTCTCAGAACGAAACCCTAAACAGTCAAGGTTGCCAATTTCCTGCTCTTCTAGCACTGTTAATAGTGCATCAAGCGCCTTCTCCTCGGTAATACCCACCATTGCAGTCGATTTATTGTCGACTAAACCAACTGTTTGCTTTGATTCGGGCAGTGGATGACAAGCCGTCAGTAAGACGATTAAAATAAAACAAACGCTTGCTTTGAGGTGCTGCATATCTAACTCACTTAACTTTCTATTTCATTAAAGTAGTATTCGTTATTGTGGAAACACTTAACTATATGTGTATGATGAAAGATACTTAAAACAAGTTAAATAGGAAAGGATATAATTTTATCCCATGTAAAATTGACTTTAGTCACGACAAACCGATAGTCAAAAGCTATGATTTTAAAGAATAGGAGTGCTTATGCCGACTTTATACACAAGCCCATACCGAATAATTCCTCTGCTCGCCGTGTTATTACTAGGTTTAACAGCTTGCACACCAACAACGGATACCGTTAGCGATAACGACGTTGATAATACTAGTGAGGTCAAAGTCGATGAGCGCATGGCTACCGATATCTCGCCCTCTGGCTCTTTTACTGCCAATAGCCTTGATAATATAAAGATCGGTGCTACCTTTGACCCGCAGATATTAACGCAAAACACTGAAACTTTGGGCAACTGCTTCGGCGCACAAAGCCCCTCTCATCCTGCTGCCGACTACATGATTATCGATAATACGGTAGTTGAAATAAGTACGTGGAGCAAAGATATTTCATCGGCCTATGGTGTTACGACTGGTGATAGCCTTGATCAGCTCTATGCTAAGCATGACGGTCAATCACCTGAGGTCGAAGACAGTCCTTACGGCAATCCTAACGAAAATATTATCATTTACTATTGGTATAAAGAGAACAGTCAAAACAGTGAGCAAAGAGTTGGCACTAAATATCAAGTGGATAATGATATCGTAACTAGTATTAGTATTGGCCTTGAATCAGCGTTGAGGGTAAGAGAAGGCTGTTCATAAATTACTTACCCCAACTCATCAAACCTCAAATCAAATTTCATTAGATACTTACGCAAACGATCGCTGTCATTTGGACTTTTAAGCTTATCTCTTGAGTTAGCATATAAATAGCGTCCAGCCGTTGCTTGGTTCTTATGTTGGATACAAACCTCAATCACATACGCTAATTGCACCGCATCAAAGGGATCAATAGTTGCAAGAGTTCCTTCATCAAGATATTGATTTAGAATAATATGGCTACCTTGTTCTACCGTTTCTCTATTTAAAGCGGGTTTGGGCTCATTTCCACTTAGGCTATTTTGTGACTGTAGAATATTACTTATTGGTAGTAACCATAACTCTTTTAACCGCTCAATCTCCGCTTGCACATCCTCCACTCTAATAGCTTTACTTTCAGCAAGCGTAGTCAGCCGAATCATACTGGCGGTCAAATCGCGAAAGTTGCCTTGCCATGTCGCATCAGCACTCATGGCAAAGGATTCATACAGCTGCCGCGCATCTGGCGCAAAACGGTATTGCTGCTGCTGCTCACTGCCCAAACGTGCCAGCTCATAATCGATATTGGCAGGTAAATCCTCTAGTCTATCTTTCAGCGATGGCAAAAAAAATGTCCACGTATTGAGCCGTGCAAATAAGTCCGCACGAAACTCGCCATTGGCAACCGCTTGCCGCAAGTCTTTATTGGTTCCTGCCATTAGTTGAAACGAGACGTTAATCGGCGCATCACTACCTAGCGGATAAAAGCGCTGCTCCTCTAGTGCCGTTAATAACATTGCTTGCTCATCCAGTCCCAATTCACCAATTTCATCTAAGAATAATAAACCGTTATCCGCTGATTTGAGTAGGCCATCACGATTGCTCGCTGCACCCGTAAATGCGCCTTTGACATGACCAAACAGCACACTCATTGCCGTGTCACCACGCAAAGTGGCACAATTGACCTCGACGAATTTATTCAAAGCATATTTAGCTTGTGCCGTACTGTCGGATTTTATCTTTTTTAGGGCGTAGATTTGGCTTGCCAATTGCGACTTGCCTGCCCCTGTTGCTCCCATTAGAAGTATTGGTGCAGTTGAACGAGTGGCAACCTTTTCGATATCGGAGATGAGCTTTTGATAAGCAGCGTTTTGAGTGACAAGATTGGCTTGCAGGGTTTGCCAATGCTGTTGCTTTTCCGCCTCAAAGCGTGCACGTAAACCATCATAACGCGAGACATCTAAATCTATTATTTGATAGCGACCTTGCGGATCGGCTTGATCAGGTCTCGGACATGGAGAAGTTTGAAGTAAATCAGCAGGAATAAATCCTGCCTCTACCAATAAAAACCAGCAAATCTGCGCGACATGCGTACCCGTAGTCAGATGCAGTAAGTAGTCAGTGTTATCTTGAAAATCGAACGCTGCCGCGAAATCATACAGTTCGGCATAGACATCCGCAAAATCCCACGGACTAGATAACGAGACATGATGACCAATAACTTGTGTCTGCGGACTGACTTGTGCCACATCATCTTTGATAATCTTAAATAGTCGCTTGTCTCGGGTGCTATATAAAATATGCAGCTCATCAACCAGCAGCTCATCATGCAAACCCAAACTCACCGTAGGCCGCCAGCGTTGCCAACGCTTATCATTAAAGCCATTGTCTAAAGTCGTACCAAGAAAGCCGATGACGGCGGTTTTGTTATTCTGGTTTTTCTGGAGCATGAATTTCTCTTTATTATCTGTCAAGCAAATACTAATAACTATATCAACGCTGTGACTTTATCCATTTGATTAATTACTACTTTTAGCTAATCACCATTCCTTCATTCTTATCTTTAAAATCGTCTGTATTTATCAGCGATTGCTCGATAACCTCACTATAATCATTATCTAAATTAGCCTCTAGAGAATCATAACTAGACAATGCGGCAAAACTAACCCCTAATATACTTGGTAGCAATACACTAAATACGTAAGCTTTAGCACGTTTAACGGTCCAATCCTCGGTCAGTAATAGTTGGAATATTTTTACAATCACGGTCATTGTTATTGCAAAACTGATGATTATCGATGCTTTCGCCAGCCACGATACTGTAAATACTAATACCCATAAAATAATATTATAAAAATAGTTAAAGTATTTTTCTGGATTAGATAGCGCATAAAAAGCACATCCCATGACGAATACCCAAATCATTACGAGCATCATTATCAGGATATATATTTTCGGCCCTAGAGATGAATAAGGGTACAAACCTACTAGTAGTGAACCACTCATAAAGCTGGCAAACGTAGCTAATTTTATGAATCGCGCTGATAGTTTTATAGTCAGGGCAACTGCTACTGTCATAAAAAACAAGAGCACATATAGGATACTAAATATCTCACTTTGCATTATCAGCCCTGCGACTAATCCCAATAGAAACGCCATCATTAATCGTATACTTATCGACAATCGACTGATTAAATAGTGCATGCTGAACAAAGGCGATTTGAATGTTTTACTGGTATCTATCATATTTCAAATTTACTCGTTGTCAGTTATGAATATCATATTCATTGAAAGGCTCGTCAATATAATTATATATATTAAATTCTATGTAAATAGAATTATTTATAATTAAAATATCCAACCTATATTTCAAAAATATTCCTCCCTTTTAATTTTTTATATTCAAAATCAATAACTTAAATAATGCTTACCCAAATACATTAAACTTGGCACAACCTTCGCAATGTATAAAATACAGCTTATTCAATAATAAATGATATTTTTAAATCTAAGGAAAGTGCTATGCAACCAACCACTCACGATATTATTCAGGATGGTGGAACCCCTATCAGGCTTTGGACAAAAGGCGTCCCTGTTGACCCAAAAGCCCATGACCAGCTTATCAAAGCCTCGCAAATGCCCTTTATTTATAAATGGTTGGCAGTAATGCCCGATGTGCATGTTGGTATTGGCGCGACTATCGGTACAGTATTGCCGACCAAAGAAGCAATTATCCCAGCAGCGGTCGGTGTCGATATCGGTTGCGGGATGATGGCGGTGCAAACTACCCTAACCGCTGAGGATTTGCCCGATAACTTGCTAGGTCTGCGTACTGAGCTGGAAAAAGCGATTCCGCATGGTCGTAGCAAAACCCGTGGTCGCGGTTCACGTCGTGATGTTGGCGCATGGTCAAACCCTGATGATACGGTAATGGATGGCTGGGGAACGCTGGTTGATGACTTTAATTATATAACCCAAAAGCATCCACGGTTAAAAAACACCAATAACTTGCTGCATCTAGGAACGCTAGGTACGGGTAACCACTTTGTAGAAGTGTGCTTGGATGAGACCAATCAAGTGTGGATTATGCTGCACTCAGGCTCTCGCGGTGTGGGAAATGCTATCGGTCGCTACTTTATTGAGCTGGCGCGTGAGGATATGCGTAAGTGGTTTATTAACTTGCCTGATAAAGACTTGGCTTACTTTGCCGAAGGTACCGAGCACTTTGATGATTATTGGTTTGCGGTTGGTTGGGCACAAAGATTCGCTTTTAAAAACCGTGAGATCATGATGGAAAAAGCGATTAAAGCCTTGCGCCAAATCGTGCCAAAGCCGTTTAACGCAGCGGTCAAAGCAGTGAACTGTCATCATAACTATGTGGCGAAAGAAGAGCATTACGGTGAAGAAATCTTCGTTACTCGTAAAGGCGCGGTACGGGCTCGCGTTGGTGAATACGGTATCATCCCCGGCTCCATGGGCGCAAAATCCTTTATTGTCCGTGGTAAAGGTAATGAGGAATCATTTTGCTCCTGCTCACACGGTGCTGGTCGGGTGATGTCACGAACTCAGGCGAAAAAAGAGTTCACGGTAGCCGATCAAATTGCGCAAACCGAAGACGTAGAATGCCGTAAAGATGCGGATGTGATTGACGAAATTCCAGCAGCGTATAAGAATATCGATGACGTAATGCAAGCGCAAAGCGATTTGGTAGAAGTGGTGCATACCTTGCGTCAGGTAGTTTGTGTTAAGGGATAGGTTAGGCTGGGTTATGAATAAATTTCATATAAGATTAGTCGATTTTACTTACTCTGATGCATACGATTTAGATGATGAAAAAATCCCTGAATTCTTTATTGATGGTCGGCCATTAATTAATTTGTTAGGAGACTGTCGGCATTTAGGTAACTTCGATAACGACCTGAACTATCAAGGGGTTTTAGCACATAACTATATATGGCAGCTACTAGGTCAAGTATCACAGCCTAATCAATTAGGCACAAACCGAGTGGTGATATATCGTTGTCATTGTGGCTGCGATCATTGCGGGGTTTTTTCTACTGAAATAATCATTAGAAAGTTGACTGTACAATGGAAAAATATTGCATGGGAACATGAGGAATATCAAACTACGTTTGACTCGGCAATTACCTTCACGTTCTTTAAACCTCAATACTTTAAGGCTATTAAGCAGTATTGCAAAGCATCAGGAATTGTTATTTAGTTTGGTCACTAGTCGTCTATCTTTACATACTGGCAACCTCTACCGATGCAGCGCGCTTAAATAGATAAGGCTTTTAGTAAATATAAAGAGGCAGCAGATGACAACTTCTCAAAGTAAAGATATAAACGAGCAGATGGATGCTTTAATAATTAAAATTTATGAGACTTTCGTACAGTGTTCTATTGAGGAGGTTAAGGGCGTTTGTACGGGTTGCTGCTTATCAGGCGATAGTCTTGAAGAAATCAAGAAAAACCCTGTTAGTTCGCTAAGCGCTCAAGCGATCTTTGACTACTTAGACGCTGCTGCAAACGAGCCTGAATCACTGGTTGTTGAAATTAAATATCTATTGTCTAGAATTCTTGAGTTATTTAATAATGGTCAAGAAATTAGAATAGATACAGAGATTTGCCAGATTACACTTTCAAAAGCTTATTACAGGATGTAATGACGTATATAAATCAGTAGAGGCAATACTGAATATGTGGAATTTAGCAGGATTAAGCGCTACTTTTTTGTTTGCAACTTGGGAGGCAAAGGTCAAATGTCATAAAGCTATTATCGGCTATATTGGCTGCCTATATAAGGCAGATAACTTTAAATTTAGTCAAATATCTATCTGTAATGACTTTGATCGAAATATAATAAATTGGGCAACGTCTTCAAGGGTAATCAAGTTATTTCAAGATAGCGTTTATGCCAATCTTGATGACTTAGACACTTTATCAGAAGCAGAATTGTTTGATTATGACTATTTGCTAAATTATGCTTAACTTTGAATATTAACGGTAGGATTATTTATGGATAGACAATACTTAGATTCTCTAACGAAGCCGTCAATTGATGAGCATTATAATTTTACTGACTGTGCTAACTTAACGGCTATGGTCGATAAGGCTTATAATATTTTTGCCAGCTACTCATTAATTGAGCCAACAGGTATGTGTCCTTGCGATATCTGTTTTCATGACCCCCTGATCAATGATTGGGCAAGTTACTCGGATATTAATGCCATTCCCGATGAGGTTTTACAGCGCTACTTTTCATCTGAGATAAGCGATGAATCAATAGTGCAACAGCAAATGCGTGCCTTATTGCCAAGAATTATAAGCTCATTTGTCCAAGGCAAAGAGTTTGGAATTTTAGGTCGTTATGGAGCTTTTAATCACTGTCAGTTTGCTAATAATCATTTTTGGCTTGAATCAGAAAAACAGTTTATGCAGGATTTTGCTCTGACCTATTTCGATTTATATATTAATCATTCTAAGGGCTGGACAAAGTTTTCTGAATTTGAAGGAGCAATTGATATTATCACTATGTTCTATATGGCAGGACTCAACATTCAGCCTTTACTTGAGCTTTGGATGAGCAGTTTAGACAAACTATTAGCGTGTTTGTATTTAGCTTTAATCGTGCGTATGGACATGGAAGATAGTAGATTCTATAGCATCTTTACCGAAGATGACCCTGCTTATAGCGTGCTTATTAATACTTGGCTAAATACTAACGCCGAAACAATTACTAATGCTTTGATAAAGGCAACTCTTCAGCCTGATTTTACAAAATTAAATCATGGCGACAAACTATGTATTACGGAAGGTTTAAATTACTTTCAAAACTTGAGTAATATTAGCTTGAGAGATTAGATTTTATTACCTTATTCACCAGATAAGATTAAATATTTCTATGTGTACCACTATGAGTGGATCGACTACTTTGAAATCCCAGCAGCTTATAAGAATATTGATGATGTGATGAAAGCGCAAAGTGATTTGGTAGAGATCGTACATACTTTGCGACAGGTGGTTTGTGTTAAAGGTTAGGTTATAGAAAATATGGGCATGTAGGCACACAGGGGACGCCGCTACTAAAAATGATTATTAACAGGTAGTCAGAGTAATGTCTGGTGCGATACGTAAGTGGGAGTCTCGGTATGGTTGTGGATGCAGGTGCTGGCTATGTCAAATGGTCTACCACTGGCGCGCGTTTCCAATGAGATGTCTCGGCTGTTCGACTAAAAACGGCAGTTATTGCATTGATGCGGGTTCGACTCCCGTCATGTCCACCATATTTTAAGTTATAAAATTAATGAGAACAAAATGCAAACTATCACAAAAGATATTCAGCCCTATACCAAACTACCTAAAGGCGAGTTTGTTAGCTTATCTCAAGACTATGCAGGTCAATTATTAATACTGATGTCCATAAACTCTATAGATAATCGTGAACAAATTAATAGCGCTGGTTTTGTAGAGACAAATCTAAATCAACAACAGACGTATCAGATTTGGCAGACGACAGATGATAGTGGTGAATTATCACTATATGTAGAGATTACGGCAAAGGTTGGTTTTCATAATGTGCAACGCTTTACCAACGGCGATATTTTATTAGCCAATAACCGCTCTCAATATAGAAGTGAAAATGACTATGATAAAAATGGCTATATCTATTCTGTCGATGGAGTATTGAGACAACAGTTTCTATTAGGCGACGGTATTGCAGAGATTCATATGACGAAAGACGATATTACTTGGATCAGTTATTTTGACCAAGGTATATTGGGTTGCGGCGGTTATGATTGGTATGACCCTATAGGATCATCAGGTTTGGTTGCATGGAATATCGATGGTGAAAAATTATACGAGTTTGAACCTTCAAGTAGTTTACATATTATAGAAGACTGTTATGCACTAAATGTATCTTCAAATAATGATACTTATGTTTATTATTTTTACAATGACGATAACGATTGCGGCGAGTTTGATTTAGTACGCATTCAAAATCAAAATATTATCGATTACTGGCATATGCCTGTTTCTGGTAGTAGTGCTTTTATTATTCATGGCAATAAAGCTGTATTTGACGGCGGCTATCATTATAGGACGCTATTTTATTTAGTTGAACTAAGGAAAGATCATCAAGCGCAAATTATGCAGCAGATCGTTTTTGAGCATGACGGAGAGAACATTCTTAAAGTAGGAGAAAAATTTTCTTATCCATGGGCACGTGGTGATAGCTTTGTAGTGATTAAAAATAGGCACTTGTTTGTAATACCGTTTGCTGAATTTTTAAGTTGATTACTTCGAATTAAACACGAATAATTCAGTTTAAATTTTAAAAATAGATATTATTCTCGCAATATACTGGCATATATAATTATAAGAGAGAACCAAAATGAAACTCGCAGAAGCCCTACTTATCCGCAGCGATATGCAAAAGAAGCTTGCCCAGCTCAAAGGTCGTATTAGCAGCAACGTCAAAGTCCAAGACGGCGATACGCCAAGCGAAGATCCTAATGCGCTGATGATAGAGGCTAGCCAAATTATTAGTGAGCTAAGTAATTTAATTGAGCGTATTCACCGTACCAATGCCATTGCTAAGACGGATAAAGGTCAATCGATGCTGACACTACTGGTTGAGCGTGATACCTTAGAGATGCGCCATAAGTTATTGATTGAGGCAATTGAAGCCACTGATACTGAGGCAGATCGCTATAGCCATCGTGAGATTAAATGGAATATCATAGTCTCGGTCGCAGGATTACAAAAGCAAGCCGATGACATCGCTATGAAACTACGCAAAATTAACATTGTTATTCAAGCCAGTAACTGGCAGATTGATTTGGTTGAATGATTTGCTTAAATAACAATGTTAAACCACATATTTTAGAATTTTCTACGTGCTGAATATAAGCGCATAGACGACCAGTTTGGAACCGACTGAGCGAGTGTCAGGCCCCTTACTTCCACAACAGGGGGTTGAAAACATACTGTAGTGGCCGCTACGCGTTGCGGGCAGACGCATTTTTTACACCTCATGCCCCGTACACGTCACTGCTCACATAGCACTATTTAGACCTTACCACCAGACACTGACAGTCGGTTTCAATTTATTTAGTTAAGCAGAATACCTTTGAAAATTCTCTTTATGAGCAAGGAGTAACAACTGTCTGGGAGACAGTTGTCCGCAGCGCAAGACGGAAGGCTGTGCCTGTAGATATTTTCCTTGCAAGTCTTGAGGAGGAATAAGCGAAGCACTGCTTTGCCCAACGCATTTATTTTTATTGCTCTCTAACATCTTTATTTTTATAAAACCTATTCAATTATCCTTACGCGGTGAGTGTCATCAAAAAACTCTAAAAGCATCCCAAAAAATAAGAAAGTCTCACATCATGCCAATATCAAAAACTAAACCCCTAAAAATCGACGGCAGCACTGGCGAAGGCGGTGGACAAATTATCCGTACCGCATTGTCATTATCTATGTTAACCGGCACCCCAATTGAGATAGTTAATATTCGGGCTGGACGTGCTAAACCTGGATTAATGCGTCAACATCTAATGTGCGTGCAAGCCTCACAAGCGATATCAGATGCCAGCGTGTCAGGCGCACATTTAGGTAGTACGGCATTTAGCTTTACGCCAAATACGATTAACTCAGGCGATTATGCTTTTGATATCGGCTCGGCTGGTAGTACCAGTCTCGTGCTGCAAACTATACTCCCTGCCCTGCTGTTTGCTAATACTGATAGCAAAGCTGCTTCAACCGTAACGATTAAAGGCGGCACTCACAATCCAATGGCGCCAACCATAGATTTTTTACAACATGCGTTTATTCCTGCGCTTACTAAGCTGGCTATGCAAGTAGACATTGAATGTCTGCAAGCAGGTTTTGCGCCTATCGGTGGCGGTGTGATTAAGGCAACGATAGCGCCGTTTTTGCGCCGCGCTGATAGGTTACCGTTTAAACTAATGGAACGCGGTGAGCTTATAAGCATAGAGTTGGTCGCCAGTGTGCTGAATTTAGAGTACGACATTTGCCAACGTGAACTTGCCAGCGCGAAAGCGCTATTGGTTGAAGCTGGAATCGACGAAATGCTTATTACCACAAGAGGTAATAAACTGATTGGCATTGGAGAAGGCAATACTTGCTACGCGAAAATAACTCATAAAGTTGCTGCAACCTGCAATCATGAACAACATCACCAAGAGATGTTTACTTTGCTAGGAGAAAAACGCACTTCGGCTGAAAAGATAGGCAATCGCTTAGCAGGACTGGTGAAGCGTTACTTGTTTAAAACCGATGCATTAGTCGACGAGTATCTAACCGATCAGTTGCTGCTTCCTTTAGCTTTATCCGGCGGCGGTGAGTTTACCACGCGCGTCATTAGTCAGCATTCCGAGACTCAAGCTTGGTTAATAGAACAGTTCTTACCAGTTAAAATTACCTTTGACATTATTGATAACGATAGAACAATGGTCAAGATTGTGGCTTAAAATGACTTGGCTGCAGAAATCGAGTTAGCACACTGTTACCCAATTACACCGATGCAGTGATATCATAAGCGTATAATGTGCGCGTTAATTACAAGTTAAGATAAAGCTGGCTTACTTCCAAATCATTTGTATCGATGATTGGGGTATATTGCTTTTATCTCTTACTAGTAATTAGCGCGTTTTTTAACTTTCATGTCTTATTGTTGAGCGTTGCTATGCCCCAATCTCGTACCAATCTAAATCCCAAACCTGACCATAACTCTCCTTATTTGACCGGTGTATTGCTGCGCTATAGCACCTTTGGCGCTGCTATATTACTGTTCTTAGCGGGCGTACTATTATTTAATTGGTGGCTGATTGTGATTGGCGGTATTGGAGTCGCTATAGGTATTTATGATTTGCTGCAATCAAAGCACTCTATATTAAGCAATTACCCGATCGCCGGGCATATCCGCTATGTACTGGAGGATTTTCGTCCTGAGATTCGTCAGTATTTGCTGGAAGATGATAAGGAACAAGTACCATTTTCGCGTCAGCAGCGCGCTTTGGTCTATCAACGTGCCAAAAATGTCAGCGATACCAATGCTTTTGGTACGCTTGATAATTTATATGCTCATGGCAAAGAGTGGTTTTTACAATCAGCAATTAGCGAACCGTTAAAAAATAAAGATTTTCGTATTATTGTTGGCGGCGAGCGTTGTCAGCAGCCGCATGATATGTCAGTGTTCAATATCTCAGCGATGAGCTTTGGCAGTTTATCAGCCAATGCCATTATGGCGCTCAATCAAGGCGCAAAGATGGGCGGCTTTACCCATGATACCGGTGAAGGCGCAATCAGTCCTTATCATCGTAAGTTTGGTGGCGACTTGATTTGGGAGCTGGGCACGGGTTATTTTGGTTGCCGCGATGACCATGGCAATTTTGATCCACAATCCTTTGCTGAAAAAGCCGTCGACCCACAAGTTAAAATGATAGAAATAAAACTATCACAAGGTGCGAAACCCGGGCAAGGTGGCGTGCTGCCCGCAGAAAAAATTACCCAAGAAATCGCTGATACCCGCCAAGTGCCAATGGGACAAGATTGCGTATCGCCCTCTTCGCATTCGGCTTTTAGTAATCCACGTGAGCTGGTCGCATTTTGGCAACAACTACGTGAACTGTCAGAAGGTAAACCGGTTGGCTTTAAGCTTTGTATCGGTCAGCCTTGGCAGTTTATGGCGATTGTTAAAGCTATGATTGAAGCTGATAACTATCCTGACTTTATTGTGATTGATGGTGCTGAAGGCGGTACAGGTGCAGCGCCCGTTGAGTTTATGGATAACGTCGGCATGCCGATGGTCGATGGCTTTTTATTAGTACACAATACCTTAGTCGGTGCCGGTATCCGTGACAAAATTAAGCTCGGCGTCAGCGGTAAAATCGTCTCCGGCTTCGATATTGCACGTCTGATCGCATTGGGCGCAGACTGGTGTAACTCAGCACGTGGCTTTATGTTTGCCGTAGGTTGTATTCAATCGCGCTCATGTCATACCAATACTTGCCCGACAGGCGTTGCAACGCAAGACCCTTATCGTCAAAAGGCACTCGATGTGCCCAGCAAAGCGGATCGTGTCGCAAGCTTCCATAAGAACACGCTCAAATCACTTGCCAGCATCGTAGGTGCGGTTGGTCTGCAACATCCGAGTCAATTGCAGCCTTATCATATCGCGCGCCGTTTGGATGACGGACAGATTAAGCTATTGTCTAAATTCTTCTATTTTACCGATAAGGGCGCGCTGCTCAATAATAGCGCGCGCGCGGACGTGTTTAATCAAATGTGGGTGATGGCAAATGCTGATAGCTTCTTAGCCAATAACGATGCCTTAATTGCTTATAATCAAGACTCGCGTGATAAAGGTAAAGAAACCAGTGCGACAACAGATCAGGGTCTTGGGAGTTTTGTGAATATCACTGGCGGTGGGCGGTTAATCGGTAACGTTAACAACACTTTTCGCGACTTTCCACCTACAAGCGACTAAATACTAAACATTGAGCACTATTGAATAATTAAAATAAACAAACTCTGTCCACATGATAAAAGATACGTCATTGATGCCAAGCTCCACTTTTACTAGACCTCACACCATACTAGCAGCAGCACTTATCGCATTTAGTATAAGTGCTTGCCAGCCAACGGACACCCATAGCACTGCCCCTGATACGACTGACTGGTCGTGTCAGTCGCAGAAATCACCGTTTGCTTATAGTGTTTGTTATGTTAAATCTGAAGTATTAGCTGGCGAACGTTATTCACTACAGCTATTTTGGCAGCAAGCCAATAGTACTCAGCCGTTACTGTCTTTTGATAACTTATTAACGACTTTGCCAGCAGAACAAACATTGAATTTTGCCATGAACGCTGGCATGTACAACGAGAACTACGCGCCCATCGGCTATACCGTTATCAAAGGTAAAGAGATTCGTGCGTTAAACCTTAAAGAAGGTGGTGGCAACTTTCACTTATTGCCTAATGGTGTGATGTGGTGGGATAAGACTGGCGCAGTGCAAATCACCGAAAGCAACACCTTAGATGAGCAGCTAACAAGTGGTCAAGCCCAACCTTGGTATGCCACTCAATCGGGCCCTATGCTGGTTATTAATAATGAGATTCATCCGCAATTTAACCCTCATAGCACATCAATCAAGCTTCGTAACGGCGCAGGCGTTTGCAGTGATGGCAGCATACGGTTTGTTAATAGCGATGAGCCTGTGACATTTTATCAATTTTCAGCGCTGTTCAAAGACGATCTACAGTGTCCAAATGCGCTGTTTTTGGATGGCGGTATCGCTTCAGCGTTGTATGCGCCCAGCATCGATAAACACGATAAAAAAGAGATGGGTGTTATCATTGGGCTCATTGAAACTAAGAAGTAGCCGTTATGAATCATAACGGCTACTTCTTATTAAGTGATTTATTACTGAAATGAACCAAATAATGCTCAAAACCTTTACTACCGTGCCATATAGTTGGTCATCTCTTCGACCCCATGCAACGTCATGGGATACATTTTATTATCAAATAGCTTTTTAATCTCAACGATGGTTTGAGTATATTGCCAATAGGCAGGATTCTCAGGATTGAGCCAAGCCACTTTATCAAAATGTGCTAGCACACGCTTCAGCCATACTATACCTGCTTCATTATTCATATATTCAACGCTGCCGCCGACCGTCATCAGCTCATAAGGCGACATCGACGCATCACCAACGAATATGACACGATACTCTCGTCCATATTTATTAAGCAGCTCAAAGGTTGGCATCGGTGCGCTATGGCGACGGTCATTGTCTTTCCACACATAATCATACAAACAATTATGAAAATAAAAGAACTCTAAGGTCTTAAACTCATTTTTGGCTGCAGAAAATAGCTTTTCTAACGCTTCGACATGGATATCCATACTACCACCGACATCAAATAGCATCAGCACTTTGACACGGTTACGGCGCTCAGCCTGCATATGAATATCAAGCACGCCTTTCTTGGCAGTGCGTTTAATGGTTTCATGAATATCAAGCTCATCAGCGCTACCTGTACGTGCAAACTGGCGAAGATTGCGCAATGCCATCTGAATTTGACGGGTACCAAGTTGACTGTCGTCATCAAGATTGCGGTATTTACGCTGCTCCCAAACTTTGGCGGCGCTGCGTTTACGCGATTCACCGCCGACTCTTACGCCTTCTGGATGATCGCCATAGGCCCCAAATGGTGAAGTGCCGCCCGTACCGACCCACTTACTACCACCCTGATGACGCTCTTTTTGCTCCTTGAGGCGTTCTTCTAATGCTTTCATCAACTCTTCAAGGGAGCCGTATTTTTTGAGTAGGCGACGCTGCTCATCAGTCAGGTTTTTTGGGTCTAATTTTAAATCTAACCACTCTTTAGGAATATCCGTTAGCTTAGCCAACAGCTCATCCATATCGAGACTATCAACGCCCTCAAAATAATCTGCCATCGCCCGATCAAATTTATCAAAGTGGCGCTCATCTTTGACCATACAGAGCCGAATCAACCGGTACATATCTTCACGACTGGCAAAGGTAGACAATTCCGGATTTTCAGGATGTGGCTGCATCATCAACCCTTGCTCAAGCGCGGCATTTAGGTCAAGCAGCTCACGCGTACTAACGGGCACACCGTAAGTCCGCAAGGTATAGAATAGTTTGATAAACATAAGATATGCATCACTTATTGGCTGATATGGTTACGATTTGGACCTGTGTATGAACTTGGTCATGTCCATTAAAAGCTTAGATCATGACCTCATTGTAAATAACAATGCTTAACGGCGAATCATACTTAACGACGCATAATATTGGCAAAGCGCTGGAGCAGGCTCACATCAGCTTCGTTTTTAAGCAAAGCACCATATAACGGCGGAATAGATTTTTCACCGCGCAAGTTTTCTTCTAATTCTGCTTGCGCCATATCATCGGCAAGTAATAGCGTTAACCAATCGACCAATTCTGAGGTTGATGGTGGCTTTTTGAGCCCTTGAATATTACGTAGCTTATAAAAGATATCAAGCGCATCATTGACCAGCTTTTCTTGAATATTAGGAAAATGCACTTCAATGATTTGGCGCATGGTTTCTTCTTCTGGGAAATCAATATAATGGAAGAAGCAACGACGCAAAAATGCATCCGGCAGTTCTTTTTCATTGTTTGAAGTGATAATTACTACTGGGCGTTGCTCAGCGGTAATGGTCTCGCCGGTCTCATAAACATAAAAAGACATCTTATCAAGTTCGTGTAGCAGATCATTTGGGAATTCAATGTCCGCTTTATCAATCTCATCAATCAATAGTACGCTACGCTCTTTACTAGTAAAGGCATCCCACAATTTACCCGGCTTAATATAGTTGCCAATTTCATACACCTTATCATCACCCATTTGCGAATCACGCAAACGCGATACAGCATCGTATTCATACAGCCCTTGCTCTGCTTTAGTAGTCGATTTGATATGCCATGTAATCAGTGGCATACCTAAACTTTCGGCAACTTCTTCTGCCAGTAAAGTCTTACCGGTACCCGGCTCACCTTTGATCAGCAATGGCTTTTGTAACGTCATCGCTGCGTTGACTGCCAGCTGTAAATCATCGGTGGCAATATAGCTTTGCGTGCCAGTAAATTTTTTCTTCGTTTTATCCGCTGTGGTCATAATCAAGTCTCAGTTATTGTTATACGTTAAAGGATTTAAGCGTAATAAAAGGGTTATAAGCAATCGATGGATGATAAATAATCATTTAGATTAGCACAGCATTGTTGATTGCCAAAATACTCATGCGTTCGCAGATACTAACAACTCTTACTTATTTTTGAATGCGCTCAATTGCTCAAGTTAACCAGCAAAGAGCAAACCATCTCACATAAAAAAAGACACACACGGTGTCTTTTAAGATCATAAGAAAATCATGATGAGGCTAAAGTTGACAGTCATAGATATTAAAAACTAAAAGTATTAAGGCTGGTCAGCATCTTTAGACACTTTCTTAAGCAACTTATTATCTTTTTTTAGACTAATCTCTGTCTCAGAATTTACTACTGGCACTGACGCGTCAGACTCTGTTGCCATATAGTTGCCGGACGCCAGCTGCATATTAGCTTGGGTATCCTCAGAGGTATGGCGACGGGCTTTGTCTAAGCTTGACTCAAATGCTCCGCGAATGAGCTGCCAAACAAAGCCAACAAACAAGCCCACCACCAGCACGACTAATATGGGTAATAAGTTCGCAATCGCGCCAGCTGTGTCTTTCATCATAATGGCATAAACAACACTGATACTGGCTGGTGCAATCACACTGGGGTCGCCAAGGGCAGTCCCTGGAGCGAGCAAAACGGCAAACAATATCATCCAGCTCATACCACCCAATGGCCGTGGTAATACCCGAGCAACCAGCACCCAAAGTACCAATACGATAATGACACCGCCAAGATACGCATACATCGGTAAGTCTGCTGCCGGCACGTCTTTTACCAACTGCCCCCACCAAATAGCAATCTCACCAAGAATGTCACTAATGGCTTCTAGCGGTAAGCTATGTAAGAGATTTTTTAACCAGTCCATGCGTTTTTATTACCTGCGTTTGTCAATAATGCGGGATATTGATGATAGTAACCATGTTAATCAGTGCCTAGTTTATCACGACTATTCACCAAAATGAATGACACTAAATGTTTCATATATGTCTATCTACTATTTTTAAAAAAGCAAATTAAGAAAGAGAACTAAGAAATAGAATTTAATAAAACGAATTTAAAGCTTTCATTTTGAACCTTCTTAAAGCCTTTTTTAGAGCATTTGCTAATCATAAATATTGTCTTGGGCTTCGCGTGCACGCAACTCTGCTTGGCGGCGCATAACATCTTGTGGTGGCATCTGCACGAAATACCCTTGCGACTGTAATTTTGCCAATACTTCTGCTTTGTCGACACGAGCAAGGGTTGGCGTGGCTGCCAAATCTAAATGCATGACAAACTTGCTACGACCTAAGCTGGCACGAAAGTCTTTCGGTAGGACACCCAGCCAATCCTTAATCTCGTCGGTATCGTTAGGATAATCAGGACGCGCAACATAGACATACATATCGTCATGTTTGGAGAATTTATAAATATCGCAATGCATAAGAACAACCTGTCAGAAACTATCGTCATAGGTTAGCATATTTCAAGCAAACATCATTAGTCGCTTTACGTTTTGATATGGTAAATCGCTTTAAAAGCTATGCGCTACCATAGACATAAAAACGCTCACATCCTATAAATTTTGGCGGATTATCCTGATAAAAAGTGATTTTTGCCAAAATTATTCACTTTAATACCTTTGATGACTTGTAAAAAAGCTGTGAACCTTCCATAATAAAAGCGTTTTTCAGGAGAGAGTCTTTAGCATCAAATTGGTTACGCTCATATCAATGAGCATGAGCTGACAGCCGCTATATGACCACCGAAGGCGCATCCACCCTGCCAATCGCTCAGGTAAAAGGACTGAAAAACACATGTCACAACGGTTTATCTGTATCGCGCTGATAGGCGTATTGCACTCTAAACCTTAGGCATAACAAATCTGGAGAGCGGTAAGGACGGACGACGCCTTACCCACCGAAGGGGAGAAAACGCGACATCATTGGCTTTTTAAAAACAGACAATGATGGGTCGTGTTGAAAATCTCAGGTTACAGGACAGATAGGGCTTTTACCTAAACCGACGTTCAGCGTTTGTTTGGTGAATTGCTTTGTATTTTTTCTGTACCAACCTTTGATGTGATATTCGCGCCCTGCGATATTGCTTCTCGCTACTATGATAATGTGCATCAGCTATGATACTTTTCATCGAGTACGACTGATATACACATAAGGATTTGTTATGACCGATATTCAAGATACCACTGCTCAAGATACCAATAGCCAAGCCCCTCAGCGTACTGCTCTTTACCAGTCTCACGTCGATAGTGCTGGCAAACTGGTAGATTTTTCTGGCTGGGAATTGCCTATTCATTACGGCTCACAAATCGAAGAACACGAAGCCGTTCGTAGCGATGCCGGTATGTTTGATGTCTCACATATGGTTATTGTTGATGTGAAAGGTAGTGATGCCAAAGCATGGTTACAAAAGCTGCTCGCTAATGATGTTGATAAACTAAAAACAGTTGGCAAAGCACTTTATTCTCCTATGCTTAATGAGCAAGGCGGCATCATCGATGACTTAATCGTCTACTTATCGAATAGTGAAGAAACGGCATACCGTATCGTATCAAATGCCGGAACGCGTGATAAAGATATGGCGCATTTTGAAAAAACGGTGAAAGAGTTTGATGTTACGTTAACTGAGCGTACAGAGCTTGCTATGCTTGCTGTTCAAGGACCCAATGCGGTTGAAAAACTGGCACAAGTTAAACCTAGCTGGGCTGATACTTTAACCGCGATTAAGCCTTTTGTTGGTGCCGACTTAACGGATATCGAAGGCGCAGATTGGTTCGTCGCCCGTACCGGTTATACTGGTGAAGATGGCGTCGAAGTCATCATGCATGCCGATGAAGCACCAGCGTTCTTTGAGCAATTAAAAGCCAATGGCGTTAAACCTGCCGGTCTTGGCGCTCGTGATACCTTGCGTATGGAAGCTGGCATGAACCTTTATGGTCATGACATGGATGAAGGTATCAGCCCTTATGAATCCAATATGGGTTGGACACTTGCGTTAAAAGACGAGCGTGACTTTATTGGTCGTGAGGCACTTGTTAATAAACGCAAACAGTCAAAAAATGACAATACCGCCATGAAACAAGTCGGCCTATTAATGACCAGTCGTGGCGTATTACGTGAAGGCATGGAAGTGACCATCAATCAAGGCACTGATAAAGAGCAAAAAGGTATCATTACTAGTGGCACCTTCTCCCCTAGCCTCAAAAACTCTATCGCCATCGCCCGTGTTCCTGCTACCCTAGCAGACGATGACAATGTGCAAATTGATCTGCGCGGCAAAGGTAAATTCGTCGATGTACGCGTTCTTAAGCTACCGTTTGTTCGTAATGGCAAACAGCAGTTTGACGCATAGTCGTCATAGACCCTATCATTAGCTTCCTTTTTTTATTAAGTAACCTCTATCACTTAGGAGAGAGACCATGAGTAACATCCCAGCAGAACTAAAATACATCGCCAGCCACGAGTGGTTACGCTTAGAAGACGACGGTACTATTACTGTTGGTATCACTGACCATGCGCAAGAGCTATTGGGTGATGTGGTATTTGTAGAATTGCCAGACGTGGGTGACATCATCGCTGTTGATGACGAAATCTCAGTGGTTGAATCAGTAAAAGCGGCCTCTGACGTTTATGCGCCTATCTCAGGTGAAGTCGTTGCGATTAACGAAGCACTAGAAGATGATCCAGAGATCATCAACTCTGACCCATATGGTGAAGGTTGGTTCTTTAGAATGAAGCCTGACAATATGGCTGACTACGAAGCATTACTGTCTGCTGATGAGTACGAAAGCGAGCTGTAATATTAGCTTTACCTACTCATACAAAAGCGAGATTTGATTTAAGTCTCAGTTTTATCTAGAAAAAATACGACTCCTTATTATAGATACTAGCGTCAGCTGGTATCTGTACTTTTTACTTATTTAAAAGCTTTTACTAATGAAAGATTTTTGCTAATTAAAGGCTCTTGCTATTTAAAAGCGCCTACTCGTTAAAAGCGCTGAATCGGCCAATTTATTACTTCCAATCGCTATCTCGTTTATTCGTATTAATCACTTGTCAGTTTATCTTAAAGATGTGCAATCGATAATGACTCAAGTTGATTACTCAATCCCCAGCATGGATCCTAATATGAACCCCAACACTCATAGTAAAGACAGCCTCGCTACGCCTAATCATACCCCGCAGCTACAAGCGTTTCGCGACATAGTAGAGTCGCGCCGTTCGGTGCGCCGTTTTACGGACACGCCAATACCTGACGATGTATTAGCAGACTGTCTGCGTCTGGCTATGCTAGCGCCGAACTCTAGCAATCTACAGCCATGGGAGTTTTATGTTATCGATGATGCTGATAATCGCAAACGCGCGGTCAAAAACTGCATGAATCAAAATGCGGCAAAAACATCAGCGCGCTTAATCGCTGTCGTTGCTCGTACTGACGTTTGGCATGACCATGCTAAGCAGATTCTACGTGAATATCCTGATACACCGGTTCCAAAAAAAGTCAAAGACTACTACACCAAAGTCGTTGCCATGGACTTTTTGCGTGGGCCAGCCAATATGCTATCAGCCGCTAAATGGGGTGCAACTCAAGTGGTTAGGCGTGTAAAAGGTCCGATCAAATCGCCTTACTATACCTTTGAAGATACAAAAAACTGGGCAACCAATAACACCTCTTTAGCTGCCGAAAACTTGATGTTGGCACTACGAGCGCATGGCTTTGATAGCTGTCCGATGGGCGGCTTCGATGAACCTGCCATGAAGCGCTTGTTAAAGTTAAGCGACGAGCATCATATCGTTATGATGATTGGGGCTGGCGAGCGTGCGGACAATGGCGTCTACAATACCCAGTTTCGCTTTGAGCAAAATCAATTTGTGCACTACGTATAATTAATAAACGGACAATATAATCATGCAAATGGCGGCATTACACATTAGATTTATTGCTAAATTTATTGATTTAATTGTATGTTTTTCGATCTACACATTAATATCTACACTATTTGGTCGAGAAACAGCTTTACCTGAAATTGCTTTTTTCTCTCTTTTCTTACTGAGCGATAGTATAAATGGTCAAAGCATTGGAAAACGTTTGCTTAATATTCGTGTCATTGAATTTAAAACTCAGAATTCAATAGGTTTTATAAGATCAATTATTAGAAACAGTTTAGCTTTATTAAATTTTTTACTAATACCCGCTGCAATTGATTATATCTTATATGTTAGCTATTTTCGTAGGCTAGGAGACTTCATTGCAGGTACTTGTGTGGTAAAAACGACTTAACTCTTACCTGAATATTAAAAGCATAAAACGCTCAAGTTAAACTATTAAAAGCAAGCTTCATCATTATTATTTTATTCCTCCCTTAACCAAGGATTGTCATGACTATCTCTCAAAACCCAACGTTCGATACCTTTAAAGGTTTATTTAACGAAGCTGAATTCGTTTATCGCCATCTTGGCTCTAATGAAACCAAGCAAGCGAATTTACTTAGTGCTGTTGGTTATAAAGATATGGCAAGCTTTATCAATGATACTGTCCCTGAGCCAGTACGTATGCATAAAGCATTAGATTTACCACTTGCCATGAGTGAGCACGCTGCTCTCGCCAAATTGCGCAAGATGGCAGACGGTATTACCGTTAATAAAAGCTATATCGGTCAGGGTTATTCGCCTGTGCGCATGCCAGCCGTTATTCAGCGTAACGTGTTAGAAAATCCAGGCTGGTATACCGCTTATACGCCTTATCAAGCTGAAATTGCCCAAGGTCGTCTAGAAGCATTGCTTAACTTCCAACAAGTTTGTATCGATTTGACGGGTCTTGAGCTTGCTGGTGCGTCATTACTTGATGAAGCAACGGCTGCTGCAGAAGCTATGGCCATGTCAAAACGTATGAGCAAAAGCAAATCAAACCAATTCTTTGTTGATGAGCGCATTTATCCACAAACGCTAGACGTTGTTAATACTCGCGCCAAATACTTTGGTTTTGACGTTGTCGTTGGTGATTTCGAGCTAGCTAAGTCTGGTGATTACTTTGGTGCATTATTCCAATATGTCGGCCAAGAAGGTGATGTTAAAGATTTAACCGACGTTATCGCGGCAGTGAAAGAAAACAAAACCTATACCTCAGTTGTCAGCGACATCATGAGTTTAGTATTGTTAAAATCACCTGCCGATATGGGTGCAGACGTAGCACTTGGTAGCACCCAGCGCTTTGGTATTCCAATGGGCTTTGGTGGTCCACATGCTGCTTACTTTGCCTTCTCCGATAAAGCAAAACGTTCAGCACCTGGTCGTATCATTGGCGTATCAAAAGACGCTCAAGGCAATACCGCTCTACGTATGGCGCTACAAACTCGTGAGCAACATATCCGCCGCGAAAAAGCCAACTCAAACATTTGTACGTCACAAGTACTACTTGCTAACTTAGCGGGTATGTATGCGGTGTATCATGGTCCAACTGGCGTTAAGCGTATTGCTACCCGTATTCATGCGTTTGCCACTGCTTTTGCTGACGTGATTAAAAATGCCAATGGTGACAATAAGTTAAGCGTTGTTCATGACCAATTCTTTGATACCGTGGTTGTTGATTGTGGTTCAGAGCAGCTTGCGACGCAAATCTTTGAAAATGCGGATAATGTTGGTTATAACTTATGGCGTCTTGGCAATAATAAACTGGGCGTTGCTTTTAGTGAAACCAGTGACCAAGAAGACTTTAGCGTCCTAACCCAGTTATTTGTTAGCAAAGCACATGACCTACCAGAAGCGGCTACTGTTTCATTAGATGCAGCGCATTTACGTACCGATGATATCCTAAGCCATCCAGTATTTAACTCGCATCATACCGAGCATGAAATGCTACGTTATTTAAAATCTTTAGAAGATAAAGATTTAGCGATGAACCGTAGTATGATTGCCCTTGGTAGCTGTACCATGAAACTGAATGCGACCAGTGAGATGTTACCGATTACTTGGCCTGAGTTTGCAAACGTGCATCCTTTTGCCCCAGTAGATCAAGTAACTGGCTATGTAGCGATGATTGATAGCTTACAAGAGCAGCTTAAAGCCATCACTGGTTTTGATGAAATCTCTATGCAGCCAAACTCTGGTGCCTCTGGTGAATATGCCGGTATCCTTGCGATCCGCCGTTATCATGAGTCGTTGGGTGAAATGAATCGTGATATCTGCCTGATTCCACAATCTGCACACGGTACTAACCCTGCAACCGCCATCATGATGGGCATGAAAGTGGTCGTGGTCAAAACTGATGACAATGGTAACGTTGACATTGCTGACCTAACCGCTAAATGTGAAGAGCACAGCGACAATCTAGGTGCCTTGATGATTACTTATCCATCAACCCATGGTGTATTTGAAGAAGGTATCCGTGATATTTGTGACCTCATTCATAACCATGGTGGTCAGGTCTATATGGATGGTGCCAACATGAACGCACAGGTCGCTATCATGCAACCAGCGGAAGTGGGTGCTGATGTATTGCACATGAACTTGCACAAAACCTTCTGTATTCCTCATGGCGGCGGTGGCCCAGGTATGGGTCCTATCGGTATGCAAGCGCATTTGGCACCGTTTATTGCCAACCACAAGATTATCCCTGTACATAATGCGCAAAATGAGTGCTCAGCAGTATCAGCTGCCCCTTATGGTTCAGCGAGCATTTTGCCAATCTCTTGGATGTATATTACCATGATGGGCCGTGATGGCTTGTTAGCAGCGACCAATCTTGCATTGTTAAACGCTAACTATGTTGCTGATCAGCTTAAAGGTGACTACCCTATCTTGTATGCTGGCAAAAATGGCCGTGTGGCGCACGAATGTATCATCGATATTCGCCCATTAAAAGACGAGACCGGCATCAGTGAAAGTGATATTGCCAAACGCTTAATGGATTATGGCTTCCACGCCCCAACCATGAGCTTCCCAGTATCAGGCACCTTGATGATTGAGCCTACTGAGTCTGAATCAAAAGAAGAATTGGATCGCTTTATTAATGCACTGAAATCTATCAAAGCTGAAGCGATGAAAGCCAAAGCTGGCGAAGATGGTTGGACATTAGAGGACAACCCATTAGTCAATGCACCACATACCGCCGCTGTGATTACCAGTAGCGACTGGTCACATCCGTATAGCCGTGATGTAGCCGCATTCCCATTACCTTATGTACGCGAACATAAATTCTGGCCAAGCGTTGGTCGTATTGATGACGCTTACGGTGATAAGAACTTAATGTGCTCTTGCCCAAGTATTGAAAACTACATGTAGTTTCCAATAACAGACTTCTCAGTAAATTGTCTGTTATGAAACTTAAAAAACCTCCAAGTCAGCTACTGACTTGGAGGTTTTTATTTGGTCTGTTTATTGTTCAGTCATATATTATTTATGTACTTTCAATATTGAAAGCTGTCATAAAAGCTTAATATACTTAGAATATAAGCTAATTTATTTAAGTAAAAACCTTTTCTTGGAAAATACTATGCAGCAAAAAAACCGCACTATTCTTATTCACGGCTTACATCAAACCGCATGGATTATGCGTCCACTCGCTAAACGCCTACAAGCGCAAGGGCTTGACACTCATCAATATGGCTATCGTAGTATGCGCGATGGCATTCAAACCAATAGTGAGCGGCTTAATAAATGGCTTGAGCAACATCATCATCCTGACCAACCCATAGATCTGGTCGGGCATAGTTTAGGCGGTCTTATCATTCGTGATTTTGTTTATCATTATCCGCAGTGGCAGATCGGACGCTGCGTGACGCTTGGTACACCGCATATTGGCAGTATATGCGCCGATTATATTTGGCGACTGACACCTGCTATGGTAGGAAAATCGTATGTGGACGCTTTAGATGGTACCGTTGCGCCATTACCTGAGCATATCACCTTGGGTATCATCGCTGGCAATCGCCCCTACGGTTTAGGGCAAGTATTTTTGCAGTATCACAATCGCAAACTACGTAAAGCTGGTAATCCACTGCTCGATGAACATCTTGTCCATGATGGTACGGTTTATTTAAAAGAAACTCAACTTGAAGCTGCTACAGACCATTTAATCATGCCAGTATCACATACCGGCATGTTGGTCGATAATGACGTCGCTAAGCAGACCGGATATTTTTTACAACATGGTCAATTTAAACGTTAATCAATATCAATAAAAATTAAACGTTAATTCCCATACCTTGTTGTAGCTCTTTTTTATGCGCTTCAATCACTGGAATCAATGTTTGCGTGACCCATTTATTACGCCAGCCTTTTAAGCCTTGTGGTAATGCTGCTAGCCCTTGCTCAAAGGCGATAACTTCGTACAATTGTCCTAGCCATTTTTTACGCATCAGTACGCTAGCGGGTACACCGATTTTCTCTGCTTGTTTATCTATTGCTTCTTGCACCGCTTTTGATAGCACTTTATTTTTAGAACGATAAGGGGGCAGTAAGCAAGGTGGATGCTCAACAGGCGCAAGCATTTTTGCGTCCTTAATCACCTTCATTAACTCTTCACCATATAGGCGCAGCATACTACGGTGCATGGTCGTTTTGTGCGCAAGCTCACGCATATTGCTTGGATTTTCAGTGATAATCTCACGTACCGCTTGTTTTTTAATCACAAAAGTACGAGGTTGATTAGTCGCACGTGCAAGCTCCTCACGCCATGTCGCAACTGCTTGTAATACCGCCATTTGTTGTGAGGTATAGCGATAATCAGCCATGGTCAGATACATGGCCTCATCTTCAACATGCTGTGCTTTATATAAATCGTGGGCGTATAACTGACAGTCGGCCCACACATAATCGTATAAATTCTGCTTTTTTAGCTCATATTCAAGGCTCAAATATAACGCTGGCAAAAAGCGTACATCATCAATCGCATACTGCTCTTGCTCATTTGATAGCGGACGCTGTAGCCAGTCTGACTGACTTTGTTCTTTATCGATATGCATATCCAATTGCTCATCAAGCGCCTGCTGATAGCCCATTTGCAATTGTCCCGTCAAATAAGATAAGGCAATTTGGGTATCAAAAATATTGGTCAAGGGCGGGCAGCCAGACAATAGGTAAAAAATACCCAAATCTTCACCGCAAGCATGCCAAATAGCCACATCCACTTTAATTAGGGCTTGCCACAACTCATCTAGCTGTAGCTGCGGCGCATCTAATAGATAAATATGATCACCAACGTTAAGCTGTACCAATGCCAAGCGCGGATAATAAGTATCACGCTTGATAAACTCAGTATCTAATGCCACCCGCCCGCAAGTGGCTAATGCCTCAATCACTTCATTCAATCCACTTTGCTGCCGCACCCAAGTGATAGCAACTTCATCGGCGATATCTAACAGCGCATCGATATCTGGTTCTAGTGGCAAATCTGCTGACTCTACATCAGTATTGTCTGATTGCTTTGATAAGTCATCAGTAACAGCAGAAAGTTTGTCTTGAAGGTTTGAATCGGTTAAAGCGTTGTTGGACACGGGCAGATACCTGCATTGATAAGGGAAAATAAAACGCTAAAACACGTCTTAATAAAATTAAAGGAGAAAACAATAATAAAGCAATTATAACAATATCATAAAAGAAAATGGGCAAGCATTCGATTTTATAAAGATGCTATATAGATACTATAAAAAAGAGCGATTTTGCATGGCTTGACCAAGCGTCATACTATCAAGGTATTCAAGCTCTCCGCCCATCGGTACACCTTGCGCCAGACGTGTCACCTTATTAACATGACGGCTGACCGCTTCACTGATAAAGTGTGCTGTAGTCTGACCTTCAACCGTAGTACCGGTTGCTAATATTATTTCTTCTACCGGCTCTTGTTTCACCCGCCAAACCAGTTGCTCAATATTTAGATCATCAGCGCTAATACCATCAATCGGTGACAGATGACCACCCAAGACAAAATAACGCCCACGATAGCCTGCCGTCTGCTCAATCGCCATGACATCAGCAGCGGTTTCGACCACACATAATAGGTTGTCATCACGCCTTGGATCTTGGCATAAAGGACAAATCGCCTCATCACTAAAGCTATGACAGCGCTGACATTCAACAATATCACGCATTGCCTCATCGAGTGCTTGGGCAAGCGCCAACCCTTGTGGACGTTTTTTGGTGAGTAGGTGTAGCGCCATACGTTGGGCGCTTTTTTGACCCACACCCGGCAAAATACGCAGCTGTTTGACCAGCTGATCAAATTTGGCTGTAAGCAAAGTGTCTTCCTTTATTTAGAAACCATAGCTATGAAAATGGGGTCGTATCGTGTCGATAACAACCCCGTTTCTAAATTCAATGTGTCATATTTAACGCAAATTAAAGCCTAGAACATACCTTGCATACCTGGTGGTAGACCCATACCTGAGGTAGCACCAGCCATCGTTTCTTCATATAACTCATCTGCTTGACGGACGGCATCATTGATAGCCGCTGCAATCAAATCTTCGATCATATCTGGCTCATCTTCAAGCAAACTTGGATCGATGGTCAAACGCTTGACCACATGACGACCAGTCATGGTCACTTTTACCAGACCACTACCCGATTCTGCATGAACTTCTTTATTGGCCAGCTCTTTTTTAGCATTTTCAACGTTTGCTTCGACTTTCTTTTGCATCGTTTGTGCTTGTTGCATTAATGCTTGAATATTCATAGTTGCCTCTTTGTTTTGTAATAATAAATAATTGATATTGTCATGAGTTAAAATAAAACACTAACAGCGATTATACCGTTATCTTTACAAACTGTCTAAACCACGCGCCAAATCTTTGATGATATCTTCGACATCTTCTAGACCAACTGACAGACGGATAAGACCATCTTTAACGCCAGCTTCCACTCGTGCTTCAGGCGTCAGACGGAAATGAGTGGTGGTCGCAGGATGAGTAATGGTGGTTTTGGCATCACCTAAATTGTTGGTGATAGAGACCATTTGCGTTGAATCAATCACATGCCAAGCAGCAGCTTTTGGATCAAGTTTATCGGTAGCTTTAACTTCAAAGCCCATGATCGCGCCGTAGCCATCTTTCATATGATGCTGGCGTTTGGTCAATTCATGTGAGGGATGATCGCTCAAACCTGAGAAATGCACAACACTAACATTGGGATGATTGACTAAAAAATCAGCTACCTGATTGGCATTGGCACAATGCGCCTGCATGCGCAACTTAAGCGTCTCAAGCCCTTTGGTAAACACCCATGCATTAAATGGACTCATGCTGATACCGCCTGAACGTATCACGGTAAAGGCTTCTTGCATTAGTTTGTCACTGCCGACCAGCGCGCCGCCCAACACTCGACCTTGTCCATCTAAGTATTTGGTCGCAGAATGAATCACCACATCAGCACCCAAATCGAGTGGACGTTGCAATGCAGGTGTCGCAAAACAGTTATCAACCACCAATAGTATGTCATTGGCTTTACATAGTTGACTTAAATAACCGATATCACAAATCTGCGCCAATGGATTACTTGGGCTTTCGCAATAAATAACCTTGGTATTTGGTTGAACAGCCTTTGACCATGCGTCATTGTCGAAGCAGTCAACGTAACTGACTTCAACGCCGAACTTAGCCATATAGTTATTAAACAGACCAATAGATGAGCCAAATAATTGATTGGCAGCCAGTAGATGATCGCCAGCTTTTAAATACGCCAAGCACATGGTCAAAATCGCACCCATACCCGAAGCCGTGGCAACCGCGCGCTCACCGTTTTCAAGCGCGGCTAAACGACGCTCAAAGGTACGCACACTTGGATTGGTATGGCGCGAGTAGACGTTGCCAGTTTTTGTGCCATCAAAATGGGCGGCAGCATCAGCTGCTGAGTGATAGACGTAAGAGCTGGTGGTAAATATAGCTTCTGAGTGTTCGCCCTCATCCGTACGATGCTGTCCTGCACGCACAGCAATGGTTTGCATGCCATAATCTAGTTCTAAATTTAGCGCATCATCGCGCCAGTTTGGATCTAATGTATTCAAATTGCTTTCACTATCCACTTGCGACTGACTCATAATTTTTCCATTGCACTGGTTATTATTAAAAATACGGCTTATTGTTGATTATAAACATCATTTATTCGCGTTATCATATCATGTCAACTTATTCCAAACAGCTGGTTTCAGATACTCACTACATATTATTTTTGAATACTGATCGACCTGTTGATTAAGACGATATGAAAGAAATCACCAAGGCTACATCTAACAAAAACAACGTATTTATAATAGGCACAGCTGCCGACAACTGATAAACTTAGCGGCCATTTAAAATCTACCTTGGGCTGATATTATCCTATGCCTCATAATCAGTGTTGTCATTAGTATTGTCATCTGCAAAACCGTCACAAAGCTCACGCACGTTTTTCGGCAAATTTTTATTATATTAAGGCTCACTAAGGTAACTTATTTATGTCGATGTTCACTATAGAACCAAGCAACTTATCGTTGAGTCTGACACTCGGCCTGACTTTATGTCTTAGTGGATGCCAAATTCTACCAAAGCAGCCGCATTTACCTGAGAGCCAAGCACTATCGGCACGTGTTGAAGCGTTATACCAACAAGACAATAAAAAATCAGATAGGGTTCAAATAAAGCGTTTGGATAACGGTACGAGTATTACCAACTCAAACACGGATAGTATTGATTTGGTTGCGGCCATTAGTGAACAAAACGACATTCACCCCGATTTGTCAGGCTACCATCCGATCGTCACCGGTGCCAACGCTTTTGCCTCACGCAGTATTTTGACCGGCATGGCGACACGCAATATCGATGCGCAATATTATATTTGGCATGATGATCAGGCGGGTCAGCTGATGCTAAAAGACTTATGGGATGCTGCTGAGCGCGGGGTCATTGTTCGTCTATTACTGGATGATTTTAATAATAACGCTAAGTTCGATCAGCATTTATTACGTTTTTCCAGTCACCCCAATATCGCCGTACGTATCATCAATCCATTGATGTATCGTAAATTTCAAACCTTAAACTATCTGACAGGCCTGCCTCGTATCAATAGACGCATGCACAATAAAAGCATGATTTTTGATAAGCAAATCACCATCATTGGTGGGCGTAATATTGGCGATGAATACCTTAGCAACGATAAAAATAGTCAGTTTGCTGATTTGGATGTTTTACTGATTGGTAAAGTGGTGGCAGATATAGACAATAGTTTTGCCGACTACTGGTCGGCGCCGATATCATTTGATATCGAAACCTTAGCCAAACTCGATAAAGGGGAAACAACTGACTTCTTAGAAGGATTAGATAAGTTAAGAGCAGATGAGAAAAATAACAATAAAAGTAGCTTAGCGATTTATAAGACTGCGATTGATGACTCTTCTATTGATACAGATTTAATCAATAAGCGTGTGCCCTTCCGCTGGACGGATATGCAGTTTTTAAGTGATGACGTGGGTAAATTGACCAAAACGGTGCCAGCAGACACCAATTTGGTTCATCAACTACGCACTCTATTAGGTAGCCCATCAAAAAAACTGACCATTATATCCTCTTACTTTGTACCGACCAAAGACGGTGTCAATACGCTGGTAGAATTAGCCGAATCTGGTATCGATATCAAGATTTTGACCAATTCATTTGATGCAACCGATGTCACGGCTGTACATTCTGGTTATAGCCAATGGCGTCCTAGCTTGCTGCGCGCGGGGGTCAAAATCTATGAGCTAAAAGCGACCGCTGGTGAAGAAAAACGCGAAAACAAACTCTGGAAAGCACGCAGTCAATCATCAACCAGCCTACATGCCAAGGCTTTTGCGGTAGATGATTATCAAGTATTCATTGGTTCCTATAATGTTGACCCTCGCTCCGCTAATATCAATACTGAGATGGGGGTGATTATCAATGACGATCAACTTGCCACCCAGTTACATGATGCGTTGAGCGACGACTTATTAAGCCAAGCTTATGAGGTTAAATTACAAGATAATGGCAATTTACAGTGGCATACCATTGAAGATAATAAAAAAGTGATTTACGATTCAGAGCCGCGCGTCGATGTGAGCGACCATGTTTGGCTTACTATCATGTCATGGTTACCGATCGATTGGCTGTTATAATAGTCATAACTTTATCTGATAAGCTTTAAATTTCTAATAAGCACTTGAATGCTCTTAATTTAAGTGCTTGCTTTTCAAACCTCTCAGCTCAATAACTTTTATTTTTTCGGCAAATCATTATTTATTGATACTGATTTGTCGTTTTTTATTATAGCTGGTTATCTATATAATGACCTTTTTAACAAATACTCTCATATGTGGATGCGCGACCTATTATGCCCTCTCGTTCTGAATATGCACTAATGTCCTCTAAAGACAGAAATACAGTACTGTTTATCTGCTTCAGCGGCGCAATCGCGTTCTTTGATTTTTTGATTTACTTATACCTCGCAGATATTATTGCAGCCTCTTTTTTCCCTGCTATTACCGATCCTGCTACTATAAAAATACAGGGGCTTGTACTGTTTGCCATTGGTTATTTGGCGCGCCCACTTGGCGGCGTCATCTTTGGTCGTTATGGTGATATCAAAGGTCGCAAACCCATGCTATTAATCAGTATTTTGGTTACTGCTGGCAGTGTATTAGCCATGGCTTGCTTGCCTACTTATGCACAACTGGGATTGATTGCGCCGGCTTTATTTATCATATTACGACTGATACAAGGGATGGCATTTGGTCTTTATGTACCGCTTGCCTGGGTTTTCGTAGCTGAGCATGTACCGCGCCAATACCTGTCAGTGGGCTGTAGTTATGTCACCGCCAGTTTTTTTACAGGTGTATTATTCTCTAATGCTTTTTTTCTTTGGTTAAGCAATTCGATGACCGTTGACCAACTTGCTGATTATGGCTGGCGCATACCGTTTTTTGTTGCAGCCATCCTCAGTGTCTTGCCGTTATTAGGATGGCGATGGATAGATGAATCACCGTTTTTTGCTCAAATGAAAAACTCAAAACCGAAAGAGTATGTTGCTAAACCATTTACCCTTCTTTTTAAGCATTGTAAGCATTCCATATTTATTGGCATGGTTTTAGCCCTAATTGTCTCTAGTATAACGACCGTCGTCGTGCTCTTGCTACCTGATTTAATTGAATTACGCTTTACATTAGACAGTGATTTATTTGGTTTTTCACACAGCCTAGGCATTGTCTTTATGATTTTTGGCTGTGTCTTTTATGGCATCATCTCTAACCACCAAAATTTTGGCAAAATTTTGACGATAGGTTCTATCTTATTAATCGCCCAAATGTTTGCCTTTTTTTATCATCTGCAAGCAAGTGGCGACTACATCCTAATTATGTATGCCCTTTTGGGATTTTGTGCTGGCATCGTTGGTATGATACCGGCTATCCTTGTGCAATTATTTCCAACCAATGTACGCCTAACAGGAATGGCTTTTTGTTATAATATCGCCTACGGCATTGTAGGTGTATTGGTGCCTTTTGGGCTGGGTTATGCCACTCTATATGTGAGTTTTTCACCTGCACTCTACATCGCGTTCATCGGTTTTATTGGAATAATAATGGGTGTTTATTTTTATAACTTGCCTGAATTCAAAAAAATTGATGAAGTCATTTAGGTAAGGGTTAGTCAACTTGCCTGCTATTGGGTTCTCTTACCATCTGACTTAGTGACCATTTAACTTATATAGAATGAACTTATAGATTACCCATAAGGTGCAATGCGCAGTTGAACCATTGTGCCTTATACAATTGCCATCCAAAATAGCCATATAGAATCTAAATATCAAAAACCACACTTGAAGAATCTAATCAAAATCTCTTGAAAAACTAAGGCTTACCAAACATGGTTGATATGACCAATAAACGACTCTCGGTCGCCCCTATGATCGATTGGACCACCACAGATTACCGTTATTTTGCGCGCCTCTTTAATCCACATGTCTATCTGTATACCGAGATGATTAGTACTGGTGCGCTGATACACGGTAATCGTGCGCGGCATCTACGCTTTGATACGCTTGAGCACCCGCTGGTGCTGCAACTTGGTGGTGCAGATATCGCTGAGATGACCCAATGTGCCGAATTCGCTCAGCAGCATGGCTATGACGAGGTCAATATCAACGTTGGTTGTCCATCTGACCGCGTACAACATAATAAGATTGGTGCCTGCCTCATGGCGGAGCCCAATACAGTTGCAGATTTAGTGAGACACATGCAAGCGGCGGTCGATATCCCAGTGACGGTTAAACACCGTGTTGGTATCGATGATTTTGACAGTTACGAGTTTATGGCAGATTTTGTGCAAACAGTGGCGGCGGGCGGTTGTACAAGATTCATCGTTCATGCGCGTACCGCGTGGCTACAGGGCTTAAGTCCTAAGCAAAATCGCGAGATACCGCCGCTACGCTATGAGGATGTTTACCGTCTTAAACAAGATTTTCCAGCGCTTGATATCGAGATTAATGGTGGTATCGAGACGGTTGCTGATATTGCCACACATTTGCAGCATATAGACGGCGTGATGATTGGACGAGCGTTTTACCATAACCCTTACTTATTAGCAGAAGCCAATAGCTTATGGGGCGAGCCAGCACCTAAACGTTCAGATATTTTAGCGCAGCTCTATACTTATTTAGAAGAGCAAATAGCTAAAGGTGAAGCACTCTCAACGATGACTAGGCATTATTTAGGGTTGTTCCAAGGGCTGACGGGTGCACGAAAATGGCGACAGGCGTTGAGTGGTAAACCGCACTTAACGATTGACGATATCAAACGCGCTGCGGATGAGGTTTTACTATTAAACCCTGATGCTTAGCTAAATTTATAATATGGCATAATGGCTGTTAAGTATGCGCGAACAGCCGTTATTGCTTTATGCAACTTGCGCTAAATATTGCCCCATAGCCGCACCATTATTTATAATATGCAATAATATTGGCAGCCATAACGAGCCTGATTTGATACGCGCATAGCAGAATATCAACGCCAGTACCACAATGGTACTTATCTCATAAATGCCATATTGCAAGTGAATGACGGCAAATATCAAACTGGTCACAAAACTCGCAACTATCGCCCCCCGATGCTCGGAATATAATGAGCTAGAGAATTGCTCTGCAATGGCTGACCATAATATGCCACGAAATATCAGCTCTTCATAAAGTGGCGCGACAATGACCATCGCAAAAACCAGTAACCATACTGAGCTCACAGACTGATATAAAGGGTCTACAAACGCCAGCGGCGACGCATCAAGCCAATACGTTAATGCCTGACTGCCAATCATAAATATCACCAGCAATCCTATCATGCCCACGCCAACCGCTAATGAAAACGGCTTTAACGCCAAATACTGGCGTAAATCACCTCCTCTTAGGCGAATGATTAAAACGCTGATTGCCACTAATAGTAGACAGCCTATAATGATAGAAATACTGACCACCGTTCCATCATTACTACCAAAAAAGAAAATATCGCCTACGCTTGCATTTTTAGCGGCAGGCAATAATAGTTTGCCAGCGATATAAACGCCTATTAATTGACTAATAAAAAACGTAACCACCATTCCTATGACAAGTAGCAAGGTGCCTAAGCGCGAAAATAATGGCAAATGGTTAGACTGTGCAGCAGAGTCGTTATTTACAGTCATCGTTGGATTTGGCTTTAGCATAACGTCGTAACTCAAGCGGGCAATTGTTTTTTTATCAACGCTAACACTTGCAGTGATACAGATTCTGGATGCTCGAGTGGAAACATATGACCGCCTGCATGAGTTTCATATGGAATATCCAAGCGTGATTTTATTTTCTGCGGGAAGCGGCTCTTCAAAAACACACTGTCCTTGCCAATAATCAGAGTAACGGGAGGCTTAGGCGCACGATTTGGGCTCAGCCAATACCACGATGGATTGGTTCGAAAGACCGCAACTTCACTTTCTTTGGGGATGGCGAGTGTCACCTTGCCATCAGCGCGCTCATGTAAACCATGCTCGATATAGCCCTGAAAACTGCGCTCATCAAAATTTTTGAAAAACCCTTTATGGCGCATTTTATCATAGGCATCTTCTCGGCTATCCCAAACGTCACGGCGATGCTTAGACACCCCAGCTGGTGATAACTTATCCATCAAGCGATTATTCATCATTGGTAATCGATCTGCAGTTTTAGCAAGATGCCATAGGAAACTGACTTTGCCATAAATCCAAGGTGGATCCATGAGTACCGCTTGAGCAAAGTATTCAGGGGCGCGATATAGTGCCTGCAAGGTACACATAGCACCGAGCGAATGACCAACGCCTACCACTTGGGTGACACCATGCTTCTCACAGGTATTTTTAACACTATTAATAACTTGCTGTGTGAGACTGCGCCAATGATCATCGACCGGATAATCAGGGGTGTTACCCAGCATAGCAATATATTCAATCGTAAAAAATTCCGCTAAATTCTCAAAAAACGGCTGGTAGACTGCACTTGGCATCCCATTAGCATGGGCAAAATGAATGACTGGCTTTTGTGTTATTTTAGATACAGGTAACGCAGCAAAGGTCTGCAAGTTGATTCCATTCATGACAGGCTCTCATTAATTTAAATAGATATTTGGTATATTTTTTATAATAATTGAATATGAGATACAATTAAGGCTGAGCATAATAATACGCTCAGCCTCAACAATCATACACATTAAATCTAAAACATAAAGTCATTAACGCATCTGCGCATTACCCTCTTGTTGTGGTAACACATCAAGATTGATACTTGAACCAACGCCTGCGCCCAATTTAACCGCAAAGCGATCCATAAATAAGCTGAACGGATCAGTTGGGGTATAATTGACCACATTATCAAGTTTTAACTGCTTTTCTAAGCTTGAGATACTACCCTTTTTATCTGCTAAACCGAGTGCGATAGATTGCTCTCCAGTCCAAAATAGCCCTGAAAACAACTTATTCTGTTCAGGATTTTTTAGACGATTGCCGCGACCTTCTTTCACTGCATCGATAAAGTGTTTATGCGTATTGGCCAGCACTTTTTCGACGTGCTTTTCTTCGTAATCAGTGAGTGGACGTGACAAACTTAAAATATCTTTGTACTCGCCAGCAGTAATGGTGCGATCTTCTACGCCGACCTTATCCATTAAGCCTTCTATATTATAGCTTGGCATAATAACCCCAATCGAACCAACCAAGCTTGATGGATTGACATAAATTTCATCAGCAGCTGAAGCAATATAATAAGCGCCAGAAGCACCAATATCACCAATCACCGCATAAAGCTTTTTATCGGGATACTCTTTACGTAAGTCCATCATGGTTTGCCAGATTTCGTCAGACTGTACGGGAGAGCCACCCGGTGAGTTAATATCTAGAGCCACCGCTTTTGAATTACTATTTTTAAAAGCGCGAGTTAAGGCGTCATTGACATCATAAGCATTGGCGACATCACCACTACTAATTGTTCCTTGTAGCTCAACCACTGCTAAATGTGGCTTGCTGGTATCGATACCATCAAGACCAGATGCTGTTTCAGTGCTGCAACTACGACCGATCGTCAAAAATATCAATAGAATATAACCAAAGGTCAATAGCTTAAAGAAAATACTCCAGCGACGTGCGCGACGTTGCTCGACCACACTGGCTAGTAAAGTATTTTCAATCAGTCGCCATTCTTGTCCGCTCGGCTGGCTTGACTGCTGCATCGGCACTGGCTGATTTGCCGAATTGTCAGGACGTTTGTTAGGGTCTGGTGGCCAGTTGGGCATATAACTTCCTAAGTCAGAAACAATGTAAAACAATAAAAGAGATGATATAGAAACTATGTACAGCAAAAATTAATGTACAGCAAAAATTAATATTTCTTACTGTTCAAGCTTTCTGTATGAATAGGCTTCTAAGTATGGTGCCATTTTGCTCATGGTTCAATAGCGGATCTGTGAAATACGCGCATTTTCTAATGGCAATATTATCAAGATAAAGGCTAAGGCTTAATGTAGGTATCAGTATCGACAATAGCATTAACAGATAAAGCAGCTTCTAACGGCTTATCATCATAGGTTATTATCTCACGTATTTGTTGCCGGTTGATTACATCAGCAGATATATGCGAGGCACTGTGACCAAGCCATGTCGTGCGATTCATTGCTACATTTGTATTTTTTGTCTCAGCCGAGCACATTAATGACCACATTTGCCAAACGCGCTGATGAGTATCTGTATTCAAAATCAGACGTGATTGAGAGCTATTTTCTTGAGAGTTCTGTGGTTGGCTGCTTGATGTGAGAGTTTGTACAGTGACAGGTAATGACTTGAGTGGATCACTTGCATGATACTTTAGCACCCTTATAGGTTTGCTGCTATCAATAGCAACAGTGCAGTCCCAAACACTGGCATCCTCTATACTGCTCCAACCTGTTATTGCTTGCAACGTTAAACCACCGTTCGCTAGTTGCCATGTTTTACCTGATTCGCAGCGTTGGGCACTGATAGTCGCAGCACTCTGAGAGTGATTGGCTACTTTATAAGCTTCCTGAAGCGCTGACCAACGCTCACTACGCCCTGCTTGCCAATATTGGCTAACCGGTAAACGCTGACTTAGCTGAGCGACTGTCATTGGTAAAAGCTCAGAGGCTTTGGGATTCATCGCATTGCGCGTATTGTCATAAGCGCGCGAATCAGTCACGCCAATACTACTGCTTTGTACTACGATGCCCTCTAGTTTATTAACGGATAAGCTACCCAATTGCTGCTCTAGTGCGTCAGATAATTTATCTGCTGTCAAACTACCGGGCATTGTTCTTGCATCGATAGGTCTATGGTCGGCTAAAAACAGCCAACTGACACTTTTCTTATCCGTGTTATTGATGACAGGATACTGTAACAAAGAAGCACTTATATATTGATCACCTGTTGGCAAAATATATAAGCTCGGGGTCATAGTTAGTGATTGCTGATTGGCATATACGGTCATGACTAAAAGGCTGAGCGGCGGTAGTGCTAACCAACGACTGATCAGACCGCGGGGCACCAACCAAGGCAACATGGCTAGTAATACCATGAGTAAAATCGCCAAATTGACGGGTGTATATAGCCACGCATCTGATAGCGCAGGCAATGCCGTTAGCCATGCTATCAGCTCATGTAAACTACTTACCATTGCGATGACAAGCGTCCAAATACCCTCTGCTACAGGAGGTAATATCAAATAGCAAAGTCCTGCTAACAGATTCAGCGGTACAATGATCCAGCCAAATAAGCCAATCGCGAATAGATTAATGACCAGACCCCACAGCGATGCCTTACCAAACAACAATAAAGTCACAGGCAGTAGAGCGATAAATAGCCAGCACTGTAATTTAAATAAACGTTTAAAACCTATCCATATATGTGTAAGCACATGACGGTTTTTATAAAGGTTGTTTGGAGAGGAGTTATTCGGAGAGAGGCTATTCTGAGAGAAGCTATGAGTAAAGGTAGGTGATTGGCTTGATTCCAATTGCTGACGCTGCTGTGAGGTATCATCATATTTGAGTAATAGCGCCACGGCAATAAAGGACAGCCAATAACCTGCCTGCCATAATACATAGGGATCGCGCCATGCCATTAGCACTGCCAGTGCAAATAATACGCGCATGGTACTAATGGGCAATAAAGTGAGCCTTGCCACACCTACGGCCAGTAACATCCAAGCAGTACGAGCAGCCGGTACATCGAACCCAGTAAATAACGCATAAATAAACGCAGCGCTAATCATCACCCACCAACGTAATTGCCAGCGCGATACATAACGGTATACTGCTGGATACAGACGATTCAGCAATAGTACAACGGCCCCTGCAAACATAATTGCTAAAAACAAAACATGCGTACCTGAGATAGCCAACAAGTGCGAGATACCTGCCAGTTGATATAAATCTTTAGTATCACGACTGATTAAACTGCGATCGCCGGTCAGCAAACTTAAAGTTACTGCTTTCGCTTGTTGTTCTGCGGCAGTATTTGCGGACCAATCTTGATAAAAGTGTTGGCGTAACTGCCAACGCCCTTGGTCAATACTAGTACGTAAGCGTTTTAGATAAGAATCATCAGATATTACCAGCGACGCTGAGTCATTAAGCGCCACAGTCGAGCTACTGGTAGCCAGTATATTGGCTACCCCATCAATATGACGACCCCGTAACCATCGATAACTATCAAAACCTGAAGGGTTGTTTAGCGCTTGCTCAGAAGTAGCAAGCGGCGTAAGCGTCAAGGTCATAAATAGCTTATCACCAGGCTGCAAATGATTTAAGTCTATCATCTGATTTTGCTTAGTTGTTTTGTTCGATAAGCGCTTAGATAATTTTTTAGATGACTTTTTAGATACTTTCTTAGATGGCTTATTTAATGACTGTTTAACTGGTTTTTTCGGATAAGCATTGAGCAATACACGATATTCGATATTTTCGGTACTATTTCCGCTTAAATCATTTTCACTTAAATAATCGTTACTTACTTTATTTGTGCTTAGGCTATCATTAAGCCCTGCCCTATAATTCGCTGAAACTGTATCTAAATCTTGCGCCGTCAACTCAGATACCAATGGCGTTACGTAACTGATGGTAGCTACTTGCCGATAGCCACTATCAGTGGTGGCATCATAGACGCTATCACTGATACCCTCGATACTAACTAAAGCCTGTACACGCATTGGCTCAATGATTTTTGTGGCTTCTGCCTGTTGATGGCTAACTAAGGCTTGCAGCGCACTTCCAATAACCAGTCCGATTGCTAATATGGCGACTAAGATATGAGTGGCGATACGAGCAGCAAGCTGAGAGTAACGAGATGAATGGCGAGAAGGGCTTACACTATTGACGAAAGGTATATTGAATTGGCTAATAACCAGCAGAATAATGACAAGAAAAATGAGTGATAAAGATAGAATAGGAGTATTTACGATATCCATTAACCACGGATTAATTGGCAGCGCCATACTATCGGCAACTGCCAAAACGCCCATCATAGCGATGATGATAAAGCTACCAATTAACCAGTACACCAGCGCTCCTTGCTTGATATTCTGAATGTTAAATTATGTCTAAGAAGAACCTTCTTATTAGCATACATAAAGAATTGGGTTGTTCCGTTATCCTTACCTTAGCCATAAAAACCGCTATATCGAGCAATGGTATTTATACTGATATTACCCTATACTGATGACACATACTGCGATCGTGATTATCCAACATTATTATCCTGTTTTTCTGATAACATCCTTATCCGTATTTTTTATTAACAATATTACTGCATACTAGCCTATCAATATGATTGAGCGGGCTGTAGATAACGATCGAAGGCGATTCTGTGCCAAAAAAACGTCTGCAAGACTTGCTCCCTACCCCCGAACAAATTTTAGAAAGTCGCACATTAAAACTATTTGCGCCGCAACTTGCTGACCCGCGTTTGTGGCATTTTAATCGGCATAGCTTGAACAAAGCGGTTTATATCGGTGTGCTTAGCGCATTTTTCCCACTACCAGGACAAATGTTATTGGCATTAATCGGCGCGCTTATTTTTCGTGCTAATGTACCAATGGCGCTTGGTCTGACATGGATTACCAATCCGCTCACCAGCTTACCTATCTTTTATGCGGCTTATTATATTGGTGCCAAAATTCTTGACGTACCGATGATTAGTCTACGGCTTATTGGCAGGATGATTGCTGATTTTAGCTTATGGGCATTGTCAGACGGCGCCAATCCATTTATTACTTATAAAGGCACCGTATCAATATCGGCTTTTTCTTTAGGTATCACCATTCTAGCCATTATTACCAGCATTGTATGCGGCTTAGCATTTAAAGCGATCTGGCGTTATAAAACCGTGACTACTTGGCAGAAACGTCAGAGTAACTCCTCCGATAAACCACCTAAACCTTGATCAGTTACTGTAATATAAAGTGGTAGCCGGTATCGTTATCTAAACCTATAAATCGTCTTCTTTATGTTTCTCTATCGTGTTCAGAATATTATTGGTAAGGTTGGTATCCATCACAAAAACATCAATCACTGCTTCATCTTTAAGTAATATGTAGCGCTTACCTGTTGCGCTATCCTGAGCTTTCAAATCGAAATCAACACCGGCTAACGTGATAGCATCAAAAACAGGGGTAAGCAGATCTATTTGTGCTTGTTTCTCAATCGTATCGAATAACGTCGGATCCATATAGGCCTTTAAAGGCTCATCACCTTCTTCAATACTACCAAAAGCCGCAATCGGGTCGTCATCTTTATCCATAACATCAATCCTCATTAAATAAAAAGGCTGCTATTTTGCAGCCTCTTTTTTATCTTATTTTTTATTAAAAGTCTAACCGTAAAAACAGACTGCCCAGTAGCATTTAGCATAAAACACTTAGCGCGCTGGCAATTACTTACCTTATTAAAAACACACTATTTAAAATCACAGTCTTTAATAATCTTCCCAATGACCATTGCGCAAGAGCAGCTGACGATCAGCCAGTGCGGCCAAATTGCGATCATGCGTCACCATCAACAGCGCCGTTTTCATCGTGCTTTGTAGCTCTGATAACAGACCAAAAACGCTTTGTGCATTGTCATAATCTAAGTTACCAGTTGGCTCATCCGCCAAAATAAGTGATGGTTTGGTAACCAAGGCACGGGCAATAGCCACGCGCTGACGCTCACCACCTGATAACTCACCAGGCCTATGCGCCAAGCGATGCTCAAGACCGACACTATTTAAGATATCAATCGCTTGTTGACGCGCTTCAGTCGTCGATACTTTTGGGCGCATCAATAACGGCATAGCAACGTTCTCAATGGCAGTAAATTCAGCCAATAGATGATGGAACTGATAAATAAATCCTAAGTGCTTATTACGCATCGCACCACGTTCAGTCTCATTCATATTATTTAATAACTGACCATGCAGCCAAACTTCGCCGCTAGTCGGCATATCAAGTCCACCTAGCAGGTGTAGCAAGGTACTTTTTCCTGACCCACTGGTTCCAACAATAGCTATACGCTCACCGGCATTGACAGTCAAATCTAAACCTGTCAATACTTGTGTACTGACGGCGCCTTCATCATATATCTTATTGATATTGATCGCTTTTAAAATCGCAGACATAATGCTTCCTTTATTTTATTTATAGTGGCATTTACGCCTTTATATTACTCGTAACGCAGCGTTTGCGCAGGCTGGATCTTAGCCGCTCGGCGTGCTGGATAGATAGTTGCCAAAAAGCTCAACACAAATGACGCGCTCGTAATCAGCACCACATCTGTCAAGCGCAGCTGCGATGGCAGATAATTAACAAAATAAGCATCAAATAAATTTAGACCAAAGCTTTGGTTGATAAAGCCCAAAATATCACTGACTGTCAACGCAAATATCACGCCCAATATCGTGCCAGCAATCGTTCCGATAAAACCGATGACTATACCCTGAACCATAAAGACCTGAGTAATCAAACGAGGGGACGCGCCAAAAGTTTTTAAGATAGCGATATCCGCTTTTTTATCGGTGACCAACATGACCAAACTTGAAACAATATTAAAAGCAGCAACTAGGATAATTAAAAATAGCAGCAACCCTACCATTGCTTTTTCCATCTGAATGGCACCAAACAGATTACCGTGCGTTTGTGTCCAATCGCTAGGATACAACTGTTCAGGTGCAATCGCTGCGGCTTTTTGCGCCGCCATCGGTGCGTTAAAGATATCATCAAGCTTCATACGGATACCCTGCGCCCCATCTGGGAGTCGCAGTAATTTTGCAGCGTCACCCATAGGAATAAATGCCATGAGACTGTCCACTTCTGGACTGATGGTAAATATTCCGGTTAAGGTAAAACGCTTAAAGCGCGGTATCACGCCTGCAGGTGATGGCGATGCTTCTGGCAGCACTAAAGTCACTTTGTCGCCCAATTGCAAACCCAAAGATTGCACCATTCCTTCGCCTAGCACAATACTGAACTCGCCATTTTGTAGCGTATCAATGCTCCCTTCCACCATATGCTCGTTAATGATAGAAACGTTTTTTTCATACTCAGGGTCAACGCCTGTGACCATAATTCCTGCCACTTGACCATTGGAGGTCAGCATACCTTGCAACTGAATGAAAGGTGCAACAGCAGCGACTTCTGGATCTTCTTTAATCTTATCCGCTATTTGCTTCCAATCACCAATAATCTCGGTTGAAGTGACAGTCGCTTGCGGCACCATACCCAAAATACGAGTTTTTAGCTCACGATCGAAGCCATTCATGACCGATAGTACCGTAATCAATACTGCCACGCCAAGAGTCAAACCAATCATCGAGATTAGAGATATAAAGGAGATAAAACCATTACTACGCTCTGCTCGGGTGTACCGTAAGCCGATAAATAACGCTAAAGGACGAAACATATTCAAACTCTTTATCTTATCTACGTGCGACTTTATGTATGTTACAAAACAAATAGCGGCAGCGGCATCAACATTTTGCACCTGCCACAGAAACATATCAATCGAACACAAAAACAGGGTATAAGACAAGCCAAATGCGGCTGTCAAAAGGGAGCTAGTTTGACACAATTCGGCTTATATGTGCCAGTCATTCGCGCAAACTGCCCAGATTTTTTAATAAAAATTTAGGTTTTATTATTATTTTTCATGAGGGACTTGCTATTCTTTGCGTCTATACCTATATATTGTAGGCTAAGGACAATTGTCATTAACCCATCATTGTTGTTTGTTGCCTCTTTACTAACGACATTGCGAGCTACCATAAACCAACCATCTAAGATGTTGCATGGTAGTCAGCAATCACAGTTTCAGAGCCAAACCTCATGGCTGACTTAAGTTTGAGTATATTCATGACTATTAATTACCAATATAAAAACATCCAATCTCCCACCAAAATCACTTTAACTGACGAGCAGTCCGCAGGTCATGCTGATCATTGGCGTATTTTGACCGATGACATGAGTCATGATGTACCAGAATGGTTACAGAAGATGATTGAGCAGGCCGCAATGCCTAAGGGACTTAATACCAGCGTCAGTGCCGCAAAAGACAGCTGCTTGCTCCTATCTGAAGACCAGCCTTGTCACATCAATCAAGTACTGGCTATGAAAGATGGTAAGCCTGAATGTTTTATCAATGCCTATCCTTGTGTTGATAGCCCCTATGGATTGACATGTAAAATCGAACGTATGATTGTCAATGACAACTCACACGATGCGGTACTACGCTTACGCACGACTGACGGTAGTATCATCTATGCTTTTGATCAACTTTATACCGCCAACCGTCATTTGTATCAGCAAGATATGGCTTATTTCGTCAATCTTAGTGCTTGGGCGCATGAGATTAAGCTAAGTGAACAAAACGAGGTGATTATGGTGGAAGACCAAGAGTCTATCCGCTATCACCGTGCCTTTAATGATATTGTCGCTGCCAATGACGGAAAAATACCCGACGATTTACAAGAGCAGATCAAAGAGTGGCAGCCAGAAACCAAAGAACAAATGGCACCAGTAGAGATCAATTTGGGCCACATGTGTGCCTATCTATTTGGCGACACCTTGGGACAAGAAGACGAAGCATGGTGTCAAGGTCAGGTGCTTGGCAAGCAGGACACGCTATTCAATGGTAAGCCAATCATTTTATTTGATGTCGTCATATTACGTGAGCAAGATGCCGATCCATTTGTGGTGCGTATTGGCGCGCTCAAAACGCCAGAGACTACCTCTATTAAAGTTCATGATTATGTGCAAGCGAATGTCTGGCTACAAGCTGCTATTTATAAAGAAAATCAGAAACCACAAGCGGCTGCACAACAATCAAAAGCCAGCTAGTAAGCTTTGAACCGCTCATTTTAGAATTTAACGGGCGCTCACAATCAGGTTGAACGCTCAAATAAAAAGCCCCTAATTATCCATTAGGGGCTTTTTACTTGAGCTAAACATAAGTAAATCAATAAAAAATTAAGCCATCGTGGTCATTGATTTAATACGGCTATAAAGCTCTTTTTGCTCAGCACTTGGACGGGCAGTTTGTACCGCCATCAATTGTGACATATCACCTTCGACACGGATTTTACCACCCATAAACGCGCCCATGATCTCATTGGTATCGAAATCTGTGATGATCGACTGTAAAATGCTGCGATCAAGCAACAAGGTGGTCGTCGCCGCGTCATTTAAGCCGCGATGTAATAAACCATCCGCGAAACTGGCTTCGATATCTTGTTCGGCGTCAGATACTTTGAGATTAACAATCATATTAGCCAGCGCAGGTGGTAAATTTAACTCACCGGCCTCGTTACCCATCTGTTCAACTTGATCGAACCACTCATCTGTCAAAAAAACTGCCATATTATTATCCTTAATGCTTATTATGGTAGGCTAATGCTGTTTATAACCCTAGCCTGACCGCTATTTAAATGATCAAAGTGTTATTAACATTGCTGTCAAAAACACTCTATTACTTACCATACTCAGTCTCATTATAAGATGCGACTTCATAATAAGTAAAACCTATTTGTAGCGCTAGCACTGCAATTGTTACAAAACCTTGTGAATAATTTGTTTTTTAACCTTGTTACCAGTATATTTTTTCACCCCTAGAATAGTATGAAGATTGGGTATAAAATAGGTGGATAGTGCAGCAATAATAAGTTGCTTGCTAATATTTTTACCAAAGAGTTTGTATTTTGGCGCATAGTTCTGATGATATTTTATTAGGTTTGCGTTACAATACCCTTAAACAGAGTCGGGAGTTTTAACTAAACATTACGTAAACATGTTTTTTTGTCAGCCACCGCTAGCATACATTGATGGTCGATAAGTTTTTTATCACCAGTTGAATATCAGTATTTATCTTCGTTAGTACTTTTTTTATCAGTAATAATGAAGATAAATACTTCGCCTCAATAGATGTTTGATGCTCAAGGAAGGCATACTTTCTTATTAAACCTGACATTTTATTAACAATCCTACTATCGACTAGCTGTGAGTGCCGTGCATTTTTAGCGCTGTTCTCTGCCCATCAGCAGCAGATACCTAGCGAAAGCTTAGCTTGATAGTTAATAACGTCAGCCTGATAAGATAAGTCAAAAAACAGCATGTACCGCAATCCTTATCTGGTTATATATTTTTATATAATACAGATGCCGCGGAGAGTTAGTTAATTCTGTTGATAATTCGGGCTGTAAAGGAATCATCCAATGAGTTTACAAAACACAGCAGTCGCCCCAGTTGACCGTGAGTACGAAATTACTGTCGTAAGATTCTTTACGATAATGGCCGTAGTTTGGGGCATCATCGGCATGAGTCTTGGCGTGTTCATTGCTTCACAGTTAGCATGGCCAGCACTCAACTTTGACATTCCATGGTTGACATTTAGTCGTCTAAGACCACTGCATACCAATGCGGTTATTTTTGCATTCGGTGGTAGTGCTTTGTTCGCAACGTCTTACTACATCGTTCAACGTACGTGTAAGACAAGATTATTTGCTCCTTACCTAGCTTGGTTTACCTTTTGGGGTTGGCAAGCGGTTATCGTGTCAGCAGTGATTACGCTTCCTCTAGGTTTAACTACGACCAGAGAATACGCTGAGATGGAGTGGCCAATCGATATCTTGATTGCCTTGGTATGGATTTCTTATGCCATCGTTTTCTTTGGTACGCTCATCAAACGTAAGACCTCACATATTTATGTGGCTAACTGGTTCTTTGCAGCCTTTATTATTACGATTGCACTACTGCATATCGTAAACAGTATGGCTATTCCTGTTAGTGCGTTTAAATCTTATTCATTATTTGGCGGTGCAACCGATGCGATGGTGCAGTGGTGGTACGGGCATAATGCAGTAGGTTTTTACTTAACGGCAGCCTTCCTTGGGATGATGTATTACTTCGTTCCGGTACAGATTGGTCGTCCTATTTATTCTTATCGTTTGTCTATCGTTCACTTTTGGGCACTAATCGCCTCTTATATGTGGGCTGGTGGGCATCATTTGCATTATTCAGCGCTTCCAGATTGGACGCAGTCTTTGGCAATGGTATTCTCAATCATCCTATTCGCACCGTCTTGGGGTGGTATGATTAACGGTGTACTTACTTTATCAGGCAGTTGGGATAAATTACGTACCGATCCGATCATTCGCTTTATGATTGTGGCATTGTCATTCTATGCAATGTCAACCTTCGAAGGTCCAATGATGTCGATTAAGACCGTCAATGCTTTATCGCATAATACGGATTGGACAGTCGGTCACGTACACTCAGGTGCACTTGGTTGGGTTGGTATGATTACCATTGGTTCGTTATATGTACTGTTACCACGTATCTATAACAAGCCAAAAATGTATTCAATCAGCTTAATCACCACGCATTTTTGGTTGGCGACAGCGGGTACTATCTTCTATATCGTATCAATGTGGATTTCAGGTATTGGCCAAGGCATGATGTGGCTTGCTACCAATCCAGATGGTACTTTAGTATATAGCTTCGTTGATACGGTTGAGTTCTCACATTTCCCATATATTGGTCGTGCCTTTGGTGGCTTACTGTATGTATCGGGTATGTTTGTGATGGCATATAACGTTTATAAAACACTTAAGATGCCAGAAGGAAAGCCTGTAGATATCGCTGACCCAACGGATCATGAACCTAGTGTTGATAAACCTTCGGCAGCTAACGTATAAGGAGCGATCATGGCTGGTACACCGCATGAAATTATTGAAAAAAATACAGGCTTGTTGGTCATCGGTATTGTGATTGCTATTAGTTTTGCAACGCTAGTTGAAATCGTACCGCTAATATATGATAACAAGGGTCCTGAAGAAGGTGGGGTGAACGCTCCCCTTCCTGCTATGGAACCGTGGACTGCGCTTGAATTTGAAGGTCGTGACATCTATATTCGTGAAGGTTGTCACGTTTGTCATACCCAAATGATTCGTCCGCTACGTGCTGAAGTTGAACGTTATGGGCCGTACTCACGTGCTGCAGAATCAACGTGGGATCATCCATTCTTATGGGGCTCGAAACGTACTGGACCTGATCTAGCACGTGTCGGTGGCCGCTATTCTGAAGATTGGCAAAAACAACATCTCATCGCACCACGTTCGTTAGTGCCTGAATCAGTTATGCCTGGTTTCCCTTGGCTTGCGACCAACGAAGTTAATGGGTCCAATGTTCAAACCAAAATGCGTCTATTCCGCGATCGCTTCGGGGTTCCTTATACTGAAGAAGATATCGAAGGAGCGCCAGATGCTGTGCTTGGTGCCACTGAGCTTGATGCTTTGGTTGCCTATTTACAGCAATTAGGTACTGCAATGGAAGGACAGCGCTAATGGGTATTGGTGAATTACAAACAATTGCAACCGTTTCTGCCTTCGTAGCTTTTATAGGTGTGGCGTGGTGGGCGTATTCGCCAAAAAACAAAAAACGCTTCGAAGAAGATGCACAACTTGCGCTTGATGACGAGGATGTAGAAGCCTTATCTGAAGAGCAGCGCAATAAGGATAAACGATGACATTTTTTTGGAGTACTTGGATTACCGTACTGAGTTTCATGTGCTGGGCGTTTATCCTCGGTGTTTTACTAATGGTATTGAAATATAAGCCAGAAGTAGAAGAAGACGGTACCACAGGTCACACTTATGACGGTATTCAGGAATACGACAAGCCGCTGCCTAAATGGTGGCTAGTGATATTTTTTGGTTCAATCATTTGGGGTGTTGCCTATTGGGTATTCTTCCCCGCTATGTTTCCAAAACACTGGGATGGTATTGCAACCGTAGAAGTGGATGGCAAAACCGTGCCATGGACCTCTCACAACGAGTTGAATAGTGACCTTGAGAGCAACAACAAAGTATTTACGGATAACTTTGAGCAGAATATTTTGGCAAAAGCGGATGCTAGTGGTGCCACTAAAACCTTGGCTAGCCTATCTGAGATGCAAGCAACATTGCGTCGCAGCGAGACTCCACCAGCAGACTTACAGACCAAAATTGATGAGAAAACGGCAGAACTTGCGCCTTATGTAGAAAAGCTTTCTGAAAACCCGAATGCTTTAAAGGTCGGTAGCCGCTTATTCTTACAGAACTGCTCGGTGTGCCATGGTTCTAACGCTAAAGGTGCAACTGGCTATCCTAACCTGACTGATAACGATTGGCTATATGGTGGTGAAGCTACTAATATCTTGACCACACTACATAAAGGTCGCGTTGGTGGTATGACAGCATGGCGTGATCAAATCGGTGAAGATGGTGTACGTGCGGTTGCAGAATACGTCCTGTCTATCTCTGGCAATCAGCCTGGTTATGATCTTGATCAAGCTAAAGTTGCCCAAGGTGAAACCATATTTAAAGAACCGACTAACTGTGTACTTTGTCACGGTCCAGAAGGTAAAGGTATGATTTCAACAGGTGCGCCTAATCTAACTGATAATATTTGGCTTTATGGTGGTGACCGCGAAACTATCCGTGAGACCCTTCGTTATGGTCGCGCCGGTGTAATGCCTGAGTGGGAAACTAAGTTAGGTAACGAGCGTATTATGTTACTTGCTGCTTATGTTTATTCGCTATCAGACCGAGGTGCGCAAACAGCCAAAGTAACAATGCCTGCCAATGCCACTGCTTCTAAAGCAGCAGTACCCGCAGCGGCTACTGCTAATTAGTAGCACTTTGTTAGATTGCTAACTCATAAGAAGTTAATATTTAAAAAGGAGAACTGTCATTGCAGTTCTCCTTTTTTATTGAAATAATTTTGTTCAATATATTGAGTTAATGATATTTAACTAGAACGTCAGTATCCATTATTAACAGATAATTTTGATCATCAATTTTTTCTGATAGCTAAGACTACAGACTAGGTAAAACATAGGCTATCAATCGCTATTTATATTCATATAATGATTGTTTTTTTAGATTGTCTCCCCATTTATACTAAGGAGAATGCTAAAATAGTCGCTATTATAATTCGTTATATATAATCGCTCATTTGGTAGTTGAAATAGTATTCAGATTTGCAGTACGACTCCACTACTTACTGACATTGATAACACCGCACGTCTACGCATCTTGTTTTTAAAATAGGTGTTTGTTACCCATGCCAGCAGACTGATTCTTTTCTTAAAGAGGCAAGTTTATGTCAGCACCACAACCCAATCGAATTCCTGTTATTGAAGTCGATCTTAACGCCACCAAAAAACGTATTCATCCTAGATTTGTCACAGGATTTTATCAAAATATCCGTATTATCAGTATGTATGCATTTTTGGCGCTGTTCCTCATTCTACCGTGGATACGTTATAACGGTAGGCAAGCCATATGGTTTGATGTCCCATCGCAACATTACTATATTTTTGGGATGACCTTTTTAACCCAAGATTTCTACTTTATTGCAGCATTTGCGCTCATTGCGGCTTTTACTTTATTTATGGTCACCGTTTACGCAGGGCGAGTGTGGTGTGGCTATGCGTGTCCGCAGACTATTTGGACGCATATGTTCCAATACACTGAGAAATTGGTGATTGGCGACCGTAACAAACGTATTAAGTTCGATAAAGAGCCGATGAGCGTCAGCAAAGCTTTTAAGCGCTTTTTGGTTTATTTTATTTGGTTTGTATTCTCGATGATTACGGCAACTACTTTCGTCAGCTATGTGTCGGGCACAGATGCCCTATATCAAAGTTGGCAAATGATCGGATTTATACCCTTTCCTGATTGGGCAACGTGGATATGGGTTTCAATATTTATCTTTGCCTTTTCTACTTATGTTAATGCTGGCTATATGCGTGAGCAGATGTGTATTCAAATCTGTCCTTATGGCCGCTTTCAAAGTGTGATGTTCGATAAAGATACACTGGTTGTCTCTTACGATTATGAGCGTGGTGAGCCTCGCGGCGCACGTAAAAAAGGTACCAATCCTGAAGACTTAGGTGATTGTATTGAATGCCTAATGTGTGTGCAGGTCTGCCCTACTGGGATTGATATTCGTGATGGTTTGCAAGTAGCCTGTATACAGTGCGCGGCTTGTGTCGATGCCTGTAATGAGATTATGGACAAGGTTGGTTATCCACGGGGACTGATTCGTTATACTACGGAGCGGCAGTTGGTGGAAAAAGAAGAGACCCGAGTATTCAGTCCGCGGTTTTTTGCTTATCTGACCCTACTGGCAGTGTTATGTGGTGGTGTTATTTATGCCTTATCGGATCGTGTGCCATTAGAGATTGATATTCGCCGTGACCGTAACCAGTTGTCCTCAACTAATGCTCAAGGGATGATTGAAAATAGCTATATTGTAAAATTAACCAATAAAACACAAGAGCCGCATACTTATAAAATTACTTTAGCGCCACAAGATGGCATGAGTTTAGAGCTGCGCTTTAACGATGTACCGTTAGAGCCGGGTGAAAGCTTCGATATGTCCGTCAGTATTTATGGTGATCCAGATATTATCGAATCAGGTCAAACGCCAGTGACTTTAAATGTAGTGAGTGAAGATGGTAAATATAAAGTCAGTAAGCAAAATATCTTTACCACTCAAGGTCAGTAACGGTTAATTAAAATCTCCAACTTATTCTGCTAATGGCTTATTTATTGAACGCTTAAATTTTAGATAAATCAGGCACTTAGCAGATGCAGTATCTTTTAAATCAAGCTATACTGGCTGCGATTATTGATTATCATTCGTCTAGCAGCTTTTAATGGTGGGTTTATCAGTTGCTAGATTTAAGTGGTACTTTACTATTTACTAATAGGTATTTTATGTCTGCTCCAGCACCGAACTTTAAGCATCAAGATAGCCAACCATGGTATAAAAACTACATGGTCATTATCTTTGTGATTGGTATGCCAGCTTTTGTGGTTATTGCCTGTATTTGGTTTGTCTATTACTCTTACCAAATTCGTGATAGCGTGGTGCGTGACGACTGGTATATGGATGGCAAGACGCTATATCACGATGTTGGACGTGATAAACTGACATATGATTTAGACTTGCACGGTAAAATGCAGTTTTCAGATGCTGGTAATGTTACTTTTTATCTGAATTATCCTGAGAAAAGCTTGCAAACAGGCAAGCTACTTAATGGCGAGACGCTAACTTATCCTGATACATTGGATTTATCTATCTCGCATGCAACCGACATCAAAAAAGATCGCGATGTGGTACTACAACACCAAGAAGGTAATAAGTACAGCGCGCAAGTGCAGATTGACCCCTTAAAAGCGAAGTATTATTTACAGGTCAGTAATGATGGTAAAGATGACTGGCGTATGCAAGATGTCGCTAAACTGCCGCGCTCAGAGGTTAGCTTTAATCCGCTACCTGTCTTTGATAAAAGCTGATATGGTTAAAAGTAAACATTGCTAAAATAAGAAAACCAGCCATTAATCTATAATGAGCTGGTTTTTTTATGGAGATAATCTAAAGAGATATCACTAACAACAAGTTAAATAATTGGATTAATCGTTGGGATTTTTTGCGTTGTTTGGCTGCTGTTGACTGTCTTAGTGTGCTTTTCTGCTTGCGTATCATGACTGGCAAATTTTGGATTGAATACCTGCGTTTTTGGCGCAACTGGTAATCCAATCTCGGCCAGACTTTCTGTTTGCCCAGCTTGAATATTATCACCTTCAAATAAACGCTCGTTATCGTCACGCTCGAGACTTAATCGCTCAAAGTCGAACAACTCGCGATCTGCTAATTGCGAGGGAGCAACATTTTGCATCGCTTTAAAAATAGACGCTAAGCGCTGCGGGTGCGCATCATCCCATTCGCGCAGCATATCATTGATAATCGCACGTTGTAGGTTGGTTTGGCTGCCGCATAAATTGCATGGAATAATCGGAAATTCTTTTAAGCGCGCATATTCAATAATGTCCTTTTCTTCGACATAAGCTAATGGGCGAATAAGCATATTTTGCTTGTCATCACTCAATAACTTGGGTGGCATAGACTTCAGCGAACCGCCATGAAATAAGTTCAAAAAGAAAGTCGCCAACATATCGTCGCGATGATGACCTAGCGCAATCTTGGTCGCGCCGATTTGTTTGGCAAATCCATACAGTGAGCCACGGCGTAAGCGTGAGCATGCCGAACAATAGGTTTTGCCTTCTGGCACCACACTTTTAACAATGCTATAAGTATCTTTTTCTAAAATATAATGCGCGATGCCCTGCTCGTTCAGATATGCTGGCAAAATTTCTTCAGGATACCCTGGCTGCTTTTGGTCAAGATTGACCGCCACGACATCAAAATTAATCGGTGCAATACGTTTTAGCAGTAAAAGAATATCAAGCAAAGTATAGCTGTCTTTACCGCCTGAGACACAGACCATTACCACATCGCCGTCTTCGATCATATTAAAATCACGAATCGCCCATGATACTTGGCGGCGTAGCTTTTTTTGTAACTTGCGAAAGTATGCAGACTCAGTCAATTCTTGCTCGTCCGTCAAGGTTTCAGCAGCTTGCTCATCAGTAGAATCAACATCGCCCTCATCGTATTGTATTTCATCTATACCAGACTCGACACCAGCTTCCAAATCATAACTGTACAAGTCAGCATTCATAGAGCTATCTTCAAACTGAGGCGTGATTTTTGGCGTAAACAAGGTGGCTGCGGTCATAAATTACTCAATGTCTTTACAAGGATTGTTTTACTATAAAAATGTGAAATAAATTGATTTAATATAAAAAATCAATCAACTTAATATAAAAAGGGTTGCGATAAAACGATATCTGGCTATGTGCTAGCATTGCTGCTTTTCAATGAAACAGAACTTTAAAGCAGCAGCGATTATAACAAAATTTGCTAACAGATTGAAAATATGACATTAAATTATAGTATTAAACCTCCAAATTCGTCTAAACCCTGCCCTATGGATAAATAACGGCTGACGGCTTATAAGGCATTTTTTCCAATTTTATAATATTGCTTTAATATTATTTTAATACTGTCTCTAAGGTTCAGTAATGACCGTATTTTTGCTAAAATAGGGGTTTTTCGTAAACCAATAATAGATACCACTATGACGAACGTTACTCCACAGACCACTTCCCCTAATCAAGAAAGCACTGCCGACTTGAATGCACTTCATAAGAGCCAAAATGCTGTTGTGCTACTGTCAGGCGGACTTGATTCAGTGACTTGTTTATATTGGGCAAAGGCGCGCTATGCCTCTGTGACAGCAGTCAGTTTTGACTATGGTCAACGTCATAATAGTGAGCTTGTCGCCGCCAAAGCCATCGCTGACGCCGCAGAGGTGAATCATAGAGTCATTGATATCGACATCGCACAGCTTGGGGGCTCATCGCTAACCGACCACAGTATGATTGTGCCTGATGGCGATGCCGATAAATTCCCTAATAAAAAGCATGATGAGATTGATAACGACGCCATTCCAAATACTTATGTACCAGCGCGCAATACCATATTTTTATCTTATGCGCTGGCAGTGGCAGAAGTGACCGACTCCAATCATATTGTGATTGGCGTTAGCTCAGTTGATTATTCAGGCTATCCTGACTGCCGTCCTGAGTACATTGCAGCCTTTCAACATATGGCAAACCTTGCCACCAAAGCTGGCGTGACCGGTCATCATTTATCGATTCAAACACCGCTGCAACAACTATCAAAAGCCAAAACTATCGAGCTTGGTCTATCGCTAGGAGTCGATTATGGACAGACGATTTCTTGTTATCAAGCAGATGCAAAGGGTCTTGCCTGCGGTGTCTGTGATAGTTGTGCCTTGCGCCGTCAAGGTTTTGCGCAAGTAGGCATTGCTGATCCAACCCATTATCAATCGTAATAGCAAAAATAATTATCTTAAAAAATAAGAGTAATTGTCTTAAAATAAAGACCATTAAACATTCGCGAAACATTCGCTTGCATTAACACAGCACGCTGCCGTTGTATTTTAAGCAATATACTTGCTATGGTATGGACGAATAAACCTATCACAAGATATGAGTGCTGCTATATAGCTCAATATATAAAAACAAGCACTCATTAAAGTAACAAGTTTTGCCGTGAATATAAAATTTAAGAAATTGACGTCACCCGTAAGAGGATATTTATGAAGTTGTTGCCAGTATTACCCCTAGCTCTCGCTGCCTTGTTTGCAATGCCACAAGCAAATGCTGCCGATATTAAACAAAGTAACATCAATACCTGCGTCAACGGCGCGGTTAAATATAAAGTGGCTGACAAAAGCACAGCAACCAAACTTTGTGATTGCACCATTGGTGTCCGTAGCAATATGACCATTGGTCAAATGTGGGAAATTGAAAGCTACGCGCAAAACAAAAAAGACCCATCAAACCTACCTTATGTGAAGAAAATGCAAAAAGATTTGCAACAATGTACCGTTGGTTTAGATTTAAAGCAGCCACAAAAACCTGCTTAACCAATAATTGCTCGAAAATACAAAAGACTGGTCATTGCCAGTCTTTTTTGTTGCTAATACATAAGTGAAGTGTAAAGCCGAGTATTTATTTCTATTAATCTGCCTATAATAAGACCACTAATAACACTATATGCTTAACCAAAACTAATAAGGATTTTACGATGGCAAAGCCGACCACAGAAACCATTACTCTACCTGATTTCCCAGTTACGATCGTACGCGAGCTAGACGGCAATTTTATCCATGACGACATTAGTCTAAAAGAGCTCGTGGCTAATACGAGTAAAGGACTGATCCTTTATTTTTATCCAAAAGACAATACGCCTGGCTGTACCACACAAGCGACAGAATTTACCGCTCATCTTAATGAGTTTGATGATTTAGGCTATGACATCATTGGGGTTTCACGCGATAGTGTCGAATCTCACGAAAACTTCATTGCTAAACACCATCTTAATATTTCCCTTATCAGTGATAGTGATGAAAAACTGTGCCAATATTTTGACGTGATTAAAGAAAAAAACATGTATGGCAAAATCACTTTGGGTCTTGTACGTTCAGCATTTGTATTTGATAAAAATGGCAATCTCACTCATGCGCAGCGCAATCTACGGGCAAAAGACTATACAGAGCGTTTATTAGCCACACTAGTACCCTAGTTTGTTTAGAAATTTTGCGATACTTTTTTTTGATATTCTTTCATTGTGCTTTTGATAGTCAGTTTTTTATTTAAGTTGGATTCTATCAATAAATTGACATCAAAATAGAGCCGACCACTAAAACACCAATCAATCATTAAACCATTTTTATTTGAGAATAATATGAATAAACAGCCTGATAGCGCATCTGATCATAGTAATGATAAAAAAGTGACACGCAAGGTATCTGTTGCGATTATTGGTGCTGGCACTGCTGGGCAGAATGCCTTTCGCCAAGCCAGAAAAATAAAAGAAGATGCCCTTATCATTAATGATGGATTCTGGACAACCACTTGTATTGAGATTGGTTGTATGCCGAGTAAATTACTCATTGCAGCGGCTGACCGTGCTTACGATACCAATCATTCTAGCGAGTTTGGCGTTCATGCCAGCGCTCAGATAGATGGCAAGCAGGTCATGGAACGCGTTCGCGCTGAGCGCAGTCATTTTGCCAACTATATTAAAGAACAAGTGGACAGCTGGCCTGAAAACAACAAAATAGCCGGACGTGCTCATATTAATAAGCAAGGGCTTATTGAAGTCAACGATGAGTTGATTGAAGCAGAGAAAATTATCGTCGCCACTGGCAGCTCAACCTTTATTCCAGATGACTGGGCAAAGAAGCTTGGCAAAACGTTACTCACCTCAGATACCGTCTTTGAGCTTGCTGATTTACCAAAATCAATGGCGGTGGTTGGCGCAGGTGCCATCGGTTTAGAGCTTGCTCAAGCCTTCACACGCTTAGGCGTTGACGTTACTCTATTTAATCAGGTCAAACGAGTTGCTGGTTTAAAAGATGATGATATAAATAACAAAGCCATTGATTGTTTAAGTCGCGAACTGACCATGCATTTGGGTAGTAAGATCATCAATGTTGGTAGCCAAACAAATGCGGACAATGCAGCCAGTGCAGCCGCATTTATTGACTATGAAGATAGTGCTGGCGCGTCACAGCAGTGGCAAGGTGAGTATGTATTGGTCGCCACAGGTCGCCGCAATAATATAGATGAGTTGGGCGTTGAAAATCTCGGCGTCGAGCTTGATGAGAAAAATCGTCCAAAGCAGCTCGATAAAAGAACCGGTAAAATCGGTGACTTAGAAGTCTATATCGTTGGCGATGCCAATGCCAATCTTCCACTACTACATGTAGCGAGCGATGAAGGTTTTAGTGCCGGTAGCATGGTCTGCGACAACAAGAAAGACGCCTATATTCGTCCACCAGCCACGCCATTTTCGATCGTATTTTGCTCGCCACAAATCGTTAATGTCGGCATGTCTTTACCCGAAATCCAAGAAGATTCAGAGCTTGAGTATGTCATTGGAAAAGTGAGCTTTGACAATCAGGGCCGCAGCCGGGTGATGGGTGTCAACTGTGGTCTGTTGCATATTTATGGTTGCAAAAAAACAGATAGAATCTTAGGCGCGAGCATGGTTGCTCCTGACGCGGAATATATCGGACATATTTTAGCGATGGCTATTACCAATGATTTAAGTATCAAGGACATGCTTGATATGCCTTTTTATCACCCCACTATTTTAGAAGGTCTACGTACCGCGTTACATGATGTTCAGCAAATGATGAGGATACCTTACCAATCTAATGACACGCAGCAAGATAACTCTTAATCGACTACTAAGCTGTACTATAAATAGTATGCTTAATGTTCATTATCGCTCATGCCAGTCAGATTTAGACTTGATTTGTATCAACGATTTGAGCTAATTTATAATTAGAGTTTTTACAACCTAGTTAATTTAGAACTTAGTCAATTTAGAACCAGACTTTGCATGGATGAGACAATGGCAATCGCTAGTATTACTGACTTCTTTCAAGAGATTGTTCGCGACTTACATACTAGCCTTTATCTTGCTATTGGAGGCTCTATCGATGAAGGGACATTGGACTGGTCATCTAAATTGGTAGAATTGGTGAGTACTGGTATCAAAATCCTAATACTGCTTGCGGTATTGGGATTTTTTTATTGGCTCGCTATTTATATTCTCAAAAAAAGTAAATCTCGAATTCGTCTTAATGAGCGCCGCGCAAAAATTGTCCGCTCAATACTGCGTTATATTTGGATAGTGACCAGCTTTATTGCCATTATGAGTCAGCTTAATTTTGAGCCAGATACTATCAAGGCGACTGCCAAAGCAAGTACGTGGGCTGGGATATATTACGTGCTGTGGACATCATCTGGACAAATTATTCATAAAGTCCTGCAGCATTATGGTCTGAACGCCTCGATTGAGCAGCTACTCAAAAATATCTTGTCGGTGCTACTTTTAGTGTTGGGGCTTGCCAGCGTCATGGCGCAATTTGGTTTTGATATTGTCTCGCTAGTGGCAGGTTTGGGTATCGCCGGTTTGGCGGTGGGTTTTGCTGCGCAATCAACGCTTGCTAATTTTATTGCCGGTATTACTATTTTGCTTGAGCAGTCTTTCCAAGTGGGTGATTGGGTTAATATCAATGACAACGAAGGTCGCGTCGTGGTTATCGCTTTGCGCACTACCCATGTCTTAACTCGAGACAATATTACAGTCATCATACCTAATTCGAATGTTGCCTCTTCTGTGGTCATTAATCTAACCTCCAAAAACTTTATACGCTTTGATATCCAGATGCGCATTGCTTTTGAAGATGATATCGATACCGCGCGCAAGGAGATTTTACAAGTGCTGACTGATAGCGATGTGGTACTTAACCGTCCTGAGACTTCAGCGACCGTGGCAGAGATTGGAGAGTACGGCGTATTTTTTATCGTACGCTTTTGGGTCAAGCCAGCAGCGGTTGCTCGTATGCCAAAAATTAAAGAGGGTTTACGAGAGAATATCAAACGCGCCTTTGATGCCGCTAATATCTCGACTCCTTACCCTCATATGCGTCTACTTATGCCAAAAGACGTTGATTATCCGATTGCCACTAAGCCGTTTGCGACAACTACTCAGCTAGTAGAAGAAAAACCCAAGCTCACTAATGGCGATTAATAGCTGGCGACTCATTTATACCGTAATGTTATTAAGCATATTTCCTAGGCCTATTTTTTGTAAATCACCCTGCTTTATACATGAGCATTTTGCACCTAGTTATCTTAAACATCAGCGCTTTAAACCATATTCTATTGAATTATGGTAAAATTAGCGGTTAAACATCTTATTTTATGATGTGCATTATTTATCAATTTAGCCCACAGGTATCCGTATGACCGAAACAACCGCGCTCGCCTCTTCCATAGCACCTTCGCAACTATCTTCACAAGCATCTTCACAAGCATTGTCGCTTGACCTTATTATCACCTGTGCCGATGGGCTTGAAGTACCGCTACAGACTGAGCTAACAAGTTTTGGTATGGCAAGCGAAATTAAAAGTACGGGCCGTCTTGCGGTTACGGGTACATTGCGTGATCTATATACCATTTGCCTTTGGTCGCGTGTAGCATCTCGCGTATTGATGCTCATTAAACGCAAAAACATCAACACCGAATACGATGTGGCTGAGCAGCTTTATGGTTTGGCAAAATCGGTCAATTGGACGGAACAATTCAGCTTAGAGCAAACCTTTGCCATCCGTCTGTCTGTCGATAAACGTGTTGCGGTCAGTCAGCAGTTTGCCATGCTACGTATCAAAGATGCAATTGCCGATACTTTTAACGAAGTTTATGACAGCCGTCCTAATGTTGACAGTAAAAATCCAGATTTTTCTGTGTTTGCGACAGTCAACGATAAGCAAGCTGAGCTATATCTAGATTTATCAGGCACCAGTTTGCATCGCCGTGGTTATCGTGTGGCGATGACTGAAGCGCCGTTAAAAGAAAACTTAGCCGCGGCCCTACTTTATAGCGCTGGCTGGCATAAGAAAAACGAAGCTGGTAATGCGCCTTTTTATAATGCGCTAATCGACCCGATGTGTGGCTCAGGAACCTTTATCATTGAAGCGCTACTCATGCATTGCGATTATGCAGTGGGTATCGATAAAGCGGCCAATCAGTTTGGTTTTTACCAATGGCAGCATCATGATGATGCACTATGGCAACAGATGATCGATGATGCACAGACACGCTTCCGCGAAGCATTGGAGATTGCTAATGAGCAGCCAGATACCTTGCCGCTCATCTTGGGATTCGATGCCGATAGTGGCGCCATCATTGCCACAGAAAAGAATATAATTGCCGCCGGTCTGCAAGACTTATTGCCGCTACTAGACATTGAAACTCGTGCCCTTGATCAACTAAGTAACGTCCTAAAACCATTGGTTGATGATGGTCGATTGAGCAATCCTTTAATCATCACCAACCCACCTTATGGTGAGCGTTTGGGTGATGAAGAAATGATTAAACCTTTGTACCAAGCGATTGGGCTTATTTTGCAAGACAGCTTTGCGGGTAGTGATGTCAATCCAATGCTTGGTATATTAGCGTCCAATGTTGAACAAGTAGATATACTGCCAATCAAAGAGCCAAAAACCTTGCGTTGTCATAATGGTGCTATCACTGTTTATTTCCGCTATGGAACGTTGATTGCTGGGCAAACGGGTAATCTTGTTAGTCGCTTTGAAAAGCGTGAGATTGAAGTAGAAGAAGGACAAGACTTTATCAACCGCTTGCAAAAAAATCTTGGCAAACTGAAGAAGCTGGCTAAAAAAGACAATGTGAGCAATTTACGCGTTTATAATGCTGATTTGCCCGACTTCAAAGTAGCTGTCGATTTATATGGCGATTATGTGCACGTGCAAGAATATGCGCCACCAAAAACCATTCCACCTGAGACCGCTAAAAAGCGCTTTAATCTGGCGTTAATGGGTATTCGTGAAGTCTTTGGTATTAACCGTGAACAAATCTTTATCAAGACTCGCGCCCGTCAATCAGGTAATGACCAATATAGCAAACAAGGTAATACCGAAAAGCGTGGTAAGTTTTATGTTGCTCGTGAAGATGGCGCGTATTTCTATGTCAACTTTACCGACTATCTCGATACTGGGCTCTTTATTGACCATCGTAATATGCGTGCGCGCATTAAAGACAACAGTCGTGGCAAAGCCGTACTAAACTTATTTGCCTATACTTGTACAGCGAGTGTACACGCGGCACTGGCTGGCGCTAAAAAAGTCACTAGTGTTGATTTATCACAAAACTATTTAGATTGGGGCAAGCAGAATTTTGTGCTTAACGGCCTAGATGTCAGTCGCAATAAATATCAATTCGTTGCCGCCGATATCTTTGAGTGGATTAAAGACAATACTGAGCAATTTGATATTATCTTTATTGATCCGCCAACTTTTTCAAACTCCAAAAAGTTTCAAGGTACCTTTGATGTTCAACGCGACCATACCGCGCTTATTAATCGGGCGATGAACCGTTTGACAGCGGACGGTGTTTTATACTTCTCTAATAACTTTACCCGTTTTGAGTTGGATGAACAATTGACCGAGCGCTACGATATTATCGATATCACCCAAAAAACTATTGGTTTCGATTTTGATGTTAAAAAACCGATTCATCAAAGCTTTGAGATTCGTCATCGTTAAGCTTGCTACAGACTAAAAGCATAAGTTAGAGAATAATTTGTTTAATTGCCTTTATAAAAGCACTTAGTTTGATAGCGCTTATTTTTTAGTCAATAAAGCAATCACCGTTTTAAAACAATAATGACTCAATCGGCTTTGATTGGGTCATTTTTTGTTGTTATGATAGAGCGCTACCTAATAAACATATTTAGTATCGCAATTTACCCTACTCTAATAACAAGGATATATCATGGCTTTATCATTGAATAAAGGCGGTAATTTATCGCTCACCAAAACCGACCCAAATCTAACCAAGCTCCTTATCGGTCTTGGCTGGGATGAGCGCGCAACCTCTGGTGCCGAGTTCGATCTTGATGCTAGCGTTTTCTTGCTCAGCAGCGCGGGCAAAGTACGCGGCGACCATGATTTTATTTTCTATAATCAGCTTAAGTCTGACAACGGCGCGGTTGAGCATACGGGTGATAACCGTACTGGCGAAGGCGATGGGGATGATGAAGTCGTTAAAGTAAACCTGACTCAAGTTCCAGCTGACGTTGATAAAATTGTCGTGACCGTGACTATTCATGATGCTGCCGCTCGTAGCCAAAACTTCGGTCAAGTTGCTAATGCCTTTATTCGCGTCGTCAATGAAGAAACAGGTGCTGAAGTGGTGCGTTTTGACTTAGCAGAAGATTACTCTGTCGAGACTGCGATGGTGTTTGGTGAAGTCTATCGTCATAATGCTGAATGGAAATTCCGCGCGGTTGGTCAAGGTTATTCAGGCGGTTTGCAAGCAATGTGTCAGCAATATGGCGTTGTTATCTAATACCAAATTACGACCAGCATAAAACTAATGATAAGCATTTTATTGGTGATCGACAGTCGTTAGCTTGAGGCCACTAAAAGTACGCTATAGACAGTTGCAAATAGTTGCAAAATAGTTGTAATTATTGATAGCCAAACGCCCAATAATGCTTTATGTTTCTCTTAAATTTATGCATAAAAAGCGGTTAGCAATAACCGCTTTTTTTATGGATTGTGCCTATAACAGTCCAACCTTAGCTTTACGCAACCAGACAGGATGTGTCATGAGACATTTTTATTTAGACTTTATCTTCACAGCCATTGCCCTAGCGGTCGCGGCATGGTGGGGATATTCACATGGCGGTATGGGCGGTATGATAACCACCTTATCCATTACCGCTATTTTGGCCGTCATGGAAATCTCGTTATCGTTTGATAACGCAGTGGTCAACGCCTCAGTCCTTAAGGGCTGGGATGAATTTTGGAAAAAGATATTTTTAACGGTTGGTATTTTAGTCGCCGTATTTGGTATGCGTTTGGTATTCCCGATTGTCATCGTTGCCGTGACTGCCGACCTTGGTATGATGCAAGTTATAGATTTGGCATTGAACGATCCTAAAGAATACTCCGCCAGACTATTGGCGCATCATGCTGAAATCTCAGCGTTCGGTGGTATCTTCTTGCTACTGGTATTCTTAAACTTTATCTTTGATGAAAAAGAAGTCCATTGGTTTGATTGGCTTGAAAGTCGTTTGGCTAAATTAGGCAAAGTCGATGCTATGAGTGTCTTTGTCGCACTTATCGTGTTGATGATTGCGGTATCATTTGCCAATCCTGCTCAATCAGCTGCTGTCTTAATCGCTGGAATATGGGGTATCTTGGTTTACCTTGGTGTACAAGTGGTTTCTGGTATGCTTGAAGGTGATCTTGAAGAAGAACTAGACGCTCAAGGTAATAGTACTGGTGCTGCAACTAGCGCAATTATGAAAGGTGGTATTATCGGTTTCTTATATCTAGAAGTCCTTGATGCCTCATTCAGTTTTGATGGGGTGATTGGTGCATTTGCGATTACCAATGACGTTATCGTCATTATGCTCGGTCTTGCTATTGGTGCGATGTTTGTACGTTCGATGACTATCTTCTTGGTAGATAAAGGCACACTTGATGAATATGTCTATCTTGAGCATGGCGCTCATTATGCCATCGGGGCTTTAGCCATTATTATGCTATTGTCAGTAAAATTCCATGTGCCAGAGCTTATCACTGGCCTTATCGGTATTACCTTTATTGGCTGGGCATTCGTTGCGTCACTTAATTATCGTAAGCGAGAAGCAAAGTCGATTACTTAATCTTAGTTTGAGTTTTAGTAATAACTTCAAATTAAGTAAAAAGTGCTTTGGTAGAAAATCGTAGTAATGACAGGTTATATCAAACAATTGGTGTAACCTGTTTTTATTTTCTAAGATGGCTCTTATTAAACCGCTTTTATCCAATAGCTTTTAAAATTATCAATGGCGCTTAAGAAAAAGCTGTTAGAGAATCATTCTTAGTCTCTTCAAGCTTTTCGCACTACCATTTATCTATAGCAGCTGATAATTAACTCACTTCGCTTTTAATAACAATACCTTACTTACTATAGCTTAGCGTGTTAAAAAAGTATCTGCTATACAAGGCTTTTATGTTGCTTAGTAAGCACACAAAATTCACCTTGCTTACTATCAATCTGCTTAGTATAGTAAAACGTAACGATATGCAGGACGTGGCTTAGCATTCATGTAATATTGTTTTTGAGCTCAATTCTCATACTATTAAAAAATAAAATCATTTAATTAATAAACCAAAGGACATTCATATGGCTATTAGCTTAACGAAAGGCGGCAACGTAAACTTATCAAAAGAAGCGCCAGGCTTAACCAATATTACCGTCGGTCTAGGCTGGGATCCACGCGCGACCGACGGTCAAGATTTTGACTTAGACGCTATCGGCTTCTTGGTTGATGAATCTGGCAAAGTCCGTAATGACCAAGACTTTATCTTTTTCAATAACTTAAAATCAGACAACGGCGCGGTTGAGCATACCGGTGATAACCGTACTGGCGAAGGTGACGGCGATGATGAAGCCATCAAAGTCAATTTAGCGAGCATCCCAGCTGACGTTAGCAAAGTTGCCTTATGTGCCATCATTTATGAAGGTCAGACCCGTAACCAAAACTTTGGTCAAGTTGGCGATGCTTACATCCGTGTCGTGAATGACAACGGCGCAGCTGAAATTGCCCGTTATGACTTATCAGAAGATGGTAGCACTGAAACGGCCATGATTTTTGGTGAATTATACCGTCATGGTAGTGACTGGAAATTCCGCGCAGTGGGTCAAGGCTTTAGCGGCGGTCTAGGTCCATTAGCTGCTTCTTATGGCGTCAATGTCTAAGTTTGATTGAGCTAAAAAATATCCTATAGTAAACGGATACAAGCAGACGACTGAATGTATCCAATAAGCTATCAAGTGTGCTCTACTATCACATTTGATGGCTTTAAAATTAATTGGCTATCGAAATTATATGTAAAAAACATATTCAAAACATATTAAAGAATCAAAATAAGGATTTGCACCCCATGGCCGCAACATTTAGCTTAATCGGTACGATTGAACCCTTTTTACATTGCAACCTTAAAAAAGGTGATTCGATATATTGCGAAGCCAATGCCATGGTGATGATGGAGTCGAACCTTGAGCTTAAAGGTAAGCTGCAAGGGGGGTTAATGCAATCCTTGATGCGGCGCTTTGCCAATGACGAATCATTATTTCAGCAACAAATTGAAGCTGTGAATGGCGAAGGTGATTGTCTACTTGCACCAACGCTCGATGGTGATATGCAGATACTCGATGTTGGCTCACAACAATATACACTCAGTGATGGCGCATTTGTAGCAGCGCAAACGGGTGTTGATGTGAAAGCTAAGATTCAGCGCAATCTAGGCGGAGCTGTATTTGGCGACACCGGCGGCTTTATGGTGATGCAAACTCAAGGTAATGGTCAAGTGGTGGTATCAGGCTTTGGCTCATTGTTCGAGATTGATGTCGAACCCGGTAAAGATGTCATCATTGATAATGGTCATGTGGTGTGCTGGGACTCGCGCTTAGAATACAAGCTATCGGTCGCAACCAGTAAGAAACAAGGCTTTATGGGCAATATCATCAACTCTGTTACCAGTGGCGAAGGTATGGTTTTAAACTTCTCTGGTACGGGCAAAGTTATTATTTGCTCGCGTAATCGTGACAGCTACCAAGGTTGGCTACAAAGCATCTTAGGCACCAGCTCAGGTGGTCGCGGCGGCAATAGCGGATTACTTGGCAATATTCTATAGCACTTTTTTAAATAACTATGATTTTTAAATAACTATTATAAGGACAGTCACATGGCAGTTAGCTTACAAAAAGGTCAGAAAATATCCCTAAGCAAAGAAGCTGGCGGTACGCTTACGCAAGTAAAACTAGGTCTTGGTTGGGATGTTGCGCAAGGTCCACAAGATAAAAAAGGTGGTTTTTTAGGTAAATTATTTGGCGGCGGTAGCGGCGGCGATTCTATTGATTTAGATGCCTCTTGCATCATGTTCGATAGTAACAAACAGCCGGTTGACGCTATTTGGTTTAACCAATTGCAATCAAAAGATGGCAGCATCCTTCATACTGGTGATAACCGTACTGGTGACGGCGACGGCGATGACGAAGTGATCAACGTTGACCTATCGAAAGTGCCAGCTAGTGTAGTGTCATTGGTATTTACCGTTAATAGCTTTACCGGACAGACGTTTGAGACGGTCGAGAATGCATTTTGCCGTATCGTTAACGCCAATAATAATAGTGAAGTCGCGCGTTATAACCTATCGTCACAAGGTACTCATACGGCGATGATTATGGCAAAAGTTTATCGTCATAATGATGAATGGAAAATGCACGCGATAGGTGAAACCGCTTCAGGTCGTACCTTTCATGACTTGATGCCTGCTATTACACCGCATGCTTAATCTTTGATGTATTTTTAGACTTTCTTATTTCCAATATAAACAGCTTAACGGCTTTCGTTAAGCTGTTTTTTTAATTATTATAGTACGAATAAAACAAGCTTAGAATGTGAGATAGCTATGCAAGCAAGACATATCGATAACGGATATCGGTTAACGTATTATGCCGAGCAAAGTATAGTATGCTGTATCGAATGTGACACTGTAGGTAAAATTGAAAATGAATATCAGTACAGAATAGAAAGCGAACGCAAGGTTTGGTCTGCTAAATTTGTCTGTAAGCACTGCCAATTATCATTAACAAAAAATGAAGATCAAGCCGATTGGGTAGGTCAATGTAATTTAATAGGACATCGACCCTGTAGTTTTTGTGGTACACGACTAACTGCTAACGAAGAGATCGTATCCTCGTATAAACAAGTTTTACCCTCTATTATCGCTATTGACTGCCCAAGTTGTGGTAAAACTAATGCGGTACCAGTAGAAAGATCAAATAAATACCAACGTTATGATGCAAGGTTAGCCATTGACTGTGACTTTGGCCTGCCCCTTTTTTTACAAGTACCCTGCCGATTTGGTAAAATTTGGGCATTTAATCAGAGCCATCTAACTGAACTACATAGTTATATCAATGCAACCTTAAGAGAAAGAACAGCCGATGCTGGTAATGCTAGCATGCCTTCAAGACTGCCCAATTGGATAAAGTCAGCAAAAAACCGTGAAATGATTAATAAAAAACTCACACAATTACAAAGTCAGTTGGACAGGTATGAAAATAAAAGCACTTCGAACAATCAAACATAACAAGTAGTACCACTAATAATCAATAATTCTTAAAAAAATCAGCCTCTCTATTACTAGTAATAGAGAGGCTGATTTTTGGTTTTTAATTACTTTATTTTGACATTAATATCGAAAAAATTATTTACTACCACGCTTCCAGCTAAAGCCCCAATTAAAGGCTTTATCCATCTCTTGGTGTCCTTTAAAGTATTCGTTAATACGCTCAACGTTAATACTACCATTTTGATTGACCAAACGAGCAATGGCACACATGGGCAAATTACCCGCACCTTCTGTCAGGCGTGTTTCAATCGGTGGCTGTTCAGGGACATGAATAGTGACCACGCCATCTGTTTGTGCCCAATTGGGTGCGCCTTCATAAATGAAAGCAAAGATAAAGACCTCTTCAATCTGCGACCACTGTTGACCATTGATATCCAGCCATTCGCCGCCACTGGTTTGCCCCGTTCTATCATCTGCGCGCAAACACACATACGGCGCTGAGGTTAGGCTACCAAAGCGATTGCCCAATGCTTGAATGAGTGTTTTCTCACCATTTTTAAGATGAATCATCGCGCCAACATCAAGATCAATCCCGCCAGCCTTATGTTGCTTAAACAAATCGCCTAACAAGCCTTTTTTAGGCGCTTGCTTGCTGGTATCTGGACGCTGATTCCAGTTGAGATTGACAGAGATTTTACCAAAGTCATCACGCTTAGTTAGGTTAATACTAGATTGATTTTTAGTTAAGGTGATTTTGCTTAAGTTAATCGAAGGGCTAGTAGAGTTGGCAGGAATCGGTGGTGGACTGCTAGCTTGCCCTGTACTCGCTGGCTTTTGCGTATTGATAGACGCATTATTAGCGGGCGACGCTTGAGCCGGAGCCTCATCAGCAATTTCAACGCCGAAATGCTCCGATAACGGCTTAAGACCGCCTTCAAAACCTTGGGCGATAAAACGAAATTTCCAACTGCCCTGCCGACGATAGCATTCTGCTAGGATAATGGCTTTTTCGTTGCGACCAGCAGCATTAAGCTGACAAGTCAGCAGCACTTGACTGCCTTGCAAGACTTGGATATCAACATCACCCAGCTGCGCTAAAGTTTGACTGCTAGAAAAAGCTAGAGCAATCTTGTCAATAGTAGCAGATTGCGCGGGCAACTTAATATCAAAAAACCCGTCGCTATCATGACCACGAAAGCTGACACTACCATCATCACTACGAGTCTGACCATAAAAAATCATATCGCCGTCACCGCGCACGCGACCATCTGTCGTCAAGCGGTAGGCTGCGCAATCGATAGAGTTTTGGCTCATAATTCGGATACTGATATTATCGTTCGGTAGCGGTGCGTTTGCTCCGGCAATCAAGGTTTGGCTCATTATTTATCCTTAAGATTCATTATAATTTGTTATGTTGACTGTCGCCATATAGTAGCATGGATATTGGCTATTTTTTAATCGGTACTGTGGCTAAGACAATCCTATTACGCCATTAACGATATTTCTGACAAGTATTTATATCTTGTCGCATTTGTATATAATGGCGGTCATATAAAGTATTGAAAGAATTATCAAAAAAATATTTTTACTAATAACTGACGATCGCGCTGAGAGAATTATGGATAATCAAATCAATAATAATAGCAATAGTAATGGCACTGGAACTGGAACTGGAACTGGAACTGGAACTGGAACTGAGAATACCAGCACCAGTAACCGCCAAATTAATCCATCAGCGGTTTGGTTGGCTGAGGGTCAGTCAAGCCAGCGCGATATGCTAGCCAGTCTACAAGCACTAAAAGTCCAATCGAATACGCCCTTTACCATTATTGCTTCACACCGCCACGATAGACCGGAGATTTTTGAATTTGCGGATAAGATTTATTATGAACCTTCTAATACTGCCGCTGATAGCGATGAGTATTTGGACATTGAACCGCCAACTTTACCTACAGCAACGATACCGCGCTGGCAGTTCGTATTAGAACAAGCTAAGCAAGATAAGGTCAAAGTACTATTAACGGGACGCAATGGTATTGATTATGAAGCCCATCGTGAGGTATTTAGCACAGCCGGCATTCGCTTATTAACAGGTGCGAACAGCGTCGGCGCATTAGAATCGATAGATGATAAGTTTGCCTTTATGCAGCAGTGTCATCAGCACGATATCCCTGTCGCAGATGCTTGGCGCTTTGATAATACCTCTGAGCTCAAGGCCTTACTTGCCAAACATGGTCATCAGCCCTTATGTGTCAAACCGGTCACGGGTATTTTTGCGCAAGGGTTTTGGCGACTTGATTCGAGTAAAGAAACTGGTGAGCACTACGATAGTTTTGAGCATTTATACTTTACTGAAGAGAAAAAAATCAGTACTGCTCAGTTTATAAGTGCCTATACAAACAGTCAAATGGTCCATGAGCGCCCTATCCCCATGCTACTGATGCCTTATCTGGCAGGGCAAGAATACTCTATCGATGTGGTGTGTGAATACGGTGAAGTATTGTCCGCCGTCACTCGTTATAAAACAGGGAAAATCCAGCATATTGGCTACGAGCAATCGGTCATGGATGTGGTCATTCCACTCATTAAGGCATTTGGCTGTGATGGTATCGTCAGCGTACAGACCAAGGCCGACGATGACGGTCAGCACCGTGCACTTGAGATTAATAGTCGCCCCTCTGGTGGCATCGATTACACTACCCATAGTGGTGTGGACTTAACGCAAGTAGGATTTGGCTACTGGCTGGGCTTAACTGATAAACCTAAGCTAGCAGACATCATTCAGCAGATTATACCTTGTCAGGTACGCTCAGTTATGGTGAGTGTAAAGATTGAAGAACAATCTATAGAATAAACTTATCGAATAAATCTATTAGATGAAGGAATGAGTTGAATGAAGTTATGAAATAGAACCATTAATTACTATCAATCGTAATCAAGACAAAAAACCTATAATGCCTAAAATTTTCTCATTTCACATCGTATAGAATCGCTAGATGACGTGAAAATTCTGACCCACGCCGTTTATAAAACCGTTACTATAAGCCTATATCAACAGTACTACTCACCAGAGTAACCACTAAAAAACCTTATTATAATATGGCATAATATTGACTAGAGGCCGGGCGATGACAGCACAGACGACGTTAGTGTTAGGCGCGAATACAATTATCGAGCAAGCGCAATGTTCAGTCGCCTTTGCTACTACAAATCAGCTAAAATTTGGTCAACAGCTGGGGCTAATATGGCTACCTTTAGATGAGCAGCGTAAGGCTGCTTGTAGTCCAGCCTATCTTCATGAACCTAAAGAATGGGCGCGTCTTGATAATACCGACACGCCGAGCGAATGGCAGCTAAATTTGCAGATGCTGTTCGGCACACAAGGCGTCCGTTTTTTACAACTAATAGTCTATGTCTATGCAGAGCCAAGCCTCAACTTGCCTGCGGTCGAGCTAAATACTGTTAGCTTGAACCTAAATAACAGCGCTATCTGTTATAACTTTACCGCGATGGAACGTCATGTTAAAGCCGCTATCGTGCTTGAGATATACCAGCGTAACGGCCAGTTTAAATGTCGTGCCCTTGGTGAAAGCTCGACCCAAGGGCTGGTAAGTTTGGAGCATCGAGTGCAAGTTAGCCTTGATACCCGTCCACCAGATACCCATGCACTGATTCAAGAAGCCCAACGTCAACAAAATCAGCAGGGACAAAATAATAACGAGTCACGCCCTCCTCGGCAAGTACAAGCCGGTGAAACATGGACGGGCACTGCCTTTGCCATAGACGCTTATCACCTGCTAACCTGCTATCACGTGATTGAATCAGCCGCGATGATTGGTATACGTCAGCAAGGACAGCCTGACCGTGAGGCACAAGTAGTGCTCAGCGATATCGGTAGCGACTCGGCGATTATTAGGGTGAGCGAACCGCTGTCAAGTTATCTACCATTGGCGCAACAGTGTGCGGATATCTTGGGCGAAACCGTGACTACCTTGGGATTTCCTCTATCTGGCGTGAGCAGTCAGTTACAGGTAACTCAAGGCTGCGTTTCGGGTCTGACCGGCTGCGGCGATGATATTCGCTATATGCAATTTACCGCGCCCATTCAACCCGGCTCTAGTGGCAGTCCTCTGCTATTACCAACGGGTGAAGTTGTCGGCATGGTAACGGCAAGCCTTAATCATGAACATGCACAAAATATGAACTATGCCGTGAAATTTCAGTTATTATCTGCGCTCTTGACCAGCGCCGGCATTAGCCTCACTGATTTAACTAATAGTCAAAACTCGTCCTCAATGGTTGCAAGTGTGCCATTATCGACACCACAGCTCAGCAAGCAAAGCCGCGGGGCGCTATGGCTAGTCGGCTGTCAGGGTTAGTAGCTGTTAGTTAATAATTTTGCTAACAATAATAACAACACCTAAAATAATATGAGAACAGCGACTTTATCAGAAGTCTGTTAAGGAATATGAATGTCTAATGAAAAATACACTGCGACCATCACCCTACCACGCGGCACTCTTGATCTAACCTATCAAATAAATACTGCCACCAAACGAATAGAAGATGAATCATACCAGCTAGAAGACCTGCTTGGTTTTGCCCAGCGTATTAATCCAAAACGGGCGTTTTTGTTTGTCTCAAAAGTACTAGGTCGTCATATTCCAGTTGCGCCCAGCACCATGCGTAGTGCCTTTACTGATTTGGCTGACTTAGTCCCTAATGATTTACCTGAGCCTATTTTGGTCATTGGTATGGCCGAAACTGCCGTTGGCTTATCTGCTGGCGTTCATCAAGCACTTCAAACGCGATACCCGAATGCATTACTGCTCAACTCTACTCGTCACGCACAGCATAATGACAGTGATACCGATGCTTTATTGACGACTTTTAGCGAAGATCACAGCCATGCCAGCCAGCATTTAATTTATCAAAGTAAAGATAAAGTCACCCAAGCGCAATTACTTGCCAGCAAAACCCTTATTATGGTCGACGACGAAGCATCAACAGGCAATACTTGCGTCAATGTCGTCACTGCGCTACGTAACGCAGGGCTGACGCAATTGGAGCAGGTGCATTTAACGACATTGGTTGATTGGTCACTAGCTCAGAATCAGGGTGAAGCCGACGCGGATGATGCTGTGTCTGATCAAGTCGCGAAACGCTTGCCAAATATTGATTTTTATCGTCATCACTTACTATCTGGCGCTTGGAAATGGACGGATGCACCCAACCCTAAGCCAATTACCATGCCATCGGTCGATACGACGGAAGCTGGTAGTCACGCTTTAGGTAATACCGGTAATTGGGGACGTTTTCCAACGCTAAATAGCAAGGATGGTTTTGATAACTATCTGGAAAACTTTCAAACAGCATTTACACTCTTTAATAAGCAAACATCGTTTGATAAAGCTGAGTTACCAAAAAAGATATTAGTATTGGGTAGTAATGAATTTGTTTGGTTACCATTCTTATTGGCTGAATGGTTAGAAAACCAAGCAATAGCGCAATCTCAAGACTCTGGAACTATCTCTACTGTTAATTTTAGCGCTTTGACACGCTCGCCGATTGCCATTGGTGGGGCGATTACTACCATGCTAAGTTTTAGCGATAATTATGGGCTTGGCATGACCAACTTTGCTTATAATGTCGATCCCAATGAATGGGACTTAATTGTGTTGTGCCTAGAGACATCAGCTGATAGCGTCGATGGCATGTGGAAAGGTTTGGATAATGTGTTGATAGTCAGCCCTACATAACTGAACACTTAGCATAAATATTAATAGCTATTGATAATAACTACTGAGAATAGCTACTGCTAATGGATTGATAGCCGTAATAATAGCGCCTTTAGATTGTTTCATATTTTCTCTAAAACAAAGCTTGCTTTTATATACCTTTGATTTTAAGGAAGTTAATTGTACAACTCATAATAAAAAAGATGTCTATAGCATAAAAAAATTCATATTTACGTTATAGATACCTTGCGTAACCTTATATTTACATATATATTCGGTCTATTCATTTGTTTATTCAGCTCCAACAGCTCAATTATTAGAAGATTAAAAGCTTGAGGGAATTTTTCCTAAGTCAATTTAAAATTCCAAATAATTTGTCTTGCGCTGAAATAATTTGAATTGATAAATACTTTAAAAGGAATTAAAGGTTTATCGATTAGGGCTCGCTATCAATGGTGTATAGCATCATTGTCGTACCGTTAATCGATAATTATCTTACGCTTCATACAGGATGTAATCATAATGCAAATACCTTTCTTCAAGCTCACCTTGCTAGCAGCCCTTACCTTAGGCGTTAGTGCCTGTAGCGGCGATAATAAAACCGCGAACAAAACGGCAGATGCCGGTAGCGATGCTAAAGCCGCTAAGACCCTAATTTACTGCTCAGAAGGCAGTCCAGCCGGCTTTGATCCTGCGCAATATACGGCGGGTACTGACTTCGATGCTAGTGCTTATCCTATTTTTAACGGTATCGTACAGTTCAAACGTGGTGAAACCGAAATTGAACCAGGATTAGCAGAAAGTTGGGAAATTAGCGAAGATGGTAAAACTTATACGCTCAATCTACGTAAAGGCGTCAAATTCGGCAAGACCGATTATTTCACCCCAACGCGTGACTTCAACGCCGATGACATTATCTTTACTATTGAACGCCTAACCGATACAGGCTTTGCTTTTAATAAAGACTATCCGGCTGAATTCCCTTATTCAGTAGATATGGGCTTACCCGATATTATCAAAAATGTCGAAAAAGTTGATGATTATACGGTTAAAATCACTTTGTCTGAGACCAATGCGCCATTCTTACAAAACCTAGCTATGCCATTTGCTTATATACATTCTGCAGAGTACGCCAAGCAATTACAAGATGCTGGCAAAGCCGCTGACCTAAACACTAAGCCCGTTGGTACCGGACCATTTGTCTTTACCTCGTATCAAAAAGACGCGCAGATTCGTTATGCCAAAAATCCTGACTACTGGAATAAAGACGATATTCATATTGATAATCTTGTTTTTGTTATCACTAAAGACTCAGCGGTTCGCGCCCAGAAAATACAAGCTGGCGAATGTAATGTCTCGGCTTATGCTAATCCATCTGAAGTGGACTCTGCTAAAAAATCTGGCAAAGCAAACGTACTAGATGATGCGGGCTTTAACGTCGGTTACTTAGGCTATAACACTGAAAAACCAGACCTAAAAGATGTCAATGTGCGCCGCGCGCTCGATATGGCGATTAATAAAGACGCTATCATCAATGCGGTCTACCAAGGTTCTGGTATCAAAGCCACCAACCCAATGCCACCAACGCAGTGGGGCTATAACGAAGACATTAAAGACGCGCCTTACGATATCGAAAAAGCCAAAGCCTTACTGGCTGAAGCGGGTGCTAAAAACCTAGAAATCGACTTATGGTATATGCCGGTTCAACGCCCTTATAACCCTAATGCCAAGCTAATGGCAGAAATGATTCAATCGGATTGGGCGAAAGTTGGCGTTAAAGCCAAGCTTGTGACGTATGAGTGGGGCGAGTATCTTAAACGCGCTGGTAAAGGCGAACCTGAAGCGATCCTAGCAGGATGGACCGGCGATAATGGCGATCCTGATAACTGGTTAGGCGTTTTATTATCTTGTGATGCGGTCGGTGGTAACAACTACTCGCGCTGGTGTAATAAAGACTTTGATAAGCTGGTGACCGATGCGCGTGCAATTACCAATCAAGATGAGCGTATTGCCAATTACAGGCAGGCTCAGGTCATTTTTAAAGACCAATTACCTTGGACCACAGTTGCCAACTCAGTCGTAACGGTACTAACCACACCTAACGTAAAAGACTACAAAATTAGCCCACTCGGCTCCATCCGCTTTGACGGCGTTGATATTGAATAAAGGTATTAAATAACCTTAGCTAATATCAGTGCTGCATTAGGTACTGGTATTAGATTCAATACCAGTACCGAACAAACTCTAGTGACGCCTTTTACTCTATAGTCATTGCTTTATATGCGTTTGCGGCTGGTTCAGAGACTCTGTACCAGCCGTCTTTGTTTGAGCCTGAGCTATATCTTGTAAAAGCCAATTCTATAAAAATGAGCCGAGCTATGCTACTTTATATTTTACGCCGGATTTCAATCCTGATTCCGGTCTATATCGGCTTAACCCTATCGACCTTTATCCTGATTCGCCTCGTACCTGGCGATGCCGTTGAGATCATGATGGGAGAGCGCATGGTTGATCCTGAGCTACATGCACAGGCTTTAGCCCGCCTTGGTTTAGATAAACCTTTACCCGTGCAATATTGGGATTATCTCACCGGGATACTGCAAGGTAACTTTGGTGAATCCTTTCGTACGCGAACGCCTATATTACAGGACTTTTTTGCGCATTTTGTGCCGACATTAGAGTTGGCTCTTTGCGCGATTACGATAGCTAGTGTGGTTGGTATAAGCCTAGGTATTTTTGCTGCCCTACGCCGAGGTACATGGATTGACTACACGTTAATGTCGGGAGCACTGGCAGGGTATTCTATGCCTATCTACCTACTGGGCCCTATTCTAACCGGTATCTTCGCCCATTACTTAGGCCTACTACCAGTCTCTGGCGTCATCTCTGTCGCACAGTTCCTAGACGTCAAACCTTTATATGGTTCTTGGCTACTAGGCTCCTTAAGTTCTGGTGAGCCCGGCGCCTTTTGGAATGTTGTAAAGCATTTCATCTTACCCTCGATTGCCCTATCTACCATTCCGCTAGCTATGATTGCTCGTATGACGCGCTCGGCAATGCTTGAGGTGTTAGACGAAGATTATGTACGTACCGCAAGAGCCAAAGGTTTGTCACCAAAACGTGTGATTTTAATCCACGTGATGCGTAATGCGCTCATTACCGTCGTTACTGTCGTGGGATTACAGATGGCAACTTTACTGGCTGGTGCCATTATCACTGAGACTATCTTTAGTTGGCCGGGTGTTGGCAACTGGTTGTTAGATGGCTTCTTTACGCGTGATTACCCCATTGTACAAAATGGTATTTTATTGGTCGCCACCGCACTGATTTTAGTGAGCTTAATGATCGATATTTTGTATGGGTTTATTAATCCTAGAATTCGCCATTCCTCATAGCTTATTGTTAGGGTGAAGCCCATTTAATACATTTTTGATGCATTTCTAATATATTGTAACTGTATCTGCAATAGCTATTTATAGTTTTTAATAATTACCCATAGTGCCCATGATGACCTTGTGTCCCTAAGTTTGTATTACTCAGCTTGCCTAAGACAAGCAGGTGCTAAGTTAGCTCAAGCAATAAACAACTTAAATAAACAGCTTAGCCCAATAAAGTAATCAAGTCAGTGGAGTAAAACAAGGTTTGACTCACTAAAGGAATATCCAATGAAGCCTTCTGTAATTCCTTCCGATGTTGCGCAGGTTGCACCTAAACCGCCAACGTCTTGGCAGCTATTTTTATACACGTTTTGCCGAAATAAAGGCGCAGTACTGGGTTTTATGGTCTTAATGCTGATGGTCATTATCGCTGTCTTAGCCCCTACCATTGCCCCTTATGACCCTTATGAATTGTTTACCGGTAAAGAGCAGCTACCGCCATCCTTCTTTAGTGGCGGTGATTCGATGTTCTTTTTGGGCACTGATGATGCCGGTCGTGATACGCTCTCTCGCGTCATGCATGGGGCACGTTATTCACTATTTATTGGTATCAGTGCCACTTCAATAGCGATGATTGTGGGCGTATCTTTAGGGCTAAGCGCTGCCTTTTGGCCAAAGGTTTGGGGCAAAGCTGTCATGTTGGTTAATGATATTTTGATGTCTTATCCAAGCTTGTTGCTTGCCATTATTATTGCCGCTATCTTAGGGCCTTCGATGACCAACACCATCATTACGATTGCTTTAGTATGTACGCCGCCTTTTATCAGGTTAACTCGTGCGACGGCAATGGTTGAGCTGCAACGTGAGTATTTTATTGCCTCACAGGTCATGGGCGCAGGCGTATTAAGGTTATTGTTTATTACCATACTACCCAATTGTATGGCGCCATTAATCGTCCAAGCTACCATGATTTTCTCTACTGCTATTTTGGAAGCAGGCGCGATTGGCTTCTTAGGTTTCGGTGTTCAACCACCCGATGCTGAGTGGGGCGCAATGCTAGGTACCGCTCGTCAATATATCCAAAGTAATGTTTGGTTAGCGATTTGGCCGGGTGTAGCGATTTTCTTAGCCGCATTGTCCATCAATTTAACGGGCGACGGTCTGCGTGATGCCTTAGATCCAAAATTGAAGCAGGTATCTTAATGAACGATTCTCAAATAAATAGCTTTGATGTGAATAAACCAGCAATGAACCATCTTGACACAGATAACCTATTACTCCTCGACATCGAGCATCTATCCGTAACCTTTGGACAAGGAGCGCGAGCATTTCGTGCGGTCGATGATGTCTCTTTAAAAATAAAACAAGGAGAGGTCGTTGCCGTTGTCGGTGAATCTGGCTCAGGTAAATCGGTCACTATGATGGCGCTAATGGGTTTATTGCCGTCCTCTGCTACCGTGACTGCTGACCGTCTTAACTTTGATGGCAAAGAACTCCTAACCATGCCAGCAAAACAAAAGCGCAAGATTATCGGCAAAGATATTTCGATGATATTTCAAAATGCTATGTCATGCCTTAATCCAAGCTTTACGGTTGAGATGCAAATGGGAGAAGTATTAACTACCCATCTTGGCTTGCGCGGAGCAGCCGTAAAACAGCGTCTTTTAGAGTTGTTAGAGCTGGTTGAAATGCCAGATGCTAAGAATCGCCTGCGCGTTTATCCGCACCAACTCTCAGGGGGTATGAGTCAACGGGTTATGATTGCGATGGCATTAGCTTGTGAGCCAAAACTGCTTATCGCTGATGAACCGACGACCGCTCTCGACGTGACCGTTCAGGCTCAAATTATGGATTTGCTCAGTCGCTTACAACGAGAAAAACAGATGGCCATGGTGCTTATCACCCATGACTTGGGTTTAGTCGCGCAAAACTCTCGTGATGTCGCCGTCATGTATGCTGGTCAAGTAGTTGAAACCAGCACAGTGCCAGAAATATTCCAAAAACCTGCTCATCCTTATACCGAAGCCCTACTGCAAGCAATTCCTGAACTTGCAATAGGCCAAGATAGATTGAATAGCTTACCAGGTGTGGTGCCGAGCCAATATGATAGACCAACAGGTTGTCTACTCTCCCCACGTTGCCCATATAAAGAGCTAGCTTGTGAAGTGCCACCACCTATTTTAAAAACCCCAAATGGCGAAGTCCGCTGTATTCACGCAACCCTTCCCGAACATCCTACTCGGACTGCTCAAACCGCTACTTTGGAGTCTGAAATATGAGTCATAAAATTGTCTTAAAGGCAGATAATCTGCATAAACACTATCAAGTATCTCTAGGATTAGGAAAAGGTAAAGCATTCGTCAAGGCGTTGAATGGCATATCATTTGAGCTAGAAGCCGGTAAAACTCTCGCGGTCGTCGGTGAATCAGGATGTGGCAAGTCGACGTTAGCGCGTCAGCTTACTTTGATAGAGCAGCCGACCAGTGGCGAGCTATTTATTAATGATGAGGCAACAACCAGCTATAATAGGAGCGCGCTGAAAAACTTGCGTACTGAGATTCAGATGGTGTTTCAAAACCCTTATGGTAGTCTCAATCCACGCCATACTATTGGTTTTCAGCTGACGGAACCGTTAGACATTCATACTACACTGAGCAAAGAAGAAAAACGCACCAAAGTCCATGCAATGATGAAGCACGTAGGTTTGCGTCCTGAGCATACGGGTCGCTATCCCCATATGTTTTCTGGTGGTCAACGTCAACGTATCGCTCTTGCTCGTGCCATGATGCTTAACCCTAAGATCGTCGTCGCTGATGAGCCGACGTCAGCACTTGACGTCTCTATTCAAGCACAAGTGTTAAATCTATTTATGGACTTGCAAGATGAATACCATACTGCTTATGTCTTTATCTCGCATAACCTCTCAGTTGTGCGTCATGTCGCAGATGATGTGATGGTGATGTATTTAGGCAAGGCTGTTGAGCACGGTGCTAAAGATGCTATTTATAATAATCCTAAACACCCTTATACCATTGCCTTACTCTCAGCAGCACCGACAGTTACGGGACATAAAAAAGAGCTGACGTTACAAGGTGAGCTGCCTAGTCCGCTAAATCCGCCTAGTGGCTGCGCTCTCCATAAACGCTGTCCCTACGCCAAGCCTATATGTAGCGAAATCGAGCCTGAGCTGCGTGAATGGGAAGGACGCTTAGTATCTTGTTTAAGATTAGAAGAGATATATGGATAGTACAACTAAATATATCTCTATTTTTCAATAGTAGTAGAATAAAACAGGACGTTGATTGGTGCTGATTCTATGATAAGGCTCCTGACTAGCCTAAGATCGTCCTATTATTTGGATAATCAATTTCTGATAAACTCGGAACATTTACACACTGAATTTTCTGAGTTTATAAAATTTATAGCTATAGTCATTCCTAACTCGTTCTTACAACGAAGTGTTTCATTCTTTGGTCATTCGAAACTACCTGCCCAATCCTAAATTTAAATTCGCTGAATTCAATTCTCTTTTGACAAATTTGCGCTTTTATTATTCATTTATTCTGCCCTTTTTTATGATTATCGTTATACTATCTGCATTTGGCTAAGATATGTTTGATGTGTAAGTGGCGACTTAAAACCTTAGTCTTTTATCTCCATTGAATACTCATACTTAAACAGCCTTGGCATAACTTTTATCTTTGGAAAACGTAATGTCCCTCCCATTTTTCCAACCAAATCAAAACATTATCAAGCCTTATGCTCTTATGGATTTAGACGACACGCTATTCCAAACTCAGCGTAAGATTGACGCATGGGAATTACCAACGACTGAGCCTAAAAACTTAGTGTGCGCCACAGTCAATAAACAAGATGAGCCGTTAAGCTTTATGAGTCAGCGCCAAGCAATGTTTTTTAATTGGCTCCTTGCTAGCACTGAATTGATAGCCGTCACAGCGCGTGATCGTCATGAAATTCAACGCGTTAAATTACCTTTCAACAGTTGGCAAATATTGACCCATGGTGCAGTGATTTTAACGCCTGATGGCGCGTTACTAAACACGTGGCAGCAGCATATGTATAATGCCCTTGCACCACTACAGAATATCTTAAATCAGCTGACTGATTGGATTCATAATTATAGTCAAAGAAGCGATAGTACTCATAACGATTTAAAGCTTACCCCGCATACGGATACGTTTATTGATAGTGAACTGACCATTTACCTCGCTATCAAACACACAGAAAAAGACCATCAAGCGTTAGCAGATTTAGCCAAACAGTTACCAATATTTATACCAAATTTTGAACAACACTTTTATGTGCATGTGAATGCTAATAATTTAGCGATATTGCCGCATGGGGTTCATAAGCGTCATGCGGTGCAGTTTTTATTAGAACAGCATTTGGACTGTCAGCGCCCAAGCTTCGGTTTTGGCGACAGTCTGGCAGATTTACCATTTTTGCAACTGCTTGACTGGTACGGTATGCCCAATCACGGGCAACTTCATGAGCAATTTTAAGCTTAATAATAGACGTTTCATTGTCATTGTCATTACACCATCATCATATTGTCATTAAGCGAGTGCTAATATTTCTACCATGACCTCAAATAACCCTAATACAAAAACAGTCGATTTAAAACGTTACGGCTCAGGTAGCTATCTTGCCAGCGATGTCACTGTCCTACTCGATATTGTCGATAAAGACGCCGTTGCCGATGTGCCTGTTAGCCAAAAAGAAGCACTCATCCAAAGTGGTCAGCGCCATTATTCCGATATGTTGACCTTAGAGGACGTACCAAGTGCCATGCATGAGCAGCTATACATGCAGGCGTTAGAGCAAGGCAAGATAAGAGCAGCGACTGATATTGCTAATTTAGCTTATACGCTAAAGCATGTTTTTCAGAAAACAGTCAATAATGAATGCCCGTTAATATTGGTTAGCTTAGTGCGAGCAGGTTTGCCGATTGGCGTATTATTACAGCGCGCGTTGGCAGATATTAATAGCAGCTATTCTTTACCAAGTGTGCATTACGGCGTCAGTATCATTCGTGATCGTGGTCTTGATCCTGTTGCCTTACAGATGATATTGGACAGCCATCCAGACAGTCCCATCGTATTTATCGATGGTTGGACCGGTAAGGGGGCTATTTATCAAGAGTTAGCTCATAGCTTAGAAGTATTTGCTGATCCTAGCCATACCAATTTTGCCAACATTTTCCATCAAGGTAAGGGTGTTATTCCCTTATTGACTCTTGCTGATCCGGCTGGCGTTGCTTGGCTTGCTGCTAGCGAGGAAGACTGGTTGATTCCATCGGGTTTATTAAATAGTACGGTGTCAGGGCTGATCTCACGTAGCTTATATACCGAGCCGCAATCGGGGCTACATCGCAGTGTCTTTTATGATAACTTAATAGAGGTAGATCATAGCTTAGCATTTGTCGATCATATCGATGCCGTAAGGCGTACATTGACCACGCCTTTGCAATGCTTGCCAACGTACAAGCAACCTCGCTACCAGACCGCAGACTTAATCGATAAGCTGGCAGCAGAATACAACATCACCAATCGCAACCGTATTAAGCCGACTATCGCTGAGGCGACAAGAGCGATATTACGCCGTGATCCAGAACGTATTTTGCTGGCCAGCGCTGAGCATCCCGATACCGTATTATTACGACATTTATGTGCGCAACGACATATCGCTATCAGTGTATTAGGTGATAAAATACTACCCTATCAAGCAATTACCCTTATCAAGCAGCGCGCCACAGATCGTTAATACTTTATCGTCTTAGCGCTGGCGTTTTTACCGTATCACTTTCTCTCTCTAATCATTCATTTATCACTATTTACGATGCCCATTATGTCAGACATACCAAACAACGAGTCCAACCTTTATCAGAATACCCAGTCTTATGCGCATCTCATCACTGAGCGTCATGCCATGATCAAGCCTCATGCGCATCATCCGTACCAGTTGGGCGCCAGCTTATATATGCCAGCGACGCGCCAAGATATTTGGCAAGTGATTAAGCGTGATAAATTACCGACGATTAACAGTATTATTATCTGCTTAGAAGATGCCGTCAGCCACAATGATGTTGAACTGGCAATCATACGTCTGCAAACCTTGCTGCATACATGGGCGGCGCACGTCGATAGCATCAATGAGCCATCAAAAGAGGCGGATATTCATACCGAGCAGCCAACCAGACCACTGGTATTTGTGCGCCCGCGTCATCCGGCAATGTTAGAACAGCTATCGCATTTTGCACATATCGATTTGATTGATGGTTTTGTCATGCCCAAAGTCGATATGTATAGCTTGTCTAATTGGCGTATGGCATGTCAGAATTTAAATACTGACATGCTATTGATGCCGACACTTGAGACCGCAGCGCTATTTAATCCACATCATAATCAAGAGTTGGCCATTGCTTTTAAAGAAGCATTTAGCCAGCCCGTATTTACCTTGCGTATCGGTGGCAATGATTTGTTTGCGGCGCTGCGTTTGCGTCGTCCTAAGAATAGCATTGTCTATGACACGCCCGTTGGTACGCTAGCCTATCAGCTACTTGGCTGTTTTGTGCCGCATGGTTTTTATTTGTCTGCACCGGTATTTGAATATTTGGATGAGCCAACGTTATTTATGCAAGAGCTGACCCGTGATGTAAGCTTAGGGCTGGTCGGAAAAACCGTTATCCATCCAAGCCAAATTGCTTTGGTGCAACAAGCGTATTGCGTACCGCTTAGTACTTTAGACGAGGCTCAGGCAATCTTACATAGCGAGGCAAAAGCAGTATTTAAATATAACAATACGATGCTAGAGCCTGCTACGCATCGCGCTTGGGCAACTGAGATAGTTAATAGAGCCGACGTGTTTGGCACCATTAATGATGGCAATAATGACTATACCTCGCGGCTATAAATTAAAGCAGTAAAATTGCAGTTTTAAATTTAATACCTTAAGACTCCTAAGAAAAAAGCCGTTATCAAATCAATGATAACGGCTTTTTTCTAAAAAATTTTACCTATACTGATAAATGCTATACAAAATTTGCTAAGAATTTATTAATGGCTTTATTCACCTGTTCAGGCTCTTCGACTGTCGCCGTATGCCCAGCGCCTTTAATCACTACAAGCTTAGAGCCTGCTATCGCAAAATGCATGCGCTCAGCTTTTGCATACGGTGTTGCGGCATCTTCATCGCCAACGATAATGAGTGTGGGCGTTTTAATATCACTTAGCTGATCATAAGTTGCCGTGCGCTCAATGACACCCGTGGTCGCCTTAATGACCCCATCTTTACGGTTGCTTTGTAATATGGACAACCATTCTCTACGGTCAGCCTTACGCGACTTATCAGCTAAAAAACTGCTGCCAAACATAATAGGCATCACTTTTTGGCTGACACGCTTCATACCCAACCAACGAATGGCCTTCATAAGCTTGCGGTACTGTGGCACGTTTTTTGGGTCTTCAGGATCGGCTGATGTTTCAAGTAGCGTGAGCGATAGCAATAATTCAGGACGTTTTAGCGCGATACGCTGGGCGACAAAACCACCCATTGATAAGCCTAAAAAATGACACTTATTGATATCTAGCGCATCCAGTAGCGCAAGCGTGTCCTCCGTTAGTGTCTCCATATCATAGCCAGACTTGGTAATTTCAGACTGACCTTGTCCCCGAAAATCAAAGGCAATACAGCGGTAGCCAGCTTTAAAATACTCGACTTGCTTGTCATACATGCTCGTATTCCATAGCAAACCATGGGCAAACACCATAACTGGCTTTTGCTTGTCATTGGGCGCACTGTCTTCGTAATAAATATCGACATTATTCACATTAATCGTTGGCATAACCACTTCCTTGTTTGTTTAATAAATTAAAAATAAGCACATTACCGAGCAAATCCCTCACCCTTATAACCTATAACCCTTTAAAACACAGCCTTTTGAAACACAGCCTTCTAGCATAATTTAACCAACCTACAGTTAGTAGCCTTATTTTTGAACGGTAAGGTTTTATACCTCTATCAATAAATATAACTGCAAATAAAAAAATTGCTTTAAGCGTGTCTTCAGCGCCCACAAAACCAGCTTTTATAATAATCCCAAACTGCTATAGTAATCAGCATTGCATTATTTGTCACACTTATTGCCAACCTCTATTTTTTACCAACAACGTTTATATAGAAAATTTAACTAAGGATATCGAAATGTCACAAGCTCTCGTTGAGTACCAAGCAGAAAATCATATCGCTACCATCACGATGAACGACCCAAAAACGCTTAATGCTTTTAGCACCTCACTCAAGAATGCGATGGTAGATGCGCTTAATAAAGCAGATGAAGATGAGCAAGTACGAGTCATTATTTTACAGGGTGCAGGTGGTCATTTCTCAAGCGGTGGGCATATCGGTGAGATGTTAGAGAATGGCATGGAAAGCGAGGCATTATCTGACAAGCTGAATTTTATGGTCGGTGAAGTGGCTGAGATTAGCTTAAAACTGCGTAATATTCATAAGCCTATTATTGCTAAACTAGAAGGTGCTGTCGCTGGCGCTGGTATGAATCTTGCCCTTACTTGTGACTTTCGTATCGCCGCTGATAATGCCAAATTCGTCCAAGCCTTTGTCAATATCGGTCTGATTCCAGATGCTGGCGGTATTTATTTATTGAATCAATTGATTGGCGTCGCAAAAACCACAGAGATGGTGATGCTCGGTGATAAGCTCAAAGCAGAAGATATGGCACGCCTAAACTTAATCAATGAAGTCGTCAGCGCAGACGATTTGGATGCAAGCGTCCAAGCATTGGCAACTCGTTTAAGCAATCTACCCGGAAAAGCATTAGCCTCGATGAAGCATATGATTAACACGCATGCGTATATGGGTCTTAATGAAGCGTTAGATATGGAAGTTGATCAGCAAACCATGCTAGCTAAAACAGCTGACTTTAAAGAAGGTATTACCGCCTTTATGGAAAAGCGCAAGCCTGTTTATCAGGGTAAATAAAACGCTTATAACGCTGCTCTGGGTAATATCATTAAAAAGGCTGCTATTATGTAGCCTTTTTTTGGTAAGAACCTATAAACGATAGATACCTAAACAATAATTTCTAGCCGTATTATTACTTACTAAGAAGCAGAGGCACTTTTATATTGATGCGGTAAGGTAAATATTTTGTCAAAACCCAACGTAAAGAGAAAAGTATAAACTAAGAAAAATAGCAGTAAGGCAGCTTCCATTATAAAGGCTTTAATAAAACCAACATCGTACCAAATCACATATAGCGGCAGGCAAATCAAAACCAATCCGCCTTCAAACCCTATCGCATGGGCACTACGTATGAAGAACGTACGCTGCGTCACCTGCTTACGACGTTCCCAGTTTTCAAACGCTGTATTGTAAATAAAATTCCAAATTACCGCTGCCAATGACACCATCACGGCAACTGGTAGAGATTCTGCGGCGCTGCTGTTGCTCAACAACATAAGAACCAAGGTGGATGAGATGATAGCAATAATTTCAAAAACTGTCACATAGACTATACGGCGTTTGATGGGGGATAAAGTAATCAACCAAAACTCCAAAGCACATCAGTGCCTATCAAAGTATCGGTCCGTCCCGAGAGAGAAAATAGAAAAAATTACAGAGCCACGGTTTCCGTCTGCACATATATTATACATAAGATAATGAGAGAAACTACCCATCGCTCACAGCAAAAAACCCCGCATCATAACGATACGGGGTTTTCTTATAGATATCTTAACGTTTCTATTAACAACTAGGTTAACTGAGCAACGTTAATTTTATCCGCTTCTTCAGTATAGGTTTCCATACGGTCGAAGTTCATGTATTGATACACTTCTTCACCCATGCTATCAAGCATACCAGCGTACTGCTGATACTCTTCGTTGGTTGGTAATTTACCCAATACCGCAGCAACAGAAGCCAATTCAGCTGATGCTAGATAGACGTTAGCGCCTTGACCTAGACGGTTCGGGAAGTTACGGGTAGAAGTCGATACCGCAGTAGAGTTCGGTGCGATACGCGCTTGGTTACCCATACATAGTGAACAACCTGGCATCTCAGTACGAGCGCCGGCTTGTGCATAGATATTATAGTAGCCTTCTTCCATCAACTGACGCGCATCCATTTTGGTTGGTGGCGCAATCCATAGACGAGTTTGCAAGCTACCTGCTGGGACATCTTTTAGCAATTTACCAGCAGCGCGGAAGTGACCGATGTTGGTCATACATGAACCAATAAATACTTCATCAATAGTATCACCAGCGACATCAGCTAGCGTTTTTGCATCGTCTGGATCATTCGGGCAGCAAAGAATCGGCTCTTTGATTTCAGACATATCGATGGTCATATCGATGGTATATTCTGCATCTTCGTCAGCGCGCATTAGGCTTGGATTAGCCAGCCACTCTTGCATGCCTTCGATACGACGGCTAATAGTACGCGCATCGCCGTAACCTTCTGAGATCATCCACTTTAACAAGGTGATGTTCGAAGTCAGATACTCAGCAACTGACTTCTCAGATAGAGTAATCGTACAACCAGCAGCACTACGCTCAGCAGATGCATCAGACAATTCAAACGCTTGCTCAGCGGTTAAATCTTCTAAACCTTCAATCTCAAGAATACGACCGTTAAACTCGTTGATTTTACCTTTCTTATCAACAGTTAACAGACCTTCTTTAATCGCTTGATAAGGGATGGCATGAACTAAATCACGTAACGTGATACCGGCTTGACGCTCACCGATGAAACGGACACGGACAGATTCAGGCATATCAAGTGGCATAACACCAGTAGCAGCAGCAAAAGCTACCAAGCCAGAACCAGCTGGGAATGAGATGCCGATTGGGAAACGGGTATGCGAGTCACCACCAGTACCAACGGTATCTGGAAGTAGCATACGGTTCAACCATGAGTGAATAATACCGTCACCTGGACGTAAGCTCACGCCGCCACGGTTCATGATAAAGTCAGGAAGGGTGTGCTGAGTTTCGATATCAACTGGCTTTGGATAAGCAGCCGTATGACAGAATGACTGCATAACCAAGTCTGCTTGGAAACCTAGGCAGGCTAAGTCTTTTAGCTCATCACGGGTCATCGGACCAGTGGTATCTTGACTACCGACCGTAGTGATTTTTGGTTCGCAATACATACCAGGACGAACACCGGCTAGACCACAAGCTTTCCCAACCATCTTTTGCGCTAGTGTAAAGCCTTTACCAGTATCGACTGGCTCTTCTGGCTTAGCAAAGATGTCTGAATGACCAAGACCCATGTATTCACGAGCACGATTGGTCAGACCACGACCAACGATTAGTGGAATACGGCCACCAGCGCGAACTTCGTCAAGCAAGGTTGGCGAGTTTAGTTTAAACGTTGACAGTACTTCATCAGAGTCATGCTTAGTGATTTTGCCTTCATACGGATAGATATCGAACACATCACCCATATTTAGGTTATCAACAGCAACTTTCTCAATTGGTAATGCGCCTGAATCTTCCATGGTATTAAAGAAGATTGGCGCAATGTTGTTACCGAGTACCAGACCGCCACCACGTTTGTTTGGCACGTTCGGGATATCATCGCCCATCAACCATAATACTGAGTTGGTCGCAGATTTACGGCTAGAACCCGTACCTACCACGTCGCCAACATAAGCAAGCGGATGGCCTTTTTCTTTTAGTGCTTCAATTTGCTTCATTGGACCAATTTCACCCTCAACGTCGGCAGTAATACCGTCGCGAGAGTTTTTATGCATGGCTAATGAATGTAATGGGATATCAGGACGGCTCCACGCATCTTGCGCAGGTGACAAGTCATCCGTGTTGGTTTCGCCCGTTACTTTAAACGTCGTATATGTGGTCTTTTCTGGTACTGCAGCACGGCTCAAGAACCATTCAGCGTCTGCCCAAGATTGAACCACTTCTTTTGCGATAGCATTGCCGGCTTCGGCTTTTTCGGTCACGTCATTGAACGCATCAAATACTAGCAATGTTTTTTTCAAGGCTTCAGCGGCTTCTTGCGCGACTTCTGCGTCATCTAATGCAGCAACGAGTGGCTGTACGTTATAACCACCTTGCATAGTACCCAAAATTTGAACCGCTTTTTTCTTACTAACTAGTGAAGAGGTCGCTTCGCCTTTCACGATAGCAGCTAAAAATGCCGCTTTAACATAGGCAGCTTGGTCAACACCGGCAGGAATACGATTTTCTAACAAATCCATTAAGAACGCATCTTCGCCCGCTGGTGGAGTTTTAAGTAGCTCAACCAATTCTGCTACCTGCTTCTCATTTAGTGGAAGTGGTACAGTACCTAGCTCAGCACGTTCTGCGACATGTTTACGATAAGCTTCTAACACAATAGTCGTCCTCGTCGGTTGGTGACCAGTACATCACGTGAGTAGTCAGGATGACAGCCTACATCGATGTACTGCATTGAATAATTATTCGTGCAATCATAGCTTAAAACGCCTAAAAAGTTAATGGCTAAGCCGAGAAAAGGCGCAATATAAGGCCATATTGGACATTTATTATAAAAATAGTGCCATAAATAATATGACTAATGGTGCCTATATCATAAATTCTGAAATTTTCATACTGAGGACTTATTTTGCCGCTTAACATTCAAAATATATGTTCGTAGTAAAGTGCTGTGAAGACCGTCTATTCACTTAAAAAAGAATACGGCATTGCTACTTTAGGACATTGTTATTATTACACGTTGTTATCGCTGTATAAAATCAACTATATCTCGATTAACAGTTAAATAAAACGCGCTCGACTGGTATACTATTTAATAACTAAACCTCAATGAGGCTCACTATATTTACGCATAACATCAAGGATGATAATGGAAAACAAAGAGACGGAAGCTAATAGTATTAGTCACAATGCCAATCAAAGCACCAATCAAAATGCCAATTATGAAAACGGTTTAAAAGTTCGCACCGAAGTAATGGGCGCAGAGCATGTCAAACGCTCGCTTGACTCAGCGACGCCATTTACTCAGCCATTACAAGATTGGATTATTGAGCACGCTTGGGGCAGTACGTGGCAAGACGATTCAGTTTTACCGCGCAAATATCGCTCCTTAATCACCATCGCTTTTTTAATTGCACAAAAGAGCCCAAGTGAGCTAAAAGGGCATATCCGAGGTGCGATTAATAACGGTGCCAGTGTCGCTGAAATTCGAGAAGTTTTGATGCACAGTTTGCCTTATTGCGGCGCGCCTGCCACTCAAGAAGCGTTTCGTGCCGCCATAGAAGTGCTGAATGACTTAGATATTGATATCAATAAATAAAACTACGCTAAAGAGTTCATTCATAGTAGCCTGAGCCTAGTCGCATTAATACGATCGTCTAAAAATTAATGGCTACACATCTGCTATAATAGCTCGATTCATAAAACATTCTAATAATGCCATAAACCCTTATCCTATCAAGGGTTAAGAGATAATTTGATTATGACAAACGCCGCCGTACAAACGCACGTTCCCGCTGCACGCGCAAAACCAAAAAAAGCCATCCAAGGTGAAAAGCTACGTGGCTATGATAAAGTTGCGCGTATCCCAATTAAAGTAATCCCGACCATCGAGGCGAAGAAAAAGCCAGATTGGATTCGGGTTAAGCTGTCATCACCTGCTGAAGTAGCACGTATCAAAGCTACTTTGCGTGAGCAAAAGCTCTATACCGTTTGTGAAGAAGCCGCCTGCCCTAACTTAGCGCAGTGTTTCTCTGATGGTACAGCCACCTTTATGATTATGGGTGATATCTGTACGCGTCGCTGTCCGTTCTGTGATGTCGGTCATGGTCGCCCAAATGAGCTGGATAAAGATGAGCCACGCCATACTGCCGAAACTATCTTAGGTCTCAAGCTAAAATACGCGGTTATTACCTCAGTTGACCGTGATGACCTAAAAGACGGCGGTGCGATGCATTTCGTCGAAGTGCTTAATGAATCAAGAGCACTTAGCCCAAATTGCTTGATTGAAATACTGGTACCTGATTTCCGTGGGCGTATGGATATTGCTTTAGATTTGCTGACTGAAACCGCGCCGGATGTCTTTAACCACAATATCGAAACCGTGCCTCGTTTATATAAAGCCTTCCGTCCAGGTTCTGATTATCAACATTCATTAGACTTACTAAAAATCTATAAAGAACGTCGCCCTGATATCGCTACAAAATGCGGCTTTATGGTTGGACTTGGTGAAACCGAAGAAGAGATCTATGCACTACTTGATGATCTAAAAGCGCATAATGTGGATATGATTACAGTCGGTCAATATTTGCAACCAAGTAAAAACCACGCACCAGTCGACCGTTATGTGCATCCTGATGAATTTCAGCGCTATATGGACTACGGCAAAAAGATTGGCTTCTTTAACATTTGGGCGGGCCCTATGGTACGCTCAAGTTACTTTGCCGATCGCCAGTATTATGGCGAAGATTGCCCTGCACCAATTCGTAGTAAAAAAGCACTGATTGCTGAAGGAAAACTTGGCTGTTAAAATTATTTAGCAAAAACTTGTATCACTATAAAGAAAGAGGCTTATGACAGCCTCTTTTTTTATTCTTGTTTTTTATCTTTACTTTTATATCGTTAAAACGCTGTAAAATAGCACCGCTATCAATACCAACAAACATCAAAGGGAATATCATGAAAAAACTACTTATTTCAACGGCGTTAATGGCTACTTTTGTCCTATCTGGTTGTGCGACAACCGGTGGAAACACCAATGCAGGCAATACAATGGGTACTGCAAGCGAGATCGGTATGAACGTTTTTAAGGCTGCTATTGATAATCAATGTCGCAGTCAGATTGAAAACCAAAATGCGTGGCGTATTGCTAGTGTCGCTATGACAGACGCCCAAGAAGAAGCCGTAAAAGGTAGAGTTTGTGGTTGCGTAAGTGAGCAAGCACCACAGCAAGTGACTCTCATTGAATTGGGTAATGCAGCCATAGATCCGCAATATCGTACCCAATTGGTGACCAGAGTCGTCGCTAAGTCACTACAAAGTTGTTATACCAGTATCGTTAAATAAGCAGTGGTTTGAAAAATCTGTCTCGTGAAGCATGACGGATAACTCAATCAAAAAGAGAACGTTATTAACCATAACGTCCTCTTTTTTTATCAAGCACAATACTACTTATTCATTTATTCTTTAACTCTTTATAAGCCCCCACCATTCGATAGGCTCTGAGGCACTGCTACCGGTAGAACTCTACGGTGGAAATATTTAGATTTACCATCAAGGATTTTATTCACCTCTTTGACCAAGTCATGAATGATGTCATCATAAATTCCGTGATTCAGTTCTGTCTCAAAAGCAGTAAATGGATGCTTACGAGCCGCTGATCTCACATCCGTTATGCCTTGCTTAGTGTAAAAAATATTGACTCGACCATCACTGTTTAAGATGCATTTTAATTGACCATCATCAACCATAATCTCTATACTCTCAGGCATGAAAATATAGTCATCTACATCGAGCAATTCTTTCTCTATGCCTCTTTTTAATAATGCCTTGAGATCAAACATAGCTACATCCCTTTCAAAAACTTATAAATATAATTAATTCAAAATAGCTGTCAAACAAGCCATCATTTATTAATTTATACTACACAAAGTAGGTGTCTATTTTAAGTTAGAAAGTGTAAAACTACGTTTAATATTGGAAAGCATGCGATTTCATTATAAGTAGCCGTAGTCTGGGTTAACATGAGCATAACTCACAGTTTTCTATAAGATTATCACTGGGCTTTACTTTACCTAACCTAAGTCTCTCCTTCCTTGTTATTCTCTGCATTTATATCAGGTGCAGCTTCAAATACAAGCCATCCCTTTTTCATCCATCGTTCGATAACTGCCTTAGATGCGATATGTATTAGGTTGGCTAAGGGTTCATGAGGATTGTTCTCGAAACACCATACTCTTAGTTTTATATTAGGCGAATATTCGTCATTGTTCATATCAAAAACAGCTCTAATATATTCTGCATCAGAATCAGCTAATGAATGTCCCCAAAATATAATTTCATAAGGCTTTTCATTTAAAGATCGACCTAAATTGCGCTTAATATCTAAGTCTTCATGATCAAGGAATTGGTAGTCAGTGTTGTTAATAAGCTTTTGATGAGTTTTAACAAAGCCATAAACTTTATATTTTCTAAGCCGTTCATCCTCTAAATCACTAATACCCAAAACAATTTTTTTACTTACTGTGCTTCCATGAACGTATTGAACATTTTTGATACCCAGTAAGTTTAAATCAGGATATAAGCGCTCGAAAGAGTTAGAGTAGTTAAAGGTAAAAATTGCTTGTAGATTTTCACCTAATTCACCGAACCTTTTAAACTCTTTGATTGGTTTAAGCTCGTTCACTATAGTCTTAATATACATCTTAAAAATATCATTAAAGTCATTTAAATGGTTTAGAATCTGTTTTAAAACCTTACTACCCTCAAACTCTAAATAATTACCTGAATACTTTTTCAAAAAATTTGTATCTATAACATTTTTAAACGATTTCTTAGCTACCCTTCTACTGTACGATGAATCAAGTTCTTGTAACTTTTCAAACTCTGATTCACAAATTTCACTATGTTGAATAGTGCTTGCACCGAAACCATTCGGATTATGTACATCTTCAGCTTTATAATATATATCAGTTATTAGCTGAAAATTTCTTAAGGTATTTTGTACAAACATCTTTTGCAATTTAAAGCTATCAAAAAACATTCGATTAACTTGGCGATAATTGTTAGCTAATACGTCTGTAGCTTTTATAGTCAACTTATGGCTGTCGCTTCTATTAGGGAAATATATCCCTTTACTCTCTGAGAAGTATCCAATGGTTTTATCATCAAAACTCATTTCAAATAAATCACATGTTTTCACGAGTAGGCTTTGGATTTCGTTTTCAAAATCAATCCACGTATCCACATCGGTCAAATGATGCTTAAAATGCTGAAACCAGCCGTTATCCTTTAGCTTTATTTGCAAATCCTTCACAGTATCAATCGACAACCTCAAGTCAGCTGTTTTATACAACTCCTCAGTTTTGCTAAAAAAATCCTTGTCTCTATCGGAACATTCACCTGCGATATATGTATGAAATAAATCATCAAACCTAAGCTCTTGACTTTCTTCGCAAGATTCAATAACCATCATAGCATCCATAAAATGCACATAAGCAGTTGGTAGATAATGTGCCAAATCGAAACCATTACCTAACACGAATATTCTTTTTGTGTCCAATTTTTAGTTTCCTTTTTATAATCCAAAAAGAAGGCGAGCTAACTATCCGTTAACCCGCCCTATTTATCCAACTTACAACACTTCTAAATCAAATGCGCTTTTAACTCTAGCACTTTATCGCGAGTTTTTGCTGCATCTTCAAACTTCAGATCACGCGACATCTGCTTCATAAGCTTCTCAAGACGATTGATTTCTTTAGCCAGCAAATCAGGACTACGTAAGATGCTGATATCGACATCAGGCAGGTTGCTCTTAATGGGAATCATCTGATTATCGTTGGCATCATGGTCATCGCCTGTATCAATTTTATCTGTGATACTACGGCGCGCGCCTGTTGGCGTGATGTTATGTTCAAGGTTAAAGGCGACTTGTTTTTCACGGCGACGATCCGTCTCATCGATCGCTTTTTGCATACTGTTGGTAATGCGGTCGGCATAGAGAATGGCTTTACCATTAATATGACGCGCAGCACGACCAATGGTCTGAATCAAGGCACGCTCAGAACGTAAAAAGCCCTCTTTATCCGCATCAAATATCGCGACCAATGACACCTCAGGCATATCAAGACCTTCACGCAGCAAGTTAATACCCACCAGCACATCATGTACGCCAGTACGCAGCTCATGGATAATCTGCATGCGCTCAAGAGTGTCAATATCCGAGTGTAGATAAGCGACTTTGACATCGTATTCTTTTAGATAACTGGTCAAATCCTCTGACATACGCTTGGTCAAGGTCGTGATTAGCACCCGCTCATCTTTTTCACGGCGTTTGGTAATCTCCGATAGCACATCATCGACTTGCGTCAATACCGGACGAATCTCAATCTCAGGGTCAATCAGACCGGTTGGACGCACGACTTGCTCGACCACTTGCTCACTATGCTCAAGCTCATACAATGCAGGCGTAGCGCTAACATAAATAGTTTTGGGCTTGATACGCTCCCATTCTTCAAACTTCATCGGACGGTTATTCATCGCGCTTGGTAAACGAAAGCCATAATTGACCAAGTTCTCTTTACGCGATCTATCGCCTTTATACATCGCGCCAATTTGCGATACCGTTACATGCGATTCATCAATGAATAGCAGCGCATCTTCTGGAATGTAATCAAACAGTGTCGGTGGCGCTTCTCCTGATGGACGACCAGAGAGATGCTGCGAGTAGTTTTCGATACCGTTACAGTAGCCAAGCTGTTGAATCATCTCAAGGTCATACTGGGTACGCTCTTTAAGACGCTGTGCTTCAATCAGTTTATTATTGTCGCGGAAATACTCTAACCGCGGTTCAAGCTCCGCACGAATGGTATGGCTAGCCGCTTCTAATTTGTTACGCGGGGTCACATAATGCGATTTTGGATAGATAGTAATACGCGGCACACTACGTACGGTCTTACCTGTCAAAGGATCAAACCACGTGATTTTTTCTACTTCATTATCAAATAGATGCACACGCACCGCCAGTTGCTCAGACTCGGCAGGATAGATATCTAGCAGCTCGCCGCGCAGACGATAAGTACCACGCCCAAAGTCCAACTCATTACGCGTATATTGCATCTCAACCAGACGCTTAATCGTCGCAGTACGGTCTATTTTGTCACCGACAACAACATGCAGCAGCATTTTCAGATAACTTTCTGGATCACCCAAACCATAGATACAGGACACTGACGCAACGATAATCGCATCACGGCGCTCAAGTAGTGCACGTGTAGCTGACAGACGCATCTGGTCAATATGATCGTTAATGGCACTGTCTTTTTCGATAAAGGTATCGCTGGCAGCAACATAAGCTTCAGGCTGATAATAGTCATAATAGCTGACAAAATACTCAACCGCGTTATTGGGGAAAAATGATTTAAACTCCCCATATAACTGGGCAGCAAGCGTCTTATTATGCGCCATGATAATGGTGGGACGTTGGGTCTCAGATATAACTTTTGCCATGGTATAGGTCTTACCAGAACCTGTGACACCCAATAATAACTGCTCATCCATACCAGCATTGATGCCATTAACCAGCTTTTTTATCGCTTGCGGCTGATCGCCTGCTGGCTCAAATTCGGTAATCATCTCAAAGGCGCGACTTGATATTTGCGTACCAGACGCATTAACACCACTAATTTCAGCTTCGCCTTGTAGCTGAGTGGCCAATTGGTTTAACTGACGCGACGAGCGCGGTTCAGGCATTCGCATAATGGCTTTCTTCCTGGTATTTATAAAAGGTTATAAGAGGTTAGGTTTATAACAATATGGGGTTAAACCATTATTTTTAAAGGTCATTTATTAAGTTAAACGCTCACAGATGGATGCAAAAACACTCAATAAAAAGCATGAAAACTCAGGTATAGTTCAATGACCATTAATCAAGGAACGAGTTATGAAAGGTCACTGTCTGTGCGGTAACGTCACCATCGAATTAGAAGATATTAATACTTTTGAGGCGTGCCATTGTACGATGTGTCGCCGTTGGGGCAGCGGACCATTAATGGCGATACATAGCCACTCAAAACCTGACATTCAGGGCGAAGACTCAATGACGGTCTATCCATCATCTGCATGGGCAGAGCGTGCGTTTTGCCATAAATGCGGCACCAACCTATATTATCACCAGCTTGGCTCTGAGACTTATGTACTATCGCTTGGATTATTTCAAGAAAATCCAAACCTTAGTTTCGAGAGCCAGATCTTTATAGACAAGAAGCCCGACTATTATGAATTTGCTAATGACACGGTAAACTTAACCCAGCAAGAGCTGTTTGATAAATTCGCAGAAAAAGGCATTAGACCAAAAGACTAGAAATTTTAAGCCGCTTAAAACCCACATGCCTAAGTTCAATAAGATAAAAATATTGGTGTGTTCACCGATTGTTATCAGATCGTCCATTTTAACCACTATGTTTACAAAGGTTTTCACGATTAACAAACTCATTACACGACCTCTGTATAAAGCCTAAATGTCAGGGTTCCATCTCTTGTTTAAGCTGTTATTATCGATAGTGAATTCATAAGTAGTCAGCAACAACTTAATAAATAGAAACTTAAAGAGTTGTTGATAATAGTTATTAATTGAAACTCAAATATCAGTAAAATAAAATAATGGAGCAAAATATGAGAGAACGTTACGCAAGTGGAATAGATGATGCAACCGCAAAAAAAATGACTGATCTGTTAAACGCCAACCTAGCAAACGTCATCGACTTGACTCTAGATGGCAAGCAATGTCATTGGAATCTACAAGGTACTGGCTTTATCGGTGTACATCAGTTACTAGACGATACTGCTGAGCGTATTCGTGAGGTTTCAGATGCGATTGCTGAGCGTATTGTCATTTTAGGTGGTGAGCCGAATGGTACAGCCCGTCGCGTGGTGAAAGATTCTATTTTAGATGACTACCCGACTGATATCACCGAAGTGGAAGATCATGTTCGTGCGATTACTGATCGTTATAAAAAAGTAGCTGTTAAATTGCGTGAAGCAATTGAAGCTGCAGGTGATGCTGGCGATGAGGATACTGCTGATCTATTCACCGAAGCAAGTCGTATCATTGATAAAGACGCATGGTTCATCGGTGCCAATGCCCCGAAAAAAGATACGTCTAAAAAATAAGACTGTAATAAAAAAGCTTCACTTATTTGCTAAACATAAAAAAAGGTCACCTCTATGGTGACCTTTTTTTATGTTTGCTTATTTCTAAGCTGGCTTCAAAATATCGAATTTAAGAATAACTAAGTTGAAAATAATTAGGTTAGCAGCAGCAAGCTTAGAAAATACCTTTCACGATTTGCTTCATCTGCGGCAATAGCTCGCCTAGTTGGGCTTCAGTTTCAGTAGTATCATCAGGTAAAGAGTGCTTCAAAAAAGCAGCAGTAATTTGTGGCTGTTTTGCTAAGATATTTTGACCGACAGCTGTGTCATAAAATTTGATTTGCGCATCCACTTCCGCTTGCGTATAGTAAGTTTTGGCTGCACTGATATAGGCTTGCGTCAAGGTTTGGGCATCGGTCGCGTCACCAATACCGTTGCTCATAATTTTGGCATACTGACCTAAAACGTTTTGAATTTGATCTTGTAACTCGCGTTGACGCTTGTTTAACTGCTTATCGTTTACTTGTTGCTGACTACGGCTTTGAGCTTGACTATTAATCGCCTCAATAGCAGCTTGCTGTCCATTGACGATAGACTCTATTTGCTCATCAATATGCATCACCTGCATGAGTTTAATAATAGAGATATCAGTGGGTAATGGGCTGCTGACACTTTGTGCATCATCAATCTTACGGACGGTATAGGGTGCTGATGTCACCATTTTTGTTTGTTGAATTTGATTTGCATCACTGTGTACGATTAATTCTGCATTGGCTTGTACAGCAGTACCTGTCATTAGAGTTGCTACTACCAACGCCAGTAAAGGCGACACTATTTGTGTATGATGGTTGGGATTTTTCGTTAGAAGTTTTAAAGGAATTTTCATATTATACTCTCATTATTATTATGGATTATGGATTTTCAGTGTCAGGCAAGCGTAAGATTTCGGCATTAGGGACCGACAAGGTTAAAATAGCTTCTTGGAACAACGCCTGACTACGAAACTGATTTTCTATACTTTCAAACTTGTGCGCAATTTCTTGCTCATGCTGATTGCCAGCAATATCGACCGCCGCGACCATAAATATTTTTTTTGGACCTACCCACTCTAAATGCAAGTAAGAAACACTGTCAATATCTGGATGCTTGAGCAGTTCTGCTAAGATATAATCGTGCATTTTTTCTGAGACTCTATAGCCCACTAAAAAATCGCGATTACGACTGATTAAAAAGACTGCCACAACGGCAAGCAATATACCAACAATGATAGACCCAAGCGCATCCCAAAATGGCTCACCAGTATAGGCATGCATTGCCATCGCAGCTGCCGCCACAACCAACCCGATGACTGCTGCCAAATCTTCAAAAAATACTCCACGCAAGGTAGGATTAGACGTATCAATCACATAACCTATGGCACTGACATTAATCGCTTCGCCATGTTTTTTACTTTGCAAATACGCCTGTGTTAAAGAAAATCCTTCTAGTACAAAGGCGACTGCTAAGATAATAAAACCGATGGTATAGTTGGTTTCAGTCTCAGCTGCATTCCACTCGGTAATACCAGTATAAATAGAAACCACTGACCCTGCCATAAAGACGCCAAATGCTGCAATCATCGACCATACATACGACTCTTTACCATAGCCTAATGGATGGCTTTTATCAGCAGGCTTGATTGACTTTTTTTCTGCAATAATCAACAAAGTACCATTGCCCGCGTCTGCCCAAGAATGCGCAGATTCCGCTATCATAGAAGCAGAGCCTGTCATAAATGCAGCGACTGTTTTGGCAATGGCAATAATGAGATTGGCACCAACTGCAATCAGAACCGTTACTAATGAGCTCGATTTTTTGTCATCAGGGTTAGGCGCAGATTTAGGTTGGTCAGAATGAATGTCATCTGGAGCATTGAAAGGATTTGGAGCGCGAGGGCGACCAATGCCGCTTGTATCAGCGCGCGGCATTGGCTCGGATTTTGCATCATCAGATTTTGACGGTTTTAAACTCATCTGAGCCTCAATAAATGAATGGTTTAAGGTATAAAACCAGACTAGCTATATATAGTCGCTAGCTGATTTTATTAGACACTTTAGCTTTCATTTAATGTAGTCAAAAACCTTGTATATATCAGTAATGTTTTGGTGAGAGTATGTTCATTGTCTGCATTAATGAGCAGACTCTGCACTTGCTACTTTATTAGTGAATTTACTGATGTCGCAGCTGATACGTTGCGAGCCTTCCATACGCAGCTTTTTGCGCTCTAAGCCTGCATCAAAGCGGCATTGTTGCAAGGCATCTTTAATCTCAAGCTCAGGGATTAGCGTTGGCTTACGATTCTCATCAATCGCCACCATCGTAAAGTAACAGCTGTTGGTATGACGAACGGTACGTGCACGTACATCCTCTGCCTCCACTCGAATACCGACTTCCATTGAGGTTTTTCCGACATAATTGACGCTGGCCGCAAACGTCACCAACTCACCGACATGAATAGGCTCACGGAACATCACTTGATCGACCGATAGTGTCACCACATAACTACCACTATATCGACTGGCACACGCATAAGCGACTTGGTCCAGCATCTTGAGCAAATCCCCACCATGGACATTACCAATAAAATTGGCCATATCTGGCGTCATAAGCACTGACATATATAGCTCATGGTTTAATGGGACTCTTTTAGCGGTGGAGCTGGTATTGTATTGCGACATAGTGTTCCTTAACGGGTGTAAAAACTATTTAAAGTGTTATTTATACAGCAGCAATTGCCACAGCGCAAATATAGTCGATTCACCTTAACCAATAGATTAGCTTAACCAATGAAAACGATAAGCAAGCCAAGCCACGATAGCACTCACTGAACCCGTTAAAATGCCGCCCCAAGCAAAATCAACCAAAGCGGTGTCCATAGTAAAACCTTTATATAACGCTAAGCTGGTAAAATCATAAGTACCGTAAGCCATCAATCCTATTAAAGCGCCCAATAAGAAAATATGGTGAATCGGCGCATTTGATCTGATTTGTGGGTATAAAATAATAATACACAGCGCCAGCAGATAGAACATATAAAACACGCCAGCTGCAATCATATTGGGCTCATCGGCGAGCAAATGCCCAATACGCTTTTCATAAAAAAGACCCGTCATTGTCTTGAGCCAAACCGCATCAATGCCCAAAAATATAGCAACGGAAGCAAGATAAATATATATATAACCCATGATAATATCCTTTTATGATGGTCGCTAAATATGAAATATGAGTTACATAACTGCTTAATCAAACTTATTGTTTGATTAAGCAGTTATGCCGTGATGCTCTCGGCACTTGGTAAATCAGAAAAATGTAGTGTATCGATATTGTCTGGCTTAACCGCCGTGACTTGTACCACGCCAATCGTCCGCTCCAAGAATCCACCTTCACAGTAGCAAAAATAAAACGCCCACAAGCGAATAAAAGCCTCATCATAACCGAGCGCTTTAATCTCTTCGCGCTGCGCCATAAATGCTATGCGCCAATCTCGCAAAGTATGTGCGTAGTCAAAACCATAATCGTGCAGCTGCTTGATGACCATATCCGTCTGTTGTGTGAACTGTGTATTCAGCTCTTGATTGGACAGCAAGCAACCACCTGGAAAAATATGAGTTTGGATAAAATCCACCGATTCTATATAGCTTTTATAGTTTTGATCATTAAAAGTAATTGCTTGCAGCACCATCAACCCCGTTGGCTTGAGCAAGCTATTACATTTAGCAAAAAACGTCGGCAAATATTCATGTCCGACCGCCTCAATCATCTCAATACTGACCAATTTGTCATATTGCCCTGTCAGCTCACGATAATCTTGCTTGAGTAGGGTGATTTTATCAGAGAGTCCAGCCGCTTCAACACGGCGCTGCGCCTCTTCGTACTGTGCGTCAGAGATAGTCGTCGTTATGTGACAGCCATAATGCTTTGCTGCATAAATAGCAAAACCGCCCCAGCCAGTACCAATTTCGATCACATGGTCATCAGCCGTTAGTTGAAGACGTTGGCAAATCAATGCTAATTTATGCTGCTGCGCCTCAGCCAATGTCGCCTCTGGGTTTTTATAGACCGCTGATGAGTACATCATCGTATCATCTAAAAACTGCTGGTACATATCATTGCCCAAATCGTAATGCGCTAGAATATTGGACTTTGAGCCAGACTGATCGTTACTGCGCAGCTTATGATTTGCCCTCTCAAAGGTTTTACTGATCCCAGCAAAGCGGTTCTCTAGCTTATTAAGCACGGCTAAGTTACGCGCTGCCAATCGAATCAATCCCGTTAAATCGTTCGTATCCCATTCAGCGTTAATATAGCTGTCCGCTAGCGCAATAGAGCCACCAAACAGTAATTGACGATAAACGCTACTGTCATGGATCATGAGCGTCACGTCTAATGGATGACGACCAATGGCTGAGCTGCTTTGGGTGTTAGAAGATTTACTGCCAAAATGATGAGTCTTGGACGGCTGTCCAGCAAAGTCTTCAATAATAGTGATACTGCCAAATTGAATATGTTTTAGAGCACGAAATATGGCTTGTTTTGCCAAATAATCCACGCTGTTGGTTACTGGTTGCAAAATCGTACTGTCATTGACCGTTCGGCGCATGCTCGCGGTCATTTTTCCTAGTTTTGAAGCGGGTGCTCGGTCGGTCGGTCGTGCTGACATTATTTATTCATCCTTGTCTAAGTACTCTAAATTAAGCGCTCTAAATTTTGGCATTGAGCTGGCGGTGGCTAGCTGTTGAAATAGTTATCTAACCATTATCTGAAACTCTAACTATCAAGAAATATCCTTTTGAGTACTCTCATTTTGCTGTTGGCTATCAGCTAACTTTTCATCGTAATTAATATAAGGTACTTTTTTAATGGCGTAGAGTTTAAAAGCATGCCAATAAATACGCATTAAAGAAGTCACATTCATCAGTGGATTTTTTCGCAAGCTCTCGCGAATCGTCGTCGCTGTCATTGGTATGCCTGACATTTTTATGCCGGTTTTTAATACTTCGCCGCGTTCATCACTGATATTAATAGCAATACGAACTTGCAAGCCGTTATCTGACTGTTTTTTATCCTCATTTTTTACTGCACTTTTTATCGCCACTTGCCAGCAATACTGCTGGTCAATGGGATTAAAAGGTGACACATGAAAGTCTTTATCGTGACAAAACTCAGTATTCGCGCCATCTAATAAAAACCCATAATAATGACGTTTATCCCACGGCGTATTCGATACTTCAGCCAATAAATGGGTTGGCTTTTGCTCCATATCAAAACCCAAGTAGAAATTCACTGGGCTGAAATAGATACCAGCATTGCGGCAAACAACCATACCAATCATATCGCCTGTTGGCGCACTACCTGTCCTTTCTGTAAAGGCTTGAATCAAACGTTGTTCAAGCGCTTGGACATCTATTAAAGATTCATTTCTATCTAAAGTACTTTTTTTATCTGAAGTTTTGCTTTCATTGTTCAAATCTTTATTTTTACTTAGGCTATTTAACTCTTGCGAGCTTAGTCCTTGTAGATAATCATCAGGACAGAACTGCTGCAAAGCTTTTTTCTTTGCTGAGAATAATTGCAATCCTTTTGAGAAAACCTTCTTGGATAACACTCTTTTTAATGGTAATTTTCTTAGAATTTTATTATTGCTAAGGATTTCCGTCTCTACTTCTGGAAGTGCTCGCCCTGCTAATAACGCACTAATATTGACACCCCAATAGCGATAAGGATAAGCAAATTTATGCATACTCGGTAACAGCCGACTATGCCATGTCGTTCCATGAAACAGTTGGTGCGGCAAGCTCTTATAACTATCAGGCGACGCTTGATTTAATATCCTGTCAGACGGAGGCGTTGAACCAGTCATAGTGCTCTCTCCCATTAATTCTACTATATATTTTTGGCTTTACGACGAGCAAAACAACCCAGTTTTTTCCCATCAAATGCTTAGGCATCTGGCTGTAAAGTCGCGATATATTCCACCAATTTTTGATTAGTAGTGGCAGTCATTACCTGACGTTTTTTGAGTTTACGCGACTGTTTGTCTGCTTTTATCGGCAAGTCTTTATAGCGAAACGATGTATGCGCACTCTCGGCATCCGGTAAATGGCTTTGGTCAACGCTATCCTTAATATCAATGTTGCATTTTAATGCCTGACAAACACGCAGAGCGCTGCGCACCCCATCTTCATGAAAACCATTAAACCAATAAGCACCACAAAAATGAGTATGCAAGCCAATACCAGAAATCCGCGACCACTGAGCTTGCGCGTCAATCGTCTCGTTGTTAAATACAGGATGGCTATAGTCAATCCGCTTGATAACTTGACTCTCATCTACCTCGTGATTTAGCGTCACTAAATAATTATGCTGCTTGGTTAAACGCTGCAAAATATTCATATGATAGGTCAATACTGGTTTCACTGAAGCTTGCGTCTGTCCTTTGCTATTTTGAGTAGAATTTTTATCATCAATTAAATAGTTCCAACTTGCCCATGCAAGTGGCTTTTTCGGCAAGACGGTCGTGTCGGTATGCAGGGCAGCGGTATTACTTGTAAACTTGAAATGACTCAGTACTTCCTGCTCAGCAGGACTGGTATCTTTTAAGATTTTAAGCGCCGTATCCGCATGACAAGCAAAGATAACTTCATCAAAAACCAGTTGCTGCGCAGATTTATTGTCTTTAGTAACGGCTTCATTACTATCAATGACGGTCAAAATGACTGCCTCATCATGACGAATAACAGATTGCACCGGACTGTTGACTCGAACGCTGCCGCCAGCTTTCACAAAACGTGTTACCAGCTTATTCACGTACTGCTTAGAGCCGCCTTTTATCGTGAACCACTGCGGACGATTGACCACATCGAGCAAACCATGATTATCAAAGAATTGAGCAAAGAAAACCAAGGGGAAGTCTTGTACCTCGCTCAAACTGGTTGACCAAATAGCGGACACCATTGGCAATAGATAATTATCGGTAAACAGATCACCGTATTTACTACTATTAAGATAATTACCTAGCGTTTGCTCGGTAAAGACACTGACATCTTGTCCTTGCGCGCGAGCCGCATCATAATCTTGGCGCAGCTGACGAACCTGCTTATTGAACCGCAAAATATCAGTGATAAATGCCCAAAACTTAGGGTTAAGAATATTTTTGCGCTGCGATAATAAAGTATTGAGTGTATGACCATTATATTCAAAATTACGCGCGGTATTTTTAACTGAGAAACTCATATCCGTTGCTTGAAACGGTACTTGTAGCTCATAAAGTAAACGAAAAAAGTTAGGATAAGTACGCTCATTAAAGACGATAAAGCCAGTATCTATAGCACTTTTCTCTACTTTTCTTGGTTTTGCCTTTTTGCCCTCTTGTAGCGTCACATCGATAGTATTCACGTGTCCGCCAATATAATCGTTGGCTTCAAATACTGTGACATCATGCTGTGGCGCTAAATAATGAGCACAAGTCAGTCCTGACACGCCCGAGCCGATGATGGCGATACGCTTTTTCGCTTGAACGTTGGAAGAATCTTGTAAAACGCTGCTAGATTTTTTAGCCATTATTTCTGTATTTTTACGTTTACGGTGGATAAACGACATAAAGGCGTTCCTTGTTGTTTTCTTTATTACGTTATTTTTTTACTATGTTCTGGGCTCTATCACGATTTATTATTTTTTATTCATTTTTTCACTGACTTGCTTCCAGACCAAATCTGGTAACGTCCCTAATACTTTTAAGGGTAAGGTGAGTTTTTTGGGGAATTCGATGACATCATGACCGCTCTTTATACCATCTCGAATCGCTTGACTTGCCTGCTCTGGCGTTTGGATAAATGGCATCGGAAAGTCGTTTTGTTTGGTCATCGGGGTTTCGACAAAACCGGGCACTACCAAGCTGACCGACACGTCATACGGTGCAAGGCTAATCTGTAAGGTTTTCATTAGATAATGGATGGCCGCCTTCGAACTACCATAAGCTTCAGCACGGGCAAAGGGCACGTAGGCCGATGCGGAACCCATCCCCACCAAGCGACCGCGTGAGGCAATTAGCTTTGGCAACACCCCTTCAATGGCATGTGATAACGTACCCATATTCACTGACATAACGTTCATAAAAACACTACTATCGAAGTTTGGCATATCCAAATATTCACACATGCCCGCACCACAAATTGCCAAATCAACGTCACTAATTTTGTCAAAAGCGGCAATCACTTTATCTCGATCCATGAGATCTAAATTTATGGTTTCTGCTCCTAATGATTTTAGCTCAGACAATGCATCATCATCACGACCAACGGCATAAACATGCTGCCCCTCTTGCAGATAGTCTTTTGCCAGCTGATAACCAATGCCAGAGGTCGCACCAGTAATAAGAATGTGTTGTTTTTTAAGCGTCGCTGTCATCGTAAAGATCCTTTTATTGGCTTGCTGTCTTGTATACAATTTGGTTTTGATAAACGCCTATTTAATCTATCTTTAGTCATTAAAAAGTGACGATCAAGAATAATTAATTATCACTTTTTAATTAACCAATGGCTTCGTTTATTTATCAAATCTAAATAATTATAGTATAACTAAGCATCTCAATTTGTTGTTACTTCGCAAACGGGCATATAGATAAAACGGTAGACAAATTTGGTGTATAAAATATTTTGTCATCGTTTATCACAGTATCGACGTTTTTATAAAAAAATATGAAAATAAAGCTTGACCTATTTTTTATCTTTGCTAGAATACGCCCCACTTAGCAAGAACTCGTTAGAGACTTCCTAAGCTCGTTGTAAGCAATTAAACACTTACAGCTTATTCTCCAATAGCTCAGTTGGTAGAGCAACGGACTGTTAATCCGTGTGTCCCTGGTTCGAGCCCAGGTTGGAGAGCCATATTTTAGTAGTAAATTTTTTGAGTCATCTTTGATTCGATTATGGCATTTGCCAAGACCCTCATCACTTTGATGAGGGTTTTTTTATGGCGGCTGTTTTTTAAAGCGATGTGCTGAGGAAGGAATTTAAGACAAACGCACTTAAAATAAGCGCATTTAAGGTAAGAAAATTGAGATATGTGCTTGTTCTTTGTTTTCCTGAATGACGTTGCTATACGCTGACAACTGATGATCAGAAAAACGATTGGTAAAATGCCACATGGTTGCAAATATCGTGCTCAATAACACAGCCATCACCGCAAGAATCACCCATAGTGGTGTTTCATTAGTGAGCGTATGCTTGATTTGATCAGGAATCGCCCAAAATGGTGAAAATTCATTTTTATTACCACGTAAGTGCTCAATCTCATCACCCAAACGTGAGATCAGATAGCGAATCTTTTCAGTGGCTTCAAGCCGATATTTACCTTGAAAACCAAGCAACATAGCATAGTGATAAACTTCTAGCGCCGGTAAGCGCTTTTCTCCTTGTTCACGTAAGCCATCTAAGCGCTCAAAAAACTCATTGCCAGCGATTTGAGAGCCAAATAAGTCTAACTGTAAAGGATTTAGCTCCCATGCATCTTTTAGCGTCTGAAACGCTGGCTCTTGCGAGGTCATGATCGTCTCATCTATCAGCGCACAATAAGCGTACTTTGCCTCATGGATATTTTCTGACAAAAAACCTTTTTTGCGGGCATTGATTTCAAACTTATCTAAAAATTCATATATTTTTTGGCGGAAACTGCGTGGCTCAGTGCTGAAATAATGGTTGCGTAATAAAAACACCAAGTAAAAGCCGTCATACATAATATCAACGAGCGACTGGCTGCTGATACGCCTGTTAAGCCCTTCGGTTGAAACTTTTGAGGCAACCTCACCTGAATCTAATAGTGACGGTGCAGAGCCAGCTGAATGATTTCCTAGCATGATTATTCCTAATATTTATTGTCTTAAATATACTATCTAACAAAATGGTGAGATGATAATAGAAAGAGAAATAGTTATAAAAATTGATAGCAGTAGCACGTTGCCACAAATGTGTCTCTTTTATTCTGAACGAACTATATCAAGCAATATACAGCGAAAAACCATTAAAGAAACACTTAAAAAACTATTGCACGATAGCCATCAGCTCAATTTTTAAATCATCAAAACCGTTCGGTACATAGATACAAATAGATTCAGACCTAATCATCTCATCATATAAATCACCTATTGGTTCGATGGTGAAATAACCAAATCCAGGTCTAACGGGAATAGCACTTGGCACTTGAGCAATGTGCGCAATCGGTGAGCCTGGTAGCGCTGACAATACTCGCTTCTCAACGGCATCTGGGGTTGCAACCTTGAAGCGTCTTGGTACCAAATTCACCAACTCATGCATCGGTAGCGACGAGCTCACAGACAGATACAACTGCGAGCTACGAGTGATTTTATCACTGCTAAGATCACCCATATAATAAGAGGGTTTGATTTGCCGCAATGGGATAGAGATAAAGTTACTGGCAATAACGGTATTGAGGAGCTCACGAATGATACTAATAATACTGGTAAATGAATCATTCACCTGATTATGATGGTATTGCGGTAAATCGCCTACCTTGTATAACGAGCTAAAAGTAGCCAACTGACTGGCGACATTTAATAGGGCCTCATAAAGGCGCTCTGGGTGCAGTTTTGCATTATTGTATAAGTGACTCAACTGTGAGTAAGCAGTATTAAGCGTATGTAATAGCCAAAACGAAGCAATATCAGATGAGCGGAATTCTAATAAATCATTATTGGATTGGCGATGGTGATCATATAACGAGCTGGACTTAGTATTAATCATCGTCATCAAGCGATAGACCTGATTTAACAGCGCAGGATTACTCATAATATGAATGCTAGGCACCATATACTCATCATCTACTTGATAAACACCTTGAGTGGTACGAGTCAGCTTTGCCACTAATAATGAGACAGTATCTTGACTCGGCGCTTGCGATGAATGACTTAATTGCACACTCGGTGATAGCCTTAGCACATCGATGACCGCGTCGGCAGCTTGACTATATAGGTCTTGCGCATCGATACTGTCTCTTACATAACGCGCAGGATTATCACTATGTTCTGTCTGTATATTACTACCGCTATGACGAATAATCTCTAAGCTTAAAAATACGTAAATATCATCACTATGCTCTTGACTATCGAGCGCGATGGATTTTGGCAGCGCATCTGTACGCGGTGCATGGTATATCGTGCCATCGGGTAATACAGCATAAATACTCTCAAAGCTTAATAGACTACTTTCCAGAAGTTGCCTATCAATTTGAATATCAGAGATACCGTAAGCGTAAGGATGCGTAAGCATCATACTTAAGGCGCGTTGCGAGTTGTGATAGCTGTCTTGAATCTGAAAATGCTGAGGTCTTAAAAATAGACCTTCGCCCCATAATACGCTGTGTTTACTCAAGACTGTCTCCTACGAGCAAGCAACCAATGGTTGCTGATAATATTTAAGTTTGGTAGCAAAAACAGGTGCTAACTCTGGCGTGATACCTTCTTTGATATTCACATCACACGCGCCAACATTCAAGGTTAGCGGTTTCTCAAAATCAATACTGCTAATAGGAATCAGCAGCTGAGAGCGTTTTTTGGTGTATCGCAGCCCAACTTTGATGGCAATAAAACGAGCATCTTGCGGGATATTCAGCTTCAGCGTCGTTTGACGGCTGGGAATGATGCTTATTTCTTTAACAGCCAGCTCCGTAAGCTCAACAAATTGACTCTCATCTTCCAAAAAAGCGATGTGAGCGATGCTGGCCGTACCTTGCTGATAACGACCGGCGTTTGCATTGATGCTAGGCAGTATTTGCAAAGTAAGGTTTTGACGCTTTAATTGCGCTTGTAGTGCTTGCTGTTCATTATTCATTATCTCAAGCTGCTGTTGCTGCTGCGCAAATTGCGCTTTTAATTTTTCCAGATCTTCGTTGGCATTAGCATTAGCATTAGCCTTGATATTGACACTTGCTTCATGACCGCTGCTAACGTCATGAGCCTGCCCATGGGAATAATTATCCACCAATGAGGTCAACTTATTAGGAGTTGTTTGTTGGTTCGATCGGCTCAATCTATCGCTGCTACAACCAAACAGCGCGATACTACAAACACCACAGACCATTGCTCTTACTAAAATTACTACCATATAATTATCCATAATTTTTTTATTGCAATCATTAATAGACACTATTGGCTGGTTAAAATCTCAGCCATTTGTGGACGGCCCAACACTCCTTTTTTACGTAGCTCAACATGCCCTAAATCCATCATACGCCAGTCACCACCCCATACTAGACCCGCAGATTTTGCTACTTGGCCATATAACTTATAACCTTGCATCGCCCATGGATCCTTTTCAGTAATGACAATCTTACCGTTTCTAATAAAAGCACTGTCACCTGCCAGACCAAACTGATGGTAGCTTTTATAAGAACCTGCCTTTGTGACATGCGTACCCTGTTTCAGCAATTTCGCTTGTCGCCCAGGGCTGCGATAACCTTCCAAAAGCACCATTTCATAGCCATATTGGTCGCTCATAACCTTGTATATAGCCAGTAGTCGTTGAACAAACTCAGAATTCATCTTATTCCAATTACGGTCAGCATTTTTGATATTGATATGACCATTTGTAATATGTGATGCCAATATATCGCCTGAATAGCCAGTCGTGTGATCTTGAACTTGTAAATCAGAAATATTTGGTTCGGGTAATATAAGCGGTGTGGCTGCTAATGGCGCGTCTGCCGCCGCCTCAGGCCAATATCCTTCTTCAATTTGGGTGGCTTGATAACTGGCAACCTCTGCTTCAAGCTCGGCAAACAACTCTGCTGACGGCGATGGCGGTGGCCGCAATTGCTCCCCTATTAACAATTGATTGATTTGGACGTTGGCCGTATTTGGTGAATCATCTTGAGTGCGATAGACTTCAAGAGAATCATGAGTCATTAAGAAATAGCAGAGCGCTGTCGTCGTCATGATTATTAATACGGACAAAGCAGGGATAATAGCAATTCTAATACCTGATATTTTGAGCTTAACTTTAGGTTTTATCAGAGGACGTTTGCTCTTCAACACCAATAAATGCTGAAAAGTAACGTCAGCCTGACGGTAAAAATGACCATACAGCTGACGATCAAAAAGCATGACTATCACTACAATAGAAACAAGCGTAAATGTCGTGATTATCAGATAAATCATAAGCTCAAATAAATCATCTTATAAAACTTGTAGGACAAGCAAGGAGCGCAGAAATCTGTTTAAAACAATCTATTTACAAGCTGCTTGCATCAAATATGCCAGCTATTATATAGATAAACTGGCAGTTATTACCAATAAAAACCAAACTTAATTATATCCTTTATTTATTTAGTAGCGGTAAGCGGGAGAATAAAAAATAGACTCAAAGAAAAAACAGGAAACAATAAAACAAACTAAAGTAAATAAATATAGTAGCCATCATCAGTAAAATACCATAAACTGCCTCTCAAGAATTTGTTCGGATAGAGGTATAGTTAATGCATTCAAAAAAAATAATAAGCTATATTATGTATAGTTTTACGGTTATTTTTGTTGTTTATCTACTTCTCGTTTGGATGTACTTTAGAGACAATACACTACAACTTACCTCTTATCAGCTCTTAATTTGGTTTATCATTATTCCGTTATTTTTGTTTGGTTTAATATTAATGATAAGATGGTATGGAAAAAAACTAGAGAGCAAAGAAACAAAAAATCCGCTCGATACAACCAAAGAAATTGATATTATTCTGCCTGATAGCTATCAATTGTTTATCAATAGTAGTATGAGTTTGCCGGAAGGAAATAGCTGGTCTGAGATCATAGACAACCATGACGATCTGACTCATTTAAGTGAATCACTATCAGATTTCGATGGTTTACCTTTATTAATCAAACCTATTGATAGAGTTATTACCGCGCAAACACCCTTGTATCATCACGAAGATAATAGTGATTTTGATAGTTATGGTGATGTTTATGATAGTTATGATGATGTTTATGATGATGATAGTGAGGCAGATGATTTTACTGATTTAAGCGTCACAGAATATGCGCAAGAGCAAACACAATCTGCAGATGATTTGACCCTGCGTTTGTGCGCATTGATTGATGAGCAGCTGTTATTGAGTGACAGTTTTTTATTGATACTCGCCCAACATTTTGAGCGTATTGAACAACAGAATGATGAACCGAATTCAGCGATCCATATTCATCCTGATTGGCAAGCGCATTATATCGCAGGCATTAATGATAGTGATGGTGATGCTAAAGAGTCTCATGCTGCTGACCTGCCCGCCCACACGCTGTCAAAGCTGCCTATTTATTTGTGTGTTCCAAGCCTCGCTGACTCTGACTTTCTAATAAAATTCCTCAAGCAACAATTAGCAGGCTATGGCATTACTGAGTCAGTATTTACTATTACTCTTATCATTGCTGATGATGAATCCTATCAGCCTATAGAATTTATAAACGAGTATCTTATTACGATAGCCAATGCGACTGACCCTCAAGCTTGTCTACTCATTGCTATAGACTCTCAAATTAATGAGGCATGGTTGGAGTCATCTTTATATACAAATATTGCTGACAGTACTGTACCCACTGAAGCTGGCACCTTGCTGCTTTTTTCTAATAAAGCTGCCCAAGAGCTGCTTAAATTGGATAACGATACCAGCTTTTTATTGACTAAGATTACTAATGACTATCCCCATCAAATTGATGCTGCTACCAATAACCTCTCTACCCCTACTCAGTCAAGCACCCGCCAGCATTACGCAAACCATCTAAAAACGATACAGCACCTATTGCTGAATGGCTCATCAACTCCAACATCCAAAGATGAGCGCAAAATAAAAATACCAACAAAACAGCAGATTGAACCTGCCAACGCTAAACCAAGCATAGAAGCAATTCTACCTGATAGCACTATCGCTGCTTTGTCAGACATTAATCCGCTATCACAACCTTACGATATGTCTAAGTTTATAACATTTATCGATTCATTTATAAAGAAAGACCTACTGGTAAATGACTATTATTTAGGGCATTATATGCCAAATAACTCATGGTTGACGCTATTTATAAGCCTAACATTACTTATCGACAAAGCTAACAATAGCAAACAAGAGTTAGAAGAAGTATTTTTAGTAACCAAACATAAGCACGATTGTATTCTATGGCTGACAGACTTGGCTAACGCTCCTTAACCATCGTTAAGTTCGGCTTTAGCTCCGCCAATAAGCATCTTACTTGCTGTTTTGACACCCCAATAATTCTCTATTATTTTACGATTACATTAGGTAGCAGGCATGTTTTCAAGGTTTTTTCATCTTATTTATAATCCAAGAGTGTTATTGAGCTTAGGGGTTATCGTCGCACTGGTCTTACTTTATGATTATGTGACCCTTAAAACCTTTCTTATTATCCTTGGGATTGTCATAACCTTTGTGCTAATAGCTTCAATTGGCTATTATTTTTGGAAAAAACGTAAACTTGCCTCAGTAGAATTAGCAAACTTAGTAGAAGATGGTAGCGATGAGCATGATAACGACAGTATCGCTAAAGATGAAAATGCCCAAGAAGTTCAAGCATTACGTCAGCAAATGCAAGATGCTATTAAAACCATTCGCAAATCAAAGCTTGGCGATCAAACCGGTAAAGCAGCGTTGTATGAGTTGCCTTGGTATATGGTTATTGGCAATCCGGCAGCAGGTAAAAGCTCAGCGGTGCTCCATTCTGGGCTAAAATTTCCGTTTATGGAGCAGTCCAACAAGCTATCCGTCAAAGGCGTAGGTGGTACGCGTAATTGCGATTGGTTCTTTTCAACCGAAGGCATCTTGCTCGATACTGCAGGACGCTACTCTGCCTATGAAGACGATCGCTCAGAATGGTTGTCATTTTTAAACCTCCTCAAAAAGAATCGCCCCAAAGCGCCTATTAATGGCATTATCATTGCTGTTAGTATCGCCGAGCTCACCAAAAACGATCCAAGCTATGCCTTGGATTTGGCCAAAAACTTACGCAGTCGTGTGCAAGACTTAACTGAGCAATTAGAAGTCTATGCTCCTGTTTATGTGGTTTTTACCAAGATGGATTTGGTCTCAGGCTTTCGTGATTTCTTTCATGACTATGAACAAGAAGATCGCAGTCAAGTATGGGGCGCGACTATTCCCTACCCTGAAGACCTCGACAATATTAATATTACGGATGTATTTGAAGAGCACTTTGGCATATTGGTCAATGGTCTAAAAGACTTGAGTACCACTAAACTCTCCTTGCGTCACCAGCGAACAGTATCTCCGAGTCTCATGACTTTTCCGATGGAATTCCAGTCGTTACGTCCGATGATACGGACACTTATGCATGCATTGTTTGAAGACAACCCTTTTCAATTTAAGCCCATACTACGTGGATTTTACTTTACTAGTGCCTTGCAAGATGGACAAGTAAGCAGTCAGATGACGCTACAAATGGTGCAAAATTATGACTTGCACACACCAGCGGTACCACTTAATGCGCAACAAGAAGCCACAGACAAGCCTTATTTCTTACAAGACCTATTTTCAAAAGTTATTTTAAAAGACAAGCATTTGGTTAAGCAGCACAAAAATCGTAACAAACGCAGTCATCGCGCGCTTGCGACCTTAGCCGCTGTCGTTAGTTTATGCGTGGCTGTCGGTTTGTGGACATGGTCATATGCCAATAATAAACAGCTGACTGAACGGGTCATGGCTGACTTACAACAAGTCGCAGAACTACAGAAAAACACTAACGGTGACCTGCAATCTCAACTTGAGTCGCTGAGTATCTTACAAAGTCGGATAGAGCAGCTTGAAGAATATGAAGATAATCGCCCATTATCGTTAAGCTTTGGTCTCTATCAAGGCAATAAACTCAAAGAAAAACTCTTATCTGAATACTATAATGGTATTGGCATCATTGTTTTGGCACCCACAAAACAAAATATAGAAAAATTTTTGACCGAGGTAAACACCAACGCCGCTCAGTTGGAAGTGCGCACAGAGGCGTCGGCTTCTGACGATGCGGCTGAGACTGCCACTAATAATGCCTATATTCAGTCGGATCCAACCGATGTCGAAGACGCTTATAATGCCCTCAAAGCTTATCTCATGCTTGGCAACCATGACCATTTAGAAAACAGTCATTTAAGTGATCAAATGACGCGATTTTGGCGTAACTGGCTTGAAGCCAATCGCGCCGATATGCCGCGTGATAAGATGATTCGCCAAGCTGAGCGTATCTTAAGCTTTAGCCTAGCTCACGTCGATGATCCTGCTTTTCCACTTATCCAAAACGACTTAGGACTGATAGATAAAACTCGCAGTAATCTATCAAAAGTCAGTAAGGGGCAGCCTGCACGAGAACGCGTCTACTCTGAAATTAAAATGCGCTCATCTGCCCGCTTTCCATCAGTGACAGTCGCCCAGATGACTCAAAACACGACCAATGAAGCACTACTCGGTAGCTATGTTATTTCCGGCACTTTTACCAAGCAAGCATGGGAGTCTTTCGTCAGTGATGAGATTGATAAAGCCGCCACTACCAAAGTAGTTGCAGATGATTGGGTGCTGGCAACCAATAGCCAAGATGACCTTACCTTGACCGGTAGCCCTGAACAAATACGACAATATCTGGTCAATCGCTATAAGCAAGAATATATCAGCGAATGGAAACGCTTTTTATCACAAGTGTATATTCGTGATAGTAAAGGATTTGACGACCATGCTGTCTTATTAAACCAGTTGTCTAATACAACAGAGTCACCACTAAAGACTTTGTTTGAGACGGTAGATCGTCAAACTCAGTGGGATAATCAAGCAGCTAACCAAGCCTCAACTGATGGCGGCCAATCTCGACGCTCATTTGTCAATTGGTTCAAGCAAACCATCCTGCGTCAAAGCCCCGCTGAGCTGCGGCAAGCAGAAGCGGCGCTCGGCAGCGGTAGTACCTCGGCTAATACTGCTCCGACAGCGCAAGCACGCTCAGGTGTGATTGCGCAAGAGTTTTCCTCTATACATGCCTTGGTGACGCCACGAGAAGACAATCAGAATCTATCGCTATTAGACAATTACTTGGCAAGCTTAGGAGATATTAGAACGCGCTTTAATAATATCGTGCGTAGTGATGACATTGGCCCTGATGCCTTGTTGTTTGCCTCGCAGACCCTCAGCCCTGAAGGCTCAGAATTGACCAAATCTCTGCAGATATTAGATGAGCAGATACTGAGCCAAGCCAACTCTGAAATCAAGCAACTTGTTCGCCCTTTACTAAGTGAGCCACTGACCCGCTCATTCAATATGCTGCTGACACCAACTAAGGCAGAGATTAATAAAGTTTGGAAGGCGCAAGTCTATAAGCCTTTTCTTGATAATTTGGGTAATAAATATCCGTTTACTGCCAATGCCAACTTAGAAGCCACTCCTGCTGAGATTGGCCAGTTTTTTGGCGAAGACGGCTATGTGGCAAGATTTGTCAACGAGACCTTGTCACCTTTTATTATTCGCCGCGGTGATCAAATCTCAAGTAAGATTTGGAATGGTGCAGGTTTAGGATTGAGCCCTAAATTTGTCGCTGACTTCGGTCGTTACTTTGTTAACTATACTGGTAGCAATAGTGCTGGAGCGTCTGGTGCCGCTGGCGCTAGCGGCGCTAGCGGCGCTGCCAATCAAACTACATTCCAAATCATGCCATTGCCTGTTAGCGGTCTGACCGAATATACGATTGTGGTTGATGGTCAACAGCTGCGCTATCGCATGGGTACCCAAGCTTGGACAACCTTTGTATGGCCAAATCCGAGTAGCCAGCCTGGGGCGAGCATCAGAGCCAAAGATTACGATGGCAGAGACTTTACGGTCTTTGAAGAGGCAGGTAGCTTCGGGGTAGAAAAACTGATCAATAGTGCACGCCGTACTGAACTTGGTAATGATATTTTTGAAATGGCATGGTCAGGTGACGGTATCACTGTTTCTGTACGCTTTAGAATCATCAGTGGCAGTGGTAGTAGCAGTACCGCTACTCAAGGCCGCTCTACCAATCCATTTACCGGTATGAAATTACCGGATGAGATTATCGCTCTTGGTGTCACGCGCACAGCAAGGCCAATTACTGATGACAATACAGTCGTTAGCAGCTCTCCCACCAATAACTCGGCAGCCAATTCGACCGCTCAAAACCATCAACAAGGCCGTCAACAAAGCAATGAACACAGTAATGAACAAAGCAGTACAAACCGCGCGCAATCAGCCAGCGACTTGAACTCGTCCGCTAGTGCTAATAATGATAGCCGTACACAAACGGAGCCTCCTGCTGCTACTAATGATAATTCGGCCGTCGCTGAGCAGCAGGAGCAAACGCCATGATGCCTAAATCCTTACCTTTAGTATATTTTGGCAAACTGCCTGCTCGCGGAGATTTTATACGGGCGCGTGCTCATATCTCCGAAACCAATGCCATTGATGAATGGGTCAGTCAAGCCCTAACCATTTCGGAAAAAATCTTTAGTGAAAGCGTGATAGATAAAGCGCACATCGATAACATTGCCTTTTTAAACTTTAGTCATGTAGATACCAGATCTAATGAAATTATCACCGGTGTTCTTATTCCCAGTCACGATAGTAGCTATAGAAACTATCCGCTGATAGGTTTTGGCGTACTGCATGCTGATAAACCAAAAAACTGGATGAACTATCTACCAGTCAAGTCGTCGACCCTTTGGAATGACACTTATGAAGTTTTGAGCGTGGCCAAGTCTAAAACTGACAATACTGATCTTATGGAATATCTCAATCATAGTCAGCTGACGATCAATAACAGTGCCAGTACTTACTATTATGACTTTATCAATACCACTACTTTGCAAGATATAGCGATCTTAATGAACATCGATAAGTCGCAACTGATAGAGCAAATTATCGCTACTGGCTTGTTATTTTTACCTACCTTTACTAAAGGCTTTCATGGGCTCAATAAAGCCATTTGCTGGTCACTCACGTCTGATAGAGAAAACTCGATACACATGGCAACTTTTTGGCATGATCTCATCAATGGTTTCTACCAGCCGCATCAGCTCTATCTGAATACCTATCTATACCGTGTTGCTAATTGCTATCGTTTACTGTTGAGCTTCACTAAGCCAGATGGACACATACTTGAGCAAATATCAGAGAGTGAAAATAGCTATCCTGAAGATTGGGTAGTCATCGCTGATAGCGACTGGACACAAGGCTATATTAATGAAGATATTGGGCTAACCCGTTTTAATAAAATATTGTTACAAGACAATCTATACCTGTATGATACTAGGCAATTGTTTAAAAAAACCTTTTTAGCACAATAGCTATTTATAACTATTATTCATTGAAAGCCACTAATTAAACGTTACTTATTAAAAACCACTCATGGTAGTAGCTATGTGTCATAGCCTGTAATTAGTCACTGCTCAATCATACCAAGCTTAAAAAAGGTACTTTGATGAAAGTCCTCTCCAAAACATCCAAACCTAGGCCAACAAATCGCATGAAAAACCTGCTATTAGCCGTCGCTATGACCTTCCCTATCAGCGCCGTTGTCTTTGCAGCACATAACGATGCTCATGTGACCAATGACGCACAAAATGTGCCTGTCGTCATAAAAGGTGTGGTCGCTACCAGCTCAGACAAACAGCAGCTTCTTGAAAAGCTAAAAGCACAGTATCCTAATAAACCCGTCAGAGATGAAATTGAAGTGCGTTCGAACATCAGTATACCAACCAACTGGCAACAGATAGCAACGGCTATTATCGATAGCGACATCTCTAATATTCGCCAAGGCCGTATCGATATTCATGGTACGACCATTAGCTTACATGGCAAAGTCAGTAGCGTTGAACAAAAACAAGCCATTCAAAACCGTATTCACTCCCGTTTGACTGATCTTTATCAGCTAGAGAATCAACTGGTCGTCACCCAAGGTGAACAACATCTCTTAGACGACACTTTAGGCAACCGTATTGTCGAGTTTGAATCCGGTAGCGCTAACTTGACGCCTATGGGGCTTGGTATTTTAGACGACATGGCGGGTGTATTACAGCGAGTTGGCGATAAGCCAGTAACCATCATTGGACATACCGACAATGTCGGCAATCCTAGTGGCAATTTAACATTATCAAATCAGCGTGCCGAAGCGGTCAAGCAATACCTCATAGGTCGTAACATTGATGCGGCTCGTCTAAGTACCGCTGGTAAAGGCGACGCTGATCCTATCGCGAGTAATGACAACGAAGAGGGTCGCACTCGTAACCGCCGTATCGAATTTAACCTTGGTGAATAACGCTGCTATGTACGTTGATAATGGCAGCTAAGCACTGATGCTTATGATGCCGTCTCTGACACAAGAGGGACTACCCCTATGTTACGCTTAACCAATACCGTGCTGCCAATGCACCCTGATAGGCTCTATGCCAGTGAAGGTTGTACTCAATCGCCCTATCCGAGTGCTCAGCAAGATATCTGTGCTCATCAAGCGTGGCAAGATAAGCTCATGCATAACTCTGATGAAGCCGATATTATTGCTCAACTAAATCCCAATGGTAGTCGCCAACACCAACAGCACGGTATCGACACCTATGTGCTGCATGTTTATATCCATGAGCGCCATCATCCACCCTTTACGCCACTAACCAATCTCATCGGCAGCCCTTTAACCTTAAGCTTCGATACTCCAAGTGGTCTAAGCTTTCGCCATCTATATCTAACGGCCGTGCAGCAATTGGATCATGATGGCAGTTATGGTTATTACCGTCTGCTCGCACAGCCGATCACCTATCGATTACATCAACATTTACGCTGTCATATCGATACTGATTTGACCGTACAAGCGATGGTAGCAGAGCGCACGACCGCGCTTGAGATAGAAATAATTGATGATAGTAGCAACGATGAAGGTAGTGCTAGCTGGACACCAGCTCGTATGACCCAATGGCAAATAAGCGACTGGACACATATTTGCGAGCGGCTCTCGCGTCAAGGACTGACGGCTTACTTACGCCATGAGCAAACGGATGAGCACAGTCCACCAAAGCTCATTATTACATCGCATAGTCCAAGCGATAGCGATGGTATCAGCGTGAACATTGGCGCACTGCGCTACCAACAAGTATTACATGATCGTGTCCATGCGCCTGTCTTGGCCATCAGTGAGCAGGTCATCACCCAACCAAACTCAGTAACGATGCAGCGCTTTAATAGCGCCAGCGTCGCACAGCCAACCCAGTCAGCCGATATTGCGATGAGCAATACTGCTGATGAAAACAGCCATCAGACGAGTAGCCACTCACTCACTTTAGACAGCCCAGCCGCCTTAGCTCCAGTAACGGATACCGAGAGTATTGATGATGCCAGCATAATTGCTAACAGCCATCAAAGTAACTATAGCGTCTATCATGCACTAGCCCATGCTACTGACTTAAACGTTGCCGATACCTTTAGCCTTACCGATCATAGTGTGCTTAATCAGCACTACCGCGCTACCCATATCGTGCATCTGGCACGCAATAGTCTGGCACATGTGACAGGGCTGACCCAAAGCTCACGCCATCATCAGCGTCATGATTCATCTTTGGAAGCTGGCATTCATTTGACTCAGTTACGCCTCATTACCGCTGATACCCCATGGGTCGGATCTCTATACAGCAGACGTGCTCTCCCGCCAATGACAGGGATTACAGATAGCCAAAGCGACACAGACAGTCGCAATCATATGACACCGACCAAAAGCTACTTATTGGATAGCCCAGCCCAGCCTATTAGTCGACTAGAAGCACAAGCTGGTGCTAACTATGGCACACACTTCACCCATAGGGCAGATGATCAAACCCTGGTGCAGTCTATCGGTGATAGCGAGCATCTGATCAATACTGGCAGTCTATTGTCATCGACTCGCCCTAGTTTATTTGCCACTAATAACGAACAAGCCATTGAAAGCGGTTATCGTAACACCGACAACGGCTTATCAGAATGGGTGACTGATCACCGTACAGAACAAGCGTACTCACAGCTCAACGTCGATGATGGACAAGTCAGCGCCAGTCTAAAAATGGGTATTATCAATCCATCAGACACAGCCAAACGTCAAGGCATCAATGCGGCCACTAACGCTCAAATCAATATCAAATCAGGCGAAGCGATGGTGCTATCAACGCAACCGCAAACTCACGAACAGTCTGGACAACACAATTACCAACAGCATACCCCAACTCTGACCCAAACTGCCTTAGGTGGTCAGCACTTAGCAGAGCGGTTAACGCAATTAGCAATAGGACTTGGTAGACAAGTGAATGATCATAACGCGATTAAAACGCAACTTGAGACTATCGCAGAGGAACAGCAAACCAACACCCATCAAACAATGCCATTCGCGTTGATCGATAGCGCAGCAGATACAAGCTATGTCGGTACTGATACCCTGATTCACAGAAGCATGGGTGAGATGATCACCACCACGCAGCAAGATATGATGGTCAGTAGTGGCGATAGTCATCATCAAGTCAGTAGCGAGTCACTGAATATAATAGCCGATGGTCAGTTTAGTATGACAAATAGCACCGAGAATATCACCCTTTCTGCCCATACAGGAAGACTTGCAGCGACGGCTAAGCAAGATGTGAACATCGCCTCTTCCACCAAAGAGGTTGAAGTAGTGGCAACTAATAAAATTACGCTAACGGCTGGTGGCGCGAGTATTACTTTAGATGGCGCAAATATTACGATAGCGGCAAAGCAGTTTACGGAGAAGGCTGGTAAGCATAGCAAGGCTGGGGGTGGTTTGGATGGGTTGGGATTGGCGGGGTTGCCTAACAAACAAATATTAAGCACTCTTTATAGTATCGCATACAAGTTCACAGATGATGAAAACAATCCATTAGCATTTGTTGAATATGAAGCCACTAATCTCAATACTGGAGAGCAAAAATCAGGAAAGACCGATGAGAATGGTAGAACTGAACGTTTTTCTTCAAATAACCCTGAAGAAATTGAAGTTTATTTAAAGCTTGATGAAGACGATAACGTAGTTGAGTTGCATGAAATAACTGACGATAGCATTTAGGACAAAAAAATGGGTAAAACAACTACAAAAGCCTCTTCAAGATTAGGAACGCTTAATCTCTACAATCAAAGCATTAGCGTACCGACGCTAGTAAATTTTGAATTAACAACCGATCTTACAATAGGTGCAAATAATCAAGGAACGGGCGTAATTGACAAAAAGGGCTTAGTATTTAATAAAACTTATAAGTTCTTAGCTAAGTTAGCAGGCTCGAAGAATAGTATCGAAAGTACGAAGATAGTTTGGGTCATTAGATACACGAGTCCCAGTACTTCTCAAAACAAGCTCATGGCATTAAAAGCGATAATAAAAGGTCCTGAATTTGAGCTTGATTTGAAAGACAAACATAAAGATATGGCAGGTTGTGAAATCGAAATAAGTTGCCATATGCAAGCACGACCGAAAAAATCTGTTAGTAATAAATACTTTGTCCATAATCGTTTCATGTACTTTGATAGTGGCAAGGTACTTAATCAAGTGAAACAAAGAATGATGTATCCTTGGATGATAGATCAGGGTGCTTCATCACTCTGTGGTATGGCATGCCTATACTATATTTTAATACAACGGAGTAGTAGCTTATACAAAAAAATAGCGATAGAGCTGCATAGAACAGGTATTTACGAACTAAGTAATGGTTATACTATTAAGCCTAAAAGCTCAATGTATGACATAAAGCCTGAGGATTCTGACTACAAAAACATGAAAATGGATGAAGTTGATTGGATAGTGTTAGCCTCTACACGTAGTAGTGAAAGTAATCTAAGATACGATGGTATCGAAACTGGGTCATTTGACCAATTAGGCGCTGTGAACTGGATGGGAATGCTTACTCGCATGTGTAAAGAGGTGGCAGGCTATAGCAGTGCAAAAAGTAATGATTTGGGTTTATTAGATGTTGGAAAGACAATAATTAATAAGAGAAACTTTAGTATAGATAAATTATTTGAAATGGATAAAAAATATAAATCTGGTAAAAAAATAATAATGATGATACAGCCAAAAATGATTGATGACAAAAAAGGTGATAGAGATATAAACTCAATTCATTGGGTAGTCTATGAAGGTGGTTTACAGTTTTTTGATGGTGATGGACGTAATGTCGCAAGTGATTCTTTGCATATTGGAAATGTAAAGTTTGATATATTTACTTGGGGATACAACCCCAAAAACTCTCCAAGAATTATTTCAAAGCAAGGGATTAGTGCTACTAACTTTTCGAATAATTACTATGGACACATTGAGGTAAAGTAATGAATAAACGAACTTGCATTCTTATTTTTATATCTATATCACTAACTGGTTGTCTAAGTGATAGTAATATCTGTCCTAACACCATAAATCCTACAGTTAACATACAAAAATTTCAACAGTTAACTGATAAAGATGAAGCTAGCTTATTAATGATAGATAAAGATAGAAAAATGGTTTCAAATTATGTTTTTAAATATATTAAAAGCTTTGAAGATTACACTGTAGTTTATTTTGATAAAAAAGAAAGTATTACTCCAAATAATGTGTATGAAATAAAATATAATAATGACATATATTTCATACATGATATAAAAATAGCAAACAACACTAAATATAGATATTGTAGCGATGAAACAACTTATAATGTAAACGATTGTCAATCTCAAGGTTATATTTTAGATATAGACCCCTCCTGTGCTATTCCCGCTGACCAAGCTGATAGCTATTTTAAAAATAAAATTAAACCAACTATGTAACTATGGCGTGTTGAACATTCATAATTTCAACCAGAGATAAGCACAAGCAAGAGCCACCGTATTCTCATAACTTTGCTTGAGCTTATCAAATCTTGTGGCAACTGCTCTATAGTTTTTTAGTTTAGCGAAAGCGTTTTCTACTAAGTGGCGGACTTTGTACAAGTCCCAATCCATATGGTCGTTAGAGGACTTCGTGTTTCGTTTTCGAGGGATGTTATCACGCGTCCCTGCTTGTTTAATATGCGCCCGCAGTGCCTCAGAATCATAACCCTTATCGGCGCATACGGTCACTGTTGCGCTCAAATCTATGTTATCAATTAAGTCTGGTGCTATCTTCACATCATGAGTGGTGCCATCTGATAAGATAAAAGTGATTGGGTTACCATGAGCATCAACCGCTAAATGGATCTTAGTGGCACGTCCTGCCACACTTTTGCTAATACCTTGCAGGTTCTCATTACCACCACTGCTATGCTGATGCGCTTTAATATGAGTACCATCGATAAATACCCATTCGAGGTCTGAATCTTTGATTAATAAAGCGAACAACGCAATCAACTTATTACTGCGAAACCAGCGTTGATAAGCTTTGTAGATGGTATTAGGCTTACCAAAATTCTCGGGTAAGTCACGCCAAGGGCAACCAACGCGCATTCGATAAAGTATACCTTCAACTGTTTGTCTTAGATTTCCTTTGTCATAAATATTCAGTTCTAGTAAGATAGGTCTTAGTCTAGTCCAGTGTTCATCTTTGAGCATGGTACGAGGCATAGCGAACGTGATCTTTTGGTGTGAGAACTTAAAGATTAGACGTTCGCTATTTTTTTTGCCAACACTTTATCGCCAATGTTCAACACGCCCTAATCTTTCAGTCAATAACAACCAATATGAAGAAGTATATTTATTAATAAAAAATATTCCTTCTACAATACTTATATCCATTTTATTGACTGGCTGTCTTACTAAAACTAACGTATGTTCATCATCTATTCAACCAACAATTGAATTACAAGACTTTCAGAAGTTGACTAAGAATGGTAAAGCTCTTTTCTATACATTCGATAAAAACTGAAGAAGCATTAGTAGCTTTAAACAGGAGTATATTATTGATTTTGATGGTTATACAGTTGTTTATTTTGATGATAGAAATGCTCTAGTTCCAAACCATGCATATAAAATGCAATACAATGATGATGTATATTTCGTATATGATATCGAGCTTGCAAATAATGCTAGACATAGATATTGCGATGAAGAGACTTCATATCGCGTTAATAACTGCGAATCAACAGGACAGAGTTTGACATTCAATACTACCTGCGCTATCCCCGCTAATCAAGCCGATGACTACTTTGAGAGTGAAGTTAAACCTTACATGAAATAATTCATTCTATAGCAGACTTATTCTGTCCAACTTTACCGAAACCCAAAGCGATACAGACAGTCGCAACCATATGACCCCAACCAAAAACTACTTACTGAATAGTCCAGCCCAGCCTATCAATCGCCTTGAGGCACAAGCCAGTGCTAACTATGGCACACACTTCACCCATAGAGCGAATGATCAAACCCTCGTACAAGCCATTGGTGATAGCGAGCATCTGATCAATACTGGCAGTCTATTGTCATCGTCTCGCCCTAGTTTATTTGCCACTAATAACGAACAAGCCATTGAAAGCGGTTATCGCAATACCGACAACGGCTTATCAGAATGGGTGACTGATCACCGCAGCAAACAAGCTTACTCACAGCTCAACGTCGATGATGGACAAATCAGTGCCAGCCTAAAGATGGGTATTATAAATCCTGCTACAGATGGTGCTAAACGCCAAGGTATCAATACGGCTACTAACGCCCAAATCAATATCAAATCAGGCGAAGCACTCGTCCTCTCCACTCAACCGCAAACTCACGAACAGTCTGGACAACACAATTACCAACAGCATACCCCAACTCTGACCCAAACTGCCTTAGGTGGTCAGCACTTAGCAGAGCGGTTAACGCAATTAGCAATAGGACTTGGTAGACAAGTGAATGACCATAACGCGATTAAGACGCAACTTGAGACTATCGCAGAGGAACAGCAAACCAAGACTCATCAAACAGCACCCTATACGCTGATCGATAGCGCAGCAGACAGCAGCTATGTCGGTACTGATACCCTGATTCACAGAACTATGGATGAGATGATTAGTACTACGCAAACGGACATGATGATCAGCAGTGGCGATAGTCATAATCAAGTGAGTAGCGAGTCACTCAATATAGTAGCCGATGGTCAGTTTAGTATGACCAATAGCACTGAGAATATCACCCTCTCTGCCCATACAGGAAAACTGGAAGCCACGGCAAAGCAGGATGTAAACATCGCCTCTTCGACGAAAGAGGTTGAAATAGTGGCGACGAATAAAATTACGCTGACGGCTGGTGGTGCGAGTATTGTATTAGAAGGTGGTGATATTACCATCAGTGCAAAATCGTTTACGGAGAAGGCTGGAAAGCATAGCAAGGCTGGAGGTGGGATGGATGGTAATTATTTATCGCGACTGCCTTTCGATAAGCTGCTAGAAAAAGAGTTCTTTGATGAGCAAATTCAGTTTGTTGATCCTATGGGTAATGCGTTACCCGATATACAATACCTATTAACTGGAAAAAATATTAATATAAAGGCAGAGTCAGATAGAGATGGTAAAACGCCTCGAGTAGACTCAGGCGATCAAGAAGATACGTTTAAGGTTGATTTAGCTTGGCCTAAATTTATAAATAATGAGATAGAAGAGAATTCTGATGAGTAATAAAACTACCACACAACTAAACAGCTGCACACCGAAAACGTGTTCATGTACGGATTTATGGTCAATCTCACAGAAATTTTGCTTACAACGTTTATCAAGTCCAACTGACAATAATACTTATAGCTATATTAAGAATAAGAAAGTGAGAGCAAGACGTATTACAGGTACTTATGCGAGATTATATTTAGAGATTGAGCGAGATGGGACTAGAAAAATTGGTGACCCATCAAAGAAAGGTAGGTTCTACTGGATGGCATTAGGTGCCTTTGCAAGTAAAACAGTAGCATGTACATTAGAACATTGGACACTGAATCGGATTTCTAAAAATGTCAACTGGGCAGTAAGTGCAGAAGATTGGTTTGGACAAGGTAATTTCTGGTTATTTCAAGATATTGCTGGATGGCATCATTATTACAGTTGCTATGGGTCAGCTGTATTTTTTAAATGTATCAATGATAGGAATACAAACAACCTTGTACCACAAATGAAAACAGCTATTAATCAAGCTCCTTGGGCAGCAAAGTCTTTACCTAAAATAAATAATTTAAAAAGCAATAGTTTTTTAATTAAGGGGTTTGAATACGTAAAAGTGTTTGAGAACTCTAGTAATGGCATAAAAAAGAAAAATGCACAGTATGATAACTTATTACAAACGGCATACCATGAGCAAAAAATGATTTTACAACCTTTGATCTATGAAGACAAAAAACATCAGGTTGAAATAAAAGCTATGAAACTAGCTGGTCCACTAGCTCCTCATGTTCAACTTGTTTTTTCAAGCTCATGCTCAATACCACAAGTATTAGCGACCGGCATGACTCCTCAAAGACCTAAAAAAGTAGATGATCCCGATTATGTTGATGAATATGTGTCTAGACCTGATTCAAATATCGTGCTGTATAACTATGATAGCCGTATGAAGTGGATAAAAAATGCTGCTCTGAAATTTCATCAATTGATGCAAGATGAGAAAGTTTATATGCATGATGAACTAACAACTATGGCTGGATGGTATAACAAGGCCGACTCATAAATTCATCTTAAAACAAACAGTAGATTGCCATGATAAAAAAACTTTGCTTCTCCTTCGTATGTTTCATACTAATTTTTTCGACTACTGCCTGCCAAGCAGAAAAAGAGATCACTATGCCTGATAAACCGTTAGAAATATCTCTAAACATCTCTGCTAAAGAACTATATAAGAATAATTCTGTATATAAAAAATACCAGAATGCCGATGCTCAGCCTATGGGCGTGACCTTCCAAGGTTATGACTTTCCCCGCTTTCAAGAAAGTAACATGGTTTTCAAATATCCTGATGGGGAATTTAAAGTAGACGGTGTTATGTCTATTAATTCATATGATAATGTAAAAAAAACTGACAGTTTATTAACAAGCTATGATGTTACTTTTATCTACAACAAAGATTCTGATGGCATCACAGATAAAGATGCCTATAATAAAACTATGCAACTATTCAAAGAATTACAAGGTAAAGGCTGGGTATCTAATAAAAACATAAGTGCCCCACGTTTGTCTGCTAAAGATAGCTTTAAATTTACTATTGATGATGAAGGTAGTAAGTATTATTTAGATTTCAAGTATCCACTGACATTCGATGAATGGATGCAACTGAGTAATATTCACAAATGGGAGTTACGTTATGGCTCCAATGTATTTATGGATATAGATTTTATTAGAGATACGAACCCAGATACAGGTAAACGCCATTATTTGATGGGCCTTACTATTCGAGATCAAGTGGAAATAATTAAAGAAATAGTCGGTCCAGATAATCGACATAACTGGGAAGAAATTTACGCTGAGATATATTCAAAAATACCCATATGGAGACTAGAATCAGAAGATCCTGCTATTAAAATGGGTCTAAAAATTCAGCAAGATCAACCTGACTATACTCTACCGCTTGTACTAGAAAAAACAGGTATCGATACCAGTAAGTTTGTTTCTATCGACCCTTACAAAATCACTAAGGAAGAGTTTATCAAACGTTCTGAGGCGGGTGAAGACATGACCCCTTACTATGAAGATCAACCAGAGACTAAACCTGAAATTATTAATCAAGCTCGTGGACGTTGTCCAACCAACAAACCCTGCCCTAAGTCAGGCTACTGGCATACCTTAGCTAAAGCAGATAGCCGAGCCTACTTTAGACAAGGTGATATCATGCCGGATTATCCAAACAATAACTGGGGTGAAGTGATTTGGCAGTTTGACGGTGAAGAAGGTTAGTTTTTAATATTTCGATCTAAACCACCTTCGGGTGGTTTTTAATATTTATTACTCTCCACTCAACCGCAAACCCACGCACAATCTGGACAACACAATTATCAGCACCACACCCCGACTTTGACCCAAACTGCCTTAGGTGGTCAGAACCTCTCTGAGCGATTAACGCAACTGGCAACAGGACTTGGTAGACAAGTCAATGACCATAACGCGATTAAAACGCAACTTGAGACTATCGCAGAAGAACAGCAAAGCAATACCCATCAAACAACGCCCTACACTCTTATAGATAGCGCAGCAGACAGCAGCTATGTCGGTACTGATACCCTGATTCACAGAAGCATGGGTGAGATGATTAATACTACGCAAACGGACATGATGATCAGTAGTGGCGATAGTCATCATCAAATTAGTAGCGAGTCACTCAATATAATAGCCGATGATCAGATGAGTTTCACCAATGCTAAAGACAACATCACCCTCTCCGCCCATACTGGCAAGCTGGAAGCCACGGCTAAGCAGGATGTAAACATCTCCTCTTCGACTAAAGAGGTTGAGGTGGTGGTGGCCAATAAAATTACGCTGACCGCTGGTGGTGCGAGTATTACGCTTGATGGCGCAAATATTATGATATCGGCTAAGCAATTTATGGAGAAGGCTGGTAAGCATAGTAAGGCTGGGGGTGGTTGGGATTAGTGGGGTTACCTAACATTATCCCTGATAAAAAGACGCTAATGGATGGGGTTTATAATTTAGCGTATCAGTTTTTGGATGACGATGATGAGCCTTATGCCAATACTTCTTATGTTGCTGTTAATAAACAGACAGGCGAAGAGTTCAAAGGTGTCACTGATAAAGACGGATGGTCAGAACGTTTCCATTCTGATAGTGAGGATGAGATTGAAATTCATCTAGAGCTGGATTGGCAGGATGATGAATTAAAAGGTGCAGAATAATGAGTCAAAAATCTAATGGTAATACTGGTCCTTCTGATCCTTTTAAAGTGCTTAGGATCAGCCGTCGTGAGTTTACGGTTCATTTTAGACAGCCAACCGACATGGCTGGACGTTATGGCTTTGACTATCCACGAGATGCTGACAGATATCCAATAGAAGAGGTAACAGAACCCACAACAGGTAAACGTACTCACAAAGCATTATTTAGAGGTAATATTTCTAATTTTAAAGATATTTACCTTAAAGATACTATGTACTCACCACTTTTACATAAATACAATTATTTACCTGCATGGTTGGCTATCTTTCCTTATACCACCAACAGTGTTTATAGAGGCGGCTCATCCATGCATAAAGATGGAGTAAAACTAGATATTGAGCTTCAGCAACTAATTGGAGACACCTCTAAACTATCAGCCAGTAAATGTACGAAGCTAGAGTTTGTATCTTCAAACCCAAGTAAGCTTACTGCTTCGCCTTCAAGTATATCAATTAAAGACTTTATCAATCGAGGACATAAAACTACCGTAGTTGATAGGGCTAATAAGAAAGCTCGGAAGGATTATATTCTCAAAAGAGCGATATTGATTAAGGGGGTAAAAAACCAGCCACTTAGCAAGCATGAAAGTATCGCTGTTTATGCTATTTCTGCTAACTCGAAAGACTTAGTAGGAGAGTTGATGGTACATAAAAACAGTCAGACATACAAAGCCGATTTAGTATTGGTGCCTACTAAAACATCTACAGGTATAAACAAAAAAGCCTCAGAATCTATAGAATGGTATTTAAAATACAAATCATTCAACCAAGCACTCATAAGAGCAGAGATTAAAACTGAAGAACCATTCGATTTGAACAAATTTGATACCAACACTGATATAGAATCTTATATAAAGCGTGCAAATAAAAATAGTCATACTCCTAAATCAGCAAGTGACGGAATTATTAATTCATATGATAAGTATGGGCTGGGAAAACATAAAGATAAGAGTGGTAATACTTTATCCATTAATCAAAAAGGTCATAAAAAAACTTACATTTTTTTATTAGATTTTGATATAACAGGCTTAAATGGTCGAGCACCTCCAGATTATTCTACTGGGAAATTTGCATTTGGCAACGTTGTTTTAATTTTCAAATCAAGTCTAAGCAATTATGAGACTTTAGTTCATGAAATAGCCCATAGCCTGGGAGTACCCCACATATTTGAGCCTAGTTTTGCTAACCAATATAAATTCTATCAAGGGTTTAGTGATAAAGTGATGGATTATACTTGGCAACTTGGTACTGGAAACGATAATCCAAATTCACGTATTTCACTTGCAAGGTATCAGTGGTATCTAATGCAAAAAGATCCCAGTATATACAAACTATAAGAGGTCTATATGAAAACAATAAAGCTCGCACTTACTCTAGTGATTACTACATTACTTGCTGCCTGTGACGCCACCTCTTCTGACTCACTCACTCTAGATTCAGGTAAAGTAATCGAATCTGCTGTAACACTGGATGAACAGAATAGCGCTGAGAGCGTATCACTCTCTAAGACTGAACCCCACATACAACAGGAGTTCAATACAACAGACTGGGCCCCCCATATCACTAAAACACCTGCAAAACAAGCTCATGAACCATTTTTCCTACCTGACGAAAACGTAAAAAAGATTAGAAATTTCTTTAACAAGAACCAAAATAAAAAACAAATAAAAAACAAACAATTTGAGGAAACTGCATATGGTTTTTTTAGTGTCATTCAGTATTATGATGACACTATCTTAGATTACTCGTTGGATAAAGTGAATAATAAATACTTTGTCAAGATGTCTAACTTAAGAGGTCACTATCAACCACATGAACCGTTTAATAACATCCATAAAGATGCCGTATATAAAATGTTAGATATAAGCGGGGCAGATGACCCTGAAATATTTTTTCAAGAGCTCATAAGTAGCCCTAAGATTACTAAATACAAAGGATGTACTGTACAACAAAAACAATCGAAGTATGCGATGGTGGATTTGACATCATGTGAGTTTGACAATAGAACAGATTTGTCTTTATATAAATCTAAATCTTAGAATAAGGCAACATCATACCAAACTAGCTACACCAACCATTTGGCAGTTTAGTGGTGAAAAAGGATAAGGATATAGCATCCTATTACCAAAGCAACCAAGGTAAGTTTAGTATTATGTTTAAACAATCTCTTACTACTCTCATTTTTTTTAGCTATTGCCTGCCAAGCAGAAAAGAAGGTTGTTATGCCTGACAAACCTCTAAAAATTACTTTAAACATGACTACTAAAGAGCTTTATGAGAGCAACCCTGAATATACAGCATTTCAAGAAGGTGATGCTCAGCCTATGGGTGTGACATTCCAGGGGCATGTCTTTCCAAGATATAAAAGCCTACTGTCATTACTAAATATCCTAATGGTGAGTTAAGTATTAATGGTGTTATGTCAGTTTTAGCTTACGACGATAATAAACAGGAGATTATAAACCCGAAACTACCCAACTCTTTTTCTGAACTTAGTGCTGTCAAACGATGGTTAAGGTTATATAGTTGAAAGATATAGCATATTTTATTTTCGCATTGATTTTACTAACAATTGCGGGCTGTAGTACGGACAAGAGCAACTCTATGCACCTTACTTTCTCTAAGGCAGACAGTCTTGAAAACGAAAGCGATCTCTCTGTTAATCTCACATTTTTTAGTGAATATTCAGCTTCACAATGGTATCCCTATCAAAAAAGAATAACCATTATGTATAATAGCAAACTATTAGTTCACAATCTTAATGAACCGAATGTTGCGCGCACTTCAATTGAGGTTCTCAACCCTAAACAGTCACTACACTATGAGAATGATAGTGATAACGTATATGCAAATATTGGTGTAGATACTTTTGAGAATTTTAAATTTAGTTCTGAGTTTTATAATGTGTCTGTTGATATTAAAAATGGAAAAAGCCCTATTCTCTCTAAAGCCAAATATCTAGCAGGAACAAATTTACTAAAATTGCATTATTATGATCCTAATGAAGCTAAGTATAAAATTTATCCGCTCAATGTTGAGGACTTTAATTACATTGATGATTCCTACACTTATGAGCAGCTTAAAAACTCTGAAAAGCTGTTAGAAGGCGATATTCGAAGACTAAAACATCTAACGTCAGAGCAAAACCAAAGTCTTATCTTAATTCATAGAAATAAAGATTTTAGACCGTTAGGTGGCAGTTGAAGCAGTTAACACCATATGGGTCAGTCATTGTATTGGTCAACTAATTTAGGACGGCTTATTAGAGCTTTTATTATGGCTAAATCAGGACATGCCACTGTGGTTACAATGGATTATCAGGATGATTATGCATTGGGTTACCTTGGAGATATTTGGCTTTTACCTACCAGAAAGTGTCACTGTGGATAATATATGAAAAATTTAATATTAATATCATCAATTCTATTATTTGGATGCGGAGCAGCTGAATCTATAGATGAAAAGTTGAGTACTGATAGAAATGGCAATGATTTGACAACTGAGTCTAATACTGAAAGCACTTCCAACTCATCAGTTGATTCAGATAACTTTCTATCTAATAAAACAGAAACATCTGATCTAAATGATGATACTCAAGACTATGATGCACAAAAATCTTTAGGCAAAATACTAGATTCAGGTGATTCTAGGGAAGTAGTTTACTTGATTCATCCGACTGATGAGTTGCTGACTTACTGCTATCATGACGTAAGGTCTGAATGCTATATTGAAGGAGTACGTAATAGCCAGTTCTTTAAATATGACATTTCTCAAGTTGAAGGCCAAAACAAAGGTAAACTAACTTCTCCAGGCAATCCTATCGACTCAGCTAAAACTACGCCAATGAAGTGGCTAACTGTAAATGATGAGTATGCGCAAGTACTTATGACTTCAAAAATAATGCTGAACTCTCAACAATATACTTTGCATGAGCCTCTAGTTATCGATTACGAAGCTGGGATGATGGTTAGATAAGTAGTTTATGATTAAAAAAACATTTAGCAATTGGTTCTTTTTTAGTTTTATGCTTCTAACTACTGCCTGCCAAGCAGAAAAAGAGAGCACTATGCCTGATAAACCTTTAGAAATTTCATTAAACATGACTGCTAAAGAGTTATACGATGCCAACCCTGAGTATAAAGCGTTTCAAGAAGGCGACGCTCAGCCTATGGGCGTTACTTTTCAAGGTTATGACTTTTCAACAAGCAACATGGGGAAAGCAATTTTCCATTATTCTGATGATAGTTTCAAGATTGACCAAGTTGTCACTATTTTAGCTATGGATAAGGTAACTAGCGAGCAGAGAGGGTTGAATAAAATTACAGTTGATTTTTTCTTCGATAAGACAGACAACGGTATATCAGACGAAGATGCTTACAAAAAAATGATGGCTTTCTTTAAAGAACTACAAGATAAAGGTTGGACTTATGCGCATTCAAATAGTGCTCCTAGGTTGACTGCCAAAGATAGTTTTACATTTGCAACGACAGATGAAGGTTCAGAATTATATCTTGACTACAGTTACCCACTTACTTTTAAAGAATGGATGCAACTTAATGATCTACAGCTATGGCGATTAAGATATGGCACAGAAATCTATATGGACATTAGGATAAATAGACAAACAGATCCATCTACTGGTAATCGTCATTATCTAATTAGTTTAGATGTCTATGACGAATTAGAAAAAATTCAAACCAATTTAGACTCTGAGGATAGAATCAGATGGCAAGATACCTATCCAGAAACCTATCCAGAAATAGTCTCTTGGAGATTAGAGAATGAAACTTCTGCCATCAATATGGGTCTAAGAATTCAGCAAAATCAACCTGACTATACGCTACCACTCATACTCAAAGAAACAGGCATAGATACCAGCAAGTCTGTATCTATTGACCCTTATAAAATCACTTACGAAGAGTTCATTAAACGTTCCGAGGCGGATGAAGACATGACGCCTTATTATGAGAATCAAACCAAAGCCAACAAACCTGAAATTACCAGTCAAGCAAGAGGCCGTTGCCTAGCTGGTCAGCCCTAAGTCAGGCTACTGGTTCACGCAAGCAAAACCTGACAGCCGTGCTTACTTTAAACAAGGCGATATCATGCCTGATTATCCTAACAATAATTGGGGTGAGGTTATTTGGCAGTTTGAGGGGGAAGAAGGTTAGTTTTTTATATTTCGTTCTAAACCACCCTTGGGTGGCTTTTTATTTCTAGTCCTCTCCACTCAACCGCAAACTCATGCGCAATCTGTAGAGCACAACTATCAACAGCATACCCCGACTCTGACCCAGACTGCCTTAGGTGGCCAACACTTAACTGAGCGATTAACGCAACTGGCAACGGGGCCTTGGTCGACAAGTGAATGACCATAACGCGATTAAGACGCAACTTGAGACTATTGCAGAAGAACAGCAAACTACAACTCATCAGCAAACACCTTACACGCTGATCGATAGCTCAGCTGTAGTGGTCAACTAATTTAGGACACCTGATAAGAGGTTTTTATTAAAGTATCGTTTCTCTTTTTCTACTGGTTCCAGATGTTTATTAAAAGAATGCTGTCTGATATTCTGATAGTCGCCCCAGATATAATCACTGAAAATAAATCTCACTACATAAAAGCTTTGTGATTAAATTGGTTGTGGTTATAACTTACCCCTATAATGACGCCATAAAATATATATAATCTATCTCATCGTATTCTTAACCATTCAAGGACTGGATTCTTATGAGTAACTCTGAACAAATCACCTCCTCTGACAATACTCATTATCTACATCACACTTTTTTTGAGCCAAGTGATAGTGATACCACTATTACCGCCACCCTGCTGATAGTTCACGGCATGGCAGAACATAGCGGTCGTTATGCAGATTTCGCACAGTTTTTAGCCGATCACGGTATTGCCGTCGCGACTTATGATCAGCTCGGGCATGGGAAAACCGTCAAATCTGCCAAAGACTTGGGGTTTTTTGGGCATGAGCATCCTGTACAGTCGCTATTAAAAGATGTCATCATCATGGCAGATAGCTTAAAAGCTCGTCATCCGACTGTTCCGCACTTTGTGATGGGTCATTCTATGGGTTCGTTTATTGTACGCAACGTACTCAAGCACCATGCGCGAGACTTTACGGGCGCAATCCTAATGGGCACAGCGGCTGCCAATCCATTGACCAAAGTATTACTGCCTGTTAATAAGCTACTGGCAAAAGCCGCGCCTAAAAAGCCAAACACCATACTTGCTAATGCGATGAATAAGGTACTCAATAGTAAGCTTAACAATCGTATTTCCTCTTCACAGTTTGCGTGGCTAAATGAAGACCCCGCCGCTGTCGAAGCGTACGAAGCCGATCCATTAAACGGTTTTACCTTTACCAATAACGGTTTTATGACTTTATTTACTCTGATGGAAGCAGGATTGAATAAAAACTGGGCCACGACGATTGCTAAGGATTTTCCGATACTATTTATCAGTGGAGAAAATGATCCTATCGGTGATATGGGCCGTGGCATTCGCAAAATTGCTAGCCGTTTAGAGAAACAGCATTTCAGCAATGTATCTGTACAACTCTACCCTCACATGCGCCATGAACCACTCCATGAACAAAATAAAGAGCAGGTTTATCAAGACATATTAGGCTGGATAAATAGTAATACTGCAGGTGGCTGAAAGTGTTTATAGCAAACAAAATAGATATGAACCTCTATAAATTTATAGCAGAAGCATTGCATTATAAATGGGATCCTATAGGTATTTCAGATGTTCCACATTCGATAGGAGAGTACGATTCTTATGTACCTGAACTATATGAGCTGATCTGTAAAAATGCTGATGGGAAAATAATTTTTGATTACTTATGGAAAATTGAAGTTCAGGAGATGGGATGTGACGGCAATAGAGCCGCCACCTTAGCGTTTGTAGATTATCTTAAAAAAATGAGCAGTAAAGTAGATAGTTAAAAAGCAGGTAATTATTCAGTAATGATAGTATTTTATCTATCTGATAAAACATTGTTATGAATTCAAAGGTAACCTGCCATCTCAATGATTGCCCATAAAACTGAAGAAAAACTGTGAAATAAGCGCTAAATTATTAACAATACGGTAAGCTTCTTATAGCCGACCACACTCATTACCACCATTTTATTTACCTTTCATCAATTTTAGGGATTTTTATGTCATTACAACAGACCATCGAACAAGCTTTTGAACACCGTAACGAATACAGCCCAAGTACTATGCCACAAGACGTACGTAATGCTATTGAGCAAGTGCTTGAGCAGTTAGATAACGGTACATTGCGCGTTGCAGAAAAAAAGGATGGCGAATGGGTCGTTAATCAGTGGGCAAAAAAAGCCGTACTGCTATCTTTCCGCCTAAATGACAACTACATTCAAGCAGCTGGCGAACACCTGCAGTTTTATGACAAAGTTCCGACTAAGTTTGCTGACTGGACTGAAGCACAATTTAAAGAAGCAGGGGTACGTGTTGTGCCACCAGCGGTTGCTCGTAAAGGCTCATACATTGCAGCCGGTGCAGTATTGATGCCGTCGTATGTCAACATCGGTGCTTATATTGATCAAGGCGCAATGGTAGATACATGGGCGACGGTTGGTTCATGCGCCCAAATCGGTAAAAACGTCCATCTATCTGGTGGTGTTGGTATCGGTGGCGTCTTAGAACCGCTACAAGCCAACCCAACTATCATTGAAGATAACTGCTTTATCGGCGCACGCTCTGAAATCGTTGAAGGGGTTATCGTAGAAGAAGGCGCTGTCATTTCTATGGGCGTTTATATCGGTCAATCTACCCGCATTTATGATCGTGAAACAGGTGAAATCCATCGCGGCCGTGTACCAGCTGGCTCAGTCGTTGTACCGGGCAGCTTACCGTCTGAAGATGGCACACACAGCTTATATGCAGCTATTATCGTGAAAAAAGTCGATGCACAAACCCGTGCTAAAACATCAGTAAATGAGTTATTACGTTTAGCCTAAATGCTTAGTTACTATGTTTAGTTACTACATTTAGTCACTATATTTATTCAATACATTCGCTGTTTTGAATAATAAAAAGATGCTGGGGTTTACTCCGGCATTTTTTTTGTCACTTAATAGCAGCTTAATAGCAGCTTAATAACAGACATTACGTTATAATCCATCTCTTGTTTTAGCCTTATTCAGACATAACGCGACACGTACCACAAACCGCCTTTTTATTACGATTGATAAAGGTTTAATCACTTTATCAACATCTAATTGTATTTGAAATATTATGAGTGAGTTATCTTTACGCACTTCTGCGATTCCTGTTACTGATCCAGAAGCTGGGTTACGTTTGACCGAGATTTTTTATTCCTTGCAAGGTGAGGCGCTGACCTCAGGTTTGCCGACCATATTCGTCCGCCTAACTGGCTGTCCACTGCGCTGCGTCTACTGCGATACCGAATATGCTTTTAGTGGCGGCGAGCGTCAGTCGCTTGAGACCATCATGACGACTATCGCAAGCTTCCCGTGTAAGCGCATTTGTCTAACTGGTGGCGAGCCTTTAGCGCAGCCAAATGCCATTGAATTGATGACACGTTTGCTGAATGACGATTATGAAATCTCACTTGAAACCGCAGGTGCACTGACGGTCGAAAACGTCCCACCAGCGGTCAGCAAGGTGATGGATCTGAAAACCCCAAGCTCAGGCGAAGTTGATAAAAATTTATGGTCAAATCTTGATTATCTGACTCAGCACGATCAGCTTAAGTTTGTGATTATGAACCGTAAAGACTATGACTGGGCAAAGGCCAAACTTATCGAATATAAGCTAGATGAATTGGTCGGTACAGTTTGGTTTTCACCAATGTTCAATGTCGCTGAGAATGACAGTAGCCCTGATGTGCCTGTATTAGCGCGAGAGCTTGCTGAATGGATATTAAGCGATGCCTTGCCGGTACGTTTTCAGTTGCAATTACACAAAATTATTTGGGCGGATGCTAAAGGTAAATAACATCCGAAAACCTGAATAAATGCTCCAAATAAATAATCTGTATGGATAATATAAATAAATAGCTAGGCAGCTATAAGGACACATGGATGGTCAAACTAATTTTATTGGGCTTATTGGCCGGTGCGTTCTTTAGCTCCACGTTTATCTTAAATGAGCTGATGAGTAGTGCCGGTGGCCATTGGTTTTGGTCAGCGAGTCTGCGCTATTTATTTATGTGGTTAATCATCACCGTCATTATTACGATGCAGCATGGCTTTGGGCGCATTAAAGAATTGAGCGCTATCTTCTTTCAGCATTGGCGATTTTGGTGCACTACCGGTAGTATCGGCTTTGGTGTATTTTATACTGGCATTTGCTATGCTGGTGACCACGTTGCCGGCTGGGTCGTCGCGGCGACTTTTATGTTTACCGTAGTTACCAGTCTGTTGGTATTATTGGCATTTGGGCAACGCTTTGATAAAAAATTCATTCTTTATGCGCTGCTGGTCTTTATTGGCGTGGTACTCGTCAACGTCAGCGAGGGATTACGTGCCTCTGCCCTAGCAGATATCAATACCGTTCCAATGGCTGATATGCTGCTATATGGCGCTCTGCCTGCGCTGGTTGCGGCGTTTAGTTACCCCATCGGTAATCAACTGGTTTGGCAAGTCTCCCACAACTCTCGCAAACATACTGCTGAGCGACAACAAGCAAGAGAAAGCGCCGACCATCAAAATAATATCGACACGCATACACAACAACTTATCACCGAAGCGCCAGTGCTCTCTGTTGCCACACAAGCTGTCGATACACGCCCTCATGATGTGCCAAACAACACGCTAAATGCAAATAGCACGACCACTACTCAGCCAACCTCTGCATTACAAAACCTAATCGCTCGTATTCCTGCTATTGAGACGACCTTACTGCAAAACGCCTTTAATAAAATATGGCTAATGACCCTTGGTAGTTTACCATTTTGGCTAATTTTAGGCTTGATAGTGCGCCCTGAAGCACCTGCTACCTCGCAGCTATTCAATACTTTGCTGGTGGCTTTATTGGCAGGCGTTGCCGCGACAAGTATATTTTTATATGCCCGTGAGCAAGCAGTGACGTCAAGTGAAGTCGCTGGCGTGGACTCTACCCAAGCCAGCGAGGTCATATTTGCTTTAATTGGCGGTATATTACTGCTAAATAATGCGATACCTTCGGCATTGGGCTTAGTCGGTATCGGGCTGATTATGCTAGGGCTGATATTATTTGCAAAAGATGGGTGAGGCTAAAAAACATCAATGATAAATAGTTTCATTTTCCCAGATATTCTACTATATTTATTAGATATGGTTGGGGTGATTGCTTGCGCTATCGCTGGTACGTTGCTCGCTCAGCATAAAGGCTTTGATGTTGCGGGCTGTATCCTAGTGTCTATGGTCAATGCCATTGGCGGTGGTACGCTACGAGACATGGCGCTCGATCGCCATCCATTATTTTGGATGACCGATCTTAACTATGTGATTGTTATTACCCTCACCTCGCTTATCTTACAAATATTTTTTCATCTGTATCATAAGATTGATAATGCGCTCAAACTCTTTGATGCCATTGGTTTGGCAGCATTCAGCGTTATCGGTTTTAAAGTGGCATTGGCGCAAGATATGTCACCAGTTATCGCTGTCATGATGGGAGTTTGGACTGCCATTATCGGTGGCTTATTACGTGATATTATCTGTAATGAAATACCTTTGTTACTCCAGCGTGAGATTTATATCACTGCCAGTGTCGCAGGGTCATTGACGTATTTGGTGCTCGACTACTGGGGTCTTGACGCTATAGCAAACGAATTTACTATGCTGTTTGTCATCTTTGCCGTGCGCATGCTGGCATTGAGATTTGATTGGCATCTTCCTTCCATTCGCTTAGTAAGTTAACAGGTGACTAAACGCTTAGCCACCTGTTAACTTACTAAGCGAATTTTCTGTGTGAATCCTTATGATCAGTATTATGAGTGTCAATGTCTATGCGTGGCTGAATGCCTGCTGTATTACTTTATTTGGTCAACCTTTTGATCTATTGTTCGCCGCGCCCTTAAGCGTGACTGCCACCTCTAACATTGCTGCCTCTGTTGGACCGGCTGTTAATGCAGTAACGCAAAATCCGCTAGCTCTAACACCTGAGTTTGTCACGCGATTTGAGCCAACTTCATTTATGTTTTGGCTGGAAATGTTCGGCATTTTTGCTTGTAGCGTCTCAGGAACGATTTTAGCAAAGCATAAAAACTTTGATGTGTTCGGCTGTATTCTAGTGGCTATGATTGCAGCTATCAGCGGCCCTACCGCGCGTGATATTATTCTTGATCGCTATCCATTATTTTGGATGGTCAATATGAATTATCTATTAATCATTACTATTACTTCCGTTGGCTTTCAGATATTTTGTAACCCAAAGGCCCGCCATGTGGATGGCTTATTAAAGCTCTTTGATGGCTTGGCACTAGCAATTTTCACCTTAATTGGTATACAAGTGGCGCAAGAAATGGGTGCAAATATTCCTATCTGTATCTTACTTGGGGTATTGAATATTTTATTCGGCGGTGTCATTCGTGACATGCTATGTAATGAGATTCCATTAGTATTGCAGCGTGAGATTTATGTGACCGCAGCGATTATCGGTGGGATATTGTATTTTGTCATGGAAGGCATGGGCATTACGCCTTGGATAAAAGAAGCGTCAACGATGATGACTATTTTTGTGATTCGCATGATGGCAGTACGCTATGATTGGCACTTCCCAGATATTAGTCTGATGAAAAAGCATTCGCTTTAATATAATTAGTTTTATATCAAAAACAACAAAACGTAAAGTCAGAAAAAGGGCATTAATCTTTATGATTAACGCCCTTTTTAGCTCAATAGCGACAAGAAATAATTTTAGACCTCAGTAATAACCGCCAAATCCTTAACCATTAATTGCAAGCTTTGTTTGCCATTCCACTCATTGATATCTAACTCAAACAATATATGCACTTTTTCGGCGCGGTAATCCCAAGCACTGCTATCAAAGTTAAATTGAATTGCCTCAATTGGGTACTGCACATCGGGATAACGCAGAGATAACTTAAGATGTTTGTCTTTTAGTATTTTAAAGTTTAAGACTTCAAATACACCATCAAATATCGGGGGCGCGAATCCATGTCCCCAAATGCTGGCATCCGCTAAATGCTCAGCGAGCCATAAGCTAAAGTCGCCCGCTTGCAAAGGACCATCGGTAAATTTCTGCTCAGCAAATACTTCATCATCCATCTGTGCCAGTACGTCGCTAAGAGCTGTCACAAAGCCATCAAAATTACCCCGTTTCAATGTCAATCCTGCTGCCATCGCATGACCACCAAAATGGCTGATTAAATCAGGATGACGTTCGGCAACTTGCTCAATCGCATCACGAATATGCACGCCTGCGATAGAACGCGCCGAGCCTTTAATAGCATCATCGTCACCCGTGCGCTTAGTATCCGCTGGCGCAAAAACAATGCTAGGCAAATAATGGCTTTCTTTTAAGCGACCTGCAACGATACCGATCACGCCTTGGTGCCAGTCATCTTGATATAACACAATACTGCGATCGTGATTATTAACAACCTGTTTCTCAGTTTTATGCTGAATAATCATATCAGCGCTTTCGTCAGCATTAGCATTGTCATCAATATCTGTAGCAGCAGTAGCTAACGCTTGGACGATGCTATCCGCTTGCTCACGCATCTCGCCTTCTACTTGACGACGTATACGATTGAGCTGCTCAAGCTCTTGCGCCAATCGTTGCGCGGTTTGCCAGTCATCCGCTAGTAAACACTCGATACCGATGCGCATATTATCCATACGACCAGCGGCATTGATACGCGGCCCTAAGACAAAACCAAAGTCTTGCGCCTGTAGTTTTTTGGGATCACGACCTGCTTGCTCTAATAACGCTAATATACCCAAAGAGCAGCGCCCCTGACGAATGGCGTTCAACCCATGATGTACTAAAATACGATTGTTTTTATCAAGGACACCAACATCAGCAATCGTCCCAAGCGCCACTAAATCCAGATACTGACTTACTTGGACAGTAGACTTGCCCACTTCGCGGCGTAGTTTCGCAAGTCGCCCCAGTACATAAAACGCCACGCCAACGCCCACGAGCGCTTTACTGGTAAAATTACAATCGAGCTGATTGGGGTTGACCACGGCTTCCGCAGGTGGCGTCTCTTTAGTCGTCAGGTGATGGTCAGTGATAATGACGGTGATACCATCAGCCTGCGCACGTGCAACACCTTCATGGCTTGAGATTCCATTGTCTACCGTGACAATCATTTGCGGCTGATAAGTCTCAATACCTAATTCGACAATCTCTGGCGTCAGACCATAACCGTATTTAAAGCGATCCGGCACCAAAAAGTCTACCTTAGCACCCATCGCTGTCAGCGCGCGCATCATGAGCGCAGTACTGGTGGCCCCATCGCAATCAAAGTCACCAACGATAAGAATACGTTGCCCTTCATCGATGGCGACATCTAAGAGATTTACCGCCTCAATAATACCTTTTAGCCTCTCAGCAGGTAACAAACCGGATAACTGAGTTTCAAGTTCATCAGGTTGCACGATCCCTCGACCCGCATATAGGCGAGCAAGGGTGAAGGATTGGGCGGCAAGTGGTTGCAACGCGGCGGGCAACTCGTCGATGCGAGTGCTGATATAACGGGGGGTTAAATTTAGCATATCGGTATTCTACTGGCTTTGGCAGGCGGTCACAATGTTAATTTTCAGCACGTCAGTATAGAGTTATTAATTATTTAGGCGGTCACAATGACGTAACTTATAGCATAATTTAAGCATATCGCGTCATTTACAAAAACTGTTCATATTGACCGTAATTTTATGCATTTTGCTACAAAGCAATGATTGTATGGCGCTTATAAATCCATAAAATGGTAAACATCTTATAAGCACATCAGATGCTTGCCATCTAATTTAATATTTGATGCTTTATTATTCACTGTTTTTCTTTTAATTGCTTCTTCTTTTAATTACTTTAAGGATACTTTATGAAAACCACCCCCGCTGCTGAAAAACTATCCAATACTATTGATCCAAATTTAGATCTTGAGCAAGTCAAAAAAGAATGTATCGCTATGGTCAAAAAACGCGCCAGAATCTCTGCTGGTGTTGCCATCGTTCCTGTGCCATTTTTTGATGTGGCAGTTGACGCTGGCATGCTGACGATGCTGCTACCTGAGATTAGTGAGCGCTTTGGTTTGCTCGAAGACCGTAAGGCTGCTGTAGATCTAGAGTCACGCGCTATTCACTGGAGTGCGCTAAAAGATCGTACCGTTGATTTTGCAGGACTGATGGCAACTCGTGGTATCGTTAAAAAGACCGTTCAAGGCTTTGGTGGTCGTATCGCTGCGAAGCAAGTCACCAAGTTCATCCCACTCGGTGGGCAACTGGTCGCGGGCACAATGGGCTATATGATTTTTAAGAAGATTGCGACTGACCATATCAATGAATGCTATAACTTAGCAAAAGATATTCAACAAAAGCAACACGGTAAAAATGTCTAAAACTGTTAGACATTAAGAATCATGTCATAAAAAAAGCCCGCTAAGAACAACTATCTTAACGGGCTCTTTATTTCAACCTAGCTATGCACTTTACTGCTTAATGACAGCCTTTTTCATAATACATCTCTAACTCAACGAACTTCATATCCCCAACTATAATAATATTATCCGCATAAGGACGATATTTTCTAAGCACTATTTGCGCAGTTGTCTGCTTATCAATGAGAATCACTCCATCTTCGAGCCGAACATAGTCATCAAAACTAAACCCATCCCCCATGATTTTTGATCCAGAGCCTTTCCAGTGACACTGCTGTACGTGATAATCAGACATCACATACACACTCCTTATAAAAAATAGACTGGGTATCAAAGCAATTAAGATACAAAAAATAAGTAGCTTACGATTCATGTGACATTTAATCTCTGGTAAAAATACATTTTTAATCATTCATCTTATATCGTCGTGAATATCGATGGTAACAAAGTAACACGATCAAAACTGTTAAAAGTCATGTCATAAACACCCAGCTAAGACCAACTGTCATAGATGGGTTTTCTCTTTGTTATTCAAGCATAACAAGATATCGATAAATGCTTTCTTTCACGTATCTTTTAAGAGAGCAATCTATTCAGTTTGTTCAATCACAATAAGTATGTGTGGTGTTTTATCCTCTCTATCAACATGCACGATAGCTTGCCAGCCACTATATAAGGGTATTATCTCAGCAAATTTTAGTGACGAGCGTTTTTCTAACGTTTGTAGCGTTTTTAGCTGCTTGGTATGATGCGCTACAGGTATGAGAGTCTTTAAAACTTCTGAAAATACCGGTAATGACTTGCCTTGTTGTGGCTTAATATTGTATGAAACGCTACTTAAGTCGCATCCCGATAACGTCGCTTCAATACTGAGTCCATTTGCCTGAATGGATTCAGTAATCACTTGGGTATAGTCATGTATATCAATATCTTCATGACTCGTCCCACCAAGACTAAGGTCTAACAAGCTCTTATTTTTGATACGAGATAGTCGGCAATTATCCCGATAATAACTACTAACAGGACTGCTCTTTTCCCAATTTACCGTAAACTCAATTACCGGCTCTAGCAGCTCACCATCCTCATATGCTTCAGGATGCGAGCGATAGTTAGGCACTGCGCTATAATAAATTTGTTTACCCTTCACCTCGTACTCAACGATATGCTCGCTAAAGGGTGCATAGAGCAATATTTCATGTTCATTGATAATACTTTTATTCTGATTTAATAGCAGATAATAAATCGTACTATTGGAATAAACACTCCCTCCCAATGGACCCATAGATTCGACTTCTAAAGCTATATCTTCAATGCCATCGCGATTAAAATCCTCCTTTATCAATGGTAGTAAGCGCAGACTATAATCCATGCTCTGCTCGTCACCATCAGCATCTTCATATTTATCTGAACAGCGATACTCAAGAGCAGAACTTACTTTGGGATTAGGCTTTGGTGAAGAGCAGCGTTTTTCTACCAATTCAACAATGAGCTTTTTTGGTAGCACAATATTATTAGTCTTATTGCTAGTAGCTTTAGTACTTGCCTCAGCCAGCGATAGCGGTATTATCGATAGCAAAAGTAAAACACCTAAATAGCGTAACCCTACATAACGTAACATGGTCATCTCCTTAAGCCTGTGAGCAATAAAATTAGAATAGCATGGCTGTATAAAATAAATAATAAATATAGCTCATTCTAGCGACATCGAATGAAGGAAACGATATAGCTTTTCAAAAAATAGTGAACCTTCAAAAGACTCAATGATCAAATATTTTTAATAGAAAAGACTTTTAACTAGCCAATAAAAAAGCCCTGAATTATCAGGGCTTTTTTACTGTTACGCTATGTTATGAATCAGCACTCTACTAATTCACATTTTGTTAATCATTCACGGGATTATCAGGTTGGTAGTTTGAATGTGATGGCTTTGCAAAAGCAAACTTGACCACCTGTAACGCCACACAAACGGCACCAACGATAAAGATGACGTCAGCAAAGGTACGAATCCAGCGTAGTGTTTGTAAGAAGTCTTGCTGTAAGAAACCTTCACTACGAGCGTACCATAGACCTTCCGTCATTGAAGCGTAAGCTTGGTAAATACCAATGGGTAATAAACTGGTCACAAGCATCAATACCAAGCCTATATTTAGCGCCCAAAAGCCCGTTTTAATGAGGTTTTCATTGAAGATATAATCTGGACGAATATAACGCATGACCAGTAAGATAAAACCAATCGCTAAGAATCCATAAACCCCGAATAATGCAGCATGAGAGTGAGCGGCAGTCGTATTTAACCCTTGTAAATAGAACAATGACACCGGTGGGTTAATCATAAAGCCAAGCACACCAGCACCCAACATATTCCAGAATGCAACGGCAACGAAGCACATGATAGGCCATTTGAGTTTGTTCATCCATGGCGCTTGACGCTGTAGCGACCAATGCTCATAACCTTCATAACCCAATACGACTAAGGGTACAACTTCTAGCGCGCTAAATGAGGCACCGATTGCCATCACTGGGGTGGTAGTACCAGAGTAATACAAATGATGGAAAGTACCGGGTACACCGCCGAGCATAAATAGTGCCGCAGAAGCAATGGCGGAACCAGTAGCAATCTTTTTATTTACCAAACCTAAGTTATAGAAAATAAAGGCAAGCGATACAGTAGCAAATACTTCAAAGAAGCCCTCTACCCATAAATGTACCACCCACCAGCGCCAGTATTCCATAATGGTTAAGTGTGTACGTTCGCCATAGAACAAGCCAGCACCGTAGAATAAACCGACGCAAACCACAGAAGCAAAGAATATCGCCAGTAAGTTCTTATCGCCTTCTTGTTTAAATGCCGGTAAACAACCACGGGTCATTAATACCAACCAGAATAAAATACCAACCCATTTTAGAATCTGCCAGAATCGACCAAGATCAATAAATTCATAGCCTTGATGACCAAACCAGAAGTTGTATTTTGCTGGCATGATACCGGCAATGGCAAAGTATTGGCTAACGAACGAACCAACGACCACGATAATGAGCGCAAACCACAGTATATCAACGCCCAATTTTTGATATTTAGGATCTTTACCGCCATTGATAAATGGTGTCAAGAACAACCCTGCCGTTAAGAAAGCGGTGGCTATCCAAAATAATGCGGCCTGAATATGCCAAGTACGTACGAGTGAATAAGGGAAGAAGTCAGCAACTGGAATACCATAAAACTCTTGGCCTTCGACGGTATAATGCGCGACAAAGCCACCAATAAATACTTGAAAGACGAACAATGCGACGACTAAAACCCCATATTTTGCTAACGCTTTTTGCGAAGGCGTTAACGCAATCCTAGTTAATGGATCAGTATCGGGTGTTACTTGCTTCACGTCTTCTTCTTTACGTAAGAAAGACCAACCCCAAATCAGAAAACCTACTCCAGCGATTAAAAATACCACACTAGCGATAGACCACATGATATTTTCTGATGTCGGAACGTTATCAATAAGTGGCTCATGTGGCCAGTTATTGGTATACGTGGCATCAGTGCCAGGACGGTTAGTAGAAGCCATCCAAGTCGTCCAAAAGAAAAAATTGGTGAGCTTTTGTCTGTCCTCAAGATTTGGCAAAGTGTTGTTCTTCATTGCAAAGTTTTCACGCGACTTTTGTAACGAAGGCTCATTACCATACAAACCTATATAGTACGGTGCAATCTCATTCATCGCGGCGATCCGAGTATCAGATAACACCACTTGGTCTTTATCATTGACAGCACTACCACGATATTCTTTCTTCAGCTGCGCATTTAGCACCGCTTTTTGATCGTCAGTAGCAGCAGCAAAATCATGCCCATAGAGCTCTTCTGCTCTGATATCTAACCATGCTACAAGCTCTCTGTGTAACCAGTCCGCTGTCCAGTCGGGGGCTTGATAAGCGCCATGACCCAGTACAGAACCAAGCTGCTGACCACCAGTACGCTGCCAAGCAGACTGCCCATCTAAGATATCTTCTTCTGTGATTAAAACTTTCCCATTAGTATCAATATACTGATCAGGTATGGGGGGGTGCGGTACGATAGATTTCTACGCCGCCCCAGCCTAGAAAGGTAAAGGTAATGATGAGGACGGCAAGTAAGCCGAACCAATACTTCTTATACTCGCCCATATCTTGCTCCTATTGGCTAGATAGATTGAACCCCTTAAAGGTATATTTAAAATGAATGTTTGTAAATATAATCATGCTTCCAAAATTAACAATAATACTGCCCGTTGATATAAGTTTATTAATAACTGCCTAAAAGTTCTCTGCCGATTAGCATCAAGGTTGAGATTAGGGATTTGGCAGCTAAGTAGACTTTATCGGTTAATTGGTTAATTGGTTAATTGGTTAAATTCATTTGACGATAATTTACATATAGCATCAAATTGGAAACATAATAACATTCATTTAATATGAATGTTAATGATTATTTCTATTTATTATTATCATTACTATAAACTCCAGCGTTCACTATTAACAAAAAAGCCACCTATTTAGGTAGCTTTCTTGCCAATCAATACGTAAAAGTTAAAATTTGCTTTAAATATTGGTTATTAAATAATAAAGCCAGATTAGGATTCATCTGGCTTATCAAACAACTTTTCAATAGGTTTGGTATGTATCGTTGAGCTATTGAACATCGACTTGTTGCCTGTATCACCTTCTGTCCAAAAGTTGATATTGAATTGGGCATCATCACTTAACTCTACACGATGCCAATATTGAGGTGGGCTGACAGCAAATTGTCCGGCTTTGATGACAATGGTTTTTTCGGGTTCAGTGGCAGCTTCATCAGCAAACCCATAAAAGGTCACCGTGCCTTGCATGACACAGATTTGCCCGTATACACCCTCTGCCGTATTGTGATGGGTCAATAAGGCAGAGGGGACTTTACCCTTGGTAAAGAAATGGGTCGAACGTTTTATTTTCCAATGGCTTGGAACGACTGGGTTGGTGGTGGTGGCGTCACTCATGATAGCTCCTTGGTTTATTTAATTATATTAGGCTTGCTTATCCTAGGGTTATTTATCTTAGTACTTTTTATCTTTAGCTGTCTTAAAAAAAGGTCTTATAGATAAAGACAAAACCGTTAATGATAATAATTATCGTTTATACAAAATAACATTTTTTGAAATGTTTTGCTACTCTCATGTGTTCGTGACTATGGATGAATAAGTAAAATGAATAGGTAAAACGAATAGGTAAAAAGCTAAAACCACTTATTACTCCCTATTAAGTAGTAGGGAAAGGAGTACTTATACTGCTTTCGCTCAATAGTTATGTAGCCCCCTTATTGCTATCTTGTGCCCATTACCAGCATCAGAATTTATAATGGGGACATTATTATGCATGCAAAAGAATTACTTGAGCTTGAACGCCGTGATATCAGAGCACTTCACTATACGTGGATTGCTTTTTTTCTGACCTTTTATGTCTGGTTCAATATGGCGCCGCTTGCCACGTCGATGCTACAGACTGAAAGCTATTTGACCCCTGATCATATTAAGTTATTCCTGATTGCCAACGTCGCTTTGACCATTCCTGGTCGCGTGATTGTTGGAATGGCGTTGGACCGTTTTGGTCCTCGGCGCGTTTTTTCCATACTCATGGTAGTGATGGCAATACCGACTTGGTTCTTCGCTTTTGGTGATTCTGCCATGCAGCTATTCGTCGCGCGGTTATTCATGTCTATCGTTGGCGCAGGTTTCGTCGTCGGTATTCATATGACAGCTTTATGGTTTAAGCCAAAAGACATTGGCTTTGCCGAAGGCTTCTATGCAGGTTGGGGTAACTTTGGTTCCGCTGCCGCCGCTATTACCATACCCACTGTAGCCTTACAGTTTTTTGGTGGTGACGATGGCTGGCGCTGGGCAATTGCGTTATCTGGTTTGCTATTAGCTGTATATGGCGTAGCTTATTGGTTTTTAATCACTGACGGACCAGAGGTTGGTACGCATAAAAAAGCACGAAAATCAGGGGCTTTAGAAGTATCTACTTGGAAAGATTTGTGGTTATATTGCCTATTTATTATTCCATTATATGGCGTATTGGGATTGCTGGTTTATCGTACCCAAGCGATGAATTTTTTAAGTATGACAGGCGCTATCGTCTGCTACAGCGTGCTTGTATTGATGATTGTTTATCAAATTTATAAAGCCATCAGTGTGAATTTACCTATAATCAAAGCCGGTATTCCAGAAGATGATAAATACCCCTTTAAATCGGTTGCTGCTTTGAATGTGAGCTACTTTGCTAACTTTGGCGCAGAGCTAGCGGTTGTCTCCATGCTACCGATGTTCTTTGCGGCAACTTGGAAATTGGATCCAACCGCAGCAGGTTTGATTGCGTCAACGTTTGCATTTGTGAATTTATGGGCGCGTCCACTTGGCGGCTATATCTCTGATAAAGTCGGTAATCGTCGTTTAGTGATGTTGGTTTATATGTTTGGTATCGCTATTGGCTTTGTGCTGATGGGCTTGCTCAATGCCGAATGGCCGCTGTTTATCGCCGTCGTATTCACCATCTTATGCTCGGTATTTGTGCAGGGTGCAGAAGGCGCAACCTTTGGTATTATCCCTTCCATTAAGCGTCGTCTGACTGGTCAGATATCAGGGATGACAGGCGCTTATGGTAACGTTGGGGCGGTATTCTACTTATTCATTTATACCTTTGTTGAGCCCAATCAGTTCTTTTATATTATCGCTATCGGTGCGCTGATTGCGTGGATTGTGTGCTATTTCTGGCTAGCAGAGCCTGAAGATGCCTTTGGTGATGAGTATAAAATGTCATCGGTCGATCGGCAGATTGCCGCAGAAAGTCAAAGCTAAAATGCAGACCTTTTGTCTGTCTGTCTAAACATAAAAACCCACCTAGCGAAAGTTAGGTGGGTTTTTATGTTTAGACTATAAATACCTTTAGCTTAGTGAACATTATTTTAAGAGATCGCTATTTAGACAAATGGTTTACTGTCCAAACCGCTGCTTCGACACGCGTGCGCAGACCTGTTTTATTAAGAATATGCTTTACGTGTACCTTCACTGTCGATTCGGCAATATCTAAACTATTGGCGATCATCTTATTACTGAGCCCCTCAGCGATCATTTGAATCACTTGTAGCTCTCGGGTGGTCAGATTGCTAGCAATATCTTGAATACTTGGCGTGCGTAGCGTTTGTGCCAATATCGAAGCCAGATTTGGGCTGATGACCAGCTCGCCGCGTAGTATTTTTCTAATATCAATAATAATCAACTCAGGCTCCATATCCTTTAACAGATAACCATCGACGCCTAATTTTAAAGCTTCTTGTACGTCTTCACCACTATCAGAAACCGTGAACAAAACGGTCTTGGTACTGATATTTCTTGCTTTGATTTCTCTTAAGGTTTCAATACCAGTGAGTACCGGCATTTTATGGTCGAGTATCACCAAATCCACTTCATTATTTTCTAAAAATGCTAGCGCCTCTTGACCATTGCTGGCTTCACCAACGACTTTGACATCGTCCTCAAGACTTAATAACTCGAAGATGCCTCGACGTAGCATAGGATGATCATCGACCAATAATAACCTAGCTGGAGACGTACTGGTATAAACTTTGGTGCTCATAACATACTCACAAATAAAAAAATGGTACAAGAGTTTAATTACCCGAAAATGATACATTCAAAAATAACCAGCTAATTGCTCAAAACTAGCATTTTTTTGATTACAAATAAGCGTCTTTATTGCTATCTTCATCAAAGAAGTTGGGTTCAAATCTCACAGTAATAATAGTGCCGCGTGGTTGGTTATCAGTCACGATCAATTCGCCGCCGATATCATGGGCACGCTCTTTCATAATCATCAAACCGTGATGCTGTGTCTGATCGACACTGCCTAGCATTGACATCCCAACCCCATCATCAATAATATTCATCACGATATGTTTATCACTATCCTCATAGCCAAGCTGAATCTCTACGTTTTGTGCTTGGGCATGGCGGCTAATATTTGACAAGGCTTCTCTGGCAATTTGAATCAAATCTATCTGTTCGGTGGCACTTAAATTAAGCGTCATAATACGATTGTGGACTGTCACATTAAAACTGCCTTTTAAAGCAAATTCACTGGCAGCTTCGTGTAATGCTTCATCAAAATTGTCGTTATCAATCGTTAGGCGAAACGTCACCAATAAATCTCTTAACTGCTGATAAGCCGAACCTAGCCCCACTTTTATCTGTTCGATATTTTGATAGATGGGCGCTTCAACTGGCTCGCTGGCAGCATTTTTAAGATGCCTTTCTAAGACGCTAACTTGGATTTTCAAATAGGACAACGACTGCGCTAAAGAGTCATGCAACTCTCTGGCAATGGTCGATCGCTCTTCAAATAAAATAAGCTGATGTTCTTGCTGTCTTTGTTTGCGCAGCGATAATGCCGCACTGATTAAGTTGGTCAACGCAACGATTAACTCGTCATTTTGGGCATCCAACTCAACACTCGAAAACGGGAAAATACTGCCTGTTGCTGTCATCTGAATACGCTGTGAAGCCGTTATCTCGCTACTGTCATCATCAGAGATAAAAGAACGATTCATTACTAGCATAGACTTTGGTCTAACGCGTAACTCACCAAACTCTTCTTGTTGATGGCTGATAGGATAAGACTTAGTGAACTCACCATTTTTGGTCACGCAGTTATCGCAATTAAGTTTTTTGCACAGCTCTTTCATTCTTTCGCCATGTAGAACGATGGCGTTTTTATTGGTTATATATTTATTCTGTATACATAAAGTGAATTCTAAATGCGGCAAAGTCTTACTGAAATCAGCAACCAACTTATCGAGACGATACAAGCTGACTTGGTTGGTGGTGATAGATTTGGAAAAATCATAAAACAGCGACAGTACGTGATTGGCTTTTGTCAGATGTTGGGTTTTTATCTGCACCTCACTCTCAAGCGAGCGCTGATAGGTCTCAATCGTACTTGCCATGTCATTAAAAGAATTGCCAAGCACCTCAAATTCTCTATAACCCGTTATAGATACTCTGGTATTGGTCTTACCTCTTTTAAATTGGTTATTGGCTTTGATGAGTTGCTTGATAGGCGTTAGCACTGCTTGATGCAGTCGGCGCATGCCAATCAGCATAATAATGATGGTTAATATCAGTGATAATATTTGTAGGTTTTGCTGCCATGTCTGACGCTGTTCGTTTCTGTACTGCAACTCGCTAACCAAGCGATTAACATCGTCAATATACTTGACTGAAACGCGATAAAACGCCTGCTTATCTTGCCCTAGTAACGCAGGCTTTAAAGCCTGAAACCACTGGGATTTTATCTGATTGAGTTGATTGGTAATGGGCGTACTTCTGTTAGCACTTGTCAACTGGTACGTCTGCAATTCTTCCAGCCGACTTTCCATATCTTCGATAAGAATTTCGACCTTTTCAGAGGTGTCTTTATTAGAAAAATCCAATTTACCCTGTTTTTCAACTTGCTTGTCATGAGTAAGATTAAGGCTGTCTTGCCGAATATTTAAACTTGAGCTAAAAGGGTTGTCATCAGAAAAATCCGTCGCAAGCTGAAAACTTATACGATAAGCTGCCATACGTATCGAGCCTGCCGTATTAATAGCCTCAGCATCTGACTTCGCTACCCAAGCAAGCGTACCACTTCCTATCGCTGACATGAAGCATAAGATAGCGACGATAAGGACGGCGCCCCAAGCATGGAGTGATAAAGAGTGTCTTCGCAAGCTATTCATCATTTGTGGCTTTTACCTATAATTAAACCATCTCAACTGCAAATTAAAGCGTACCAACAAGCAAAAATTATGCGCTCAAATCTTATTTTAGACGCTAAATTTTTGCCTGCCTCCTACCCCTTTTAGCCATCAGTATACCACTATGTATGAATACTCATAACCGCCATATCACAGTACCGTAAGTCATCATTTGCAACAAATATAGCAAATGCCTGTGAATAAATCCGTTAGTGCTATGCCGTCATTGCTCAAGTTTACTGACTGATTATTGGCAATCTAAACGATAGTCTATGGCGATTTCAATAGCGACTTAACGTGATAAAAACACCAATTATAACTAAGCATAGACGATATTAAGTGAGGAATCGTATGGGCAGTCATTACAACTTCAAAGGTGGTAAGCTCATTACTGACTGGCGTCCTGAAGTAGAAGAATTTTGGGAAGGCGGTGGTAAAAAAGTCGCTCGTCGAAATTTATGGATATCCATTCCATCATTGCTATTAGCGTTTGCGGTATGGATGGTATGGAGCGCGGTCATCGTGCGCTTACCAGAAATTGGTTTTGATTTTGATGCAGGACAGTTATTTTGGCTCGCCGCGCTACCCGGTCTATCTGGTGCGACGCTGCGGATTTTTTATTCTTTTATGGTGCCTATTTTCGGTGGACGACGTTGGACAGCGATATCGACAGCCTCTTTATTAATTCCAGCACTGTGGATGGGCTTTGCCGTTCAAAATCCTGATACGCCATTTATGATATTTGCCATTATTGCGCTACTTTGCGGCTTCGGTGGTGGTAACTTTGCGTCATCCATGTCTAACATCTCTTTTTTCTATCCAAAAGCTGAGCAAGGCACTGCGCTTGGGCTAAACGCGGGTCTTGGTAATCTTGGTGTCTCGGTGATGCAGTTTGTCGTACCGATGATTATACTGGTTGCCGCATTTGGTAGCTTGGGCGGCGATCCACAAGTTTCTGCAAGCGGCAAATTGTTTTATCTGCAAAACGCTGGCTTTATTTGGGTGCCCTTTATCCTGCTATTTTCAGCATTAGCTTGGTTTGGCATGAATGACATTGCTACCGCAAAAGCCTCTTTTAAAGACCAATCCATTATCTTTAAACGTAAACACAACTGGATCATGTGTATTCTTTATATGGCGACGTTTGGGTCATTCATTGGCTTTTCAGCAGCGTTCCCGATGTTGATTAAAAACTCATTCCCAGCCATTGATGCACTCAAATTTGCTTTTCTAGGTCCTCTAGTCGGCGCATTATTTCGCCCATTAGGTGGCTGGATATCTGATAAAACCAGTGGCGCAAAAGTGACATTTTGGAACTATGTGATCATGGTTTTGGCAGTGTTGGCGGTGATGTACTTCTTACCTAGTGAAACCAATGAGGGCAGTTTCGTCGGCTACTTTATCTCCTTCATGGTGTTATTTATTACGACAGGTATCGGTAATGGCTCTACCTTTACGATGATTCCTGTGATTTTCAGAACGTTTCATGATCGCCGTGAACCAGAGAAAGCGGGTACAGAAGAGTTATTCATCGAGATACGTAAAGAGTCAGCGGCCGTGGTTGGTTTCACCTCAGCAATAGCCGCCTATGGCGCTTTCTTTATCCCTAAAATGTTTGGTTCTGGACTGGGTGTTGATGGTACTTTTATTGCCTTAATCATTTTTTATGTTCTCTGTATTATATTAACGTGGTGGTATTACAGTCGTTCTAACGCTGAAATACCTTGCTAAAACTATTTTCTTAAAAGCTGTCTTTTAAAAATGGTCTTTTAAGCCGCAAATTTTTAAGCTAAAAAACCTCTCTTAATTGTGCTACTTACCCATGTAAGTAGCACTTTTTTTGTCTAAATTTTGCCAACTACTTTTTAGGATTTTGATGAGTGCCTTTGGTTTTTTATTAAAAAACTTTAATAATATTCTTAATGTTTTTCTTAATAATGTTTTTAATACTGCTTTAAATGACCGTCTTAACCGTTTTTTGATGAGATTTTATTTTTGATAGCTACTACTAAGGTGGTAGTGCTCTGCTCATGTTAGCTAATAGTAAGACTGTGATGGCTTACTTAAAATGACACCATCGAAAAATATTTACAGCGTGAGCAGCGATTATTTGTACTGCGCCATTCAGCTTTAGATACACCATAGGCAATAATACAGAGGATAGCGAAATGAGCCATTTACTCGACCAATTCCGTTTTTTTAAACGTAAAAAGGGCGAATTCTCCGATGGGCATGGCGAGACGCGCGATGAGTCTCGTGATTGGGAAAACGTGTATCGTAGCCGTTGGCAGTATGACAAAGTGGTGCGTTCAACGCATGGCGTCAACTGTACCGGTTCTTGTTCGTGGAAAATCTACGTAAAAAATGGCTTAGTCACGTGGGAAACTCAGCAAACCGACTATCCAGAAACCCGTCCAGACCTACCAAACCACGAACCGCGTGGCTGTCCTCGTGGCGCAAGCTACAGCTGGTATATGTATTCTGCCAACCGTGTGAAATATCCTAAAGTTCGTAAGCCGCTCCTCAAATTATGGCGCGAAGCAAAAGCTCAATATCCTGATCCAGTAGACGCGTGGGGCAGTATCGTCCAAGACCCTATCAAAGCTGAACAATATAAATCTAAGCGCGGCTTAGGTGGTTTCATCCGCTCAACGTGGGCTGAGGTCAACGAAATCATCGCTGCCAGTAACGTTTATACCGCCAAAACTTTTGGTCCTGACCGTATCATCGGCTTCTCTCCGATTCCTGCAATGTCGATGGTCAGTTACGCCGCTGGGAGTCGTTATTTATCGCTAATTGGTGGTGTTTGTTTATCATTTTACGACTGGTATTGTGACTTACCGCCAGCCTCGCCGATGGTCTGGGGCGAGCAGACTGACGTGCCAGAATCAGCCGATTGGTACAATTCTGACTATATTATCGCTTGGGGCTCAAACGTCCCACAAACCCGTACACCCGATGCGCATTTCTTCACTGAAGTTCGTTATAAAGGCACCAAGACGGTCTCAATCACCCCTGATTATGCGGAAGTCTCTAAATTAACGGATTTATGGCTGAACCCTAAACAAGGTACCGATGCTGCCGTTGCGCAAGCATTCTGCCATGTCATTATCAAAGAGTTTTATCTCAAGCAGCCAAGTGATTATTTCCTAGGCTATGCCAAGCGCTATACCGACTTACCCGTCCTAGTCATGCTAGAAGGTGAAGAAGGCGCACGCCATGCTGGTCGCTATCTACGCGCTTCTGACTTAATTGATAACTTAGGGCAAGAAAACAACCCAGAATGGAAAACCATTGGACTGAACAGTGATGGGGAACTGGTTTCTCCGCTCGGTTCTATCGGCTATCGTTGGGGTGAAAAAGGTAAGTGGAATCTTGAGCAGAAAAATGGTACCACAGGCGAAGATATTGATCTAACACTGACGTTGAAAGACAGCAATGAAACCTGCCTAGTAGGCTTCGATTACTTTGGTCATGTTGAACACCCACATTTTGCGTCAGTACCAGGCGAAGCCATACAACAAAAAACCGTTCCTTGTAAAACAATCACCCTTGCCGATGGTACAACCGCTATCGTCGCCACTGTATTTGATTTAACGGTTGCCAACCTTGGTGTAGATAATGGTGTTGGTGGCGAGCATGTTACTGATGACTATGACGATGCGACTGTACCAGGAACTCCTGCTTGGCAAGAAGTTATCACTGGTTTGAGCCGTGAGCGTGTCATTCAAGTTGCCCGTGAGTTCGCAGAAAACGCGCATAAGACACATGGTAAATCGATGATTATCATCGGCGCTGGTATGAATCACTGGTATCACCTCGATATGAACTATCGCGGCGTCATCAATATGCTCATGCTTTGTGGCTGTATCGGTAAATCTGGTGGCGGTTGGGCGCATTATGTTGGTCAAGAAAAACTGCGTCCACAAACAGGCTGGTTACCTCTTGCCTTTGCGCTCGACTGGATGCGTCCACCACGCCAAATGGCTGGTACCAGCTTTTTCTATGCGCACAGCTCACAGTGGCGTCATGAAACTATTTCTGCCCATGAAATACTCTCGCCACTTGTCGATAAGAAATTTTTCCCAGAACACATGCTGGACTACAACATTCAAGCAGAGCGCGCAGGCTGGCTTCCTTCTGCCCCGCAATTTAACTGCAACCCACTGACTATCGCCGCTAAAGCCAAAGCAAGTGGTAAAGACGTGGAAGAGTATGTTGTCGATTCTCTTGAAGATGGCAACCTACGCTTTGCTTGTGAATCGCCAGACAACCCAGACAACTTCCCGCGCAACATGTTTATCTGGCGCTCAAACCTCTTGGGCTCATCGGGTAAAGGTCATGAATATATGCTCAAGTACTTCTTGGGTACCAAAAATGGCTTACTCAATGAAGAAAATGCCGCAGGTCACCTGCAACCAAAAGAAGTCGATTGGGTAGAAAAAGGCCCTACTGGTAAATTAGATTTGGTTGTCACGTTAGACTTCCGTATGTCATCGACCTGCATGTATTCAGATATCGTCCTACCAACGGCGACATGGTATGAAAAAGATGACATGAATACCTCAGACATGCATCCCTTTATCCATCCACTCACTGCGGCGACCGACCCTGCTTGGGAATCTAAAACGGATTGGGAAATTTATAAAGGCATTGCCAAGACCTTCTCTGAAGTGTCAAAAGGACATTTGGGCGTTGAAACTGATGTCGTGACCTTACCAATGCAACATGATAGCCCGGGCGAATTGGCGCAGCCATTCGGTGGCACTGACTGGAAAACAGCAGGCGAAAAACCAGTACCCGGCAAAAACTGCCCTATGATTATGGTGGTTGAGCGTGATTACCCAAATACTTACAAGAAATTTACTTCTATGGGTCCTGCCTTAGAAAAATTAGGCAACGGCTCAAAAGGTTTAAATTGGGATATGAAAACCGAAGTCAAACAGCTCGGTGATTTAAATCATAGAGTTACTGAGCCTGGTATCTCTGAAGGTCGACCAAGCCTTGACACTGCGGTTAATGCGTCTGAGATGATTTTGATGCTGGCTCCTGAAACCAATGGTCATGTCGCCGTAAAAGGTTGGGAAGCATTGTCTGAGTTTACCGGACGCGAGCATGCCCATCTTGCCAAATCTAGCGAACATGAAAAAATTCGTTTTAAAGATATCGTCGCACAACCCCGTAAAATCATCTCAAGCCCAACGTGGTCAGGTATTGAGTCAGATGAAGTGAGTTATAACGCCGGTTATACCAACGTCCATGAGCTGATTCCTTGGCGTACCCTGACTGGTCGTCAACAGTTCTATCAAGATCATCCTTGGATGCAAGCGTTTGGCGAGCAAATGCAGCAGTATCGTCCACCTATCGATACCAAAACCACGGCGATGGTAAAAGATGCCAAGCCAAACGGTAATAAAGAGATTGTACTGAACTTTTTAACACCACACCAAAAATGGGGCATCCATAGTACTTACTCTGAAAACTTATTGATGCTGACCTTAAGCCGCGGTGGACCTTGTGTTTGGATGTCAGAAGTTGATGCTGCCAAAGCAGGTATCGTCGATAACGACTGGATTGAGCTGTTTAATGCCAACGGCGCGCTTACCGCTCGTGCCATTGTCAGCCAACGGGTCAAAGAAGGCATGACCATGATGTATCACGCTCAAGAAAAACTGGTCAATATTCCAGGTTCTGAGCAGACCGGTACGCGTGGCGGTATTCATAACTCAATGACCCGTACTATCTTGAAGCCGACGCATATGATTGGTAGCTATGCTCAGCAATCTTATGGCTTTAACTACTATGGCACCGTGGGTTGTAACCGTGATGAGTTTGTTGTGATTCGTAAGATGTCAAAAATCGATTGGCTAGAAGATAAGCCAGATAACGAATTACCTCGTCCATTACCAACCACCATCGAGGATTAAAGCGTTTTCTTCTGCTGAAAATAGGTCGTTTTAGAATTTATTTTTTTAAACAATATCTTTTGAAACGACATCTTTTAAAACGACCTTACTGAAGAATAAAGAGCTGCTTTTTCTACTAATATTTGGAGCACAGATCCATGAAAATTCGTTCGCAAGTCGGCATGGTGCTTAACCTTGATAAATGTATCGGTTGTCACACCTGCTCAGTTACCTGTAAAAACGTCTGGACCAGCCGTGAAGGTATGGAATACGCATGGTTCAACAACGTTGAATCAAAGCCCGGTATTGGCTATCCCAAAGAGTGGGAAAACCAAACCAAATGGAAAGGCGGCTGGATACGTAATGCCAACGGCACCATAAATCCACGTATCGGTGGTAAATTTAGAGTATTGGCAAATATTTTTGCCAACCCTGATTTGCCAGAAATCGATGATTATTACGAACCGTTTGATTTCGATTATCAGCATCTTCATACCGCTCCTATCAGTACCCATCAGCCTATTGCCCGTCCACGTTCAGCCATCACTGGCAAGCGGATGCAGAAGATTGAATGGGGTCCTAACTGGGAAGAGATTTTAGGTACGGAATTTGAAAAACGTCGCAAAGATAAAAACTTTGACAACATTCAAGCGGATATCTACGGCGAGTACGAAAATACTTTCATGATGTATTTGCCGCGTCTATGCGAGCATTGCTTGAACCCAACTTGCGTAGCAGCTTGCCCTAGTGGCGCGATCTACAAGCGTGAAGAAGACGGTATTGTTCTTATCGACCAAGAAAAATGCCGCGGCTGGCGTATGTGTATCTCAGGCTGCCCGTATAAAAAGATTTATTACAACTGGAAATCCGGTAAATCTGAAAAATGTATCTTCTGCTATCCACGTATTGAAGCTGGCTTGCCAACCGTTTGTTCAGAAACCTGCGTCGGTCGTATCCGCTACTTAGGCGTCCTATTATATGACGCTGACAAAATCGCCGAAGCTGCCAGTACACCAAACGAAAAAGACATTTATCCTGCGCAATTGGATTTATTCTTAGATCCTAATGACCCTGCTGTTATCGCTCAAGCGTTAAAAGACGGTGTGCCGCAGTCAGTGATTGATTCTGCGCAGCGCTCACCAGTATATAAGCTGGCAGTAGATTGGAAGCTTGCGCTACCACTACACCCTGAATACCGTACGCTACCGATGGTTTGGTATGTACCACCATTATCACCGATTCAAAATGCTGCTGAAGCGGGCAAAGTCGGTATGGATGGTCTGATTCCAGATGTCGACAGCTTACGTATCCCGTTACGTTATTTGGCCAATCTGTTGACCGCAGGTGATGAAGAGCCTGTTCGTCTTGCATTGAAGCGTCTACTTGCTATGCGTAGCTACAAACGCATGCAACTGGTCGAAAAGCAAGAAGTTCAAAGCATCTTAGACGATGTTGGTCTGACCAAACTCCAGGTTGAAGAGATGTATCGCTATTTGGCTATCGCCAACTACGAAGATCGTTTTGTGATTCCAACCGCGCATCGCGAAGAAGCGTTAAGCGATGCGTTTGCTGAACGTAATGGCTGTGGCTTTACCTTTGGTGAAGGCTGTTCAGGTACGTCTGATAACAGTATGTTCGGACAACGCAAAACCAATCGTCGTGATTTCATCGATACTGTACAGAAATGGGAGTCATAAGATGCAAACTACTCAACTTCATAACGACAGCACAGTCATCGACGCTATTATGCCGCCAGTGATTGGCGCATCAGAATTGAAAATACTCAAAGTACTAAGCTTACTTATCGACTATCCAAGTAACGAGCTATTTTTAGGCGATACTCTGGCTGATTGCACAGAAATTGTCGCTAGATCAACCATTATTAGTCCTGAAGTACGCACGCAAATCATTGACTTGATTGAAGATCTAATCGATACCGGCTCTCTTGAAGCACAAGCGCGTTATGACGGTCTTTTTGAGCGCGGTCGGTCTTTATCACTTTGGTTGTTTGAGCATGTCCATGGCGAGTCGCGTGATCGCGGTCAAGCCATGGTCGATTTGATGGGTCAATATGAAGAAGCTGGCTTTGCAATTAGCGTCAAAGAGCTCCCTGATTATCTGCCTTTATATCTAGAGTTTTTAGCGTATCAAGCAACCGTTATCGACGATGATATTCAAATTCGTATGGATATTGCCGATGTCAGTCATATCATTGCCTTGCTTGCTGCCAGACTTGAACACCGCGGCAGTATGTATAAAGGCTGCTTTAATGCGCTATTGCAAATAGCTGGCAAGCCTCTTGATATGCTCGAAGAGTATCAAGAAAAAATCAGTAAAGAAAAGCCTGATGACAGCTTTGAAGCATTAGACAAAGAGTGGGAAGAGGAAGTGGTTACTTTCTTAGATGCGCAACAAGAAGAGCGTTGTTCTTCTCAGACCAGCACCCAAAGTCTGGCGGCAAAAGCCGGTGTTAGAACCACCCCCACTAAAAACATCGTCGACGCTCCTGTGCACTGGGTAGACTTTAAAACCAATCCACCGGTTAAACAATCATAAGGAGAGAAGATATGAATATTGCAGATCCTAGCGTACAGTCTTTAGCCAATCTAAGTTGGCTGCAAATCTTTCTTTTTGGTGTTTATCCATATATAGCATTGACCATCGCTATCATTGGTACTTGGGTACGTTTTGATTTATCTCAGTATTCGTGGAAGAGCGGTTCATCACAAATGCTAAGAACCAAAAATATGCGTCTTGCTAGCAACTTATTCCACGTGGGAATTATCGTGGTATTGCTTGGGCATTTATTCGGTATGTTGACGCCGCATTTTCTCTATGACCGCTTTATCAGTGCTGGGCATAAGCAGATTTTAGCGGTGGTCGTCGGTGGTATTGCAGGGGTATTTTGTTGGTTTGGTTTGGTCATGCTGATGTGGCGACGCTTTACGGACGACCGTATCTCCAACACCTCATCATTTTCTGACAAGCTGATACTCGTGCTGTTATTTATTCAGCTCAACCTCGGATTAATATCCATCTTTACCTCAGTAAAACATCTAGATGGCTTTACTATGATGAATTTAGCAGGATGGGCACAGGACATCACCATCTTAAGACCTTGGCAAGCAGCAGCTCGTATCGAGCAAACTGACCTCATCTATCAGCTGCATATGGCACTAGGTATCACGTTGATTGCGATATTCCCATTCACACGGCTCATTCATATTATTAGCGCGCCAGTGTGGTATTTAGGTCGCCGCTATCAAATTGTGAGAGAGAAACGTTCGCAATAGAAATAACCACAATAGTGAAACAGCATTGATGTTTAAATAGGAATACGATACCATAAGATTCATTTTTAATGAATCTTATGGAAACAGCTTGATTATTTTACTGCTGAATGCTTAATCCTGCACCCAGTTGCAGCGTTCATTGCAGTTTAAATATCTAATTACTGTTACCAAGTTCATTTTTTGAGCTTCAATCCCTAAACTTATCAATGTGAATATATTCACTAAAGGAACCACAATGGCCTCACCACAAACATTAGAAATCGTCAAAGCAACGGTACCAGTACTTGAAGAGCACGGCACCGCGATTACTACTGTGTTTTATAAAAATATGTTTAATGGGCATCCTGAACTGCTTGATATTTTTAATGAAACCAATCAGAAACTAGGTCGCCAACAGACCGCATTAGCAATGACGGTTTTAGCAGCGGCCAAACATTTGGAAAACTTAACGACTTTATTGCCGCAAGTCACACAAATCAGTCATAAGCATCGTGCCTTACAGATTTTGCCAGAGCACTACCCTATCGTTGGCACCCACTTACTTGGTGCCATAAAAGAAGTACTGGGTGAAGCGGCTAATGACGACATCATCAATGCTTGGACTGAAGCTTATGATGAAATTGCCTCGGTATTTATCCAAGTCGAACACGGTATGTACGAGCAGGAAATGTGGCAAGGTTTTGCCCCATTTAAAGTGACTGAAAAAGTAGAAGCCGCCACTGATATCGCTGCCTTTACGGTCGTTCCAGTAAACGCTGATTTAGAAAGCAATAACACAGCAAGCCACAAACCTATCGACCTAAGCAAACTTAAACTAAGCGCTGGTCAATACATCACGGTAAAAACAGATCCAACCGACAGCGACCGTATTGCCCTGCGTCATTATTCTTTATTCTCAGCCAATAGTGATAAAGGCATCCAGTTTGCGGTCAGACGCGATAACCGTAATGAGCATAATGGGCTAGTGTCTAACTATCTGCATGACTCATTAGAAGTCGGCGATACGGTTCTATTGTCTGCACCGGCTGGTGATTTTGAGCTCAACCAAGATTTAGTACAACAAAACGATATTCCATTAGTGCTTGTCAGCGCTGGGGTTGGGGTAACACCGATTTTATCGATGTTAGAAGCACAAGTAACTGCCAATCCAAAGCGCCCTATCGTCTGGGTTTATGCTTGCCAAAACCAAGAGCATCATGCTTTCAATAATGAAATAAATGCGCTATTAGCCGCTGCTGAAAACGTAGAAAAGCACATCTTCTACTTTGAGTCTGGGCAAATTCTTGATGAAGCGTGGCTTGCCAATTTACCTAAGCCCGCCGACATTTATGTCTGTGGTTCCATGCCATTTATGGAAAGTATTATCGATGCGCTAGTTAGCTTAGACCACGGTGTTGATAGCGTTCATTACGAACCATTTGGTCCTAAAATGAGCCTAGAGTTGGCTTAATATTATCAACTTAATAAAGTATTGAAGATGATGAACAATCTCAATGCTTTATTAAAGATAATAGAATATAAGTCAGACACCGCCGTAGAGCCGCTTTTAAACAATTTATGCAATAGCAGTAAATTTATTTAAAGGCGGCTCTGTTTTTTTATTATTTTTATTCAGTTTTTAACATAAAACCTCAATCTTATTTTAAGATTCCTATTACAAGAATCCTTTTATCAAAAACTTTAGTGGAGCAAAAGCCATGACTGTCAGTACCTACAATCCAGCTGATCACACGACGACTAACAACGTAAGTAACAGCGTAAATAACAACGTTAATAGTGACACTCATACTGACCATGCCGCTCATGCCTCTACTGATGCCAATCACACGCACAGCGGTCATAATTGTGGTCATGACCACAGTCACGATCATAGTCATGATCACAATCATAGCCATGGTGATGATATCGTTCATTTAATGCCAACCTTGACCGATCTACAAAAACCACATTCTGATCAAGAGTTCATCGAAAAAGCAATGGCAGAGGAGCATAGCAACCACAAGAACCTAATCGCTTCTAGCCGTGATGAATTGCCTTCGGTCACAGTAAACGGTGTAATGATAGACAGAACAAATATCGCCCAAGAACTGCAATATCACCCAGCAGAAAATAAAGAAGACGCGGTATTTTTAGCGACGCAGGCTTTGGTTGTACGTGAACTACTTAGACTGGCGGTTTTGGATGAGCCAAACCTTGGCGAAGCGGCATGGGAAAACGATGAAGAACAAGCTATTTCTGCCTTGATAGATAAAAATGTCCAAGCGACCATGCCTGATATGGCAACGTGTGAGCGTTACTATAAGCAAAATATTACGGACTATATGACCGATCCTATTATGAACGTGCGCCATATCTTGTTGGCTTGTCTGCCTGAAGATGGCGACGAGCGATTAAAGCTCAAAAAGACCGCTTACGAATTTATTGAACAAATTAAAAATAATGCCAATCCCGATGCAGAATTTATTCAATTGGCACGCCAGCACTCTGCTTGTCCTTCAAAAGAACAAGACGGTGAGTTGGGTGTGATTAACAAAGGACAAACCGTACCAGAATTTGAAAGCGCGTTATTTAAGTCAGACGCAGGACTTGCGCCAAGCCCCATCGAAAGCAGATATGGCTTCCACGTCGTTGATGTATTAAATAAAGAACCTGGCATACAGATGACTTATGATCAAGTTGTCCCTGCTATTCATAATAAGCTGAGCCAGCAAGCGTTTCATCAAGCATTATGCGATTATCTGTTTACGCTAGCGAATGAAGCAGACATCGAAGGTATCGAGATGATGCTTGAGCAAGAGAATATATTCCGCGGCTAATCAATCATCTGTCGGTGACGACATTGTTATGATATAAAGTAGCTGTTATGGTATAACGTATCTCTGATGTTATAAACAGTCCAACATTAATAAAATGAGTAGAAGTTTATGATTACGGTTGAAGGCCTCATCTCTGAAATAAAGCAGCGCGTAGAAACTTATAACCATAATGACTATCCGCTACCTAATAGACAAATCAATACTTACGACTTGTTAGAAAGCCGTAATCAGATATTGGCTGAAGACATTGTCTCGCCCTTTGCCATACCGAGGCAGAACTTATCCGCGATGGACGGTTATGCGATTGCAAAAAACAGTAAACTCGCAGCAGATACTGTGATTGATATCGTTGGTGAATCGCAAGCTGGCAGTCCTTACACTGGTGATATCAAGGCAGGACAAGGGATACGTATCTTTACCGGTGCGGTCGTACCTGACAGCTGTGATACGGTTATCATGCAAGAAAATACCAACTTTGCAGCGATAAGAGACACGATAGATAAATCACAGCCTTATGCCATCACGCTTAGTCAAACCGCTAAATGCGATGACAACATTCGTAAGCAAGGCGAAGAAATTGAAACTGGTGAAACTGTTTTACTCAAAGGTAAACGACTGAATCCTGCTGATATTAGTTTATTGGCGAATTTAGGTGTCGATAAAGTTGCTGTCTATAAACCTTTGATCGTCGGTGTGCTCGCGACTGGCGATGAGCTCGTGCCGATTGGCAATGAGCTTGAAAGCTTGGCGCAAATCTATAATTCCAATACGCCTACACTCAAAAGTCTATTATCTGATTTACCCGTAGATATTCATGATTATGGCATCATTGCTGATGATTTAGACCAAACTATCGCTGCTGTCACCCAATCAATGCAAGAGTGCGATGTACTTATCTCTACCGCTGGCGTATCGGTTGGCGACTATGATTTTTTAACAACCGTCATTGAGCAATTAGGAAAAATTAATCATTACAAAGTCGCTATGAAGCCCGGTAAACCTTTTGTATTTGGTGAGCTGACTCGAAACCTTGCCAAGCCAGTACTGTATTTTGGCTTACCCGGCAACCCATTATCGACGGTCGTCGGCACCTTACAATTTGTGATTCCAGCATTGTGGCAAATGGCAGGCGCTGATCTACAAGAGCGACCCATGCAATTGACCCTAAGCGCAACGCTTGAAAATGATATTAAAAAATCAGCAGGTCGTACGGACTTTCAAAGAGGGATTCTGTCACAAGATGAAGCTGGCAATTTTCAAGTTGAAAGCTTTACCAAACAGCAGTCGCATCGTATCAAACAGCTTAGCCACGCCAATTGTTTTATTGTATTGGCTCAAGATTCTGGTAACCTATCGGCCGGTGAAAACGTACAGGTTCAGCCCTTCCCTTGGTTGAATCATTGAAAGTTACATCATTGATAGTTTAATAACTGAAAACTGCGTTGTTTACAGCTAAACAGTTAATAACTATTTATACCATTAACCGTGAGAAACTTATTATCCACTACCATTTAGCTTCTACTACTTTGGTGGTAGTTTTTAAGTAACTTACGGTTAATTGTTATTTGCTGATAAGCTGTCATAATGATATCTAAATAGAATTTTTCACTCACAACCTGAGGCAACGCCTAAAAGTACACAATATACTTAATATTAATGGTAATCATCTATGAACCATCTTGCCCCCAATGCAGGCAATGCTCAACTGTATTCGCCTGTCGCTGCACCCGCTATTTCTGATGGTGATTCACCGTCGAAAGTCGCCATGTCGTCTATCCATTCTCCTAGTACGCTCTCTCAACCATTAACAGATGGTTTCGCACGACGTCTAACCTATCTGCGTTTATCGATTACAGACTTCTGTAATTTCCGCTGTGAATACTGCCTGCCGGATGGCTATCAAGGTAAACCACCACAGAACGAGATAAGTGTCGCTGAAATTGCGACTTTAATCCGCGGTTTTGCCGAAGTAGGTACCAAAAAAGTACGGATTACTGGTGGCGAACCCTCCATACGTCGTGATTTGGTAGACATTATTAAAACTGTTAAAAACACCGAGGGTATCGAAACCGTTGCCATGACCAGTAATGGCTATAAACTTGGTAAGCACTTAGCCGATTGGCACGCTGCTGGACTAAACCAACTTAATATCAGTATGGACAGCTTTGATGCTGCTACCTTCCATAAGATGACTGGTTTTGATATGTTGCCGCAGCTGTTGACTGATATGGATAAATTACTAGCGACCACGGATATCAAACTAAAAATAAACAGTATTTTAATGGCTGAAACTGCCTTTGAAAATCTGATGAATGCCATCGATTATGTAAAAGACAGACCTGTCACTTATCGATTTATTGAGTTTATGCAGACCAGTGATAATAGCGATTTATTTTTTGCGCAGCATGCACAGTCCGACATTATTACCAACTATTTGATAAAACACGGTTGGCAAACCCATGTGCGTGGTAGCAACGATGGTCCAGCGATAGAGTATAGCCATCCTAATTATAAAGGTCGTATTGGTATGATTGCGCCTTATGCCGCCCATTTTTGTGACAGCTGTAATCGCCTGCGTGTCAGCAGTCAAGGTAAGGTACATCTGTGTCTATTTGACCAAGGTAATTACGACATTCGTGAGCACCTACAGCAAGACGATGTTGCAGGGTTAGTGAGTACTTTGCACAGCTTTATGCCAATCAAACCTGAGCATCATCACCTTCATGATTCCAATAGTGGCATGATGAATAATCTGTCGATGATTGGTGGTTAGAATCAACAATATACTAATAATCAAATTTTTCATTTTTTATAACAAGCATATTTATTAAGGAATATCCATGAGTAAGCTGCAAGCCCCCTTTACCCCGCTTAATATCGCCATCTTAACGGTTTCTGATAGCCGTACTCTTGCAGAAGATACCTCGGGTCAGTATCTGGTCGATCAATTAACCGCAGCAGGGCATCAACTTGCGGATCGTCAGTTGATTATTGATGATATTTATAAGATTAGAGCGGTCATCAGTGGCTGGATTGCAGACCCAAATGTGCACGCTATTATTACCACTGGCGGTACTGGTTTTTATATTAGAGACAGCATGCCAGAAGCGGTTGGCGTATTGTTTGACAAATCAGTTGATGGCTTTGGTGAGATGTTCCGCTTAATCTCAAAAGACGATATCGGTATGTCTACCATACAATCCAGAGCAGTGGCTGGCATGGCAAATGGTACGGGTATCTTCTGCTTACCCGGCTCATCAGGTGCTTGCCGCACCGCTTGGGAAGGTATCTTGCAAGAGCAACTCGATAGCCGTACGCGTCCGTGTAATTTTGTCCCACATTTTATGCGTACCAATCCAGGTCATGATTAAGCAATGCATGATGTCTTAGATAAATCAGGCGCTGCAGGTGACTGTTATAAGTCAAATCACTTAGCAGGTGTCGTTATTTTGGCGGGCGGTGCCTCTACACGGATGGGCTCGCCCAAAGCTGAGCTCATACTGCCGACAGGCGAGTGCCTGCTTGATTATCATGTTAGACAGGCGCTTGAATTAAGCACCACAGCTACGCATAACCTGCCTATTATGATTGCTGATAATGGGCGTGATTTTACGATAAATACGAATTTGGGTTTACAACGTTCACAAGCGACGATATTTCATATTACTGACTATCTTTCTGCTAATGATGAAAAGCAGATTGAAACTGGTGGCGCATTGGTCGCCATTGAAGCGGCGCTGCAGTCTTTGGTAAATTCGACAGAATTAAGAACAGTGCAAAGCGCGCAATCATCTTGGCTGCTGGTTATCAGCTGTGATAGCTTGATTCCCGCTACCGATTTATGGCAAAAGCTAACACCTTATATGATAAAAGCCCCTAAAAAACCTATTGCTTGTCTGACCGATGAGCAGCATTTATATCCATTATTAGGTATTTATCGATTAAGTATTGAGCCTAATTTAAAGCATTATATTGATCATGGGCAGCGGCAAGTGATGAAGTTTATTAAGCCTATCGTCCAGCCTGTGTCATTTCCCAAAAACTGGCAGTATTTGACTAATTTTAATACTCTCGAAGATTTCAAACGCGCCTGTATAGCTTTGACTCATCTATAAAAAACAGTTTAAAAAAGGTTTTACCTATGAGTAGTAATCTCCAAATAAATAATAAAGCCACACTAGCTGAATCAACATTGGCTAAAGCAACATTGGCTAAATCAAACTTATCGCATCTAGATAGCGACGGCGATATTACGATGGTTGATGTCAGTGGCAAAACAGCGACGACAAGAGAAGCTTGTGCGCAAGGACAGGTAGTTTTCCCCGCAGCGATTTATGAGCAAATCAAGGCTGCTGACGGCATGACCAAAAAAGGCAGCATTACTCAAACTGCTCATATCGCCGGTATCATGGCAGCCAAACGCACCCACGATCTTATTCCACTTTGCCATCCCCTGCCATTAGATAAAATTGGCTTAACCTTTGTATACGATGATAATAAAAATAGCATTACCGTCACTGCCACCATCAAAGTCACGCATAAAACTGGCGTAGAAATGGAAGCACTGACCGCCGTTAGTGTGGCGTGCCTAACCATCTATGATATGACTAAAGCCATCTCACATGACATTGTGATTGATAACATTCATTTGATGAACAAAACGGGCGGCAAATCAGACTATCAGCATGCCTAAATTAGTATCATTGTTCCGATATGCACAAAGTTTGGCAATTAACAAATAATGGAGACTGCTATGAGCGCTTTAATCGAAAGTAATACAGATGCCACGATGAATATTACTGTTTTATACTTCGCAAGCTTGGCTGATGAAGCCAATTGTCATGAAGAAAAAATCAATGTGCAACAGTCGACTTCATTAACCGAATTATATGAGCAGTTGCGCCAAAAGCATCGCTTTAGCCGTCCGCAATCAGAACTGCGTGTGGCGGTAAACGACTACTTTGCCAAATGGACAGATGAAATTTATGATGGTGATAATGTGGTTTTTATTACACCCGTCGCTGGCGGTTAATGCTACTCATACTTTCTGCTTATATCATTATAAAGCTCACTCAAAATAATAAATAGAGAAAATAAATGACAGACAATGTACATGGGCAGTCGATGCACATTAAACGTAGCATCGATGAAGCCTACCTGATTGCTGAACGTGATGGTTTTGCGCTATTAGATACCAACATTGACGAAAGCCGGCTTAAAAACACCCTCGATGATGACAGTTGCGGGGCATTTGTATGCTTCGAGGGACGGGTACGCAACCACAATAATGCCAGTAGCGTCAATCGCTTAACCTATTACGGCTACGAAGACCTCGCCCTCAATCAAGGACGCGCCATTATTGAAGAAGCCAAAAAGCGTTTTGAGATCACTCATGCGATTGCCATTCATCGTATCGGTGCTTTAGAGATTGGTGATGTAGCGGTGTGGGTGGGCGTCGTCTCAGCCCATCGCTACCCTGCCTTTGATGCCTGTCGCTGGATACTCGATACGATTAAAGCAGATATTCCCGTTTGGAAGCAAGAGTACTATCAAGATGATTCTTCTAAATGGCTAAGCAACAATGGCTAAGCAACAATGGCTAAGCAAAAGAAGCATATGCAAAGGTTCATAATGGCAGTAAATATAATTATTGGCTAAAAAAACAGCTATTAAGCTGTCTAATATAAATAAGCAACCTAGACTTCAAAACCAATATTTTTTCACTGATAATTGTTTCATATTTTAAAATTAGAGGATATATATTATGCAATCGAAGCAATCAAATGGTCATCGTGAACCCGTCACCAATCTGTCTTACTTAAAATTATCAAAATCTATCGTAACGCTAGGCGCATCTATTTGTTTAGCGTTAGCACTAAGTGCTTGTAGTAAAGAAACCAGTACGGAAGAGACGCAAGCCGTTGCTAATGATGCAACGACTCAACCAACTGAAACTATGCGCATTGCAGCTGCAGCCAACTTATCAGATGTACTACCTGAAATCATTGAAGGTTATAAAGCTGATAGAAATCAGCCGAATCAAAAAATCGAAGTCACCTTTGCCTCATCAGGTAAGCTTTACTCTCAAATTACCTCAGGTGCGCCTTACGATATTTTTTTAGCTGCCAATCAAGAATTCCCCGCTAAGTTAGTAGATGAGATATTTAAAGGTGACACAAGCCACACGCCTTTTACTTATACCCAAGGTCAGCTATCTATTTATAGTGCCACCAAACCTGTTGATGGACTGAACCAAACTACATTGACTGAGTTACTAAAGAACGATAATAAAACAAAAATCACCATTGCCAATCCAGAGCTTGCTCCTTATGGTGAATCTGCAAAAACCTATCTACAAGAGCAAAAGCTCTATGACTCTCTAACGGCGCAAAAACGCATCATACAAGCTGAAAATATCGGTCAAGCCTTTCAATATGCGCATACCGGTAGTGTCGACTATGGCTTTGTTGCGCACTCACAAGTCACGGCAATTAAAGCCACCCCTGAGCAGTTTTATATCTTACCACCAGAGTCTTATCCTGCTATCTTACAAGACGGCATCGTTATCACTGACGTGGCAGCCGCAGCAGATTTCACTGACTATCTACGCTCTCCTGCAGGACAAGCTTATTTTTCTAAAGCGGGTTATTTAGCGGTTAAGTAGCCTATCTGTAGATAGGTTATTTTATCAGTTCTATACTGCCATTTATAAATGAAGGCGCGCTGACAATGAGGCTAAAGCTATTGTTATCAGTGCGCCTTCATATTATGATGCTAAGTATCATAAATGGCATGGCATTATAAGTAACGTCCTATCAGTAATGTATTAGATAAAAGGTAAATAAACAGTGACGCTATGATGTCTCAGTCTCTTATCTCAGATATGCTGCTCCCCGTATGGGTGAGCATCAAGCTTGCCGGTATTACCACCTTATGTTTATTATTGTTTGCAACCCCATTGGCTTATTGGTTGGCCAAACCCAGTTGCGGCAATATCATTGGACGTATAAAGATACTGCTCATGGGGGTGATTGCCATGCCTCTTGTGTTGCCACCAACGGTGATCGGTTTTTACTTATTACTGCTGTTAAGCCCAAATTTTGGTATTGGTAAGTGGCTTGCTCACTATAATATCAGCGCCTTCACCTTTACCTTTGAGGGACTGGTTATTGGCTCTATTATTTACTCATTACCTTTTTACGTTCAGCCTGTCTATGCGCAATTCTTACGCATTCCAGCCAGTGTCATGGACGCCGCTCATCTGCTAGAGCCCAGCCGTTTAAGACGTTTTATACGCGTGGCACTACCGCAAGCACGTATCGGTATCATCCTTGGCAGCCTAATCAGCTTTGCGCATACCATTGGTGAGTTTGGTGTGGTGCTAATGATTGGCGGTAGTATTTCGGGTGAGACTAAAGTCGTCTCTATTGCTATCTATGAGCAAGTAGAGGCGCTGAATTATGAGGCAGCGCACATGATGTCTATTATTCTCATTATCATGGGCATGGTTATGGTGGCATTGATTGCAAGTGTCAGCCGATTGAATCAGCGCTCATAAAGCTTCCATAAAAAATAAACGCTATTGCATAAAAAACCCTCAATTAACCTATAAAGTTGAATGAACTGACCCCCAAATGTTGGACGGTTTAGTTTACCCCAAGGACTGAGTTCTGTACTGCACAGGACTCAGTCCTTTCAGTTTCATCTGAATACGCTCATTGTTGTAATAATGAATATACTCGTGAATCTGTTGTTCTAAATCCTCAATCGTTTGAGGTTTTTCAATATAAATCGTCTCACACTTAAGTGTCCCGAAGAACCCTTCCATCAGTGCGTTATCTAAGCAGTTGCCTTTTCTGCTCATACTTTGCTTAATACCATGCTGTTTAAGCACCTGTCCAAACTGTCTCATTTGATAATGCCATCCTTGATCAGAGTGCAGCATTAGTGCCTTATCACGACACGCTTTAGTCTTTGCTAAAGCATCATCAAGCATCTTACTAACTAAGTCATAGGTCGGGCGCCTTGAGAGCGTATAACTGACGATCTCATTGTTATAACAATCGAGTATAGGCGATAAATACAGCTTATTATCACCCACCTTAAACTCAGTAATGTCAGTGAGCCAGCGTTTATGCGGATGGTAAAGCTCAGTTATTCGCTGTTTCAAATCAGCGTACTTATCGTCACTCTCAAGCTTTGTTCTATGGTAATAAAAGACGCTTTTAGGCAGACATGAGGCTTTAAGTAAGTCAGATAAACAACAGCTATCCCTTAGTGCTTCGATGAGCCTTGCTTTGTCACTGCTTGTTCCTTTTGTTTGAGCAAGGCATCTAGCTTTTTTAGGTAGGCAACCTCCGCACGTAGGTATTCATTCTCACGTTTGAGTTCTGCTAGTGTTTTTTCATCATCTGGTTTGTCGGTAATAAATGGCTTGGTCATGGCGGTTCTACCTTTACGTTTGGATATTAGTCCAGACATGCCATAAAGCCGATACGCTTTGTGCCAATGACTAATTAAGGCAGGTGAGCTGATGTTGAACGTTAAAGCGACCTCGGATTGACTTAATCCTTGCTCTAACATGGTCGTAATCACGTGATGTTTAAACTTGCGACTATAGTGAGCTTTACTCGACTTTGGCTTGATGGCATCTATGCCACCGCTTTGGTATTGCTTAACCCATTTTTGTACAAGTTTCGAATCTACTTTAAACTTCTCACTTGTGGCAAGTCCGGGATGTCCTTGCCGATAGTATGCGATGACTTCGATCTTGAAGTCTAGTGTATAACGCATAAAAATACCCCATAAGTTGTGTCCAACTTATGGGGGTCAGTTCATGAATGAGGGTTTTTTATTTATACTTTTAAACGCGATCGCAGTTTAGAAGTGGTATTTTACCAGTGCCATAACAGCATGTTCGTCCACACCATCGACGCCAAATTTATTTTTCCAATAGCTGTATTCACCACCGACTTCTAAGCGATTATCAATACCAAGCGCTTCTTGCAAGTTGTACTTAACTTGCGGGTTAAAGTGAATGTTATTTTCAAGCGTATCACTGTTGAAAGCAAAATCGACATAACCATCAATCAACACTTTATCACGTTCCCAAGCAGCGGTTAACGTAATTTTTTGGTCATCTGGCTTGACGTCATTAAATGAATGATACAAGGTCGCAGACGCATATTTCATGCCAGGAATCGGTAAGTTTAAATCAACCCCAACCCCCGCCCAGTAGTTATCTTGACCAAAACCTGTACTGTTTGAGCTGAACTCATAGACACCAGCTAGATTGACTTGTTTGATAAGTCCGTCATTAAATGATGCCACTTTAAACTTAGGAGAAAATTTACCAAAAGTCTCTTTATAATCTTTACTTCCAATCACGTTTCCAGCTTGATCTTTAAGGTCGTACTCTCCACCTTGATGACGATCAACGAAGAAGAATACACCGCCCCAATCATGGGTAGAGGCATGCTCTAAAGTCAATGTAGTAAAGTTTTCACTATCTATGCCTTTAGGTAGCAGTTCAAAATTACCACCGTGCAGTAAAGTAACACTGGTATCTTTAAATAAGGTTTTAGCATGAGCGCCAGTCATACCGCCCAAAGCTACAATAGCAATAGCTGCGGTCGCTAATGGTTTGATATAAAAAGATTTACGGCTAAGTACCTTAAGTGATTGGGTAGTCAATGGTAGGTTTGCAGATAAGTTATAACGCACAGTAGTATTCCTTTATATACAGTGGTTGATCCTAGCAGGCTTTGCTGTCATGGCATGTCAAACGAGTTTTAACTTCCTATCAAAACGCGCCTATGATACTAGGGGGAAATTACAGTCAGCTTTCGGTAAAAACAAAGAATTATTAAGATAAACATTATCAGTAAAAGCATTCTTAAAGGCCACAAAGTCTGTCGTTTATGATGATTTTCTGCAGCAATTATTAACACTTTGAAACAGTTAAGCATGTTTCATAAGCACTGACAACTGTAAACTGACTGAAAAAAAATGATCGTATGCTGCGCTAAGTCATTGATATGCGCTAAGTTTATGATTTCATTAAAATAACTGACTAAATGGTCAGGAATATTAATTTTGTAAAATAAAAATAAATATCAGAGTAATCGCTGTATTTGACATTCAGCAGAAATTATTGCCATTTATGACAAACTTAGAAAATAATAAGGAAGTAGAAAAATAGTGATAAAGGGAGATAGCGATTGAACCGCCCCGACAATATCGGAGATTATTTTATTGCAGTCAGGTAGCTAAAGCTGATGATTTATGACTGTCAGAATATATCGATTTAAACTCAAGTAGCGACACATAGCGAATCAGAAAATCTTTAGCATTACCTGCATGTGCCAAGTATTAAATGTTAAGCCATTAAGCTATTATGGCTGGTTAAATCGTGGCATCCGTAAGCAGATAATCCACTGCACTCAATGTTAGCTACTGTTTGTTTAGAGCGCTCATAGCAAAACGCTCAACGCTATGGCGTTGAGCGTTTGTATGCTCATTTTAAAGACCTCTATATTAGAAATATCAACTGAAACCAAATAGAATGACTAATCCAGCTTATCTTTTGCCTTGAATGGTTCTGAGAATTGCAGAATTAAGAAATTAACAACCGACAAGATTATCGCAATCTCATAGCGCCCATAAGCCACTGAGATGCCGATAGCAGCGGTATTCCATAAGCTCGCTGCCGTCGCAGTACCTTTTACCGTATTGTCACCTTTAAAAATAGCACCACCACCGATGAAACCCATACCCGTAATAATCGCATACATGATTCTCGCTTCAGGCTCTGATCCGTGATAGATATCGACAGCGACTAGCATAAAAGCGCACGAGGCAATACTCACTAAGGGAAAGGTTCTGAGTCCTGCACCCTTATCTTTTGTCTCACGATTGAGCGCAATTGGTAAGGAGAGTATGAAAGCAATGCCTAATTGAATAAAATGATATCCCAACAGTTTTAAGCTCAAATCAAATTCAAACATAACTTATCACGCTCTGTAAAAAGGGGTTAAATAAACACAAGCATTCGTACTTTTTAATGCGCAGAAGAGGATTTATTACCACGTACTTTACCAATCATGGTAATAATAGCCACGACGATGACACCGACGATCAAGCCTACTAAAGCATTTAAGAGCATGGTTGTTATGCTTTCAAACATTCCTGTCAGGTGTGCTAAGTCTTCAACTTCATGATGCAAAAAATCAATCCCATGTACCAAAATACCGCCGCCCACTAAAAACATCGCTAACGTCCCAGCAATCGATAAAAACTTCATCAATTTTGGTGCCGCAGACAATAAAAAGCCACCTATTTTCTGCTTTGCATTGCTCGTCTGTTTCATTAGATAGAGACCTAAATCATCCATTTTGACGATACCCGCTACCAAACCATAAACGCCCACTGTGATACCAACGGCAATAATGGACAGCACCAAACTTTTCTCTAAGAGAGTCGCTCCAGCTGCTGAGCCTAGCGCAATCACAATAATCTCTGCCGACAGGATAAAATCTGTACGCACCGCACCTTTAATTTTGTCCTTTTCAAAAGCAACCAAGTCAATCGTCTCATCAGCATTGGCGCGTAGGCGAGCGATTTGGTCTTCATCATGAGGTAGAATATGTGGCCAGAATTTATGAATTATTTTTTCAGCGCCCTCATAAGCCAAATATACACCTCCACACATGAGTAAAAAGGTGACTAAAGGGGGATAAATGGCACTGATGAGCAGCGCTAATGGCACTAGAATAAGCTTGTTAACGAATGAGCCTTTAGCGACTGCCCAAACCACTGGCAGCTCACGGTCTGCTTTAACCCCTGAAACTTGCTCAGCATTAAGGGCTAAATCATCGCCCAATACACCCGCCGTTTTTTTGACGGCAACCTTGGTCATGATTGACACATCATCTAAGATCACACTGATATCATCAAGTAAGGTTAATAAACTGGCCCCTGCCATGTGCGCTCCTTAGCGTCTATTTGCGTTAATAGATTAATAGTTTTTTTAATAAAGATTTTAGTAAATTTTTAGTCTTATCTGACTTAAATATTAAACGGTAGGTTTTGAGCATTTTGCTTTGCAATGCAACTTTGCATCAACTCAATTTCCAGTTTCTGTTTTTTCAGCGTATATTAGAAGTGACAATGTGCTAAGACATGTAAATTAAAGTGTTTTTAGTGGCTTTAGTGTTTTTTGGTATCACCGACAATCTTATCCATAAACGCAAATAATAAGCCGGACAATACAAACGTCATATGGATAATCACTTTCCACATCAATCTATCAGCATCGCCATCGCTCATCAGATAATAGAGCGTAAGATTTAAGAGAAAACAGGCTATACCAAAATTTTGATATAACCTGCCATAAACACCATCCGCTTTTAAACTAAAAACCACCGAATTAAATAACTTTCTTGGCTTCTAACTTACGATGCTTCAGTGATGCAAGCAATGCCCAGCCAATAAAGGCAATACCAATCAGACCAGTAATGATCTCTGGTACATGGAATTTCACCGACAATAACATGATAATCGCTAAGGCACCGATGGCATAATGCGCGCCGTGTTCAAGATAGATGAACTCATCCAGCGTGCCTTTGTCCACCAAGAAGATAGTCATCGAACGCACAAACATCGCACCGATAGCAAGACCTAGCATAATCACAATCACGTCATTGGTAATGGCAAATGCACCAATCACTCCGTCGAAACTGAACGAGGCATCCAGCACTTCTAAGTATAAGAAGCCGATAATACCGCCTTTCATAATCGCGCTGGTCGCTGCGGCGCCTGAACCACTTTCTTCGTTTTCTAAATCTTCTTCAAGATCACCCTCTAACATGCCAGAGACCACTTGTACGCCTAGGTAGATTAAGATACCCCATACACCAGCGATTAGGACAGCAGCTGATTGATTAGGATTAGAAAATGATACCGCAATCATTAATACGATAAGCGCGACAAAAACACTCATGGCATCGACTTTACCCAGTTTCGCCAAACGGCTCTCAAGCCAATTAAACCAATGGACTTCTTTATCATCAAAGATAAAATTTAAGAAGACGAGTAATAAGAAAATACCACCAAAGGCGGAAATCTCAGCATGATGCGCCAATAGTCGGGCCGAGTATTCTTTAGGGTCGTTCAATGCCAAATCTATAACTTGCATCATACCAAGGTCGGCAGTCACGGCAACGATGACAATCGGGAATACCAAACGCATACCAAATACGGCGACTAAAATACCAACCGTTAAAAATATCTTTTTCCAAAATTCATCCCAGCCCTTAAGGACTGAGGCGTTGACCACTGCGTTATCAAACGATAACGAGATTTCCATGACGGCCAAAATAGCGGTAATAGATAAGGTGGTTATCATACCGCCCATACCGCCATGTGAATATCCCCACCATGCCGCGACCGCTAGGGCAATGGCTGTGAAGATAAAGTCTAAATAAAAATGTCTCATGACATGTCCTGTCTGGTTGCGTAAAGCTAAGTGTATCTGCTAAAGATATGTGGTATAAAAAAAGTGGCTATTGCTAGCCACTTTTCTATGTGTAATTTTTAATGGAATATAAAGTATTTTTGAGAAATCTTCTATATAAAATTGTGAACGTATTTCAGCTTTACTTTACTACAATAAGAAATAAATCAATCATCAACAATATAAGGTAAATCAATGCATCAAATGAGTGACTGGGTGCTGGCTATCATGGCAAAGTTTGGCTATCTTGGCATTATATTTGCTATGTTTGCCGAAAATGTTTTTCCACCTATACCGTCTGAGCTTATTATGCCAGCAGCAGGTTTTGCGGCAGCTAGGGGTGATTTAAATATACTATTAGTCATAGTAGCGGGTACGTTTGGCAGCGTTTTAGGTGCATTACCTCTCTATTATCTGGGAACTTTGTTCAATAAAGAGCGGCTAATGGTATTTACTGAAAAGTACGGTAAATACGTGTTTATTAAGTCTGAGGATGTTTTATCGTCCAATGCTTGGTTCGATAAACATGGTAAGAAAGCGGTTTTTTTTGGCCGCATGGTGCCTGGTATTCGTTCACTGATCTCCATCCCTGCGGGGATGAATAAAATGCCGCTGGTCTCGTTTTTAGTATTAACGGCTTTGGGATCTAGCATTTGGACGACAATATTGACCCTAGCAGGGTTTTACTTGGGTAAAAACTACGAGGTCATTGCGACTATGCTAGCGCCTTACTCTAAAATATTCTTGTTGCTTGCCGTAGTCATTATCATTGTTTGGCTTATCAAACGTCGACTGTCTGATCCGCACAATAGTAATAATGTTTAATACAAAACTCACTTATTTATCCTCGAAATTTAAACGACCTCTCTAAATAAAACACGGCTAATGTAACCCTTAGTCAGCGCTAAGCTTCTCCTATGTTTTATCCCGTATACTGAAATTATAAATACAGTGGATGGTACAACCCATCTGTCATAAAAAAACACTCAAAGACAAAGGATAACATCATGAAAAACTTATCAACTCTAAGCAAATCCATCATTATGGTACTTAGTATTGCTGGCGTCAGCACCGCTGCTATCGCTGTAGGACAAACCGCCACCACCAATAACCAAGTCAGTGAAGCCGTAGCAGCGGCACAAAGCAAGATCAGTCTTGAGCAAGCTATTGTTATCGCTAAAAAAACCATTAAAGGTGATGTTGTTAGCGCTGACTTTGATCAACACAACCATTCAGCAGGTGGCAATTACGAGGTTAAGATTGTCGCTAATAATACCGAATATGAAGTAAAAATTGATGCAAATAGCGGTAAAGTTTTAAGCAATAAGCAAGAGAAGCTTGATAAAGAAGATATAGCAGAATATAACGCTATGAAAAAGTCTAAAACCAGTTTGAACCAAGCAATACAAAAAGCGAACCAAAGTGTGAAAGGAAAAATCATTGAAGCTGGATTTGATATAGATTTTGGCAAACCTGCTTACAAAGTTGAGATTGTTAAAGGCACTCAAGTACATAAAGTGGTTATCGATAGCATGACTGGTAAGATTATTCGTAGCCAAGTAGAAGCCGCTGACAGTGATGATTAATAGTGCGGCGAGTAAGTGCTAAGATAGTAAACTAACCTCTCATGTCTAGTGATTTCTGAATGGCTCTAAGCGACATTAATATATCGCTTAGAGCGTTTTGGTTTAAAGCTGCCATTACCAATAAAGGAAGGCTCATGCGCGTGCTACTGGTCGAAGACGATTTAATGATTGGCGAGAGCCTGAGCGAGGCGTTGCAAGATGAGGCTTATACGGTCGATTGGGTAAAAGATGGCCGCCAAGCTATCCTGACTTTAAAAGTACAACCTTATGATATTATTTTATTAGATTTGGGCTTGCCTGAAATTGATGGTATGGGCGTATTAACCGTTATCCGAAATGCTAAGATTAACACGCCTGTACTCATTATTACCGCTCGTGATGATGTCAAAGACCGTATTGCAGGGCTTGATTCAGGGGCAGATGATTATGTGGTCAAACCCTTTGAGCTCGCGGAAGTCTTTGCACGGATGCGCGTGCTTATTCGCCGTGCTCAAGGCAAGGCGGACAATCAGCTCAGTGTTGGTAATTTACATCTAGATACCGCGCATAAGCGCGTCATCATGGATAACACGCCTGTCGACTTGACCGCCAAAGAATATATGTTGCTCACTACCTTTATGCAATCCCCAGAAAAAGTTATGTCTAAAACGGAACTTGAAGATTCGTTATATGGTTGGGGCGGTGAGGTTGAAAGCAATGCGATTGAGTTCTTAATTCATAGTCTAAGAAAAAAGCTGGGACAACACCGAATTAAGAATGTCCGAGGACTTGGTTGGTATATCAGTAACAATAAGGCGTAACCAATGATGTTCATTCGCCAAATCTTTAAATCCATGCAGTTTAAGCTGATTTTTTGGTCGATATTAGCGTTACTACTTTTAGCCATAATTGCAGGTGGCTATGGCTTTTGGTATAGCTATGAAGAAATTAATGAATTTCAAGATGATAACCTTAAGAGTATGTCAGCCTTACTTAAACAAACAATTGATACTGAAACATCTGGTGCTAATCCGTTGTGTAAGAACCGCATGCACTTCGAGACCGATGAGGACGATGGGAGTATCAGTGTCGATGTCATCTTATAGTAAATCAACTATAAGTTGATTGCTGTATAACCGACTATAAAAGTGCGTTAAACAACGTTAACATACCTCTAAGTATGAGTAAGATTCATCGCCTTAGCATAGCCTGTAGGGGCAAACTTCATCGTGACAATCAGCATTGCTACCAGCGTGATCAACAGCATCAACCAAACGGCCTGAAAACTTCTAGTCCATTCACTCAATACCCCTGCAAAATAAGGAACAATCGCCGTAATAATAAAGCCAATGCCTTGTACAAAAGCCGTCAGCGCGCCCGCTAATTTGGGCAGTGATAAATGATCAAGTGTGATTGTCAATGTGAGTGAAAAACAAGCCCCGAGACCACAACCGATGAGTGCTACCCAAAGAATTAGCAGGGAGGCTGGCATCAGAATTAACCCTACAAAACCGATGATCTGAATACCCACGGCAAAAAATAACCAAGGGCGGCGATCTAAGCGCTTAGCAGACAGTGCAGGGGCTCCTAGCGCACCCAGTACTTGAAAAATAGTCATGATACCGATCAGCTCACCGCTACTTTGGGCGCTCCAATCTAAACCACGAGCATAAGTCGGTAAAAAAGCAATCATACAAGCATAGCCAGCGTTAGCCAAACCAAAATAGCTGGCTAATAACCACGCTCGGCGATTGCTAAAAAAATTGACTTTTACGCCACTATGTTTACTTTCCATCACCTCTGAAGGTCTGAGCCACCATAACAAGAGTGCAATGACCGGCAGTATGAGCCAGATACTCAGACCCGCTTGCCAGCTGCCATAATGCTGCGCTACTAGCGGGCTGAGTGTGGCTGCAATACCGCCACCAGCCATGAGAGCAGCTGAATAAATACCCATCGCTAGCGGAACACGCCTAGGATACCAGCGTTTTACTACGCCAGGCGCTAACGCTTGTACGATAGCAATACCGGTACCGCCTATCAAAGCGCTAGCAATCAATGACCAACCAGACTCTAACCACAAGCGCCATAAGCCAGCTGACGCAATGGCAAACAGACCGCCAGTTATCCAAGTGCTTTCGCTCAGGCGCTTACCAACCCAAGGCAGCAATAATGGAAATATGCCCATACACAGCATCGGCAACACCACCAGTAATGAGGCTGCTTGAAGTCCTATACCCGTACTCAGGCGGATTTCCTCCAGTAGAGGACCCGTGGACGTCAGTGTCGGGCGTAGCGTCAGTGCCAATCCAGCAATCACTATCATAGGCCAAAATAACGTCAGCGCCGACTGGTCTATCCTAGAGGTAATACGTTCAGTACTCATTAGTAAGGAGGTGTCCTTTGTCGCTCAAAGTGTGGCCGAAAAAAGCCGACGCAGGACGCCGACTTTTACCATATTTTTTTAAGACTTTATAAATTATTAGAAAGGTTTAAAAGGTAGGAATTTACCATCAAGGGTAATCACTGCGCGGTCACCACCTTCTGGATCTGCTACTTTTTTGATATCCATTTTAAAATTGATTACACTGATAATACCGTCGCCAAACTGTTCATGTACCAGTGCTTTAAGAGTCGTACCATAAACCTGCATCATCTCATAGAATCGGTAGATAGTAGGATCGGTAGGCATTTCACTGCCGACACTACCCCGTAATGGAATCATTTGTAATAAGGCGATCGCCTCATCATCAAGACCTAACGTTGCGCCAACTTTTTGCGCAGCTTCCTTTGGCAATGGATGCTGACCAAGTAGCGCTGCGGTGACGTATACATCACTGAGACCAGTGCCTGCAGCTATTTGCTCAAACGATAAGCTTTTCTCAGCTTTTGCCGCAATGATAATATCAGTTAGGGCTTGACGGGCGGTGTTGCTAATTTGAGACTGAATCATGATAGTGCCTTTTATAATTAGTGGTGGTAATTAAATTAGTAATTGATTGGTTGATTGGTTGATTTTTAAATTAAAAAAGTTTTAGTCAGTATGCTTGATACTTAACGGCTGATATTTAATAGTTAATAAACTTCAAATATTCTTTTATTAAAAAATTAAATTAAACAGTCAGGTTAAACCGCGACAGAAAGCTGCTGTGTTGGATAAGCGCGAACCTCAGTATTCTCGGCAAGAGGAACAAAGTTGTTAGTAGCGCCATCTAACGCCTCAATATTACCCGTTTCAATATCGTAAACCCAGCCATGTAAAGCCAAACGCCCTTCTCTTATCGCCAAACGAACAGAGGGATGAGTTTTGATGTTTTCAATCTGAGCGATGACATTTTCTCGTACCATAGATTCGATACGATCGCTGTCGCTTAGATGATGGATAGATTCATTGACCACACGCGCTGAGTCGGCGTAACGTAACCAGCTGCTCACCGCTGGCATATGATCCATGCAGGTGCAATTGGCAATGGCGGACATAGCACCGCAGTCTGAGTGACCACAAATAACCACATCAGTCACTTGTAATGCGGTTACTGCGTACTCTACTGACGCTGAAACGCCACCTGGCTCAGGTCCATAAGATGGGACGATGTTACCAGCGTTGCGAATGACAAATAGTCCACCTGGTTCACGTTGAGTGACTAACTCAGGGACCAAACGGCTGTCCGAGCAAGAAATAAATAGCGTGCGCGGGTTTTGTTTAGTCGCTAAATTTTTGAACAAATCAGCGCGTTCGGGAAAGGCATCGCTATGGAACTTTAAGAAACCTTCAATAATATCTTTCATAATCGGTGGCTCTGTGGTTTCGATAAAGTAAATAATACGCCGTTATGATCATAAGGTGAAAGACTGGTATATTATGATATCGATAATAAATACTTATAGTTAAATCATAATATTTTATATAAGATATAAAAAAACTTAGATAAAAAACGGTATATAAGAGACTGTAGATAAATAATGATACTTCGACACATAAAGTATTTCCTCGCGGTAGCAGAATATCAAAGCTTTACACGAGCAGCAGCGTCTCTGTATGTCTCGCAGCCTGCTTTATCACAGCAGATTAAGCAGTTAGAAGAAAGTCTAGAGACGACTTTGTTTGATCGTTCGGGGCGTCATGTCAAACTTACCCACGCTGGTGAAGTGTATGCGCGCTATGCGCACAAGGCACTACAAGATTTAGAAGAGGGGCGACGAGCGCTTCATGACGTGCAAAACCTGAGTCGCGGCGCGTTGCGTATTGCAATTACCCCCACCTTCACCACTTACCTTATAGGGCCATTGATAAAGACGTTTCATAATCTTCACCCAAATATTACCCTGAGCGTGCAAGAAATGTCACAGGAACAGATGGAGAAACAATTACTCGATGCTGAATTTGATGTGGGTATTGCCTTTGCAGAAGTGCAATCTGCTGATATAACAACCCAGACCTTACTCGTTGAAACACTGGCTTTGGTCGTGAATAAAGACCACCCACTTGCAAAGTATCAAGCGATTGATTTACAAACGCTAAGCGAGCAATCATTAGTACTGCTCAGCCATGAGTTTGTAACTCGTGGACAAATTGAACATTATTGCCGTCAACACGGTATAAAACCGCAGGTGCTGATGGAAGCCAATTCATTAAGCGCCGTTCTTGAAATAGTACACCATACTCAATTGACCACATTATTGCCGTCCAACATCGTGAGTAATCGAGATGAGCTGATTGCGATTGCACTGGCACCCTCTTTGCTCCAGCGCACTGCGGTATTACTACAACGAAAAGGGGCTTATCAGAACGCTGCTACGAAAGCTTTTATTCACTTAGCGCATCAACATTGCGAGTCAAGTTAAGCAAATAATTACAAAACCTACATGACCTAAATAATCTACATACCCTAAGTTTAGATACTTACAATTAATATGAGCAATCGCTCAAAATAGTTTATGGCAGTTGCAATGGTGCTATCTTAATGCTTCATGCCGTTTCGACTTTCTCACCCTTTGCTTTATACTTACAACCTTTTGATAATCTGTTGTTTTTTGCCGCACGGCCAATGCTGACTGCGTGTATAGCCCTGTTTTTAATGAGGGACTGGGATACGTTAACCTTAGGTAAAAAAGCTGTGATATCGACAGTCTCTATAATTTAAATACGTTGATAATTGAAAGCCTTTAAACTCGTAAAAACATCAAGAATCATTCTGATTCAGACCTTTGCAGTACTGTTTAAACGGACATTTTATGATTAAAAAGATATCTTTGTTAGTGCTCGCAGCACTTGCTATCGGTCTGTTTTTTTATTTTGACCTGAATCAATTATTGACACTGGATGGGCTAAAAAGCTCAATGGCAGAGTTTAGCCAATATAAAGAGCAGTCTCCGTTACTGGTGATTGGTGGGTTTTTCTTACTGTATGTATTGGTGACTGCCCTATCCTTGCCGGGCGCAGCTATTTTGACCTTGGCAGCAGGTGCGCTGTTTGGTTTGGTGGAGGGCTTATTGGTCGCCTCTTTTGCCTCTAGTATTGGTGCCACTTTAGCCTTTTTGGTATCACGTTACTTATTACGCGATACTATCCAGCAGCGTTTTCCAGAACGCCTTGCGGCCATTGATGCAGGTGTTGAAAAGGAAGGCGCATTTTACTTATTTACCTTACGTTTAGTGCCGATATTTCCGTTCTTTTTAATCAACCTATTAATGGGTGTCACCGCTATTAAAGCACGGACATTTTACTGGGTTAGCCAAATTGGTATGTTGGCCGGTACTTTTGTGTTTGTAAATGCCGGTACTCAATTGGCGCAAGTAGAGAGCTTGTCAGGTATTTTATCGCTTAATCTAATTTTATCCTTTGCGTTATTAGGTTTTTTCCCACTGACTGCTAAAGCGATTTTGAATGTGGTTAAAAAACGCCGCGTCTATAAAAATCATCATAAACCTAAAAAATTCGACCGTAATATGATTGTTATCGGTGCTGGTGCGGGCGGCTTAATCACCAGCTATATTGCTGCGGCTGTCAAAGCAAAAGTAACCTTAATCGAAGCTGGTGAGATGGGCGGTGACTGTTTAAATTATGGCTGTGTACCCAGTAAAACAGTGATTAAAAGTGGCAAAGTTGCTGAGCAAATTCGGCATGGCGAGCTTTACGGCTTAGATAATATGACCCCCCAATTCTCGTTTAAGAAAGTAATGGCGCGCGTACAAACCGTGATTGACGCTATTGCCCCGCATGACAGTGTTGAGCGTTATGCCGATTTAGGCGTAGAAGTCCTAAAAGGCTACGCTAAATTAATCGACCCGTGGACGGTCAAGGTCGAGCTTAACGATGGCGGCACGCAAACCCTCACGGCGCGTACTATCGTTATTGCCACAGGCGCACGGCCCTTTATCCCGCCATTACCAGGCATAGAAGAAACCGGCTATGTCACCAGCGATACTATATGGCGCAAGTTTGCTGAGTTTGATGAAGCACCAAAAAAACTTGTGGTACTTGGTGGTGGCCCAGTTGGCTGTGAACTGGCACAAAGTTTTGCGCGACTCGGCTCAAGCGTTACCCAAATTGAAAGAAGTGCTCGCTTGATTAAGAAAGAAGATATTGAGGTATCTACCTTTGCGCATGAAGCCTTAGCAGCAAGCGGTGTCAATATTCTCACCTCACACCAAGCACTGCGCTGTGAAGCACGTGACGGTAAAAAATTCATTGTGGTTAAACATCAAGAACAAGAATTTGCTATTGAATACGATGAGCTACTTTGTGCCGTTGGTCGTAGCGCTCGCCTTGAGGGTTACGGCCTCGAAGCATTGGGTATTGAAACGGATCGCACCATTGTAACCAATGAATATTTAGAAACTTTATATCCGAATATCTATGCCGCAGGTGATGTTGTTGGCCCTTATCAATTTACCCATGTGGCATCGCATCAAGCATGGTACGCCGCCGTAAACGGTCTATTTGGTCATCTTAAAAAGTTCAAAGTTGATTATCGAGTGATACCGTGGACGACGTTTATTGACCCAGAAGTCGCTCGCGTGGGCATCAATGAGCAAGAAGCGATCGAAAAAGGTATCGATTATGAAGTCACCCGTTTTGAATTTAAAGCATTAGACCGCGCTATTGCTGAGGGCGCAACTAAGGGCTTTATCAAAGTCATTACCCTTAAAGGCAAAGATAAAATCCTTGGGGTGACGATCGTCTCTGAGCATGCAGGCGACTTATTGGCGGAATTTGTACTAGCAATGAAGCATAACTTAGGGCTTAATAAAATACTCGGCACCATTCATAGCTATCCGACTTGGGCTGAAGGCAACAAGTCGGTAGCCGGTGAATGGAAACGGTCGCATGCGCCGCAAACCGTATTAAAATGGGTAGAAAAATATCATACTTGGCGTAGAGGGTAATTTTTTCAAAGATGCTTAAGACCTGTTTAAAACGCATTTACAGCAATCGTCAAAAGCGTTATTTTTAGGCGCAATTTGACTTGATAAAACAGGTACTCTTAACAAGAGTAATATAAAAATTAATTTTAGATGACATTAATTTTAGATGACATTAATTTTAGATGACATTAATTTTAGATGACATTAATTTTAGATGACATTAGTTTTAGATGACATTAATTTTAGATGATATTAATTTTAGATGATATTAATTTTAGATGATATTAATTTTAGATGATATTAATTTTAGATGATATTAATTTTAGATGATATTAATTTTAGATGATATTAATTTTGGATAATAACTGGAATCTAAATGCCCGCTATTAAGTCTTGGCTAATACTGACGCGCTACCACCTTTACTGGGTGGCGCTTGGTGTTTTTTTGAGTATCTGTGTGGGCATCACAGCAAGTACGGCAATTACCCATACCAGTATCGAAGAGCAATCGTACTGGCAGCAGATAGAAACGCAGGGTAAAAACCAAGAGGTTTACTTTTATGCGTGGGGCGGTGATCCGCAGATAAACGCTTATCTACAATGGGTAGCCAAGCAAGTTAAGAACAAATACAATATTAACTTAGTTCATGTCAAACTCAGTGATACCAGCGAAGCCGTCAGTCGAGTATTAGCGGAAAAATCAGCCAATAATAACCGCCAAGGTAGCGTTGATTTGGTGTGGATAAATGGGGCTAATTTTGCCACCATGAATGAGCACTCATTATTATTGAAACAATGGGCGAATAAATTACCAAACTTTACCCTTACCGATCCCAATAACAATCCTGCCGTTACCTTTGACTTTGGTATTGCAACCGAAGGTATGGAAGCCCCGTGGGGACAGGCATCGCTTACTTTTTATTATGATAGCTTAGCGATTGACGGATCAGAAAACAACAAACCACCAACCACGTTAAATGAGCTATCACGCTGGAGTGCCCAACATCCTGGACGCTTTAGTTACCCAAAGCCGCCTGATTTTTTGGGTATGAGCTTTTTAAAGTATGCCTTGGTCATGCTCCATGAGCAAAGCCCTGACAGTATAAAATCACAATTAAACCAGCCAGCGACTAAGCAAAATACAGCGTTAGTATTAGAGCCATTATGGCAATTTTTAGATGAGCTGCACCCAACTCTATGGCGCAAGGGCGAGTCTTTTACACAAAGTGGCGCACAAATGCGCCGCTTAGTCGACGATACCGAATTAAGCTTAGCCTTTACCTTTTCAGCACCTGAAGTACCTGCTGCGGTACAGCGTTATGACTTACCGACAAGTATTCGTAGCTATGCTATGGATGATGGCAGTTTAAGTAATACTCATTTTGTCGCCATTCCTTATAACGCCAGCCACCAAGCAAGCGCGCAACTGGTCGCTAACTTCTTGCTCAGCCCCACCGCACAGGCACACAAACAAAAACCTCATATCTGGGGCGATAGCACCGTGCTTGTTCAATCCATGCTCAGCCCCGAGCAACAAGCCTTATTTAAAATAAGCACGCCGCATCCTAGCGCCTTGCCTGTTAATAGTATCAAACGCACAGTGAGCGAGCCGCATCCAAGTTGGGTTGAAGCGATTATGCAAGGGTGGCAGATGCGTTATGGGGTCAGTCCATGAGTACCGCGCCTAATAAAAAAGCAGATAATAAAGAAGCTGAGAAAGTTGCTGCTAAAGAAACTAATACTGCACCAGTAACGACTTACAAGACCGATAACTTTACGCGCCTTGTAAAATTGAGCCCACGATTTTTATTATTGTTGCTTATATTGCCAGTGCTTGGCGGTTTAATCAGTGTGCTATTACCAGCCTTTGGTTGGTCACCAGCACTCGAGAAAACAACGTTTGGCCTGCAAGGTTTTAAGGAACTTTGGCAAACGCCGGGCCTTGCGAAAATGGTTAATTTAAGCGTGGCAGCTGGCTTAATAAGCACTTTTCTTGCCTTTGTAATAACGCTCATGATGCTGGCCACTTTTTTTAATAGCCTTTGGCTCAATCGTATTGAGCGTCTACTTAGCCCTATTTTAGTGATCCCACATGCAGCAGCAGCGATTGCCGTTGGCTTTTTAATTGCCCCATCCGGTATGTTCTCTCGGCTAATCTCACCGTGGTTAACTGGTTGGGAGCTGGCACCGCACGGTATATTTCCACACGATGCTTATGGTATCAGTATCATTTTGGGCTTAACGCTAAAAGAGCTGCCCTTCTTATTATTAATGGCGCTCGGCGCATTGGCACAACCTGAGTTTGGCAAAAAGTTACGCCAGCAGCACAAAGTAGCGCTTAATTTAGGCTACTACCCAATGACGGCTTTTTTTAAAGTGGTATTGCCCAGCCTCTATCCGTTATTACGCCTGCCTATATTTGCCGTACTCGCCTATGCCAGCGCCAGTGTCGAGATGCCACTCATATTAGGTCCCAATACGCCGCCAACATTGGCCGTTGCCATTATGAATTGGTTTAACGATGTCGATTTAAATTTACGTCTAAAAGCTTCTGCTGGTGCAGTATTACAGCTTGCTCTAACAGGTGGCTTACTTGCCTTGTGGCTGGCTGCTGAAAAGGTTGTAAAGTACTTATGTAGGCAGTCAATCACCAATGGCCGGCGCAATTATGGCGACACTGTTTGGCAAAAAATAACCGTAGTACTGACCACTGTGGTTATCGGTTTTATATTAATGGCATTGATTGGACTAGTAATGTGGTCGGTTGCAGGATTTTGGCGCTTTCCAGCGGCGCTACCAGAGCAATTTGTACTACTGCATTTTCAAAGCGCCTTGATGCAAATAGGCAGCCCGCTCTTTAATACGATTACTATTGGGCTAATGACGACTACTTTTGCCGTGGTGCTCACTTTACTCTGTTTAGAATCAGAGCAGCTGACTGCCAAAGTCATTTCTCCCTTTACCAGTTTAATTATTTATTTGCCGTTACTGGTACCCAGTATTGCCTTTTTATTTGGCTTGGTATGGTTACAGCAATTGGTCAATAACCAAACCGCATTTTTTAACGTGGCCGTTACCCATTTATTGTTTGTACTGCCTTATGTGTTTTTATCACTGTCGAGTAGCTATCGGCGCTTAGACCCTCGCTTTGCCAATGTAGCAGCAAGCCTTGGCGCTACTCCTAGCAAAGTATTTTTTCAGATTAAATTACCGCAGTTATTTGCGCCTATTTTAATTGCAGTGGCATTGGGCTTGGCGATCAGTTTTGGGCAATACCTGCCGACCTTGCTAGCCGGTGGCGGGCGCATAGCCACTATAACGACAGAAGCTGTTACTCTTGCTAATGGTGCCAGCAGACGCACTAGTGCCGTTTATGCCATTATACAAATGGCGTTACCGTTAATCGGTTTTACGCTAGCGTGGATATTACCTAAGTATTTTTTTAAAAGTGCGAGGCTTTAAGAGTGCAAAGCGTTAAAAGTGCAGCTCGTTAAAACTGTATATTATTAAACGTACAAATTATGAATTAAAAGCGTACATCGTGAAAAAATCATATTTTTAAACAGGCGTAATGTTAAAGGTGTCTTGATGCAATCTTCTTTACAGATAAAAAACTTACAGCTTTTTCGTCAAGACCAGTTATTACTCAGCTTGAATGAGCAAGTCAATGGCGGCGAAATACTTACTATTATGGGGCCTTCGGGCAGTGGTAAATCAAGTCTATTAAATTGGCTAACGGGCACACTTGCTAGCAGTTTTAGCGCTACTGGTGAGGTATTACTTGACGGTCGGAATATCAGTAACCTACCAACCCATTTACGTAATATCGGAGTGTTGTATCAAGATGCTTTATTGTTCTCGCACTTATCAGTTGCCGGAAATATTGCTTTTGCGATACCTAAAAGTAATAAAGAGGGTAAGAAAGAAGGCAATAAAAAACAGCGGCTGGAAACAATAGATGACGCACTTGCGCAAGTAGGCTTAGCAGGCATTAGCAACCGCCATCCTGATAGTCTCTCTGGCGGACAACAAGCGCGAGTTGCGTTACTACGACTACTCCTTAGCGAGCCTAAAGCCATTTTACTAGACGAGCCATTTAGTAAACTGGATACCCAGTTGAGAGTGGATACACGCCAATTGGTGTTTGAGCAAATTCGTAACCGTAACCTGCCTGCTATTATGGTTACCCACGACCATAGCGATGCTGAGGCAACTAATGGCAAAGTGATTCATTTAGAAAGTGTTAATTAACAGCTTATCAACTCAGTACAATAGTTTTAGATTCACAAGTTTAAAGGCAAAAGGCAACCAGTATGCTAGATAAGTACCTTACTCCCATTATAAAACCACTGTTAACGCCCATAGTTATAGTACTGCATAAGCGTTCTATAACAGCTGATCAGTTGACGGTGGCGGGGTTTTTAATTGGACTACTAGCCGTACCACTAATCGCCTTTGAGTATTGGTATGCGGCATTAGTCGCTATCATTTTGAATCGGATTTTAGATGGTCTTGACGGCGCGCTGGCGAGATATGCCAAGCAAAGCTCTAGCGCCGGTGGTTATTTAGACATTACTCTCGATTTTCTATTTTACGCGGCGATTCCGTTTGGATTTATTCTTGCTAATCCTGAGCAGAACGCTGTTGCTGGCGCATTATTATTAGCGACATTTATTGGGACTGGCTCAAGCTTTTTAGCCTTTGCTATTGCGGCTGAAAAGTTTAAAATTGATAGACCACAGTTTAAATATAAAAGCTTTTATTATCTAAATGGCCTAACCGAAGGCACGGAAACCATTGCGCTATTTATAGCTTTTTGTATTTGGCCCCAGCATTTTGCCCTACTCGCTACTCTATTTGCTATTGCCTGTACGATTACTATTTTTACCCGCATATATGGCGGTTACCATACGCTCAAACAGCAAGAAGCTAAAATTAAAGGAGCAATCGATGACACATGAAGTATGGTGGCGACTCGGCTTCTTTTTTAGCATTTTAGTGATAATGATGCTAGTTGAATGGCTGAAACCAGCACGAAAATCACCCATTAAAAGTAGCAAGCGTTGGTTCGCTAATTTTGGATTGGTATTTGCCTCATCGCTTATTGCCCGCCTAGCAGTACCGATTGGACTGACGGCGGTGGCAGTTTATACCCAGCAAAACAATATTGGCTTATTTAATCTCATAGAGCTGCCAAGCATCATAGTCATTGTGCTTAGTTTGATTTTGCTGGATATTTTAATCTATTGGCAACATCGACTGTTTCATCGCGTTCCTATATTGTGGCGTTTGCACCGAGTGCACCATGCCGATGCGCATGTCGATACCAGCACCGGTCTTAGATTTCATCCGCTTGAAATTGTACTCAGTATTATGATAAAGCTGATTGCCGTTATTGTACTGGGCGTCCCTGCTATAGCCGTACTCATATTTGAGATCGCACTAAACGGTTTGGCATTATTTAATCATGCCAATATTCGCCTGCCACCAGCCATTGAAAAACCAGCTCGCCTGATATTAATGACCCAAATCCTGCACCGCATACACCATAGCCAAGTCGTGAGTGAGACCAACTCAAACTATGGCTTTAGCGTTATTTGGTGGGATAAATTGTTCAGTAGCTATAAAAGTGTCGCAAAAAAAACCGATGACCAAATTGATATCGGTTTAATTGAATACCCTACTGCCAAACAAAATGCGTCATTGTGGCACTTATTAATCATGCCATTTAGAAATAAATGAGTAGATTATTAATTGGTTTCTACCAAGTTGTTTATGCCATCTCTATAAATAGGCGCGCAAGCTACTGGCTACCTTGGGGCATTTCTCACGCCACCGCATAATGCTATTTTCTTAGCAGCCAATGTTCCAGTTCCAAATTTAGTTGCAGCGGATGTAAACATGCTTGCTGAGCAAATTATTCTGAGCAAGCAAATATAACTATATTATTGCAATATCGATCTTTGTTACGCACAATGATTATTTAGTGCCACTAATTATAAATACTAACCAATAGGTAAACTTATGATTAAAATTATTCCCATGGTCGCTTTTGCATTGCTAGCATCCTCTTGTGCAAGCCTTGGGCAAAACGTGCAAACATCTAAGAATAACCAATCAGTTAAAGAGACTCCTGCTTATGCAAATATTGGCGATGGCTTGGTCACACTTGAGAGTGATTATTCGGTTAAAGAGACCGCCGATAGATTCGAATCTATCATCAAAGAAAAAGGCTTAACGCTATTTACCAGAATCGATCACCAAAAAAATGCTGAAGGCGTAAATTTAGAGTTAAGACCGACGGAAGCCATCCTCTTCGGTAATCCGAAAGCTGGCACTAAACTGATGCAGTGCGCTCAAAATGTGGCGATTGATTTACCGCAAAAAGTACTCATTAGCGAAGGCGCAGATAAAAAGGTATATCTTTCATACAATAGTCCTGACTATCTTAAAGCACGCCATAATATTCAAGGTTGCGACAAAGTCATCAGTGACGTCTCAACGCTTCTTGGTAAGCTAAGTACTGCTGCGACCTCAAATTAATCTATGCTAGGCATAGTGCTAGATAAAAACTCTCAGCTCTATTTGATTTTTTACGCAGCAGCTATTAACAGTCAGCTCTATATAAAGTGAGAAGTTATACATATAGAGCTGATTGCATATATTTTGGATCACTACTTATTTTCTTATTGAAGTCAATTTATTCACGATTGATGATTTAGACTCGTTGATTATTCTGCAAAATAGCTTGACTTGACTTAACATGTCTATATTATTGGACATATGGAAATAACTAACGCTACTGCCAGCTTTGCTGCCCTCTCTCAAGACACTCGACTAAAGGCATTTATGCTGCTGGTCAGTCATGAGCCTAACGGTCTGCCTGCTGGTGAAATCGCCCGTCAGCTTGATGTCCCGCATAATACAATGTCTGCTCATTTAGCCGTTCTTGCACGAGCAGGATGGGTGGTCTCACAACGCCAAAGCCGACAGATTATCTATCGCGCCTCTCTCTCGCATATGGAAGCTGTCGTTCAGTTTTTATTAAAAGACTGCTGTGCCGGACACCCAGAGCTGTGTGGCTCACTTTTAGAAAGTTTGAGTGATTGTGACACTAGCGTACCTAATATAGTCGATCCACTATAAAAAAAACACGGCGCTACTGGGGTAGGTTTTGCGCCGCCTCTGTCTACGTAGGCACAGCAAGCAAGGAAAAGTTATCCCAGTAGCGCCTAATAATATTTGTACTTATTTTATTTAGGACTGACTATAAGCTTAATAACTAAACGATTATTCTGCTTAAAAATACAAACACTTCTAACATTATAAAAGGTTGTTATGACACCTATCATTTTTCACAATCCCAACTGCGGCACCTCTCGCAATACCTTAGCAATAATGAAGGCGTCAGGTGAACAGCCTAACGTCATTGAGTATCTTAAAACACCACCTACTCGCGCCTATCTGCTTGAGCTATTAGCTTTGATGCAACTATTACCACGCGAACTGCTACGCCAGAAGGAAAATATTTATAAAGAGCTTGGTTTGGATAACCTAGCGTTATCAGATGAGCAGCTTATTGATGCCATGCTGGCGCATCCTATTTTGATGAATCGTCCTATTGTGGTCACTGATAAAGGCGCAGCTTTATGTCGACCTTCAGAACAGATATTTGAATTATTAAACCATCCAGTGAGTAGCTTTACCAAAGAAGATGGCGAAACTATCTACAACTCTGTAGATAATTTCATAACCGAAACTCATAACTATGATGATTTACCGAATATTGATGCAGCAGAACTACACCCGATTGATATTGATGCTCTAATTGCTACTAATGATCCACGTCATCCACCAAAAATATTAGTGCTATATGGCTCTTTGCGTGAACGCTCATTTTCTAAACTGGCAGCGGAAGAAGCAAGTCGGGTATTGCGCTGGTATGGTTGCGAGGTACGTACCTTTGATCCATCAGGATTGCCGTTACCTGATAGTACCGATGCCGATCATCCAAAAGTGCAAGAATTGCGCGAGCTGGCAGCATGGTCAGAAGGCATGCTCTGGGTCAGTCCTGAACGCCACGGCAGTATCACCAGTATTATGAAAGCGCAGATTGATTGGATACCGCTGTCATTAGGCGGCGTGCGTCCTACTCAAGGTAAAACGCTTGCCGTAATGCAAGTTAGCGGCGGGAGTCAGAGCTTTAATACCGTCAATCAGCTACGTATTCTTGGCCGCTGGATGCGCATGATTACCATACCCAATCAGTCCTCTATTCCGAAAGCGTTTTTGGAATTTAACGACGATAACCGCATGCAACAGTCGCCTTTATATCAGCGTATCGTCGATGTGTGTGAGGAATTGGTGAAGTTTACTTGGCTCACACGTGGACGCTCTACTTATCTGACCGATCGTTATTCTGAACGCGTAGAAAGCCGTGATGAGCTATCAAAGCGTGTCAATCAAAAATCGTTATAGTCAGTTCAAAATAAAAAAGTGTAGTTTATAGCAAGTTGCTACTGGTATGATTTTTTTGCTTGCTGTTCGCAAGCGTGACAGAGGCTGCAAAAAATCCATGCCAGCATCACTGTATTTTTCTTAAATTAAATCGACTATATAACGTCAATTTGCCATAACATCAGATGTTTTTAACGTCATTGTTTTATTAAGGCAGTTTTATGCTCGCGTTAGCGATTTTTATCGTCACTTTGGTCTTAGTCATATGGCAGCCAAAAGGCTTGGGTATCGGCTGGAGTGCGATGGGTGGCGCATTAGTCGCGCTACTCTTTGGAGTGGTGCAACTATCAGATGTTGGTATCGTCTGGAATATTGTCTGGGATGCGACTTTTACCTTTGTGGCGCTCATTATCATCTCACTGATATTAGATGAGGCTGGTTTTTTTGGCTGGGCAGCCTTGCATGTAGCAAGATTGGGTAATGGTCAGGGACGTTTGCTGTTCCCTATGATTGTCATTCTAGGGGCGTTTATTTCGGCTTTTTTTGCTAATGATGGGGCGGCATTATTGCTCACCCCTATCGTGATCGCTATCTTGCTGCGCCTTGATTTTGCCCCTAAATCCGCCTTTGCCTTTATTATTGCTACCGGCTTTATTGCCGATACGGCAAGTCTGCCTCTCGTGACTTCTAACCTAGTCAACATCGTTAGTGCCAATTATTTCGATATTGGTTTTGGTCGCTATGCGGCAGTCATGGTGCCCGTAAATATAGTGTCTGTTATTGCAACGTTACTGGTGTTATGGATAGTCTACGCGCGCCATATTCCAAAACACTATGCAATTGATAATCTTAGTTCACCGCAGTCTGCTATCAAAGATCCTTTGGTTTTTCGAGCGGCTTTTCCGCTATTAACCTTATTGCTTATTGCTTATTTTGCCACCGAATTACTCGGTATCGCGATCTCATTGGTGACTGGTATCGCGGCACTAGTGCTGATGGCAATCGCAGGTCGCTGGTGGCAAGGTGGTCGTGGTACAAAGTTTTCTGTGACCAATGTCCTGCGCAAAGCCCCATGGCAAATCGTCTTATTTTCAATCGGTATGTATTTGGTCGTTTATGGTTTGGGCAATGCTGGTCTCACCGCCTATGGCGCGAAGATACTTAACTGGTTAGGGCGACAAGGTAATGTCATTGCTACGTTAGGGACTGGCTTTCTCTCTGCTATTGTCGCTTCAGTCATGAACAATATGCCATCGACACTTATCGGCGCACTTGCTATTGATAGCGCTCAAGTACCCGTGGCAACGCGTGAGCTAATGATTTACGCCAATGTTATAGGTAACGATTTGGGTCCTAAATTCACCCCCATTGGTAGCTTAGCAACTTTGCTATGGCTACATGTACTGGCAGAGAAAAATTATAAAATCAGCTGGGGCCAGTATATGAAGATTGGCTTATTAATCACTCCTCCCGTATTGCTAGTCACACTTTTAGCCTTGGTATTTTGGTTGCCAATGCTAAGTAGCTAAGTAGCTAAGTAGCTAAGTAGCTAAGTACTGATAATAAGCTCAACATAAAATACGTACGATTGTCACAACATTTACCACAACATTCTGCTGCTATAAATTTTTCTCGCTTGTTGTGCACTTTGCCAGACAGATACTTCTAATAAAAGTTTCGCAAAATTCATACCAGCAATGATGCATTCTTTTTTTAGTGAATAAACTATAGATAATAACTAGCTGGGTTACCGAACATTTAAGTATGGTTTTATTTGCCCTATTTTGAACAATTTCTGCTTTGAATGATGAAATGATAAACGGTGGTTCTGTATTTATTCGCTCATAAAAACACTCATAGGTATTGTGTGTTATCACCAGTCACGTCACACTCGTACACTCATACTGATTTCTGCTAAAATCATCTAATGGCGTTAGCAATAGCTAATAATAAGTATAGATAAAAAGGACTGAACATGCGATTGGCATCACTTATTCAAAAAATACATGAGCGCACTCCCAAACTTGGCAAAGCCGTTTCACTGGCGACTGCAACTGGCGTCATTGCTGGCAATAGTTTTGGTGGTAGCATCCCCATGTGGTTAATGGGCGCGACCAAAATGGTTACCGGCGCGCCTGTTGCTGATAAGATCGTGATTAAAATCGCCAATCACTGGATCAATAGTAACAACGCCCTGATTGACAACATTTTGCCACAAAAAGACTGGCGTATTAGCTTACCTGATGACACGCATATAAACGGTAAATACTTACTCGTGAGCAACCATCAATCGTGGGTCGACACCAGTATCGTTCAATATATTAGTGAAAAGCGCTTACCGTTAACGCGCTTTTTTACTAAGTTTGAATTGATATATATCCCTATCGTTGGTCAGACCTTTTATTTTTTAGATTTCCCAATGATGCGCCGGCATTCTAAAGAAGCCATTGCTAAAAACCCGTCATTAAAAGGCAAAGATATCATAGAAGCAAAACGTGCCTGCGCGCTGCTTAAAGACAAGCCTTTTACGCTGCTTAGTTATCTAGAAGGGACGCGCTTTACCCCCACTAAACGTGACAAGCAGCATTCGCCCTACACGCATTTACTTAAGCCACGGGCCGGCGGTTTGTCTCTTGCTATCAACGCATTGGGCGCAGACATAGATGGCATCTTGGATATGACCATCGTTTATCCTGATGGCGTACCGACTTATAGTGACTTATGGAAAGGTAATATTAAGCGCTTAGGTGTGGATGTACGGCATATTGACATGCCTGATGCGCTATTTTCCAGTATTCAAAATGGTGGTTACGAAAATGATGAGGCGACCAAAGCGCAAATGTTCGACTGGATAGAGCAAATATGGCGACAAAAAGATCAGCGTATTGCTGATATGCTTGCTGAATTTGAAACTGAAGCTGTTGATAAATAGGCTTAGTTGACCCTCTGTTTTCTAAGCTAATGTTTGTGGATCTGACATCAGATATCACCTTTCTCGTAATATCAGAATGAGTATGTTTTATTCGATTTGGCAATGCCTATAAAACATCATACTCAGTGATATCTGAAGACGTTCTCGTCCAGCTTGGATAGCCGTAAGCAATAGTGCTAGGACTCAAATTTAGATAGCTTGAAGATAACTCTCTAAATCTGGTACTGCTGCCATGCCAATACCAAAATGGCAGCGGCCAGCAGCCAACCTACCACACCTAATAATAATGCTTTATACAAGCCAATATGGCTAAAAGTGAAAAACACCAAAAGCGTATAAATGAAATGCGGTATGACGCCAAGCATACTGAAAACCAGCGCTACTTTTAAATCTGCGGTACTACGCTGTGTACCGACTAAGAAATGACTGATTAGAGTAAAGGTTGGAAATAGTGGTGCAAGCGCCGCCAAATAAAAAAATCGGGTTTGGGCAAATAGTTGAATGACTAATACCATCAACGCGCCAATGAGCATTTTTAGCCAAATCATGGTCAGTTAATTTCCTTTCATACCTTTAATAATAGTAATAGTAATAGTAATAGCTATTATTATGCACGTTACCCTCTAGCGCACTAAAATAACTGGTGAGAGCGTACTGGCAATAATCTCGGTTGTTGTACTACCTAAAAATAGCTGCTGCCATTTAGAACGTCCATAAGCACCAATCACGATGATATCGATATTATTGTCTGCTTGAAAGGTCAATAATCCATCAACGGCATCTGTCTCAGGTAAGTGATGCGCCTTAATCATAAAACCTGCAGACATGAGCTCCGCAACTGCTGCCGCTAAGCTTTGTTTAGACAATTCATCATGATGACCGACCATCACGATATGACCTTGCAACCCTTTGAGTAAATAACTTCTAGCAACCATTTGTGTAGCGGTAATGGCTATTTTACTGGCATCAAAGGCAATCATATACGAGGTAGGCGTGGTAAATGCTTCTGAACAAATTAGGATAGGTATGCTGGACGCGCGCGCAACCGTTTCGATTTGGCTGCCAATATTGATTCGACTGCCTTTATGATCTTCTCCACGCCGTCCCATTACGATGGCGCGATTTTGGGTGTGAAAATGTTCAATAGCAGGTAATAGCTTGCCATGACGTTGATAGGTACCGACGTCTACATCGAAGTGACTTTCAATATAGCTTTTTGCGTCTTGGACCAAGGCGGTGCTATAACTGTTAACCACTTTGGCTCTTTGTTCATCTAACTGGGTTAATTCTTCTAATAAAACCTGGCGACTATTGATACCTATCGCCCCTGACAAATCCCGTCTTGTCGACGCTGGTACGTCGATCACATTTAATAAGGCAACCGGTAAGCCCAAGCGACTGGCATACCATGCGGCATAATCACACACGGATTCTGTCACTGCCGAACCATCAATACAAGCTAGAATATGCTGTTGTGTTGTCATTATTTTATCCTTAGTATTTTTTATTATTGAATGGGTAAGCTTATCAATGAGTGCCTAAGCTATTAGTGGCATCCGATTTGTCATGAACGCCGAATTTTTCTACCAGCGCTTGACTGGCTTCATTCAGACCGAGGAGCTCAACTTCAGTACCTTCACGGCGAAACTTGATAATAATCTTGTCAATAGCTGCGACTGCCGTCACGTCCCAAAAGCGCGCGTCAGAGGCCTCAATAACTACTTTAGCGACTCTCTCTTTAATATCAAAGGATTCTATCAGGCGCTCTGCAGATGTTAAAAACACTTATCCTTTTACCTGATAATAGCGCGTTTGTACTGATTCATCTAGCTGTGTCTCAATACTCATATAACGCTCAATCTTATTGGCAAAGAATAATGCTGATAACAGCGCCCCAATTGTTCGGCGCTGTCGTAGCTTGTGGTCTCGGTTGCGCTGAAGGTGCACGATTGTCACAGGAGCTCGGTAGTTGGCAAGTAATCAGTTGGGCTTTAGTGTTGTCTCTACCTATTATGTTACCGCTGATGTGGTTAACCTGGCCGAAATCTTTGGAAGAAGTAAGTTTTGCTGCTTGGGCAAGCTTAATTTATATTGCTGTATTTAGTATGTTTATCGGATTTCTGTTCTGTTATCGTGGTTTGGCTTTAGGCGGTATTGCCGCCGTCGGCCAACTGCAACTGATGCAACCTTTCATGGGTTTAATGCTGGCGGCATTGTTGCTGCATGAGATGGTTAGTATTGGCATGTTGATCAGCACATTAGGAGCAGTCGTTTGCGTGGTAGGTGCGAAAAAGTTTTCTGTATAAATAGAGATTATTTCAACTTCCAGCATTCTGCGATTAATAGCGGCAACCTTAACAATACAGAGTTACTAAGCGATATATTCAATTGCTATTATTGAGTTCATATATAGCTGTTTAAAAACGGTTATTATCAGCTGACGAACGCATTTTTCATACTTCTTAAGCGGAATATGTGCTTGATGTTAGCTGTGTCGTTATCTACACTGATCAAAACATGAAGGATGGGCTACCTGATAGTTTAACCGCTGGCAAATCGATTGAAGGTTATACTAAGTTTTATAAGGTGCCGATTGCTGTTCCAACTCTTAAACAACAATCTACCGTATAAACGTTATTAAACGAGATCGTCTTCAGTCCCGACTTTTAACAACCTTGGTCACAAAATGGTCAACGTTTGGTCACTGAGCACTTGGTCACCGATTTTTAGAAAGTAGACTTTTCCCACATGAATTTATTTTAGATATGATAATAAATAGTAAGCTGCTTCTAATGAGAAAGTAGAGATGAAATATAAAAACCATAAAAATCAAATAGTTATATAAATCAATAGACACAAAAAAACCTCAAACAATCTAATGTTTGAGGCGAAACTTGCTTAAACTCGAGAGTTTAAATTCGTTTTAAATATGGCGCAGCGGACGGGACTCGAACCCGCGACCCCCGGCGTGACAGGCCGGTATTCTAACCAACTGAACTACCGCTGCTTAGGTCGTTTTTAGCGTTTTGCCCTTATAAATAGAGCCCACTTCGCTAAAAGAGTGGTGGGTGATGACGGATTCGAACCGCCGACATTCTGCGTGTAAGGCAGACGCTCTACCAACTGAGCTAATCACCCTGAGAAGCGTTAAAAACTTGCAATGCAATTTTAGCTTCGCAAGAGAAAATTCTTTAAATAAAATTTTCTAAAGCTTTATTAACTAAAGATGTCACTCTTTAATTAATAATCGAAATCTCTTACTGAGAATTCTAACAACTCAAAGCTCTTTAAAGCCCCTTGCTGTGGGTGTGTATTATATAGATTTACACATGGCTGTCAAATAGTATTTTCCTTTTTATAGGCTATTTTTTAAATTATTACTCATTATTCTGACAAGCAGTTGTTTTAATTGATTTTATATTTTTATCAGCCATACTAAATATTGACTATTTATACACTGACGGCTACCAATGTCGCTTCTACATCAGTTTTTATGGCATCAGGTTTGGTTGTTGGTGCATAGCGGTCGATTACCTGCCCTTTACTATCGATTAAAAACTTGGTGAAATTCCATTTAATACCATCTGTGAGCAGCCCGCCCTTTTGCTTCTTTAGCCATTCAAAAATCGGATGGGCGTCTTTACCATTAACATCAACCTTTGCCATCATCGGAAAGCTAACGCCATAATTTTTTTGACAAAACGCACCAATCTCATCATTACTACCGGGATCTTGGCTGCCGAATTGATTACAAGGAAAACCGATGACTACTAACCCTTGATCTTTATATTGCTGATACATCGCCTCTAAACCTTCAAATTGCGGGGTAAATCCACATTTGCTTGCGGTGTTGACGATCAATAGTACCTTACCTTCATAATCAGAGAATGGTTGCGAGGTAGCGTCCATACGCTCAGCGTTAAAGTCGTAAATAGTGCTCATTATTTATCCTTAAATAAATTTATTATTGGTATATTCTATTTAGAATCGCACAGTATTTTTAATTAATTTAATGAGTAACAGGGGAACATTATACGATCCCCTATTATTTTCTAACTTTATCTTAACGACAAACTCGCTATTTTTTAAGCTATTCTTCAGTTTTATCTAAATCAATAGACACTGAGTTGATGCAATAGCGCATGCCAGTCGTCTCACGTGGACCATCAGGGAACACATGACCTAAATGCGCACCGCAGTTGCTACAAGTGACTTCCGTACGGCGCATACCCAATGAGTCATCGACATGTTCATCGATAGCACTACTATCGATACCTTGATCGAAACTTGGCCAGCCGCAACTAGCATCAAACTTGCTGCTTGAATCGAATAATTTTGCGCCACAACCTTTACAGTTATATATCCCTTTATCATTGATATCGTTATAAACACCAGTATGTGGACGCTCTGTGCCCTTCTCGCGCATCACATGATACTCGTCAGCACTCAGGCGCTCTTTCCAATCAGCTTCTGTCAATTGGCTGATTTCTTCTTTGCTCAGTTGATTGTCTTGCATAACCTATCCTTATTGAATGATTTATTGTCTAATCTACTGTGAGTCATTTTCTATCGATGCTTTATCGTCTTATTTTTATAAAAACGATAGGCTTTATCTGTTGGTTGGTGCTTTATTATTCAAGACATTCATTACAAGAATGCCAACCATATCAATTGATAGCATAAAGATTTAAAACAGTAGAGATAGGTGAAATATAACAAATTATCTTGAATCATCCATGAGTAAAGATGTAATTTTAAGAAACATCAACTTTAATGCAAGATAATCTTGCATTAACGATTATTATAGATTAAGAAAAAACTTGCATTAAAATTAGTTATGCAATAATATCTTGCATTAGTTATAAATTAAAAACTTATCACTTTGATATTTTTTCTTTAATACGCTATTTATTACAAACTCATTGCATAAAAAAGGCTTACATGATGATAGCTGATGATAAAAGCAAGGATACACAAGCTGAACGACTGGTACAGCTACGCCGTGACAAAGGGATGACTGCCGAGCAATTAGCACAAGCGATGACTGCCGCTGGCGCAAAGGTCAGTCGCGGCGCTATCTCTAATTGGGAACGTGGAACGAATGGTATTGTGTCATCCAAGTTACCCACACTAGCGCGTATTTTAGGCTGTAGCGAAGGCTATCTATTGCGTGGTGAGCTTCAAAGTGACATCAATAACGATGTAGATTCAAGCGATCTTATGCAGTCTGACAATACCAATGAAGACGTTGCCTCAGGCGAGAAAAATAGCGGCGACAGTCAACATCAACAAACAATCTCCTCTACTCCCCGCACAAATTCATCAAACAATCTTATGAGTGGTCACTCTATGAATGCCATAAAAAAATCCGATAAATTACAAAACGTCTGCTACGACATTCGTGGTCCTCTCTTACAAACTGCCAATAAAATGGAAGCTGAAGGCAAACGCATCCTCAAGCTTAATATTGGCAACCCTGCCCCTTTTGGCTTAGAAGCGCCGCATGAGATTTTGCGTGATGTGGCGATGAATCTGCCAGAAGCAACGGGCTACTCAGATTCGCAAGGGATTTTTTCAGCGCGTAAAGCCGTCCTGCAATACTACCAATCAAAGGGACTTCTATCCGCGGTTGATGTCCGTGATGTGTATCTAGGTAACGGGGTTTCTGAGCTCATTGTCATGACCATGCAGGCGCTGATGAACGATGGCGATGAAGTGCTGGTCCCAATGCCAGACTACCCGCTTTGGACGGCAGCTGCCAATCTAGCAGGCGGTACAGCGGTACATTATCGTTGTAATGAAGAAGATAACTGGCATCCTGATATTGAAGACATCAAATCCAAAATCACTAGCAAAACTAAAGGCATTGTGGTTATTAACCCCAATAATCCAACCGGCTCACTTTATAGTGATGAAGTGCTACTGCAAATCATCGAGGTCGCAAAAGAGCATAATTTAATTATTATGGCCGATGAGATTTATGACCGTATTCTTTATGATGATATGGAACATACGCCGATGAGTACCTTGACCGATGAAGTGCTGGTCTTGTCATATAATGGTCTGTCAAAGTCGCATCGCATCGCAGGCTTTCGCGCAGGTTGGATGATGGTTTCAGGTCGCAAAGAACATGCCACTGACTTTATCGAAGGTTTGGATATGCTCGCCTCTATGCGTCTGTGCTCTAACGTCCAAGGGCAATATGCGATTCAGACAGCCATGGGCGGCTATCAAAGTATGAAGGATTTAACCTCTACAAAAGGTCGTTTATACAAGCAGCGCGAGTTGGCAGTTACCCGCCTTAATGCGATTAAAGGTATTTCTTGCACCATGCCACAAGGCGCGTTTTACTGCTTTCCAAAGATGGATCCTGAGATTTACCCTATCGAAAATGACATGCAGTTTATGATGGATTTATTGTTGGAAGAAAACGTATTGATGGTACAAGGAACAGGGTTTAACTGGGACAAACATGACCATTTCCGCTTGGTGTTTTTACCCAACTTACACGACTTAGAAGACGCCATGGATCGCTTAGACCGCTTCTTTGCTAAAAAGCGTAAGCAATTTGGTACCGATTGATTTAACTTTTACATACATTACTGTCTATAAAAAACGCTTACCGATATGATATCGATAAGCGTTTTTTATATCTGACGTTTTTATAAGCAACTGAAACTTAAAATACTATAAGTTTTAGTTTTAAAAGATGTTTATCAACACGATATAACTGATTGCAGACATCGCAGCGGCCGCAGGAAGGGTAATAATCCATGCTAAACCGATAGGCTTCATCAGCGCCCAGTTGGTATCTCTATTCACAATACCAATGCCAAGTACTGCTCCTACTAACGTATGCGTACTCGATACTGGCAGACCCATGGTTGAAGCGCCCATGACCACAGCAGCAGCAGCCAATTCAGCTGAGAAACCAGAAGCTGGATGCATTTTTGCTAAGTTCGTACCGACAGTTTGAATCACTTCTTTACCGATGAACCAAAGACCAACGATAAGAGCAACACCAAAAGTTAGCATCACTGCTGGAGGTACTGCGGCTTCTGTGGCAATGCTATTGGTACGGATAACATCCATAATCGCTGCAAAAGGACCAACAGCATTGGCAATATCGTTTGAGCCATGACTAAAGGCAAAAGCTGACGCGGTAAATACTTGCATCCAGCTAAACATAATAAACGTGGCTTTGGTCAAGTCTTCTTTATGCTTGCCACGGATACTTTTGGTATAAATAAAGGTCGCAAGCCACACTAGTGCCGATATCATCCCCATGATTAAAAAGCCTTGCAGCGTCGTCATACCATTATTGACGTTCTTCAGACCTTTAAAAATGACCAAAGAGGCCATGACCGCGCCGCCTGCAGCCGCAATAATAGGTACCCATTTTTTAAGTGCTTTTAGGGTATCAAGGTTGCTGCGCTCGTTCTCAATCTCATAAAGCTCTTTGTAATAATCGGTCTCTAAATCTTCAACGACGCAATCATCATCTTTATAAATTTCTTGATCACGTAACATCGCTGAAGTATAAGCCAGTTGTTCTGATTCTGTCAGACCGTCCAAATACTCTTTATGATTGTGTTTTAGAGTCTTTTTATTATCTTTTAGAGTCGCAATATGCGCCTCTGTTTTATCATTATACTCAATGATATTTTTCTTAATCTGCCCATATAAAAGATAAGAAAATATGCCGCCTAGTAGCGGTGATATCACCCAAGAGATAGCGATAGTGCCAATCGTGCCCCAATTCACTGTAGATAACGCCATTTCAGTACCACCTAAGGTGATACCCAATACAATGGAGCTACCAACCACGCCGCCGATAATGGCATGAGTGGTCGAAACCGGCAGGCCTTTTTTAGTGGCAAACAACAGCCAAAATGCGGCAGCAATCAAAGCTGAAAGCATGACATAAATGAACTGGTTGGGTGTTACCGATAGACCATCTAAATCGACAATGCCGCTGCGAATGGTGTCGGTCACTTCACCGCCTGCCAGCACGGCGCCCGACACTTCAAATATCGCTGCTATACCGAGCGCTTGAGGGATCGTTAACGTCCCTGCACCCACTGAGGTACCAAAGGAATTGGCGACATCATTACCACCAATATTGAATGCCATAAAGACACCAAAAGCAGTGGCGACAATAAATAGCGTCGTCTGCTGATGCATGGTGTAATCTAGACCCCACCACAAAAAGTAGCTGGTCATCGCAATAAGTAAAATGCCAAAAAATAGATTAATTCTCATAGAACCGACTGCTTTAGTTGATCCTGTAGAGCTGCTGCTAATACCCATACGTCGATACGTCCTGCGTAAGCTGATTGAAATTATATGCGATTGATGACATTGCGATGCTATTAATGGATGATGGAATGTTTTTTACCATCCAAAACTATGATAGCGTGCGCGCAACGTGGTTCTTTACTATACGGTTTTGAATTGCTTTTTTTAAATACGCTATTAATACATTACCTTGGCGATTTTATAGGTTGCTTAAAATACACTTTGGTTTGACCATGCTTTGGTTTGAACACGACAAAAACATAAGATAAAAACCCATCATGCAAAATACTATAAAGCCGCAAGGGATATTGCCAAATCGTCCGATTAGAGCATCTTGCGGCTTAGGTATTTATAGTGATAGTGTTGTTGTGGTAAATTTGATTGTCATGAAAAAAACATTGATATTAAAAGATAAATTGATATTAAAGAATAAACAGTCAAGCGACCAAGCTATTTTAATAGATAGCAGCGCTCATTACGCGCCTATTATATTAAATATAGACGCATAATGCATGATGATATTACAAGATTTGTAACTGTACATCTGTGGCTCGAAAAATCTGCTCATTTAGTCAAAGAGTGTTGTTATATTTTAATTATTAATCAGCCTCGATATCCGCTTTATAACTAGTCCACAACTACTATGGGCATGAGCGAGCGCAGTAAATATCAGAGCCTTAGCGAGTAGAGAGTACCGCTGAGAGCTGCTCAATAGCATGGTCTAAAACGTCCAGACGCGCTTGACGCTTGTCGTTAGTCGCAATAACACACCAAGGGGCACTTTTGGTATCAGTACGTGCCAGCATATCAGCAGCAGATTGTACGTAATCTGACCAGTTCTCACGATTACGCCAATCATCGTCCGTTAATTTAAACTGTTTATGCGGTGTCTCTTCACGCGCTTCAAAACGTTTGAGTTGCTCTTGTTTATCGATAGCCAGCCAGTATTTGATGACCAAGGTACCTGACGCTGCCAAGTCTGCCTCAAAACGATTGATTTCATCGTAAGCGCGCTGCCACTCCTCATCAGTGGCAAAGCCTTCAATACGTTCAACCAATACACGTCCATACCACGTACGATCAAAGATAGCGATACGACTGATACGGTCTGTTTGCTCGTTTGGGAGTTTGGTCCAAAAGCGCCATAAATAAGGATGCTGTAGCTCATACAACATGGGCGCGCTAATATTATAAATTTGATATTCACGTGGATCGAGTGGCGCCACCAGCCTTTTAATAGCGCCGCCCTTGCCAGCGGCATCCATACCCTCAAAAGCAAACACCACATGACGGCCCTTACGCGCGCGTAGTAATTCAGCGAGCTTTACTTGCTTGGCTTCAAGTTGTTGATGATAGTCTGATTTATCTATATCTGAATCGGCTATTTCCGTCAATAATTTAGGTGGCTTTACATTCTCAAACTTAACAGGCTCAAACTTTGGTGTATCACTATGATTTTTCTCTACTTCACTGCTTTCTGCTTCACTGCTCGCCAATGCCATTTGCATAGCATGTAAGACTTCATGACAAAAATGCATGGCGGCTTTTGATTTATCAGCACCATCAATAATGATCCAATCACCTTGCTGGCGTAATAAGGTAGCGGCTACCTCATTAAACTGCGTCACTACTGCCGCGCTATGCCAATCAATCTGATACAAAAAACGTGGGTCTGTCTCATCATCGTTTAGCCTTGCCTGCAAGGTTTCGATATCTACATGAAACCAGCACTTCAGCAGCTTAGTATGATTCGCAGCAAGATCTTGCTCAAAGGCTTGCAGCTCAATCAGCTGTTGCTGCAAATAATCTTGCCACTTACCAATGGGTAACGCCTTAGTATTTATATCCGTATCTATATCAGCATCGGCACACTTTTTATTTTTTATCAATTTCTCATTATTTTTGCTATCTGAATGTGCCATACGCATCACGTTATATAGCAAATCGGCATACCAGTTGCCAAAATAAATCATCACATCACCGTAGCGCGGCATGGCTTTGGTATGCGCTTGCCAAATCGGCTGATGATCTAATGGGCAATCACCGATGATCGCCTCAACCTTGAGTAGACGCGGATCTACCCACTGCCGTAGCTGCGTGACGGCGGTTCCTTTGCCTGCCTGCTCCATACCGTTGACCAGCACCAATAGCCCCATTGGTTTATTGGTGGTTGGCGGTGTTTGTTGTCGCGTCGCTCGTAGGGCGAACTGGGCGGTGACCAATGCCAGTCGAAGCGCATCCTTATCCATAAAAAACTGACTTAAAGGATTGGGTGTTAAGCGCTGCTCAACGACTTCTTTACTAAATGGGGCGCTCACTGCTTGTGGCGCGTCTGCTTCAGTCTTATCATTTTTTTTGCTCATGTCTGTGCTCGCTATAGCGTTATTAAATAATGAGGTTAAAATAACGAATTGATTTAATCATAGCACTGAGTCCATTCAGTAAATAACGCGGCTATGTAACAGAGCAAGATAACAGGACGAAGTAACAGAACTAGATAAGAGCGCTATGTAACAGTTTGGCATTTGTATTCTGCTTTATTTTCTTTTAAGGTGAACAAAATCTTGCGAGCATGTTTTAATAGCTACCCATAAGCATAAAAACTCAACACCACTTAACTTATTTATTATCAATTTGATTAATATTTCTACTTTTATAGGATTACCTGCCATGTCTGCTTTAGCCAATCTACAACAGCACTTGAACCGTTTCTGGGCGCTGCCACATCATAACGATGCCGCATTAAACACCAAGCTCAAAGAGGTGCAATCATGGCAACAAGCACGTATCAAGCAGACGCATAGCGCGCTATTTGAACAACCAAAAAACAAACCGATGGCAGATTACTTTTTGACCCAGCTCTACGGTGGCGATGAATTCAAAATATTAGCAGAACAATTGGGTCGTATTCTTCCTAAGGCTAAAAAACTTGAACGCCTTGCCAAAGAGTCGGCTTTAGAAGCAGGAAGCATGGGTATTCAAGCCTCTATATTGGCGATTGAGCTCGATTTGCATTTGGCTCAATGGTTACTTGCTCAAGACCTACCGGTCAATGAAGAAAATATGCTCACCGCTTACCGCGCTGTCGATGAAGCCAATGAGCGCCGAGTCCAAATTAATAATCTTAAAGAAGTCTGTTATCGCACCGATAAGCATCTCAACTCATTTATGCTAAAAAAAGCCTTTGCAATAGCAAAAGGTGCAGCTTATCGTCATGGTTATCAACCGCTTTACGACTTTATTGATGCAGGCTTTAAAGCGATGAAGCCACTCAGTAGTGTGAGCAGCTTTATCGAACCGTTTTGTGAGCGTGAGCTACAAATTATTGATGAAGTTCATGCCACGGATAATGGCGGTAAGCCAGCAACGTTTGGTGTATGATAGGATTTATCGTATAAGTGGCTAACGGCACACTTTATATGAATAAACATGGCCAAAAAACAAGCATAAAAACCAATAATAGGACAATGCAATGACTGATCAAAAACCTAATGCTAATGTCAATACTACTACCAACGGTCACTTACAGGATAAATTGGTCAGTGATAGCATTACCGATAATCAAGATATCACCGCTCAAGTAAAAGCACGTCAAAATACTGGTACAAATCCATTGCTACAAGCCAATGCACAAAACAGCAGTGACAATGTTAACAATAATGACTTCACGCAAGTTCAAGATTTACCAACAGGAACGCCACAAGGCCAACAAACGACTATGCAAAATACCAGTACAGCAAATGCCAATCTAAATAACGCTTCGAACGCCTCAGCAAAAACCGACGCACAACCAGCAAAACAAACGGTCTTTAATCAGCGTGATGATATCAATAACCCACATACAGCTGATACTGATGGTAATGAAGAAACGCATTTTGGTTATAAGACTGTCAATAAAGCAGAAAAACAGGCACGTGTCGCCGACGTCTTTACTTCAGTCGCCAAAAAATACGACATCATGAATGACTTAATGTCATTTGGTATCCATCGTCTGTGGAAACGTTATGCAATTAGCTTATCGGGCGTTCGTGCCGGTCAGCATGTGCTTGATATCGCTGGCGGTACGGGTGATTTGGCGAAAGTCTTTAGCCGTGAAGTGGGCAAAAACGGTCACGTTGTATTATCAGACATCAATGCTGCCATGCTAGAAGTCGGTCGTGAGCGCCTCATCAATGCCGGCTGTAACAATGTCGATTTCGTATTGGCCAACGCTGAAACTTTAGCGCCCTTTGACGATGAAAGCTTTGATTTGGTCACCATTAGTTTTGGTTTGCGTAATGTCACGGACAAAGATGCTGCTTTAAAAGCCATGTATCGTGTACTTAAGCCGGGCGGTCGTCTATTGATTTTGGAATTCTCAAAACCAGTATTTGAGCCATTATCTAAAGCCTATGACTTATATTCATTTACTGCCTTGCCGATTATGGGCAAGCTGATTGCCAATGATGCTGAGAGCTATAAGTATTTGGCTGAGTCGATTCGTATGCACCCTGATCAGCAGACGCTAAAACAAATGATGCAACAAGCGGGCTTTGAAAATTGTGATTATCATAACCTGACCGCTGGTATCGTCGCCGTACATCGCGGATTTAAAGCATAGCGATAAAAAGTCGTAGCAATAAAAAAGCTTAACGATGAAAATTTTCATGATAAAAATCGTGACGATAAAAATTGCTAATACTCATCAGTCGTAACAACTGACCCTGATAAACGATGCGCTTTTTTTAAGGCGCTCAACTAAATATGTGAGAGCCTTATGCTGACTGTCTTACTTTTGGCTGGTGCCGAAAAGCTGATTAATATCGCTATTGCTAGCGATGAGATTACCAAAGCTGGTCTTGCACCGCTTGCTGGCAAAGTATTACGACTAAATATGGGTGCACCGGATGTGAGTTTGGATGTGCTATTTACTGATGAGCGTTTGCGTTTTGAGCCGGTAACGACCGAAAGCGTTTTTGAAAGCAATTTTAAAAACGCTTCTAAAAGCAACGATCATACTGATCAGCGTCAAAAAGCCAATATGGATAAAGCGCGGATTGGGCATAGTCGCCCAGACTGTGTCATCACCGTTGATAATCCAGCCCAGCTGCTCAACCTAATGCGCGGCACTGACGGTAACCTGCCTATCGCTGGTGATTACAAAGTGCTGATGCAGCTTAAACAACTGGTAGCAGGATTTGATCCCGATGTGGCCGGACAGCTAGAACCCTTTATTGGTAAGCCGATGGCCAGTCAGTTGCATCTGCTCATATCACAGCTCAAAAGCGGCTGGCGGCATAGTGCCAAACGCGCTTTTAACGATGTCAGCGACTGGGCCAATGATGTAGCGGGTAATATTGACTCTGACCCTATGCAGACAGCAGAGATGAATGACCTTAAGCAGCAACTATTAAAGCTACGGGCGGATGTCGAACGTGAAGAAGCCAGACTGGCAGCTATCAAAGACGAGCAGGCGCGTTTAAACAACCATAGATAAAAGTGTTATTAATCAGACATTATCTATAGTGGCTTAATCTATAACGACTTACTTTAAAAGTAAGACAGTGCTGCTGTGATGGTTTTTGTGCAGCATACATAATCGCAGTATAAACAGTCACAGCGCCTACCCTATTTTCGACTTTATCTAGAGTAATTTTGCCCATGCTATTATCTCATCGCGCCCGTTTACTTGAGCTTTGGCGTATTGCCGCCACCTATCGTATTGACACGCACCTGTCTGTCGAAGAGGCACCGCAGCTACAACCTTTAGCGCGTTTAATCCGTATGCATCCAGCAGCTTGGGGTAAAAAGCACCAGCCCAATGCGATTAAATATGCCCTTGAAGATATGGGTACGCTTTTTTTAAAGCTTGGGCAATTACTCTCTACGCGTCGTGACTTAGTATCGCCTGAGATTATTGAGCAGTTGGTTCAGCTGCAAGATAAAGTTAAATCTTTTGACTCTGATATCGCCATTGCTCAAATCCAAGACCCTAAACACGGTCTCGGTCAATCTATTGGTACTTTATTTGCGCGCTTTGATGTAAAACCTTTAGCAGCAGCTTCTATTGCCCAAGTACATACCGCCGCCCTGCATGACGGGCGTGAAGTGGTGGTCAAAGTAGTTCGTCCTGACATTCGGACTACCATTATTGCAGACTTTGAGCTACTGCGTGAATTGGCTGACTGGGCATCAGCTCGTATCGAAGCGGCGCGTGCCATACATATCATCGATATTGTCGAAGACTATCGGCAAGTGATGCTCAATGAGTTAGATTTGACCCTTGAATCAGACAATACCACCCAAATGCGCAACAACTTCTTAGGTTCTGCATTGATGTATGTACCTGAAGTTTATGACGCTGCCAAAAACGTTATGGTCATGGAGCGTATTCAAGGCGTACCCATCTCGCAGGTTGAGGTGTTTGATCAGCTGGGCTATGACCGAGCCGCACTAGCAGAAAAAGGCTTAACCATATTTTTCACCCAAGTATTTCGTGATAACTTTTTCCACGCTGATATGCATCCGGGTAACGTCTTCGTAGAGACACCACCCGTTAAAACCATCCATGCAAATATGCCTGCGATTGATTTGGGTCATGAGCCACGCTATATCGGTCTTGATTGTGCCATCATGGGCACCTTATCAAAGGACGATCAGCTCATCGTAGCGCGGATGCTATTGGCGGTGATGAATAATAACTTTACGGCGATGGTTGATATCGTCAGCCGAGCTGGCTGGATACCGCCAAGTGCCGATAAGCATGCGTTGATGCGTGATATGAGCCGCACTGTCGGTCCGATGTTGCAAAAGTCCATTAACGATATCGATTTTGCTGGCGTTTTGATGCAAATTTTGGATATCGCCCGCCGCCATCATATGAGTATCCCACCGCAATTAATGCTACTGCTTAAAACCTTGGTACATGTTGAAGGACTCGGTCGCGACTTATATCCTGATCTTGATATTTGGTCACTTGCTAAGCCAATTTTAAGCAGCTGGATTAAAGAACAATTAGATCCGATGCGTAATTTACAACAGCTACGCCAGCAATTGCCAGAGATATTACTGTCGACGACTGATATCCCTAAGCTGCTAGACCAAGGACTGCAAAGTCTCGCCTCACAAGGGTCACGCCAAGACAGTCAATTGCGTGAAATACAGCAGATTCGTGCCGATATGCTCAACGACCGTCGCCGCGATTGGTTGGCGCTGTCGGGTTTCGCTATTTTCATTGCGATTGCAACACAAGTCGGTTGGTTTGCACCTGTCTTTTATCTATTGGCTATTTTAGTCGTCGTTTGGCGTATCCTAGCCTAGACCGCTGAATGCTATTTGCTAAATGCTATTAATCATCATCAATTCAAACGTTCGTTAAACAAGCGCTCACTAACTTTAATTATCCTTTGAAAAAATATAAAGGTAGCTGGCGCTTAGCTTTATTTTATGTCTCGTCCATTCAGTTTAGAACCCGCTTTATATGTAGGAATCGACCATGTCATCTTTACCCGCTTCTCACCTTGAAAACACTGTTAAACCAGATCATAGTGCTGCTATTGCGGTCCTGCAAACTCGCTTCGGTAAACAGCTCAGTACCAATGCTACGGTACGCGAGCAGCATGGCCATACGATGACTTGGTTAGCCAATCAGCCGCCTGATGCGGTACTAACCGTACAGGATAAACACGAGGTAGCAGCGGCCGTAGAGATTTGCAATCAATACCAGATGCCGGTGATTGCCTTTGGTATTGGCTCTTCTTTAGAAGGTCAATTGAATGCTCCTTATGGCGGACTGTGTATCGATATGCATGCGATGGATGCAATATTGCAGGTCAATAATGAAGACCTGACAGTGACCGTACAACCTGGCGTCACGCGTGAGCAATTGAACCATTATTTACGTGATACGGGGTTATTTTTTCCCATAGATCCTGGTGCCAATGCTAGTATCGGTGGCATGGTTGCCACGCGTGCGTCAGGAACTAATGCCGTACGTTATGGCACTATGAAAGATGTGGTGCTCGCGCTTGAAGTCGTCACAGCAAGTGGAGAGATTGTTCGAACAGGCACACGTGCCAAAAAATCCGCCGCCGGTTATGACTTAACGCGGCTAATGATAGGCTCAGAGGGTACGCTCGGTATCGTTACAGAAGTGACGCTTAAATTATTTGGTATAAGCGAATGCATTGGCAGTGGCATTTGTCATTTTCCAACGATTGAGGATGCTTGTCAGGCAGTCATGCTGACCATTCAAATGTGCTTGCCTATTGCACGTATTGAGCTACTGGACGCCATGCAAATCAAAGCTTGTAATCAATACGCCAATCTTGATTTAACAGAGACGCCGACATTGTTTGTGGAGTTCCATGGCACAGAAGCTGGCGTTCGCGAACAAGCGCAAATGTTTACCGAGATCATCGAAGAGTTTGGTGGTACTGATTTTGTTTGGGATACCAATGAAGCCGAGCGTAAACGTCTCTGGCAAGCGCGGCATAATGCTTATCATGCTAGCTCCGCCCTACGACCTGAAGCCAGTGCTTTATCGACTGATGCCTGTGTACCCATTTCACGCTTAGCGGAATGCGTTAGTGAGACGGCAAAAGATATCGAAGCGTCCGGTATGATTGGACCTATCGTCGGTCATGTTGGTGATGGCAATTTTCATGTTTTATTATTGGTTAATACAGATGATCCAGCAGAGGTGGCTACTGCTGACGGCATTATCGATCGCCTTGCTATGCGCGCGATTGCGATGGATGGTACTTGTACCGGCGAGCATGGAATCGGTCAAGGCAAACAAAAATATATGGATCAAGAGCATGGCAATGCCATCGCGATGATGCAGGCTATTAAGTCAGCACTTGACCCTAAAAATATCCTCAATCCCGGTAAAATATGGCCTCAGCCTTTACCTATAAAATCGTAGCCATATAATGATTAACAAAAAAAAGTGCACCTGCGTTTAATTAAAGAATTAAATGTAGGTGCACTTTTGGGCTTATGATTTGATATTTCTGATTTTAATACTATACCATTTGATCAATCGCCATCTGTGTCAATACACGACCGCGTGCGGTCCGTAGTACATAGCCTTGCTGGATAAGATAAGGCTCAATGACGTCTTCTAACGTTCCGCGATCCTCAGCCATCGCCGCTGCCACTGCTTCAACCCCAGCAGGACCACCGTCAAAACGCTCGTGTAATATCTCGATATAGCGCCTATCTAAATGATCAAGGCCGCGTCTATCAACTGCTAGCATGTCCAGCGCACTGCCCGCAATCGCACCATTGATACTACCATCGCCTCTGACTTGAGCATAATCGCGCACACGGCGTAGTAAACGGTTGGCAATTCGTGGCGTACCACGAGCACGGCGAGCAATCTCAACCGCACCGTCCTCACTCATCGGCACCCGCATCAGCCGAGCTGCACGGCTCACAATCGTTGTAAGGTCAGCAATGTTATAAAACTCAAGCCGCTGCACGATACCAAAGCGATCGCGTAAAGGTGACGTTAATAATCCTGCTCGCGTAGTCGCTGCAACTAACGTAAATGGTGGCAAATCAAGTTTAATAGAACGTGCGGCAGGTCCTTCACCAATCATAATATCCAGCTGAAAATCCTCCATCGCTGGATAAAGTATTTCTTCAATGACAGGACTTAAACGGTGAATCTCATCGATAAATAACACATCACCAGCTTCTAAATTGGTCAGCATGGCCGCTAAGTCGCCTGCACGCTCTAATACAGGCCCTGACGTTGAGCGTAGATTACCACCCATCTCACGAGCGATAATATTGGCAAGGGTGGTTTTGCCCAAGCCTGGCGGACCAAAGATTAGCGTATGATCTAACGCTTCATCACGCGCACGTGCCGCGGCAATAAAAACTTCCATCTGCTCACGTACCACTGGCTGACCGATATATTCAGCCAATAATGCTGGTCGAATATTGGCATCAGGAGCATCAGCTGCTCCTTCTAGCGGATTAATCAAACGATCTTGCATCATAGGTTTTATCATTATATTTAAATCATTATTTTTAAAAGGCTGGGTAATAAATAGCATAACCAAACGCTACGCATAAGTCATGCAAAACATCATAAAGTACGCGCCAAAACGAAAATAAGCGACACCTAATGTCGCTTATTTTTAATAATCATTATTCACGTAAAAGCACCGCTATTTAAAACTCTGAAACTGCTGCAATGTGGCTTTTAATAAGCTTTGCGTATCTGCAAACGTCTCGCCATTACTCTTCGCCGCCTTAATGGCTTGCTGAGCTTCTTTTTCTTTGTAGCCCAAGCTCACCAGAGCGCCTTCCACCTCAGCGATAATACTGCCCTCGTGAGAAACTGGCGCTGATTGAGAGATAAACTCTAAATTACTGTCATCAACTTCGATATTTTTTAGCTTGTCTTTTAGCTCAATTAATAAACGCTGAGCCGTCTTTTTACCAATACCAGGAATGCGCATGAGTGCCGTTTCCGAGTCTTGCTCAACGTGCATTTTTAGCTCAGCTGCTGACATTGCAGACAGCATTGCCAATGCCATTTTGGCACCAACACCATTAATTTTAATCAATTGCCGAAAAACATCACGCTCTTTACGATCGATGAAACCAAACAGCAGCTGTGCATCTTCACGAACATGAAAGTGCGTCCAGATACTTGCTTGCTGATTCAGTTGCAACTGGCAAAATGATGGCAGTGGCAGCTCAATATCATAGCCGACGCCAGATGTGGTCATGACACAGGCAGTTGGTGCCATTAAATACTGCACCTGTCCAGTAATCAATCCAATCATAATCCACTACCTCTCATAAGCGCTATTATAAAAAATGAAATGAGCTGCCATCTCGTTATTGAGTGCTGTCTTTTATCAGTCAAGCTTACTGATAAAAATCGACCATACCTTCGAGGCTAATAGGGCGAATCTTATGCGCTTGACCAGCAGAGCCAAAAGCTTCAAAACGATTGGTACAGATATCTGACATTGCTACCATAGACGCTTTGAAATATTTGCGTGGATCAAACTCGCTAGGATTTTCTGCAAGGAATTTACGGATAGCGCCTGTTGATGCCAAACGTAAATCAGTATCGATATTTACTTTACGGACGCCATGCTTAATCGCTTCAACGATTTGCTCAACGGGCACACCATAAGTTTCGCCAATATTACCACCATTTTCATTGATAATTTTTAACCACTCTTGCGGCACTGATGATGAGCCATGCATGACCAGATGCGTATTAGGAATACGAGCATGAATCTCTTTTACACGCTCAATCGATAAAATATCGCCTGTCGGTGGACGGGTAAATTTATAAGCACCGTGACTGGTACCGATGGCAATGGCAAGCGCATCAACGTTGGTGTCTTTAACGAACTGCTCGGCTTCGTCAGCGCTGGTCAATAGCTGCTCATGATCCAGAACCCCTTCTGCGCCAGAACCATCCTCTTCGCCTGCCATACCAGTCTCAAGACTGCCCAAGCAACCAATCTCGCCTTCTACTGAAACACCGCAAGCATGAGCCATTTTGACCACTTCACGCGTGACGCTGGCGTTGTAATCATAATCCATTGGCGTTTTGCCATCTTCACCAAGCGAGCCGTCCATCATCACTGATGAAAAGCCAAGCTGAATTGAGCGCTGACAAATAGCAGGTGACATACCGTGATCTTGGTGCATCACGACTGGAATATGCGGCCACTCTTCAATAGCAGCAATAATCAAGTGACGCAAAAATGCCGAGCCTGCATAACTACGCGCTCCGGCGCTGGCTTGTACGATCACAGGAGAATCACAGGCGTCAGCCGCTATCATGATGGCACGCATCTGCTCTAAATTATTGACATTATAAGCAGGAACACCATAGCCGTGTTCAGCAGCATGATCCAAAAGTTGACGTAACGATATTAAGGCCATAAAACGCTCTCTGGTTATGTTTTAAAAATGGTATTTTGAAGATGATATTAAGAAATCATTTTTAACAATACGACGCTGCAATAATACTTGCCCTGCAACCCAGCTTTGTAATAGATATTCCATTATAAGCCAGCAAAAAGCACTGTTTTTTGCTCGTCATTATTACGCCGTGATTATAGCAAAAATTACCGCCGCTTCGTAGCGCTTAGCCGACTATTTGTTTGCCTGCTTGGTTTTTCTAGCTTGTTTGCATAATTAAGCTATCGATCTCGTTTGCTACCAGTAATAACTTACTTTTTATAAAGGCTGCCGATTATTTTTATCAATAAAAAAAGCCTTGGCAATCACCAAAGCTTTTTCCATTTTTTTAGGGCTTGTAAAGCAACTAATAAGCTAATGATTTACCCATTAATTCTATATTAATAGAGTTAGCTTTATTTTTCTTAGTATTGTTGCTCTGCTTCTACTGCGTTTTCACTGGCTTTATCGGCGACAGCCGTTGCGCCATCGGCAACCACTTCAGCAGTATTGGCAACGGCTTCATTTGCGCCTACCACAACGGCTTCACCAGTATTTTCTAGCGCGTTTGCAGCATTAGCACCAGCGGTTTCAGCGTTGTCTGCAGCATTAGCACCAGCTTCTTGAGCAGCAACTTCCGCTTCAGCAGCAGCAGCTTCAGTTTTAGCAGCGGCTTCTTCCGTGTTGGCAGCAGCATCTTCACCAGCAGAGTCGGCTGCAGCGGCAGTTTTATCTTGTGTTTCTTGGCTACATGCAGTGATTGCAAAAGTACCAGCAAGAACGCTAGCAAGTAATAAATGACGTTTTAACATAATAAATCCCTCATAAATAAAGCATGCCAGATACATGGTTTGCGCTATTTTATAGAGTGCAAATTAGACATGCAATAACAATTTTCAGTATAGAAACAAATAATTACCACTTAACAATAATCAATAACCATTCATGCTTATCGTACTTAAAACAGTAAGATAAGAGTAGTAGCCAAAATATTATCGCTACAGCTTACCTTAGATGTTGAGGCTGAGTTGTACGCCTAATGTTACTCATATGCTTACTATTGTTAAGGCATTAGTCATTGATTTGTAGAGCAGCAACCGCCGGTAATACTTTACCTTCTACAAACTCTAAGAATGCGCCGCCACCGGTTGACATATAGCTAACCCCATCAGCAACTTGATATTTATCAATCGCAGCAAGCGTATCGCCGCCGCCAGCAATTGAGAAACCTTGGCTATTTTTGACAGCATTTGCGATTATTTGAGTACCTTGACCAAAAGCATCGACTTCAAAAACACCTACAGGACCATTCCATAAGATAGTTTTTGCATTAATAATAGCATCAGCCAACTGTTTTGCGCTTTCTGGAGCAATGTCTAATATCATGTCATCATCGCCGATTGCATCGACAGATTTGATAGTGGCCGTTGCCTTTTGTAATGAGCCCGTAAAATCGGCAAAATCAATGTCGTTTTTATTGGCAACGACGACATATTCAGGCAATAAGATCTCGGTTTTTCCCATGATTTCACGAGCCGTATCCACTAAGTCTGCTTCGTATAATGAGGCACCAACGCTATGACCTTGTGCCGCCAAAAAAGTATTAGCAATCCCGCCACCCACGATAATCTGCGAGCAGAGCTCAGCCAAACTATGCAAAACTTCTAGTTTGGTAGAGACTTTTGAGCCACCGACGATAGCCAGCATCGGCTGCGCTGGTGTTTCAAGCGCCAAACTCAATGCATCAAGCTCGGCTGCCAATAAAGGTCCAGCACAGGCAGTTTTTCCAGCTTGGTGCATAGCTTGGGTAACGCCTTCAGTTGACGCTTGCGCACGATGGGCAGTACCAAAAGCATCCATCACAAACACATCGCACAAATCCGCATATTTTTGCGCTAAAGCCGCATCGTTTTTCTTTTCACCTTCATTAAAGCGCACGTTTTCTAGCAGTACGACTTCGCCCGCTTTGATGGAGACACCTTGAGTCAGGTAATCACAATTGAGCGTCACTGGTTTTGATAGTTGCGCTGCCAATTTATCACTTAAATAGTCAGCGACGGGCGCTAGCGAATATATTGCCTCAGGAGCTCCCTCCTTTGGGCGACCTAGGTGTGAGCAAACAATCACCGCGGCCCCTTTCTCAAGCGCCATTTTAATCGTTGGTAAGCTTGCTTGTAAGCGAGCGTCACTGGTGATTTCACCTTCTTTAATAGGCACATTGAGATCTTCACGAATCAACACTAATTTATCGGTCAAACTCAGCTCGCTCATACGCAAAAAATTCATTACCTGCTCCTATACATCATCTATTGTTAATCTACAATGTGGCTGTTTGTTAAATATTACTGAATAATTTTTATTAAACTTATTTAGTCGATTTATCTTGCTGGTTATTTTTATAACACTGACCCAGCAAGAATTTAAGGCGGTGTATTCTAGCAGCTTTCTAACTGGCGCTCATAAAGAACCTGCTATAAATTTTGCTCACCGGAAAAGAATATACTTAGACGTAACAAAGCGAGCATTAACATTTCGTGGTGGTACTCAAAGAATCTGCTGTTTATGATAGGGAGGCTGTTTATAATCAATAAATCCAACAATAAAAATAACCTACTAGGAGAATATAATGAGTATCGACTTCAAAGCGGCCAAACAAGAGTTATTAAAACTAAAAGAAGAGTATGAGACTCGAATTGATAAAATCGAAGACCATATCCAAAACCCTCAAGACGACCTAAATGAACACTGGGAAGACCAAGCGATTGCTTATCGTCAAAACGACATGCGCAAAAATCTAATGGTCGAGGCACGCCAAAGCTTAATTTACGTCGAAAATGCGTTAAACCGTATCGAAACTGGCCATTATGGTGAATGTGAAGTATGCGGCGAGGCAATCGAAGCACAACGCTTGCAAGCATTGCCCTATGCTACCTTATGCATGGAACATGCAGAATAGCCCATTATCGCTATCTTTAAGCTAGATTTCGTTTTAAGCTGATCCTCATAAAGTAGGCGCATTCCATGTATTAAGCGCCTGCTGCCATTGCTGACAACGCGCAGCAATTTGATGCACGGGTAAATCCATGATATCACCAACTACCGCCACATAAGTAATGGGCAAACCTGCCAGCTTGGTAATATTTTCTGCCGTTAACCCTCCTATCACGCACATATCGATCCCTTGCTGACAGCCTTCCATGAGCTGCTGACGTGAGATGACATTTGCATTAGGTTTGGTAGTCGAAGCAAATACCGCACCCATGGCTGCGTAACTTACCCCATCATTTTTTGCTTCTTTGATCAGCTCTATATCGCCATGACAGGTACGACCAATAATCTGATTCGATGTTAAATCTCTTTTGGCATCGTTAATGTCGCCATCCTGCTGCCCTAGATGCACACCGACACCAAGCTTTGCCGCCAAACTGATATCATCATTTATAACGACCGCTACCTTGTATGCTTTGGCTAAATTCACTATTTTCAGCGCTTCTGCGTATAGAGTCGACTCACCATCAGGCAATGCCAATATATGCTTGCGACGTATTTGTAATAGCGCAATCAGCCCCGTTGCTAATGCAGCTTCTAATTTACGATATAAAATCGTAAATTCATCGTCATTAGTGAGTAGATATAACTTAGGTATGGCATGAGAAACGGTAGAAACTGGTGGCTGAATCATTTAACGGTCCTTAAATTCAACACAATAAAAAAGCTGTTATATCGCATAACAGCCTTTTTTATCAATGCTAAATGAGTAGTCTTATACGCTACGGCGAGTCGCCAAGCTGTTCAAAATATTTTTAGCATCGCCCCAACGTGTGGCTGAACTGTTGGCACCCAAAATAACGATAATCGCTGGGCGGTTATTCACACGCGTTTCCATTACCACGCAACGACCAGCTTCATTGATAAAGCCTGTTTTTGAAATACCAATAGGATAGCTGCCATCGCGGACTAGACTGCTAGTGTTATTGGCTTTATAAGTACGGTTGCCACTTGAGTAGTTAGAGACATAAAAATCATAGCTTTTAGTAGTCGAAAAACGACGAATCACGTCATAGTTACCAGCCGCACGAACCATTTTAACCAAGTCATTTGATGAAGCAACGTTACGCTTATCAAGACCAGTAGCATCACCGAAGAACGCCGTGCTCATACCCAAATCTTGAGCTTTGCGATTCATGGCACGCATAAAGGCCTTATCGCCACCTGGATAGTTGCGAGAAAGGCTTTTTGCTGCTGGATTTTCTGACTTCATTAATGCCATCAATAGCATCTCAGCACGATTTAGACGATCACCCGACTTGAGGTTTGAGCTAGCACGCTTAGGACCGACAAAATCTTCTGGATCAAGCGTGATTTCTTCACGCATATCTAAACCCGCATCCAACACTACCATAGCCGTCATAACTTTGGTAATACTGGCCATAGGACGGGCTATATCCGCATCTTTTTCATAGATAGATTCGCCAGTTTCTGCATCGATTACCGCCACACTGCGCGAATCGGTGCTGATCGGGATCATGTTGCTACTGCCAAAACTACCGCGATAAGTGGTGTTATAGCTATTGGTATTATTATAACTGTTATTACTGCTACCAAAACTATTGGTAATGTTGGTCGTGCCATTGCCATTATCTACTTTTTTAATCGTAGAGCTATTACTAGACTTGGACATGATACTACGCGCTTCGGACAAGCTGTCGGCACCGCCCCAACTCATACGAGCACTAGACTCAGAGGTAGAGCTACCATTAATTGTAAGTGCGGCTTGTGCAACACTGCCCAAACTCAATGAAATCATAGCAGCGATTAATTGCTGTTTGGTTAATGGTAGTTGCTTCATTATGCCTCCTGCCGCCGCGATGCTGTTAGTCAGTAAATGAGTTACATACTGACTAACGGCAACAACGTACGTAGCGTTTATGGATGTGTTTGTAGATACTCACATAGAGTTTTTGTATTTTTAGTGTATCATGGTTTGCATTTAAGTTTAATCTACTAAATCAATTAGATGTGATTTTCTAACCACATTCAAACTTTACTACATTTACTTTATATTACAGCAATACTAATTAACATTAGCGCAATATAGCATTACATTTAAGCTGTAAACTTCTCAATTACGTATTCAATATTAAAATATAACGCTTAATATTGGTTTTTTTGTGAATGTATAAACTTATGCTAATTATTTAGACTGGTTTAGGTGGCTTAAGTTTAATAGTGCACCCTTTATTCTGACAGATAAAAAAGAGTATAACGATGATTCGAGTATTAGTAGTAGATGACCATGATTTGGTGCGGATGGGTATCAGCCGTATGTTGGCCGACAGTGCCGATATCGAAGTCGTCGGCGAAGCAGATAGCGGCGATATGGCGATAAAATTGGCCAAACAGCTGCGTCCTGATGTGATATTACTGGATGTTAATATGCCTAATATCGGTGGTCTTGAAGCAACCAAACGCTTGATTCAGCTTGATATGGGCATCAAAATCCTGGCGGTCAGTAGTATGTCAGCTCAGCCTTATCCGTCGATGCTCATCAAAGCGGGCGTCAATGGTTATATTACTAAAGGTACACCGCTTGATGAGATGATACGAGCCGTCAAAAAAATCTATCAAGGTGGGCGTTATTTTAGCCAAGATGTGGCTGAACAGTTGGCTGATGTTCTATTATCTGATAATGCCAACTCACCTTTTGACTTATTAAGCGACCGTGAAAAGCAGGTAGCGATGATGGTGGTCAACTGTCAAAGTCCCCAACAAATCGCCGATCAGTTGTTTGTGAGTGTAAAAACCATCAATACCTATCGTTACCGTATTTATGAAAAAGTGAATGTCGATAGTGATGTGAAATTGACTCATTTGGCGATTCGCCATGGCCTCATTCAACCCTAATTATCAAGAATCTCTTTTATCAAGAACATTAGTTATCAACCCATGAATCCTGTTAAATCTGCCTCGAATCTTATCACTGTTATTACTGACTATATAGAGCAAGATGATATCCTGCCTGTGCCGCAGCTACGTAAACTGGGGCTCATTTATAGCAGTTATCGCTTTATCGTCAGCTTATTTTTTATGCTGATGGTGTATATTACGGTTCGCGCTGATGGCAGCCCATCATTGCCAAGTTTTTTGCAGCAAACCGTGCTCAGTTTTTACGTTTTACTGAGCTTAATCTTGCTGGGATTATTTTATACCGTTGGCAAACATATGCGCCGACAGTTGGCTTTTGGGCTGGCGCTAGATGTCATTATCCTAAGCTTACTGCTTTATACCGCTGGCGCGCCTGATTTGCAGCTGACCATGTTGTATATGGTGGTGGTGGCCGCAAGCTTCATGTTATTACATGGTTCGCAAGCGCTGATTATTACTTTACTTGCTATTATCTTTGTTATCTACCAGCAGTTTTTTTATGCCATCGCTAATAGTATGAGTTTGGCAAATTTAGGGAACGCCTTACTCATGTCAGCCAGCTTTTTGGCAGTCGGAGGCTTAAGTTGGTCAATCTCGCAGCGCTTGGTACAGCTTGAAAAAGTAGCCGCTACCCATGTCAAAGAAGTCGAACGACTGAACGTGATTAACCAAGAAGTGATTACTCAAATGGCTAATGGTGTCATCGTAATTGATAGCCAACACGTTGTATTAGCAAACCTTGCTGCCTATCAATTACTTAGTATTCCAAATCATTCATCACTAACGACAACAGACACCGCTATTAACGCAAGCAATATACACAAAAATTCTCTAAGCACAAAAAACAGTAAGCCGTTATCCGACTTTCAGCTGCAGCTTAACGAACAACACCTGCAACTATTTGACGCCTGTTTATCCATAGCTGCAGGACAATCACGTACTTTCGTTTATGAATTGCCAGCCGTCGCCAATGCTTCTGTCATCGGCAAGCTACGTGTCGAGATTATCCATCTAAAAGATGACAGTAAGTTGATCATATTAGAAGATTTACGCCGCGAGCAAGCCAGCGCTCAACAGTTAAAACTGGCTTCGCTTGGACAACTGACCGCCAGTATCGCCCATGAAATAAGAAACCCTTTAGCGGCGATTTCCCAAGCAAGCCAATTATTAATAGAAGATGTCGTCGAAAGTGAGACGCGAGCTGGCACCACACTAGCCCATATAAATAGCGCCCATTTAAATAGTGAAACAGCTAATAACCACGAACTTTATAAAATGATATTTTCGCAAACCAAACGCGTTAATCGCATTATTGAGGATGTTTTAAAACTGTCTCGCCAGCAGACTGCCAATCAGCAAAGCATTGTACTTGCTGATTGGATGCCGATATTTTTGCACAATTACTTTCACGGTCATGATGTTTTTTTACACATCAATACGCAGCCTACTATCTCATTTGACACTCACCAATTAGAGCAGGTGTTGATTAACTTGATTAATAACGGCTTACGTTACAGTAGCTACGCCCACCCTCATGCCTTTGTGGAAATCGAAATTTATTGTGCAGATAACGATGTTATAATTGATGTCTTAGATGAAGGTATGGGCGTTGGTGCTGATGATTTAATCCATTTGTTTAATCCATTTTTTACCACGGATAAGGCCGGTACCGGTTTGGGATTGTATTTATCCCAAGCATTTTGTGAGGCCAATCATGCACGGTTACTTTACGTTCCTGATTATAAAAAGACCTGCTTTCGTCTGATTGCCCCCGCGATTTATAATGAGACTGCTGACTAAGCACTTGTGGTAATAAATGAGCGCTCATTCCCAATAAAAAAGCCTTTGGTTAAAAACTGATAGATTAGAACTATTTATATTTGACACCCAAAACCATATGCCTGCGATAAACGCTATTATTTACCCTCTATAAATCTTTATAGGATTATTTTTTAATACTTTTGTAGTACTTGAACACAATGAGATAATGTATGACAACCACCGCGCTAGTCGTTGATGATGAAGTAGATTTATGCCGATTGATGCAAATTACGCTGACTAAGATGGGTATCAAAAGTGATGTCGCCTATACTTTGTCACAGGCAAAATCATACTGGCAGGAAAATGACTATGATTTTTGCTTAACTGATTTAAAACTACCTGATGGCTCAGGGTTAGAGTTGGTCAAACATATTAGTGCCAGCTCTAGTAAGCCTATCGCTGTTATCACCGCGCATGGCAGTATGGATTTAGCGATTGAAGCGCTAAAACTGGGGGCTTTTGATTTCGTGAATAAACCCCTTGAGCTACCACGTTTACGTCAGTTGGTTGAAAACGCTCTAAAGGTTATCCAGCAAGACAATACCGCAAAATCTACGCCTCAGCGCTCACCTGAACAGCAGATGTTAGATGATCGTCTAATTGGCAATTCAGCCGTGATGCATCCTTTAAAAAATACTATTTTAAAATTGGCTCGCTCACAAGCCCCGGTATTTTTATCTGGTGCTTCAGGTACCGGTAAAGAAGTCGTTGCTAGATTGATTCATGACTTAAGCCCGCGTCGAGATGGCAGTTTTGTGCCGGTCAACTGCGGAGCGATACCTTCAGAGCTGATGGAATCAGAGTTTTTCGGTCACAAAAAAGGCAGCTTTACCGGTGCTGTTGCTGACAAGCAAGGATTATTTCAGCAGGCTAATGGCGGTACTTTATTTTTAGATGAAGTAGCAGACTTGCCTTTAGCGATGCAAGTTAAATTGCTGCGTGCCATTCAAGAGAAGACGGTTCGCGCGATTGGTGATACCAAAGAACTGCCAGTCGATATTCGCATCTTATCGGCAACGCATAAAGATTTGAATCAACTCGTACAGGCAGGGATGTTTCGACAGGATTTATATTACCGCATCAATGTGATTGAGCTTAAATTACCGACACTTAACGCTCGGCGTGATGACATACCGGTATTAGCCAAGCATTTTTTGGCACTGATTGCTGAAGAATGGCAATTAGAATCGCCACCATTGCTAACAGCAGATGCTTGCAAGCGCTTACAACAGCATAATTTCGCTGGTAATGTTCGTGAGCTGCGTAATGTACTTGAGCGTGCCGTAACATTGGCTGAAACATCAACGATTGATGCCAGCCACCTCGGTCTATCTGATTTTGATATGCATCAAGAAGTTGAGATACATCAAAATACCATAGCACCACAAAGCCAAAGTACTAGTAACGCGACCGTTCCTCACGTCTCAAGTCAAAATATCGATGACAGATTCTCAGCTGAGTCGTTAAAGAAAAGTATAGAAGAAAATACTGATCACCAATCTCAGTCTACAGCAGAGAAAAATGCTCAGCAAACAACATCTCAGCAGGCAACGACTAATCTACACCCCTACCGTACTACACAGCACTATTCTTCGATGACGCCTTCCACCATCCCTGCAATTGCAATGTCCTCTTCAATCAATCAACCCTCAGCGGTAAACACCGTAGGATCGACCGATAACTCAATAGGTCAACAGACACAAGAGTCATTAAGCAAGCAGCATGATGACGGCGAAGGATTCAATCAATCCACAGGTACAAAAGGTATAGCCGACGGTCAATTACCAGCGCAGGGATTAGAGCACTATCTTCAAGAGCAAGAAAAACAGCTGATTATCACGGCGCTTAAGCAAACAGGCTGGAATAAAACCCAAGCAGCTGAATTGTTAGGGACAACCTTCCGATCCCTGCGCTATCGTATGACCAAACTAGATATTGCTGAAGATCAATCTGAATAGCGCTCCATGTTTTAAGGTTAAATTAAGGTTTGTCTGTAGGTGTCGGTTTTTCAATAACATTATCTATGACGCTATTGTTTTTAATGATACTGTTCTTGTTGACACTGCTTTGGATACTACTGTTTTGAAGGTTATTATTTTTTTCAGAGCGGTCTTCTACCGTTCCCTTACGCACAAACCGAATACCTGAAGCAAGCGCCTTCTTTCGTAGTAGATCAAGGGCTTGCTGCTCCCACGTACTCTCACTACCCGATAATGCCATATCAGGCTCTACTCCAATGCCCTCTATTTTCTTACCTGAGGCAGTCATATAGTGGGCAACCGTTAGCTTGACTGCCTGATCATTATTAAGGGGTATCACTGACTGTACCGATCCTTTGCCATAACTGACTTCACCCAAGATAGTGGCGCGCTTTTGCATCTGTAAGCTACTTGCTAATACCTCTGCTGCTGAAGCTGAATAGCGATTTTGTAAAACCACCATGGGCAATGGTTCAAGTAATGCTACGCCTTGAGTTGATAAAGTACGTGAATCACCTTGACGACCTTTTACTTGCACCACATCAGTCTCATTCATAAACAGGCTGGCGACGCTCACGGCGGATGCCAAGACTCCACCCGGATTATCACGCATATCTAACAAAATGCCTGACACTGGCGCCTCTAAATCGATTAAGCTTTGTAGCAATTTTTCGCGGCTATTGTTTTGAAACGCCGGTAACCTAATAATGGCAATACCATCAACGAGACGAGTCTCAACAATTTGAGGATGATTATTATTACGCTGTAAAGTCGTGGTATGTTTACGGCGCCCTGCTTTTGAAGTCACAATATCCACTTGTGTGCCTGCAATCCCTGTCAAGAGTTGATTGATATCATTAGTTTCTTCATCTTCGCCAAGCTTAAATTCATCCACTTGATGTAAATAATCGCCAACCGCAATGCCTTTTTTATCGGCAGGTGAGTCATCGATTACCTCGGTAATGACCCAATAGCCTGATTGCGATTGATACTCTACCTTAATGCCAATATCTCCGACATCGCCTTCGGTAAAAGCGCGCAGATTTTCATAAGCTTCAGCATCTAGAAATTCAGCATGACTATCAAGCTTGGTCAACATGCCACTCATTGCATTGTTAAATAACTCTTCGTCATTAACGGTATCAACGTATTCACGGCGGACCAAGTCGATCAACGCCACAAAGGTTTTCAGCGTCTCCGGAGAGATAGCATTTAATGAGACCTGAGCCACTTCAGCGGGAATGTCAGTATTGAAAGCACCTGCTTCATTATTTAACGCACTTTCATCGGCAATACTATCTATTGAATCATCAACTTGATCAGCAGACTCCAACATATCAGCGATGTCTGATAAATCATCGGCACCGTTGTTTAGTGGCACATCATCCGTACTTAAACGGATTAATTGTAAACTTGCCGTAGGGCTAGCGGTAGGTCGAGCGATAGTATCGTTGAGCGCTGCTTGTGCCTGTATATTAACCACACTTAGCCCCAGCAAACTAACGATAAGTGTCAGCTTTAATACATGTGAGCGAATAGATACTGTCATCATTGGATTCTCTAATCTTTTATAGATCAATGAAAGTATAGGGCTGATAGAACGCATAAAATGAATCACCTAAAAAATTCGTCCGAAATATTTACGACATTATTGTTATATAGTTATTATATGGTTATTAATGGATAATAGCTTATAAGATAGCATCAAGCGACCCTCTAAGAGTAGGATAGTATTGCAAGTAACTTAGGTGATAAGTTACAAGTGAAATGTTAGACAAAATTTAGCGTCAAAAAAGGGAGAGATAATAAATATCCCTCCCTTACTTGTTCATCATTCGTCACTATATTTTACTAAACTGTCATAGCAACGAATACTGACATGGCACAGCTAAGGTGCTGCGACTAGTAAACTTTCGCCTGTCATTTCAGGGGGTGCTTCGATATTCATCAATGCCAAAATAGTTGGTGCGACATCGCTCAGCTTACCGCCGCTACGTACTTTTAGTTTTTTCTCACCAACATAAATCAATGGAACGTGCTCAGTGGTGTGCTGAGTATGTACTTGACCGCTTTCATAGTCTTGCATCTGCTCACAGTTGCCATGATCTGCCGTGATAAGCATATCGCCACCAGCCGCACGTACTGCTGCCTCTACTCGACCAACGCAGACATCTAGCGCCTCTACCGCTTTGACAGCAGCGTCAAAGATACCGGTATGCCCAACCATGTCGCCATTGGCATAATTGACAACCACTACATCATATTTGCCAGACTCAATAGCCGCCACTAATTTATCTGTCACTTCAGGGGCGCTCATTTCAGGCTGTAGATCGTAAGTAGCAACATCGGGAGAAGGCACTAAAATACGTGTTTCGCCTTTATACTCTTCTTCACGGCCACCACTAAAGAAAAAAGTCACGTGGGCATATTTTTCGGTTTCAGCGATACGCAGCTGGGTTTTACCTTTGTCCTGCAAATATTCGCCAAGTGTATTGGTTAATGAGGTTGGATAATAAGCAATGCTGGTTTTAGGATTATCCGCCAAGACGTCAGAATATTTAGTCAGCATCACAAACGCCGCAAGCTTTGGCTGTTTATGACGGGCAAATCCAGAGAATTCATGGTCTGGTAATACAAAGGCTTGTGCAAGCTCACGGGCACGGTCAGCGCGGAAGTTCATAAAAATGAGGGCGTCATTATCATCAACGGTATATGGCACCTCGTCACGTCCAATGACCACAGTAGGATTAATAAACTCATCGGTTTCACGCGCTTTGTATGCCGCTTGCACCGCGCCATCGGCTCGGGTTGCTAAACGATCCGCTTTACCCTCAGTGATAAGCTCATAGGCTTTTTGTACTCGATCCCAACGATTGTCACGATCCATCGCGTAGTAGCGGCCGATAATACTGGCAATCTGTACGCGACCACCCTCATAATGCGCATTAAGCTTAATGATATGGTCGCGTAGACGATTAATATATTTATCAGCAGACTTAGGCGGGGTGTCACGCCCATCTAAGAAGCAATGCACAAAGACGTTCTTAGCGCCATGTACCAATGCTGAATGGCACATCGCTTCGATATGGTCTTGATGCGAATGTACGCCGCCATCCGAAAGCAATCCCATAATATGAACATTACCGCCAAGCTTATTGGCGGCTTTTACCGCATTAACTAAGGCTTCGTTTTTGTAAAAATCACGATTAGCCACCTCACTTGAGATACGGGTAGAATCTTGATAAAGAACGCGACCAGCGCCCAAGTTCATATGCCCGACTTCCGAATTACCAAACTGACCATCTGGCAAACCAACATCTTCTCCTGATGCGGATATCAATCCATGTGGATATTTTTGATAAATCTTATCCATATTTGGCATATTAGCGGCAGCAATCGCATTATCCTTATCATCTTCACGATGCCCAAAACCATCTAATATCATTAAAACATGAGGCACTTTTTTATTTTGATCGTTATTTTGTTGATTATTGCGCTGAGCCTGATTATCGTCGATAAATTCTGATTGTTGCTGGATATTGGTCATGGATTACCGCTCCTCAAGTGAATGAACGCCTATAATGCTGTATTAGGATGTTTAAAGCCCTCTATCTTAACACACATCTCAAAATAGCTGAAAAATCGACTTTTCAGGCTACCAATTAGGTATTTTTTATGCCTTTATCTGACTAAAAATTTAGTGAAGTTCTGATCTTAATGATGCTCATTCTTAAAGCACGTATCAATAAGACACGTATCAATCTGTAAATCGCACTTGCAATCACTCAAACCATTGGTTAAGATAAATGTATTCTGAAGTGTTGGCTAGTAGATGTTTATTCCCTGAGCCGATAATGCTTTACCAGGATGTGGTACCTATTGCCTCATTGTGTATGCCTGCACCGCTTGCGGTGTCTCAGGAAACCTGCCGAGGTAATGACGCATCCGCCCTGAACTTCACGGTTCATGGGTCACCATCTTACGGCGGCACTTCGGTTGTTATATTCGGTTAATGATTATTTCAGTTGTGAGCTATAAGCTTATAATAGATGAGTCAAAACCACTAAAAAGCCCCTTTTGTCATTGACGAAAGGGGCTTCTTTTATGTCAAAACTTCTTAATACCTAATTTATAATCAATCTACTACTCATCATTGGCTGGCTTGGTAATTTTCTTCACATCCTTAGGAATGTTTTTGGCAGTACCATCCACCGTTGTATGCTGTTTAAACACATCACCGAACGGATTCTGTTGTTGACCAAATGGGTTTGGGTTATTCATACCGCCTGCTCCACCAAATGGGTTTTGACCACCCATGCCACCAGCACCGCCAAACGGATTTTGACCAGCACCCATTTGCCCACCCATCTGCTTGGCCATCATTTCCATCATTTTTTGCTGGTTGTTCATGATGTAATTATTAGCAAAGTCTTTGAGTTTCTTTTGCACCGGTGGTAAGACCACCAGTAACGCCAGCAAATCACTGAGCACACCAGGAATAAGAAGCAAAATACCCGCTGCTGCCATTGCCACACTTTTAATCATAGTCGATTCTTGCGGACGCATCGCAGGGTTCATCATACCGCCAGCTTTCATCTGCTGAGCCATTGGGTTGAGAGCCGCCATACCTTTACGCATGAGTGAGATACCGATAACAGCAGCAACAATAAACCACATAAATATCCACCAGCCACTCATAAATTGAGCAAGCAAATACCACAGTAGCATCTCGATAATAAACCATACAATGGCAATACCAACTATCTGGCCCATAAAGCGTCGTCCTATAAAATAAAAATCAATAAATTGAGCGCCATGCAAATTAAAATGGCTAACATATGATGTATATGGGGATTGATTGCTATACTATCAAACTTACGGCTAATTTTTAAGCCATAAAATAAAATGTGAGCAAAACGAAATACTATGGCAATTATAATTGGGATTGATCCGGGTTCGCGCATGACCGGTTATGGCATCGTTCAACAAACCGGCGATAAACTCACCTATATTGATGCAGGTACTATTCGCACGGATACCAAAGAGATGCCTGAACGCCTTAAGCGTATTTTTAATGGCTTGACGCGTATCACCCAGCATCATTTGAAATATGCGGACGAGCCCATTTATACCGCGATTGAACAAGTATTTATGGCAGAAAATCCTGATTCAGCGCTTAAGCTTGGGCAAGCACGCGGTGCCGCCATTGCAGCGATGGTGGCATTGGACTTGGAAGTATCAGAATATACCGCACGCCAAATTAAACAAGCCGTTTGCGGTTATGGTGCTGCGGCCAAAGAACAAGTACAGGAAATGGTCTGTCGCATATTGTCTTTAGACGTCGTACCACAACAAGATGCCGCCGATGGTCTCGCCTGCGCCATTTGTCATGCGCACTCAAGCCATTCGATGAACAAACTACTACTCAATAGCTCAATGCGCGGGCGCGGTGCCTCTAAGAAAAAAGGACGCTGGCGTTTGACTGAAGAAGACTTAGGTAATTTGCGTTAAAATACATGCTCATAAAAACCAGCCACAAAAAAACACGCGTCTCATGGCGCGTGTTTTTTATGGCTATAGATGCCGCCTATTTAATAAAAATTATTAATAGCGCTATTTGACAACCGAACTTTCAATAACCGCATCTAATACATAGGCATACTCTTCATCTGATTCATTTAAAGCGCCTGTAGTATTGTCTTCTGCCGTTTCGCTGTTATTTAACTGGTAGCGCTGTAATCTTAGCACTTCGTCATGTTTGCCATCATGTTGATAGCCATCTATTTCACCTTTAAATGCCGCCCACTCACCTTCGCTGGTTTTAATACCTTGGTCATCATAAGTAATAGGTTTTACTTGCAGACACATCTGTGAGCTATTATCTTCGCATGGTATCATTTTAGAGTTCACCGCCCAAAATACAGTCTCACCTTTACTGTTGTACTTAGCTTGCGACGTCAGTCTACCTTTCCAGATTAAAGTCTCAGCGTCACTTGTTACTTGCGTCAACATTGGATTATCGCCCATAGAGCCCTCATCTTTAGACTGATCATCTCCTACTAAGGTTAATTGGCTGTCACCTTGCATCAGCTCACTTAAACTGTTTTCAGCTTTATCAAGATTCCCACAAGACATTTTAGTACTCATGCTGTCTTTGATAGTTAAGGTAGATTCTTGCAGCTGATATGTCGCACTTATAGTATTACAACCAACGCTATAGATTAAAGTATTTTGACCTTGATATTGGTTAAATGACAAGCGTACTTGATCTTTAATTTTCATCAGCATATTTAATGGCTGAGCACCTTTATCTGTTACAGATACCAGTGTCCAACGATAACTTGAAAGGTTGGCAATCATCTGTTCTTCAGCACTCATCTCGCCCGCCTTATCTAACGTGACACTATCATTCTCTATATCAACATTTGCGGCACTAGCATTGGCATCAGCTACCTCGATATTTTCATCAGTTGAAACAGAAGTATCTTGGCAAGCACCTAATGCTAAACTTATTGCTAGCATACTTGGCAATAAGGCAAATCTAAAAGACAATTTTTTAAAAGATGGCGTCATAAAAAATGGTGTCATAACAGTCATACCTTGTGGCTAAACCTTTTCACAATCCGAAGAGTAGCTATATCTATCCAGAGAGTGATTATATCTATTTTCATAGAGCTTAATAATTTTTTATATAGCTTAATAGTTTGACCACTATAACGCTCGTGTCTGCTATGGGTGTAACGAAGTGTTTAGTTTTATAAATTGATAGTAATTAACAGTAACTGCTATGATTGTTTTTTGATCAAATAAATGTATTAAAAAAATCTTGAGTAGCTAAGCATCATACCCGCTACTCAAGATTTTTTATTATCTATAGTCGATTCAATTTAAAAATAATACAGTGCTGCTGGGATAAATTTTGCGAAGCCTCTGGAGTGCGAAGCACACAGCAAGCGAGGAAAACTTATCCCAGCATAACGCTATTTTTAGCGTACCTCTTTTATAGTGAACGGACTATATAATGCCTAGCTCTTTAAAAAATTACGTTATTCGCCCTCATGAGCAGGTTTGGCTTTTGCCATATTTTTGATACTAAAACGCTCATTCATCATCTGATAAAAACGGGCAAGATTCTCACCTTGCTCATTAGGGTTCACTTTAAGGAGTTTGCCAAAATCTAAACCCAGATATAGCACAATATCAGCAAAACTTAATTGCTCACCAACTAAGTAATTATGACCTTTTAAGGCGTTTTCAAAATAAGGCAATGCTTTAACAGCGCGTGCAATAGACGGCGCGACAAACTCCGGCACTTGTTCGACTCGCTGAGCTTTTGATGGATGGCTATGCTGAAATGCCAACATAAAGTTATACAGCACCTCAAACTCAGCGATGCGGCGCATAGAACACACTTGCGCACGCTGTACCACATCGTTGCCCATCACCGAGCGCTCACCATAAACTCGATCGAGATATTCACAAATTGCCTGCGAATCATTCAGTACCGTACCATCATCTAATGTCAAAACCGGCACGGTTTGCATGGGGTTAATTTTGGTAAATGCCTCTGACATTTGCTCATTGACAGCAAAATCAATATCTACTACATCGAGGTCATCTATATCGTCCACATCAATGCCTTTTGATGCTAGTAAAATAAGGGCTTTACGTGGATTGGGTGCCGTACGGGTGACATATAATTTTTTCATAACAAACTCCTTGTAATATGAATTAAAAAGCGGCTCAGCGCTGATACACTTTATTATGGTTGTTGCACTATCGAGTACAGAAGATAACTATCGATACTCTATATAAGTTATAGCTTACTCTCCTCATCATAGCAAAGCCTTATTCAGCTTGCCGCTCTGATACTAAACTAAATAGCAAAAAGCCCCACAGCGTGATGTTATGGGGCTTTCTTAATCATATTTTAATCAAAATCATGTAGTCAAGCTCATTATTTATTAGGTGCTGGCGTCGTACGTAGATACGGCTTGATTTCTGTATGACCTTTAGGATAATTTGCAGCGATATCTTCATTTTTGACACTTGGTGGAATGATCACGTCATCACCATCTTTCCAATCTACTGGCGTTGCGATGTTGTACTCATCAGACAGTTGAATAGCGTCAATCACGCGGATGATTTCATCGAAGTTACGACCACAGCTGGCTGGATACGTCAGAATTAAGCGCACTTTCTTCTTAGGGTCAATAATAAAGACACTTCTCACCGTCGCAGTGGTGCTTGCATTAGGGTGCAGCATGTCATAAAGATTCGCCACCTCTTTATTAGGGTCAGCGATGATTGGGAAGTTCAGCTCAGTACCTTGAGTTTCACCGATGTCTTTTGCCCACGCATGGTGATCATCGATACCATCAACAGAGATACAAATTGGCTTCACGCCACGCTTTTGAAACTCGCCATTTAGTGCAGCAGCACGACCAAGCTCAGTGGTACATACTGGGGTAAAATCTGCTGGATGCGAGAAGAAAACCACCCAATTGTCACCTGCCCATTCGTAGAAATTGATATCACCATCAGTGGTGGTTGCATCAAAATTTGGTGCGGTATCGCCTAAACGTAAATGTGCCATGCTTGATTCCTTATTTATGGTTGTGATGAGCGCTATGATCTAAAAGTATCCATGCGCTCTATTATTATTGAACGTGCTCAGTCAATACTACACAATAACTCCAAGCACGTCAGCAAAAATCCTATTCTATCTTAGCAAACTGGTTATGAATGTCTTGTGATGGATTGTAATGCAGTTATTCCATTTTGGGTTAAGAAGACTAAGTACAATAATTAAGTAAGAAGTAAATAACTAGCTTATGTTATGACTATATTAACAGTCTACAGCATGGATCAATACATACACTTTAATCAGCAACTTATATTAGCTCAGCTTAAACATCGCTGCACCATCAATTTTCAACCCCACTTTATCCCCTTTCCATGTCAGTCTTGGTGTCGCTTCACTACCACGTTTGCTCGTCTCTCCTGAATGCTGCAGGGTAATGCCATCCTCATCTATAATTGCGATACCGATCACATAGGTATAAACAAAACTGCTTTTGGCTTTGGGAGATGCCTGAATATTAAAGACACATTCTATCACTTGATCGTGATATTTCATGCGCATTTTAGGCTGTAGTGAGGCAATAGAAACGGCACCGTTTGATACCGCAGAATAGACGGAGAACACCAGTGCAACTTTACCACCATAATGCTTAGCAATGTCAGGATTGACCAAAACGGTTTCTTTGCCCGGCTCATTGATACTGGCAACCTTTATATCACCCTGATGTTGTAGGTAAGGCATGGCCGTTAAACTGCCAATCTGCTCTGGCGCATGAATATAGCTCATATCCTTGCTGTTGTGCGCGAGTATGCCGACGCGCAAATCCAAATCATCATTATTAGCACTGGCATCGCCATTATCTATCCATATGGCTTCTACCACTAAGTGATCGTTGCCACCTTTGGTAAGATTGATTCGATGTTCGCTACCCGGTTTATCAAGCGTTACTTTTTTTAGATTAAAAGGTTGAGATTGTGATGGGCTATTTAGATTTTTGGCAGAATCACTCTGAGTTTGAGTGATTTTATTCTCTTCTAACTGCTTGTCTACTACTTCATCGTCAGCCACTTCACCACCAAAATGTGTGACCAAAACACTCAAACCACCATTAAAACCTTGGCCAATGGCATTAATACGCCAGACTTCATTTTTACGATAAACTTGTAATAGCATAATGGCGCGCTCACTATCAAATGCACTGCCGTCAAATGTATAGGTTGCAAGTATCTGTCCTGCTTGCTCCAACATGACATGACTAGTGCCAAGCTCTCGCATGGTCGATTGACCATCGATTGTTGCCGTCAATACCAAATAATCTACGGAATCGGGTAATTTACTGAGGTCAATATCAAAGCGCTGCTGACTCGCGGTTGCTTGCCAACTGATAGCGCCACAGGGCGTTTTTGGCTGATTATAAAATACCATATAATCATCGCTTACCAGCTTTTGCTGTCCATCTAGCCCAAAGCACGCCACATCTATCACGGTAGCGCCTGCTGTTAGCTCTGCAATCAAGGTAAACTGCTGCGCAATACCAATCTCAGTGAACTTGGCTTTTTGACCCATACTTAGATTTAGCATTATTATTATCCTAATGATGATTTTATATAAAACTGCTTTTTATTCAAAAACTTAACCTAAGATATCCATAGGCTGCTATTTTTAATCTAACATAAGAACACCATCTAATTTACCACAAAAAAGCCCATCCCTAGCGTACTAGAAATGGGCAAGCTTGCAAACTACTATTGTTCAGTAATAGCTTAAATAAACATTAGCGGCGGCAATTCTTATCAATTAAGCGGGTTTGTAGCTGTCACGTAAGCTAACGATTTGGTTAAAGACTGGCTTATCACTGCTGTGATCTTCACTATCAGAGATAAAATAGCCTTCTCGCTCAAACTGAAAACGCGTGCCAGCTCCAGCATTAGCAAGCGACGGCTCAACAACAGCATTCAGCTCAGTCAATGAGTTGGGATTTAGCGCTTGATGGACGTCAGCGACGCTACTTGGGTCTTCAGCGCTAAATAACTGCTCATACATGCGTACCGTCGCTGGCACGCCTTGGCTGGCTGATACCCAATGAATGACGCCTTTAACTTTACGACCTTCAGGGTTGTTGCCAAGTGTTGCAGAATCAATTGTTGCTTTTAGCTCAACCACATTGCCAGCGTCATCTAAAACATGCTCAGTCACTGCCAATACATAGGTATTACGCAGGCGAATCTCGTTCTTTTCTGGTGACAGACGCTTATAACCTGCTGGCGGCTCGATTTCGTAATCACCTTGGTCGATATACAAGGTTTCAGTAAAAGGAATCTCACGCTCACCCATATCGACGTTAGGATGGTTTGGTTGCGTTAACCATAAGGTTTGGGTGGCATCGTCAAAACGCGCATTCACGCTATCCGCCTTTTCAGTTTCCCAACTACTCACCGCATCGGCAAAGTTGGTAATCGTTACTTTTAATGGCTTAAGTACTGCCATACCGCGCGCCGTCGTCGTCTCTAGTGACTGACGAATACTAAATTCTAATAAACGAAAGTCAACAACACTGTCTACTTTGGTCACACCTACGCGCTCACAAAAATCGCGTAAGCCTTCTGGGGTATAACCACGGCGACGCATGCCAGCAATCGTCGGCATACGCGGATCATCCCAACCGCTGACGATATCTTCATCAACCAGCTGCTTTAATTTGCGCTTACTGGTCATGGTATGGTCAACATTTAGACGCGAGAACTCATACTGATGTGGCGGTTGCTCAAAGCCAACTTTTTCTACTGCCCAATCATAAAATGGGCGATGGTCTTCAAACTCTAACGTACATAGCGAATGGGTAATACCTTCGAGCGCATCAGAGAGCGGATGGGCAAAATCATACATAGGATAAATGCACCATTTATCACCCGTTTGATGATGCGCTTGATGCATGACGCGGTAGATAACTGGGTCGCGCATATTCATGTTTGGGCTTGCCATATCAATCTTGGCGCGCAATATCGCTTTACCCTCAGCGTATTTACCATTTTTCATATCATCAAAAAGTTGTAGGTTTTCTTCAACACTGGCATCACGATGTGGTGACGCTGTGCCTGCTTCATTGAATGAACCACGACTTTCTTTGATTTGCTCAGGCGACTGCAAATCTACGTAAGCATCGCCTTGTTTGATAAGCTGAATCGCCCAAGCATGCAGTTGGTCGAAATACCCTGACGCATGGTACGCTTCTCCTGCCCACTCAAAGCCCAACCATTTCACATCATTTTTGATATTATCAATATAATCTTGCTTTTCTGCCGTTGGGTTGGTGTCATCAAAGCGCAGGTTACAAATACCACCAAACTCTTCAGCCACACCAAAGTTTAAGCAGATGGATTTTACGTGACCCAAATGCAAGTAGCCGTTTGGCTCAGGTGGGAAACGCGTGACAATTTGCTGGTATTTTTGCGCGCTAACATCTTCACGAATCATATTACGAATAAAGTCATTCTTTTGCTCGTCTTTTTGTACAGGGTTGTTTGAGTGCTCACTCATCGGGCATTGCTCCTAACGCAAATGGTCAATTCATGCGACGTGCCATCACGCCTCATGGAAAATTCAAAATATTTAGTAAAGTAAAACGATATCGCAAAGCCAACCTTAGCTATTAAATTTAAGCTGGCTTACAAAAACTTGGGTTATAAAATTTGAGCCATAAAAACAGTGGCTTATAAACGCCAAGCGATAATGACTTTTTGTCAAAATCGTTTATATATGGGTAAAGTTGCGTTATTCTATCAGCTTTTGCAAAGGCATTAACAGCCTGATACATGACACAGGATAAAAAAGCCGTTAGACTAGCCATAACTTTTTATCCACCAACTTTTTATCCACCACTTAACAGCGTCATTTTAGGCGCTGCAATAAAGAAGGAATATCCCATGGTAGACATGCCACCAGTAGTAGAACTTGACACCAGTATGGGTGCAATCACCATCGAACTCAACGAAGAAAAAGCACCAAAAACCGTTGAAAACTTTTTAAACTATGTAAAATCTGGTCATTATGACAGCACAATTTTCCATCGCATCATTGACGGCTTTATGATTCAAGGCGGCGGAATGGACGCTGACATGAATGAAAAAGCAACCAATAAGCCAGTAGAAAACGAAGCAGACAACGGTCTGAAAAATGATGCTGGTACGATTGCGATGGCACGTACGCAAGACCCACATTCAGCGACTAGCCAGTTCTTTGTAAACGTAAAAGACAACGACTTCTTAAACCATTCTGGCAAAAATATGCAAGGTTGGGGCTATACTGTATTTGGTAAAGTGACAAGCGGTATGGACGTGATCGAAAAAATGAAAGGCGTTCCAACCGGTCGTTTTGGTATGCATGCAGATGTACCAACAGAGCCAGTTATTATCAAATCAGCGACTATTATTTCTGAATAATCGTTACTCACTGTAAGTGATGAGGATAAAGATAAATGCAAAGTTTTAATCATTTAATAACGACCCGCCCTCATGAGGTACGGCAAGTTTTGATTAGCGATTTGCATTTATCGCCTGAAGAGCCTGCCTTAGTGCAGGCTTTTTTGGCGCTGCTCGATGATTGCCTTGCCTTGCCTGCGCTCAAGCGTCTATTTATCTTAGGCGACTGGTTTGAAGTCTGGCTTGGTGACGATGTTTATCTATCACTATCAGAAGATGAGCGGAAGAAACATTGGCTCACACCGCTTATTGTTCAGTTGAAAAAACTACGTGTTGCTGGCTGCGAGATTTTAGTCATGCATGGCAATCGTGATTTTTTGTTGGGTCAACCGTTTTGTAATCTATTCGGTGGCGAGCTTATTTATGAGCCGTACACTTTGCCTGTTGGACAGCTGACTTATCGCTTAGAACATGGTGATGCCTTATGTACCGACGATAAAAAATATCAGTTTTTTCGCAAAATCATGCGTCATCGTATAACGCAGTGGTATTTGCTCAATAAGTCGTTAGAAAAACGCTTAGCAATCGCCGATAATATGCGGCAAAAAAGTCAGCAGAATAACGCCAATAAAGCGGCACATATTATGGATGTTAATGAAGCAGCAGTGAACAAAGCTATTCATCACTTTGACGCCCTGCTACATGGTCACACCCATCGTCCTGAAATCCACCAAAGTAATGAAGGCAAAAGTCGCTATGTCCTTGGTGATTGGCGATTACTTGATAAGGAAACGCGCCAACCTAAAGTGAGCGCTGTTATTGGTGCGATTACAGCAAACGTAGATGAAGATATTGTTGCTGATAGTGCAGAGTTTGGATTGTTTGAATTTAACATCACTGTTTAAACTGCTACCGTCATTCTCATATAATAAAAAAACTCCGTTATAGAACGGAGTTTTTTTATGCATTAGCATCGTTATTTTTAAACAACCACCGCAAATAGCGATTATCTAAAAATAATGACTTTACCCTATCTCACCACCCCGCCAATGAAGACGCGCTGCGCTGAGTGATAAAGCCATCTGGCGTCTGACCATTGTCTGCTTGCCAGCGTTGGAACGCATTGCGAGTATTGGTACCTACGATACCGTCTGTGCCCTTTGTATCATAGCCTGAACTGGTCAAACGCTGCTGTAAATTGCGTACTTGCGACGTCGATAATGGACGCTCATAGCGCGGCCATGACTTTTGCAAGCCACCTTGTCCGACAAGCGCTTTACCTAATAAGCTGACCCCAAGCGCGTAGCTTGATGAATTGTTATAAACTTTGATAACATCAAAGTTTGGACTTAATAGTAATACTGGACCGTCTTTACCAGCTGGCAGCCATAGCTCCATTTGAGTATTACCATCCAAGGATACATCGGCTATCGTATCGACGCCCATCGACGCCCATCTAGCAGCAGTTTGCTTGGTACCAACGGTCGAATAATCAAATGACGATGGAATAGTTGCTTCATAGAAAGGTGCCAAACCACGTACCCAACCTGAATTGCTCAGATAATTAGCAGTAGACGCCAAAGCGTCGCCCGTTGCCCATGGGTTACGATGTCCATTACCGTCACCGTCGACCCCGTGCTTAAGCCAGGTATCAGGGATAAACTGAGTCTGCCCCATGCCACCTGCCCAAGAGCCATCAAGCTGTGACCAAGACACATCTCCACGCTGCAATAGCGTCGCTAATGATAATAACTGAGTTTCAGCAAACTCTTGGCGGCGACCATCATAAGCAAGGCTGGCAAGTGAGCTTGGTATACTGCTATTGCCAGTCACCACGCCATATGACGATTCCATGCCCCAAATCGCAGCGATTATTTCTGCATTGACACCATACTGTGATTCTAACTGCGATAGAAATGACCGTTGCTCAGCAAATTTACGCTTACCAGTACTGACGCGCCCATCTGATACGGCAGAATCGACATATTCCCATGGCATTTTAGAAAACTCTGGCTGTCCTGAATCAAGCGAGATGACTTGCTGATTTAAATAAGCAGAATCGAGCAGACGGCGAACCGTCGAAGCATCATGACCTGATGAAATAGCCCGCATAGAGAAGTCAGATTTCCAATCAGAAAAGCTATTATAGCTTGGCTTTGCGACTGGCTGCGGTTTGATAACTGGCACTGGGGTTGGCTTCACTTGAATGGTTTGGGTTTGAGTAATTTGAACATTACCTTGACGAACAGGCTTGTTAGGCTGCTGCATCGCCTGCTGACTCGTACACCCGACCATGACCAAGGCTGGAAAAAGGGTAAGGTATTGTTTTTTTAATTGCATAAGAAGTCTCAAGTATCAATAAGTAAGGTGGCTTAGATAAATCCATTTAATAAAAGTAGCTTAAGTAACATAATTTCATTAAAGCCACTCAATAGCCAAGCAACGAAATAAATTGCAGCAAATTTAACGCCCTAGTACCGCACGAGGATCGATAGGATTGCCATTTAAGCGCACTTGAAATTCTAAGCCCACTTGATTGGTTTGACCACTGCTACCCATATTTGCAATACGCTGACCTCGTTGAACACTATCGCCTTCTTTGACGAGCAACTGGCTGTTATGAGCGTAGGCAGTGATATAGTTATCGCTATGACGAATCATAATGAGCTCGCCGTATTCTGGTAGACCATTACCGGAGTAAAGCACCGTACCTGATTGGCTGGCAAGTACCGGATCGCCCGCTGTGCCAGCGAACCACATACCCATCGTGCCAGCTGCCGCATCAAAGTTACGGGTTATTTGGTTGCGAGTCGGATATTCATAACCAGAGGTTGCATTAGCGGTTACTTCATAGACGGGGTTCTGTGAATAATTGGGTGCGCTCGTCACTGGCGGCGTGTAGGTTGGTTGTGCAGGCGCAGAGGTATTGTTAGAGGCATTGTAGCGATTGTTATTGGTAGCACGTACCGGCTCACCTTGCCACAACTTGAGCCATTGACCACTATAAATTGTATATTTACTGTCTAAACCATTGAGCGCCCCGATTTGACGGTAACTGATACGATAGCGCTCGGCGATTTGACTGACTGTATCGCCGCGCTGTACGCGATGATAGTTAGGGACACCTTGACCATTGGTAATAATTTTGGGTCCAGCTTGGTTGGCCGATTGGTAAGTAGGCTTCGTTGCACAGCCCACCATCGTTAATGTGGCTACCGTTATAGTGCCAACCAATGCCACTGTTGCAAAACGCGATCCAGCAATAAGCTTATTCATACAAGATTTCCTATTCTTTATGTTACTCACAAACTCCTTGTGTTACTCACAAGCATTTTGCTAACTTTTATACCATTTAGTTTTTGGCAAATACCATCATAATTCACTCGATAGTAACTATTTTCTCTCATCTTTTGCGACTAATAATTCAAACTATCTTTTAGGCATGACCTGCATACAAGATGGCTTATAAAATTAGCGCGGAGAGGCTATCCAGTGTGTCTGTTGGCGTATGGTGTAGTCGTACTGGTGATAGACTAATATAACCTGCAGCAACCGCTTGCTCATCTGTCAAGTTTATTGGAGATGATTGAACGTCTTCATTTTCTGCTGCCAGCTCATTCTGACACTTGCGTAGAGATAACCAGTAAGCATCTCGTCCGCGTGGGTCGACCATATTGTGGACAGGACGTGCAATCTGACTGTGAGCCAAAGCCGTTATTTTGCGACCTTTGATATCATCAACACTACCAACATCAGGAATATTAACGTTTAATACGTGATAGGGCAAATTTTTGCAAGCATCTAATATGGGTGTGTCTACCAATAATTTAACAATCTCATCTGCTGCCATCTGATAATGACTGGCATGCTCTCGCCCTTCACCTTTTACCCCGCCGCCTACTAAGGACGTCGCGATAGCTGGTATGCCAAAAAGCTGCGCGGTCAATGCCGCCCCAAAGGTGCCAGAAAATAAAACATCCTGACCGAGGTTGGCACCTGAATTGATACCGGTAATTACGCAGTCAAAGCGTGTATGGCGATATAACTCATGTAACGCTAGATAAATACAATCAGCAGGCGTGCCATTAACGGCAATAAAACCAGAGTTTAATTGATGAGCATATAAAGGCGCTGTGATACTCAATGCGCTCGCGCAGCCACTTTGCTCGTTATTTGGCGCAACCACCATGACCTCACCAATACTGGATAATGCCTGATATAGTGCCAACAATCCTGGAGCATGAACCCCATCATCATTACTATGGCGTGTTGAACATTCATAATTTCAACCAGAGATAAGCACAAGCAAGAGCCACCGTATTCTCATAACTTTGCTTGAGCTTATCAAATCTTGTGGCAACTGCTCTATAGTTTTTTAGTTTAGCGAAAGCGTTTTCTACTAAGTGGCGGACTTTGTACAAGTCCCAATCCATATGGTCGTTAGAGGACTTCGTGTTTCGTTTTCGAGGGATGTTATCACGCGTCCCTGCTTGTTTAATATGCGCCCGCAGTGCCTCAGAATCATAACCCTTATCGGCGCATACGGTCACTGTTGCGCTCAAATCTATGTTATCAATTAAGTCTGGTGCTATCTTCACATCATGAGTGGTGCCATCTGATAAGATAAAAGTGATTGGGTTACCATGAGCATCAACCGCTAAATGGATCTTAGTGGCACGTCCTGCCACACTTTTGCTAATACCTTGCAGGTTCTCATTACCACCACTGCTATGCTGATGCGCTTTAATATGAGTACCATCGATAAATACCCATTCGAGGTCTGAATCTTTGATTAATAAAGCGAACAACGCAATCAACTTATTACTGCGAAACCAGCGTTGATAAGCTTTGTAGATGGTATTAGGCTTACCAAAATTCTCGGGTAAGTCACGCCAAGGGCAACCAACGCGCATTCGATAAAGTATACCTTCAACTGTTTGTCTTAGATTTCCTTTGTCATAAATATTCAGTTCTAGTAAGATAGGTCTTAGTCTAGTCCAGTGTTCATCTTTGAGCATGGTACGAGGCATAGCGAACGTGATCTTTTGGTGTGAGAACTTAAAGATTAGACGTTCGCTATTTTTTTTGCCAACACTTTATCGCCAATGTTCAACACGCCCTAATTAAAAATTTTATTTTTGCTCAATATACTTATAAATGACCGTCTGTCTACTTATCTACTTTATTATCGTAAAATTGCTATAATCAACGACTCTATTGGCTTTTCATGCTTGCTAGTTTTTTATGCTTTTTCTTAAGCCTAGCCACCATAATTGTTTAAACTTTTGCTTAAATATTTAATAGGCATGACTATATTTTGGGCGATTATACCCTATTAGTCCATAGACACGAACCCAGTCTTTATGCAGAATTTGCTTGATAGTCGATTTTATTGCTGACTTTATCACTAAAAATATCGTCATTTTTTAGCGTAAAAACCTCTGATGAGGTTACAGTAGGCAACAACCCACAACAATATCAACTTATACTTTTATGTTGACGTAACTTACCCATTTATACTACTGATATGTTGCTGTAGACCCTGTTTGGCTCACAATATATCTACACATAAAGCAATATTTTATGTGACTTTTGTTTTTTTACCCATTAACATAGCATCATTAAATAAAGATAAGCGAGTGTAATACTGAATGAATAATCAATCGATATTATCTATAGTTTCTGTAATAGCAAAGACTGCCTCAAAAGTTGGGCTCGCTGGACTGATAACGTCTGTTGCTATGCTGTCTCAAGCGACCAATGCCGCCACTAATACTGCGACAACCATACCTCTAGATCTATCTGGCATTAATATCACTAAGCACGAAATTGCGGTGATGCAAGTGCTATCAGAGATATGCCCATCGATGCTAAATGGTAAACAAAAACAGCGCTTTTATAAATCTTATAACGTGCAGCTCCACGAGTTGATGCCATCGTTAGAAGATCCAAAAGCTGCTATTCAATACCTGTCTACACAGCAGGATTACCGCCAGATACTACAAGGTATCCGCAGCTGGACGATGGGATTCTCTAAGCAAGAAAATAAAGCCTTATGCGAAGATTTAGCAGATGCTGAATATTAGTAGTAACCTCTTATGAATAAGCTACTTTAACTAACTGATGCTAAATAGATAAAAACCGTCATAATTAACGACAATAACTCAACGGCACTATCTATTTATACTACTCATAACCCCTATGTTGAAATACTGCATTAGCCTTGTGGAAAAGTAGCTTTATAAGCTTAGCCATTGAGGTGACTTGCTAAAAAAGCTTGCTGCCATCCTGTTATGTTAACGGGATGGCAGCAAGCTTTTTTGTGGTGAGCAAAAAAATATTCGTTAATATTAATATATATGCGCTTTAAGTATATAGGTGCTTTAAATATACAGGTATTTTATAAGCTTATTTTCTTATCAGCCCACATTTTATAAACATAAATTCTCTGTTTTTAATCGCGTCCTATTTTATTATATTTATCGTTTCCCCATCGGTCGGCATTTTGCTAAGATAAGGCGTTAATTTTATGTCCGTTGCTTAGTCTCCTCTGCTCTCAAAAAAATCCATGGTTTAACTTGAGATTTAACACAGTCTGCCAAAGATTGTGTAAAGATATGGTGTTAGGTATAAGCGACAGATACATTTGGTTTTATGATGCGGTGTAACAATCTATGACAGTAAAGCATGTGAAAAAACAGCTGGTGCAGCTGGTAATGGGTGTCAGTATTTCTATGAGTGCAATGATGGCGAACGCAGCCATACAACCACCAGAGATGGAAAATACGGCCTATGTATTAATGGATTATAATACTGGTGAAATATTGGCACAAAAAAACGCCAATCAAGCACTCCCGCCAGCGTCCTTGACTAAAATGATGACCAGTTACATCATTGAGCAGCGCTTAGCATCAGGCGACCTCAAAGAAGATGAACAAGTACTGATGAGTCCAAATGCTTGGTGCCGCGGTAGTAGCAGCCAATCCTGCATGTATGTACCGGTCAATAAAACCGCTAGTGTCATCGATATGCTGCGCGGTATTATCATTCAATCAGGCAACGATGCATCAAAAGCGATGGCTGAACATATCGCAGGTAGCGAAGCTTCATTTGCTATTTTGATGAATGAGCAAGCGCAAAAGCTTGGTATGGAAAATACCCATTTTGTTAACGCGACCGGTATGCCCGATGAAGGTCACCAAGCCTCGGCTTTAGATTTGGCAAAATTGTCACGCGCTATTATCAAAAACAGCGGCGATTACTATGGTCTTTATGCTGAAAAAGAGTTTACCTACAATGGTATCACTCAAGGTAACCGTAATGCCCTACTCGCGACCGACCCTACGGTTGATGGTCTAAAGACAGGACATACCGATGCTGCTGGCTACTGCTTGGCGGCTTCTAGTAATCGTGATGGTATGCGCCTCATCTCTGTCATCATGGGTACAGACAGTCAGCAGGCACGTGCTGATCAGTCACGTGAATTACTTAACTGGGGTTTTGGTCATTTCACAACCGTTACAAAAGCACCTGCTGGGCAGTTTGTCAGCAAAGTACCGGTATGGTTTGGGGAGTCAGATGAAATAGAGGTTGCCACTGGTGATAACTTGCAAATTCTGACCAGTAAAACGCAAAAGAATAAAATCACTACTGTGGTCGATATTCCTGAAAGCTTAGAAGCCCCTATCAAGAAAGGTCAAGAAATTGGCAAAATGATGGCGGTCATTGATGGCAAAGCAGTCGCATCGGTGCCTATTATTGCCACTAGCGATATTGAGCAATCAGGTTTTATGAGCCGTATATGGCAACGTTTTACTCGCTGGGCGCAAAACTTGTTTTAACCCTTCATTTAAAATATAGCCTCTAAATAATAGCGCTTATATCAGTAATTTTAATATTAAAAAAGACGCCTTTATATTGGGCGTCTTTTTTATGTCTACTTTTATATCCGTTTTTATGTCTGTTTTATGGCCATGCCAGCCAGCTTTTTAATAATTCACTCAGTGCTTTATCTTTATAAGTGGCAATCTCACAATAATCTATACCCGCTGCTTTTAATCCAAACTCAAAACTGTCCAAATATCGTGCCTGCTGCTGTGGATACCAAAACACCAATAACGCACGATAATCGGTCTCAGACGCACGGACACGCCTGGCTAATGACTCCGCTGTTCTTGGGAATACATCTTCTGCAAACATGAGCATGTCGGCTTTTTTTGTCATCATCTCATTAATAACAAGCTGCTCATGGTGATAGCAGATGACAGACGCGCCCAAACGTTCTAATTCATCCGCTAGTGACCCTTTCTCATGATAATAGTAATATACCACTGTCAATCCACTCAGCAGCTGCTGCTGTCGAGGTTGACGTTGGTTAGACAGGGGAATGGTAAGCGTAAAGTCCGTACCCACACCTAGCGCACTGTCAACTTCAATACTGGCACTCATTAGCTGAGCCATCTGTTTAACCACTGGCAGACCAATGCCCGACCCTTCATACTGACGAGTTTGCGACGAATCTACCTGAAAGAACGGGTTGAAAATATCCTCTATAAAATTACTATCAACACCAATACCGCTATCTTTGACGTTAATCTGCCAGCGATTACTGTTATCAAAGTGGGTCAACTGCGACGTAATAGTCACTTGTCCTACTGGGGTGAACTTAATCGCATTGTTGACGAGTATCGCTAATATCTGCTGTATTTTTTCGACATCGCCCTCAAGGGTATAATCTATATGATGGATATGGCTGATTAACTCTAAGCCTTTTTGTTTGGCAGCAGGCTCAAAATCCGCTAAAAGATCAGCGATGAGTTGCAGCGGGTTAAATTCACGCGACTGCAGACTGATTTGACCTTTTTGTATCTGATTCAACTGAATAATTTGATCCAGTGTCAAGACCAATTTGTCACTACCACTTCGAATAATATCGACCGCGTCTTTTTGCTCATGGCTTAAGTGCTCATCATCCAATAGCTGCAAACCACCGACAATTGCATTCAGTGAGGTTTTTAGCTCATGGGTAATCATACTTTGGAAATTGTGCAGCTGCACATCAAGCGATAAGTCTTTGTGATGCAATTGTTGCTCAAAAACGGCAAGCGCCTGATAGTCTTGCTTTGCTACTTGTAAACGATTGAACAGAGTAATAAAAGCCTGCTTAATCTGCACCAATTCTTGAAAGCCGAAACGCTGATGAATCATGGGCAATTGCTCAAGTTCTGGATTTTTTATCACGATATCGCACACTTCAGTGAGAGCCGCAATATCTTTGGATGGCCAGTTAAGCTTGCGCAGAATAAACAACGCCCAAATAATAGCCAACGCTGTAATCATGAGCCAAAGCAATAGATTGTTTTTAACCCAATTTGCACGCAGTGTTGCTACATCTAAGGTAATATTAATATGGCCAATCAAGGCATTGTCAGTCGCTGACTCATCAGAAGCATTAGATACCAGCGTATTGTCCGGCAAGCTTATAGCGGGTCGCTCACTGGTACTTGTTTGATTGGTATTGGTATTATCAATATCTATAGATGAGGCAATCTTATTGGTATGATCACCGACTACTGGATAATTGAAGCTGACAGTATTGGCAAATAAAGCATTTTTCCAATCATTTCTTAATTCATTGTCATCAACAATAGGCTGAGAGGTTGTATAAAATAAGATACTTTTAACGCCGAGCTCACCTTGCAACAAAAAACGTACTTGCTCATTAACCACGTCGTTCGAATTTGCCGTCGAAGCACTAATGCTCAGTAAGGTAGCGAGCTGCTGAATATGCTGACGCGTCTCTTTATAATGCTGCACAAAGCCATATACAAAAGATAATAACAGACCTGCCAATACAGCCAAAATCATGGTCTGCATGATAGACTGCCAAATGAGCATAGGAAGCGTTTGAGACGGCCGGTTGTTCATATCACTCAACTGAGTTAAGACAACTTTCGATTATATTACCGCTATTTTAAAAGCGTGATAAGTGAAACATGAGATTTTCATACAAATTTTTGATACGAGGTGTTAATACGGCTTTGTCATGACAACTAAGACAGTCATCATAACAAAGCCGTATAGAACGTACTTTATCTGTTAGAAGAGTATAAAGACGATGGTAGTTTGGTAAAATTAACGCGGCTTTTTATCTTTAGTGGTAAATTTCTGCGCGCGATTGCGTTCACGTTGACGCAGCTGCTGTGCTTTAGCTTTGGTTGGCGTGTCGCTTTTATTGGCGTATGGATTGTCATTTTGTTTAAAGATAACGTTGAGCGGTGTACCTTCAAGCTTAAACACCTGACGGAATTGGTTTTCAAGGTAGCGTTGATAGCTCTTCGGTAGTGATGCGGTTTGGTTACCATGAATGACAATTACTGGCGGATTATGACCGCCAATATGCGCATAGCGTAGCTTGATACGGCGACCGGCAACCGTTGGTGGTGGGTTGGCGGTGACCGCGTCTTGTAAAATCTGCGTCAAGCGATTGGTTGAGACCTCAAACATTGACGATTGATAAGCGCGCAAAATAGAAGGATATAAATTACCCACATTCGTACCGTGCAAAGCCGATATCTGATGCACTTTTACATACGGGATAAAGTTAAAACGGCGATCCATTTCTATCTTAATATAGTTTTTTTGATCAGCAGTTAGACCATCCCACTTGTTAATCGCCACGACTAAAGCGCGACCCGCATCAAGCGCATAGCCAATCATATGCAGATCTTGATCGACGATACCTTCTTGCGCATCAATAACAATAACCGTTACGTTTGAGTCTTCAATCGCTTGCAGCGTTTTGATAACAGAAAACTTTTCTACCTTATCATCAATCTTGCCACGGCGACGTACACCAGCCGTATCAATTAATACATAATCTTTGCCATCGCGTTTATAAGGGATATAAATACTGTCACGGGTAGTGCCAGGCATGTCAAAAACCACTACGCGGTCTTCACCCAATAAACGGTTAACAAGGGTGGATTTACCGACGTTTGGACGACCGATAATAGCAAGCTTTAAACCTCTCGGCTCAACCATGTTTTCTTGATCAGGCATATCAGCTGTCAGAATCTCTAACAGGTTGCCCACACCGCGACCGTGACTGGCTGCCATCGGATATGGTTCGCCCAAACCTAATGCATAAAATTCAGCAGGCGCCGAATCATGCACGCCATCGACTTTATTAGCAACCACATAGACAGGCTTACCAAGGGTATGCAAAAACTTACCAATCTCGGCATCGGCACCAATCATCCCTGCGCGTGCATCAACCACAAAAACAATGATGTCGGCTTCATGAATGGCCGTATACGACTGCTCAGACATATAATCATCGATATCGCCTCTGCCATCGTCCGCTTCACCGATACCACCGGTATCTACGACGATAAATGCTTTACCTTCATATTCGGCATCACCATATTGACGGTCACGAGTCAGCCCTGATAAATCGGCAACTAATGCTTGACGACTTTTAGTGAACTGGTTAAATAAGGTAGATTTACCGACGTTTGGACGACCAATTAAGGCGACCACAGGCTTGATACTCATGGGTTACTCTCAGTGAAGGGCACAATGACGGACCGTACGGTTATTCTTATAAAATAGTAGCGAATAGCTGCACATGACCGCAAATTTAAATGAATAATAAAAAATAAAATGATAGCGAAAAACAATAATTGGTTATTTTACGATTACTAGATACGCTGGTTAAATCATATCTAGGTATTATTTATAAGGATTGTGTATAGCTATTATATATAGATAACGCCGATAATGCACCGGTCGCATAGAGTACGCGAAAGCCCCTATTTAAACAAGCCATTTCACAAGGCACGAAACGCTGACAAAGCAGCGTTTTTTCTTAACCTTATTATCAGCCTGTCTATTGAATGAGTGGTATGAAAAACACTCATTCAATAAAACAGAAACTCATAAAAATTAGCGTGCCAACTGCCAAATAGCCACTTGCCCTGAAGTACTTTGGGTCATCAAGCGGCTACCTTGTACTTGCAAATTGGTCAACGCCCCTTTGGTCTGTACACGGCTGACGATCTTGCCGCTGGCTGGGTCAAATAAATGCACCACCCCATCAAAATCACCTACTGCGATATAGTTGCCAATCATCACAGGATTGGTTAAGTGACGATAAGCCAACTCTTCGCTTTCCCACAAAACCTCACCGTTACTGCGGTTGTAAGCAACAACTTTACCATCTAAGCTAGTGGCAATAACTTGCTGGTTATTAACTGCAAGCGCTTTTAAGCTGGCAAGCTCATTGACGAACATGACTTGTCGTGAGGCTAAATCGATGCCTAATAACTGACCACTATAACTGATGGCAAATAATTGATTGTTATCTACCGTAGGCGTTCCATCGACATCGCTCATGCGCTCAACTTCACTGCTGCCTGTACCAACACCAACGCGTCTTGACCATAATGGCAAACCATTATCCGCCGTAACCGCATGTAAACGTCCATCAGCCGTGGCCAACAATGCAGTCTTAGCATCTAATAAAGTCGGCGCTGCACTACCGCGCACACTAATAGCAGGCACTTGAGTAGCAAACTGCCAGACTGATTGACCAGTCTGTAGCGATAAGCCATGTAAAAAGCCATCATTAGCCGATAGGATAACGCGATTATTGGTAATGAGCGCTGCCGTCAACACTGAACCGGTTAATTGTTGCTGCCAGCGTTTTGCGCCAGTTGCACTGTCAAATGCCATTATTTGACCGCCACGGGTACTAATAATAGCCGTTTGGCTCAATGCATCTAGTGCGACACCGCCTGTGATTTGGTCGCCGACATCTACTGACCATAAACGCTGGCCCGCCTGATCAAAACCTATCAAGTCACCACCGCGTGATGCCGTGACGATTTGCGAGTTAGCATAGCCAACTTGTAAATCAAGCGGATCTTTTTTGCTGACTTTTTTATTGCCGACGTCCGTACTAAAAACAGGCTGCAACACACTAATCGGTTGCGCAATTTGTACCAATTTTACGGGGTCATTAACGACTGGCTTAATACCTCGGTTACAGCCAACGACCGCAGTTGCCATCACTGCAATTACTGCTACGTGCATGACCGTCGACCTCATGGTCTTGGCTTTTATAGTTTTGTTAGAGCGAATAGCTAGGGTCATTATAAGGTCTCACTACAAATAAATTAATCATTAATAAATTAGCGATCAGCAAGCACGTGGTGAATAACAACGTACTTTGGATGAGTACTGGTTATTCATATTATTCTACTAGCTTACTGCGCTACTTCGTTTGTAGAACAGTTTGAAGTATTGCTATATTGGTTAACAGATTCGAGCTGAGCGATTATGCGCCAGCACCTGCAGCATCCTCTGTCGAGTCTTCAATCACTAATGGTTGCGTTGTTGCAGTAGACTCTTGGATAAGACCGGTTTGTTCTTCGATAGGCTCAGGTACGATACCCAGACTTTCCATTTTCAACGCTAATACTGCACGTGTTTCTTTACGATTACGTAACAATTCCCAAGCATTATTGTAAGATTTGATCGCTGAGTCTTTATTGTCTTGTGCCAAGTAAATATCACCTAGCAATTCTTGTTGGCTGGCTTCAAACGAGCTTGGCATATCATTATTGGCTTCGGTTAATGCTGCCTTTGCATCCCCTGCTGCCAACAGTGTTGTCGCATAGCGCAGACGAGTGATTGCTTCTAAGCCTGGATCACCTAAATCAATGGCTAAGGCTTTTTTAAAGGTTTCACTAGCAGCAGCAAAATCATCACTATCGACTTGCTGACGTGCTTTAATCATCAGTGCCTGCCAAGCATAGACAGATTGACCATGTGTGTTCACCAAAGCATCAATATCTTTATTTAGTTGCGTACGGCTCTCAGCCAATGACGCTTGTGCTTCAGCTTCTAGGTCTGGGTTTTGCGCTGCTAAGCTGACTTCTTCATTCAAACGTTGAATATCAGCATAGCGATCCGCCGCAACCGTATCTACTCGCGCATGATTGTTCTGCCAATAAGTCCAGCCAAAATAGGCGGCTAATGCTAGCAAAATTGCAGTGACGATATAGCTGCCATATTGCTTTAACGCTTGCATTGAGTTGTCTGCATTCGGCGAATTAGGGGTCAGAGCCATATACTTTTACCTGATAAAATTTATATTAAATTGCTAAAGCTAAGCGCATTGGCATATAAGAACAATGTCATTAAGAACGATACCATTAACAACAATGCCATGTTAACTCAAATAATTGGCTAACCAGTTTAATGCGAGCAAAGATTAATGGCGAGCAAAATTCTCTTTATTCGACAACCACTCTTGCGCGGCCGTGCGTTGTTCACCGGTCTGCATATCTTTGATGCTAATCGTTTTATCATCAATTTCTTGCTGGGCGATAATAACGGTCAATGCAGCACCTGATTTATCGGCCTTTTTCATTTGTGCTTTCAGGCTAGTAGCACTTGCCATTTTTACTCGCAAATCTGGACGGCTATAACGCAAGTCTTGAGCATAACCAATACCGGCACTATAAACCTCCGGATGGGCAACCACAAAGATATCGCAAGCTGGCAGATCAGCTATTGGGGCGACGGCTTCAATCAGCAACAATAAACGCTCAAGCCCCATTGCAAAACCAACCGCTGGTTCAGATTTTACCGGCTTGCTATTCTCTTTATTATTCTCTTTGCTATCACGCGTATCCATAGACTTTAGCTGTCCGACCAGGCCATCATAGCGGCCACCGGCACATACGGTCGCTTGACTACCAAGCTTGTCAGTTACCCACTCAAACACCGTTTTATTATAATAATCAAGACCGCGCACTAAGTGCGGATTGATCTCAAAATTGATACCAAGCTCAGTCAAATAGGTTTGAACTTGCTCAAAATGCGCCACGCTTTCCGCACCCAAGAAATCAGCAAGCTTTGGTGCATCTACCAATAGCGCTTGGGTACTGGCTTCTTTACTATCTAAAATACGTAGCGGATTGGTCGTCAAACGACGTTTACTATCGTCATCTAGCTGCTCTTGCTTATCCGTCAGATAAGTCACTAGTGCTTCGCGATAAGCGTGACGCTCATCAATCTCGCCCAAGCTATTTAACTGTAAACGCATCTCGTCTTTTAGACCCAATGCTTGCCACATCAGATGCGTCATCGCAATCAGTTCTGCATCTGCATCCGGTAATGCACTACCAAAGCTCTCAACACCCAATTGATGAAACTGACGATAACGGCCTTTTTGCGGACGCTCATAACGGAACATCGGACCAATATACCAAAGCTTAGGTGTGTCACCACGTAAAAGGTTGTGCTCGATGACTGCTCGTACCGCCCCAGCTGTCCCTTCAGGACGTAACGCTAATGGCGTTGGCGGATCAGACTTATCAGTAAAGCTATACATCTCTTTTTCGACGATATCAGTTGCGCCGCCAATCGCACGGGCAAATAAATCGGTTTGCTCAACGATAGGCAAGCGAATATGCTCATAACCGTACCTGCCCAGCACGTCAGCCAATATCGACTCTAAGTGCAGCCATTTTGCAGACTGTGCAGGCAAAATATCATTAAACCCTTTAATAGCTTTAATCATGGTACGGTCGTGTCCTTAAAATTTTTAACAGGGATTACTATTATTATAGTCTTTGCGCTTCATTGAGCGTTATTTTAATGGCTAACTTGCACTTGAATGATTTGTACTTATAAACCAAAACTGTCAATTATCTTACGCGAATGATTTCATTTTCACGTTTTTTTGCCAAGTCTTCTGCATGGGCACGCACCATGCTTTCTATCTCATCGACTAAGTTATCCGTATCAATCAGATGGCTTTTTTCGCCCATACGGTATACCAGCGACTTTGGTGCCGCACCAACGATACCGATATCGGCCTCTTTGGCCTCACCCGGACCGTTCACTTTACAGCCAATCACTGACAAATTCATTGGCTCACGAATGTCTTCTAAACGTGATTCTAGCGCTGTCATCACTCTAATCACATCAAACTCTTGGCGTGAGCAGCTTGGGCAAGCAATAAAGTTAACGCCATTAGAGCGAATATTCAGCGACTTTAAAATATCAAAACCGATTTTAATTTCTTCTTCTGGCTCTGCGGCCAATGAGATACGAATAGTATCACCGATACCGTCTAATAATAAACCACCAAGAGCGATGGCAGATTTGACTGCACCGGTACGATAGACACCAGCTTCGGTCACGCCTAAATGCAGCGGATTATCAATCTGTGCAGATATAAGGCGATAAGCATCCAAGGTCAAAAATACGTTGCTGGCTTTGACGGACACTTTATATTGATCAAAGTTAAGGCGCTCTAATATATCGATATGACGCATCGCTGACTCAAGCATCGCCGCGCCGGTTGGCTCAGTATATTTGCGCTGAATATCTTTTTCTAAAGAGCCGGCATTAACGCCAATACGAATGGGAATATTGTAGTGCTTAGCACAGGCAACCACTTCGCGTACTTTGGCATCGCTACCAATGTTACCAGGGTTAATACGTAAGCAATCGGCACCGGCTTCAGCAACCGCTAAAGCAATTTTATGGTCAAAATGCACATCGGCAATTAAAGGTACGCTGACCAATTTGCGAATTTCACCAAACGCTCTTACCGTATCCATCGTCGGGGTCGAAACCCGCATTAAATCCGCCCCTGCTTCTACGCAGCGCTCAATCTGTGCAACGGTTGCTGCCACATCACAAGTGTCGGTATTGGTCATGCTTTGCACACTAATCGGTGCATCGCCACCGATCGCAACATCACCGACATATATTTTCTTGGTAAGACGACGGTTAATAGGCGCTGACGTTGACATAAACAAACCCTTTCATTGGAACGAGGAGAACGGAAAATAAACGTAATTATAATCGTTTTAAAACAGCCATTCTTAGATAGTTGCTTTTAAACAGTGATTTTTAAACAGTTGCTTATAAAATTCACAGTAACTTAAAAACTGGTCAATTAAAAACTAACCGCTTAATACTTTAAGGGGCTAACTCAAAGCTGGCTTGGCTACCATTCGCATAACTATTCAAAGCGACTGCTTTTTGATTAAGCATTAAGCTGACATTATTGATATTATCAATCTGCACATTAAATGGTGGCATGCCTGAAAGTTGATAATCACCAGCCGCCTGAGAACCATTTATCAAGCTACTACCAGAGGCATCTGTGATACTAACGACAGCGGCATCCGTCAGCTTAACATCTAAAGTAGCAGGCGCTGTACTTGGATCGCCACCTAGATTTAGCGCCGAACCCGAAGCTCCAACGCCTGTGGCATCCGTATTAATGGCCGCCCCTTGCGCTTGTTCTACCGCTGATATATCCTCGCCCGTCGATACCGGCTGTTCAGTGTTTTCTTTGCTCGCATTACTCACCATACGAAATAAAAAAATCGCTAAAATAATGACCCCGATGACCGCGATGATAAGTAACGGATTAAAACGAATACGGTTATGCGTATCACGTTGCAAAGTACCCATAGGACGCAGTGGCGACTGAATATTACTAGGCGAACGCGACTTTAGCTCATTAGGGTAAGCGGCATCAAAGCTACTCGCTATTCTGACTGGGTCTAGACCCAAAAATTTGGCATAGTTAATCGCAAAACCACGGGCAAATGCCGCTTGTGGTAAAACAGTAAAATCTTCATTTTCTAATGCTTGCAAATGACGTTTTAAAATAAATAACTCAGCGGCCGCGTCCTCTAAACTTACTTGCTTAGTTTTGCGGGCTTGCTGCAACATGGCACCAAATGATCCCTGAGCGTTAGATTGAGTGTTTGATGATGGGTTGGTCATTTCCATGGTGCCTCTGGATTATTAAGCCAAGTCTTAAGTTGTTTTGCTTCATCGCTTAGCGGATAAGCGGACAAAAGTTGCTGTGCCAATTGCTGGCGCGTTGCTATGTTATTTTGCGCAGCGGCAAGTTTGATACCTTGTAAGAGTAGACGCGGACTAATAGCATCCCCCTTCACCAATATTAATGTTTCATCATAAAGCCTTTGTGCTTGCTGCACACGCTGCTGCTCGAGTAATAAATCAACCAACTCAATGTGGGCAATAATACTATTACGATTACCTTCTAAGGCACGCAAAAAAGCTTTGGCCGCGGCTGGGTGATCGTTTAGCTGAAGGTAAGTACGACCTAAATTCTCTAACGCACCAATACGACCTTCATAGCCTAGCGCGGCACCTGCAATCTCAAGCTGTGCTGCCGCCTCTTTGTAGCGCTTCATCTGCGACAAATAAACGCCATAATTATTATTTGCTTGATAAAATTCTTTATCAAAGGCAATGGCTTTTTTAAAGTACTGATCGGCTTTTTCAAGATTAAGGCGGCTGCCCTCTTGCTGCATCAAAACGCCCATCATATCATAGGCTGGCGCATAACGGCTATCGGCAGCCAAGGCTTTTTCGAGTTGACGCTGTGCTGCATCAAGCTCGTTTTTGCGAATATATTGTGCAGCAAGTGTCGTTCGAACGCGAGCAATTTCTTGCTGATCTAAATTACGATCATCATTCGGTCGCGTTGAAGTTTGATAAGGGGTGCCATTTAATAAATCATTGGTCGGTGTGCTTTGGCAGCCGGACAGTAGCAGAGCACTCAGCGCACCTGCAAGCAAGACACGCTGCGAGCTACTTTTTTGAAAAACCGTAAACCTCAACCGCTTCATCGTATGAGAAAAAAGTGTTTGATATTTAAACTGATAAGAATTCTTAGAAGTCATCATGGCTACCATCATAAAACTGTGATTCAATGCGTTCGATCATCGAGGCATCAGTTTAATAGATTTAACCCACTTAAGTACAATTTAGTTGCTAATTAGTGGTTATTAATCACTATGGCTACATTTCTGTTACTATCAAGACGGAAAAATGACAGTTAAAGCGTGCTAAAAACGGTCAGCAGGCTTCTTTAAATTGTGCTTGAGCTTTTAGACTTAAATCTGGGCGCTAAATATTTTCACGGTCTTTGATACTTTGCTGCCAAGCAGCTGAACGACGTGTTCTGTCTGCTACTTGCCCAACCAATTGCCCACAAGCGGCATCAATATCATCACCGCGTGTTTGACGAATGGTACAGACAAAACCTGCGTCACTTAGTATATTGCTAAAGGCATGAATGCGATTATTGCTCGACTTATCATAGTCTGCATGTGGAAAAGGATTAAACGGTATTAAGTTAATTTTACTTGGTAAATCACCCAATAAGGTTACCAATTGTTTAGCATGCTCATTACTGTCGTTGACACCATCTAACATGACGTATTCAATAGTGACGTGCTTTTTATGGCGTGGATTTACGTCAAAAACGTAGTTTCTTGCGGCCGCCATCAGCTGCTCTAGTGGGTATTTTTTATTAATCGGTACCAGCTCATTGCGTAGCTCATCGTTTGGTGCGTGTAATGAAATCGCTAAAGCGACATCAAGCTCTTGTGCCAACTCATACATCTTAGGAACCACACCTGAAGTTGACAAGGTAACGCGGCGCTTTGATAAACCATAAGCATGGTCACTGAGCATCAACTCCATTGAACTGACAACGGGACGATAGTTCAATAACGGTTCACCCATACCCATCATCACAACGTTGGTGACGTTATTTTCCCATAAGCTATGATCAACGCCTTCTAAGCTGTCGTTCTTATCAGTCATATAAGAAGCATTAGCAACCCACAATTGACCGAGAATTTCAGCTGCTGTTAAATCGCGCTCAAAGCCCTGCTTACCGGTACTACAAAAGCTACAGTCTAGCGCACAGCCTACTTGTGAAGATACACATAAGGTCTTACGACCGTTAATTTTGCTATCATCAGCAGGAATCAATACCGTCTCAACCAATGAGCCACCAGTGACTTCAAATACCCACTTACGCGTACCATCATCACTATATTGGCGATGGATGACTTTTGGCGGGATGACGCAGGCATTGGCTGATAGTTTATCGCGCAGACCTTTGCTTAAATTAGTCATCTGTTCAAAATCGGTCACCCCTTGCTGATAAATCCATCTGATTACTTGCGTCGAGCGAAACGGCTTTTCACCGATACTCTTAAAGTAATCTGCCAATTGCGCTTGGGTCATACCTAGTAGATTGGTTTTCGCCTGCGCCTCATCTACCAATTTGATGCTTTTAGCAGTCTTGGCTGGGACATGTTGGACAGGAGTTTGAACAGTCGACATAATAAATAACCTTTTTGCATTTGCTATTATAAGCGATGCAATTATTGAGATGGGCGTTGCTAGACATACCCAATATATGAATGCATGAGCAATCCGTTATGAGCGCATTTTTTATCATAAACTGATAACAACATACTGATAAAGGATTGATAACGCTAAGTAAAACCAATAATGAGGGAGAATAATGAAAATTTCAATACATAGTCAGACTATTATAATAGCTAAAACGGCTTATACCAAAAGATATAAGCCGTCTCGCCACACTAATTATTAGTCAGCGCTATTGTTTATAATAGCGGCTGCTAATAAAAACTGCTATTAACGTGTACGCGCACAAACTTCATCTTCATTGAAGAAGTAGCTGATTTCACGTGCAGCTGACTCAGCTGAATCAGAACCATGAACCGCGTTTTCATCGATGCTGCTAGCGAAATCAGCACGGATAGTGCCTTTGTCAGCGTCTTTTGGGTTAGTAGCGCCCATGATTTCGCGATGCTTAGCGATAGCATTTTCGCCTTCTAATACTGATACCAATACTGGACCTGACATCATAAAAGATTTTAAGTCATCGTAAAATGGACGTTCAGCATGCTCAGCGTAAAAACCGCCTGCTTTTTCGTCATCTAATTGTTGCATTTTAGCAGCAACGATTTTTAGACCGGCTTGTTCAAAACGCTCATAAATAGCGCCGATATGGTTGCCGCCAACAGCGTCAGGTTTGATGATAGATAAAGTGCGTTCGATAGCCATGATGAGCTCCTAATAAATAATAAGTTAGATAATAAATACGTTATTTTATCTTTGATCGCCGTGCTGATGTCTCTCATTTACGTATGCCAATGCGGAATACATAACTCTCAGCGCGTGATTGTTGCCTATTATAATGATTGAGGCTATAAATGATAGGATTAATTTATGACCGTAGCTTGCATAACGGTAAATTTAGCACTTATTAATCGTTGATACGCTTCTATTTATAGACTATAACCTTTTCCATGTACGGGCATAAAACTTAGCAAAAATTGTTTATAAGCCTTATTAGAAAAAACCCCTAACATATAGCATTAGGGGTTTTGATCAAATATGAAATCTGAGACAGCTTAACCGCTAACCAGCAGCTTTATAATACAGCTACTCTATCGTTACTCTCCCAAACGACTGTCGCGACAACTGCCAGCGGCACATTCACGCACACGCTCATTTAAGAAGTTCACACGCTCAGTGGTTGTTCGAGTAGCACAGTTCATGTTGACATAAAAACCATCTTCATCATTATAACTACATCGATCATTGCGCTCACGCATCCAAGCAAGTTGTCCACGTTTTAACGTGGTTTTTTGTTTGGCGCTTAAGCGTTTAGTTAGCTTTTCATATGAGTTATTAAGCTCTTTATCTGCTTCTAAATATACTTTGGTTAAGCAATATAAGCCGTCAAAGTCATTAATAGGTTTATCGCAGTTTTGTGCACCCCAAGATAGCGTGGGTAACATAAAGGCAGCGGAAGCTAGCAGTACCAATGATAAATTGCGGATGGACTGCTGGATAATATTGGTGGCTTTGTTAGTAGCTCTATTGGTTATAATGTTGATTGTCATATTGCTTCTCCCTTATCATTTAGACGTTGGTAAAATCCTTTTCACCGCATAGTACCTCTTAAAAGACACATAATAGCTTTTAAGAAAAATAACACTATTAAGCTTTATCTTAGCCTTTTTTAGTATAGCTTACCTTCATTTAGTGTAATTAAAGAGTTAATAGTGTCTGGTAGCGATTTATCAAAAAAATGACATAAAAAATCCCAATGCTGAGCACTGGGATTTTTTATTTAACCACAACAAGCTATTTTGGCGATGTCGTAAACAAATTATGCATCATACGGATCGCGTAGGACGATAGTCTCTTCGCGGTCAGGACCGGTTGAGATAATATCAATAGGACAATCGATCAATGCTTCAATACGTTTGATATATTTTTTGGCGTTTTCTGGTAAGTCATCATAATTGGTAATACCAACGGTAGATTCACTCCAGCCTGCAAGCGTTTCGTACTGTGGCGTTACTGATTCGTAGAACTCAGCATCATGCGCACCAGCGCATTCAGTTTCTGGTAGATCATAGCCAACACCAATAAGCAGCTCTTCTAAACCATCTAAGACGTCAAGCTTGGTCAAGCAAATACCGGTTAGTGAGTTTAATACCACTGCACGACGTAGAGCGGCGGCGTCAAACCAACCGCAGCGACGGGCACGACCAGTCGTTGCACCAAATTCATGACCAACTTTGGCTAAATGCGCACCAACATCATCAAACAATTCCGTTGGGAACGGACCGCTACCGACACGCGTGGTATAAGCTTTAGTGATACCCAATACATAATCAAGATATAACGGACCAATACCAGTACCAGTTGACACGCCACCAGCAGTCACGCTTGAGCTGGTCACAAACGGATAAGTACCGTGATCGATATCAAGTAGCGTACCTTGTGCACCTTCAAACATTAGGTTTTTACCAGCACGACGCAATTGGTCAAGCTCTTCGGTCACATCCGTAACCATGCCTCTGATTGCTTCTTTCCACTCTTTACAAAGCTTAAGCGTCTCATCAAAATCAATCGCTTCAACTTTATAATATTGAGTCAGTTGGAAGTTATGATATTCGATTAAGTTATGCAGCTTTTCTTCTAAATCGTCACGGAATAAGTCAGCAAGCTTGATCGCACGGCGGGCTACTTTATCTTCGTACGCAGGCCCAATACCGCGACCTGTGGTACCGATTTTACCGCTACCGCGCTTGGCTTCACGCGCTTGGTCGAGTGCCACATGATATGGCATGATGAGTGGGCAGTTAGGTGAAATGCGTAGACGCTCACGAACCGGCACGCCATTATCTTCTAGACCTTTCATCTCTTTTAGCAAGGCATCTGGTGCTAACACTACGCCATTACCAATAAAGCAAGTCACACCTTCACGTAAAATGCCTGATGGAATCAAATGTAAGACGGTGGTTTTGCCATCGACAACTAAGGTGTGACCAGCGTTGTGACCACCTTGAAAACGAGCGACTGCTGAGGCTTTTTCAGTAAGCAAATCAACGATCTTACCCTTACCTTCATCGCCCCATTGGCTACCCAAAACTACGACATTCTTACCCATGATTAATCCTTACCTTTATGTATTGAGGTGTGTGCAATAATAGTTTAAAAAAAATATATCAAAATTAAAGTAATGCTAAAAAATGATACTTTTTCAGCTGTATGTTTCTTAGCGACTTAATAACTGAATGGTTTTTATTTAAATAGCTTCTAGATTTAGAGAGTTTTCAAATTTAAACAGATTCTAGCTGCCACTGATTATCTATAAAGTTTAAACGATAGGTCAACCCTACTGGCATATCTTCTGCACTTAATGGCATAGTGACGCGATAGCCTTGTTGACGCAAGCTTGCCACTTGTTGTAATAGCAGCTGCATCTGTTCGTTGTCCAAACTACTTAATGCGTTATGGTCGACCAGCACGACGGTTGGCGCCTCAAGCTGTGTATGCGCAAGTAAACGACTGACATCCATACTAAAGCCTGTGGCTTCACGCGGCTGATTACTGGCTAATTGATTGCCGCTTTTCATACCATCGAAACGCCCGCCACGTACCAGCGGCTGGGTCTCGCTATTGATATAGCCATTGAACACAATGCCGGTATGATAGTGATAGCCTGACAGCTCTGTGACATCGATGCTCACAGGACACTGCCACTGTTCTTGCAAATGTGTTTTTAGACGTTGTAACTCATCGATAGCGGTTACAATTTCGATATCTTGCTGAGCGTTATCTGACAACTTCGCTAATAAGTTTACAATATCATGACCAAAGCGCGCTAAGGCATAAAAGTCATTACCCATCGGCAATGCTTGGCAAAGCCGTTTAAGCTCAGGCAGGTTTTTATTGGCATAAAGATGCATCAATTGCTCAGTGTCACTATCAGACAATTCTGCTAATTCTGCTAAACGCTTAAATATGGCTACATGACCCAAATCGACGTGCAGTGCAGCGCTCATATCCAAGCTATTTATCATGCTAAACAATACATCTATCAGCTCGATATCTGCTGTAAGCGACGCGCAGCCAAATATTTCAGCACCTAACTGTAGCGGTGTGCGTGAGCCAAAAAGTCCTGACGGCAAAGTATGAATCACATCGCCTGCGTAGCAATAACGCGCGATACCGTCGCCACCATGATGCGCATCAATACGCAAAATCTGCGGCGTAATATCAGCGCGTATGCCCATCAAGCGACCGGTTAGTTGATCGATAATCTTAAAGGTTTGACGTTTTAAATCCTCTGAAGCACCGCTTAATAACGATTCGGTAAACTCAATCATTGGCGGACAAACTAATTGATAACCATGCGTGATGAGCTGTTGTGTCAATTGATGCCTAAGTACTTCTTGCTTATGCGCATCCTCAAACAACACATCGACCACCCCATCAGGCAGCAACCAGCTATTAGCAACTTCGCTAGCAAAGCTACTTAGATAGGGTAATCGATTAGATACAGCGTTATTATCAGCAGGCTGAGTAGCCGCTTGCTTTGTAGGGTTTGACAGGGCAGGTTTTGCAGAATCAGAACTGGCAGACACAATAAATCCTTGTTTGGCGTATCGCTTACCAAAAAACGCGGTACTGATGCGGTACTTAAAGGTTATATTTACAATTGCAGGGATGATAGGCATTTTTTATTTTTAACGCGCAACATCACTGACCCAATTATTTATAAGCAAACTAGGTAACCGCAAAAAGGTGAGTAATTAGTATAAGTTAGGATGATAAGACGTCTATCTTTATGTGCTCAAAAATCATGATAAATAATCAAGGCACTTTATGCTTTAGTTTAGCATAGCAGCCAAGCTTCGCCTAGTGACAATTAACCACAATCGTCATCTAATTCATTCTCGGATTCTATAAGAAGGTTACTTAGGTAATCGATTTATCTCAGTATAGTCCATATACTTTAAAAGAAAATACAGTGCTGTTGAGATAAACTTCTATTTTAGGATCAACCTTTTTCTTAGGGCTAAGAGATTGCAGTATGTGGTTGAATAACGCCTTCGAAGTCGACTCATGTTACACTAGCATATATTTTTATTGTGGAAGTATTATGTCATCTGATTATCATCCAAATCCAGCCATCAATCAAACCAATGTCCTCGGCACTGCCCTAGCCAGCTGTTGTTTTGACCCGCTTACCGGCTATTATCGCAATGGCTTTTGTCATACCGGCAACCATGACGTCGGTCAACATACGGTTTGCGCCAAGATGACCAGTGAATTTTTAAACTTTTCAGCCAGTCGTGGCAACGATCTTATCACGCCCCTACCTGAGTATGGTTTTGCAGGCTTACAACCTGGTGATTACTGGTGTGTCTGTGCGCTACGTTGGGTTGAAGCATTAGACTTGGATATGGCTCCGCAGATAAAGCTTGAAGCCTGTCACGAGAGCTTGCTAGACCTAGTAGATATTGATACGTTAAAACGCTTTGCGCTGTAATTTACATCAGTTGCATAAGCTATTTTTTATATTTATTTCTCTACTTAGGCTAAAGGAGAGGGTATGAACCAAGATGACGACTTGATTGTCAAAACAACAACGCGTATCACACCTGAGTCTAATGTCCGTCTTATTGACGCCACTATCAGAGATGAGCATGCCTATTTAGACAATTATGACAGCTATATCTATGGCGATGCGGATGCGACGGTCGAAGACACCATTGAGACGATGACCGTCTATGATCCAGACTCTGAGCGCTATGAAGATATTGAGCCGTTAAGTGCGAATGAAGTGGTCAATTGTTATGCTTACTCACGTAAAACTGGTGAGCAGTTGAACAAAATAGCGCTCAGAGATGTCAGTCGTGCTTTGAGCAATAGCGGTCAGTTTATCTGGCTGGGTCTTTATGAGCCTAGCCTGCAAACGATCTCTGAGGTAAAGGAAGCTTTTGATTTGCACGAGCTCTCAATCGAAGATGCCTTTGCTGACCATCAACGCGCCAAAGTTGAAAGCTATGATAATGATACGATATTTGTGGTATTGCGTACTGCTAAGCTTGAAGGCAATGTCATACGCTACGGTACCACAGCGATATTTATGGGTAAGAACTATCTGATTACCATCCGTAATGGCCCTTCGAACTCCTATGCTCCGGTACGCGAGCACTGTAATCGCCGCCCTGAAAAACTACGTATGGGCCCTATTTTTGTCTTGCACGCTGTGATTGACTTTATCGTCGATAACTATATGCCCGTGACCGACCGCTTAGGCAGCTATTTACGTGAGCAAGAGCGCAATATTTTTACTTATGAATTTAATAAAGAAACGCTTAGAAACTTATATGAATTAAAATCACAATTGGTACATATGCGTGCGGTTATTTTACCCGTGCAAGATATCTGTAGCTTCTTTATTAATCATCAAAAAAGCGATCTAGTCTCACCTTTTTCGCACGCTGCAAAACCTTACTTCCGTGACGTCAATGACCATTTATTACATTCTTTAGATGCCATCAACGGGCTTAATGAGATGCTGAGCGTGGTGATGAACACCTATCTGGCTATGGTTAATATGGGACAGAACGAAGTGGTTCGTAAACTTGCCGCTTGGGCAGGGATTTTAGCAGTACCGACGGCGATTGCCGGTATCTACGGGATGAACTTTGACTTTATGCCCGAGTTACATTGGCAATATTCTTATCTTGTGATCATGCTGGTTATCGGCTCGCTATGTAGTTATCTATACTTTAACTTTAAGCGCTTAGGCTGGTTATAAGTTAAAGTCAATCCTAAATAAAGTAAGTACAAATATTATAACGCGCTACTGGTATAAATTTTCCTTGCTTGCTGTGCCTGCGCAGACAGAGGCGGCGCAAAACTTATCCCAGTAGCACCGTATTTTTTTATAGTGGATCGACTATAACGCATAAAACAAAAAAAGGGTTACCTACTGGCAACCCTTTTTTGAGTAAATGATTTATATCTACCCAGCATTTTATATGATGTTAATAAAAACAATCATTCAAGATACTACTTACTATCCACGCTAGGCAGATGATGCTCAGTACTAGGAACTTGATGATCGTCCAAATAATCTTCTGGTCGCCCAAACATTTTAGCGGTCCACGTTAGTATGACAATGGAAGCACTGAGTACCATAATGGCAAAAGAAATCGTTGCCAATAACCACAGATGAAAGTTATCCGACACGGCTTGTACATCGACCACTAAATGTCGTGACAAGGCTGTAATAGCGATAAATATTAAAAACTGTACCGGCAAACGATGCGTTTTAAAATAAATACCAATCATCGCCAGCAGCTCAAGATAAATAAAGAGTAATAAGATATCTTTTAAATCTGCCGAGCCTTTTTGGAATATAATAAAAAACTCTTTACCGGCTGTCCAAACTACCACTATACTGATTAAGAATAATATAATATAGTGGCAAATATCGACAAACTCTCTGCCGATATATTGTAGACGTTCATGCATGCCCATATTTGGTTTCAGTATATTGGCATCTTTTTCTCTACTAATTTCCTGCTCAGACCGCTGCTCTGATAGTAGTTTCATCAGCTGCTTACGCTACCATCTAAACCCGCTGATTTTTCAGCAGCATCGACTGTTTGGCGTATAAGGGTATTAATGGTCATTGGACCGACGCCGCCGGGGACTGGTGTATAAGCACTGGCGATATTTTCTACGCCTTGCAATTCGATATCACCAACGCCGCCATTATCGGTTGGATGGAAGCCGGCATCGATAACCACAGCACCAGCTTTAATCCAATCAGCTTTGATCAACTCAGGCACGCCAACTGCGCCAACAACGATATCGGCGCGCTTAATATGGGATTCTAAATCCTGTGTTCTTGAATGGCAAATCGTCACCGTACAGTTGGCATTTAATAGCATCATCGCCATTGGCTTACCCAAGATAGCACTACGCCCTACGACCACCGCTTCTTTACCTGCCAACTCAATATTATGATGCGCTAGTAAATGCATGATACCCTGCGGGGTGCACGAACCGTAAGCGGACTGCTGCATCGCCATACGACCAAAACCAAGACACGTCACCCCATCGACGTCTTTTGCCAAGTCAATCTGCTCAAAGCAAGCACGCTCGTCGATATGCGCAGGTACTGGATGTTGCAGCAAAATACCATGGACGTCTGGATTGCTGTTGAGCTCGTCTATCTTAGATATAAGCTCTTCAGTAGTCGTCACACTTGGCATCTCAACTCGTATAGAATCCATACCAACACGCTTACAAGCATTACCCTTCATCCGTACATAAGTCGCTGAGGCTGGATCATCACCAACCAATATCGTCGCTAAGCTTGGTGTGCGCCCTGTCTTAGCTTTAATAGCGTCTACACGCGTACGCAGTTGCTGTTCTATTTGTTTAGCAAGTGCTTTACCGTCCAAAACGGTAGCAGATCCTTGGGCAGTTGACGTAATAGACATAAGAACTCCAATAGAGGGTGCGATAAAAAAAGAAAGACAGTGCCTGCAACCACTTGCATGCCTGTCTTAAGCTTGGTCGATTATAATCAGTTGGATATAAAAGAGATACGTTAAAAACAGCGTGCTGCTGGGATATGTTTTCCTCACTTGCTGTGCGCTTCGCACTCCAGAGGCTTCGCAACATTTGTCCCAGCAACACTGTATTTTTTCTAAATTGAATCGATTATATAATTAAGAATGATATTGTACCTCTCTACGCCAAAAAATCCTAGCGCCCTATTAAAAGGTGATAATTAAAAGAAAATAATATTACTATAAAAAAACCGATCTATTAAATGCTAATAAACCGACTTTTCACGTTCAAAGACGTTTGTAAACTGATTGAGCAACCATCTAATAAGTCTGTAGCTCGATACCTACACCTACGCCGACATCAGTCGACTGGATATCTGAATCTACTGCCCACAGCCTACTAGATATAAGCGTCTTTGGATTGTATTGATGTTCCCAAGCCACATCGAGAACGGTCAGCTTATCAGTCGTTGGGAATGCTTGATTAATGGCTTCATTTGCTTGATTTACTTTGGCATGCTGTAATTTTGCATTGATAAAGTTACGACTATCAAGCCATAAGCGACCACCAAGCGCGATACTTTCCGCATCGCCACCTAATGCATAACCTAATGGGAAACCTTGCTGATAATAGCCATCGGTATAAACAAAGTGGTCATAGGATATACCTCTGACTTCGCCACTAGAACGAGTGTCCGTATATTCCGCATAAAGCTGGTAAGGTTTACCATAAGCAGCAGATGCATAATCAATACCTGCTAAATACATGTTTTTAGCTGGCAAACCGCCTGCTTCATCTTCACCGATATACTGCCCATAAATGCCAGCAGGTACATTCACCAATGGTGATAAGTTTAAGCGAGCATCGAAACCGCCAAGCTGATTGGCTGGATCATCAGCTGCCTCAATACTATTAGTTGCTTCGTTATCTTTGGTTCCTAAAAGAGCATCAGTAAAAGAACTAAAACTCTGTGGACGACCTTCACCGCCCCACATAAAGGTACGTGACGCACCGACTTCTAACCATTCCCATGGGCTAACCGTAAGCCTTGCACCAAATAGCTTAGTATCTGGAATCGCCTCATAATCCTCTAACTGGCCAGCAAATAGCTGATACTGCCAAGGTCCGACCCATGATAAATATGGAGATGTCGGCGTTGTTTGTTGATCACGCTGCATGGTGAAACCAGCGACTGGCAAGCTTGCATCGCCTCGAATAAGGCTACCATCATGCCCAGGTCCCCACCACGTTGGAATTTTACCTGCGATTAACCACTGATTAGCAACAGTACCCGCAAGATATGAGCCCTCAAAGCTAACATCTGAGTCGTCATCAATTAGCTTATCGTTCTTTAAGTTAGCTTGTAAATTAAATTCCCATTCCGCTTCGCTAAGCGACACCCCTACGCTTGCTTGTTGACCAGCAAGTTGATCGTCGGCGAATTTTTGTGGTAGTTGATCTCTATCGGCTTGTATATGCAATGCTGCCGATCCCTTTACCACTGAGTCACGGTTCTGATTCAATCGCGTTTGTACCGACTGTAGTATCTGCTGCTGCGCTAACGTCTGGGCATTAGCGGTATTTAAAGCGCGTTTGATCTCATTAGCGGTCAGCGGCCAAGTACTGGTGCTAATCTGTGCTACCCCTTGAGTATTAAGCCAGTCAAGATCTGCTTTAAGCTTTAGATCGTTCATATACAGGTTCTGCGCTGATGCCAGCATAGACACTGATGATAAAACACCAAAACTCAATAGAATACTTAGTTTTTTATACATAATAGATTACTTCCAATGACTAAATTTTATTGAGTTTTATTTAACTGCATCGCCACTACCTTTACCCAAAGCAGTCTTAACAATATAAGAAAAGTAGTTTTTAAGGTTCATACTATCAATCATTTCTTTATCTTTTTTTGCCAAGCGTTCAGGTGTCGACATATCAACACCACTTAACTGAGCTAAACCGGTGATACCAGGCAGTACCTTATAAACACCCATATCTTCTCTAGCTTTGATAAGTTCGTTTTGATTAAAAAGATTAGGTCTTGGACCTACCAAGCTCATCTCGCCCTTTATTACGTTTAACAGTTGTGGTAATTCATCTAATTTTGTTTTACGCAGCACTTTACCTAATTTCGTTATCGAAGTGTTGTCGACAAGGTGACTGGCAACAGATTCTGTGCTCACCTTCATCGTACGAAACTTAATAAGCTTAAACGGTTTCTGCTCTTTACCTACCCGTTCTTGAATAAATAAAGGCGAGCCTGTATCAAGGTAACCAATTATTGTTGTACCGATTAATAGTGGAGAAGCCACTACTAATCCTGTTGCTGAAAAGATAACGTCTAAAGGTCTTTGTAAGGTCATAGCTTTATGACTAGCTAAGTTTGACTTATAAAATTCGGCTGTTTTTCGAATTGATTCACTAGTTGAATATTTAGGCTGCCAATCTAATAAATTTTTAGCTTTACTAATGTCTACTTGCAAAGAGCCTGATAGCCTTTGAGCCACACTTGATTTACCAAGTGCACTTGCTGCCGTATTGATGAGTTTAGGAGGTATATTTACCGCTTTATTTTTGACGTCCAAACCTTTTGATATTTTTTCTAATAAACTAGCGGTAGAAATGTCCTCGTCGTCAGATATTAAAAATACTTCATTTTTAGCGTCTTTATGTTCAATACAGGTAATAATAAAATCAACCAAATTATCGACAGACACTAAGCTACGCAAGTTTTTTTTGATACCACCTATTGGTAAAGGAATTCCTTTATAAGTCCATTTCATTAATGAATGAAAGTTTCCCTTTACGTTTTCACCATAAACTAAGGTCGGACGAATAATTACTACTTCTAATGGCGTAGTCTCTGCTAGCTTAAGTAAGCCTTGCTCAGCTTCATATTTAGAAATACCATAAGGGTCGATAGGATTAGGCTTAGAATCAGCAGTATAGGGCTTACCAAGCTCTGTTCCTTCTCCATTTACTTTAATTGAGCTGATAAATATAAAACGCTTTACACCTGCTTCGACAGCTTGTCGAGCTAGATTCAAAGTTCCTTCTACATTAACCTTACGAAATTCAGTAAGAGAGTCAGCAGACTTATCATTCATTAAATGTACACGAGCGGCAGCATGAACGACTACATCAACACCTTTTAGTGCATCGTTCCAATCAGTGTTAGCTTCAAGGTTACCTATAAGCCTGTATTCACAGTTAAGCTTCTTTAAAGGAATTTCACGAACACCGGCTACAACGCTGTGCTTAGTATCTATCAAATTATTAACTAATGAGTGACCTACAAAACCGTTGGCACCAGTTACTAATATATTCATGCTCTGCCCTTTATTCACTCTAAATTTTTATATGTCTAGAAAATTAAAATATATTACGTTTAGCCATTTAATAGATACTAAAGATCTAAAATAGCCAATAAGTGTTTATTGACTTCGTTCGCATCAAACTTCTCTTGTGCCATCTTATAACTCTCATAGCCCATCGTTACAATCTGTTCAGGATTTTCTATAAAATAAATCATTTTTTCAGCTAGCGCTTTAGGATTCCATTTCTCTACTAAAAACCCATTAACCGCATCTATCACGGTATCACGACAACCAGGAACGTCAGTAGTGATAACAGCACGCCCTATCGCCATTGCTTCTTGGGTACTGAGTGGTAAGCCTTCACGATAAGATGGCAACACGAATACATCAGAATCAACTAACCAATCGTGCACGTTATCAACTTTACCAGGATAGTTGACAATACGCGATGCAACTAACTTGTCTAATTCTAATTGCTTTAATGCGCCTAAATTAGAAGCATCAATAGCGCCTAAAACGGTAAACTGTGTTTGGGGATACTTTTCCTTCACTATCTGTGCTGCAGCAATAAAGTCATGTATGCCTTTTTCTTTTAGTAAACGACCAACAAATATGAACTTTATAGGTCGTTCAATATTTATTACAGGCTGATAAGCGTAATCTGCTAGATCTAAACCTATACCGCCCAGAATCTCAGCTTGTTTGACTTTAATATTATATTTATCTAATAAGTCTTTTGAATCATCTGAATTTAAGAAAATAAGTTTGTTCAATTGAGGCAAAGCTAATTTATACAGCAATATTTGAATGCTTTTAATAAGATATGTTTTTTTACTGAATCCTTCAGGTTGATCAGTAAAGGCATAACCTAATCCTTCTAACATACCTATAACCTTGGGTACTTTAGCTATTCTCGCTGCTATAGTGCCAAAAATTACTGGTTTTGAAAAATAGGAAAACACTAAGTCTGGCGCTATCTGCTTTATTTTCTTAGAAAGCTCATAAGTAACTTTAATATCTACTAAAGGGTTAAGTCCGCCGCGCTTTAACTGGTAAATTACTGGAATGGCACCTAAAAACTCTATCTTATCTAGTTCAGCCTGAGTATATTCAGAAACAAAAGCATAAACACTGTACTCTTGTGCTAATAAAGCTTTAATTAAGTTAGCTCGAAAGCCTAAAACGCTACTGGCTGCCGTACCTATAAGAACTATCTTTTTATTCTGCTTCATATAATGCTGACCATTTTTGTACAGAGGTTTTTAAAGAAAAAAGCTCTTCAACTCGCGCTCTAGCCTTTTTATTATTATCTACTCTATCTTCATCACTTAAATTTACGGCGTTTTGTAATGCATCAGCTAATGCTTGACTGTCTTGAATAGGGACTAGTTGGCCTGTATTGCCCATCACTTCGGCTACACCGCCAGAATCAGTTGAAACTACATAGCATTCGCAAGCCATAGCCTCAGCAACTACCAGCCCAAAACCCTCAAACTTAGAGGCTAGTACAAAAATATCAGCTTGATTTAATAGCTGTGGAATATCTGAGCGTCTGCCCAATAATGTGATATCTCTATCTAAACCTAACTCTTTAATTAAAGATTCTATTTGAGGTCTAAGCTCACCATCACCTACAATACTAAGCTTAATACCCCTATTATTATTCTTTCTAAGTAATGCAAAAGCACTAATTAAATTAGGATAGTCTTTAGCATCGCTAAAACGACCTACCGCTAGAATATTTATAAAATTTTGATTAAGCGCTATGAAGTCAGATTTTTTTTCAAATCGGCTTAAATCAATCCCATTATAAACATTAATTAAATTTTTTCTAGAAAAAGCGCCTCTGTCGATGAGAGCATTAACTGCTGTTTCACTCACATTAGTATTAAGATTTGACAATCTATTAGTGAGACGATAAGCCAGCATACGAGCTCTACCACCTTCATTAGAACTGTGAGCAGTACAAATAAGTTTTGAAACTGGACAGAATGCACGATTCAGGCGAGCAAACATATTTGCGTGCACCATATGAGCATGCACTACATCAGGGCGAAAGCTCTTAACTAGCTTTTGATATTTTTTTGATGCTAATAAAAAATCTTTTGCTGAATTTAAATGTAAGGCTATTATCTCTACGTCCGACGAAGCAGGCTTAACTTGAATCTCGCCTGTTAGGTAAGCAATTTTTACATTGTGACCTAATAAATTCATTTGGTCAGAAAGGTCAACTACAACTCTTTCTGCACCACCTAATCCTAAGCCTGTAATCAAGTATAAAATTTTCATAAACTAAACAGACTTTGCAAATATTTCATAAAGTATTCTGGTATCAATAACTCAGAAACCGCTAAAAGTTCATAATAGGAACCACTTAGGAATAAGGCTAAAAAAACAACAGACAAAAAACTAATAAATATATAATCAATAGTTCTATTTTTACTAACTAATAAGAAAACAAGAAAAGGGGCTACTGTATTAAAAAGCCTGCCTGAAACAGGAGATAAAAAGTAAGAGGTAAGAAATATCGTCAACCCGATCATAACAAACTCATAAAGCCTCTTATTATCTTTATTTCCATATGCATATACATATACGAACACAAAAGCAAACAATAGGAAAGCGCCACCACCAACATCGCCTTCAACTCCCATATATTCAGAACCCTGTCTGAGACCAAGATACTTAGCAACAACTATACCTATAAGGGATAAAATCATCATAAAAACAGAATTTATAATTAATTTTTTTCTTATACTGAACCTACTTAAAACAAAAAAATTTAAAAAATAGAACAAAAAAAATAAGAAAAATATAGAATGAAAAAAAGCACAGACTAATAGAATAACCAAAATTTTCTTATCATCTTTTACTAAGAAAAAGAATGGTATAAATAAAGCCGTAGCCAAACCTTGACGTAAAGCAACTAACTCCGCTTGAAGAATATAAGGTATAAGAATAGATAAAACCAGTCCAAAAATAAAACCAATTGTACTCTTTGCATTATATCCTATAAAAAAAATAAATACAGTAGTGATGAAATATACAAAAAAATTAGGAATGAAATCATTTTCAAATATTTTTCCTAGCCAGATATTTGAATATAGAAAAAAAGGTTCATTCACTATTAATATAAATTTATTTTCATATAGATCAATTATTGATTCTGGATAATTTGCATAAATTAGATAGTTATCTCTATCACGAAACCATTCATTTGGCATATTGGAAAGAGAAATTACATACATTGAACCTACAAGAGCTACAAACGTCCAGTAAAAAAATTTTTTATACGTGAATTTTATATTAATCATAGGATATCTAACCATAGACCAATTTGATTCTTCACAGTAAAGTTTTTATTTGTGGAAACTGTATTATTTACTTTTTTCAAATACTGTAATTTACTATTATTCATTAATGCAATTAAAGCCGTTGATAATTGCTGTATATTTTCTTTCTCTACTAACATTCCATTTTTTGAATTTACTAATTCGCTTGGTCCTGTATCGCAATCAAATGCAACTATAGGCAAACCAAAAGCTTGCGCTTCTAATAATACCATCGGAAGACCTTCAAAGCGTGAACTTAGGCAATAAAATGAGCTTGTTGTGTAATGTGTCTCAACGTTTTTAGTTGCGGGCACAAAATTAACTCTATCTTCAATACTAAAATTTTTAGCTTGTTGCTTTAGGTTTTCCTCATCTTCACCACTTCCTACTATACGCAATGTCCAATCAAGATTAGTTTTACAAACTACAGCCCAAGCGTCTATTAATAAATCAAAACCTTTCTGGTACGTTAGACGACCCATAGCAAGGACGGTCTTATATTCTAAACTAGGTATATGATTGGTATTTTCATAAGGAGTAGGGTTTGCAATCGGGACAAGTTTGGCTTGAATATTTTTTAGCCCCTGTTCCCATAGTTCTTTGTCCCTTTGAGTAAGCGTAATGATATAATCACAATATCTAGCAGCTAATTTTCGTCCTAAATCTCTTGACCTTACACCAAGATTAATATTGAAATTAAAATGTTCCCAGCAAATATGGTTTATTTTTAACCTATAAAGTGCAGGTACACTAAAAATGCAAGATATACTATCTACCACAATCAATGTATCAACCTTATTATTTTTAATAAAACTTCTCAGCTTCCAAATTACACCAAAAAAATTAGTTTTAAAGGAAATACTATCGGAATATAAAGAATAGATTTTGATACTATCATCTAACTCAAAAAAGGGCTCTTTATCGCCTTTGAAGCTAATAATAAAAATATTATAATTCATTTTTGCTAATTCATTGGCGATAAGAGTTGTTACTCTCTCGGTACCTCCAGAATTATTAAGATTACCAATTAAAAAACATATTTTTTTCATGATTATATTCTACAAAATTTTATATATGGAAATTCTAAAAATTAATCTAAATGCAGGCGATGAACAAACTTAATATATTAAACATTCAAATCAATATAATCTATTTTAAGTTCTTTTTCTATAAAGTCATAAAACTCTTTGTAACTATCATACAAATAAGAATTGTAAATATATTTTGCGCTTACACGATTTAAATGAGATATATTTAAAATAGCAGTACTGATAAAACTATAAACCTCAACACTTACTTTTGGATTACACTTTAAATACTCTATAATGTAATCTTCAAAAACCAACATACTGTCAATGATATCAAAATCGCCTAAAGGGATTTCTTTTTCTCTAGGATGCGGATAATAAAAGTCTATTTTAATTTTATTCAAAACATCTTCTACATAACTATTATCGATTTTATTAGAAAGCTCTAATAGTGGCTGTCCTAAATATATCTTCACTGATGTATTTGTATGTACAGCTTCTTCCTCTTCTTCATAAAGTTTAATTAACTTAGTATTGCCTATAATATTAGGAATATCTTCATATATTGTATAGTGCATTATCGATAATTTCTTTATGTCCTTCATATAATACCTTATTCCTAGAAGATACCATATAGCCTTCTTCCATATGTTCGGTTCTATATCAGAATAATAAATATCATTACTAATAATATTAGCTAAGCCATCGTCGAAAGTATAAATTTGAGCTAAAGAATTTTTGGAAATAATATATTGAAAATGCCTAGAATCTATACTTGCTAAGTATATTTCCTGATAATCTTTATTTAAATTACTTTCTTTTATTTTTTTAGTATAACCAAAAAAACCCTTTAGACCAGTTTCGGAAATATAATATATACTATCTAAACATTTCTTATTTAATCTATTATAGTAATGTGTATACTTATCATTATGACTTAGAGCTATAACAATCAAGTCGAAATCTTTATCTATGTTCAGTTCTATAACTTTCTCAGCTATTATCATTTGTAATGGTGTCACACACATAATCAAGCTTCTTGGGGTTTTTCTGTTACTATCCATAATTTACAACTATCAGTAAGTTAAAATATATTATTATGTAATAATTATGTATAACATAATTATTACATAATAATATATTTTCACCTCATTAACAGAAATTTTTAAAAAATATTTGTTGATTAAAGGTTATTCAATAATGACATAAGGGAACTGCAAATAGCTAAAATTACTTTTGACAACATGTAAATTGCCGATAACGCAAATATCTTAACTAATTTTACAACTCGATATACAGTCAGTTAAAAACAGAAAAGGTATATTAAAAACAATATTCCGCTAGGAAGAATTGCACTCGCTTGCTGTGTACTTTAGAAGCTTAGAAAAATTTACCCAAGCAGTAATGATCGAATCGAAGATCGCTTATTTTTAATATCAACTTAAAAATAAACTTCTATTTTTCGACACTATTATATTAAAAAACCTGCTCATAATAAATAAATTAGGTACTTTCAATCTAAAGTTATTTGAAGACAAACGGTGTAAGTGCCAAGTTCAGATCTCAATAAACTTTAACTCTATAAATAATAAGCTATATATTTTAATTACTTTAACTTCCAACCAGAATAAGCTTGCTTTTCAAAGATATCTTCATTATACAAACCATCAATAATTGACCAAAATTCTTGTTCTTTATAACCTAGAAAATCGCAGAACTCTTTTACTGTTCTAGGATCAAGCGCATGATCATGTTTTTTTACTAAATCAACTGCTTCATCTCTACTTAACATTCCATAGCGAATCATTCTTGAAGCATAATCTGTGGCTGCTGCGTGACCAAACTTAGGATATTTTAACCATGGATGTACTAAGTAAGCTGGTGACTCAATTTGGTCAAACTGCTCAATATGGTGGGTTCTGTTCCATTCATGGGTCAAATCGTGAAACCCTCTACTTTTTGCTAAATTATAGTTGCTAAAACTATTCCAACTTAAAAAGTAACCTAGGTAAATAGGATCAAGTTTATCTAAAATTTTATCATTAGGCGGATTAAAGAAGTTTAAATCCTTTGAGGTCACACCATCTATTAACAATTCTTCTTTGGTTATACCAGAGGCCACACCGTTTTTAATTTGATTTTTTGCAGAATAAGTATCTTCAGCAAAGTCGCCACCATATTCATAGCTAATATTTTCGCCATATACTAGCAACGGTGTGTTGAACTTTTCAGCCATATGTAATGGATATGTATAAATATAGCGGTCTAAAAAATAAGTTGGTTTTCCATATTTTTCAAAAGTATATTTCATTATCTTTTTCTGAGCTTTTATATTTGGTTTAATACTTATGATATCGCAACCGAAAGCTTCCGATATATTCTTTAAGTTATGAATACCAGCATCAGTCATAGGGAAGTTGTCTTCTACGGATACTAGCAAGGGATTCATACCCATTATTTCTTTCATGATATACACTTGAAAATGGCTGTCTTTGCCACCGCTAACAGCAACCATACAGTCATAACCATCTGCGCCATTCATCCCACGATATTTATCACATAACAGTTTTAGCTCGTCGAAACGCTTGTCAAAATCAATTCCTTTACGTTTTTCAAAACTTTGACAGCCTGAGCATACTCCGTCAGCATCAAATTGAATTCCCGGTCTTGTGTCTGGCATTACGCATTTAGTGCAAAAATTCATTTTAAACTCCATTTGTCTTAAAAAATTCGGCTAATTTAAAATCTTCCTTTGTATCAATATCTATAGATGCAGAAGAATCCATTATATAAGAATAAGTTCCCTTACTATAAAGACTTTTTAAGCTGTTTACATAGCTACGTCCAAAAAGATATATAGCACCATTTAATCTATAGTAAGGTTCTAGATCTTGCGTTCTTTTAATATTTTTCGAATCTATAAATCCATTCATCGATCCATCTAAGTCTAATTTGTTACAAAATTGGATAGGATGTTCAAGCTCACAGACAGATATAACTGCTTTTGCATGCATGTCTTTCATTACTTTAAAAGCTTCTTGAATATGCTGAGCATTTCTTAACGGTGAGGTAGGCTGGAGAATTGCTACTGTAATAACTTCTCTATTATATTCTTCTTCAAACCATTCAACTAAATGAGTGACCACATCATTAGTTGTAGCTATATCTGTAGAAATCTCATCAGGTCTTAAAAATGGAACTTCAGCACCAAAGTCTTTAGATATTATGGCAATATCTTCACTATCTGTGCTGACAAACACGTAATCAAATACACCACTATCTAATGCCGCTTCTATAGTCCATGCGATCATTGGTTTACCAGCTAAGTCTTTTATATTCTTACCTGGCAAACGCTTGCTACCACCTCTAGCAGGAATAATAGCTATATTCATTATAAGAAGCCTTTAATATCTTGTTGGGCTTTTTGGTAGTCATCCATTTGACCTATATCTAACCAATAATCATAGCTTGTGTAAATACCTACTCTCTTACTTTGTTCCATTCTTTGTGCTAACAATGTAGGCAGATCTATCTTTTCATTTGGCTGTACAGCAGCTACACAGTCAGGACTTAAAACGTATATACCAGTATTAATATGATAGCGGTAAGTAGGTTTCTCGATCATATCAGTAATCAGATCGTCCTGACTTTCTACCACTCCAAAAGATACCTTATGCTCAAGTTCACGTACGCACATGGTTGCATCAAAATCATTTGATTCATGATGCTCAAGCAAATGTTTAAAGTCTACTTTGGTCAATACATCACCATTCATCATAATTAAAGGCAAATTAGACAAATTTTTTGGTAGTAACCCTAGAGCACCACCTGTACCTAGTGGCGAATCTTCATGAACATAACTGACTGTTATACCCCATTGGCTACCATCGCCAAAGTGCTCACGAATCTGCTCCGGCATATAATGCGTAGATATATAAAAATCATGAAATCCAAAACTAATAAATTGGTTAACTAAATGCTCAAGCATTGGTTTATCACCTACACGCAACATAGGTTTTGGGCAGTGATCCGTTAAGGGCCGTAAACGTGTACCAAAACCTCCAGCCATAATAAACACTGGGTTATCACGTTTTTTTGGCTGTAGTACTTGATGTAAGGTCTCTAAACCAACCAAGCAGTTTTCGTCATCGACTATAGGTAAAGATAATAAATCATACTTATCCATAATATCTATACGTTGCTGACGTGTATCCGTTGGTTTTACAACAGTAGGTATTTTATTCATTACTTTAGTGACAGGGTCGCACATGTCAGTAGCTGCTAATAAACCGCGACGAATATCACCATCAGTTATAGTACCGAGCAATCTATATTGATCATCACAGACCAATCCGATACGTAGGGCAGCTTCATCAATAGTGCGCATTGCGTCACGAATAGTTGCTTCAGGTTTTAGAACTACATTTTTCCAATCATTCATAAGTTCTTTCCTAACGAAGAATACGGCTGCGTGCAGGAACAATGACTTGCTTTTTAGGTACATCTCTAACTATAGTACAGCCAGCGCCTATAATAGCTTGCTCATCAATTTTTATGCCTTGTATTACATTAGCTCCAGTACCTACATGTACTTGATTCTCTGTAATCACACCACCACTCAATGTAGCATTAGGAGCAATATGGTTATGAGCACCTATGCAACAATCATGCTCGATAATCGCCCCACTATTGACTATACAATTCATACTAACACTTGCATTTGTTTGTACAATTGCGCCGGCCATAATTTGCACACCGTCAGCTAATCGTGCGCATTTCGAAACAATAGCGTCAGGTGAGATAACAGATATAAAATGATAGCCTTTCTCAGAAAAGTAGTTAAACAGTCGGAAATGCATATCATTACCTGGGATTGCACCCATGCCATTAACTAGTTCGACTTGTTCTGGTGAATAAGTAGCTAATAAAGCTTCATCCGTCATCAATCTATTCATACCTGCAAGTGGACTACTATCCATAATTATCTCTGGAGAAACAACAGCGATAATTTTACGTCCTTCAGTCAGTAGTATTTCAGTTAAAACTGAAGCATGGCCACCTGCGCCTATTATAACTAATGGCTTAGACATGAATAACGTCTCCTTCAACATAATCTTGCTGAGCTATTTTACCTAACAAAGACCAATAAAGATAAGGAGAGGCGCCAGTTCCAGGTCTCTTGATAGTTAGATTACTTTCAGTAAACTGCTCACCTGCTTTAACTACTTCTGCTGCTACTAAACTTTTACGTGCTATTGGTTTATTTTTTATTTCTGAAGGTTGTGGGCCTTTGATACCATTACCTAAAGCTTGTTCAACATCACGAATGGCATGCACCATAGCAGTTAGCTCACCAGGTTCTAATGAAGCTTTATGATCAGGACCTGGCATCGTTTTATCTAAGGTAAAGTGTTTTTCAATCAATTGGGCACCTAGAGCTGTTGCGGCTATAGGAATAGTAATACCAGCGCTGTGGTCTGAATAACCAACTGTCAATTTAAAAGTAGACCTCAAGGTATTCATAGCGCTCAGATTAATCTCATTCACTGGCGCTGGATATTCAGTTGTACAATGCAAGATGGTCACTTTATCTTTTAATGCAGCTTGGCCTATTTCACTCACATAAGCCTCTGCAAAAGCTTGCTCATTAGGCTGTGAATCGCTTGCATTGATCAGGCCAAACGCAATGACACTTAGAGCAGCTTCAACCTCTGCTAAACTTGCCATACCAGTTGATACAATTAGATCGCATCCTGTTTGTGCATGTTCCAATACAAACGGTGCGTTAGTCAATTCACCTGATGGAATCTTTAAAGTTTTCAATTTCAAATCATTTACTAGAAAATGTAGACTCTCTTTATCAAAAGCTGTAGAAAGGAACTCAATACCTAACTTATTACAGTAATGAACTAAAGCTTTATGGGTATCATAGTCCAGTTCAAGGCGACTAAGCATTTCGAATTGTGATTCAGAAATACCTGTATTACGTGTTTGATATTCTGACTGTTGAGCACTTTTAGTTACTAAGTTTTTGGCTTTAAATGTTTGAAACTTAACAATGTCAACACCCGCACTATGTGCAGCGTCAACCAATTTAAAAGCCAGATCTTTATTACCATTATGGTTAACACCCGCTTCAGCAATAATTTTGACCATAACTAACCGTCTCCTTTCAAATCATAAAATGTCTTTATTGTAGTCAATTTAGCCACTTTCAAATGCTCTAAAATTTCGCCACTCGCATTACCTTTTCCATAAGGATTCACTACCCGACTCAGGTCAGCATTTAATGCTGCTTTAAGTGTAGTAACAATAGAATCTGTATCTGCTGCACAAGAAAAAACACTTTCGGCAGCCATTCGTCCACGCTGTCTTTCACCAATATTAACTGTTGGCACTTTAAAAGAAGCAACTTCAATAATGCCACTAGAAGAATTGCCTACAACAGCCGCAGCGTACTTTACAGCACTCAAGTAACGTAGCTGACCTAGTGAAGGTACTGCCAACACACGTTTTGGCTGTTTTTGGGCATAAGCTTCTAGCACAGAAATAATCTCTCTACCACCATCATCAGCATTCGGGTAGGTTAATATAATTTGGTACTCAGGAAATTGTTCAAGTGCATTTAGTAGGTTTAAAAAAGACTCTTTAGTTGGCTCAGAAGCCAAAGTTACTGGGTGATAAGTAACTAAAACATAAGGCTGATTAAGCTTGAAATTCAAAGAACTTGCTAATGCTTTAATCGACATTAAATCACTGCGCTGTAAATGATCCAATCCTACCGCCCCAACATTATGCACCCGACTAGGCGATTCCCCTAATTGGATAACACGATTACGGTGGGTTTCGGTTGAGGTAAAATGCAATAAACTTAGCTTGGTAATAGCATGACGGATGGCATCATCATACGCACCTTCCGTTATCTCTCCACCATGAATATGTGCAATAGGAATGCGTAAAATCATAGCGGCCTGCGCAACTGCTAGCGCTTCAAAACGGTCACCTAAAACAATCAATACATCAGGTTGCATACGCAATAAAGCATCTGCAAAACCAATAATTCCTAACCCTATACTTTTAGCAGTACCTACTGCAGAGTCTGAAGAAAGTAGCATCTCAACTTTTTCAGTAATAACAAAGCCATCTGATTCGATTTGTTGGTAAGTCATACCGAATTCAGGGGATAAATGCATAGCTGATACAAGTAATTGCAACTCTAAAGTTGGATCTGCTTGTATATCTTTTAACAGCCAATACAAAAGTCCGTACTCTGCTCTTGTTCCGGTAAATACTGCAATTCTCATATTATTTTCCTACAGGAGAGCTAGGTAAATTAACTAATCTGGCTTCTGCCCACTCAGAATTGGTAAGATCACCGCGTAAAGCATTAGCAAACATAGGTAAACGGTGCATCAGTTGCCAAACGGGACGAGTCATGACACCTTGTGCATTTGTAGTTTCTAATAGAGTATTACGTGTATCTAAATCGGGACAGACTACCGCATTTAACCAGTAGTTGGAACGCGCATAATCAGGCTCTTTTACAAAACGAAAGTTACTTCCCTCGAAAAACTCAGCGTAACGCTTAGCAATAACTCGCTTATTAGCAAGCTTCGCCTGAAGCTGCTCCATTTGTGCACAGCCTAAAGCGGCATTAAGGTTGGGCATTCGGTAATTAAACCCTGCTTCATCGTGGTAGAACTCATAGGCGTGTGGTACTTTAGCGGTAGTGGTGATATGTTTGGCTCTCATACCGTCGGCTTGCTCACGGCACAACAGCATACCGCCGCCGCCAGTAGTAATTACTTTATTACCATTAAAGCTTAATGCGCCAAAGCGTCCTAAAGTACCCGTATGTTGATTCTTATAATAGGAACCTAAGCTTTCAGCAGCATCTTCAATTAAAGTTAGATTCCACTCTTGGCAAATTGTTAATAGCTCATCAATCTGGACTGGATGACCAAAGGTATGCATTGGCATGACCGCTTTTATTGCAGCTCCACTTTCTTTGTGACGACACTGATCATCACCGTCTAGCATAGCATTATCCGATAACCATGCAGAAGTAGCATTAGGGCACAAACCAAAAGAATTGAGCTCGATGTCAATAAAAACTGGCTTAGCTCCCATGTGGTGTAATGCATTGCATGTTGCTACAAAAGTTAAAGCTTGAGTCAATACCAAGTCACCTGCCTTCACGTCTGACAAGTGTAAAGCTGAATGCAAGGCTGCAGTGCCATTTACAGTAGCAATAGCACGCGAAGTATGCGTGAAAGCCTCAATTTTTTGTTCGAACTCGCTAACAAACTTACCTACACTTGATACAAAAGTGCTAGTAATAGTTTCGGCTAAATATGTCTGCTCATTACCTGTAAAAGTTGGAGCATGCAATGGAATAAAGTCGTTGGTGGAATAGATGTTTCTAACTAGTTGAATTAGTTGTGTTTGCATTTTTGTCTCACATTTTGCTATCAAGATACTTACCTGTTTCTTTATGACCGAAATCAGGGATTATTTTAAAGAAAAGTTCAACAATAGCTTCTTTATCCCATGCTAAGTTACTTTTCATTGAGCAAATGCTTCCTTCAAACTCTGCTAGCAAATCAGCATTAAACACGGGCTCATTTTTAATCACTCCTAAATTACTAAAGCGCTGCATGTCCAGTATTTCTGCATCAGTAAAAAACTCTTCAAAGTCTTTTTCGCCCGTTGTATCGCTGCCAGTAAATAAACAAGGCCATTTGCCTTGCTCCGGTAGGGTTTTAGCTAACTCTCTTGCTTCATCTTCAGTGCTGCACAATACCGGTTCAAAACCTTTTTGTGTAAGATATTTGACAGCAATATCAGCAAATGAAATCAGATGTAAACTTTCACTAAGCTTAGGAAAGAAAATATCACGATTTTCACCGAAAACACATGACATTAGACACAGCTCACCAGACTCTTGCGGGGTAACGAAATAACGTTTTATGTCATTAGGCGCAACTATAGGCTGACGTTTTTCCAAGCGCTGATTAAAACCATGTAATAACGACCCATCAGAGAAAGCAACATTGGCAAAACGTGCAGTAGAAATATCAATTTCAAGACTACGTCGCATCAAGAACATTTCCATAATACGTTTTGACGCTCCCATCATATTCACTGGGTTAGCTGCTTTATCCGTAGATACACAAAAATACTTTTTGACACCTTGATCAATAGACTGTTGTAGTGTTTTATCTGTATTGAATATATTAACTTCAATCATGCGCATTAACGTATAAGGGTCTTTTTCACTACGTACATGCTTTAATGCAGACAAATTAAGCACATAATCGAACTTCCCATCGGCCTTAAAGAAAGCATCATATTCAATAGAGCCAATATCTAATGCAAAGGTCTGAAAGTCACCATTGATATAGCCAAAAGAGCTACGAATATCACGTACCAATTCAACCAAGTTATTTTCACTGATATCCACAACATGAAGCTTCTGTGGATTACGTTTAAATATTTCCTTAACGACTGCTTGACCGATAGATCCAGCACCACCTAAAACTAAAAACCGTGAACTAGAAACAATCTCTAAAATCTTTTCTGAATGATTACTAATATCAGCAGTGAATAACTTTTTTTCTCTACCAATTAATTTTAAAATAGAAGCCATAATAAACCTATCTACTTAATGAAATTAAACCAAGGCATTGGATGACGCTTATGCGCTATCCACCATGTTAATAAGAAACGAATGCACATTGATATAGCAAATGCAATCGCTGCACCTTCCAAACCAATAATACGTACTAAAACAATCAATAAAATTAAATTTAATATACCTGAGCTAATAGATGCTAATGAAAGCAAGCCGGTTCTTTTAGAGTAAAATATATAGTTAGTAACCATAAGATACATGCCCTGAAAGCCTTGTCCTAATGCCAACCACCCTATTACCTTACCCGCTTGAGCATATTGTTCGCCTGCTATTAACACCACCAATGGCGGTCCAATGAAAAAAGAAAGCATAACACCTAAGATAATTAGAAAAAACCAAGCATAGGTTAATTTAACTATTTTTTGCTTTTCTTCTAACTGGTCAGCTTTTAGCTTTTCAAATAACCAAGGTATATATGCTTTATTGATAGCATCGAAAACAATACCTATTGCTGCTGTTAACTGGACAGCAACCATATATATTCCAGCTTCGGCAATTCCTATTTCTTTATTAATAACAAAGCGATCTACTGACAGTAGCAAAAAACTACCAGCTATGTGAGGGATAAGAGGAACACCGAATTTGAGTGCCTCAAATAAATACTCTTTTCGCCATACAAAAACTTTAAGGATATTATCTTTGTTTAAGAGGTATAACGCTAACACTACAAACACCAAACTTACTATTATCTGAGAATCTATTCGCCCTTCTGCTCCTTTTAAAAGAGCAACGACAAAGAGCAACGATAAAAGCATATTAAATAGACTTTGTGAGATTTGCAATACACCATATTTAATGGCTTGTTTCCTTATTTGCCACTGATCTAAGCGTATTGTGATAATTACATTAAAAGATGCAACGAGTACAGCCCAAGTAATATATTCAGTCTTAATCCCTATCCATCCAGAAAGCTGTATTCGGAAAAGAAAACATACTGTTAATACTACCAGTGAGAAAATCAGAATAAGTTGAATGCAAGAGCCTATAAATTCAGCAAGCTCACCTTGTTTAAGGTCAGTATCATAAAATTTACGTCCTGCAGCACCAACAAAAGTAATTCCTACGAACGCACCTACTGCACCTAACAAAGTCTGGAACATAGCTACTTCACCATATTCAGAAGGACTTAGATAACGCGTTAGTATCGGTAATAAGATGAAAGGAATTACAACATTAAGAATATTAGAAAATAAATAGACTCCAGCACCCCCAACGAAACTATTAGCTTTAAGTTTTATCATATGAATAAATTGTATTTAACCTAAAAAAATAGCGGAAAGAATCATAGTTATTTTGATATTATTGTAGCGTCTATTTAAATAATATGAGCATAATAGTTACTATGCTATGTCGGAGTAGCTCCTTCCTGATAGCCTTCCACAAACTGCTTAAACTGCTGCTTTAGCCAAGGTACATCAAACTCTTTTTGCCTTTCAGTAATCTCGAACAATACGGTTTCAATATCGGCTAATGGAAAGCTATGCTCTATCGCTTGCATGATAAGAGGATGATCGGTTGCTTCGACATTATCTTCACCAATGATTAGCTCCTCATAGAGCTTTTCTCCTGCTCTAAGACCCGTAAAGATGACCTCGATATCACCTTCAGGATGGGCAGCATCTTTAATATCAAAACCGCTTAAATGAATCATTCGATGTGCTAAATCAATAATCTTGACCGGCTCGCCCATATCAAGCACGAATACTTCACCACCTGATGCCATTGCACCTGCTTGGATAACCAAGTTCGCCGCCTCTGGGATCGTCATAAAATAACGCGTAACATCAGGATGGGTAACTGTTATTGGCTTACCTTGTTCTATTTGCTTAGTAAATACGGGTACGACAGAGCCTGACGAGCCAAGGACATTACCGAAGCGCACCATACTAATACAGGTTTTATTGTTTGTCTGACTTAGACCTTGACAGACTAATTCCGCTAAACGCTTAGAAGCGCCCATCACATTGGTCGGTCTTACAGCTTTATCTGTAGAGATAAGCACAAATGTCTCAACATTGGCTTTGATAGCTGCTCGCGCACAGTGATAAGTGCCTTTGGTATTATTGATAACACCCTCAAAAGGATTGTGCTCTACCATAGGCACATGTTTATAAGCAGCTGCATGATAGACAGTCTGTATATCATGGAGATTAAGTATTCTAAGCAGGTTCGGTTCGTTAGTTACATTACCAATAACGGCAATGATTTTAATGTTTTGATAAGCAAGGTTACTAGCTTGTTTTGCTATCAGCTCTTGATGGATACTATAAAGTGCAAACTCAGACAGCTCGTAAAGAACCAGACACTGAGGTTTATTTTTAATAATTTGTCGGCATAACTCACTACCGATAGAGCCCCCAGCACCAGTCACTAATACGCATTTATTTGTGATATTGAGCTGCAACAGCTGCTCATCTGGCTCCACCGTTTGCCGATCTAGCACATCTAAAATATCAATTTTGCGCATACTACTGACAGTGACTTTTTCGTCAGCGATTTCTTCTAAGCTTGGTAGCTCTTTAATTTTAATGGCTATGCCAGATAATTTATCTATAATCTGCCTTTTTTGCGCACGGCTGATAGAGGGAATGGCTAAAAAAACTTGTGCAATCTCAAGCTCATCTACTAAACTCACCAACTTATGAGCAGGATAAATCTTTTTACCAAGTAAATAAGCACCGGTGAGCTGCGGATCATCATCAATATAAGCGACCACGTTATACTTATGAGAGTTTCTCAAACCTTCTAGGAGCTCTTTGCCTGCCTCTCCTGCCCCATAAATAACAACGTTATCATAATCATCATACTTATGTTGCTGCCTTTGACCCTGCCACCTTGCTAGCAGCTCTCTAATCGTTAAGCGGCTATTCCATAGCCATATAAAAAATAGAAACAGATATAAGATAGGTACTGCACGAGGGATACCGGGTAGTAATTTAAAATATAAAACAGTTTGGGCAACGATGATGAGTACAAAGAAAAGTTGTAATACGCTACCCATCATCGCATCAAAGAACCCTCGTGCCACGCCATTATAAAATCCAATAGCATATAGGCATAATACTGGAATCAGTGCACTGACACTTAATAACCATAAACTTACATGATGGTCTACATACCCATAGCGTGCTGCAACGGCAAAGAATAGACAAACTACTGACATGATAAAATCAGCCAATATTAAAATACTACGCTTAACGCTTCGAGGCAGGCTCAACAATATCCTAGCAGTACGCTCAGCAAAATCATTAGGCTCTATAGAAGATATTTTATCTTTCTTAGAAATTATTGATGGATCAATTGGCATAACAAGCAACTATTTCATTTAAGTACTAATAAGCAAGATAATACGATATGGTTAAGATATATATTAGTTATTATTGCCATAAGCATAACTATAGTGATAACTATATTTGCTCAAGATACCTTGCTGTACATCATTTAAGATAATACCATCTACTTTTATGTTGGCTTTATGCATTTGTCTAACCGCATAAGCTACTTGACCTTCTATAGATTTATCATAGCGAGCAACCATTAAAACTTTATCCGCATATTCGGATAAAATAATAGCGTCTGATGCGGCTAAAACAGGCGGCGTATCAATAATAATATAATCGTAATGCACATTAAGATTATTCATCAATTCTACAAATTTATCACTTACCAGTAAAGCTGATGGGTTACGAGGATTCTGACCTCGTGGTATGAAGTCAATATTATCCATGCCAGTTGGATGAATATAATCGACAATACTTTGTGGTAGCGGTTCTAAATATTCTGCGGACTGCACTCCAATAATAGATACTGTCTGACTCTCAACTTTAGGCAGTGATAGATAGTCTCCTAGACCATTATTTTGATCCATATTAAACATCTTGTGCAGTTCACCCAATCTCATGTCTGCATCTATAATCAGAACCTTTTTATCTAACTGCGAAAACACCTCTGATAAGTTAGATGAAATAAAAGATTTACCAATCCCAGGGCTTTCACCTGTAATTAAAATGACTCTAGCACGCTGACCACTTTTGGCAACTGAACCCATACTAAACATTAAGTTTGTTCTTAGACTTTTTATCGCCTCATAGCTTAGACCGTTATTGTCGGCATAGGCCAACAATCTATTTGGTGATTTTTTGTTTTTACCTAAACGGATTAATGTTGGTGAACGTGGTATTGTCGCAATGACTGGTATGCCAGTTTTGGCCTCAAGACGTTCAGGGTCTTTGACCACATTTCGTATCATATTCTTAATGAGTACCAACATAGAACCCAGCATCGCTCCTAACAATGCTGCTAAGGTAATAATCAAAAGCTTTTTTGGGGCAATTGCCTTATAAGTACTGATAGGTAAATCAATAATTCGAGCAAAACCTGACTGACCTGCTTTAGCTATCTGTAATTGCTGATAGTTTTTGAGTAAAGTTAGATAGATCTCTCTATTAATTTCTGTGTCTTGTGACAGCTTAAGAAACTCTCGTTGTAGCTCTGGTAAGCCTCCAATAGTATTATTAATAGTCTGCTTTCTATCATTTAACACTTTTAGTTGCTCATCAATCTGAATAACTAAGGGATGTTCTTCTGTATAATAAGTGGTGAGATCAGCCTTTTTAAGCTTGAGCTCATTGAGTTGCACGCCGATATTAGAGTTTTCCACAAGTAGTAACTCAGCCTCTTTTGCGACATCAATCGTGCCATACTTTTTACGAAACTCATTGAATACGCCTTCAGCATCCTCAAGTTTTTTCTTAAGGACAGGAATTTGGGTTTCCATAAAACTAATGGTTTTAGTGGTTTCCTCAGAGCCTCGAGATTCGTTCTTATCAATATACGAAAAGATGATTTTCTTAAGTATTAAACTTGTTTGCTGCTGATTAGCGCCAGTCATCGACAGCTCGATGATACCCGTTTGTTTACCTTTTTCAATAACTGCCAGTTTCTTATTAAGCTCATCAGTAGTAGTCTGTAATGACTGTTTGATAATACTGATACCATGACCGTCAGCTGGTAGGTCATTGACTGTAATATGAATCTGACCGTCTACACCGCTAAACTTATTTACCTGATTAAGCTTGCCTTTAAAGTCATCAAAGCCGTTACTCAATACAAAGCCAGTGCCTTCTCGAGTCAATGTAAAAGGCTGGTTTAGATAGGCTTGTGAAACGTTAAATTGACTGATCTGCACTTGACCTTCTGCTGTCTTTAGAGCAACACCTTCAGGTGCATTTAATTGTGTATGAGTACGATCGTTGATCACTTTATCGATAGCACTGACCTCAAGATCAGTAACATTAATACGCAAATGCAGGTCATTAACCACGGGTTCTAAAATCATACGTGAGCGGATTAACTCAGCTTCAGTCTGCGCTTTACTTGCCTCAGAACCTAATAGATCAGAAATATTTTCCCCAAGTGCAGGTAGACCTGACGACTTCTCATCAATTTGAATCAAAGCATCAGAGCGATAAGTGGGGTTGACATAGCGACTATAGAGTACCCCGACAACTAACCCTAGCAATATAAATAATAGTATAGTTTTCCATCCGCGTAATAGCGCCAACAACAGTGCCATTAAATCAATCTCGTCATTATCACTATTATTGGCGTTATCATTGATAGGCTTCGACATGTTTTGTGAATCTGTATTCATATTTATATATTCATCGCTTAAGGTTAATCACTTTGTAGCAGAGTGCTTAATAACGAGTATTCTTCATACTCAGCTGATAGTGTCGGATATTTAACTGATTTTATCAGCCCATTGCTCTAGACCATCCACAATATCTTGGTATGCCGTTTTAAACGCGCTCATCTCATGCTTGTAAGGATCAGCAATATCTTTATCCATCCAATGACCCAGCTTGAAAGTTTTGCCACGGCAAAATGGCCAGCGCTCTTCAATCCATTTGGTCTGACCATCTGACATAGTAAAAATAATGTCAGCCTTTTTTGCTAACTGCTCATCAATCTGCTTAGCAACATGATTGGTAATGTCAATCTGCTGTTTTGACATGATTTCTAGCGCTGCTGGATCGGCAGGGTGGCCAACCAAAGCGCCGACACCTGCAGAATCAATGATTTTATTAGGGAAACGCTGCTTCAATAGTGCTTCTGCCATCGGGCTACGACAAATATTGCCCACACAAACCACTAAAATATTATCAAATGCCATTATGACTATTACCTGTTATCTATAAGCCTGAAAGGAGACTAATTGCAGAAGTGGAAGGTAGTATTGCACTAATGACACGGTTCCAGCGCGTCAAGCCAGTAGGATCAACATAGACGATATCATTGGCACGCATCTCAAAACGATTGGCAAGTGCAAAACTGGTAATCGTCTGCATATCAACATAATAAATGTCTGTCGTTCTGGTATTAAGATTATCACGCACTACATATATCTTAGCGGCATTGGCAGTATTAGAATCTAGGCCTTTTGACTCGCCTAGCACTTGCGCCAAACTAATGCCTTGCTCTCGAATAGGAACAGGCTCTACACGCCCAAACTCCCCTAAGACATATACTTTATTACGATCTTGACTATTAACATGAATAGAATCGCCATCTTGCAGATAGATTTGATTGGCGGACGTTCCTAATTGGCGTAAAGATTGCAATCCAATATTGTAATTTACACCTTTACGATTAAAAACAATATTGTTTGAGTCACCGGTAGTCGTTGCGCCACCAGCCATAGAAATCGCGCTATATAGCGAAACTGGAGCATCATTAATCGCAAATTCCCCCGGCTGTTTGACTTCACCATCAATAAAAAATTTATTGCCTCGATAATTAACGATTTTAACCTGTGGGTCTGAATACTTAAGGTAGCGTTGCAGCTGTTTCTGTAAGTTGGCAGTAAATTGCGGTACGCTCATACCACTGGCTTTTATACGCCCAACGAGTGGGAACTGAACAAAACCTTGTTGGTCAACAGGAAAACCTGCAGCATAAGGATTAGTCACATCGCCAGCTGGTAGGGGTGTAATATTAGGATAACCGGTAAGTACAATACTGAGAATATCGCTTTCAGCAATACGATAGTCTACTCGACCAGAGTTTCTTATTAGCTGACCTAAGTTGCTATTTGGAAGCACTGCTTGTTTAGGTGGTAATGTGGCTAGATTTAACGATTGAATATTAAAATGCAAACCGTTTTCAGCGATAAATGCGCCACTTGGCGGCAGCTCACCTGCTTGCAATCCTGCATTGATACTAGAACAGCCGGAAACCAGACTAAGCATTAGTAGACACGTTATACTTAATAGCTTTGATGAATTGAAAAACATAAAACAACCTTTATAAATCATAGATATAAGTAGTGTCTAGCAATTGAAAAACAGACAATAATACCAAAGCGTTACATGACACACAAAAAACAAAGCCATAATAACATAGGTGGTTAAATTTTGAACCATAATCATGTATTTTTGATAGAAAACGAACTTAATTTGAAAGTGATTTATATGTAATTATTGGTATATTTAACAAATATAATTGCATGTTTACTAAGCCCGTTAATTAATAAATATTGTTATCTTTATGATTTCACCAATCGATTTTAACCAACAAATAATATTAAAACTATTTACTTTATTTGTGTGTAAAAGCAGAGAGCGACCTAAATATAATCTCTGTAACGCTTATAAATAGCGTATAATAGCCAGTCAAAATTTATACATTGAGAAATGTAAACCCACCGATTCAAGGAAATCGTTATGAAAGATGAAAAATTACAGAAAGCACTTGCCCGTATGGGACTTGGTTCACGTCGTCAAATGGAAGAAGTCATTAAAGCAGGCCGTGTAACCGTCAATAATGGACCTGCAACTATTGGTGATCGTGTTGAGCAAGGTGATGAGATCCGTGTTGATGGTCGTCAGATCAAATATACTTCTGAAAATGAGAAACGTCGCCGCGTCTTAGCTTATTATAAGCCTGAAGGCGAAGTATGCTCTGCCAATGATCCAGAAGGTCGTCCAACCGTATTTGAGCGTTTGCCAAAGCTGACTCATGACCGCTGGGTAATGGTTGGACGCTTGGATATTAACTCAACGGGTCTATTATTATTTACTAATGATGGCGAGATGGCGCATCGCTTGATGCATCCATCTAGCGAAGTGACCCGTGAATACGCTGTACGGGTACTGGGCGATGTTACCCCAGATATGGCACGCGCGATGACAACAGGTGTCATGTTAGAAGATGGCTTGGCTAAGTTCGAAGACATCAAAGAAGGCGGCGGTGAAGGCGTCAACAAGTGGCATCATGTTAAGCTTAAAGAAGGTCGTAACCGTGAAGTACGCCGTCTATTTGAATCCCAAGGTCTTAAAGTCAGCCGTCTATTACGTACGAGCTATGGTAATATTGCGTTACCAAAAGAGCTACGTACGGGTCGTTTCTTAGAGCTAGATAGAAAAGATATTAATACGTTAACAGACCTAGTGAGCTTACGCCCACGTTATGGTACTGGTCTTCATGGCGCTGCTAAAGAGAAGCAAGAGCGTATTAAAAGCAAGCCGCTTAAAGCACGCCGCACTGAAAACAGTTCGCGTAGTGGTGGTACTAAAAATAGTAGCGCAAAACCTAAAAGCAGTGCAAGTCCTGCCAGTCGCGGCACACGTAATACTCGAGATCGTAACGACAAGCGTTAATCTAAATTTATTTTAAGTCTTTTATAGATTTAGAATAAGATATAAAAAAGCTGCCAATGATAAATAATCATTAGCAGCTTTTTTATATATGTTTTTTAATAGCCGATTTTTACCAACTCAAAACTTAGCTATTATGACTATCGATATAATTTTTCATGATTCGTAAATCCTGTAATTTCTGCCTCTGCATTTGCTCTAATAAGTTATCTAAGCGCTGCTCGATATTATCTAATGCTTCTTGAAGTAACTTACCAGCTTCAGCTCGTGATTTATTATTAACGCCTTTAACCGTTGAATTAATAGTCGTTAGTTGATAATAACTGGCGAGCATTTCAGGTAGACGCGTATGCAGCATTTTATGCAATACAAACTGCTGTTCGCTGATTGCAGGTGTCATTTTCTGCGCTTGTAGCTCTATTTGATAGGCTTGATATTGACTTACTTTTTCATCAATACGCTGTAATTGGTGAAGCTGTTCGTTTGCTAAGGATTTAAGATGCTTCTTATTCAAGTTAAGCTGTTGCCAGCTTATATTCGATAGCAATAATGGTGCATTAGCATCCTGATAAATAAGCACGCCGGGCGTAATACCGACCGCTTTATGCAGAGCATGCCAACCTTTTCTACCCAAATAAAAGACGGTCACTGTCGTTACGACACCAACGCCTATTAATATACTCATGCCAGCTCACTTTTTATCATTCAATTATGCAACTTATGATTTAGTACTTATATAGTCAGTCCCAAATAAAAAAAGTACAAATATTATAACGTGCTACTGGTATAACTTTTCCTTGCTTGCTGTGCCTATGCAGACAGAGGCTGCGCAAAATTTATACCAGTAGCACTGTGTTTATTTTATAGTGGATTGATTATAGTGCGCCATCTAAAGCTTAATGTCTTCAGTATTAGCGCGTTCGCCAGTTGGGCTTTCAATAGCATTGTTTTTAATAGCATTGATCTCAGTAGCGTTACTATCAAGCTGCTGTATATCGGCCTTGTTTGCCGGATTATCAAAACGCTGCTGTAAATATCTATTGGTGGCTAGGAGCTTTTGTCCATCTTGATGATATGAGGCATTAAGCAGGTCATCGAACTGCGTATTAATCGTCATAAGCACATCTAGCAGCGCTTCTTTGCCAGTGACATCAGAGTGCTTAATTTTAGTATTATCAGCCAGTGCGCCATCTAAGTCATGTAAACGACGATAATCCGCTATTGCTTGCGGCACATGTCTATCCATCAAGTTTTGAATCATGATATAGGTTTCGTTAACGGTATCTTTATCATCTATCTTGCCATCATTATTGCTATCACCATAAATGACACGCAGCTTCTCACCTTTTTCATTTATTTGGGTAAGTGCTGTTTTGACTTCCTCTGGTAAGCTTTTTTCAGGAATATAACCCAATTGCGGCATCGCTTTATATTCGAGCATTTTGGGCGCAGTCACTTTTTTTATACCACGATACCCTAGATATAACCCAGCGGCTGGTAACACCCCATATAAAACAAACATTACTAACATCGCAGTTATTTGGGTCATTGGATGGTCCTCTTTATTTGGCAAAACTGATTGGCAAAATTGATTATTATTTTAGATAATAGTTGTTTAATAGCTCTTATTATTAAACAAAAAAATAAGGCTCTGTTAAAGCCCTATATTGTTATGCATTGAGTCGATTATGTGTCATGAAGCTAACCTAGCTTAAGTTGATAATGCCAATTTAAAGTAGTCAGCAGTTAGTTTTGCGTACGGCTTTTGACATAACGATGGGTTGAAGCAAGACGATTCATCACGGTTTGATGTAACTCATCCAATAACTCATCAAGCTCGTAATCGATCTCTAAAAATAAATCAGTCAGCATATCGCCTGCCGTCATTTTACCCTGTACCACATTATTTTTCGTACGATGCGGACTGAAACGTTGCAGCTGCTCGTAATGATGTAGCGCTTCAGGAATACTTTCTGATATCAGCTTATCAATGACAAATTGCCGCTCATTATGTTGCTGCTGTTGTTGCTCATTGAGCTCGCTACTCCATTCACGGTAACGTTTTAACTTGCCATTTATTCGATCTAGTATCGCGACCGCCTCAATAGGCATGGCGTTTAGGGTGGCTTCATCGACCACATCAACAAGCTCAGTCATAATCGGACAGCGTCCATGTTTAAGATACCATAAGGTATCTGGGTCAAAAGGAGGTCTATTGGTCGGTCGCATCTTGGCGCGATTGGACAAATAGCGATCAGTCAATGGCGTCGGCGTCCGAATATCATTCACTTGTGCTAAGGCATTACAAATACGTTCGGTACGCTGCGGCTCGGTAAGTGGTGAAGCAGTAGGCGGTGAAGCTTTAAGCGTTGCAGTATTAGCATGTTCCTGCTTATTACCAGTATCGCGACGAGCCGCATCGTTTTCATTATTAGCAAGGTTATTGGCAGCCGCTTGCTGAGCCTTTTTGGCAGCGACGGTTGGCAGGTCATCTTGTGCTTGCCCAAACGACTGTAGCATTCTTGTCAAACTTATGACCATGACCTACCCTGCTCCTCGCCTATTTACGATTGGTTGCATCTTACTGTATATTGCATTTGGAATATTGCATTCGAACAATTAATCCCTTATCTTAACAGCTTTTTGCCATGCTGCCAGTAAGCAAACGTCACCATTTTATTTATTAAAGGTTAAGTCAACTGTCATGAATATCGCCGATTATAGTTCTGGTTTTTTGCTTGGCTTATCACTGATTATCGCCATTGGTTCACAAAACGCATTTGTCCTCAAACAAGGGCTAAAACGCGAGCACATATTTTTTGTTTGTTTGTTTTGTGCCGTGAGTGATGCACTTTTAATATCGGCTGGCGTTGGTGGTTTTGGCGCAGTCACGGCGCGCTATCCGCAAGTCGTTAATATCGCAAAGCTTGCTGGCGTCATATTTTTATTAGGCTATGGGTTGCAGAGCTTGTATGCCAGCGTACGCTTATCACATGCACTTACCGTCGATGGACAAGTCGTGACCAGCTTAAAAAAGGCGCTGTTATTATGCTTTGGTTTTACGTGGCTAAATCCACATGTCTACTTAGATACATTGGTGCTCGTCGGTATGGTTTCAACGGGCGCTAGTAGTAAGCTTACATTTGCAATGGGTGCAGTCAGTGCCTCGTTCTTTTTCTTTTTTGCGCTGGGCTACGGTGCAAGATTACTCAAACCTTTATTTGCCAAACCAAAAGCGTGGAATATACTCGATGCTTTGGTAGGCATACTGATGTTGTATTTGGCTTGGCATTTATATCAAAGTTAAAACAGCTATTTATAGCTAGAAATATTTAAACTAAAAAATAAAAAAACCAAACACATCTATTAAATGTATTTGGTTTTTTTAATTCTTAGTAACTGAGTCAATCCTACTTAAAAACGATGCCGTGCTACTGATACTGATTTTTTGCAGCCTCTGTCACGCATGCGAACAGCAAGCAAGAAAAACTAGTATCAGTAGCACGTTGCTATTAACGTATCTCTTTTATTGTTAACAGATCATATAAACTATGACGCCTTTTTACGTTTTTTAGGCTTAACAAAGGTTAAGTTCAAAAAGTGCTCTAGCGAATCATCAAGAATATCTAACCAAGGCTCTGGCAACTCAGGTGATAGCGTACCAGTCAACGTGGAACGATAAGCCTTTTCTCTAAAGGTCATGATATCTTCGGCTTTATCCTTTTGCCATTCCTTTAAGATTTCGCCTTGCTTTTCAACCGCAAACTCTGGGTAATCAGTGGCATTGGTTAAATCACGGATATAGCTTGCCTGAAAATCAATCGAATCACTGACGGTGACACACTTAGCATAAGTTGCTAACCACTGTTGCTCGTCTGCTTCACGGCTTAATAGGTCAGGCAATTCGATATCGCCCATGATGACATCGCGTGCATACCACGCTTGGGCATCAAACATATTAAAGGTGAAATACTGATCTTGCATACCTAAGTAAATCAACTTTGGATTAGGCTGCCAAAAGATACCTTTGTACAGATTGGCGGGGTATAAGCAGTTATGCGTCTGCAAACGCAGCTCATCAGGCATAAATGGGAAGTGGAACAAATAGCCCGTACACATAATAATGGCGTCAAATTTTTGGCTAGTACCGTCGGCAAAATGCGCCACATCGTCTTCAAAGTGTGTCACTATCGGAACTTCTTTAATACCTTCTGGCCATTCATAGCCGAGTGCTTGTGAGCGATAACTAATAGTGACTGATTTGGTACCATACTTATAACATTGCGTACCAATATCTTCGGCAGAATAGCTACTACCGATAAGTAGAATGTCTTCGTCTTTAAATTCTAGCGCATCACGGAAGTCATGAGCGTGCAGGATACGACCTGGGAATTCTTCTAAGCCTTGAAAGTATGGCATATTTGGCGTTGAGAAATGACCAGTCGCCACCACGACATAATCAAACTCTTCAACTTCTTGCTCATCCGTTTTATGGTTCATGACCGTGACGGTAAATTTTTGCGTGTCATCATCAAATGATACCCAACGCACTGGGCACTCAAAGCGGATGTATTTTTGGATGTCTTGTTTATCGATGCGACCCATGATGTAGTCTTTTAAAACCTCACGAGGCGGATATGATGGAATGGCTTCGCCAAAGTGCTCATCAAATGAATAATCAGCAAACTCTAAACATTCTTTAGGTCCATTTGACCATAAATAACGGTACATACTGCCATGAACGGGTTCACCGTTTCTATCTAAACCGGTACGCCAACTGTAGTTCCACATGCCACCAATGGCATTTTGCTTTTCGTAGCAAATTATTTCAGGTAAATCCTTTACCCCGGCCAATCGAGCCGCTTCAAAAGCACGTAACTGTGCCAAACCACTTGGACCTGCACCTAAAATCGCTATTCTTTTCTTACTCAAAACGAACTCCTGTAATATTGTCGTAACACTATCATAACATATTTTCATGAATGGCGTTTAGGAGCAGACTTTTGGTGATTAATCGAAATTATTAATGCCATGACTAAGCGCTAAAACACAGGCGTTAAGCTGCCTTTCATCTCGTTCTAATTTAATGATGTTTAACGATTATTGGCTTATCTCAATTGATAATGTTTGAGGTGCTTTTTAGGGCGCGTTGAATTTTCATTATTTAGGCTGTATCTTTCTACACAGCCTAAATAATGAAAATAACATATAAGAAGAAGTAATTTAATATAAAGAAAAATAGCTGAATACGAGAAATGAAAGACAAATAAGGGAGGAGAAAAGTAAAATAATTACATTAAGTCAGGAAATAAAGTACGTAGCCCGTTAACGATAATTTCAATAGAAACTGCCGCCAGTAGCATACCCATGATTCGGCTCATAATATTCAGCCCCGTATCACCCAACAAACGACTGATACGACCTGCCGCCATCAATGCCAAATAACAAAATAGGCTAATAAACAATCCAGCAATCAATATGGCAGAGACCTGCAAAATACCAGAGACTTGTGACGAATAAATAATAACCGTTGAGATACCGCCAGGTCCAATCATCATTGGAATGGCAATGGGCACCACCGCTGCTGCCATCGTTGGCGGCGCGTCTTGTACATGGTCAACATCGAAATTTTCTTGGTCAGGCTTAACGGGATTACCATCGCCATTCATCATATTAAGAGCAATCAAGAATACCAATATACCACCTGCCAACTGAAACGAGCCGATGGAAATACCCAAGGCTTTTAGTAACGTCTCACCTGCTACTGTAAAAAAGCTAATGGTAATAAAAATGGTCAGACAAGCGACGCGCGCAACTTTACGTCGATTATTCATCGAATAGCCGCGGGTTAAATCCAAGAATAACGTCAATGCGCCAAAGGGATTAATCAGTACCATAAAGGCTAAGATTATCTTGATAATTTCAGTATTCACTGAGTGCTCGCTTGTCTATTGGTCAAATCGGGCAAAAAGATAAGGCCATCGCGCGAGTGCAGCGATGACCTAATAGGCGGTTAGCAACGGCATTGTATCATAGGCAGATAAGCTAATTAAATCATTACTTTGCCTAAATTTTCTTACCTAGCCAAATCCATAAAACCTCAATACCAATCTATCGTTTCAATGGACTACTTAACGGTAATTCCAACTATAAAGCTAACATTGCAGAGCTCAAACCATAAAAATAAGTGCTAACATTAGGCGCTAAAATCAAGCCCAATATCCAGTGCTGTCGTACTATGAGTCAAATAACCCATCGCAATAAAGTCAACGCCGGTTTTTGCTACCGCTTGTACCGTTTCAGGTGTGATACCGCCTGATGCTTCGGTCTTAGCACGATCTTTACACATCACGACTGCCTTCGACAATATCTCAGGTGACATATTATCCAACAGTACCAAACTCACGCCAGCATCGAGTGCTTGCTCTAGCTGCTCTAAGGTATCCACTTCGACTTCAATAGAGATCAGATGACCAGCAAAGTTTTGCGCTTGCTTAATGGCTGTTTTGATATCACCAGCAATGGCAATATGATTGTCTTTGATTAAAATCGCGTCATCTAACCCTAAGCGATGATTGCGTCCGCCGCCGCAGCGTACAGCGTATTTTTGTACGATACGCAAGCCCGGAATGGTTTTACGCGTACAGGTAATTTGGGCAGGATATTCTGCCACGCTATCGACAATCTTTTTAGTATCTGTCGCAATGCCACTCAGATGGGTCATAAAGTTAAGTGCCGTACGCTCGGCGGTCAGCAAATTTCGCGCATTACCACGGACAATCGCCAACACCGCGCCAGCTTCGACCGTGTCACCGTCATTGACTTGAGCGATAAATTCTATCTGCGCATCAATTAAGGCAAAAGATAAGCGCGCTAAATCCATGCCGCATATCACGCCTGCTTGTCTTGCTTTAATCTGTAATTGCGCTTGCATGTCGGCTGGAATGGTGGCTTGTGACGTGACATCACCGCGTCTGCCCAAATCTTCGGTTAATGCGGCCTCAACCAAGTGTTTCAGTAATACCTCAGCCAATGCTGGCTCTTGTTTAGCTGTCATTTTTAACCCTCATTTTTGCGTGTTTTTACTTAATATATGCGTATATTATGATAAATAGTGTTTATTTAAACTCAAAATGAGCATAAATATAGCGCAAAGTTTATAGGCTCGCAAGAACAGTCCATAAATTTATGGATTTAATAAGCTCTATAGGGCTTAACTATAATTAAGTTTAATAAAAAAGAGTCATTCATAGCGACGTGTTAGTGCTATCAATTTTTCTTGCTTGCTGCTGCCTACGTAACAGAGGCTACAAAAAATTCATATCACTAGCACTGTATGGTTTTTAAATTGAATCGACGATATCAAAGAGATTGCGTAGCTATTTACGCTTAGGTAATTTACTATCCATCAATAAGCTTTGTAGCTCAATATCATGGCGAAAGCGATAAAGCTTGGCAGGACGACCACGCTGAGCGCTACTACTCTGCCCTGTTTCCATCACAAGATTTTGCGAATCCAGCAAACGGCGAAAATTCTGCTTATGTAGTCGCATTCCTGATAGCGCTTCAACACTTTGCTGTAATTGCGACAAGGTAAATACCTCTGGCATTAGACCAAAAATAAGCGGTCGATATTCAATTTTTGCGCGTAGTCTTGAGATAGCGGTAGCAATCACACGGCGATGGTCATAGTACATAGGTGCCCCTATTAACTGCGACCAGTTATCAGGTAATTTAAATGTATTATTAGATTGGGCGTTGGACGGTGAACTTAATAGATAGCTTGGTGGATAAGTCGGTGCTTCTGCAATAAGACCCGCTTCATAAAGCATTTCATAGCGTAATAGCACATGCTCCGCGACCCATTCTCTACTCTCAGACGCTTTATCGTCATTTAACCGATCATCGTTAGGATTATCTGTCAATATATCGCTAACTAAAAATGCTTCACTTACTCCCCAGCATAGGCCAATACGCTGACGACGGCGCTGCCGGACGACCGACTCTTTTGCATTGTCTGCCCAGTACAATAACGCAGGCACAATATGATCCATAATCATACTTGGCATACCATCTAAATGATTTTCCCACGGGAAATAATCGTACCAATCGCGCCATAACGCTTGGCTTTGCAGCTGCTGTGTTTGCGTTTCTTGCACCAAACCCAAATAGCTGACATAGACAAGCGCATGACCGTCGACATTGCGTCTATTAGTATCGACAAAGGTATATAGCTGTTCCAAATAGCCAAGCGGCTGCTGCGTTTGCTCCTCAACCCATTGACGTACACCCGCTTGCAGTGAGCGATGCAATGGCATCAGTGGTCCATTGGGCAATAGCTTGCCTTGATCAACCGTTAAAACGCGTGCCGTGTGCTCAGTAATGGCGACAAGCACTGCGACGACTTCAGTCGTGCCGCTACCTTGCTGATGCGCGTGTGAATAAGATAACGTCATGGCTTTAGGGGTTATCCTTTATTTTTAAAATGCGTGTGAAAGCTACAAAACCTGATATTTGTAGTACGGCTTAGTATAACGTGAATCTAAAACTATCATAGCCTGCCGTCATAAATATAAGAGTTTGAAAAAGAGAAATATGAAAACAAATGAGGGAGATTTTGTATAGCCATGTTTCTTTTTTAAGATAAATTAGTATCGTTTTTAAAACCAACGATAAAAAAACCTTGTATTTATGCTCAAAATGAGCATAATAAAAACAGTCTATTTCTAGCTGTATTTAATTGTCTTATTTCTAGCGGCATATGACTTGTCGTTATTGCATTAAAGGTTTGCCATTATGAAAACTTATCCGTATGACGCGCCCATTATGAGCAATGACAATCGCATTGCAACTCACATGAATATCGAATATGCCAAAGCTAAGATGCCAGCTGATTTGCCGCGTAGTGAGCGACTCAAAGTCGAAGAAAATATCAAGCAATTATTAAAGGATAATAACGCCGTGCTGGTCGCGCATTATTATGTCGATCCTTTTATTCAAGACTTGGCATTAGTAACAGGTGGCTGCGTAGGTGATTCGTTAGAGATGGCACGCTTTGGGCAAGCCCATAGTGCGCAGACTTTAGTAGTTGCTGGCGTACGCTTTATGGGTGAGTCAGCGAAGATACTAAGTATGGAAAAAACGGTACTGATGCCAGACTTGGAAGCCGAATGCTCACTTGATTTGGGCTGCCCAGCTGATGAGTTTTCTGCCTTTTGCGATGCGCATCCTGAACGTACCGTGGTGGTTTATGCCAATACCAGCGCTGCGGTGAAAGCACGTGCTGATTGGGTGGTGACCTCATCAGTCGGTATTGACATCATTCGTCATCTACATGAACAGGGCGAGCCTATTATCTGGGGTCCTGACCGTCATTTGGGTAAATATATCGCTCGTGAAACTGGCGCAGATATGCTGCTTTGGCAAGGTTCATGCATGGTACATAATGAGTTTAAAGCGACCGAGCTTGAACAACTAAAGGCAGAACATCCAACAGCGAAAGTGTTGGTGCATCCTGAATCACCTGATAGCGTGGTTGCGCTTGCCGATGTGGTCGGCTCAACCAGTAAGCTGTTGCAATCTACCTATGAGATGGATGCCGATACCTTTATCGTCGCCACCGATTTGGGCATCTTGCACGAGATGCAAAAGCGCTCGCCAAATAAACGCTTTTTGGCCGCGCCTACGGCTGGCGAAAGTGCCAGCTGCAAGAGCTGTGCTTTTTGTCCATGGATGGCGATGAATGGTTTGCAAGGTATTGAGCAGTGCTTAACACAGCATAGCGGTGAAGTGTTGATGACGCCAGAGCTGGCAGCGGCAGCCAGAAAACCCTTACAACGTATGCTTGATTTTGCTGAGTCACAAAAGCAACGTGTGGCAGCGAGCGGTGATATCATTAAAGACCGTGCGCTGTTTGCTAATGTCGGGGCTGCCTAATATGAGCGCGATATGGTCGAATGGTAAAGATTATTCTGATGTGGCTAATGAATCTGATGAGGTTATACAAACGGACGTACTTATTATTGGTGCTGGGCTTGCTGGTTTAAGTACCGCCCTTGCCTTACCAGCATCGCTAAGCATTACCGTATTAAGTAAATCAGCGCTTGAGGTCTGCTCAAGCCATTATGCGCAAGGTGGTATCGCCGCAAGCTTGGATAAAAACGACTCAATTGCCGATCATATCGCCGATACGCTGATCGCTGGCGCAGGATTATGTGAAGCGGATAATACGGCAAATATTCTAAGCGCTGGACAGCAAGCCGTCCAATGGCTGTGCGAGCAAGGCGTGCCCTTTACTCAGATTCCGCAAGAAAACAAGGGACAAAACTACAGCGCAAGATCTTTAAATGAATTACAAACTGACGATTTACATTTAACCAAAGAAGGCGGTCATGGCTGTAGACGCGTTGCCCACGCTGACGATGCTACCGGTCGGCATGTGATGGACGCCATAACTTTAAAAGCACAAGCCGCGTCCAACATCACTACTCTGCCCTATCATGAAGCACTGAGCCTTTTAAAAAATAATGATAACCAATGCCAAGGCGCGATGGTCTTTGATCATAGTAGTCAACGGTTACTGACTTTCCACAGTCGCGCAGTCGTTCTAGCCAGTGGCGGTTTAGGACAGTTGTTTAAGCGAGCCAGCGCGCCCAATGTTTGTGTCGGTGATGGCGTTATGATGGCATGGCAAGCAGGATGCCGTTTGGCAAATTTAGAATTTATCCAGTTTCATCCAACTGGTCTAGCACTAGGCGATAGCAGCTTTTTAATTTCCGAAGCCTTGCGTGGTGAAGGTGGGCATCTGTATTGTCCAAAAACCGGCAAACGCTTTATGCTTGATATTGATGCGCGGGCTGAACTTGCACCGCGAGATATCGTTGCTCGCGCAATCGCTGAGCAGATTAATAATAATGGGCTTGGCTACGTAAATCTTGATGTCAGTCATTTGCCTGCAGTGTTTGTACAACAGCATTTTCCGCAAATTTATCAGACGCTATTAGACCTCGGTATCGATATCACTAGGAAGCCTATTCCAGTTGCGCCCACTGCGCATTATAGTTGCGGCGGTGTGGTCACTGATGCCGATGGCGTAACCGATGTGGTAGGGCTTTATGCAGCTGGCGAAGTTGCTTATACAGGCTTACACGGTGCCAATCGCTTGGCAAGTAATTCGTTGTTAGAATGCGTGGTGGTTGGGCGAAATATTGCTACTGATTTACCGCGCTATTTAACAGCGATGGAAAGTTTAGCGACTGCTTCCTATGATGATAATTTAAAACAGCCAGCTATTGATATATGGACACCACCAATACTTAAAGAAACCCAGCCCGTTATATTGTCTGCCGCCACTCTGCCTTTAGTCGACACTTATAAGCATAACACCCTGAAAAATGAGTTAAACAGCGATAATGAGCTTATTGAAATAACCGCCCAGCTCAAAGTATTAATGACCAATAATATGGGTATCAGTCGCAGTGCTGAGCCGTTAGAACAAGCGTTGATGAAAATTGAGCAATGGCAACAACAGATAACCAGCTATAAAGCCAATCATTGCGATATAAGAAGTGCGGATAATTTTACGAGCTCGAATCAGTTAGTAAGCTTTCAGTTAGCACGGCAACTACAATTAGCGACTTTAATTGTTCAGTCTGCATCGCAACGCCTTGAAAGTCGCGGTGGACATTATCGAACAGACTACCCTCATTTATCAGCCACTCCTCGAATTAGTGTGATTGAGCCATTATCAAGTTTGCAAGAAGTTAGCTTTAATTGGTTGGTTCAGCCTATAATCAGCCATACAGAGGCTAGAGCGCCAAAAACAGTTGCCAATGGCTAATAGCAATTTAGGATCGCCGCTCTAACCATTTCTAAACGGTTAAATACCATTTCTATCTATCAAAGTGTTGAATATATGGCTACCGATACGCTATTTGTTATTGGTCTTATGATAGTAGTCAGTTTGACGTGGGGCACACTGGCGATACCAAGTCTACGCAAGCGCCTACCAAAGATTTATTTGATTGCGCGCTCTTGGTGGCTGATGTTAGCCGCGCTCTGCATCTGTTATTTGATTGCTAAAATAACCAATAATGCTCAACAGTTTCAATCTCATCCACATCAATGGCTACTCATCGCATTTTTTATATTAATCGGTTTGCGCGGCAGCTATGAAATCAAACGTTTATGGTGTATAGATAGCAAATTAAGGCTTATTCTCAAACTCCAAGCATGCGGCTTGCAAGCAAAATCCATCTCTGCTGAAAAAAAATTAAAACCCACCAACTCTTATACTCGTCTAAACTTATTAGATCTGCTATTTAGTGCTGCTTTTATTTTATTAATTATTAGCCTGATTGCATTACAGCAATTAGCTTGGCAACGCGAGCAGTATGGTGTGTTGCTGTTTGTGTTATTTGCCAGCCAGTTTAACGACATTGCGCAATATTTATGCGGACGATTACTTGGAGGCAAATTATTTAAGCGCGGTCTAGCGCCGAATATTAGCCCAAATAAAAGCATCGAAGGTGCTATTTTTGGCAGCATTTTCGCGGCTCTATTGGCGTCGTTACTCGGTATTTGGCTAACGCCTTTTGATTGGTCATTAGGTTTATTGGCGGCCTATGGCTTAGCGGTCAGCGGTATCGCTGGCGATTTATTAGAATCGGCATTTAAGCGCCAACACGGCGTAAAAGACACAGGAACATTGCTTGCTGGGCATGGTGGCGTATTAGATAGAATAGACAGCTTAATGATTGGCGTACCGTTATTTACCCTACTCTACTGGCTGTTTGGTTGAATTAATGTAGCTATACTGACTCAATAAAACTACTTCTTTTTATCCAGTTTGTTACGCAATATCCAATTCAGTAACGGCTTGGGTAAATGGTTTAGTGCACCAGTAGTATAACGCATGGTACGCGGAAATACTGCCAGCTCGACATCATTGTCAATCGCTTGCATAATATGCTCAACTGCCGTTTTCGTACTGATGATAAATGGCTTATGACTGGCATCGCCATCATTCAAATCTCGTAATGCTTGAGTATCGATATAACCTGGAGCAATACAATTCACTTGAATATCATAAGGCGCAAGTGCAAGTCGATAGGCACTAGCAGTCGCAATCATTGCGCGTTTGCTTTTGACATAAAGACTGGCATAAGGATAATCCATGATGCCTGCGATAGAAGCGATGCAAATGAGGCTTGGTCTATCATTTTTTTTGAAATCCAATGATTGATTCTGGACTTTTAACTGATCACTCGCCCACCTAAAAACCTGCTCAAACGCTTGCAAATTAATCGCCAGCATTTTATTACTATCTGCTTTATTTAGATGATGCACACGCTCATTAGTATAACTGCCCGCACTATAAATTAGCCTTTGAAAGTTGATACCTGAAAGACTATCTAATAATTTTTGAGTTTGAACACTATCCGTTAAATCGCAAGTATAAGTCACGATATTAGGATACTGGCTGTTAATATAATTTATCTTTGACGCGTTATGACCGACCACACTCACGTGCCAGCCAAGCTGCTGATGGTGGAGTGCCAATGCCAATCCAAGCCCACTCGTACCGCCGACTACAATGATATGCGGGGCACTAACATGTGAAGCATCATTTTCAGATGTCGCTTTTGTAAGACCAGCTTCAGTGTTGATGATTTCTGGATACATAGACGCTACGGGATTTCTCATAAGCCATACTGCTTTATATAATCAGCCGTACGTTGATAGCCATAATGCCATTGTGCCTGCATTTGCTGCACAAAACCCTCATAATCACTGTGCATCAGCTCGATTGTCATCTGCTTGATATTAAAGCGCTTTTGTACATGCTGACCAGCCAACTGCTCGCCGTTATCAGAAAATGGTAACCAATGCAGCTGATTTGCACGACGATTTTGATGAGCCAGATTGTCAAACAACAGTATTTCCATTGAGTTGTAATCGTGCACCTGTGCCAAACGCTGATTAGGATCAAAACCAAAAACGCGTTGAATAGCAGGAGCAGCAAGCCATGAATCATAACCTGCTTTAGTCTCTGCAAATATCATATCTGCCAACTGACAAGCAAGCTCAATGGGCGTGAGATTAATAACCTCACCTAAGCACCAACCAAGCATTCGAATATACGTTGGCGGTAGATAATACATATCTGCCTTGACACACTCACCCCATTTTAGCAAAGCTCAAGTAGGGGATTCTAAAAGCAAACGCTCTTAGGCGACTTCCTCGCGGATTTCGCTAGTTTTCTGCATCAGCGGGTAACTTTTACTACGTCCTCCCTCCGCAGACAAAACGGCATGCCCTGCCGCTAGTATGTTACGAGCCGCATTAAAATCTGCATTCGTAACACAACCACATTCGACACACTCAAATCTTGCCTGAGTTTGTCTATTTTCTTTATCAACATGCTTGCATTTAAAGCAGGTTTGGCTTGTATATCGTGGATTAACTTTAATCAGTAATCCACCGCGCCACTGCTGTTTATATTCAAGCATATCAGTCATCATGCTCCAACCTTGATCCAAGATTGACTTATTCAATCGTGACTTGGCTTTGACATTGCGCCCATTTCGGGCGGCTGTGCCACTTGCTGATTTTGACATATTGGCGACTTTCAAATCTTCAACGACAATCATAGCGTGGCTTTTGCTGAGTGTGGTTGTGATTTTATGGAGGTAGTCATGCCTGATATTAGCAATGTGGCTGTGGAGTTTTTGAATCTTCAGGTTATGTTTTTTCCAGTTTTCGCTAAATCTTACTTTCTTACTTAATTGACGCTGTAATTTAGCCAGTTTGACTTGATTGGCTTTAAAGCTATTTTTGGGCTTGATGTATTGACCATTCGAGGTGGTAATTAACTTGGTAATACCTAAATCCAGACCTAGTGCACTGGTGGCAGGGTGGCGTGGGTTCTCCAGCAACACCCTTTCAGTACCAAATGACACATACCAGTGACCTGATTTTTTGCTAATGGTAACGTTTTTAATCGTGCCAATGACCTCTTGGGATTTCCTAAACTTCACAAAACCAACACCGTTCGGTAGTTTCACTCGATTGCCATCAATACGGCAATACTTATCAAACTGAACCAGCCTGATTGAATCACAGCCATCGGATTTGCGCTTAAATTGTGGCATGAGTGGGAGTAGCTGAATTTCCGTACCATCACTTAATTTAAAGAACTTGGGTTTTTTGGGTTTCCTCTTATTTTCTTTGAGTCGTGCATGTGCTTTAGGGTCAAAAAATCGCGACCAAGCCGAGGCAAGGTCACGTATTTTCTGCTGCAATGTAACTGCATTAGCGCTGGATTTTAAAAATGCAAAATCAGGATTACTCTTTAAATCCATGATTTTATTAACAAGATTTGTTGCGTTAATAAAGTTATTTTTAGCAAACATCCCAAATGATATTGCCAGTATTTGATTCCAAACAAAACGTGCAGAGCCGACAAGGTTATTTAAGATAACCTCTTGCTCTGCATTAGGCTCAAGCCTAAACTTATACGCTCTGCTAATTTTCATAAATGCTTTATTTAACAATGAGTGTCTATTTGATAGTATGTCATAAATACTATCCTTTAAGATCGGTTATTACAATGAGTGAGACATATAAAAACCGCTATGCTGCCTTTAATATGCATGTCCATTTAGTTTTTATTAACGAGTATCGAAAAAATGTGCTTGATGAAGTGCATCATGAGTATTTCAGTGAGTGTGTGGCTGAGCTATGTAAGCACTTTGACGCTGAATAAAAAAAATGTAATGGCGAGGCTGATCATATTCACATGATGATTCAGTACCCGCCAACGGTGCAATTAAGCAAACTGGTTAATAACTTAAAGTCAGTCACCAGTAGGCGCATGAGGGGTGATTTTATTGATTTAAGAGCAGCTTACTCCAAGCCTGTTCTTTGGTCGCGTTCCTATTTTGCAGAGTCTTGTGGTGGCGCACCATTAGATATTATTAAGCAGTACATTCAAAATCAGCAAGGCTGACAAGATATGCGAAATTCACCTCCATCCTAATGTCGGATGGAGTCCTCTTTCGCTTTTAGATATTCAGTCGTACGCTGATAGCCATACTGCCATTGCGCCTGCATTTGCCGCACAAAACCATCGTAGTCACTATGCATCAGCTCGACCGTCATTTGTTTCAGATTAAAACGCTTTTGTACGTGCTGCCCTACCAGTTGCTGACCGTTATCAGCAAAGGGTAACCAATGTAGCTGCTGGGCGCGAAGGTTAGAGTTAGATAGATAAAGTGGTTCTATCGATTGATAGCCGTGTACCTGTGCCAAACGTCGATTGGGATCAAAACCAAAAACGCGTTGAATAGCAGGAGCAGCGAGCCATGAATCATAACCGGCTTTGGTCTCTGCAAATACTGTCTCTGCCAACTGACAAGCAAGTTCAATGGGCGTGAGATTAATCACGCCACCCAAGCACCAGCCAAGCTCATCAATATACGTTGGTGGTAGATAATACATATCTGCCATCGAAGCGCGAATCGCTGCAGAAAAATCCCACTGGCTCAGAACTTTAACAGACTGATGTATGCGTTCCTCAGCAAATATATACGCAGGTGATCGCATTTTTTTGTCAGTGAGTTCTGATAAAGGAGCCGTCAAACGTGGCGGTGCAAATAGCAACTCTTGGAGCTTTAATGGATGGTTAGGCGAGATGTGGCTAGCAGGCTTTTGATAAAGGCGGCTAGCGATAATCGCTATCTCTGGTGTATTTTTATTGCTTTCGCTATCGGTTTCATCAGGGTCATTTCTACTAGCATCAAAACGAGATAGCTCCTTAAGCCATTGACTCTCATCATCAATTCGAAATATAGCTAACTGCTGCAATTCATCTAATAATTGCTCGTAACTATCGGCTTGTTGTTGTGCTTGCCTTTTAGATAGCTGCCTTGATAAGCGCCAACGTTTGAGTGCATGCGTCATATAGCGCATTTTTAGACGTCTACTGGCTTCATCTGGCGCGACATGCCTGATTGAAGCAATTACATGATACAACTCACGACTACACATCAATTGCTGCAAGTCTTTGGGGTCGGACGCGAGCTGTACTAAATAGGCTGATAAGCTACCGCCGCACGTACCAATGATAATATCGGGAGTCAAATCATAAGCTACTAGTGCCGCATAGCTGCCTAAATAATAGCCAAAACGTGAGCCACCTCCTGAAAAAAGCTGCACACGTTCATAAGGCTTTATGCTTTTATCATTCATCTATTACTCATCACTTATGATTCACAACTGGCTGGTGCTGTTTTAATTGCTAATGACACGGTAAAGATACCAAACCTATCGATACGCATCGCAACTTTTTTAAAGCCTGCACACTCAACCAATTGATCCATTTCAGCTTGTGAGCGACAGCGCATCACCCAACTACTACCGCGATGATTATTTAAGGTTTTACTGATAAATTCCTGTTCAGGGTGCCACGGCTGATTGGTATAAATTAAATAGCCACCAGCTTGTAAGCTGTCATAAATACCTGTCAATGCCGTCGCTGGTAGCGTGTTATCCGAAAACAATTCAAAAACACCGGAGGCAATAGCGATATCAAAGCCTGACTTTTTTAACGGTGTTTCTTTAACGCTTGCACTTCCCTTCTGCACATTTGAATAACTGGCAGGGTCAAACGCATCTTTTTGACACGTGATGACACGATCAGCAATCTCTAACTGCTCTGCTTTGGCCTGTAATGCTTGGATATTATGCATCTCATAATCACGTAGCTCAGCATGTAAGTTTTCAAACTCTGTCAATAAATCAAACGCGTAAAAACCATGCCCACTGGCAATATCTAGTAATTTTGGTTGGTATGGCTCATCAGGGCTGTTTTGATTAAATTGATTTTGATTGGCAAGCTTAATATCTGCCAATGCTTCACGTGCCAGCTCTAATATATGCTCACGGCGGATACGAATTCCTTGCCAGCCGATATTATTGAGATAAAACTTATCGACCGCCTGCCCAAATTTATTCTGCCCACTGGGCTGATTATAATAAACGTGATCGAGCGAATGACCGGAGTCAAAACCATGTTCAAGTCCTGTGGCAATAGCGTCGCTGACATGACCGAATTTTTGCATGGCAAAACGCGTCAGCGCAAAGCTTGGATTAAAGGGTTTAATTGCTAAACGATCAACCTTGTCTTTACTGGCACTATTAAGATGCGCTGTACGCAAATCAGGCGCTTTTACCTCCGTACTGAATACTTGCTCAGCGAAATTAATACAATCATCAAAGACATCTGCCTTATTGGTCTCATGAAAGATAGCATGATAGCTGTCTGGATATAGTTGCCAACGCTTCACGGGCGTATTGATTGCCTCATAAAAATCACGCTCAGCCTGCTTATCAACCACATAATCTTTACCGGCACATAATACAAACGTCGGCACCGTGATAGCGCCGGCATCATCGAGTAAACGCTGTCCAGTCGCATGGGTATCGATAAGCAGGTCGGTTGAGATACTGTTTGAGATGAGCGGATCGGCATTGTAGGCTTGCTGTGCTTCTTTATCGTGGGTCAATACTTGCGCTTTGACGTAACTACTAACGCGTGACATTACCCCAAGTGCGCGCGCCACCTTTAACGACGGTATCGCAAACGGCATATATAAGTGAATGCGCAGCGCAGGTGTGCCGAGTATCATGCCGCGAATATTGGGCGCATAATCATGTACCCATGCTGCTGCTAGTACGGCACCGATACTACTGGCGACGATTAGCGTATCGTCAATGGCTATACCCGTCTGTCCAATAACCATTTGCACAAAATCGTTTAAATCGCGCTCAAGCTGAGTCACGCTCTCGGCATGATCTTTGATGCCGCCTGAGCGTCCATTACCACGTGCATCCCAAGCGAATATTTGATAGCCTGCGATGGCAAACTGTTGCCCCAGCTCTGCTAGGCGTCCCGAATGCTCATGACCACGATGTAATAAAATGACTTGGCGCTTTTGTTGTGTAGGTTGCTGCTCTGCCTTTTCTAACTCCTCTAAAGGCATTGTTAGCCAATAGCGGTAATAAATCGCCGTACCATCATAAGCGTTATAGCAACTTTCACCATTGATAATGGCTTGTTTAGAAAAATTCATGTTGTTAGGGGTTTCCCTTACTGAATCTGGTGCATTTATAGTAGTTTTAGACATAGATGGCATTATTTTGGACTCCAATAAGGAAGCTTTAACAGAAGAATGGTGCAAAAAGGCTGGAGAAGTAAGATAGTCAGATTTTGTATCAAATATATTTGATTGAAGACTTGATTTATCACTTGATAATACATTTAAACCTGATTTAAGCACAGGCGGCTGACGCATCAAATATAAGTTTGCCATATAGCGTAAACGATTAAGACAGGTTTTTATTAATAGCGCCTCTGTTAGTAAGCATAACTGCCCTATTCTTATAGGAGATAACGATAACGGCGCTTTACTACCTATAAAAGCACCCAGCACACCAAGCATAAAAGCCCGATCACTTTTACCTAACGGTCCTTGGTTTGTCCGAATATTTAGAAATGCACCACTGGCCATGGCTAATAGTTCAGTGCTCGTACTTAGCGCAATCAGGTTAATAATGTGGCGCTGGTTTGAGAAGACATCTCTTTCTAATACTTGTGATTGGCTATTAGTAACATGAGGCATCAGACTGGCTAATAATGCCGTGTCCGCAATAATATCTCCAGCTTCATTCAGTATCGCCCCAAGTTTTGATGCCTGCCCATGCTCACGCGCCATCATGCCATCGATGGCATTGAGCGCCATACGTATAAACAAAGAAGAAGGTAATAACAGCCATAATGCCTGCTTTTCAGTTGCTGGCTTAGCAATCACATAAGCCGTACCAATACTCAATAATACAGCTGACACCGTCACTTGATTAGCAGTGATTTTTTGCTCAACAAAAGTGTCACTTATGGGTCGCAGCTGATCTTGAAATTGGGTCTTGAGCTGGTATAACGACATAGTGCCTGCCAAATATATTTATTACTTCAATGTAGCAACAAAAGTTGATCAGGTAAAGTATTAGAATTGGACTTAACGCAGCTTTAAAACTAATTCTGAGTCTTTTTTAAGTGATTTGAACACAATCAAAACCAATATGTAATGTCATCACTACCATCCATTAAAATAATAGTCATTAAGCAATAGCGTTGCATAATTTGCCATGAATTTTAGTTGTGCATATCAGTATCGGTAGCCTGATATGTTACAATCTCCCGCTTCTTAGAAATGCCTTCTTGAAAACGTCTTTTAAAAAATGCCGCGAGCCCTTCCCCATGCAAAATCTCGTTACTCTGGTCTTGGTCTTAATGCCGATGTTTATTGGTTTTGCCATTCCCTCCAATCCAACCATGACTAAGATTGCCGATAAAGGCCTGTCTTATTTGGTCTTTATTATTTTAGGTTTGATTGGTATTGAGTTATCACAAGTGGAAGGGCTTGGCAGTCAAGTAGGAGAAATAGCCCTTTATGTCACGATATTATCGATATTGACGATTGGGTCGGGTTTATTTGCTCTGATGCTATTTGATCGCCTGCGTCCGTGGCATGCCAAAAAACCTAGCGTCAAATCTAAAGAGCATCGCGTTAGTATTCGCGGCAGCCTCGCCCAAGTGATCTGTGTGGTGATTGGGATGGTAATTGGCTATTTTCTACCAACCGATTATATGCCACCTGAAAACACCATGACGGTGATGCTAATGATATTAATTTTGTTAGTTGGTATTGGGCTAAAAGGTTCCGGTATTACGTTAAAAGAAGTGCTGCTTAATAAACGCGGTGTTGAGATGAGCATTATCTTTACGCTAGCCGTGCTGGTTGGCGGGCTTATTTTTGCCATGATATTTAGTGAAGTTTCGTGGACAAAAGGTTTGGCACTGGCGTCAGGATTTGGTTGGTATTCGCTATCTGCGATTGTGATGACCGATGCTTATGGGGCGATTTGGGGCAGTGTGGCGTTGTTTAATGACTTGATACGGGAGTTCTTTGCGTTGATATTTATTCCCGTCTTTATGCGTAAATATCCGTCCGCTTCCGTCGGACTTGGCGGTGCGACCAGTTTAGATTTTACTCTGCCAATTATTCAGCAATCAGGTGGTCTAAAAGTGGTGCCATTGGCGATTAGCTTTGGCTTTATTATTAATATTGTCGCGCCCGTGCTGATGGTGGTATTTTCGGCGTTGGGGTAAGCATAAATTTTGACGGTTTATCAGAATTTACCATTATTCAAAGGGCTCACAGTGCTTGGCATACCCACCATACATTTGTATATAAGAATCATATTCAAGATTCGTTAAGTCTTTCACTGAACTACTAGCCTTCAACGTTGCGCGACGCTGTTTTGCCTCAATATTTTTAACATTAAGCTTTTCAAAACTTGGGTCTATAAATGCTGTATCTGGCACTAGAATTTTATTTGAGCAATCATAAGTACGGATACGCTCAGCATCAATATGATGCTGCAAGACTAAAGTATTTTTGATGCTAAGGGCGCGATTGCGTGATAGAGAATCGAAACCAAGCGTCGCTACAGCATCTTTATCAATTTCATTTGTAGCTGCATGACCAAAAATAAAAACATTGGCTTTTGGGTAATCATTAAGACTTTCTGCTACTTTTACAAATACTGCATCATAGGTATCAGGTAATTGACTGCTCATTGGCGGAAAAAACCCATTGAATTCCATTTCAAGTCCGCCCACATCAACCTCTATTGGACAGCCTTTAGCATCAACCACTACGTTAGGTGGCGTTTCAGGGCATTCGTCTATAGCATCAAGGACGCCGTCGCCATCTAAATCGCTATCCGCTTGCATCGTCCTGATATTTTCATATTGAGGTGCGGTTTTGGGCGGTACAACTGTAATAGTTTGGCAGCCTACTAAGCTTATTGATGCGGTCAATAATAAAACGTTGTAGATTTTTCTAGTCATAATTACTTCCATAAATATTATCAATTCTGTCAAAACTAATCATCAGTATTAGACCAACGGTTTTCTGTGACATATACTCTTTGATTCTTCTTTCTATCTTCAGGGTCATCGTTTGAAGCGATTGGTTGCGTATCACTCCGTCCAATAACTTTAAAACGCCTAGGATTGATTCCATAATTTAAGACAATATAATTTTTTATAAACTCTGCTCGAGTCGTTGCTAATGTACCGCTACCAGAGTTTTTTTCATGGGTACTTATATGTCCCTCTATCAAAAACTCTTTATTATTATTTCTTAGATACTCGCCGAATTTATCGAAACCTCGATAGCTTGAAGCAATAGGCTCACTACTGTTCTCAGGGAAGAATACACGAGCCTCCACCCCTTCATACATAAGTATGTCTACAGATACAGGACAGCCGCTTTCATCTACGACTACATTAGTTGACGTTTCAGGACATTCGTCTATATCATCGAGTATGCCATCACCATCTGAGTCCAAACTGATAAGCAATGTGGGCATATCTACGTAATTCACTTCGGGGGTACTTTTAGGCGGTACGATTTCGGTAGTTTGGCAGCCTACTAAACTTATCGATGCGGTTAGTAATAAAATACTATAAAGTTTCATAATCAATCTTCCCTGATATAGTCCAAAGCTATTATTTTATTAATGAGAAATATAGTGCAATAAGAACTATCAAGCCATCTCCAACCCTTTATTCACCTGACAAGCACGGTCATGCCAGCGGACAAAATCATCAATACTAGCTTGTGCTTTGCTGTTATTAGCAGCTTCTTTACCAATAATACTCTCGACATAATGGCACGCTCGATAGTTTTTAGCATAGTTATCATAGTCGGCAATCCACTGTTTGCGCGCTTTTAACGCGTCTTCACGTTGTTCAATGCTACGCTCTACATCTGTGTCCTCAAAACTAAACCAAAAGTCTTTCGCAGGGATATCTTTAGCCAAGTTGTTATTCTCGACCTCATTCATACGCCACGGCTTGGCAGTGAGCCGCGCGCGAAAGCATTGCTGCACCTGACATAGATGCACGTAATTGGTATCCGCATGGAAATACGCAAACCATTCTTCGACCACGCTATTACTTGGCGACACAATATCGTGCGTTGCAATGATACGAAAGCCTGCTGGCGTTTGATATAGACGAAAGGACTCATTGGGATGACTGGTGATACGCTTTTTGATTAAATTCGTCATATAGGGCAGCAATGAAGCGGCATCGTCAGAATATTTTTGCGACCACACTTTATCTCTTGCACTGGCTTGTTGCCATAAATAGGCAGTCGCACCAAACATGACTGCCAATAACCACAACCACGACACTCCTAGCCAAGCGATAACACTGGCAATAAGTATAAATAAAAAGATAAAAAACCAAATTTTGACTTTGGCTAATGGAATACTTTCATCAATTGGTAAGGCAGGCATAAAGCCATGATGATCATAGCGCTCAGGATACTTATAATGTAGCAACTGATCATTATCGACATCGATAATTGCGATATTATCAACGTTGGCGACTTGTGCCCCATAGCTGTTGCGCGTGACAATGAGCTGCGTCGCTGCTGCGTTATTATTAAGCAATCCACTTTCTGGAAAAGAATGCTCGGAGATAATCTGTTCACGGATAGGAATGCCGTTGCTTGCGTTATATTCTTCCCTGCGTTCGCGGCGTAAGATATCCTCACCTGCCAGCCAGCACTTATGAGCCTCATCCACTCGTGCTTTGGCATGACTTAACGCTTCGCTTTGACTGATATCTGACCAGCCATAACGTTTGATGGTCGCTTGTCTAGCAGGCTTGTTAGGCGTTTCGCGCAATTCAAAGCGCTGCTTGTCTTGCGCCCAGTATTTGGGGATGAGCATGTGATTTGCCTTTAGATAGTTGTTTTAAACTAAAATCTGCTGATTGAATATTAAATAACTAATAATTAATAACTAATCTTCAAGCTCCGTAGTTATACCATAACCTCGGCGGTTCATGGACATCTCCTCTTCGCTATCAAAATTTGCAATAGCTACCCCATAAACCCGGCGGTTCATAGACTTACCTTCTTCAGTATCAGAAGAGGCAATAGGCTGCTCAGCACCAAAACTAAAAGTACTTAAACGATTAGGATCAATTTGATGCTGCATTATCAGATAGTTTTTGACGATAAGCGCCCTATTTCTTGATAGAGAATTCAATTGTGAACTAGAAACTGATGTTTCATCTATTTTATCTGTCGAAGCGTGCCCCTCAATACGCATAGTTGCCGTATAGTACTCTTGTAGCTTTGCTGCTACTTTATCAAGCTCAAGCTGATACTCGGGTGATAGCTCACTACTACCCTTTGCAAAAAAGGCACGATATTCCATTTTTAGACCTATCCCCATACCCGTAAAAGGACAACCTCTTTCATCTGTTACTATGTTCATTGGCGTGCCTGGGCACATATCTATATCATCAGAATATCCATCGCCATCGCTGTCTAAAATAGCTTCAACAACTGGTATATCAGTAGTTTGAGTTGCTTGATTAGACAAGTCGGCGGTTTGACAGGCGGATAATGTTAAAGCGCTGATTGAAATGACAAGCATACTTCTTAATAGTATATTCATAGCTGATACCTTTAAAATTGCTGACAGAATTCTTTATAGTAAGTGAGTGATTGCTCATGATCACTGCCCGTATAAAAATCATCTGCCTTTAACGCTTTACCATAAATACGTTGGTTCATTGACATGCCTTCCTCAGTATCGTTAGGTGCAATCGGCATATTATCAGCGCAATCGAACATATAGATTTTATCACGAGCTATATTTCTCTTAACCAAAGCACTCTTTATTATCTGTGCCCGCTCACGTCCTAACTGACGTTTATCAGCTTCTACTTGATTCATTTCCCCATTTATATCTACTACTATTTGCACAGCTTCAGGCTCCGAGGTATGACCAGACAAAACCACTACCAGCTCAGGATCGCTATGCATTTTTTCCGCTACTTTCTCCACTTCTATCAAGTACTTCGTTTGCAAATCATTACTATGGCGCTCAAAGAATACTCGAATCTCCATCATAAGTGGTCCTATTAGATTAACAGCTACTGGACAGCCATACTCATCCGTTACCACATCTTTAGGAGTGTTCGGACAATTATCTATAATGTCAGGAACACCATCATTGTCTGTATCTGCAAGTGGCTCTATTAAGACTTTGGGTGGAACATATACTTGTTTATCTATCATGGTATTTTTAGGTGTGGATTGGCAGGAGGCTAAAATAAAACTAGCTATTACAACGCCTATCGTCATCCATGACTTAGTTTTCATACGCCATCCTTAGTTAAGTTAAAGAGTTCAATTAAAAAGTTCAGTTAAACTCTAAACCCCACTCGCCTGCTTAGCAAACAGTCGCATCAATGGCTTGATTTTGCTCACCCGATACATGCCTTCACTACGAATTTGTTGAATAGGACGCAGCTGAGCTAGCGAGCCTGCAAACAGCCAATTAAGCGCCGAAAAGCTGTGCATCATCAAACTGTTATGTGGACGGCGCAAACGCTCATAGCTACGCAAAGTTTGATTGGCACCCCAGAGCTTATTGCCACTACGCGCATAATCATGGGTGAGTTGTTCGCTTAATGCTTTCACATCGAGCATACCCAAATTCAGTCCCTGCCCAGCAAGTGGATGAACGCCGTGGGCGGCATCGCCAATCAATACTAAATTATCTGCGACATAGGTCTTTGCTTGCTGTGCCGCTAACGGAAAACTAGCGATTGACTCAATTTTATGGATAGCCCCAAGCTCATAATGACTGGCAGCGGCGAGTTTATCAGCGATGTAGCGCGGGTGTTCTTCTATCAACGCTAATGCTTGATTACGTGGCAATGTCCATACAATAGACTGCCAATGCTGTGGATTGGCTTTATCTTCATCAGTGATATCCGCTAAAGGCAACAGTGCCAACGTGCCTGTCGGTAGCATGGCTTGACGAGCAGTTGCTAGATGCGGCTTTTCAGTTTGAATCGCACAGCAAATCGCCGTTTGATTATAATCAAGCACATCCAGCTCAATACCTGCTTGCTTGCGCACGAATGAACCACGACCGTCAGCACCGACCAATAAATTTGCGTCAATCACGGTATCGTTATCCAACGTCACACGATAGCCCTGCTGTGCGCCTAGCCAATCCATATCGACAACTTTGTGCCCATCGATAACGGTTAGATATTGGCTGACATCGGGAGCAGATAAACGCTGCCATAAGGCGTATTCGATAACCGCTGGCTCAACCATACTACCAAGCATTTTTGGCTCAGAGTTGCTGCTATTATTAACAATATTTCTATTACCATTAGTACTGCTATTAGAGTCACCACTATCGCCAAACAGTAACTCTCCCATACCGTTTAGTTGCCAAACCTGCATTTGCGAGTAATCAGCTTTACGCTTTGATGCTGCTATTTTTTGCCAAGCACCAACCTCTTTTAATAATTCAATACTGGCAAGGCTAAGCGCATAGACACGCGCATCACGTTGACTCAGTACTTGCTGCCAGTCTGCTTCATCACGCTTTGGGCGTGCATCAATAAGCGTCACAGGTTCATTGTCTTGCGCCAGTTTGAGAGCAAGCGTCGCACCGACGATACCGCCACCGATAATCAGCGTATGGTTATTTTTCATAAAACATCCTTTGTGTGGCTATTTATGCGCTCCGCTCAGATTTATCTCAGTTAGCAGCAGCTTAAATTTTGGATTTCTTTAGGGCGTGTCCCTAATTCAGTTTGCAGTGGATCATAGTACAAGCCAGATATAGCATAGATTTATAATTTCGTGCCAGTTTTTCGTAGCGAGTCGCAATACTACGAAAGTGTTTTAGCTTTGCAAATGTGTTTTCAACCAAGTGTCGTAGCTTATATAAATAGTGATCAAACGCTAGGTCTGGTTGCTTAGCGTTTTTTCTTTTAGGGATGACAGGGCTTATGTTGTCTTGCTTTAGCCTAGTTCTAATGGTTTCAGAATCATAAGCTTTATCAGCAATAAAGTAGGTCGCATCCGTTAGCATCTCTATAATGTCATCTACCGCTTGGCTGTCGTGGACATCACCCCCAGTGATTTTAAAATCAATCGGGTTTCCATGCGAATCGACGGCGAGATGAATCTTAGTGGTGGTTCCACCTCGTGACTTTCCGGTAGCTCGAAGCTCTCCTCGTCTGGCGCCGCTTGAATGCTGGTGACAGCGGATGTAGCTTCCATCTGCGAATACCCACTCTTCATCAATACTTGCTCGTAGGTCAAAAAAAATTGCTCCCACAACCCCTTTTTTGACAACCTATTAAAGCGATTGTAGGCAGTTTTCCATGGACATAGCTCACTCGGTATATCACGCCACGGGGCGCCCGTACGAAGTTTCCACAGTATGGCTTCCATGACTTGTCTGTCGTTTTTCCAAGTATGACAGCCATGAGCTTTCATGGTACTTTGGAGTTGTTCCCATGTATTATCAGTGAGCACTGTTCTTGCCATATGTAGAGGGCCATGTTTGAAATAGTCTCTATATTTTAAGGCTTTTGAACTTACTTTTCCAGATTAGGGACACGCCCTAGTAACTTATAAAATTATTAACGGGATATCACTTGTACGAACTATGATTTTAAGCCCATCGCGTAGTTGGCAATTAAAGGTTTAATATTAGGCAATTTATCAAAGGCAACCAGAGCTACATTACGTGCCAGCTTCACTGCTGGATTTGGATGAGTAAATCCATGTACCACGGCATCACAAAAACGAATAACACGTTTTTGATCGGTTTGACGGGCCTTTTCATAGCGCTTCAGCAACGTAGGATCACCAATATCTGCGCCTTTTAACACTTGGGCACTCATCATTTGCGCCAGTACATGAGCATCGCGCATACAGAGGTTAAAGCCTTGACCAGCGACTGGATGCAAGGTATGCGCCGCATTACCCATGATGACGCAGCGACCATCGACTTGCTTGTCTGCCAGTACCCGTGTCAATGGATAGGCACCGCGGCGACCAGCGGCCTTAAACGTGCCAGCGCGTTGACCAAAAGCTTGCTGCAGAGTCGCTAAGAAATGGGCATCGTCTTCTAAGTATTGCGTTTCTTCCCCATTCGGACAGACCCAAACGACTGAACGTCTATAACCTGCTTGATAGTCATCATTGCCATCGCCTTCTGGATCAGTCAATGGCAACACCGCCAGTGGTCCTGCAGGGCTAAAACGCTCAATAGCAACATGCTCATGAGGTTTGTCCGTTTCTACCACGCCAACAATGGCGGTTTGCCCATAATCATAGTTGGTAGTAGTGATATCTAGCAGCTGGCGCACAGTAGAATCACGACCGTCACAAGCTACTAAGACGCTGCCTTGTAATTGCTGTTCGTGTTCTTCTTCACCGTAGTAGCTAAAGCTTAACATCACGCTGTCGCTTTGTTGGACAACAGCGATAACATTGGCATTATCAATGAGCGTAATCAGTGGTTCTTGCTGGGCGGCAAGGAGCAACTTACGTCCAAGCCAAGCGTTTTCCATTACTTGCCCAAACGACTCGACTTTTTCATCCGCTTTATTCAGTTGCGCGCGTCCAAAGCTACCTTGTTCACTGATTTGAACCGCATCAATTCGGCAAGCATGACTTTGCAATTCATCCCACAGCCCAATCTCTTGATAAATCTGTACCGTACGTCGTGACAGAGCAGTATTGCGGCTGTCTAAATAGTGACTGCGCTGACTATCATCACTGGGACTGATGGCCGGATAGCTGTTTTTTTCAAGCAAAGTACTGGCGATACCATGATGCGCCAATAGCAAAGCAAAGGACAAACCGACATGACCGCCACCCGCGATCAGTACCTGCTGCTCAGTCATTGCAGCCTTATTTTTAGCATTATCATTCATAGTAGATTGCTTAGTATTATTAGAGTTTGATGAATTTGATTGAATATTTTGCATCATTATTATTCCTATAATCGCCCATTTAGCACGCTTTTATACGTGATTAGTACCTACTCAAAAACTTTACACTTTTAGAAAACTGCTCGTTTTTTTATCGTTTTCAGCCCAGTTGTTACTACCCTATTATCTCACCAATAGATTACCACAAATTATCTATCATGCCGTGGTCTTGACAGTATCCATAACGGCTATGCAGAGTGTCCAAACCCTGTAATAGCTAAATTTCTTGCAGCCTTTGTCATGCCTGTGAATAGCAAGCTAGAAAAACTTATCTCAGTAGTTGCAATCCCCATACAAAAACAAAGCGCTGCATTCCTTTATATAGCTTGAATTTTAAAAACTATCTACCATAATGAAAGCAGGATATTTACTTATTATCATTCATATCACTAATAACGATTTTTCCGTCATTTTTATTTCTACTATCTAAAAGCAATAAAGCACGACTACCCATTTTATCTCTGAAGCTCGTTCGCCTATGACGCATGGAAGCATGACCGATAGCAGCGGGCAACCAATACAAGGATAATCGCTTGACTGATTCCATGAGCCGCCGTATAAAATTTGAATCCTTGACCCCAGCACAGCTCAAAACCGTGCTTGGCGAATATAATAACCACATGAAATACATTCAACAACGCCTCGATATCAAAATTAGCCAACGCCAAGGCGACTTCTGTCTGAGTGGCGACATATCGGGTGTCGAACGCGGCGAACGTATTATTTATAAAATGGTCGATGAAGCGCAAAACACCAAAGACATCAGCGCAGAAGAGTTACATCTCATCATTCAATCGAGCATCGCACGCGATGAAGATATAGAAGAAGATGAAGAGCCGACTGACGAAGAGGAAGACTTAGAAGCGCCGAGTGACTTTACGCCCATTAGCCTGCGTACACGTAACGGCAAAATCATCCCACGCGGTGGCAATCAGCAGCGTTATGTTAAGGATATTTTATCCTCTGATGTATCGTTTGGTATTGGACCTGCTGGTACCGGTAAGACTTATCTGGCCGTTGCTTGTGCCGTTGATATGATTGAACGGAATGAGATTGAACGCATTTTGCTGGTACGTCCTGCGGTTGAAGCTGGTGAAAAGTTAGGGTTTTTACCGGGAGATTTGACCCAAAAAATCGATCCATATTTGCGCCCTCTATATGATGCGCTGTATGAGATGATTGGTTTTGAGAAAGTGAGTAAGATGATTGAAAAGCAAATCATTGAAGTGGCGCCGCTTGCCTATATGCGTGGGCGTACTTTGAATAACTCGTTTGTCATTTTGGATGAAGCACAAAACACCACACCTGAGCAGATGAAAATGTTCTTAACACGCTTGGGCTTTGGCTCACGTGCGGTCATTACCGGTGACATCACCCAAGTAGATTTGCCGCGCGGTACTAAATCAGGACTGACGCAAGCGATGGAAATCCTAAGTGGTATTGAAGAGATTCGTATCACCAAGTTTGATTCAAAAGATGTGGTACGCCATCAATTAGTTCAAAAAATCGTTGAGGCTTATGATGTCTTTGATGACGAGCAATTGCTACTAGAAGAAAAACGTAGGCAAGAGCGCTTCATTGCTGAGCAAGAGCGCAAACAAGCGATAGCAGATGCTACCTCTCATATGTAATTCATACCCTTAAATTATAAATTATTAGTATTGATTCAAAAAATAGCCGGATTTAATATCCGGTTTTTTATCATCTATCATTTACTAAATTTTTTCATTAAAAAACCACGCTATAAAGTTCTCTCACATCAAGGCATCTCACATTTTGATTTTATAGTATTTTTAAAGACGATTTTCTCAAAAACTTGTTGTGCTTTATTTACCTGTTCAGGGTTCAGCTCTTGCTTACTATAATGACTATTTAAACAATTATTCCATGCATAGCCAACTAGACCGAGCTTCGCATAACTGACCGCATCTTCTGCTTTTTCTGAGCGATAGCGGTTCATTGCATTTTTGCTATAACCAGTATTACCAATTTTCTCTTGCTGTCGAATATGCTCTAAAGTATAACTCATCCAAGCAGCTTGCAATTTTTCCGGACTTTGATTCAGCGGTATTAGGTATTCCTGACAGACTTTAGGTGCCGCCTTCAACGCTTGCCCGATATCTAAATAAGCCATTAACCCTAAACGATTCAGCTGATATTCATTAGTGATGTCCTGCTGTAGCTTTTTCTTAAAAAAACTCATATCAAAATTCGACTGCTTCGGTATAGTCGTTAATCGCTCTACTTGAGTACTTAACTGTAGATAATCTGTTTCTAGTTTACCTATAGACTGACTGTTCAGCTGACGCATCTCCTTTGGGGTATAAGGCGCATAGTTTGGTAGATTCACTTGCGTCAGACGCTTAAATATCTCAAAACCGTCTTCGATATTTTGTACAGAAATTTTGGAAGCATCATAGTAGGCTTCGTTTTCGCAAAGCTCAGTTGCCCATTGATACTTTTTCATCTTAGCTGGCTTATTGATATTAGACGCGTTTTTGCTATTAACAACATTGCTGGCTGTGCTTATTTGCGTAGTAGTTAAAGTTAACCCGACTGCTAATAATACGACTAAAGGTGTTTTCATATTGTATTCTCTCTTTAATATGTGCAATACACTGCAACGATAAAGGACTGTTTACTTTTTATAAAAAAGAACCCTCATAGCGTGATGTTAATCACCCTATTCATTACTAGCAGCGACATCATAACCTAGCTATAGTAATATAAACGCACAGAGTAATCTCAAAATAAAAACCACTTATTTTTACTCTGACTATTTTTGATAATAATGAATAAGCAAGGCAAAGGATACTCTATGAATCAAGACAATAATGACCGCATTAACCATCATTTTGAAGAGAATGATGCAAGCTTAGCCGCACTCGATATCAGCGCAAGTGATAGCATTGATGATGAAATACTGGATACCTTTTATAATCGTAACCACTTACAATCTGTGATGATGGCGACATTGGATTACATTGATGAACATATAAAGAACGGTCTAACATTACCCTACTTTGAAGATATCGATGCTGAACAATGGCAAGAAAAATCTAAAGGGCTAGACATCTATATTACGGATGAGAATGAAGCTCGCGAGCTTAATTTGGAGGCGCGAGAAAAAGATTATCCAACCAATATTCTGTCCTACCCAAGCGACTTGCCAGCAGCGATTATTGGGCTGATGCCAACGTTGCCGCTTGGCGAGTTGGTTATCTGTCATGCAGTGGTGGTACGTGAAGCCGCAGAGCAGAATAAAACCGTGACACAGCACATTAGCCATTTATTAATACATGGTGTGCTGCATCTGTTAGGTTTCGATCATGAGCTTGGACAAGCTGAACAAGATGAGATGGAAAGTTTTGAAATTGAGATTTTGGCAGGTTTAGAGCTACCAAATCCTTATGTTTAATTTTTCGTCATCGTCAATTTTTGTGCTTGATCCATCTGATTAATCATCTGATCAAGCCCTTTAACATGGACACTGCGCTGCGGGAATGGAATGTCAATTTTATTATCATCCAGCGCGTATTTAAACTGTTCAAGCAAATCACACTGCATTGACCACCAATCGCCATTAGTCGTCCAGACGTTTAAGGTTAAATCGACCGAATTGTCGCCTAAGTTAGTAACACGAACGATAGGCGCAGGGTCAGTGAAAGCCATCGCATTATCGTTGGCTAGTTTTAGCATGATATCTTTTGCAGTTTTAATATCCGCATCATAGCCGATACCGATAGTAATATCGACGCGGCGATTGGGTAGCGCTGTATAGTTAATCACCGCTGAAGTGGTAATGTCGCCATTAGGAATGATGATGTCGTGATTGTTTATGGTCGTCAAATGGGTGTTGACCAAAGTGATTTCTGTGACCGTGCCGGTATGACTACTAATTTGTACATAATCACCGCGCACAAATGGACGAAAAGTCACAATCATGATGCCAGCGGCGAAGTTTGACAGTTGATCCTTGAGTGACAAACCAATCGCAACCGCAGCACCGCCCAAGATGGCAATCACTGAAGTGGTCTGCACACCCACTTTACTCAATGCTGCCAAAGCAACGATGACCAACAACAAACCATACATCAGGCGACCTAAAAAGTTAGCCACGGTATCATCTAAGCGACTACGCAGCATCAGCCTATGCGCAACTACTACCGCTTTTTTTGCAAGCCAACGTCCTACGATAAATATGAGTAGCGCTAAAGCCACTTTAAATAATATGGCTAATGCACTATTGGTCAATGTGGCAATATCAAGGGTAAATCCTAAAAATTCCATGCTTACTCTTTATTCTATAACTGGGTTTTATGAATGTATTTTATAAATGCGCTTTATGAACTGACTTTATGATTTTGGCTATCTATCAGCGGTAAAGCCAGTATATGACGCATCATCTCACTTCTTTAACGTATTAATTTATGACTGATCATTTTAATACGTCACTTCTACTATGTCACTATAACGATAGGTACGTATCAGACGCAACTCGACAATATCTTTCATGTCTTCAGTAAATTTACCGAATGGCGCGGCTTGTCTGACTGATTGTTTAGCGGCTTCATCTAATATCGTTGAGTTTGAGCTCTCAAGCAAACGAATGGCTTTGATATTACCATCATTGGCGATAATTACCATCAAGCGCACTTCGCCGGTGATGCCTTGCGCACGCGCTTGGGTAGGATATTGCAGATTACCAACGCGCTCAACGTGCTCCCGAAAGGTATTGATATAATCGGCTGCTGCACCTTGCGTCGTTGAGTTGCTATCCACGGTCACAACTTTTGATTTGGTCGCATAGATTTGCTGACGCTGAGACAGCTGAGCTTCTAACGTTGCGATTTGCTTGCGCAGACGTTCTTCTTGCGCCATCATATCATCTTGTGCTTGCTTGCTATCGTTATCAGACTCCACACTCGCTTGACGCCAGCTTAGCGTGGTACGCAGGTAGCTTTCTTGATAGCGCTGCTGCCGGACCTGACGCTGCAAGCTAATCACGTCTTGCGTTTCACTCATTTGGTCAGCAGACAAAGGACTGCTTTGGTCGGTTTCTTGTCGTAATTGCTCTTGCACCGTACCGCCACCTTCTTGTGATGCATTGGCAATAAATTGCGCATCTTCATTCGGCTGCATATTATCGGTCAGCGCTTTGGCAACGTCTTGCATCAATCCAGCAGGGTCTTGCCCCATCGAAAAGCTGACACCAAAAATGAGTAACGCATGTGCCGTTACGGCAATGACGATAGCCATAGGCAAGCTGATATCTCGTTTCGGCGCTTGCGCTGAAAAATGGTAGCTTTGTGAGTCTTTGATATAGGCCACAGTCGGTCTCAGCTTGTGAATATAAGGGCAGTCGGCAATAAGCGTGATAATATTAGCGTATGTCGACCAATACCGGCGCTATCATAACATGTCATAGATTTGCATCGCTAGCACAACCGTATACTGCATGCATTAATCTACCTGCCTATTATTTATTATTGCTTGGCTTTATACGTATCATCTGACCATAGTGGGCATTAAGAGGTAAAACCATGCGCCATTATGGTTAAATGAATGATAACGAAACGTAGCTGTTCATTTTGCACGCCTCTATTTTGATATATACTGTTTTGTAGGTATCGTATAAGCCACTTTTTACGCCATTGACTAGATAACGACCGCGATAATTATAAGGATAATAAGTTTGAGTAATTCTGATAACTTTGATCATATTGATCATATTGATCATTCAGACAGCTTTGATGACTTTTTTAAGCATATCGGCTATCGCTTTGACGATTCATTTAGCGATGGATGGGATAGTCTTACCCAATCGATTAAAGATATCTATCACAGAACGACTAATAAGCTTGAGGATGAACTGGCGCTACCGGTGGCGCAAACCTACGTCAATGATGCGCTGCAAAAATTTGTCACTGACAACGTCAAGGCAATCTTAGAGCTGCGCGTTGAGCTACATGATGACTGGTTTCGCTTATACTGTACGGTCGATGCTGGTGGCATTTATGCGGAGGTGGCGAGTAACTTTAGCTTAGTTCACGTACAGCTTGATCGCAACGTTCAGCGCTTTGTCTTTGGTCAACAAACCTATACCGACATCCTTAATCTACGCTGCGAATCTTTTATCAAGCGCCAAGGTATCAAGCTATTCATCTGGTTCTATCACAGTATCCTCAAAAAAGACCCGTTGGGATTCATTTTGTCTTATATCAATATTGCTCGCGCAAAAGATGAGATTATTTATCTTGATATCAATCGCTGGTTGAAAAAGAATAAAAAGATTATGAGCACCTTGCATAAGGTGCAAGTAAACTACGGTGAGCTTGAAGAAGAACAAATGATTTTGAAAGCTCAAATTAATTATCGAGATTTATTAGCGTCAGCTAGTAACGAAGATATCATTAGCGACAAGGACGAGCCTGAATTAATGCAAGGTCCTATTAACCCAATAGATGACGCTACCGTACCAAGCCAAGTGTAAAAAAACCAACTATCAACTTTTATCAAAAAAACGCTGACTCTTAGAGACAAATGTCTTTTAGAGCCAGCGTTTTTTATAAAGGGATTTTACAATAGATTCAAGTTGACCCTACAACTACCAGTAATTTTCTACCGCAATATTGCCTTCCCCACGACGATTCATAATCAATCCTAGCGTTTTTAGAGTTTCTTTAGTGTCTTCTACCATTTCTGGATTACCGCAGAGCATGACGTGCGTGCTATCGATATCTAAAGCAATCCCAGCTCGCTCTTGTAACGTCCCATCTAAAAGTAGTTTTGGCAGACGTTCTGTCAGTGCACCTTCTACAGCTTCACGGGTAACAATCGGTATAAAAATTAATTGTGCTGGATTATCGACCAAGTCACCAAAATCTTCTTGCAGATTTTTAATTTTCTCAACGTAGGCCAGCTCTTCTGTTGAGCGTGCACTATAAGCCAATACAATATGCTCATAATCTTCCCATGTTTTCAAATCTTGTAGCATGGATAAGAAGGGTGCTAGACCTGTGCCCGTCGCTAATAGCCATAAATCCTTTGGTAATGGCTTCTGATAACGCGCTAAGGTTAAAAACCCAAAAGGCATGGTATTAAGCAATAGCTCATCGCCTACTTGCAGATGTTGCAGTTGCGAGGTAAATGCGCCATCAGGGATAACGATAGAGAAAAACTCTAACACCTCATCAAAGGGTGAAGATACAATCGAATAAGCGCGGAAAATATCTTCGTTTAGCGCTTCTTCTAGTTCTTCATCAGAGGCATCGTTCGCTGCGTCACTCTGTTGTTTATAATACTTTAACTGACTGGGATTAACACCCAAACGCACGAATTGCCCAGCGGTGAATTTAAAGCTATCAGGACGGCTAACGGTAAAGCTAAATAAATTCGGCGTCCAAGTGGTTTTACTGAGTACGGTTACTCTTTGAATATTGTCACTCATAATAATGAATTACCCACATTTTATTGATATTTATTTTTTTAGAAACCCAACAACACAAATAAAAAAGATGCGCCAAGCTTATCATAAAGCGGGCGCATCTTGGTCTTCTAACCGTAACAATCAATAAGTAGCAGCACCAGCGTGCAGCCACTTATCTGCTCTTTTTTATGCTTACCAAATACGAGCCAAACTCGCCCATTCAATCATACTGTTTGGTAATACGCCAAAGAACACAATCATTGCCGTTACCGCAATGACCATGATACCACCGGTACGTAGACCCCATTGTCCAGAAACGTCAAATTCAATAAACTGTTTCGGACGTTTAAATAGCGTGAGCATAACGCGCAAGTAGTAGAACAAACCAATTGAGCTGCCTAAGATAATCATCGCTGCCAAGAACCAGTTGGTACCTTGTACGGCAGCAAGAATAGCGAACAGCTTGGTAATAAATCCTGCAGTCAATGGAATACCCGCTAACGACAACATCATGATGGTCATGACTGCAGTCAATACCGGACGTCGCCAAAACAGACCCTGATAATGAGTCAATTGATCGGCTTCACCAGATAAGCGATAAGGGCTCGACATCAAGGTCACGACACCAAATGCACCAATAGAGGTAAAGGCATAAACCGCCATATACATGCTAGAGATACTATCAGCGGCTGAGCCAATGCTGACAATCACGATAAGCACGTAACCCATATGAGCAATCGAAGAATAACCCAAGAGACGTTTGAGGCTGGTTTGGCGTACGGCTAGTAAGTTACCCACCAAAATCGATAAGGTTGCCATGACCATCAGCAGCATTTGTACCGATGGCAGCGCCAATAAAGACGTATCGATTAAGAATCGAACCGCTAGCGCCATCATAGCTACTTTTGATACTGATGCTAGATAGGTGGCGATAGGTGCAGGTGCGCCTTCATAAACATCCGGCGTCCACATATGAAAAGGAGCAGCAGAGAGTTTAAAGGCGATACCGAACATCATCATCGCCGCGCCTAAAATCAAGAGTGGCGACTCAAAGACATCAACTAAGGCCATACTAATAGGTTTAAAAGCGAGCGTACCCACTTGCGCATAAATAAACGCCATACCCATCAGCAGCGTTGCCGATGCCGTCGCTGACAGCACCAAATACTTCAGTCCTGATTCAAGCGAGCGTTTACGCATATAGGTATATGCCAGCATGCCGTATAGCGGTATCGATAGCATCTCTAAGCTCATAAAGAATGATGCCAAATGCTGCGCGCTTACCATAAGCAGGGCGCCAACCGTTGATAGCAGCATGAGCAAATACAGCTCTTCTTTATGGTCTTTTAAATCGGCTAAATAAGCATAGGATAGCGTACAACATGCCAATGCACAGATAAAGATAATCACCATATTGAACTGAGCAAAGTTATCAATCACGAATAACTGCTCAGCCGCTGGTACTAACGACCCACTATCGACTATGCCTGCCATTTGCCCAAGCAAAATAAACAGACCGATATTCAGACCGACGACCGAGATAGTACCGGTCACCATATGTGAGCGCTTAATGGTGATGGCAATCATGACCACCAATACCGTAATGACTACAGTAATGATTGGTGCATAAGGCAGTAGCCCCATCAAATCATTCATCGTAAAATCGTTCATGACTTAACGTGCCTCCATTGCATCAAGCAGTTGTGATGCATCTACTTGTGTTACTTGACTGTATATATAGGCGTTATTAATCCACTGCATCGCGTGACTTGAGGTATCAAGGAACGGTTGTGGATACAGTCCGAGCCAGACTAAGCCTGCGGCAAGCATTAATAGTAATGACAGCTCGCGCTTGCCCAAATCTTTTAATGGACGCTCCGGCAGACCGTGCAATTTGGTCTCGCGCAGTGCCAATTCTTTAATATTATTGGTACCGAATAACGCCTTATGAATCAAAATAAGCGAGTATAAACCTGCCAATACTAAGCTGAATGTCGCAAATACTACAAACACTGGATACTGAGCAAACGCCCCAAATAAAATCATGAACTCGCCGATGAAGTTACCTGTTCCCGGAATACCAAGTAAAGCGGCACAGAAAAACATCAGTATCGGTGCATAATAACGGAACTGACCCCACATGCCCCCCATCAAGGTTAGATCACGCGTATGTAGACGCTCATATAACTGACCTGCCATGATAAACAGTGCTGCTGAGCTCAAACCGTGTGCCAGCATTTGAATCATCAAACCTTGCAAGCTTAATAAAGTACCGGCATAAATAGCCAATACCACAAAACCCATATGCGAAATACTGGTATAAGCGAGCAAACGCTTCATATCGGTCTGCATAAAGGCGAGCCACGCCCCATAAAAGATACCAATCGTACCCAAGGTCATCGCTATCGGGGCGAAATCTTGTGATGCGGCTGGAAATAATGGTAAGACAAAACGAATCAAACCATAAGCTGCCGTCTTAATCAGAACCCCTGCCAAATCCACCGAACCTGCCGTTGGTGCCTGCGCATGCGCATCAGGTAACCAGCCATGGAACGGAATGATCGGCAACTTAACCGCAAAGCCAATAAAGAAGCACAGCATGATTGGATATTCCCAGCCGCCAAGTGGCGTACCGAGCAGGTCATTATAATTGAAGCTAACCACGCCTTTTTGCGCGTAGCTGATAATGACCAATACCAAAATACCGATGAGCATGATAAGCCCAGAAGCTTGGGTATAAATAAAAAATTTAGTTGCTGCGTATTCTTTGGTTTTGCCAACGACGTCATGACCCCAAATCGCGATCAAGAAGTAGATAGGAACCAGCATCATCTCCCAAAAGAAGAAGAATAAGAACATATCAATGGCTAAAAATACACCAATAACTCCGCCCAAACTCCATAGTAAGTTTAGATGGAAGAAGCCAACGCGGCGCTGAATCTCGTTCCACGAACAAGCAACTGCCGCAACACCAAGCAGCCCTGTTAAAGCAACCATCATCAGCGATAAACCATCTAAGGCTAAATGAAAGCTGATACCAAAGCTTGGTATCCAAGGCACACTGAACTCAGCAACCCAAGGCACGTTTGCGTCTGGCGCAATGACTTGCTTACTCATGCCAGAAAAATCGCCGTATTGCCATAACACTAACGACAATACAAAGGTCAACGTCATACCGATTAAGGCAATCCAGCGTGGCAGACGTTTATTAAAGCGTTCAACCAGCCAACATAGCAATCCTGCAATAAAAGGAATGGCTATTAATGCTGGTAGCATCCACGTTTGTTGTAACTCTATCATCTTATACCACCGTCATCATTACCAGCACCAACAGCACAGCCATACCCAAGCCAAAGCTTGCAGCATAACCTCGAAGTGACCCTGTTTGCGTCGCAGACAATACCTTATTACCTGCTGATGCCAGCTTAGGTAGTAGCAGCCACGTTTTATCAACAGGATCGGCTTTAAATAAGCGGCCGATGAACAAAAAGGGTTTTACAAAAACTATATCGTATAGCGCGTCAAAGCCCATACCGTGATAGCACCAATGATATAACGCCCCACCGATACTCGAGCGCTTAAAGCTTGTGAGCAGTCGACCTTTATCGACCACATATAACAGCGCTGCGATGATCAAACCAGCAAGCATCGCACCCATGGCGATATATTCTGCCGTGTGTTTGCCCTGCGCTTGACCAGCAACTTCTAGTAAATGCCCAACACTCTCTGGCAATACGCCTTGTAATGGCGGCGTAATAAACGCACCTACTGCCGTCGATAATACTAGCAATACACTAAGCGGCAGCCAATACGACACACCAGATAGTTTATGTGCGTGCGTTTTCTCTTCACCAAAGAAGATAATCCAAATCATACGGAAGGTATAAAGCGCGGTTAAGAAAGCACCGAATACACCCATATAGAATAAGACCATATGACCGGTTGCATAACTCTCCCAAAGAATCGCTTCTTTAGAGTAAAAACCAACGGTTACCCAAGGTATCGCCGCCAATGCACCGCCACCGACGATATAGCACCAGAAGACCAATGGAATCTTTTTACGTAAGCCGCCCATCTTAAAGATGTTTTGCTCATGATGTACCGCAAGAATCACAGCACCTGATGATAAGAATAACAATGCTTTAAAGAAAGCATGGGTCATCAAGTGGAAGATAGCGCCTTGCCATGCACCAACGCCCAACGCTAAGAACATATAGCCGATTTGGCTCATGGTCGAATAAGCAAGGATACGCTTGATGTCGGTTTGTGCCAGCGCACAAAAGCCAGCAACAACGAGTGTCAATGCACCCACTGCCCCAACCCAGTACAACAATACACCAGGCGTCAATATAAATAATGGATGTAGACGGGCGATTAAATAAACACCAGCGGTAACCATCGTCGCCGCGTGAATCAATGCCGATACTGGCGTTGGACCTGCCATCGCATCAGCAAGCCAAGTATGTAGCGGTAGCTGTGCTGATTTACCCATCGCACCACCAACCAACATCATGGTAGTCAAAATCATCGTAGGGTTATTAATATCAAAAACTTCCGGGGCACGAGTAATAATCTCTTGGATATTAAGCGTACCAAATTCACGGAATAATAAAAACAAACCAAAAGCTAAGAACACATCACCAACACGGGTAACGGTAAAGGCTTTCATCGCTGCACGACCATTGGCGCGGTCATGATAATAAAAACCAATCAGCAAGTAAGAACAGATACCAACGCCTTCCCAACCGAGATACAGTAGGAATAAATTATCCGCCAATACCAGTAATAACATACTAGCGACAAACAAGTTCATGTAGCTAAAGAAGCGCGCAAAGCCTGAATCACCTTTCATATACCATGCGGCAAACAGATGAATCAAAAAGCCAATGCCGGTAATAACCCCAGTCATCGTCAATGCTAAACCATCAAAACTTAAGCCAAATTTCGGTGCAAAATCACCGACTTGAAACCACGTCCACAGCGGAATTTCTACCACTGTTCCGGCTGGATTCGTTGTTAAAAAGGTATAGCTAACAACTAGCGTACAGAGTGCTGATAGCAGCATGCTACCAACACCGACAATCGCTGCTACCTGCTCGCTTAACTTGTCGCGCATAAAGGCTAGAATCAAAAAGCCAACGAGCGGGAATATAAAGGTTAATGGTAATAAACTCATGACATCATCCTTTCATCTCATTGGCGCTGTCGACATCGAGATGCCCACGCTGATGATAAAAACGCAATAATATTGCCAAACCAATGGCCGCCTCGGCCGCTGCTAAGGTCAAAATAAAGATAAACATAATCTGTCCATCTGGATCGACCCAGCGGCTACCTGCCACCACAAATGCCAGTGCTGTCGCATTCATCATGATCTCAAGACTCATCAGCATAAATAAGAAATTACGCCGTACCATGACACCGCACAGACCAATCGCAAACAAGATACCTGCCAAAATCAATCCATGGCTCATGGGTATCATACCCAGTACATTCTGCGCCTCAGCAACCGGCTGCACTAAGCCTGCTACCTCGTGGGCAAACGGCACATTTGCAACCTCTTGTGCCACGCTCGCTGCTAGTACCATTAATCCGACTCCTTGCGCGTGACTTTCTTCGCACCCACCTGCATACCTACATAGTCATGCGGGTCGACATCTTTATATTCGTATGGCTTTGCCATCTTTACTGCATCGTTATTGTTATGTATGCTGTCGTTTTCGTACAGCTCAATACTGCCGTCATTTGGATTGGCTACTAAGCTATCGTTGCCGATAATCTCATCATCGATAGACTCTTTGCCTAAATGATAAGCCGCAACTAAGGCAGCTAATAGTAGCAATGCGGCGACTTCTATCAGCATAATATATTTAGTAAATAGCACTGTGCCCACTGCTTTGGCTGAAATAGTTGAACCACCAATCACAGCTGCTTCATCATGATTAAGGCCAATCATCGCATACAGCACAACCGCGATAATAACCGTTAGCCCCGTCGGTATCGCCCAAGTGCCAGCATCAAGCCAGCGCTCTTCACGCTCATCATTACGCATGCCTAAATTTAGCATCATGATAACAAAGACGAACAGCACCATAATGGCGCCAGCGTAGACGACTATTTCAAGTGCTCCAGCAAACGGCGCACCTATCACAAAAAATATACCGGCGATTGCTAGTAACGATACAATCATCGATAAAATAGCATGGACTGGATTGGCTTGGGTCACCACCCGCAAACTGGCAAATATGGCCACGGCTGCGAGCGAATAAAACCCTGCCAATTCAGGATTATTCAAGATATTCATCATGGTAGCAAGCTCCTTAGATCAATCGGTGCAGCTTCGTTTTGCGCCGCTCCTTTTGGTTTATCTGCTACCGCCATACCCGTCACGCGATAATAGTTATAATCGGGATATTTACCCGGTCCTGAGATGAGCAAATGCTCTTTTTCATAGACCAAGTCTTGACGGACGTATTCACCCATCTCAAAATCAGGGGTCATCTGAATGGCCGTCGTTGGACAAGCTTCTTCACACAATCCACAAAAAATACAGCGTGAAAAGTTGATTCGAAAGAACTCTGGATACCAGCGTCCATCTTCACGTTCCGCTTTTTGCAACGAGATACAACCCACTGGACATGCCACGGCGCATAAGTTACAAGCAACACAGCGCTCATCGCCATCAGGGTCTCGAGACAATATAATCCGTCCACGAAAACGTGGCGGTACAGGTACCGGCACCTCAGGATAAAGAATGGTGTCACGTGGTCTGATCGCATGACTATTGACCATCCACATGCTGCGGACAATGGTAAACATACCAATGACGGTCTTTTTTATAGTAGTAAACATGGGATTATTATCCTTATCAGCTTTACCCTAGTTCATCAGTGATGGCTAGTAATGATTACAACGTTGGGGAAAAAATCAAAATGACTGCAGCAGTAACCAATAGGTTAATCAAAGTTACCGGCAGACAGACTTTCCAGCCAAAGTTCATCACCTGATCATAGCGCGGACGCATGAGTGAGCCTCGAGCCAAAATAAACATGGTCATAAAGAATAGCGTTTTAATCATGAACCAAAAAGCTGGTGGAATAAACGGAATATTTAAGTTAAAAGGTGCCAACCAACCACCAAAAAACAGACACGTCATCAGCGCAGAAATTAGTACGACGTTGACGTATTCGCCAATAAAGAACATACCGAACTTCATGCCAGAGTATTCAACGTGATAACCTTCAGCAAGTTCTTGCTCTGCTTCTGGCTGATCAAATGGATGTCTATGCGTAACGGCCACACCTGCGACGACAAAGGTTAAAAAGCCAAAGAACTGCGGGATGATATACCAGCCATCAGCCTGCGCTTCGACAATCGCACGTAAGTTAAATGAGCCTGTTAATGCAACAACGCCCATCAACGACAAACCTAAGAAAACCTCATAACTAATCGTTTGCGCGGCTGAACGTAAGCCGCCGAGTAGTGAGAATTTATTGGCTGACGCCCAACCACCAAACAGTACTGCATAAACCGCAATACCTGCCATGGCAAAAAAGAACAAAATACCAATATCCCAATCAGCGACCCCAAGGGTTGGTGAAACAGGAATAATGGCAAATGAAGCCAAAGCGGTAAACATCGCAACCGCAGGCGCCAAGGTAAACATGAACTTATCGGTAAAATTTGGCGTCCAATCTTCTTTAAAGAAGATTTTGAGCATATCAGCAACCAGCTGCAACGAACCAAACGGTCCGACACGGTTTGGACCATAACGGTCTTGCCATAAAGCTAGCATCCGGCGCTCATAAACAATCATCATCGCAGCGACAATCACCACCACTAAAAAGATGACCAGCGATTGTACGACCATAAAAAGTATAGACCAAGTATCAAAGGTCATCATACCCGCCAAAAAGCTTGGCACATCGGGGATAATACGGGTAACTTGCATATTACACCTCCTGTGTGGTGGTCGGCGCTGTAGTAGCTACAGTGGCTGGCGTTGCGCGGTTACTATTATTGTTAGCTTCAGCATGGCTCTTTAAAGCACTGTCGTCCGCCATACTACCCATCATGGTAATTGGTGCATCTACTTTGCGTACCGATGCTGGCATTGATGGATGAATGATGCTTACTTGTCCGACCGGATAACCAATACAGCCTTCTGCTAAATAGCCAACAAGCTGAATAGGTAAGGTAATTTGCTGTTTATCAATCTCAATAGCTAAATAATCGCCAGCAACCAGACCCCACTCTTTAGCATCATCAATACCTATATGCCATGTTGCAACCAGTAATTGTTCAGCAACGACTGGGCTACGTGACGTCATCATTGAGCTGGCATAGATATTATAAATAGGCACTAGCTTGGCTTGTCCTTGCTGCATATCCGTCGTGGTCGAAGACATCGCTTCTGGCGCAACATATTGACGCATCGGCAGGCGCTCTAGCTGATCAAATAGGCGTACGCCCGGATCACCATTTCTAAGACTGCCACCGACTTTATCTTGATATTTATTCCACGCTTGCGGTGAGTTCCAACCTGGCGCATTGGCAAAAGGAATCATTGAGCTTGGTGTTTGTTTGCCACTATAACCTTCCATTGAGAAGGTTAAACCGGTATCCAAATCTTTTGGCTGCATCGGCTCATGAACAGAGACAGGCGCGCGCATAGAAGTACGACCTGAGTAACGGCGCGGCTGACGGGCAATTTTCAGACCAGTCATCCGGTAGTCAGCATCGGGTGCCGCCTCTTTAATACCCGCAAGCTTAGGATGCGTCGCAATCAAAGCGTTAATCACATCATCAAGCTGTGTCCAGTCGACATCACGACCTTCTAAGCTGCTGTGTACGGCATGTAACCAGCGCCAGCCTTCTTTAATACTGCTTAGCGGATGATAATATTCGTTATCATAGACTTGGAAGAATCGTTGAGCACGGCCTTCAGCGGAAACTAGCGTGCCATCTGCTTCAGCAAAACTTGCTGCCGGTAATACAATATCGACGTCTTTATGCCAATCAAGCAACTGATGATCCAGCGCAATGACGGTTTTGTCGGTCAATAGCTGGGTTAATTTATTCGCGTCAATAGCATCGGTCAGCTGATTTTCAGCGACTATCACTACATCAAAATCAGTGGCCAGTAATTCTTCGACTGAATGTCCGCCAAGCAAACAGACACCGATACTATTGGCATCAGCAACCGCTAAATAAATACCGGCTTGAGCGTGGTATTTTTTATTGACTTCTTTTAGCTCAAGTTTGGTTGCAGGCTTACGCTCAACATCATCTTGCGCTTCTGTATCCACACCTGTTTCAGGTTTGTTTGGTTTAGCAGATAGCTCTTTATCTTCGGTTTGCTGAGTGGTTGCCGCTTGCGCTTCAGCTGCTTCGACCTTCTCGTTATGCGTCTCAACTTCATACTGTTCAGTTGCTTTAATGGCTGCACGCTTTTGGCTTAATGCTTGCGTGATTTGCGCAGCCGCTTCTATCAAGGCGATAGACGATAAGCTGCTGCCAGATACGATTAATGGCTTATCCGCTTGGATCAAATCATAAGCGATTTGCTGTGCCAGCGCTTGCATAGCGTCAATACCAGTATCAATATCTGCATCTTGTTCAGCTGTTTTTGGGTCCACTATTTTTGCTAAATCATCCGCAAAGTTAGCAATCTCATTTGCAACTTTGAAACCAAGTTTGGTGATATCTTCAGGTGTCGCTACTACGCTGACCTTACTGATGTCTTCAAGTTTGGTTTGGGTCACATCAATGATATATACCGGACTTTGCGCGCCTTGAGCAATGCGCTTGACTGGCTCAGCCAACCATGATTGCGTTTTGGTCGCAGCCGCCATTTTGAGGGCTTCATTTTTCGCCGCTTGACGAATAGATAGTGCGACACGTGGTGAGGTTTGAGTAATATCTTCACCCAAAACCAAAACCGCATCGTGACTTTCAATATCAGTCATGCCTGGGTTATAGATGCTTTCAGTACTTAGTACTTCAATACATTTATTGACCAATGCTTGCTGCTGATGATTGAGACCGGTTGAGAAATCATCAAAACCAACGAGGTTTTTTAGCGCAAAGTTGGTCTCTAAACTGGCACGTGGCGAGCCAATACCGATGACTTTTTTATCTTTAATACGCTTAATGGTTTCATCAAGCGCATAGTCGATATTGATTTTGACGTGTTTATCATTGATACGCTCAAGCGCTTGGGTTGGACGATCTTCACGATTGACATAACCGTAACCAAAGCGACCGCGATCACATAAGAAGTAACGGTTTACTTCACCGTTATAACGGTTTTCAATACGGCGCAATTCACCATAGCGCTCACCGGCGGAAATATTACAACCTGCTGAACAACCATGACAGATGCTTGGGGCATACTGCATGTCCCATTTACGGTTATAACGATCGGAATGCGTCTTGTCGGTAAATACGCCGGTTGGACAGACTTCCGTTAAGTTACCTGAAAACTCACTCTCAAACTGACCATCTTTATCACGACCAAAATAAACCCGTTCATTTGAGCCATAAACACCCAAATCTTCACCGCCCGCATAGTCTTTATAAAAACGTACACAGCGGTAGCAAGCGATACAACGGTTCATCTCATGAGCGATAAAAGGACCCAGCTCTTGATTATGATGCGTACGTTTGGTAAAGCGGTAGCGACGACGGTGATGACCTGACATATAAGTCATATCTTGCAAATGACAATGTCCACCCTCTTCACAAGTTGGGCAGTCATGCGGATGGTTAATCATCAACAGCTCAACCATCGACTTACGGAACGCCTTGGCCTCATCATCAGTGACCGAAATGTACATATCATCGCTGGGTGCGACCATACATGACATGACAAGGCGACCACGACCCGCTTCCATATCTTCTTTGCTTTGATATTGCTTAACCGCGCACTGACGGCAAGAGCCTACTGAGCCGAGGGCTGGGTGATAACAAAAATACGGCACATCAATGCCGAGTGACAAGCATGCTTGTAGCAAGTTGTCCGCGCTATCTACTTCGACAGTGGTTCCATCAATATGTATGACTGCCATGCCGCTCTCCTTATTTCACATCTGGCTGTTGACTGGCTGCAGCCTCAATAACATCTTTACCGACCGCCTGCGCAATTTTTTGATCAAACTCAGGACGGAAATATTTAATTGCACTCATCAGTGGTTCCATTGCGCCTGGGGCATGCGCGCAGAAAGTTTTACCGATCCATAAATCACGGGTTAAACCTTCTAACTTTTCAACATCACCGATTTGACCTTCACCATCATTGATGGCAGTGAGGATTTTAACACCCCAAGGTAGACCATCACGGCATGGCGTACACCAACCACACGACTCACGCTGAAAGAAAATCTCAAGATTGCGCAGTAATGGCACCATATCTTGCTCTTCATCGACGACCATAATCAGCCCAGTACCCATACGGCTACCGGCTTTTTGGATGGTATCAAAATCGACGACGGTATCTAAATGATCAGCTGTTAAAAAGTCAGTTGATGCACCACCAGGTAACCATGCTTTGAGCGTACGACCTTCTTGCATACCGCCAGCAAAATCTTCAATAATTTCACGTGCGGTATAACCAAATGGCAATTCCCACAAACCTGGATCATTAACCAGACCTGAACAGCCAAATAGTTTGGTACCCGGCGTTTCTACCACGCCTTTGGCTTTTGGTAAATCTTGATACCACTTGCTACCATGTAAAATAATCGCTGAGACGTTATGTAGGGTTTCAACGTTATTAACAACGGTTGGACGCCCCCATGCTCCAGCTACTTGCGGGAATGGCGGTTTAGTACGCGGGTTAGCACGGCGACCTTCTAAACAGTTAATTAAGGCCGTTTCTTCACCGCAGATATAACGACCAGCGCCAGTATGTACGTGCAAATCAAAACTGAAATCTGACCCTAAAATATTGTCACCGACTAGATTATTGGCTTTTAACTCTTCGATCGCTGCCGTTAGACGCTCAGCAGCTAAAATATATTCACCACGGATAAAGATATAACCAGCAGTTGCACCGATAGCGTAGGCAGATATCAACATACCTTCGATGAGCTGTAATGGCAGACGCTCCATGAGCAAACGGTCTTTAAAAGTACCCGGCTCCATCTCATCGGCATTACAGACTAAGTAGCGTGGACCACCATCAGGTGGTGCCATCAGCGACCATTTGATACCCGCTGGGAAACCTGCACCGCCACGACCTTTTACTACTGCTTCTTTAATAGTATTTAAGGTGTCATCTGGCGATTGATTTAACGCCATCTTTAACGCTTCAAAACCACGTAGTGATTCATAAGTCGCTAAATCTAATACCGCGTCATGATGTGCTAAGCGCCATGTTAGTGGTTTGGTTTCACTGGTAGCCGTCGCTTTGTCACCATATACCGGAATACGCTGCTCATTAAGTTGGCTTGGTGCTTTGCCTTGGCTGCGAAGAGCAATCTGCTCTGAAACGGTTAATCTCATGCGTATAGCTCCAACAATTGGGCAACTTCGTCAGGCTGTACAGGACCATAGGTGTCTTCATTAATCAACACCGCAGGACCTTTATCACAGTTACCCAAACAGCAAATTGGCAATAGCGTAAAACGACCGTCAGTCGTCGTTTGACCATAGTCGATACCCAGCTGCGATTTTAGTTCAGCGGCAAGCGCTTCGTAGCCTGTTAGATAACAAGCCACTGAATCACAAATGAGGATGACATGACGACCAACCGGCTGACGATAGATACGGTTAAAGAAGGTGGCTACCCCATCCATATCGGTTATAGGAACATTTAGAATATTGGCAATGGCATTGACTTGCGCATCATCGACCCAGCCGTTACGCTTTTGCACGATTTTTAGCGAATCTAAAGACGCTGCACGCGGATGTGGATAATGATGCACAAACTCATGAATAGCCGCGATTTCTTCAACGGTTAAGATACTTGCCACATCTACTTTTGGCATTTTATCGGAAACAATTCTCATAATCTTTTTCTTTCCTCACTCAGCCCACTGCTTGTGTTGCGCTCATAGCGCAATGACAGCGTTTTGGTGTGCCAATTTGGCAATAACATATTAATGAACTTGTCTTACTTTTAAAACGTATAACGTGATTACGATAAACTCATAACCACAAATACTCTAACGGTCACAATCCGCCATCACAATATCAATCGACGCCAAATACATGATGGCATCAGATACGAGCGAACCATTAATCACCGATGGCATTTGCTGGATATGTGCAAATGTTGGTGTACGGATACGCGTACGATAGCTCATCGTGGCTTTATCTGAAGTTATATAATAACTATTCAGACCTTTGGTCGCCTCAACGATCGTTGCACATTCGCCCGCTGGCATCACAGGACCCCAAGATACGGAGATAAAGTGGTTAATCAAGGTCTCAATATCATTCAATGTACGGTCTTTCGGCGGTGGTACCGTTAATGGATGATCAGCTTTATAAGGCCCTTGCGGCATATTGTCCATACATTGACGAATGATACGCAGCGACTGGCGCATCTCTTCGACTTTCACCATACAGCGATCGTATGCATCACCGTTATAGCCAACTGGCACTTCAAAGTCGTAGTTCTCATAACCCATGTACGGTCGCGCTTTACGTAGATCAAAATCTAAACCTGTCGCACGTAAACCTGCGCCAGTGACACCCCATGCTAATGCTTGCTTGGTATTATATTGCGCAACACCTTGGGTACGACCTTTAAGCACGCTGTTTTGCAATGCCGCTTTGACATACTCATCCAAGCGTTTTGGCATCCAATCTAAAAACTCGCGTACCAGACGCTGCCAGCCGCGCGGTAAATCGTGTGCCGTACCACCGATACGGAACCAAGCTGGATGCATACGGTAACCGGTCACTGCTTCGATGACATCGTAAGCTTTTTGGCGATCGGTAAACATATAGAATACCGGCGTCATACCACCCGCATCCTGAATAAAGGTACCGACAAATAGTAAGTTATTGGTAATACGGAAAAACTCACTCATCATCACGCGAATGGTTTCAGCGCGAGGCGGAATGGTAATTCCTGCAAGCTTTTCAACCGACATGATGTAAGGTAGCTCATTCATCACACCGCCGAGATAATCAATACGATCGGTATATGGAATAAATGAGTGCCATGTTTGGCGCTCAGCCATCTTTTCTGCGCCGCGATGGTGATAGCCAATATCTGGAATACAATCAACCACTTCTTCGCCATCGAGCTGTAGTACCAAACGGAACGCACCATGTGCAGATGGATGGTTAGGACCAATGTTCAAGAACATAAAGTCTTCGTCACGCCCCGAACGCTTCATGCCCCACTCTTCAGGGACGAAGCGCAAGTTTTCTTGCTCGTATTGTTGTTTAGCATTATTTAGGAAGTAAGGCGTAAACTCAGTCGCACGCGCATGATACTCTTTACGCAGTGGATGACCTTCCCAATATTTAGGTAGTAGAATACGGGTTAAATGCGGATGCCCTGTAAAGACAATACCAAACATATCCCATACTTCGCGCTCATACCAGTTGGCATTTGGCCAAATCTGCGTCGCGCTTGGGACATTTAGATCGTCTTCACTGAGTGCGACTTTGATACGTACATCGCTATTACGCTCAAGCGACATCAAATGATAAAACACCGTAAAGTCACTATCAGGCAAACCTTGGCGATGCTGGCGTAAACGCTCATCTATCGCTGACAAGTCAAATAGCATGACATAAGGTTTTGGCAATTTACGCAGGAACAAGAGAACGTCTAATAAATCAGCGCGTGCCACCCAAACCGTTGGAATGTCATCAACCGTGTGCTGCACGACAAACTTACCAGCATATTTCTCTTCCAGCTCTTTGATAACCGCTGGGACAGGTTTGATCTTAGGATCTATGTTTTCGACTACCGTGACCATGAATGATGTATTCCTTCATTAATCATAACTGAACTATGTCAATCATAACCGAACTATATTAATCATAACCGAACTATGATGAGCGTATGCGTAATGAGCATTGCTATGAATTATTAACTATTGAGCCGAGTTACCGAAGCAAATACTAAAATAAACGGCTTGACTAAATACTATCTGGGCTACGTAAGTTTTTCACAGCGATACGATCCGCTTGCTTACGGTCACGCTCAGGCGTCATTTGCGGCTGATAGATACCCTGATCATTGACATGAATACCTAATGGGCGACGTTCTTTAGTAATAGATTCTTGCAATAACATTAGGCCTTGAATCAACGCTTCTGGACGCGGCGGACAGCCTGGTATATAGACATCGACTGGAATAATTTTATCTACGCCTTGTACGACTGAATAAATATCGTACATGCCACCCGAGTTGGCACAAGCGCCCATAGAGATGACCCATTTTGGCTCAAGCATTTGCTCGTAAAGGCGCTGAATAACCGGTGCCATTTTGACAAAGCAAGTACCAGCGACGATCATCACGTCCGCCTGACGGGGCGATGCACGAATAACTTCGGCACCAAAGCGTGACAAATCATGAACCGCCGTTAGTGTGGTGGCATATTCGACATAACAGCAAGAGGTACCAAAGTTAAATGGCCATAATGAATGCTTACGCCCCCAGTTTGCTGTCGAGTGCACAAGATCTTCTAGACGACCCATAAAGACGTTTTTATTGACTTCATCTTCCATCGGATCATTGACGGTTTGGCGTGTCTGAGCAGGATAAACATCTGCATCAGGGTTGGCTTTTGTTAATGTGTATTTCATAACATACAACCTTTATTTTAAGCGAAGGTGACCATTATCTTGTCACCAATATCACCATAACTTTTATTATTAATAACTGATCATTAATATAAATTTATTATAAACCTGTTTGTGTCACCGTACTCTGCATTCCGCTTCTAACAGGCCATACAAATTTTAAGCAAAACTGGCAAAACCATTAGAGCTAATTAACGTTTAACCTTATCTGGTTGCGCAGACGTCGCAAAGTCCACAGAAGTAACATTACCCGTGGTATTAATATTATGATCAAGATTTTTTAAATGGCGGCGATTGGTCTCAATATTGTTTGAGACGTTAATCTGTCCTGAAGATTGCGCAGGTATCTTGCCCGTAGGGTCGATCATTAGCTCATCAACACCATCAAACTGGGTGATGTCTGCCAAATTGAAACCTGCAGGGGCGGCATATAAACGCGGTTTTTTGAGACGTTTATCAGATGGCGCCCAGTTCATCGCACCTAAGCTCAGCTCGTATACCAAGCCAATGATTAAGATCGTGATAAATATCGCTGCTGCTGCAAAACCAAGCCAACCCGCTTCACGTACCGAAACGGCATAAGCATATAAATATAGCGCTTCTAGGTCAAAAATAACAAAGAAGATTGCCACCAAATAGAATTTGGCAGACAAACGAATACGGGCGTTGCCAGCTCCGACAACACCCGCTTCAAATACTTCTTCTTTTTGTGAGCCGTGAGAGCGACCGCCGAGCAGGCGCGGAACGACCAGCATAAAAATAACTAGCGCAATGGCGGCTAAAATAAAAGCAATTGCTGACCAATTAAAAGCAGACATGATAATACGTGCTCCTCACCCAATCGAGTGTTAAGCGCAGCGCAAGTACTGACCCATTTAAGGCCGTCTAGCGACAGGCATAACACAGACGAAAACACAAAGTGACTGTCATTGAGTCACTGTATTTAAGTAACTATTTTAGGGTCTGTGCTGGTAATAACCAATTATCAAGCTTATTGACGACGATGTCAGACGTGACCAACTGTAGAGTGTCCGCTGTATACGCGGATAAAAGGCTGGTCGCCCAACGCATCTTGTAACAACGTAAGATCAACTTATTAAATCAATATCATATTTGATAGTTTACTTAATTGATTTAATAGCTCATTACACGTGGTCAACAATGACGTGACAACTGGCATAAATTATTTACGTACTATACGCATATCGGCAATTAAAAGCTAGTTTTTAACTGTATTGAACGGTCACTTTATCTGCAAAAAAAATATGTTTTTTGTACCATAAACTATGATACAGACGTTACCTTATATTAAGCCCATATCTATATTTCTAAAAAGGCCCTGGTATATATAGTGTAAGTCTCGCAATCTAAACGCTTTTTTACTGAGCACTCATCCACTAACTCCTCACCCAAAGATAGGGGTTTTGCTTTATAATGACCCACCGAATTCCATGGTTATATCAGTGGCGGTATCGACAGCTGTTTTAACGACGGCTTTCATGATTAATTGTCACAAAATATTAATTACCATGAGCTCAATTAGCTGATTATTTGAATAATCCTATCGACGCCATGTTTCAATTTCTATATGACGCCATATTGCCATATTGCGCTATCAATTTGCTTAATACGGTATTTATTTAACTTAGCAGCTTTTTATATCGGCGCTAGCCTATTTTTGCTTTCTTTTTTTGCTTTTGTCTTACAGGTCACCTTATGAGTCAACTTAATCCCAAACAACAAGAAGCGATGCTCTACGTATCAGGTCCATTGCTTGTGCTAGCAGGTGCCGGTTCCGGTAAGACGTCAGTGATTACGCGCAAAATTGCTTATCTTATTGAAGAATGTAACATGCCAGCTGAGCGTATCACGGCGGTGACTTTTACCAATAAAGCGGCGCGTGAAATGAAAGCTCGGGTCAGTAAATTACTGCCGAGCGAAAAGACGCGCGGGCTGACGGTGTCGACCTTTCACCAATTTGGGCTTCAGTTTTTACGTTATGAGCTGATTCATACACCGCTCAAGGGCAACTTCTCCATCATGGACAGCGACGATAGTAAACGTCTGCTGATGGAGCTGATGATGCGCGATAACTTAAGTGGCGCTGAAAGTCGTGAGCTGGTCGGTAAAGCGATAAAAATGATTTCTGATTGGAAAAATGATCTGATTGAGCCTGATAAGGCGATGGAAACCTTAGACGATCCGGAAGATATGATTTTTGCGACGCTTTATGCGCTATATGAGCGTAACTTACGTGCTTATAATGCGGTCGATTTTGATGACTTGATTGTATTGCCGACTAAAATATTGCGTGAAAATAGAGAACTGCGTGATAAATGGCAAAACCGCATTCGTTACCTGCTTGTCGATGAATATCAAGATACCAATACCGCTCAGTATGAGATGATTAAATATTTGGTCGGACCGCAAGGACGCTTTACCGTGGTTGGCGATGATGACCAGTCTATCTATGCGTGGCGCGGTGCAAAGCCTGAAAACATGGCACTGCTCAAAGAGGATTTCCCAAAATTAAAAATTGTGATGCTCGAGCAAAACTATCGCTCGACCAGTCGTATTTTGACCTCTGCCAACGCCGTTATTACCAATAACGAGCATTTATTTGAAAAGAAACTGTGGTCAGATAAAGGTCAAGGCGAAAAAATTCGCATTATCAATTGTCGCAATGACGATGATGAGTCCGAGCGCGTCGCCAAAGAAATCGTCACCCACAAACTGCGCTTTGGTAATGAATGGGATCAGTATGCTGTCCTCTATCGTAGTAACTTTCAGGCGCGCATGCTAGAAGCACAGCTGCGTCAATTGCAAGTCCCTTATAAATTATCCGGTGGTCAGTCCTTTTTTGCCCGTAGTGAAATTAAAGATATCATGGGCTATCTACGGATGATATTGAATCCTGAAGATGACAGTGCTTTTTTGCGTATTATTAATACGCCTAAACGTGGTATGGGACCAGCCACGCTTGAAAAACTGGGCTTATTTTCGCAAGAGCATAGCATCTCACTATTGGCATCGTGTACTCATGCCGGTCTTAGTCATGTCTTGCCATCGAAAGCTTATGGCACTTTAAAAGAGTTTGGCGATTTTATTGAACATTATACCCGTGAGCTGGACGGACACCCCGACCCTGTGCCAATCGTACGTCAGATGATTGATGAGACCGGTTATATTGACTTTGTCCGTAGTGACTCTAAGACACCGCAACAAGAAAAAAACCGTATCGATAATATCGATATGCTCTATACCAGTATTCAATCACTGATTAATCGCGCTGAAGAAGACGAAGATCGGACGATCGATACTATTATTCGTAAGCTGGTGTTGCTGGATATGCTTGAGCAGCAGCAAGAAGAAGAAAATACCAATAAAGTCAATCTGATGACCTTGCATGCCGCAAAAGGCTTGGAATTTGATTTTGTCTACATTATGGGGCTTGAGGAAGAAATGCTACCGCATCGCAACTCCATCTTAAGCGAGACGGTCGAAGAAGAACGGCGCTTAATGTATGTAGGCATTACTCGCGCCCGTCGTGAGCTGACCTTGACGCTAGCCACTCAGCGCCGTGCTGGCGGTCAGATGCGCGTCACTTCTGAATCAAGATTTTTAGATGAACTGCCAGAAGAGCACATCGACTGGCCAGCCAAAGCCAAGAAGAAAAAAGCCACCAAAGATCCAGAAGCCGTCGCCGATGAATATTTGGCCAATATTCGAGCGTTATTGGGCAATCGCTAGCTTTAGGATAAATGCTTGAGAGAAGCGTAGGTTGGACTACCATCCAGTCTGTAGTCATTACCATTATTTAGAACCTCAAAACTTGGAACTTTTATGCCCACCCCGACGCCGAATCAAGAACGACCATCGACACGACAGGGAGACTATAATCCGGCTGAATATAGCGCCGAATATAAGCTACTGTATTTGCAAGAGCTGGTTGCTGATAAAGCGTATGTGGCTATTACTGAGTTTTTAACCAAGCAGTCAGAGTATGAGATTGCCAACTTACTAGAATCATTTCCTACTCAAAACCGCCTATTGATTTGGGCCCAAGTCCCTGAAAATATCAAAGGCGAGGTCCTCGCTGAACTAGAATTTGATACACGCCAGCCATTGCTAGAGAACATCTCCTCAAAAGAGATATCGCTTTTCACCCAAGATCTTGATGCCCAAGACATCTCAGAGATTTTAGATACGGTAACTGAGAGCGTGCGTACCTCGGTCATGGCGACCTTGGATGAGGATATCCGAGTTCAGGTCAACAAACTTGATACCTATAAAGACTGGGAAGTCGGCAGCTATATGAATCCTGAGCTTATTCAGGTTCGAGAAGATATGACGTTGGCTGAGGTGCAAAACTGGCTACGAGAAAATATTGAGCTGCTCGATGATGAAAGCCAGGAACTACTGGTCGTTGATAAAAGCCAGCAACTGCTTGGCTTATTAAGTCTGGCTGATTTGATTAAGCATAACCAAAACACGCTAGTTGCAGATTTGATTCATACTGCCATCACCATTAATGATCGTCTAGATATTCAAGATGCCGCCGCTATTTTCCGCTCAGAAGACATCCGTTTTGCACCCGTTATTAATAGCCATGGCGAGCTGGTCGGTCAGTTAAATGGTGAGGATATCATGGAAATTATCCAAGATGATGTCGATAGCACTATGAAAAATCTTGCTGGTGTCAGCCAAGATGAAGAGCTGTTTGCGCCTATTTTAACCAGTGCCAAAAGCCGTAGTATTTGGCTGGGCATTAACTTATGTACGGCTCTATTAGCGGCTGCGGTGATTGGACAGTTTGAGGCGGTATTAGCAAAAGTCGTGGCGCTAGCGATACTGATGCCAGTGGTCGCTAGTATGGGCGGTATCGCAGGCTCGCAAACACTCACTGTCGTCATCCGTGGTATGGCGATGGGTCAAATTGGTGGTTCTAACCGTCTATGGTTATTAAATAAAGAGCTGTGGGTTGGGGCGATAAACGGTATTATATGGGCGATAATCATGGCGTTTATTGCTCAATTGTGGTTTCATGACATTAAAATTAGTGCGGTCATCGGTCTGGCTATTGCGATTAATATGACCGCCGCCAATGTCTCGGGGATTAGTATTCCGCTGATGCTAAAGCGCATGAATATCGATCCTGCGTTATCTGCCTCAGTGATCCTGACTACCGTGACAGATATTGTCGGCTTTATGTCGTTTTTGGGCTTAGCAAGTTTGCTGATACTATAATCGAATATATAGCTTCAAAAAAATCATCAATTTTATCTCTTAGATTAAAACATTAAATTTATAAAACCATTAAATCGTTAAGTGAGTGCGTTATGCAAGCTGTCCAAGTTAAAGTATTAAACCCTAAAATCACCGAAGATAAAGCGTTCTCGCTACCGACACGTGCCACTGATGGTAGTGCTGGTATTGATCTACGTGCTTGTATTGATGAGCCTTTGACCATTAAAGCAGGTGCAACGCATTTAATTGGCACCGGTCTTGCGGTTTATATTCAAGACCCTAATTTTGCCGGAATGATTTTGCCGCGCTCAGGTCTCGGTCATAAGCACGGTATCGTTTTGGGTAACTTGGTCGGCTTGATTGATGCCGATTATCAAGGCGAGCTGATGGTCAGTATTTGGAATCGCAGCAATGAAGACTTTGTCCTCAATCCAGCAGAGCGTATGGCACAGTATGTCGTTGTACCAGTTGCCCGCCCTGAGTTTGAAGTGGTGACAGAATTTAGTGATACTAGCGCACGCGGGGCCGGTGGTTTTGGCCACTCCGGTCGTCAATAATAGTAACCGTTAAATCACTATGAATTGTCTAAACACTCATAACCAGCTATGCGTTTTTCATTAACCACAACCCCATCAATCACGATAATAAGGAGAGTAAGCGATGCCGTCTTTTGCTGCGCAGCAACCCTTATTTCGTGCTTATGATATTCGTGGTTCGCACCAGCATTTCACCACTGACTTTATTCAAGCACTAGGGCACGCTTTTGCTCACCTTTATCATGCCTCACACCGCCATCCAATACAGTACAATTTAAAAAACAGCGCTCTCATGCCAAACATGATTCAAAACCCGGATAATGAAAAAATTATCGTCGTGATTGGTTATGATGTGCGCTGCGGTAGTGACGTTATTGCTCAAAAGCTCGCCCATATATTGACTCAGTGCGGCATACAAGTTATCCAGCTGGGTTTAGTGACCACCCCTATGATGGTTTTTTGGGCAGAGCACTATCAGGGTCACGGCATTGTTGTGACGGCCAGCCACTCTGCCAAAGACATTTTAGGTATTAAGTGGTTAGTAAACCATCAGTCTCCTAGCAGCACAGAGATACAAGGACTTTATCAGCAGCTACTTGACCAGAAACTGAATGGTAGCCATTTAAACCACAGTGCTCCTCAACAAAGTAACACTCAAAAAAGTAACATTCAACAAAGTAACACTCAAAAAAGTAACATTCAAAAAAGCTGCCTTCAAAAAGATAACAAAGCTCAAAATACACCGTTAAGTGCAAGTGATACCCTTATCAATAATAATCAGATGCACTTATCCGCTGAACAAGTCGCAACGACTTATATAGATACTATTGTGCAAGTGTTTAAGCAGCTTTATCAGCACGACAATCCACGTGAGGATCAGAACCCAAAAGACAACCAAAAACCATTATCCAAACTTGATTTGGTGGTTGTCATAGACTGTATGCATGGTGCAACCAGCAATATCGCCCAGCACTTATTTGAGCGCTTTTGCCAACATGTCATCATGTTCAACGATATACCAGACGGACATTTCCCAACGGGCAATCCTGATCCTACTGAACCACATCGACTCAAACAGCTGCAACAAAGCGTTGTTACGCATCAAGCAGATATAGGTATCGCTTTTGATGGCGATGGCGATAGGCTGATGATTGTCGATAATAACGGCAAGGTTGTCACGCCTGACCATTTACTCTACTTATTAGCACAAGTAGCGCTGACTGAACGCCCTGAATTTTTAACTGATTCGCAATTACCGTCTCAAATTCTCTTTGATATTAAATGCTGCCATCATTTGCCCAAGCTCATTACTGAACTTGGCGCAACAGCCGTGATGAGCAAAACGGGTAGCAGCCTGATACGTAGACGTTTACAACAATCTAATAATCAAATTATATTCGCTGGTGAGTTATCAGGTCATTTTATTTTTAATGATGGCTATTTCATCCTTTATGATGACGCCATGTACGCAGCATTACGGCTATTACATTGGCTGGGACATACAGCCAATAGCGGTAAAATTTCTCCAAACTTAGCTATTATCATTCATGGCTTACCGGTAATAGTGAGTACTGCTGACCATTATTTACCGCTTCCAGAGACAGCTTTGACAGACTGCTCAATCGTAGAGCGGCTTATCCGGCTATGTCTGTACTTACAACAACTTATAAAAGCAACATCGCTTACTTCTACTCATATTGAGCACCAACCAATCATCGACTGTGCTGTCTCAGAGTGCACATGCTCTGCTAAAAGACCCTATATAACATTGCAACAAGCACAATATTTATTGCCTGTCGGGACCAAACTGAGTTGTATCGATGGCGTACGTTTAGATTTTGCACACGGTTTTGGGGTGCTACGTCAATCAAATACCAGTCACAATTTAACTGCTCGCTTTGCTGGCGACAGCATAGAGGATCTAAAAGATATTCAGGCAAAATTCGCCGCTTTATGCCATCCATTTGATGAAGATTTAGCAGCGCAAATTATGGCTATTCTTCCTGAATAGCTAGTTGCCAAAACTACTTTTTATCACAAGCGTATAGTCAGTTTAATGTAAAAAAGATACAGCGAGACTGGGATTATTTTTTGCAGCCTCTGTCGGCGTAGGCACAGTAAGCAAGAAAAACTCATCCCAGTCTCGCGTTATAAAACAACGTATCTATTTTATTTAGTATCGAATATAGCCTTTTTATCCATACATTTTTTATTGAAACAACCGACCGCTTAATACCGTATTTTAGGAGTTTATAATGACCTTAAATTTAGATGAAGCCAAAATTACCGCTGAAGTCTTGACCACAGCCCTACCCTACATTCAACGCTTTGTCGATAAAATCATCGTGGTCAAATACGGTGGCAATGCGATGACCGATCCTGCGCTTGAAAGCTCTTTTGCTCGCGATATCGTCTTGCTAAAAACGGTTGGCATGCATCCTGTCGTCGTACACGGCGGTGGTCCACAAGTGGATAATTTATTAAAGGAGCTTGGACGTCAGTCAGATCGTATCGACGGCATGCGCGTCACTGATAAAAGCACGATGGATATCGTTGAAATGGTGTTGGGCGGTAGCGTCAATAAATCGATTGTCAGTTTAATCAACAAGCATGGTGGCAGCGCCATTGGTTTGACTGGTAAAGATGCCAATTTAATCCTAGCTAAAAAACTGAAGATGGAAAAAATTGGCGAAGATGGTATTGCGGTACCGGTAGATTTAGGCTTTGTCGGTGATGTGGTCAGCGTCAATAAAGATGTCATTAATATGCTCATTGCCTCAAACTTTATTCCTGTTATTGCCCCACTTGGCGTCGATAGCGAAGGCAATACTTATAATATCAATGCGGATTTGGTCGCTGGTAAAGTAGCGGAGTTTTTACAAGCAGAAAAATTGATGCTATTGACCAATATCAAAGGGGTCTTGGGCCGTGATGGTCAAGTCGTCACTGGACTGACACCACAGAAAGTTGATAGCCTAATTGCAGATGGTACGATCTCAGGCGGCATGATTCCAAAGATTCAATGTGCACTTGATGCGGTTCGTAGTGGTGTTAAAAGCGCGGTTATCGTTGATGGTCGCGTTCCTCATGCGACGCTGTTAGAGATTTTCACCAACGAAGGTGTTGGTACATTAATCAGTCGCGACTTAGATTCGTCAATGAGCTAGTAGGCTATATAGTCAGTTCAAGATAAAACTGATACATTAGTAGCTATGTGCAACTGTTATAAATTTTCCTTGCTTGCTGCTATCACAGAGGCTACGAAAAATTCCTTCCAGTTGCACTGCATCGATTTTAAAGTGAATCTACTATAGTCATCATTAGCATAAAAAAGCCCAAACTTGGCATTTAACATCCAAGCTTGGGCTTTTTTAATTTTCTATAAGCGCTAAACCTAAAACCATTTAATAAGCGCAGAACTCAACAGAGCTATGGCTACTGTTACCATAAACTTTCATATGATGATTACCTTTGCGCTGGGTAATATAAGACGTTTCATTCTCATAACGATCACCGCTTAAGCGCCCACTAGGTCCTGATACATAAGCGACATTGATTTGATCGTCACCGACGTTACGAATAACTAAATTTTGATCTGGCATGAGCCATAAACGAAATACTTTACCATTCTGAATATTGCCGGTAAAACTACCACAGTAGCTGTCTTTAGCAAAGGTTATCTTAGTTGACGTATCTGCGGCTTGTACGCTTGTAACCATCAAAGGTGCTACAGCAAGTGTTGCCATTAACAATAACTTTTTCATAGTCTTATCCTCGTCCGTGATTATAATAAAACCGTAAACTTCCTTTTAATTACTGCCTTATAATTATCATAAACGAAATGGGCAGCTTATCTATTCAAGCTTTGTATCAAATTCAACCTCATTGTAGCCACATAACAGTATGTCCTGACCCTGGTTCTTATCTGCTATCTTGCCTTCTACTATCGGACGCTTAATCATACTGGTGTTTTCGACCAGCAAATCAATTGCTTTATCCACATCGCTATCTGCCGCTTGCTTCTGCTCATCGGTCAGCTTACGCCATGTTGTGCCGCGCTTATTTAGCACCTTATCGATACCTAGCTCGTTTACCCAGCGCTCTACGCTCTCTTTATCTATGCCCTGCTTTTTATAATCATGAAAATCATAGCTGACGCCAAGCTCATCAAGTTTTGTAAAGGCTTTTTTCATCGTGCTACATGATTTGATTCCGTAAATAGTGATGGTCATATGAACTCCAAGTCAATTATCGTTATTCTTTATTATACCTAAATAACCCTTAAGACTGGCGAGAAGCAAAATTAAATGACGGTTTGAATTACTTTTAAAGCAGCAAAGCTATCGAGTAAAGGCGGCATCATATCGTCGCAATTTTCGTCAAATTACGCTATGCTATGGCATTATAAAATTTCACCCCATTTATCTGTAATAACCGATTCCGAGCCAACTATGAGCAACGCCGTGACAGCAGAAACTGCTAATACTAACCCTACTAATAATACTTCTATCGATAATGCCCAATATCAGCCACAACTTATCGAAGCGCAGCAGCAAGCCAAATGGGCAACAGACAAGCGTTTTGAAGTCAGCAATGAGCCAAGCGATAAGCCAAGTCGCTATATGCTGTCAATGTTCCCTTACCCAAGCGGTAAGCTGCATATGGGTCACGTGCGTAACTATACGATTTCTGACGTGCTGAGCCGTTATTACCGTCTTAAAGGCTATGAAGTCATGCAGCCAATGGGCTGGGACGGCTTTGGCTTGCCAGCAGAAAATGCGGCAATTGCTAATCAGACACCACCGGCAAAATGGACGTTTGAAAATATTGATAGCATGCGCGCGCAGCTGAAATTGCTTGGTTTGTCTATCGACTGGTCACGTGAATTTGCCACTTGTAGCCCTGAGTATTATCAGTGGGAACAATGGTTATTTTTGCAGTTGTATAAAAAAGGCTTGGTTTATAAAAAGCTTGCGACCGTCAACTGGGATCCAGTCGATAATACCGTTTTAGCCAATGAGCAAGTTATCGATGGTAAGGGCTGGCGTAGTGGTGCTGCCGTCGAAAAACGTGATATTCCAATGTATTATTTCAATATTACCGATTATGCCGATGAGCTATTGGATGATTTGGATCAACTAGAAGGTCACTGGCCATCTGAAGTCATTACCATGCAGCGCAACTGGATTGGTCGTAGTGCCGGTATGGAAGTGCATTTCCCTTATGAGCTTGCAGGCGAAAGCAATACTTTAGATGTGTTTACCACTCGTCCTGATACTTTAATGGGCGTCACTTATGTGGCGGTTGCTGCCGAGCATCCTTTAGCGCAATATGCTTCTGAGCATGATGAAGCGATTGCTCAATTCTGCGCGCTGTGCAAAAAAGGTTCGGTCGCTGAAGCAGATTTGGCTAAAGCTGAAAAAATTGGTATGGATACCGGTCTTACCGTTACTCATCCATTGACTGGCGAAGAAGTGCCAGTTTGGGTTGCCAACTATGTATTGATGAGCTATGGCTCTGGCGCAGTAATGGCAGTACCAGCGCATGATGAGCGTGATTATGAGTTTGCCACTAAATACGAGCTTCCGATTAAGCAAGTGATTGATATTCCTGCTGGCTATTTCGATGATGTAGAAGATGACGACAATCGTGCTTACACTGAGCGCAATATCTTGGTTAATTCAGGTGAATTTGACGGGCTAGATTTTGAGCAAGCGTTTGCAGCGATGCTAGTTAAGCTTGAACCACAACAGCTTGCTAAGAAAAAAATCCAATATCGTCTACGTGATTGGGGCGTCTCACGCCAGCGCTATTGGGGCTGCCCGATCCCAATGGTCAACTGTGAGCATTGCGGCACCGTGCCTGTTGACGAGAAAGATTTACCCGTTATTCTACCGACTGACGTCGTTCCTGACGGTCGTGGTAATCCGCTTAAAAACATCCCAGAGTTTGTGAACACTACTTGTCCTAAATGCGGCAATCCTGCTGAGCGCGAAACCGATACCTTTGATACCTTTGTAGAGTCAAGCTGGTACTATGCGCGCTTTGCCAGTCCGCATGATACGACTAACATGGTCAATAAATCTGCTGCAAATAAATGGCTGCCTGTCGATCAATATATCGGCGGTGTTGAGCATGCGGTCATGCATCTACTTTATGCGCGCTTCTTCCATAAGCTCATGCGTGATGAAAACTTAGTATCAGGCGATGAACCTTTTAAGAATTTAATGACTCAAGGTATGGTACTTGCCGGTACATTCTACCGCGTCAATAGCGATGGCAGCACCACTTATTACTTTACCGAAGATGTCGATATTGATTATGACGAGCGCGGTCAACCGATTAAAGCCATTTTAAAATCAGACGGACAGCCAGTAACGATTGGTAAAATCGAAAAAATGTCTAAGTCAAAAAATAACGGTGTTGATCCACAAATAACCATTGATAAATATGGTGCTGATACGGTTCGTCTATATACTTTGTTTACGGCGCCTGCTGACCAAACCCTTGAATGGTCGGATGACGCGTTAAAAGGCCCTTATAATTTTGTTAAAAAAGTTTGGCGCGTTGCGACTGAGCATATCCAAGCGTTAGCTGCTGCTAACTTAAGCCTTGATACGCTGAATAATAGTACGCTAAATAATGACTCCTTGAATACTGACGGTTTAAGCAAAGAAGCAAAAGCATTACGTCGTAAAACTCATGAGACCATCGGCAAGATTGACAGTGATTTAGGTAAGCGTTTGGCACTGAATACGCCCGTATCCAGTCTAATGGAGCTTGCCAACGAGCTAAGTAACTTTAAAGCCAGTAGCGAGCAAGATCTGCAAGTACAGCATGAAGCACTGATTGATTTATTGATTATGCTATCGGTGTATGCGCCGCACATTGGTGAGCACTTACTTGAGCAATTAGGTCTTGATACCGTGACGCTAAACTACCCAACGGTCGATGAAAGCGCTCTGATACAAGACATGGTTACCATGGTGATTCAGGTCAACGGTAAAATGCGCGGTAAGATGGATGTAGCGCCAAATAGTGACCCTGAACAGATAAAAGCACAGGCACGCGCGCTTGAAGGGGTGGCAAAGTTTCTTACTGGTGAGATTAAAAAAGAAATCGTCGTACCCAATAAACTGGTTAATATTGTGGTTGCAGGCTAGACCTATTGGAACGTCATGCTTTAGGTCTTATTATTAAAATAAGGATAGCGACTATGTCGTATAAACACCCAGCTATGCAGTCACATCAAACACAATTAAAGGGACAAAACCGCATGCCCAATAAGTCGAGTAGACAAAAACTAGCGACGGCACTACTCGCGGCTTTGCCAATGTTTGCGGTACTTGGTGCGACGGCAGGACTCAGTGGTTGCGGCTTTCAGCTACGTGGTTATGGCGAGTCAATGCTGTTTGATGTTGCCAAAACAGCAGTGATTGTCGAAGACAATCGCACCTCATTCCCGCTTAAATTACCGCTCACAAGGCGCCTAGAAGCACTAGGTGTCGATGTGATTACTAACATGACCTTGGCTGACGTTGCCAATAATAACCAACGAGCAGGCGCTGAAACCATCGCTGCTATTACCGTCAACAATATACGTTTTAAACGTTATGAATTGGTCGGTGTATTAACAGAAATCCGCTTGGTATTGTCAGCTGATGTCAGCTATCAAAGTATTGAAAATGGCAAACCTGTGACGCTTACTAATCCTATCCAAGTTGAGCGTAGCTATCAGTATAACGAAGCGTCGGTGAGTACTGATGACCAGCAAGGTGATCAAATTCGTGACTGGCTCTATGACAGTTTAGCGCGCCGCATTACCGATCAATATGTCGCTATTGCGCTGCCTAAGGTGACACCTGCCAGCGCCAATACCTCCGCTCAAATCAGCAAAGGCTCAGCATCTAATGCCATTATCGTACCAAAACCTTAGTTTTTAGCCGATTAGTATTCTTAGAATCACACTTTTAAATCCACATCCATAACCCTGTGTTCTCATATATCTATGCAAGATACCTTTATAAAAGCCTATCCAAAACTACTACAACCCTCAGTTGCAGTAGCGGGCTTGTGGTTGGCGCATGGCGATGAGCCGTTACTGAGTCAATGGTTGATTGACGCCTTGCGACCGCATTGGCGCACGCAGAACTACGCCATCAAGCGCATAGAGCTGGTATCGGTTAAGAGCTGGCAAGAGGTACTATCAGAGCTTGGTAGCCAGTCTTTATTCGATGATGCCAGCGCACTGATTGTGACGGGCAATCATAAGCCTGATAAAGCGGTCATTACAGAGTTAGAACGCTTTGCACAGGATGCTCAAACTGGTGCCCATAGTCATAGCCTATTATGGTTAACGCCCAAACAAGACAAACGTGCCCAAAGCAGTAAATGGTTTGCGCCATTTTCTCAATATGGTCATGTCATTGACTGCAATTTATATAATGAACAACAGCGCCAGCAGCTATTACAGATACAAGCCCAGCAGTTTGGCTTAAAGCTGTCTCAAGACGCTTGGCAGCTTCTCATGTCACATACTGAACATCATTTGCTAAGCGCCTATCAAACCTTATGGCGGTTATCCTACTTGTTTGCCCCGCAGCTAATGGCAAATAGTACTAATCAAGAAAGCAGCAATGCTGTGACAAATACAGCAAACGTCGCATTGGATATCAAAGATTTACAAGCCGCATTGGTCAGCGATGCCCAATTTAGCGTGTTCGATTTATCTGATGCGATGCTTGCAGGTAACAGCGCACAAGTGGCAAAAATTATTTTTCAGCTCAAAGCCACTGATGAACCAACCACGTTGGTTTTATGGTCAATTAGTAAAGACATGCGGCAGATTATGCAATTGATGGATGGGCAAGACCCGCAAGCTCTTGGTATTTGGCGTAGCAAACAAGGCTTATACCAACAAGCCTGTCGTCGTCAGTCAAAAGCGCAAACGGTCTCTTGGCCTGCACTACTTTATCGCTGTGACCAAGCAATCAAAGGTCTCGTGCGTCAACCAGCATGGGAGTTGTTACTACAAGCAGCGTTAGAGCTATCAGGCAAGCGTTTATTCCCTACTAAATAAGCAAAGTTGTTGCTCCTTACTTACTTACTTACTTACTTATTTATCAATCAACCATAAATCATATTTTGAATGATATTTTGAATGATATTATTGTTTAACCTGCTTCTTTTACTCATTAATCCTATTCACAAATCCAAACCTCTTCTTTAAAATCCGCCTCAATATCTCTTCTTAACCTTTCGCAAACTAATTACCATTCCTTTTTAGATATGAAGTCTTTACTATAGCTACACTTGATTTAATTGTGATTGGATTGTTGTCATGCGCAAAATGAGCAAAAAGTCTGCTATTAAATGGGGCATTATTGCCTTAATTATCGTCGCCTTAGCGGCTTTAGCCTATAAAACCTTAAAACCAAAAGAAGCTACACCTAACTATCTAACCGCGACAGCTGAGATTGGCGATATTGAAAATAACGTCATGGCCTCTGGAAAAGTCAAAGCGCTAAATACGGTAGATGTTGGCGCGCAGGTATCTGGTGAAGTGACGCGGCTATTCGTCGAAGTCGGCGATGAGGTAAAAAAAGGCGATTTAATTGCGCAGATTGATCAAGTTACTCAAAAGAATAATCTAAGTAATGAGCAAGCGAGCCTTGAACAAAGTGAAGCCGCGCTGCAAAGTGCACAAGCAGAATCTTTAAGTCGTCAAGCGGGTTTAAAAGGCGCACAAGCTGATCTTAATAGCCGTCAGTCTGAATTAAGACAAGCACAATCAGACTTTACCCGCCTGCAATCATTGGTCGCCATCGATGCTATCTCTCAACAAGAATACGATACGCAAGGCACTCGTGTTGAAACGGCTAAAGCAGCCGTGGCTAATGCACGCGCCGCCATTGAGACTGCCAAAGCAGCGATTGCAACCACCGAGGCGAATATTAATAGCCAACAGGCAGCATTACGTAAATCTCAAACCAACGTCAGCACCGCTCAAGAAGATTTGAGCTACACCACCATTCGTGCGCCAATGTCAGGGACAGTCGTATCGGTAACGACTGAGCAAGGGACGACGGTGAACGCCAATCAAACGGCCCCGACCATTGTGACATTAGCCGATTTATCAACCGTACGAATCAATGCACAAATCTCTGAAGCCGACGTCATTAACGTTAAAGCAGGGCTGCCAGTCTATTTTAATATCATCGGTAATCCCGACCAAAAATATGATGCGACTCTTAAAGCCATTGAACCGGCTCCTGAAAAAATTAGCGATACCAGCTCTACCGATGCTGCTATCTACTACGTCGGTTATATCGAAGTGCCGAATACCGAACGCCGCTTCCGTATTGATATGACAGCACAAGTTTATATCGTTATTAATCAAGCAAAAGACGCTTTACTTATCCCCTCTGCTGCCTTACAACCTGCCGCTAACTCTAAAAAAGCTAGAAACGCTAAAACAGAGTCTACCACTGCGACTAAGCCTGACAGTGATCCGGGTACAACCATGGCCAATGTCCGCGTGCTCAAAGCCGATGGCGAAGTCGTTGAACAAACGGTAAAAGTAGGTATCAATAACCGTGTCAATGCTGAGATATTGAGTGGTCTTAAGGTAGGCGATGAAGTTATATTAAGCGAAGAAGGACCTGAGAAAGGTGCAAAAGGCGGTAGAGGTCGCAGACCGTTTTAGCGTTAAACCCTAATCATAATTAGGGCTGTGATGAGGATCAGGCGCAACACCTCGAGCGTTCACTAGCGGACGATGAACGTTGATATTGATTGATATAGGCAGCATGGCAGATGAGCAACCAAGACCCCACCTCTAACACCGCGACGGCTATACCCTTGATGCAAGTCAAAGGACTGATTAAAGAGTTCAAGGCAGGCGAGCAAACTATTCGCGTGCTAGATGATATCAACTTAACCATTCATCAAGGTGAAATGGTTGCTATTATCGGGCAATCTGGCTCAGGCAAATCAACCTTGATGAATATCTTAGGCTGCTTAGATCAAGCGACTGCAGGCGACTATCAAGTATTTGGTCAATCGGTTAGTCGCTTGGAAGCCGACGAGCTGGCAAAACTACGCCGTGAGCATTTTGGCTTTATTTTTCAGCGCTATCATCTGCTGGGTGATATCAACGCTCGTGACAATGTTTCTGTGCCTGCAGTTTACGCAGGGATGGACGGTCAAGCGCGCAATGAGCGCGCTGAAAAACTGCTGTCAGACTTAGGGTTGGCTGACAAGGTTAATAATCGCCCAAGCCAGCTATCGGGTGGCCAGCAACAGCGTGTCTCTATTGCAAGGGCTTTGATGAATGGCGGCGATATCATCTTAGCGGATGAGCCGACAGGTGCACTTGATAGTAAGTCAGGTGAAGATGTCGTACAAATCTTAAAAGAGTTAAACGCCCAAGGTCATACCATTATAATGGTGACTCATGATCCCAATCTAGCCGAACAAGCTGAACGCGTGATTGAAATCAAAGACGGCTACATTATAGCGGACTATAAAAACGAAGATTATCAACAAATAGCCGCCCAGCCGGCGTCTATTTTAGACAAACGTCGCAAAAGTGCCTTTAGCAGTTTTATTGACCGCCTATTTGAAGCGTTCAAAATGTCGCTACTCGCCATGCGCGCGCATAAGATGCGTACGTTATTGACCATGTTAGGTATTATCATTGGTATCGCCTCAGTGGTGTCAGTGGTCGGGCTAGGTAAAGGCTCACAAGCGCAAATTCTGTCTAATATTAGCTCATTGGGTACTAACACCATCACTGTCACTGACGGCTACCCCTATGGCGATCCTAGACGTCAATATAACGATGACAATCTAACCCCGCAAGACGCACAAGCCGTCGCTGATCAGCCCTATGTCATTAGCGTCAGCCCGCAAATCAATACCAACACCAATGTGCGCTACCGTAATATACAAGAAGCGGCAAGCGTTAGAGGTGTGGGTAAAGACTATCTCGACGTGACCGGCGAGACGCTAAGCCAAGGACAAGGCTTCGATGAGCAAAGCGTCCTACGCCGTAGCCAAGACATTATCATTGATGACAATGCCAAGCAGACCTTTTTCCCTGACAACGCCAATCCCATCGGTGAAGTCTTGCTCATAGGCAGCGTGCCGGGGCGCATCATCGGGGTATTAGAACCCAATGACAGCGGCTTCAGTAGTGGGCAGGACTCTCCCACCTTATATATGCCTTATACCACCATGATGTCACGTCTTATAGGCAGCGCTTATATCGAAAGCTTTGTGGCGCTGATTGATAACAATATCTCATCCTCTGCCGCTGAATCTGCCATCTCGGAACTCATGCAAAGCCGCCATGGTACTGATGATTTTCGTATACGTAACTCCGACTCTATTCGTCAGACCATTGAATCTACCACCACTGCGCTAACCTTACTTATTTCATCCATTGCCATTATCTCTTTAGTCGTAGGCGGTATTGGTGTTATGAATATCATGCTAGTATCAGTGACCGAGCGCACCAATGAGATTGGCGTACGTATGGCAGTCGGTGCTCGTCAAAGCGATATCATGCAGCAGTTCCTTATCGAAGCCGTTTTGGTCTGTATTTTAGGGGGTTTACTGGGTATTGGGATGGCATTTGCCATCGGTGAGCTGATTAACAGTGTGGGCGGAGATAGCTTTAAAGTCATCTACTCACCAACCTCTATTATTGCCGCTTTTGTCTGCTCGACGCTTATCGGTGTTGTGTTCGGCTTTTTACCGGCCCGTAATGCGGCCAAGCTTGACCCTGTAGAAGCCCTATCTAGAGATTAGAAATATTATGAGCACAAGATTATGAGCACCAATTTCAAAACCAAAAATCAATCATGACAATAATTAGCTCAAAACCAAGTAGCTCAAAACCTAAATAATAGCTAAATTTAAAAAATTACCACTTATTACGTAAGATTTTCACTTTTTTGATAATTCGGGGTTGTAATTGTCTTAATTATATATATAATGTGCTCTCACGTTTAGAGATACAAATAATCTAAACGGGAAAACAAGTTTGTTGCCTCTTTTGATATTGATACTTCGATAGATAAAGAAATCAAGCTTATAGACATTTTTTAAATGTCTAGTTTTAATAAATTTCCCTTTAAGGAAATTTATCTTGCGAAGCTAAAATTGTAATACAATTTTTTAACGCTTCTCAGGGCCGATAGCTCAGTTGGTAGAGCAGTTGACTTTTAATCAATTGGTCCCGCGTTCGAGTCGCGGTCGGCCCACCATCTTCAGTATTATTCTTATCATGCACTTTACCCTATCAGGTATTGGCGTCATAAGTTAAAAAGTTTAAGAAGTTTTCTTTTGGAAAATTTCACAGAATTTACGAACTTGTAAATTCTCTTGCAGAGTTAAAAAAGCAGTGCTTTTTATACACTCTTCAGGGCCGATAGCTCAGTTGGTAGAGCAGTTGACTTTTAATCAATTGGTCCCGCGTTCGAGTCGCGGTCGGCCCACCATCTTCGGAAAAGCCCAGTCATTTAATGATTGGGCTTTTTTTTATTCGTTTTTCTCTAAGTTATTTATATATAGCTGATCGGCTTTTAAAAGGTTACAGCGCTATTGGTATTAATTGTTCACCGCCTCTGTCTTACAAAGTGCGCAGAAGCGAGAGAAATTCATACTATGAATAGTCTAGCGTTTGCGTTTACTAAGAGGAAAGCTTTTATCTTGACGCCAAAGCAGCTTATGCTTAATCGTGTCTTTAATCGTCCGGCGATGCTTAGGTGCTTGAGCAATTAGCATATCAAAAGTCGCCGCATCAATATCTAGCTCACAGCCATGAGCCATCATCACATTTGACGGGGCTAAGTCTTTTACCTTTTGTAGCGACTGAATATAAACTTTAGGATCATAAATAGGAAATGGTGCCACAAATTTATGGCGCAGTTTAATAATTAAATCAGCGGTATAAACTTGACGGCTTGGTGTATGAAACAGCGACAAATCACGATCTGTATGCCCTGGTGTCTCTAATACCTGCCAATCATCAAACTTAGGAATGCTGTCACCATCGACGACCGTCAGGTCAGGCTGCAAGTGCGCTGAGTACCAGAGATATTTAGGTGAACGACCTTGCCGCCTCGCTACATAGTGAGCCAGACCAATATCCACCAGATGCATGACGTGACCACCTACTCCGCTATACCATTGCTTGTCCTTATCCGCAGAAACAATTAAGCAGCCGGTTTCTTCTCTAAGTTTATGCGCGCCGCCTGCATGATCGGGATGCATGTGGGTTACCATGACTACTTTTAAGTCGCTTATTGGTCGCTTCAGAGTGTGTTTAATATAGTCCAGCACCGTCGCTACATCAGGGCGACAACAGCCATCAAGTAGCAGGATTTTATCTGGATATACTGCAAGATAGCTACTTTGAATATACCCATCTAACCGTACGATATTACATAAACTCATTTATCTTCCTTGACCTACTTTAATCATTATTGTGGTGCTTTTTTATGCGTTATCATTCAATCAATGATGATTAAAGATAACGCCTCATTGTAACGCGCGTTACTTTAAAAAAAATGACTTTGAGTGAACGCTTGTGACTATAGTTAATTCGATTCCTGTCGCCTTTATGATAAGCCTACAGGTCTATTCTTATCAAAAATCCACTCTTATAAAAACCTATGCTTATAAAAAAAGAACCCAGTACATATACTGAGTTCTTTGTTTAACCATTCATTTAAGCTTTACCGTTTTCATAGGCTAAGCAATGCGTAAACCTACCTTTATTAAAACAGCTAAGCTAAAAATAAATTAGGCCAGAAAAACTAGGCTAAGTCACGAACCTTTGGCTCACGCTCCCATAGACGCGATTTAGCATTATCAATAAAAGCATCCAAATCAGATAATGGCGTGACGAACTCATCTTTTTCAATCGGTAGTTTACTTAAGATAAACTCATCGGTTGCACCGCAATAGGCAATCGCCTTGCAATGCACATAAGCGTCAGTGAACCAATCTAGCGTTGAGCTGTCTTTAGCCAGCTTTTTAGCTTGCTCTGGCATAATGATACTCACGACGGCATCGAACATCACTGATGGTGCACCAGCGACGCGCTCAGCAGACTGAATACGAGTGCCGTCATCAAGTGTGACCTCACGGCCTGGTGCGACAATCTTCACGCTAGCGCCTTCCGCTTGCGCCGCATTCTCATATTTTTCTATTTCACTATGCTTTGAGCCTTCTGCCACTAAAATACCAATCATGCGACCCTTTAAGCTCTTAGGTGACAGACCAATCGTTCTGACGGCAGGAGAAACTTCCATATCTTGGACAGGTGCGGCAGCTTCAGCAGCCTCAGGCAATTCCATACCAAGTGCTTTTGCAACACGGCTCGCCAAGTCTTCATCAATATTGCGCAAATGACTGAGCGTACGAGTGCGTACATGCGCAGTATCTACTTTACCAAGCTCAAACGCATACGCTGAAGCAATATGTGCTTGTTCAATGGTCGTTTGGCTACGATAGAACATACGCGGTTGACTATAATGGTCAGCGAAGCTTTCAGCGCGTACGCGACCTTTGACCCCATCGTCTAACTGCTCATGGAACGATTCAAAGCCTCTTTTGGCGCTCTCACGTGGTCTCGTTGGATCCAAACTTTGTGGTTCATACAATGCACGAGTTTTTGGCACTTGCATCTGCATATGACCATCTTGCTGATTGTTAGCAAACGGACATTTCGGTGCGTTGATTGGAATTTGTGCAAAGTTTGGCGATCCTAAGCGTGACAGCTGGGTATCTAAATAACTGAACAGGCGACCTTGTAATAACGGATCGTTGCTAAAATCGATACCGGGCGGCACATGCGATGGGCAGAAAGCTACTTGCTCGGTTTCAGCAAAGAAATTATCAGGATAACGATTAAGTACCATTTTTCCAACAATTTTAACCGGCACCATCTCTTCTGGAATCATCTTAGTGGCGTCTAAATGGTCAAACGGAAATTTGCTGGCTTCTTCTTCAGTAAATAACTGCACGCCAAATTCCCATTCAGGGAAATCACCGTTGTTAATTGATTCGAACAAATCACGACGATGATAGTCAGGATCAGCACCAGAGATTTTTACCGCTTCATCCCATGTCGTCGACTGCACACCAAGAACAGGCTTCCAATGGAAACGCATAAAGGTACTCTTACCTTCTTTATTAATCAGACGATAGCTATGAATACCAAAACCTTCGATCATGCGCAAGCTACGCGGTATCCCACGATCACTCATCAACCAAATGACGTTATGCATGGTTTCAGGGCTTAATGAAACGAAATCCCAAAAGGTATCATGGGCAGAAGCGGCTTGCGGAAAACCGCGATCAGGCTCAGGTTTGACAGCATGGACAAGATCGGGAAACTTCATCGCATCTTGGATAAAGAAAATGGGCATATCATTACCCACCAAATCCCAGTTACCCTCTTCGGTATAGACTTTAACGGAAAAACCACGGACATCACGTGGCGTATCTTTTGAGCCTTGACTACCAGCGACAGTCGAAAAGCGTGTAAATAGTGGCGTTTGTTTACCAGTTTCAGTCAAAATCTTGGCTATCGTATAGTCTTCTAAAGATTCTGTTAGCTCAAAATAACCGTGCGCGGCACTACCACGTGCATGCACAATACGCTCTGGAATACGCTCATGGTCAAAGTGATGGATTTTTTCACGTAACACAAAATCTTCAAGTAGCGTCGGTCCGCGCGGACCTGCTTTGAGTGAGTTTTGATTGTCAGAAATGGCTACACCCTGCTGAGTAGTCAGCACTTTGCTGTCGTCACCGGCACGTTGATGGGTTTCACCACCATTGCCACGTGTGGTATTCATATCTTTAGCGGGGTCAGTATGATCAATATTCTTATTCATAAAATATCCTAGCGAATGAGTGAAAATGGGCTATAAATAGACCATTAAATAAGCGCTGAAACGGTTTTTATATCCTTAGAGATGATTATGACTTCAAATGTCGTTTAATTTTCTGTGTTTCAGCACGGCTATTGATTAAAAAATGAGAAAACTATAACAAGCACATCAATTATATTACTCAAAAACCTCAGCAGGTATGTCACATATATGGTTAAGCGTGTTGATATTTGGTTAAGCGTTAAGTTTACGAGATGAGTTATAAAGCGGTCTTAAGCCATGAAACTATAGTCAGTTCAATATAAAAGAGGTACGTTAAAAATAGCATTATGTTGGGATAAATTTTCCTCGCTTGCTGTGCGCTTCGCACTCCAGAGGCTTCGAAAAATTTATCCCAGCAGCACTGTATTCTCTTTAAATTGAATCGACTATATTAACAATAGACGGTTGTAATGTAGTTATTCTTTAAAGTATGATTTTATGAGGCTTTGTACATTACTGAGAAATAGGATGGGCAATGTTTTTAGCTGAGTATTTATTTTCCTTACTTTAAATCATGAGGCTCGCTATGCTACCTACTTCTATTTACGCTCCTAAAAATTTGCATCACTCTTTATTGCTTGGAACGTCATTAGGCTTGATGGCATTAATGTTCAGCCAAACGGCGGCGGCTATTACGACTAAAAATGTCACTTATATGGTAGATAATCAACCCTATGAGGGCTATTACGCCAAAGCCGATAAGGCGAATGCACCATTTATCTTACTGATTCATGATTGGGATGGGCTAACCGATTATGAGCGTAAGCGTGCTGATATGTTGGCAAGTGAAGGGTATAACGTGTTGGCGGCTGATATGTTTGGGCAAGGCATCCGCCCGACGACTATTGAAGACAATAAACGCTTAACCGCAGCATTATATGACGATCGCAGCAAAATGCGCCGCTTGCTACAAGGCGCATTGAACGCCGGTCAAGCGCAAGGCAATGATGCACGCACAGGCGTGACGATGGGCTATTGTTTTGGCGGTACGGTTGCTTTAGAGCTAGCGTGCTCAGGATTCCCGCAAAAAGCGTTTGTACCCTTTCATGGTGCCTTTGATACTCCAACAGGTCAGAGTTATGATAAGACGACTGGCGAGATCTTGGTCTTTCATGGCTCTGCGGATGAATCCGTCTCCCTTGAAAGCTTTACCACTTTAGCTAAGACCTTAGAAGCGGCAAAAGTACCGCATGAAATGGTCACCTATAGTGGTGCGCCACATGCCTTTAGCGTATTCGGCAGCGATAGATATGATGCTCGCGCTGATGAGCGTTCTTGGAAACGTTATTTGGATTTTTTAGCAGAAGCCTATAAATAATTTGACTGTCTGTAAACAACATAAGCCACTCTACACAAAAAGACCTCTCAATCGATCGTTATAAGATCTTGATTGAGAGGTCTTTTTTGTCCCAAAGCTTCAGTAAGCTAGAGTTTTTGAAAAACCAATAGCTGGTTATTAGCGGGCATCGCATATTTATTAGATAGTCTTAGATGATGTGTCTTTGCCAAAGCAATGATGTCTTCTAAATGACGAATACCACTCTTTGGGTCGCGTTGCCTGAGACTGATATCAAACTGCTGATTACCCGCGCTGGTATAATGCCCATCTTCATTAAACGGTCCATAGACGATTAACTTACCATTTGCAGGTAATACATCGCCGACCAATTCAAATAATTTGGTAACCAAAGGCCACGAAATAATATGCAAGGTATTGGCAGTAAATACCGCATCATAGGGCTGATTGCTAGCAGGACTAATCGGTAATGGATCGACTGCCAAATCAAAAGCCAGCGGTTTATATAAATTAGGCGCAGGATAAGCAGTATGCCAAGCATTGATAGTGGCATGATGCGCTAATATATCACTCGTCTGCCATGTTAAATGCGCCAATCTCGGGGCAAAATATACACTATGCTGACCAGTTCCTGAGCCAACTTCTAACACATGCAAAGAGTCTTTCAATTCTTTTTGTAAAACTTCCAAAATCGGCTGTTTATTGTTCTCACAAGCTTGAGAAAATGGTAGTGCAGTAGATGGATATATACTCATTTAGTAAATCCCAGCCTCTAATCCAGCTGCAAGGGTCATCGCTAGCTCTTCGACTTGCTCAGTAAATGCTTCTTGCCAATCGCCCTGTAAAATCAGCGCCTCTTGAATCCACGACCAACGCAGCCCAGTAGTGATTGTCTGCATAGCACGTTTGGTACCAGTACCATCCTGTCCAGCACGAATATATAATGCAAAGGGCATGCCTTGTTTCTTTTCCAACACTGGATAGTAGCAGCGATCAAAAAAGTCTTTGGTCAGACCTGCCATATAGGCTAGATTTTCAGTCGTGCCCAATAATAAGGCATCTGCTGCTAGCACATCTTCAGGCTGGGTATCCTGCGGTGTTTTAAGAATGACATTGATATCAATATCAGGATGACTAGCACCGTCATAAGCAGCTTGTGCTAATTTTTTGGTATTAGGTGATGGCGCATGAGCGACGATAAGCAAGGTTTTGGTAGCCATGTTAATTACCATTATAGAGGTTACTAGTTTTTGGAATTAGTAGTTCTTGGAATTAATAGTCACTTTTTGAATAATATCAGGATGGATACTTTTAGCAACTGGACACGTTAGCGCCGTGTTATAGAATATTTTTTGCGTTTTATCATCTAACTCTTGATTAAAAGTAATAGCAACATGTACTTCGCTAACACGTCTTGGATCAGCTGCCATCACTTTGGTCACATCAGCAGTAGTGCCTGCAATATCGATATCCATATCACGAGCTTTGATACCGATAATCGTCAGCATGCAATTAGCTAAGCTGGTTGCCAATAAATCAGTCGGTGAAAATGCTTCACCCTTGCCTTGGTTATCTACAGGTGCATCGGTAATGATTTCATTGTTTGATTGCAAATGAATAGCGGTAGTACGTAGATCGCCTTGATAAGTTACTTTTGAGGTTGTCATAGATTTCTCTTTCATAGTTCTGTTTAATAGTTATAATTTATTCGCACCCTTCAATGCCCATACAACCACATCCTCTTTCTCAAGCTGAGGTTGCCGACCTAATTCAAAATTAGGGCACATGAAAAATACAAACTTTAACCTAGCATTAGTTTTCAGTACTTTATCTATATCTTTCTTAATCTTCTGATTGCTTGTTGGAGCTACTGCAGCAAAAACTTCAGCAGCTAGTTCACCACATTCAGATTCAATATCTGAACCTGGAGCAGTTCCAAGATTAAGTCTAAATGGAGTTAGTTCTGGGTGTTCAGTAAATAAAATTTCCAATGCATAAAATGATGCTAGATAGGTAAAAGACTGGTTAATCTGCTCGATTATATTGAGTGCACGGTTAGAGTTTAAAGGATCAAAACCTATACCGCCAAACTTCATCTTTGAAAAGAGCGTTTGCGATGAGCTTGACGTAATTTCAGAGCTAATCTGAAATAAAGACTTGTCCATTGATTCATACAATTTTTGCTCAAGTTGTTTGAGCTCTTCGACATCGTTTACTGTGAAAGATTTAAGCATATATTTTCTTATATTTTTCTATAAAGATTGAAAACGAATATTTTTTATTTTAGGATACGTTTTATACAACTTGATGCGATTGAGCTACTAATTCTTTAAAATCACTCTCTTGCAAAATACGTATATTTTGACCTTTCGAAATCAAATCTTCTGCCTTAATGTGCTTTGAACTTTTCTTCTTTCCTGCAAGCTTAGTTATATCTTGATCACCTACTACAATTAATGTTGTTTTCTTCGTGACACCTGCACCAATTGCAAAACCAACGCTTGCTGCTAACTTTGCTGCTTCAACTCTAGGGATTAGAAGAGCTCCGGTAAATACTAATATTTCACCGTAGAACTCTCCCTCAGAGTTTCCTTCTCTCTGAATTGAACCATTGCTATCACTACCTATAGGTTTACCAACACGATAAAGCCATCCATTTATATCAATTCCAGTTTTATTCATTGCTGACAATATAACTTGTCCTGCAGCCTTTGCATCCTCTAATGCATCATGATGCTTGAACTCATAGCCTATAATTTTACAAACGTTAGCTAAGCCATAACCACTCCAAGCACATTCTTCCCAAGTTCGACGTGCTACACGCGCTGAGTCAAGCCAAGTAACATCTAGTTGATTTAATGAATATTTTTCAAAAGCTTTACGAATAGATACGCGATCAAAATGTGTATGGCTAACACATACTGAACCTGACATAAATTCTGAAAGCTTTAATAAAACTTCATTGAAAGTTGGCGCACCTCTAACATCTTTCTCATTTATACCATGAATACTTATATTGATACCATCAAAATAATCTTCAGGATCTATTAGGCTAGACCACTCTTCTTCTAAAATTCCATCCTTGTATTTAGCCAATCCAATCTGACATATTGAAGCCATATCAGCATTTGCTGTTTCCACATCTATTGCAACAAATTCCATTTCTTACACCTTTCGTTCTTACAATGTTCACTATGAAAGCAAACTAGATATATTTTGGATATACTTACTGCTCTAAGCCTATATCCAACCATACTACATATTAATAGAATAATGTTGAAGTTAATAACTTAGGATCAAAATTTTACGCACAAAGAAAATCCCCCGCCTAGATAACTAGTCGGGGGATTTTCAGGGATAGAGAGCTGACGATGACCTACTCTCACATGGGCGGACCCACACTACCATTGGCGCGACGATGTTTCACTTCTGAGTTCGGGAAGGGATCAGGTGGGGCCATCGTGCTATTGTCGTCAGCAAAGGGGGTTAGATATGAGTCTGTTATTTTTATTGTTTGACGTCAAGATATTATCTATTGGTCGATCAACTTGTAACCTAACTGAATCAAGGTTAAAGGTGATATCGAAATATTACTTTCTATGTTATAGCATAAAGCTATACAAGATAGATTAATTAGAGCTTTCATACAAACCACTTGGGTGTTGTATGGTCAAGCCAAACGAGCAATTAGTACAGGTTAGCTACACACATCGCTGTGCTTCCACACCCTGCCTATCAACGTCGTAGTCTTCAACGGCTCTTTAGGGAAATCTTATCTTGAGGTGGGCTTCCCGCTTAGATGCTTTCAGCGGTTATCCCATCCGAACGTAGCTACCGGGCAATGCCACTGGCGTGACAACCCGAACACCAGAGGTTCGTCCACTCTGGTCCTCTCGTACTAGGAGCAGATCCTCTCAAATTTCCAACGCCCACGGTAGATAGGGACCGAACTGTCTCACGACGTTCTAAACCCAGCTCGCGTACCTCTTTAAATGGCGAACAGCCATACCCTTAGGACCTGCTTCAGCCCTAGGATGAGATGAGCCGACATCGAGGTGCCAAACACCGCCGTCGATATGAACTCTTGGGCGGTATCAGCCTGTTATCCCCAGAGTACCTTTTATCCGTTGAGCGATGGCCCTTCCATACAGAACCACCGGATCACTAAGACCTACTTTCGTACCTGCTCGACTTGTGGGTCTCGCAGTTAAGCGCGCTTTTGCCTTTATACTCTATGAACGATTTCCGACCGTTCTGAGCGCACCTTCGTACTCCTCCGTTACTCTTTAGGAGGAGACCGCCCCAGTCAAACTACCCACCATACATTGTCCTCGGTATTGTTATACCTGAGTTAGAACCCCGACATGACCAGGGTGGTATTTCAAGATTGGCTCCACAAACACTAGCGTGTCTGCTTCAAAGCCTCCCACCTATCCTGCACAAGTCAGGTCAAAGTTCAATGTAAAGCTGTAGTAAAGGTTCACGGGGTCTTTCCGTCTAGCCGCGGGTACACAGCATCTTCACTGCGATTTCGATTTCACTGAGTCTCTGCTGGAGACAGCGCTGCCATCATTATGCCATTCGTGCAGGTCAGAACTTACCTGACAAGGAATTTCGCTACCTTAGGACCGTTATAGTTACGGCCGCCGTTTACTGGGGCTTCGATCAAGAGCTTCGCTTACGCTAACCCCATCAATTAACCTTCCAGCACCGGGCAGGCATCACACCCTATACGTCCACTTTCGTGTTTGCAGAGTGCTGTGTTTTTAATAAACAGTTGCAGCAGCCTGGTATCTGCGACTGCCAACAGCTCAAGGAGCAAGTCCTATCACCATCGGCAGCGTACCTTCTCCCGAAGTTACGGTACCATTTTGCCTAGTTCCTTCAGCAGAGTTCTCTCAAGCGCCTTGGTATTCTCTACCTGATCACCTGTGTCGGTTTAGGGTACGATTCGTTTATAACTATTGCTTAGAAGCTTTTCCTGGAAGCATGGTATTTGCCACTTCGCTGTACAAGTACAGCTTGCTATCAGATCTCAGTATAATGACAGTCCGGATTTGCCTAAACTGTCTACCTACATCCTTCCACCTGGACAACCAACGCCAGGCTGGCATAACCTACTCCGTCCCTCCATCGCATTATAAACAAGTATTGGAATATTAACCAATTTCCCATCGACTACGCCTTTCGGCCTCGCCTTAGGGGTCGACTCACCCAGCCCCGATTAACGTTGGACTGGAACCCTTGATCTTCCGGCGTGCGAGCTTTTCACTCGCATTATCGTTACTCACGTCAGCATTCGCTCTTGTGATACCTCCAGCATGCCTTACGACACACCTTCACAGGCTTACACAACGCTCCCCTACCACTTGAAAACAAATTCAAATCCGCAGCTTCGGCTCCTAGTTTGAGCCCCGTTACATCTTCCGCGCAGGCCGACTCGACTAGTGAGCTATTACGCTTTCTTTAAAGGATGGCTGCTTCTAAGCCAACCTCCTAGCTGTCTATGCCTTCCCACCTCGTTTCCCACTTAACTAGGAATTTGGGGCCTTAGCTGGCGGTCTGGGTTGTTTCCCTCTCCACAATGGACGTTAGCACCCACTGTGTGTCTCCCGGATATCACTCATCGGTATTCGGAGTTTGCATCGGTTTGGTAAGTCGGTATGACCCCCTAGCCGAAACAGTGCTCTACCCCCAATGGTGTTCGTCCGAGGCGCTACCTAAATAGCTTTCGGGGAGAACCAGCTATCACCGAGTTTGATTAGCCTTTCACCCCTATCCACAAGTCATCCCCTGGCTTTTCAACGACAGTGGGTTCGGTCCTCCGGTGCCTGTTACGGCACTTTCAACCTGCTCATGGATAGATCACTCGGTTTCGGGTCTATGCCCTGCAACTAAACGCCCTATTAAGACTCGGTTTCCCTACGGCTCCCCTAAACGGTTAACCTTGCTACAGAACATAAGTCGCTGACCCATTATACAAAAGGTACGCGGTCACCCTAATAAATTAAGGCTCCCACTGCTTGTACGCACACGGTTTCAGGTTCTATTTCACTCCCCTCACAGGGGTTCTTTTCGCCTTTCCCTCACGGTACTGGTTCACTATCGGTCAGTCAGGAGTATTTAGCCTTGGAGGATGGTCCCCCCATCTTCAGACAGGATTTCTCGTGTCCCGCCCTACTTAATATGTTAACGCTAATGTTTCGAATACAGGACTATCACCTACTACGGTCAGCTTTCCCACGCTGTTCTTCTACATTAGCATTAATCGGCTTCTCCCCGTTCGCTCGCCGCTACTTGGGGAATCTCATTTGATGTCTATTCCTAAGGGTACTGAGATGTTTCACTTCCCCTCGTTCGCTTCTTGTACAAGTACAAGATACCTACCTTATGGTAGGTGGGTTTCCCCATTCAGAAATCTCCGGATCACAGGATATTGCCGCCTCCCCGAAGCTTATCGCAGGCTGTCACGTCTTTCATCGCCTCTGACTGCCAAGGCATCCACCATGTGCGCTTCATTACTTGACCATACAACCCCAAGTAGTCTTGATCTATAAATAGATCTTAACTTCTAAGTGCTATATAAGTCTAATTATGATAACGATATCACCTATGTTTATACGCTTGATTCAGTTCTCTTTACTTTTTTAATAACTCACTACTGGGATAACAACTGATGTCGTTAAGTAGTGAGTTATTAAGGTTAGGAACAACGCGTGAACACGTGTTCCTAACCCAGACTCATATCTATGTTTTTAAATAGTTTCTATGCTCTCATCGAGTCACAGATTCTGTATAAAACAGAAGTAAATAATCAGTTACAATCATTTAATTCTGTTTATGCTTATTTTATATATTTACTATCGTATTTATTATGGTGGAGCCAAACGGAGTCGAACCGTTGACCTCCTGCGTGCAAGGCAGGCGCTCTACCAACTGAGCTATGGCCCCGTATATAATAATGGTAGGCCTGGGCAGACTTGAACTGCCGACCCCCGCGTTATCAACACGGTGCTCTAACCAGCTGAGCTACAGGCCTGTGTCTGCCTGTAAAGGCAAAGCGCTAATAATAAATACTAGCTAAACTAAAGAACAACTTGTTGTGAATTCTTGCTGACCGAATGCGTCTATAAGGAGGTGATCCAGCCGCAGGTTCCCCTACGGCTACCTTGTTACGACTTCACCCCAGTCATCAACCACACCGTGGTGAACGCCTTCCCGAAGGTTAAGCTATCCACTTCTGGTGCAATCAACTCCCATGGTGTGACGGGCGGTGTGTACAAGGCCCGGGAACGTATTCACCGCGGCATTCTGATCCGCGATTACTAGCGATTCCTACTTCATGGAGTCGAGTTGCAGACTCCAATCCGGACTACGATAGGCTTTTTGAGATTCGCATCACATCGCTGTGTAGCTGCCCTCTGTACCTACCATTGTAGCACGTGTGTAGCCCTGGTCGTAAGGGCCATGATGACTTGACGTCGTCCCCGCCTTCCTCCAGTTTGTCACTGGCAGTATCCTTAGAGTTCCCGGCTTAACCCGCTGGTAACTAAGGACAAGGGTTGCGCTCGTTGCGGGACTTAACCCAACATCTCACGACACGAGCTGACGACAGCCATGCAGCACCTGTATTCTAATTCCCGAAGGCACTCCCGCATCTCTGCAGGATTCTAGATATGTCAAGACCAGGTAAGGTTCTTCGCGTTGCATCGAATTAAACCACATGCTCCACCGCTTGTGCGGGCCCCCGTCAATTCATTTGAGTTTTAACCTTGCGGCCGTACTCCCCAGGCGGTCTACTTATTGCGTTAGCTGCGTCACTAAGTCCTCAAGGGACCCAACGACTAGTAGACATCGTTTACGGCGTGGACTACCAGGGTATCTAATCCTGTTTGCTACCCACGCTTTCGAGCCTCAGTGTCAGTATTATGCCAGAAGGCTGCCTTCGCCATCGGTATTCCTCCAGATCTCTACGCATTTCACCGCTACACCTGGAATTCTACCTTCCTCTCACATACTCTAGCTCAACAGTATCAGATGCAGTTCCCAGGTTGAGCCCGGGGATTTCACATCTGACTTATCGAGCCACCTACGCTCCCTTTACGCCCAGTAATTCCGATTAACGCTTGCACCCTCTGTATTACCGCGGCTGCTGGCACAGAGTTAGCCGGTGCTTATTCTGCAGCTAATGTCATCGTCCATGGGTATTAACCATGGAGTCTTCTTCACTGCTTAAAGTGCTTTACAACCAAAAGGCCTTCTTCACACACGCGGCATGGCTGGATCAGGGTTTCCCCCATTGTCCAATATTCCCCACTGCTGCCTCCCGTAGGAGTCCGGGCCGTGTCTCAGTCCCGGTGTGGCTGATCATCCTCTCAGACCAGCTACAGATCGTCGCCATGGTAGGCCTTTACCCCACCATCTAGCTAATCCGACTTAGGCTCATCTAATAGCGAGAGCAACAAGTTGCCCCCTTTCTCCCGTAGGTCGTATGCGGTATTAATTCGAGTTTCCCCGAGCTATCCCCCACTACTAGGTAGATTCCTAAGTATTACTCACCCGTCCGCCGCTCGTCATCTTCTAGCAAGCTAGAAATGTTACCGCTCGACTTGCATGTGTTAAGCCTGCCGCCAGCGTTCAATCTGAGCCATGATCAAACTCTTCAGTTTAATCTTGCTATGTAACCCTTTAAAGAGGCTACTAAACTTGGCTCATCTAATCTGGCAAAATCGCTAAAAATTATGTTCGTAATGAATTAACTTTGAGTTTTTTTACTGTCTTAAATGATAATTTTTATAGTTAGCATTCTCTCGAAAAGAGAGTCAACCAACTTTATTTTTATGCATTCTGAATCAGCAAAAATCCACACAAGTTGTTCTTTAGTTATGCTTTTAAATAGTATCACTCTACTGTCGTCCAGTAGATGATGTTCTTGCTAATCAGTCTAAGCCATTTGCTTATCTTGTTTAGCGAGCTGACTAGTATATCACAATGAAATAGTCTGTCAACCCTTTATTCTAATTCGTTTCAACGGGTTATCTGGGTTATAAGTTTGTTAACTTATTTGCCAGCTTCCTTTGCTGAGGTGCGTATTATAGACGCTTTTAATCTGGTGTCAAGGAATAAATTATTCTATTTTAAAAGTAATTTATTTGGCTGGATAATTAGTTAATAGCTGCGCTATTAATAGTCAGTGGTAAACTACTTCTCAATCCGCCTTCCCTTTCGACTGGGTGGCATTATACTCGGTTTGAGACAGGGGTCAAGAGGTTTCGAAGGTTAATTTTCAATTCTTCAATAAGCTTTAATCTTCCTACCAATATAGCTTTTATTAAGGACAGATATTCGTAGTCCATTTCCCTGCTTTGTTACCTCGAAGACATTGATATTGCACACCATATTGAACCCAGTGCCAATTTAAATTAGAAGGCTTACCTTTTAGGGTAAAGCTAATACGATAACGTTCAGCGCTCACACTATCATCCATTAGACCAGAACGAGTAATAACAACAACCCCTGTTTTGGGCTGAGCTTTTGAAGGATAGTAAAAAGCTTGTGCCAAATCGTAATCCGCATGCACTTCATTAATACTACTATTAATGAGTTTGAGCTTTTCAAGTCCACAAGCAATCAGCCCTTTTTTCATAGAACACGGTGCTGATGCATAAGTAACGGCACCACCATTCATATTTAAATGATAAAAGTTAGCAGGATTGGCAGCTTCAGCGCGAGATATGGAGTTTACTGAGTTGCTAGTAGCAGCATTTGAAGATACAGAAACGAATGACAATGAAAGTAAAGCACTCGTCATCACACCTTTTAACAAATACGCTGAGGCAATAGAAACAGGCAATAGATGATTGAAACTATTTAAATTCAACATAATAACCTCGACTTTGTTTATTAAATATAATGAGGAAAAGAGCAGTCGTGAAACCTTCACTTAGTACCTTCTACAATAACACCTTACATGATATCCAATCAAAGCTCATTTTTATTCTTTACTCATTATTGTAAGTACTTCTATTGTTCTTGTTACCTTCTCAACCTCTTGTTATCCCACCAACAAGATTTATGGCAAAAAAAACCGCCTATTAAAAAATAAGCGGTTTATATATTGATGTCTTAATAATCTAATATCTATTATCAAGCAGTTATAAAGTTAACTCGTCGTTTTGGCTTTTAAAGTCGTTACGATACCTGATAAAGCATAGATAACACCAATTGCTAAGATGCCAACAGGGATATCGTATAACACGATACTCATGACCAATACACCGATAATAAGAACCACAAAAGGGACTTTCTTCTTATCAAATTCTTTAAAGCTATAGTATTTAACGTTGCTGACCATTAGTAAGCCACAAATAACGACCCAAGCAGCAAACAAAAACATCACGACTGAGTCATATTGCCGGATCCATTGATTGTGGTCGACAGCAACCATGACAGCAGCTGTTACCAAGATGGCGGCAAGTGGACTTGCCAAACCAACAAAGTATTTTTTGTCAACTTCACCAATCTGAACGTTAAAACGTGCCAAACGGAACGCAGCGCACGCCGTGAAAACAAACGCACAACCTAAGCCAATACGACCTAATGGCTGCAAAGCAAAGCTATAAATTAAGATTGCCGGTGCAACACCAAAGGCTAACATATCGGCTAAGGAGTCATACTGCTCGCCAAAAGGGCTTTGCGCATTTAGCATACGCGCAACCCTACCATCTGCGCCATCAAGAATGGCCGATAAGAAAATCGCTAAAGAGGCTTTATAAAACTCGCCTTGGGTACTGGCTAAAATGGAGTAAAAGCCTGATAGCAGCGATAAAGTCGTGATGAGATTGGGTGCTAAATAAACACCGCGGCTGACCACGCGCTTACCTTCAGCGACTTCTGCTTCAATCACCTCAAACGTCAACCCATCATAGTTCTCATTATCCGCCAAGCGAATATCGAAATCATGCTCATCGACAAAAGGCGGTTGAGTGGCGGCGCTATCTTGTAATAAAGGCTCTTTTACCAGACCATCATTCATAACTCTATCAGTTACAAGACTATCCTTTACTACATTACTTGATGATTGATCAGTCGTCATAATAATATCCCTATTCGCCGACCAACCAGCGTACGTTGGTTGCACTATCTGGCGTTAAATCTGGTGCGTCAGCAACTTTCAATACCGGTTGTAAGAAGCGTAAAATCTCACGCGCATGGTTATCAAACTGCCATGGCGGATTGATCACCAGTAGCCCTGTACCATTAAGACCTACGGCAACATCGTTAGGATAAATATTTAGCTCACAGATTAACTGGCGTCTCATTTCAGTACGCTTTAGCTTTTTATAGAACAGCTCTACGGCTTCGATATTTTTAATCGGAAACCATAACGCATAAGTACCTTGTGGCCACTTATTATAAGAGTGCACCAATAGATCAATCAAACGAGTAAAGTCTTTATGCTCTTGCTCGTAAGGAGGATCCAAGAATATCAAGCCACGCTTCTCTTTTGGTGGAATAACCGCAGCGATACCTTCAAACGAATTGCGATGATGAATACCAATTGGCAATTTATGTAGCTGATAGTTCAGTGCATCGTACTCACTGGCTTTGGCTTCAAATGCTTCACCGCGCACGCCAGCATCAGGATTTTTTTCAATATGATGGGCAATCCACCACGGCGAGCCAGGATAGACTTTTTTGTCATAGGTAAAACGGGCTTGTTTGATGCCTTCCATATAATCTTTGACCGCAGTCGGAGCTTTTTCGACATCGGCTTTTACTAAGGCTTGGATACCGCCTTTTGCTTCACCAGTCTTGCGCGCCTCTTCACTGCCAAGCGAATACAGTCCACGACCGCCATAAGCATCAAGCACATAAAAAGGTTTGTTTTTCTGCCCCAATTGATTCAGTAGTTGTACCAATAAAATGTGTTTAACGACATCGGCAAAGTTACCAGCATGATAGGCGTGTTTATAGTTCATAAGTTCAAAAGTTTAAATAAGAAAAATTGCATCTATGGTAGCATAGGATAGGTAAAAGATAACGATGGTTTTGGTAAAAAGGCATTGATTGGCTGTGTATTGGCAGCGAATTGAATGTTTATTGATAACGGCGAGACGAAATGACAAAGATTATTAGCAATCTTGATGTGACAAAGTTGGTTGTCGACAATCCGATAGGACAGGATAATCCTCCTTTACTGTTTCCGCATAGCGATGACGATAGCCAAAAACCACCAACTCAACATCTATTACATTCCTCCGATTTTGAGATAAATTGGGAAGACAAACTGACTGATAATCAACTGGATAAATTGGTCAGTGGTGGCTGGCTGATTATTGACGATGTCTTTGAGCAAAAAGCCTTGTTAGCGCTGCAAGCAGAAAGTGGCTTTATTGACTATCGTGATGCCCAGCTCACTGCCGGTATTCGTGTGAGCGATATTCGCGGTGACAGAATCCGCTGGATTACTGAGAATTTCTTTGCAGGCTATTATTATTTACAAAGTATCAATACGCTTGCCACTTTATTCAATCGCAGCTTATTCGCTGGCATACGCCATAGCGAAGCGCATTACGCTTGTTATCCAGTCGGTTTTGGCTACCAATGGCATAATGATAACCCAGCTGGACGTGATGAGCGCGTTATCTCGGCAGTGTTTTATCTCAATGATGAGTGGACAGCAAGTGACGGCGGCGCGCTAGAAATCGTTGATAAACATGGCGTCCATCATAATGTGATGCCTGTCGCCAATCGTTTGGTGATATTTGATAGTGACCTGCAACATCAAGTGCAAATCGCCCATCGTCAGCGCTACTCTATCGCTACTTGGTTAAGGCGTGATGGCTTAGTGCCGTTTGTTGAAGACAACATTTCAGCGCTAGAAAAACTATTAGACGTTAGTAATTAGCGGCACGTATTTAATTATTTGTATTTATCATCTCACCTTGTAATAAAAAAGGTTTCTCATGTCAGACGTTAATAAAAACATATTTTCTCAAACCCACCAACAAGCAACCTTAGCCTTAAGTATCGCCCTACTTGAACGCCCTTCCGTCACCCCAGATGACGATGGCTGCCAAGATATATTGTCAGAACGACTAACGCAAGCAGGCTTTGCTTGCGAATTTATGTATTATGGTGATAGACAAGCAAAAGGCGAACATGCTGAAGTCAAAAACTTATGGGCGCGACGTGGCACAGCAGATCCAGTCATTTGCTTTGCAGGTCATACCGATGTCGTACCAACAGGTGCTGAAAAAAATTGGACCTATCCACCATTTACCCCAACCATCGCTGATGGCTATTTATGGGCGCGCGGTGCCGCTGATATGAAAACTGGTATTGCCGCATTTACTGTCGCTGCCGAACGCTTCGTGCAAAACCATCCTGAGCACAATGGCTCTATTGCTTTTTTGATTACCTCAGATGAAGAAGGTCCGTCAATTAATGGTACGGTCAAAGTGATAGAAGCCTTAGAAGCGCGTCAAGAAAAAATCACTTATTGCCTCGTTGGTGAGCCATCGAGTACCGATACACTTGGTGATATTATTAAAAATGGTCGCCGTGGCTCATTGGGCGCGGTACTCACCGTCACTGGCAAACAAGGTCATGTCGCCTATCCACATTTAGCCAGTAATCCTATTCATGCAGCTATGTCAGCGCTAGCGGAATTAACGGCTGCTACATGGGACAATGGCAATGACTACTTCCCTGCGACCTCCTTGCAAATCTCCAATATTAATAGTGGTACTGGCGCAACCAATGTCATCCCTGAAGCCTTAGAAGTGGTATTTAACTTCCGCTTTTCAACTGAAACCACTGAAGATGAGTTGAAAGCAAAAACTCACGCTATCTTCGACAAGTATTTCGCTGATAGCAAAGTCAAATATGATATCCATTGGAAATTATCTGGTCAGCCATTTTTAACACCCGAAGGTAAATTGGTCTCGGCATGTCAGCAAGCGATTAAATCTGTGACGGGGACTGATACGACGTTATCCACTTCAGGTGGTACTTCGGATGGGCGCTTTATTGCCCCAACTGGCGCGCAAGTCGTTGAGCTGGGCGTGCGTAATGCAACGATTCATCAAGTCGATGAGAAGGTAGAGGTTGATGATTTGGGAAAGCTTGCGCAGATATATGAAGGGATTTTAGAGAATTTACTGTTAGATGAATAGCATAGCTAAATTAATACTCTAGGGATAAAAAATTGTGAAAGTTAATAAATTTTATCAGCCCTTTATATTTGCCATCTTAGGTTTAGCTATTAGTAGCTGCACCAATGTTAGAGAAATAAATTCTGATGGCGCAGACTCTAAAGTAGTAATAAAATCATACGACGGTAGTCTTGCTAGCGTTCAAGAAGAGCCAAATGCTGTTACCTCAGTTTTTAAGTCAAAAGCCCATATAGATTGGTCTAAACTTAAGGATAGCGAAAAGGTAGATGAAATAAAACGTATTGTCAAAAATTACGGTGGCGAATTGCAAGGGCTTGCTTATTCAGATACAGGAATTATAGAGGCAGCTGACATTTATATTTTAAATGCTAATATATCAACAGCCAAGCGCCTACAACTAATAGAAACCTTGTCAGAATTGATAGGCACTCCTATAGTAGTGAATATTCAAGACAGTAGATTAACTAATGAGATGGGAAGATTAGAAATCCTACAGCCATCAGTAGCTGACCAAAATCAAATGCCACGTTTTTCTATTGATAATGACGAACAAATTAATGAAGTAGCGCGAGTTGTAGAAATACATGGCGCTAAATTGCAATCTCTCGGTTATTCAGGCGATTCAGAACTAAGCCTTTCAATTAGCTATTATCCAAATAAATTCACTATATCTGAGTTTGAAAACTTAGAGGCAGATTTAGAAGTCCTGACCGGTCTTAAAGTCACAGTGTTTAAAAAGAGCATAATCATTAAGCCGCTTTAATCTACCTTCATACATAATCGTACAATTGGTGGGTTATGCTGCGCTAACCCACCCTACAGCCACTGACAAGATTGCTTCACAGACTTGCGACTCTACTCAATACCAATATACAGCTCGACTTGACCATATTCTAATTTACCCTCAACATAGCGCTCAAAATCAACATTATACGTACGAGTATGCTCACAGCTTGGGTCATTGAAATACGTCCATGCCTTCTCCCACGCATTCATCACGGTATTAGGCATATTACCGTATTCAGAAAACACCATGTATTTTCCTGCAGGAATGCTGACTGTTACTAGGTTGCTTGCATTTTTATTCTTAGTAGCTTTGACAGGATTAGCAGTATCGTCATTGTCTGACTGTGCTTGCTCACTGTCTACCTTCCAACTCGCAACCACATCAAAAGCGCCTACATCATCACTCTCATAGTTATGATAGATACCATAGATATCCTCACCCTTTTCAAGTTGGCTCACATGATTTTTGTAAAAACTTTGCCATAGCTTGCCTAACTTTGCCGTTTCATGGTTGATTTCAGCAGTATTGGTGGTGCGTACGCTGATACCTGTGCAAGTTTGTGCGTCGGTTAGCTCTTGGATTGGTGCAGTCATGAGGCGGTTTGTCCTGTTTTCATTTGAAGTTATGTTTGCTATTAAAGCTATGTTTGTTATTAATGATATGTCTGTTAATAAAAGATAATAAGAAGGTCAATCTAGTCAGCTTCGTCAATCCAATTCATCTGAATCGCTTCTAAAATACCTTCATTGGAGCGTTGTGGGTCATCATCAAAGCCTTCAAGCTCAGTCACCCAGCGATGCAAATCCGTAAAGCGGATATACTGCGGATCGGTCTCTGGGAATTTTTCATAAAGCTCAATGGCAATATCTAAACTGTCTGTCCATTTTAACTTCTGCGGGGTCATAGTAGCTCCTTATTTTTCAATTATTTTTATAGAATATATACACACTATATACATAAGCGCTATCCTATACATAAACACTATCCTAGCAAAATTCAGCATAGGATTATAGCCAAGTTCGTTATGCCGCCTTTGCTGATTTAGTCGACTCAGTAGATTTAATCGCTACTTGATGCTGATTCCATGACTCAATAACTTCTGTCAGCTGCTCACCAGTCATATCTAGCACCGCAGTTGCGCACTTACCTTGTTTATTGGTTAAGACAAACTTGGTCATACCTACTGCCATTAATTGGTTTTTGACAAAAAAGCGATGCTCAAAGTAGACGTATTTTTTATCCCAACCGACAAGCGTACTATTTACCGTCATCTTATCTAAAAACTTAATTTGTTTAAGATAGACCATCTCCTGCATGGCGATAATCCAGCCTAGGTTTTTAATGCCCTTTTGATGACAGCACGCCATAAGCCATTTTGTGATGTTTAGCTCAATAAAAGACAAGTAGCGATAATTGGGCAGATGATCTCGAAAGCCCATATCATGCGGCAATACACGATACTGACGTACTGTCGGCGCAGTCAATGTCTCGATACTTAGGCGCTCACTCGCCGATTGCTGTTTGAGCTGCTGCTTTAATAAGCTAACCATAATAAAAAAACGTATCAACATGTTCATAACGGACTCTCTTACTTATTATTTTGTATAAATTTATTGGCTATAAATAGTGACTGAATATAAATGTGGCATACTGTAACGCAAAAAAGCCACCATAGTGACTTTTTATACAGTGACTTTTTTATTTGAACGCTTTATTTAAAAGCTCATATTTAAAAGATTATTTTAAAAATTAATGAGCACCATTAATACTACGGACCATCTCTTCAACCATCTTCTTCGCATCACCAAAGATCATCATGGTTTTGTCCATGTAGAACAAGCTATTATCAAGACCTGCATAACCCGTATTCATCGAACGCTTAATCACCATCACTGTTTGCGCTTTAGTCACTTCTAGAATCGGCATCCCAAAGATCGGTGACGTCGGATCGTCTTTCGCAGAAGGATTGACCACATCATTTGCCCCAATGACCAACACCACATCGGTACTAGCAAAGTCTGAGTTAATCTCATCCATTTCAAGGATATCATCATAAGGGACATCCGCTTCCGCCAATAGCACGTTCATATGTCCTGGCATACGACCTGCAACCGGATGAATGGCAAAGCGCACATTAACGCCTTCTTCTTTTAGTAGCTCATATAACTCTTTGACCGCGTTTTGTGCACGACCTTGTGCCATACCGTAGCCTGGAACAATCACCACACTACTGGCGTTGGCCATTAAGAAACCCGCATCTTCTGCTGAGCCTGCTTTATAGTTCTTTGGCGCGCCATCATCGCCGCCTGCGGCGACTGCTGACGTACCCATACCACCAAATAGCACATTAAGTAATGAGCGGTTCATGGCTTTACACATGATATAAGACAAGATCGCACCAGATGAGCCGACGAGCGAACCGGCGATAATCAACATCGAGTTGCCAAGGGTAAAACCAATACCCGCTGCTGCCCAACCTGAGAATGAGTTCAGTAAAGACACAACCACTGGCATATCACCGCCACCAATTGGGGCAATCCACATCCAGCCAAATATTACGGCAATCACTGCCATGGCATAGAAGGCGGGTAATGAATCGGTGACGAAATACACACCACCGAAGCCAATCATCGCAATGAATAATAGGGCTTGTACCGGCTTTACCCAGCCGCCAACCAAGGTTTTCGCCCAGCTCTTCGCTGCCAATTTACCAAAGGCAAAAACTGATGCTGAAAAGGTAATCGCACCGATAAAACAACCGATAAACAATTCAATACGGGCAACCGTGCCATGCTGTTGTTCAGTATGCAATACCGTTGCTAACGCAATCGCGACTGCTGCCAAACCAACAAACGAGTGCATCAAAGCGACCGTTTCTGGCATTTGGGTCATGGCGACTGTCTTCGCTTTCCACATCCCGACGATAGCACCCAACACCATCGCACCGATAATTAACCACAGCACAGGACCTTCTGCTAAGAAGAAGGTGGTTACAACGGCAATGGCCATGGCAATCATACCCAAGCGATTACCACGAATCGCTGTCTTTGGACTAGATAAACCACGTAGAGTTAAAACAAAAAGAATGGCACCGATTAAGTAAAACCAGTCAGCATTAGCTGCAATCATATTGGCAAACTCATTCATGCGTCACCTCCAGTCTCATTTATTACCACTGCTTTTTTCACTTTTGGTTTAAACATCGACAGCATACGCTCAGTTACGGCAAAACCACCAAAGATATTGATACTGGCTAAAAAGACCGCAAACGCCCCAAGTAAACTGGTCGGCGTAAATATCGAACCATCAATGGTGACGGTCTGTAGCATCGCACCGACAATGACAATACTGGATAAAGCATTGGTTACGGCCATCAATGGTGTATGTAGTGCTGGGGTCACGCCCCAAACGACGTAGTATCCAACAAAGATGGCAAGCACAAACACGGTAAAAATTGCTACAAATGGCGTGCTACTCATGGCCGCACCCGCTGGCGCTGCCGCTAAAATAGTGGCAATCATCTTATCCTCCTAAAAATTGTTTCGTTACTGGCAAATGTATAATCATAAGATATTGAGATTTGAGGCTTGAGATTTAGCGCTTAGCAAGACGCACTTGGTTGTCATGCGTCACGGCTAATGCCCCTTGAATCTCATCTTCCATGTCTAAGTTGAGTGCCAGTGTGTTTGCTGCAGCGTCGTCTGTCGCGGCAGGCGCAATTAAGGTAGTAATAAAATTGACCAGGTTATTGGCATACAGGTCTGATGATTGCGCCGCGAGCATGGATGGAATATTGGCGGCACCGACGATACGTACGCCATTGGCCGTCATAATGGTTTCATCAGGGACGCTACCTTCGACATTACCGCCTGTTCCAGCAGCCATATCAATCAGCACCGAACCTGCCTTCATTTTGGCAAGGGTTGCTTGATGGACCAAGCGCGGTGCTTGGCGACCGGGGATTTGTGCGGTGGTGATGACGATATCTGCATTGCTTAAGGCTTTGTCGACGACAGCGGCTTGGTCTTTGACATATTGCTCTGATGGCGTCCACGCATAGCCGCCTGTGGATTTAGCGGTCTCAGCTTCCTCTGCACTCATTGGTACATCAAGCCACTTACCCCCTAATGACTCTACTTGCTCACGAGCGGTCGGACGTAAATCGCTTGCTTCAACGACGGCGCCTAAGCGCTTAGCCGTGGCAATCGCTTGTAAACCTGCTACGCCGACACCTAAGATGACCACTTTGGCAGGTTTAACCGTACCGGCTGAGGTCATAAACATCGGAAACGGACGCGAGTATTCATTGGCCGCCAGCAATACCGCTTTATAACCAGCAAGGTTGGCTTGCGAGGATAAGACGTCCATATTCTGCGCCCGTGATAAGGTACGTGGTAACAGTTCCATGGCAAAGGCGGTAGCCCCTTTGGCAGCATAGGTATCAAGTTGGGTATTGCGATACGGGTCGAGCATGCCAACGACGATTTGACCAGAGGTTAAGTGGTCGGTTACCGCTGGTGGTAGATCATTGACGGTGGTAATGATTTGAGACTGGCTGACGACGTCGGTACTACTGTTGGCAATGTCAGCTCCAGCCGCTTGATACAGCTCATCGGCATAATATGCTGCTTGACCCGCACCTGACTGGATAATAACTTCAAACCCAAGTTTGCGTAATTTCTTTACTGCGTCTGGGGTTAGTGCGACCCGACTCTCGCTTGCGCTATCTGCACTAATGACACCGATCTTCATACCGTCTCCTTACGTCTAATGATTACTTTTAATACCCTCAACGCACATTTAAAAAGCACAGGGGACAAAAAAACCTTTGGTCGCTGTTGGTTTAGAACTTAAGACCAAAGATTATCAATTTAATAAATGATAGCTGCTTTGCCATCATGCCGTTTTATTATAGAGATATCATCCGTTAACTTTCATTGTCTAATGATGACCCACAAGTAAAATAAAAAGTTAGGCATTTACACCACTTGTATAACTTTTATTGTTATATTAAAAAGTTTTATTTTTCCGTATAAGCCTCAAAGTCAGTCAGCCATTAGCTTACAGAGGCAACTATGATTGCTTCGATGTTTGACATCTGTCTATGACAATGCTTAAAAATACAAAACAGCTACGAGTAAGTCAAGTTAAACCTGTAGGTATCGTATAATAGGAAAGCTTGACACGTTAAAGGAGTGTTTATCACTTCACTATAATAAGGAATAAAGATGTATTTTTTACTCTCCCCTGCCAAATCTCTCAACGAGAAAGATGCCGTACCAGTAAACTTAGGTAACTACTATAGTCAGCCTGAGCTGATTGAGCATTCACAGACACTGATGAAAATATTGAAGTCGAAAGAGCCGATTGATTTACAAGAGCTGATGAGCATCTCTGATGATTTGGCGCAGCTGAATGCTAAGCGCAATCAAGACTGGGCTTGGAGTGATAATGAACCTTTTACGGGCGACAATGCTAAGCCTGCTGGTTATTTTTTCGATGGCGACGTCTATACTGGACTTGATATGTATAGTATGGATAAGGACACCGCTATTTACGTCAATGAGCATCTCGGTATTTTGTCAGGGCTTTATGGCGTGTTAAAACCGCTCGATTTAATTCAGCCTTATCGACTTGAGATGGGCACCAAGCTGAAAAATGAGCGCGGAGATAATCTTTATGAATTTTGGGGTGAGGAAGTGACCAATACCATCAATGCACGCATGGCAGATAGTAATGACAAAGTATTGGTTAATCTCGCTTCTAATGAGTATTTCAAATCCGTAAAGAAAAAGGCTCTAAATGCGGAAATTATTACGCCACGATTTGAAGATGAAAAGAATGGTCAATATAAAGTGATTAGCTTCTATGCTAAAAAAGCTCGCGGGCTGATGGTTAAATATGCTGCTGATAATAAGCTGACCAATACAGACCAGCTGAAGCAATTTTATTTGGCAGGTTATTACTATTGTGCAGAGGCTTCTGATGATAAAACGTGGGTGTTTAGACGGGATGAGACTGCTCAGTAAAAAGCCGTTCTTCTAACACGTTAATGCGACTTGATTTTTTAGGCTTTTATTATGATATACCGTAGAACCTATCCATGATTTCCGGTGTATGCATGGGTAAACAATCTAAATAAATATATTGAAGATTAAGCACTTCCTGCATTATTTCATTAGATTGAATTAATGTTGCAAGTAACATTGCTTTTAAAGCTTCTAATCCATTAGAGTTCTGTAGAATCTGAATCATTAATGGTTCTGGAAATCCATCTTTTCTTCTAGAAAATGCATGCATCCCACTATGGACATAAGAATTAGAGGCTTTTAACGCCATATTTTTAAACTCTTGCATTAGCATTAGTGCTTTTTTAGGAACCTTACCTTCTTCTACTTTAAGCTCAAGCTCCGATAAAATAATATTAATTGTAGGTATGCGTTTTTCTGATTGCTTTACATTCTGCTCTGTTAAAGGTTTATTAAACCTTTCTATAACCTCATCAGAAGCGACCCAGTATAGCCACTTTGCTCTTAATAGCGATTCAAATTGTAAGCGTAATAAGCTACTAGCTGAAATGCTACAAAGGTTCTTCGCTAAAATATGAATTGCATGACCATGCTCTGAAGATATATCAGCCAAAATTAGAGTAGCTATATCTTTGTGTTTAAGTTCTGCAGCTGTCGAAATAATCTTAGTTTCTCTTAATAGTGCTTCACGGAATTCAAAAGATTTCGAACAAAACTCATTAAAAGTGGTTTGCATAATTATCTCTTTATATAAATACGTATTTAGATTCATTATAATTTAGAGTGTTTAACTAAGCTATTGTAAAGCATATTAAAAAAAGCCCTAACTCAATGAGTTAGGGCTTTTTATTATTTAAAGCAAATACAGGTAAAGGAACTGATTACATCATGCCGCCCATTCCACCCATACCGCCCATTCCACCGCCGCCCATGCCAGACATACCATCATCACCTTGCGGTAAATCAGTAATCATGACTTCGGTCGTTAGCATAAGACCTGCAACAGATGCCGCATTTTCTAGTGCTGAACGTGCTACTTTGGCTGGATCAAGAATACCCATAGCCAACATATCGCCATATTCACCAGAGGCAGCGTTGTAACCATAGTTACCGCTACCGCTTTTCACTTCGTTAACGACCACTGAAGCTTCTTCGCCTGAGTTGGTAACGATTTGACGTAATGGTGATTCCATTGCGCGACGTAGAATATTGATACCAGCGTTTTGGTCGTCATTATCGCCACGTAGTTCAGACAATGCATTCATTGCACGAACCAAGGCTACACCGCCACCAGGGACAACGCCTTCTTCAACCGCTGCACGAGTGGCATGTAGCGCATCATCAACGCGATCTTTTTTCTCTTTCATTTCAGTTTCAGTCGCAGCGCCAACTTTGATAACGGCAACGCCGCCAGCCAGTTTAGCCATACGCTCTTGAAGCTTTTCTTTATCGTAGTCAGACGTTGATTCTTCAACTTGACGACGGATAGATTCAACACGATTTTCGATATCAGCGGTGTTACCAGCGCCATCAACGATTACCGTATTTTCTTTACCGATAGTGACTTTTTTAGCTGTACCCAATTGCTCTAGGGTCGCAGTCTCGAGACTCAGACCAATCTCTTCAGAGATAACGGTACCGCCAGTCAATGTTGCGATATCTTCTAGCATGGCTTTACGACGATCGCCGAAACCTGGTGCTTTAACGGCGCAAGTTTTTAAGCCGCCACGCATGTTGTTAACAACCAAGGTTGCTAATGCTTCGTTTTCTACGTCTTCAGCAATAATCAATAAAGGCTTGCTTTGCTGCATTACTTGCTCAAGTAATGGTACGATTTCACGAATATTGCTGATTTTTTTATCAACAAGCAAGATGTACGGGTTTTCAAACTCAGCCGTTAAGCTGTCTTGCTTATTAGCAAAGTACGGGCTGATATAACCACGATCAAACTGCATACCTTCGACTACTTCTAAGGTATCTTCAAAGCTTGAACCCTCTTCAACCGTAATCACGCCTTGCTTACCGACTTTTTCCATCGCTTGGGCAATCAATTCACCAATTTTGGTGTCTGAGTTGGCAGAGATAGAACCAACTTGAGCAATCGCTTTTGAATCATCAGCTGGCGTTGATAGCAAATGAATTTGCTCAACAGCAGCACGCACGGCTTTATCAATACCGCGTTTAAGATCCATTGGGTTCATGCCAGCGGCAACTGATTTCATGCCTTCTTGCAAGATTGACTGAGCCAATACAGTAGCAGTCGTCGTACCATCACCAGCAACATCGTTGGTGCGGCTTGCAACTTCACGGACCAATTGAGCGCCCATGTTTTCAAATTTGTTTTCAAGCTCGATTTCTTTAGCAACCGAAACACCATCTTTAGTAATGGTTGGTGCGCCAAAAGATTTATCGATAACGACGTTACGACCTTTAGGGCCTAAAGTAACTTTTACTGCATTTGCTAGGATGTTCACGCCATCCATCATTTGTTTACGGGCATCAATGCCGAATTTTACGTCTTTTGCCATGTTAAATTACTCCACTATGATAAGTATGAGAATGCAATTAAATGTTTCAATGATATTGTCAAAAATGCGCTGAGTATAAAAACACTCAAAAAGGACTAGCCTTCTAACACACCCAATACATCAGATTCTTTCATAATAAGTAGTTCTTCGCCGTCAACTTTCACGGTTTGACCAGCATATTGACCGAACAAGACTTTGTCGCCAGTTTTTACATCTAACGCGCGAGTTTCGCCGTTGTCACGAATCTGACCGTTACCAGTTGCTAGCACTTCACCTTGTGAAGGCTTTTCTTGAGCAGAACCAGGAAGCAAGATACCACCAGCCGTTTTTGTTTCTTCTTCTATGCGGCGGACAACAATACGATCATGTAAAGGACGAATATTCATCAATATGTCTCCAATAAGTTGGTTAATTAAATTAAGAATTTATTTGGTTTGATTGTCTCAATACCTCTATCTGCAAATGCCATTTTTCAAAAACAGCATAATAAGGATAAGCGTTGAGCTTGTTTCAAAAAGTGGGGGCATGGACAGTGGGCTTCAAGTGTAAAGCCCAAAAATTTACAAGAATTTCTTAATTAATGCAGCGTTTATCGATAAGTAATAGCGAATCGCTAAAGCGCTCTGAAATAAAAGCGTTAATATAAAGCCGTGGATTACCATAAAAGCATTAAATGATTGCGATATTTAGTAGAATCAATCGTTGTTTTATTCGCCTATTCTTACTAGGTTTACAGCAAGTTACTCATAGTCCTAGCAGCAGCTATAATAGTAACATCGGCTACAAGAGCCAAACGTCAGCATGTATCTCTACTCTTGAAAATGTAACAGAGTATGACCATTATAGGCATTGTGAATCCAATAATAGTTAGCAGTAATATCGAATCACCCTAAGTATAGAATCGACTTATTAAGCTATCTGATATCAATCTATTAAGGAATATCCATGAGTTTTTCATCTATGAATAAAAAACCATTAATAACCAATTATAATGACAAAAGAAATGCTAAGTCTAAATTTTTAACCATGTTGACCACTGGAGCCAGCATAGCGGCTATCGGAGCTTTGAGTATGACCGCACCTACCCTTGCTAGCGCAAAGAATATTCAGCCTTCAAGCGCAAACTATAGCTTTACGGTTGAGGATAAATATAAAGGTACTGCCACGCGTACATTGAACAAATCAGGCAATACTTGGAAATATGATGTCAATGCACGGGTCGCTGGTGTGGCAAGTGCTGCACAACATAGTACCTTCACTGTCAACGGTAACGCCGTTATTCCAACCCAAGCCAGTACCACTTATAAACTACTGGGCATCGGTCGTACGCATAAGCTGGATTTCAATCCCAGTAGCAAAAAAGTCGTGAGTAACTATAGAGGCAAGTCAACAACCATGACGATGGCACAACAAGCCTTTGACGATTTAAGTCTTGAGGTGCAAATTCGCCAAGACTTATTAAATGGTAAATTCTCTGGCAATTACTACATGGCAAAACACGATAAGATAGAAAAAACACCCTTTAAAAAATCTGGTAATACCAAGATAACAGTTCCTGCTGGTACCTTTGATACGGTACGTGTCGACCGTATCCATGATGACAATAGTCGCTCGACCAGCTTTTGGTTGGCACCAAGCTTAGATTACTTACCCGTAAAAGTAAGCCAAATTAACGACGGTAAAAAGATGGACTTAGAATTAACGAAGGTTAATTAATAAAAGTATTTCTAAAAAATAATATCACCACAAAAAATCGGCGCTCCAAATAGAGCGCCGATTTTTTGTGGTTAAACTGATAAAAATGGAATTAATCGAGCCGCTAGCGCGGTTGCTTGACGACATTATTCATCGAAGGCAGGCGCTTTAATAAAATAAACAACCAGACGTTAATCGCAAATAATAATACAAAATCAATGAAATAGACGGCAATTTCTGCCCAGCTACTACCGTAAGCACGTGTGAATAATACGACCCCACTTGCCCCTAAATATACCAAAGTAAACATGCTGTCTATTAACAATGCATAGGGCGAACGTCCGCGCAGTATCGACGGTGTTAAGACAAATGCCGGTACTAGCCATAGCGCTTGCCATGCGATACCGCCGACAATGTCAGGGCTACTGATATTAAAGACATTAATCAAAATAGGCAAAGCAAGCAATCTAAAGGTTAGCCAAGCCAGCCAAGTCACCATCAAGCGCTGACGGATGGGCGTAATAGGCTTACTAGGTTTAATAGTTTTACCAGCCTTTGCAGTAGGTGTTTGATTGGAACGATCAGAAGTATTTGGCATTAGAGAGCTATGTTTCCTTGTCAATAAAACCGCTTAGCGCCAGTTTGCTTGTGCTAAAGCTTTGGCACTAATCGCTAAACGGCGCCCTTGAGCAATAGCCAGTTCACGTTCATCAGCGGACACAGGCTGATCATGTGACGCACCGCTGACATGACTTGCCCCATAAGGCGAGCCACCACGATGGGTACGATTTAATGCTGGCTCTGCATAAGGCACACCCACAATCAGCATGCCATGATGCAGCAATGGCATCATCATCGTCAGCAACGTCGTCTCCTGCCCGCCATGCATTGAACCAGTTGCAGTAAATACCGCTGCTGGTTTATTTTGTAGATTACCAGCGAGCCATAGCGTGACGGTATTATCCCAAAAATACTTCATGGGCGCGGCCATATTACCAAAGTGCGTTGGACTACCAAGCGCAAGACCCACGCAATCTTTTAGATCTTCCATGGTGCAATACAGATCACCTTCATCTGGTATCGCAGGCTTACTCGATGTGGTCTCAGGCGCTACTGTCGGTACCGTGCGAATGCGCGCGGTCATGCCCGCCTCTTCAATACCCTGAGCGATAGCATATGCTAATGTCTTAGTCGTACCGTAATTTGAATAATAGAGCACCAAAACATAAGGGGCGGTCTGACTCATTAGCAAAACTTCCTTATAAAATCGTTAACAGTAATATAGCGAATCGTAATTATTATAAAATGATTGGCATGATGAATAGATGTGTACATTATGCCCGAGTCATTCACTGACATGCAAACAAACCCTCACACTCGGCGTAGTCACTCATTAAATCTATTAGGCGATATAACTGCTTTGTCTAACATTTTCATCAGCGACATTATGATACTTAAACCTCAAAGATCATTAAGCCTCAAAACGCTATTATGCATTTTGACACAATTAACCCGCAGATTCAGACAGGCCATTTTTGTTACACTATTCGCACTCTATTATTTCTGCTAAATGGTCGTTATGGAAAACTTACTAAAAAAAATACCCTTTTTACATCAACGTTGGTTTCAGTTCCTACGCTTTTTAACTCGGCACTTTTTTGAAGACAACTGCCAGCAAAAAGCCGCATCATTGACCTATACGACCTTATTGTCGATTGTGCCTATCTTAACGGTGCTATTGATGATTTTGTCTTCAGTACCGGCGCTATCTTCTGTCAGAGCACAGATTTACGAAGTCATTTACAGTAACTTGCTGCCACAATCGAGCTTGCAGGTCAGTAAATATATCAATAACTTCGCTGAAAAATCATCAAACCTAACCATCATTGGGGCGATGGTATTGTTTTTTACGACCATTATGACTTTGACGACTATTGAGCGCGCTTTTAACCAAATCTGGCGGGTAGAAAATCGCTCTGGTGGCATGAAAAGCATGCTGCGCTATTGGACAATCGTCACGCTGGGACCGCTAGTATTGGGTACGGCATTTATCGCCTCTAGTGCCGTACAAAGCCTGAGCCTCTTAAATCGTCAAATTGCTGGCTATGGTATCGATTGGTCGTTTTGGGTACAGATAGTATCAGTTGGAGTGACGATCGCTGGTTTTATTAGTATGTATTGGTTTATCCCAAAAGCGCGTGTACCTGTAAAAAATGCCGCGATTGCTGGTGTTTTTGTGGCGATTGTCTTTGAGCTGATGAAGCATCTTTTTGGTACGGTGATGGCGAACTTTACCAGCTATGAAGCCATTTATGGCGCATTTGCTGCATTACCGATTTTCTTATTATGGATATATCTGTCATGGAATCTAATCCTATTAGGGGTTGAGATTAGCTATACCTTGACTATTTTTGAGACGGAAGAAGTCTACCCACGCCATCCACTACTAAGTTTACTCGATATGTTAAATTTAGTTTATACCCATCATTTAAAAGGTGAAGCCGTTAGCGAACAAGCGCTGCGTAATGTATTGGGGCGTAAAGAGCTACCAAAGTGGTATACCTATATCAATTATCTACAAGACAGTAATTTAATCACCATGACAGAAGAGGATGATTATGTGCTCAAAAAAGATTTGAGTAAAATGACGTTATGGGATTTTTATCGTACGCTACCTTATCCATTACCCATCAAAGATGAGCTTGATGAGATGAGTCCAGAGGACCAAAAACCTTGGCTAAGCCTATTGGTAAATCGTTTTGAAAATACGGAAGCTTATGCTCGAGAACAATTGGATGTGCCGCTAAATGCTATCTTTGCCCACAGTGAGCCGCGCAAAAAATCTGCTAATGATAAAGACGAAAATTCTAAAAACAATAAAGCCAAACTCTTTAGGAGATCTAGCGCTGCTACCTCTAGTCGCTTATCTCAAGAAGATTCAGGTATTAACGATGAGATACCACGCTTTGACCCTGTCGCTTATGATAAGGACAGCGGTATAGAATGCGATGAGCATAACAATGAAATTATCATTCCTAAAGATACTATTAGTGATAAAGCTCGTGCAGATGCCAGTAAAGCGGGCAATAGAGGCGATATTATTACTGAAGCAGACAATCCGACATCTAACTGAGTGCTATAAGAGTAAGAACGGATGAGATTTTTTAATTAACTTATAATCAAACATTTCTATGACAACCAATAAGGAAAACTTATTGTTATAAATAGAACAAATTTCGTACATAATACTAACATAACTGTTATATTGCCTCTCATTATATTAATGAGGGGCTTTAGTTGAAAACAATAATAGCATTTCCAGTAAAAGCATTAAGTATTGGTATCATGGCTATCATGCTTTCCGCTTGTGGTGAAGAAACTGATCATATCCCGCCAGCAATTAATCAGCCTGGAACTACCCCGCCAGCAGTGACTCCACCACCGGGTACGACTCCGCCAGTGACTCCGCCAGTGACTCCACCAGTGACTCCACCAGTGACTCCACCAGTGACTCCACCAGTGACTCCACCAGTGACTCCACCAGTGACTCCACCAGTGACTCCACCTGTTAACCCGCCTGTTAACCCGCCTGTTAACCCGCCTGTTAACCCGCCTGTGACAACTGTTCCTTCAACACCAATTGGACCGAGTACACCAAGTATTCCTTCAACACCAATTGGGCCAAGTACACCAAGTATTCCTTCAACACCAATTGGACCAAGTATACCAAGTATTCCTTCAACACCAATTGGACCAAGTACACCAAGTATTCCTTCAACACCCATTGGACCAAGTACACCAAGTATTCCTTCAACACCAATTGGACCAAGTATACCGAGTATTCCCTCGACGCCAATCGGGCCAGGTACAAAACTCAAATATCCAGAGCCAAAGAAAGATATCGCTGATGCCTATTTATTAGGGTTTTTTGACCACGCTGGCAGAGCAGGAACGATTCGAGATATCCGTCCAGATTTAGTCGGCACTTTCCAAGCGATGATTCAGTTTGGCCAGAATCATACTGTTGATCCGCAGGGCAATGAAGCAAAAAACATGCCGCGCCTGACGGCAGAAAAAGAAGCGCTGTTATTAGTGACCCCTACTCCTGAGATGGGTGACGTTAATAATCTTGTGGCAGAGATCTATAAAGATGGAGCTTTATTACGCAGCGTCAACTTAGCCGATCCGACTAGAATCCCAGCCACTGATCAGACCAATACTGACAAACGTCCTCGCGTCTCTTACAGTAATCGCGCATGGTCGACCAAACTCAAATGGAATGAGGTAGAAGGTGGTCTTAAAATCCGCATTGTGGATGAGAAGAAGCGTAGCGGTGATTTATTAGAAGATAAAATAGACTTTGCTGCACCTGGCGAGCTGGTATTAACCAATATCCGTTTAGGTATGTTAACTGCTCCGCCTCAATCTTGGGGTCACTACATGTTACGTGACCCAGAAAGAGCCGGTTCAGACTACTTCCAAACCATTCCAGCGGCACAAATGACCGTTGCTGTATATGATGACATGAAGCTTGATCAAGTGATGGTGGGCAATGGCACCATTTATGATTCGGTGAGTAGCTCAGACGGTGGCATGTATAATGGTGATATGCGTGAAAATACCGCAAAAGCAACCTTTGGTGTCGGCATAAACTTAGCCAATTGGGGCGTGACTAGCGCATCGCTACACAGCCAAGAACAGCCACAGCTGACTCAAAACGTCAATGCGCACCATGCCCGCGGTAAATATGCCAATGGCGAACATAACCACGGCTTAAGTGGTGGTAATGGCATGCTGACCATTATCGATTCGGTCAGGAATGAGTTTAGTCATGAAATCGGCCATCATTATGGCTTAGGCCATTACCCTGGTGCATCGGGCGGCGATTATTTCTGGGCCGAGCATCATGCCGACAGCGGCTGGGGCTATAATGGTTTTAGAAACAAAATGCGCGGTAACTTAGACTGGCCGCGACAAGTCGAAGGTGATGGTCTCAGTGGCAAACCTCTTTTCTTAGCCACCTATGGCTACGGCCGTGACGCGATGTCTGGCGGCTCACAGAGTGGCGCTTATTCAGACTACACCCATTACACCGGCTACAGTACCAAAATAAAAATACAACCAGCATTTGATAAAGCAGTATTTGATACGAGTTCACCGACAGGTTATAAAAAATGGAATGCCGAACTTCGAAAGATGGAAGTAATCCAGCCTAAAGTACCGAGATCTGGTAATGTTTGGTACAACAGTGCCGACGGTAATTACTTAAAACCACGCTTACAAGGTGTGCCGGTTTTCACCATCTTAGGCGGTTATGATCCTGTGGCGCAAAAAGGGATCATTTATCCTGAGGCACGCGGTAACTGGGGTAATGTTTTTGATTTACCTACGCCAAATAACTCGCTAGAAGCGGCAAGCTGCTGGTTGAGCGTCACTTATAGTAATAGCACGGTTAATAATATTGCCTTGTCCCCTAATCGCATGAATGGCAATGCCAATAAATTCCATGTCAATTTAGCGATTGCTGAAGATCCGAAAAAAGTGGATTTGTACTGTAAAAAGGCCAATGAAGCACAAGTACAGCTATCGACAATTGATATTCGTCAATATAGCGACCCTATCAGACCAGCGGTTACCTTTGGTAAAGAACATGGCTATACGGCACTAAGAAAGGTAGAGTTACCGGGCTTAGAACAGCAGCTCATCGCCCAAGCAGAAAATCCGACGGTTGTTTTGAATACCAATGGTAAATTATTATATGATTCTTATAAAGAGTATCGTGATGAGCTCAGCCCGCAAGCATTGGAAACATTAGAGCGTTATGAAAAGCAACAAGAAACCATCTACCGCTTAAACCGTTGGGTCAATGTGTATCGTACTGATTTAAGCAAGAAAGAGCCTGAAGCACTCAGCGAATTTCAGCAGTTTGTGAAATGGTTAGATCTACAGGATGACAACCCTTTAGAAAATGTTGCTACTATACGTAACGGCAACAACTGTCTAAAAGTTGAAAAACTAGAAAATGGTAAGTTAAATAGCTTTATTAGTGGAGAAAGTGGCTGTACTGGTGATGACTCTGAACAGTGGGTTTACGATCTTAAGGGTAAAATCCATAGTAAAATGGCATTGGATCAGTGTTTGACGGAACAAGGTTCTTGGGTAAATTTGGGCGCTTGTAGCTTGGACTCACCAGCGCAAGTTTGGGAGATGAACGGTACCAACCAAATCAAACAAGGCAACAAATGCTTTGATTTACGAACGGGTCATTTAGTAGATAACCGCGGGAGCTTAATTACTTACAACTGTAATGGTGGATGGAATCAGAAATGGACGACGCTGACCAAAAACCCAAGCTTTATCTTAGCGACAGCTGGTAACAATCTACCGTTAATCGTAGATAGTCTACAAAAACAACCAGTAACGACGGATAATTTGCAAACACGGTCATTAAGTATGGACACTACAGAAGAGCCGTCAGTACTAGCAAAAGTAAGCACCGCGATAAGCACTTGGATTGACAATTTGGTCAGTTAATAGATAACACGGAAGCTTGACGGCTTACGATGGTAATAATGGCTGGAATCAGTAATGAACGGTGTTAACTCAGAATTCGAGTTTGATACTATTACTTACTATTAGAGCTTTCCATCATTAAAATCCTCCATTATTAAAACTTTATAATGCTAAAAACAAGCTCCTATTAATAGGGGCTTATTTTTTTATTAAATTTTTGATAGCGTAACTCTATATGATAAGGTAATTTACTTTTAAGCGCTTTTGTTGTGCCAAGAGTATTATTATTTTTCTGATTGGCATCGAAGTAAGACAGTAGTATGAATTTTGGAGCTGACAACGTTGAGCAAAGACCCCAAAACAAGCCTGCTTAAACAGATTCTAACGGCAGTTAAGCACAGACTTAGGCAGTTTCTACAGCTATGGTCACTACAAAATCTAACCAATTTACCTGAGCGCCTAAAAAACTTATGGCAGCAATTGCTTGGCTCTTATTGGTTTATTCCAACAGCTTGTGTGCTGGTAGGCATCTTACTTGCGCCCATACTCGTTACCATTGATGAACATTTTGATCGTGAAACAGTCAGAGAGATCAGCTTTGCATTTACTGGCGACGATCAGGCCGCACGTGCGATTATGACCGCGATTGCAGGCGCAGTACTTGGGGTCGCAGGAACGACCTTTTCAATTACTATTGCCGTCTTATCGATGGCCTCATCGCAGTTTGGTCCACGGCTGCTACGTAACTTTCTGACCGATACGCCAAACCAGTTCGTACTGGGCGCATTTATTGGTACTTTTAGTTACAGCTTATTGGTTTTAAAATCTATTCATAAATATGATGTGGCTTTTGGTGTACCGCAATTATCGGTAACCTTTGCTATTATCATGGCCATCATTTGTGCCTTGTTATTGGTTTATTTTGTCCAGCATATGGTACATGCTATACAGGCATCGCATGTCATTCACGGTGCCAGTAATGAGGCGCTTAGAAATATTCATTACTGGTACAAGGACAGCTGTGAGATTCAGCATCAACGTGATGTGACGCATCATGATGTTGAGCATTTCCAATCTTGGACAGCAACCGCTATCATCGCGCCAAGCTCAGGTTATCTACAGCAAATTTATATAGAGTCGCTGATTACTTTGGCGCAAGATTATGGCGGTGTAGTACAGCTACATACCAGCTTGGGTCAATTTGTTACCGATAAGAATGTCATCGGACATTTTTATCAGCATCCTGCCGATCATGACAGTCATCTACAAAAAACCAAAACCTCTGGCTTAGCTATTATTCCACGCGCGCCAGATGGGCTATTTTGGCAGCGACTCAATACTTGTATCCATCTTGAAAGCCAGTCTGTGCACTCTAATGATATCGCTTATAGTTTAGGGCAAGTCACTGAAGTCGCAGTGCGGGCGTTATCTCCTGGTATAAATGATCCAAAAACGGCGGTCAATTGTGTCCAATCATTGACCACGTGCTTGAGTGTCATGTTTCAACGTCAGCCTCCAAGCCCTTATCATTTTTACACACCGCCTCACGACCAGAATGACAGCGATAGAAATAACCAAGAGAAATCTGACATTCTAGTCAATCAGCAGCGAGTAGCAATATTGGCTGTGGTTACTAAAAATCCTACGATAGCTGCCTTTATCGATACCTCTCTTGGTGAGATACGGCGTTATGCAACGGCTGATTTAATGGTATTAAAGGCATTATGTCAGGCTATGACCGATCTTAATTACGCTTGTGTGAATAACGCTCAGCAGCAAACGCTATTACATGAGCTCACACTGATTGAACGCGCAGGAGAAGAAAACCTGAGCTATGAAGAGTTAATAACAGATCTCAAAGCAATGTCTAATGAAGCGAGGCAATTTATTCATAGTAATAATGCTAAGCATCAACATTTTGAATATATTAGTCAGTTTGATGCGCAAATTAATAAAACACTACAGAGGCAATCAAGATAAAATTTTATTATTTATAGGAATTTTTTGTTATTCATATCAATATTAATCGTAGACAATATAAAAACCAGACAAACAACAAAACTAACATTTTGTCTAACCCTTACAGATTTTAGGGTTAGAATCATTTTTATATTCATCTGAGACTTTTTTTATGGCATCTGCAACCAGTCTGACTATACTTGAAATCAGTGCTATCTTTTTATCTATCACTGCCCTACTGACTTATGTGAATCATCGCTTTATTGGTCTACCGACCACTATCGGTGTCATGGTCATCTCTATATTATTATCTATTGGGGCGATATTTTTAGGGTTTTTAGGCTTTGATCAGCTAATTGATTATGAGATCAGCTTATTAAACCAGCTTGATTTTACCGAAGTATTACTCGATGGCATGCTCTCGATGCTACTATTTGCCGGTGCCTTACATGTCAATATTGGTGACTTAAAGCGTTATAAGCTACCCATTGGTATCCTTGCTTGTTTGGGTACTGTCATATCAGCAGTACTCATTGCCACCGCCATTTATTTTATGCTACCGCTTTTAGGGTTCGCTCTGCCATTTATTTGGTGTTTATTATTTGGTGCCTTGATATCACCGACCGACCCCATTGCCGTGATGGGCATTTTGGCATCAGCAGGCGCACCCAAAAGTATTGAAACCGTTATCGCTGGTGAGTCGTTATTTAATGATGGTATTGGCGTCGTTATTTTTGTGATACTGCTCGGGATTTTATCTAGCGGTGATATTCCAACTGTAAATTATGTGGCGCATACGCTGGCAGTTGAAGCTGGTGGCGGTATTATCTTTGGCTTGGTACTTGGGGCAATCTTATATTATATGCTCAAAAGTATCGATAGCTATCAAGAAGAAGTGTTATTAACACTTGCAGGCGTGATAGGTGGCTATGCACTTGCCAGCCATTGGCATCTATCAGGACCTTTGGCAATGGTGATGATGGGGCTGATGGTCGGTAATCGCGGGCGAGAATTAGCGATGAGTGATAAGACGCGTCACTATATTGATCTATTTTGGGAATTAATTGATGAGATTTTAAACGCGATTTTGTTTGTTTTAATTGGTTTAGAAGTAGTGATAATTGCCTATTCTGGTAATTTATTTATTGCCGCAGGCTTGACTATTATCATTGCCCTACTTGCTCGGCTGATCGTGGTAGGCATGACCACTAGAATTTTTAGACACCAACTTAATCTACCAGTAGGCGCTTGGAAAGTATTAACGTGGGGTGGTCTGCGCGGTGGTATATCTGTCGCATTAGTACTACAGCTGCCTACAGGAACTGAGCGCGATGTTTTACTAGCATTAACTTACGCTGTAGTAGTGTTCTCTATCTTAATTCAAGGTTTGAGTGTCGGTAAAGTAGCCAAAACTATTTCTCCTGTTAATAAAAAAGCATTGGACGTTTAGAAAAATAATAACATTGTACTTTAAGTCGAAAAACACACAGTGATTTCAACTAATAAGAAGCCAGCACTAAAGATAATCTCTTTATGCTGGCTTTTATTATTATGGTCAAAGCAATATTATTTAGTAAAAACTCATTATTTAGCAAAAGCTCGTATCGGAAAGTACTGTTATATCAAGCCTTTACGCTTCATATTACGATAAACCACAATGACAATAATGATATTAAGAGCTAAAATACCCAGTTTAAACCAGTCGAACGGGCTGACAATCAGATAATACAGTTCGATAGGAATAAATATTCCATAGCCTATGACGCCAAACCAATAGGCCCAAGTCTTATCTTGCCACAATCCATATGCTTCAATGAAGCGCAGACTGGCATAAGCAAATATTATTAATAGAAACACTGTCCAGTTTTTACTGGCTTGCTGTGCGATCTGTACCGCGCTATCAACTTGTGGAGCGAGCAGTTGACCAAAGTACTGTCGCCAAGAATGGGTGGCCGTTGACAACCATTGCTCCATATCTTTATGCCACTGCCATAATGCAATAGCCCCTAACAGCGCACCGATACCTTTAACAACCTCATAGATCGCAACGGCTTTAATAGATTCGCTAGACTCGCTCTTTTTATGTCGCTGATTATCGTCCTGACCAGACCAGTTAACCAAAGAAAGTCTCCACAACGCGCCCTTGCAGCTGCTGATTAAAGAAAGGGGTATTTTTACCACTAGATTGCATCGTTTCCGCGGTCACTTGCCACTCTAAATTAGGATCAACCAACACAGCGCCACCGATATTTTCATATTGCTCGCTAATACCGGCAATTTTTGCAGGATTAAGACAGATTTTATCGACCAATTGCTCTAATGTCAGCACCTCATCACGTACCAATTGACACGCCAGCGCCATAAAAGTATCAAAGTTTGAAATACCTGGTGTACTTTCTTCAAACGGTGCTTTTTTAGCCGTACTGTTCAATGGCTCATGATGACTACAAATCGCATCAATGGTGCCGTCTTTTAAACCGCGAAGTAGCGCTTTTTGATCGGTATTACTACGCAATGGCGGCAGTACATAGGCCATAGAATTAAAGCCTTCCAAATTATCATCGGTTAAATACAGCTGATGCATGGCCACATCACAAGTCACTGGCAGTTTTTTATTTTTTGCCCAGCGCATCAGCTCGATTGAAGACTTACACGATAACTGACTAAAGTGAGCAGCAATACCGGTTTCTTCAACCATTAATAACTGGGTAGATAAAGCGACCGTTTCAGCAATCCATGGAATACCTTGTAGCCCATGATAGGAGGCGATGTAGCCTTCATGCGCAACCCCATCTCCAGACAAACTGGGCTCATCAGGATAAAAGAAGACTTTCATGCCAAAAGTCGCGGCATACTCGAGGGTACGTAAGAGCACTAAATCATTGCGAAAAGGTCGACGAGCATTAGAGACGGCAATACAGCCACCTTTTTTTAATCCAGCGATGTTAGATGGACGTTCGCCCTCTAACCCTGCGGTCAAGGCACCTAAAATATGTAAGTAAATGCCGCCATCATCAAGCGCACGCTCACGTAAACCTTTTAATAGTGAACCGTTTTCCAAGATAGGATTGGTATCGGGCGGAATGACCACATGCAAAAAACCATTGGCGCGGGCAGCTCGCCCTTCTGATTCCAACGTGCCATGTTGTTGTTGTCCTGGCTCACGTAAGCGGGCGCACAAATCAACCAATGGTGGCAGCAGCCACATTTCATGTCCAGCTTCAAGTGCAGTCAGTTTAGTGGTTACTGCGCTTGGTAGTGAATCCTTAAATATTTTAGGAAGACAATCAAGTATCGGTGCATCAGGGTTTATCATAGTGGACATGAGCGTTATTACCGTATCAATAAAATGGGATAAATAAGAATAAAATTGGCTAGCAAAATATTAGGTCAGATATTATTTACTAGCTGCTTGATGAGCGCGTTGACCTTCCATTGCCAATGCCAATACCGCCATACGAATAGCAATACCATTATTAACCTGCTTCAAAATCACAGATTGCACGCCATCAGCAACGCTTGAGGCAATCTCAACACCGCGGTTCATTGGTCCTGGGTGCATGACTAGCGCATCAGGTTTGGCCAGTGCTAACCGCTCTGGGGTAATACCATAATGCTTATAATACTCACTCGATGATGCCAATAGCGGCGAGCCGATCCGCTCGTTTTGTATTCTTAATCCCATAATGACATCACAGTCGGTCACGCATTCATTCATATTTTCATAAACTTGCACCCCAAAACGCTCAATCCCTTTTGGCAATAAGGTACGAGGCGCGCAGACACGGATATCTTTAACACCTAAAGTTTGCAGCGCACTGATATCAGAGCGTGCGACCCGAGAATGCTTAATATCACCAACGATAGCGACCGACAGCTCTTCAAAGGGGCGCGGCGCCTCACGGTGAATGGTCAACATATCGAGCATACCTTGCGTCGGATGGGCGTGCCAGCCATCACCGCCATTAATAATAGCAATATCTGGTGTCACTTCTGTGGCCATAAAATGGGCAGCACCTGATGCTGAATGCCGTACCACAAAGATATCTGCCGTCATCGCTTGCAAATTCCACAGCGTATCGCGCAAGCTTTCACCTTTTTTGGTGCTAGAGCGCTCAATATCGATATTCAGTACATTGGCACCCAAACGCTTTTCTGCTACCTCAAAAGTGGTGCGTGTACGAGTTGACGGCTCAAAAAACAAATTCATTACCGTATAGCCTTCAAGCTCAGGACGGTTAATCAGTTGCCCATTATCATCAAAAAACGTCTCAGCTTTTGCAATAATTGCCTGCAACTGTGCTTTATTAAGACCCTCTACACCCAAAAAATGACGAATACTACCATCGCTATTAAGCTGCGGACGACTTAACGAGGTATTAAGCTTATGATGAATGGTGTCAGAATCAAATTTTGCAGACTCAGTCGCTGCAATAGGAGGTAGTGAATTACTATCGATAGAATTTGACATAATGGTAAGTCTTTATTTTGAGTTTATATGAGTCTATATTAATCATTTATTCATTTTTGTTCGAGCATTTATAGCTGATATGCACAGATACAAGGACATTTTGACGCTTATTTGCTACAATTTACCGTAATGACACCAGCCCTATAAAATAGACTTAGCCATCTGCTAAGCAATATAAGTAAAGCTGTAATAACCACGATCGAAAATAAGCTTCCCAAAAATATCAATAAACAATAATACATATAGTGTAGCTGATTTTATGGTCAGGACAAAGATGCCGTACAGGCTATTTAATAATTTGCCAGATTTAGGGGTATTAAATACTAACTCCCACACTTCTTAAGCACTCACTTGCTCTTTAACTTTGAATCTCATTTATCAATACCATTTATTAGGAAGCATTATGACGACCCTAGCAAACTATTTAAAAGCTCATGCAACCAATCTTGCCCTTAATGACGTCATTACTACCGTTGCTGACGTTGGTAAGACTATTTCACAGCTACTTAGAAAAGGTGCTTTAGCAGATATCTTAGGTGAAGCTGGCAATCAAAACGTCCAAGGTGAGGATCAAAAAAAATTAGACGTACTGGCCAATGATTTATTGTTAGACGCTTTGGCAAAAAATGCACATTGTGCGGGTGTTGCTTCCGAAGAGCTGGATGATGCTACTCCTGCCAATGCTGATGGCAGTTTATTGGTGCTATTTGATCCCCTTGATGGCTCATCAAATATCGATATCAATATGGCCGTTGGTACTATTTTTTCTATTCTACCGTATCAGCGCCAAGGTCAAACCAGTGAAAATAGTGATTTCTTACAAGCTGGTAATCAGCAGCTAGCAGCAGGTTACTTATTATACGGCACCTCGACCGTCCTAGCACTGACCATCACAGATAGTGTCGTCATGTTTAGCCTAGACCCAGACACGAATGAGTATGTACTGATACAAGAAAACATCCAAATCGATGCCGATACCAGCGAATATGCCATCAACGCGTCAAATTACCGCTACTGGCGCGCGCCGATGCAACAATATATCGATGAACTCATCGCTGGCGAAACAGGTGTACGTGGTCGCGATTTTAATATGCGCTGGGTTGCAGCAATGGTTGGTGACGTGCATCGCATTTTATGTCGCGGTGGTCTCTTCACTTATCCATTTGATACGAAGTATGCTAATAAAGCAGGTAAATTGCGCTTAATGTATGAAGCCAATCCGATGAGCCTTTTGATTGAACGTGCTGGTGGCGCTGCAACTGATGCGGTTAATCGCATTTTAGATATAGAGCCAACTGATATCCATCAGCGTATCCCTGTGGTACTTGGTAGCAAAAATGAAGTCGATTATATTAAAGAGCTACATTTAAATTATGCTGATAAATAAGTCAGCTAAGCACACTTTGAGGACGAGCCGTATAGAGTCAAATAAATAACAGCTTTATACGAATCGTTCACATACTCTACATTTTTTCTAAGCGATTCACTATGGTAGCAAATCCCACTGAGCTTATTACCTCAGATAAGAATACGACGGTCAAGCTAGTAAAGGGCTTGTTGACGCAAGCTCGTCAACGCAAAAAACAAGGTCAAACAGTCATTGAGGGCGTCCACCTCATCGATGCTGCCCTGCGTAGTGACTATCCATTTGTGCAAATATTGCTAGCTGAATCGGCGCATTATCATCCTGAAGTTCAGCAAGTTTTAACTCGTCTGCCAACCTATACGCCGATTTTAATTTTATCAGATTCACTGTATGAGAGTATTCGGAGCTTGGGCACTGGCATCGATATCATGGCAATTATTAAAGTGCCAATGCCCAGTTTATCAACGATTAACAATGATTGTCTGATTCTCAATGATGTGCAAGATAGCGGTAATGTCGGCACCCTGCTACGTACCGCAGCAGCCGTTGGCATTAATACCATACTCTGTACTAGTGCCACCGCACAAGCTTGGTCACCAAAGACATTGCGAGCAGGTATGGGCGCACAGTTTGCACTGACTATTTATGAAGATTTAAGTGTGCAAGATATTTTAGACTATGTACAAACGCCGCTGTTTGCGACCAGCTCACATACCGATACAGTCATTTATCAACATGACCTAAAGAAACCAATTGCTTGGATTATGGGACATGAAGGTCAAGGTGTTCGTGATGAGCTGATGCAATGCGCTACACCTATCGCCCTACCACAGCCTAATGGACAAGAAAGCCTCAATGTAGCGATTGCAGGCTCGCTATGCTTATATGAGACTTTACGTCAAAGAAATTATAGCTAATGTTATTTAACTGAATCAAAAATACACTTTTTAAGTTAAATACAAAAAAACCCGCTATAAATAATAGCGGGTTTTTTTGTATTTAATTACTTACTAAATAACAATTAAATCTTACTGGTTAGCTCAGGTAATGCTGCAAACAAATCTGCTTCTAAGAAGTAATCAGCAACGCTTGCGATAGGTGATTCTGGGTCATTATTAATCGCAACGATAACTTTAGAATCTTTCATACCCGCTAAATGCTGAATAGCGCCTGAAATACCTACTGCGATATACAAATCTGGTGCAACGATTTTACCCGTTTGACCGACTTGCATATCGTTTGGTACATAGCCTGCATCAACTGCAGCACGTGATGCACCAACAGCAGCGCCAAGTTTATCAGCCAATGGTTCAATGTACTTAGTGAAGTTTTCACCATTTGCTAGTGCACGACCACCAGAAACCACGATACTTGCTGAGGTCAATTCAGGACGGTCAGATTTAGCCATCTCTTCATTTACGAAGCTTGCTTTACCAAGGTCTTGAACATTATCAATAGTTTCGACAGTAGCTGAACCACCTTCGCTTGCTACTGGATCAAAGGCGGTAGTACGTACGGTTAATACCACTTTATCTTCTGAGGTTTTAACTGTTGCTGTCGCGTTACCAGCATAGATAGGACGCTCAAATGTTTGTGCATCTACCACAGCAGAGATTTCTGATAGCATGCTGACGTCAAGTAATGCTGCAACACGTGGTAGAAAATTCTTACCAGTAGTTGTGGCTGGTGCAAGGATATGACTATAGTCACCAGCAATGTCCGCAACCAATAATGCCACGTTACCTGCCAATTGATGCTCATAAGCAGCGTTGTCTGCTAACCGTACTTTGCTCACGCCTTCAGCTTTAGCCGCTTCGTCAGCGACAGCTTGATTGCCACTACCAGCGACCAATACATGGATATCGCCGCCTATTTGCTTAGCAGCAGCGATAGTATTTAAAGTTGCCTTTTTTAGACTGGCATTGTCGTGTTCTGCATATACCAAAATTGCCATTGTTTTTATCCTTGATTTATTCGTATCATCTATTCATGCGGTTGTTGGTGTACAAAGTGATTTTTACGCCTAATTTGAATAAAAAACAGTTTAGACATAATAACGTTGTACCAGATATGCTGTAGCAAAGTATTAAATTACTTTTGCTTCATTTCTTAACTTATCGACCAACTCGTCAACTGAACCCACCTTGATACCAGCTTTACGATCAGCAGGTGGCACGACTTTGATAATTTCTTGCTTAGAAGCCATATCAACACCAAAATCAGCTGGCGTCTTTTCATCAAGCTGCTTTTTCTTTGCTTTCATGATGTTAGGCAATTTAGCATAACGTGGCTCATTCAAACGCAAATCAGTGGTGATAACCGCTGGAAAATCAAGTGCAACCGTTTGTGAGCCGCCATCGATTTCGCGCGTCACATTGACTTTATCGCCTTCAACTTTCACTTCTGAAGCAAAGGTGCCCTGACCGATACCCATCAATGCCGCTAGCATCTGACCAGTTTGGTTATTATCATCATCAATCGCTTGTTTACCCAATAGAATAATATCAGTTGACTCAGATTCAGCAATATTTTTAAGTATTTTAGCGATTTGTAGTGGATAAGGCTTGTCATCAGTCAATACCAAGATACCACGATCAGCGCCTAATGCTAAAGCAGCACGAATCTGCTCTTGTGATTCTTTTGGACCAATGGATGCAACAATGATTTCATCAATCACACCGGCTTCTTTTAGACGAACCGCTTCTTCTACTGCAATTTCATCAAAAGGGTTGATTGACATTTTAGTGTTAGATAAATCTACGCCAGAGTTATCAGCTTTTACACGAACTTTTACGTTGTAATCAATGACACGCTTGACCGCTACTAATGCTTTCATACGTTCCTCGTTTATTAATGTTATGAATTAAAAAATTGTCAGTTAAGAACCAAAGGTTCATTTTCTTTCAAAATATCTTCTAAACTGTCTTTCAAATTTTGCTTCAAATCGTCGTTCAAAATGGTACTCAAGGTTGTTACTGCATCAGCAAAAAATAGTTAATGAAGAAAAAAATCCAATACCAAAAGTGTATCAGCATCATATCCCATATTCATAAAATCCGCTAAAGCTAAGCCAACCGTTATTATCAGACCTATGTATATTGCGTGAGCACAGTCATAAGGTCAAGACAACGCCGTGAATAATGCGTCATAAATTTGTCACTATTCTATAATAAATAGTTATAAGCGCACAATTCTGTAATTTTCTTTCGCTGATACTATCCATCTTTATAGCATTCACAGCCCTTTGACTACTTAACATTTTGTTATTATTTATTTCTTTGGTCGTATTTTAAAAAATAGGGAAAACTTGAGCAATATAGTCGATTCACTTTAAAAGGATAAAATGCTGCCGAAATTAATTTTTTGAAGTATTGATAGAAATTTGCGGCTAGTGATAGCAAAAAACCTACAACAACATCTCGTTATTCTCACAAGAAAAAATGTCATAAAAAAAGCAACCTGATCAGAGGTTGCTCTTTTTTAAAGTCTAAACAGTATTTTTATTGTTTTAACAAACAAAGGTATCAATGACTATTGATTAATCTTACTGTGATTAAGCTTGCTGAGAATCAGCTTACTCAATACCCAATCAGATTAGATAGCTTCGATTTGCTCAGCTTGTGGGCCTTTTTTGCCATCACCTAAGATGAAAGACACTTTTTGGCCTTCGGCTAGGGTCTTGAAACCACCACCTTGGATAGCGCTGTAGTGAGCGAATACGTCTTGTCCGCCATTGTCTTGAGCGATAAAACCAAAACCTTTAGCTTCATTAAACCACTTTACAGTGCCTTCAACTTTATCTGACATAAATTTTCCTAACTCTTTAACTGTTGGCGAGACGTGTGTCATCACCGATTAATTGATATGTACCCAAATAATTTTCTGCTAAATGCAAAGGTCAAAACAATTAAACCATCTTGAAGATACCTTAATGTTTTTACCTAAAATCCTTCGAGTACAATCTGATTATAACAGCTTTTCATAAGCGCAACAGCTTAAATTGATGATTTTTGTAAACTATTAAAATCCGTTTTGAGAAATTATAATAGTGAGTAAAGACCACATAATCTATTGATATGAAAGATATTTTTTATTAGACACATCTTTATATTTTGAATATAGATAAACTATCTAACGCAATAGACCATACGACTGAAGCTCACTATTCTGCAATCAAACAAAGAAAATTACTGAGGAACAGGTAACCATGGTGAGCTTAATACCAATAAACATAACGCAAAAAATATCAGCGAAAATGACTGGCTATAGGCGATATATTTGGCGGGTATTACCAAATCTTTAGGAGATTCGGGAATGCCTTTACGCTTCAACAGTCGCGTGCCATATATCCAGCCAAAAGTCGTATAAATACCATAAGCGGCAGGCACAGCAACCGCCAACGGCGTTAGATCAATCGCGTATAACATCACAACGGAAACAAAGAACCAGACTGTATCTAAGAGCGAGCTGATTTGAAAAAACTTAGATTGGGGTAGTTTGCCATCGGTTTTTTTGAGCATCTCCCCTTCTATCCAAATTAGAACTGCGACCACAGCGCTAAGAGTAATATATACGAATTGCGGCGTTAGCCAATCAGGATAAGATATTTGCACAACAGACAACCTGTAATCTATAGAAAAGAAGCATGAGAGAATCCTTGGCATTGATAGCTCAAAGATAGTCGATAATAAGAGCGCTAATTAAATGGATACGCTACTAATAAATATAACAATGTCTGCCTATATTAGGCAGACGTTATAGATTTTCAACCATGACAGACCGAAGCATATAAAAATATCTATCAATAAAAAGCCCACGCTATCATTGATAGCGTGGGCTTTTTTAGACTAATTTATTAATCAATTATTAATTACTTGATATCAAATTAGTTTTTGTCTTTATCGATGATTTTGTTACCACCGATCCAAGGCATCATACCGCGTAGCTTGGCACCTGTAATTTCGATTTGATGCTCAGCATTGTTACGACGACGAGCCGTCATTGATGGATAGTTCGTTGCACCTTCAGAGATAAACATCTTCGCATACTCACCAGATTGAATGCGTTTTAGCGCATTACGCATCGCTTCACGTGATTGCTCATTGATAACTTCAGGCCCAGTTACATATTCGCCATATTCAGCGTTGTTACTGATTGAATAGTTCATGTCAGCGATACCGCCTTCATACATGAGGTCAACAATAAGCTTTAGCTCATGTAAACACTCAAAGTAAGCCATTTCTGGCGCATAACCGGCTTCTGTTAGCGTTTCAAAGCCCATTTTTACTAGCTCAACTGCGCCGCCACATAATACTGCTTGCTCACCAAATAGATCCGTTTCAGTTTCATCTTTAAACGTGGTTTCGATGATACCTGAACGTCCACCACCAACACCAGCCGCATAAGATAGCGCTAATTGTTTGGCTTGACCAGAAGCATCTTGATAGATAGCGATAAGATCTGGGATGCCGCCACCTTTTACGAATTCATTACGTACTGTGTGACCTGGTGCTTTTGGCGCAACCATGATGACGTCAAGATCGCTACGCGGCTCTACTTGGTTATAGTGAATGGCAAAACCATGAGCAAAGGCAAGAGTTGCGCCCTGCTTGATGTTTGGTTCAATCTCGTTTTGATATAGCTCTTTTTGGAACTCATCAGGCGTCAAAATCATGACAACGTCAGCCGCTTTTACCGCATCGGCAACTTCAGCAACTTTCAAGCCTGCGTTTTCTGCTTTTTTCCATGAGCCTGAGTCTGCACGTAGACCGACGGTCACATCGACATCTGATTCTTGTAAGTTAAGCGCGTGCGCATGACCTTGTGAACCATAACCAATAATGGCAACTTTTTTACCTTGGATGATTGATAGATCACAATCTTTATCATAATAAACGTTCATAAACAGAGTCCTTTTCCTAAATCATGGCGTGCCATGGATAAATAAACACTTAAATTACAGCCACTGTTTTAAGGTGATTGGTGAGATAAGCGCTATGTTAATGTTGAATAAATAAGTTTGAAATACAATATTTTAAATATAGTATTTTAAATACAGTAAACGCTGATTATAGGCTTAGCGTTTTGTCGCCACGAGCGATACCAATCACGCCTGAACGCACCACTTCCATGATACGCTCGCGACCAATCACATCAATAAAACCATCAAGCTTTGCTTTGTCACCGACGATTTGAATCGTATATAAACTGGCATTGACGTCAACGATTTGTGCGCGAAAAACGTCTGCACTGCGTTTGATCTCTTCACGTACACCGCCAGTCGCACGCACTTTGATTAGCATCAACTCGCGCTCGACGTGTACGGTATCTGATAGATTAAGCACTTTAACCACTTCAATCAATTTATGCAATTGCTTGGTGATTTGTTCTATTTTTTCAGGTGAAGTAATGGTGGTTAATGTTAAGCGAGAAATACTCGGATCGTCTGTTGGCGCAACGTTCAAAGTTTCGATGTTGTAGCCACGTTGAGAGAACAAACCGACCACTCGCGACAACGAACCCGCTTCGTTTTCCATCAATACCGAAATCAGATGTTGTTGTTGCATTAGGTACGCTCCCCTTTTGTTAACCACATATCACGCATCGTCTGTCCAGCGATTTGCATCGGATACACATGCTCATTACGATCGACATAAACGTCAATAAATACCAATCTATCTTTTATTGCCATGGCTTCAGCCAACTGTGCTTCCATAGTCGCAGGATCAGTAATCTTGATACCGACGTGACCGTAGCTTTCAGCCAGTTTTACGAAGTCTGGTAAAGAATTCATATAAGAATGCGCATGACGACCTTCATACAGCATATCTTGCCACTGTTTCACCATGCCCAGCTGCGCATTATTTAAGTTTAGAATTTTAACTGGCAAATCATACTGTAAACAGGTTGATAGCTCTTGAATATTCATCTGAATAGAGCCTTCACCGGTAATACAAACCACATCACGCTCAGGGTTAGCAAGTTTCGCTGCCATCGCATACGGCAAGCCAACACCCATGGTACCTAAACCACCTGAGTTCAGCCATTGGCGCGGCTCATTATAGGTATAGTAAAGAGCCGCAAACATTTGATGCTGACCAACGTCACTAGTGATAATAGCGTTACTATTAGTCACTTTATCCAAGGCTTGAACGACCGCTTGTGGCTTAATACCATTATCGGTACTGGTGTCATAGCGCAAACCATGACGCTTACGCCACTCATTAATCTGTGACCACCAATCCAATAACGCTGGTTGGTCTAGCTCTTTATCTTCGCCGATAATGTCTAACATGTCAGTAAGCACTGACTTGACATCGCCAACGATAGGAATATGAGCAAGAATAGTTTTTGAGATAGACGTAGGGTCAATATCAATATGAATAATCGTCGCATTTGGACAGAATTTTTTGACGTTATTGGTCACACGGTCATCAAAACGTGCACCAACTGCTAATATGACGTCCGAATGGTGCATGGTCATATTGGCTTCATAAGTACCATGCATACCAAGCATACCTAAGAACTGTTCATCAGAGCCAGGAAAAGCACCCAAACCCATTAAAGTATTGGTTACTGGTAAGTTTAAGCGATGGGCAAGATCCGTTAGTTCTGTGTGTGCATTACCTAAAACAACACCGCCACCAGAGTAAATAATCGGGCGCTTAGCAGCAAGTAAGGTTTCAACCGCTTTTTTGATTTGACCACTATGACCTTTTAATGAAGGCTGATATGAGCGTATAAATACTTCTTCTGGATATTCATAAGCGAATTTTTCGCTAGGCGCGGTCATATCCTTAGGAACATCGATTACAACAGGACCTGGACGCCCAGCCTGCGCAATATAAAAGGCTTTTTTAACAATCATTGGGATTTCGCTAGCATGGCGTACTTGAAAACTATGCTTAACGATGGGACGCGACACACCAATCATATCGGTTTCTTGGAAAGCATCTTCACCAATTAAACTGCTGGGTACCTGTCCAGAGATGATTACCATCGGTACTGAATCCATAAAGGCAGTAGCAATAGCAGTCACTGTATTGGTGGCACCAGGGCCAGAAGTCGCCAGTACCACACCTGTGTTACCCGTCACCCGTGAATAAGCATCTGCCATATGGCCCGCTGCTTGCTCATGACGCACTAAGATGTGCTCAATGTTTTCTTGTTGAAACAAGGCATCATAGATATGAAGAACGGCACCGCCTGGATAGCCAAAGATATATTTGACGCCCTCATCCGTTAGTGCTTGCACCAACATCTCAGCGCCAGATAGCATCACAGGCTCATTGCTCCCTTCAGCAAGGCGTTGTTGCTTTTCTTCGAAGTTTTTGGCAGCATGACCCGTTTGGGTATGTCCAGTCATATTCGGACTTTGCGTGGTTTGCGTCACTGTCGTCACCTTTTTTTGTGGCAAGAATATGTGCCCACTACATCTAAGTTGTGCTGTTCTATAAGACAGCATACTACTCAAACATAGCAATATATTTAAGGTCAGCTTTGCGACAGGAGTTTATCTATTTACAGTGACAAGATGCGAGCGCATCTGTAAAAGAAGCTTATTATTTGTAATGCATACGAGCTTGCGCTGATAATAAATAGATGGATACAGAATGATAGAACAAATCTCAAAGCTTATATTTTATAGCTTATATCACGTTATATGATTGCGAAATCTTATAACATGTTTAATGAGTAAATGTTAAAAACACACATGACACTCTATTTTTTATAACGGCAAAATCTTAAAAATCACGTTAATAATAAGTTTATCTTAGTCATTGTAGACGGATAAGTCCGGAGACAATAAATATAGATTTCAATAGCAATGGTTATAACTGCTATTTATTTTATATTATTGTCACAAAGATAATAAAGCTAAGCAAGCTACCGATAAGCAACCCGTAGTCCTTATTTTCAAGTGCCACGGCAATATCATAAAAGCCGCTCACTGACCAATCAACTGCTATTATATTCGATGGTTTGGGCACCATTGTCAAGAAAAACTTCTAAAGCCCATCCCTAACTATTGGTTATTAAATAATGTACATTCATAAGAGTTATTTGCTAGAATCAAACAGTAATGTATTTATATTGTTATCGAGGACGTTAACTACTATCCTTGGTTTATTTATACACATGTTTTTTACCCATTAAGAGGATCGTTACCATGGCATATGCGTCTACCATAAATACCGCTGCCAAACTGCTTATTAGTGTCAGCACTGCGTGTATGCTCATGTTGCCAATGAGCGCCAGCCATGCTGTTCAAGTATACAAATCTATTGGTGCACATGGCGAAGTTAAATACAGCCAACATGCGCCGCAAAATGGTAGAAATATTGAAGTTATTGAGTTCCGCAGTGATGGCAGACAGAGCAATGCCGGACAGCTAGCAGGCAAAACCGAAGCCAACCAAGCTGCACCGCAAAGTGCCGAAGAACAGCGCGTTGCACAATTAGAAGCGCGTATCAAAGAGCAAGAAGCGCAAGCGAATGCCCAACGTTGTCAGTCGTTACGTAACAACTTAACCAATCTAAATGTGGGTGGGCGCATCTATGAGATGGATGCCAATGGCAAACGCCAATATCTAGATGGTCGTGAAATTGAGCTTAAGCGTGAGCGTGTTCAACAAGCAATCACTCAGTACTGTAATGGCTCTGCCACTTAATACCAAGACCAATCTATTTGATGATTAATAATTATCGGTTATTAACTGGATAACATGGCGAATAGCAGCTGGCATATCTTGAGCTTGCAAACCTCGTTGTCCTATTAATAATGACCCATCATTATTTTCACAAGCAGCTGTTTGATTTACTAAAACATCTCCTGCCAATCCATGGATAAGAACCGCTTGGTGCAAACTACGCGGTTTTTCATTTAAATCTTGCTGCGCAAGTAACCCAGCAACCACACCCGATAACACATCGCCCATACCAGCGGTTGCCATACCGGCATTACCCGCTCCGCAAACGTACACATGCGTTTGCTCTTTTTTCTGCTCCAAAACTAATGACCCTGCTCCCTTTAACACCCAATCACCACCATAACTCGTTGCACACTGCTTTATCGCTGCTAATCTATCGTCTTCTACCTCACTAACCTCGTTATTTAATAACCTAGCAGCTTCGCCACTATGCGGCGTTAAGCAAACCTGATAATCGACACTATGTTCTTTCAATTGCGTTATTAGTTTATGATTATCTCTTTGTAATGATGCCAAATGATAGAGACCGTCGGCATCGATTATTAATGGCTTACTTTGTGCTATGGCAACCTGCATATAACTTATAAATATCAACTTTGCTTTTTCATCACGGCCCAGTCCCATACCAATAGCGATCACACTGGCTTGCTCAATAAGACGATTCACCCCCTCTTGATCATGTAAGTCGATAGTCATTGCATCTGGTAGTGAGGTTAGTAGTGCGCCATGAAACGCTTCATGGCAAGCGACAGTGATTTTACCAGCGCCTATTGCCATCGCACTTGACGCAGACAGTATGGCTGCTCCGCCCATACCTTGTGAGCCATCAATGCGATTGCCACCGATGACCAATACATGTCCATAGCTGCCTTTATAACTGTTTTGGCGGCGTGGCTTTAAACTATGAGCGGAAGTAATGAGTGTAGCAACTGGCGTTAGTTCCTTACCATTCACCTGATAAGGTATCAGTGGTATGTCAATAACTGTGCCGCTATAGTCCAACCCATCTTTGGTATGCAGCCCGAATTTTCGTGCGATAAGACATAACGTTATATCCGCCTGTATCGCTATATGGTCAAATACTTGACCCGTGGAAGCAACCAACCCACTTGGAATATCAACCGCGATAACCAACGCCTCTGCATGCTGTGCTACTTCATTAAAAGCGCAAATCGCCTGCTTATAAACATTCTCAGGCGCTCGCTCTAGGCCAATGCCAAATAGCGCATCGATATAAACATCAGCTTGCGCGCCCTTATCTATTTTCTCATTTTTTTTATCAGCACTGGTTTCAAAGCGCTGGTAAGAACAATTAGCAGATAGCGCTGTCTGTAGAGCCTTTGCTGCATCCGTAATACAATCGGTTTTCTTAGAGCTGCTACTTATATCAGATTTTTCAATATTATTTCTTTCAAGATTAACTAACTCAAAATCATGTTTATTAAAGCCGACCGTTGTTACCTGCACTTGCCAGCCCATTTGCTGTAAATAATAAGCAATGAGCCAACCATCACCGCCATTATTGCCTTTTCCTATCCAAATATTGGCTAAACGCTGGCGAGTATGACGACGATGAGAAAATTTAGCATGAGTAGATCCGTGCGCATTAAGATGTTTTTGCTCATCAATCTGATCAATATATTGCGCCATTTGCCATGCAGCTTGTTTCATTAGACCGAAGCTATCATTACCTTCGGTAAACCATGCTTGCTCCATAGCATAGAGCTGCTTACTACTATACAGCGCTATAGGCATTGTTGTTTTCGATGATATATTAGCTGTTATTTGCATGGTTTGTTCTCGAGTGTTTTTAGGAAGTTGTTTTATATTATATTATTTTAAATATCTACTTTTTTATCGCTCATATTAGCTTAGCAAAAGTGTACGTTAACTGATGTATCAATATGAATGCAGATTTATTTGCTTTGCCACTTGCGCTCTTAGCTCACTGGCTTATCATACTCATATTCACATTATCATTTATAGCCAAATATGAATAACAAACCTCAAGCAACTTTATCAACTTCGCCCGCCTCACAAACCAAGCAGACATTTAACAAACAGCTGTCTTCTGCGCCTCCCAACACGCCTGATAAAAAAATTGCTGTCAATAATACGCACGCATTTGCTACTACAGCAGAGGTTAAGCAATGGATTAAAGCCCAAGCACAATCTTTAGGGTTTGCTGACTGTGGGTTTTTGTCCGTGCATCATCCTTTGTTTACTAAACAGACTGAACAATTAAAGCAATGGTTAGCGAAAGGCTACGAAGGTCAATTGCAGTTTATGCATAGCAATCATCATCTACGTGCCCATCCTGAGCAACTGGTGGAAGGGGCTAAAACCATCATCAGCGTACGTATGGATTACCTAACCCAAACACCGACACCGCGCGCTATCACTGATAACGATCATCCTAACCAAGGCATCATTGCGCGTTATGCGAGAGGGCGTGATTATCATAAGACCATGCGCAGTCGCTTAAAGCAGCTGGCATTAAAGATTGAAGCCATGCTTCCTGAATGGCAACATCTAGATATCGGTGCTGATACGGATTTTATTTTTAGGCCATTTAGTGATTCAGCGCCTATCTTTGAGAGGCCTATTGCTGATGCCGTTGGTCTCGGCTGGACCGGGAAGCACACGCTGCTCATCAACAAGCAAGCAGGTTCATTTTTTGTGCTGGGAGAGTTGTTTATGAGTCTCGAATTACCTGATGATGAACCCGTCAAAGAGCATTGTGGTAGTTGCAGTGCCTGTATTGACATCTGCCCTACCCAAGCGATTGTCGCACCCTATGAGCTCAATGCGTCAGCCTGTATCTCATATCTGACTATTGAGCACGACGGTATTATTGATACCAAATATCGCCGCGCCATTGGCAACCGTGTCTTTGGTTGTGACGACTGTCAATTGATTTGCCCATGGAATCGCTATGCCAATCTCACGCCTGTAGAAGATTTTGCGCCAAGGCACAATCTTGACAACAGTAGCTTGCTTGAGCTGTGGCAATGGCAGGAAGCAGATTTTATGAAAAAGACTGAAGGCAGTCCACTAAGGCGCACAGGTTATGTAAATTTTTTGCGCAATATCGCCATTGCTCTTGGTAATGCTAATGGCAGTCAGGAAGTAATCGGCCACTTACAAACGAAATTAGGCAAACATAATGCTATGCTTGATGAACACATTCATTGGGCAATGACTGAACAACATAACAAACTAAAAGTGATGAATCAGTAAAAAACTTCATATAAAACACAACATCCGATGAGATATTTGAGGACTTTATAAAATACAAAAAAATGCCTCTTATGATAAGAGGCATTTTCAATAAGCGTTTATTACCCTATTTCTTTACCTATTTACAGGCAATACTCAAAGGCAACTTTTTAAAAGTAATTCTATGGCTTAGGAATACGCAATACTTGACCTGGGTAAATTTTATCAGGGCTAGTTAGCATTGGCTTATTGGCTTCAAATATTTTCAAATAATCACCAGCTGACCCATAAACATTCTGTGCAATCTTCGATAGATTGTCGCCAGATTTTACGGTATACATAGTAGATTCAGGTGCATCTTCTTCGATATCAATATTATCAATCACCTTAGCAACATTCTGTACATTACCGATAGCGATAATAGCCTTTTCACGATCTGCTTGGGTTTTTGCCTTACCACTAATTTCTGCAGTATCCGTTGAACCGTTATACTTGATTTTTAGATCACTAATATTAAGATTTTGCTGCTGAATACGACGAAGCAAAATATTGGCTACTGACTGTGCAGAAGGCTCACTACTTTGTACCGGTGTATTAGCGTCCGCTTTCGTTTCTACTTTAGCATCATGCTTGGCATCATCACGATTGAAAATCTTATCACCAATGTCTTTTGCAAAACTGAACATACCCATATAACTGCTCCTTGAAATATTGTTATTCATTATTAATCGTTATCATTCTAATAGTAATTATCTTTCTTTAGTTAATTAGCTACTATTATTTTTTTTGCTTACCATCACGAGTATAAGCAAAGGCCAACGCTATGAATAGTAACAGTATGTTTAGTAATGTTGATTTGGCGTAGCTTGTGTTAACGTACTTGGTAATAAAGTGACTATGCATTACTACGTTAAATCACTGCGATGGATTATCGCAATAATCTAGTGTAGTAATGCACCAAGATAATTTGCTGGCATATATTTTTAGAATGAATGATAGGCATAAAAAAACCGCTTATCTATTAAGATAAGCGGTCATATCAAACTTGCTAAGCGAGTAGCTAATTATAGCTGTGCTTGTACGTAGTCGATTGCTTTTTGAACAGTCGTTAATTCTGCTGAATCTTCATCAGGAATAGTGATGCCGAAGTCGCTTTCGAATGACATAACCAATTCAACTAGGTCCAATGAATCGGCACCTAAGTCTTCCATAAATGAAGCATCGTTATTGATATCTTCAACATTCATACCTAGTTGCTCAGCTACTGCGGCTTTAACTCTTAGCTCGGTATCATTACTCATGTAGATTTCTCCTTTTTGATCTATTATTTTGACAAATTACTATAACATCTTAATTAGATTCTATAGCATTGTATATAAAATGGGATTTTTAGATTTGTATGGCTTTCTGAGTGCGCTATAACAAGTTATACATTTACTAATGTCTAGTAAAACCTTGCTATCATACAGGGCTTTGACTTAAAAGTATTCGTCATTATAGCACTCTTTATTATAGTTTACACTCGTTCACACAGTTTTTTATTATAACTATGTAACGCTTGGCTACAAGCTGATCACTAGCAACTACATATACATGCCACCATTGACAGGCAGAACGGCGCCTGTAATATAACTGGCTTCATCGCTCGCTAAAAATAGTACTGCTGCTGCAATATCTTCTGGCTGGCCAAGACGACTAATAGGAACGGCGTCTAACATTGAGTTTAATAAGCGTTCGTCAAGCTCGTCGGTCATATCGGTTTCAATCAAGCCTGGCGCCACACAATTAATCGTGACTTGTCTTGAGCCTATTTCACGCGCTAGGGTGCGGCTAAAACCCTCAACACCGGCTTTAGTCGCTGCATAGTTAGATTGACCAGCATTGCCCATTTGAGCGACGACAGAGGTAATATTGATGATACGACCACGGCGCGCTTTCATCATGCCGCGAATAGCACGTTTACTCATACGATAAACAGAGGTCAAATTGGTATCAATCACATTGTCCCAATCTTCATCTTTCATACGCATCAATAAGCCATCTTGGGTGATACCAGCATTATTGACCAACACTTGAACAGCACCATAGACACTTTCTATCTCTTCAAATAGCTTGTCAATCTGTGCGGTATCGCGTACGTCTAGCACTCGACCTATTCCGCCACTATCGTGTAGATACTCATCAATCAATGCAGCACCCTTTTCAGTGGTCGCTGTACCAATGACAAAATGTCCTTCTTTGGCGAAGCGTTTGGCGACAGCTTTGCCAATACCGCGACTCGCGCCAGTTACTAATGTAATCGTACGACTCATGATAACACCTCCAACAATTTATCTAGACGGGCAGGCTTGTCGGTAGGATAGCTTGCAATTGGGTGCGCTTGACGCTTTGCCAAATTACTCAATACGTTACCACTGCCACACTCGATTAAAATATTAATTTGTTTATCAGCCAGCTCTTGCATGGTCTTGGACCATAATACTGGTTCACTTAACTGTTCAGTTAACGCCTCTTTAATACCTGCTGCACTGGTCTCAACGCGCGCGTGACGATTTTGAATAACTGGAATCGTCGCCTGATCGAATTTGATTGACGCTAGCTCTTTCGCCAATGCGCTGCTCGCTGGTGCCATAAGGGCACAATGCGAAGGTACGCTTACCTTCAATGGAATGGCCTTTTTACCAGTATTTTGTACTTTATCAATGACCGCGTTGACGCCTACCGCATTACCAGAAACCACCACTTGTCCAGGACTGTTAAAGTTTGCTGCGCCAACAATCGCATCATCAACATGCTCAGTTGCTTGTTCACACAGGGTTTCGACTCGATGGTCTTCCAGACCTAGCACGGCTGCCATAGCCGTATCAATACCTACCACGGCCTCTTGCATCAATTGACCACGCTTATGCACCAGCTTCACCGCATCCGCAAGTGAGATCACACCAGCGGCGCAAAGGGCGCTATATTCTCCTAGAGAATGACCGGCTAGATAACAGGGCTTATTTTCTATTTTTTGTTGTAAGATACGCCAAATAGCAATGCTAGCCGTCAGCAATGCTGGCTGCGTATATTGAGTTTGATTGAGCTGGTCTTCGTCCTGACAAATTGCCCATAAGTCTTCACCAAGCGCGTCACTCGCCTCAGTAAAGGTTTCAAGAATTTCAGGGTAAGTTTCAGCAAGCTCGCTGGTCATACCCACGACTTGAGATCCTTGTCCAGGGAAAATAATGGCAATACGAGTCGGCTGTTTTTTTATCATATCGGGTACAGAGGCCATAACCAATATTCCTTATTTAATTGAAAATACCCCTAAAGTGAACGGGGTGCATTGCAGAGTTAAAGACTATATGGAATTTTTATTTTATAGAGCCATTGCTGTCACTAGTCCTTTAAGACAGCTGACTCTTATGAAACTATACACTGACGTAGGTCATTAGCATAGCGGCCAAAAAGTTAATTCGTTATCTTGCCCTATTAAGTATCACTGAATGATCAATCATGAGCATTTAAAACCAATAACAAATATTTAAATATGTACTAAGATTTAAAAAACAGTAAAAAATTAATAGCAAAAAGCCAAGTTATCTAGCCACATAATATATGATAGCGAAATAACTTGGCTTTCTTTAGCTCAAACTGATTGCTGGGTAACAGCTGTGCGAGAACTGTCGATAGTTATAAAAACTATCATAATTCTGCGTCAACCAGCAAATAACTTAAGCGTCTTGACTGACTTTAAATAGCTGGCGACCACGATAGAAACCATCTTTAGTCATGTGATGACGACGATGCTTTTCACCAGTGGTAGCATCGATGCTTAGCTCAGCGATTTCCATACGATGATGTGAACGGCGCATGTCACGACGAGAACGACTTTTACGACTTTTTTGAACGGCCATGATATAGCTCCTATACTTAAAAGGGGATAAGCTTGAAATTCAGCTTTAATCGACACTGACAGAGGCTATATAATCACAACAACCTAAGTCTTACGCATCATTAGTTAAATAGATTGCCACACGTATTGAAGTGTTGATTACGTCTAAAATCTATAGTTAGTTTGCAAGGTTAGCTTCTATCTGCCAGCGGCAGGTTGCTAGAATGCAATAATCGGGACATTATACGCATGTTTAGCGGATTAATAAAGCCCTGCTGTTCACTCTTCTGCAAAAAGCTGACAAAAGGTATAACGAAGCCACTTATTACGCCTTTTATCGCTATCATTTATACCGTTACAACTTGCCTTTTAAAGAAGCTAAAGCGGCAAAAGGATTTTCGCTCTCTTCTTCTTCTGGTATCTCACCAAACTGCTCAACCGTCATTTCACAGTCATCATGCTTCGGCGCCATTGGCGTTTTAAGCAATATTTCATCTTCGACCAATTTTTTAAGCGGTAATAAACGCTCTGGAGATTGTTCGGTGATAATTTCATCGAGCAACAAATAGTCTTGCTCTTCATTAACTAAGCGTATTTGGCTCTCATTATCGAGTAGCGCAATATCATAATCATCTGTCAAATCTATCACAATTGGTTGCAAACAACGTTGGCAAGTTAACCATACTTCACCAGTTAATGTAAAAGCCAGATGCAACACATCATTTCGACGATACAGATTAGCTTTTAGCAGAATATTTGATTGAGCATGCTCAGTCGCTAATATAGTAGCAAGACGCTCAAAAGAGTTGGGTATTACTTCTCCTGCCCATTCAAAGCCACTGTCTTCCCATTTATTTAAGGAAATATGTTCGAGCATGCTGGTTGACATAGACGCTGGTATTTGTTCAGCCTGAAGCGCTGACGACTTGTTATTTTGGGTGCTTGACATGCGCGGCCTCATTGATCAAAAACGGTGTATAATATTGCTTGCCATACTAACGGAAAGTGCTCTGCTGCGCTAGCGCTAGTATGTTAAGATTTTCGGTAGCTTATGTGTTGTTACCTTTCATTATTTGTTCGCATATATGAGTATATTTATCTCTTAATCTTTATTTGGTCAATGCTTTACTTATGATATCGCCTACTATTCATCCCAATTTTTCCAGCTTATTATCTATTTTTGACGCTGAGCTTTTATTACAACGTCTAAATGAACTGGACAGTGAAAAAACCTGTAGCAGTTCTGAAAATTTAGCTGATCCTCTAACTCGATATACATCTATTAAAGATCGCTTAACGGGTGTTATTTTACTCGAATACCCGTTGGCTGAAAATAATGAACAAGCTATTACCGACTGGCTAATACAATTATTTAACGCCCTATTCGTCAATCAGCGAGTTATATTAGTTCGTGGCACTGGCGAGCCAGAATATTTTCCTGCCCAAAACAATCAACCGGCAAGAATTGAATTTGCCCATGGTTTTTTTGCCAGTGCATTACATGAAATCAGTCATTTTTGTGTTGCAGGTCAGCAGCGTAGATTGCTCCCTGATTTTGGCTACTGGTATGCACCCGATGGGCGCTCAGCAGCTCAGCAGCAAGCTTTTGAGCGTGTGGAGATTAAACCACAGGCACTAGAATGTCTATTCACCTTGGCTTGTGGACGCCCTTTTCAAGTATCACAGGACAATTTATTTGCTGACTTTGATACTAGCGAAAGTACCTTTGCTCAAGATGTTTATCAGCAAGTGAAAACATACATTGCTAAACCACATACGCTACCGGCTGATGCTAAAACCTTACTACAAGCATTACTTACTAGTTATACGATGAATTAACTTAAGAATACCGAGCATATTTTATTTTTCATAAAAACATCTTATTCCATTAGGTTAACGATTTCATACCCATATTATAACGCCTTGCCCTTAAACTTATATTTGCTTTGGGCTATACTAATGACTTAACTCATATTTTATCGACAATCATAACCTCAATGAAGCAAGCTAGTATTTGACAGTACCCTATCAATTACTATGCTCATTCAACTGTTTTTACTTAGCAAGCCTTCTATATATTTATATAACCATATTTGTTTCTCATAAATAACGATATATTTAAATGACAAAAGTCTAATAATTATAAAATAAGGAATTATTATGCAAGTACTTTATATTCATCCGGAAAATCCGCAGCCACGTCTTATTGAGCAAGCAGCTGACCTATTACGTAAAGATCAACTGATTATTTACCCAACCGATACCAGCTATGCCTTTGGTTGTCGCCTAGGTGCAAAAGACGCGCTAGAAAAGCTGAAGCACATTCGTGAGCTCGATGATAAACACCAATTTACATTGTTATGTCGTGATTTGAGTGAAATTGCCAATTATGCAGCCGTAGACAATTTGCAGTTTAAACAGCTAAAGGCTCTTACACCCGCGCCTATCACTTTTATTTTAAATGCGACTAAAGATGTGCCGAAGAAACTGGCGCATGCGAAGAAAAAAACCATTGGTATTCGAGTACCAAGCAATCCTATCGCCCAAGCACTTTTGGAAGCGATGGATGAACCTATTTTGACCAGTTCATTAATATTACCAAACCGAGATGACATATTAGATGACCCGTTTGAAATAGAAGAACTATTGGGCAATCAAATTGATGCGCTAATCAACGCTGGAATCAAGACCACTAAGCTGACCACTATTATAGATATGACCAGTAGCCAGCCTGAAGTGATCCGACAAGGTGCTGCCAATGTTGATTCATTACTACTGTAATATATTCAAAATACTACGCACACAAAAAAGCTCCAATTGAATTGGAGCTTTTTCTATAAATCATCTGGTCGATATAAAATTAGTCGCGATCAACCAATTCTACATAAGCCATTGGCGCATTGTCACCATCACGGTAACCGCATTTTACGATACGCAAATAACCACCTGGACGCGTCTGGTAACGAGGACCTAACGTGCCAAATAATTTGCCTACCATAGCTTTGCTACGCATACGGCTGAATGCTAAACGACGATTAGCAACGCTGTCTTCTTTAGCCATAGTGATCAATGGCTCGGCAACGCGACGTAATTCTTTAGCTTTTGGTAAAGTTGTTTTGATCAGTTCATGCTCAAATAATGAGTTAGTCATGTTCTGAAACATTGCCTTACGATGACTGCCGGTACGACCCAGCTTGACTCCACTCTTACGATGGCGCATAGTCAAAAATCCTTAAAGTTTAACGGCTACGATAAGAAAAGCGATCATCAACACGTAAATCAGCTGGTGGCCAGTTATCTAGGCGCATACCAAGCTCCAAATCTTTAGACGCTAATACGTCTTTGATTTCTGTTAATGATTTCTTACCAAGATTTGGGGTTTTTAGAAGTTCAGTCTCTGAACGCTGTACCAAATCACCGATATAGTAAATGTTTTCAGCTTTCAAGCAGTTGGCTGAGCGAACCGTTAGTTCAAGATCGTCCACAGGGCGTAATAGCACCGGATCAACCTCTTCTTTTTCTTTCACAGGCTCAGGCGCTTCTTCAGCTTCTAGGTCAACAAAGATAGAAATCTGTTGTTGTAAAATAGTGGCTGCTTTACGAATTGCTTCTTCTGGATCTATAGTGCCATTAGTTTCAAGCTCAATGATAAGACGATCAAGATCGGTACGTTGTTCTACACGTGCGTTCTCAACCTGATAAGCAACACGAAGCACAGGACTAAAACTTGCATCAAGCTTTAGGCGTCCAATTGCTTTAGTATCACCATCTTCACGGCGTTGGTTTGCTGGCTCATATCCACGACCCATTACTACACGCAAACGCATCTTAAGATGACCACGGTCATTCAATGTACCCAATACCAATTCTGGATTGATGATGTCTACATTGTGCGGTAACGTGATGTCTGCAGCAGTAATAGTGCCTGGACCTTGTTTATCCAAGGTCAAAAATACTTCATTTTGGTCATGAAGGGTGATTGCTAAGCCTTTTAAGTTCAAAAGCAAATCAAGCACGTCTTCTTGTAGCCCTTCAAGCGTTGAGTATTCATGGTCAACACCATCAATCTCAGCTTCAATGACTGCAGCACCAGGTAATGAAGATAACAAGATGCGACGTAAGGCATTCCCTAGGGTATGGCCAAAGCCGCGTTCTAACGGTTCGAGCGTGACTTTCGCAATCGTTTCGTTAACCGTATCCACGTTGATGGCGTTCGGCGTTAGAAACTCAGTTGCATTTAGCATCATGATGTCACCTCGATTTATTAAACTGGTTTAATTAACGTTAATTGCTCAATGCCATTTTCATCGCATCGAGCAGTACGTTACTTACTTAGAGTATAGCTCAACGATTAAGCTTTCGTTGATTTCAGCAGGTAGATCAATACGATCAGGCGCTTTTTTAAACGTGCCTTGTAGTTTGCTGTGATCAACATCTAGCCATTCTGGAATACCACGTTGGGTAGCCAGCTCAATTGCGTTTTTAATACGCAATTGTTCGCGAGATTTCTCTTGAATAGCGATGACATCACCATCTTGAAGCTGAATTGATGGAATGTTCACACGAACAAACTCATCACGGCCAGCTCTTTTTACCATCACAGTGCGATGGCTAACTAACTGACGTGCTTCAGCGCGCGTTGAGCCAAAGCCCATGCGATATACTACGTTATCAAGACGACTCTCAAGCATCGCTAGTAGGTTCTCACCAGTAGCGCCACGCTTACGAGCAGCTTCTTTGTAGTAGTTTGCAAACTGACGCTCTAATACACCATAGATACGTTTAACTTTTTGTTTTTCACGTAACTGTAAAGAGTATTCTGAGCTTTTGTTACGGCTTACACCATGTTGACCAGGTGGACGAGCCGATTTTTTCGTTTTTACGTCGTATGGTTTAACACCAGACTTAAGGCCTAAGTCTGTACCTTCACGACGTGATAATTTGAGTTTTGGTCCAATATAACGGGCCATTGTTATGTCTCCTATAAGCTTTTATTATAAAAAGCTTCGTCTTTAATATTAGACGCGGCGCTTTTTCGGCGCACGGCAACCATTGTGTGGGATTGGGGTTACATCAGAGATGCTGTTAACTTTATAACCCAATGCACCTAGTGCTCTTACCGCAGACTCACGACCCGGTCCTGGTCCTTTGACCAAAACATCGATATTCTTAACACCATATTCTTGAGCCGCTTTACCAGCGACTTCAGCTGCAACCTGAGCTGCAAATGGTGTAGATTTACGTGAACCACGGAAGCCTTGTCCACCTGAAGTGGCCCAAGCCAATGCATTACCCTGACGATCGGTAATCGTAACAATGGTGTTATTAAAAGACGCATGGATATGGGCTACGCCCTCCGATACTGAACGACGAGTCACCTTTTTGCGACTGCGAGTGTCTTTTGCCATCTTTTAGCTTCCTAAGTTAATTATCTTTTGAGAGGGCGTGTCGGACCCTTACGAGTACGAGCGTTGTTCTTAGTGTTCTGACCTCTAACAGGTAGGTTACGACGATGGCGGATGCCACGGTAACAACCAAGATCAACCAAGCGCTTGATGTTCATTGACACTTCACGACGAAGATCACCTTCAGTCATGTATTCTGAAACTTGTGCACGGATAGCATCTAACTGTGTATCATCTAACTGACTGACTTTAGTAGTAGGGGCAATGCCAACTGCTTCTAAGATTTTCTGAGCAGTGGTACGACCTACACCAAAGATGTAAGTTAGTGAAATAACAGCATGCTTATTATCCGGAATGTTTACGCCGGCAATACGAGCCATTGATTTCTCTCCATTAAAGAAAAATAAGCTTTATTTATTAAATAAGGCATTATTTTTCAGATTTGTTGCTGTTAATACTAAAGCTTTTATAATTATTATCGCTGTTTTAACTTGGAAACCAAGTCTATCCATTGAACATGTTATAAAAGGTTTTGCATAAACTACGGCAAGTGGCGGATGATATCGCATCCGCCGTTATTTTTCAAGTATTAATTTAATAAGTAGGACAAGCTTAACGCTTTACTCTACCTAAATATTAACCCTGACGTTGCTTGTGGCGAGGTTCTGCGGTACAAATAATATGTACACGGCCTTTACGGCGCACAACTTTACAGCTACCACAAATCTTCTTAACTGATGCTTGAACTTTCATAGCATACTCCTTGAAATATCGTACCGCTCATTTAAGATCGAGTGGGCGATTGAATTAACGTCTGATCATGATATTGATGGGTCATCAAATGCGCTTGAATCTGCGAGATGAAGTCCATTACCACAACCACCATAATCAGTAACGACGTACCACCAAGTTGAAACGGCACACCAAACGATGACTGAACGACCATTGGCATTAAACAAATAACCGTCATATACATCGCGCCAATAAAGGTCAGTCGGTTTAATACATGATCGAGGTAACGCTGAGTTTGTTGTCCTGGGCGAATACCTGGGATATACGCACCACTACGTTTAAGGTTTTCAGCAACTTCACGTGGACTAAATACCAATGCCGTATAGAAGTAACAGAAGAAAATAATCATTGCGCCAAACAGAACCAAATATAATGGTTGTCCTGGGGACAACACCAGTGCCATATTTTGCAATATCTTTTGCATAAAGGTAGGATCAGTCGATTGACCAACCCACTGCCCCAAACTTGCAGGAAACAACAATAATGAGCTGGCAAAAATAGCTGGGATAACCCCTGCCATATTAAGCTTCAACGGCAAATGTGATTGCTGTTGGGCATAAATCTTGCGGCCTTGTTGTTGTTTTTGCGCATAATTAACAGGGACGCGGCGCTGAGCACGTTCAATATAAACAATACCGGCAGTAACCGCGATACCTAACAGTACAAAGATAAAGAGGACAATCAAGTTCATCTGACCTTGATTGACCTGTTCGATAGACTGCGAAATCATACCTGGCGTACCAGCGACAATACTCGCAAAAATGAGCATTGAAATACCATTGCCTACGCCGCGCTCTGTAATCTGCTCACCAAGCCACATTAAGAACATAGCGCCTGCTACCAATGAGGTAACCGCTGGAATATAAAAAGTAAGACCAGCAGACAAAGTAAGGTTTTGGCTGATTAAACCAGCACACATTCCTAATGACTGCACCAGTGCTAATGCAAGCGTGCCTTGACGGGTATACTTGTTTAACTTACGTCGTCCCGCTTCACCCTCTTTTTTGAGAGCTTCAAGCGATGGCAGTACTGCAGACATCATCTGTACAATAATCGATGCTGAAATATATGGCATAATGCCAAGTGCCATGATGGACATACGCTCTAGTGCACCACCTGAAAACATATTAAACATGCTCAGAATGGTATTTTCGTTGCGCGAAAACAGATCAGCCAAATTAACCGGATTAATACCCGGTACTGGAATATGTGACCCTAAACGATAAACAATCAATGCGCCGATTAAGAACAATAGACGCGTCCATAATTCATCATACTTACGTATAAATGCAAATGGATTGAGCGGTACACCAGTCGATGACATTGATTGTTTTGACACGTTACTACTCCTCGATGCTACCACCAGCAGCTTCGATTGCTTGCTTGGCGCCTTTAGTCACTTTGATACCTTTAAAAGTATAAGCTTTAGTGACTTCGCCTGACAACATAATACGAGCGCGTTTCATGTCGTGACGGATAAGGTTAGCAGCTTTTAATGTTGCAATACTAACGACGTCACCTTCGATTTTGTTCAGTTCAGACAGACGAACTTCAGCAGTCGTCATTGCCATTTTACTGGTAAAACCAAATTTTGGTAGACGGCGATATAAAGGCATTTGACCACCTTCAAATCCTGAGCGAATGCTAGAACCTGAACGAGATTTCTGACCTTTAACACCACGACCACCAGTTTTACCAAGGCCTGAACCGATACCACGACCACGACGTTGGGCAGTTTTCTTTGCGCCAACACCTGGTGATAATTCATTTAATCTAAGACCCATTACGCTTCCTCCACTTTTACCATGTAGTTAACGCGATTGACCATACCACGAGTTGAAGGAGTATCTTCTACTTCAACAGTATGATTAATACGGCGTAAACCCAATCCTTTCAAGCTCGCTTTGTGGCTCTTGAGGCGATGGGCACCCGATTTAAATTGAGTGACTTTCATTTTTTTCATCGTAACTCACCTAGTCTAAGTTAACCCAAGATTTCGTCTACAGATTTACCACGTTTTGCTGCCATCTTTTCTGGAGTTGACATATCACGTAAACCGTTAAACGTTGCGCGAACAACGTTAGCAGTGTTGGTAGAACCATAACATTTAGTCAAAACATCTTTGACACCAGCAACTTCTAATACAGCACGCATTGCGCCACCGGCGATTACGCCAGTACCTTCAGATGCAGGTTGCATAAGAACTTTACTAGCACCATGACGTGCTTTGATCGGATGATGCAAAGTTGCACCATTAAGCTCAACAGTAATCATATTGCGTTTGGCAGCTTCTAGTGCTTTTTGAATAGCAGCTGGCACTTCACGTGCTTTACCGCGACCAAAACCAACACGACCATTGCCATCACCCACTACGGTCAACGCAGTGAAAGAGAAAATACGACCACCTTTAACAACTTTTGCAACGCGATCAACGGTAACTAAGCGTTCTACTAGACCGTCAGTCTGTTCATTTTTATCATTTTTATCATTTCTAGCCATGATTAAAACTCCAATCCGTTTTCGCGAGCAGCTTCAGCTAAAGCTTTTACTCGACCATGATATTTAAAACCACTACGGTCAAAGGCAACTTTAGTGATACCAGCTGCTTTTGCGCGTTCTGCGATTAATTGGCCCACAGACGTCGCTGCATCAGCGTTACCAGTCGCGCCTGAGCGCAAGCTGCTGTCTAAGGTAGATGCCTGAGCAATCACTTCACCACCGTTAGGAGAGATAATCTGGGCATACATATGCTTTGGCGTGCGGTTAACCGTTAGACGATGAACGCCCAAGAAACGGATGTGCGCGCGGGTTTTCTTAGCTCGACGTAGACGAGCTGCTTTTTTATCAAACATTTCAACTCACCTTATTTTTTCTTAGCTTCTTTGCGAATCACATGCTCGTCACTATAACGAATACCTTTACCTTTATAAGGCTCAGGTGGGCGGAAACCACGGATATTAGCCGCTGCTTGACCAAGCTGCTGTTTGTCGTTTGATTTTAAAACGATTTCAGTTTGCGTTGGGGTTTCAGCTGACACACTTTCAGGTAGCGTATATTCTACTGGATGCGAGTAACCAACGTTCAAGGTTATTTTATTTCCAGTAGCTTGTGCACGATAACCAACACCGATTAGTAGAAGACGTTTTTCAAAGCCTTCGTTTACGCCTATTACTAAGTTGTTTAGTAAAGAGCGCATGGTGCCAGTATGCATCATTGCTTCTTTTGAGGCTGCTACAGGTGAGAGAAATATTGCATCATCTTCCTGTTTCAGCTCGACCAATTCATGCAGGCGTAAAGACATAATGCCGTTCTTGCCTTTAACTTCGACCTGCCGATCGTTCAAAGTAACGCTTACGCCGTTTGGCAGCGTTACTGGGGCTTTAGCCACACGAGACATAGGAGTATTCCTTAAAAAATTAACTTCTTTATATTAGCGAAAAAACTAACAGGCTAAAAAGCGTGTTAGTTTAGCATAGTTGACCGCGTTAGACATCTATCAATTTGAAATAATTAATCATTACTATATCGATAGATGTCTAACAAACGTCAAATAGACTTTATTGTCGTGTAGCTTACGCTACAAATGCGACAACTTCACCACCAATACCAGCAGCGCGTGCAGCACGATCGCTCATGATACCTTGGCTAGTTGATACGATAGCAACACCCATACCTTGCTTAACAGTAGGGATAGCGTCTTTACCGCGATGCTGGCGTAAACCAGGACGGCTAAAACGTTGAATCGTTTCGATGACAGGCTTGCCTTCGAAGTATTTTAGTTCAATAGATAATGTTGCTTTGTTGTTGTCTTCTGCAGTAACAACAGCGTTAGCCACATAACCTTCGCTAACCAACAGATCAGCGATTGCTTTACGTAGCTTAGAGTTCGGCATTGCTACCGATACTTTATTAGCCATTTGTGCGTTACGAATACGGGTTAGCATATCCCCAACGGTATCTTGCATACTCATATAGTTACCCCTTACCAGCTTGCTTTACGAACACCAGGCACATCGCCTTGCATGACACGCTCACGCAACATATTGCGTGATAAGCCAAACTTGCGGAAGTAACCGTGAGGACGACCTGTGATAGCACAACGATTGCGCAGACGTACTGGTGATGCGTTACGTGGTAAAGCTTGTAGCTCTAACATCGCTTCCATACGAGTTTCGTCACTTGCAGTCATATCACTGATAGTTTCTTTTAGCTTGATACGCTTGTCAGCATATTTAGCTACCATTTTCTCGCGCTTTAATTCGCGGTTAATCATGCTCTTCTTTGCCATAACGTCTTTACCTTATTTAAATGGGAAGCCGAATGCTTTAAGCAACGCACGACCTTCATCATCAGTAGCAGCTGACGTAGTGATGGTCACATCCATACCGCGGATACGATCAATCTTGTCGAAGTCTACTTCTGGGAAAACAATTTGTTCTTTGATACCCAATGAGTAGTTACCACGACCGTCAAAGGCTTTAGGTGAAAAACCACGGAAGTCACGAACACGAGGAATTGCAACGGCAATGAGACGATCTAAAAATTCGTACATTTGCTCACCGCGTAGCGTTACTTTGCAACCAATCGGCCATTCTTCACGAATCTTAAAGCCAGCAATTGATTTACGCGCTTTGGTGACTACAGGTTTTTGACCAGCAATTGCGGTCATATCAGCTACTGCACCTTCAAGCAATTTCTTGTCTTGAGACGCGCCACCAACACCCATATTAAGTGTGATTTTAGTGATTTTAGGCACTTGCATCACGTTATCTAAACCAAGCTCTTCTTTAATCTGCTGCTTTAGTTCGTTGTTATATAAAGCTTTTAATCTTGCCATTACCATTACACCCTTAGTGTCTTACGCAGTCGCCACTACTTCACCGTTCGAACGATAGACGCGTTGTTTGTTGCCGTCTTCGCCGAATTGATAAGTAATACGGTCTGCTTTTTGGGTTTGCGCATTTAAGATTGCGACATTTGAGATGTGCAGAAAAGCTTCTTGCTTAAGAATGCCACCTTCAACGCCAGTTGCCTGATTTGGCTTCTGATGTTTAGTAACAATATTAATGCCTTCTACTTTAATACGATCATTTTTTACAGCTTGTACAGTACCTTGTTTGCCTTTATCTTTCCCAGCAATCACGATAACTGTATCGCCTTTACGTAATTTTGACATGGATTACCTCACAATACTTCTGGTGCTAGTGATACAATTTTCATAAACTGATCACCACGTAGTTCACGAGTTACCGGTCCAAAAATACGAGTTGCAATCGGCGCTTTGTTTTGGTTCAACAATACCGCAGCATTGTCGTCAAAACGTAATACCGAACCATCAGGACGACGAACGCCTTTTTTGGTACGTACAACTACCGCATTCATCACGTCGCCTTTTTTAACACGACCGCGAGGAATGGCTTCTTTAACCGTTACTTTAATGATATCGCCGACTGATGCATAACGACGATGAGAGCCACCCAGTACTTTAATGCACTGAACTCGTCTTGCACCGCTATTGTCTGCAACTTCCAGCATTGACTCAACCTGAATCATAGCGTTAACTCCGCACGTATGAGCAATAAAAACCAGTTGCTGCCGCTAGCACAGTATGAGTAGACGGCATTTAATGTAAATAACCGCAGCTTACTCTTAATGTGAGTGATATACGCTCGGCGCAATCAGCATCCTTAAAAAGGCGGACATTTTAACAGCTTCTGGCTTTTAATGCAATTTACTTAGATTTTTTCTACTTTTTCAACCACTTCAACCAAAGTCCAAGACTTGGTTTTTGAGATTGGACGCGTTTCTTTGATACGGACAAGGTCGCCTTGTTGGCAAACGTTGTCTTCATCATGGGCTTTGATTTTAGTAGAACGACGAAGCTGTTTGCCATACAAAGGATGACGAACCAGACGCTCAATCAAAACTGTGATGGACTTATCCATCTTGTCGCTGACAACTCGTCCTGTCAATACGCTAGCATTAGCTGTTTGATTGTTATCGCTCATGAGTCGCCTCGTTGTTTCTCGTTAATCATAGTCTGAATCTGAGCAATCGTACGACGATTGACTCGGACTTCATGGGTATTACCCAACTGACCAGTTGCTTTAGCCATACGAATACGGAAAGCATCAAGTTGCTTTTCATCAAGTAACTGGGTCAGTTCTTCTAATGATTTATCACGTAATTCACTGATCTTCATTACATTATCGTCCGCTTAACAATGGTAGTTTTAAAGGGCAGTTTTGCTGCAGCAAGCGTTAAGGCTTCGCGAGCAAGCTCTTCTGATACCCCTTCAAGTTCATATAGCATTTTACCAGGTTTGACTTCGCATACCCAATACTCTACAGGACCTTTACCTTTACCCATACGTACTTCTAATGGCTTATTGGTAATTGGTTTGTCTGGGAAGACACGAATCCAAATCTTACCGCCACGCTTAATTTTACGAGTGATGGTACGACGTGCTGCTTCAATTTGACGGGCAGTCATACGACCACGAGTCAAAGATTTTAGACCAATTTGTCCGAATGCAACGGTGCTTCCACGATGAGCTAGCCCAGTGTTACGACCTTTATGCATTTTACGAAACTTGGTACGTTTTGGCTGTAACATAGTTTAACCTCTGTCTGTGTTTCGACGGTTTCCGTTTCCACGACCACGGCGTTTTGGCGCCCGAGTCTGCTCTTCTTTAACGGGGTTATAAACACTGTTCATACCGTCAAGGATTTCGCCACGGAAGATCCAAACTTTTACACCGATGGTGCCGTAAGTGGTTTCCGCACGTACTGACGAATAGTCAATATCGGCGCGTAGTGTATGCAATGGCACACGACCTTCACGGTACCATTCAGTACGAGCAATCTCAGCACCGCCAAGACGGCCAGACAACTCAACTTTAATACCTTTAGCACCAGAACGCATGCTGTTCTGTACCGCGCGCTTCATTGCACGGCGGAACATAACACGACGTTCAAGCTGACTTGCGATACCTTGTGCTACCAAGTGAGCATCAAGATCAGGCGACGTGATTTCTTCAATGTTGACCTGAGCAGGTACGCCCATAATTTTGGTCAATTCTTTTTGAAGTCTTTCAATGTCTTCGCCTTTCTTACCGATAACAATACCAGGACGCGCAGTGGCGATGGTAATCTTAGCAGCACCGGTAGGACGCTCAATCATGATATTGCTAATCATAGCACTATCTAGCTTTTTGCGCAGATATTCACGAACTTGAATGTCGTTGATCAGGTATTCTGAGTATTGTTTTGGGCTAGCATACCAGTTTGCGTTATGCTTTTTGACAACACCAAGACGAATTCCGATTGGATGTACTTTTTGTCCCATAACTTATTCCCCTACCTTGATAGTGATATGACAGGTACGCTTGCTGATACGATCAGCGCGACCTTTAGCACGTGGTAGGATACGTTTTAGCGTAATGCCTTCATCAACGTAGATGGTTGATACTTTAAGGGTATCAATATCTAGACCGTTGTTGTGTTCAGCATTGGCGATGGCTGAGTTAAGACATTTCTTAACAAAAACCGCGCCTTTTTTATTACTATACGTTAGGATATCCAAAGCACGCTCGATAGATTTGCCACGAACTTCATCGGCAACGAGTCTAACTTTTTGTGCCGAAATGGCGGCACCGCGTAATTTTGCAGTTACTTCCATGGTAAGCACCTTATTTCTTAGCTTTTCTGTCAATGCCATGACCACGATACGTACGAGTCGGGGCAAATTCACCTAGTTTATGACCAACCATCTGTTCGCTCACGATAACCGGTACATGAGTACGGCCGTTGTGAACAGATAAAGTTAGGCCAACCATTTGTGGCAAAATCATTGAGCGGCGCGACCAAGTTTTGATCGGTTTGCGTGAGTTGGTATCTAATGCTTTCTCAACTTTGGCAAACAGGTGCGCGTCTATGAATGGACCTTTTTTCAATGAACGAGGCATGAAATTCTTCCTTTATTTCTTCTTGGCGCGGCGGCGGATGATCATACTGTCAGTACGCTTATTATGGCGCGTTTTAAGTCCTTTAGACTTCTGACCCCAAGGGCTGGTTGGATGGCGACCTTTGTTACGACCTTCACCACCACCATGTGGGTGATCAACCGGGTTCATTGCGACACCACGAACTGAAGGACGAATACCACGCCAACGTGAAGCACCGGCTTTACCAAGTGATTTCAAGTTGTTTTCAGTGTTAGAAACTTCGCCAATAACAGCACGGCAATTCACGTGTACGCGGCGAGTTTCGCCTGAACGCATACGAAGAATAGCATAAATACCGTCACGACCTAGTAACTGAACGCTTGCACCCGCAGCACGAGCCATCTGTGCGCCTTTACCGATTTTAAGTTCGATATTATGGATCACAGTACCCAATGGGATGTTTTTAAGCGGTAAACAGTTACCTGGACGAATTGGTGATAATTCACCTGACATTACGGTATCGCCAACTGCTTGCTTTTTAGCAGCGATAATATAACGGCGTTCGCCATCAGCATACTTAAGTAAGGCAATATGAGCAGTACGGTTAGGATCGTATTCGATACGCTCTACCGTTGCTGGGATATTGTCTTTGGTACGTTTGAAGTCAATAATACGGTAATGTTGCTTATGACCACCGCCAATATGACGACTAGTAATGCGGCCATTATTATTACGACCACCTGACTTGCTTTTTGATTCTAGAAGCGCTGCAAACGGACGACCTTTATAAAGGTGTGGATGCACCACTTTTTCAACAAAACGGCGGCCTGGTGATGTTGGCTTCGCTTTTACGATAGGCATGAGTGTAATCCTTATTCGTTGTTCGCTGTTTCACTAGTAGAAGCAGTAGTGTTAGCTACCTCTTCACCAGCATCAGCCATTTGTACATCTTGACCAGCTTTTAAGGTAACATAGGCTTTTTTATAATCATTACGACGGCCGATGCTTTTACCAAAACGCTTTGTCTTACCTTTAACATTCAAAGTGTTTACTTTTAAAACTTCAACACCTTCAAACATCATCTCAACTGCTTTTTTGACTTCTAACTTAGTAGCGTTAGAATCAATTTTAAATACCTGTACACCAAGTGAGTCGCCAAGCATTTGAGATTTCTCTGAGAATACAGGTCCTCTTAGGATCTGATAAAGTCTTGCGTTGTTCATGCTAGTGCTTCCTCAAATTGTTTCGCAGCTTCAACTGACATGATTACTTTATCAAAAGCAATCAAACTCACTGGATCCACTTCGTTTGTACCAAGTACATTGACGTGTGGGATGTTGCGAGCGGCTAAGTATAAGTTTTCGTCAACATCTTTGGTGACGATTAGTGCACGAGGTGCACCAAGCTCATGTAACTTGGCGATCAGCTCTTTGGTCTTAGGACCAGAAACGCTTATCTCTTCAACCAAAATCAGACGCTCTTGGCGAATCAATTCGGCTAGGATGCACTGCATCGCACCGCGATACATTTTACGGTTTACTTTCTGTGACCAATCTTGTGGTTTAGCCGCGAATGCACGACCACCCCCACGCCAAATTGGGCTACGAATAGAACCTGCACGAGCGCGACCAGTACCTTTTTGGCGCCATGGCTTAATACCACCACCAGAAACTTCGGCACGGGTCTTTTGAGCGCGTGTACCTTGGCGAGCACCAGCAAGATATGCGGTGACGACTTGATGCACTAGTGCTTCGTTGAATTCACGACCGAAAGCCGTATCAGAAAGCTCAACTGCCGCCCCTGTAACTGTTTTTAAATCCACGTTAATCCCCTTGCTTAGGCTTTGACTGACGGACGTACGATGACATCGCCACCGGTGGCACCTGGGATAGCACCCTTGATGACAAGTAACCCTTTTTCAACATCAACCGATATCACTTCTAGGCCCTGAACGGTAACGCGTTTGTTACCCATCTGACCTGGCATTTTTTTGCCTTTGAAGACTTTACCTGGTGACTGGTTCTGACCAGTAGAACCAAGTGCACGGTGAGATACTGAGTTACCATGAGTGGCATCTTGCATGCTGAAGTTGTGACGCTTCACGCCGCCTTGAAAGCCTTTACCTTTACTGTTTCCTGTGACATCAACCATCTGACCTTGTTCAAACAAGTCAGCTAGGATCTCACCACCAATCTCACGACCTTCAAGATCGCTTTCATTGGCACGAAATTCCCAAACACCACGACCAGCGGCAACGCCAGCTTTAGCGAAGTGACCTTTTTGTGCTGCTGTTACGCGGCTGTCACGACGGGTACCTGTGGTAACTTGAATGGCTTGATAGCCATCTGTATCAGTATTTTTTACTTGAGTAATGCGGTTAGCACTGACCTCAACCACTGTTACAGGGATAGATGCGCCTGCTTCAGTGAAGATACGGGTCATGCCGCATTTTTTACCGACTAAACCGATCGCCATTTTAGACCTCTTTATATCTTATATTAATGGGTTGGGTGTGATGTTCATTAACCCAAAGCAATTTGAACGTCAACACCCGCCGCCAAGTCTAACTTCATTAGCGCATCCACAGTTTTGTCAGTAGGCTGAACGATGTCAACCATACGCTTATGAGTACGGATTTCGTACTGATCACGAGCGTCTTTGTTTACGTGTGGTGAGGTTAGAACGTTGAAGCGCTCAATGCGAGTCGGCAACGGTACAGGACCACAAACTTGCGCACCGGTGCGCTTTGCAGTATCAACAATCTCTTGTGCAGATTGATCAATTAAACGATGATCAAAAGACTTAAGACGGATACGGATTCTCTGGTTAGCCATGCCAGCAAGCTCCTAATATGTGCTCTAGTCATTCTTGCTTTGCAAAGATATGACTAAAAGCCGTTTGGTTAAATATTCACTTAAAGCGGCCTTCTGTTCTTAACCAGAATGAGTTCTTTATCCGAACTTATAGCGTGCCAAAAGCAAAATAGTTTAAAGCCCCGCCGACCCTCCTATTATTGGATGTCAGCAAAGGCATAATGAAATAGTGCTAGAAACGATGCTCTAGCTGTCATAGCGCCAGCTGTTTGATTGGCTGCGCATATATAATTCAGTGGTATGTATTATACATAACAATCAAACGATTGCAAGAGCGTTATTTATAATTATATCTGATAAGAATTCATATAAACCTTTGTTTTTAGGCTAAATCAGCTATTTTTATAGTGAAGTAATAGCTGTAACGTTTAGCTTAAAGCAATACATCCAAAGACGTTAGCTCACAGCTCTTGATTTAAGACTCTTAATCTAAAACAATATCATATTGCTCTTGCGTATAAAGATTCTCGACATCAAAAGTAATCACCCTACCCAATAGATACTCTAAATCTGCCACTGTATCCGACTCCGAGGTCAACAATAAATCAATGACCGCTGCATGAGCAACCACAGTAAACTTCTTTGGGGAATTATAAGTACGAGCACAGCGCATGATTTCACGAAATATCTCAAAGCAGACGGTTTCAGCTGTTTTGACAAAGCCGCGCCCTTGACAAGTCGAGCACGGCTCACATAACTGCTGTCCAAGCGACTCTCGGGTACGTTTACGGGTCATCTCTACCAAGCCAAGCTCACTGACTTGAGTGATTTTAGTTTTGGCATAATCTTGTATCAGCTGTGACTGCAAGCTCTCAAGGATATCATCCTTGTGCTGCTGCTCAAGCATGTCAATAAAATCTAGGATAATAATACCACCAAGATTACGCAAACGCAGTTGCCGAGCAATGGCGTGTGTGGCTTCAAGATTGGTCTTATAAACAGTATCTTCTAATGAGCGACCGCCAACGAATGAGCCAGTATTGACATCAATAGTGGTCATGGCTTCAGTCTGATCAATAATCAGGTAGCCACCAGACTTTAAATCGACGCGCCGTTTGAGCGCATCACGTAAGTCGTCTTCGACGCGGTGCACGTCAAACAATGATTGCTCAGCGGTATAATGCACAATCCGATCATACACAAAAGGCACAAAGTCTTTGGCAAAATATCTGACTTGCTCATAAATCTGCGCGTTATCAATGACGACTTTTTCGGTACCAGCATGTACTAAATCGCGAATAGAGCGCAGCGGCAGTGATAATTCTTGATAAATGAGCTCGGAGCTTTGATTATGTTTCATTTCTTGACGACGGGCGCAGATAGTCCGCCATAATTGTAATAAATAATAAATATCTTCCTCAAGCTTATCGACAGGCACACGTTCAGCAGCCGTGCGGGCAATCAGCCCACCTTTAAGATTGACAGTTTGCATGAGACTATTCAGCTCAGTCTTGAGGCGCGTACGCTCTTCTTCGCCATCAATACGTTGCGAGATACCGATATGATCACTTGATGGCAGATACACCAAATAGCGTGATGGTAGCGATACATTGGTGGTTAAGCGTGCACCTTTACTGCCAAGCTGGTCTTTGGTGACCTGTACTAAAATACGTTGGCTTTCATGCAGACGATGTTGGATAAGGGTTTTGGATGCCGGTACGACTTCAGTATTTTGCGCACTAATAACTGGCGGTGTTGCTGCTAAATCATTAACAGTAGCATCTATAATAGTACTGTCATTATTAATTTTTTCAGCCATTTTGTTTTCAGCGACAGGGCGGGGCTCGCGCTGCATATCATTAACATGTAAGAATGCCGTCCGTGATTGCCCGATATCGACAAAGGCTGCTTGCATCCCAGGAAGCACACGGACCACCGTGCCCAAGTAGATATTACCGACCAAACCCAGTTTATTATGGCGCTCAATATAAATCTCACCCAAGATGCCATTATCTAACACGGCAACACGAGATTCCATGGGACTAATATTAATCAGCAGCTCTTCGGACATAGTGTTTTCTCTTATCACTCAGCTTTCTTATGAAACGTTCATGGCGTGGTAGCCTTACAGTACAGTGTAACAAATGCAACTTGCTTTTGCCCATAACCCTACCGTGTCATTATGTGCAGACGATTCAGTAGTCTCTACTCTCATCTCTGAATACTTTACCTGCTTTACTAAATACTAGTGTCTGTCATATCTTTAATCAACGCCAGCGTTTGTGCGAGCGGTAGTCCTACAACATTGGTATAGCTACCGTTGATACGACTAACCCACGTAGCACCCAATCCTTGAATGCCATAGCCACCGGCTTTATCAGCAGGTTCACCACTGTCCCAATAGTTACGCATCATCTCTTTAGTTAATGCTATAAAGGTTACTTCTGTGCGTTCAATGATTTGTTGTTGATTAACGACTTGGAAAGCTTGCTTATAGTTTGGTGTGTTAGCAAGCTCTGATTTTTCAGAAAGCTGAGGAAGTAAAGATATTTGAGTGGCTTGCACCGCCGTCCATACTTCGTGGGTATTGTCAGACATTTGCTGCCACATGCTATAAGCATGCTCGCGATTGATAGGCTTAACCAGTACAGTTTTACCATCTGCTAATACACCGATAGTATCAGAGGTTAAAACAATAAACGACTCAGGTAAATCAGTTTGGTTATTTTTAAGATTTATATTTAATTGTTCTATCGCCGCCTCTGCCTTGGCGGCGACCATGCGGGCAATATAATCTTTGGGTGACTCATTATCATGCGGTGTTTCATCGATATCAACGCTCAAGATAGTGAAGTCTAGTTTCGCCCTTGATAATAACTCACGACGACGCGGCGAGCCAGACGCTAAGATGATATCCATCGCTACTCTCTTATAATTTAGAACTATGATGTGTACGGTTTTGAGACATGCGCTTGAAAAGTTTTCTCGCATTGCAGTTAGTAAAAGGTATTAATGAAAATAACGGCTTTAATAGTTGCTTCAATAACTGCCTTAATTAACGTGCAAATTTACGTAAAGCCAGTAGTACCAACGGCCAACTGATAATGCTCATTAATAACGATAAAGCGGATTGGGCGACAAAGACATTTTGGATAAACATCTGTAGTATCCACAAACTCACTTGAAAGACAGTCAGTCCTAAACTCGCGACTAACCAAGCACTGACAGTATTTAGTTGTCTCATATAGATGCTAGTGACTTTTATCACCAATGCCACGACCACAGCAGAAAATGCTTGTTGTCCTAGGTGCGTATCCATCAATAGGTCGGCGATAAGTCCAATAGTAAATGCACTAAAAATGCCCACATACCGCGGTTGAAATAGCAACCAAAAAATCAGCACCATGATCATTATCATGGGACGCAATGTTGCCATACTAGGACTTAACGGATAAACGCTGAGTGATGAGGCAATAATGAAGCTCAGTACAATGATGGCAAGCAGTAGCCCATTTGCATGTTCAGAATCAGGATATGCCATGAATACTTACCTTTAGCGAATATTTAGCAGCTACTTAATAATGAATTCAGCATTGCAGGGAATAAAAAACGAGAGGCAAAACAGTACGCTTAGATTGGATAGCGGCTAAATATTAGACAACTATTATTTTGAACAATGACTATCAAGGCTCAGTGATGCCGGCATTGTTTTTACTAGTCAGCTTATCTTGCAGTATCAGTACATAAGCATTGTCGATAAAGTTCGCCGCTGGTTTGACTTCAATGCTTCTAAAGTTATCCGCTTGCGTATCTTCAATATGGGCGATACGACCAACCCTATAACCTGCTGGTATACGCCCGCCCAATCCTGATGATACCAGCTCATCACCGACGCGCACGTCTGAGGTTTTAAAGACATAATCGAGGCTCAATGAAGTAGGTATGCCCTGACCGGTGACAATAGCGCGTTGACCAGTCCGCTTGACGGTAACGGCAACTGACTGCTGCTCATCGGTAATCAGCAATAAACGGCTGGTATTGGGATAGACATTGATAATCTGCCCTAAGATGCCGTCTTCATCGATAACCGTTTGCCCGACGTGCACGCCATCTTGCGCCCCTTTATTCAACACCACAATTTGACGCAAAAGATTGGTATCGGTACCAATCACCTGTGCTAGATTTAAATCAAACTGCTCAGGGCGCGTGGTCGATAGAATACCTTGCAAGCGAGCGTTTTGCGCCAAGATATAATCCTGCTGCTGTAGCTTGGCTTGGGCGTGGATAAGTTGCGATTTCAGCTGCATATTTTCGCGGCGTAGCACTTCTTTTGATTGCAAGCTACCGCTAGACCAGTGTTTCGCATAACTGGGTAATAATGACAGCTCATAAATAGGCTGCATTGCGGCGTGGCTCGTTGAGCGAATAGGGTTAAACCATTCTGGATTTTTGCTATCAAACCACATCAGTATCAATGCCACTATCAATAAAATAGCAGTCATACGCAGCGCGAGTGGTTGGCGAGCAAAAATACTTGGAATCATAGGTCGTCTAATATAGAGGTTCTAATGTGAGCAGTAGCCAGCACTGAATAGCATTATATAAATGTGACCATGTTATAAAATCTAAGAATATTAAATGTTTGAACTTATCATCGCATTAATAGTCTTTATAACTAGTAGCTTTTATCATTAACAACCTTTATCACTAATAGTATTAATAACTGATAAATTAATGATGGTATCGCTGATCATGCATTGTAGCCGTTGTTGATAACATTAAAGGTAACCTTATTGGCTACCTTTAATCTTATTCATCTATTACTTCTCATTCAACTTTATCTTAGGCCTTATCTGAACATTGCTAATATGACAATGCTTTATAAGCCATGATTTATACAAAAATCATGTTTAAGCTTTTGTTATTGATAAAATCAAGGGCAATACCGCCGCCACGACTAACGCACGTTAATGGATCTTCAGCAACGGTAACTGGCAGACCCGTTTCTCTTGAAATAAGTTTGTCCAAATCACGGAGCAATGCGCCGCCACCAGTCAATACAATACCGCGCTCAGCGATGTCTGATGACAGCTCTGGCGGTGTTTGCTCAAGTGCCGCTTTTACCGCGCTGACGATACCACTTAATGGGTCGCTCAAGGCTTTTTGGACTTCTTCTGAGTTGACAGTAAAAGCTTTTGGCACGCCTTCTGCCATGCTACGTCCGCGTACTTCTACTTCTAGCTGGCTATCTTCGTTTAGAGCAGAACCTACTTCTTGTTTGATGCGCTCAGCCGTGGTTTCACCAATCACGCAGCCATGTGTACGGCGTACATGGGTAATAATGGCATCATCAAACATATCACCACCGATACGAATCGACTCGGCATAGACGCAGCCTGACAAGGCAATGACCGCAATCTCAGTCGTACCACCACCGATATCAACCACCATAGAACCACTGGCTTCATGAACCGGCATACCAGCACCAATCGCTGCTGCCATTGGTTCTTCTAACAACAATACTTTGCTCGCGCCCGCTGAAGAAACCGCTTCACGAATCGCTTTACGCTCAACAAGCGTAGATTTGCAAGGCACGCAAACCACTACGTTAGGCTGAGCCATAAAACGTTTGGCTTTTACCTTAGTGATAAAATGCTTGAGCATTTTTTGCGTCACTTCAAAGTCAGCAATCACGCCGTCTTTTAAGGGACGAATAGCGGTAATATTGGCAGGCGTACGCCCCAGCATCTGCTTGGCATCAACACCAACAGCAGCGACAGTAGGGTTTTGTGTGCGATTACTTCGTAGCGCAACCACCGTAGGCTCATCGAGCACCACGCCTTTACCAGGAATAAAAATAAGGGTGTTCGCAGTACCGAGGTCGATTGCGATATTATTTGATAAAAATCCAAACAGGTTCATGACTAATATTTCCAGCGTATTACAAATGAGGCGAATGAGGCGAATGAGGCTGACTGAATAGGTACTCGTCAGTGTTGAGCAGGTCGTATCACTCATCGCGAGAATTTATCATCGCAACAAGTCAAACCGAAGCAATAATGATGAAATGAAAAAACTGAGCTAAATTATACCGACTTGGTTCAAAAAAAACACAGAAATTTGCATCAGTACGCTAGGATTTTGTGCTTAAGCGCTAAAAGTTGTTACAAAGTTTGAACTGGCAGACAAAACCATCTGTTTAATGAAACAGCCTTTAATTCAACAACTAACAAGACGCGAACGCTATGTGCTGATTTTAATGAGTAGCTTACCTAATAGTTTGCTCAGCGAGCTGCCCACTGTAACGTATTTCATAAGCGAATGGTAAGCAATTACTCATCAAGCCCTAACTACTCAGTCAAATTTGCAAAACGTCTTATCTTAGTAAAGATTGTGCAGCAATCCAGCGTCATGCTCTGTAAACTTGGCTCTGTAAACTTAGGTCAGATGCTTTATAATAACTGCACTATATATCTACATTTTGAGCTAAGGCACTTATTTAAGTGCTGATCTTTTTAGCCCTACCTTACTCTAACAAAAACTGTCCGTCACTGGAGACACTATGTCACAGCAACCGTTAACGTCTGACAACCACGTCAGCCGTGAAGAAATCCTAGAAGTTGCCAACCTTGCTCGTTTGGGCGTTGATAAAAATACGGCCGATAGCTACGCTGCTGATATCACTAAAATATTAAAGCTGATGAATACGCTGGGCAGTGTCGATACCACCGATATCAAACCTTTATCAAATATCCATGAAGCCTGCCAAGAGTTACGTGCTGATATCGCTAAACATGATATCAATCGCGAGCGCAATCAGTCGGTCGCGCCTGCTATCGAAGATGGCTTGTATTTAGTACCGCAAGTGATTGAATAAGTCGCTGTCGCTATTTTATTTTGACCTCCCCTAATTTTATGCTATTCACATTTTGACGGACGACACCTTATGTCTGAACTTCATCTATTAAGTACGCAGCAGCTTATTACTGGCTTGCAAGACAAACAATTTAGCAGCCTTGAGCTGACTGACCACTATATCAAGCGTATTAACGCGCTAGACAGTAAGATCAATAGCTTCATCACTCATACTTCTGAGACGGCGCGCGCGCAGGCACAAGCGGCGGACGAAATGCGTCTGCAAGGCGATAAGCGCCCATTACTCGGCGTACCCATGGCGCATAAAGATATTTTTTGTACCCAAGGCGTATTGACCACTTGTGGCTCTAAGATGTTGCACAATTTTGTCTCCCCTTATGATGCCACTATCGTTTCTAACATCGATAAAGCAGGCATGATCAGTCTTGGCAAGCTCAATATGGATGAGTTTGCGATGGGCTCGGATAATGAAAGCTCGTACTATGGTGCAGTGCATAACCCTTGGAATCTAGACCACGTACCTGGTGGCTCATCAGGTGGTAGTGCAGCAGCAGTGGCGGCAGGCTTTGTACCTGTTGCTACCGGTAGTGATACTGGTGGCTCTATTCGTCAGCCTGCCTCATTTTGTGGCTTAACTGGTATCAAACCGACTTATGGTCGCGTATCTCGCTTCGGTATGATTGCCTACGCCTCTAGTCTTGATCAAGCAGGTAGCATGGGGCGTAGTGCCATGGACTGCGCGTATCTACTGCAACCGATGATTGGTCATGACCCACGCGATGCGACTTCTATCAATTATGATATGCCTGACTATGTACAAGACCTCAATGACGCAGTAGCAGCTGATCAGTCTAAACCGCTAGCTGGTTTACGTATTGGTGTCGCTAAAGAATACTTTAGTAAAGGTCTTGATACTGAGGTAGAGCAAGCAGTACGTGCGGCATTAAAGAAATACGAAGATCTTGGCGCGACGATTGTAGAAGTGACAATCACTGATCCAGAGATTACCCTTGCCACTTACTATATGCTCGCACCGGCTGAAGCATCATCAAACCTATCACGCTTCGATGGCGTACGCTTTGGGTATCGCTGTGAAAACCCAACAGACTTGATAGACTTATACACGCGTTCACGTTCTGAAGGTTTTGGTCCTGAGGTACAACGCCGTATTTTGGCCGGTACTTATGCGCTATCTGCTGGTTATTTTGACGCGTATTATACAAAAGCACAAAAAGTACGTCGTTTAATCGTCAAAGACTTCGAAGATGCTTTTGCTAACTGCGATGTGATTGCCAGTCCTACCGTACCAACAGCTGCTTACAAACTTGGTGAAGACCTTGATCCTGCTACGATGTATTTGGGTGACGTTTATACCATTGGTGTCAACTTAGCTGGTCTACCTGCGCTTAGTCAGCCAGTTGGCTTAACATCAGCGGGCTTGCCTATTGGCCTACAACTGATTGGACAGCATTGGTGTGAGAGCCAACTGCTTAGTACCGCGCATTTATTCCAACAGCATACGGATCACCATTTGCAACACTCTACCATCGCGAAGGAGACGGTATAATGAACACAGCAACTACTACTGATAATAATGCTGTTCGCAAACATGCTGTTCGTAAAGAGCTTTTTGTTGATGGCTATGAAGTGGTCATCGGTATCGAGATTCACTGCCAGCTTAATACCGAAAGCAAGATATTCTCGAGCGCACCGACTGACTTCGGTCATGAGCCAAATACCCAAGCTAGTATCGTAGACTTAGGTTTACCGGGTGTCTTGCCAGTTCTTAATAGCGGCGTCGTTGAGCGTGCCTTAAAATTCGGTATTGGTGTCAATGCTGAGCTGGGTTTATTCAATACTTTTGACCGCAAAAACTATTTTTATCCTGACTTACCTAAAGGCTATCAAATTACCCAAATGGCCAACCCTATCGTAGGCGAAGGTTATATAGATGTTGTGGTTAACGAAGGTGAAAAGAATGAATACCCTAAACGCATGGGTATCACTCGCGCGCATTTAGAAGAAGATGCCGGGAAATCAGTGCATGATGCTGTCGATGGTATGACGGGTGTGGATCTCAACCGTGCTGGTACACCTTTAATTGAAATCGTCTCTGAGCCTGATATGCGCTCAGCTCATGAGGCGCTTGCCTATATTAAAGCCATTCACCAGCTGGTCACTTGGCTTGGCATCTCAGACGCTATCATGGCAGAAGGCTCATTCCGCTGTGATTGTAACGTCTCTATCCGTAAGCCTGGCGCCGAGCTTGGCACTCGTACTGAGTTGAAAAATCTAAACTCATTCCGCTTTATCGAGCGCGCCATCAATCGTGAAATCGAACGTCAAATCGATATCTTAGAAGATGGCGGTAAGATCTTGCAGGCAACAATGCTTTATGATCCAGAGCGCGACGAAACTCGTGTTATGCGTACTAAAGAAGACGCCAACGATTATCGCTATTTTCCTGATCCTGATTTGCTACCTGTGCGTATCGAGCAGCATACGGTTGATAGCATTCGTGCGGCAATGCCTGAGCTACCTGTTGCTCGTCGTGCGCGTTTTGAAGAAGCGCTTGGCCTATCAGAATACGACGCCCGTATCTTGACTGGTAGTCGTCAGCTCGCTGATTATTTCGAAGATGTGGTCGCTGAAATTGATCAGCAAGATGCCAAAATGGCGGCAAACTGGGTCATGGGCGACCTACTGGGTGCGCTGAATAAAGATGATAAAGAAATTACTGACTCCCCTATCAGCGCCAAGCAATTGGCTGGCATGCTGAAACGTATCAAAGACGATACGCTATCTGGTAAATTGGCTAAGAAAGTATTTGGTGCTTTGTATGAGCGCGAAGGCGGCGATGCTGATGACGCAGCTGATAAAATCATCGAAGAAAAAGGGCTTAAACAAGAGACCGATACCGGTGCCATCAAAGCCATCGTTGAAGAGGTCATCGCTAAAAATGCAGTGATGGTCGAAGAGTATCGTGGCGGTAAAGAAAAAGCTTTTAACGGTCTGGTTGGACAAGTGATGAAAGCCAGCCGTGGTAGTGCTAACCCGCAGCAAGTAAACCAGATCCTAAAAGAGCTATTGGGTTAAGGTTAACTGCTCATTGGTTCAGCTGACTGTTATAGGTAAAATACGACTGTAGATTTTGGCTAAAATAAATAGCCCTTGCAATATACATAATTTTGCGTAAAATAGTCAGTCATTCGGGGCGTAGCGCAGTCTGGTAGCGCACTACACTGGGGGTGTAGGGGTCGCAGGTTCAAATCCTGCCGTTCCGACCAAACATAATATTAGGGCAGACCGTCATTGACCGTCTGCCCTTTATTTTGGGCGATTTCAAGCAACAATGCCTACATGACAGTCCATCTTAGTGCATGGTAATCCATGTAAAAATGCGGTATATTTTGCGGTATAAATTATACCGTTATGGAAATATACCGTCATGCCTTTAACCGATAGTCAAATCAAACGCCTTAAACCATCAGATACTTGCACCCCTAGCCGACCTGACAAATATAGTGACGGTAATAACTTACGCCTATGGGTTCGTAGCACTGGTAGTAAGGTATGGGTAAGTGACTATAAATACGCTGATAAACGCCAAAGTCTGACCATTGGTAAATATCCAATAATGAGCCTTGCTGAAGCTCGCCAGCGTAACCAACAGATAAAAGAGTTAATCGCGCAAGGTATCAATCCTAAGCACGATAAGAAACGCTTACAAGCCGATACTGACGGTACCAAAACATTTGACGCCATAGCACAACGCTGGCATGACGATCGCAAATCCCACATTGCCCTTAAGACTTATAGCCGTGATTACTCACAGTACCAGCGCGATATTAAGCCCGTGATTGGTCACATGCACATAGATGACATAACCTCTCCTGATATTCTGGCTATTGGTAAAGCAGTAGAGGCAAGAGGCGCTACTGATATGGCACGTAGAGCGATACGCCAAGCAGGGCAGATATTTAAACAAGCCATACGTGAGGGTTTGATAACTCATAACCCAGCTAATGACTTAACCGAAGCGTTAAAACCACATAAGGTGAAACATCACCCACGCGTAACCAGTCAACAACTACCTAAGCTATTAAAAGATATTGATGCGTACGGCGGTCATTTATTAGTAAAGCTAGGCTTTTGGGTAATGTGTTATACGTTTGTGCGGACACAAGAGCTACGAATGATGGAATGGGTGGAGATAGACTACAAAGCCAAAGTATGGCGCATACCAGCTGACAAGATGAAAATGGACAGACCACACCTAGTACCCCTTGCACCTCAAGTAATAGCTATTTTAGAACAGATTAAACAACTAGGTCTTTCGAACCAGTACGTCTTTTTCAATATTGAGAGGCATCAACCTTATAGTGAAAATGCTTTTAGCAATGCATTGAAGCGTATGGGCTATAAAGGACTAATGACAGGGCACGGCTTCCGTGGACTTGCCAGCACTACATTACATGAACGAGAATTTATGCACGAGGCGATAGAGCTACAGCTGGCACATGAGAAAGAAAATAAGATCAGTAAAGCTTATAACGGAGCGCAGCACCTACCCTATAGAACAGATATGATGAAAAAATGGGCAAGTTTTATTAATGATATATATGAAGGAAAAGACGCTAAAACTGTTTATACCAGCTTCACACCAAAATTAAAACAAGAAGACTTTTTATAATTTTTTAAACCGATTATGCGAGGCTACGATTAATTATCCTAAAGCAAGCCATTTATACACCTTTAGACTGTCAGTGCCTTGCACCTAATTTGATTTAAGAGTATAGGAACATGAAGTATGGGTATTATTTACGACGTCATGAGAAAAGAACACCACGATGATAATTATAAGACTCCTATCGAAAACCATAACCTAATTCCCTTTTCTGACTTTATAGAATTATTGGAATTATATACTGACGATGAGTTAAGAGTAATATCTGAATATCTGATAAACGAAGACGAATTCTTAAAGCTAAACTTTTATTATCCCTATGAAAACGTTATTTTAGATAAAAAGTATATAGGATATAACCTAGCGCCTCTAAATTATGACAGTCATAGAGATAAAGATGATATTCCTTACCCTACAGAAAACTTTTTAGAAGATGTATTACTAGAGAATGGAACAGATGATTATGAAAATAGATACTTTTGGAAAACTGAAGACTTATTAAGCTTAGAATGCATGGTTAAGCTAGGCTTAGACACTTCTACTTTCAAGCTTTGTCATAAAGCAATGTATGGTAACGCTCGCATGTTAATTGAGTATCATAAGAAAAATGAAGTACTGTCTGATAAATTAAAAAAACTGGAAAATGACACTGAGAGCAATGAAGTAATTAATCTACTAGATAGGTTAGAAATAGCTAATACCACAATAGCTGAGCAAAAAAACAATATTAGCAACCTAGTAGCTAATATTAAAAGTCTAGATGAGGGAGCTGTAAAGAGTAATGATAGGGAAATGCATCCTAGAACTGCAAACAATGTTAGTAAGATAATAGCAGCACTTACTAGCGAACTCCTAAAAATGGATATAACAAAGCCATATTCTAATGATAGTAACGGGAAAATAAAAGCGGCTATTGAAAGACAAGGTCACACAGTAAGTAAAGATGTCATTGGCTATTGGTTAGATCTTGCCCACAAAAATAGTATTTAACTCTAACTAACCTCTAGTTAGAACTCATACCTTTCTAATTAGAACTATCAGTTAGTCTGAAAACATAAGATGACCCATACAAAACAAGCCATTACATACCGTAGTGGTACATAGTATGGATTTATTGATATGACAGAACACACCAATGTAGATAACCATAACCTTGATATCTCTTTCCCTGATGACACCTCTAGCAGTGCCAAAACAACAATGCACACCATCCCTATTCCGCACCTGCCATCTATTGGTATGAGTCGTGCCAGCCAGCTAATACCATTCTTACCATTTGGTAGCAGTACCTTATGGGCATGGTCACGCGATGGACGCTTCCCAGCACCAGTCAAACTATCCCCTACTATGACGGCATGGCGCAATGCTGATGTTATCGAGTGGCTGGAAAGTCACACCTCAACCACTAGCGAGAAGGTGTAAGCCATGACAACCACAGCAACCGCACCTGTTATTAATGAGCAAGCACCCAAAACCCAAATAGAAATAGTCAGAGCGCACCTAATGACAGGCGCGACTATCAGTATATGGGAGTCTATCTGCCTTTACCAAATCACAAGCCTAGCGCAACGCGTTTACGACTTGCGAGGTGCAGGACTGCTAATCCAAAGCGAAATGATGAAGCACAACAATAAGTGGTTTGCGGTCTATTGGCTTGATGAGCAGACCTTACTAGAACTAGAAAGCAAATTTTCTAATACTGGGGTGACTCCATGAGCCAATTAAACGACATCTTAGAAGCTCGCCTAGTAGCAATTGATAGCCTTTATCTGTCTATCATTAACGACCGCGTACAAGACATATCAAACGACGCCGAAAGCCTATCAATGGCACTTAGTGCTATCAAGATCAAAGATGATACAAGTAAGGGCATTATTGTAGCTATAAGGTCTGCCCTACTGGCAAATAGTGAGCTGGCAAGGATAGTTAGTGAAATGATAGATGGGCTTATAACCTTGCCAACAGTGGAGGCAAAACACTATGAGTAATAATCCTATCAAAGACAACTCACAGCTCAAGAACGGTGCGCGAGCTGGCAAGCGTGGCGTGTGGGTTAGTTTTATCATTTTTATGCTATGGGTGAGTGTCATCGGCTTGCTTATATCATTAGTGGCGTGCAAGCAGAGCGAACCTGAAATCTTTATAACTAAAAAATTAGTGGAGTGTAAATGCTCTTACCAAAGCAACGCTATAGGAATGCCGATCTTAGTCTCTACTTTGAAAGGCATCAGCCTATATATCAGTAGAACGAGTTGCGAGAAAAGGAGTAATAGATGACTACTATGCCACAGACTAACACCCATGAAAAAGCCCATGCTATTAGCACAGGCTTGTCACAATATATCGCAGATTTTAGACTCGCTACATTGGCAGATGTAGCAGGTCATAACACATTAGTGTAGTGGTCAACTAATTTAGGACACCTGATAAGAGGTTTTTATTAAAGTATCGTTTCTCTTTTTCTAGCGGTGTTAAATAATCGTTGAAAGTATGCGGTCTCACGGTTTGATAATAGCCCCAGATATAATTACTGATGGCGATCTTAGCTTCAGTAATATTCTCATAACCGCCCTTTGGCATCCATTCAGTCTTAAAACTTCTAAAGAAGCGTTCAGTAGGCGCGTTGTCCCAACAATTACCACGACGACTCATACTCTGTGTCATACCTTCACAACTCGCCACGGATTCAGCAAACTTCTTACTGGTGTAATGGGTTCCCTGATCAGAGTGAAACAGCACTCCAATTGGCTGTAAGCGCGTCTGATATGCCATCTGCAGCGCTTTGGTTGTCAGCATACTGTCAGGCGAATCTGACACGGCAAAGCCAACAATACGACGGGCATATAAATCTAAAACAACAGCTAAATAGCACCAGCCGCCTTTGATACGAATATATGTGACATCGCCCGTCCAGACTTGATTGGGTGCTGTTTGACTGAAATTTCTATTTAAGATATTGTGATGCGTTTTATGCGCCTCGTCAGCGTGCTTGTATTTATGCATCTTTAACTGACAGCTTTTAAGCCCCATCTGCGCCATGAATTTACCTGCTATATAGCGGGTCAGCTTGATGCCGTGTTCATTCATTAGTATGGCGGCAATGCTGCGAGCGCCTGCTGATTGCTTTGAGTCGTTAAATATTTGACGAATTAATGCCTTGTGCTTGACGGTTTCAAGACTGATGGGCTTGGGCTGCATGCCATAGTAGTAATTGCTTTTCATCACGCCAAACAGCTTGAACAAAAGGCTTTTACTCACCTGTTTATCTTGCTCTGCCAGATTTCTTATCAACGATAGCCGTTCAGACTGTCCAATGCCAGCAGAGCAGAAGCCTTTTTTAGAATGTCACGCTCCATAGTCAGCCGCTTAACTTGTTTGCGCAATTCTTGAAGTTCTCGCTGTTCATCCGTTAAAGCGTTGCCGACTTTAGGTGCTTGGCCACTCATTTCTTGACGGTATTGACTCAGCCATTTCTGCAAGGTGGATTTACCTATCCCTAAGGAATCGGCCACATCAGGTATGGTGCGGTTGTGATCAACAACTAAGCTGATGGCTTCTAATTTAAATTCTCGGGTATATTGATTGCGTTTGTTGGTCATACTATTTTCCTCTTTGGGTTAGTATAAACCTCTTACGTGCTGTCCTAATTTATTATGCCACTACATAGAGAGTTTACTAAACAATGGATTATCAAACTCAGCTATCTATCTAGATAGAGATATTAGCATATTTACAGGTGCACTGGCAGGTGAAAAGCAGCTCAATACCAATGACACTATAGGACTGTTAACAGTTAACAATCAAGCTGAGACTGTCACACTTGCCAGCATACCGCTTGAGGATAACGGACGTATCTTTATATCTGATACTGACATACCAAGCGCTTTTGTCATTGGCTCAATGAGTAAAGATAGTAAGTGGATAATGATAGATAACTTAACTGAAGCAGTGCGATGTTACAACGCTTATCGAAAGCTGGGTATTGATGTGACGGTACTGACTTGCCTTGTACCGAGCTTATTTAACCAGACGGTAAAGCATTTTGCAGAAGTGCAGCAAGTGACCGTTATGACCACCTCAGATAAGAAAGCCAAGGTAATCACACCGCTTAAAGGAATGAACGTTGAAGCTATCATTTGTGATCATACGCTTATTTATGAAGCGCTTGAGTTTGGCGCTGTCTACGATAATCTGATCGCTGATGCTGAGATTATAAACTTACAGGCACTAGGCAAACCAAAGCCCAAACCTATTATTCAAACACTGCCAGCAGTTAAGACGCTTACTAAAGGCATGCTACCTGATAGTTTACAACGATATGTGGATAATAATGCTGAACGTCTCAGCACATCTACTGAGTACGTGGCTATACCATTAGTCACTTCACTAGCTAGCGCCTTAGGTACGAAAGTAAGTATATTTCCAAAGCTTAAAGATGACTGGGAAGTTGTACCAAACTTATGGGGCGCTATTATTGGTAATCCTTCAACTAAAAAAAGTCCAGCGCTTGACGCTGGCATGAAGCCTTTGCGTAATCTAACTTATAAAGCAAAAGCAGAGTACGAGCAGGCGCAAAAAGATTTTGCTGCTCAAAAAGAGATTAATGAGTATAAAACTAAAGCTGTTAAAAGTGAATTGCAGAAGTTAGCGAAAGACCAAGCTCAGCAAGCTAATGATGCTGAGAACAAAATTACAGACGATGACTTAAAAGCCAAAGCGCAAAGCATTACAGAAGCGAACCAAGCTGATGAGCATATGCCCGTAATGAAGCGCTACATAGCTAATGATAGTACTTATCAAAAGTTAGGCGAGTTGCTCAGTCAAACCAATAATGGCTTACTGGTAGAACGTGATGAACTAATAGGGCTATTAGCATCATTAAATGGAGAAAGTAACGGCGAGGCAAAAGAGTTTTATCTTATGGCTTACAATGGTACAGGAGGTCATGTTATGGATAGAGTTATGAGAGGCTCGATTTTCATTGAACATCATTGTTTATCTGTCATTGGTGGCATACAGCCAAATAAGCTAGAAAAATACTTAGAGAGAACTATTAAGGGCTTAGATAACGATGGATTTATACAGCGCTTTCAACTTGCTGTTTATCCTGATCATATCAAAGGCGTGAAAGAAAAAGACATAGCACCTAACAAAGAGATACGCCAAATCGTTTATGATTTATTCGAAACCATCAATAATATGAATGACTGGGATCTTATCAACTATGGCGCTAATGAACCTGATGAACATCACAAACGACCTTATTACCACTTTACTGATGAAGCCTTTCATGTATTTATGAACTGGTATGATGATGTAAAAGCCAAAGCTGAGGAGTGCGAGCACAGCGTCATATCTGAGCACATGACAAAATACCCAAAGACGATAGCTTCATTGGCTTTAATCTTTCATCTAGTGGACTGTATCGAGCATCAAGCCAATCTCGGTAGCGTGGGCATGACAGCACTTAATGCCGCGCTTGCATGGCATAGTATGCTAGAGACTCACATGATGAGAATTTACGGCATAGTCACCGATAGCGCCAATATCAAAGCTTCTTATTTAGCCGATAAAATCATGAGGATGGTCAAGAGAGGAGCTGACAAAACTGACAAAACCGATTGGATTGAACATGGCTTTACTGCTAGGCAGTTAATCCGCAAAAGTTGGAAAGGTTTAACTGATGCAGATGATGTACTTAATGCACTTGAGGTGCTAGTCGAACATGACTGGCTAAGCTGGCGAGTAGTACCGAGTACTGGTAAAGGTGGTCGACCAACGGAGCTTTACTTCATTAACCCAAGAGTGGCTGAACTTATATAGTATTGTCGGTTTTGTCAGTGCAGTATCTGGGCGTTATTGAAAAAATAGCGCTTTTCTTAATGCTGATCTTGTAGTTTCGTCAGTTTTGTCAGTCGCATATTAAAGCTATAATTGTTAATTCAAAAGGCTGGGTAAGCGCGACTGCTATATAATTTATGAAAACTTTCTATGAGGATAGGAAGCTTTTGCAATAACATATATCTCTAACATACTTTCGTATGAACCTACCGAAACGGACATGACTTTACATTTTGGCTTTTCTGCCTCGTCTGTCCCAATCGTTAAAGTACAGAAAAATAGTAAGAGGCAGGCGTGTATCGTCTGCATTTTCTCTTGATGCCAATATGTTTATCACCATACGAACTTAGACGAATATATTGGGAATTGAACCCTAATCCAACTTTGGATTAGCAATACTAACCGCCATTATTTGATCGATTGAACACGAAAAAAATGGAAGTAAGCGAATTTAGAATCAAGAATCGCCTTTTTCAAAACAATGGAATCACGCCAATCGCTTAACTTGTAACAGGTACAGCGGAATCAGCTGAAGAAGTCTTGTGTAGTTATGCTAGTTAGTATCTTTTACATACACTTAATAGTGAAAAAGCACAGAGAGCTTATATAGAGACAGCTACGTAGATAGTTATTCCTGCGCAACCGTGCGACAAATACATAGTTATAGTTTACACATACCAAGTAGTGAAGAACTTACCATCCTCAATTTGAGGATGGAGATAATCAGATTACTATTCATTATTTTGAATATCTCCATCTCAAAGTTGGAAGCAAAACCATGGAATCAAGCGAATTTGGAATCAATAATTGCCTTTTTCAGAATATTTGAATCACGTCAATCGCTTAGCACGTAATAGATACAGCGAAATCAGAGAAGGAATTTGGAATCACGAGGAATCAGAGAAAAGGCGTTTATTCATCCAGATAAATATTCCCGCCTAAACCTCTGTTTTTCTCTATAAATTCACCTATACGTGATCACCCAGCTTCGTATCAAGCATCAATCTAATGAACTTCTTAAACTGACTAGGATTAGACAATAAGTGCATGGTCATACCCTCATAGGCTTCTTGGCTTTCAAATAGCGCATCCATAGCGGCGTCAGGATAACCGCCTAACATGATTTGATCGGTACTATTATTACTAAACTGCTTTACCACAATCTCGTTTTCTGTGACCTTATCCCAAATGGTATTTTGAAAATTAACCATATCATTCTCGGTAAAGTCCTCGCCAGCAAACACCTCGTTTAAGCGCTCAATAATTTGCGATAAAAACGCTTCTTGTTTATCTTTAGGGGTCGCCGTACCCGCTCCACTACCGCCATCAAGTTGATACTCAGACTTGCCTTCTTCTAGTTTCAAGTCTTGTTGATGCAGGATTGAGACACGGTAATGGCTCATCACTATATTACTTAGATCAACCTCATCTTCATTATCCACACTTTCACGCAGTAGCGGCTGTAGATTGCGCGCATAGAGGCTAAGCTTCTCCAGCTCTTTATCATCATAGTCCACAATTTGCGACATAAACTCATACTGGCGTGTGAAAGTACCCAAATCCTTTTTAAAGATCTCTAGTGCATCTTGATCGGCCTTAAAACCTTTGTAGTCATTCTCAGTATTGGTCATCAGCACCACATCGCCCGTCGCTTTGGTGCGCTCTAGCATTACCTTAGCATGCTGTGCTTGCTCGCGCGCCAGCTTATAACGCTTCTGCCAACGCTCAACCGCAGGCTTGCAGATATTACTAATGGCCACGTTAGACTTGTTCTTGCTATAGAACGCCTCAACAAATTGTTCTACTTCATTCCATAAGAAGATACCGCTGGCACGCAGCTTCTCATAGAGGTCATACACCTGATCAGGGTCGGACACGTCCGCTAAGGTTGCGGTCTCATAATAGGGCTGGAAGGCCTCTAAAATATCTTCAGGATCATTAAAGAAATCGAGCACAAACGTGCCACTCTCTGCCTTACCCTTATAAGTACGGTTAAGCCGTGAGAGGGTCTGCACGCAGTCCACACCCGTCAGTTTCTTATCCACGTACATAGCGCAGAGTTTCGGCTGATCAAAGCCTGTCTGGAACTTATTAGCCACCAGCATCACTTGATAGTCATCACTGTCGAAGGCTTTGCGTAGATCACGGCCTTTGAGGCCAATATTCATATTGTGCTCAGTGAACTTCTCACCAAGCAGTGCGCCGCTATCAGGGTCATTATCATTGAAGGTAACTTCACCTGAGAACGCCACCATGGCATTGATGTTTCTATAGCCGTACTCAGCGATATAATTATCAAACGCCAGCTTATAGCGTACCGCTTCTTTACGTGAGCCGGTCACCACCATCGCCTTGGCCTGTCCACCTAGTAAGCCTTTAATGTTGTCATTAAAATGCTCGATGATGATTTTTACTTTCTGCGCGATATTGTGCTCATGGAGTCGCACCCAGTTATTGAGCTTAATCTTGGCGCGGCGGGCATCGACCTCATCATCTTCGGCGGCCAGCTTCTGCTTGAGCTGATAGACCACTTTATAATTGGTGTAGTTTTTAAGCACATCTAAGATAAAACCCTCTTCAATGGCTTGGCGCATTGAATAGACGTGATAAGCGGATGGCAGGTTATCGCTAGCGGCTGGCAAGTCAGGATTAGGCAAACGTCCAAACAGCTCAATGGTTTTCGGCTTAGGCGTGGCAGTAAAGGCATAGTAGCTTAGATTAGGACTGCTACGGCGTGCGGCTAATGTGGCATCTAAGATATCTTCGCTAGATAGCGGCTTATCATCATCTGTATTACTCTCTATATCACCAGAGATTAGCACTTCTTTAAGCTGGCGAGCCGTAGAGCCTGTCTGTGAGGAGTGTGCTTCATCGGCGATAATGGCATAACGGCGCGATTTTAGGACGCTAGAATCTTCAATCGCTTTGAGTACAAATGGGAAGGTTTGAATCGTCACAATGATAATCGGCTGCGATTTCACCAGCGCGGCGGCAAGCTGTTCAGACTTTGAGCCGTCACCTTCTTTTCTATTAATCTTACCGACCACGCCATCAGCATGTTCAAACTGATAGATGGTATCTTGTAGCTGATCATCAAGTACCGTACGGTCAGTGATAACGATAACGGAGTGAAACTGCTTATCGCCGTCACTATTGTATAACGTAGAGAGCTGATGGGCAGTCCATGCGATAGAGTTAGACTTGCCTGAACCTGCGCTGTGCTGGATTAAATACTTTTGACCTGCGCCTTCAGTAATGGCCGCGTTGACTAGCTTAGTCACTACATCCCACTGATGGTAGCGCGGAAACATCATGGTTTCCTTTTTGGACTTACGCCCAATCGCGTCCTCTTCTTCCTCTATCTGCAAGTGCATAAAGTGGCCGAGAATGGCTAATAGATTGTCTGGGGTGAGTACTTCATTCCATAGGTAGTCGGTGGCATAGCGGCTGCTATCGCTCGGCGTATCATTACCCGCGCCGCCATCGGCTGTGCCTTTATTAAACGGTAAGAAATAAGTACTGTCACCTGCCAGCTTCGTTGTCATATAGACTTCATATTGACTGACGGCAAAGTGAACCAGTGCGCCGCGCTTAAAAGTCAGCAGCGGCTCAGGTTTTTTAGTATCAGGGTCTTTTGGCAGGCGGGTCTTCTTGTACTGAGTGATGGCATTTTGTACGGATTGCTTAAACTCAGACTTTAGCTCCATCGTCGTTACAGGTATGCCATTCACAAATAGCACGACATCAATACGGTTACGCTTAGCGACCTTGCCGTCAGTGCTGTCTTTCAAGCTGGCATGAGGGCTATAGATTACTTCAGGGACAACACGGCAGATATTAGCCTCATAGCGTGCCATGATCTCAGGGTTAAGACTGTGCTCAGGTTTAAACTGGCACAGTGAGAAGCGCGCATTACGAATCTTTAACCCATGACGCAATACGCCCAATGTGCCATAAGTACGTGAGGCTCTATCAGTTGAGTGCTCATCAGCCTTATTCAGCTGCTTAACTAGGGCGGTGATAAAGTGGCGTTCAGAGTCGATAGGAAAGGTGCGGCAGAACTTCTCCCACTCTTGCAGCTGGGTGGTCTGCACAAAGTCCAGCACGTCTTGCTCGTATAGTGCGGTCTCTGCCTGATAGCCGCTAGGATTACCTAACTGCCAGCCTTGCGCTTGCATTTGAGTTACGATATCGGCTTGAAAAACGGATTCGTAAGTAGTATCAGTCATATAAAGTCCGTTAAATATTTTTAAATTTATTAGAAATATATTTAGCTGAATTTTCTAAGTATGGGAACAAAGTACTTTCATTTATATTTAATAAATCTAACTCTCTAATAATTTTTCTTTATCCTTAGCCTTTATTAAATAATGAATAATATTAAAGCCGAAGTCTTTTCCATCTGTTAGCTCTGCATCTAGACCAAACATTAAAAAGGCACCAGATTGAGCATTTATTCTGAGATTTGTTATTTTACCTTTAATGCAAAGTATTTCATTTATACTGCTTTCTTTCATTCTTTCTTGAAAGTAAGGCTTATCATCTTTTATATAGTTATATAGCTTCTCCATAACAACTGTATAATTGGGCTCAGTAACCCCACCACTAAGTATTTCTTTATCTTTATTTGTTAGTTTACAAAGATTAGCAATACAAGTTGCAGTGTCAGAATCAAAGTACTTAATTTTATCTCTCGGAACTTGAATGAAAACCACATCGCCTGATAGCCCTTCTCCACCTTTACAAGCAAAATACAATGCTATTAATGGGTTAGTTGAAATATCCAACAATCTAGTAGGTAATGAGAAATGCTGCATACGAACAAGTCTGTCAAAAGTACTATTATCCGTACCAAATTCACTATAATTTTGAGTCAGTAACTCGTTATAGATTGTATTTTCATTCTCTAAAAAATGGAAGCTGCCATCAATTTTTTTTCTAAATAGTGATGGTTCAAGTTTATATTTAGAACTTGAATGCCCTCTATAAAAATTTGTAAAATTTTTATCATTCTTATGACTGAATATCTTTTGAATAAAATCAGTTACACTTTCAACACTTTTACTTCTGTTATCATAATCTATCTTTATATCCAAAAATCCAAATGGGGATATTATTGATTCTTTAATTTCAATTCGCTGTATAAATGTATCTGAATAATCTTTAATTATTTTCTTGTTCTTTTCAGATAGATTTGAAACAGGAGATAATAATATTTCTACTAAATAACTATCTTTTAATGCCCAGTGTGTTCTAGTTAACTCTAGTTGCCTTATATCTAATTCTACTATGAGAGATTCAATATCTGAGTACTTAAAATAACTATCATCGAAAATATTGAAGCTTACCTTATAATATTTTCCATTACGCTCAACGTTAGAAATTTTGCACAAATATATATCAGGATTATCACCCTCTTTCATAATTAGGCATGGATATTGATATATATTTTTAGGATTATTCTTAAATCTTTCTATAACAGAGGTTTTTGTATACTCTAAGAAGCGAGTAGTGGTAATTTCCACAACTCCATTTTCAAACCATGATTCATCTTCATATCCAATGACTATTAAATTATACAAAAAAACCTCCTTTTAATTAAAAGCATGGGCTATCGTACTTAGTTTTTGATGTCGACGGTAGGCGCTTGCCAGCCACGAACATCCAGTTTACCAATTAGTTTTTAAGGCTCATCACACATTTGCTTAAAGCTCTTACCAAACAGCGCTTTATTCAGTTTTTGTGAGTCAGTAAAGACATCTTCTGAATCAGGACTATAGCCTGTATCAACAAGACAGTTGTTGAAGTGATATGAAACCAGATTTTTTCTAGCATAGAAAGAAGCGTTAGTTGATTTCTCATCTTGATAACGATCCATTGCCAGCTTTCGCTGAGATTTGATTAAGTTTGGATCATTTGGGTAATCCTTCGCGAGCTTCTTAATATTCTCCTCGACAGCTTGACGCCATCTGTTCTGTACATTACTTTCGCTTTGCAATAGCGGCTCGATATAGGTTTTACATATAGCTGGGCTTTGTTTGATGGCTTCTGCTGGATTAACATAAGCCAAAAGCACTAACTTGTTCGTTGTGTACTCGCTCTCAATGCTATCAAGCAGATTTTGCCTATATTTTTGCGCTTGAGGCACGACCTGAAGTTTTTTAACTTTGTTTTTGACTTGAGCATACTCTTTGTCTAAAGCATCTACATCTGTATTAGATAGCTGCTTAATTTCAGCAGCACTCTGAGGTGCATGACGAACGTCTAAATTTAAAGTATTTAATTGATCCATTACATAGTGTGAGTTTTTAATTTGTGCGGCACTATATTTTTTACTATCGAAATCACCTTTATAACTGCAATAATCATCTCCCCACTTGTAAGTCTGTGCTTGGGCGATGGTGGTCACGGCCAGTGAGGTAAGTATGGCTGCTACAGTCATTGCTTTCATAAATTAAGTCCTTTTGTTTGTTTTTATGTTTATTAAGCGCATCTTAATTAAAATAAAAAGCTTATAAACTATCATTTACCTTTATAGCTTTCTTCATAACTAGACAATAAAAAGTGTGACATCGAGCCTGCTAAGTTAACTGACAATTCAGCGTGTCTTGGTTTCGGCTGAACATTGATAACACCTTGTCCGTGAGCATCACCAACATTATTACGTAACAAACCTAAGCCATTCACTATACCTGAGCATCCACCAAGAATTTGTCTGAAAATTAAATTTGCTTCATATTGGCTAGCAGACATTTTTAATAGTTCAGAAGTACTTTTATACAGCTCTGATAAATCAGCATTTTTTCCATAAGAAACATGTTCAAGGTCTAAAATATGTTTACATACAGACTCAATTAAGCTTCTAGATAAAGTGATTGCGCCCTCTGGGTCATTAGCTTTGCGTTCAATAGCTTTCTTCCACATATTATCAATATAACTAGAGTTTATAACTTCAATAGACTTTTCAAAAGCGGGACTCATTCCAGATTTATCAAACTCTATAGCTTCTATTAAGCTTTGAAACTCACTATATATATAAACTCTACGTTCTGCATATGAGTCATATTTATACTTTATCATCTGCCAAAACTGATTTAAATCCCTTGCGTGCCTAACAAAGTCAGGTACTAAAGTACTGAATTTTGATTCTAAAATCGTTTTTCTTAATATAACGTAATCGGTATCGTTACTATCACCACCAGTAGCTCTAGAAATCAAAACGTTCTGAAGACCTTGGGCTTTATCATAAAGCGTTGGTAAGTCACGCAAGATGTTACTCATTTTATTCCCTACTATTTTTTATGCCATAAACGTACTGCACGCCACTATAGCTTAGTAATGTAAAATACACCTTACATAGCTTCACTATCAGGCGCTTCCCAACTTCTCACATCAATCTTGCCCGTGACAGCAGCAGATATTACAGCCGTACGGCGTTCTTGCATCAGTTGGATTTGCTCATTTGCTTTCACTTCAATTGCTCTGTAATGTTCTAGCATGTTATCTAAATAAATTACGATTTCCTTTTGCTCATTATGCGAAGGAAAAGCTCCCTTAACAGTACCAACCCTATCTATATTCAAATTTGCTTGAGAACTTTGAGTCGACGTTTGCTCAAATGCAGGTAGAGCTGCTAAAAAACTATATCTTAAGAACTCAACACCGACGCCTGTATAAGGTTTAAAACCAATAACACTGTCTGGCGCGTATGCTTCAAAACCTAAAATTGCTGTATCACCAATATTTGCAGCAATCGCCATCATCAAAGTGCCCTCTGGAAACAACTGGCTTACGCTTTTACCTTTTTCATTTAAGGTTTGCGAATATGAAGTTATAATTTTTCCTGCACGTGCTACATCGCCAGTCTGAATAAAAGGATATTCACCGTCATAAAAAGCAGGGTCGTTACGTGGTCTGTGACCAAACTTACCGCGATAAATTTTAGACGCATGTCTATAACTCTTAACACTCCAATGCTCCGGCACTTCCCCCAACCACTCCACCCCAGAATCTTTCATTATTGCATCAGGGTTTAAGCCTTTGGTCACAGCATGACTGATAACGGCTTGGCGCTTTTCTTTTAATAGTTTTATTAAGGTTTGCTGTCTTTCGATTAGGGTATCGATTTGGGCGGTTTCATGGTCGAGGAAGTTAGCGATTGTTTCAGCTTCTTCATAAGTAGGCTTGAGAATAATCGCATTTTTTATTAACTCTTGGTTAAGAATCCTTGCTCCATATATATTTGTAGATGCGTTTTCAATTAAAAACTTTGGCAAAACATAGTATAAGTATTCAAGTGGTAGCAAAGAATCCGATGTGAAAGATGCAATAGCTTCATTTGTGTACATATCACAACCAGCGAAAGATACAGACCCTACAGATAATTTAAAGCTATAAAGCAGTGAGCCTTTGGAAGTTATATCCATAGATGCTTCTTTAGCTGCTTTATCTGAGATTCTCTTGACGGTGTCAGTAATTACCTTTCCTCTCAAATCAGATATATTAGCCCAAATATTTTCACCTATAAAATTAGAGTCATTACCTGTCGGTGGTGTCCAACCCACTTGAAATGGCGCAATATACTTAATCTTACTCATAACCCAATGCATTGGAATAACATCTAACCACTCAACCCCAGAATCCTTATATTCTGCATACTGCTGATACTTCGTTAGCACTTCAGTCATTACGAATGCACCTCACCCAATAACTGCATAATTTCCGCACTAACCGCATCCAAGTCCGCATCGATATCGGCAAGCGCGCGCGGTGGCTCATACACATAGAAGTGACGGTTAAACGGTATCTCATAGCCGACCACGCCAATCTCTGCATCGATAGCATCCACCTTATCGGCATTAATCCACGCATCCGGCACATGCGGCTGCACCTCACAAGCGAAGTACGCTTCAATCAGCGCCGTGGTGGTCATGCTTGGGTCAAGCGGTACGTTTTCATAATCACGCAAGTCACCATCTGGCTGGAACTCTACGATTTTGGCGGGCTTGTCCGCTTGTTGATTAGTCGGGGCAGGTTTGTAGCTAAACGCACCATACAGCGGATTGGCAGCCTTAACCGTCTTTTTGATGACCGGCTCAGCATTGGGGTTCTTCCACGTGATGGCATCTATCAGCTGTTTTTTCTCTTTGGTATCAAGATTAACATCAGCGTCTTTTAGAGCTTGCTTGAACACTCTTTCAAACTCATTGAAGTCATCAAATTGGCGCGTGCCGATAGCCGTTTGTAATGCCTTAGCTTTATTCATTAGCACAAGCTGCGACTGCCATACCTTAGCGGCCAGTACGTCTTTGACTTGGCTTTCTTTCAGCTCGCTAAAGTCTGCCTTAATCATGGCGCGTGCTTCTAACGTGACCGCTGATAAGTCACCATAGTTATTATTTTCGCTATCAGTCGTCCAGTCACTACCAAACTTCTCATATAGCGCTGGCATGACCACATCAAAAGGCTTAGGCGCATAGCGTAGGCTCTCGATATCACTATCAGATAACTGGGCTGATAGACGTAGCGGACGCTCAATAGTCAGGCGGCGATAGCCAAACTCATAGGTGGCAAATATTTTACTGGCAAAGGTTTTGGCGGGCTCAGATTTAGGATTAGCCGACTGACGACCACGGTTGGACTTCACCTCTTCTGGCTTATCTAGCACACGCGCATCAACCACTTCAAAGTCACCAAAGCTGCGGGTAATGGTCTTGATGTCGTCATGATTCATCTCATTACGCTTAGAGCCAAGTGATTTACGCATTTTGCTGTATAGATTGCTACCGTCAATCAGTTGCACGTGACCTTTACGCTCAGCTGTTTTCTTATTGCTTAATATCCAGATGTAGGTAGCGATGCCGGTGTTATAGAACATATCGTTTGGCAAGGCGATGATGGCTTCTAACAAGTCGGCCTCTAAGATATAACGGCGAATCTCACTCTCGCCACTCCCTGCGCCGCCCGTGAATAACGGCGAGCCATTTAAGATGATACCGATACGGCTGCCTTGATTGCTGTTTTGAGTGCTGCCGTTGTCTGTCGTTTTATCATCACCAGTAATCGGACGCATCTTGCTAAGCAAGTGCATCAGGAACAATAGCGAACCATCAGACACGCGCGGCAAGCCAGCCCCAAAGCGACCGTCAAAACCTTTTTGCGTATGCTCATCATTGATCTCGCCTGATATCTTTTTCCAATCTACGCCGAACGGCGGGTTAGATAGCATATAGTCAAACTTCTCAGCGACCAGTTGATCATTGGATAAGGTATTACCCAGCTTAATGTTATTAACCTCTTGCCCTTTAATGAGCATATCGGCTTTACAGATTGCATAGGACTCAGGGTTTAGCTCTTGACCATAGGTACGCATCACGGCGTCAGGGTTCAGCTCTAGCACGTATTCCATACCAGAGGATAAGAAACCGCCCGTCCCCGCTGTCGGGTCATATATGGTGCGAATAATGCCGTCTTTAGTCAGGGCGTTATCATCTTCCATAAATACCAGTGAGGTAGTCAGGCGGACGATATCACGCGGGGTAAAATGCTCCCCTGCGGTTTCGTTAGAACTTTCAGCAAAGCGGCGTATTAATTCTTCAAAGACAAAGCCCATTTCATGGTTAGAGATAGTCTCAGGGCTCAGATCGGTATTGGCGAACATCTGCACCACTTTATAAAGTAGGTTGGCATCCGCTAACTGACCGACAAACTCTTCAAATTTGAAATGCTCAAATATCTCACGCGCGTCTTTAGAAAAAGATTGTACGTAAGTATTGAGGTTATCTTTGATATCGCTTTGACCCATCTTGCTGAGATCCATCGGCGAGATATTGTAGAACGGTCGCTTGCTGGCACGAATGATGAACTTCTCTTGCGCTTCCTCTGGCAAACCCATCTCAGCGATACGCTGGCTCTCTGCAACCACATCTGCCTTAGTATCTTCTAATACGCACTCTAAGCGGCGCAACAGTGTGAATGGCAGGATAATACGGCCGTATTGCGATTGCTTAAAGTCACCACGTAATAGGTCAGCAACAGACCAGATGAAAGCCGCTGTTTGAGAGAAGTTTTTGGTCATGGGATTGTCTTATTGTTTGTTGAGCAAGGGTAAATGCTTGGGATGATATGACAGGCTTAAAAATTGGCTAACACGTACTGCGATGGCGTACATCGACTTATGACGGCTTATAAAGCTCATTGTATGATAGTAGGGTATATAAAGACCAGCATGAAAGCGGAATTAAAGGTTATATTGAATAAAAGAATTCTTGTTAAGAATAGATAATAATTTTTGGAAGCAGAAAGTCAGGAAGCAAGAAATTTAGGAAGCAAAAAACCCTGATTTAGACATTTATTCCAAAACAAAAAACCGTCTCTAAGCCAATGAAATAGGTAGTTGGCATTGGAAGCAGAAAAAAACTCAGGAAGCAGGAAATGGAGTAATCATCTACTTACAGTAGTTGATTTAAATGTGTGGTGGCACACTCAAAATGCATGCGAATTTATTCGTTTATCTATTGCTCAGCACTAAGAATATTTCAAAGAAAACGATAAATATAAGAAAACTTGTAAATAAAAGTGACAATAAGCAATCTTAATTATTTATACCGGCTAACAGATCTTCGTTATTTTTATATACTGATGGCCGCTAAGTCCAAAGTGACTTTTGCAAATTGCGGTATATTTTGCGGTATATTTTTATTTTATAAAACCTAAAGCCTTTTATATAAAAGCATTCAGCCTACACTTTACTTCCTGCCGTTCCGACCAAATATAGTAGTAATACAGAAAAGCCAATCATTGTTTTCAATGGTTGGCTTTTTTTATGCTAAATTTGGCTAGTGATTGTATGATGTATTCAAAGAACAAATGATAGAACTTTGGGCAAGGCTAGGAATGATCAAGTAAAAGGTATTTACTCATATTCTTGTACTATCACCACCTTGCATCTACTTTGATTTAAGAGTGTAGAGGTGTGAATTGTGAGCAATAACGATATAGCATTAAGTTTCGATACTTTAGAATATTATAGCTTGCAAGAAGCTAGCGAATACTTAAATAGAAAATATAAAACTGATAATATAAAACCAAAAAAATTGTTAAAACTAATATCTAGTAGAGGAGTAAATGCTTTTATTCATTTTCGTATGGACAATCTTTCTAAAAAGCCATTACGTGTAAAGATTGAATCTTATGATTCAAATGTCTTTCCTAACGATGTCTACAGCTTAAGTGAAGAAGAAGTAAAGCCAACTTTAAAGATTGCACATAAACTGGAAAAAAGAGTATCTAATGGATTAATAGATGATTTATATATGGGGTTTATCTTATTCAGAGTAGATGAATATTCTTTGTTTAATTTAGCGATGGTTAATAATTTACAAGATTCGACTTTATTACTTTTAATAGAAGGTTTTGTTTATAACTCTAGTCATAATGACAATCCATGTAAGCCAAAGCAACTCGATGAATGGGATATAACTGTGAAAGATAAAAAATATCGTATGTTAGAAATTAACACCTTAAGCTTTGTGATTGACTCTACGGATGACGATGATTTAAATGAATTTACAGAGAAATTTCCTTATCTATGTTCATTTGATAAAAGAGATACATTTTCATTTATTGAAATTCGTATAAATATTGATAATTTAATTATTTTACATAAAGATTTATTAAGAATTGAAGAAGAGGTTATAAATAATAAACCTATTGAAAATAGAATGCACTTTGAACCTCGTAAAGGAATTAGTCAGAAAAAAATACTAGCTAAAGAGTTTGCAAAACATACAGCTATAGAACATTGGAAACGAGATATCGAAAACAATATAAAGATAGGTGAAATGTGTGAAATAGTATGGTCTAAATTAATAGATGCTGGCTTTGATACAGAACTCCCTAATCATACTATAAACTTAAAACCATGGATTAAAGAAGTATCACCTAGCTATGCTAGTGAAGCAGGCAGACCACAATCATAATTTAATTGTACCTCAACCTAAGTTAATCTATATAAGCATAGGTTAAGGGGATTTTTTTAATTAGCCACACCTCATACCATAGAGCCATGTTGAGAGCCGTATCAATCAAGTTACGGTAAATATGGAGCTATAAATATGTCACACTTAGAAAAATCTGAAGTTTCAACCATCACAAAATCATCAGTCCAAAAAATATTTAACAAACCACCCAAATTGTCATTGGCTATACTAAAATTTCTGATCATTATCCTAGTGCCTTTATTATCAAATGCACCAGATATTCAGCTTAATTTTTATATCATGATTTAGTAATAGGACAATCAAGCACTACCCTAGCTGATACTTGTCATCTATAGACTTTTACTAAACAAGCCGCTAGGGTAAATACCTTATGTTTACTCTGGTTTGACCTATGTCTGAGTTTAAGACTACACGCCCTGATACTCCCACAACTTATGCACCTTGGGAAGCATACCAGCGACCTTATGTGCGAGATTTGGCTTACGTGCTGGCATGTCCAAATGTTTTGACGGCGTGGCTGGACTTTGCGCCACATCAGAATACACATGCGATTACGGTACATAGCGCAAGTTTTTGGCAAATGCAGTTTGAGGCATATCAGCAGCGTTTAAAAGAGCTGGATACTACCAATGATTATCAGGAGCTAACCCGCTATTTATTAAAAAGGCCCAGCCCCAATCGTTTGGGTTTTCATTTTGAAGGATTGCTATCATTTTGGTTAGAAGATGGTTTTGCGCGTAACTTACATCCATACGAGATACTGGCTAGTAATGTGCAGTTATTCAACGGCAAACAGACGACTGGCGAGCTAGATTTGATTTTATATAACCATAAAGAAAAGCTAACCGAACATTGGGAGTTGGCGATTAAATTCTTTATGGGATCAGTGCCTTTTGAGCCTGAAAATTGGGTTGGGATTAATTCCAACGATAATTTGCAGCGCAAAATGACCCATATGCAAACCAAACAGTTTCGTACGGTGTGGGTGGAAACCGAAAAGCATGGACAAGTTAAGATTGATAAGCGTTATGGTGTCATAAAGGGTCGGTTCTTTTTGCCAATAAACGCCAATGACTTTATTTATCCTGCTTGGTTAGCGCCGAGTTTTCCGATACATGAATGGTGCGATAAGAATGATACGGCTAATCTCGCTACGATTGATATAGCCGCATTGCGCGCCGCGCATTATATCGAATGGTTCAGCAAACGCGACTTTTACGATGGACGTCAATCGCCTTTTATCTACGATGAAAATGGCGCACTAAAAACAGGACTATACTTCGAAGGAGATAGACCGATAGTCATCTACCCTAAGCTACGCGACGGAGCAGAAGATAAGTTTTAGCAACTATGCTTTTTATCATGCTGAGCTGTTAATTTAAGCAACCGATTTTCTAAATTGATTGCTTACCAAGCATAACGTCCATATAAGCTAATCTCACTACGTTTGGCTTTTTCAGCATCAATATCATCAGTCAGTAATTTAATCCCACCATACTTGCTATCTATCGCTAAACCAAGTGCCTGTGTTTGCGGTTCTATTAATCCGGTAATAACTATAGGTATAGGCATAGATGGATTATCTAGTTGATAACCAGCTGACAACTGATAAAGGGTTTCAATATCATTCGCTTGCGCATGGGTACCAAGCTGCCATTTATCTGTCAATTGATGAGTCAAACTGCCCTCAATACGCCAAGGTAATGTCTGAGTAACATTATTAGTTCTTAATTGACCGTGCGTTTCATCAATAATTGCTCTATTTACATCGTAATCTAATACGTACTCAGTACTCGGCATGTCTTGCCAATGCATGCGACCAAGCACATCATAGCCACGAACCAAAAGCGCGGTCTTATCTGTTATCTGCCCTGCCAGCTGGATATCTACTGAATAGCCATAACCTGTAGGCTTATCCGGATACCAATTTAGGTCTTCTTCTCCAAGTGCGGGCTTATCGTAATAATAATTTAAATCCGTTTTAATATTGTTTAAACGATCGATATTCCTAATCGTTTCGCCCTCAAGAGCCGCCTGAGAAGTCAACGTCCCTACTGCATCCCCTTCAAGCGCATGTAGCCCTTTCCAAAGATTCGCGTATGCCGTCAGTTGCCAATTAGGAACGATTTTCTGAGTAAAACCTATATTTGCGCCAACACGCTCATTATGCTTTGCTTCTAGATAGATCGGGTAAACCTGATCTTTATTAGGAATCTGTTTGTTTTTATATTGCCAGTATAAGTTGGCTGTTTCTTGATTAAAACGCATCATATAATCATAGCGCCAGCCCAACCCATAACTAATTGCACTATTCGCTGGGCGCACCTCTACTGCCATGCGTCCTTGCGCATAAGCATGCTTGCCCGACTCTAGAGGCGCATCCCATTCCTTAATAAAAGCAGCAATTGGCTGCGCTGGGCTATGGGCGGTAATCATAATCTCCGTAGTCACCTGCGGTGCTATCCATTGGCTTGCCACAGCCGGAGCTTCCATAAACACAGGATTGGATTGTTGCGCCGTAGCAGACACGCCAATACCCATACTCATGAGCAATAATAGGTTAACGGATAAAGTGGATTGGCAATAAGCACGACCCTCTTGCATACGCTTAGGCGATTGGTCTATCCACCTTGATTTTTTAACACAGCTAGCACGATAGGTACAAAACATAGTCATAATATTCTCAGCGGTATTAAAAAGACGTCAGGCATAAAAAAGAGACAGGGCTAGCTGTCTCTTTCTCGAGTATTATAAATATCTCAAATACTTATAATTAGCCTAGAGGAATAAAGGATTTATCAATAAATTTAGCATTTGTGTTGCCATTGTTTTCTAATAATTCACCATAAATTCTGCCATTTACCTTGATATCAGCAAGCTTACCTGTGCTAGTATCTTGCTTTATAATGTCATTATTGGCATCAAGATTTAATACAATAACTGCATTGTTTTGAGTGAAAGTTAGCTCTGTTCTAATGACATTGTAGTCGCTATCTAAAGTCGTTTTACCAGTTACGTATAGGTTTTTCTTATTAACAGTTGCAGTTAGAGCTTGTAACTCAATTACATTGCGAGCAGTACGCTTTAGGTTTACTTGGATATCAAGAGGAACAGGAGAAGTGCTAGTCGTATTCTTTCCTGCTACTGTACCTTTGAGTGATAGCACGACATCCATACCGACAAACTTATTAGCGATTTCTTCAACATTACCGTCTGCCGTAACTTTAATAATATTTTTAATATCATTTTCATTAGCAACTGCGTTTAGTGTAATGGTAGCATTAGTCGCAGGTTTCACTTTTATAAGCTGACCTGTCAAATTGATGGTTGATGGTAGCGTTCTGACCACTAATTTACCATTTGCAAGTTTATGACTCATATCTAAAAATGCAATTTTAAATTTAGTGGCATTAATAATGCTGTCATTGGCTTGTATCTTCAAATCACCCAATTCCATTACCGCTCTTTTAAGGGTAATGCCTGCTCGGTTTACATCGTTTAAGTCAAACTCATCATTGACTATAACTTTGTCGCTAAACTCTCCACTAATAGTGGCTCCCTTTGAGGTTGAGCTAAAGACAACTTGCTCACTACCTGAACCAATATTAATGCTATTAAAGCCAAAACCACCGCTGAAAGTTGTACTACTAGCATTTGAGCTTAAACTGTTTTTGAAACCATTAAACGTAGTACTAAATGTATCTTCAACAACTACCCATTCACCGTAACCAGTTTCAGGATTATAAATATAGTCTTCTTTTTCACTCAAGACAGTAGTCGTACCAGACAAAGTAAATTCGCCATTTGCGTTTTGTATGGCAGTAAAGTCGCTGCTAGGTGCTAAGGTAATATTGCCTATCGCATTATTAAAGTCAGCATCGGTTCCTAAAGCGATAATATCGGCTGATGTAAGCTTTTGCTTATTCTTTGTTTTCATATAGGTAGATAGACTTTCTGGTATCTCAAAAGTGATATCAATACGCTGCTGTTGTTTATTAGTCAAAATATCGCTCGCGCCTTCATAAGCGTCTGAGATTGCTTGATTGTCTAAAACAAACTGCTTAGCGGTTTGAATAATACTTTTAGCTTGATCAATTTCAGCAACACTGTTATCTACAGTTGGTTTAGAAGGAACACCTGGAATGTTTGGACCATTACTACTAGAGCCATTATTATCACTGTCGCTGCCACAACCTGCTAATAAAAGGGTACTTGCTAGTGCCACTGCCGTGAGTTTAAAAACTTTCATAGAATAGTCCTTTACCTTGATAGAATTTTTTTGGAATAATATAATTCAATTTACTTATTCATTTTCGCGATTCTTAATAAGATAAAAGACAAATTAAGAATAAGAAAACTTAAGTCCACTTGTAAGTAAATAATCATACATTTATTAGCTAAATTAGTCTATAAGGTAAAGAATTATTATCGTTATGTTACGTAAAAACTAAGTTAATAATTTTCATAGCAGAATAAACTATTGATTCGTCTTATCAATAACTTTCAATAACCTGCATTAGCTCATATCTCAGCATATCCGCACTAGGCATACGTTCCGCATGAAAGCGTACAATGGCAATACCCGCGCTAGCAAGGGCTTTATCTTTTTTATCATCCGCTTTTTGTCGCGCTTTACTGCTATGCGTCCAATCATCAAGCTCGATGGCCACCAAAGTAGTCTGTGCATCAACGTCGACGATCACATAATCGACACTTTGACGGCAGATTCGATTAAACCAAAAGCTACGCTCGGAGGTCTCATTACTGTTCGTCTCGATGATTCGTGACAGCTGAACTTGCACAAAGATATGATATTCCGGCAGCGCATTTTTTAACTTATTAAAAAATATTACCTCAGTAGCGGTCATAATCGGCATCGGCGCGAATGGCCAAATAGGTAGCTCGTCGCCGCGTACAGGTTGCGGGTCAGGTTCAGTAATTTGTTTAGTAGAAAACAGTTTTGGTAAGGTAATAAGCCCCAAAAACCCAACCGCCAATATTAAAAATATAACACCAAATGACATTGTTTTACCTTATACATTATCAAAACAGTTAGATAGGTATGATAGCCTTGCTAATATGATAGCTTGGCTAAAGATGACATACCTCTAACCGCAACCTGTCAGCCCTTATAGGCTGACAGGTTATACAGAGAGAAACAGAAAAAAGCGACGCTCATCGTAACTAAGCATGGGCTAATCAGCAAACACTAAAACAAAAAACACGACATCAGATGTCGTGTTTTAATCATAAGAAAGTAAGAAGCTAAATAAATATAACGAAAGCTATGCTATTTATTTAGGAATCATTCATTTGTAGCAGCCTAGACGCTATTTTAGCGCCAGTATAATACCCAAGCACTGGTCGTATTAACTTTGGGGTCGCTATTGATTTTATCTTTTAGGGCTAAAGCAGCTACTTTACCACGCTCGGGACCTACGACCACGCGTACACCGCGACTAGTAGTACTGGTCTTAACTTGATAGCCTGCTGCTTGGAATTTTTTTGCTAATTCATCCGCTTTGGCTTGGTCATTCGCCAACGCCACTTGCACGCCAAAGCTACCTTTAGCATCAGTTTCTTTAACTTCCTTGCGAGCCTCACTGAGTTTCTGCTGGGCGTCACGCTTCGCATCAACCGACTTCTTGGCTAACGCTTCTTCTTTTTGACGCTTGTCTTCACGCGATTGCTCAGCAGTTGTTGCTTCACGCTCTAAACGCTGTACTTGCTTACGTGATGGGATGGTTATATTTTGACCCAGCTGTAACGATGCCGATGGTGAGAGGTTGTTCGCTTGAGCCAAGACTTCTACCGGCATATTGTATTGCCGTGCCAGTTTAATCAGACCATCGCCTCTTTTGACTTGATAATCAGAGGGCGACTTAGGCGGCTCATTCTTAGCTGCTTCTGCTACTTTAGCCGCCTCTCTTTTGTTCTCAGCCATGGCCTGTGCTTCAGCCTGCCTTTTCGCTTCAGCTTCTTTTTTGCTATCTGCTAACTTTTTAGCAGCGGCTTGTGCTCTGATGCTGGCTTGTCGCTGAGCTTCTTGTTGCGCTTGGGCAGATTTTTGCTGGTCGTTAGTACTCGAGTTTGTGGTCGTGTCAGCTGATGTATTAGCGCTATTATTATTGCTCAACTGCGTGGTTGGCGTTTCAAGTGTATTTTTTGCCGTCTCTTTATTGACACTGTCTTCAGCAGCGGGTGCGCTGCTAGCCATATACTGCTGACTTTCAGCTCTTGCTTTTGCCAATGCTTGTGCCTCAGCGGCCTCTTGTTCAGTTAAGAACAGCTTGGCACGCTTTTCTTGCTCTGCGACGCGAGCCGCACGTTCTTTTTGTTTTTGTGCCAAGATACGTTTTTCTGTCTCGATATCAGTCGTCAGTGGCTGCGGAGACGCTTGATCGCTACTTGGCTTATCTATCATCGCTGACGTTGGCGCTGGTTTATTCGTATCACCAATCTGTTGCACCATAGCGTATAGCATCACGCTACCGCCTATAATCATCCCAATGCCCAATAAGGCTTGTCTCGAAAAATTCATCCGTTTACGTCTCTTAGTTGGTAATAAGGTTGATTGAGCGGCGAAGCTATCGTCTCAAAGCTATGTTATAGAAAGCTATACTATAAATAGCCTTGATAAACAGTTACTGCCGCCGATTACGTCTATCAGTTTTCAAACAGTTTTCAAATTTTATGCCGACCTTCTAATAACAGCCTTCTAAATCACTTTGATTATAAAGCATATTTTTCATGCTGTCTGCCATCACGCTGCTACTAAGACTAACATTAAACGGTCACGGTTTTAACTTAAATCATCACATCTCAAGTGCAAACAATGCCTCTCCAATCGTATGAAAAGAGCCACATACCACGATTAAATCTTGTGGCTGACTGGCAGCTATAATCGCATAGGTTGCTTCTGACAAACGTTTAAACTCATGTATCTGAGCATCATCGACATAGCGCGCTAAGATACCTTGCAAATGCTCCGTACTGGCTGCCCGTGGATAATCAATTTCGGCAATAAACCAGCCGCTAATCGGTAAACCTGCTTCGGTCAAACGCTGCACGACTTTATTGATATCTTTATCACCCAGCATGGAAAACAGCATTTTAATGCTGGCAGGTGCGCTTTTTGCTTGGTTAATTTCATTAACTTGTTCAGCTGTATGTTTCTTTGCCAAATGCTGCTGCCAAAGCGGTAATAACTGTGCCAACAAAAACTCAACGCCCTGCTCATTATGTGCCACATCAAATAACCAATGACGAGCGTGCATCTCACGGTAATCAAAGCGACCTGCGAGCTTTACCGTTTGTAGGGCTTGCTCGATGGCATTGGTATCAACATTTAATGGACTTGCCAATACCGCTGACAAGGCATTGGCGGTATTGGTCAACGACAGCGCAGGGCGTGGCAATTGTAAAGTAACAGCGGCATTGCTATATTGCCACGTAGTTGAGTCAATTTCGCGGTAACTAAAATCTTTCCCCATTTGATAACAGGTCGCCTGATGCTTATCAATGGCTTGCTGTACACTGGTTGGCATCTCATTAGCGCCATAAATCACGCTAATGCCATCACGTAAGATACCCGCTTTTTCCGTACCAATATCTTCAACGTTATCGCCTAGCCAATCGACATGATCGATGGCGATGTTGGTAATGACTGCCATATCAGCATCAATAATATTGACCACATCCAAACGTCCGCCCAGCCCTACTTCTAATACCCAAACATCACAATCTGCTTCGGCAAATATAAGTAAAGCTGCGAGTGTCGTCATCTCAAAAAATGACAAAGTTAAATCGCACTGCAACCGTGCTGCTTCTACTTTGCTAAAGGCATTAATTAAGGTCTCATCACTGACCATCTCGCCATTGATGCGCACACGCTCGTTAAAAACGCTCAGATGAGGCGATTGATACAGTGCCGTTTTATACCCTGCAGCTTGGCACATCTGCGCAATAACCGCAGTCGTTGAACCTTTGCCATTGGTGCCTGCGACGGTAAATACATAAGTGTCATCTTTAGCTGACTGTACCACCCCTAGTGCCTCAGCGACTGGTAGCACGCGTGATAAGCCCATATCTATCGCAGAAACATGGATCTGCTGCATATAATCAAGCCATTCGGTCAGGCTGGCTTCATTGTGAGGGCTACTGCTGCTAGGGCTATGAGAAACTAAAGAATCAGACATGGACAAAACCTATATCAAAGTTTGCAATAAAGAATAAAGACAGTATAACGAGCTTGGTAGAAAGCAAAAATAGCATTTACCGTTATTTACGATAAATGCTATTCGTTAGTTTTACATATTTGGCAGATATTAGCACGCCGCTAAGCCGTTATATACTTAATAAGAGACTCAATAATAGGTTTATTAACCTATTGAGCATCAACATTAGGTACGCGGGATAATTTTGCTAGCAGACGATAAATAGTATCAATCAGCTGATGACGATGCACTACCTCATCAACCACACCATGCTCTAATAAAAACTCAGCACGCTGGAACGGCTCTTCTAGCGTCTCGCGTACGGTCTGTTCAATCACGCGCTTGCCAGCAAAGCCAATCATCGCTTTAGGTTCTGCCAGATGAATATCACCAAGCATTGCAAGTGATGCGGTCACACCGCCGTAAACAGGATTGGTCAGTACCACGATATACGGCACGCCAGCAATTCTTAAGCGTTCAATCGCAGCAGCAGTTCGTGCCATTTGCATTAATGAAAGCACACCTTCTTGCATACGCGCACCGCCAGAAGCAGCAAAGCAGACTAAAGGTACTTTATCTTCAAGGGCTTTTTCGGCAGCTTGGACAAAACGATCACCAACCACTGACCCCATAGAGCCGCCCATAAAGCGGAAGTCAAACGCACAAGTGACCACATCAAGATTGCGCAGCTTACCATACATCACGATCAGCGCTTCGCTCTCGCCCGTTTTGGTCTGTGCTTCCGTCATCCGTAGTGGGTAAGGCTTGCTATCTACAAATTTTAGCGGATCTTTGGCGGTAAATTCTTGCCCAAGTTCACCTTCTACTTGATCGAGCAACCAGTTTAAGCGTTCACGAGCACTCATCGGTAAATGATGGTCACAATGCGGGCAGACATAACAGTTAAAAATCAGCGCCGTATTAGTAATCATTGAATGACAACTCGTGCATTCTGTTGACGGCTCGGTTTCTACTGCGGTTAATGGCGCTGTTAATTGCTGCTTTATACCCGGTATCGGGCGATCAAACCATGATTGCCCAGCCATATTACTACTCTGCTGAGCGCTAGCAGCACCATCATTATTAGTTTCAGATTTTGTTATCGTATCAGTCATATTATTCGCCATTATCAAAGGCTTATCGGCAAGTTGGCTCATTCACTTGTCACTAAGAGTCGTTTTATAAGAATCAGTTTAAGAGTCACATACAGTCATAACATGAGCAGTTATAAAGCACGCTTACGCGTAACTGTAACAATTTATATGTGATGTTAGTTTACACACGTAAACTAACTTTAGCAAAGCCAATTGACCGTGTCTGTATAAACATTATTATAAAAAATGTGACGCTATTTTAACTCAGCCATTCGCACTCTTAAAAAATTAAGCATTCAAACTATCCAGTGCGCCGCGTAACTCATCCATTTTTGCCATGATTTTCTGCTGTGCATTAGCGACAGCCGTGGCATCATTGGCATCGATATCAGCAAAATTCTGCACCAATGCACTACCGACGATAATACCATCAGCATTAGCACCGATTGCTTTAGCTGACGTCGCATCACGAATACCAAACCCGACACAAACTGGCAAATCAGTTTCTGCTTTAATCGCTTTTACATGCTTAGCGACATCGTCAGTATCTAGCGTTGCCGAACCAGTCACACCTTTAAGCGATACATAGTAGATATAGCCACCACAATGGGTCAATACTTGCTGACGACGTTCAGCCAAAGTCGTTGGAGACAATAAGAAAATCTCATTCATCGTATGGTCAGTTAAGTGCTGGGTAAAGCTACCTGCCTCCGCTGGTGGCAAATCAACCATCAAAATCCCATCAACGCCTGACTGCTCGCATAACGCCACGAAGTTATCATAACCAATAATCTCAACTGGATTGAGATAACCCATGAGGATAATTGGCGTTTGTGTATCTTGCTGACGAAACTCTGCGACCATCTTTAGCGCATCACGAGTACTGGTGCCCGCTGCTAATGCACGCTCCCCTGCCAGCGCAACAGTTGGACCATCTGCCATTGGATCGGAAAACGGCAAGCCAACTTCAATCATATCCGCGCCGTGCTTGACTAGGTCATGTAGCAAACCAACAAAGTTACTAGGATTAGGATCGCCTGCCATCACATAAGGGATGAGTGCTTTTTTATTTTGTGCTTTTAAATTTTCAAAAGTGCTTTCAATTCTGGTCATAGTGGTCTCTTAATTATTATAAACTAGCTTATTCCACCCTTTATTAAATAATCTGTATTAAATATTAAAGGGCGCTAAGCAGTTTTTCTTATAAGGATAATGCAATAACTAGTAAAGATAGTTGTGATTACAACTCGATACCTTCTGCCTTCATCACTGAATGCAAATCTTTGTCGCCGCGACCTGACATATTAACGATAATCGTTTGGTCAGGGGTCATGGTTTTAGCTAGCTTCAGTGCATAAGCAACGGCATGAGCAGATTCAAGCGCAGGAATGATGCCTTCTTTACGTGTGACTTCATGAAAACCTTCTAACGATTCCTTATCGGTGCAGCCGACATATTCGACACGCTTCATGTCTTTTAAGAAGCTGTGCTCAGGACCAACACCAGGATAATCAAGTCCTGCCGAGATAGAATGGGTCTCTTGAATTTGACCCTCGTCATCCGCCATCAAATACGTACGGTTGCCGTGTAATACACCAATACGACCTGCTGCCAACGGCGCTGAATGACGACCAGTTTCGATGCCATCGCCTGTTGCTTCGACGCCATACATTTTAACTTCTGTGTCGTTTAGGAAGTCAAAGAACAAACCAATGGCATTAGAGCCACCGCCAACACAAGCAACTAACGCATCTGGTAATTTACCCGTCATTTGTAAATGCTGAATACGCGCTTCTTTACCGATGATCGCTTGGAAATCACGTACGAGTAGTGGATAAGGATGCGGACCGGCAACCGTGCCAATAATATAATACGTGCTATCAACATTGGTCACCCAGTCACGCATCGCTTCGTTCATGGCGTCTTTAAGCGTGCGTGAGCCAGAGGTGACTGGTACAACCGTCGCACCAAGTAAGCGCATACGATAGACGTTCATTTTTTGACGCTCAACATCGTCAGCGCCCATATAAACAATACACTCTAGACCCAAACGCGCGGCAATCGTCGCAGTCGCAACGCCATGTTGCCCTGCTCCGGTCTCTGCAATAATACGTTTTTTACCACTCATTTTAGCGAGTAGCGCTTGTCCGATGGTGTTGTTTACCTTGTGCGCGCCAGTATGGTTTAGATCTTCACGCTTAAAGTAAATTTGCGCACCGCCAATCTCATCACTCAGGCGCTTAGCATGATAAAGCGGCGTTGGGCGACCAACATAATTGACCAAATCGTTGTGGTACTCTTCCCAGAATGCAGGATCAGCTTTGACTTTGGTATATAACGTTTCTAACTCTTCTAGTGCTGCCATCAAGGTTTCAGAGACAAAGCGGCCACCATGGACACCAAAATGTCCGCGGGCATCAGGATATTGATTAAAATCTTGCACGCTTTCTGGATTGGTAAAGGTATTGATAGCTTGGGCGGTGGTAGATAAATCTTTATTAGCGACATGACTCATGGTAATTCCTACTGTAATAAGTGGTATTTTTTAGGATTAGTATTTTTTTAAAATAACTATAGGGGAAACAGTTTACGTCGTTAGCTTTGGCAGTTTGAAACTATAAAATTTGAAACTATAAAGCTAGCTATTTATATTCGAAGGTTCGCTAAGCGTCGCGTTTTGCCATCGGTCGCGTTTGACCGCTTTCATAAAGGCCCGCATTTTAGCAGGGTCTTTTTTACCTTTATCAATCTCAATACCACCGCTGACATCGACTGCATAAATAGGCAAATCATAAGTCATAGCAACATTGTCAGCATCAAGTCCACCCGCTAAGATAATCGGTAGTGAGCTCTCTTTTGGTATAAGGCTCCAGTCAAAGCGTGCGCCAGTACCGCCATATTTATGTTGATGGTAAGCATCTAATAATATGCTGCTAGCGCCTGCTGCGGCAAAATTGTCAATCTGTGTATTAACTCTCTCAAGCGTATCTTGCTCGGTATTGATACGTAAGGCTTTAATCCAGCGCTTATTAACTGACCTTGCCAGCTGCTGGCACTGCTCAGGGCTTTCATCACCATGAAATTGAATGATATCAAAAGAGACGTTGTTTGCCAGTTTAATCAGTTCATCCTCAGGCATATTAACCACTAAAGCCACCACACTGATAAAAGCTGGTAAAGCTGCACTTAGTATTTGAGCTTGTTCGATTGTCACAGCACGCGGGCTTGGTGGATAAAACACCAAACCGACCGCATCCACATCCAATTGTGCAGCGGTATGAACATCACTAAGCTGGGTAAAACCGCAAAACTTAACGTGCATTTCATGACCTTAAATATAATCTTAACAATATATAAGCATTGATTATAAATTATAATAAGCTGTTAATTATAATATATGATGATAATTTGTTAATTGAACGGCTAATCAATTGCATACAAAAACTTATCCTAGCATACTTTTATTCATAGTTTTGTTTATGATTGCGATTGATTAAAATAAGGATTCTTGGATGTCTAAAACGATGGCGGAAAGCACAAAAAACAGCAATAGTAAGGATATTAAGAAAAATATGAGTCAGCCGCATTACTTAATGTGGTTTCGCCGCGATCTACGAGTTCATGATAATACCGCTCTAGCTGCTCTTTGTGATCGGGCAAACGCAGAGAATGCTCAGGTCAGCGCGGTGTTTTTTTGCACCCCTGAACAATGGCAAGCACATGATATGTCACTCACACAGCTTGACCATATCGCGCGCACCTTACCTGTTCTCGCAAAAAATTTGCAAACTCAATTAAATATCAAATTAACCGTACAGGTTTGTCCGAGCTTTTCTGATTGTGTTAAGACACTAAACGCGCTATGTATCGCAAACAATATCAGCTGTATCATGGCCAATTATGAGTACGAAGGCAATGAGATTGCACGTGATGAGCAATTAACCAAACAGCTCCTCGATACCGATATCGAGTTTATCCGCTGGCATGATCAATGTATCTTACCTCCGCAAACCATCACCACCAATGACAACAGCATGTATCAAGTATTTACCCTATTTTATAAGAAATGGCAACATACCTTGGAGGTGGGCGATATACAAATGCATCAAGCACCAGCTATAAATAACAATAAAGTAGATCTAAAATCATCGAAAGTTAGTGCAGACACTAGCGACGCTATAGAAGCATTATGCAAAAAAACCGTCAGCGACTATCAACAACATTTACAGAGTGATGAAGCGTATAAGTATATAGATACGGATGCCCAGCTCAACCAAGCACGCAGCGCTTACCCTGCTGGTGAAGTTGCTGCTTGTCATCGACTAGATCAGTTTATCGCTGAAGATATTAATAACTATGATGTAAGTCGCGATGTGCCAAGCTTACAGGCGACCAGCCAGTTATCAGCTTATCTGACTATTGGTGCAATCAGTCCCAGACTTTGCTACTTACAAGCGACTAAGGCGTTGGGCGAATTGCACGGAAATGAAAATGATAACTTTGGTAATTCTGATAGCGTTAATAATAATGACATCAACCGCTGGATAAGTGAGCTGGCTTGGCGAGATTTTTATCGCCATGTTTTAGACTATAAGCCCGAACTTATCCGCCACCAAGCTTATAAACATGATACCGATATCAAGGTTAATTGGTCTTATAATCAGCAGGACTTTAATGCGTGGCGTGCAGGTAAGACTGGCGTGCCATTAGTCGATGCGGCACTGCGCTGTCTCAATGCGACAGGCTTTATGCACAATCGCTTGCGTATGGTGACAGCGATGTTTTTGACCAAAGACTTATTGATTGATTGGCGCTTAGGCGAGCGCTATTTTATGCAGCAGCTGATAGATGGTGACTTTGCGTCAAACAATGGCGGCTGGCAATGGAGTGCGTCAACTGGCACCGATGCTGCGCCCTATTTCCGTATTATGAACCCCTTTAGCCAAGCCAAAAGCCATGACCCTGATGGGATATTTATTAAGAACTGGCTACCTGAGCTAAAAGAAGTTCCTGCCAGCATTTTGCATAGCGAAGATAAGATGCGCAAGCTGCTTAGCACCAGTGGTCAGCTAGTTAAAATTGACTATCCACAGCCTATGGTCGATCATAAAGTAGCTCGGCAGTTAGCGATTGCTGAATTTAAAAAAGACTGACATATAGTCAATTCTAAATAAAACAGATACATGATGTTTTTACGCGAAACTGGAATAAATTTTTCTGGCTTGCTGTGCCTGCGCCGATAGAGGCTGCGAAAAATCCATTTCAGTTCCGCTGTATCGTTTTTATACTGAACTCACTATATGACGTCAACACTAAAGCATCAATTTAATAAAAACTTCACCTACTGCACTTTAGTCACATTACCTACACCCTTATTAGTGGCAGCTGGCGCTTCTAATATACGGGTTTGGATAGTGTAGAGAGCATAGGCTAACAAGGTAAAGCTTATAATTAATAATATCCATGTAGAAAACGAGAGCGATTCTTTTGGCTTAAGACGCTTATTAAGCTGACGTTCAGGCTTAGAAGACGGTTTATTATTAGGAGTTGTCATATGCGCCACCTCTTATATAATGTTATATCACTAACGAAATTCATAAGTTAATTATGAATAACAGATAAGTTCTACTATACAATATAAATGGCGTTACTTTCAGTGGTTTTAACGATTTTAGCCATAGGCTACCGTATGATTGCCCATTTTATGGTTTTGGTAAAATTATCTAGGCATTATTTACTGGCATCTGGCACGCGCCTGCACCTTGTGTGGTAACTGTAACGACGGCTCCCGTCAAAGCAAATAACTGCTGCAACTGCACTTGTGCATTCTCTAGTGCCATAGTCATCACATCGCCGCGACAGGCACGCTCAAGTACTTCTTTTTTGGCCATACTTTGTGCTTGCTCTAAGATTTTAGGATCAACTTGCATCATGCCAAAAGCGCCGGTTTGCCAATCATAAATTTCAATATCATCTAAATAGACTGAGAATATCTCTGATGGTGGCAAGGTAATATTAATCTGCGGCATAATGGATATTGGCGCATCGACATTAGCAGTGCTATCAATAGCAGATGAATCGTTATCAGATGCCTCAGTATTAATTTGATCAATAGGTTGCACAACTTGCACCATATCTGGTGTTAACGCGCTTAAGTCAATACCAGCCTGTACACGCCCACGAGCGATGAATAGTCCTTTTTGCTCATCTTGCCATAGCTTTGACCAACTGCCTTGCTTCTGACTGGTAATCACGGTATCTACACTAAAGGCAACCGTTTGTAAGCGATTAAGCTTTTGTATTTGTGTCACCACGCCCTCACGGGTAATGGTTTCAACAGCTTCTTCTGGTTCAGAATGTTGCGCAATATAAATAGCAAAAGCTAGAGCCGCTAAACTGACAATTAACAGCAACCATGACATTATCGACACAGGTCGTTTTTTAGGGTTTTTACTAAGAGCATCTTTATTATTTATTAAAGCGCTGTCAGCTTGAGAATGGGTATTACGGTCATCAGGACTGTTCATATAAGCACCTTGAGAGTTTTATCATTTATTTTTATAATTACATGAAAAACTACGTTTTAAAAAATGACGTTCTAAATAATAAATGCTATTTCTAAGCAGCAACTTCAAGTAATGGCTACCAATACTCTACATAATTACTAATAATAGCCTTTCCAAAAAACACTTCTTCAATTGCCATAAATACGCTCAAAACTGGTAAATAATCGAGTTGTAGCCGTCTGATTTGACTCTTTCAGTAACGTTCGCTCTGAAAAAACAAAAAGTCATTGCGTCTTAGGCGAACTTTACCTAACATAGTCAGGTTGTATGTTTGAAATATCGTTTTACATTTTTTTTCAGGCTTATACGTCTTAAATACTACGATGTACGTACAGATATTTTTATACAGAAATGAAAAGTTACGCCCTTTTTTGAAGTGCTATTTATTAACGCATTATCTAATATAGTACTGTCTGTTGAAGTGCTTTTTAGCTAGGCCATGTCCTAGACTATTACCAAGTGATAAAAGGTCATCTTGCGTCGGCCATCAAACCACACGCTCAATATCCTACTATTTCTTATTTATTTTATCGTTGATAAGGTTATGCTTTATTTATGAAAGCCAGTCAATTTTTATTTGCCACCCTAAAAGAAACGCCTAATGATGCGGATATCGCTTCAAGCCAATTAATGGTAAGAGCGGGTCTGATTCGCAAAATCGCTTCTGGATTATATATCTGGTTGCCAATGGGCTTGCGCGTGTTGCAAAAAGTCGAGCGTATCGTTCGCGAAGAGATGCAAAGTGTTGGCGCACAAGAAGTGCTTATGCCGATGACCCAGCCTGCTGAGCTTTGGCAGCTGACCGGACGTTTTAACGATTATGGTCCTGAACTATTACGTTTTAAAGACCGTCATGATCGTGATTTTGTTTTAGGGCCAACGCACGAAGAAGTGATCACCAATCTTGCCCAAGGCGAGCTGCGCAGTTATAAACAGCTACCGATTACTTTCTTTCAGATTCAAAATAAATTCCGTGATGAGATTCGTCCACGCTTCGGTGTGATGCGCGCGCGCGAATTTACTATGAAAGACGCCTATTCGTTCCACGTCGACCAAGCGTCATTGGCAAAGACTTATGACGAGATGTATGAGGCTTATACGCGTATCTTTACCCGTTTGGGTTTGGATTTCCGTGCTGTACAAGCAGACACCGGTTCTATCGGCGGCTTTGCCTCGCATGAGTTCCACGTGCTAGCAGATAGTGGTGAAGATGATATCGCCTTCTCAGATTCTTCTGATTATGCTGCGAACGTAGAGCTTGCGGAATCGGTGAGCACCGCAGAACGTCAACCTGCGACGATGACACGTGAAAATGTTGATACCATCAATATGCCTACTTGTGAAGCAGTTGCTGAGTATTTAGACGTTGCACTTGCCACCACAGTCAAAACATTGATCGTAAATGGCCATACTCCTGAAGGTGAGCCTCAGCTTATCGCTGTCGTACTACGCGGCGACCATACGCTGAACACCATCAAAGCTGAGAAAATCGAAGAAGCCAATGTACCTCTAACGATGGCAACTGAAGAAGAATTGAAAGCTGCCGGTCTACATAAAGGCTATATCGGCGTTGAGCTTGATATGCCCGTCTTTGTCGATCGTGCAGCAGCAGCACTCTCAGACTTCGTTTCTGGTGCCAATGAGGTGAACAAACATACCATTGGTATGAATTGGGAGCGCGATGCTCATATCACCCGTATTGTTGATATTCGCAACGTCAATCAAGGCGATCCTTCTCCTGATGGTAAAGGCACGCTACAAATCAAACGCGGTATCGAAGTCGGTCATATCTTCCAGTTGGGTGATAAGTATTCACAAGCGATGAACTGCACCGTTTCAGGCGAAGATGGCAAACCAGTCACCTTAATGATGGGTTGCTACGGTATCGGCGTTAGCCGCATTATCGCCGCCGCTATCGAACAGAACAACGATGAAAATGGCATCATGTGGCCATCAACGCCAGATGTCACTGATTCGCTGGCACCGTTTGAAGTGGCTATCGTACCCATGAAGTCTAAAGAAGAGACGGTCATGCAAACCGCCACCGCATTATACGAAGAGCTCAAAGCACTTGGTATTAATGTATTACTTGATGATCGTAATGAACGCCCAGGCGTGAAGTTTGCCGATCTTGAATTGATTGGTATTCCACATCGTATCGTGGTTTCTGATCGCAATCTTGCGGAAGACAAATACGAATACGTCAATCGCCGTGATAGCGAGAAGCAATTACTAAGCCGCGAAGAAGTATTGGCAAAAGTAAGCAGCAAATAGCTTAAGAAAACATTAGCAATAAAAAAGCGCCTATCTCATTTAATGAAATAGGCGCTTTTTTTCGGCTAGAATTTTTGTCTAAAAGTTCTTTAAATATGATTAATCATTATTAATGCTTACATTTACTGACGAATCAAGCGACTTGGTGCTGGCAATAATGCAATATCACTCACGCGGCAAGGATTGATATCAATACCACCACGGCGTGTATACCATGCGCGAACCATGAGCTCACTTGGCTCATAGTGTTGACTTAAATCAGCAAATATCTGCTCAACACATTGCTCATGAAAGCCATTATGCTGACGGAAACTTAAAATATAACGCAGCATACTGGCTTCATTGATTGCTTTATTACTAGTAATTGAAACTGCTAACGTACCCCAGTCTGGCTGGTTGGTCACTGGACAATTACTACGTAGCAAATTAGAGTAGAAAGTATAGGGCTGAGTGCTTCTGCTTTCCAAATTAGCATCCGTTTTATCATCACTCAATAACGATGCATCTGGGTGCTCACATAACGCTACCTTATCACTACTATCCACAAGCGCGTTATCAATACAAATGCCGTCAGGTTGCGTAATTAACAATCCTGATAACGCATCATCTAATGCAAACAACTCAACCTTAACGTCGGCTTGCACACATACTGATAAATCTTTCGCAACCAAGGCTTGTACTTCTTCCCAACTGGCGAACTCAGTGAAGTTAATACTGTTTAGATATAACTTTAACGATTTAGATTCAACAATAAATGGCGAGCTTGCCGGAATACCAAAGCGTGCTACCGCGACTTGCGAAATACCTTGCGTATTTAACCATGACAGCTCAAACGCATGCCACCAATCGACGCCCACTTTTAGCTTATCATCTTGCCAGCCAATGGCATCACGTCCCATACTACGAGCAATAGGATATAGCGTCTCTGGACTATATCGGGTCGGATAATCAGTGGTTTGCTCGCCTAAAACACCGTGAATGCTCATTTATACTTCCTCATATCTATATTATTTATGACTATGTATTACTGTTTATAAATGGTGATTTATTATCAATATTTATTGTATTGGATTTCTCATTAAGGGAAAAGGTATCTACAAGCGAATACGCGAGCCATCACTTAATAAACGATAAGACATGACATAGAACACCACGCAAAATACAAAAATCGCTGCCATCGAATACCAGACGTTGACATCCGAATAGCCAAGGATACCGTAACGAAATGCGTTGACCATATAGACGATAGGATTTAGTAGTGAGATGTTATACCAAAATGGCGATAAATTCTCCATCGAATAAAACACCCCGCCAAGAAAGGTCAAAGGTGTCAGGACGAAGCTTGGAATAATAGTAATGTCATCAAATGAGCGTGCATAAGCCGCATTAATAAAGCCGCCAAGTGAGAACAGAATAGACGTTCCTAGTACCGTAAATATAGTGACGAATAAATGCTCGATACCCAGCTTAGTGAAGAATAATGCAACGATGGAGACAATAATAGCAATAATCAGACCGCGAAAAATACCACCGCCGATGTAACCCATTAATATGGCGTGCTTAGAAACCGGAGATACCAACAGCTCTTCAATACTGGCGGTAAATTTAGCACTGAAAAAGCTCGATACCACGTTAGAATAACTATTGGTAATCACTGCCATCATGATGAGACCTGGGACGATAAACTGCATGTATGGTACGCCGCCCATATCCCCCACTCGCGAGCCGATCATCTTACCAAAGATGACAAAGTATAAAGCCATGGTAATGACCGGTGGCAACAGGGTTTGTGGCCAAATACGCAGTATTCGACGAATCTCTTTTATTAAAATAGTTTGAAAAGCAATCCACTTTTTGGCTGCAGACATCGTCTCATTAGGATCTATAGTGACTTTTTGAGTCACTTCCTGAGTCACTTCCTGAGTCACTTCCTGTTTCATAATCCTGCCTCCTTCATGCTGTCCTCATTCTGAATATTTTTATCTACTAGCCGCATAAACAACTCCTCTAGGCGGTTAGACTTGTTGCGCATGCTGGCAACCTCGATATCAAGTTTGGTAAGTTGCTCAAAAACACAATTGAGCGTTTCACCTTCACTTAAAGTCACTTCAACCGTCAGCTCATCAGGTTGGGCAATCTCTGTTACCTTATCAATGACTAAAGGCTGAGTGAGCGGCTGTGTTAAATCGAGCACAAAAGTCTCAACCGACAACTGGGCAAGCAAGTCTTTCATTTCAGTATTAATACGAATCTCACCATGATCTAAAATAGCAATGCGCTTACACAGCTGCTCAGCTTCCTCTAGATAGTGAGTGGTCAGAATAATAGTGGTGTTTTCTTCAATATTAATTTGCTGCATGAACTCCCACATCGAGCGGCGCAGTTCAATATCAACCCCCGCAGTTGGTTCATCAAGAATCAATAATTTGGGCTTATGAATCAGTGCTCGTGCAATCATCAAGCGTCGCTTCATGCCACCAGAGAGCTCTCGCGACATACTATCGCGTTTATCCCATAGACCTAATGCTTTAAGCAAGCGCTCGGCACGTGGTTTTGATTCTTTAGCAGATATACCGAAGTAGCCAGCTTGAGTAATTAGAATGTCTTCTACTTTTTCAAACTGGTTAAAATTAAACTCTTGCGGTACTACGCCTAAATACTGCTTAGCAACTGAAGGATTAGCTAATAGGTCAGCGCCAAAAATATGTACGCTACCGTTAGTTGGTTTAAATAGAGAGCTAATAATGCCAATCATCGTTGACTTACCAGCACCATTTGGGCCAAGTAGTGCAAAAAACCCACCTTGTGGTACGGTTAAGCTGACATCTTTTAAGGCAGAAAAGCCATTGGCATAAGTTTTGGATAAATGCTTAATAGAAAGCGCTGGTACTTCAGACATGAATACCTCTTTATAATTTTATGAAATAAATAGTAGGGGTTATAAAATAGATTAGGTAAGCCTTAATCTGAGGCTAGCCATGATAGATTTCAACTGCGTCATACTATAAGCATGCTATTAGTACAACTCATCATTGAGCATAAATCATTTGCCAAAAAAAAGCGCCTATCTCACCAAATGAGATAGGCGCTCTACACACTTATAATCTATAAAATATTAATCTAAAGGGCATTGGCCTAAAAAACAGCCCGCTTCAAATGAATAACCTATTAAACCAAGCGCAAAAATAAGAGCCGACAATCAATTATCGACCCTTAAGCTTTTGATGTATAAATATGCTAACCAGTTGCCGCTATATAGTGCTATATAGTGCTATACATGGGCTAATGATAATTAGCTGGCTTCAGCAATCATATAATCAACAGCATTCTGAACTTCTTCGTCAGGGATATCAGCGCCACCTTTAGCAGGCATGGCGTTAAAGCCATTGATAGCGTGCGTATATAAGGTATCTGCACCTTTTGCAATACGTGGCCCCCAAGCACCAGCATCACCTAGCATAGGCGATCCAAGCAATCCTGACGCGTGACAAGTCTGACATACCGCGTTGTATACTGCTTTACCCTCACGAGGACCATCGCCAGCAGCTGGACCAGAAGAACGAGCGGTCACATCACAAACTTCATCGTCTTCGAAGCATACTTTACCAACAGGCTGAATGCGAGCAATCAAGTTAGGATACAAAGCAATCAGCTTTTGCACTTGTGGTGTATCTTCTGGAATTGGCTCTTCATCAGCTACAGGTGCTACTGCTGCAGTTTCTTCAGCTGGAGCATCTGCTTGCGCGGTTTCATCTGCAGGGGCAGCAGCATCTGTTGTGGTATCTGCAGCAGCTTGGGTATCGTCACCCAGCTTTTGAGGGGCGTTTTCAACAACGTCTTGCCCTTCTGCGACATCAGATATCGTTACAGGAGTGTCTACAACACTTTCAGCTTGGCTCACAGCGATACTAGCGATTCCTAGAATGGCAGCTGCCGATAACATAACTACTTTTCTCATTCGTCACGTTCTCTTATTACGTATACAAGGGCCGACACGACTTGGACATTCTGTCTGTCCTCCTTTGATAACAACCCGTTATCAATAGCAAACAGCCATCCCGCATGCAAGCGAACTTGTAATCGGTGATTATAAATATAGATTCTCCCTGACATTATAAGGGAAAAGACAGGTAGATTGCCATGCCTGTTTGCTGACTATATTGTTTTTTCTTAAAAAACCTCAATAGCCGCCTTCATTCATTGGCTTTATGACTTTTATTTGTTAGACTAAGCGGTCTTTATTTTTCGACAGGTTACTCTGTAAATAATACTCAATGAAATACAGTATTAAATAGCATAGCAACCAATTCGCATTATGCGCTCGTAGCTCAGTTGGATAGAGTATCGGTCTCCGAAGCCGAGGGTCGTGGGTTCGATTCCCGCCGAGCGCACCAACTTCTAGGTTTTACCATAACCTTGTATTACCCAATATCTGTAATATCCTTTAAAAACATCGTTTCACATCTTTTAATATTGCTTTTCATCATCTAATAATGCCGTTACTTAGTTTAAAGCAGCATTTGAATATTATTGTTTTGCTATAAAAATAGGCTCATTAGAAAGATCGACATCTTTGAACTTTTTGATACCTTTATTTTTCTTATTATTCCATACGACAGCTAAACCTAAATAGGTCATTAGCACGGATATGATTGGACTTAAAAAGCTCATAAAAGCATAGGGTGCAAACTCAAATCCGCTAATCCCCAGTGTTGCCACTACAAATGCACCAAACGTGGTCCACGGCATGATCGGTGCCATCATCAATCCCCCTTCACTGACAATACGCGCCAGCATGGCACGACTTAGCCCGACTTTATCAAACTGCTCTTTAAACAGCTCACCATTTAAAATAAAAGACATATAAGCCTCACCGAACGCCGCCGTTGAAGTCATTGAAGAAGCCATGGTCAGTAAGGTCAATGAGCCCACCGTTTTGGCTCTGCTCACCAGCCCAGCAATCAATGTCTCCATATAGCCCACTTTACTTAAAACACCTCCTAATGACAGCGCCATAAATGCCACCGAGAACGTCCACATCATACTTTGGATGCCGCCACGATTTAAGATGGGATCCACATAAGCCGAACCGGTAGAGATTTCGAACCCTGAATTTAAAAACTCTAAGGCGTCAGGCACACTAGCACCCTGAAAGATAACCGCGACTACCAAACCGCTAATCACTGCTATGGTCATCGAAGGTAAAGAGGGAAACTTGATAACATTTAAGGTCAAAAGAATGGCCATCGGCAGCATAACGATGGGGTTTAAGTTAAAATTATCTGCTAACACAGAGCGCGTTTCATTAATGATACTCAAATTCGCGTCATCCGAGCCATAGCGGAAGCCTAAGTATACGAACAACGCTAAAGTAATAAAAAAAGTAGGGGCTATCGTTTGCATCATAGCCTTGAGCGTTTCATACAGATCCGCACCTGCCGACATTGAAGTAAGGTTTGGCGTATCAGAAACCGGTGACATCTTATCTCCAGTAATCGCGCCAGATATAATCATACCCGCCGTTATGGGTAGCGGAATGCCCAAGCCCTGACCGATACCTACAAGGGCAATGCCTACCGTGCCGACAGTTCCCCATGATGTACCAGTACTTAGCGCTGTTATCGTACACAATAAAAACCCAGCTGGTAGAAAAATAGTCGGTGAGATAAAACCCAAGCCATAATAAATGATCGCAGGAACGGTCCCCGCGGCCATCCATGATGCAATAATGGCGCCGATCGCAATGAAAAACCATAAGCCAAAGGTCGACTCTCCGATGCTCTTTTGCATCAGCACCATTAAATCATTAAATCTATAGCCCAAGGTTCTGGAGATTAAGGTGACAAAAACCATCCCAAGCAGTAAACCTACTTGTATCGATACGGTTTTAAAGATCATGATACATAAAATGAGGCTAAAAATGACCGACAGTAACGCCATCGCTGCTAGCTTAAAAGAAGGTTTTTTAAATTCCTGAGTGTTCCCATAACCATTCATTTGCAACTGCCCTCTATTTCAGTTATTTACTAATTATCAAGTTCTTATATTTTAGTCACACTGAATAAACCGTAGAAACAAACTCGGTCACTTAATCACGGGAATATGTAATCACGGGAATATACCATCAAGCGATAGTTTTTCTGCCTATAAGTTGCTATAACTATTCTGCCTCTTCTAGATTGGCAGCCAACTGCGCGCGACTAGGCACACGGTGATAATTAATCACCGGCACATCACCTAAACGCCGTTGACTAGCAGCAAGCTTTTTATCAATGGTAATCATAGCGATTTTTTTATTTTGTTTGCTGACGAGTAAATGATTTGCTTTACGCGTGACGCGATAATCAGGAAAATACTGTTTAATCAGTACGGATGTCTTTTGTAGCGCATCATTTAGGGGTGTGTTTTTACTTTTTAACTTTATATTATTTTTACCAATATGTTTAGGCGCGCGCGATTTTGCAAAAAACCATAGTCCAACGCCGACCGCTATCAATATGACAAGCCACCAAGTTCCGTCTATCATAAGAAGGGATATCCATTATTAATAAGGGTTAGCTCATGTTAGCAGAATTATCACCAGCGTTAACAGCAGAAGTACAACGTGCCGCCAAACTATTGGCATCAAAACAACGCATTTGCCTCTTAACGGGTGCAGGGATTTCAGCAGAAAGTGGTATTCCGACTTTTCGAGATAAGCAAACGGGATTATGGGAAAACTATGCTGCGGAAGACTTGGCGACACCTGATGCTTTTGCTCGCGACCCAAAGCTAGTGTGGTCATGGTATCAATGGCGCAGACAATTGGTCGCCGATAAAACACCGAATCCGGCACATGATGCTTTAGCACAGTGGCAGTACCATACTCAATCCTCTGATCAACAATTGACGCTCATCACTCAAAATGTCGATGACTTGCACGAGCAGGCTGGTAGTACAGTGATTCATCTTCATGGCAATTTATGGCGTAATCGTTGTAGTCAATGTGAGACACCCTACCAAAGCCAATCAAGGGATTCATATAGCAGCGAAGATAGCAGCGAAGATAGCATCGATTTCAATGAGGGATTGATTGACTGCCCTCATTGCGACGGTTATATTAGACCGGATATCGTTTGGTTCGGGGAGTCATTACCTGCACAAGCATGGCAGGCAGCAGAAGAGGCCGCTGCTAATTGTGAGGTATTTATCAGTATCGGCACATCAAGCCTGGTTTATCCCGCGGCTGGATTAGCACAATTGGCAAAGCAAAATGGCGCGAAAATTATCGAGATAAATCCCGATCCAACTCCGAATACCATCGTTGATATTACCTTAGCAGAAAAAGCGGGAGTGATAATGCCATTACTGATACAGCAAATCACTGCGTTGTAATCATAACTATATGGCATATAAGAGAAAATAGGGATTGCTAGTATGAGTTTTTCGAAGACTATGCTTATTAATGCTGTACTTAGTTTAGCGCTAAGCAAAGAAACTTATAGCAGCAAATTTATGAAAACAACTTAAAGCAGCAGTAGCTCAATCGTATTTATTGCAGGGCAAGATCAACTTTCGCTAAGTAAGCCTCTTTTAACTCATCATCTATAAATGAAGACCTAAAAGAATTCTTAACTAAAGTGATAGTATCGTCCTCTGTTAGCGGCAGATTCTCACATATGTTTATAAAATTTTGATTGATATAGCCTTTGAAATACGCCGGATCATCGGAGTTCACAGTGATATTTAGACCGTAATCCAACAACTCTTTGATATTGTGTTCTTTATAACTCTCAAAAACCTTGAGTTCAATATTTGAATTTGGACAAACTGTCAGCGGCATTTGCTCATCTTTTAGTCGTTGCATCAGCGCGGCACTTTTTATCGATTGCACACCATGATCAATTCTATTTATCTCTAATAAATCTAAGGCTTCGTAGATATACGAAAAATCCGCCTCTTCACCGGCATGAGCCACCAATTTAAAGCCTGCTTCTTTTGCTTTTTTAAACACTTCTTTGAACTTTGAAGGAGGATTTCCCATCTCTGAAGAATCAAGACCAACACCGATAATGTCGTCTTTAAATCTCAACGCTTCTTCTAACGTTTCAAACGCCTCTTTTTGTGATAAATGTCTTAAAAAACACATAATGATGCACGAAGTAATGCCATATTGCGTCTTAGCATCAGTGAGCGCTTCTTTGATGCCGGTTATCACTGTTTCAAAAGCGATGCCTCTTGATGTATGCGTTTGTGGATCAAAGAATATCTCAGTATGAATGACATTATCTTCGACACACTTAAGAATGTATTCCCATGTCAAATCATAAAAGTCATCTTTAGTGACAAGGACGTTTGCGCCCGCATAGTAAATATCTAAAAAGGTTTGCAGATTGGTGAAGTTATAGGCATTACGTACATCTTCTATGTCTTTATAAGGAATTTCTATATGGTTCTTTTTTGCCAATCTAAACATAAGCTCAGGCTCTAATGAGCCTTCAATATGTAAATGCAGCTCCGCTTTTGGCAGTTTTTTTATTAAATCGATCATAGTATTCCAGTAGTGATTTTTATATTGGCTCTCTATCAAGAAATATTTTCTTCAATGCTATATATCTATATATGTGTGCTTAAAAGGTATGTACCAGTCATTTTCTACTTCAAAAATACCACTGTATCAGACAGCTCATTACCTGCTGGATCATGTTCGAGATGATAGTACTGACGCAGCACTTGCCCAACTTCATCTAACAACTCAATCAGACTCTCTTCTGTTTTTTTATTGGCAATACCGGACACAGATTTTTCGCACATCGCCTGCCATACTGTCGGGCTAACATGAGTGCTAATACCGCGATCAGCGACGATTTCTAACGTATGCTCGCAAATATTAACATAGACCAAAACGCCAGTGTTTTCTTCGGTATCCCATACCCGATACTCACTAAATAAATCAATAGCGCGATCACGACAGTTGATACGATAGGCTTCTTGGATGGGGAGATGGTTTTCTATAATTAAAAACACCTCACCACGATGGCCGTACTCCACGCGCGTCACTTGTTCTGACAACCGCGCTCTGGCTGCTGGCGTCAGCCATTTGCTATGCAGCATAGGGACAAAAAGTACTTGACGCCACCAACGAGCAAAACTTGTCTGTGACGAATTGCTTTTTACCATTATATTATTTCCTCAAGTACGCCATTACTGGCTGTCATCTAGTGTATAGGTTTACCAAGAACCGCCAGCGCCGCCGCCGCCGAAACCACCGCCGCCACCGCCAAAACCGCCGCCGCCGAAACCACCACCACCAAAGCCGCCGCCACCACCGCCGCCCATACCGGGTAGGAAGATCATACCGCCGCCTCTACGTCCGCCGCCGCGTCCACCTTTACCGCCACCGCCGCCGCCGCGTGAAATCAAGAACAGCCATAAAAATATTGCCATGATGATGGTCATAAATAGACCGCCGCCCAATGCCAGTGAGCCTGCAACAAAACCACCTGCGGTAAGCATAGAACCAAATACGCGACCAAATATACTGGTAATAAAGCTACCAAATATCATCGCCATAATGAACAAGAAAATAGGTGATGGCAGCTCATCTGAGCCTTGCTGGGCATTACGTTCAGCCGCTTGTGCATCCGCACGAGCCAATACTTCAGGGTCAGCGGTCAGACGAGCACCAAGGGCGCTGACGCCTGCCAATATGCCAGCACCATAGTCATCTTGCTTAAATAAAGGGGTAATATCCTCTCGAATAATACGATTGACCGCCGCATCTGGTAGTACGCCTTCTAGTCCGTAACCCGTTAAAATATACATATCACGGTCATTGACAGCGACGACCATCAACAAACCATCATCGATGTCTTTATTGCCAAGCTGCCACTTCTCAGCAACCTGCAAAGCATAGTCAAAGATGGGCACACCGTTGGTAGTAGGCACAATGACAACCGCCGCTTGCGCTAATCCTTGCTGGTAAATCGTACGCAGCTGCGCCTCTAAGCGTTGTTTTTCTTGCGGGTTTAAGATATTAGCTTGATCAATAACAGGATTATTTAAGATAAGCTTATCGGCATCAACACTAGCGGCAGTTGACTGCACAGGCGGCTTTGTTGGAGCTCGCGTCGCTGCTACGCCATCAGTATTAGCGGCATTGGGATTTATTGCCTCATTGCCGAGGATGGCTTCATTAATCGCTTCGTTACCTAATACGGCATCATTGATGGCTTCGTTGGACTCGCCTGCTTTGGCAATAGCCACTAAGTCCTCGACACTACGGTTTTGCATGTTCGAGGGGTTATCAGTAGCAATGGCATTATCGTTGGGCGCCGCATGCAGCACAGACGCACTACTGATGCTTAGTGTGAATAATAATACTGATAAGAGTGTTTTTGAATTATTCATCTAATCTATACCGCCTCAAGTAACATCTGTACTAAATTAATTGGTGCAACAATATTCATTGATATAGCAATAACGGCTTTCAAATGACGTTTTACTAAGCAAGCTGCCCTCTTACCATCACCTAAAGGTATGAACACGCTATGGTATTATGATGTATAGATACCTATATGTGTTCATATCAGCAAAAATGTGGCTAAGACGGGCATAAAAACTCAGTTTAATAAACCAAGTATTTAATAGATAAAGAGAGAATAAGCGCTCACCTTTAGCCATTATCCATTCATCTGGTTTTACTGAGTTTTCTCTGCATCATCACCGAAGTCAACACTTGGTGCGGTCGATATTTCCGCTTCATTAGCCACGCTAAAGTTTGGCTTGGCATTCATGCCAAATACTTTGGCAGTAATATTGGTTGGGAATTGACGCACCGTCGTATTGTAACCTTGTACTTCTTGAATATAGCGGTTACGAGCGACGGCAATACGATTTTCAGTCCCTTCGAGCTGCGCCTGCAAATCTTGGAACAACGCATCCGATTTTAGCTCAGGATAGCGCTCAGAAACTGCCATTAGGCGTGATAGCGCGCCAGTCATCTGTTCTTGCGCGGCGGCATAACGCTCCATCGTTTCAGGGTCGTTGAGTACCTCTGGCGTCACGGTAATACTACCAGCACGTGAGCGCGCTTCGGCCACTTGGGTAAAGACTTCTTGTTCTTGCTCAGCATACTGCTGCACGACTTTTACCAAGTTTGGCACTAAGTCTGCACGACGTTGGTATTGGTTGACCACTTCTGACCACGAAGCGGTCACTTGCTCATCTTGGGCTTGAAGATTGTTATAACCACAACCGGTCAAACCAACGGTAGAAGTCGCTAATACAGCCGATAGCAACATAGGTTTTACAATAGATTTACGCGTCATTGTGGCGTCTCCTAATAATGATAAAAATCAAATAATGAATAACAAATTTTTAGTGTACTTTTTTACTACTTTTTTGGATGCTATCTTAAATATGACGAAACTATAATAGTACGAAACTATATAAGCTACTATTTCATATTCACAGCCTACGATATATTGTGCTAATAATGGCGCTATAACGCTTTTTTTACAATTCGTCGTTACCAAAACACAACCGCAAGCAACGACTTGTAGCATAAGCTTGCGCTCTGTTTTGACTAAGTAACTTGATAAGCTTGCTCATCACCTACTATTAATAAAACATTTAATATGGATATAAACAATGCCTACACCATAGTCCACGGCATTCTATCTCTCAATAACGCTTATCGAAATGACTATATAAATACTTGTAAGAAAAAAATTGTAGTAATTGACGAAAAAATATGGCAAATTGCAGTTACGTAGCTGTACGGTTTGCACACATTTGGTAGTGGACTTATTTATTCGTTAGTACTAGCGAATGATTTATTTATCATTTAAAAGAATGAATAGACAGACAAATCATCGCTTTATGATTCTATTACGCAATTGTGCTCAGCTGATACCGCTCATAGTAAATCGAATACCGTCATGATGACGGATATTTAATATTATAACCGCCTGTTTTATCCATTGGTCTATTAATAACAGTGTTTAGGCTTATAACAGAACGACAAAACACCACGTTATATTGACAGTAAACAAGCGAGCATAGCCAAGCTTAGTAATAAGCCAAGCGGATAAATACAGACAACTACAGTCCATTCTTGGTGACTATGCACATATGAAGCTTAAAAGATAATTTTAAGTATATGCAAAAAGTTTGAGTGGCTAGCGTTAATAAGGATATTAAATCGTTAGCTCACTCTTTGCATCCTCATATATAGTCATTTTGAGACAGTTGAAGGAATAGATATATGGAAGGTTTAGTCGATTTAGTAAACGGAATTATTTGGAGCCCAGCATTAATTTACTTATGCTTGGGCGCAGGTTTATTTTACTCCATCATGACGCGCTTTGTACAAGTTCGTCTATTTGGTGAAATGATTAAATTACTATTCACTGGTAAGTCCAGTGCTGATGGTATTTCATCATTTCAGGCACTTGCCGTCTCACTTGCTGGTCGTGTGGGTATGGGTAACATCGCCGGGGTAGCTGCTGCTATCGGCTTCGGTGGCCCAGGAGCCGTATTTTGGATGTGGGTTGTGGCGTTTTTAGGCGCATCTACCGCCTATGTTGAATCAACACTGGCACAGATTTATAAAGAAAAAGACGTTGTTACTGGCGAATACCGTGGTGGTCCTGCTTATTACTTCGAGCGAGCACTCGGGCAAAAATGGTATGGCATTCTATTCGCTGTTGCCTCTATCTTAGCCTGTGGTATATTCTTGCCAGGCGTTCAGGCAAACGGCGTTATCAGTGCCTTTGCTCAGGTGATGGGTGAAGGTACGATCATGAATGTCGGCGGCTTAGAAGTCGGCTCTATGCGTTTAGTGGCGCTAGGTATCATTCTCGTTATTCTAGGTATTATCATCTTCGGTGGTATTAAACGTATTGCAACCTTTACTGAGTACGCCGTTCCTTTTATGGCGCTTGGTTATATTGCTTTAGCACTCATCATCATGTTCAGCAACTTCAGTTTGATCCCAGATGTATTTGGTTTGATCATTGGTGATGCATTTACTGCACAAGCTGGTTTTGGTGCGGCAATTGGTTGGGGTGTAAAACGTGGTATTTACTCTAACGAAGCGGGTCAAGGTACTGGCCCTCACGCTGCTGCTGCTGCTGAAGTTGAGCATCCATCACAGCAAGGTTTGGTACAAGCGTTCTCAGTCTATGTAGATACACTGCTAGTTTGTTCTGCTACGGCATTTATGATTTTATCTACTGGCATGTATAACATTCAAGGTACGTTACCAGATGGACAGTTCATTCTCCAAAATGTAGCTGCTACTACTGAAATTAACTCACCCGCCTTTACGCAAATGGCGATGGAATCGGTATACGGTACCTTTGGTAATGTCTTTATCGCAATCGCTGTATTCTTCTTTGCCTTTACGACTATCTTGGCCTACTACTATATCGCTGAAGTGAACATTGCGTATCTAACCCGCTTTATCAGCCGCGGTGCTCATAAGAAAGGTGTTTTCTTAGTTAAAATCTTGATTATGGTTATGGTTTCATACGGCGGTCTCAACTCAGCAGGTTACATCTGGGACATCGGTGATATTGGTGTTGGCCTTATGGCTTGGCTTAACATTGTTGGTATCTTGGTCATCTTCTTTGTGGCTCGCCCAACGCTCACTATGCTTAAAGACTATGAAGCACAGCGTAAAGCTGGCGTGACACGCTATAGTTTTGATCCCGCTAAATTCGGTATCAAAAACGCGCCGTACTGGGAAGAGCGTCATCGCAAACAGATGGCAGCAATGAACAATGATCCTTTACATAAAGATCCCAAGTAAAAATCTCTAAAGTAAATAATACTTACTAAGTTAGTAAAGCAAACAGAAAAGCCCGTGAGCATAGTCACGGGCTTTTCTGTTTGCATACCACTACCTATATTCTAATCAAGGCACAGTAAAATCGATACGTTAAGACTGACATTTTTATAATGAGAGTCACTTTTTATAGGTATAAACTTGCTAGCTTGCCATTAATAAGCTTGGCTCAATGCTACAAAAAATCCACCACAGCAATATCCTACTTTTTAAATGGTTTGAACCATAACTCTTTATAACTTATTAACAGACAAAAAGAAGCCCAGCTCGATAGCTAGGCTTCTTAGATATTATTTATAATAAGGTTTTGTTTTTAATAAAACCTTATTTAGGTAACAATTATTTAGGTAATAATACGGTATCGATTACATGGACAACACCATTAGTCGCCATCATATCTGTTGCAGTAATAGTAGCTTTATTGCCACTTGCATCGGTAATAACATTGTCAGAACCGATAGTAATGGTTTGACCATTGACCGTTTCGATAGCAGTATCATAAGGAATGTCAGCTGCTTTTACTACCATAGGAACAACATGGTACGGTAGTACGCTTTTTAGCAAATCGGTATTAGCCAATAACTCTTCTTTAGTAACGTCCAATTTAGTCAATACAGCAGCAAATGCGTCATCAGTTGGAGCAAATACTGTGTATGTGCCTGCGTCCATCATCATACCGTCAAGACCAGCAGCTTTCAATGCAGCAGTTAGTATTGATAAATCCGGGTTTGCAGCAGCCATTTCAGCAATACTTTGGGTAGCTGCTGCTTCAGGCATAGGTGCTGCATCAGCTTCTGCGACTGCTTCAGGAGAAACTTCTGGCTCAACGACTACATCAGTGGTCGCTTCTGGCTCTACTGGCTCGACAACAGCTTCTTTATCGTTACAAGCTGCTAATGAAATTGCTGCTGTCACGACTGCGATAGATAGTAAGTTTTTCTTTAACATAGATATTTCCTTATAGATGAAGAATGAGTTAAGTGATTTCCTTAACGAATCGTTTTTTTAACCAATGAAAATAGCAGCTGGCAGCTTATTTATTAAAATCATTAACCAGCCAGTCTGAACATTAAATCCGCTATATCAATAACTACGATTTTAACGGATTAATTTTTAATTGATGCTTATTTAGGTAGCAACACTGTATCGATCACGTGTACGACACCGTTATTGGCTTGTATATTAGCCATCATAATATTAGAGGTACGACCGCTAGTATCAGTAATCTGTTTTTTATCATGAAAGGTGATACTACTGCCGTCGAGCGTCTCTTGGTTGCCTGCCATGGTTTCATAAGCAAAGACTCGGTCATCCTTGATAAGATAATAAGTGAGTACTTCTATATTTTTTAATTTAAAATTTTCAATTAAAACTTATTTAGGTAATAGCACTCTATCAATCACATGTACCACACCGTTAGTAGCAGCGATATCCGTTTTTAGGATAGTGGCAGTGCGACCACTTTCATCCATTAGTTTGCCCTGATTCGTTACCATGAGCGTATCTTTGCTAAGCATAATGACATTACCCGGCATAACATCTTTCGCATATACTGGCGCGGCGCCATTAATCACATGGTAACTTAAGATTTTAGTTAACAGCGGCTTGTTAGCAAACAGTTGAGCTTTGCTCATACCTGTTTCGTTCAATACTTGCATAAAAGCCGCATTGGTTGGAGCAAGTATTGTAAAGTTCGCATTGGGATTAGACAACGCACCCGCTAAGTCTGCCGCCACTACCGCTTCAACGAGTAGCGAGAAATCAGGATTACTTTGTGCAATTTGTACCACGTTCATTTTTGCCATAGACTGATTGTGCATAGGCGCTTTCATTGCTGCGCTTTTTTGCGGCATCATATTATTACAGGCGCTAAGTCCCACTAATGATACTGCTAATGCACCGATGGTAGCAATTTTAGTAATTTTCATAATATTGTCCTTAATGATTGAGTGTGTCCTACTTTTTATTACTGTCTTATTTACCAATTAGCTTGTTCTTTTATCAGGCTAGCTGTTTAAACATCAGCTAATACTTAGTAGCTGATAGTCATTAGCATCTGCTTATTAGTTAATGGCTATTACCATAGACTTATTAAGTAAATCTTATAAACAACCAATCCTTCTAAACTTAAATTAACATATAAAACAACTTTATCAATTTGCATTTACGCTGTTTTTTGTAATATACGTGTAATTTTTGTCTATTTTTTAGGCAAATGTCTAATTTCATTTTGAAAGTAAAGACCTTTTGTGGCTATTAAAGATAATGATAGGCATTTGCGCTGATAGTATTTTCAAGTACGTCTTAAATAGATAGTATGACGAGTTACTTACCAATGACTAAGCCTATATAAATAGTAGATAGCTGCTGAACGCTCGTTTTGTTAAAGATGAATAAGGACATACCTGCGAATGCACCATTTTTCATGCTAGAATAATATGGATTTGCAACTTTTTTCTTTTAATGTTTTTACCGCGTTTCTTTATCTCCTCTTTTATAATATTGATAATATAAGCAGTGTTCCTATGACCTCGATGACCTCTCCTCAAACCAGTATCACCGTATCTTCTGACACGCCAGCTGTCGACAATGGCAACCCAAATGCCAATCCTAACGATTTCATATTGACACCGCCTGAGGTGTTCCCTTATAAAGCACAGCAGTTGACAGCACGCGCACGTATCACGGAACAGATGGCGTTACGAATTTTGATGCTTGATGGTGCGATGGGAACGCATATTCAGAATTATAAGCTTGAGGAAGCAGACTATCGCGGAGAGCGTTTTGCTAATATTAAGCAAGATGTACGCGGCAATAATGACCTGCTGGTACTCTCACAGCCACATATGATTAAAGAGATTCACCTTGCTCACCTTGAGGCGGGCGCTGATATTATCGAAACCAACAGCTTTAACGGTACGCGTCTGTCGATGGCCGACTATGATATGCAATATCTAGTTCCTGAGCTAAATAAAACCGCTGCCAAGATTGCTCGCGAAGCCGCTGATGAGTTCACTGCTAAGACACCTAATAAGCCACGTTTCGTCGCTGGAGTTATTGGACCAACGTCGCGTACTTGCTCGCTATCGCCTGATGTTAATGATCCTGCCTTTCGTAATATCACCTTTGATGAATTGGTGCTGAATTATCGTGAAGCGACATTGGCATTGATGGAAGGTGGCGTCGATCTCATTTTGATTGAGACGATTTTCGATACGCTAAATGCCAAAGCAGCGATTTTTGCTGTCACAGGCGTCTTTGATGATATCGGATTTGAATTACCTATTATGATTTCAGGGACGATTACCGATGCGTCGGGTCGTACTTTATCGGGTCAAACGGCTGAAGCTTTTTATAACTCTATTCGCCATGCGAAGCCATTAACGGTTGGCTTTAACTGTGCACTTGGTGCTGATGCCCTTAGACCGCATATTCAAACACTGTCAAATATCGCCAACACTTATGTATCAGCACATCCAAATGCGGGCTTGCCCAATGAGTTTGGCGAATACGATGAATCCGCCAAGGAAACTACGGCACTGCTTGAAGGCTTTGCCAAAGCAGGCATTCTAAATATCGTCGGCGGCTGCTGCGGTACAACGCCTGAGCATATTCGCCAAATCGCTAACATGGTGGCAAATTATCCACCGCGCGTCATTCCTGAGATTGCGCCAGCTTGCCGCTTATCTGGACTTGAGCCATTTACCATTACGCCTGATAGCTTATTCGTCAACGTCGGTGAGCGTACCAACGTTACCGGTTCAAAGAAATTCTTGCGTTTGATTAAAACCGAAGCTTATCTTGAGGCGCTCGATGTCGCCCGTGACCAAGTCGAAGGCGGCGCACAAATCGTCGATATCAACATGGACGAAGGCATGCTTGACTCCAAACAAGCGATGATTCATTTCGTCAACTTGGTATCGGGCGAGCCGGACATTAGCCGCGTACCCTTGATGATTGACTCCTCAAAATGGGACATTATCGAAGAAGGTTTGAAGCGCATTCAAGGTAAGTCTATCGTCAACTCTATCTCGTTAAAAGAAGGTCACGCTGAGTTCGTCGAGCGCGCAAAGTTATGCATGCGCTATGGTGCTGCTATTATTGTCATGGCATTTGATGAAGATGGACAAGCCGATACCTTTGAGCGCAAAACTCAGATTTGTAAGCGCAGCTATGACGTATTGGTTAATGAAGTAGGTTTCCCGTCTGAAGATATTATCTTTGACCCCAATATCTTTGCCGTGGCCACCGGTATTACTGAGCACAACAACTACGGTGCCGACTTTATCAACGCGACTAAATGGATTACGGAAAACTTGCCGAATGCCATGGTATCGGGCGGCGTATCGAACGTCTCATTTAGTTTCCGTGGTAACCCTATCCGTGAAGCCATCAACTCCGTATTCCTTTATCATGCGATTCAAAATGGCTTGACGATGGGTATCGTTAACCCTGCCATGCTTGAGTTATATGACGATATTCCTAAAGAAGCACGCGATGCCATCGAAGATGTGATGCTTAACCGCAATCAAGGCGAGACTGGTCAAGATGCCACCGAACGGCTAATGACCATCGCTGAGAGCTATCAGGACGGCGGTAAGAAAAAAGACAGCACCGTCGACATGACTTGGCGCGAAGGCACAGTAGAAGAGCGCATTGCCCATGCGTTAGTAAAAGGTATCACTACCTTTATTGAAGCCGATACCAAAGAAGCGTGGGAGAAATATCCTAGACCACTAGAGGTCATCGAAGGGCCACTGATGGACGGTATGAATATCGTTGGTGATTTATTTGGTGCCGGTAAAATGTTTTTACCGCAAGTAGTCAAATCCGCTCGCGTCATGAAGCAGTCTGTCGCGTGGCTCAACCCGTACATCGAAGCGGAAAAAGTCGAGGGTGAAAAGAAAGGCAAAATCCTCATGGCAACCGTCAAAGGTGACGTCCATGATATCGGTAAAAATATCGTCGGCGTGGTGCTTGGCTGTAACGGTTATGACATTGTTGATTTGGGCGTGATGGTACCCTGTGAAAAAATCCTCGATACCGCAATTGCTGAGGAAGTTGATATCATTGGTCTATCAGGTTTGATTACTCCAAGTCTTGATGAAATGGTCTATGTCGCCAAACAAATGCAAGAACGCGGTATAACGCTGCCCTTGATGATTGGCGGTGCAACGACCTCTAAAGCACATACGGCGGTCAAAGTTGAGCCGCAATACCAAAACAATGGCGTCATATACGTGGCAGATGCGTCGCGCTCAGTCGGCGTAGTGACGAAGCTGCTATCAAAAGAGCACCGTCAAGGTTTGATCGATGAAACCCGCGCAGAATATATAAAAGTGCGTGAGCGCCTCGCCAAGCGTCAACCAAAAGCCGCCAAGATATCCTATGCGGAATCAATCGACATTGGCTTTAAAGATGACTGGGACAACTATGTGCCGCCGACTCCTAATAAGCTAGGACAAGTTATCCTTGATGATTATCCCATCACCAATCTACTGCCTTATATCGACTGGACACCGTTCTTTATCTCTTGGGGTCTGGCAGGTAAATATCCAAGAATATTACAAGACGATGTAGTTGGTGAAGCAGCGCGTGATTTGTTCGATAATGCTAATGAATTGATGCAAAAGATGATTGATGAGAAATTAATCGTCGCGAAAGGTGTATTCAAACTGATGCCAGCACGTCGTACTGGTGCGGATACTGTCACCGTTTATGATAACGATCCACAGCAAGGTGGCAACCCAACCTATCAGTTTGAGCATTTACGTCAACAAAGTGACAAAGCCAGTGGTAAGCCAAACTTTAGCTTAGCAGACTTTATCTCACCATCGGAAACGCATACTGACTATTTAGGTGGCTTTACAGTCTCAATAGTTGGTACAGAAGCACTCGCTGAAAAATATAAAGCCGCTGGTGATGACTATAATGCCATTATGACTCAAGCCTTGTCTGACCGTTTAGCAGAAGCCTTTGCCGAGCATCTACATGAGCTGATTCGTAAAGAGTATTGGGGCTATCAGGCTGACGAAAACCTAACCAATGATGAGATGATTAAAGAAAAATACGTCGGTATCCGTCCAGCACCTGGCTACCCTGCCTGCCCTGAGCATACCGAAAAAGGTAAGCTATTTGAATGGATTGGTACAGGCGATGCTATCGGTACTATCTTGACCGAAAGCTATGCGATGTGGCCTGCGTCTTCGGTTAGTGGCTTTTACTACTCGCATCCTGATAGTGAATACTTCAACGTCGGTAAAATCAGCACCGATCAGTTAGAGAGTTATGCTGAGCGTAAAGGCTGGGATATGAAGACTGCTGAGAAGTGGTTGAATCCGAATTTGTAGGAATGAAGTTGAGTTAACTCATAGACATCTGATAATTATATTTGGCTTACTTATTTAATATAAGTAAGCCATTTTTTATAGAGTAATAACCTGCTTCACGTCAGCAAACTTATCGCTACCTTGATAACAAAATACTTTTATCATTTCCTGCCTATATACATGCTAGATTATTATCTACTTCACTATTTTGAGAAAGGTTATGAAACAAATTGCTCTACTTTCTAGTTGGATTGGCAAAACTTTTGCAATTTGGGCATTGGTCAGTGCCGTCTTAGGATTTATTTTTCCTACATTCTTCGCATCGTTGGCTTTTTTGATTGTACCCATATTGGGAATCATCATGTTTGGTATGGGTATGACTTTGAAGGCGGAAGATTTCGTAGAAATAATCAAGCGACCTAAACCTGTATTGGTAGGGCTGCTGGCGCAATTTACTTTGATGCCTTTGATTGCCTACTTGCTAACCGTCATCTTTAATCTTGATCCTTTAATCGCCGTTGGCGTTATCTTGGTTGGTTGTTGCCCCGGTGGTACTTCTAGTAATGTGATTACTTTCTTAGCCAAAGGCGATGTAGCGTTAAGTGTCGCCATTACCTCTATATCAACCCTACTAGCGCCTTTTTTGACCCCTATTCTCTTAAATGTGTTTGCCGGTCAGCTGATTGATATTGATTTAGCCAGTATGATGCTAACCATTACTAAAATCGTTATTTTACCGATATTATTAGGGGTTATTTTCCACAAATTTTTGGGTAAGAAAATCGAATTTGCTGTCGAGATATTGCCTATGATTTCGGTATTGGGTATCTCAATTATCATAGCTGCCGTTGTCGCGGTTTCTAAAGCAACTATTTTAGAAAGTGGTGCTATCGTCTTTATCGTAGTTGCCCTACACAATATGCTGGGTTATACCTTAGGGTATCTAATCGCTCGCTTATCCGGCTTCACTGAGAAGCAACGCCGTGCCATTATGATTGAAGTGGGTATGCAAAACTCTGGGCTTGGTGCTGCTCTTGCTGCGACTTATTTCAATCCTGTCGCTGCCTTGCCTAGTGCAATATTTAGTGTGTGGCATAACTTTAGTGGTGCGCTGGTTGCCAATATTTTTGCAAAGAGAGATGCTCGTTAAGTCACTGTTCTTCTTATTTATATTCTGCTAAAATTTTATGCTGACCGTAAAGGTAGTGATATAAAAACTGCTGAAAAGTGGTTGAATCGGAATTTGTAGGGTTGATTTTAATTAGAGCTTTCCAGAGAAATGTTTTATGCGGGATTGGTTGTTTAGGTAGCCAATCCCGCTTTTATTTCTATCTGCTAGTCAAAGTGGTGGCTGCGTTTTGAGCCGTTCCTGTCGGCTCGATGATGTCTCAAAGTAATCCACCACAACTTGCCTAGCCGTATTATATCCTCGACAATTGGGGCTAGCGATATCATCGCATTTTTTTCGGGTATTTATCGTGGTTCTAGGTCTTTTTTCTAATAAACATTTTTATGACTATTCTACAAAGAAATCCTGCTCACCTTTAATTTCTCCATTCTCATAATAATATAGGCCTGAAATTTCCAGTCTTTTATTAATACCATCACGACCCTTATCCATTGCGATTTTTTCACCTAATATCGTCCATACTAGTCTACAACCAGTCTTACTCTGTAACTCTTCTAACTTATCTCTACGAATAAGTAAATTTTCAACTTTATTACCATACAAAGAGCCATCGAATAAAACGACTTCTTCATTCTCATCAAGCCATGCACCAGCATACTTAGAGTTAACTAGATTTAGTTCTTGCCATACTAATTTACTAGGAGAAAGTATACCATAAGCTAAATCTGAGTTTTTTCCTCCTTCCCAATTATGTTCTTCTGTGCAAATATAAGCCTTACCTAAAGATCTCCCATCAAAATCTTGTTTAATATCTCGCCAGCCATAGTCTCCATAATACTGATTCTCATACATTTTAAATAGTGGTGACCAGTAGTATTCTAAGTTAAACAAATAATATCTTTGAGCGGGTTGGGGCATCCAATTTCCCATATAATTCTTATTATTTAAATTTTCAATAACATTATTAAATTCAGTATCTTTAATAAGATATGCTTGAACTTTGTACCATATTTTTTGATAGGCACCAGAATAAATGTCTTCGCCAAGTCTCGGTTTTGGCTCATAGGTAATATACTGCTGTAAACTAAACCATCCTTGGTCAGCATATTTTTTTAAAATAAGCTCTCTTGGTTTTATTAGGTTTTCGCTAGATGTTACCCATGCTTCAAAACTATCATACCAATCTTCATATGTTGGATTCATAATAATTTTCAGATCATCTTTTTCGGGAGCAATAAAAGTAGGATCTATATCCCGAATGGAATTATCTAAAGAACCGTCGTACCATATTTTAATTTCTGACTCTCCATGTTTAGTAGACGGGTCTATCATTTCATGATTATCAGACACTCTTGCAAAAACCTCATACAAAGCTATCCACTGATATTTTTTACCTATCCTTTCAATACCGTTTGTATGTTGATCACCACTGGTTGCCTCGTGTTTATCAAAATCTTCATGCTTCTTTAAATCATACCCATAACGCTCAAAAATAAGTTGTACTGCATAATTGCTCAAATTTGAAACATTAAGATATTTGAAATTACGGAATGCTGATTGGAATACATATCTTCCAAAGTCCCCATACCCTCCAGTACCAGCACCGTATTCAGTTGTCATGGAACTAATAATCTTGCTACCTACAAACCGGTATTCAGAATTATCTTTGACTATACTCTCAGGATGATAATTTTCAACAATCTCTTTTCTAGTTGGAAGATTAGTTGGATACTCGCTTATATAGGGAGGTCTACATAACTCAAGTTTCTGCTCGCTAATATTAATAACCTCTTTGTATTGAGCATACTCAACAATATTTCTAGCATAGTCTCTTACGAGAACATTGGGATAAATCTCATCTTGAGTAAAGAAACCTTCAACTAAATAGTCACAAATGCTATGCAATCCTTCAAATTGCTGAGAAGATAAAACTGCTCCATATATTGAGGCAAAAACTCTTTCTAGAACATAAGGATCATTCACATCTTTGAAGATTTCTATGACTTCAAAAGCAATTGATAACTTATTTTGGAGTAACCTAACAAGAGCTAATGTTGCATTATCACGTAACTTAATATTTGTACTTGTAAATAGCCATGATAAGCTGATTCCAACTAACCTACGACTAGCGTTAGATAGTCCTTCAGAAAAAGCTGACTTCTTTGCCCAATTTATTAGATTATAGATTGATGAAGTTTCATAAATGCGACTACTAATATGAGTCGTCCATAATGCATCTCTATCAGCTAAAGTAAAACTATTTAGCCATAAATTAAGATTTTTAGCATTGAAAGGATGGTTAGTACGGCCAGCAACCTGATACCTTAGATTAATAAAAAGGTGGAACAAGTCTCCATCTTGTGAAATATTTCTATCAAAAAATACTTTACATCTATCTAAATAAATATCCTCTTCGCATCTCCAAAGTAAGCTATCAATAAACGCATGACCTAAACTATAGTTCTGATATATTTTATCATTTACAAAAACTTCAAAAAACTCTAGCTTAAAGTTGACAGGAAATAGTACCGATAGGATACTCAAAACACCTGTAGACAATATTCGACCTTTATATTTGACTGATATTGAATCACATTCGAATAATTTATCAAAACTATCCGAAGGGTCGATACTATTGACTATATTTTCGGCTGTTAAATAATCTAAGAATCGTTCAAAAGCAAAGTAAACATACTCATTTTCAGAACTTTTATCTTCATAGCTAAGTAGCAAGTTTTCAGAAATTAGAGCTTCTAAGAAACCATTTGCGTTAGGCTCTTTGAAACCAGTTTTAATGACAAGATTTATTGCCTCTTCATAATGGATTTGGCTACCATTACTCAAATAAATTTCTTCTGCAATCTTGAGTAATACTCTCTTGACATAGTTACTACTATGTCGATAACTAAACCTTGAAACATGTGATAACTTTTTATTAATTATTCTTAAATACTCGTTAAACACCTCTGTTATAAGTTCTATTGAGTGTTCACTACTTGGCGCATTAGATCTATATTCGCAATATATTCTAAGAAAAAGAGGGTTTTTGAATTCATCTACTAACATCGGTTCAGTTGGCAAAGGTAGCTCATAGTGCTTATAGAACTCTTGAACCGCTTCAAAAACATTATGTTCAAAACCTTCATGTAAGATCTCACTAATATTGCCATTACTGATAGCTGGTTTAATACCTTCCAAAACCTCATCTTTATACTCAGAACGTACTGATAAGACCAAACCTACCCATGGATATTTTTTAAACTTATCAATAAAACCTGCTAGAGAATTGTTCCAAAAATATCTACCCTGTCCTTCATTAAGGGCGTCAATAATAACTAAACATCTTTCCTTTTGCTCCTGACCTCTACTATTTAATATCTCTAGCAACCTATCTTCGTTATAGTTTAATCTTAGTTCATTTCTTAAAATCTGACTCCACGGGTTGTCCTGATTACTGAGTTTCTGACCTAATATCAAAATGCATTTATTATTATTATTAATTATATTAGATGCTAAATCGGCTAATAAATGTGATTTACCAACACCTGCTTTTCCATAAATAACTAAATACGGATTATTAAAAATATTAAAGTCTACACTTTCTAAGTTTTCAATATAGCTTCTTAAATTCCAAATATTATTTCTATTTAAATAATTATAACTTTCATTAGTAGATTGTAATATTTCTTCCAAATCAGACCCAATCGTATCAAGCATTTCTACAATGCTTGAAAATGATATCGTCTTAATTTCCTCATTCAGAATTTCACTCCAACTATGTTTTAGCTGACCTAATGCTAAGTCTATAATAACAACGGTTCTGCCTTCTTCTAAGTTATGTTTATCAAAATCAAACTTGAAATCTTTCAGAATTTTATAAATCTTGTTGAGATTATCGAAAATGACCTCTTCAAACCTCTCGTTTCTTAACAATGCATCAAAGCTATTAGATATTTCATCAATTTCGACGTTTAGTGTTTTATTATATCTGGCTCCTAAATCAGCAATCTCACCTCTAACTTGGTTTATAAACCATTCATCAGTTAGAATTTTTTCATCAAATTTACTTTGATTGTTAGAATTTTTTCCTAGTTGCTTTCGAACATATTCTTCAGTTTCAGTTTTCCAGCTTTTAAGCATTTCTACAGGATATGTTAAAGGCTCTCTATCAACTATTTTATGACAAACCGAACATAGCCAAACTCCATTTTCAAAAGATTTTATTTCCGTTGCTGTAATATTTGGATCAAATCTAGGCCCTCCAGAACTTGCAGCACATATATGGGCTGCCTCCCCTATGAGAGTTGTTTTATCAGTAGTTTCAAAATTTGCCGCAATGGTATTTTTTCTACAATCAGGGTTCGAGCAAAGGTTAGCTACCCTATCTCTTAATTGTATTATGGTTAGTTTTGTAAAATTATTCTCTTTAGTTCTAGCCATTTTCAACCCTAAATCTTTAATAGAAGTTACTAAGCTTTTTTCTAAGATGTCTTTTAACCTTTAATCAAACGTGAAAGACGATCAATTTGTCTTCTCAATACTCTCACGCTTTCTACTATTGGCCCGCCGACACTTCTCCGAACAATAAATCACCTGCTCCCAATCCTTTTCCCACTTTTTACGCCACGTAAATGGGCGCTGGCAAACGGGGCAGATTTTTTGCGGTAAGTTTACTTTCTTATGTGCCATTGTCTGCCCCCTCTTTCCGTATATCTCTAACTGACTATTAACGCCTATCTATCTTCTTTTTGATGATCCAACCCTTCATACTTTTTCACGCGGCGACACTGGTCGGAGCAATAGACCATGCTTTCCCAGTTTTTATCCAACTTTTTAGTCCAGCTAAACTCACGCTCGCAGACGGGACATTCTTTTTTACGGACGTTCTTTTTCTTATGCGCCATATTTTTCTCAGTGGTTTATTTCATATATCAGTAGTTTACATCCATTACCAACACCCTAGTCATAATCATCAAATATTTTATTCAGTCGATTGAGGCTGTTCACAATGAGCTTACCAGATTGATCGGTACTACTATCAATGGCCAGCTTTTCATCCATACGCATTGTCAACGGCGCAAGGGCTTGCTTAAGTGCGTTTGCCATAAGTACAGTTTGTTGATGAATATCAGGAATATCGCTATCTGCTGTTTGATTCTCATCATTCTTAAGCAAGCTTTCCGTTAAGCTATGAGATAGGCCATCAGCCATTTTTTGCGCCAGTTGTTCAACCGCATCGACCAGCTGTACCATCAGCTGTTTTTGCATCTCTTGGCTTTGTTTGAGATGCTCGCCTTCCGCCTTTTCAGCATTGTGATCGTGCTTATAGATTTGCATCAGCTGATTCATGCTTTTTTCAAAGCCATTGTCGATGCTGTCGCTGACCACTTTGGCATTATTAATAAAGCTATCGGCGAGGATTTTTTGCGATTCAAGTTGCGCATCGATTTGCACTTGTTGTCCTGCTTGTCGTAAGCGAGCGATTTCCTCAGGGTTGTTTTGGGTGAGGTATTTATCAAACTGACTACTGATGGCATTAAAACCACTCGCCAAGTCGACCAACTGAGCCACGATACGTGCACCAGTATCGCCGTCTTCACCGCCCATGGCTTTGTTACGTAAGAAGTCAGTTTTGATTTGCGCCCAACGCTGTGCTTCTTGCTCGGTCAGCTCACCGCGCATCTCGCTAAGTTTGAGCAGGTTGCTTTCTGCGCCTGTGGTCAAGAGCTGCGATTCGCCCAAATAATGGTCATCTATCAACTGGTTAAGCTCGCTGTCATTCATAATCGCCGATAGTTTTTCGGTCATTTTATTCATGTTACGGTAACTGCCTTGGAGCTTAAATATCGGTTCAACGCGGTATTTATCATCTTGCGAAGCAGAAGCAATGTAGGCTTGATTGACATCAAGAATGACTTTTTGCACGGTAAACATATGACGCAAGATAGCAATAATCTCATTAATCTCTGAGCTGCTATAGGGATAAGTCAGCTCACTACTTTGTACTTGGGCGAGATTAGTATTGTCTGCTTTCGCCATTTTAATGAGGCGATGGACATCTGCTAAGTCGCGGTTGGCAAGTGGCGCTAATACCGCGTTAGAGGTGAGCGAGTTCTCGATATAACTGAGTGCGAATATTTCTTCCATGCCGCTCATAATATCGCCTAAATTATAGATATCAGAACGGTTAGCGAGCATATCAGGAACTTTAAAAGCTTCACCACTTTCGGTATAGGGGTTACCTGCCATGACCACACAGAATTTTTTGCCACGCATATCATAGGTTTTAGTTTTTCCTTGCCAGACGCCATCGATACGGCGTGTGCCATCGCCGAGCGAGATAAATTTCTGCAAAAATTCAGCGTGGGTATGCTGGATATCATCGAGATAGAGCATAACGTTATTGCCCATCTCAAAGGCTAAGTTAATTTTATTGAGCTCTTCGCGTGCGGTGGCATTAGGCGCTTTTTCAGGATCTAAAGAGGTGACGTCATGACCGAGTGACGGGCAATTAATTTTCATAAAAATTAAGCCCAGACGGTTGGCAACGTATTCCATCAAGGTGGTTTTACCATAACCTGGTGGCGATATCATCATCAAGATACCCATCAAGTCGGTACGCTTATCTTCGCCAACCGTACCCATTTGCTTGGCAAGGTTGTCACCGATTAACGGCAAATAGCTCTCATTGATCAAACGGTTACGCACAAATGATGATAAGGGACGCGGCATAAACTCATCAAGTCGCAACGCTTCTTTGGCATCGCGCAAGATTTCTGAGCGCAGAGCTAGGTAACGTCTATAGGCAGGAATAACCTGCGTATCATGATGATGCAAACGACTCAAGAAATCATCGACGGCAAAGGTTAGCGTCTGCTGATGGATACGTTGATGCTCACCCAATAAGTGGTTAACTTGACTCTCAAGCGACACTTTACCTGTGCTACGCTCAAAATTATGGGTTTGGTTGAGTGGATTATTAATACTGGTCAGCGATATGGCTGAGAATGAAGAGGCAATTGCACCTTTATTGATGCTATCAATGTTATCAAAGCTCGTGCCTGATTTTATAAGACTTTGAACCAGCTCCTCTCTTTGAGCATCGTTTAACTGCGTTAACAATACCGCAATCGCTTCTGGCACATAATGGCGACCACTTGCTAATTGCTGCTGGCGTAGGGTTTTTTCTTCCTCGATTTTAGCCTGCTGCTCTTCACTAAGCGCATTATCGCCGCTTGACTCGCTCTGACTATCATCCGTTTCGGCATTGCCATATATTTGGTCAAGTAGCGCATGGAACCATGTGGCCAGCAATTCATAGGCCGATTTGGGCTGCAATCCAAGCTTGCCGATTGAAGACTGTAATTGCTCAAAACCAGCAGTATTTTGCGCACTACCTGACGAGCTATTCAAAGTTTTACTTAGCTGCTCGCATAATTGCTGGGCTTGTTGGCTAGTCTGCCACTCGATATTGCCATTGGGCGTACTGACTTGTCCCATGACGCTGACCAAATATTCACTAGCAAGTTGCACATAGCTTTGCTGAAAGACAGTAGTATTATTAAAAAGAGTGGTTTTATGAATTTGACCAGTTTCTGAATCTGAGCTGTTCTCTACACTAAATTTATCGTCACTATAAGCGGCGACAAAGTTACGCATCACGTGCGTCATGTCTTCAACCAACAAAGCTTTGGCAGTATCACTACCTAACGTACGGCGCAGTTGTTCAGCGGTGATGGCTCTATCTGTCCAGTTACTCACTCGCGTCAGCACCGAATCATTTAACCAAGCATCATAACCAAATTGCTGTAGTGCTTCTAAGCCAAGTGCTTGTACGAGGCTTAATTGCCAATAGAATAATTGCGCCAACGCCCGTACTTGCGGGGTATAAATTAGCAAACCCGCTTGACGTAGCGTGGGTAAGATCTGTAGCAATAACAGCGTGGCATCATGGTCATGAATGCCTTTGTCATAACCGAGCTGATAACGCGGTGTCGCATAAGCTCTGACGAGTTTAGGTAGCGGACTGTCTTCGTCTATATCACCCTTGCTATCGAAGGTTAACAGCGTCTCATCATAAGCCTGATATAAACGCGCTTCGGTCAGTCCGTCTTGGCTGTTTTTAGCACTCTCGATGATGCTATAAGCTAAGTATTCTGCGCGGTACACGATATCAGACTCTGAAGCCCTATTCATATCCCAATACGGGCGTAAAGCGTTTAGCTCGGCATTGTTAAGCACTTCGTAGTAGTCAGTACCGGTTAGATGCAAATTCAGCACGCGCGCGCCATTGGATTGCTGACGACTAAGTAGAGTCAAATCTAATGGTTGGGTATTGACTGAAAAACGGTGCTTGCCCAATTTAATAATCTGACCGCCATCCTCAAATAAATCAGACTTATCTTTTAGACTCTTATAGCTTTCAATTTGTATGGCTTTGAGACGCGCATCGATGTCATCGGCTTTGACACTAAAGCCCATCGCTTGTAAGTCTTTGGCGATAGCGCGTACTTTTTGTACCAGTCCGTCTGATGCAAAGTAAGTATTGAGCGCATCTTCTTCTTTAAATCCAGTGACCCCCGTACTTTGGGTGCGTTTTTTGATACTCTCTAGCATCCGTAATGCGCCATCACCTAAGTTCTGGGCTTTGCGATTACGCGCATCAAGCAATTGCTGCTTATGATTTTCAAAGGTTTCGTAAATCTCTTCACGCTTACTGATAATATCGGCTAAAAACTGATCGCCACTGTTGGTCTCTGGATCGGCAAACTGGCTCTCTAGCTCTTCTAATTGCACCAGTAATTTTGCCATTTGCTCATCTGATTTTTCAGGCGTATTGGCAATCGATAAGGCATTGGCAATCGATTGACCAAACAGTTTAAATTGCGCGCCAAATTGAGCAACGGCTTCGGCAGAACCGAGATTTTTGCGCTTGTGATTGAGTTTGGCTTTGCTTTGATTTAATCGAGCATAAATAGCAGAAATATCATCAATGATTTGCGTACGTACGGTGGCATCGGCAACGTCTAATGTGCCTAGTAGCTCAGTTAATAAGTCCAAACCTTGCGCCGTTTCATCGATTTGTTCTAGGACGGGTTTTAATTCGGCATTGGTTTCAGCGGTATTTAAGCGTTCACTGACATCAGCTAAAACGCCTTCGTAGCTCACAAGCGCCTTTTCATCACTTAAAAATAACACAGTTTTTTCGGCAAGCTCACTTTCTGCTTCTTCTAGTTGAGTCTGCAATACTTCAAGTTTAGCGCTATCTAAATAACGCAAATCCTCTAAGCTAACCAAATGGCCTTTTTGGCGTCTAATCGCAGATAACTGATCGACATAGTCACTTGCCGACTCAAAGGTGGTGGTTTTTATTTGCCGCAAGATGTCGTTTTGTTTTTCTTCAGCATTGCTCAGCGCATTTTGGGTTTGCTTTTGGATACTTTGTACTTTGGCAAACTCGTCAATGACCAGCTCAGCGGTGGCGGTGACTTCTTTAATACTGCCCGCAACCTCATCAAGCTCAGGCTCTGACAACCAATAATAGCTATCAAAAAGGCGGCTGGTATTGTCTGCCAGCTCCTCGTAGAGCTTTTGTGAGACGCTTTGGTTGTCGATGAGGCGAGTGATGCTATAGAGATCGGAGATACCGCGTACCAATTCTTTATTACCGATTTTGCCATAAAAACTGGTACTTTCAGGCAGCTCACTCACATACTCAGGTGACGCATAAGGGGTATGCCATATCTGCATCGGGTGGATGCGCGACGCTTCACTTTGGTCGCTAAACAGTACCAAGCGACCATCTTCAGCGAGTGCCATACCGTTACAGTAAATGGGATTGGCCAATTGCTTTTTAATCAAGTTATATGGAAACAATCCTGTGACGCCTTTAGCGACATCGTAGAATAAGAAGAGAACATCTTCACCGTTTGGTGAGACGATTTTACGCTTAAATTGTAAGTTTTTAGCACCGGCATGATTGGCATCAAACAACTTATGCTCGCCTGTTTGTAAGTAATAACCGCCAGGGAAAATAATGCCGTGATCCTCAGGCAGCTGCACACATGATTGTCCAATAACGTCTAAGCGCAGCACGGCTTCGGTCAAGGTGTTATATACAAAATAACGGTAACTGTCTTCTCGATACGGCAACACTTTGAGTAAAATTAAACTGCCCACTTTGGCATAAGCAATATCTGCATCGGTCAATGACTGGGTACGATCATTCACAGGCTCGCTATAAATACCTTGTCCTGATTGCGTATTATCCTCAATTTTAATGGTTAGATCGCCACCGACGGTTTCGACAAATATCGTATCTAAGATATTCATATGCGGATATTTGCCGTTGATCATCTGATCACGCGTGGTTTCTATCCAATCAAAATCATAGGCAGGCGGAAGCTCAATATCGCGCTCACCTCGATTATCCACATAAGCCACTTGCGCAGCCTCTGGCACGCTTTCACTAAAATCCAATGCAAAACGAAAGACGCGAATATCACTGATACGCTCACCGATTTGGAACGCCATTAGCAATTTGCTGTCTTTAACCGTCAGCTGGATTAGCCGCGTTTGTTTGTAATATCGATATAACTCATTGAAGTCTTGGACAAAGGCATCTTGATCTAAAAACGTGTTTTTTAATTCTACTTCCTCGAGCTGATATTCTTCTTCGCCCTCTGCTGGCTCACTCAAACGATATAGCGAGAGCACATCTTTGATATTACTCGCACGTTTGAGACCCATAAATACATTGTAGCCAAATAGCAGGTACTCGCCTACTTGTACCATATCTTGCGCCACACAGTTATATTCGGTACGAATACGGGTGCGAGCAATGACTTGCATCTGAGTGCTGCCAAATTCTTGCAGGCGCGCATGATTCAGCTTGGCAGTTTGTTGCTCTAGACGACTGCCTTGCTTTGTGAGGCGTTTTTTAATAAGCTCATAAGCATTACCTGAAGCAACCGCCTGATCTGTTTGCTCGGCTTTATTATGTTGGTCTTTGCTACCTGAATCGATTGAATTCTGCGTATCCGCCATCGTTGCTCGTCCATTTTTATTTTTAGGCAATAAGATAAATCTAAGGAATTTTTTGAATCAAATAAGCACTTGGTTAATCTAAAAAAACAATTAATCACTGCCGGTTTTTTTAGATTAACCAACTCACTGTCAGGGTTGACTTTGAGTTGGCAAAAAGTAAATGGCAACCTAGATCACCACTTACTTTAATAACACTCTTCATTTACTATTGTGTGCATGGTCAATATTGATAGTTAATCTATTTTTAAAAGTATACAGTGCTGCTGAGATTAATTTTTCGCAGCCTCTGTCTGCGCAGGCACAGCAAGCAAGAAAAATTCATCCCAGCAGTACGTGATAACATCTATACTTCTCTTATTTAAGACTGGCTATAGATTAAGCAGGTCTGTCATCGCTTTGCTTATTGGCTTTGCTCATTACCTGATTGGCCATCATCGTATTGATAATGCCGCTCAACGTATCTGACTTGCCAGCGAGACCGTCAATTGCTTTACCAATCGACAATGACTTAGCAAAGTTATCAAAGAAGTGCGCTTCACCGCCAACGATATCGATTTTGGCTTTTTGTAGCGCCACTGCCAATACTTCAGCGTTTTCTTTCGCAATCTCTTTACCGGCTTCAATCGATGCCATCGCTTCTTGCAATGCCGTTTCAAGTCCCATACGGAACTCTTCGTGCTCGCGAGCTTCTTTGCTCATGCTGCCCATGGCATTGAATTTCTCGACCAGACCATCGGCTTCCGCTTGGAAATGGGCGCGGGTTACTTCAGCTTTTGCAAGCCCAACTTCACGCTCCGCCTTAGCATTTGATTCACCGCGAGCGGCGATAACTTGAGCATTTGCTAACCCGATATCACGCTCGGCTTTAGCATTTGACTCACCGCGAGCTGCGATAACCTCAGCATCAGCCATGCCTTTTTCCCGTTCTGATTGTGCTTCAGCCTGCCCTGTGGCCTTGATAATATTGGCTTTGGCAATTCCTTCTTTCTCTAACGAGACTGACTTGGCTTCTTGGATAGCTGCTTCAGCAAATCCATGCGCAGACTCTTCCGCTTTAATACCTTCAGCCATTTTTATTTTAGCTTCAGAATCCTTAGCAGCGGCTTCAAGATTGGCGGCAGCCAGCGTGGTAATCTCAACGGCTTTATGCTTAGCAGATAGCTCTTCTGCTTCCGCCTTTTTGACCTGACGTACTTTGATTTCTTCCGCATCTGCTTCAGCTGCTAATACGCGTGTTTGCTTAGAACGCTCAGCTTCGCTGACTTCACGGACTTCCTTGATACGCTCTTCTTCTTGAGCAACGGTTTTGTCTACTGCAATACGCTCACGAATGACGTTGGCGATTTCTTTTTTCTCAAGCTCAATCGCGCGTTCAGCTTCGATACGCTGTAAATCAACTTCACGCTCACGCGAGACGATTTCTAAATCGCGAGCACGCGTGACTTTCTCTTCTTCGATGACGACAGCACGCAAGCGGTTTTGGCCAGCCACTTCGATTTCACGCTGTTGATTTTCACGCTGAATCGCCAAATCTTGCTCAACCATGATCACGGCTGTCTCAGATTTTTTACGTTCTTCTTCTTCAATCTTGCGCGTTTCAGCGGTTTCACGTGCAATCACAGAAGATATTTCACGGTGTTGTCTGGCTTCAGCATCCGCTTGCTGACGTTCCAGCTCAAGCATAGCTTCTCTAGTTTCAACGTTCTTCTTTTTAACCGCTAGCTCTTCATCACGCTCAAGCTCATTGGTAATGATGTTTTGAAAGGCCGTCAGTTGAGTAATCTTTTTGATACCTTCAGCATCTAAGATATTACTTGAATCTAACGATAATTTTGGCGTTTGCTCTAAGTAATCAATTGCCACGTCTTCTAAGATATAGCCGTTTAAATCATTGCCAATCTCTTTAACGATACTGTCACGAAACTCACTGCGATTTTCAAACAGTTTAACGAAATCAATTTGCTTACCCACTGTTTTTAATGCTTCCGAGAACTTAGCATTAAACAGCTCATTAACAGCGACTTTGTCTGATGCTCTCTCAGCGCCAAGAGATTTAGCAACCTTAAGAACGTCTTCTTCGGTTTCATTAACGCGCAAATAAAACGCAACTGTGATGTCAGCACGCATGTTATCCGCGCAAATCAGTCCTTCTTTACCTCGTCTATCGACCTCTAAGGTGATAAGCGAGATTCTCATTAGTTCTTTTTTGTTGATAACCGGCCAAACAAAGCCACCATCAAAGCGTACGGCAATTTTATTAACCCCGTTAATAATGAGCGCCGTACCCTGCTCCACCTTAATATAAAAGGCTTTCAGCATCAAAAGTGCTGCCATAACAAAAACAAATGCCAGTATGACAACCACGCCAACGATAATAAGTATATCCACGTTCACTCCCTAAATTTGAACATTCAAATCGAATTTAAAATAGTTAATACCATGCCTTTAAATAGATTATTTGTCGTTTATACATTACTCAATAGTGATTATTGTTTCATTAAACAGTTATTAGATATTCGTTTTGCCTAGAATTTATTATTAATAATTGACTACTAGAAATTATTTAACTAAAAAATGTTTTTATTATTATTTATCTTTAGCAAGCGCGACTCTGTACGCACCGCTATCATTTAAATACTCTACCAACAGCACTTTATCGCCTTGTTTTAGTGGCAGCTCCACGCTATCACTATCTCGACGAATTTTTAGTATTAATCCTGCTCCGCCATCATTTAGCTCAGCTTCGCCATGCTTATCTGTCACACTAAGCGTCCGTACTATAGCCGTTTTACCGATGTTGTTTGCCGCATTACGTTTGGGGATTTTGGCGATGCTCTTGCGGATAGGTGAAATGATAATACCTGTTAGCCACATGGACACCACTAAGACAAACACTAAAGCCCCAGTCCCAAACAGATAATACAAAATGCCAGAATCAATCCGCTGATGCAGAAAACTGGTATAGACATAGCTTAATAGCCAACCAATCAAACTGACTAAGCTAAGGATGATGATTAAAGGCACGCCATAAAGACCAAACTTAAGCATGAGACCTGTAAAAAAACCAGTGGATGATAAGTCAGATACGTTAGTATCACTACCTGAATCCCCGAATTCTACGGTGTCCATATCTACCATGCCTATCAAAGATACAAGCCAATATAAGGTGACAAACATTACAAGACCGGTAAAGATAACGGTAGGGTATAAACTGATTTTAGTAATGAATATTAAAAAAGATTCTTGCATTGCACACTCTGTCCTTTTGCTCACCTAATCAGGTATTTTTATGACTCGTTTACACAATTTGATGCTATATGACTTAACTCGAATTAGTTCTATTTAGTTCTGTTCCATTCGGCTTTAATAGAATTCATGCTACATGATCTGATTTTTATATTTTGAAGCATTGGACTGGATTGCTATGTCTTAGCTGGCCTTATTGGACTCCATTTACTAAAAAGCACATCCCAGACTTACATTAATATAATCAACTTATGTTTCTTTATTGGTGATTATATAGGCATCTCATTACATAATACATAGCTATCCTACTATCGCCCCCAAATCGGTGAACGCACAACGCCCCCATCTTTGCTATTGATAGCATAGCTGGTATTACCAGATAATGAGTGGATCACCAAGCTACCACTGCTTTGGTTACTCACTTGCCCACCTAAATTTGCATGACGTGTCGGGTAAACAGCATATTGCCCAGAAGGTGATAGACGCGCTGGCTCATCAAGTCCAGTTTCTGCTAGATTGATGACTTGTCCTGTAGCTAGGGTCATGACTGCTGCCTTGCGACCATTAAGATATGCCAAATGCTGACCATCTACGCTAAGCTGCGGGCTTGCCGCATAGCCTCCTGTCGATATAAGCGCGGCGTTACCAGTAGCAAAGCGGTAACGATAAATGCTTGGGCGTCCAGCACGCACTTTATCACTGGTATAAACAAAGCTTTGCCCGTCGCTTGCATAGCTTGGCTGCACTTCAGTGCTCGGTAAGGTGGTGAGCTGTTTAGTATCGCCATCGCTTAAACGCATCTCATAGATATCGGCATTACCACCAACCGTTGAACTATAGAGCAATTTTTGTCCATCAGGTGAGAATGACGGTGATAAATTGCTGCCCTCAGCATTCACGACCAGATTATGGGTTTTACTTTTGCCGTCATAAATATAAATCTTTGGGTGCTGGCGCGCTGCTTGTTTGCTATAAGCAAGCATTTGACCATCCGCTGACCACGCAGGCGCATAGATATAGCCATTTAACTGATCAATTAATTGGCGGTCGCTGCCATCCGGACGGATACGATACAGTGTCGATATCTTCGCGGCTCCTAAACCTTGCTCCTCTACATAAGCAATATAGCCTTGCCGGTCTATCGCTGGCATTGCCGCAGTAAGCGGATTACTCCTATCAATAGGCGCTTTAGACATATTGTTTGGTATTGTCTGACACCCTGTCAGGATGGCGAGTATTGGAATAGCAAACATTGCCATAACAACACGGCCGCTTATCATGCGAATATTAATAGTCGGTTTTAATACAGCAGTTTTCAACATCATATAAAGTCCGATAAAGCCTTGTGGAATGCGTATAGAAGGGTCACAAAATGCAAGCGTTGCATCTAGTGTAACGTACATTGCCCTCTAATTTTAGACAAAAAAATGCCCCACTTATTCGTGAGGCATTTTTGCGATACAAGTTTTTAGAACATTTCTATTAAATCGCTAAATTATTTAGAGATAGCTTTAAAATGAGCAACTTGATTGCTATTGGTGATGGTTAAGATAGGCGTATTATTAGCGTTATTACTGATGCTATATTTACCTTGTACAGTCGCCATTGTTGCCGTATCAAAGCTTGCTTGTGGCTCAGGGCATGCCATCATAGTAGATAAGACGTTACCTAACACAACATTGCCATTCACAACACTGTAGTTAGCGCCCATGTTATTGCAGGTGTTCATAAATGTAACGCGGTCATTGCCATTATCTTTAAAGAATTTTAGGGTTAATGGCTTAGCTGGATCAAAGAATAACTGACTTACTTTATCGCCATTGGTACGCTTGGCATCAACAAGCTGCCAATCATAGGCTTGTAAAGTATTAGATGTAATTGGCTGGGTCACTGGTGCAGTAACACTAGGGGTAGTTTGACAACCAGCGGCAAGTGTACCTACAGCTAAAGTGGCAGCCAGCATCATTTTAGTCATGTTTTTCATATAAACTCCTAGAGGTTTCAAATATTAATATAGAAAGGTAAAAATATTATTGTTTATCATTTTAACCAGTAGCGTTTGCTCTGATTAATTTGTTGTTTTCTTTAGTCTAAACAATGCGGCCATTATGCCCATTTTTCATAAGCCTGTCATGATAGATTGAGTACCAATTACCGCTATATTTGTTCCACTTTATGGTATTTTTGCTAACATACCTTGCTAAGCCACCTATTAGCTGATACCACTTAAACTTTTGTTATAACCTTAATAGTTAGGTTTTTATTTACCTATAAAACTATATCTGTAACCCATGTTTTTATTAATTTATATCAGCAGCTTTCTGTTGTTGCAGAGCGGCATAACCTGCCAGACGTTTGCGTTCAGCCTCATTAAACAATTGCTGCTCAATCTGGTTGATTTGAGTTTGAGCTTGCGTTTTATCAGTATTTTGGCTTAACAGACGCTGTTTTTGTACTTGATACTGATTAAAGCGTTGCTCAAAGTTGGCATCTTCTTGATCGACTTGTGCAAGCCTTGCTGCTGCTGGTGCACCGACAAGATCGCGACGCATATTATATAACTCCTCAGCCGTTGCACCTTTGGCTTGCATTTGCTCGGTGCGACTCATTAATTCATTCAAATTGGCTTGCTTAGCAATATTAGCTTTGGTCGAATTATCCGGCATACGGCTGATATGGTCTTGCTTGGCAGCTTCTTTTTGAGCCTCTGATAACTGCTGGTTTTGATTAATTCTTACCATCTCGATACTATAATCATCATATTCATCTTCTGCCCCAAAGAACGCTGTAATCGTCTCTTTGGCAAAGTGCCGCTGACGTAGCTTAGCCACATCTTGCTTTTGCTGTGCCACGACATTCAAATCTAATTCACCCTTTTCTGTTGCTTGCAACTGTAAATTCCCATAACGGTTTTCTATATCAGGAATCGACTTAAGATAAGCAATATACTGGTCGAATATAGTGACAGCTTGACTGGCGGCAGGTTCTGGCGTGTGACTACGAATATAGCTTTCCACACGGGCATAAATAATAGCTTCCTCTTCTTCACCAAGCGCTGATAAGAAATAATCAAACAAGCGCCGTAAGCCTTCAGTGACGACCAGCTGTTTGTTTTCATCAATGATAATGTCACCATCGACATCGGTACCTTGCAAGGAGCGCGGTAAATTCTCCAGCCCCGTAGCAAATTGAGTACTATTTTTATTGGATGACATGCCAGCGCCATTACTGGGATTAGCCATATTTATCGAGCTATTTTCAGCGTCATTATTGTCCGTTGCAGATAGAGATTGAGAAGCATTAACGCTGCTATTATTAGGTTTAAACCACAGAATCACCGCTACTGTTATAGCGATAATCACAGCAATAATAACAACAGGTAAAAAGGGTGAGCGGCGATTATATGACATAGCAAAAACATCTTATTTAATAAATCAGTTTATATATAAATCCAATATAAAGAAGCAGGGTCAACGCTGTTGACCCTGCTTACGTACGAGCCAGTTATGACCGTGTTAAAGAACAGTGTTATAGATAAGCTTTATAGATTGGCTTTTTTCAAACGGTTTACTTGATCACGGTACAAGGTTTTTGGGTCAGGTTGTCCCCATGCTGTTAAGCCGAGTACTTGATTGGCTGAATCTAAATGGTTCATTCGGTAATCATCACGTACCACATAGCCGAGGCGGCTCGAGCAGGCAGATACTAAACCGTCGTTTGGATCGCCATTAAAAGTCGTGCCAGTAAGAGCCAGTAGATAATCACTAGGATCAAGACCATTCGTTATTTGCCCAATACCACTAAATGAGTAATACTTGATACCATTGACTTCGGTATCCGCTGGCTGACCACAATAACTGGTTGGCATCGCAGCTGGGAATTTAGCGTTAAATTTGGCGGCATAATCAGTAGATAGCGCTTCAAGTGCATTCCAACCATCTTGCTCTTGTAACTCCTTCAAGCTAATACCGGCGCTGACATCCATAAAGCCACCGACGAGCTTAAAGAAACCTAGCGCAATCTGTGAGCCAACATTAAACTCTCCTTCACCATAGCCATCATTGGCACTGCCTTCAACAACTTGTTTAATAACCCAGTCGCTCATTTTTGAGCCTTGCTCTGGACTTGAGATGGCAGTTACAGATGCCACATATTTCGGTTCGACGGCAGCAACATAACGGCTATCGATACCACCTTGGCTGTGACCGAGTAAGTTAACTTTGGGACTGCCTGAAATGGCACTGATGGTTTTAACTTGTTGCAGTAATTGCTCACCACGAAATTCGCTATTATTGACGGATGAGGTTTTGGTGGTATAAACCTGACTGCCCCCACTCATTAACGATTCAGGAATGCCATAAAAATAGTCAACCAATCCAAATGCTTTGGTAAAACCACCCAAACCATGCGCCATGACGACTGGGTACTTGGTATCTGTATGATTTGAGGTAAAATACTTGCTACTGACCAGTTTACAACCAGTAGGATTGGCACAGTTATAATATTGACCAGCTGCTTGGGCAGAAGTCGTTTGTAGAGCCATCAGGATGACACCGGCACCAATGGCACCCAGTGAAGGTAAAAATGCGCTCGGCGTAAATACCGCACGAAGGGAAGTTTTTCGGGTCATAACAACATCCTTGTTATAGTGATAGTCGGGGCGTCTTTATATGATATGGCTTAGTTATTGCATCCAGCACCAAGCGATAAAAAACACTGCTAATTCATTTAGCAACCAAAATTACCATACGTCTATACTTTGTAACATTCAACTTATTTTTGCTTTAAAAACACTAGAATTAGTGACTCTATAGTCAATCTAAAACATATAATTTCACTCTTTGCAGTTACTGCTTCTTTATGGAAATAGCGGGCATATATGAAACTGTGTCAGCAAGTTACGACAATAAGTATGGGTAGGCTACGAATACGCACATTGAAGGTTAACGCAATCAAAACACAGTGCTTTCTGCATTAAAACAGCACCATCTGCATTTATGGTATAATTTATTACCTAAATTCTATAACTATAAGACCGATTATGATGACTAAAAAATCTCTTATCCAATCACCTGAAGCCATAGAAAAAATGCGTGTCGCTGGTAAGCTTGCCAGCGATTTGCTTGTCATGCTTGATCAGCATGTCAGAGTGGGTATTAGCACTGAAGCGTTGAATCAAATTGCTCACGATTATATCGTCAATGTACAAGACGCTATCCCCGCTCCACTTAATTATAATGGTTTCCCTAAATCAATCTGTACCTCAGTCAACCATGTGGTGTGCCATGGTATTCCAAGCGAAAACAAAATTCTTAAAGACGGCGATATCATCAATATCGATGTGACCGTCATTAAAGATGGCTATTACGGTGATACCTCAAAAATGTGGGTCGTCGGTAATGGTTCCATCATGGCGCAGCGTATTTGTAAAGTGGCACAAGAAGCACTTTATGCTGGTATGAGTGTGGTCAAGAATGGCGCGCGTCTTGGTGACGTCGGTGCTGCGATTCAAGAAATAGTCGAGCCTGAGCGTTTTAGTATCGTGCGTGAGTTCTGTGGTCACGGTATCAGCAATGAATTCCACCATGAGCCGCAAGTGATGCACTATGGTAAAAAAGGCACGGGCTTTGAGCTAAAAACGGGCATGACCTTTACCATCGAGCCGATGATTAATGAAGGCAAATGGCAGACTAAGATTTTACCAGATGAATGGACGGCAATCACCAAAGACCGTAAGCTGTCAGCCCAGTGGGAGCATACCATGGTGGTGACTGACAATGGCTGTGAAGTGTTCACCGCGCGCCCCGAAGAAGACTTGAGTTTTTTAACTCAATAACAGAATATAAGATCGCTTAGGCGGTCTTTTTTTTGGACTGTTATTAATGCTTGTTAATTACTATTGTTGTTTATTTTTTACCTTTATACTTTCAATGTATTGTCGATATACTGTCAATGTATTGTCGATAGCTTTTTAGTTTTAATGACCCATATTTCAAACTTTTAACTGGATAAATCTCATGTTTAATTGTGATGTCGCCTCTATTGATTTGACGCCGATGCCCACTCTAACGTACTCATCAAACACTGCTGCGGCAATAGCCTCACTGCCAGCGGACACTCTAAAAGCAGATAATTTACTAGCAGATAGCCTATTAGAAAATAACCTGTTAACAGATAAAAGTGTGATAGAAAACTCACTATTAGGCATTTCTGGGTGGCTTATTCAAATCAATGACGATATCAGCCGTGCACTCGAACGCGGCGTCAATATTCGGCAGCTGGTTGCGGCGCGGGCTTGTGTCATCGATGACTTACTGATTGCTTTATTCAAATGGTTTGAGCTTGATAAGACGGATTTGGCGTTATTTGCAACTGGTGGCTATGGTCGCGGTGAGCTGTCACTACACTCAGATGTGGATATTTTGCTGCTAATGCCTAGCGAGCTTGATACCAATACGAGTAGTAAAATTGATAATTTGGTGGCGTTACTGTGGGATGTTGGACTTGAGCCAGCCCTGTCAGTACGCAGCGTTAGTGAATGCTTAGAGGCAGCACTAGACCATACCATTGCCAGCGCTTTGTTGGAAGCGCGATTGTTGATAGGTAACGAAACCCTGCAAGATGTGCCGCATCAGATTGTAAACACCCAGTGGTCACCACGTGATTTTTTTGAGGTAAAAATCAATGAGGCAAAAGCACGTTACCTACAGCACAATGCAACAGAATACAATCTTGAGCCCAATATCAAAACTGCCCCTGGTGGTCTGCGTGACATCCATATTATCGGCTGGGTGACCAAGCGCTACTTTCGAGTCAGTAAGCTCTATGACTTGGTACAGCAAAACTTTTTGACGGAAAAAGAGTTCGATGAATTGAGCTTTGCAGAAGGCTATTTATGGCAAATACGTCATTATTTGCATGAGTTAACGGGTCGTAATGAAAACAAGCTATTATTCGATTATCAGCGTGATATTGCCCAACTGATGGGCTATGAGACGCAACCAGACGACCAACCGAATGCGGCTGTAGAGCGCTTTATGCGTGACTATTATCGCTGTGCGATGCAGATATCGACGCTGTCTGAAATGCTGACCAATCACTACTATGAAACCATCATAGAGCTGCAATTACCGGATGAGGAGCGCCCAAAGAAGCAGCCTATTAATGCCCGCTTTAATCAAGTCGGTGAGCAAATTGCGATGGCGCATCACCGAGTGTTTGCCCAGCACCCTGAGTCGATTTTAGAGATGTTTTTACTCATGGGTCAATATGGTATCAAAAATGTACGTACGCATACTTTGCGTGCACTAAAAATTGCCGCGCGTGGTATTGATCAGGCTTACAGAGATAACCCCACGCACCAAGCGCTATTTTTAGCCAATTTAAAAGAGCAAAATTATCTCTTTCATCGCCTGCGTACCATGAATCGCTACGGGGTTTTGGGCAGCTACATCCCTGCCTTTGCGCAAGTCACCGGTCTGATGCAGTATGATTTGTTTCACCGTTATACCGTTGATGCGCATACCTTATTTTTGATTCGTATTTTGCACCGTTTCACTGACCCGCGTTTTTATGAAGACTTTCCCCTAATCAGCTCTATCTTTCAGCGTATTGAGCGCAAAGAGATTTTGGTATTGGCAGCGATGTTTCATGATATCGCTAAAGGTCGTGGCGGCAATCATAGCCAACTTGGCGAAACAGAGTCGATTGAGTTTTGCCTAGCACATGGTATGAGTGTTGCCGATGCCCACTTAGTCGGCTGGCTGACACGCTACCATTTATTGATGTCGATGACCGCACAGAAAAAAGACATCTCAGATCCAGAGGTAGTGACGCTATTTGCAGACTTAGTCGGTAACGTCACTCATCTAAATCATCTATATGTGCTGACAGTTGCTGATATGAATGCTACCAATCCTCAGCTTTGGAACAGCTGGCGTGCGACCCTCATGAAACAGTTATATTCGCAAACGCGACGTATCTTACGTGCAGATATCGATGCGCCGACCAACCGTCAAGATATGATTAGTGCCACGCGTAAACAAGCACTGGTGATGCTTGATAATGTCGACAATCAGCATATGAATCGCGATGAGGTGCTGAGATTATGGGATGACTTGGGTGATGAGTATTTTCTGCGGGAGATTGCAGAAGACATATTATGGCATACCGAAGCTATTTTGAATCATCCGCCTATAGGTCGAGCTTCTGACGCTGACAGTGCGCCATTAGTCGTCCTACGTGAACACCGTGAGCTGGCGCTTGATGCAGTGCAGGTTTTTATTTACACCCAAGATCAGGTCAATTTATTTGCGGTGACCATGGCAGTATTTGATCAGATGAATCTAGACGTTTTGGATGCACGCATCATTACCGCCACCCGTGATTTTGCTTTGGATTCTTACGTGCTACTGGATCGTAGTGGCACGCTACTGGTCGATGCAGATAGTCAACAAGAACTTAAGCAGCGCTTGATTGATGCGTTTAAAAACCCTACTGTTCCCAAGCTAACTAACAGACGGATTCCACGCCAGCTTAGACATTTTGAAGTCGCTACAACGATTAACTTTGAGTTTAATGAGGCCTCAAATCAGCATATTATGAGCTTAGAGACACTTGATCAGCCAGGCTTGCTTGCCCGCGTTGGACAAGTGTTTTTACAACAGCAGATTGAGGTACATGCGGCACGTATCACCACGTTGGGCGAGCGTGCAGAAGATATGTTTTATATCAGTGATCAGAACGATCAAGCATTATCCGCTGATAAACTCGACACTTTAAAAGCGACCCTGATAGAAAGCCTTAGTATACGTAATGACAATAATTAGCTCAGCTCAGCTTATCTTGTACATAGAGGCTTAGCTATAAAGCATCATGCTCCAAGATAGCAGTTTAGGACCTGTCATTTATCCAGCGATTGAATAAATCACTATATAAATAACAGGTTTTATATCAGGCTTTTGTATATGACGCCACGAGCATGTTCTTTCAGCGCGTCATCGGCAAGCTCCAGAGGCAGTATCCCTGCGTCTACTTTCTGGTCTCCATACGTTAAGCGTCCAGCATCAACTTCCTTTTGTAGCAAGCGGTGCAAGCTTGCTAAACGGAATTGTGCATCATAATACCTATAAATCTCCTTTAAAGAGATAGGCGCTTTGGCATGAACATCACGATAAAGGCTATCGACTGCCAAAATCGTCATCTCATTTAGGGTTTCTTCACTCGACAAATCGGCTTGGTTAATTTTACGTTCTAAAAGAGTAGTAAATCGACCCTTAAACCCAAGCATAATGACAAAAATCAGTGTGTGTATGACAAATATAGTAATATATTGCCATAAAGGTAGCGATATATCTAACAGCTTGCTGAGCAACATTAATACCATGGCAACAACCACGTAGGTGACCAACTGCCACAACAACCACATCATAAAGCTGTTTTCTCCAAACCAAAACATTTGGCGCTCTTTTAAAAGAGTCAACTGCTGACGTGCCTGCCACCAAGCCTGCTCCCGCTGTTTTAGTTGTTCATATAATTCAATACGCTGATCATTATCAAAATATTTTTCATTGATATCGTTAGCGTTGAGACCGTCAGTTTTAAAAAAACCAGGCATATCAAGTTATTCCTAAAATGCGTTGCTATAAAAGCCAACCGTTGTTTTTTCTTAGTTATAGGTTATATCATGTCAGCTTTATACTAAGGGCTAGTCTCATGGTTAACACTGGCTATGGCTCAGCGCGCGCTCATTTGAGACGCTATAGATTGCTATTGATAAACATGAGAAGAAAAGACAAAAAATAAGAGAAGTGCTACACTGCTTGAATGTAATTTTTCTTTATAACTTTATTATTAATTGTCTATTATAGTTAGCCTAATTATGAATCACAACTTAACATATCTGCACCCCTACCCCTTTGCTAAAATGGCAACTTTGCTTGCTGATAGCACTCCAGCCCATAGTTATAATGAAATTAAGCTGGGTATTGGCGAGCCAAAGCATGAGCCACCAGCATTTGTGCTGGACGTGCTACGTGAAAATCTGGACAAAATAAGCCTTTATCCAACCACAAATGGGATATTTGAGCTACGCCAAACCATTGCACACTGGCTTGAAAAGCGCTTCTTTTTAAATCATGTCGACCCTCATACGCAAGTATTGCCAGTGATGGGTACTCGCGAGGCGATCTTTAGTATTGTGCAGGCTGTGATTGACCACAAAGTAGAAACCACAGACGCTATTGAACCGCTTACCGTTAGCCAACCACCAACGGTCGTCATGCCCAATCCTTTTTATCAAATATATGAAGGGGCGGCGATACTAGCGCAAGCGACGCCTTACTTTATACCCTGCACAGCAGATAATGACTTTAAAGGGGATTATCGTGCCGTACCAAAAGAGGTATGGACACGTACGCAGTTGTTATTTGTTTGTAGCCCAAATAACCCGACTGGCTCGGTGATGACGATGGACGACTGGGAGCAAATCTTTCGTCTATCAGACCAATACGGCTTTATCATTGCCAGTGACGAATGTTATAGCGAGCTATATTTTAAAACACCGCCAATAGGTTTATTACAAGCCTGTGCTGCCCTCGGTCGCCATGATTTTAAAAACTGTGTGGTGTTTCATTCTTTATCCAAACGCTCAAACTTGCCCGGTCTACGTTCAGGCTTTGTGGCGGGTGACGCCAAGATTTTGCAGGCTTATTTACAGTATCGTACCTATCAAGGCTGTGCGATGCCGATTCCACATCAGCTTGCGTCTATCGCTGCGTGGGAAGATGAAAAGCATGTGGCACACAATCGAGCACTGTACCAAGAAAAATTTGCTTTGTGGATGTCTGAGCTTGGTGAATTATTAGATTTACGCATGCCTGAAGCGGGCTTTTACTTTTGGATAAAAGTCCCTGAGCAGTTCGATGGTGATGATGAGCTGTTTGTCAAAGCATTATATGAACAAGCCAATATTCATGCACTTGCTGGGCGTTATTTGTCACGCGAAATTAATGGGAAAAATCCAGGACAAGGCTATGTGCGCATTGCCTTAGTAGCCAGCGTTGATGAAAGCCGTGAAGCGATTAGTCGCATTCGAAAATTACTTGGTGCGTAAGTTCTAACTTTAAAAAATGAAGTTATTTAAGCGGTAAATATTAAAATAATCGCTAATAGTTTATCTAATCTTAAAAAGCTCCTATAATCTCAAAAAGCCGCCAATAACCACAATATTTTTATGGTTATTGACGGCTTTCTCCTAAACAATGTTATAGTAAAAATATATCGCCACTATTCTTTATACTAACTTATCATTCGTAATATACCTTTCACTGAACGTGCCATCAAGGATGATGCCATGCCCCATCTTGATTTTACCCAACCGCCATTTGATGTGTTAAGCGCTGGTGAACGCCAAAGTATTAAAAAAAATACCCAAGTTCGTTATCTTGCCAAAGACGAAGTCTTGCCGGCGGACGATTTGCAGTACTTTTATGTGGTACTCAAAGGACAGATCGAGCAACTGCTTAATGGTGATTTTTTTGCCGCTTATCTAGGGAGCAATCATACCGATCATCTCAATAGCAATGATTGGTTTGATAGTCGTCGCCTGCCAGAATCGCTCATAGAAGAGAGTCTACAAAAAGGTAGTATTCAGCAAGGCAGAAGTTCAGCGATAACCCCCTATCAATTTCGTGCGACTGAAGACACTCTGTTACTGCAAATTAATGGATCAATCATTGATAAAATCAGTGCGCAAAACCATTTGGTACGCCAATTATTATCAGAAAATTTACCAGAACGATTGAAGGCTTTGCAGCAGCGACGTAGCGGGCAGAATCTAGACACTGAGAGTTATAACGACCAACAAGAAGTGCAGCAAATCATGCTGCAACCGGTGATCGATGTCGCTTTATTGCCGGTACATATCGTTGATGCAGATAACAGCATATTTCAAGCAGCACGCATCATGACTGAGGCTGGACTTAAGCATGTTCTGGTACGACCATCAGGGCATTTAGAAGATAAAAATAGCTCTGATCGTACGCTGGGAATTCTAACCGATACCGATATCTGCCGCGCCGTTAGCGACCAGCAAAATCCTGCTACCACCCTTTGTCAACGTTATGCGAGTTTCAACCTGCGAACCATCGATTTCGATGATGAGATTGGCGATGCGCTATTGACCATGACTCGCTACCGTATTCATAGGCTGCCGGTGATTGACGCCAATGGCCAAGTCGTAGGCGTACTCGGGCAAAGTGATATGCTCGCTCATATTGGTCATCATTCACAGCTGATCAGTATTCAGATTGAACAGGCAACAGATTTACCCAGCTTGGATACAGCAGTCGATCTCATCGGGCGCTATATTCGTGCACAGCATCAAAACGGTATAAAAATGGGTAATATTAGCCGTATGGTACAGACACTCAATGCGCAGGTTTTTACCAAGCTTTGGCAACTTATCGTCCCTGATGAAGTGATGGCTAATACCTGCGTCATCGTCATGGGCTCAGAGGGTCGCGGTGAGCAAATCATGCGTACGGATCAAGATAATGCCCTGATCATTCGTGACGGCTTTACTCATCCTGAGTTGGCACAGTTTGCCGATACCTTTAACCAGCAGTTAGCAAACCTTGGTTATCCGTTGTGTAATGGCAATATTATGATGACCAACCCAATTTGGCGTCAGCCGCTAAAGCAGTTTGAAGCCCAGATTAGTTTATGGTTTAGAAACACCGATCCGAAGCACAGTATTTATTTATCGGCTATATTTGATGGTGAATACGTCTGCGGCGATGAGTCACTACTCACTCATGTCCGTCAACACTTAAAAATAGCCCATCGTCAGTCAGATGCGATGTTTGTGCGTCAGTTCGCCCGTGCAGCGCTGCAATTTGGCGATGTCAGTCAATGGTGGCAAAAGTTTGTGCCGCTACTGGGCGGTAAATCCAGCTCTTATGATATTGACCTTAAAAAAGCCGGTATTTTTCCACTGGTGCATGGTATTCGTACCTTAGCATTAGAAAACGATATTTTTGATGCCCCTAGTAGCAAAGGGCGTCTTAAAGCGTTGGTGCAAGTACGAGCCTTGAATCAAGAGCGTGCTGATACCTTGCTTGAGGCATTAGAGTTCTTTATGGCGCAGCGTTTATCGGTCGCGCTGTCGACAGATGATAAACATGCTCATGAAGTTGACCCAACAACATTAACCGCACTTGAGCGTGATTTATTAAAAGAGTGTTTGGCGGTGGTCAAAAGTTTTAAAGGTCAATTGAGTCGCCATTATCAGCTTGAATTTGGTTAGGGCAGATTGGCTAGCGTTGGAGATAAAATGATATGAGTTGGCTAAAACAGTTATCGTCTTCTTGGCAAAAAACACAGCTACAGCGCCCTGAGCTGGCATCGATGTTTACTAAACCTATGGCTGGGCAATGGGTAGCGATTGACTGTGAGATGACCGGACTCAATCCAAAAAAACATCACCTATTATCTGTTGCAGCCATTCATATCAATGGCGATACGATCGACACCGGTAATGGTCTACATTTGGTTTGCAAGCCACCTGTGATGCCTGATCGCGATACCATTATTATTCATGGTTTGCGCACCGCTGATGTTGAGCATGGAATGAGCTACGATGAGATGCTGGCGCTACTATTGCCTTTTATTGATAATCGACCTATAGTAGGGTTTTGCCCGCAGATAGATACGGGGTTTTTAAATCCTTTGGTAAAACACTATATGGGTACTCATTTGCCAAATGAAGTGATTGATGTCCGTCAGCTATATAGTCGACGTATGGTTGGTAGTACCCAAAGCATCCCCGGTCAGTCGCAGCATTTGACCAATATCTTAGCGCACTACGATATTCCTGAGCTTGGCACTCATGATGCTTATAATGATGCCATCATGACAGCGATGGCGTTTATGCATGTGCGCTAACTTTGACTATTTTGATAAAATAGTACGATAAAATCATACTTTCAACCATACCCTAGATCTACGAATCTGCATCTACGCGAAAATAGCAACTCATGTTACCATAGGTTGTTTTTGCCACCTGATGATAGACTGCTCATGCTTCCCACATTTAAATTTATTAAACACCCTACAAGCCACACCAAACTGAAAGCTAATAGCCAACATTTAAAACCGTCGAATCACATCACCAAACACTTATCAATAATCGTCTTATTTGCCACTTCTATTGTAGCGCCAATACACGTGCAAGCCGCATTACCAGAAGCAATCGAGACGGCGCTAGCGCGAGCTGATTTGACCGCAGCGGATATCAGTATCGTTATCACGCCAGTGGGTGATAAAAACGCCAGTCGATTACCCTCTCCTATTAAGGTCATTGATAGCGGTAATATTGATAGCAAAAATCTTAACACCACCAAAATCAATAGTAACTCAAAGCCTGCAAGCGCAGATAACATGAATGCTGAATCTAACAGCATTCATAAACAAACGACGCAAAATAATAATGGTAATAAACCAGTCGCAAGCCATCAAAGCGCCTTGGTGACCATCGAGAAGCGAACGATTACACAATACGAAAAACAGCTACATGCTTATACCGATGACCCTTATACCTATCAAAGTTTAGAGAGCAGCCCATCGCTATTGCCAGATGGAGCATCAACGCCTACTAACCATAGCAATAGAAACGATAATAGAAATGAAAGCAACAGCGACAGTAGTAATAAAAATAAGCAGGTTATAACCAACACTTCAATAAAAATCTCGTTTTCACCGTTACTAAATCATCAGCCCGATATCGCGCGTACACCCGCCAGCACAATGAAACTCGTCCCTAGCTTTATTGCGTTAGATACCTTGGGCGCTGACTTTGTCTGGCATACACGTGTCTATCACACAGGCATCATTATCGGTGACCAGCTATATGGCGACTTGATTATTCAAGGTAGCGGTGACCCAAAAATGACTCATGAGCGTTTGCAACACTTGCTATATAAAGTGCAAACGTCAGGTATTCGCCATATTAACGGCGATATTATCATTGATAGCACCATTTTTAAAAATGTCAGTAAAGACCCTGCTGCCTTTGATAATGCACCTCTGCGCCCTTATAATGCCAGCCCTGATGGTTTTTTGGTGAATTTTAGTAGTATCGGTATCCAAAGCTATCCGCTAAGTAATACCCAAGCACAGCTGACCTATACGCCGCAATTAGCAAACTATCAATTGCCTAACATGATAAATATACGCGCAGCTGCCTGTGGTCAAGCCCGCTATAGTCTCGCACCGCAGTGGCAACCGACACAGCTGACGCTAAATGCCAGTTTACCGGACAGCTGTGGCGAACATGCCTTTTATGTCGCTTACCCTGATGCCAAAGATTTTGCGGCGCGCGTCATCGCCGCCAAATGGCAAGCACTAGGTAATACGCTAAGTGGAAAAGTCATCAGCCAAGAAACCCCTTATGATGTGAATAAAAAGCCTAAATCACTGCGCGGTCTGGCCGCTATAGCTATGTCACCGTTGCCAATTGTCAGCTACCCATCGTTAAACTTGACGCAGCAAATTTATGATATCAATCACTTCTCTAATAATGTGATGACTGAACAAGTGGCGCTATCTATAGCGGCTTATAAAAAATTCAGCAGTGACGAGACCGTCAATGCAGCCATCAATGAAACCATAAATAAAACTGGTAATAAAACCATTGATAAGCTCCAAACCAGTTTATACCAGTTTGGTAAGCCTACTACTACGAGCTATCCTCTTGCCTTACAGACCATAAACCAATGGTGGCAAACCCATCTGACCACACCGCCGCCACATCTAACCAATGGTTCAGGACTCTGCCGCGACTGCACGATCAGCGCCGCTAATTTAAGCGAGCTATTGACCTACGCTTACAGCCATCCAAACTTTGATGCCTACGTCAGCTCATTAGGTATCGCTGGGGTCAGCGGTACTATTACCGCTCATAGCGAACGCTTACCTGAATCGCAAGCCATTGGTCGATCTTGGATAAAAACGGGTACCTTAAATAATGTCACTTCGATGGCAGGCTATGTCAAAGGGCTGTCCGGACAAGATTATGTGGTGGTTGGACTGATCAATAGCGAACAGGCGCTAAATGCTTATACAGCAAGACCGGTTTTAGATGCGATGCTTGATTGGACGGCGCAGCATTGATCGTTTTTTATTATAGTCAATATACTTTATAAGCAAGACAATGCTGCTGGGATAAATATTTTGCAGCTTTTATCGCGCTTTTATCAAAACGACGCTCTCCCCTTTATAAAGGTCATCTTATGTCACGCAAATCGCCGCAACTTAGTAAGTCTACTACTCAATCAGGACGTCATGGATTGCCGCCAAGCGCAAAACTTACTCAACCTAAACTGACACCCTATGTTGGATTTTTTGCCGTTGGTTATATTCTTGCCAGTGCGCTATTTATGATTATTCAAACCAAGTTTCCCCTAAACGCGCAAATGGTGACCGTGCTATCCATCATTATGGGCGCTTATATTGCGGTGCAGAAATTTATCAAGCATCAACAGCGCGCATTGGATAGCAGTGAAATCAATCGCTTAATGTTCGGTGGGGTAGCTGTGGTTTGGCTGCTCACTGTCGTTTATTTCTTAGGTATCTGGTTCTTTTTATTTGATGCAGTGAGCCGTGAGGTGCTACTCGATATGAGCATGCAACAGCCGCTACCGCTGCTTTCTGCATTAATCATGATATTGGTACTTAGTTTAGTGAGCGCACGCATCAGTATTTGGGCCCTCAATCGTCTGCTCGATCCTAATCGCAAAGCCAGTTAAGTATTTATTGCTATTAAATGATGATTGAACGCTTTAACGTCATCGACAAGCGACTACAAAGTTTCTGCCCTATTCATACGTAAATTCCGTTACGCTGTCTTTAGGACGATTAACTTTAATTAGTAGGAGCTAAGACCATGGACACACTTTTTTTTGACAATATCGATAAGCTTGGACGTATTGTTCTGACTACGGTCATGGTTTATATTTTGATTGTGGTCGCCACCAAAATCTCCGGCAAACGCTCTACCTCACAGCTCAATAATTTTGATTGGATTGTCACCGTGATGATTGGCTCATTGAGCGCCAGTACTATTTTGCTCAAAGACATCCCTTTTATCGAAGGTATGTCTTCTATTGTAGTGCTCTATCTATTACAATTTTTGGTTACCAAATACGCCTCTATTTCACCGCAATTTAGCAGTTTTATTTTATCTGAGCCGCGCATTGTTTTTTATCAAGGGCAGTTTTTGCCCGATGCGATGCGTGCCGAGCGTCTGACTCGACAAGAGATTGAATGCGCCATGCGTTCTGAAGGTATTCACCGTTTCGATGATGTCGAGGCCATTGTTTTTGAATCGGACGCCAAACTCACCATCATTCCAAAACCTACTTTGTCTGATAATAGCGATAATCCTCAGTGGGAAGATGGCGCGGTATCAGAGACGATTGCGCCACTTATGTAATGTCGCTACTAAAAAGCGCTACTAATAAAAAACCTTAAATATACCAATAAATGTGCAAAAATTAAAAAGGATAGCCAATATATATTAGCTATCCTTTTACTTTTGACACTTTTTCCTAAATGCTTTTTCTCTCGTTATTCTTGCTTCAATAGATTTATTTTAAGTAAAAACAACCAGAGCTGCTATCAATAAATGATAGGATTAACAGCCAATTTACTTAATACGCTGCCACGTTTGCGAGCGACCAAAGACTGGTGAACCGACATAGCCGCGTAATTTCATGCTTTGACCATTATCACTCAATGTAAGCTTTCCAGAATAGGTTTTTCCTGACTCAGGATCGACCAGTTTGCCATCACTCCATTGATTATTACCATCAGCTTTTAAGCCTGACAATATTTGTAACCCTTCAATAGGCTTGTTCTTTAGGCTACCGGGACACTTGGTGCAAACGGCGTCAGCATTTTGTTTATTGAGGACTTTGATAATTTTTCCTGACACTTTACCACTGTTTTCAGTGAGCTGAATAACGGCCTTTTTTTCACCGGTTTTATCGTCGATAGTTTGCCACTGTGTGCCATTTAAAGAAGCAGCAAAAACAGAGGTAGATAGCAGTGCACCGGCACTCAGGGTAAGTAAACTTGATATAGTACGATTCATGAACGACTCCTTTCGCTTAAAAAATGTTTCAAGCTAGCTTTTGGTTTATTATAAAGACATCATACTGTTGTTCCTTATCTCCTTAAGAAATACCTCACTTTCTTGAACTCTTTTTAAGCAAGTAATCTTTAAGAGAACAACTTTTAGAAAGGCAATTTTTAATAAAACAGAAAAATAAAGAACAACTGTTTGTCGAATGCTAGTAAAGCACAAAACTTTGCTTTGTAAAAGGTTCGTTTGTTACATTACCTTAAGCGCAGAATTTTTTTGTTACAATTAATCATCTATTGAAATGGTACGCACTATGAAAGTAAGAATATTGACCGTTGGTAATAAAATGCCAAAATGGGTACAAACTGGTTTTGATGAATACTACAAACGTATCCAGCCGATGCTCAGTACAGAAATTGTTGAAATTGCTGCGGCAAAACGCGCTAAAAACCCTTCGGATGCCAATTTGGCTCAATACCGTGAGCAAGAAGGTCTGGCAATATTAGCCGCTCATGCTGCTGGAGGACGTGAACAATTATGGGTATTGGATGTGAAAGGTAAAATGCTTTCCACCGAAGATTTGGCAGATAAACTGGCTGATGGCATGCAGCAAGGTGATGATATTGCCTTAGTCATCGGTGGTGCCGACGGGGTATCACCAGAGGTATTGGCAAAAGCAGATGTGAAATGGTCATTATCAGCGCTTACGCTACCGCATCCTTTAGTACGCGTTGTGCTCATGGAGCAGCTATATCGAGCGATGAGTATCAATCATAACCATCCTTATCACCGTGGTAATTAAAACCAATGTAAAGATAATGCAAAAACAATTACCTCGTAAAAACGTCATAAACAATCACAATGATCAACAGATTGAAAACTGGGCGCGTGCCCTAATAAATGCAACATGAGATATCCTAAACCTGCAACACCTAATGCTCAAAGTGCCAATCAGCAACGCGATGACAACCGTGACGATTTGTCTACTCCACTAATATCGACGCCAATCACAGCGGCGGCGGCTTGGGCAGATGCGCCGACTATATCGAGTGCAGCGAAACGACCGAAACTACCTGCGCTATTTATCTCGCATGGTGCTCCGACGCTCGCTATCGAACAATCAGCCACGACAAGCGCGCTGGCACGTATAGGACAAAACCTACCTAAGCCCCGCGCTATCGTCATTATGTCTGCGCATTGGCAATCGGCCAAACTTGAAATCAGTAGTAATCCGCAGCCAAAGACTTGGCATGACTTTTCAGGCTTTAACCCTGAGCTGTATGAGCTTCAATATCCTGCTGCTGGTCACCCAGCACTTGCCGAGACACTGGCGCAGCAACTGAGCGCGCGCGGTATTGTTTGTCGGGTTAATCCCTTGCGTGTCAGCGACCATGGCGTATGGGCGCCACTTTTACACCTGTATCCGCAGGCCGATATTCCTATCGTACAAATATCCTTGCCACACTATTATGACAGTATCGCCTGCTATCAATTGGGCGCACAATTAGCACAGCTGCGCCATGAGCAAATTCTGATTATTGGCTCAGGGAATATTACGCATAATTTACAGGCGTTACGCTGGCAAGCAGAGAGTATTGACCAAACCGCAAAAAACTTTAAAGTCTGGTTACTACAACAGCTAAAAACAGACATTCCTAGCGCTCTGGACTGGCAGCAATACCCTGACTACAAGGATATACATCCAAGCGATGAGCATCTACTGCCACTATTTTTTGCTTTAGGTGCTGGTCAGCGCGTCTCTGTCGTCCACCAAAGTATGGCGCACCATAGTTTAGGCATGGATATCTATCGCTTTGATTAAAACAATTGAATCAAAGCAAAAGCAATAGATATAAAGCGTCAGACAGATATAGACAGGCATATAAAACTACATCTCAAACGCAAGTTTGGTAAATAAACCGGCGCGCTCCATCTCTCCAGCGACACTCAATAACGTCGTTTCATCATTCATGCGCCCAATCAGCTGCATACCAATTGGCAGACCTTTTTTGCTCATGCCGACGGGCAATGACATAGCCGGTAGTCCAGTAATATTACCTAATAAAGTAAAGCCCATTTTCCCTAGTACTGGCGAACTTAACTTTTCAATCACTCCCGAACTAAAGGCATATTTACCCATATCAATGCCTTTGTTTAGCAAACCCGCACTACGCATAAGCATCTCATCCATCCGACTTGGTGGTAGTACGCCATGTTTCACTGCAGGTGTCGGGACGGTTGGGCACAAAATCATATCGTAGGTCTCTAACAACAGACCGGTTTGATATTGGCTATCATGCCAGCCCTGCTTAGCGTGAGCCAAATCAACGGCAGATAATGAACGTCCAAGCATCGCCATATTATACGTTTGCGGCTCAAGATTTTGTATGTGCTGTGCACCGTGGCAACGCTCGATATTATCGATGGTAAAAGCAGTATGCGCGCAGACTACCACTAAAAAATCATGCCAAAACTGTTCAATATTAATATTAGGTTCAGCAGGCACCACACGATGCCCCATGGCTTCCAGCTGCTTAGCTGTCTGCTCTAATACGGCAAGGACTTCTTTATCGACCACAGTATTAGCGACCAACGGTTGTTGATGCAAGGCGATGGTTAATTGCCTTGGCACGCGCATTGCGGCCTCTAGAAAGGTACTATCTGGTGGCGCAATAATATAAGGCGCACCGATCTCTGCACCGCTAGTCGCATCAAGCATGGCGGCACTATCGCGCACGCTACGCGTAATCACATGATCTGCCACTGCCCCTTCCCAGCCTTCGCCAAATAAGGGACCCATTGGGTTGCGACCACGACTGGGTTTAAGTCCAAATGTACCACACCACGCGGCAGGAAAACGAATAGAGCCACCACCATCACCAGCGCCTGCCATCGGTACGATACCGCTTGCCACAGCCGCCGCACTACCACCCGATGACCCACCAGAGCTATAACCTTTCTTAAAAGGGTTGTGAGTCACGCCATGCGCTTTTGGTTCAGTGGTGATAATCAAGCCAAATTCTGGGGTATTGGTTTTACCAAAAGTGTTCACACCCGTGGCTTTCATACGCTTGACGATTTCGTTATCGCTTTTTGATATGATATTGACACTACGGCTGCCCATGGTGAGAGGTTCATCAGCGAAGCTAAAAGATAAGTCTTTTAATAAATAAGGGACGCCGTTAAATACACCGGCTGGCAGTCCTGCCTGCGCTGCATTATAAGCACGCTCGTCAAAACGATGAATAATAGCGTTCAATTTAGGATTGAGCTGATTGGCTTGATCGACTGCCGCATCAAGCAACTCTTTAGCGCTGACTTCCCCTGCATTAACCAATGCCGCTAGTGCTAACGCATCGTATTGGGTATATTCTTTAAACATAACCGACCTTCCTTGGTTTATAAGTGTTAAATGAAGTTAAACTACTATAGCGTTGTTTTCTTAGTGATATCTACTCATAAAAAAAGCCAAACAGTTATGCTTGACTTTTTTATTTCTGAAAGCTTTACTTCAGTTCAAACTGAACAAACCTATTCCACTCTTCAATCGCATTATTTATTGATTTTTGATGATTTTTAATCCCACGGTTCTGTTCATCAACAAAGTCGTTAATACAACTTTGATACTTGTTAACATCATCGACAAACCGATTGTATTGAGACTCAGATGTAAAATTGTAGGGTTTACTAGGCTTAGAACAATACATTTGTTTTTGAAACGTATCAGCAAGCGTAATATTGGAAATACATAAAGTCGCAATGATAATAGTAAATACCATTTTTTTCATAAAACTTCCTATATATTAAGCAGGCGTAGTTATTACTCTTGATATTTATTCAAATATAAATAACCAACGATAACTAATTAAAACTACTTTTCAAAATCAACATTTTTCTACATTAATAGCTCACGTTTACCACTCTTACCCATTGAGCTGACCAGCCCCGCATCCTCCATTGAGTCTACAATACGCGCGGCACGATTATAACCAATGCTGAATTTACGCTGGATACTAGAAGCAGAAACTTTACGTGTCTCCATAATAAAACCAACGGCTTCATTATAAAGATCATCATCTTCACCAGAGGCGCTGGCACTACTGCCGCCACCGGGACTAGACAACTCAAAATTGCCAGCCATATTATCAATGTAATCAGGTGCACCGCGCTCACGCCATGCATCACAGACACTATTGACTTCTTCATCGCTGACATAGGCACCATGGACACGATCCGGTTCAATCTGTCCGGGCCCTAAGAACAGCATATCACCATTACCAAGCATATCTTCTGCGCCACCACTATCCAAAATAGTGCGCGAATCCACTTTTGAGTTCACTCGTAGCGCCGCTCGTACTGGAATATTAGCTTTAATCAAACCGGTAATCACATCAACCGATGGACGCTGAGTCGCAAGAATTAAGTGAATCCCTGCTGCCCGCGATTTTTGCGCCAAGCGTGTAATTAATTCTTCCGCCTGCTTGCCAACCTGCATAATCATATCAGCAAACTCATCGGCAACGATCACAATCATAGGTAAAGTCTTGAGCTTAGGTGCTTGACTAATACTCACGCTGTCATTGGGTCGCCATAACGGGTCAAGCATGGGATTACCTGATTTTTCAGCAGCGATAACTTTTTTGTTAAACTCATTCAGCTTACGGACTTTTAATAAGCTCATGAGCTGATAACGACGTTCCATCTCTGCGACGCACCATGACAAAGCGCTGGCAGCTTCGGTCATATCGGTAACGACTGGCGTCAGCAAATGCGGAATATCATTATAGTTGGCAAGCTCAAGTTGCTTAGGATCGATAAGAATCATCCGCAGCTCATTCGGCGTATATTTAAGCAGCATCGATAGTAACATGGCGTTGACCAAGACTGATTTACCAGAGCCTGTCGTACCAGCAACCAACATATGGGGCGCTCGTGCAAGATCAGTAATAATAGCTTTACCGCCAATATCTTTACCCATCGCCATACTAATTTGTGCTTTAGGATCTTTAAATTTTTCGGTATCCAATAGCTCAATCAAGCGCACCATTTCGCGCTGTTTATTGGGCACTTCAATGCCAATATAGGGTTTACCGGGAATCACTTCGACGACACGTAAGGATGCCATTGATAATGAACGTGCCAAATCCCGTGAAATCCCCGTGACTTTACTGGCTTTTATTCCAGGTGCTAGGTCTACTTCAAAGCGGGTCACCACAGGACCTGGAATCGCATTGACGACGTTTGCTTTTACATTGAACTCTTGTAACTTAATCTCCAAAAGCTCTGATAATTGTTCAAGCTCAGCAAGCGTATAGCTTGGCTGACGATTGGGATCTGGCTTATCTAAAATAGACATCTCTGGAATCGGTGACAGACTGCTACGATAAGCAGCCGTTTGCATCGATCGTGATTTTTGGCTGAACGCAATATCATCACTAATATGCGGCATAACGGGCGCATTACTATCTTCAACGCTATCGTCTTCCGGCATCATATCGGTAATATGATTGCTGCTATCGCCTTCTGGCACCGCAAAGCTTACCGTTGGCTTCGTAGCTGTTATTAACTGCTTATCTGGCGTTGAAGCGCTAGTTTCTACCGTAGGAGGTAACTTAGGGTTAGCAGGCGGGGTATTGGTTGGCGTCATATCAGTGGTTTCGAAAGCTGGCGCAATCACATTTACCACTTTTGACGCACTGCCCATGCCGGCTATAGAAGAGGAGTCCAAGTCATTTGAGAACTCAGCTTTTTCAACAGACCATTCATTAGAAAAGTCATCAGCAGGTTTATTAACTGAGTCATTCACTAAATTATCAGATACCTCTACAGTAGGCGCAAATACCGTCTCTAATATTGGTGCTTCTTCCTCTTTACCTAGTTCAGTAGCTGAAGGCACTGCTGCATGTTCTGCTAACCATGCATCCACTAAGGTATCAACAGTGTCAACTGAATCAGAAATATCAGTGTTCGTATGATGTTCAGCATTTACCAATGAATGGACTTGTGATTCGTTAGGCAACTGAACACTCTCTTGATTGGTATCAAAAGCAGGTTGAGTAGACGTTATATTTGTCGTTGAGAGTTCTTTACTATCCGTCTCTGCATCAGAAACGTCTATATTTGAGCTATCAAAAAAGTCAGCGGCAGATTCATCTGAACGTGGCGCGTTTATCGTAGCAGAATCATAAGGTATCGTATCCTGCCCCATATTCATCTCATTCGCCAACAAATCATCGACAGTATTGGCATCGTTCCATGCAAAACTCGGTTCAACTTTTCTTACTGGCGTTATAGGAGCGTTTGAAACAGGCGTTGATCCTTGATTAGGATTAGAGATAGTGGCACTACTAGGCATGGTGGCAGCCGTTTGTAATTGCTCATCCCGTCTTGCACTATCACTTGCTGCTTGTGCCGCTGCTATCATAGAGGCTTTTACGCCAGCACCCAGTCCTGAAGTCGATAAAAAATCTGTCAAAACGTTACTGAAACGACCACTTCTACTTCCATTTTCCCTATTACCAGCGTGGTCAGCGGCTTGCAATTCAAGCGGTAACTGCTCATATTCTTGCTGGTTTTTTTCAGCCATCACAGTGTCATTAACATCCTGTTGGACAGCATCGGCTTCTTGTGATGTTTGACTATGATCAAACTCACTATCTTGGTTTCTGATACCAGAGCCAAGCCACGACCATGACTTGATTTTTTCATAAATCGTCAGCCAATGGATATTAAAAGCAAACGTGGCCGTAATAATGACGAACACTGTCAAAAACGTCACACTCCCCCACTGCGACAACAGCTGAGCCAGCCGCGCTTGTAATTCAAGACCGATAATACCGCCAGCAACACCCTTGAGACCTGACACCATGGGATCCGCTACCTGCTGCACCAAAGCAATCACTTGCGCAAATAAGGCGCTGGCACTTAAAATTAAAAATACATAAGCAACCAAGCGTAGTAGCCAAAATGTTGGTTTGTTATCCCACCAAATTAGGATAGATTCATAAACCAAAAACGCCAGCAACCACCACGCGCCAAAACCAAAAAAGCTGTAGAGCAAATCTGATAGCCAAGCACCCGTCTCGCCGCCCATATTATTAATCGCAGTCATATCACTACTGATGTGCGACCAGCTAGGATCATTACCCGTATAAGTCATTAAAATGACAAACAAGTAAACCGCTAGTATTGACCCAAGTAGGGTAAATATGCCCTTTTTTAAATAATCAATAAGTGGTGCTGATATCACGTAAGATCTGCCTTGTTGTTAATACTAAATGGTCGCCAACTCATGATTAAGCTTAATCATGCTGACATAAATTCCTGATAGAGACTGCTGCAATAGGTTACTACTGATGCGGCGTAATGATACGAAAACTGTATCTAAAATATTACCGTAAAATATTAAACGCGTTACTGTTTTTATTTTGTGCTCGGCATATAACTTCTTATAATAACAAATACATAGCTGCCGTGGCGACCGTCTTATAAATAAAGAGCATAAGAAAATCAATCTGGCAGTAATTTCATTAAAAATACGGCCATTAAGAAAGACTGACTTTATTTTTGCAGTAAAACATAGTCAAAATACTTTAACAACGCTACAGTACTGCTGGTATAAATTTTTTGTAGCCTCTGTCTGTGTAGGCACAGCAAGCAAGAAAAATTCATACTAGCAGTACGTGATATATCAATATTACTTTCCCATGACTATATTTGAATATTGACTCATTTTGAACACTAAAATTTCAAGCGTCAGATGCTTTAGTTCTAATGATACCCATATTTGTTTTAGCAAACTTGCACTTTTTGCTCTTAGCCCTTATGTTATTATCACATAGCAACGATAAAAACCAGATACGTCGTCATTTTTACGCTTATCTTTTATAATACTTATAATATCTACTTATTATTTTAACGTTGAACCTTTTCACTTTTATTGCTCTAGCAAGGAAATCTTATGGCAACTGATAATACTGCTCCACGCCACGAAAAATTGATTATTTTAGGTTCAGGTCCTGCCGGATATTCGGCAGCGGTCTATGCGGCGCGCGCCAATTTAAAGCCTGTTATGGTTACGGGCATGGAAGTCGGCGGACAGCTCACGACCACCACCGAAGTCGATAACTGGCCGGGTGATGCACATGATTTAACGGGTCCTGCGCTCATGGATCGTATGAAAGCCCATGCCGAACGCTTTGGTACAGAACTGGTTTATGACCATATTAATGAAGTTAATTTAAATGTACGCCCTTTTGAGCTGACTGGTAATAATGGCAACTACACTTGTGATGCATTAATTATTTCAACAGGCGCATCAGCACAGTATTTAGGTCTAGAGTCAGAAACCAAATTCAGAGGGCTTGGCGTTTCCGCTTGTGCGACTTGTGATGGCTTCTTTTATAAAGGCCAAAAAGTTGCGGTCATTGGCGGTGGTAACACGGCTGTTGAAGAAGCGCTGTATTTATCGAATATCGCAGCTGAAGTCACTTTAGTGCATCGCCGTGATAGCTTGCGCTCTGAGAAAATCCTTCAAGACAAACTGTTTGAAAAAGCTAAAAACGGCAATATCAAAATCGAGTGGAACCACAGCGTAAAAGAAGTGGTTGGTGATGACATGGGCGTTAATGGCGTTGTCATCGAATCTATGATCGATGGCAGCACTAAGCAACTGGATGTGTTCGGTATGTTTGTCGCTATTGGTCATAAGCCCAATACTGACTTATTTAAAGGTCAGTTAGAGATGAAAGATGGCTACCTTATTGTCAATAGTGGACTTAATGGCAATGCGACCCAAACCAGCATTGAAGGCGTCTTTGCCGCAGGTGACGTGGCAGATCATGTGTATCGTCAAGCGATTACTTCTGCGGGTACAGGCTGTATGGCAGCACTCGATGCTGAAAAGTATCTAGATGCAATAGGCGAAACGGTTGCTCGTGATCATACTTATGACTCTACGTTGACTGCAGACAAAGAAGCTTAAGTGAGCAACTCTTCTAAAGACGACGACCGCATTGATATTGATATCAATGCGGCTCATATAACGTCTGAGACCTTTGGTAAAAATATCAGAAGTCTTGGGCGTTATGACTTCCCAGATCCTGCTATGGTGGATCCTGATGGCATAGGTATTGTGGCTATTGGGGGGGATTTGGCACCTGAAACCCTGATTTCTGCTTACGCGCAAGGGTTATTTCCGTGGTTCAATGAAGACGAACCCATTGCTTGGTGGTGTCCTGAGTCACGATGTGTGATGGTGCCAGCTGACTATCAACCGAGCAAATCACTACACAAACAAGCGAACCGTGAGCGTTGGCAATTAACCCTTAATCACGCTTTTGATGAGGTCATACACGCTTGTAGTTTACCGCGTAGTAATGGCGTCAATGACGATCTTAATGAAAGTCAGCCTGAGGGCGAACATACTTGGATTCATAATGAAATGATTGAAGCTTATACTGAGCTGCACGCTCAAGGTTTTGCCCATAGCATTGAGGTTTGGGATGATAAAGGACAGCTGATTGGAGGCTTATATGGCTTAAAAATAGGCAGTATTTACTTTGGCGAGTCGATGTTTCATCGTGCCTCCAATGCATCAAAACTGGCATTTTGGGGCTTAATGCGCTTGTGTGATCAGAGTCATGTAGCGCTCGTCGATTGCCAATTACCCAATGAGCACCTGATGAGTTTAGGCGCAACTACCTTACCGCGCGCGAAATTCTTAATCCAATTAGATTCTTTAATAGCTAATGGTTCAAGCAGATGGCTCAAAGATTCTCATAAACCTTTACCAGTATCGCTACTTCATACCTTAAATCCATGGCAATTAAGTGTCTAAACTGACTGGATAAACATCATTATTATCGTTAAGTATCATCCACAATCACTATCTATATAATCAGCCACTTACACCTTATAACCATGAGTTTATTATGGCACCTGATACATCATTTTTATTAATAGGAAAGCTGGCGTCAAAAGCCAATACCACCAAAGATACAATTCGTCACTATGACCAATTGGGGCTGCTGAAATCCCGTAAACGTCAGGCAGGTTCACGGCTATATACTGAGTTTCACCCAGAATGTGTTGAGCGTATCGAATTAATCAAAAGCGCGCAAGCTATTGGCTTTACGCTGACTGAAATAAAAGATAGCCTCAACGATTATTACGATGGGCAGCTCGATATTGACTTACAGTTGACCCTTACCCAGCAAAAACTGACTCAAATCAGAAAACAACAAGCTACCATCAGTTTGATGATAGAGATGTTGACCGAACGCATTGATATTCTCGAACATATGAAAGCAGACAGTGAATACAAGCTTGATATTGAAGTCTGTAAAAAGCAAACACCCTCACTCTGATAATAAAAAATCCGACTAATATAGTATTTTTATTTTAATAAATTCGCTCAATGGTATTTGACGCCATTAACGGTAAATACGCTGCATGATTAAAGCATCTATCGCTGGCTGATGAGGTAATTGATAATAGCCCTTACGTCTATGAATCACCGCAAATTCTTGCTGTTCATATAATCCTATCGCAGGAGTATTATCTGCTCGCACCTCTAACAAAAGACTCTCTACCTGATTGACCTTCAATTCTTCATTTAGCCTAGCAAAAATTTGTGAAGCAATGCCTTGACGCTGATAGTCAGGATGAGTGCCAATACGTAAAATTTCTGCTTGCTCAAACAATACTTGATATAAGCAATAGCCAATCACTTCGTTTTTAGAAGTATGAATAACGACCATTAGACTGATACTATCTTGTTTGAGCAGATCGTTAAGTGTTTGATAAGTCCATGGCTCTTGCAACTGGACAACCGCTTCGATAGCAGCGACATTTTTAATCGTTGCCATGCTTTCATCTAGGTCGGTTGTTAGTATTTCTATATTGAACATCAGCTCTCTTCTGTCTTTTTTTAAATTAAGATTGTTTTGCCTTCAGCTATAAACACTATAATCACAACCCTTTACTTTAGCTACAAACACCCACAAAAAAGCCGCTCTCAATAAAGAGAGCGGCTTTTAACTAACTACTTAACATAAACTAAGCATCAGATTGCTCTGATGTTTCAAATCTTAGTTCAATACAGTAGCAACAACACCAGCGCCTACCGTACGGCCGCCTTCACGAATTGCAAAGCGAAGACCTTTGTCCATAGCGATTGGGTGGATAAGCTCTACGCCCATCTCAACGTTATCACCAGGCATTACCATTTCAGTACCGTCTTGTAATTGGATTGCGCCAGTTACGTCAGTGGTACGGAAGTAGAACTGTGGACGATAGCCGTTTAGGAATGGTGTGTGACGACCACCCTCTTCTTTTGACAATACATATACTTCAGCGTCAAACTTGGTATGAGGAGTGATAGAACCTGGCTTAGCAAGTACTTGGCCACGTTGTACGTCTTCACGCTTAGTACCACGTAGTAGTACGCCACAGTTTTCGCCTGCACGACCTTCGTCAAGCAGTTTACGGAACATCTCTACACCAGTACAGGTGGTTTTCTGCGTGTCACGGATACCGACGATTTCGATTTCGTCGCCAACGCGTACGATACCTGATTCAACACGGCCAGTTACAACAGTACCACGACCTGAGATTGAGAATACGTCTTCGATTGGCATTAGGAATGCTTTGTCGATGTCACGCTCTGGCTCTGGGATGTAGGTGTCTAGGATATTTAGTAGTTCTACGACCGCTGGTTGGCCGTATTTTTCTTGTGAACCTTTAAGGGCTTCAGTAGCTGAGCCTTTAACGATTGGGGTGTCATCACCTGGGAAGTCATAGTCGCTTAATAATTCACGAACTTCCATTTCTACTAGCTCAAGCAATTCTTCGTCATCAACCATGTCACATTTGTTCATGAACACGACGATGTACGGTACGCCAACCTGACGTGAAAGCAGGATGTGCTCACGGGTTTGTGGCATTGGGCCGTCAGTGGCTGATACAACTAGAATAGCACCATCCATTTGCGCCGCACCAGTGATCATGTTTTTAACATAATCGGCGTGACCTGGGCAATCGACGTGAGCATAATGACGTGTTGGCGTGTCATATTCTACGTGTGAGGTGTTGATGGTGATGCCACGTGCTTTTTCTTCTGGTGCACTGTCAATTGCTGCGTAGTCTTTGGCTTCGCCACCAGAGGTGATTGCAGCTACAGTTGCGATAGCAGCGGTAAGGGTTGTTTTACCGTGGTCAACGTGTCCGATGGTACCGACGTTAACGTGTGGTTTTACGCGTTCAAACTTGGCCTTTGCCATGGGTATTTCCTCTTTTTTTGGTGAATATTTATCAATCAAAGATTGGTAAATAACTGTTTGACGGCTTCTGATGTATGACCATCAAACCGTTGACACTATGTTTATTCTATATAGCTAACAAAATTTAGGTTTTAACGATAAAACTTGTTAACTAAAAATCTATGATAGCGCTGATATCTTATGTATAACTTCCATACGTCTGGATACTAAGCCTATAAATAAGGGCATTATACGTGCTTTTCAATCTATTGAATACCACAGGCTAATATATAGCAGCGCTGTTGCACAACTTTATCTCGCTGTACTTTGTTCATATCTTAAAAAGATAAACAAGTGTAGCATTTACTAATAAACTGACAGCACGAAAAGGCAACACCTCAGTGTCACCCTCAAATCATTATTTGCCACACTGTATTTATAATTTTTCAATATTTTATAATTTCGATATCGACGCAAGGCTCTGTGTGAAAGTAGCAAAGCAAATATAAAAGCCTGTAACAATAAATGGAGCTCATATTGAGAATTGAACTCAAGACCTCTCCCTTACCAAGGGAGTGCTCTACCGCTGAGCTATATGAGCGTATTCTAGCCAACCAGTAAGTTGCACTAAAAAAAATATCACGATACAGCGATAATAACTGACTGTCGTGATGAATTATTGATAATTTTTGCGATGGTGCATATATGGAGCGGGTGGCGGGAATCGAACCCGCGTCATTAGCTTGGAAGGCTAAGGTGTTACCATTATACCACACCCGCATTTACTCTTATCGGCATTGACTTTATATAAAGTCGTTAAAGATATAGAGTATGCTTGGCGCTAAGACAAACTTTAGAAAAAATATGGTGGTGGGAGAAGGATTCGAACCTTCGAAGCTTTCGCGACAGATTTACAGTCTGTTGGGTTTGACCGCTCCCCAATCCCACCTAGATTGCTTGATATAAAATAACTTTAATTTAAAGTAAATTCATAAAAAGCTACTTTGAAAGAGATGGTGCCGACTGCCGGGATCGAACTGGCGACCTACTGATTACAAGTCAGTTGCTCTACCAACTGAGCTAAGTCGGCTTGTTCTCTCAAAGTGGTGGCTATTCTATCAAATATATTGGCAGACGCAAGCCCTTTTTTGCTTTTTTTGCTTTTATTTTCATAAAAAAACTCAAGCAATTGATTATAATAGAGTTTTTATTATCGTTAAATAACTAATTTTATAACTCTTTATTAAACCATCTACTTTGTCAGCCAAAAATATAAGCACTGGCTTCTTTTTGACTTACCATCTATCGGTTAATTCTCAAAATAATTATGTAAACTTACCAACTATTAATGCTTATAAGTTATGACAGATTTAGTGAATACAGATGAAACTTACTCATCATATGCTGCAATAGTCTATACCCAATAAAATAGATACGTTGTTTTATGACGCTAGACTGGAATGAATTTCTCTTGCTTGCTGTGCCTACGTAGACAGAGGCTGAAAAAAAACCATCCCAGTCCCGCTATACCGCTTTGACATTGAACTGACTATAAGGTATTAAAGTGAGGTGACGATCACTTTTATCATTGAGCAGTACATGATTAATATTGTCTTACTATCAAATATTGCCTATACCATACCCGTATTAAATAACCATAACGCTAAGCCGATAATAATAATGGCAAGGAAAACCCATATAAACCAACCACCGCTAGGCTTTTTCTCGACCGAACCTGCATTAGCAGGATTGCTAATGGCTTGATCCATGGCATTGTTGCCTGTCGTACCGAGATCACGAGACTGGCCTAGATTAGCAGTGCCTGAAAACTGTCCTGTGGCTGCCTGTTTCGCGCGTAGAATATCGGGATCAGCTTCTTCTTGCAGGGCAGTTGTGGTGGTTTTGTCATGCTCTGCCTGAGCTACTGCTTCTTCATGTAAAGTTGGTTCTTCATATGAGATTAGTTCTTCGCGTACTGCTGATTCTTCAGATAACACTGGCTGCGTGACGGGTAGCTCGTTATTAACAGAGGCTGTCGATGATGTCGGTGCAGCCTCTAGAGCTGTCAGCGCTTCCTGCTCAGCGGCTACACTAGATTTGTCAGGTATTGTGGTAATAGCGGGAGCCGTTTCAACCGGTGCAGGTTGCAAATTATTTGTAGCTGATAAGACATCAGCAATTCCTGTTTCTTTAACGACTGGCTCGTCTATCTTAGCCAGACTGTTAGCTGGTTTTGCGTCTTGCACAGCTGTAATAGAGGTAGCTTCTAAATTATCACTATTAGGTAATATCTCTTTGACCATGGTTTCTTTAATAATAGTTTCTTTGATAAGGTTTTCTTTAACAACCGGCTCTACTTCAACAATAGGCGTGATTTCAGTATCAGGACTCAACATCAAAGTTGGTTTATCTGCAACTACTTCCTCATTGTCCATAGCAGCCAATGGCGCAGTTACTTGAAAACTAAAGCTTGCAAATCCAAGTGTATCATTCGCCTTAAGGTATTTAGATTCATTGGTTTCAATACGTTCATCATTGATAAATGTACCGTTCGATGAGTTCAAATCCTTTACATACAACTTACCGTTTAAGACGCTCAACACGGCATGATTACGTGATATCTGCTTGCTACCAAGCACCACATCATTATCGTTACCTCGTCCAACAGATAGACTGTCAGTTATCGTCAATGTCAGGTCACCGAGTGCCTCTGTTAACGCCTTAAGCTGCCACGTGTCTGTTGTTGCCGCATTCACATTATCTGTATGGTTCGTCATACTATGACTCCTTGTTTTTTATCAAATACCCAATGGCTAATGTTAAATTATTGTCGTAAATATTATGCAGATATAATCTTCATTATTTAGGAATAAAGTTAGGTTTTATAATCCCGCCAAGCTTATTATAAGGAATGCTCAGCACTGGCATCCCATAAGCATATGGGCCAATAGAATAGTGCTGATAACGAATATCGATCCCTTTATCCGTCAATGTCACGTTATCGCTCAGGGTAAACGGCCAGTTTTTCTCATAACTACTAACGTCTTCATCGACTGTTTTCACCCAGTCTTTGTAAGCATTATAGGCCAGCGCTTTGAATCGTGTTTTTTTACCACTCTGCAACATATCTGCTAACTGGATTTGTTTTTTAGTCTTTTGGTCAAACACCAAATATTCACTATAAGGCATCCCATGAGCGCCACCGGTAAAGACGTAGGAATTTATCTCAAACATCTCAAAATCATTGACGTGACCTAAGTATTCAGGCGTCACCATCAAATTATAAACAAACACGCTATCTGCAGGTAAATCAGCGAACTGTGAGGCAACAAAACTATCGATGGCACTTTTGACGTCTGCTTGATTGCTTTTAGTAGTGATAGGTGCTGACTCAGTAGGCTTGCTATTAACGACTAGATTATTAATGCGCTCGTTAGTGATATCGTTTATCCAACTATGATTAGTCTTGAGATATTTGACTTCAATCTCTGGGCATTTATCACGCTGAAGGCAAGCTTCCTGTATCTTTTTTGGTAGTTCATAATCCAGATAATCAGTGCTGCTAATAAGGCTACCAGCATGCGCTGACAAGCTTAATGCGCTAAATAGCACCCCACTACCTAACACGCCCATTAGACGCAGCCAGCCAGTCTTTAGCGCTAACGGTTGGGCTGCTGCTAACTTATTAGTATGAAGTTGGGTTGCAGATTTCATATAGCCTCTTTGATATGTATACATATAAGGTTTATTGACATTTTACCGTAACCACGGTCCTGTATTGTAGGAACACTGTTTGTGTTTTCGAGTGATTAATATTTATTACAAAGTAGTAATGTGTTCTTTAAATAAATCATAAGCAATAAAAAAGACACGATAGGCGTGTCTTTTAAAATTAAACATAAAGAGTGATTAGCGCGCTGATTTTAGTGTTCGCGAGTATTGCTAAAGGTGACTTCTGGATAGCGATCTTGCATCAGCTGCAAGTTGACTCGTGATGGCGCAAGATACGTCAAGTAACCACCGCCATCTAAAGATAATTGGTCATGGGCTTTACGCTTAAATTTAGCCAACGCCACTTCATCATCGCAATGAATCCAGCGTACGGTCGCAATCGATACCGGCTCAAAGATACATTGGACTTTGTACTCTTCTTTGAGACGATGGGCAACCACTTCAAACTGTAGCACACCCACAGCGCCCAAGATTAAATCATTGTTAATCTGTGGCATAAAGACCTGAGTTGCACCCTCTTCACTCAACTGCTGTAGACCTTTTTGCAAGGCTTTTGACTTGAGGGGATCTTTTAGTATCACACGACGGAATAATTCAGGGGCAAAATGTGGAATGCCGGTGAAATTCAGCTCTTCGCCCTCAGTGAAACTATCACCGATAGAAATCGTGCCATGGTTATGGAGGCCGATGATATCACCTGGATACGCTTCTTCTAGCGTTTCACGGTCACCTGCCAAAAAGGTCAAGGCATCGGCAATACGCACCTCTTTACCCAAACGCACATGCTTCATCTTCATGCCTTTTTCGTACTTGCCTGAGCAGACACGTAAGAAAGCAATGCGGTCACGGTGACGCGGATCCATATTGGCCTGAATCTTAAAGACAAAGCCACTAAAACTTGTCTCTGTTGCTGCCACTTCACGCTCAGTAGTCGGATGCGCTTTTGGTGGTGGTGAGTATTTTACCAGCGTATCAAGTACCATATTGACACCGAAGTTACCGAGTGCCGTACCGAATAATACTGGCGTCATCTCGCCAGCTAAAAACGCTTCCACACTAAAGTCCTCTAACGCCATTTGTACCAGCTCAAGAGACTCCTCAAATGAATTAAACATCAGCGCGCCCAAGCGTTCTCGGATATCAGGATAGTCATAACCTTCGCGAGTCTCAGCCACAGTAATTTCACCGCCATGACCTTTTTCATAGAGGTAAGTTTTATTCTCAGTTAAATGATAAACGCCGACGAAATCTTGACCCATACCAATCGGCCACGTTAGCGGAATGCATTTAATTTTCAAAACCGTTTCGATTTCACTGAGTAACTCAAGTGGCTCACGAATCTGGCGATCAAGCTTATTGACAAAGGAAATGATGGGTGTGTCGCGCATCCGGCAAACTTCCATCAGCTTGATGGTACGTTCTTCAACGCCTTTTGCGCCGTCAACCATCATTAGCGCACTGTCTACTGCGGTCAACGTACGATAAGTATCTTCACTAAAGTCGGCGTGACCAGGGGTATCAAGTAAGTTGACCATGTACTCTTGGTAGGGAAACTGCATGACCGAGGTGGTAATAGAAATACCACGCTCTTGCTCCATGCTCATCCAATCTGACGTCGCATGACGGTCGGTTTTGCGACCTTTTACCTCGCCAGTTACTTGAATGGCTTGACCCCATAGCAGCAGCTTTTCGGTCATGGTAGTCTTACCCGCATCGGGATGCGAGATAATGGCAAAGGTGCGGCGTTTGGCAACTTCTTTATTTAATTTCTTTGGATCTACGCTCATAATTTTCGGCTTCGACGGTTGTGTCATTTAGAAGTCAATCTAAATAAATAGAGTAAACAATGGGCGTATTGTAGCGGATTTAACGTTAGGATGCAGAATTAGCGCATAAAAAAAACACTCCCTACTGGTTAAATAGAGAGTGTTTAATATTTTTTGAATTTAATAATAACGTTTGATTTGATCTGCTAAAAAGTCCGCGGCGATATCATTGACTATTGTACAGTCAATCACTCCTGTTACATCATTTTGATTCGGTGGGCTTTGGTTTTTACCCACAAAGTCGGCATTATAAATGACCTTATTATATTCAACCCCATTATAAAGATAGCTAGGTTCATTATTGGTGGCAAAAAACTCGACTTGCGAAGCTTGTTGGTTATTACCTGCACCGATATTGAGCAAGGTTGTTTTAGAAGCACGATTATCACCAAACTGTTTTTCTGCTGCTTCCGTCCATTTATCTAATGTCAAATATCCAGTTCGCTTATTTTGACTAAAGCTAAAGAAAGAACGGTCTGTAGACGCTACAGGAACATAACATACCGAACCTGAAGGAAAAGTAGCGTTAGACGGAATAGCGGTATAATTATTCAAATCCGTCAGTACGCCTGTGCTTTTATTATTACGGTCGCCGCGACGATAGCTGTTTGCGCTTTTGCCTGATAAATTCAGCGTTTTATAATTAGTTTCATAGTTAAACTGGTTGTTGCTATTTTTCTCATAGATAGGACGCTTAACAATACGACCATTCACTTCGATATTTTTATCTTCAAGCGTTCCTTCAAATTTATCTGATAGGACTACTGAAACGTCTAAATCATCTAGATTTTGATTATAACTGCCTATGATATTGGTCTTTTTAACATCACGTGCGCCTGTGCGATAAGTGGTATCGATTCGTGCAATGGCATTTGAGCTGCGTTCAATAGTACTTATTGTCAGCTCATTATTACCGCTACCCGAGCCAAAAATAGCATCCTCACCCTCACCGCAGCCTGTAAGCGCAAACGCCAATAACGAGAGTGCAATAGGTGTCATTATTAATTTATTCATTTTCCGGCGTCCTTCTTAAATACTAGTATCAATAATTATGGTTGTTATAAATCTGATTTTATACGCCTAGTTTACCCTACTGTAACGACGAGTTATAGCAAACTTACTCTTTGGCTTCTGAACTTAGAAGGTGAACTTACAAATTCATAGCATACTTTTACTGCCGCTATATAAAGCTTGCCTGATGCTCTGGTATGCTAGATGGGCTATTTTAAAACTAGCTATAACAAGACTTAAAAAACACGATCTAAAAAATGATGGACAACAATTCATATAAAAGGATAAATCATGGAAACCCTATATTCTACTAAAGCCTCTGTAACTGGCGGCCGTGCAGGTAGCGCTAGCCTTCAAGACAGCGATTTGACGATTAATATGGTTGCACCTGGTTCTGGTAAAGACGGTAATAACCCAGAGCAACTATTCGCTATGGGCTATGCTGCTTGCTTTGATGGTGCACTTGCTGCAGTCAAAGGGGCAGAAAAAGCAAAGTTTGATTCTACTACTGAAGTATCGGTAGATTTAATGAAAGGTGAAGGCCTAGATTTTCAATTAGCCGTTAAAATTCACGTTATTGCTGAAAATACAGAGCTATCTGCTGATGAATTCCAACAATTGGTTGAAAAAGCCAATAAAGTCTGCCCATATTCTAAAGCTACCCACGGTAATGTTGATAGCGAAGTGACCTCAGAAGTAAAATAAGCTCTCACTCTCAGTAATAACAACGACGATATTAATAAACAAAAGAACTCAGCTGGTCTGGGTTCTTTTGTTTATGTGTGGTTAAATTTTAGTTACTTTAACAATAAAAGCTATGAGTATAAGAATATCTAGTAACTTTTAAGCAGTTCAGCACGCGCTGATTTTAGCGTTATAATAAGCACATATTTTTATCTAATAGCTGATAAGTGACTTTTATGACTGACCACATGACCGACCCTAGCTCAGACAATAACCACAACTCCCACCAAGCACTCGATCCTAAAGCGTTGCCTAACTTCGATACCATGCCAAATGTTGCAACCATGGACACCAGTCACGTCGACAAAGACCAGCCACCTTTTATTTTAGTTGATGGCTCTTATTATCTGTTTCGTACTTATCATGCGCTGCCAAAAACCATGCAAAATTCGCAAGGACTGATAACCAACGCCATCCGCGGCACGCTTAATGCGCTGCTAAAGCTGATGCGCCGTTATCATCCGACTCATATGGCGGTTTGCTTTGATACCAAGTCACCGACTTTTCGCCATCATATGTCTGCGGATTATAAAGCTGCCCGTCCACCCATCGATATAGAGCTATTAGAGCAAATTCCTTATATCCATCGTTTGGTGACCGCGTTGGGTATTCCACTGTTACGCATTGAAGGGGCGGAAGCCGATGATATCATCGGTACGCTTGCTCACCGTGCGGTCGAGCAAGGTCATCACGTGGTCATCTCAACCGGCGATAAAGATATGATGCAACTGGTCAATGATTGCGTCATATTAGAGGATAGCTTTACAGGCAAAGTAACCGACACCGCAGCGGTCATTGAAAAATTTGGTATTAACCCCAACCAAATGATTGATTTTTTAACCTTGATGGGTGACGCCTCTGACGGTATCAAAGGCGTGCCCGGTATTGGTAAAAAAACGGCGAAAGACTTGCTCGTAGAATATGGTGATATCGCTAATATGTTAAAGCATATTGGCTTTATTAAAGGTCGCGGTGCAAAGGGTTTGATTGAGCACGCCGATGATATCCCGTTCAATGCCAAACTGGCGACCATCGTGACGGACTTAGATATCGGTCAAGATTGGAACGATTTAAAAATCAATACCGACCCTTGTGCCCATATAGATGAATTACGTGAGTTATATAATGAGCTTGAGTTTAGAAATGAGCTGGCTTCTCTCGACCACCCGAACCATCCCGCCAACGCTAATGGGCATGGCTCGCAAAGTGTCGCTGACAGTCAAGCCGATGCCGAATCACAAGCGCAAATCGCTAAATATCTACAATCGACCAAGATTGATGATATCAAAGACAGTAAAAGCCATGATAAAGCCTGGCATACCATTTTAGATGAGCCTGCATTTGACAGTTTGATTCAGTTATTAGAAGCCGCTCCACACTTTGTCATTGACACTGAAACCACCAGCGTTTATTGGCGCGAGGCACAAATCGTCGGTCTATCGTTTGCGGTGCAAGCACATGAGGCTTATTATGTGCCGCTCACGCACAGCTTAGAAGACGATGAACTAACGGCAAAGCAACTTGATCGCGATACAGTATTAGCACGTCTCAAACCAATTTTAGAAAATCCAAATATCGGCAAAATCGGTCAACACTTAAAGTACGATGCGCATATTCTCAGTCACTATGATATCGACTTAGTTGGCGCGATACATGAGCGTCCTAATAATTGGGCAATGGATACCATGCTTGCCAGCTACGTCATCAATGCCGCGATTACCCGTCATGGCATGGACGACTTGGCTCGGCATTATCTACAAACACAAACCATCAGCTTTGAAGATGTGGCTGGCAAAGGTGCTAAGCAAGTCAGTTTTGATAAAGTGGCTATTGATATAGCCAGTGATTATGCTTGCGAAGATGCCGATATCACTTATCAGCTGTTCGATATTTTCAGCGAGAAACTTGCCGATGATGAAAATAATTCTAAGCTGCTGCACGAGCTAGAAATCCCAACGGCTGAAATACTTTGCCAGATGGAAGCTCACGGTATCTTAATCAAACGTTCATTTTTAAATGAGCTGTCTAAACGTTTTGATGAAGAAATTATCGCTTTAGAAAAACGCGCGTATGAAGTTGCTGGCGAGGAATTTAATCTAGGTTCTCCTAAGCAACTTGGCGAGATGCTATTTGAAAAACTAGGCGTTGCTGGTGGCAAAAAAACTAAGTCAGGTCAGTATTCGACTGGCGAAGCGGTATTGTCAAAAATCGATCACCCGTTGGTTGATATCACTCTAGAATATCGTAGCCTATCTAAGCTTAAAAGCACCTATACCGATGCGTTAGATAACGTTGCAGATGCTGAGACTGACCGCGTACATACTAGCTATCATCAAGCGCTGACCAGTACTGGGCGTTTATCTTCAACCGATCCCAATTTACAAAATATTCCGATCCGAACCGCTACTGGGCGTCTGATTCGCCAAGCCTTTATTGCGCCAGCAGGTCGCGTTATTTTAGCAGCGGATTACTCGCAAATTGAGCTGCGTTTGATGGCGCATTTCTCAGGCGATGAAAATCTCACTCATGCATTTAATGAAGGGTTGGATATTCACGCAGCCACTGCTGCTGAAGTGTTAGGGAAAGATGTTGCTGATGTTAGCTCAACTGAGCGTCGTAATGCTAAAGCCATTAACTTTGGTCTGCTATACGGTATGAGCGCCTTTGGGCTTGCTAAGCAGCTGCAAATGAGCCGCGGCGAAGCGCAAGACTATATCGATATGTACTTTGAGCGTTATCCGGGTGTGAAAAACTATATGGTCAATACTCGTGCCAGCGCTTATGAGCAAGGCTATGTCGAGACCATATTGGGTCGTAAGCTTTACACCCCTGATATCAACCACAGCAATCGTATGGTCAAGCAGGGTGCTGAACGGGCGGCGATTAATGCGCCATTACAAGGCTCAGCGGCTGACTTGATTAAGCTGGCGATGATTGCTGTCGATAAAGTATTACCAAAATCTCAGGCAAAAATGCTACTACAAGTCCATGATGAATTGGTATTTGAAGTCGATGCAGATAAGGTTGATGATATTAGCCAATTAATTACTAATGCGATGCAAGATGTCTTGACGACGACAGCCGTCGGAAAAGGCTGGAATGTAGAATTTGCTGTACCACTATTAGTCGAAACAGATAGTGGACAAAACTGGGACGAGGCGCATTAATCCTTAAATTAAATGGTTGTAATACTGCGTAAGATACTTGCCACTCTCAGCGTAAACTAAAGAAACAGTTGCGTATGATAGTTAGCAGTATAATAAATCTGTTTTATTTATATATTATCTTTTAGCTTAAAGTGAGCCATTGTGCTCACTTTTTTTATTTTTAAAATTAGGAGCCTTTATTTTGGCTGTAGACGGTATTATCGAAATCCCCGGCATCATCATATTGATAGCGTGCATATTACGTTGCGCGCAGTATGTCATACAGAGTCAAACCAAACAAAGTCACTATTTTTGGCTGGCATCAGTATTGATATTTTTTGCGGTGATTCGTCGTGAGTTAAACTATTTGCCAGAGCTATTTATTTCAAGTGATTTTTCATTGTTAAATCATTCTTATGACTGGTGGGAAGACGCTATTCTTTTAGTCGTTTATCTGTCTATTATTGGCTTATTAGCTTATACATGGCGTTATCTTTGGGCGGTATTAAAATCCGTGCCAGCCTCTTTATATCTCATCGTAGTGGCCTTAGCAATACTAGAGTATATGGGCGAGAATACTATTATTATTCCTGAAAGCATTGGACAAATAGTAGAAGAAATCGCAGAGACGGGCGTCTATGCTGTTGCATTGGTTTATTTGTGGCGTTTCAAAACCATTGATTTCGAAAGAGATTTATCATATAAGCTATATGCACCATGCAAAGTATAAAAAGCATCAGCAGTGATACAATTCACCTTAGTGCTAAAAGCTTATGTATGATTTGTTATACTAAAAGCTAAATAAAAGAACAATAGTTGGATTTACTATGGGTAATAAATGTATAGTTAATATATGGTTAAAACCATTATTTAATACGACATTTCTATTCAGTCATCATTAATCACTATTAATAACTACTATTAATCACTACTAAGCGAGTCATTATGAATATATTAATTACAGGTGCATCACGCGGTATCGGTTTAGCGACGGCCAAACGACTGGTCGCAAAAGGTCATAGCGTCGGTCTGTTTGATATTGACACGATTGAGCTTGAGCAAGCGATTAATGATAAAGCGTTTAAAAAAGCCCTGAAAGACAATCGTATCGTCCATGGTCATCTTGATGTTACTGATCCTGAAGCGTGGGATACTGCCATTGATCACATGATGGATCATTTTGAGGGCATTGATGTATTGATTAACAATGCGGGCGTCTTGGTGAGTGGCGCGTTGCCCAATACTGATTTGGATAAACAGTTGTCATTGATTGATATCAACTGTAAAGGCGTTCTTATCGGCTGTCACAAGTTAGCCCCTCATTTAGCAGATGCCAAAAACGGTAAAATTATTAACGTCTCATCTGCCTCGGCTATTTATGGTCAATCTGAAGTTGCTCCTTATTCTGCCAGTAAGTTTTTTGTACGGGGTTTGACCGAAGGATTAAATATTGAATACGCTGAGCTGGGTATCAAAGTAATTGACGTCATGCCATTATGGGTAAAATCTGATATGACAAAAGACATTAGTGTCACAAGTATCGATCGTTTGGGTATCAATTTAACCGTCGATGATGTCGCCAAAACCTTATGCAAGCTAAGCGGTAAACCGAATCGTAAGATTTCACGCACCCATTATCCTATTGGCTTTCCAGCTAAAATGCTACACACAGCATCGCAAGTAGCTCCTGACTCATTGATGCGCTTTATCAATAGTAAAATTGGTACTAAATAAATTAGTCGCTAAAAGCTACATAGATAACGTGAGAACATTTAAACGGCTACCAACTTCGGTAGCCGTTTTTTTTATCAGTAGGGCATTATTTCGGCTGCATCGCTTTTTTTTGAGACAACTATAACCTCTTGTAAATTACCGTCTCAAATAAATGCGTCTCTTACATATTTTTACCGTCCTGTGACAGCTTACTACTAGAGGCAATGATGATAACCGTACAAAATAGCCATAAGACGACATTCTAATAAATTTAACACGCATAAAAATTAAGGAATATAGTATGGAACACTCAAAAACTCCACTGCCAGAAGAGATGAACGGTATCGCTAGCCACAAGAGCGCGGATATGGACAGTAATGATCAACTTGTCGATTTAGACAACCCTATGTTACATACTATTGATAATGATGATGTCATTGATAATAGCGCAGGGTTTGACAATTCAGAAGTCGGTACTGATGCCATTCAAGGTCTCACACCGATGCATCGCCAAAATATTGACGAATCACGCATTGATGAGCTACTGGTCGATGATAATTTAGATGACAGCGACTATCCTGATATCGTCGATATCGCAGACAGAGATGCTGCAAAATTGAGTAATGATGATGATTTTTAAAGCCATTATCTTGTAAAAAAATTATTTAGACAAAAAAATACCGAACATGATGTCCGGTATTTTTTAATATTTTATGACTTACTCAGAATAGCATCTACGCCCAACCGTCTAATGTGCCCGCCCAACCTTTTACCAATGGCGCGCTCATGGCTTCTAATAAATCAATGTGTGCTTCGTCTGCGTTCAACGCTGGAATATAATGATATTCTTGCCCGCCAGCATTAATGAAGTTCTCACGGTTCTCAATCGCCAGCTCCTCTAACGTCTCAAGACAGTCTGCTGAAAATGCAGGGCTGAGAATTTGGACGGAGCGCACGCCTGACTTCGCCCACTCATCAAGTATGACATCGGTATAAGGCTTGACCCATTCTTGCTTACCAAAGCGTGATTGGAAGCTAATAATCCATTCATCATCTTTTAGACCAAGCTCGTGAGCGACTTGCGCAGCGGTACACTTACAACGTCTAGGATAAGGATCACCTTTATCCATATAAGGCTGCGGAATACCGTGGAAACTAAACATTAATTTTTCAGGCTTGCCATGTACCGCTTGAAAGCGGCGAATACTATCCGCTAATGCTTTGATATATAAAGGATGGGCGAAGTAGTCTTTGACTATGGTGATATTCGGCAAATTACGCTGTTTAAGCGACCATTTGGTAATCGCATCATATACTGCACCCGTTGAGGTCGCTGAATACTGCGGAAATACAGGTAACATCACAAAATGATCGACCCCTTCGCTACGCAGCTTGTCCATAACATCAGGCAAACCAGGATTACCGTAGCTCATTGCAGAATGAACGGAAACGCGAAATGGCGCAGCACTTTCAGCCAAACGTTTATCTAACATCTCAACTTGAGTATTAAGGATGTTACGCATCGGCGAATCGCCATCCCAAATACTGGCATAGGCTGCTGCTACACGCTTCGGACGACTCGGTAATACAAACAGATTGAGGATAATCGCCCATAATAATTTAGGAATCTCAATCACTCGCGTGTCTGATAAAAACTGACGCAAATATCGACGTACTGCAGGTGCAGTAGGTTCGTCAGGCGTACCTAGATTGATTAATAAGACGGCAATACGTGGGGGCAGTTCAGGTTTCATAGCAGCACTATTTTATGATTAGGTTAATTAAAGAAAATATGAGATAAAAGATTGTTAAGTCAGTGTTAAATTAACGCTCTGTTAGTGTAGCATTTTATCCATTAATAACGCATCGCAAAAGTGCACTTATACAATTTGATACGCAGCTGCAGCCTATGCATTCCATTCGTTATTTAGCCACTATAAAAACTAAGCTTGAAAGACTGCGCTCGAAGGTTGTACTCATATGCGCATCGCCATACAATAGGCGAGCACATTATCAAAAGAATAGTGTAAATAAAACGCTTTTAGCTTAAACCATTTAAAAAATATCGGCAAAACGATTTGTCGATAGATTGCCCTTCTTATTTTATTGATGATTGTTGTCTTGCGAGGTAGCTTTGAACGCACGCCCTGATAATACCAGTGACCAGTTCTCCAAAGAAAAACCACATTCTGTTAGCTCAGTTAACGATGCTGATTCAGTTAGCTCAGTTGGCCCAGTTGGCTCAGTTGGCATTGTCACGCCACAGACTTTTCATTTCGCTGAGCCATTAACCTTGGAGTGCAACCGTACCCTGCCCTCGTTTGACCTGATAGTCGAAACTTATGGCACGCTGAATAGCGCTAAATCAAACGCGGTGCTGATTTGTCATGCCTTATCTGGCAGTCATCATGCAGCAGGTTTTCATAGTGCCGATGATAAAAAATCAGGCTGGTGGGACAATATGATTGGTCCTAATAAAGCTATTGATACCAATCGGTTTTTTGTCGTCTGTGTGAATAATATCGGCAGCTGCTTTGGATCGACAGGTCCAACAACCATTAATCCTGACAGTACAGCCGATGGCGATGAAGGACGCGCTTATGGTCCCGACTTTCCACTGGTCACGATTAAAGATTGGGTAAAGACCCAAGCTATGCTCTCAGACCGTTTGGGCATTGACGTTTGGCATGCCATCGTCGGTGGCTCAATGGGCGGTATGCAAGCCATGCAATGGGCAGTCGATTATCCTGATCGACTTAAGCGCTGTGTGGTGATTGCCTGTACACCAAAGCTCTCCGCACAAAACATCGCCTTTAACGAAGTCGCACGCCAGTCGATTTTATCGGATCCTGATTTTAAAGAGGGACGCTACCTGCAAGCCGGTACCTACCCTCGTCGCGGGCTTATTTTGGCGCGGATGGTTGGGCATATTACCTATTTAACCGATGACGCGATGAAAGCAAAATTCGGCCGTGATTTAAAATCGGGCAAGTTTATGTATGGTTACGATGTTGAGTTCCAAGTCGAAAGCTATCTCCGCTATCAAGGCGAACGCTTTAGCGAAAACTTCGATGCCAATACCTATTTGCTTATGACCAAAGCTCTAGACTATTTTGACCCGACGCGTGATTATCCGTTAACCTCATCTAATTCTGATTCTGTAAAAGTAGATTCTAGCGAGAATGAGATTGCAGAAACCTTAGCCGGCAGCACTGATATCGACAACATGAGTGAGAACAATCACCAAGAACTTACCGCGCTTAAAGCAGCCTTTGCTCATACTCAGTGCCAATATCTAATCGTGTCATTTACCACTGATTGGCGTTTTGCACCGGAGCGCTCGCAAGAGATTGTCGATGCATTGATGGCTACTGGCAAGCCGGTCAGCTATATTAATATCGATGCGCCACATGGCCATGACTCATTCTTATTTGATATTCCGCGTTATATGGGTGCTGTCAGAGGTTTTTTGACCGCACCATTTATGACTGATAACCAAGTAGAAAACAATCGTCAAAAAAACCATCAAAGCAGTCATCAAAAAGCAGGAGAGCGCTCATGAGAATGGATCATCAATTGGCTGAGCGCTGGATCGCACCGCACTCACATGTGCTGGACTTAGGCTGTGGTAATGGCGAGCTGCTCGCTCACTTGCAAAAAAATCGTGGCGTAACGGGCTACGGGCTTGAGATTGACGAAGAAAAAATCAATGAGGCGATTGCTAATGGTTTATCGATTGTCGAGCAAGATTTGAATGATGGTTTGGCGCGTTTCGCTGATAATAGCTTTGACACTGTCGTCATGGCGCGCGCACTACAAGCGGTTAAATCTCCTGATATATTATTACTCGATATGCTACGGGTTGCCCGTGAGGCCGTTATTACCTTTCCAAACTTTGCCCATTGGCAAAACCGTATTCATTTAGGACTTAAAGGTATCATGCCAGTTTCAGAGGCACTGCCGTATGAATGGTACAACACGCCAAATATCCATTTGTGTACCTTTAAGGATTTCGAAAAACTCTGCGCCCAACATGATATTCATATTATTAATCGCTTTGCTGTCAGTGATTCTGAAAAAGGGCATTCACCGCTGATGACAGCGTTGATACGCCAAGCGCCCAATCTGTTGGCAGATGTTGCTATTTATCGGGTGAGCAAACAAAAACCTGAATGATATTCGAGTTTTTGTACTATTTATTAAAGGTAATATTAGCGCTCATCAGTACCATTCTAACCTTAATATATTGTTAACTTATTCTTACGCTCAGGTAACTCTATGATTTTGTTGAGGACAATGAGGTATAAGTAAGCATTAAGTCATGTAATTAGTATTTGAGTTTCGTAAGCTTGGGTGTTAAGCTAGCAAAATAGTGTCAATCGCACCCCATTTATGACCATTTATCGGTTCGATGAAGGTCTATTGCCACACACAACGATTAAATATATTGCTAATAATTAGGTAAGTTTGTATTGCAAGATTTCACCTAATTGTTATCGCCGCCTAAACTCCTTTAGCGGTGCAACTTTTTTTGCTTATTAACTGCCTAATTTTGGAGCTGCTATGAAATTATTAAAAGCTGCGTTGTTCACTGCATTGTTTTCTTGTGCAGGTTTTGCCAACGCTGAGTTAATATCAAACGTGCCACTTGATACCTCACGTTTTGAGCTGATGCCTGTCAGTGAATTATCCAATCGTGCTGCTCAAGGTAATGATCACGCTCAGTTCTATTTAGCCAAGCGCCTACAGAAAGGCGAAGGTATTGCTCAAAATACCCAACAAGCTGTTCAGTGGTATACCAAAGCTGCGCAGCAAGGCGTTGCCCCTGCTCAACTGAATCTTGCCATCATGTACTTGCGCGGCGAAGGTGTCCAACCAAACCTACAACAAGCCCGTGTTTGGTTAGAAAAAGCGGCAATGCGTGGCGATAACCGTGCCAGCTATACGCTTGCATTGTTAGACGAGAAGCAAAAGAATCTCGTTGATGCTTATAAATGGTACGACTTGGCTGCTCGTGATGGCATGTTAGACGAAAAAGTCCGTAACAAAGCTCGCGGTAAAATTGGTCAGTTGGCATTGAACTTATCAAGCTCAGACATTGCTAGCGCTCGTAGTAAAGCAGATACTTGGTTTCAGAGTAAGTAAGTTTTAAAACACTTAGTAAATAGAAAAATCCAGCCTTTGAGCTGGATTTTTTATTATCTATAGTAGATTCACTTTAAAAAAGATACAGTGCTATTGGCTATAAATTTTTTGCAGCCTCTGTCACGCCTGCGAACAGCAAGCAAGAAAAAAATATAGTCAATAGGACGTTATTACAATCGTATCGCTTTTATTTTGAACTGACTATATTAACTGGGTGGACAAACCTCAACTAAATAGTACCTCTAAACCCACACCATTTTCTCATACGATAAATTAAAGGAATCTCATGACAGCAGCCACACCAACAATAGATCCGTACCTTTTTGAAAAACAATACGAAGCTTTTACGAAATTTGTAGAAGAAAAGTCAGGTGTACCTTTTGTGTCATTTGCTTCCCATCCCTATACTGATGAACAAGAGGGATATAAGTACCAAATATATAGAGCTGCTCGCGATAAGCTTTCTTTTCAAGCATGGAAAATTACTGATATCGGAAATGGTGAAATTATATCGGCCACTATTGAAGCCATTGAATTTCAAAATAATAATTTAGTTCCATGGCAAAACCGCTATGGCGATAAAAATCGGCCACATCAACCACTTTATGAAGCGGCTAACGACTCTGCAAAGGTAAAAGAAATTGAAACTGCCTTATTTAATCTTTACCACACATCGAATGATGAAAACTCATTTAATGAGATAATTAAAATTTTTGGAAGAAATTATTCTATTTTAGCTTACCTATACTTTATTAAAGACTCTTCGAAATACCTACCTATCGCGCCTACATATTTTGATAAAGCGTTTGCCCTATTAGGGGCAGATTTTAAAACAAATAAACGTTGTTCATGGGAAAATTACTTTGTTTATTTAAAATTGATTAATACTATTAAGACGATGTTAATTGAAGAGCTTGAAAATGAAGTTAGTTTGTTAGATGCTCACTCATTTACTTGGATGCTTTCTGCACAAATGGAAAAAGAAAATGCTCTTACAGATGTTAGTGGCTATTTAAATCTTAGCCGTACTGAAAGAGACTCTATTATAAAATCGCGTATTGGTCAGGGTCAATTCAGACAAAGTCTTATAAATTATTGGTCTGCTTGTGCTGTTACCGGCTGTGAGGAACAAAAGCTATTAAGAGCATCGCATATTAAACCATGGTCAAAGTCTGAAGATATAGAACGCCTTAGTCTTTATAATGGTTTACTTTTATCACCCAATTTAGATTTATGTTTTGACGCTGGTTTCATCAGTTTTGATAATCTAGGTCATATACTAATTTCGCATAAAATGAATATAACCGATCTTGAAGCTTTATCGATTAACAAAGATATGAAATTATCAATTATTTCACCTGAACATGAAAAGTACCTGCAATACCATAGAGAACATATTTATAAGGAATATTAATACAGCCACTAGAATATTTATAGAAAGCTAAGTTTTTTACTGGGCTTTTTTGTGTTCTATAGTTGCTCTACTCAATCTAAGTTGAATAAAACATTTCGACAAATCTATAAAAACCCTTCAAAATTTGCTACACTGCGCCAGTATTTTGCAATTCCACAATTGCGCCAATGTTATAAAACCATCAAACACCTTAAACCCAATGCACTAGGTTTGCGACCTAGCCAGCAGGAGAAAAACATGAGTACCTCACAGACTACTAACGTCAAAGCACCAACCCATGCGACTGAATACGACAGCGTCACTAATAACATCGTGGTTGCCGCTTTATATAAATTTACGCGCTTTGCCGACTTTGAGCAGTATCGCGAGCCAATTTTAAATAATATGCTTGATAACGATGTCAAAGGTACCTTATTAATCGCAAGCGAAGGCATTAACGGCACGATTTCTGGCACCCGCCAAGGGATTGATCACGTCCTTGAATATCTGCGTAGTATCGATGCAATTGGCAGCTTTACTTTTAAAGAATCTTATACCGACGCCCAGCCTTTTTATCGCACTAAAGTGAAGCTAAAAAAAGAAATCGTCACCATGGGCGTAGAGAATATTGACCCATTACAATCGGTTGGGCGCTATGTCAAACCAAGCGATTGGAATGCGCTAATCTCAGATCCTGACGTTATCCTCATTGACACGCGTAACGACTATGAAGTGCAAATTGGTACTTTCAAAAATGCGGTCAATCCAAATACAGAAACGTTCCGCGAGTTCCCAGAATACGTAGCAAAAGAGCTAGATCCGACTAAACATAAAAAAGTCGCCATGTTCTGTACTGGTGGTATCCGCTGTGAAAAGTCTACGGCGTTTATGCGTGAGCAAGGCTTTGAAGAGGTGTATCATCTAGAAGGCGGTATTTTAAAATATCTAGAAGAAATCCCTGCCAGTGAATCTATGTGGGAAGGCGATTGCTTCGTTTTTGACAACCGTGTGTCAGTCAATCACAACTTAGAAAAAGGCAGTTATGAGCAGTGTTTTGCTTGTCGTATGCCGATTACTCAAGATGAGATACAAAGCCCCGCCTATATCAAAGGCGAATCGTGCCCGCACTGTATCGATAAAGCGACCGAAGAGCAAAAAGCACGCTTCCGTGAGCGTGAGCATCAAATGCAGCTGGCGAAAAAACGTGGTGAGGCGCATATCGGTAGCGATGTAATTGACGTGATTGAGAAGCGTAAAGCGGCTAAAATCGAAGCTCGCCGTCAAGCGGAAGCTGCCAATAAAGCCAAAGCTTAACGGCGTTGAGGTTTATTGAATAATAATTGTAAAAAAAGAGGTCACTAGCGCCTCTTTTTTTTGTCTCTTTTATTTATATTATACCGCTGGATAAACCACCTGGCCTTGACTATTTAGCTCAGCCCCTAGTGTTGGCTTGGCAGGATCTAAGCGACCAACGCCCATAATATGCTCTACCCTATTGCCTCTAAGCAGTAAATAATCGGTAATGATACGCCGATGACAACGCCACCATACCGCTTCAGAACACATAAGGGTAAGGCGCTGTTTTTTCCCGAGTTGAATGAGTTGGTCAAGGGCCGCTTGAAAAGTATCACTTAACGCATAATCCGCATAGTTATGAAAAGCTTGCACGCGCCATAGATTATTAATGTGTTCATCGACTTGTTTTTGTTTTGGACGTCGCCCACCAAGGTCGGCGCAGTGCTGATAACTGATGCCAACTTGACTGAGCGCTTGCGGAAAAGTATCGATATTAAAATCAGGGTTGGTGCGAGAACGGGGAAAGCTGCGCACATCAACGAGCAGTTCGATATCGGCTGCTTGAAGCATGTCAATCAGCTCATCAAGGCTACGGGTCGAATGTCCAATCGTATAAAATGTGGTGGTCATGAGTTAAGCCATTGTCGCATTGTCGTTTTGAATTTTGCTGTTATAGTCTTGTTCTGCATGGTCTTATCCTGAATTGTCCAATGGTTTTGCTCATTCAATATTAACCAGCTTGAACTTGCTCAATCAGTAGGACTTTTGTAGGACTATCATGGTCAAAGGCTGCTAACGCGGCAAAACTGATCAAAGCAAAGTAGAGTGACCTAAACCTTTACTGCTTATAATGATACCCAGCATAAAAAAAGAGACGCTCAATTAAGCCCCTCTTTTTGACGTTTACAATGCGTTTTATCGAATACGATCAGCTGCCGCGATAAGTACTATAGCCATAGGCTGATAAAGTAATTGGCACATGGTAATGCTTGTCGCCTTCGATATTGAAGTTCACTTCAACATAAGGATAAAACGACTTTAAACCTTTATCTTGAAAATATGGCGTGGTTTCAAAAATCAGTTTATAAGTACCATCATGCTGTACGCCAGCTTCATTAGGCAAAAAAGTCCCAATACGACCATTGGCATCGGTCTTTTGCGTATTCACTAGTTTCCAGCTACCAGTCTTCTCTTGCATCATCAATCTTACATTGACGTCCGGTGCAGGCTTGCCCGTACTGATATCTAAAATATGGCTAGATAACTGATACTTGTCTTGATCGCCTGCCGCGTAACTTGCTGTCGCCGTCATAGCCAATACGCTACCAAGCGCAGCCGCTTTAATTATACTTGCTTTCATAAAAACCCCTATCTAAGTTTAATTTGAGAACACTTTTGATTTGAGAACACTAAGGACTAATCATAAAAATTTACTTATAAAGTAATTCGATAAAAATACTTATCTTCTAGCTATTATAAGACCTAAATATTAAGCATATTAGCGATACAGGCGTTTAGTATAAGTTATCATAGCTGCGTTATTGTAAAGAAAATGTTAACTTATATGATGAAGTTTCATGGTAAGTAATATTTGTATTAACGATTATTTAAGACAAAAAAATAGCAGACAATTTATTAAATTGCCTGCCATTCATATAACGACGATAAGTGCAAATTAGCTATAGATGTGCTTCAAACAAAAGATATGCCTAAAACAAAATACGCACGCGAATCGTTTCTTCAACATCTTTAAGTTGGTCTAGAGCAGCTGTTGAGTCGTTATAATCTACATCCATAACGAGGTAGCCGACATCACCTTCGGTCATCAGGCTTTGTGCTAAGATATTAATATGCGCCTCAGCAAACAAGCGGTTAATCTGTGACAGTACGCCTGGGACGTTTTTATGGATATGCAGCAGACGATGCGAGCCCTCTTTAAACGGTACAGAAACTTCTGGGAAGTTGACGGCAGTCGCAGTATCGCCTTGGTCAGAATATCTCACGAACTTCTCTGCCACTTCTAGTCCGATATTGGCTTGCGCTTCTTGCGTTGAACCGCCGATATGCGGAGTCAAGATGACATTATCAAACTTACGTAATGGCGATTCAAACTCTTCGTCAGCAGATTTTGGCTCTTTTGGGAACACATCAATCGCTGCGCCTAACACTTTACCAGACTCAAGCACGTCGGCAAGATCATCAATCTCGACACAAGTACCGCGAGCGGCGTTGATAAAGTAGCTGCCGTCTTTCATTTGCGCGAACTGCTCAGCTTTCATCATATAGCGTGTGCTTGCTACATCAGGTACGTGCAAGGTCACGATGTCAGCGGTAGATAGTAGCTCTTCTAAGCTGCCAACTTGTACCGCATTACCCAATGGTAGCTTGGTTAAGACATCATGGTAAATGACTTTCATACCAAAGCTTTCGGCCAATACAGACAACTGCGAACCAATAGAGCCGTAACCGACGATACCGATGGTTTTGCCGCGCACTTCATGTGAGTTAGTCGCCGACTTACCCCAACCGCCACGATGAACGGTCGCATTCTTTTCAGGGATACCGCGATATAGCATGATGGCTTCGGCAAGTACTAATTCAGCGACCGAACGGGTATTTGAATAAGGAGCGTTAAAGACCGGAATACCGAACTCACGAGCGGCGTCCAAGTCTACTTGGTTAGTACCGATACAAAAGCAGCCAATACCGATCAGTTTTTCTGCATGCGCAAGCACTTCACGGGTCAACTGGGTACGTGAGCGAATGCCGATAAAATGAGCATCTTTAATCTTTTCGATTAGCTCATCTTGATCCAATGCATGGCTGATATTTTCGATGTTTTGATAACCAGCATTTTGCAATATTTTTAAGGCATTGTCGTGCAGACCTTCAAGCAATAAAAACCGGATTTTGTCTTTTTGGAGTGATAACGCCATATGAGAACTGTCCTATAATTGTCTTATAAAAATCATCAGTGGGATAAGCTATGATGGATGAAACGAAAACAGTCCGGATATCTTACACAAAATTCGACAGCTATGTTAGCAGATTAGATGAATTATTGGTTATCAAGCCTGAAAACTTTTTATGCTATAGTGAATAATTCTATCCAAAGGTGATTCAACAATCTTTTTATGCTTTGAAGCCATAGATAGATGCAAGCTCATATCGCTCTCTCGTTGCTACATCCGCTAAATTCCAATAATATACATCTTTTATATCAGACTAATAATACACACAGCTACACACGTTCAGTTATAGCCATTTAGTTATATAATAATCCCCTTTATGCATAGCGCTTACGTTTATACCGAGATTTGACCATGACCTCTTTATCTAGCCAAACCCTATCTGACACCCATGCAGCCGCTGTTCAAACTATTCTAAACACGTTGATTGATAGCCATCAATTTGATGCCAGCCAAATCAAAACTGACAATGAAAGCTTAGAGCATTGGGGCAAGGACTGGACCAAGCATTTCGCGCCTGCTGCTGCGGCTATTGTCTTTCCAAAAACCACCGAGCAAGTACAAGCGATTGTGCTACTTGCCAATGAGCACAATGTGGTCTTGACGCCAAGTGGTGGTCGTACTGGCTTGTCTGCGGGCGCAGTCGCCGCTAATGGCGAGATTGTCGTCAGTATGGATAAAATGAACCATATTGGAAAATTCTATCCTGCCGATCGCATGGTTGAGATTGAAGCAGGTGTGGTCACTCAGCAGTTGCAACAGTTTGCTGAATCAAAAGACCTTTACTACCCTGTCGACTTTGCTTCAGCAGGCTCAAGTCAAATCGGCGGTAATATCGGCACCAATGCCGGTGGTATCAAGGTTATTCGCTATGGCATGACCCGTCAATGGATCATGGGGCTGACCGTTGTCACTGGTAAAGGCGATATCTTGCACCTCAATCGCGGTATGGTGAAAAACGCTACGGGCTATGACTTGCGTCAATTGTTTATCGGTAGTGAAGGTACGCTGGGGTTGGTGACTCATGCTCAAATCAAGCTTGAGCGTCAGCCGCAAGACTTAAACGTTATGGTGCTTGGCATGGACAGCTTTACCGATGTCATGAATGTCCTATCAGCCTTTCAAGCGAAAATTGATTTAACCGCTTTTGAATTTTTTGATGATGTGGCGATTGATAAGCTCATGGCACATGGTCAAGTACAAGAGCCGTTTGAGTCGCGTACCAAGTTTTATACACTGCTAGAGTTTGAAGCGCCATACGAGCCTATCATGGATAAAGCAATGGCGATATTTGAGGATTGCATGGAGCAAGGCTGGGTCGTTGATGGGGTCATGAGCCAAAGCTTGGCGCAAGCCGAGGAGCTATGGAAGCTACGCGAATATATCTCTGAAACCATCTCAGTATTTACACCTTATAAGAACGATGTATCCGTACTCATCAGCTATGTACCCGACTTTATCAATGAGATTGATCATATTGTCAGCAGCAACTACCCTGACTTTGAAGTTTGCTGGTTCGGTCATATCGGCGATGGTAATTTGCATCTGAATATCTTAAAGCCTGAAAACATGAGTAAAGACGATTTCTTTGCAGAATGTCAGATCGTTAATAAATATGTGTTTGAAACGGTAAAAAAATATGGTGGCTCAGTATCTGCTGAGCATGGCGTTGGTATGACCAAAAAACCGTATCTCAATTATAGCCGCAGCGAGACTGAGATTGATTATTTAAGAGAGGTCAAAAAAGTCTTTGATCCCAATAATATTATGAACCGTGGGAAAATTTTTGATATGTGAGTATTCATTTAATTATTAAAGTAATGAACAAGCTGGCATAAAAAATGACGCTAAACATAATGGTTTAGCGTCTTTTTTATTCGGTCACTTTTATAAGATAACTTTTATACAATCTAAATGGTCATTTTCGCCATATGAATTATATTTATAACGCTATAAATATAACAATATCAGCGCCACCACCAGTAACACGCTTAAAAAGCCTTGAACGATTAAAAAGGCTTGGTGTGGCGCAGCGATATGACGCATCATATTGCCCATCGCGTTATAAGTAATGCCTGCTGCATTGATATGCGGTGGACTATCAAAGGCTTTAATGGTTTGCAAAAACTGCTCAGTACGCTCAGGCGTCCAACCATGAGGCGCAAACGGTAAAAATGGTGACAGCTGCGCGGCTTGTTTCTTGGTAGCGGGCGACCATAGCCAACGCTCCAAAAACAATAAGCGCATACGCCAGTCAGAGAAGCTACGCTGTTTGATGGCTTTTAGTAATAGTACCTGAACATTTTTGTGGCGTTTATCAGCAAAAATATTCTGCGTTAAGGCCGATACTTTTTCTTTTTCACCTTCGATACATTGTAGAAAATGCCCATTGCCGTAACATAACGTTCCTGTAATGCCTTGCCGCTCATTGTAATCACGCGCATGACCTTCTACCTCGTCAAATATCGTCGCATTCAAACGTGATCCAATCGTCAGGCTGCTGACATACACCAACTGCACCAGTGCGGCGTCTTCTATTTTGTCTAATTTGCTAAGTGCAGTAGTGTGAGATGGCATCGTTTAAAATCCTTAAAAGGTCACTGTTAAATATGACCGAAAAAATAAGCTAAATAAAATTACGCCTGAGCTAATAAACTACTGCGTCAACAAAATACTAAACTCATAAAAAATAGTGATTCACAAAAACCTAGCAAATATTTACGACGCTTGACTGTCATTGACGAATGAGCTTGGTATCATACCCATCGCAGTCAGAACTGAAAGTATGGTCGATTCACTTTAAAAGTAAGAAAATGCCACTTGCAAACTGGCAAAGACACCTCATTAAAATTAATGATATGAGATTGAGGTTTTATAACTCATTGTAAATACAGAGATAAATGATTGTAACGATTCTCTAAGAGTATTGGTATAATTTTCTCGACATTTCTTGGCATTGTTACATGAAAAACTGTGCCCTTGGGGTTGCCTTTAGCGATTGCATTCACCTAAAGAGTAATACCACGGCGTGTGATCCCTTATTTATTAACATTAATTTATTAACACCCGTTATTGAAACAACAGACAGGAACATTATGAGCAAGATAGAAAAACCAGATGACTTTCATCTAACGATTGCTGAGATTAAGAAAAAAGACTACCCACAATTAAAAGCATTGATGGATCGCGTCTATGTAAACTTAGGCGGTTCATGGTCTAAAACAACGATCAATACCTTGATTGATGCGTTCCCTGAAGGTCAGATCGCTTTGTTTGACCATGATAAGCTGATTGGTATCGTACTATCCATGCGCGTCGATTACACCAAGTTTTCTAATCCGCATACCTACGATGATTTAATTGGGCAAAAAGAAATTATTAGAGATAATCCTGAAGGCGATGCAATATATGGTCTAGATGCACTCATTGACCCTGAATATCGTGGTTATCGCCTAGGTCGTAGGCTTTATGATGCACGTAAAGAGCTATGCCGTCAGCTGAATTTCCGCGCTATTTTGGCCGGTGGTCGTATCCCTAATTATCATAATCATCAAGACCTCACACCGGGCGAATATATTGAGGCCGTTGCGGCTCGTGAGATTCACGACTCTGCGCTGTCTTTTCAATTATCAAATGGTTTTATCGTCAAACGTATTTTGACTGCTTATTTGCCTGATGACAAACAATCTAAAGGCTTTGCGACCTTACTTGAGTGGGCAAATATTTATTATGAGCCAAAAGACTATAAGCCTAATACTCGCAAATCTGAGGTACGTATTGGCGGGATTCAGTGGCAGATGCGTGAGGTTGAGTCACCTGAAGAGCTACTGCAACAAGTTGAGTTCTTTGTCGATATTATGGCTGATTATAACTCTGACTTTGCCTGCCTACCCGAGTTTTTTAACGCGCCATTGATGGGGTTATGTGAATCGACGGATCAAAACGTCGCCATTCGCTTTTTGGCAGGATATACCGAGTGGTTCAAAAACGAGATATCGCATCTGGCCGTCAGCTATAACGTCAACGTGATCTGCGGCTCTATGCCTCTGCTCGATGAAGATGATACCTTGTACAATGTCAGCTATCTTTGCCGCCGCGATGGTACGGTTGAAGAGCAGCGAAAAATTCATATTACCCCACATGAGCGTAACGCTTGGGTCATCGAAGGCGGTGATGAGGTAAAAGTATTTGATACTGATGCCGGTCGTATTGGCATCTTGGTTTGCTATGACGTCGAGTTCCCTGAGCTTGCCCGCCTAATGGCACTCGATGATATGGATATTTTGTTCGTACCATTTTGGACAGATACCCAAAACGGCTATTTACGTGTACGCCACTGTGCGCAGGCACGCGCGATTGAAAACGAATGCTATGTGATGATTTGCGGTTCAGTAGGTAACTTACCGCAAGTTGAAAGTTTAGATATTCAGTATGCACAGTCGTCTATTTTTTCACCATCAGATTTTGCCTTCCCACATGATGCGATTATGGCGGAAACAACGGCGAACACTGAAATGGTATTCTTCTCTGACTTGAACTTAGACAAGCTTATCCACGTGCGCAACGAAGGCTCGGTACATAACCTTCTTGACCGCCGTGATGATTTGTATAGTTTGAAATGGAAACGAAAAGCCAAAATTTCAGCGAGCAAATTAACGGACAAAGAACGCCTTGAAAACTCTGGCAGTGTCCTTCTTGGTGATCCATTACAAGACCGCGCGCAAAAGTCTTAATTGGTTCATTTAAAAGTCGTACATTAACCTTGTACTAAAAACTACCTAATAGCATTTGTGAATAATACGGCTGACCCTTCAGCCGTTTATTTTTATCTATTAAAAAACACTGAGAGCAAAAAAGCAGCCACTATGACGACTGATATTGAAAGCAAAAAAGAAAAACCTAACAAGACACCTAAGCAAAAAGCATTGTCGATCATTAAAACTGTGCTGTTATATGGCTTGGTATTTATGGTGATTTATACCGCCATCAACTGGTGGCGACAGCCGGTCACGCCCGCCAATCCGCAGTTGCAATTAACAGACTATCAAGGGCAGACCGTTGATTTGGCAGCGCTGAGTCAGGATAAACCAACACTGGTATATTTTTGGGGAACTTGGTGCCCTGTATGCCGTGTCACCTCGCCGACTATTAATACGTTGGCAGCAGAAAATAATTATCCTATCGTCACTATCGCCATAAAGTCAGGCTCTGACCAAGAGCTAGACAGTTATCTCAATGAGCATAACTATAACTTTACGACGATTAATGATCAAGAAGGGCTTATCTTTGACGATTGGCAAGGACAAGTCACGCCTTCTTATGTGATATTAAAAGATGGTGAAATGACCCAAGGGCTTACTGGTATTCAGCCTAAATGGTCACTGAAATTGCGATTATGGCTGTCGTCAGTTTTTTAATTTTCAAAAATCAGTTTTACTATGCTGATGGCATTTTTGATTTACCTCTATAGTCAGTTCAAAATAAAAGCGATACGATTGTAATAACGTGCTATTGCTATAATTTTTTCTTGCTTGCTGTTCGCAGGCGTGACAGAGGCTGCAAAAAATTTATAGCCAATAGCACTGTATCTTTTTTAAAATGAATCTACTATATCTACTTCATTTTAAATAAATGATAGAAAGCCCAAGCTCATTAATTGGCAAACATTTGCTATAATAAACTTTCGTTTAATCTTAATAATGGATTTGAGGTTTGAAAATGAATTTTAAGAATACTGGTATCACAATAGTTACTGCTGTGTTCATTAGCATCTTAAGCGTGACTTCAGCAAATGCTGAACTTAAAGATTATTATAGTGAATGTATGAGCAAATATAAGACTATAAATAATTCTAAAATTTATGAATGTACTGGATATGCCGATCAAAAATACAAAAGTACGATGAATAAGGCTTACAATAAAATCTATAAATCTCTTAAAGTTAATGGACGAGATTCCACTGATGCAGAAAGTTTTGAAAAATCACAGCTCGGTTGGCTAGATTATCGTGATCAACAGTGTGGTCTAGAAGGGATGTATATTGGTAGTCCAGCACTGCCGCTTTGTGTATCATCTAAAAATAAAGAGCGCGCTGAAGAATTAATGAATTTCTCAGAAAACTTTTAAAAAGATATTCTTCTGAAACATATCAAAAACTGAATCTCAAACTAAAAACCTGCCAATCATTTGACTGGCAGGTTTTTCATATACTTAGGGCGTATTTAATAATATGCTAGCTAACTAACGAATCAAGCTGCTTATACTCATAATCCAGCGCCTCTGCAACTGCTTTATAAGTCATATGACCTTGAGTGGTATTTACGCCTTTTGCCAAAGCGGCATTGTCATTACAAGCCTTTTTAAAGCCTTTTTTGGCAAGGGCTTGTATATACGGTAAGGTAACGTTAGACAACGCTATGGTTGAGGTGCGTGGTACTGCCCCAGGAATATTCGCCACGGCGTAATGAATAATGCCATGCTTGGTATAAGTCGGATTATCATGAGTGGTGATTCGATCCGTGGTTTCAAATAAACCGCCCTGATCAATCGCAATATCGATAATAACACCGCCATCATTCATATCTTTAACCATCTGTTCAGTGACCAGCTTCGGTGTGGCCGCACCCGGAATTAATACCGCGCCAATGACCAAATCACTGTCTCTCACGCTATCGGCGATATTGACTTTGTTGGATATCAGCGTCTGCACATTATTGCCAAACATCTCCGATAGTTGTTTAAGGCGCTTGGGATCAAGATCCAGAATGGTGACGCTAGCATGTAGACCAACCGCGATTTTTGCCGCTTCAGTACCCGATACACCGCCGCCTATAATGGTAACCCTACCCTTTTTTACGCCTGGCACGCCGCCGAGCAGCATGCCTTTACCGCCATAAAAAGACTGCAAAAACTGCGCGCCTATCTGCGTACTCATCCGTCCAGCGATCTCACTCATCGGCGTCAATAGCGGCAACGAGTTATCCGCCAGCTGTACTGTCTCATAGCCAATTGCCGTGACTTTATTGTCAATTAATACCTTGGCAAGCTCTGGTTCATTAGCCAAATGCAAATAGGTAAATAAGATTAAGTCGTCCGTTAAGTATTGATATTCGTCAGCTTGTGGTTCTTTTACTTTAATAATCAGCTCTACGTCCCATACTTCAGCAGCGCTATTCGCAATGGTTGCGCCCGCTTCTTTATAGTCATCATCCGTAAACTGCGATCCCATACCGGCCTCAGTCTCGACAATGACGTCATGACCATCATCGACCAAAGCACTGACGCCGTTTGGGGTTAGACCAATGCGGTTTTCGTTATTCTTTGTTTCCTTCGGAATACCTATTTTCATAACTGCTCCATGTTATATTATTTAAGATAAAATAGATAAATTCATAGCAACGTGCTACGAGCATTATTTTTTAATTAATGCTCCCATGCGCGCTAGACGCTACAAAAAATCCATACTAGTAGGCGTATGTTGTATTTCTTTAAATCGAATTAAATCGGATATGATAATTAATGTGGATTAAAATTAATGAATAAAAAACGCTTCAATCAAAAACGACGATAAACTACTGGGAGTAGGGATTATCTGAGGATAGTGATATGATGCTGTCTTGCACTTAAAAACAGCTTAGATATTGATTGCTCTATCTTTATTATCACTTTTATTAGCGTAGCAGATATAAAATAAGTAGCAATCGCTAGTTACTTAAATTTTGTGACTGGTTTTGGCGGACGTAATTGCGATACTGGTCAGCTCTTTTTACCCTACTGTTTTTGTCATATAATAGCTGACGTTATCTTTATCTACTTTCCGCCTGTTTTAATAGCTGTATGTTATGTTGCATTCATCTCATGAGCATTTATGATTGATTTGATTATTTTATAAGCAACTGATAAGTAAAAAAGACCCCTGTTATTAAACATCAATCCCAGTATTAGCTTGAGTTTTGCAACCACCTTTAAACAAATTTTTCAATTTACATTTTCATCACTATTTTAAAAGACGCCTTCTATGACTGATAAAAGTTCTGATACACCAAGCCACGATTATAAAGACACCTTAAATCTTGCCGATACGCCATTTGCGATGCGCGCAAACCTTGCCAAACGTGAGCCTGATTGGCTAGCTGCTTGGGAAGCGGATGATGTGTACGGTAAAATTCGTCAGGCACGTACTGGGGCGACCAAATATATTTTGCACGATGGCCCTCCCTACGCCAATGGTCAGATTCACTTGGGTCACGCGGTCAATAAAGTACTAAAAGACATTATCGTCAAGTCAAAAACCTTGTCTGGTTTTGATGCACCTTATGTGCCTGGTTGGGACTGTCATGGTTTGCCTATCGAGCAAAAAGTTGAAGCCAAACACGGTAAAGTTGGACAAAAGGTTTCTGCAACCGAATTTCGTGGTTTGTGCCGTGAATATGCCAGTACGCAGATTGAGCTACAAAAGGCAGACTTCAAACGTCTTGGCGTGTTTGGTGATTGGGACAATCCTTATCTAACCATGAACTTCCATCAAGAGGCCAACATCGTCCGCGCGCTTGCCAAAATTCATGACAATGGTCATGTGACTCGCGGTATGAAGCCGGTCAACTGGTGCTTGGACTGTAGCTCTGCTTTAGCTGAGGCCGAAGTTGAATATCAAGATAAAGTTTCTGACGCTATTTATGTCAGCTTTGATATTGTAGACAGCGACAAGGTTACGGCATTGGCTGAGATAGATGGCAACATCGCTGCCGTTATCTGGACGACGACGCCTTGGACTTTACCAGCTAACCAAGCCATCTCGGTACATCCTGAGCATGACTATAGTGTGGTCGCCACTGAAAACGGCAACTTACTACTGGCAACTGACTTGGTCGAGTCGGCGTTAAGTGAATTTAAACTTGATAATAAAGGCATCCTAGCTACGGTATCAGGTCGCGAGCTTGAAGGTCTGCATGCTCAGCATCCATTAATTACAGAACGCCAAGTGCCATTAATCTTAGGCGATCACGTGACGACTGACAGCGGTACTGGTCTGGTACATACCGCACCTGGTCATGGTCTTGACGATTATATCGTTGGTCTAAAATATGACTTGCCTGTTGAAAATCCGGTTAGTGGTACGGGCGTCTATCTAGAAAGCGCGGCGGTATTTGCTGGTGAGCACATTTATAAAGCCAATCCAAAAATCATCGCGGCTCTACATGATAACGGTCACTTAATCAATCATACTAAAATTGAGCACAGCTATCCGCATTGCTGGCGTCATAAGTCGCCTATTATCTTCCGTGCGACGCCGCAGTGGTTTATCAGCATGGAAACCAAAGGCTTACGTGAGCGTGCGCTTGCCGATATTCCAACAGTCAATTGGACACCAGCATGGGGACAAAATCGCATTGAATCCATGATGAATGGTCGCCCAGACTGGTGTATTTCGCGCCAGCGTACATGGGGTGTACCGATTGCTTTCTTTACCCATAAAGAAACAGGCGAGCTGCATCCAAATACCCTAGAGTTAATGGAAACTGCCGCACAGAAAATCGCAGAAGGCGGTGTTGAAGCTTGGTTTGATGCCAGCTGTGAAGATTTCTTGGGCAGCGAGGCCGCTGACTATGATAAAGCGACTGATACGTTGGACGTTTGGTTTGACTCAGGTACGACGCATTTTGCCGTACTTGAACAACGTGACGAGTTGACCAATCCAGCTGATTTGTATTTAGAAGGCTCTGATCAACATCGTGGCTGGTTCCAGACGTCATTACTGACCTCAGAAGCCATGTACGGACGCCCGCCGTTTAAGCAAGTATTGACTCACGGTTTTGTCGTCGACGAAAATGGTCGCAAGATGAGTAAGTCACTTGGCAATATCATCACCCCGCAAGAAGAGATTAATAAAACCGGTGCGGATATGTTACGCCTATGGATTGCGTCTAGCGATTACCGTTATGAGATGAACGCTGGTAAAACGGTGTTTAAAGGTGCAATCGATATGTATCGCCGCATCCGTAATACCCTGCGTTTCTTGCTTGCCAATACCGATGATTTTGATCCAGCAACCAACAGCGTCGATATCAATGAATTGGTCAGCCTTGATAAGTTTATCATTGAACGTGCGCAAACGGTACAAGCACAAATCATTAGTGCTTATGATGCGATGGACTTTCACCAAGTCACGCAACATATCACGGCGTTTTGTTCGCAAGATTTGGGCAGCTTCTATTTAGATATTATTAAAGACCGTCAATACACTACTCAAACCGATGGTCAACCGCGCCGCTCTGCGCAAACGGCTATTTATCATATCGTCCAAGCACTCATTCGCTGGATCACACCGATTTTGTCATTCACTGCGCAAGAAGCGTGGGAAGTATTGCAAGGTAACAATGGTGGTGAAGCCGGCTATGTATTTACGGAAGAGTGGTATGTATTCCCAGAGTTTGAGCTAAGCGCTATCAGCAACGATGACTGGCAACGTATCATGCTGGCGAAAGATATGGTTAATAAGCATATCGAAACGGCGCGCGGTGAAAAAATCATCAACGCTAACCTATCTGCCGACGTCAGTCTTTATGCTGATGGCGCCATGCATGAAAGTCTAGCCAAGCTTGGTGAAGAGCTGCGCTTTGTACTTATTACCAGTAATGCAACCTTAAAGCCTTTGAGCGCTGCCCCTGTTAATGCAGTAAGCACAGACGAGCAAGCAGACAGCAGTAGCACAGCGGTCGTCGACTTAGTAGTAGAGGTCAGCGCTGCAGCTGGCACCAAGTGTGTGCGCTGTTGGCACATCCGTGATGACATTGGTACCGATAGCACGCATCCAGAATTATGTGCCCGCTGCGCAACCAACGTCAGCGGCGATGGCGAGGTGCGTCACTATGCCTAATTCAACAGAAAACAATAAGCCGCATGTTGCAGTCGACAATACACCTAAGCCTGCGCATGCGACAACAGGTAACTCATCGATACCTAAAGGACGGCTGAATAAGACGCCAAAGATTGTTGCTAATGGCAGTCGCGCCTTTGTCTGGTATCTACTGTCGCTGGTCGTAATCATCTTTGATCAGTGGACGAAATGGCTGGCTGAAACCAAGCTGACCTTTCATGAGCCAGTGCCTGTCATCGAACCTTTTCTTAATTGGACATTGGCATATAACTACGGCGCTGCCTTTAGCTTTTTGGCAGATGCTGGCGGTTGGCAAAAGTGGTTTTTTTCTGGTCTCGCACTGGTGATGTCATTATTCTTAATCGGTTATCTCATCAAAGCGCCACGCCAAGCTAAGCTGTTATCTATCGGTTTGGCCTTAGTACTTGGTGGTGCGATAGGTAATTTGATTGACCGCTTGCTACATGGTCACGTCATCGACTTTATTCATGTACATTACGCGGACGTTTGGCATTATCCTATTTTTAATATTGCTGATATTGGCATTTCTATTGGTGTCGCACTGATTATTATTGATATGCTGTTTTTGGAAGGTAAGCGTAATAAATAAGTAAATTGATGTCAATTAGCGAAAATAAAAGCCCCGTCATAGAATGCTATGGCGGGGCTTTTTTATAAGAGTTTGATCCTTATCTACTACAGCCCCTAAAAATTTAATAAAGAACCAATTCTTGCTCACAACAACCCTGCAAAAAACGCCCGACCACCGCCCGCCAATATAAACAACAACCCCGCCATATTAATCATTACGGTTAAATAATAAGCGATACGAAACTCAGGCTTTTGTGACTTATGCCTCAAGTAAGTTTGTGCGACCATTGCACCGACCCAGCCACCAAGCGCACTTAACAGATGCAAGGTTGATTCAGACGTGCGCCAATCGTTATTTTGAGCGGCAGCTTTGTCTTTGGCATACATTGCATAGGTTATGATTCCCAATGCCGCATACCAAGCAACGACTAGCCAGCTTAGCTTATTCATGACCGTCAATAAAATTAAGACGCCATAAAAGCCAACACCGAGGAACAAGCGTTTCTTTTGTCCTGCTTCAAACTCTGCTTGCGCACTACGTTTATGATTACGCTGGCGGATTTGTTTGTTTTTTTGTGCCATTTTTTGTTGTACAAAGCTCAGCTCTTGTACGTCTTTGGCCTGCATGCGCCCTTGATTGTCTTGCCCAGACGTAAAGACGACCTGCTCACCGATATTAGGTCGACGGCGTGCTTTAAACTCATTGATATGAAAAAACACTGAGTCACCATTCTCAGTTTCAATAAAGCCAAAGCCCTTATCATCTTGCCATTTTTTAATCTGACCTTGTTGTTTATTTGCCATCGATATGCCCGCCCTCTTTTAGATTCGCCAAACATATTACACTATTTGCGTTACACTATTTACGCTTACATGCTTTCGCAGATGGCTTATCATTTCTTACAGTATTCTCAACCCGACTCCCTATTCTAACAAGAGGTAGCTTTTACTATGTCCGACTCACAATTTATCACTCCCAATGAAGACACACGTATCACCTTTGGCAGCCTCGTTAAGCTACATTTTGAAGTATCATTAGAAAATGGTACGGTGATTGACTCAACCTTTAGCCGTGACACGCCTGTCACCTTGACCATAGGCGATGAAAGCTTGTTACCCGGTTTTGAGCAAGTTCTAATGAACCTGCGTGCTGGTGATACGCGCTCCGCTCACCTTGAGCCAGAGCAAGCGTTTGGTGAGTGGAATTCTAACAATATCCAACGCTTTAGCCCTACCCAGTTTGCGCTCATCGCTGAAAATCCTGAGATTGGCATGCTGATAGAGTTTGAAGACAAAGGTAAAAACACCCTGCCTGGTACGATTAGCGCTATCAATGATGACGAAATCGAAGTGGATTTTAACCACCCTCTTGCTGGACAATCCGTGCTATTTAAAATTAAAGTCTTTCAAGTAACGCCACCGGGTGTCACTGGTATCAAGCTAATTTAGAATGAAAAATTGATTTATATTAGAATAAAAAAGGATAAACAGATGCAATATCAAACACTGCCACAACTTGATGAAAAAGTTTCCAAAATTTGCTTAGGGACGATGACTTGGGGCCAACAAAACAGCGAAAGCGATGCACATGCGCAAATGGATGTGGCGCTCAGCGAAGGCGTGAACTTTTGGGACACCGCCGAGATGTATCCGTCACCGCCGGATAAAGACAAACAAGGTGATACCGAACGCTTTATGGGTACTTGGTTTCATAAAACCAAACAGCGCGACAAAGTCATTCTCGCCAGCAAGATGTCACCGATGGATTTCTTACGTGATGGGCAGACGCGTTTTAATGCTGAACACATTAGTAGCGCCATCGATGGCAATCTTGAGCGTTTGCAAACTGATTATATCGATATCTATCAACTGCATTGGCCTGAACGTCAAGCAAACTTTTTTAGCCAACGCGGTTATACTGAAGAGATGGTAGCGCAATCACTGGACGATTTAACGCCCTTTTTAGAGACCATTCAAGCGTTAAATAATGAGATTAAAAAAGGTCGTATTCGTGCTTATGGGTTGTCGAATGATACCGCTTGGGGACTGATGCGTTATTTATGGGAAGCGGATAAAAATGGCTTAATTGCGCCTATTACTGTGCAAAATCCTTATAGTTTATTAAATCGCTTATATGAAGTTGCTATGGCAGAAATTGCGCATCGTGAGAATGTTGGTTTACTCGCTTACTCACCGCTTGGCTTTGGCGTATTGTCTGGCAAATATCTTGATGGCAAACGCCCAACCGGCGCGCGGCTCACTATGTATGATCGCTTTGCGCGTTATACCAATGAGCAAGCACTGTCAGCCACTGCTCAATATGCCAAAATCGCGGCGGATGCCGGTTTAGATATGGCGCAAATGGCATTAGCTTTTGTCAATTCGCGCTCGTTTGTCACAAGCAACATCATTGGTGCTACCACTATTGAGCAGCTAAAATCTAATATTGATAGTATCCATGTAACGTTAAGCTCAGATGTATTAGAGGCTATCGAAGCGGTACATACGCAGCACCCTAATCCATCACCTTAGTTTAATACAACTTAGACGCTCATAACCTGAGGATTAAATCAGTCATAGTGCAAAGAAAAAGGCGCAAATCGCTAGGTCTATCACTGCGATTTGCGCCTTTCTCCTGCTCTTTTACCAGTCTTAAAAAAATCTTATGCTTTTACTACTTTCGTTAATACTCGCGAATGTAGTTCAGCTAAGCCTTCTTGCATACGTGACTGTAATAAATTCGTCAGCTGACTTTTATTCAACCCTTTGGGATCTATTGGCTCAAGTGGCAATACATAGGCGGTAACATCCTTAGTATCGAGCACCTTTTTTATGCTCTCTTTCATCGTAAGCTTACCGAAATAAGGTAATGCTTCACTCAGGGTGCCGTCTTTATTGACATAAGCAATTACCAGCGGGCGCACAGGTACGTCAGCATCTATCGCCGCTTGTAATAAGGTACCATGAATACGCTTAATTTTTTTACCGTCTGTCGTGGTTGCCTCAGGAAAAAACATTACTGAGAAGCCTTTAGTTAAAAAACTGGCAATTTGCGCTGCAACCGAGCCTGCATCACCAGAACCACGCTCAATAAAAACCGTGCCTGCCGCCTGCGCCAACTTACCAAATATAGGCCAATCACCAATTTCAGCTTTGGATAAAAAGAAGGCAGGGCTTACCGTACCGACCACAGGGATGTCCATCCATGACACGTGATTAGACACCCATAGCCCATGATGTTGCTCTACCCGCTCAACGGCAATGACCTTTACACCAAAAGAGCCTGCCATTTTTCGGCAAAAAGTTTGGATATAGCGTGGCAGTGTTTCGCGTGGTGGCTGTTTAAAAGCCCCGATACGTTGGGCGGCGCGCAGTCCGCCAGCGATAGTCGTGGTCATGCCAGCAATTTGTTTGCCGCGACCCAATTGCTGTTTGAGTGAAAAGCCTGACTTAGATTGGCTCATCTGTGTCCCTCGTGGTTGAAAACTTATGATTATATATCGTAAACAAGCGCAATGAGTATAACAAAGTTTATTCAGTCAGTGACGATTTGTTCACTGAGTTATGAATGGTTTTTGTTAGCGCTTTGATTCAGTCTCCTATCGCTCAATTTGTATTTTATCATCATTAAAAAAGCTAATAATGGTAGTAGCCACTATGACGACAGAACATTTAATAATTAACCTTGTAACATAAAACCATCGCTAATTGTGCTAGTACGCTTTAATATTAAGTGATGAGACCACATATATATGGTCATATGAACGCTATATCGACGTTTACTGAATTGATAATAGCGATATATTTAATTTATTGAATAGGTGATACTCTTTGGATTATTTTGAAAGACACGAAGGTGGCGAACGCGCCATTATAGTACATTTAGACATCCGCCAAATCCAAGATCCTGATGATCTAGGTGAATTTGAGCTATTAGCAGACTCAGCAGGGGCTGATCGTTTGGCGCTGGTCACAGGCTCACGCCAAAGACCAGATGCTAGATACTTCGTTGGTAGCGGTAAAGCAGAAGAAATAGCAGAATTGGTACGCGAACATGATGCCGACATTGTCCTTTTTAACCACAGCTTATCGCCATCACAAGAGCGTAATATTGAGGCCTTGGTAAAATGTCGCGTACTTGATCGTACTGGTTTGATTTTGGATATTTTCGCTCAGCGAGCCCGTACTTATGAAGGTAAGCTACAAGTAGAGCTGGCACAGCTTAACCATTTGTCGACGCGTTTGGTGCGTGGTTGGACGCATTTGGAGCGTCAAAAAGGTGGTATTGGTCTGCGTGGACCAGGTGAAACCCAGCTTGAGACCGATCGTCGCTTACTACAAGTGCGAGTAACTCAGCTTAAATCTAGAATTGAGAAAGTCAGACAGACACGTGCGCAAGGTCGAGCCAGACGGCAAAAGTCAGACGTGCCAACCATTTCGCTCGTTGGTTATACCAACGCTGGCAAGTCTACTTTATTCAATCGCTTAGTCGATGAAAATATCTATGCTGCTGATAAACTGTTTGCAACGCTCGACCCCACTTTACGCCGTTTAGATTGGCAAGGTGTTGGTCGTGTGGTATTGGTCGATACCGTTGGTTTCGTCCGTCATTTACCACATGAGTTAGTCGAATCTTTCCATGCAACATTAGAAGAGACCTTAGAAGCAGACTTATTGCTACATGTTATCGATTCCTCCAGTGAAGATATGCATGAGCAAATTCAAGCGGTCAAAGACGTGTTGTCTAAAATCGATAACGATGTACCCGTGCTCAATGTCTATAATAAAATCGACTTAACCGATGAGCCTGCACATATCGGCTATGCTAGCGAAGGTTTACCTAACCGTGTATATGTTTCTTCTAAAGAAAATCTAGGCATGGAAGAGTTGTCATTAGCCGTCCAGCAGCTACTTACTGGCACATTGACCACGTTTGATTTGACGCTACCTTATAATGCGGGTCAGTTAAAAAACGCCTTGTATGAGCTGGGCGTTATTCAAGAAGAGAGCTACGATGACAGCGGTCATGAGTGCTTAACGATTCGCTTGCCAAGCGATAGGCTGAGACAGCTACTTGGTCAAGCAAATTTAGAGCCTTCGGATGTATTGCCATTGGCGCAAGCGACCTTACTGATGCCGATACTTGAAGAGTTTGAAAAGCCTGATGAAGATGAAGAGCAGACGATGACCGAAGCAGAAGAAAAAGCGTTTGATGAATTTGATGCCCTGAATTCTGAACCATTCACTTCGGAAGCTCTAACTGAAAATAATCTAGGGTCTGAAGTGGAAGCAACGTCAACTCTTAATTCACAGCGCTAAATAATCAGTTTGCTAAAATAGCTGGCTGCTTAAAATGGTGTGGTTAACTATAAATGGACGGTATCAATTGATATCGTCCATTTTTTATAGGGTATATATAGTCAGCTCTAAATAAAAAAAGATACAAGTCAAACAGTGCGTTGCTGGTATAAACTTTCCTCGCTTGCTGTGCGCTTTGCACTCCAGAGGCTTCGAAAAATTTATTCCAGCAACGCTATATTCTTTTTAAAGTGTATTAACTATAGTACTAAATGTCACAGTCCGTCCAAAGTGATAGAAAGTGCTTTATCCTATAAACTTTATTAGTTAAGCCACTCTCTATATAATCGCTTTTTATACCTTTAAAATAAGAAACAATACGCTTAGTATAAATAACTCGATTTTTTATACCCTATTTATAAGACCATGCTCACCTTTCAACTCTCTCTCATCTATCTATGACTTGGCCGAAATTGCTTATGAAGTCTACCCATTCTTCAAAAATGCCCTTATGGATGGCATTGCTGTTGACACTAACGATGATCATCATTGTTCGTGAGTCAGCAGTGATTGTCTGTCAGTGGGCAGGAATCGAAAAAGCTGCCAATATCGTCGGTATGCTAACGATGTTTTCTATCCTGATCGTTTGGCGACTCATTAAAGGTCTACCTAGCTGGCTCACCCGAGCTAGCAATACTTTATTGGTTGATAGTGGCTTTGCTTTTTTACCGGTATCTGCGGGTGCAGGTTTGCTGTTATTCGCCTTAGGTGATGAGCTATGGGGGGTAATGCTAACAATGATTATTAGTACGCTCATACCACTTTGGGGACTGGCGATACTTGCCAACCGCTGGCTCAATCGCGATGCTAGTAGTGATAGCACCACTACCAACAAGCAGACGGGACAGCATTAAGCTGTATGAACAAAGGAATCTTATGAATTTTGATAGTGTGTTTTTGGCGACCTTTGCTGCGATATTATTAACTTTGACAGCACATGTAATCGCTCGCGTACTGGCACGCAAACTATCATGGTTGCCAATGGTGATTACAGCACTGGCATTGGTGGTGTTGTTTTTGTTCATTCTACAATGGGATTATAATGATTATTATAGCGCAGCCAAACCTGTATTTGATCATCTGTTAGGCTACGTCACAGTATTATTAGCCGTGCCACTGGCAGCCATGAACTTTAAAGGCTTACCAGTCAAAAAACTTACTATGATTGTCGCGATGGCTAGTCTAGTTGGGGCGTTGTTACCGATGTCATTGGCCTATCTATTTTCACTGAGCAACGATACGATATTGGCTTTTGCCACCCGTTCAGTGACCACACCGATTGGTTTGAGTATCGCAGATTTGATCAAAGCGCCTCTAGCGATGGCGAATCTGATTATTATAGTCTCAGGGATCATTGGCGGTACGTTAGCGCGCTTCTTGTTTCTTGGCATCGATGACGACCGTGCCAAAGGCTTAGCGCTTGGCTTGGCCGCTCATGCATTTGGTACGGTAGAAGCCTGGCAGATCAGTCATACAGCTGGACGTTACGCGGCATTTGGCTTGGCAGTCAATGGTTTGGTCACCGCTGTTTGGGTACCTATTTTTATTACTGCCCTAACTGTTTAAGCTCACTTTATGACTGCACTATGCGCTTAAGCTCGTTAATCTGCTTTCAATACTCTTTACCTGTTTAAATAGAGTAATTGTAAAGTCCAAAATATCTACGATGCTTTAGATAATCAGTATTTTTATAGAATCGGCTTACTTCAACAAAAAAATGCTGCTGAAATCACTTTTTTCTATTGAACTAAGTTTGTAAACAGTAAGCAAAAAGAATTTTTCTCAGTAGCACATAGCTAGCAACACATTTATTTTATCTTATACTGACAACAGCAATGATATAGCTGTACATCGATCCTTAATCAAGTACCTTGTAATAGCATATTGATTTCATTAAAAATTTTTACAATTTAAATATCTGTTTCGGCAGTTTATAGCGGCAATCAGATATAGTCATAAGTTATTTTATGTTATAGTAAGCAACTATTATTTTTTGTATCTATTGCAATTGGTTTTGTTAGCCGTGGTTTTGCGTTGTAGCACTAAAGGTTGGTGACTACAAATCTTGCAGACAGGATAACCGCTTTGTTGCGCAAACCGATGCGTCCATGAGCAAGGCAATTTGCTACTACTCGATAAAAAGTGATAACCCTATGATAAATATTGCACCTCTAGTCACCCGCTGCTTGTCACCTATTTTACTCACCACCGTCGTCCTATCTAGCCTACCGATTGCCGCTCAAGCAGGCAATATGTACATCTATAAAGATAAAGGTGGTCAAGTACTCCTAACCAACGTCAATCCCAGTGGTAATTTTGATAAATTTACCAAAAAAGTAAAAGTCACTTATTATAAAGACTCTAATCTATATGATAGTGGAAGCAGCAGCGCTAGCAGCAATAACTATGGCAGTAGCTCTGCAAGCAGCAGCGGTACTCGCAACTCTTATGATAGCTATATTCTTGCCTCAGCCCAGCGCCACGGTGTCGATCCGGCACTTATGAAAGCCATGATGCATACTGAATCTGCCTTTAATCCTAACGCTCGCTCACCAGTCGGTGCACAAGGTTTGATGCAGCTGATGCCAGCAACGGCACGTCGATTCAAGGTGAGTAATCCTTGGAGCCCTGCTGATAATATTGAAGGCTCAGCCAAATATATCGCTTGGCTAATGAAACGTTTTAATAACAACGTAGAGTTTGCGGTTGCCGGCTATAATGCGGGTGAAGGTAACGTTGATAAATATAAGGGCATTCCACCTTTTAAAGAAACACGTAATTATGTCAAAAGTGTGATGAGCCGTTATCATAGTTTATATAAAAACGACTCAGGGCTATCTGGCAATACGATGAACGCTAATAACAGCAATTCTACTAATAGCAATAACGCTAGTGGCATGCAAAACGTCAGTTACGGTACCAGTAGTAATAGTAATGGCGCCAGTTATGCCAATTCTGCTTATTTGGCATTACGTTAGTATTGATACTTGGCACCATACTATAGTCCGTTCGAAATAAAAGCGATACGATGGTAGTGACGTGCTACGGCTATAAATTTTTGCAGCCTCTGTCACGCCTGCGAACAGCAAGCAAGAAAAGTTATAGCCATAGCACGGTATCGTTTTTAAAGTGATTCCACTATAAACAGCTTAAAAATGAAGCATAAAAAAAGCCCGTTAAATAAATAACGGGCTTTTTTTGTGCGTGGCTGCTTCATAGTTATTAAATTAATATACGTGAAACAACTATAAAGCAAACCTATAAGTACTGAGCAAAAATACCATCAGTACTCATAACAAAATATATAAATTACTTGTTAGCTAATGCTTGTGTCGCTGCAACTTCAGCCGCGAAGTCTTCTTGTTTTTTCTCAATACCTTCACCAACTTCCAAACGTTTAAAGCCCAGTACTTTTACGCCTTCAGCTTTTAGTACGTCGCCGACTTTTTTCTCATTGTCCATGACGTATGGCTGACGTAGTAAAGTTACTTCGTCTAGGTACTTACGTAAGCCACCTTCGATCATTTTTTCGACGATATTGTCAGGCTTGCCAGATTCACGAGCTTTTGCGTCGATGATGTCTTTTTCGCGTGCTAGTACATCAGCATCTACGCTTTCATCATCTACTGCAACAGGGTTGAATGCAGCGATATGCATGGCAAGGTTTTTGCCAGTTTCTGCAGAGCCACCTTCATAAGAAACCACAACACCGATACGTAGACCATGACGGTATGATGCAATGTTAGCACCTTCAAGTACTTCAACACGGCGAATTTGGATATTCTCACCGATTTTTTGTACTAAAGATACGCGCGCTTCTTCAACTGTTTGACCATCGCCATAAGGCAATGCAGAGATAGCAGCGACGTCAGTCACATTATTTTCTAACGCAAGGTTAGCCGCTTTTTCTGCAAATGCTGTAAAGTTTTCATCTTTTGCAACGAAATCAGTTTGGCAGTTCACTTCTAACAAGAAAGCTTTGTTGTCGCCTTGAGCGATAATGATAGCGCCGTCAGCTGCGATATTACCGGCTTTTTTAGCGGCTTTCGCTTGACCAGATTTACGTAGGTTATCAATGGCAGTTTCAACATCGCCGTTTGATTCTTCTAACGCTTTTTTACATTCCATCATGCCAAGACCAGTACGGTCACGCAATTCTTTTACCATTTTGGCAGATACTTTTACTTCTGACATAAGAGTTACCTTTTATTATGTATGTGAGTATTGTTATGTATGGGAGTGCACGATATCTAAATACATTACACATTTAAATTCTGTTTGGCGGCTTAATAATAAGGCATGACGAGTAAAACTACATCATGCCTATTATAAACTTCCATGCTGTTAGTAACGTTATATGGCTGCCAATAGATAAACTATCAAGGCATCCTTACAAAGTTAAACCATATCGGTCAGCGATTTATTCTGCTGGAGTAGCAGCTTCTTCAGTTTTAGCTTCAGCTGGTGCTTCTTCAGTAGCAGCAGGCGCTTCTTGCTCAGCTTTACCACCGGCTTGAGTTTGTGCGTATTCTTTACCAGCGATGATTGCATCAGCCATAGAAGTTACATACAAAGTCACGGCACGGATAGCATCATCGTTTGCTGGGATGATGTAATCAACGTTATCTGGGTTAGAGTTGGTATCAACGATACCGATAACTGGGATACCTAGATTTTTAGCTTCTTTGATAGCAATCGCTTCGTGATCTACGTCTACAACGAAGATAGCGTCAGGTAGGCCGCCCATGTCTTTAATACCGCCTAGTGAACGCTCAAGTTTTTCCATATCACGAGTACGCTCTAGCGCTTCACGTTTGGTTAGCTTAGCGAAAGTACCGTCTTCTGCTTGTTTCTCAAGCTCTTTTAGACGATTGATTGACTGGCGTAGTGTTTTCCAGTTAGTCAACATACCACCTAACCAGCGATGGTCAACATAAGGCATGCCAGCGCGTGCTGCTTGCTCACGGATAACACCACTTGCAGCGCGTTTAGTACCAACAAACAATACTTTGTTTTTCTTAGCAGCTAAGCCGTTTACGTAAGTCAATGCTTCGTTAAACGCTTTTACGGTGTGCTCTAGGTTAATGATATGAATCTTGTTACGGGCACCAAAGATATATGGACCCATTTTTGGATTCCAAAAACGTGTTTGGTGACCAAAGTGAGCGCCGGCTTGTAATAGGTCGCGCATTTCGATTTTGGTTGGATTCTTTGTAGCCATGTTAAATGTCCTGTTGGTTGGGTTATGCCTCCACATCACAAAAACTGCCTATCTAGCGACACGCATTTGCTATTGGTTAGGTATATCAATAAAACACCTAGCCGTGAAGCAAATTAATCAAGTCGCCAAACACCCAGCAATTTTTTGCCATGATGTGTGTGTCATTGGTTGATGGGTTTGTTTAAAAAAATTGAGCTATGATTTGAACATACAGAATACTGTAGGATAAAAATAGCTGGGCTGTATTTTATCATATAACGCTTAGCGACTGCTAGCGCTATTATAAGGTTTAAGGTGATGATAATGCATAAAAAAACGACGTCTCAACGTCGTTTTTATTCAGAAAAAAAAGAAGCAGCTCGCAGCTTTAGATTAAGCGATGCAGATACCTATGACGGCCTTGTAGCCACGCCATGTAAATGGCGTCACATAGCTTTGACGATCTCTTGGTAAATAAGGAATACTGGGTATTCCCTCAATAATCTTGGGCGGTGAGATAATAAAATCTGCGCCAAACTCAGCACGGGCGTTACCTGAAATGGTATTTGCCATTTCACCCAATAAGTCTTTCATCATCGTAATTGATGAATCAGGCTCACCCATGACTTTGATCACTTCGCGCAACAAGTTGCTAGGGGCGCTGACATAAACGCAGCCTTCAAGAGGGCCAGATATCTTAATCATGCCGCTATAATCGTAACCCACGGCATTTTTATTGCTATGCAAATAAGGCGTATCAATCACCACTGGCTCATCGTCAATCTGCGCAAAGAATGCGCTGATTGAGCTTAAAAAGACGCCTAACTTTTCTACATTAACCATAATAGTTCATCGTCCATATTTACATATTTATCGTCACGAGGTATTGTATTTAGTCCTGCAAACAAACCACAATCTCCCCGATTTGACCGCGCCAACTCACTGGAATGATAAAAGAGCGTCCACTTTTAGGCAAAATAATACTTTGCGGTGAGCCTTTGCATACGAAGGGTACAGAAATATGGAATTCTGAGCCAAACTCATTACGAGCATTACCCGAAATGGTATTAGCAACCTCGCCTACTAGGTCTACTAAATTATCCTCACTTTTATCTGTCTCGCCCATGCTATCTAGGATGTTATCCAATAGCGCGCTGGTAGCAGAAAAATAAACCACCCCTTTTTGAACCCCTGATATGCCGATGACGCCGGTATAATCGTGAACTTTAGGTTGTTGATTTTCTAGCAAATAAGGCGTATCTACAATAAGCTCTTCATTACCAAACTGATTAAAATAGTTGGTGATAATACTCACAAAAACTTGTAACTTTTGCTCTTTCATAATGTGTGTTCTTTAATAAGATATTTACTTAAATTATTGGACAATATCAGTCTTGTACCAACTCATACAAAGACTCTACCAGCTCTTCTTCTGAAAAAGGCTTACATAAAAATCCGCTAGCACCCAATGATAAGGCTTCAATCCCAGTGGATTTATCAGACAACGCTGATACCACTAAAATGCGGACATTAGGGTCAATCGCAATGATTTTTTCAATACACTCAAGCCCATCCATTTGCGGCATGGTTAAGTCCATCGTAACCACATCAGGACGATGTATATTGAATTTCTCAATGGCCTGGACACCGCTGGTTGCCGTAGCAACCAACATAAACTGACCAGAATCATAAGCGCGCTGAATACGGTTGCGAATAATATTGGAATCATCAACAATCATTAATTTGTACATAGCTTATCTATTTTCCTTAATTAAGCAGCAGGTAGCGTAATGACAAAACGTGTCATCTGACCAAGCTCACTATTAACATTGAGCTTACCGTTATATTCTTTAACTAACGCCTTGATGACATCTAAGCCCACACCGCGTCCACCATCTTCATCGGCATGCTCTTTAGTAGAGAAGCCAGAAGCAAATAATGTTTTGAGTAAGTCACCCTGAGTCAGCTGACTGGCAGCATCTTGCTCAAAGCGACCATCTGCAACTAGCTTATGACGAATGCCTTCATAGTCGATACCTTGACCGTCATCTTGTAGCGCAATGATTAAGTTTTGACTGTCACGTTGCATCTTTAAGTCGATACTACCGACCACAGATTTACCTGCTGACTGACGCGCTTCAGGTGATTCGATACCATGTACCACTGCATTACGTAACAATTGAATACTGATTTCTTTAATCGGCTGCTTAAGGTGTGCAGGTATGTTTACGTGCGCCAAATTATGACCGTTAAGCTGTATTTGCTTACCTTGTCTTACTGCGATGTCTTGGGCAAAATCTTGATAATAAGACAACTGCTCATCATCTGACTCATCACTCAAATCAATTTCATTATCACCGTTAATACTCATACTATTGATAGCGCTATCTACTGATGCATGATTGGTAACGATTGGTTGTGGCGTACTGGTTTTTAACGTCTCAGCAACTGATGCAGTCGTCATTGGCGCTACTGACTTAGCAATACTTGCAGCCTTTGGGGCGGCTTGATTGATACGCTCACCCAACGTCTCAATGGTGTTCGACAGACTGAGTAAGTCATCCAAATGTACCGCTAGTGGTAAGAAGTTATTACCAGATAACTTACCTTGATTTTGCAACGCATCAAGCTTGTCTTCAGCGTCTGACGCGATTTTAGTAAAGCTATGCAGTTTAAGCGCAGAAGCCTCACCTTTTAAGCTGTGCATTTCACGATAGATAGCCTTTAATTTACCTTCGAGCTCAAATTGTGAGCTACCAGGGTTTTTCAAAATGTTGTTCATCTTATCGATATGGGTTTTGGTATTGCTAATAAACTCGTTAATAATTTTTGGATTAACGTTTAAGATAGTGGTCAACATCTCAATCTGCATATCGTTTTGCGAGCGTTCTTTCTCTAGGCGCTGCTCTAAATAAACCGCATCTGAGACGTCATTGACGTTGACCAAAATACGCGCAATATCTTTATCTTCATAAACGCGTGAAAACTTAAAGTCTAAGAAGCGGCTGGTCGCACTGTCTTCGCCAGATGTATTGTGTAGCATCACTTTATGCAATGGATTTAAAGAATCAACCAGTTTTTCTTTCACACGTGGGTTATATAATTGCTCAATAAACTGACGGGTGGTTTTCAAATCTTTATCTGAAATACGACCGCGCAGTACATCGGCAAAGTTTTCTCCTGACAATCTGTCCGCACCAATAATGCCATTCAGTGCGCGAGAATGCTGCTGTCCAATATTCAAATCTTTATCTAGCAAAAACAGACCGGTATTTACCGTTTCCATGATTTCTTGTGTTTCACGGCGAGCGGCCAATGCTTCAGCATCGGTATCACGTAAACGACGCACAAAGAAGAATACAAAGATCAAAAAGTAAGCAAAAATGGCTGCAACACCCAGTATCTGAACAAGACGAATAGTCGTTGCTTGACGTTCAGCGTTAATAAACACTTCATCGGTGAGCTGATCTAATGAATCATTAATCAACAAACTTGAAGTTTTTGCCTGCTCAACGGCTTGGGTCAATTCATCAGAGGAATCAATCATGATGTTATCAGCATCTTTGAGATATGCTTGAATCTTAGGCTCTAACGCTTTCCACTGCTCATTGGCTGCTGCAATTTGAGTTTGAGACTTGTTATTAATCTTTGGTAAGTTATAACTATTACCAGCGATATCAGTGATTTTTCCACCTTTTTCGATCGCACTGATAGAGCCTGTAATAAGCGTTGTATTTTGTTCCAAACGCTCTAAAACTCGCTGGATATGTGGCGAGCTGGTATCTTCACCATAACTACTGTCTAAGTCAAAAAGGTCTTTAATTACCGCTTGTGCACTATTAGCCACTTGGTTGGTTTGGTCAATTAAAACTGTATTTCTTTCGAGTAAGCTTGATGTGTAGAAAGTAAACGCTAGCAAAGCGCCAATCAAAGATAAAAACAGTGCAATTGAAACAATTAGACTGCGATAGCGTTTATTGTCAATATTAGGTGTGGTTGCCATCTTATCTTAACCCCTTAGTTCGTTTGTTGATTGGTAGTGTTGCTAGTAGTAGCAGGAGCTGTCCCACCTAACCATTTTTGTTCAATTTCTTTAAATATTCCTTTGTCTTTCAACTTAGTAATACCCTCATTAACAGTATTAATAAGCTTGCCATTCCCTTTTGCCATCAAGATTACTTGCTGCGCTGATGGGTTATTTTCATCCTCATAAGGCACGATTACCACTTTATGTTCAGGGTGGTTAGCTGCCGTATATTGTAATAAAGGTAAGTCTTGAACAATCGCATCAACCTTACCTTGCATCAAGTCCTCAAATAACAAAAAGGTTGTTATGGTAGTGGACAGTTCACTATACCCACCCATTTCCCTGACTTGATCAACTTGTTTGGTTCCTTCCATACCAGCGACATGTAAACCTTTTAAGTCATTCAAGCTATTAATGGTCAAATTCTTTTTCTCATACATAACCGCAGAAGGGTTAAAGAAATAAGAATTTGAAAGACCATATCTCTGATCACGATCGACTTTATAAGAGATACCTGAAATCGCTAAATCACGACCGCCAGACTCAACACTGTCAAACATATCCTGCCAAGTCTCTTTATAAAACTCGACCTTGAAACCCTGCGCTTCACCGATAGCACGGATTGAATCGATATCAATGCCTTGCATATTGCCGTAGTCATCTTGGAACGAAAACGGCGGCATGGTACCCGTTGTTGCAACCTTAATAACTGGTGCTGTGTCGGGTAATTGACTGACAAACGCTTCTTTATTTTCTGAGATTGCTTTATTAGCTGAACTGCTATCGCTCTGAGTCGCAGAATTACCGCACCCAAATAAGCCAACACTCAATACAATCGGTAACACTCTATATAACTGCTTCATCTGTTGTCCTTAAATCTCGACGTTGTTCTGAAAGTCAGTGATAAAAACAATCCTGCAAAGTCAGGTAAAGTCTTAACAACACTTAATTACAGAAAATTACGTTAGATGATAATCTAGCAACTCATGCATTGCAATAACTTTGTTTGGCAATGCCATACAAATGTTTATATATAGTAATAATTACATACAACATCTTCATGTGATAATAAGACTAATGACTCAACAACTTAGTAGTAGCAAGGCTTGTATTAACAAATTACTATATGCTAAAAATAAGACAGAACCAGACATTAAAAAAGCATTCAATACGTAACAAACGTATGAATGCTTTTTTAATAATGAATAAATGTCAATAAGTAGAATCTACCAGCTAATTAATCCGCATTATCAAGGTTCAGGTTACTATCTATCTGCCAAATCAGATAGCAACCAAGACTCATTAGCGCAAACATCGCAATACCGATTTTCAGTACGGGATTCACTGGGAATAAGTTTAATATTAACCCACCGAAAATACCCACTGAAAACATTAAAGAGCCTTGCAAGGCACTGGCCATACCAGCACGGCGCTTCTGAAAGGCCAGCGCAATCGCTGACGAGTTGGGCTGAGTCAAACCTAAACCGGCAATACAAAAGAAAATACAGGCCAATACCAGTGGCAACCAAGCATCTGTACCAAACATAATACCGAGCGTAAATAGTGCTCCTGCTGAGATGACTTGCATCATCGCACCAAAACGCAGAATACTCAAAATACGAAAACGGTTGGTCAACCATTGGTTCAGCTGCGTCAATCCCACAAACCCTGCCGCATTCATACCAAAAAGCCAGCCAAAATGCGTAGCTGACATGCCATAAGTGTCCATGATTAATTCAGAAGCAGAGCTGATATAGACAAACATCGCCCCCATCAATAACCCGCCGCCAATCGCTGGGTAGTTAAAGGTAGGATCCTTTAATAAATCCCAGTATTGACTGAGTATTTCTTTGGCAGGACGTACGTTACGGTTTTCTTCGCTAAGCGTCTCAAAGAAGAAAAACTTAGTGAGTAATAAATTAAACGTACCAAAAGCGGCTAAAAACCAAAAGATAGAGTGCCAGCTAAAAAACTGTAAAAATACAGCACCGAGTGACGGCGCTAATATCGGTGCCAAACCCATCACCAATATCATGATAGAAAAAGCTTTGGCAGTTTGCTTGGCAGTCAGGCGATCACGGATTGCTGCACGGGTAACAACCGCGCCTACACAAGCACCGAGCGCCTGTAAGGTACGCCCCGCAAACAGCACATATTCGTTGTTAGTCGTCGCGCAAATAATCGAGGCAATGACATATAAAGTCATACCAAAATATAACGGTTTAACACGGCCAATACGATCACTCAATGGACCATAAAATAGCTGCCCAAATACCAAACCTATGAAATAGGCGGGTACCGAGTTGGCCATAAATGCGGTCGATACGCCAAAGTCATCTGCCATTGACGGTAACGCTGGCAGATACATATCAATCGATAATGGCCCTACCGCAACGATAAGACCAAGCATCATAATCCATGCGACAGGCAAATCGGCAGAGCGCACTCGGTCAGCAACAATCGGTTTATTGGGAAGGGGAGATTTTGGAGCAGACATATTTAAACCATTTGGTATAGTGATTATTATTTTATTATTAGTGAATTGATTGTTTCATATAGTCAGCTCAAAACAAAAAAACACGCTTATATTAACGTGCTACTGCTATCAGCTTTTAAAAACAATCAGGCATATCGATGTACCGCTACGCAAGCAGACAGTCTTATATCGCACTGTCTGCTTATAATTCAATAGAGGTATCATGTGAATAAAACAAAAACCCACAACTAAAATCATTAGTCAATATATGTCGAATTTTTCCTAACGGAATTGGCGTTTGCTAAATACGGTGCTGGCTTGCTTCGCTTTTCTAAGCGCAAGCTTACGGTTACGACCAAACATCATTTTTAATTGCCATACTTTTTCTTTATATAATGTCGTCGCTGACTGCTGGAACATGGCATTGACGACACGCTTACTTGCCAGCACCGCATCTGGAGAACGTTCAGCAAACTCAGCAGCGAGCTGTTGTGCCTGCTCTAACGGCGTCTCGCTACAATGACTGACTAGCCCCAACGCTTTACCCTGCTCTGCATCGATAGTACGCGCACTCATTGCCAGCTCTTTTAAGACGTCAGCTCGTACCACGCCAAAGCCAGATTGCGTCAAGCCCATATCAGGCACTAAACCCCATTTGGCCTCCATAATAGACAATTTACAATCAGGATGGCTAATACGTACATCACAAGCCAGCGCCAGTTGTAAGCCTGCACCAATGCAATATCCTTCTAATACGGCAATGACTGGCACTGGAACATCACGCCAAACCAAGCAAACGCGCTGGAATAGACTCTGCCAAGGCTTGACAAGCTCCCATAGAGCAAATGCTTGATTTTTTGGGTGGTTTAAATCGCCTAAATCAATACCGGCACAAAATGTCCCCTCTGCACCATTAAGAATAACCGCACGTATCGTTTTGTCTTTACTGATGCGGCCTGCTACCGCAATCAACTCATTGACCACCTTAAAGCTCATGGCATTTTTTTTCTCTGGTCGATTGATGGTCACGGTTAATATATTGTCGGTCGCGCTGACTTGTAATGTTTCATACTGATAGGTGGCGATAGTATGCATAATCATCCTTAATAATAAAATAAATATAATAGTTCGTGAACAAACTGATATTAACAGCCTTGCACCTACGCTACCTTATCAATAACTGACTGCTACGATACGGTTAATCATTAATATCATAAAAACGCCTGCTTTAAATCATTTTCCAAGTCATGTCATTTTCGCTCAGACGATGATAGTTCAGCTGCGGATAAGAGGACAAATCAAGCGTTTGCAAATTATTTAACGCTAATAACAAGGCCTCATAATAAGGCTCAAGCATCGCAAACTGCGCAGGCGTGGTATGTTGGATGTTTAGTAAGCACTTATCCTCTAGATCTTGGCTGGCTTGGCGTAACTGCGGCACTCCAGTATAACGACTGCCGCCCAATATACGGTGAGCAATTTGCCCAAGCATACTACGATTGCGCGTTTCCCATGCTTGCGTCAATGCCTGCTTTTCATCATTAATGGTATCGAGCATCATAATAATCAGCTTGGCAGCGAGATCCGGTTTATTGGCTGAGCGAGTCAGTGCATCTTGCCAGTTTAGAATATCCAAGCTATCAAACACGCGTGCGTTTAAGCCTGTATTTTCTAATACTTCATCTTTAATACTGTCGACCGTTTGGAAAGCGTGCGTCTTCAATGGTGCTTGCCCCTGCTCTTGATAGCGCAGATTTTCATAGCGTGGCTGATTTTCACGCAAGGTTTCACGCCTATAATCCTCACGCGGCTGACTGTCACGCAAATAGTCATCACGAATTTTCTTCAGTGATAAAGGGCGAGTAATCTTTTGCCGACTGCGTATCTTGGCAGCATTATCACTATTTGCCTCATTCCTTTTAATCATTTGATAAATAGGCGTTGTAGCGTCTGAATATGCAGCTGAAGAAGGTTGCGTCATCGCATTTTGCAAATCAGTACCTTTGGAATCAGTACTCTGTAAACCAGCATTTTGAGAATGGTTGGTTTTCGATTCCAAAGCTTGTAAATTACTGCTTTGTTCACCGTTATTTTTTGGAATATTTTCGTTTACTGCCGTTAATGGTGAAGGCGATGCAGTGCGCCCAAGCCATTTTTGCAGCACTTGTAGCAACTGTGGCTGACTAATAGGCTTACCCACATAGTCATTAATGCCACTGGCGATTAATTTATCACGCTCATCAGCTAGTCCATGTGCGGTCAATGCAATAATAGGAATATGGCTGTCAGCCGCTTCAATATTGCGAATTTGCCGCGCCGCTTCGTGTCCTGACATACGCGGCATTTGAATATCCATAAAGATAAGATCAATACTGTCTTTATGCTGCACAGCGCCTTTCTCCTCTATAGTGACGTCTTCAAGATGTAGCGAGCCAGCCGCTGTTTTATTAACATCATCGCGCGTTTCAGCTTTAGATATCTGGGTCTTTTTCGACAGACTTTGTTTTTCAGTTTTGGCGGTTTTAATATTCTTGGTTTGCTGCTTGCTAATAAGTTCTATCGCGTCAAAACCACTACTCACTGTGATTACATGAATGCCAAGCTCACTCAGCAGGGCATCTAGCACCAGTAGGTTTGGCAAATGATCATCAACTGCCAATACGGTAACGCCTTTCCAACGTGGTTCTGGGATACCTGTCGGTGCGCTACGCTTTTGCGTATCAAGCATGGCATATAGCTGTCTTTTATCTAATGGTTCATACAATATATTGGCATGGTAGCGATTGAGCAGTGCTTGGTCAGCGGCAACTTGATAACCAAATACCGCAAGCTTACCTTGATAATGCAGGCGAATTTGTTTAAGCAGCGCCATCATATCGTCTTGGGTGTCATCATCAACGATAACCCAATCCCAATAATTTCCCTGCTCTTTTAGCGACTCAAGCACGCCCGGCAATGAGTTTGCTTGGGTCAGTTTAATCGGCAAGTGCTGCAAGCTGGCTTTGAGTACTTGTATAGAGGCAGTATGATTGATCCAGATTAAGACATTAAACTCATCGGTCGCGCTCGCCAGTGGTGCTAGAACCGGTAGCTCAATGGTTTGACCAGTAGCAGCCTCTAACACATCGACATGCGCTGGCATGCGAAACCAAAACGTCGCCCCTTGATTAGAGATATTTTCTTGCACATTATCATAAAAACCAATATCGCCGCCCATCAGTCGTGTCAATTGCTTGGAGATGACCAGACCCAATCCTGTCCCACCATATTGGCGCGTGATTGAAGGATCTCCTTGGCTAAAGCTTTGAAAAAGCATCTTTTGATCAGACAGTGAAATACCTTTGCCACTATCTTGCACGCTAATCATCAAATAATTGTCCTGATGGTCATCTAAGCTGACGCGCACCACCACATCACCACTGTCAGTGAATTTAATCGCATTACCGACGATATTGGTCAGTACTTGCTTGAGTCGTAAGGCATCACCATTGATACGCATCGGTACATCGTTATAAAACAGTACCGCCATGCGCAGACCTTTTTCTGCAGATACCGGTGACAGCATATCGACCACATCATAGATGGTTTCATAAAGATCAAATTCATGACGATCAAGTACCAATTTACCTGCTTCAATCTTGGAAAAATCCAACACATCATTCACTAACGCCAGTAAGTGTGCGGACGATTTGCGTATGGTTTGTACATACAAGTCTTGTTCAGGATTGAGCTCACCGTGACGCGCAAGCAAATTAATAAAACCATCAATACTATTCAATGGCGTACGCAGTTCATGGCTAATATTGGCTAAAAATGCCGATTTGGCTTGGCTGGTTGAGATTGCCGCATCACGCGCATTGCGAATAGAGATGTTTTGCATTTCCATTTCATCAAAAGCCAAACGTAAATCATCTTCCGTTTGCTCCGCATGGTCTTTAAGCTCTTGAAAGCTCCCATGTAAACGGCGTAATGTTCTAACCAAATCTTGTTGTAACAAATTCAGCTCACCATTCGATTCAACCGGAATGGGTTGGTATAGATTGTCGACATGGGTACGTTGCAGCTGCAAACGTAGCTCATAGATTGGCGCTATCCAACGTTTTGAATAGATATTCAAGCTCAGCAGCAAGATTAAAATAGTGAATAAGCCAGTAATTACCAATGCCATCGCGATACGATAGCGGGCGATATAAAGCGGCTCATTATCCATATCAATCAATAACCACAACTGCTGACCGTCAAACTCGTCCAATACGCTGCCGTAAGCGGTACCGATGGGCGTTGGTTTTTGTGATAAAAAACGCTCTGATGGGTCTATCTCTGGCCACGCCTCATCAGTACCATAACCCACCGTTGCCAGTACTTGATTATTCTGATTAATAATGGCGATACGCTGCACATGCTGCTCCGACTGCAAGCGCCCTAACCTATCTTGAATACTTTTTAGCGCCGCCATCGCGGCTGGCGAAGTACTATCTGTATTACTGTTGCCTCTCTCCGATTCTGCCTTTTCACGCTCTTGCTCCAATAGTTCCGGAATAAGCTCCACAATCGTTGGTGTATAACGGATGAGTACCGCCTCGGCCAATACTTCTTGCTCTGAATCACTGGCTCGCATGGTTTCATGAAACACCAAAATACCACCTACTGCCGCCAGTAAACAAATTGGCAAAAACACCAATATAATCAGCTGACCATAGGCACTACTGGTATCAAAACGCTTTTTGTAAGCCATGCTAGATTCAATCTCCACTGATATTTTTGCGACAGATATTTTATGAGGCGCTTATTAACGAACTATTCATGATTTATTAATCAATTATTCAGATAAGTGCTTAATAAGCAAAAACCATTAAATATCGTTTGAGATTATCTTAACAGGATTCTATAAGCGGCTGTTAAACAATCATTGATAAAGCTTTATGCGCTAAGCGCAGCTGAAAACAAAATGATATAATGGCGCAAATTTTCATTTGCCACAATAAACACCTGACAGTCGTAATCTATTCACTTATTATTGTTGGCACACTATTAATAAATGGTGATTGAACATGGTGGTATGACCCTATTGTCAAATAATAAAAACGCATTTTGATCATAAAATCGCCGTTTAAAAGGCGAATGAATGCCCTACTATCATTTAAGAGATTGTTCTTTTAACAGACAGTTCTTTTAAGAGAACATTCTTTAAAAAATTAATAAGGATACCTTATGTCCGCTACGGCCAAGTCAAACGCCAACTTTATTACTCAAATCACTAAGCTTGCTGATTGTGTCGGTCAAACGCCATTGGTCAAATTGCAGCGTTTGCCTGAGCAAGAGCAGATTGCCAATGGTGCGGTATTGCTAGCCAAGCTCGAAGGTAACAATCCTGCCGGTTCTGTAAAAGACCGTCCTGCATTTAACATGATTTATCAAGCTGAGCAGCGTGGTGATATAAAGCCTGGTGATATGTTGATTGAAGCGACCAGCGGCAATACCGGCATTGCTTTAGCCATGGTCGCGGCGATGCGTGGCTATCCGATTACTTTATTTATGCCGACCAACTCAACCCAAGAACGTAAAGACGCCATGATTGCTTATGGTGCCACGTTAATCGAAGTGGATGACGGTATAGAAGCGGCGCGCGATTTGGCATTACAGATGCAGACTGAGGGTAAAGGCATTGTGCTAGATCAATTTAATAACCCTGATAATAAACAGGCGCATTATCTGACCACAGGTCCTGAACTATGGACACAAACTGACGGTAAAATCACTCACTTTATCAGCTCTATGGGTACCACTGGCACCATCACCGGTGTCGCACAATATCTAAAAGAGCAAAATCCTGCGGTGAAAATTATCGGTTTACAGCCTGATGAAGAAGCATCTATCGCTGGTATTCGCCGTTGGCCTGCCGCTTATATGCCGGGTATTTTTGAAGCGGACTTGGTTGATGACATCATGGATATTGATCAACGCGTCGCTGAAGTTTATATGCGTAAGCTTGCCAAAACCGAAGGGATTTTTGCTGGGGTATCTTCAGGTGCAGCTGCATGGGCCGCCATACAAGTAGCGAAAGAGAACCCTGACGCTGTCATAGCCTTTATTGTCTGTGATCGCGGTGATCGTTATTTGTCCACTGGACTATATAATGTCGATGACAGCATAGAAAATGCTGACAACGCAGCTCTATAAGCCAACCACTAGGTAGAATTATCTATGTCACAAGCCTTCTCGTCCAATCCTATACTGGTCTTTGATATTGAGACCGTCGCGGATACCGATGCTGCCCGCCGTATTTATCCGCAATTGGCTGAGCTAAACGATGCGGACGCATTGAGCGCATTAACGGCTATTCGAATACAAGAAGCGGGACACGACTTTATGCGTTTGCCGTTGCAGCGCATTGTCTGTATTTCTGCGCTCTATATTAAAGACGGTACGTTTTCTTTATTTTCTTTAACCGCAGATAAGTTTAGTGAAAAGGAAATTCTTGCCAAGTTTTTTCGGGCGTTTAGTGATCTTGAAAAACTGCCTAAACTGATTAGCTGGAATGGTTCGGGCTTTGATATTCCGGTGCTGATATATCGTGCTATGCAATATGATTTGTCAGCGCCATGGTTATTTGAAGAAGGCGAGCGCATCAAAAACATGCGTTTTGATAATTATGTGAATCGCTTTCACACGCGCCACCTTGATTTGATGGACAGATTTAGCCAATACGGTGCCAGCCGCCGTGAGGCCATGGATGTCGTCGCAAGCTTATACGGCTTGCCTGGTAAGACGGATGTCGATGGCAGCATGGTTGGCGACCTCGTCAGCAATAATGACTGGCAGACGCTATCGATATATTGTGAGTCTGATGTGATGAATACCTGGTTGATATATTTGCGCTGGCTGCGTCTAACCGGACAACTATCCTTACCCGATTTCGATGCTTGGCAGCAGCAAAGCCATGACTATTTAGCCAAATTTACCCAAGCGGACGGCAGTCCACGTCACCAAGAATTTATTGCTGATTGGTCATCTGCGCCCAAATTATAGAAAATACGGTTATAAGCAATTTGTTCTATCCTCATTTTTTTAGCTATTTTTATTTATCATTTATTATTAAGGCAGGTTTATGCAACCCACCGATTCAAACACTTCTACAGCACCTGATACCACACAGCAAACTAACGAGACTCAGACCATTACTATCCCGCCTAATAAGAAAAAATCTAAGCCATCATCGAAGACACGCCGTCGTCTAAAAGATGCTGAGCCACTACCCTTTACTGTTGATGGCTTATCGCATGATGGTCGCGGCGTTGCCGTATACGGTAATGGCTTTGGAGAAGCCGAAGGACACATCACAGATAAGCATGGCAAAAAAATCTTTGTCAGCTTTGCATTACCGGGTGAAAGCGCCTTGGTCAAAATCACTAATAGTCGTACCAGCTTTGAAGAAGGCGATGCCATTAGCATCACTGCCAACCCAAATCCTGAACGCGCTGTACCGCCCTGCCCACACTTTGGGGTTTGTGGTGGTTGTAACTTACAGCATTGGCAACCGGATGCGCAGATTAATTTTAAGCAGTCTGTCCTTGCTGAAATGTTAGAACACCAAGCCCACGTTCAGCCTGATAATTGGCTAACACCCATAGTCGGAGATCAACTCGGCTATCGTACCAAGGCGCGACTTGGCGTACGTTATGTTGCCAAAAAAGAAACCGCGCTGGTAGGCTTTCGTGAGCGCTCAAGTAACTTCTTGGCTGAGTTAAATGAGTGTCATATCTTAGATCCGCGTATTGGCTTTGAGATTGAAAACTTAAAAACCCTTATCAGCACCTTAGAAAGCCGTGACAAGATTGCCCAGCTTGAATTGGCTATGGGTGAGTATTTGCCAGAGCTACCTGATGGTGATCAACCAGTGGCACTGATTGTGCGCAACCTAGCGCCATTATCAGAAGCTGATATAGATAAACTAAAAGGCTTCTTTGCTGCTCGCAATTGGCAGTTATATTTGCAATCAAAAGGTGTCGATAGCATTCAACGTATTGCCTTGACGGATGCTGATGATTTAAGTGAACAATTTGGACGCTTATATTATCAATTACCCGAATATGACCTTACTTTTGAATTTATCCCGACAGATTTTACCCAAGTCAACCTATCCGTAAATCGTCAGATGACCAAACTTGCTTGTGATTTGTTGGATTTAAAAGCAGGTGAGCGGGTGCTGGATTTATTTAGCGGCTTGGGTAATTTTAGCTTACCACTTGCGCGTTTGGTTGGTGAAACTGGCTCAGTTGTTGGTGTTGAAGGTAGTGAAGCTATGACTGCTCGCGCCGCTGATAATGCGCGTCGCAATGGCATTAATAATACTGAATTTTATAGCCAAGACTTAACTCAGGACTGTACGGATAAACCTTGGGCCAATCAAGGATTTGATGCGCTGCTTATTGATCCACCACGTTCTGGCGCATGGGAAATCATGCAGTATTTGCCAAAGTTTAATGCAGAGCGTATTGTCTATGTTTCATGTAACCCTGCTACCCTCGCTCGTGATACTAAAGCTTTGCTAGAACAAGGCTATCGTTTGACTCATGCTGGCGTGATGGATATGTTTTGCCATACCGGTCATGTTGAGTCAATCGCTCGCTTTGAGAAAGTGTCAGCTTAGCGTCCGTTTTTTCGCGTTTATTTTTTGATACATAAAAGCGTTAAGGTGTTTTTTTTAAAATAAATTAGCCATATTGTGCTTAAAGAAAATCGACGATATGCGCGTAAATAAGCCGCTATGTTATTGAGCCTGAAATTATCATTACAGAGGCTCGCTTGATTTGTCATCGCAACATGCGATAATAATAGTCAGTGCTTTCATTTTTTAATAAAAATGTAGCAAGTATACGTACTCATAATTGTATGTATTATTCATACGTTTAATTTTATAGCTGCTAAAAAAGGATTTTTTAGCGGCTGTATTGATTTATAACTGACTATTCACAAATAGCAAGCTCACCACATGCATTGTAGATGAGGTTATCGTCAATTTAGAATAGCTAAGAGGAGTGGGCTATGGTAAAAATTCGTGAAGGATTACCGCTGGTGGATGGACAGACCACGCAAGCTGACAGTGCCACCCTAGCGGCACAACTGGTCGCGAGTCAACGCTCTCATCAGTCTGCCAACAGTTATGCCCAAATTCCCCTCGATATCAAACATCAGCTGTCCACTCATAAACTACATACTACCTTTGATCGCTCCGCACAGTATGCTTATCATAGTCATGACCCGAACCTTAAAAACGAGTATTTAGACAATAAACTTCTCAATGAATCCTCGACGCTTTCAGAAAAAGAACTTGAAGCGATTGATTTGGATCAGATAAATATTGACGTACCTACTTGGCTAGACAATGTAGCTAAGCGTATCGGTCAAGAATCTGTACCCAATCTCAGTGTTGCCTGTGAGTTTATTCGCAGTCATATGAATACTAGTGAATCTGAGCGTTCAGGCGCTTACGTGACAGGTATTGCTATGACGGACATCTTGACTTACCTTTACCAAGATGAAGATGCCCTTGTTGCTGCTATGCTTTATCGCAGTGCGCGTAAGGAAATCATTAGCCTCGCTGATATTGAAAAAAACTTCGGTGCTGATATATCAACCTTAGTCAAAGATACCTTGGCGATGGGTAAGCTGTCTGAGATTATCGAGAGCAATAAGCGCCTAGAAGATCACTTTGTTAATAACCAGCGTGATCAGCTATCAAACATTTATAGCATGCTCATCTCCGTCACCAATGATGTGCGCGTGGTACTCATCAAGCTGGCTGAACGTACTTTTGCCATGCGTGAATTGACCTTTTCTAATGCAGAACGGCAAAATCGTGTCGCACGTGAGGTTATGACGATTTATGCCCCATTATCGCACCGCTTGGGTATCGCCCAGCTTAAATGGGAGCTTGAAGACTTAGCGTTTCGCTACCTTGCGCCAGATCGCTATAAAGAAATTGCCAAGCTATTATCGGAAAAACGTAGTGAACGTGAGTCCTATATTCAGCGCGTGCAAGACAAGCTAAATGAATCCTTGGCAGAAGCTAGTATTGAAGGTGAAGTTTCAGGACGCGTTAAGCACATCTACTCCATTTATCGAAAAATGAAGTTAAAAGGCTTATCATTTGATCAGCTTTATGACATTCGCGCCTTGCGGGTATTAGTCACCAACCCTTCAGATTGCTATCATGTTTTAGGACTGGTACATGGCTTGTGGCGTTATATCCCCGAACAATTCGATGATTATATTACCAATCCAAAGTCTAATGGTTATCGCTCATTGCATACGGCAGTGATTGCTGAAAATAAATCACTTGAAGTACAAATCCGTACTCATGAAATGCACTTTGAAGCCGAGCTTGGCATGTGTGCCCATGTCAATTACAAAGAAGGTCTCAAAAATAAGAAAGACAACTATCTCAATCAAAGGATCAGCTCATTACGCCAACTGCTCTCTATTAATAATGAAACGCGTAATCAGCCACGCTCGTCATTATTGACAGGCGAAGAGCTAGAAGAAATCGAGTTTGATGACGAAGAACAACTGGTTGATTTCGATGAGCTCGAACGTATTTATATCTTTAGTCGTGATGGTGATATTACTGAGCTACCAAAAGGCGCGACTGTGCTGGATTTTGCTTATTATGTGCACACGCAAGTTGGTAATCGTGCTCAAGCGGCGCGAGTCAATCAGCGCTATGTGCCGCTGACCTATCAGCTCAAGACTGGCGAACAGGTTGAGATCATTACCAAAGCGTCACGTGAGCCTAACCGTGATTGGCTGGTTGCTTCACTGGGCTACATTCATACCAACCGCGCACGCTCAAAACTGCGTCAGTGGTTTAATAAACAAGATCGCGATAAAAATATCGAGATTGGTCGGCATATGCTGAGTAAAGAGCTTGAGCGCTTATCGGTGCATCCTAATAGCATTGATTTAAATGACTATATCCAGCATTTTCATGTCAACAATACCGATGATATCGTCGTCGGTCTAGTAACAGGTGAGATTGGACTCAACCAACTCACCAGCCATATTTCTCGTCAGTTGCATCTAGAGCCTGAAAAACCTGAAGAAGATTTCTCACCTAATATCGATACAAGAGACTCAGGGCAACGTGATGCCTATAAAATTCATATCGATGGCTTGGACAATATCGAGATTAATTTGGCAGGCTGTTGCCATCCCGTACATGGTGAGCCGATCGCTGGTTATATTACGTTGTCGCGCGGTGTTAGCGTGCATAATCGGGGCTGCCCCGAGTATCTACGTCTGATTGAGCGTGACCCTGAGCGCGAAATCGAAGCGGCTTGGAAAGTTAAATCAGGTCGCTATCAGCCGGTAGATATTCATGTAGAGGCGTACGATAGGCGCGGACTTTTACGCGACTTGACCCAAATTATTGATAAAGAAAACGTCAATATTCGCCAAGTTGAAACGCTGAGTAATGATGACAATATTGCCTTTTTAAAATTTCATATTGAGGTTTCAGGATTGGCGCATTTATCAAAGCTACTTGCCAAGCTCGAACAGCAGCACGGCATCTTACATGCCCGTCGTGCCGTTGCTTGATGATAAAGTGATCAAAATTTCCCAAAAACACCTTCAATTAATAATAGAGTTTTCATAAAAAATACTATGCCTGAGTTGCCCGAAGTAGAAACGACAAAAACCAGCCTTACTCCGCTATTAGGCCGTAAGGTCACCAACGTAGAAGTCTTTCAACCCAAACTGCGTTGGTCGATGCCTGATGATTTAAACCAATTAGTTGACTACACTTTGGATAGCGTTGAGCGACGAGCAAAGTATTTAATCCTCAATTTTATACCGTTATTTGCTGCTCATACTACTAGCGCTATCCAGTCTGACACGTTCCAGACTGACATTTTAAAGCCGCGCCAACTTTTAATTCACCTTGGCATGTCAGGCAGCTTACAACAACACAGTCATGCTAGCGATAAACGCAAACACGACCATTTGATTATGACCTTTATTGGCGCTGATAACACGCAAATCCAGTTACACTATTATGATCCTAGACGCTTTGGATCGGTCTTATGGCTTGAGGATTATGGTCATAAACTATTAGATCATTTAGGACCTGAGCCATTATCAGAAACCTTTACTGCTGACTATTTATATTATCTAATTCAGCGTACCAATAATCCCAGCCAAACATCTAATGATACTTTAACAAATGAAACCAAAGTCAGTAAGGCAATCATCAGTAAAACCACTACCACTAAACAACCGATCAAACGCGCTATCAAATCAGTGATTATGGAGCAACAAGTCGTGGTTGGCGTTGGCAATATTTATGCAACCGAAAGTTTATATCTTTCAGGTATTCATCCAGCAACACCTGCCCATGAGTTATCATTCGAGCAGATTACGGTACTGGTTGATCATATCAAAGTTATCTTACAAAAGGCGATAGCGCTTGGTGGTTCAACATTACGTGATTTCACAGTTGCCAGTGGACAAACAGGATATTTTCAACAAACCTTGAATATCTACGGCAGACAAGGTGAGGCTTGCCCGCACTGTGACACAGTATTAGAAAATATTAAGCTCAATGGGCGCGCCAGTGTTTATTGCCCGCACTGTCAGCCAAGCCGTTAAATTGAAACATATTGACTAATAACACTGCTTTAGAAAAAAATCTTGCGCATTTTTGTTGCTTATTAACGTACATATTGCTTTAATAGTGCCAGCACTTACATAATTAGTGCAAACCGTTTATTGATCTGTAATATATCATCTATTTATTGTTGCCGCGATATTTCTGTGGGGAAATAGCAGCAGCTATCCATCATACTATTTATGAGTTTTAGGACATCATTATGACGGCTCAAGCTAAAATCAAACGCACCGCTAAATATAAGCTACTAACGATGATTGCAAGTGCCAGCTTAGTTTTTGCAAGCATGCAGCCCGCTTTGGCAGCGATAGAAATTGATGAAACTGATTTTGGTCCTTCTTATGAGACCATGGCAGTTGATACCATTGTTGGGAAGCCATTACAGCTAGTAGCAGCAGTGGCGGGTACAGCAGCTTATCTCGTTAGCCTTCCCTTCTCTCTTATCGGCGGTAATGCAGACCAAGCACAGCAGAAGTTGTTCGTTGAGCCATGGAATGCAATGGGTCGCTGCTTAGGCTGTACTGTTGCTGAGGATAATTATTACAAATCACAAGTTGTTGACAATAACGTTGTACGTATTGTTGTTGATCAACCATCAGAGATTCTTATTAATACCAACGACTATGTTATAGTTACTCCGTAAACCGCTAATTTATCTAATAAATTATTGATAGTAGCTATTTTATCAATTGATGATTTTTAAATTAGTAGCTTATCAATATCCAATAAAAAAAGGCTAACATTACGTTGGCCTTTTTGCATTTTATTATCCTATTTTAGATAAAATTGCTTTATTTGGTAAGATTGCTATTACCAAGCTTGGCACTAATCTCACGCAGCAACTGCACTTCTTCTGAAGGTCCTGCTACTTCCTCTACCACCTCATCTGCACGGCGCAATCTATTGACCATTTTTATCATCATAAAGATAATAAACGCTAAAATCAGGAAGTTAATAAGTACGGTGATAAAACTACCATAAGCCAATACCGGGACACCCGCTGCTTTAAGTGCATCATAGGTTTTAGCAACACCTTCAGGCGCATCCCCTAATATGAAAAACATATTCTTAAAGTTGATTTCGCCGCCCGCAATAAAAGCAACGATAGGCATAATGATATCCTCTACTAAAGATGTCGTAATAGTAGCGAACGCTCCACCAATAATGACACCGACAGCTAAGTCCATGACATTACCTTTTAAGGCAAATTCTTTAAATTCAGATACCATACTCATAATCTCTTTCCTCAAAAATCTTATCTACAATAAGATAAGTATATAAATGGTTAATCCGACATTGGACTTTAGGGACAATTATTGAATGTTTCGTTGTTTGAAAAACTCTATCAAACTATTGTGTTTTTATTTCATGAAAAATGCAACAAAAAAAACAGCATAGAATGAGTGATGTTCTACTCATTCTATGCTGTTCATTAGATATCTTACTTAATAATAAAAAAATATATTAATTAGTATTAAGGATATTTCTTAATTACCAAACAAATAAATGATGACTATCATTTATTTATCGATATTAAGCACCTTTCTTACGTCCAAAACGTTTACGCTCACTTTCAGTCAAGTAACGCTTACGCAGACGAATAGATTTTGGTGTAACTTCTACTAGCTCATCATCTTGAATGAATTCAAGCGCTTGCTCAAGAGTAAACTTGATTGCAGGCGTTAAGGTCAACGCTTCATCAGTACCACTAGCACGAACGTTGGTTAACTGCTTGGCTGTTGTTGGGTTAACGGCCATATCATCGTTACGTGAGTTTAAACCAACAATCATACCTTCGTAAACTTCAAGCTGTGGCTCAGCAAACATCTTGCCACGCTTTTGTAGGTTAAATAGTGCGAAGCCTAAGCAGACACCTTTGGTCATAGAAACGAGTACGCCGTTAGAGCGAGCACCGACATCACCAATTTTTTGTGGACCATAATGCGAGAAGCTTGAAGTTAGGATACCTGTTCCTGAAGTCAATGTTAAAAACTCAGAACGGAAACCAATCAAACCACGAGCTGGCATTGTCGCTTCGATACGCATACGACCTTTACCATCAAGCTCCATGTTGGTCATTTCGCCTTTGCGTAGACCAACTTGCTCCATAATTGGACCTTGATGCTGATCTTCAACATCAAAGACTACATTCTCGTACGGCTCTTGTAGCTTACCATCAATCTCTTTAACGATAACTTCTGGACGCGATACACCAAGCTCATAGCCTTCACGGCGCATGTTTTCAATCAATACAGACAGATGTAGCTCGCCACGACCTGATACTTTAAATTTATCAGGAGATTCTGTGTCTTCTACACGCAATGCCACATTATGAATCAGTTCACGCTCAAGACGCTCACGAATGTTGCGTGAAGTGACGAACTTGCCTTCACGACCAGCAAACGGAGAGTTATTAACTTGGAACGTCATAGATACTGTTGGCTCATCAACCGTTAACGCTGGCAAAGCTTCAACATGATTAGGATCACATATAGTATCCGAGATGTTAAGTGCATCAACACCAGTAATACAGACAATGTCACCTGCTTGCGCATCATCTACTTCAATACGATCAAGACCATGATAACCCATAATCTTCAATATACGACCGTTACGTGTTTCGCCATCTTTATCGATGACAGTCACTTGCGTATTAGTAGATACACGGCCACGTTGAATACGACCAATACCGATAACACCAACGAAGCTATTATAATCAATACTTGAGATTTGCATACGGAACGGAGCATCAGCATCTACTTGCGGAGGCTGCACAACATCAACAATAGTTTTGAAAAGTGGTGTCATGTCATCAGCTAAATTATCAGCTTCTAAACCGGCAATACCATTCAATGCTGAAGCATAAACAACTGGGAAATCTAATTGCTCATCAGTCGCACCTAAGTTGTCAAACAAATCAAAAATTTGATCCATTACCCAATCAGGGCGTGAGCCTGGACGGTCAATCTTGTTAATAACAACAATAGGCTTTAGACCTTGCTCGAACGCTTTCTGAGTCACAAAACGGGTCTGAGGCATTGGACCATCGACACCGTCCACAACTAGAAGTACACAGTCGACCATTGACATCACACGCTCAACTTCGCCACCAAAGTCGGCGTGACCAGGGGTGTCCACGATATTGATACGGTATTCAGTACCATCAGTATCGTCAGTCCAACGGATGGCTGTATTTTTAGCCAAAATAGTAATACCACGTTCTTGCTCAATATCACCTGAATCCATCGCACGTTCAGCAATGTTTGCACGATCGCCAAAAGTACCAGACTGATGTAATAGCTTATCAACCAAAGTTGTTTTACCGTGGTCAACGTGGGCAATAATTGCAATGTTACGCAGGTGTTTGATATCGTTCGCCATATAAAATGCTCGTTTCGTCTTAAAAAAATGCAGTAGCAGTAAGCACCGCTGGATAAACTTTTGCCATTAACCAGATAGTCCTAATTACACTAGTATCAAACGACCATACAATAGGCACGGTGGATTAATTAATATGCGTAAAATCAAGTATCTATGCTGATAAATCCATCGTACAGATAGCTATGCTAATGTACACTTTGTCAATCTACAAAGTGTTTGGGTAGCTAGTATAACATTATTGCATCATAGATTTATGTAATAACTCACTTTTCTCGATACATAAATAAAAAAAGCCACCCATTGGGTGGCTTTTTTTGTAACTAATTAGTTTATAACATAACTAGTAGCTATTACTTATTGAACAACCATATCTTTAGTTTGTTCAACAGTCATGGTTTTGTCACCAGTGATGATGGCATATACACGACGGTTCATAGCGCGACCTTCTTCAGTGTTGTTATCAGCGATTGGTTGGTCATAACCATAACCAACTGTTGATAGACGGTTTGGTGCGATACCAAATTCGTTAGTCAACATAGATTTTACAGCAACGGCACGGGCTTCAGACAGACGTTGGTTATAACGTGCTGATGGACCTGTTTTAGAAGCATGACCTTCAACACGAGCGGTAGAGTTAGGATACTCACGCATCTTCTCTGCTACTTTAGCGATCTCAGGTTGGTACTGAGCTTTGATAGCTGATTTATCGTTATCAAAGAATACACGAAGTTCCATTTTCAGCTCATCAGTAATATCTACTGGTACTGGGCAACCGCGCTCATCAACAACCACGTTCATTGGAGTGCCTGGGCAAGCATCGATGCTATCAGGTACGCCATCGCCATCAGAATCAAGATCAGATTCAATAACAACGATTGGTGGAGTTTGAACGTTAGGCTCTTCCATTGGTGGAACAGCTACTGTAGGTGCTAAATGGCCACCAAGTACAACTTCTAGACCGGCCAAGGCCATGCCTTCCCACCAGTTTTCGTCAAAGTTATGAATCGCACGAGCTTCACCACGTAGGCTTAAAGCATTGTTAATACGATACATAGCACCTAGACCTAGGTTACCAATAGTATCTTTAGAACCAGTAACAAAGTTGCCAGCTGCATCTTCAACTTCGATTTTAGATTGACCAGCACCAACTAATACATATGGCTTAAATGCGTTATCAGTGTAACCACTGAACTCTTCAAAACCGATCAAGAAGTTACCAGAAATCATTTCTTGTTCAGCATCTAAAGATATAGTACCAGCATCGTTTACAGCATCAGTATTTGATACGCCATACTCTACTTGAAATTGAGTAGAAGGAGTTAGCTCGATACCTAGTGCTGCACCAGTGTATAAACCATTCTCTTTATAAACCCCACCTGCGCCCATAGTTTCAGCTTGCTCATCAGAAGCGCCTTCACTGTAATGATAACCAAGTAGCAATGGGCTGATAGTAACGCCAGCGTTAGCTGCTAGTGGGGCTGCCGTGATGGCAAACAAAGCCAAAGCAATTTTATTTAATTTCATGAACTTCCTCCAAAGGATAATTTTAGTAATGCATTAAGCAAAACCGCTGCTCAAGATGGCCAAAAATAGACATCATTTACGAATTAAAATTACAAAGCAAAACCAATTAAGAAGTAGCTTAGCGATTATCAATTCAGTTTACAACTTTTTTCGTTAACCAGCTACACATTATTACACGATAATGTCATAACTAAAACACATTAGCCAGCTTAACTTACTGAGCTCTAACACACTTTACACTTTTTATCTTTTGTATGTTAGGTCGCAATAGATTATGAAACCAATCATGTCTATTGATTAAGACTATTTTAATACAAATGGCTTAGTTTCTCTATTGCTAAAACGCTCCATTCACGAATTGAAACATTCTTTGACAGTAGACATATATTTAGTTTATATTCATAAATGTAAACATAGTTTCACTACCTAGATAAATATGTGGTCTTAGACGCCAGTTTCTACATCATGAGTAATTCAGAAATTAGGGTGAAAAGTTAAGTAAATTATAAAATTAACCAGTTATATTGAAACAAAAACTCAATTTCATCAGACAATTTTAAAGATTTTATTCTATCCATACCTTTTATATAGGTAACAGTCCTCAATGATTGCATCATATAGAGAATCTTTCAATAGGTTAAAAAATCAAAAGCCCTATCATGATAAGGGTTTTAATTTGGTAGAGCTGATCGTTACCGTCGCAGTCTTGTCTATATTAGCAATGATTGCTGCTCCTTCTATTATGGAGCAACTCGCTCGCATGGAAGCAAAGCGTATTGAAGGTCAAATAGAAAATACGCTGACATTAGCCAAAGCTGAAAGTTATATCAGAAGACAAGATTTACTTGTTTGTTTATCGAACAGTGCTGGACGTTGTCATCGAGACAGTTATAAAACACTGTTGTTATTTTCAGATAAGAATAATAATAAAAATTTTGATATTGGTATTGATGATTTGCTAGCAGAACAGATCCTAAACCCGAAATATAGTACTTTATATCTACGCGTAGGTAATAATCGTCATTACACTAAGTTCTGGGGCGACAGCGGTAGTCCGCGCGGACATTTTGGTCATATTAAATACTGTCCGACCTCAACCTACAATCAAATCATGTATCAAATCTCATTCAATCAAGGTGGTCTCATTACTTATAAACCAAATGAAAGCCACCCGACCGAATGTGGCCAATAAAAATGATGAGATTAGATGCTTAGATACTTTGGTGCATGGCAGACTTCATCATAATAACCGCCTGCTCTAATCCAACAAAAACGGCATCGGCAATAAGAGCATGACCAATATTCAGCTCATATATACCATCAATCTGGGCAATAGCATTGACGTTATCACGTGTGAGACCGTGGCCTGCATTGACTAGAAGTTTATCATCAGTAAATCTAGCAGTGGCCACTGCATTTTTGATTCGATTCAGTTCTGCGTTCATCCTATCGATATCATCTGCTAAACCTGCCTCCGCATAGGCGCCTGTATGTAATTCAATAGCATCAGCGCCACAATTGACTGCTGCAGCAATCTGCTTATCTTCTGGATCAATAAATAAAGACACTTTGATATCTGCCGCCTGTAACTGACCGATATAATCTGTCAACCAAGTGAGCTGTCCTGCGACATCAAGACCGCCTTCTGTGGTCAATTCGGCACGCTTTTCTGGTACTAAACATACCCAAAATGGTTTGACCTGACAGGCAATCTCTAGCATTTCAGTCGTTGCTGCCATCTCTAAATTCATTCTAGTGGTCAGTTGCCCCGCCATTTCATAAACATCTGCATCTTGAATATGACGGCGATCTTCACGCAAATGAATCGTTATCCCATCTGCACCCGCTTGTTCACATAGAAGTGCTGCTGCTAATGGACTTGGATAGCTAACGCCACGTGCTTGGCGTAAGGTCGCTACGTGGTCAACATTGACCCCTAATAACGGTTTTTTTGAGGCATTTTCTGAAGTTTGCTCTAATTTGGAGGCTGTTATGTGCGCGGCGTTAGTCATAAAAAATCCTTTTAATAATATGTAGATCATTTACTAAAAAATAGCTTATAAAGTCTTTGTCAAAACTATGATTGATAACGCTGTTGCTGCTGCCAAAGTAAACGACTTTGTAGCGGCTGATAATCAAGCAAATGATCAATCAGCTGCCGATGCAAGCGCGACCATGCGTTTAGCGTAGTATTAGATATTCCTTGCTCCAGCATCATCAATATCTCACTACCACTGAAAACCGTATGAGTGATAGCCCTATCATTATCTTCAGTATGGACAATAGGCACTAAACCTACATCAGCTAAGAAGCGGTAAGCACAGTGAGGCTCAATAGGATTCTCAAGGCTATCATGTTTTAACGTTAGCGAAAAACCCAACTCGTTAAATAAATACGTCTCAAAGTGGCGCAAGCATAAACGTAATTCGTCAGCAGTTAAGGGCTGTTTAAGCTGACGTAGACTGTCTTGATAATGGTGCCATAATACTGGCATAGGATCTTCAGTAGGTAGTAGTCGCCACAGTATTTCATTCAAATACAGGGCAGCATACTGATGTTGGCCAGTGATACTGTCGTGATGCAACGCCTCTGACATTATCGCGTTGCTATCTTTTATAGCATCACTATCTTTTATAGCATCACTATCTTTTATAGCATCCCTATCTTTTATAGCATCCCTATTTTCTCTAGCGTTACTATCTTCTTGCTCTATGGGTTTCTGTACGACGCTTAACAAGGCGATATTAATCTGACTGAATGTTTTAAGATCACGTTTGCCAGTAGCAAAGAGCTGTAAGGGCATAAATAGTGGCGCGCCCTTTTTACCAATACCATGTATCACCCCGTGTTGCTGAGAAAATAAATAATATAAGGCGCGCTTTTCTTGATAAGGGCGCTGGTGTAATAAATAACCGATTAACGCTTCGTTACGCATTGATTATTACCTCAGCTTTAATAATAGAAATCTATTATCGACATGCTGTTTTTTGGTCGCTACTAATATCCCAAGCTGGTTAAAGCACGCTCATCATCGGACCAGCCGCGCTTCACTTTCACCCATAGCGTTAACATAATTTTTTTATCGAACAGTTGTTCCATATCCTTACGCGCGTCCATACCGACTTGTTTGATACGTTGACCTTTGTCGCCAATAACAATCGCCTTTTGCCCGCTACGTTCAACATAGATAGTGGCATCAATAAAAGTACAGGCTTTGCGTGGGCGACCTGTTTTTGGATCAGTATGCGCCGCTTCGTCTTTAAATCCGTCAATCTGTACGGTCAAATCGTATGGTACTTCATCACCAGAGCTACGCATGATTTTTTCACGGATAATTTCACTGGCCAAAAATCGCTCTGAACGATCGGTGATTTGCTCCGTATCATAGATAGGCTCAGCGATTGGGAGATGTGAAGCAATCACTTCTTGTAGACGATTAAGATTTTGATTTTTTAATGCAGAAACAGGTACGATATCGGCAAAGTCAAAGCTATCACTAAAGGTTTCGATAAGTGGCAGAATACTGCCTTTATCTTTTAAAGTGTCTGCTTTATTAATGACCAATACAACGGTCAGCTCCGTATTACCAAGTTTTTGTAAAACCAATAGGTCATCATCACGCCACTGGTCTGAATCAACTACGAATAACACCAAGTCAACATCGACTAAGGCAGACACGGCGGCTTTATTCATACGTTCATTAATAGCACGCACTTCATTACGATGAATACCAGGGGTGTCGACGAATACGGCTTGCATTTCATCATTAGATAAAATACCGTGAATACGATGACGAGTCGTCTGCGGTTTACGTGAGGTGATAGACAGTTTTTGACCCAATAAATGATTCATCAAGGTCGATTTACCCACATTTGGACGACCAACAATCGCTACATAGCCGGTTTTAAAACCTTCAGCAGTACGAGCACTATTACTTGGTGAAAAAAACTCTTCAATTGCTAAATCGTTTTCTAGATCATTGTTTTCTATTGCGTTTTCTTCTAGCGCATTAGCTTCTAACGAATTGTCTTCTAGTGCATTATTTTCTAAATTATCAGCATTTAGCTGAATATCATTCGATTCAGTATTGTTTTGGCTTAGATTCAGGTCGGCATTTTCGGTCATATTTTTGGCATTATCTTCATTATTTAATGGCAAGTCAGGGTGATTGCTCATAGGTTAATCCTGTGGAGGTTGTATCAGTCAAACTGCTGTAAAATTAAATAAAATAAAACAGCAGAACTGTTATCAAGTTAAGAGTATTGGGTATTTCAACACTTAGTGCTTCAAAAAATCGATTTTCAAAGCCACAAGTATTTGAATAAAATAGTAGAAATTAAAGGTTATGTTTATAATCGAACTTTAAAATAGGCTTCACAAACTTTAAAATCAATTATGCGCGCTTTTTGGGCACACCTGGTAATTTATGAAGCTGATTAATCATAAGCTCTGCTGCTTTTTGCTCAGCAATACGGCGACTCTCGCCAGATTCAGTAATATCAGGACAATTGCTGATATTTACCTGACAGCGAACCACAAAAACTTGATGCGGTGCATTGCCTTGTGTCTCCATAAGCTCGTAATGCGGCAGATCAAATTGCTTAGACTGTAACCATTCTTGTAAGCGGCTCTTGGCATCTTTTAGGGCTTTTTGATCATTGACATTATCAATGAGGTCGCCGTACCAAGAAAGCACGCAAGCTCGCGTAATATTCATATCTTGGCTATCCAAATAGATAGCACCAATCAATGATTCTACAGCATCGGCCAATATAGAAGCGCGATTGCGACCGCCGCCTTTACGCTCACCCACGCCCAATATTAACTGATTAGACAGCTCTAGGTTTTGGGCAATGATGACCAAAGACTCTTGCCGTACTAAAGTGGCACGCATACGGGTCAGCCGACCTTCGTTTTGGCTAGGATAACGATGATATAACGCCTCACCGACAATCATACCTAATAACGCATCACCCAAAAACTCTAAACGCTCGTAGTTTTTTTTGCTATCGAACGAGCGATGAGTGAGTGCCAGCTTTGGTAGGCTTAAATCATTAAACACATAACCCAATTTGCGCGTTAATATTGCTAAGCGTTGAATAAATTCCGAGCTAATAACAAGCGTGTCATCAGACAGGCTGTTTTGTTGGGGATTAGGAACCGCCTGAGGGTACTGCGAAGTTGGTTTCATGCGTGGCTTATGGTTATCCCGTTTGTATTTCATTGTTTAATTTTATTAAATGATAATATTTTTCAAAAAACATTAACTTCAAAAAACCAGCTTTCAGATAGCTGTTTTTAGATAGCTATTATACAAATATACAAAAAGCCAGTTATTCGGCTGTTGTACCATCAATATCACCTTCGAAGCGATTAATAATATCTACATTACCGAAGAGTTTATTGGTTATGTCATATTTCTTATGAATAGCTAATTGACCTGTTTTTTTATCCGTAAAGGTAAATACCTCTGCTGCCTTAGTATCATAATCAGCATTAATAGACAGTTGCTTGTCAACACGCTCAACGAACTGTTTGGCGGTTTCCTTATTACTATTGGATTCTTTAAGCTGAGCGTTTAAGGTTTTGCTCAATTGATAATCGCCAATTTGTGCTGGTACAATAGCAACGATCAATTTGATAGCCACGCCTAAAGCGATGATAATAAAGACGATGCTAGTGACACTAGCGCCGCGCTGTGTAGACAAACCAGATAACTGTTGCACCATAATACCTCTCAACGGGAAAGTTGCTATATTGATAATTTACCATGCTTATAAATTACCATGTTTTAGTCCCTATCTATAATCTAGATAGTAGTGCCTTAAATAGCCATGATATTATCACAAAACTATTATCGATAACTTAATCCGTCGAGTATTGATAATATTAATCGATAGCACCGTTACGTTTAAAGGTCGGTAAGTTAAGACCAGGCGGTTTATGCATCCAAATATAAACGGCTTTGCCCGCTAAATTATCATCCGGTACAAAGCCCCAAAAACGGCCATCCGCACTACGATCGCGGTTATCACCCATCACAAAATATTGACCTTCTGGTACCTTAATACGCCACTCATTACCTTCTGAGCTAACCACTTCTGGCGACTGTTGCTGCAAAAATGGTGCATATTGCGAGCTGTTCATGCCCTTCAAATAGCGAACGACATATTCATGCTTCTCTTGGGTTTCTTTGAAATACTGTGCTTCGCCTTCTTCTTGCTGGCCCATTGCAGCGGCATTTTCTTCTGTGAGCATTTGACCGGGTGCCACTTGACCTGCGGAATACAGCTGTGATGTCAGCTCAGCATTAGCGTCAAAATCAACCGCGACCGTGTTCACAGGGACGTCGTTAATCGCAAGCGTACCTTGGTTATAACTGACGGTATCACCCGGCAGACCAATGACCCGCTTGATATAATAAATACTCGGGTTTTCTGGATAGCGAAAAACTGCCACGTCGCCATGTTCAGGCGCGCCAGTATCGATTACTTTATTATAAGTTAATGGCAAACGCACACCATAAGCGTATTTATTGACGGCAATAAAATCGCCAGTATATAACGTCGGCACCATAGACGATGAAGGAATATTAAACGGCTCAATTAAGAACGAGCGTACAATAAGCACCACCGCTAACACGGGGAAAAAGTCATAAGCCCAGCGTACCAGTAAGCTCTCTTTACCGCGACCACGGGTTTTACGTTGTTTAAGCGTCAACTTATCTAATAGCCAAATAATACCCAAGCCGATGGTTAATGGCACTAAAATCAAATTAAAATCAAAATCCATACTTAATTGCCTATTAGCGAGCTACTTATCTGACTATTTTAATTTATAAGACTAGCGATGGTTATGCGTATATCAATATCTTAATCTACTTGAAGTACTGCTAAGAAGGCTTCTTGTGGAATCTCCACATTACCGACTTGCTTCATGCGTTTTTTACCGGCTTTTTGCTTAGACAATAGCTTTTTCTTACGCGAGACATCACCGCCATAACATTTGGCTAAGACGTCTTTACGCATAGCTTTAACCGTACTACGTCCAATAATCTGGCTACCGATCGCCGCTTGAATCGCCACATCAAACATCTGACGCGGGATCAGCTCTTTCATCTTCCCAACCAGCGCATTACCACGGTAGCGTGATTGGGTTTCATGGACAATCATGGCAAGCGCATCAACTTTATCGCCATTAATCAGTACGTCCACTTTAACCAACTTATCGACTTGATAACGCTCAAAATTGTAGTCAAGCGAAGCAAAGCCACGTGAGACTGATTTTAGGCGGTCAAAGAAATCCATGACTACTTCACCCATCGGAATATCAAAGATCAGTTGCACTTGGCGACCCATAAAGCGCATATCAACTTGCACACCGCGGCGCTCGATACACAAGGTCATGACGTTACCCAAGTAATCTTGCGGTACTAAAATCTGACAACGGGCAATTGGCTCACGGAATTCTTCAATATTATTAGGTTCAGGCAATCTTGATGGGTTATCAACGTAAATAATCTCGCCATCTTTTTTCACAATCTCGTAAATCACCGAAGGCGCAGTGGTAATCAAATCCAAGTCATATTCGCGCTCTAAACGCTCTTGGATAATCTCCATATGCAGCATACCGAGGAAGCCACAACGGAAACCAAAACCGAGTGCATCTGAAGTATCTGGCTCAAAAAATAACGACGCATCGTTAATCTGTAGCTTTTGCAGCGCTTCACGGAATTTTTCGAAATCAGTAGACTCAACAGGGAACATACCGGCATAAACTTGCGGGGTAATCTGTTTAAACCCAGGAATACGCTCAACATCAGGCGTACTGGCATGAGTAATCGTATCACCAACCGGCGCACCAGCAATGTCCTTGATACCCGCAATAATAAAGCCCACTTCACCCGCTTGTAAAATACCCGTATCTACAGGCTTCGGGGTAAAGACACCAATTGAGCCGACTAGATGCGCATCTTTGGTAGATTTAATATAAAGTTTATCGCCTTTTTTTATCGTACCTTGGCGCACACGTACTAATGATACGACGCCCAAGTAATTATCAAACCACGAATCAATAATCAACGCTTGTAGCGGGGCGTCACGATCACCCGTTGGCGCAGGGATAAATTCAACCAACGCTTCAAGTAATTTATCAACGCCAAGACCAGATTTTGCTGAAACGCGTGGGGCATCAACGGCATCGATACCGATGATATCTTCAATCTCTTGGATGACACGCTCAGGCTCAACTTGTGGTAAGTCAATCTTGTTTAAGACTGCCATTACCTCTAAACCTTGATCAACTGCGGTATAACAGTTGGCAACGGATTGTGCTTCCACACCTTGCGCCGCATCAACGACCAATAGCGCGCCTTCACAAGCCGCTAATGAACGTGAGACTTCATAAGAAAAATCGACGTGTCCCGGGGTATCAATAAAGTTCAGCTGATAGCGCTCACCATTGGGATGGTCATAATACAGCGTCACCGATTGTGCTTTAATCGTGATACCGCGCTCACGCTCAATATCCATCGAATCGAGGACTTGCGCCTGCATCTCGCGATCTTGCAGCGCGCCACACATCTGAATAAAACGATCAGCAAGGGTCGACTTGCCATGATCAATGTGGGCAATAATAGAAAAGTTACGAATATTGGCTAATGCAGTCACAAAGCGCCTACTAAATAATGGAGGATGGAGTAATGAAAATAAATGCTGTTAGATGGAATCAATAGAATCTCCACTCATACTTAATATCAGCCAATACGCTAATACTACCGTATTAAGTTAAGAAACTATCTTATCAAATTAAAAGCCTATGGCGCTTATTACTAATTAATAGTACTTATTACTACGCGCAGGCATGTGAGAGTATTCTAGCAGTTTTCCACTGTAAAGTAAGGCGATTTTATCAGCAAGATTTTGATTGATAAATGAGGTTAATCAGACTGACTTCAAATACAGAACATTGACTAAGCTAGAACTGATAGATTTTGTGTATAACCATTTATTATCGGCCATAAAGCAGGCAAAAAAAAACCAATCATATAATGATTGGCTTTTTAAATTTGAGCAACTGCATATAAATGGTGGCGATGAAGAGACTTGAACTCTTGACCTCACGATTATGAGTCATGCGCTCTAACCAGCTGAGCTACATCGCCATTTAAGGCTCGGTATTATGCCGATATGAGTGACTTGCGTCAACCCCTAAAAAGCATTTTTTGCAAAAAACATTGAATTAAATTCAAAATAACAGCAATTTTAAAAACCAAGCCTGTACTACAATGTACTTTTAAAAAAAGTACTAAAAAAAGTTGGTAGACCGATAAGCCGGGTTCTGTCGTGGACAATCATTCCTCTAGGCGTATCATCGCTAATACGCTCAAGCAACCTACCCGCATCGAACGCGGGCCGCGCCATGCCGATGCCTATTTGGTCTTGCTACGCGTGGAGTTTACCATGCCGTGAACTGTTGCCAGCCACGCGGTGCGCTCTTACCGCACCCTTTCACCCTTACCGATGACATGAATATCTTGCGATACCCATATAAGCCAAAGGCGGTCTTCTCTCTGCTGCACTGGTCGTCAAGTTACCCTGCCCAGCCGTTAGCTGGCACGCTGCCCTATGTAGCCCGGACTTTCCTCCCCTGCATGTCTGTTGCCAGTGTGCAGCGGCGATTGCCTAGTCTACCAAGCGCGCTATTATAGCAAAATAAATCCTGCTTTCGGAAAGTTTTTTTAGCTTATTTTTAGCGGTGATTTATATAAAGTCTTGAGGAAGTATATAATCTACATTATTAAAGCCATTATCCTCTTGCACAGGTAAAGACAACCAATGTGCACTTGGATAATGCTGCTGAAGATAACTTTGCAAAAATTCTATCGTACTAGCTGCTATCTGTTCATCCGTCTGAGCAGAATTGTCATGAATGTGGTTGTAAATAACACTATGAACGTTTAAACCACGCGACTTTATCGCTTCCAAACTCAGCAAGGTATGATTGATACTACCCAAGCGCCCAGAGGTAACCAGAATAACTGGATAGCGTTCTTTAGCAATATAATCTAAGGTTAATAACTGCTCAGTGATTGGGACTAACAACCCGCCAGCCCCTTCTAATAACACCACGTCATACTTACTTTGCAAACGGCGTGTCGCTTTGGTAATCACTTCAGGGTCTAACACCTTATGGGCAAGTTTAGCGGATAAATGCGGTGACGCAGGCTTCTCATAACGATAAGGACACGTCGTGTTATCAAGGTCACATGGCTGTAGCGGAATATTCATTAATTGACGATGGGTAATAATATCATCGGCAATACCTATCTCACCGTTATCTGGATTTATTGCCACGCCCGTCTGTACCAACTTCTGAGTAATGACATTGATACCTTGCTGCATAAGCGCTTTTGCAATCATGCCGGTTGCATAGGTCTTGCCAATATCGGTATCAATACCAGAGATAAATAGAACGCTCATAGTTATCCTTGCTATTCTTTTGTGGTCAAAGAAACTTGAGTTAAATAAATACTGACCACTGTTAATAGCGCTTGGCAAAGGGTAATAAGTTCATCATCAGTAATCACATAAGGCGGCATGATATAAACTAATTTACCAAAGGGTCTAACCCAAATGCCATTTTCAATCAGCAAAGATTGAAAGACTGGCATATCGACAGCGTCATATAACTCAATCACCGCTACCGCACCCAAACAACGCACTTCTTTAACACCTTCTAGCCTTGCAGCTGGGTTAAGTTGCTGCTCCATGACAGTTTTCATATTTGTAGTGCGCGCTTCGATATCATAAGACACTATCAAATCAATCGATGCACAAGCAACGGCACATGCCAGCGGATTGCCCATAAAGGTTGGTCCATGCATGAGAGCTGGATAATCACTGTGGCTAATGGTATCGGCAATGTGGCGCGTACATAATGTGGCGGCAAAAGTCATATAACCGCCCGTCAATGCTTTACCAATCGTCATAATATCAGGGCTAATACCTGCATGCTCACAAGCGAATAATTTACCGCTGCGACCAAATCCTGTGGCGATTTCATCAGCAATCAGTAGCACATCATGCTCGTCACAAAGTTTGCGCAATAGTTGTAAATACTCAGGATTATAAAAGCGCATACCGCCTGCGCCTTGAATAATCGGCTCGATAATAAAGCCAGCAAGCTTATCGCTATTTTTAGCAAAAAACGCCGTTAATTCATCACGCTCGCTTTGGATCAGCTCACGCTCAAAACCCAGTGGTGGCGCTGCTACAAAATGCTGCATTGGCAATTGATTACCATACAAACTATGCATGCCAGCGACTGGATCACAAACACTCATGGCATGCCAGGTATCACCATAGTAGCCAGAATGAGTCGAGGCAAACTGCTGCTTGGTTGGACGCTTAGCCGCTATTTGATATTGCAGCGCCATCTTCAGAGCCACTTCCACTGCGATACTACCACTATCAAAATAAAAGATAGCATCAAGTCCAGCAGGAACGATTGACAGTAGTTTTTTACCCAAGTCTATCGCGGGCTGATGGGTCAAACCGCCAAACATGACATGCGCCATTTTGCCCAATTGTTCAATAATCGCCGCGTTTAATTTGGGATGATTATAACCATGCACGCTCGCCCACCACGATGACATACCATCAATCAGGCGCGTACCATCTTCGGTGACAATATAAATACCAACGGCATGGTCAATCACGATATTGGGATAACTGGGCGGCAGGCTGGCATAGGGATGCCAAAGATGTTGCTGGTCAAAACTGTTGGCAGATGAAAGTTTCGTAGATAATAGTGATGTTGTCATGTTTTATTTGCCAGTAATACGCTTATATTTTGACATCAAATCGCTTTCGGTTTCCACATGATTAGGATCATGAGGGATGCAATCGACGGGGCAAATGACCACGCATTGCGGCTCATCAAAGTGTCCAACGCATTCGGTGCATAAATCAGGGTCAATCACATAAATATCATCGCCTTCTGAGATGGCTTCGTTTGGGCAGGCAGGCTCGCACACATCACAGTTGATGCATTCATCCGTAATTAATAACGCCATAAACTGCTCCTTGTTTTTCCATAAGGCATTTGTATCTATTATTTGTATAAAAAACCACGCAATCTAACACAGCTACGCGATCTACTTACTACCGAGCTTTTGAATAAAAGCTTCAGAAACACAAGGTGGCACAAATTTAGTCACATCACCGCCAAGCTTGGCAATTTCACGAATCATAGTAGACGAGATAAAGGAGTAATTCTGCGATGGTGTTAAAAACACCGCTTCAAAGTTTTCATCGAGCTCACGGTTCATATTCGCCAATTGAAATTCATACTCAAAATCTGACATCGCACGCAAACCACGCAATACTGCTGTGGCATTTTTTTCACGCATAAAGTCAACGAGTAAGCCTTCAAAGCCAATTACTGATACTTGCGGTAAATCGGCAAATACCGTTTCGACCAAAGTAACGCGCTCTTCAAAGTTAAATAATGGCTTTTTATGATGTCCTGAGGCAACAGCAATCACCACCTCATCAAACAATTTGGTCGCACGCGTGACTAAGTCCACATGACCATTAGTAATGGGGTCAAAGGTGCCAGGATATAAAATTTTGGTATGCAATTTTGAAGAAGTAGGAAGGCTCATAGCAGGACCAATATGGTTGGTGATAACGTGGTTGGTAATAATAAGGTATATGCTAGCAAATTTTGCCCAAACTTAATACTTATCTGCTACATTTGTCCTAACAGCCGACTTACCTTTACACCGACTGCTTTGCTACAATAGTCGGTTCGACTCATCCCTCTTATTACTTAATAAAAGACAATCCATATTAAAGGGTTCGGATGAGGACTGTTAGACAAGGGCAATATATTTTGAAGTCCTTATGGAGAAATTATGTCAAAAAAATCAAAAAAACCGGAAAATCAAATATGTGCCAATAAAAAGGCTCGTCATGAGTACTTTATTGAAGAGACTTTTGAGGCAGGACTGTCGTTACAAGGCTGGGAAGTGAAAGCCATTCGCGCGGGTAAAATGACCATTACCGAAGCGTATATTATTTTTCGTAATAATGAAGCTTTCATATTTGGCGCGCATATTCAGCCGTTGCTGAGTAGCTCAACGCACGTCAGTCCTGATAGTATCCGTACGCGTAAGCTATTACTTAATCGCCGCGAAATCGAAAAATTAATGGGTGCAGTCAATCAAAAAGGTTATGCTTGCGTGCCGTTATCCTGCTACTGGAAAAACTCGTTGGTAAAATGTCAGATTGCCTTAGCATTAGGTAAAAAGCAGCATGATAAACGCAAAACACTTAAAGACCGAGACTGGGAACGTGATAAGCAGCGCGGCTTTAAAAATGCCGACTAAATTTATTGGTTTAATACTACTGTCTTAAATTGATTATTTTTAGCGCGATAAAAAAGGACGATTCAACCAATTGGCTGAATCGTCCTTTTTTTATTTGGTTTACTCATCATTTGTATAAACGCTTAAGCCGCTTGAGAAATTTTTGTCATTTTCGATTGCTTATGAGAACGGCGCAATTGACGCACCCCGTGCGCAATTAAAAAGACAATCCCAAGCCAAATTAACCCATAGCTATAGATCATCGCTGACTCAAATGGATTACCTAATACAGTGATTGCCAAAATAAATAATAACGCCGGCTCTATATAGCTCATCATGCCATAGACGTTCATCGGCAGCATCTGACTGGCATCGACGTTGGTTTTCATTGCCAATACACTTAAGATACCCAAACCTATTAGCATCATGATAAAAAATCCTGAACCACCAACTAAGCTTAAGCTACTTGGTGCAATAAAGAATAGATACGCCAAAGCAAACGGTGCAAAAATGGTTAAATCGACCAATAAGCCAGTAATCGCACTGATACCCTGCAGACGACGTAAAATATAATAAATAGGATAGGTTCCGCAGACCCAAAGTGTTGCCCATGAAACGCTTTGCGTGCGCACAATCTCGCTGCCCACCCCTAATGCGGCAAAGCCCACTGCCAACCATTGCAAACGACTTAACTTTTCGCCAAATAGCACGCAACCAAATACCACCATCATCAGTGGGAATAAAAAATAACCCATTGCTGTCTGTACACCTTGACCATTTACTGGCGCCCACATAAATAGCCAAAACTGACTGAGAAATATCGGCGTTGGTAATAGTAACCAAGCCCATTGCTTAACAGAACCTAAGGTTTTTAGTTTGTCGATATGAGTGCCTAAACGCCCACTAATGAGTAAATAGCCTATTAATGCCGCCCACATCGCTAGCATACGCCAGATAAATACTTGCGTGCCTGATAACGGCGCTAAAAAGCTACTGTAAGCATAAAGCACGCCAAATAAAACGTTTGACAATATCGCCAGCATCACGCCCATGATTAAGGTGCGTTGCTGTGCGCTACCTGCTGTCCACATCGCAGGCAGTGGCAAGCGCGAAACGGTGGTTGCTAGCGTATTCGTGAGTACAGTAGATAGGACTGAGGTTGACATAAGTAGCACCGTAAATAGTAGACCTTCAACGAACCAGCTATTGATGGTTTGTTTGTTGGTCAGCTTTGATTGATGCGCTGTATTTTACCGATAGATAGTGAAATATTATTTCTATATCAATTTATTTTTGAATAAACTTATCTATTTATGGTCAACAAAGTAGTTTTATTATCATAAATTGATTTATAGTGATAATAATATAAAAATCTAATGCTGTTATTTGGGGAGATTACATACCGTGAGCGATTTTTTAGACAGTACCAATAAGGCCATTTTGAACTTGCTACAAGAAGATGCGACATTGCCATTGAAAGCTGTGGCAGCACAAGTTCACGTCTCTATCGCTACTGCTCAGCGCCGCATTCAAGCATTAATAGACAACGGCGTGATTACCAAACAAGTCGCTATCGTTGATCCAAATAAGGTTGGTTACGGGCTAACAGCGGTGGTGATGATAGAGATGTTGCGCTCTAACAACTCAATGCAGCATCGATTTGAGCGCTTGATGCACGATCAACCGCGAGTCATGAGCTGTTATGAAGTGTCGGGTGATGCGGATTTTATGTTGATGGTCAATGCCAAAAATATGAATGATTATCATGAATTTACACGCAATCTGCTGACGTACGAGAATAATGTGCGCAGCTTTAAAAGCCAGTTTGTGATGAACTTTACCAAGAGTGGCACCAAGATTTTACTGGATTAAGTTTTTCTGTAGGATATAGCTTTTATTAAATATAGTCAGTTCTAAATAGAAAATAGACATTTATATTAACTTGCCTATATTGCTTTAAATAATCGATATTAGTAATGAATAACTGCTAATATTAATAATAAGTAAATATAGTCAATTCAATTTAAAAATACGGACAAGGATGCCCTCTTATGATTAAAAGTACCGCTCATATTAATATAGAAAAACCTATTCATTCACTTCTAAAACGTATCAATCCAAAAACTGTAATCTCAGGCGCTTTGTTTGCCGCCTTGCTAGCCAGCTCAGGCTGTGCCACCAGCTCATTATTAGAAAATAACAATCAGGTCAGCAGCACGCCTAGCAATAATGTCTTATCCGAAGATCAAATCGTCGCTTTTGGTCGTCCTGCCCAAGCATTACCAAAGATGCCAAACGCTACGATGGTCATCGTCGGTGAAAAAAACAGCTATGTGCTGACTCAAGGGGGAACGGAGATGGTGAATTTATTGACCAATTTAACCCCAAAAAATATCCAAGTCGATAATGAGATGAAGTTTTATGTACCCAACAATGATGGTTATTTTCAAGGAGAAATGAAGCTTTCTTACGCCAAACTAAAGGATGAGTTTAAGCGTTCTGACTATCAGTTCTTTTTACAAAATAACGGTAAAGAATGCACGTCAGCCAGTGATCAGCGCATCAATGCTCAGCGCTTTTGTTTTAGCGTTCCTGTGAAAGGCGCCATCTACCCACAAGTGAGTAACTTAAGCTTAATTCAATCAAATTATCGCGCCTTAAGCAAACCTTATATGGTGAGCTTTTACACCCAAACCCAGCAGACTCAAGTCTCGCGTAATGGACCCAATAGCGCTCAAAAACTGGTCTTACTACCCTTTGCTCTTGCTTTTGACGTGATTACTTTCCCTTTCCAGCTACTAGAGCAATAAACTTACTCTACTAAAGACTGCTTAAAATAAGGGGTTTTCTAATTTTTTAGAAGCCTCCTTACTGGTATATTATCTTACGCTATCAATAACTTATCGCCAATCGTTTATCACTGTTTATGACATCGTGAGTGCAATTCATGTTAAAATGAGCGCTTTTAATTTAGCCATTATTATCCTTTGTTAATAGGGGCTATATTTTCAGTGCAATTTTTCTAATTAACAGGTCCGCTCATGTCTGCCGATACCATCGCCCGCACCGCCTTTAAACAAGGTACTAAACCCCTTTACGACTACGACAAACATTGGGCGAGCTGCTACGAGCCTGCGCCTTATTTACCGATGAGCCGCAAAGAGATGGATGCGCTTGGCTGGGATGCCTGTGACGTCATTATCATCTCAGGCGATGCGTATGTCGATCATCCAAGCTTTGGTATGGCAATTATCGGACGCTTGCTAGAAGCACAAGGCTTTCGCGTCGGTATCATTGCGCAGCCAGATTGGAAAAGTAAAGACGCCTTTATGGAGCTTGGTAAGCCCGTCTACGCTTACGGCGTGACTGCCGGTAATATGGACAGCATGATTAACCGTTATACCGCTGACCGTAAAATTCGTAGCGATGACGCCTACTCTCCGGGTAACGTCGCGGACAAACGCCCTGACCGCGCCGCTATTGTTTATAGCCAGCGCTGCCGTGAAGCCTATCCTGATGTGCCTATTATCTTGGGCGGTATCGAAGGCAGCTTACGCCGTATCGCGCATTATGACTATTGGTCGGATAAAGTCCGTCGTAGTATTTTGATGGATGCCCGTGCCGATGTTTTATTATATGGTAATGCTGAGCGCGCCATCGTCGATGTGGTACATGGTTTATCAAAGGGTTATAGCTTTGAGCAAATGAGTAGCTTACGTGGTACATCTTATTTATTGACCCCAACCCGTCGTCATTGGCAAGCAGGCATGACCGAAGTTGCTAGTAATGATGTCGATACCGTCGGTCGTGTTGATCCAATTATCAACCCATATGTCATGACTGAAGACGTTGATCAATGCTCAATTGAGCAAGATAAACCTTCTGATTCACCTGTTGGGCAAGCGCTATCGGGAATGGCAGGGCAATATCCAGGCTTCGTGTCTGAGCCAGTGGCAAATAAAATTCTCAACGCAGAGCAAGTCGACGAAGAAACCCAAGTGGTACAAATGCGCGGCTTTGATAAACCACAAACCGCTCGTAAGCATAAATTCAAAATGCCACCGCGTGAGCAAACCGTCATTCGTCTGCCTGATTACGAGCATGTCAAATCCGACCCTGTGCTTTATGCCCATGCCAGCCGTATCTTGCACCTTGAGACCAATCCGGGTAATGCACGCGCGCTGGTACAGCGTCATAGCAGCGGCGCGGGTAACTCGCATACCTCTATAGATGTGTGGCTCAATCCGCCACCGATTCCGTTATCGACGGAAGAGATGGATTATGTGTTTGACTTGCCTTATGCGCGTCTGCCGCATCCAAGCTATGGCGATGCCCGCATTCCTGCTTATGACATGATTAAATTTTCGGTCAATATCATGCGCGGCTGTTTTGGTGGCTGTACTTTTTGCTCTATCACCGAGCACGAAGGACGCATTATTCAAAACCGCTCAGAAGAATCTATCTTACGTGAAGTCGAAGCGATTCGTGATACTGCACCGAACTTCACTGGCGTTATCTCTGACCTTGGTGGGCCAACCGCTAATATGTATCGCCTAAACTGTAAAGACGAGACGATTGAGAAAAACTGCCGCAAACCGTCTTGCGTTTATCCTGATGTTTGCGAAAATCTGATTACCGATCATAGTAATTTGACGAAATTATACCGTAAAGCGCGTGATATCAAAGGCGTGAAAAAAATCCTTATCGCCTCAGGTCTGCGTTATGACTTGGCGATTAAAGATCCTGAATATGTCAAAGAATTGGTCAGTCATCATGTAGGCGGTTATCTAAAAATTGCCCCTGAGCATTCAGAAGAAAACGTGCTATCAAAAATGATGAAACCTGGCATGGGCAATTATGACAAGTTCAAAGCCATGTTTGAGCAGTACAGCCAAGAAGCGGGCAAAGAGCAGTATTTGATTCCTTACTTTATCGCCGCCCATCCGGGCACCAAAGATGAAGACATGATGAATCTAGCGCTATGGCTAAAAAGCAATGGCTACCGCGCTGACCAAGTACAAGCGTTTTACCCAAGCCCGATGGCGACCGCGACGACTATGTATCACACTCATAAAGACCCACTGCATAAAATCAGCCGTGACGAAGGTAATATGGATATTGTCAAATCTGGTAAGCAGCGCAAATTGCATAAAGCCTTCTTACGCTATCACGATCCTAAAAACTGGGTAATGTTACGTAAAGCGCTGCAAGATATGGGGCGTGGTGATTTGATCGGTAAAAATCGTGGCTGCTTAATTCCACCATTTAATGCCAGCTTAGAAGGGCGTGAAGCCGCACAAGATAGCTATCAATCGGCACGTAAAAAGAACAGCCGCTTAGGTAATGATTCGGTGAAGCGCAATAATAATAGTGCGAGCGCTGCGAAAAACACCTCGGGTAGAAATGCTAAAAAAGTAACTAAAGGTAATTTCCAAACTCAGCATACCGGTCTACCGCCACGCAAAACTAAGTAGCTAATATGGTAGATCATACTGCCAAATTAAGTCGTTTTTAAAGCAGTCACAACGTCTTAACTCAGTTCAACAATAAGCGTCTATCGGCTCTCCAGTCGATAGACGCTTTCTTATTTAAAATTAATTATGTTTGAACACACTCATTGTTCAGGTTGTTAACACTTAGCGGTTTTTAAATACCTTAAATAATAAACACCTTAAATAAAGCGTTACATTATTCAGTCGTTAAGTAACTAAATGAACACGTAACAAACAATTTCTAACATTATTTAAGTGCTGTTTTCGTTAGTATATGCGCTATATGCTTAACGCATAGTTAATAACAAATACATGATAGCTTTTATACCTTTGGAGAAAACCATGAACACCCTCACTAAAATTGCTACTGCTCTACCTGCCCTCGCTCTACTAAGCGCCTGTGCCACTACTGCGCCTACTACGCCAAATACTCCTGCTTCAGAAAGCGTAACTGACGCATCTTATGACCGTATGGCACCAGCACCTTATACCTGTACTGATGGCAGCACTATCAACGCAAAACAGTCAATCAACAAAAAACAAGTAATGCTAAACGCCACATTGCCTAAAGTAAACTGGGCAAATCAGCCAGTTATCTTAAATGGCGCAGTACAAGGCGATACAGCAAGCTACGTGAATGAGTCGAACCCAGAAGTTGTCTATGCATGGCACATGAAAGGCGACAAAGGTATCTTTGCTATGAAATGGGCTGACGGTAAAGAATACCAAGTGAATTGCCAAGTGGGTAGATAATGATTTCGGTTTAATCGTGCATTGATAACGATAAACCTATCATTGTTAAACTTAGCATTACTATAATTAGCATTACTATAAACAGTCATCATTTGGTGGCTGTTTTTTTATGCCTACCATTTTAAATGGTCTTATAGATGACAATACGCATTATTTAATTTTACGATGTTAAAGAGTCAGTATTCTGACGCATTTAGCTAGAGAAGCGCCAAGAAAGCTGTCAAAATAGCCCATGTATAAAAACATCTTATGATAAACAATAGAGAGAATACGTCGATGTCAAAGCGCCTAACGAATATAGTAATAATCGCTGCTGCAAGCATGTGGGCGCTAACCGGTTGCGACAATAGCACTGATACTGCTAATAAAAACTCTGACGCAGCGGTAACGACGGCAGACGCAGCGGCGGCAAATACGGTTGACTGGTCAGCAATGGCAAGCGGTGAACAGGCAGCCGATCTCGCTAATTATCAGTATCCGTTTGCGCTTGATAGCCAAAATGTCCGCGACTACGCCGAGTATTTCAAAGTTGATAACGCCACTGCTCAGCATAATCTGACCGTAAGTATGGCAAGTAACGAGGCGCTGTCAAAAGCATTGGATCAGCTAAGTGAAAGCTATGTCTCACATCAGCTGACCGATGATAAAGACATGACGCTTATCATTCATACCACGCCCGATGTCGCTGCCAGCAGCTATAATTATGTGTTGGCTGGGGATTTTGCAAAAGGACTAGTGTTACCTATAGAAATTAAGCCAGATGGTAAAAAAGGTGAAGTGAAGGGGCATGCTAACAACTGATGAGGCAAATATTTGAAGTTTAATAATAATATTGGGATTAAATATTTTTATAAACAAATGTTATATTAATGATAAGATGCGACATATTTACTAAACTTCATGGAAAGCAAAATGCAAGACGATATTGAACTGATTCTAGCGAAAGAAGAGTCGCCCATATTAGAGTTTAAAAGGCAGTGGTATTGGGATGATAGTACGCCTAGTGAAGATATGGCAGTTAAATGGGGAGAATTCCTAAAGGATATAATTTCACTTGCCAACGCTTATCATAGTTATGTAGGTCAAAGTAGATATCTAATATTTGGATTTTGTGAAAGTGAAAAAAAATCATACAACATAGATTTCTCCAAGATAAAACAACTTAGGAATATTGACAGCTTTAAGAAAGACTTAGTTCAAAGACTAGAAAAATGTACACGGCCAGCATTTATAAATTTTAGTATAAATAAAGTAAACTACAATGATGTTGAATTATTAGTTTTTAGCATACCCTCCCCAATTTTTATAACTGAAACAAAAAAAGAATTACAGACTAAAACTAGATCATTGGATGAAGGAGTCGTTTTAGTTAGAAAAGGTCAAAAAGCAGATGAAATAAGAACTGCCAATATTTCTGAAATAGAAGAACTGAAGTATGAGTTTGAAGAATATAGAAAATACTTCTTGAAAAATAGAAAAAATGAAGACGAAGTTGTAACAACGCCTGAAAGGTCTATAGAAAAAACTATTCAACTATACATAGATAAAAACTCAAGCTTTTCTTTAGCAGAAAATTTTCCAGTTAAAGTAAAGAAATGGAAAGATAATATTATATATGAAGTGTACAAATTAGTTGATAGGTTCTCAGACTCAAAAGAATTTATCTATCTACATGAGAAGACAAACCAAGGGAAAACCTTAGGAGAAATAAAGAAAAATAACTTAATTTTAGATTTTAATAGAACTATAATATTGATAGATAAGCCTAATATTAAAGATGTAGATAGAAGAAAAGAGAATATAAGAAAGCTTTTTGGTACTAATCATGTTTTCTTTATCGACGAATTTGGATATGAACATTTATATAAGGATTGTATCCTTCCATACGAAAAATTCAACCTCCCTGTCTATGTTAATGGGCTGTATGACAATGATAGTAATAGTAACTTAGACCTATCCGCTATCGATAGACTTAAAGAGTGGTTTAATACCGAAAGCGAGCCTTTATTTGTTGTAAGTGGTCATGGTGGTATTGGGAAAACTACACTTGCGAAACAGTTTCTGGACTATGTTTATGACGAAGTTAATAGTTTAGGAATATTATTTATTGATTCTAAAAAAATAATTAGTGAACTTTCAAGAAACTATAGTCAAGATAACAAAATCAGTGATGTTTTCGATTTTTACAATGCATTAATGGAAGTTGAAAGTTTAGAGGGTTCAAAGTTTAGTAAAGATCTTCTCAAACTATCAATCGATAATGGTAGTCTAGTCATTGTATTAGATGGGATAGATGAGGTTATCGCTAAGCTTGGTGATAAATTTGATATAGAAACTTTTATAAATTCAATATTCGAAGAATATTCATCAGGTCTTCACAGAACTAAAATTTTAATTACCTGTAGAGATCATTTTTGGAATGAAGTTGGTAAGAAAATCTTACTTCCTGAAATAACCCTAAAAGCTTTTAACAGTGATTTAGCAACAGAATTCTTTTCAAAAAAACTAGTTCAAGAAAAGAAAATAAACAAGGCTATGCTTTTAGCTAACAAGTTAGCGATTGAAACAAAAGAAGATGGATATATTTCTGAACAAAAAACCTACATTCCCTTTCTTTTAGATATGATCAGTTATCTTATTGAATCAGATAATGATGATATAGATATAAACAACAAAATAAATAGTCAGTATTTAGATAAAAAGAACCACTTAGATGTATTAGTTGCCCAAATATGTACTAGAGAAATCGTAAAATTAGATAGTTTAAGCCTAGACCATCAGATTAAATTATTCATAAGTATGGCTTCTAGTAAGAAAAACAGTATAAGCATCACCGATATTAAACAAGTACTCAAGAATAAAAATATAGATGTTGAAATTGATAATTCATATATAGATAAAATTAAAGGCCACCCCTTAATTTTATATAAGGATGAGAATTTTTATTTTAGATATGATGTTTTCGACATATACTTTAAATCGCTTTTAGTATCAGAATTCTTTAATACTAAAGACTTACCTGAAATAGAAGAAAATATTTTTAGAATTATTAGTGGCTACTTAAAATTTGACACTAGCTTTGCCAAGTCCATTTCAGAAAAAGTAGTTCTTGACGACGACTTAGTACTTTTTTGCTTAGACTTAATAGATAATATAAACAATGAAAGTTTAAATGATAAGAATTTATTTGTTTCTGCAATAGTAACCCTTCTGTTGACTCTTTTAGAGAAAGGCAATAACCAGTCCAATATTAATACTAGAACTGATATCATTGAAAAAATATTCGAAAGTAATGGATACATACAAGGCTTATGTCTCATTGATATTTTTGGAAACTCTTCTAGCAAGCCAACATTCGATTTCCGCGGCAAAATTCTTAAAGACTGTATTTTTATTAATTATGAATATTTCTGGGAATGCACTTTTGATAATTCAACTAGGTTTTATGATTCATACTTTAAAGATATTGACCCTCGAGACGGTATGTCTACAAATATTCCTGAAAAACTTTTTAGCCCTAGTTGTAATTTAATAGAAATCCACCATTTGATTAGCCAGACACGTGAAGATAAAAAAGATCAAAAACAAGATATTTCAACGGATTTAATAAAAGTATTTAAGCTTTTTTATGAACGGGGTAATTTTTATCCTAGAAAACAAGCACAGGTTAGAAAAAAGCTATCCGCCGTTAGTTTACTTTCTACTCTTATAGAAAAAGGTGTAGTAAAAAACTATAGAGATCCAAAAAAGCCAACTATGAAACAATATAAAATAAGTGATGAATATCGAGACGTAATATATTTATTAGATCAAGATACTCCGTCAGTTAAGTTTAATAGACTAGTTAAAGACTTGATGTGAAAGTAGCAATCATTATGTATATAAATTTTTAAAATTAGAGTGAGAGTATAGTAATAACATCACTAAGCTCTCACTCTAGCTACTATACCTTTTCTACCAACGCCAAAAACTCTTCCTCACCTACAACCTTTACACCCAATTTTTCAGCCTTCGCCATCTTCGAGCCAGCCTTTTCCCCTGCCAATAACGCGGTAGTCTTAGCTGAAATACTGCCGGATACTTTTGCACCCAAGGCTTGAAGTTTTGCTTTCGCTTCATCTCGAGCCATACTTGCCAGCGCGCCAGTGATAACCCACGTTTGCCCATCAAGTGGTAAATCACTAGATACTTTTTGCTCGACTTTATCCCAATGGACGCCTGCCTCACGTAATGCGGTAATGACTTCGATATTATGCGGTGCACGGAAGAACTTATAAGCAAGCTCAGCGGTAATAGCGCCCACATCTGGCGTAAGTAGCAGTTTTTCGATACTGGCAGACATTAAGGCATCAAGGTCGCCAAATTGCTGAGCGAGGTTTTGTGCAGTCGTTTCACCGACACCGCGAATACCCAGCGCATAGATAAAGCGCGCCAGTGTCGTATGTTTACTAGCTTCAATGGCGTTGATAATATTTTGCACCGACTTTTCGCCTAGTTTTTCAAGCGTAATCAGTTCTTCTTGATGATTGTGCAGCTGATAGATATCAGCGACGGTCTTCACCAAGCCATGCTCAAAGAAGCTAATCAACCAACTTGCACCTAAGCCATCAATATCCATCGCTCGACGCGAGACAAAGTGAATAAGCGCTTCTTGCTGCTGCGCGGGACAAAATAAACCACCGGTACAGCGAGCTAAGGCTTCATCTTTGGGTAATACGACTGGAGAATCACATACTGGACAAGTGGACGGTAGCTTTACAGGCTCGGAATCAGCTGGACGCTGCTCATGCCAGACGCGGGTGACTTTGGGGATGACGTCGCCAGCACGATGGACGCTGACCATGTCGCCTGCGCGTACATCAAGACGCTGAATCTCACCAAAGTTATGCAAGGTGACATTGCTGACGGTTACACCGCCTACTTTTACCGGCTCTAACTTACCGACTGGGGTGATTTGTCCGGTACGTCCAACTTGCCATTCGATAGCGTGCAAACGCGTCATGACGGTTTCAGCAGGGAATTTATAGGCAGTTGCCCAGCGCGGCTCACGGGATAAAAAGCCGAGCTGTTGTTGCAGCGCTAAGCTATTGACCTTGATAACCAAGCCATCAATCTCAAACGGTAAGTCTGCGCGTGTCTTTATCACTGACTCATAATAAGCTTGGGCTTCGCGTGGGTTCTGCACTACCTCAACCGCACTAACGGTAAAGCCGATGTCTTTTAGCCAAGCTAAGGCTGCTGATTGGGTTTCAATGGCAATTGGTAGCCCTTGATTCACTGAATAACAATAGAAGGCTAGCGGACGGCTGGCGGCTATACTTGGGTCAAGTTGGCGTAAGCTACCAGCAGCAGCATTGCGCGGATTGGCAAAAGTCTTTTCTTCTTTTTCTGCGGCAAGCCGATTAAGGCGCTCAAAGCCTGCCTTTGGCATTAATACTTCGCCACGCACTTCTAACAGCGGGATATCAGTAGCAGCAGCAAGCCATAGCGGCAAATTACGAATGGTTTTGGCATTTTGGGTAATGTCCTCACCCGTTTGCCCATCGCCGCGCGTGACTGCTTGTACAAACTGTCCATACTCGTATTTTAGTGAGACCGCCAAGCCATCAAGTTTTAACTCTATTTCATATTCAGGATTTTTCTGAGAGTCGCTTAGACGGTCATTGACGCGGCGCATAAAATCGCGCAAATCATCATATTCAAAGACATTACCAAGCGACAACATCGGCACATCATGCCTGACTTGGGTAAAAGCAGATAGCGGCATATCGCCAACTTGATTAATCGGGCTGTCAGGCTGCACCAAATCTGGGTATTCTTCTTCAAGCTCCAATAAAGAGCGACGCAACTGATCGTATTCGCTGTCTTCTAAGATGGGATTATCAAGCACATAATAAGCATAGTTATGGGTTTTGAGCGACTCAATAAGCGTACGCATCTGGGCAACGATTTCGTTTTGAGCATTGTCAGTATCGATTTCATTGGCAGGTTGCGCAGTCGTTTTTTGATTGTTTTTAGTGTGAGCAGCGGTTGATAAGATAGGATCAGTCATAGTCGGCGTCTTTACAATTCAAGATGCCGATATGATAACAAGTTTGCAGGATACTCGGATATCATTTTGTAGAAAATTAGAATGTACTTAGCGTTTTACAAATAAAACGCAGCGCTGCTGGGATAGGTTTTTCGAAGCCTCTGGAGTGCATAGCACACAGCAAGCGAGAAAAATCTATCCCAGTAAAGCGATGTTAAATGGGCGACTTTTTTATTTTAAACTGACTATAAGTAAAAATGAAAAAAGACAAATAACGTCAATCGCTATTTGCCTTTTAGAGTAATACCAGTATTTACCGATTTTTGATTAATCTTGGTAGCTCTTAACCTTCGTAGTCGCGAACTTGGTTACGCAATTGCTGCTTATATTCAGGTGTGATTGGTTCATTCTCTTCATCAAGCATAATGGCATCTAAATCGCTTGCCATCATATAGGCAACGCTCATCATGCTATCAAAGCTGCGCAGCGCTTGCGGATGCGGCAAAGATAAGAAAACTACCACACCGTTATAACTATTAGTCGCTACGCTATGCGGATCAAAAGGCGCAATACCACTATCGGTGATACCCATCATACTGAACCATAGCATGCCTGTACCGTCTTTTTGCTCATAGCGATGGAACATATTCATCGCCCCATAGCGCAGACCATATTTATCAATTAACGCCAATAAATCACGACCACGAATCACTGCTGCTGGACGGTCGCGATATTGATGCGGCAAAATGGTGATATTGATATTGTCTTTGGCGTTGATTAATGGCGCGTTTTGAACGTCATCAACAGGCTCTGACAGATGCTGGTCGAGTATCGGGCTATTATCATTAAAGCTTGGCTCTTCTGCCGTATCAATCGATGGCATCAGACTGTCCGTCGCAGACATAAGGCTAGAAAACGCATCAGGCTCTTGCTCGATATGCATTTGCTGAGCCGCTTCTGCAAACTCACTATTATCGGCATAGTGTTGCTCATCCTGCCAGCGCGCATAATCCTCATTATTTACATGGTTATTATCGTTATTTACATTGCCGCTTATAGGATTGTGGGCAGCCGTCAGCTGTGCATCGATATTGGTATGGGGTTGGGTCAAAGGCTCTTCTTCAACGACCGCATTTAAATAACTGCGATCAGGGCCGATGCTCGTCTCGCCAGCAACCGTATCATCCAAGTCTGGCTGATCGACGATATTGCGCTCATGACGCGGTATAATTGGAATACCGTTTTTATCATAATTAACCGCTAAAGCTTCAGCGTTTTTGCGGCGCTTAAAGCTACGAATGACCATAAATAGCCCTGCAAGCACAATAAATGCGGCAATGGCAATCAATATAAACTGAATAGCGGTCATGAGAAATACATCCTAATCTATGACAAAAGGGAATACACAAGAGGGTATAAATGGCAATAGTCTAGCATGGCTAATTAATATCGTCACCATCTAGTCATCGTTTACCGTCAGCCCGACATACTTGCGTTACGTTATAGCCTTAGCCCTAACTATAACACTGACCATCGCTGCCAGTTATCAATTATTTGCGCTATTGAGTAATATAGCGTGCGGCCTCATCGAGCGAAACGCTAACCAAAGTAGAAATCCCCGCGCTTGGCATCGTAACGCCTTTTAGCTCATCCGCAATCTGCATCGTCAGCTTATTATGACTGATGAAAATAAATTGCAAATCATCTGCCAACTCATGAATCAAGCTAGTAAAGCGAGCAACGTTGGCATCATCAAGTGGCGCATCGACTTCATCAAGCACACAAAACGGTGCCGGATGCTGCTTGAATATCGCAAAAATCAAACTCAGCGCGGTGAGGGTTTTTTCACCGCCTGACAGTACAGCAAGGCGGCTATTACGCTTACCTTTTGGTTGCGCCATCAAGGTTAACCCTGCCCGCCACTGCTCTGACTTATGTTTATCAGCGGGTATATTGGCTGGCATATCGTCAGTGTTCAAGGTCAAACTGGCTTGCCCACCGCCAAAGACTTTGGCAAATAAATTAGCAAGCTCATTATTAACCGCATCAAGTGTCTGCATAAAGAGCGTCTTGGTCGTCTCATCAATAGAGGCAATGGCATCTTTCAATGTCTGCATGCTGGCGGCAATATCTGCTGTCTGCTGCGCCAGTGGCTCTAGACGCTCATTAACTTCCGCCAATTCAGCCACTGCCGCTAGATTGACCGCGCCTATTTTACTTAATTGCTGTTCGAGCTTGCTACGCTCAGACTCAAGCTCAGCGATTTTGTCTGGACGTACACGGCGATCATGGGCAATAAAGTCAGCTAATAAGTTTGAGACACTCATTGTTTGCTGCGGATGCTGCCATATATCCGATTGCCCTTTATATTTATGACTGACGCGATAGTATGCGTCTAGGGCATCTTGCGTATGGCTACTGGCATCCTCTAAACGCGCCGCACTTAGTGCCAACTCGGTGGCATGATGAGCAAGCTTACTTTGTTGTGTTTGCAATGATTGTTGCAACGTATCCAATTCAGTCTGCTGCTGCACATAATCTTGCTTGAGCACATTCAATGCGGTTTCGCGCGTCGTCAATAACGTTTGCTGCTCATTGCGCGCAGTTTGTGCCGTTTGCAATGCGGTCTGCAAGGCTGGCAGTTTATGTTGCTGCTGCTCATAAGTTGCTTTTAAGCTCTGCTCGCTTTGTAATGACTTGTCATGTTGTGCGGTCGCACGCGCGAGACTGCTAACGCTGTGTTCTAACCGCATCTCGCTCTGCTGAATACGCAGTTGTAATGCTTGCCAAGCGTCATCATCTGCTTGGCGTCTGTGATTTAGCTTATTACGCTCAGTTTGCAATTGCTGACTGGTTGCCCGCGCATCCACTATTTTTGGTGTCAGTACTGCTATCTCACTTTGGATATGTTGCTGCTCAGCATTAAGCGCTTGTAGCTCTTGCGCCAATTCTTGCTGCTCTTGCTCAAGGGCAACTTTATCAGCATTTAGACGTTTACTGTCAGCTTGCATGCGTTCAGCATAAGCTTGTTTGGTGGTGAGTTGCTGTTGATATTGATGTTTATCGCGGGTCAACTGTTCGGCTTGAGCGCGTGTTTCTTCTACATTAACTGTCAGTGCATCATAGTCATGCTGGTTTTTAGCAATGGCTTTTTGCTGGTCTTGGATTTTTATCTCAGTGTCATCAAGCAACGCTTCTAGCGTTTGCAAACGAGTGCGCTGCTGCAAACGCTGTGTTAGAAATTGACTACTGCTATCATTTTGACCATTTTGCGCGCCAGCAAACTTGCTTAGATTGATCGTACCTTGACGACTGATAAGCCAACCGTCAGACGTTAGCAGAATGGCTGACGATGGCAATACTTGTAAGATATCGGCAATTTCTTTGAGAGTTTGTTGATTATCGCCCTCAGGTTGGGCGATATACAAGTAACACTGCTGCCAAAGTGCCAATGCTGGCTGCGTAATCAGCTGGGATAAAGGCAATACTTTATCAGCCAAGTTATCTGGTAAATCACCAATAAATAGCTCTGCATTCACGTAATTTTGCGTAGCAGATAACCATAAGCTATGACCCGTTTCTATTGACGACTTATCTTTAATATTAACATTCTGGTTTTGCATAGCTTGATACGTAAACACATCAGTTAAATCTTGCTCAAGCGCCTGCCATAAGCTACTCGCTTTTTGAGAGTCATTGTCTGCGTTATTAACGCTTGATTGGTTGGCTTGATTTGAAACCAGCACATGACTATCCAGCCATAGCGCCAATATACTATCGAGTAGCTGCGAGTGCTCACGTCCTTTTTCACTTAGTTCAATCTGTTCACGCAAGGTTGCAACAGCCAAATTGTGATCGTTATTGACAGCATTGCTTTCTAAATCAGTCTGCTCATTAAGAGGTTGTTGAGATTTTGGCTGAGGTTTAGGATGCAATATCTGCTGTAAGGTATCGTATTCACTTGCCAATACGGCGTGGCGTTTTTCAGACTCGCTCAATTCGCGCTGCTGCGTGTTTAAGCGCTGTTGTAAATCATACGCTTGCGGTTGTAGCTCTGATAATCGCTCAGCAACGCTGTCTTGTTGGCGCTCAATCTGCTGCAATTGCTTATTTAGCTCAGTAACCTGCGTCTCTAAGGTCTGCTGTAAATTGTTCGCATCAATTTTCTCGCGCCCATCAGCACCATTATTAGTATCAATAGGCAATAGTGACTGTTGTAACTGCTGCCATAAATTCTGCCAATGTTGCTGACGGCGCTGCCACTTATCATCGCTTTGCTGATAGCGCTTTTGTGCTTGTGTGTTAATAGCTTGCTGCTGCTCAAGCGTGCGGGCATTATCTTGCAGCCGTGATAGCTGGTTTTGCGCTTCATGCCAAGCGCGCTGTAATGGTTGCTCGTTACGTTTGTGCGATTCACGTTTGCTTGTCAATTCAGTAAGCTTGGGACGCAGTTCTTCTAATATATCCTGCTGCTCAGCTTGCTCAAATTTTAAGCGCTCAATCTCATTGACTGTCTGTACACGCTGCTCATCCAAACTGGCTAGTTGCTGCTCAATGACGGTCAGTTGTGACCTTGCATCATTAAGTTGATGCTCGGCTTGTTGATAGCTTAGCTGCTGCTGATAGTGGGCACTTTGGGCATCGTCTTTGAGCCATTGTTCTTGATTGATATGCGTTGCAAGCTTATCTTGCTGAGCTTTTAGCATTTCATAGTTCGCTTGCAGGGCTGCAACTTCGGTAGCGCTACGCTCGTGAGCTATTTTTTGCTGCTGCTGGGTATGCTTAGCTTGATATAACTGCTGAATGGCGAGCTGTTGCTTAATATCAGCAAGTGTCAAGGCTAGCGCTTCGTAACGCTGAGCACCTGCTGCTTGTTTGGACAATCGCTTTTGTTGGCTGACCAGCTCGCTTTGCATATCATACAGGCGCGCTAAGTTATCTTGGGTCTTCTCTAACTTCTTTTGTGTTTCTTCGCGGCGCGCTTGATAGCGTGACACCCCTGCCGCCTCTTCAATAAATTCACGCAGCTGCATGGGGCTGGACTCAACAATTCGCCCAATCATGCCTTGCTCGATGACCGCATAACTGCGTGCGCCAAGCCCCGTGCCCAAGAACACATCGACGACATCTCGGCGGCGACAGCGCGTGCCATTGATAAAGTAATCGGAGCGACCGTCTTTATTTATCTGACGGCGAACTGACAGCTCTTGATATAAATTAAACTCATGCCTTATGCCATTTTGCTCATCTTGCGTATGCTCAAAAGTCAGCTCGACACTGGCGACACTTTTGGCGGCTTTATCTTGCGTACCGGCAAAAATGACATCACTCATCGCCCCGCCACGTAGCTGCTTGGCAGAGGTCTCGCCAAGCACCCAACGAATAGCATCAATCACGTTAGATTTGCCGCAGCCGTTTGGCCCGACAATGGCGGTAATGCCATGACGAAAGGTAAAGGTGGTTGGATTGGCAAAGGATTTAAAGCCTGCCAGCTTAAGAGATTTTAGACGCATGAAGGATCAGTAAACTTAGCAAAAACAGGCGGCTATTCTACCTTAAATTGTGGGGGATTTTTAGGGTTTGTATTGTCTGTATTCGAAGTTATAAGTAATGACATAGAAAGGCGCTCATTTCTAAAAAGAGATGAGCGCTATTATTACAAGTCATTATATCAACAGCAGTAGTAAAATTAAGTAGTAGCTAGCTAAACACTCAGCTTATTCTCACCAGCCACCACTTTTAACGTTTGTCCTACTGAGCTGCTATAAGTTTGTTTAAGAATATCACTGACAAATATCCATTCTGACTGACAGGACTCAGGGGTAACGGTAATCGCCATATAACCACGCTCATTAGGATTCATATATTTCAAGCCTCCTATTAGTTGAGTCAATACCGCTTTGACCTGTGCTGGTGGATTAGGAATATACTCTTCAAAGCCTGGCGAACTGACAGAGCTAGTCGCAAACTCAACGCCAGCTGCTACGCCGTCATCAGTAGTTAGATTATTTGCCCAAGCATTGTGTGAATCTCCCGCAAGTACTACTAAATTCTTATTATAACTTCTAGCCGCCGTTAACACCCTTTGACGTGCTGAGCCATAACCGTCCCAAGCATCGATATTGTAAGGAACAGCTGGCTGTTGTATAAGAGCTGCTTCCTTAGCCGTCAAACCTTGTGGATTGGTTTGTGCTTTCTGTACTAAAGCTAAATAGGCATTAATATCGAGCCCAAGCCTAGGATCGGCAAGGTTTAAGATCACGGGCGCTGGTATGTCCATGCGTCCCATCAGAATTTGCTGACCGAGTATTTGCCATTTGGCGGTCGATTGCTGCATCTGACTAACCAGCCAGTTGCTTTGGCTAAGTCCTAGCAGCTCCCTGTTAGTGTCATTAGTAGCTGCTCTAAAAGCAGTGGTGTCAATATAGGCACCGACAATACTATCTTGTTTAATATAATCCACATAATTAAGCTGCTTATCACGCCCGATGACACGGGTGTCTAGCATATTCAGGCTCAGTAAGTTACCGAACTCAAAGCTACGATAGATCTTGCTTTGTGCTTCACTAGTGCGTATTGGCATCCATTCATGATAGGCGGTGACTGCGGCTAGCTTACGAGCATCCCAGCCTCCTTCCTTATCAGGTTGATGATTATCAGCGCCATCTTCGTAGGTGTCATTTGCCAGCTCATGATCGTCCCATACCGCAATCATTGGCGCAATAGCATGCAAGTCTTGCAAATCTGTATCGGTCTTATATTGAGCATAACGTGTGCGATAGCTACTGAGAGTAAAGGCTTCCTGTGCTGGCAGGACTTCACGATCGATAATCGCCGCGCTTGCCGAAGCATAGGCTGGTACAGTATTGCCTTGAGCATCAGTAGTAGTGCGGCCATATTCGTAAATATAATCCCCTAGATGGATTAAAACATCTAAATCACTACGCTTAGCAGCATCCGCATAAACATGAAAAAATCCTGCTGGATAATTAGCACAGCTGAAAACAGCCATTTTAACTTGATTTACTTGACCCACGGGTAAGGTCTTTGTTTTGCCAACCCGGCTGACCTTTTTGCCAACTGCAAACTGGTAATAATAAACGGTATTGGGTTCTAAAGCGTCAACATCAATCTTAACCGTATAATCTTTTACAGCGCTCGTAGTTACCTCACCTTGTGTAACCAAATCCGTCATTTGCTGATTACGCGCCATAAACCACTTAACGGTGAATTGTTGAGAGCCTATTTTTTGCGGTGTCACTCGTGTCCACAAGATAACTCGATCAGATAAAGGATCACCACTGGCAACGCCATGATCAAAGCTAGCGGTCTCACCTACCTCCGTATTAAAGCTATCATCGTCAGAGCCACAACCTGTTAAGCCTAAACTAGAGGCCCCTACAGCCGTTATACCTATTGTGCCGAAACCTTTTATAAAGCGGCGTCTATCAAGGCCTGCCGTATTCTGAACACTGTTTTGGACGTTACTTTGAACATTACTATCGGATCGTTGAGATAAGCTGGGATCAACAGAAGGTCTAGAAAGAGGGGTATTAATAGGTTTTTCTAACGTATCAACAAAAACATTATGAATAACTTTTTTGTCTGTGACTGTGTTTGTAGCACTCTCTTCATTGACAGTCACTTTGGCGGTTTTATCATTTGGCTTACTCATGGTCAGTGCTTCCTTGTACTGTATGTAGTTACCTATTATTAATAGGGCTCATGATTTTCTTTAATAGCTATCTTCAATGATGACCTTCCATGATCATCTATCTCATTTATTGATCTTACTGACTTAAGCAAATAGAGATAAGCAAAATATTATCATAAACATCTAGGCATATGTACAGTATTATTCATTATGTAAATTTTCTATCCGTCTAATAACTATTCGCTTTATTTAGTAGCTTTTGTTTTTTTAATTAATGTTTCTAATGCTCAAAATATTTCTCTAGACTAAACCTAAATCACCCCAATCCCACTTAATAACAACTGCCCACCAGCAAACAATAACAACACCCCAAAGGCGCGTTTAAGCATTAAAGCTGGTAATTTATACGCAAGCTTGGCGCCGACTTTTGCCATAGCGAAGCTGGCAACCGAAATAAATATAAAGCCTGTGATATGGACAAAGCCTATCGTGCCTTCAGGTAGGTTGACCACGTCTTGACCAAACCATGCAAAACCTACCGCGCCAGCCAGCGCAATCGGTAGACCGCAAGCCGCTGAAGTACCGACCGATTGCTTCATCGGTAGCCCCGCCCAGTTTAAAAAAGGTACGGTCAAACTACCACCACCAATCCCAAAGATAGACGATGCCATACCAATACCCGCACCCGCACCAAACTGCACGCCCGTAGACGGTAACGGCTTGCCCAATTGCTCTTTATTAGAGAAAAATAGCATTTTTATAGCGACTAATAACGCACCGATACCAATGATGGCTTGTAATGCCTTGCCGTCAATCATATCGGCGATACCGGCACCGACCAAACTACCGATGACCAATCCCAATGCCATTTTGCGCCACACTTCCCAGCGTACGCCGTCGCGCTTATTATGCGCAGTCATTGAGCTGATTGAGGTCACAACGATGGTCGCTAAAGAAGTTCCGATTGCCAAATGGGTCACCACTTCAGGCGGAAAATTATAAGCGGTAAAAATCCATACCAGCGCCGGTACAATAATCATGCCGCCACCGACGCCAAACAAGCCAGCGCTAACACCAGCAAACGCCCCTGCAATAACAAACCACACATATAACATCATAGAACGAACCTTTTATAATAATCTCGTATTGCGCTTATTTTATCTCGTACTTATTCGTAGATCAGCGTTCTCAATTGCATTTGCCAAATCGCAACCTGAGCTTTATGCTGTCTACTTGATACTGTTTATTAGCGACAGTTTTATTGGCAACAATCGCTCAGTATATCAAAGATTACCCATGTTACATTTGCTACATTAACCACATCGACTAAACTTATGACGTCACTTGCCAGCTTGTCTCGCCAGCTACCCGAGCTTAACCATCGCCATCTAACAACTAGCGCCTCGACCAATAGTGAGCTTATCGCAGCAGTGCAAAACGGTGTGCTAAATGCAGCAGTCATGCACCTGTTAACGGCTGAGAGCCAAAGCGCAGGACGCGGGCAACGAGGACGCTCATGGCAATCGCCGCGCGGCAATGTCTATCTGTCGTTATATCATCCGGTACATATGCCGATTAGTGGTTTATTATCGTTAATCATCGGCGTCGAGCTGGCAAAAATGCCCATTATCCAAACGCTAAATACGCAATTGCGGGCGCAAGGTTTGACACCAATCGGTGTCAAGTGGGCAAATGACTTAGGTTTTTATCAACATCGAAATCACAATCGACATCAATATCAATCTGCCGTGGATAAATCTTTATTGGATAACCAAACACTGCCCTTTAATAAACTCGCTGGTATTCTGATAGAGCCAGTATCACAAGCGGGCAAATTGGTCGGCGTGGTGATGGGCGTTGGTCTCAATGTCCAAGCCACACCAAAGCTAACCGCGCAAACGTGCGAAGGCATGAGTTATCAAGCGATTAGCTTACAGGATATTGAACAGATGCTGGAGCCAAAACAACGAGCTAGCAGTCTGCCAAGCTTACAAGTGATTTATCAGAAAATGAGCAAGGCATTAATGGCGGCTATGACGCGCTTTGAGCATTTAGGGTTAGAGAAGCCCACTGGTCAAACGTATAATTTGGACAGCTTCTTAAAGCAGTTTGACTCGATGGATGCGCTGACAGGTCTGCGCTTGCACGTCACCCAAGACCATAATAGTGAAGAGCAAATAATGACCGGTCATGCTTGCGGTATCGATACACATGGATGTTTGCAATTAAGGCAAGATAACGGTAATATTTCTGCGCTTTTTACCGGACGCATTGACGTTATTGATAAGGCTTAAAGCACTTACTTAACGAGCACTCTATAAAGGGACTTTTATGCTCTGGCTTGATCTTGGAAATACCCGCCTTAAATACTGGCTTACCGATGATATCGGACAAATAGTCTCACATGATGCCAAGCAGCATTTGCAAGCGCCTGCTGAATTACTTATGGGTCTAACCGATCGCTTTGAGCGTTATGCGCCTAGTTTTATCGGTATCTCATCGGTGCTGGGCGATGACCTTAACATGAAGGTCTCAGAGACTTTAGGTCAGCTTAATATTCCGTTTGAATTTGTTCATGTCGATGCTGAGCACGCTTTGATGAAAAGCGCTTATAATGATGAACAGTTAGGCTGTGATCGCTGGCTACAAATGCTGGGTGCCGTTGATAAGACAAAACGTCAATGCGTGATTGGCTGCGGTACAGCAGTGACGATTGATTTGATCGATCATGCGGAGCATTTGGGCGGCTATATTTTCCCTAGTATTTATCTACAACGCGAATCATTATTTTCTGGTACCAAGCAAATTACTATCTCTAATGGCACCTTTGATAGTGTCGGTCAGGGCATTACCACAAAAGATGCGGTACATCGCGGGATTATGCTGTCTATCGTCGGTGCAATTAACGAGATTAGCACGCGCCATCCCAACTTCGAGATCATAATGACCGGTGGCGACGCAGCCATTATCGCCCAACACGTCAACCGTCCAGTACGACTGCGTGATGACTTATTGTTAAATGGTCTTGCACGCTATTTTGACCATAGCAAACAATTTTAAGGATTTGACCGCCTTTATAAAATAAACATTAAAAAAGCAGGACGTTTTAAGCGTACTGCTTTTTTAGTTTGAGCAAACTATATAGAGAAAGCTTTTATTACCAATTAGTGTGCTCAATATTCAAATGCAATGGGTAAACTCACCCTTCCTCTTACTGCTTTTCCTTTCAACAGAAATGGCATCAAACGCCCTGTCTGGACCTGTCGAGCAGCGCTTCTATCGAAACACTTATTACCGCTACTTTTTTTGACATATGTTTTGGTTATTTTACCTTGCTTATCAACCTGAAGTCCCAATGTTACTTCGAATTTCTGTTCCCTACTAATCTTAACAGGTTCACCAGTTTCTTCATCTAAGCATCTGAGTGAGCGTCTATTAAAAGAAAATTTTGGCGGCTGTAACCAATTTGCGTCTCGACTAGAAAACTGAATCACTGACTCAGAGTTAGATAAATCAACTAACTCTGCCTGTGCTGGCGTTATACTTACTGTCAACGTAAGCAGTATAAGTATGCTAGCTAACAAACTATAGGTACAAATAGTTTTTATATTGGTTGTAGAATTATAGTCTATATTATTAGGAACCGTATTACAGGCTGGATTGCTAAGTAGTTTACTGATCATATAAAAGTCTTTTATCCAAATCATTAAAATGTGCAACGCTATTGGATACATAACGTAGCACATTTTTATATTTTAGAGCTGATATTTTAGATAAAAGTTTGCTATTAGCTGAAAAGCATTTACTTAGTCTCGTTAAACAATTCACGACCGATTAGCATACGGCGAATCTCGCTGGTGCCCGCGCCAATCTCATACAGCTTAGCATCACGCCAATAACGACCAAGCGGATACTCGTTGGTATAGCCATTACCACCAAATATTTGAATGCCCTCGCCTGCCATCCAAGTGGCTTTTTCAGCACACCATAAAATAACGCTGGCGCAGTCTTTACGCACTTCTCGACTATGACCTGCGCCGCGTTGATCCAACATATCAAGGTTTTTTCCGACCGTATATAAAAAGCTACGACCTGCTTGCAAAATGGTATACATATCAGCGACTTTACCTTGAATCAGCTGAAACTCACCAATCGCTTGTCCAAACTGCTTACGATCATGGATATAAGGGACGACATTGTCCATCACCGCTTGCATGATACCAATAGGACCGGCTGCCAAAACCGCGCGCTCATAATCTAAGCCACTCATTAATACTTTCACGCCTGTATTTAATTCCCCTAAGATATTTCCTTTAGGGACTTCGACATTATTAAAGGTCATCTCGCCAGTATGGCTGCCACGCATGCCTAATTTGTCGAGCTTTTGCGCCGTACCAAAGCCTGCCATCCCTTTTTCAACGATAAAGGCAGTCATACCTTTAGCGCCAAGCTCAGGATTGGTCTTAGCATAAACCACCATCACGTCCGCATCAGGACCATTGGTAATCCACATTTTACTGCCGTTTAAAATATAGCTGCCGTCTTTTTCTTCGGCTTTCAGCTTCATACTAGTAACGTCAGAACCGGCTCCGGTTTCACTCATGGCCAGTGCGCCAATAAATTCGCCACTGAGTAGCTTAGGCAGGTATTTTTGTTTTTGTGCTTCACTGCCATTACGCTTAATCTGATTGATACATAAATTTGAATGGGCGCCATAGCTGAGCGCAACCGAAGCCGACGCGCGGCTAATCTCTTCCATCACGACCATATGCGCAACGTAGCCCATATCGACACCGCCGTAAGCTTCTGGAACGGTGATGCCATGCAGACCTAAATCACCCATTTTTTGCCATAAGTCCATGGGGAACTGATCGCTGCTATCAATCTCAGCGGCACGCGGGGCAATTTCATTCGCAGCAAATTTTTGCACCATATCACGTAGCGCATCGATATCTTCGCCAAGCTGAAAATCTAATCCGGGTAAACTCATAACTATTCCTTGTATTTTGAGGTTTAATTTCTTAATAGCGTTGGGTCAATTTAAAAAGAGACAATATAGCTAAAATAATATGGCTGGGACAAATTTCTTGAAGCATCTGGAGTGACGAAGTCGCACAGCAAGTGAGAAAATTTGTCCCAGCTATAAATCCATATAACTATTCATTTAGCTTAGATTACTTATATTATGGTTAACTGTATTTATCATGCTATTTCTTAAGACTGACGTTTATTAATCAATGCTCGTGAGACGTTTGAGCCATTAGGACGACCCAAAAACTCACTGATACGCTCACCAGCAACAACCAACTTATCCAAATCAATACCGGTACTGATGCCCATGCCGTGTAGCATATAAACCACATCTTCAGTCGCTACATTACCCGTTGCACCCTTGGCATAGGGACAGCCACCAAGTCCGGCAACGGAAGTATCAAACTCACGTACGCCCATTTGCAAGGCGGCTAAAGTGTTGCTTAGTGCCTGACCATAAGTATCATGAAAGTGACCCGATATTGCCGCTATATCGACATGCTCAAGTGCTGCTTGTAAGGCACGCTGTACTTTAATCGGCGTACCAACACCAATCGTATCAGCAATACCAATTTGTTCGGCGCCAATTTCAACCAGACGCTTGGTCACGTACGCTACTTGGCTGGGATCAATCTCGCCTTCATAAGGACAGCCGACGGTACAGGAAATGACACCGCGTACTTTGATACCATTCTCTTTTGCCGCAGCAGCAACGGGCGCAAAACGCTCGATACTCTCATCAACACTACAATTAATATTTTTTTGGCTAAAGGTTTCACTTGCTGAACCAAAAATCACGATTTCATCAGGACGATGCAAAATCGCATTTTCAAAGCCGCGCATATTAGGTACTAACACGGAATAACAAACATCATCATGCCGTGTGGGTTTAAGCGCATCCAACAGCGCGCTATTATCATTCATTTGCGGTACCCATTTTGGCGAGACAAAACTAGTCACTTCGAGCTTTTTAATTCCAGCGGCAATCAAGTCTTCAATCAGTGTTTGCTTGATGGCAGTCGGTACGGTTTTGGACTCATTTTGCAAGCCATCACGTGGGCTGACGTCAACGATCGATACGTGATCTGGATACGAGTGATTCATGAGTGCCATCCTTTTATTAATGTATTTATTAAGCCGAAATCTATCGTTTTGAAATTATAATGAAGCTTATACTTGAGGGTTTATGCCTCAACCACACTCTCAAGCCGCAACAACTCATCACCATCGGCCACCAAATCGCCAGCTTTAAATAGTAGCTCGGCGACGATGCCATCGGTTGGCGCGGTAATAGTATGCTCAATTTTCATCGCTTCAATCACCGCTAATGGTTCGCCTTGCTTGACCATATCGCCTACCGCTACTTTAAAGGCAATAACTTGCCCGGGCATTGGTGATTTTAAGCTACCAACGGCAGCATTATCTTCGCCGACATGCGCCATAATATCGATCAGTTTAATCTGATCGCGCCCAGCATCTGTAAAGATATGAACCGTTTCATTATGAAGCCAGCTTTGTACCTGTACGCGGATTTTATCTAACCATAATGTATGGTTATGGGCGTCATCGCTGATATAGCTGACCTGACCATTATGCAAAATATTGCATAGTGGTTTGGTCTGCTTAGTCGTTTGATTAGGGCTGGTTTGATGAGCAGTATTTTGGACATCATTGTTGGTCGTATGCTGCTCAATAACGATATTAAACTGGCTGATTTTATCATTGATTTTATTACTAGCATTAGCAGCATTGTTCCAATCACTAATCAGCGCCAGATAAGACTGCTCGTTATACACCAAGCTAAACTGCCGCGTATAATTGGTATAAGCACGGAATCCTGAAGGCTGATTAAAAGGGTCATTACTATTAGCAGTTTGATTAACAAGCGACTCAGTCGTCAGCTGTTGTACTACTGCCGTTGCAACAAGCGTCGATAGCTCAAGAGGCTGCTGATCAAAGAGATTTGCTTGCTCACGCTCAATCAAGGCGGTATCTAAATTAGCCTGACTAAATGAATCGGTATTAATAATATAGCGTAAGAACGCTACGTTATTCGGTAGCCCAACGATGCGCGTTTGCGCTAGTGCCCGATCAAGCTTGGCCAACGCTTGCTCACGGGTTGGCGCATGGACAATCAATTTGGCAATCATCGAATCATAAAAAGGGCTAATAATATCGCCTTCGCGAACACCATCATCGATGCGCACATCGTTGCCACAGTTTGTAATAGAAAAAGTACTGTGTTCAGGTTTTTGATAGGCAAATAACGTCCCTGTCGCTGGCAGAAAATCATTGTCAGGGTTTTCAGCGCAGATACGCGCTTCAATAGCATGACCATTGATAACCAGCTGATCTTGGGTTTTTGGTAGTGGCTTGCCAGCAGCAACCAAGAGCTGCCATTCAACCAAATCCAAACCAGTAATCGCTTCAGTGACCGGATGTTCAACTTGCAAGCGCGTATTCATCTCCATGAAGTAAAAATGCATGGATGTCTCACGCTGCTCAACGATAAACTCGACCGTCCCTGCGCCGACATAATTCACCGCGCGCGCCGCTTCAATAGCTGCGGCACCCATCTCCTCGCGCATGCTGACATCAACGCCGGGTGCTGGTGCCTCCTCTAACACTTTTTGATGGCGGCGCTGAACCGAACAATCACGCTCAAATAAATGCACGTAATTGCCGTGGCTATCGCCAAATACTTGGATTTCGATATGACGCGGTTTTAAGGCATATTTTTCAATCAATACTTGGTCATTACCAAAACTGGTAATCGCTTCACGGCGGCAAGATTCTAGTAAGCCGATAAAATCCGCGCTTTGCTCGACGATACGCATACCTTTGCCGCCACCGCCAGCACTGGCTTTAATCAATACCGGATAGCCGATTGCATCAGCTTGCGCCTGTAAGTATGCACCGTCTTGATTGTCGCCATGATAACCAGGAATGAGTGGTACGCCAGCCGTTTCCATTAAGCGCTTAGACTCAGATTTACCACCCATAGCACGAATAGCAGCTGCCGATGGACCAATAAATACGATGCCTGCATCCTGACATGCTTGGGCAAAATCAGCATTTTCACTTAGAAAACCGTAACCCGGATGAATCGCCTGCGCGCCAACTTCAAGAGCAACCGCAATAATAGCATCGCCTTTTAAATAGCTATCTTTTGGGGCAGAGCCGCCCAAATAAACCGCTTCGTCACAGACAGCGACGTGTTTAGCATGGCGGTCTGCATCAGAGTAAACCGCAACCGTACTGACACCCATACGCTTCGCCGTTGCTGCTACTCGGCAGGCAATTTCACCGCGATTGGCGATCAAAATTTTAGAAAACATAACTATCCTTATTATTTTGCCCTATATTTTTATCGTAGCATCAGCCTTTATTGATAGACTTCCCTGACTTGTCGATGCTGATTATTTAATACTAATTTGGTTAATATCTATCTGCTTAGTGCCTATCTGCTTAGCAAGCATGTGGATTTCATTATTCATAATTTACTGTTGATTATTTATCTTCAGCTTGCCAACTAGGCTTACGTTTTTGTAAAAAGGCTTGTACACCCTCTTTACCTTGTTCGGAGGCGCGAATATCGGCGATTCCTTTGACCGTACGCTTAATAAGCTTTTCAGTAATAGGTTGTTCGGCTACTTCATGAAGTAAGGTTTTGCAGGTTTTTACCGCGTCTGGACTGTTTTTGACAACATTTTCACAGAACGTTGCTACCACATCATCAAGCCATTCTTCGCTAACGCGCTCATGGATAAAGCCAAGTTGGCGTGCTTTTTTAGCATCAAAGACTTCCGCACTCAAAAAGTAACGCTGCGCTGCTCGTGCACCCATCGCACGAATGACATACGGGCTAATGGTCGCAGGCGCCAAGCCTAGTCGCACTTCACTTAAACAGAAATTAGCAATTTTAACGGCAAATGCAACATCGCATGCTGCTACCAAGCCCATACCGCCAGCATAAACATCACCCTGAATAGCGGCAATCGTTGGCTTTGGACATTGGTAAATAGTTTTAAGCATTTGCGCTAATTTATCGGCATCGGCTAAGTTTTCTTCATAGCTATAATCTGCCATGGCGCGCATCCAGTTAAGATCGGCACCTGCGCAAAAGGCTTTTCCAGCAGCCGCTAAGACTATAACGCGTACTTGATCATCATCGCCAAGCGCCTTGAAAGCATCGGTCAACTCAGCAATCATCTCATCATTAAAAGCATTACGTATTTCAGGACGATTTAAAGTAACCGTCGCCACATGCTGCTTAACGTTAACCAATAGGCTTTTATAATTATTTCCAGATTCAACACTTTTTATCGGAGCGGCTGCTTTAGCCTTATCAATAGCTGATGATTGCGTTTTATTTTTGATATCGTTTACCATGAATGTCTCTTTAACTTTAAATCGTGATGAAGGTTTTGGCATATTATTATGCATCTAACAGTGGTCTAACCAGACACTGTATACCTTACATATTACATTCTAAAGACACCGAAAGTCGTCTCTTCAATCGGGGCGTTATGAGCCGCACTAAGCGCTAATGCCAATACATTACGCGTATCAGCAGGGTCAATTACCCCGTCATCCCATAATCGGGCAGTGGCATAATAAGGATGACCTTGCTCTTCGTACATCTCACGTATTGGCGCTTTGAAAGCTGCTTCATCTTCGTCGCTCCACGCTTCGCCTTTACGATCAAAGTTATCACGCTTGACGGTCGCGAGTACGGAAGCTGCTTGCTCACCGCCCATGACAGAAATACGCGCATTTGGCCACATCCATAAGAAACGAGGACTATAAGCACGGCCACACATGCCGTAGTTACCCGCACCGAATGAACCACCGACGATGACGGTGAATTTTGGTACTTTGGCATTGGCAACCGCCATAACCATCTTGGCACCATGACGAGCGATACCTTCGTTTTCATATTTACGACCGACCATAAAGCCGGTGATGTTTTGCAGGAATATTAATGGGATTTTGCGCTTACAGCACAGTTCAATAAAGTGCGTGCCCTTTTGCGCCGACTCACTGAACAGAATGCCGTTATTGGCGATAATACCAACCGGCATACCTTCGATATGCGCGAACCCACAAACCAGCGTCGTGCCAAAACGTGCTTTAAACTCATCAAAAGCGCTGTCATCAACGATACGGGCGATGATTTCTTTAATATCAAATGGCTTACGCGTATCAGTAGGGATAACGCCATATAGCTCTTTAGCATCATAGCGCGGTGGACGTGGAGTAATTTGATTGGCGATTTGTTTGGCTGGACGATTAAGATGACTGACGATATTACGCGTTAACGATAACGCATGGGTATCGTTTTGCGCTAAATGATCGACGACACCTGACAGACGCGTATGCACATCAGCACCGCCTAAATCTTCGGCTGTCACTTCTTCACCAGTGGCGGCTTTTACCAGTGGCGGACCACCCAAAAAGATAGTCCCTTGGTCTTTGACAATAATAGATTCGTCACTCATCGCTGGTACATAAGCGCCGCCTGCGGTACAGCTGCCCATTACCACTGCAATTTGTGGAATACCTGCTGCACTCAAATTGGCTTGATTAAAGAAGATACGACCGAAATGCTCTTTATCGGGGAACACCTCATCTTGATTGGGTAAGTTTGCGCCACCCGAATCCACTAAATAGACACACGGCAAATGGTTTTCTTGGGCTATTTCTTGGGCACGCAGATGCTTCTTGACGGTCATCGGAAAATACGTACCGCCTTTTACGGTGGCATCATTACAGATAATCATACATTCAGTACCGTTGATACGACCGATACCTGCAATCACGCCAGCAGCAGGAATATCTTCGCCATACATATCGTAGGCCGCCATCGGAGCCACTTCTAAAAATGGCGTACCAACATCAAGCAAACGCTCAACACGCTCACGTGGTAGCAACTTGCCACGAGCTAAATGCTTGGCGCGCGCGCGCTCCGATCCACCTTGGGCAATTTTACGCAAATGCTCATATAAATCATCAACCACCACTTGCATGGCGGCGCTGTTTTGCTGAAATTCAGCAGCGTTTGGACTCAATTTACTGGTTATGATGGCGCTCATGGTATCCCTTTTTATACTTGTCTTTTAATTATGATCTAGTGACGTTGCTTTTTTACAGACGTTACCTTGTTACAGTGGCTTATTCTTATTGACTGCTAACCGTTATTAGCCGCTCACAGTTATTAGCAGCCAATAGCAACCGTACTAGGTCAAGCCCAACTCTGCTTTCATCTGTTCAACGATTTTGAATTTTTGAATTTTACCGGTAATGGTCATTGGATATTCGGTCACGAAGCGATAATAGGTCGGAACTTTATAATGGGCGATATGCTCACTACAGAACTGACGCACTTCTTCTTCGGTCAAGGTGTCAGGATGTTTGGGGATAATCCATGCGGCCAGTACTTCACCATAACGCTCATCAGGTATACCAACAATTTGCACGTCACGAATCTTGGGATGACGGTATAAATAGTTTTCAATTTCTACTGGATAGATATTTTCGCCGCCACGGATGACCATATCTTTACTACGACCAACGATTTTGACATAACCATCTTCATCCATGGTCGCCAAATCGCCAGTATGCATCCAGCCATCTTGAATCGCTTCACGCGATTTAAAGCGACTGCCCCAATAGCCTTTCATTACCGAATAGCCACGGGTTAATAGCTCACCCGTCTCACCAATTGCCACGATTTTGCCGGTTTCGCTATCGATAACTTTTACTTCAAGCGCTGGTTGTACCAGTCCGACTGTCGAGACCTGCTTATCAAGCGGCGTATGTTCATTGGTCTGGCAAGAAACCGGACTGGTTTCAGTCATCCCATAAGCAATCGTAACTTCGCTCATATGCATCTTATCAATGACGCGGCGCATCACTTCAATCGGACAGCTAGAGCCAGCCATAATGCCAGTACGTAAAGTGGATAAATCAAAATTATCAAAATCCGGATGGTCGAGCATCGCGATAAACATCGTCGGTACACCATGCAACGCCGTACATTTCTCTTCTTCAACTGTTTGTAATACGGTAAGCGGATCAAAGCCGTCATTCGGGTAAAGAATACAACCGCCATGGGTTAATACCGCTAAGTTACCAAGCACCATACCAAAACAATGATACAAGGGTACCGGAATACATAATCTATCTTTTTCGGTTAGGTTCATTGCCTCACCGATAAAATAGCCGTTATTAAGAATATTACGATGGCTCAAGGTCGCCCCTTTCGGCGTACCCGTGGTACCACTAGTGAACTGCACATTAATAGAATCGGTATTTTTAAGCTGCGCTTGCCGCTCTGCTACTCGTGGATCGTTGGCATCGCCCTCTGCCATCCAAGCAGAGAACTTTTGCATAAAATTAAAGTTCTCATCGCTATTAGGTTCATCAATCCAAATGATACGCTCAATCGTAGGAATTTCGACTAGATCCAACTGTTGATGGTTTTTATGATAAATCTCAGGGCATAATTCACGGATAAGCTGCGCGTAATCGCTACTTTTAAAATGGCGCATCAATACTAGTGCTGAGCAGCCTAATTTATTTAGGGCATACTGAAGCTCAAAGGTACGATAGGCAGGATTGATATTAACCAAAATTACGCCAACTTTGGCAGTTGCCAACTGTATAAGTAGCCATTCAGCATTATTGTGCGACCAGATGCCGAGACGATCACCAATCTCAAGCCCCATCTCAATCATGCTACTCGCCAATTGATTGACCTGCTGTTGTAGCTCACGGTAAGTCCAACGAATATTTTGATGACGGGAGACCAACGCTTCTCGCTCAGGATATTTGGCAACAATGGCATCAAAAAAGTCACCGATGGTTGCTTCAATCAGTGGTACATCAGGACCTTTATCATAGCTTTGAGTAAGGGGCGCATTAGCAGAGCGCGCGCCTATATTGATACTGGGAATATTATTTAGAATGCTATCGAAGTCAATAGTTTGAGTCATAACGAGTCCTTTCGTTTTACTTTTTACGGTGCTTATTAATCGTGCTTGTTAATCGCCTGTAAACAAGTCTTTCTTCCTTGAATAGGTCTTACATCGTGTCAACTACTATAACGCTATCAATGAAAGCCTGTCAATCATAGCAATACAATACGTATCATTTAATTAGCATTAAATACTAAAGCCTTTATTAAAGATAGCATAAAAATATGGTAGATATTTGAGACAAAAAAGCCAGTCACGCTATTGATACGTGGCTGGCTTTTTAGTTAGGACTAAATTTCAGAATATTCTTAACTTAAAAATATATGGCAAATTAAAAAGCCAAGACAGTTGACTAAAAGCATTTTTACAATTATTAAGCTGATACTATTGGTGGCGCTTTAATGGTCACTGTTGCAACAATCGCAGAATTATCATCTAACAAATCCATCATAAGCTCATCATCACTTTCAGTGGTTACTTGCCAATTGCCATTCGCTTGCGGTACACCTGTTATCATCACCGAAATCGCTTTATTTTTTAGGCGAATCATCGGTGGTTTATGGTTATAGCCGCGATGCTCTAACCCTAAGATATCATCAGCAATGGTGGCGGCTTGTGCACGCAGTGGTGCTACATAGCGGCAGGCAACGCCATTGATAGACATACAATCACCAATCGCATAAATGTTATCAGTAGTGGTACGCAGCGTCGGTGCGTCAACCTCAATACCAGTGCGGCGATTAAACTCAACCCCTGCCGCTGTTGGCAATTTATCATCAACTGTCAGACCCGTACTGGCAATCACATGATCAACGATTAATGTCTCAGACTCTGCATTTTCTGTGCTAGAAACAACTGGCTTATAGCTAACCTGCAACTCACCTTCACTATTACGAATCACTTCAGATACCTGACAACCACCCAAAAAGTTAATACCTTGTGATTTCACTGCTTGGGCAATACGTGCAGTCGCTTTTGGCGGTAGCATTTGCGATAGCGGCGCATCATTTAAATCAATCAGCGTCACATGATGACCAGCTTTTAACAAATCTTCAGCAATTTCAGTGCCTACCATACCGGCACCAATAATGGCGACGCGCTGACAGCCAACTGCCAGCTGCTCTTGTAGCTGCCCAAAGCGCTCAATATGGTTAACATGCCAGACGAGCTCTTCTGGTAAGCTTTTTGGAAAGATAGGATGGGCACCCATTGCCAAGACCAGCTTGTCATAGCTGATAGTTGCATAATTGGTGTAAACAGGATCTGAGCGCAGCGCAGAGATAAGCTGTAATTGTTGCGTGGCAGGGTCAATATCGCTGACATTGGTATTCGCCAATAAAGTTATCCCTGCTGCTGTTGCGGCATCAACGCCAGTCGCTCGCACTAAATCCGATGCACGCTTATTTTGGCTAATCGCCATGGTTAGCATCGGCTTATGATAACGATCGCCATTATCGGCAGTAATCAAGGTAATTGGGATGTCTTTATCTTTTGCGCGAATGGCATCAATGACATGCCAGCCTGCTAAGCCTGCGCCAATGATAACAATACCTTCAGACGATGTATTAGACGATGAGGTCGATGACATGGACAGATTTTCTACACTCATATTAGCTCCAATAAAGTTGACGAATTATTTTAATTATCAGAATATTGACCGATATTATATCAGTAAACAGATATTCACTCACATTAACATTCATATTAAATATATAAATTAATTACAACAAAAAAAGCGTCTATCTATAGACGCTTCTCATGATAAAAAATCTAACTTATACGCTAATGATTCAGAATCTTGGATAAGAACATTTGCGCGCGGTCGCTTTTTGCACTTTCAAAAAATTCATCCTTACTACAGTTTTCGACGATATGACCTTCATCCATAAAGATAATACGATTGGCAACCTGATTGGCAAAGCCCATCTCATGGGTCACGCACATCATGGTCATGCCATCACGGGTGAGCTCAACCATGACATCAAGCACTTCTTGAATCATCTCAGGATCGAGTGCTGAGGTTGGCTCATCAAAGAGCATCGCCACAGGATCCATCGCTAAGGCACGGGCAATCGCTACGCGCTGCTGCTGACCACCGGATAGCTCAGCTGGATATTTCGCCGCCTGAACCGTTAGCCCAACTCGATCTAAATAGGCCATTGCTTTTTTCTTAGCTTCGTCTTCTTTACGACCTAATACTTTGATTTGGGCAACGGTCAAATTGTCAATAATCGTCAGATGCGGGAACAGCTCAAAGTGCTGAAACACCATCCCAACTTGACTACGTAGCTTAGGCAAATTAGTTTTCGGCGCACCCACTGAGATACCGCTAACCATTATCTCGCCCTTTTGAAAAGGCTCTAACCCATTGACCGTTTTTATCAAGGTCGATTTACCACTGCCCGATGGACCACAGACCACCACGACATCGCCTTTATGCACATGCGCGGTACAGCCAGTCATCACCTGAAAGTCGCCATACCATTTACTGACATCGGTCATTTTGATGACAATCTCATCGCTTGCATGACCATTGTCGGTGACCAGTCCGCCAAATTCATTTATATACGTGTCAGCGTTATTTATCACCGGCTCATTCATCACTGGCTCCTAACCACATTATTTTCGTAATTATTAAATAAAGCTATTCTTACGCAGGTTTCAATACAGAGGTAGCAAAACCTTAAAACCTTAGACGTTTTTGCAATTGTTGCACACCAATAGAGGCACTCAAACTGATGATAAAATAGACCGCCCCTGCCCCAAGTATATATGGTGTCAGTAAGCCCATCAGCTCACCGCGTACATAAGCGGCACGGAAAAAATCCGTCAAGCCAATGGCAAAAACCAATGTCGTATCTTGGAATAAAATAATACATTGCTGCAAAATCAGCGGCAACATCTTTCGAAAAGCCTGCGGTAAAATAATTAAACGCATCGTTTGCCCATAAGTCATGCCCAGTGCTTTAGCGGCATTAACCTGACCACTGCCGATGGATTGAATACCGGCGCGTACCACCTCTGAAAAATAAGCTGCCTCAAACATCATAAAGGCGACCACACAAGAGGTAAAGGCTGTATCTAGTTGTAGATATTTACCCGCTATCCAAAAGTAAATCATTGGTACGGCAAAATAAAACCACAGTAGCACGAGTAATAATGGCACAGAACGAAAGTAGTTGACGTATAGCTTAGCGGGTATCTCAAGCGCTTTGATACCAGATAGCCGCATCAAGGCCAATACCGTTCCTAAGCTGATACCACCTAAGATAGCTAAAAACAATACCTTTAAAGTGGTGAGCATACCGCCCATCAAGCCTGGATATGCGGTTGCAAGTTCAGTCATCATATTCATTTTTGACTCCCTGCAATCAGCCCAGGTACGCGCAATTTACGTTCAATCAAACCCATAATGGCAATCAAAGACAGATTAAACACCAAGTAGATAATAGTCGCATAAGTATAAATCTCGAGACTGTTTTGGGTATATTCACTGATGGTTTTGGTTTGGCTAATCAGCTCCATTACCCCCACTAAAGACGCTACCGACGCATTTTTAAAGCAGTTGGTCAGCTCCGAGCTCATTGGCGGTAAGATAATCCGAAATGCTTGCGGCAGCAGCACCTCTTTATAGGCTTGCGGGATGCTAAAACCGAGCGCGTAGGCGGCATTGATTTGTCCTTTTGGTAGCGACTCGATACCGGTACGTACTTGTTCGACAATACGGGCAGCGGTAAATAAACCAAGACCGATACTAGCTGATAGCATGGCGGAAGTATTTGGAGACAAGTCTTTATACCACCACTCTTGTATGGATGGCGTCAGCCAACCGGGGGCGATATAGAACCAGAAAAACAATTGTACTAATAAAGGAATATTACGGAAAAAAGTCACATAAGCGGTGCCAATAGCACGCGCGCCTTTATTCGGTAAGGTGCGCATAATACCAAAGATGGTACCAACCACCATGGCGATTGCCCAAGCAATACTGCCAATCAATAACAACCAGCCGAGACCCGTAATCATCCAATGGATATACAGCTCATTACCGATACCGGTCTGCTCAAAGAGCACACCCCAGTTCCAGCTATAATTCATAATTGTCTCTCCGAGCAACGGTTAAAAAGCTCACGCCTCAGACTGCCATCAAGAAATTTGACAAACAATCTGAACGCGTAAGCATGCTATGTTGAGGGACAAGGATGGTTATTGCGCAGTCGCTACTTTTGGCTGATCGCTATCATGTGGATTGGCAATCAAGGCTTTTAAGTTATCTGACATCTCAAACTTTAGATTGACGTTTTTCGGTGGGATAGGATTCATAAACCATTTGTCATAAATAGTATTAATTTCGCCTGATTTAAAGACATTGGCTAATGCTTCATCGACCACCGCTTTAAATTCAGGGTCGTCTTTACGCATCATACAACCATAAATCTCAAATGACTGTGGCGTACCAACGATAACCCAATCATCAGGGTTTTTAGCTTTGGCTTTTTCACCCGCGAGTAGTACGTCATCCATCATAAACGCATCAGCACGACCGTTCTCTAACATCAAGAAGCCTTCGCCATGGTCTTTTGCTGAGATAATGTTGGTATTCATCTTTTTATCATCATTATACTGACGGATATAACGCTCTGAGGTAGTACCAGCAGTCGTCACTAAAGTCTTACCTTTCAGGTCTTCGAAGTCTTTAATACCAGAGTCTTTTTTGGTTAATAGACGCGTACCAATTTCAAAGAAGCCGTTAGAGAATGCCACTTGTTTTTGGCGCTCTTCATTGTTGGTCGTTGAACCACACTCAAAATCTACCGTGCCGTTTTGTACTAATGGAATACGGGTTTGTGAGGTGATTAGGTTATAGCGAATTTTTAGATCCGGCATATTCAATTTTTCTTTCACTGCTTCAACCACTTTCATCTCTAAATCATGGGCATAACCGATAGGCTGATTAGGGTCGTCAGCGATATAAGAAAACGGAATAGAGGAGTCACGGTGACCGACCACGATAGTGCCTGAATCTTTGATCTTTTTTAAGGTACCATTGGCATTTGCTGCCGCTTCTGTGGTCGCTTCGCCATCTGCTGGTGTAGCCTCAGAGGTAGTTTGATTACTGTTGTTACAGCCTGCCAATCCTAGCGCCATAAAGGCAACCAATGTTAAGGGTTTGGAAATAGAGGTAGAAAGAGAGTAAGTCATGAGATACATCCTTTTATCACATTATCACAAAATTTGAAGGGAACTTAGGCGTTATAGATTTGTTGTAATCCAATTTATCGCCATGCGTCCGTGCTGTTGCTGTTATTTATCACTATGCAACTCAATGTTACTGTACAACAAATTGACTGATTGGGGTAAACTTTTTTTAATGGGCCTTATATTTTCAAGGTTTCTATTTTTCAAACTTAAATGACCATCAACGAAAATGGGCTTTGGCGCAAATAATACGTATAGTGATTAAGACGAGTATTTATCCTTAATAAACGCCCTAAAACTGTCAAGCAATCTAGCACATATGATTGATAAATTCGTATCAATCCCCATAAAGCTAGCAACTTCTTAATCTTATAAATGACCTATGACACAAGATACTCAAGCCCCAAACTCCGCTGACCAAACTGTTGGCAATACTCCCGATAACGACTTACGCCAGCGCTTTTTTATCGAAGACTCGCCGGTGCGCGGTGATGTGGTGCGCCTATCACGCAGCTATGCGACGACGATTGCGCAAAAGCCCTATCCTGAAGCAATTAAACGCTTATTGGGCGAGATGCTGACGGCAGCAAGTTTGCTTATCAGTACCGTTAAAATCGATGGTCGCTTGTCGATTCAATTGCAATCATCAGATAGCGATAGCTTGCTCAATTGGGCGATGGCTGAATGCGATCAAAACGGTATCATCCGCGCCCTTGCCAGCTGGAAAGGTGAAACTGATGAGCAGATACAAGCGTGGGACCAGATGACCCATGCCAAAGAAGCCTTTGCTGAACTTGGCGCTATGGGTCAAGGCGTATTATTTATTAATATCCAGCCTGATGGCGGCGAGCCGTACCAAGGTATCGTTGAGCGTAGCCATGACAACTTGGCTGACTGCTTAGCACATTATCAAAAGCAATCGGCGCAGATTCCTACGCTGATTAATTTGGCATCTGATGGTTTGCAAGCAGGTGGTATATTGGTACAAATGCTACCTCGTACCGCCGAAGAAACCTATGAAGTCGAGCAAAATGCAGACGCTGGTATCGATGATGATTTGTGGACACGCTTGTCTGTATTGACACGCACGCTAAAAGCGGAAGAGTTGACCACGCTGGATACCAACGAGATTCTTTATCGCTTATATAATGAAGAAAAAGTCGTTGCTCCTGACCCTGTTTCTTTGTCATTTGGTTGCACCTGTTCACGCGAAAAATGTGAAATGGCAATCGAGCAAATCGGTGAAACGGAAGCATTGGATATCGTTGCAGAACAGAACGGTACTTTTGAGATGGATTGCGGATTTTGCGGTGAAATTTACAAATTTAACAAAGATGATGTTGCGGTAATTTTTGCTGAATAGTCTTTAGTTTGATTTGCTTGGCCATTTGGCCATAAAAAAACCTTCAAGTGTCATGTGAACTGACCCCCAAATGTTGGACGGTTTAGTTTACCCCAAGGACTGAGTTCTGTACTGCACAGGACTCAGTCCTTTCAGTTTCATCTGAATACGCTCATTGTTGTAATAATGAATATACTCGTGAATCTGTTGTTCTAAATCCTCAATCGTTTGAGGTTTTTCAATATAAATCGTCTCACACTTAAGTGTCCCGAAGAACCCTTCCATCAGTGCGTTATCTAAGCAGTTGCCTTTTCTGCTCATACTTTGCTTAATACCATGCTGTTTAAGCACCTGTCCAAACTGTCTCATTTGATAATGCCATCCTTGATCAGAGTGCAGCATTAGTGCCTTATCACGACACGCTTTAGTCTTTGCTAAAGCATCATCAAGCATCTTACTAACTAAGTCATAGGTTGGGCGCCTTGAGAGCGTATAACTGACGATCTCATTGTTATAACAATCGAGTATAGGCGATAAATACAGCTTATTATCACCCACCTTAAACTCAGTAATGTCAGTGAGCCAGCGTTTATGCGGATGACCTGAATAAAACTGGCGCTTTAAATGATTCTTCGCGATTTTACCTTGTTGTCCTTTATAGGAGCGGTACTTCTGACGTCTTATCTTTGCGCTAAGCTTCATTTGACGCATAAGCTTAGCAATGAGCTTATGGTTGTGATGAATCCCTAGATACTTTAACGCGGCCGTGACTCTGCGGTAGCCATACCTGCCTTTATGCTGATGGTAAAGTTCAGTAATTCGCTGTTTTAAATCAGCGTACTTATCGTCACTCTCAAGCTTTGTTCTATGGTAATAAAAGACGCTTTTAGGCAGACATGAGGCTTTAAGTAAGTCAGATAAACAACAGCTATCCCTTAGTGCTTCGATGAGCCTTGCTTTGTCACTGCTTGTTCCTTTTGTTTGAGCAAGGCATCTAGCTTTTTTAGGTAGGCAACCTCCGCACGTAGGTATTCATTCTCACGTTTGAGTTCTGCTAGTGTTTTTTCATCATCTGGTTTGTCGGTAATAAATGGCTTGGTCATGGCGGTTCTACCTTTACGTTTGGATATTAGTCCAGACATGCCATAAAGCCGATACGCTTTGTGCCAATGACTAATTAAGGCAGGTGAGCTGATGTTGAACGTTAAAGCGACCTCGGATTGACTTAATGCTTGCTCTAACGTGGTCGTAATCACGTGATGTTTAAACTCGCGACTATAGTGAGCTTTACTCGACTTTGGCTTGATGGCATCTATGCCACCGCTTTGGTATTGCTTAACCCATTTTTGTACAAGTTTCGAATCTACTTTAAACTTCTCACTTGTGGCAAGTCCGGTATGTCCTTGCCGATAGTATGCGATGACTTCGATCTTGAAGTCTAGTGTATAACGCATAAAAATACCCCATAAGTTGTGTCCAACTTATGGGGGTCAGTTCACATGCTTGAGGGTTTTTATTTATCCGTTTTATTATTCTTAGGCTATGAATAGTGATTAAAAAACCTTAATCTGCTGCTTCATGTTGCTTTGGAAAAGAATAGATACGACTATCAAGCGCATATTTCGCTTCATGAGCATCACCCAACCTATTATCTAACAGCCAAGCAAGGATTTGCTGATGCACTCTATCGCTATAGATTAGATTCATATGATTGACGCCATAAAAAATCGCTTTATGTCCCTCTGGTACTGCCAAAGTATGCTCTTCGGTATACTCACCAAGTGCCGACTCTACTGAAACCAGTCCATCACCCAGTAAGCTTGTGGTTTTATTTTCATAATGCGTTTCAATCAAAGCCGCCGCGACTAAATACGTATTCACATGCAAGGGCAAACGCGTCGGATGACGAAACTCTGCTGGGAGGACGCTGCGCCCTTCTAAAGACTTCCAGTCAGCATCCCGAATACTGCCATAACGCAAATCAATAATACCAGCACTACGCAAATCGCCCAATGTCGCCAATGACCCTGCAAATGGCAGCTTCGCGATTTTATCTTGGACAAAATTACCAATGCGCTCTAAGCTTGCGCCATGATGCGGCGAGCCTAAAGTAACGAGATTACCCACGCGTTTTACCCAGCTAAAACCCTGTTCTTTACCATAAAACAGCGCACTACGGCTCACCAAACCACCCATACTATGACCGATTAGATCAATCTGATTGATGTCTGGGTTATCCTCAACTAAGTTTTGCAGAACTTTAGCAAAGTTACGTCCGTTACTTGAGATACGGCGACCGGTATTGTAATTTAAATAGAGAACGGTCGAATTTGGTAAGCTGCTGACTAGCGTATTACCTAGATTATTCTCTCCAGATATCTGCCAGCTTAAGTGACTCATGCAAAGCCCGTGGCATAAAACAATAACACGCCCTGACAATGCACCGCTTTGCACGTAATTATTCTTATCATACAAAGTCATCGAAACTGCCAATGGATTGTCATGATTGACCAGATGATCGCCCATCACCCCATTTAAGATATTGACCATGCGTCGCAAGTTTTTCGGTAGCGGTTGTACTTTTTTTGGTTTCAGAATATTGTTATAAAGGCGAAGGCCAACAGCGATGTTATTTCCAACCAATTGCATCGTATTGCGTACTGCGCCATAAATTCTTCCAGTGATACCGCGCTGCCACTGGTCAAGATTACCGTCATTAAAACGCCCTAAAGGACGCAATAGAATCTCGCGGTGGACAGCCTCTACAATATCAGTAACCTCAACCACACCCATCGTTGCCAGTTGAGCCAAGCCTTCAAAGAAATCAACCAAAGAGATGGGCTGATACGGCTGGGTGTCACTGTTATCTACGTTTTCTGCGCTCAGCTCATCCACATAAATATACTCAAGTTTATCCAACTCTTCATAGACATCGCCTTGAAAGTCAGATTCGCTATCGGCATCAGGTGGACGCCGAGTCGTGGCAAATAAATCATGAATGGAATTTAGAGGTTTTGGACTGCGCATAGTTTTCATATATCAAGTAATGAAGGGAGTTTGCTATATTATCCTGTAAAGGCGACAAACAGAAGAAGATGATTTAACCATCAAGTACGTTTATTGTCAAAGAAGTACTCAATCTTCTGACATCAAAGCTTGCACATTAGCGACTATTGCCCAAAACATAAAAATCCCAAGCCATGACTTGGGATTTTTTATGTTTATTAAGACATATCCGTACTGATGTAAATATTTAACTAGACAAACGACTCTGCTAGTATGACATCGCCATCCTCGCGTGTAATCATCACGGTTGCTGAGCGCGGCGTACTGCCTCCGGCAATAGCGCCCCAATTATTACCCGGGTGCTGAATATTAATAAACAATGTTTTAAAGTCTGGAGTCATGGTAATACCTGTGACTTCGCAGCCTTCAGGACCGACAAAGAAACGTTTGATATTGTCATTATTAGCAGGCATACCGACTCGGGTTTGTTGTCCTGCCGAAGTCGTGGTAAGGGTTCCATCGCTGACATTACCGGGTAGCGCCGCCAGCAACATACAGCTGCTGGTATCGGTATAAGCGCCATCATCCGTTTGAATCCACAATACGCCACGTGGATCGAAGTACAAACCATCGGGTGAAGAAAAATCGTTATTATCATTCAACTGTGATAAGTTTTCTGCTGGCAAATCACTCGGCGCAGCAAATAAATAAATATCCCATTCAAAACTCGTTGCCGCATGGTCGCCACCTGCTTCCGCCCAGCGAATAATATGACCGTTGTCATTGCCGCGCGCTTTGCTACCAGTATCATAACTGCGCGGATTGGCAGCGGAAAGTGGCTGATCATCACGTACGCCGCGATATTTATTATTGGTCAATGTTACATACACATCGCCCGTCATAGGGCTAACCGACACCCATTCTGGTCGATCCATTTTAGTGGCACCAATCGCATCCGCCGCCGCACGAGCAAAGACCAACACCTCATCTTGTCCATTAAAGGGCAAAACAGTATTGGAGGCATCCAGTTCGTTTTGACCATGGATCAGCGCTTTCCATTCGCCACGACCATTTTCATTAAAGAGGGCAACATAGAGCGTGCCATCATTCAAATACTTGTCGCCCGCTTTTAATCCACCCCCGATATCATTATTTGACCATGTGGCTTTGGAAACAAACTTATAGATATATTCGCCTCGAGCATCGTCCCCCATGTAAAATACCACGGGTTTTCCTTGCTCAACAGGGGCATAGGCGCAGTTTTCATGAGCAAAACGCCCCAGTGCCGTGCGTTTTTGGGGCATAGATTTTTGATCAAAAGGATCAATCTCGGTGATATAACCAAAGGTATTAAAGCCATTACGATAATCATCAGCAGCACTATTACCGACGGCGGTCATATCCCAACGTGAAAACTCGTCTGCTATCTTGGCATCTTTGGCTTCAGGAGTATGCCATAAATACTCCCAACCAGGGAAGTTCTCTGTCGCCCCGTAGCGTTCGCGACCATAGTTGTGCCCAGCGCTTAATTGACTGGCATCTTGCCCACGTGCGAATACACCTAAGAAATTCTCTTCTGTCGTCAAATAGGTGCCCCAAGGTGACAAGCCTGCACCGCAGTTATTATTGATACCGCGAGTCTGAAAGCCTGTCGGATCAAACTTGGTCTTAACCAAATCAGAACCGGCAACTGGCCCAGTTAATTGTGCGGTCGTACTGCTGGTGATACGGCGATTGTATTTCGAATTAGGTACCATCTCATAGCCTATGCCATCGGCGCGTCGGCTCATTTCAACCACAGCTACCCCATGGCAATTGACCTCTCGGCGCACGTCGCTCGCGAGGCGGCGATTTTGAAAGATTGGCGCGGCGTTATTATCTTGAACCACATGATAGCCAAATGGGCTCAGCTCGCTACTATTTACATATTCATGATTCATCACCAGCAGCCCGTTTTCTGATGCTTTGGCATCATAGGCACCTTTCTTTTTGCCAAAGAACCACATGCCATCATGGTTATCACCCATTCGCCATTCGAATGATTCTGCTGACTGCTCTCGATTGTCTTTCCAATCATCGATACCAGAAATCAGCGGCGTACCAAGAGGCAGTATAATCTCTGCTTTATAGCCTGCTGCCACGCTCATCGTTTCGGCAGTGGAATGCGCCACTGCTGTAAACTTCAAAGTTTCGGGGCGCTTGAGATCACCTTGTGCAGGGATAGCAACATTATTATCGTTATTATTGTTGTTATTGTTGGTAGGACTGCTGTCATCGTCATCACTACAGCCAACCAAAGGTAGCGCGCCAAAGAACGCCGCTGCCGTTAATCCTGTGCCACCTTTTAAGATACTACGACGGTTTAAACGACGATTAATAATGGTTTGAAAATCGATATTGTTGGTCGGATTGGAATCTTCAACGACTTCATGGGCAAGTGGTTGTTTGTTATTCAATAATGTCATTATCAGTCACCTTGCTGTTGGGCTTGATTGGCATAAAAGAGTTGATTGCGATCTTATAGTTGCAACCATTAAAATACGAATTACGCCCAAGTCTACTGAGTGTTTATGACAGTACGTTGACATCCAAATGATAATTTGATGATAATCTAATGACAGTCCTGTTTGATGACCTTATAAAACAAAAAAATCCCAAGCATTAACTTGGGATTTTTTGATAGCGTCGATGCACTTAAAGATTAAAACCATACTGCTGCTACCGTAAATTTATCGAACTTGCGCTTGCCATTCATGAGCACCAAGTTTTAGCGTTAACGCATCACCTGCCTGCAATACGCCAACGCCGCTTGGCGTACCGGTCATGATGACATCACCTGCTTGTAGACTAAAAGCATGACTGATATTGACCAATAATTCATAGACTGGAAATAGCATCAAGGCGCTATCGCCATCTTGCTTTAGCTCATCATTGATATAAAGCTGATATTGGACATTGCCAAAGTCACCGAACGCTTGCGGCTCAATCCAATCACCAAGTACACAGGCGCCATCAAAGCACTTGGCGCGCTCCCATGGATGACCCTTTTCTTTTAGCTTGGTTTGTAGCTCACGCAAGGTTAAATCCAATCCTAGCGTCACGCCACCGATTGCTTGTTGTGCTTGCTCAATAGTCGCTGCCGATAAATCCGCTGACAGCTGAATACACAGCTCGGCTTCATAATGTGTCTCACCAAAAATTTCTGGGTTTGGGCGCACAACGCCATGACGCATAGAAACGACCGCAGAGGTTGGTTTCATAAACAGCATTGGCGCTGTTGGCACTTCATTATTCAATTCACGAGCATGAGCGGCATAGTTGCGACCAACGCAAACGATCTTGCCAATAGGTGCACGTAAGCGCTCATCAACGTTTGTAATAGCTTTATCGTCATTGACACCAGCAGCAATAGCATTCGCTAACGACATATGTGGTGATTGGCTCATATTAGGCTCTCACAGCAAATTATGGATATTTTTATTGGGAATAGATGCAGCACTATCTATAGCCATCTCAATGCCAAATAATTAAGGAATTGTCTTAGTTAGCACATCTGGTGGCACATAGCTTACGTGACGATTCATTCTTTTTTCAAACATTCTAAAGCTAAATAGGATAACCCAAGACAATAGGAGATAGACAATACCCGCAGCAAAGAACAGCTCCATCAAGGTATAAGTCCGTGCACTAATCGTACGAGCGACGCCAGTGATATCCATCAAAGCAATGGTTGAAGCCAGCGCACTGCCCTTTAGCATAAAGATAACTTCATTACTGTAGGCTGGAATCACGATACCAAAAGCACGCGGTAAAGTAATACGCGTCAGTTTTTGCCATTTTGACATCCCAATCGCATCGGCAGCTTCGAGCTCACCCACTGGAATATTTTGGATAGCCCCGCGAATAATCTCTGCCAAATAAGCACTGGTATTTAAGGTAAAGGCAATAATAGCGCACCAATACGCTTGACTCAGTACTGGCTCCCATAGGAACGACTCACGTACCGCTTCAAACTGCCCAAGACCGTAATAAATCAAAAATATCTGTACCAGTAGCGGTGTGCCACGGAAAAAGAAAATATATAAAAATGGTAATATCTGCACCATCCAGTTTTTGGACAACCGTAACAGTGCCAAAACCAAACCAAAAAACAGTCCGATAACACCTGATATCACAACCAGCTGTACAGTCAATACTGCACCACCGAGTAAATCAGGAATATGATCAAAAATAACCTGCCAATTCCAATCCATAGTATCTCTCCCCTTTATCCTATGGTCGATTGACGGTGAGTGGTTTGACGGCTCAGATTTTTAGCATAACGCGCCGCCGGATTGGCACGCCATTCAAGCCACATCATAAAGCCAGTAATCAGCATGGTCAGACCCAAATAAATAATCGCCGCCGCCATATAAAAGGTAAATGGCTGCTGTGTTGACTGCGCCGCGCGCGAGGACTGATACATGATATCTTTGAGACCAACGACTGAAACCAATGCGGTATCTTTGAGCAGAACCAAGAATAAGTTTCCCAATCCTGGTAAAGCAATCTGCCATACTTGTGGTAAGGTAATACGATAAAAGGTCTGAAAAGGACGCATGCCTATCGCTTGTGCAGCTTCACGTTGTCCTATCGGAATCTCTTGAATCGACATGCGAAAAATTTCAGTCGCATAAGCACCAAAAGCGATAGACAACGCCATTACACCGCCCCAAAAAGCACTAATCTCGACATAGTCGTTATAGCCGAACTTTTTGAGGATGCTCATCAGTAATATAGAGCCACCATAGTAGATAAACAGTACCAATAGCAGCTCAGGAATACCACGCATCGTGGCGGTATAGACAGTCGCAAGCTTACGCAGCAGCCAAATATTAGACAGCTTCGCTGTGGCACCGAGCAAACCTAAAGCCATACCGATGACCAAGCTGGTCACGGCAAGCTGTATGGTGACGGTAGCGCCGCTCAATAAAAGCGCGCCAAATCCTTGTAAATCAAACACAATTATCCACTCAGTCTCTTTATATTAGCAAGTTGCAAAATATGAGTTAAAAGAATCAGCATCAATGGCTGAGCGCTGCTAATAAGCGTATTTTAGACCAAATAGATATTGATCGCTTGCGTCATAGATTGACGCTAGATTCATACGATTATTGCCGCGGTAATTGACGCAGTAGAAATGAGCGCCGATTTTATCATATTCGTCCGCCGCTATGTTAATACTGACGCGTAAAAGCCGTGCCTAAATAGACACTTATACTGTTAAATACCAAATAAAACAGCTAAACCTGACTAAATTTGACAGTCAGTGACGCCTAAAATAGTAGCGTTACAGTAAAATTTCAGCAAAAAATAAAAAAAGACATCGCTATTTAAGTGATGTCCTTCTCATTATTCATACCATTTTATTTAGCTGCTATTGAGCGCTGCTATCTGCCACTGCTTGCTCAGAGGTTTTCACAGTATTGCTTGTAGTATCTGTATCTGTATCTGTATTTGTATTTGTATTTGTATTTGTATTTGTTGCCACAGTACTCGTAGCAGATGCTGGCACAGCAAAGTACTTTTGATTGATTTTATCGTAAGTGCCATTGGCTTTTATATTGGCCAATGAGGTATTAATTTTTGCTTGTAATTCATCACCTGGGCGTACAGCGATAGCAAAGTTATCATTGATATCAATCTCTTCGCCTTTTAGGGCATAATTACTACCTGATGGTGAGCTGAGCCACTCTATCGCTGGCAGTTTGTCAGATATCATGGCATCGACGCGACCAGCACCCAAATCTAAAAAAGCATTACTTAAAGTATCATATAGCTTCATATCGGCTTTTGGATAAGCTTTTTCTAACCACTGCGAAGAGATGGTTGAACGCTGCGCGGCAATAGAGTGAGAATCGATATCGCTGCTATTGGTTGGATCAAAGGCACTGTCTTTTTTGGCTAAAAAAACCAACGCATTGCTAAAGTAGGGATCAGTAAAGGCAACCTGTTGCGCGCGCTCAGGAGTGACTGACATCGCTGCAACAATGGCATCATATTTACCAGCCTTCAGACCGGGGATAATACCGTCCCAATCTTGCGCCATGATGTCACAAGTCATTTTCATATCCGCACAGATAGCATTGGCTATCTCAATATCAAAGCCACCCAATGTCCCATCTGCATTGGTATAGTTAAAAGGCGCGTAAGCCCCTTCGGTGCCAATACGCAACACATTATCATCTGTTGAAGCTGCTTTTGCTTTAGCAGTTTCAGCAGCATCTAAGCTGACACTATCGTTAGACTCATTTTGACCATTACTACAACCAACTAAAGCTAAGAGCGCAGCCATTGCTAGCATCGGCTTTGAGAAATGCTTACCTGCTACCGACCCAATAGCAGAGGTGCTGGTCATTGAACCTGAGACTGCAACTGGGACAAAATGGTTGCTCATAATCATCCTTGATTTGATTACTAAGTAAAATACTAATAGGCAGTGGTTAAAATACGTATTGGCTAAAATAATCATTAACCAAAAACAGTATTAGTTCGTCGCTGCTTCTGCTTGCTCTTCTTTGGCAATCACAGCGTTAGCAGTATTGGCATCAGCATTAGCATCATCAACGACCACCACTTCTTTAACGCCGCTCGTCACGCCTGCTTTTTGCACAGCAGCGGTTGAGCTGGTTCCAAAGTAACTACCCGTGATTTGATCATAAGTACCGTTATCTTTTAGCTCAGCCAAGGCTTTATTGAACTTGGCGACTAATGGATCGCCTTTACGGAAGGCAATACCCATCGCATCGTCACTGGTGCTGATTTCTTGCCCTTTGACTTCGTAGTCTTTACCCGCTTCTGTTTTCAGCCAGTCAAGACCTGTTACTTTATCAGACATCATCGCCCGGACACGACCTGACGTTAGATCTAAATAAGCATTGTCTTGAGTGTCATAAAGCTTAATATCAGCATCAGCATGTTTTTCTTGTAGATACTGCGAGGCAACCGTTGAACGCTGTGAAGCAATGGGCTGACCTTTTAATGCTTCTACATTGACATCATCGCCTTTTTTACCGATTAAGATGATGCCCGTATGAAAATAAGGGTCGCTAAATTCGACGACTTCTTTACGTTCAGGCGTGATAGACATACCCGCAATAGCAGCATCAAACTTCTGCGCATTCAGTCCTGGAATCAAACCATCCCAATCTTGCGAGATAACTTCACATTTCGCTTTCATTTGTGCACATAAAGCATCGACCAGCTCAATCTCGTAGCCGATCAGTTTGCCATCAGCATCGGTATAGCTAAAAGGCTTATAGCTTGATTCTGTCGCGATTTTTATGTTCAAAGGCGCATCAGTAGCAGCATCCGTTTCGGTACTGTCTACGGGTGCTGAGCTATTATTACAGCCTGCCAGCATAAGCATTGCTGCGCTAAGTGGCGCTAACCACAAGGCTTTTTTAGTTATCGATGATGTCATTGAAATGATCATATTTATTATTCCTTAATATATTTATCAGCCGTGTATTAATCCGCCATTTATGAATTAAAGGCTACTTAGCAACGCTATTCATCAACGCTATTAATGATGAGCATTGATTAAAGCCATGGATTCAAGGTTAGCAATCAAAGCTTATTGACCAAAGTTTTGCTGTTCAAGACGTGCAAGCTCACCATTACTACGGATTTCGCTAAGCGCTTTATTAAAGTCTTCTTTAATTGCATCACCTTTACGGACAGCAATGGCAATATTATCGTCATTATCAATTTCATCACCAACGATACCGAAGCCTTGTGGGTTGTCTGCTAACCATGATTTGGCTGACACTTTTTCAGCTAACACCGCATCACTACGACCAGATTTTAGGTCTAAATAAGCATTGTCATAATTATCATATAGCTGAACGGTATTGCCGTCTTTGCCTTCATAATTGTCTTGCAAATAAGCGCCAGGCGTCGTTGAGCGTTGACCACCAAGCGTCAGGTTCTTGATTGATTTAGGATCAAAGCTGCCTTTGGTATCGGTCAGCCATACCATAGTGTTGGCAAAGTAAGGCTCGCTGAAATCAACTTTTTCTTGACGTTCGGTAGTGATTGTAGTGGCATAATAAATTAGGACAGCACGTAAGAGGTTTATACTAACCCAAAGAGGAAAATAGTATGACCAACAAACGCAATCAATATACCCGAGAATTTAAATTAGAAGCCATCAGCTTAGTTGTTGATCACAACCGCACCATACCTGATGTGGCCGATTCCTTAGGGATAGGTAAATCCACCTTGCAGAAATGGCTGAGTCAATACCGTCAAGAAATGAGTGGCCAAGCACCTAAAGTCGGCAACGCTTTAACGGATGAACAGCGAGAACTTCAAGAATTGCGCAAACAAGTTAAGCGGCTGACTATGGAGCGTGACATTCTAAAAAAGGCTTCTGCTCTGCTGGCATTGGACAGTCTGAACGGCTATCGTTGATAAGAAATCTGGCAGAGCAAGATAAACAGGTGAGTAAAAGCCTTTTGTTCAAGCTGTTTGGCGTGATGAAAAGCAATTACTACTATGGCATGCAGCCCAAGCCCATCAGTCTTGAAACCGTCAAGCACAAGGCATTAATTCGTCAAATATTTAACGACTCAAAGCAATCAGCAGGCGCTCGCAGCATTGCCGCCATACTAATGAATGAACACGGCATCAAGCTGACCCGCTATATAGCAGGTAAATTCATGGCGCAGATGGGGCTTAAAAGCTGTCAGTTAAAGATGCATAAATACAAGCACGCTGACGAGGCGCATAAAACGCATCACAATATCTTAAATAGAAATTTCAGTCAAACAGCACCCAATCAAGTCTGGACGGGCGATGTCACATATATTCGTATCAAAGGCGGCTGGTGCTATTTAGCTGTTGTTTTAGATTTATATGCCCGTCGTATTGTTGGCTTTGCCGTGTCAGATTCGCCTGACAGTATGCTGACAACCAAAGCGCTGCAGATGGCATATCAGACGCGCTTACAGCCAATTGGAGTGCTGTTTCACTCTGATCAGGGAACCCATTACACCAGTAAGAAGTTTGCTGAATCCGTGGCGAGTTGTGAAGGTATGACACAGAGTATGAGTCGTCGTGGTAATTGTTGGGACAACGCGCCTACTGAACGCTTCTTTAGAAGTTTTAAGACTGAATGGATGCCAAAGGGCGGTTATGAGAATATTACTGAAGCTAAGATCGCCATCAGTAATTATATCTGGGGCTATTATCAAACCGTGAGACCGCATACTTTCAACGATTATTTAACACCGCTAGAAAAAGAGAAACGATACTTTAATAAAAACCTCTTATCAGGTGTCCTAAATTAGTTGACCACTACAGATAGACATACCAGCAATCACCGCATCGTACTTTTGTGCCAGTAAACCTGGAATAATACCGTCCCACTCTTGGGCGACTATTTCACATTTGGCTTGCATCTGCTCACATAAGGCATTGGCAACGTCGATATCGAAACCCGCCAAACTGCCATCGGCATTGGTATAGTTAAAAGGAGGATAAGCGCCCTCGGTGGCGATACGAATGGTCTTGCCAGCTGTTCCTGCTGCGGGTGCATCAGCATTGGTATCAGTGGCTTCATTGGCAGGCTGACTACAAGCACCAAGCATTAGCGCAGCGGTGACGGTCATCGACGACCATAATAGGCGAGAATTCGACATCATGTGTTCCTTAAATTCTGATGGATTTTTTAGTATAAAGGTCTGATATTTTGTGCTCTGACATCCCTGTCCGATGAGTCACTCAGGTAATAGAAGATAGAGGCAGGCGCCATTAGCGACTGCCTATAAACCTTTTGATAATACCTGAGTAAAATATCAAAAACAAACGTTTTGCCTACCGGCTGTGATTATAGGGTAATAAAACTACTAACAGAGTTACTAAGGCGTAATCTTGGCCTCTCAAATGTCGCTACAGTGACTGTAACAACGATAAAGCTGTCATCACATAAGATAACATTCGTTTTCTAATTTTGACGATGCTTAGTTTTGACAATGCTTAGTTTTGACGATGCGATGCCATAAAATCTTTGACACGTTCAGATTTAGGATGATCAAAGACTTGTTCAGGGGTACCAATCTCTTCAACAACACCTTGATGTAAGAACACAACCTTGCTCGAAACTTCACGAGCAAAACGCATCTCGTGGGTCACAATCAGCATAGTGCGTCCCTCTGCTGCCAGCTCTCGCATGACGGCAAGCACTTCATTGACCAGCTCCGGATCTAATGCAGAAGTTGGCTCATCAAACAATAGAACCTGAGGTTGCATCGCTAGGGCGCGGGCGATAGCGACACGTTGGCGCTGACCACCGGATAGGTTTGCTGGATACGCATCTTTCTTATCGAGCAGACCAACCTTATCGAGCAGTTTTTCAGCATCGCTAATGGCTTGGTCTTTTTTTATTTTTAAAACTTGCATTGGCCCTTCGATAATATTTTGTATAATCGTTTTGTGCGGCCATAGATTAAAATTTTGGAATACGAAACCCACGCGCGCGCGCAAGCTTTCTAACTGCTTGATATCAGCCGCTTGCAGCTCGCCTGACTTAGCAGGCTTTAGCATCAGTTCGTCATTACCGATGATGATGCGACCCTGATTGGGCTTTTCAAGCAGATTGATACAGCGCAGCAGGGTCGACTTACCTGAGCCGGACGAGCCTAAAATAGAGATGACGTCGCCATCATAGGCGGTGAGAGACACCCCTTTTAGCACATCCAATGAGCCGAAGCTTTTATGGAGGTCTTGTAAATCTAAGGCGATAGGCCGAGTCGGATTCTTTGCAGTATCAAGCATGGTTTAGCAGACTTCCAATAAATATGAGTGAAAATGTGAATAAAAAAGAGAGGTAGAAAAAAGGCAAGATCTATAGCTGCTGATCTTCAGATTTTGGGCGTTAAAATAGCCTCTATAAAATAAAGCCCATAACGCGCAATCAGTTATAGGCCTCATTTTATCATCTTAATACTGTTAGCGCTGTTTTATCTACTGAATTAGTAAGTTGAAATATGCTCTTCGCTCTCACTACCATCCATTATTTCTGCATCATCAGCAGTCGCCACGGCAACATCATCATTACTACCGACGACCATACCATCATTAGCATTGGCATTAGCATTGGCATTAGCATTGGCATTGGCATTAGCATTGGCATTGGCATCGGCACTTGCAACAGCAATATCATCAGAGCTGCCTGCAGTGGCAACGCCCGTCGCCTCCTCTTCTACCGCAGTCTGTGCATCGACTGCTGGTGCAGCTTCTATAGGAGCCTCTTCTTTTTTACCGCAGGCGCTTACCGTTAATGCCACTGCTACCAATCCCACAGTCAGCCAGCTTTTATACATGCCAGCTTTTTGAACCTGATTATTGTCAATTGCCATTTTTATTCTCCATTTTTAGTATTGAGCATTTAAGCATTTAAGCATTATTATTAACAGTTACTTAGAAATTGCTGAAAAACCACGTAACCGCTTATGACTTACTATACTCACGATTGATAGCCACTACCTTAGCAATTACAGCGGACTTCTGTTAAAAATACGTAACCATAAACTGGTCTTAAAATAGCGGCTATCTCATTAAATGGACAAGACTAAATATATAGAATTAAGCATAAAAAAATAACGTCGTAAAAAGACACTGTAACGCTTGCAGAAACAGTCTTTGTTCACAAAATCGACTTTACTATCGTCGTAATCTCCTCTATGTTAAATAGCAGAGCGCCATAAGGGTGCTGAAAACTATATCTTTGTAGATTATTGATGATATTTGGCAGCTTTACTGCCTTTTTAGTTACTTTTACAGCTATTTTAGCTGCTTTTATTTATTTTCGACAATTTTATAAAAATCTAGGGTCTATCATTACGGGTCTACAAACCGCTAATTTATAAATATAAGGAATAAGATTTATGAGTCAATCGAATACCACAGATATTACCGCTTATATGCAAACGGTCGGTAAGCAAGCGCGCGCAGCATCAAGGGCACTCGCTGCTGCTAATACTGGCGATAAAAACTCAGCACTTATGGCGATTCACGAGGCACTAAAAAGCGCCAAACAAGATATTTTAGCCGCCAATAAAATCGACATGGATAATGGGCAAAAGAACAACTTAGACGCCGCTCTACTTGATCGTTTGGAGCTCAATGATGCTCGCTTCGACGCTATGCTACAAGGTTTGAAAGACGTCGCGGCGCTGCCCGACCCTATTGGTGAAGTTACTGACATGACTTATCAGCCATCCGGTATTCATCTAGGTAAAATGCGTGTGCCACTTGGCGTGGTCGGTATGATTTATGAATCGCGTCCGAACGTGACTTTAGAGGCTGCCTCTTTGGCGCTAAAGTCGGGCAACGCTATCATCCTACGTGGTGGTTCTGAGGCATTTGAATCCAATCAAGCGATTGCTAAGTGCATTTTAAAAGGGTTACAGAAAGTCGCTATGTCTGGGCATAGTGTCCAAGTGCTAGAAACCACCGACCGCGCTGCCGTCGGTGAGCTTATTACTATGACTGACTATGTCGATGTCATCGTACCACGTGGTGGTAAAGGCTTGATTGAGCGCATTAGCCGTGATGCTCGCGTCCCCGTGATCAAACACCTAGACGGTAATTGTCATACCTTTATCGATAGCGATGCAGATGCAGATATTGCCATTAAAGTCAGCGTCAATGCCAAAACCCATCGTTATGGCACCTGTAATACCATGGAAACCCTATTGGTTGATGAATCCGTTGCCAATGAGCTATTACCAAAAATCGCTGAAGCAATCATAAAAGCTGATGATGCCATGCAACTGCGCCTTGATGATAAATCACAGGCTATTTTAAATGACAATGCCAAGCTTAAAGGTCATTTATCAGCCGCTACCGCTCAGGATTGGGATACCGAATATCTCGCTCCTATCTTAGCGATTAAAATCCTATCCGGCATTGATGAAGCGATTGAACATATCAATACCCATGGCAGTCATCATACCGACGTCATCATTACTGATAATTATACCAAGTCGCAACGCTTTATCCGCGAAGTTGACTCAGCAAGCGTCATGATTAATGCCTCTAGCCGTTTTGCAGATGGTTTCGAGTATGGTCTTGGCGCTGAAATTGGCATCTCAACCGACAAGATTCACGCGCGTGGACCCGTTGGACTCGAAGGTTTGACCTCACAAAAGTGGATTGTTTATGGGCATGGTGAAACGCGCGCTTAACTTATTACGTCTTCAATACAATCTGTAGTTCTGTCTGCAGTATAATTGTTACATAACGTCAGCTTAATTGCTGGCGTTTTTTTATTTTTAATAAATATGTTATATATGACATATAAGCATTATTTTATCTGCAAAAACTTTATCGACAGGATGATACGCCCATGCAAAGTGGCACGATTAAGCATTGGAATTCAGATAAAGGCTATGGCTTTATCAATGTCGATAATCAAAGTGAAGACGTGTTTTTTCATGTGAGTACAGTGCGGTTATCACAGCCAATCAACGAAGGGCAACGCGTTTATTTTAATAGTGAGCGTAATGAAAAAAATCAATTAAGAGCTACTGAAGTGGCCTCTAATGAATTGAGCATATTAGAAATCGCAGATTCAAAAAGTCCAGAGCCAAATTCAGCTCATCGCCGTGCAAAAAATACTGGTCGAAATGACTCCAATAGTACTCAGACAAATCATAAAGTAAAAAACGACCGTAACAATCAACATAAAAAAAGCACCCTATCCACTTTATTTAGCATCATTGCCATTATTGCCGTGGCGGTCTATTTTTTTGCCGACTTAAAATCTAGTTTTTTTGCAGATGCTACGCAACTAACTACGATATCGCAGACTTCCTCTGAACCATCTAGCACCTCAAACGCAACTGCTATCATCGGTGATGTGCAGATAGATCGAACCATTGCGCTGATTCAGCAAGGTGGACCTTTTCCTTATCCTAATAAAGATGGCACGACGTTTTATAATCGAGAAGGCAGCTTACCGGCGCAGTCGCAAGGCTACTATCGCGAATATACCGTACCCACGCCAGGCGTTTCTCATCGCGGCGCACGGCGCATTGTCACGGGCGGTTATCCACCAACCATTTATTATTTGACTATCGATCATTACGATAGCTTTAAAAAACTGGAGGTAAACTGATATGAGCCAAGCGATTTATTATATTAATCAAAACAGCTCTGCCCTTATTGGCAGTATTCCTGAACAAGCGATTAATATCCCTATTGGCGACGTCTTAAATAAAGAAACTCTATTGACTAGCTTAGCAAAAGTAGGTAGTTTCCCCAGTTATTTTTCGCATAACTGGGACAGTGCTTGGGACTGTTTGACTGATAGCGATATAAAACACCTAAAGATTTACTTAAATGAGGTGGAAAAAATAAATACTGAGGACTTTAATGTCTTTAAACGCATCGTTGAGGACGCCTATAACGATTTTGGCAAACCACAATTATGGATTATTGTGGCATCAAACGACTGATTTTAGTCGCTAATATCACAAGAATCTGAATTCGAGATAAAAACAGATTTATCCCGAATTCAGGTTAATTTATAGAGTTATATTTATAGAAAGGATTAACTTATGGAAGTTACACTAAATGGATATTACACGCTAATATTTGCAACACTAGTGCTGTTACTTGGGCGCTTCTTGGTTAAGAAGATAAAGTTCTTGGAAGATTTTAATATTCCAGAGCCTGTCGCGGGTGGTCTAGTTGCTGCCGCAATCGTATATGCGCTTAATTTGCTATGGGGTTATACTTTTAACTTTCACCAAGGTCTACAAACAGCGACTATGCTGATGTTTTTTGCCTCAATTGGTCTGAGTGCCGATTTTGGACGCCTTAAAGCGGGTGGCTCACCGTTACTCATTTTTACCATCGTTGTATCTGTTTTTATTGTTTTACAGGATGTGGTTGGGGTAGCAATGGCAAGCGCACTTGGGCTTGATCCACTGCTCGGTTTGGTCACAGGTTCTATCGCTCTAACAGGCGGGCATGGTACTGCAGGAGCATGGGGTGTGGTGTTAGAAGAACAATACGGTGTGGTTGGCGCCACAACCCTCGGTATTGCCGTTGCTACTTATGGTTTGGTTGCAGGCGGTCTGGTTGGTGGTCCTGTTGCACGCAGATTGATCAATAAAATGGGCATTAAGCCAGCGCCCATAAATCCAAATCAAAGTGACGTTGAAAAGCTTGCTGGTCAGCAGTCTTTATATAGCACCAAACATACCGAAGATAGTGATGACAGACATGAAGAGATGTTTGAAAAGCCGGATAACATTCGTCTGATTACCGCTTCTTCTACCATTGAAAGTCTGGCATTATTTGCAGGCGCTTTAGCGTTTGCCGATTTGATGACCATCGTTGCAGAGGGCACGGCATTTGAGTTGCCAACCTTCGTTTGGGCATTGGCAGGCGGCGTGATTATTCGTAATGCGCTGACCATGGTCTTTAACTTTGATATGTTTGACCGCGCGATTGATGTGATTGGTAATGCTTCGTTAAGCCTATTTTTAGCCATGGCGCTGTTATCCCTAAAACTGTGGGAATTGACAGATTTAGCAGGGCCGGTCTTGATAATCTTACTCGTACAAACTGCCGTCATGATTGCTTATGCTTATTTTGTCACCTTTAGAATCATGGGCAAAGATTATGATGCCGCCGTTTTGGCAGCCGGACATTCTGGTTTTGGTATGGGCGCAACGCCAACGGCTATTGCTAATATGCAGGCAGTTACCGATCGCTATTTGCCATCACCAAAGGCATTTTTGATTGTACCGATGGTTGGTGCTTTCTTTGTCGATATCGTTAACGCGACGGTATTGCAGATATTTACTAAGATACCGTTTTAAGCTATTAATGCAACGTAATTAGACTAAAATGAATAAGGCTGGACTACGATAATGTAGCTCAGCCTTTTTTAATACTCGATTATTCTTGTGCACTCATTGCCATAGTATCGTCCATTAAATTACCATGTACATGACAACCAAACAATAAACAGCCAAAAAATGTTCTAAGAAATTCTTTTTTTATACTATTGTCAGGCTTATGATAACTATCAGTTTTTAGCATAACTCTTATATTACTAATGACATTTTTTGTATGTTCTATAGCTTCATTTTCTTGTTCAAGTAAATCCAGCTCATTTGCTACTTGATAATTTTCAGCCTCAGCTTGAGATTCAGCCAACGATTTGACTTCGTTTTCAAGCGTAACTTGTTTCATCCTATGCCATTTATCTTGATCACCTTGGTAGATGGCATACCATATCCATTCCCATGAATCATCTACATAATTATCTGAAACTATTTCACTTGCCAGCTCATATTCGCCTACTCTTGCATAAAGATTAGCAATATCTAAGTTATCACACTGGGTATTTTTCTGTAATTGACTTAATAGCATTAATGCTTGTTGCCTATTTCCTATCAAAATATACAGTCGAGTTTGATTGAGTAAGAGCTTATATTTTTCATCATCTAATATAGCTTGCGATATTGCTGCTCCAAAATCATAGCTATTCAGATTTTCTAATAATTGTATACACTGTAAAAAATAACTAAGCGCTCGATCATAGTCATCCAACATAGTACAGCTGCATGCAATATTGTTATATAAACCGATAGGAATTAATGGGTACAACTGACGATGTTTGAGTGGCGCATTAGAATACTTATCCATAGCTATCAAACAGTACTTTATAACTTCCTGATAGTGCTCGACAGACTTAAAAGCAAAGCTATCGTCTGTTAATCCAACATCAAAGCTGAGCATTTGAGCATAGCTCGCATATGGATAATAAGACTGTGGTTGCAGAAGAAGAGCCTGTTTTTGTAATTCTATACCCCTCTCTTCTTCCCCATACTCATGATCCAACCAAAAAGCTAAATTATGGGTATTTTCTATCGAAGGGTTGGTTTGGTAAGCTTTTTCTAAATACTCTAAGTCCTTATCACCCTCTGGATTTTCGATATAGTAAAGCGCAATTATCGCTAATAACTTATCATCGTCAGGATACTGCTCTAACTGCTCGAGTAATTTATCAATATCATAGTCTGTCATTTTTATTACTCTTTAACGGCTGTCTATTGAAGATTTAGCTTGTAATCCATAACCTATATTAATCTATCATTATATTACTCACAAAAAAACCGCCTAGCCATATTCAGCTAAGCGGTTTTTTTACAACTCTTAATAAGAGCGCTTAAAAGTTACTGGTTTTTAGCATATACAGGAAGCTCTTTACAGATAGCTTCTACTTTGCCACGTACTTCAGCGGTGACTGTTTCATCGCCACGACTGTCTAGTACATCACAAATCCAACCAGCCAATTCAGCGGCTTGCGCTTCATTGAAGCCACGAGTAGTAATCGCTGGTGTACCAATACGCACACCTGAAGTCACAAACGGTGATTTTGGATCGTTTGGCACGGCGTTTTTATTCACAGTAATGTGCGCATCACCAAGCCATTTATCCGCTTCTTTACCAGTCATTTCTTGCTTCACTAAGCTGATCAGCATCAGATGATTTTCAGTACCGCCAGAGATGATTTCATAGCCACGGTCGATGATTACTTTCGCCATTGCTTGAGCGTTTTTAACCACTTGCTGCTGATAGGTTTTGAAGTTGTCTTCTAATGCTTCTTTGAATGATACCGCTTTGGCAGCGATAACGTGCATCAATGGACCACCTTGGTTGCCTGGGAATACCGCTGAGTTTAGCTTTTTCGCCAGCTTCTCGTCACGAGCAAGGATCATACCTGAGCGTGGGCCACGTAAGGTTTTGTGCGTTGTGGTAGTGACCACATCCGCAAAAGGTACTGGGTTTGGATAAACACCACCAGCAACTAGACCAGCAACGTGTGCCATGTCAACTAACAAATAAGCGCCAACTTCATCAGAGATCTCACGGAAACGCGCCCAATCGACCACTTGTGAATACGCTGAAAAACCAGCGATGATCATTTTAGGTTTGTGCTCTTTTGCCAAACGCTCAACTTCGTCATAATCGATAAGACCAGTTTCTTCAACCAAGCCATACTGTACCGCGTTGTAGTTCAAACCTGAGAAATTGATATGCGCGCCATGCGTCAAGTGACCACCCGCGTCTAAGCTCATACCAAGAACCGTATCATTGGCATCTAACAATGCTAAGAAAACAGCAGAGTTTGCTTGGCTACCAGAATGCGGCTGGACGTTGACATACTCGGCACCGAATAGCTCTTTTGCACGGTCAATGGCCAATTGTTCAACGACGTCGACGTGCTCACAACCACCGTAATAACGCTTACCAGGATAGCCTTCAGCGTATTTATTGGTCAGGTCGGTACCTTGCGCTTCCATAACCGCTTGTGAGCAGTAGTTCTCTGAAGCGATAAGCTCAATATGGTTTTCTTGACGAACGCTTTCAGCAGCCATGGCTTCAGCAAGTACGGGATCAAAATCTTTGATAGAAATATCTTTAAACATAGTAAAATCCTAAGTTGTGACTGTCGTTAGTAGTAACTTTCATTGAAAAGAAGTGAGTAACAAAAGAAGTTTGAAGTAGGCAAGCAAAAGTAGTGTGCTTGTTATTAGCTTGTCAGATTTAACAATAAATTCGATACGCGCTTGCATCGATATCATCGCTAAAGTTTAAGTGTAACATGAAAATTTATGTTACGACCGCAAAAAAATCTCACCTTATATTGAGTAGCCTACATGATGATATTTATTTCTTAAAAATATATATCAATCAGTATTTTGCAAATATATAACCTAAATCTAAACTATAAAATTATAAGACACTTATTAACTAAAAACCTCTTAATAATAAAGAGTAAAATAATAGCTGACCAATTGATCAATCATTTTATTTTGCTAATGAAGCATTTAAAGGTCCAGCTGTGTTTGACAGAATTGCGGCAAAAACGTCTCACTAATCAGTAATTTGCGCCCATACCAATCATAAAGTGTCTGCCGTTGCCAGCCATCTGTTGTATGCTCGATAAAGCGTTGATTGGGTAAGGTGCGACTGCGCTTAAACAATACATAGCCAATCGGTGTGCTTTTTAACTGTTGAAGACGGCGCGCGCGACCCTGCAAACTTGATAACGGGAAAATACTTTGAGCTTGTACCCATGGCAGCTCATCATTACCGTATAGCTGCGCCTCACGTACCCACGCTAATAATGGACGACTCAACGCTGCGCCTTGTAGACCTAATTGCTTTTTTTGTATTAAAGACAATAACCGATAACCCTCAAAGCTGCGTTTTACGCGTAGCGGCTGCCCCGCTTTTGCCTCTAGCAAGGCAGTAAGAGAGCCTTCGGTATTTAGCCAAGATAATAGCTCAGCCGGAGGTGATGAATTGGTAATACAAGAAAGAGTACTGGTCATAGTTTATGGCTAATAGGCGCTTATTAAATAGAAGCTTGTTAAAGAAGAAAGAAGATTAATCATTGCTATAGTCAGGTCTAAATAAAAAAGATACAAGTCAAACAGTGCGTTGCTGGTATAAAATTTCCTCGCTTGCTGTGCGCTTTGCACTCCAGAGGCTTCGAAAAATTCATTCCAGCAACGCTGTATTCTTTTAAAAGTGTATGAACTATATCAAACATTAGTACTATCAAACATTAGCACTATCAAACATCGGCATATTATCAATATTAAATGGCAAAGCCTCAAATGCCTGCTCTCGATACTGCGCCATATGTAGACGATCTTTTTTACAAAAATCGCCAATCGCTGGTACAAAACGCGCATCATAAATGCGATGTAAGGAGTGCGTTTTAGTAGGGACAAAACCACGAATCAGTTTATGCTCGCCTTGGGTGCCAGGATCGAAATAGCTTAAGCCTTGCTCGATCGCAAAATCAATACCTTGATAATAACACAGCTCAAAGTGCAAGCTATCATACTCACCAAGCGCACCCCAGTAACGACCGTACAAAGTCGCATTTTTACTATCGGGTTTGTCATATAAAAACAGACTGCTAGCGATAACTTCACCATTTACATCAACAGCTTGTGCCAACATTAGGTGTTCAGCCATACCTTGCGCCAATGCTTTAAAAAAATCCATGGTCAAATACGGCTGTTGCCCACGTATCGCATAGGTCATCACATAACAATGATAAAACGTTTTCCAGTCGGCATCAGTAATCTCATCACCGCATTTTCGCTGGCAAATGATACCTTGCTCGGTGACTTTTCTACGCTCAGCACGAATGGTTTTACGCTTTTTGGCTCTGAGCGTCGCTAAAAATCCTTCGAAGTCAGTAAATGGTTCATCATTTTGACTGAGGTTTTTATTTTGCCATAAAAACTGGCAGCCTTGGCGCTCAAGTATCGGTGTATAAGCAAATGTCGACTCAGAAGCAGGATTTTGGGCTTCAACACCAAGATTGATATCGCTATCAACGGGCATTAACGTGGTTGCGATAGCAGCAAACTCAGGCCTGACAAACAGTCCATGCCAACCTGACGCGCCAACTTGCTGAGCAATATCATCAATCCCTGCAATTGCAGTTTGCACAATCTCAGCATTCAGTTTTTCGCCACGCGCCAACCATAAACGCTCGCCGGTGACTGGGGTATAAGGTGCACTAGTGACTAGCCGAGGATAATAGTCGAGACCATACTGTGCATATGCTTGCGCCCACGCATGATCAAATACAAACTCGCCTTGATGATGACCCTTTACAAATACTGGCATCACCGCAATCGGCTCTGATATATCTAATGGCGATGATGACAATGATGCCGTTGAAGAACCTGTTATCGCTGTGCTACTAGAATCCTCTACGCGATATATCAACACATAAATAGGCAACCAGCCCGCCTGCTCGCCAATCGCTCCGGTGTCACTGAGCGCCTGCCAAAAAGCGAATGACATAAAAGGGGTGTCTGGTATTTGCCACTCTGCTCGATTCTGCCAGCTCATATCGCCAAGTAGTGCGTACTGTAAACTCATAATGCTCACTTTTTATTTTTGTACACGCCTAGCCTAGCAAAATTCTACTCATATGCTGTCACAATTTGCAGACTAAATGAGTAAAATAGATAAAAATGCTCTCTACATAGTTATAAATCAACCATAAAAAAAGCCATCTACAACAATATAGATGACTTTTTATGATTGATTTGTTTTTTAAAATAGCATTAGAGGCGGCTTGTCTGCTACTTGTATCTACAATGTGACTACGCGCTTTATTATTTATATTAAAGAATAGCGTTTGTATAGAAAGGATGAAATTTTATCAGATGACTGGTAGAATAAGGCTCTTAATAGCTTAATGTAATTCAGATATATTAGAAACAAGCGAAAACGCTACACTTAGTTCATTATGCGAGATTGACATCGCAGCTGATTTATAATTAGTTAACTATAATGTGGCGTCCGCCATTCACTTTCAGGCAGTTCAGACAAGACAGTCAAATTGCCTTCTTAACGAAAGAAAAACTCTAAGTAGACTCGAAAGTCTTCAAGAGACTGCCTATAAAAAAACAGCTATAAGCTATTTAGTCTAACCGCATGGCCCATTATTACATAAGGGCTGTATAGCATTATTAAATTATATTTGTGCCTTATTATTAATTACAATCAAAAGGAATGTCCTACTAATGTCAAAAATTATTTATACAAAAACTGACGAAGCACCAGCGCTAGCGACCCTCTCATTTTTGCCTATTGTTAAAGCTTTTACTCACACGGCAGGCATTGAGGTTGAAAGCACTGATATCTCTGTTGCAGCTCGCGTGCTGGCTGAATTCCCTGAGTACTTAAACGAAGAACAACGCGTTCCTGATAACCTCGCTGAGCTCGGTCGACTAACGCAAGATCCTAATACCAATATTATTAAACTGCCTAACGTCAGTGCCTCAATCCCCCAGCTAAAAGCCTGTATTAAAGAGTTACAAGACAAAGGCTATGCGATACCTGATTTCCCAGATGATCCAAAAACGGATGAAGAGACAGAAATTCGTCAGCGCTACGGTAAAAGCCTAGGCAGCTCGGTAAATCCTGTATTGCGTGAAGGTAACTCAGATCGCCGTGCACCGAAAGCGGTCAAAAACTACGCGCGCAAACATCCGCATTCTATGGGTGAATGGAAACAGTGGTCACAGACGCACGTATCGCACATGCACAGCGGCGACTTCTATGCGGGTGAGCAATCTATCACTCTAGATAAAGCGCGTACCGTACGTATGGAGCGCGTCGCTGAAGATGGCACTATCAATGTCTTCAAATCAGGAATTGCTTTGCTGGACAAAGAAGTCATCGACCTGATGTTTATGAGCAAACAAGCATTGCTTGAATTTTATGAGCGTGAAATGGAAGATTGCCGCGAAGCCGGTATTTTATTTTCATTGCACGTAAAAGCCACCATGATGAAAGTATCGCATCCTATCGTATTTGGGCATGCGGTTAAAACATATTATAAAGATGCCTTTAGCAAACATGGCGCTTTCTTTGACGAGTTAGGTATTAACGTTAATAACGGCATGGCAAGTTTGTATGAAAAAATTGCCGAGTTGCCAGCCAGTAAGCGTGAAGAAATTGAGCGCGATTTACATGCTTGCCAAGTACATCGTCCACGCCTTGCTATGGTTGATTCATCAAAAGGTATCACCAACTTCCATTCACCAAGTGACGTGATTGTCGATGCTTCTATGCCGGCTATGATTCGCTCAGGTGGTAAAATGTGGGGCGCCGATGGAAAAATGTATGACTGTAAAGCCGTCATGCCTGAGTCCACCTTTGCTCGTATCTATCAAGAAATGATTAACTTCTGTAAATGGCACGGCAATTTTGATCCAACGACGATGGGTACTGTCCCTAACGTTGGCTTGATGGCACAAAAAGCAGAAGAATATGGTTCGCATGATAAAACCTTTGAAGCGAGCGATTCGGGCATGGCTCGTATTGTTGACGAAGAAACTGATGAAGTATTGCTTGAACAACGTGTTGAAAAGGGCGATATTTGGCGCATGTGTCAGGTAAAAGATGAGCCTATCCAAGATTGGGTGAAACTTGCAGTACGCCGCGCACGCGAATCAGATACGCCAGTTATCTTTTGGTTAGACCCGTATCGTCCACACGAAAATGAGTTGATCAAAAAAGTTCAAACCTACTTAAAAGATTACGACACCGATGGTCTGCATATTGAAATCATGTCGCAGGTTCGTGCGATGCGTTATACCTTAGAACGCGTTGCTCGTGGTCTTGATACGATTTCTGCTACTGGTAATATCTTACGTGATTACCTCACTGATTTATTCCCAATTCTAGAGTTAGGAACGAGTGCTAAAATGTTGTCAGTCGTACCGCTTATGAAAGGCGGCGGTTTGTTTGAAACAGGCGCCGGTGGTTCAGCACCTAAGCACGTTCAACAATTGCTTGAAGAAAACCATTTACGTTGGGATTCATTAGGTGAGTTTTTAGCCTTGACGGTATCTTTGGAGCATTTGGCACAGAATGACGGTAATACCAAGGCTCAAGTATTGGCGGATACGCTTGATACGGCGACTGAAAAACTGTTATTAAATGACAAGTCGCCATCACGTAAAACTGGTGAACTAGATAACCGTGGTAGTCACTTCTATCTGACCATGTACTGGGCACAAGAGCTGGCTGCGCAAGATCAAGACAGCGATCTAAAAGCGCAATTTGCGCCACTTGCGCAACAGTTAGAGAGCAATGAAGCAAGTATCGTTAAAGAGCTAAACGAAGCTCAGGGCAAACCTATCGATCTTAAAGGCTACTACTTAGCAGATGAAGCATTGGCTGAGCAAGCGATGCGTCCAAGTGCTTTATTCAATGATATATTAGCCTCATTGTAATTGGCTCTAAACCAGCTTTAAATTATCTATAAACTGGGCTCAGCTAGCTGGGCTCAAGTTAGAACAAGTAAAACACCTCAAAGGTTTTAGATTTTTGAGGTGTTTTTTTGGCTGTCATTTTTGAGGGCGTTAGATTTTTGAGGGTTTTGGATTTATGAGAACTTTTCAACCGCATAAAAAATTAATCCCAGCAGCCCTGCCTCGTTTTTGAAGTGTTTAACTATAATTTAAGTAATAAAGCTCATCATACAATTAAGCATTCATATGCTTGATAATCGCTTTCCCAAACTCAGAAGTACTTAATAGGATGGCATCCGGCATCAAGCGCTCAAAGTCATAAGTAACGGTTTTGTTTTTAATAGCGCCTTGGATACCTTTAATTACCAAGTCAGCCGCCTCAAGCCAGCCCATATCTCTTAACATCATCTCAGCAGAAAGTATCAATGAACCTGGATTCACTTTATTTTGTCCTGCATACTTTGGCGCTGTACCATGAGTCGCTTCATAGACCGCAATAGCGCCACCCTTATTGGCACCTGGGGCGATGCCGATACCACCGACTTCTGCGGCTAGCGCATCAGAGATGTAGTCACCGTTTAGGTTTAGCGTAGCAATTACTGAGTAGTCGGCAGGACGCATCAGTATTTGCTGTAAGAACGCATCAGCAATCACATCTTTGATAATAATCTCGTGACCCGTCTTTGGATTTTTCATCGTCATCCAAGGACCGCCATCTAGCAATTGGGCACCAAAGCGCTCGGCAGCAAGCTCATAACCCCATTCTTTGAAAGCGCCTTCCGTGTACTTCATAATATTACCTTTATGCACGAGCGTCACACTGGGTAAATCATTGTCGATGGCATGTTGGATTGCTTTACGGACCAGACGCTGCGTCCCTTCTTTTGACACCGGCTTGATACCGATACCACAATTTTCTGGAAAACGAATCTTCGTAACGCCCATCTCTTCTTTTAAAAACTTAATGACTTTGATCGCATCTTCACTACCCGCTTTCCACTCGATACCCGCATAGATATCTTCTGAGTTTTCACGGAAAATAATCATGTCGGTCAATTCAGGATGATGAACGGGGCTTGGAACGCCTTCAAACCAACGGACAGGACGCTGACAAACGTATAAATCAAGTTCTTGACGCAGGGCTACGTTTAAGGAGCGCATACCACCGCCAACTGGCGTGGTCAGTGGGCCTTTGATACTGATGACATAATCCCGTAAGATTTCAAGCGTCTCTTCTGGCATAAATTCGCCATCGTAGATTTTGGCGGCTTTTTCACCGCAATAGGTTTCCATCCAAACGATTGACTTCTTGCCTTTATACGCTTTTTCTACCGCCGCATCGACCACTTTAATCATGACAGGTGTGATATCTACGCCAATACCATCACCTTCGATAAAAGGAATAATCGGATGGTTTGGCACATTGAAGGATAAATCCGCATTTACCGTTATTTTTTCGCCGTCTCTTGGTACGATAACCTTGTTATATGACATGAGGTGATGCTCCTTGATATATATTATGTGTTTTAAGCTTCCTTGGCATTCTGTTATGCTAGCTGTTTTGTCATGGTGATGACAGCATTATAAATGTTTGTACAATAAGATAAACTTAAGATGCGACACGCCATTAGCTTTATGCTTTATCCATGTATTAATTTTTATAATGTATGACCTGCTATCAGTCATTTTATTTTTGGGAAACGCTATTTTATGTCCAGCTCTAGCCTTATTTTATTTAACAAACCTTACGGAGTACAAAGCCAATTCCGTGATGACAGCAATAATGACCACACCACCCTATCAGAATATTTTACGGACAAATCTCTTAGAATCGCTGGTCGGCTTGATGCAACCTCAGAAGGGCTACTGATTTTGACCAGCGATGGACGAATTAATAAGGCCATTACTCAACCACCATCTGCTAAGAATTTTGCGCAAAACAAACTAAAACAAGGCAAGACTTATTTGGTACAAGTGGAAGGTGTGGCAACTGCTGCGCAGCTAAACGAGCTGGCATCTGGGGTTGTATTAAAAGATGGGAAAACCTTGCCAGCATCCGCTGTGTTGGTCGCTGAAGCAGAATTACCTATGACATTATGGCAACGCGATCCGCCCATTCGTGAGCGTAAAAACATACCGACGTCATGGTTGATGCTCACTATATATGAAGGTAAAAATCGCCAAGTTAGGCGGATGACGGCGCATGTAGGGCTACCTTGTCTGCGCCTGATTCGCTGGTCAGTTGCAGGGTTTGAGCTTGGGGAACTGGGCGTTGGCGAGTTTGTGCGTATTCACCTAAATAGCGGACATTGTCAGCAATTAGGCATTTTAGATTAACCTATCATTTTTCCTTTATTAGCTCTAAAGCGCTTAACTGTTGTACTCAGTAGATATATTACGACATGTTAAACATAGCGTTTTGAACGAGTAAGGTTTATCTGTTAAGATTTTAACCTACGTTATACATGAGCCACATGCTCTATTTGCTGATTGTTTGTCTTGTTTCTTGTTGTTTGTCTTGTTTCTAGTAAGGATATATCATGACCGCTTCTCATCGCTTTGCCTTGTTCGCTATTGGGATTTCTGCTGCTCTGTTTCTAAGTGCTTGCCAGCCAGCAGCAGAAGATACCGAGGTGATGCCAGCACAAGAAGTGACACCGACTACGACTGAGCAGTCTGAAATTCCTGATGATATGGACGCTCATGCTGGTCTTGATACGACTGAAGGCGACGCTATAGTAGACGAGTCACAAATGACGGACATGCTCAAAGATTATACGAAGTCGATGACCAGTATGCATAATGAGATGATGGTTGGTATGGGTTATAACGATCCTGATACGGCGTTTGCAAAAAGTATGCTGGGTCATCATCGCGGTGCCATAGATATGGCAAAGATTGAGCTGAAATATGGTAATAATGACGAGATGCTTAAGCTTGCAGAAGACATTATTAACTTACAACAGCTTGAGATTGATATTATGAACAAATGGCTTGCCAGCCACCCTGATGCTCCCAAGCCTAAGCCCAATACCGAAGCCATGCAACAGGCATATGCGAGAAGCATGGATGTCTTGAGTGGCGATATGGTGTTGGGTATCGCTGACCCTGACCCCGACATGGCGTTTGCGCGCGGCATGCTTGCGCATCACATTGGCGCAGTGGATATGGCAAAAGTACAGCTCAAATACGGTACTGATGAAGAAATGCGTCAATTGGCGCAAGACATCATCGATGCCCAGCAGCCTGAAATCGAAGTAATGCAAGACTGGATTAGCAGAACATCATTTGATGCCAAAGAGAGTAATAATCTAACTGATAGTGCTCAGTAGATGCTAGATGCTAGATGCTAGATGCTAGGAAGATAACTCTTAAAAACAGCCTGACACATTATAGATTTTTAATTTACAGATATTACCGCTTAACTGAGTATTTAAACAAGGAAGTGGTATCATCTCCCATACGATATAATCCATAGAGGTCTATATGTTAGTTAATTTGATACGAGAAGGTTTAGGACGAATCATTGCTGCTATGAGTGTATTGACTCAAGGCAAGCCAATGGTACGCAGTCAGGAACAGCAAGCGGAAGTGACTGCTGCCTGTAAAAAATTATCACTATATCAATTTTATGCCTGTCCTTTTTGTATAAAAGTGCGCCGTCAAATGCATCAATTAAATTTGCCTATCGAATTTCGAGATATCAAAAAAATCCAGAATTTCGCAGTGAGCTCGCTGAGAATGGCGGACGCGTTAAAGTACCTTGTTTGCGTATTGAAGAAAATGGCGAGGTGCAGTGGATGTATGAATCAAATGATATTATCGCTTATTTACAGCAACGTTTTGGCTAATATTTCTGATAAGTGAAAGTCATTATTGGCTCGGGTTAGCAACAGCCTATCAATAACAGCCTAACCCGACCATTTATTGATCAGATCAAGTCACGCTCATTCCTTACTAACCCTACCTACTCTACATTGATTTAAAAAACTTTATCCCTTTAAGACTTCATAAAGTCAGGCGTTAACCATTTATCAAACCCTAACTTTTCCAGCTTTAGATTCACCTTATGGGGGCTGGCTGTAGCTACTTTATCTTGTTGGCTATCATTTATCTCACTTTCCACATTCACTGCTACGCTGACACACATCAGCTCATCACGGCGAAAGAGATGGCACTCAACGGCGCACGATGCATGACTGAGGGTTGCCAACTGCTTATTATCAGCTTTGATACCATCAAGAGCAATGATGACATCATGGGCAGATATGCCTGCTTTAGCAGCAGCGCTTCCACGTCGTACCTGATTCACCTTGAGTCCAGCTGGCGTTTCAATACATCGGATGCCCCATGGCATAGACTTATCAGCCGTCTCTTTGCTGTTGCTATGCACCGTGATACCGTTTGCCGCTAGCAGCGCTTCAATCGGCAGCTCTTCAACACCATTGACATAATGACGCTCAAACTCTTGCCAATCTGCCAACGGCATAAACTGCCCTATCACTACACCCATATCGGCACTACTGATGCCGATACGTCTATTGTCGTTTTGCTTGGCTTGATTATAAAAAGCTTTAACCACATCAAATAAACGATAACGACCCTCACTTTTTGCAAGCAGCGTTAAATCTAAACATAATGCCACCAATGCGCCTTTATTATAGTAGCTGATACCAGCATTGCCGGTATTTTCATCGTTACGATACAGCTTTATCCACGCATCAAAACTCGACTCTGCAACACTTTGATGCGCGCGACCAGGGGTTTGATAGTAGCGATTAACCTGTTCTGCCAGTAGTTTGAGATAGCTTGCCTTATCAATCACACCTGACGCTTGCAGCATAAAATCGTCAATATAAGAGGTAAAACCTTCAAATACCCATAGCAATGGTGTAAAGGCCTCGCGGCGTAAATCCACATCCAGCATCACATCTGGACGGACGGTTTTTACCCACCATGCATGAAAATACTCATGGCTACATAGACCTAAAAAGCGCTGATAATCGGTGCTCGGCACTTCTGGTTCATTAGCACTTGGTAAATCACGACGCGGGGTAATGAGACTGGTAGAGTTGATATGCTCTAGACCGCCATAATCTTGCCCGCTGGCATACGTCATAAAGGTGTAGTCATTAAATGGCGCATCACCTAGCCAGTTAAGATAGCTCTGACAGATTTGGGTGACGTCTTGCTGTAACCGTCCCATATTAGCATTATGCTTACCGGAGAGAAAAAAGCGATGGCTGAGCGTTTTATGCTTATGGTCTTGAATGATAAAATCAAACTTCTCTTGTACAGCGATCTCAAACGGATAATCAATTAATTCATGATAGCTGTTAGCTTGCAGACTATACGCATGCTGTGTATCGCTCTGTAAATGTGTGGCATCAAGCCCGCATGCCAGTAAAACGCTGTCTTTATCTTTATCGGCAAAAAATGCTACGGGCACGATTAAACTGACTTGTACAGCTGACTGCTCTTGCCCATCAACGGCTAACGCTAAAGAGGTAAAATTACCATAGAGACGCTGCTGGTCTACATAGGCAGTGCGCACCGATAAATCATAACAGTAAACTTCGTAATGGACTTTTAGTGTCTGCCCTGCTTTAACTTCTGGTAACTGCCACGTATGTTTATCTGTTTTTTGGGCACGATAGTATTCGGAGTATTCATTATTTTCGTTTGCTGTTTGATAATGTACCGCCGTAATGTTTCGAGCAAACTCCCGTATCAAATAACTGCCTGGAATCCATGCCGGTAACCATAAGCTAGGAGCGTCTGTATCTGCGGTGAAAGTGAGCGTGGCATCCACCAAATGTTCAAAGAAACGCTCAAAGTTAAATTGGTAATGGATATCGCATATCTGCTGATTAGAAGCATGTGAAGATAAAGTCATAGTCGTTTATTATCCTTATGTTTATAGCTATGGTAGAAGTCATTAGCGAAAAACGCAACTGGCTAACCTTAAACAAGCAAGATGCTAATTAGCAAATATGATAAAAATTTTGGTTAATTTACTTAATTATGCGATTAATTGGCATTTTTTATTATTTTAACCTTGAAAGTTATGGGAGTTATCGCAATTAAAGAGGCTAACTGCTAAAGTTACCCTAATAAACTGATGATAATTGACTAATGACGTGGCTTTTTGGCTGGCTGATTGGCTTTTTTAGGTTTATTGCAACCGTATTTAAATTTTAATATCAATATATTTAGGATAATTTATGACTACTATCGCAAAAGATACTGCCGTCAAGTTCAACTACACGCTAAAAGACGACGAAGGTAACATCCTTGACCAGTCTCCAGAAGGTCAACCGCTTGCTTATTTGCATGGCCATAGCAATATCATTCCAGGTCTTGAGCAACAACTAGAAGGCAAATCTGCTGGCGAAAGAGTCAATGCTGTCGTTGAGCCTGCTGATGGTTATGGCGAATACCAAGCACAAGCGGTACAACACGTACCACGTGATAACTTCCAAGGCGTTGATGATATCCAGCCTGGTATGCAGTTTCAGTCAGAAGCTGGCGGTCAAGTGATGCTGGTAACTGTTACTGAAGTCAATGATGACGAAGTAATCGTTGATGCGAACCACCCATTAGCGGGTAAGCGTTTGACTTTTGATGTTGAAATCCAAGAAGTACGCGCAGCTACTGAAGATGAACTAAACCATGGTCATGTACATGGCGCTGGTGGCGTTGAGCACTAATCTCTGGTAGATGTAGTGAGAAATGCTTGGGCGATGAATGATTATAAAACTCATCGTCTAATAGTAAAAGGTCAGTAGAGAGTTCTACTGGCTTTTTTTATGGGTAACTTTTAACAAGCTTTTATATAAATTATCGTTCTTTAGAATTATCAAATGTTAGATGTAACAAAGCCGCATAACGACAAGCATTATGCGGCTTTTATCACCAACCATCCATGTTAATGTTATTCGATACTTAATCCCGAAGTATCTTATAACGGTCAGGCATCCAGCCTTATCATCCCTAATCAGCAAACCACCTATCCCTGATGCGATCTTTAAGATACCAATCCCTAGTATCCATGAAGCTATTCATTCAATCGTGCCGTACAGTTATAATCGCAGATTGACCCTAGGTTAGTAAGAGGTCTAAACGTCAATGCGTGTAAGCATATGCTTACACGCATTTTTAATGACCCTTTAATAGCATTATTGACCGCTAAGAAGCTTGCGCTTTTTACAACTTTTCTTCAGGACTAACCAGCACTTTTGGATTGGCACTAAGCATAATATAAGCAGCTTCATTAATGAAAGCTTCGTCTTCAGGTAGCTCTGGACGCTCTAGAGCCTTCATCTGGCTACGCTCTTCGAACTTGGCATCCATTGCCGCTTGATAAGTATTCCAATTGGCATAAGGACGCTCACCGGTTGCGATGAGACGCTTATTTTCAGCTTCTAATGAGCGTTTTTCTATCAGCTGCATTTTGGCACGGCGGCTATTGATATCGAGAGGGAAAGGTTTTTTCTCATCTTCCATATTACGGATATCATTTAGCGTTGATAGATAAACAAACTGCGGGTTTTTCTGTTGGCGAATTTTTGACTGTTGGTTAAGCGTTGCTAACGTATCAGCAGTAAACTTACCTTCAGGTTTGTACGGCGCCGTTTTAATCGTATCCCAAGGCAGCGCTTTTTTCTGTGCACGCTCGCCAAAGGTCGCGTCATCGTAGATATTAACCAATTCAACATCAGGCACGACGCCTTTATTCTGCGTACTGCCACCAGTAATACGATAAAATTTACGCTGGGTTAAAGTCGCAGAACCCAAAGCTAGGCTATCCAATTGGATTTGTGCCGAGCCTTTGCCAGTGGTTGTGCTACCGACGACCAGCCCACGACCGTAATCTTGAATCGCTGCAGCAAATATCTCACTAGCAGAGGCAGACGCTAGGTTGGTGATGACCACCACCTTGCCCTTATAAAGTTGCTCACCACCATCTATATCATCATAGACTTGAATATTGCCGCGATTGTCACGAATTTGCACCATTGGACCGCTCTTAATAAAGAAGCCGAGCATTTTGGCAACTTCATCGAGCGAGCCACCTGGGTTATTACGTAGATCAACCACTAGACCGTCGATATTTTCCTTATTAAGCTCTTTGAGTGCCTTTTCGGTATCAATACTGACGCTACGATAATCCTCACCATTACGGCGGGCGCGGTAATTTAAATAAAAGCTCGGTATCTCAAGGACCCCGATGCGCTTTGGTGTTTTATCAATATTAGGACGTTGCACTTCGACGACGCGTTGAGTAACCCCTGATTCTTCTTGCTGAATGATGTCACGAACCACCGTTACATTGCGAGCGCTGGTATCAGGCGTATTGGGCTGACGCACTTTGATCGTCACCGAAGTACCGCGCTTGCCACGAATCAAACTGACAATCTCACGCGTTGACCAGCCGACCACATCGGTCATGGTTTCACCATCTTTTGCGATACCAATAATCAAATCATTGGGCTTAATCTGACCAGATTTGGCCGCTGGACCTCCATCTACCAAAGTTACAATACGAGTATAATCTGGGTTTTTGCGGTCAGGGCGAATCGAAACACCGATCCCTTCTAACTGTAGACTGGATTGGATTTGCAATTCATTGGCTTGAATCGGCGCATAATAATTACTGTGCGGATCATAGGTCAGCATCGCCGTATTTAAGATGGTTTCCATAATCTCATCATCTTTTAGACGGGTAAACTGCTCTTGCTGACGTGATAAGCGATTGAGCAAAATCTCACTCGGCGTGCGTTCATCATTACGCACTAGGTCCTGCCCGCGAGTAATATCTGGATTGTCTAAAAACACTTTTTCTTTTGCTTTTTCGTCTTCTTGACCCAAAGTAATACTCATCAACTGAAACTTAAGCTGGCGCGTCCAATAGTCACGCTGCTCTTTTTTGGTCTTAAAGTGATTGAGCTTTTCACGATCAAGAACGATTGTTTCCTTACCGGTCAAATCCAGATCCGTCTTCAACATCTTTTTTGCCATGGCAAAATATTCATTAGAGCGTTTACGATAGCGCTCAAAGACTTCTACCCCAGCGGACAAATCACCACGCTTAAGACGAGCACCGAACTCATCAGCATATTTTTTCTTAAACTCATCGACATCAGATTGCAAAAACAGCGTATGGTTTGGATCGAGGCTATCGATATACATAGACAAAATCTCGCTGCCTGTCGCCGTATCGAGTGGCTGATTGAGATAATGACTACGATCCAGCAATGCGGCTACTTGGCGGGTAGTCACCTGTTGCTCAGGTGTCTGTTTAAAGCCTTCTGTATTACTATCAGCCACTGCCGTGCCGTAGCTTTGGGTAAGAATAAGACCAGCGATACCCACTGACGCTGCACTAAGTAACCACTGTGCTGGTTGTTTTTTCATCATATATGCCTAATTATTTTAAGTTAAAAGTATGCTTGGTTTTTATCAAAATCAAAAGTTATCTATAAACAGCTGTCCATAAAATTTAGCTGCGTTTTACTCTATTATATTTACCATTAAACCATCCGTTACGCTAGCATTAAAAGCCCACAAATATATGATAGTTATTTTAGTTTTATCGTTAAAAAATCAATCAATACTAGCATGGGCATAAATACTGCACTGTCTCAAACTGTATAAACAATCTTACACGCTACGCGATAACATACCAAGTTTTCTACCGATCAATTAGATCGTGTCTATTTAATGAATATCAGCCAATGCATGCAAATCAATTAATCTGCTACATTATGCTCGGCTCGTAATAGCTGTCATAATAAGATTCTAATAGCGATGCATTATGGATGTCATTTATCATCGTTTTTCCGTTTAACTTATCATATAACAATGTATAGCATAATAAGGATCACGCAATGTATGGCGTCTTAATGATTGATATCGATAGTACTGCACTGACTGCTGAAGATGTCAGCTTAATCAAACAAGCCCAAGTTGGCGGGGTCATATTATTTGCTCGAAACGTGGCAGATGCGGCGCAAGTTCGAACGTTGTGTGACGACATACGTTATCACAATGCGGATATACTCATCGGAGTTGATCAAGAAGGTGGCCGTGTCGCCCGCCTACGTAACGGTTTCACGCCATTGCCAGCGATGGGCAAGCTCGGTGAGTTATTTAATCAAGATTCCAGTCGCGCCCTTAGCTGCGCTTATGATTGTGGCTACCTGATGGCAGCAGAAGTATTGGCCGTCGGAATTGATTTGAGTTTTGCGCCGGTGCTGGATAGAGACGGTATCAGCCAAGTCATCGGTGATCGCAGCTTTCATCATGAACCCCAAGCTATTACCGCTTTGGCTACCCAGTTTATGCGCGGGATGAAAGCGGCTGGTATGGCAACCACGGGTAAACACTTCCCGGGTCACGGTGCTATCGCTCCGGATTCGCATGTGGCGGAAGCCATCGATAATCGTAGTTTAGATGAGATTATAAATAGCGATATGCAGCCTTTTGCGCAAACGCTGCCGTGGCTGGATGCTTTAATGCCAGCACATGTTATTTTTTCACAAGTGGATAATAAACCAGCGGGATTCTCAAAAATTTGGCTCAAAGATATTATTCGAGATCAGCTTAAGTTTGATGGCGTCTTATTTTCTGATGACTTATCTATGGCTGGGGCGCAAGCCGCTGGCGATGTCAGCGCGCGCGTCACAGCAGCGATTGAAGCAGGTTGCGATATCGCTTTGGTTTGCAACGATCGCGTTGCTGCGCATGAAGCTGCCGAAGCTGCTCAAGACCTACCTTATCCCAATCAAAACCGCATTAAAACCATGTGTGGACAAATACCAGTTTGGCAAGGCGACCTCGAATCTACTTGTCAGCAGTTTGAATATTGGCAACAGGCAAAAGATAATATCTCACAGACGTTCTTTCCTGTTCAAGCAGAATCTCAAGCATTGGCTAACACTGAATTAAAAGATCCGACTAATTATAAACAATCTTTGTAAAAATTATTTTTAGCAAAATAAAAACCGCATCTCAATTAAGATGCGGTTTTTCTGTTTTAGAATTTAATTTAAGACGAACCTTTAAGATGAAAACTTAAGACGAATCAAAGATTGATGACCCGTCATTAATATTTTACTTTCGGGTTATTAATTGCTTGCTTTAGGGTCTAATGCACTACCACGGCTGGCGTCATCACTATCTGGCATCAAATCATCGTTATCACGATCTAATGGATTCAAATCGGGATCTGGCATATTTGTGCTTACACCGCGATCATCAGCATCAGGCATTAAATCATCATTATCGCTGTCCAATGGATTCAAGTCTGGATCAAGCGCGCTGTTGCCAATTGCCATACCATCGTTTGCCGTAGCAGTCTCGTCATATACCACAAACTCAATACGGCGGTTACGGAAACGACCTTGCTCAGTTGAGTTGTCGGCCACAGGATCGGTTTCACCCATACCCTTAGTCATCAGCTTACTTGGGTCAGCACCTTGTGCTACCAAATAATCTTTCATCGACTGGGCACGCTCTTGCGATAATTTCATATTGTAGGCAGCATCCGCTGTTTTATCGGTATGACCAATGATCATGAGCTTCATATTGGGCACTTGTTCCATCAGCTTAATCGCACGGTCTAATAGCGCTTTATTAGCATCCGGAATAACAGCCTTATCTACTTCAAAATTAACTACTTGTAGACTTAGAGCACGAGCCACGTCACGAGGATCTGGATTCTCACCAAGATTGTCCATAGCGGCTTGAGAGGCTGTCAGGCTGTTATCAATCTCACTTTGAGCATCTAATGGACCTTCAGCTGTTACCGTCATTGCTGGCGCAGCAGCTTGTAAGTCAGCCACTAGCTTGCTTAGAGCGGTAGCATCCGGTGCATTGACCGTAATAGTATCGCCTTTGATCAGCATGCTAGCATTTGGTACGTTTTTGAAGATAGGCAATATAGTAGCAAGCTGAGTAGCAGCTGGCATATCTATTGAGAAGCTGTTATCGACATCCGCACGGCAATTATTGGCATCATCACCAAAGACGCCATTGAGGGCAGTCATCACATTGCTTTGTAGCGTGTCATTACCAACATTCATACGACAAGCATATAGCTCACTATTTTCGCCCGTAGCGATACGCAACGACGCAGGCTCAATACTAGCAGCGACAGATCCATCGCTATTAGCTGCCTGTTGTTCGGTAATAACGGGCGTACCAACCGGCTCAGGATTGTCTTGGCAACCTCTTAATAGCGCCCAAGCCAAGGCACCTAAAATAATCAGTCCAATGATAGGCAGTAGCGCTTTCATAAAGCTGCCATCTTTTTCTTCTTCACGTTCCAGTGGGGCCGTAGTTGTGGTAGTAGAAATGCGTTCACCAGCAGGTACAGCGGCAATCATGCCAGCAGGCAACACAGCACTTGCCCATACAGGAATATGATGCTGATAGTTGGCAAGATTATCATTTAAAAACTGTGGTACTGGCGTTGTACCAGCCAAGCTTTTTATTTCGTGATAGGCAAGTGGCGCTGCCATAGCAAGCAGACCACGCGCAGCCGTGACATCGACGTTATGTTTGCCGGCAAGCTCTCGAGCAATTTGGTCACGATGGGTGTCTTCCGTCCATACCCGATCATAAAAACCTTGGTCATCATGCGCGATATTGTCGTTGGCAAAACGATTATAGGTATCATTATCTGCTAGTCGGGCCGCAAAAATAGCGTAAAACTGTTCAAGCAAATTTTTCTTGGCAGTATTGTGATCATCACCCAATACTGCTGGGCTCACCGTCCGTGTTAAGTGACTGATAATATCCATGGTGTCATTCCTCAATTAATAATTATTTTAAGTAGCTTGTCTTATACAATTTGAGTTCTCAAAAAACAGAACTTTGGTATTAGGTAATAAACGATATTAGCTAATAACCTAAAAGCAATAAAAAGCCACGCGGCGAAAATTAGCGACGACTATATCCAACTTTTGTATTATAAAAGTATTAAGCATGCATTCACAATCAACGCGCTGTTGTACAAATGCTACATTAAGTAATATTTCAGTTGTTACTCGTAACTATAGCGCCTATAAAGTACAAACTACTAACATATAAAGGTCTGGCAGCATGATTATGAATAACCTAGTTATGAATGCCGTAGTTAGAAACGGCATACGTTGAATTATTTTAGAACATCAAGGTTGGCTTATTTAAAATCTATATTTTGTTCTAAACATATTAAAAGTGCCCTATAAAAATCCTTATAGGGCACTTATTTTAACTCTCTATTATTTTGTTAAAACAGTGTTCTTTATCTTCTGACCTGCGCAGGCTCAACCACGATGACATTGTTTGCCATCTCATCTGCTTCAGATAAGGAGATCGGACCGTTTGATCTTACAGGTGCGTTATTGAAATCATTGTTATTTCTTACAGGAGCAGGCATCACATTATCATTTGTATCGTCATCAGCGGCTTGATATTCCACATTATTGCTATTGTTATAAGGGTTGTTTGCAGGAACACCATCATTTTGGAATTGATTATTCGAACTGTTCATTGCCGCCTCATCCTCTACTCCTGTACCATTATCAACATTACTACCGTTATTAACATTGTCAGGTAATGGTAGTGGCGCAGTACTGTCAACCATGACTGCTGGCATCAAAGTGCGTATATCCGTAACCAAACGCTGAAGCTGCATACTGTCTGGCGCCTCTAAGGTGATACGGTCATTTTGCAAGTGCAAGCGAGCAAATGGAGTCAATCTCAACAATGTCAGCATATTCGGTAACGCTTCTATAGGCATATTAGCAACGCTGTTGGCAACGCCCGTCTGTACTGTCAGCTGGCACATACTTGCCTGCTCACCGAAACTGGTATTAAGTGCTTGTTGCAGCGTACTTTGTAGCGCTGCGTCACCGACTGAGGCGCTACAAGTGTATAAACTACCGTTATTATCCACCCCAACAATAAGCTCAATCGGCGTTAAGACTTGCGCTGGGGCCGCAGTCACAGGTGCTACTACAACAGGCGCTGGCACCACGGTTTCAACTGGTGGCGTATCATTTGGCTTGATTAATAATACCCACACCAGCCCAATGGCTGTGATTGCTGCTAGTAATACAAATGTCCATAACAACAGATCATTACGCTGATTGCGGGTACGAACTTTTTCGCGCCTCAAGTCTTTGTTTTCCGCTAAATGATGATCCGCAGGACTGGCATGAATAGCATCTGTACTTAGATTGTTATCGAAGTTATCGACAGCAGGTTCTGTCAGTAAGTTTGTCGATGGATTGGTGGCACTAACATCAGTAACCTCATATTTACTTAAGGTGACAGGTATCGTTGCTGCTACATTGGCATCCGTTATCACGCTTTGGTTGTGAAACAATTCATCATCAGGATTCTGCGCAGCGGTAATAATGGGTGCTGACCATGTCGGCAAATAATGGCGCAACGAGGGTTGCTCGCCTTGTAAAAATGCGGGCAAAAACTGACCGTTTGCGAGTACCTTGAGCTCATGATAGGCAAGTGGAGCGGCATTCATGAGCAATTGCATGGTCGCAAACTCATCAATATGATGGGTTGCTGCAAGCTCTTGAATCATGGTTCGCCTTACCTTTGGTGCTTGCCATAGCTGCTCAAATAAAGGCGTTTGTGCGGCATTGTCAGCAGTAATTATCTGATCATCACGCAGTAATTGTGAGTAGACTTGTGGCAATGCTAAGCGCGCCACCAAAATTGCATAAAACTGCTCTAATAAGCTGACATGGGACACGCTACTCTTGTCACCTAACACAGCTGGGGTAACCGTTTGTTCTAGTTGATCGATGATACTCATAAGTTACTGTCTCTATCAGCGTTAATGTTAAATAGTTAAAAATTGTTTATGTATCTCTATAGGCCGCGTTTTATAAATCGCTTACCAAAGAAGTCGTTTACAAAACTGAGTAATTCGTTGGCAATGTTGGTATATTAATTGCCTTTTATAGTAGAGATATCGCAAGAATTGCGCACTCGATAAGCAATAATTGAATAATATCAGTGCATTATTTTTCGATAACGTCAATCGTTACGGTCAGTATACGAAGCATTACTCATTCTGCCTAATACGGTGTTATATTATTCGATATAAACAATCATTAAAGCATAATTTTGTCGCCTATTGGTTTTTGCATCATCACTGCTACTATCGTTAATATGAGCATATAACTGTTTATGATTGGTCAGATTTAAGTTTTATTCAGCCATAAGACTTAGGCTTTAAGCATTGCCACATATATCACTGCTGTTTATCAGGCTCGGCCTAAGGATTATCCATTGTTTAACCATACAACGCTTATTATTATAATCACGGTTATTATCAGTTTATTAGCGTGGCAAAACAAAACCCTCTTTAATCGACTTATTTTTTATCCACCAGCGGTAAATAATGGTCAATGGGATCGCTTTGTCACTCATGGATTTATTCACGCTGATAGTATGCACCTCCTATTTAATATGTTTACCTTGTATTTTTTTGGTCGAGCTATTGAAGGTTTATATCAGCCGTTTTTGTTCGGTTATGGCTTCGTAGTTTTTTATGTACTAGCCATTATTGTCGCGATCATTCCAAGCTATATTAAGCATAAAAAAAACGCCAGTTATCTAAGCCTTGGTGCGTCAGGTGGCGTATCAGCCGTACTTTTTGCTTTTATTTTGCTCGCGCCTTGGGAAAAAATCTATCTATTTGCAATCGTTCCTATACCAGCTATATTATTCGCGGTCGCTTATGTCGCTTATAGCATCTATTCGGATAGGCGTGGTGGCTCAAATATCAATCACTTGGCACACTTGTGGGGCGGTGCATTTGGGGTGATAGCGACGATTATTTTAGAGCCACAAGTACTGCCGCATTTCCTAAATGCGCTATTGTCGCCTGGTTTTTAAGCGCTGCTAAATTTGACTTTGTACGAGCTTCTTATTTTTACTAACCGTTTAAATGATTGAACGGTTGTTAATATGGCTTTATATTGTGGCCAATTTTATCTTTAAATTTGATGATTTATTATGATTATAGATGTTATCGGTGATATTCATGGTTATGCAGACAAGCTAGTCGGTCTGCTAAAACAATTAGGCTATGTTCATAATGGTCAGCATTTTGTGCCGCCATCAGGTCATCGGGCGCTATTTATTGGTGATTTAATTGACCGTGGCTCGCAGCAAGTAGCGACGTTAGAGACCGTCTTTGCCATGCTTGATGCGGACGTGGCTGATGCGGTAATGGGCAATCATGAATATAATGCGTTGGCATTTGCTACCCTTGATCCTAGTGATCATACCCAGTATTTACGCTCACATAATGAAATACATATACGTCAACATGAAGCATTTTTGGCAGAAGTGCCGTTTGGTTCAGAGAGCCATCAGTATTGGCTACAGCGGTTATATGAAATCCCACTATGGATTGAAACAGACTACGCTTGCTTTGTGCATGCCTGCTGGGATGTGGATAGTATGGCGGTACTAAAGCCGCTATTGACTGACGATAATTGCCTAACGCTGCAGGGGTTAATAGCCACGTCTAAAGAAGATACCGCGCCATTTGACGCGCTAGAGCGAGTATTAAAAGGCGTAGAAGTACCGCTACCTGAGGGTATTGTGATGATCGATAAAGAAGGTACTAAACGCACGCGAGTACGGGTACGCTGGTGGCTTGACGAGCTGAATAAACGCACTATTCATGAAGTTGCTCGTGCGCCTGCATCAGCCTTGGCACAAATTCCAAGTGACGTACTGGCTGAAAATATCGACTTCGCTCTTAAAACTGATAAACCAGTGTTCGTTGGTCATTATTGGCTAACAGGAGAACCTGAACCACTGAGTCCGCAAGTCGTTTGTACCGATTATTCAGCAGCGGTAGATAGTGGTTATATGACCTGCTATCAGCTCGATACCGAACAGCCACTGCCATTAAAAGCCAGTAATTTTGTACAACACCTGCACGATTAAGGCGGTAATACAGCTAAGCAATATCATCGTTATCAATCCCCCTTCGATATTAAACAGCAAACTTGGCTTTACGAATGCAGCAAAACTTTTGTATGATGGTCTTTTTGAGGATATCAAAGCATGAGCACCACATCAGCTACGGTTAACGCGATTGATCAAGACAGCCCTATCACCTCCCCTGCTGGTCAACCAAAAGTTGGCATTATCATGGGCTCACAATCGGATTGGGCGACCATGAGCGCCGCAGCGCAATTGCTAGCAGATTTTGATATCGCTTTTGATTGTGAAGTGGTCTCGGCACATCGTACCCCTGACAGATTGTTTGACTATGCCAAAAGCGCCAAAGGTAACGGCTTGCAAGTGATCATCGCTGGTGCAGGCGGAGCCGCTCATCTTCCCGGTATGTGTGCCAGTCAAACACCGCTGCCTGTCTTTGGTGTCCCTGTAAAATCATCGATGCTCAGTGGTTGGGATAGTCTACTGTCTATCGTACAGATGCCTAAAGGCGTTGCCGTTGGCACTTTAGCAATTGGTGCCGCAGGCGCGTATAATGCTGCTCTGCTTGCGATACAAGTGTTAGCTTTGCATGATGAGTCGATTGCTAGTAAGCTCGATCATCTACGTCTATCGCAAACTGACACCATCCTTGCTAGCCCAACACCAGGTATTATTAATAACTAATGATCATTTGCTGCATTAAAGTGAATAGTAGCCGTCTTTATCTCTAATGACCATTGTTTGAATATACAAGTTTTCAACTTAAGCATTATTTTTAGATGAGTGGTAATAAATATAAGGTGCATACATTGCACCTTTTCCTATTTTAATAAATTAATTGTTAGATTTTTATATCCCAAAAACCCTATTCATTTTTAACTCAAAGAGCCTGCCATGACTACAGCGAACGCTTATCCTGTTACCCAAACCATTCGTACTATCGGTATTTTAGGCGGTGGTCAGCTTGGTATGATGCTTGCCGAAGCAGCCATGCCGTTAGGCTATCAATGCGTTTTTTTAGAAGACAGCGCTGATTGCCCTGCCAGCCTATACGGCCGTGTTTTTAGCAGTGAGCAATTAGAAGCATTTATTGCGGCTGCCGACGTCTTTACTTTAGAATTTGAAAACACGCCGACTACGACGGTTGAGCAACTGGCAAGCCTATCGAAATCCGGTAGCAAGCAAGGGATGTTTCCGCCACCGATCGCCCTTGATATCGCACAAGATCGCTTAAAAGAAAAGCAGATGTTTAATACGCTTGATATTGCAACTGTGCCCTTTATGGAAGTTAATTCTGAAGCCGAATTAAAGCAAGCGTGTGATGAATTGGGACTGCCTATCGTCTTGAAAACTAGTCGCGGCGGTTACGACGGTAAAGGTCAATTTGTTATTAAACAAGACAGTGATATCAAAGCGGCTTGGCAAGACCTCAAAGATGCCGTTAGTGGTAAAGGCTCTCTTACCGCAACGCCTGCCCCATTGATTGCAGAAGGTTTTATTAACTTTAGCCGTGAGGTTTCTATTATCGCCGCACGAGCACAAAACGGTCAGGTACGCTGTTATGATTTGGTCGAAAACCATCATCATCATGGTATTTTGGCCAAAACTCAAGCGCCTGCTGTTGGTACTAGCCATTTATTCAAGCAAGCAACCGACGCGATTACTACCGTCATGAATCATTTAGGCTATGTCGGCGTGATGGCACTTGAGTTATTTGTGACCAAAGACGCTCGTGGTAATGACGCGTTACTTGCCAACGAGATTGCCCCGCGTGTGCACAACTCTGGGCACTGGAGTATTGAGGGCGCTGTCACCAGCCAATTTGAAAACCATATTCGTGCCGTGGTAAATTTACCATTAGGCGATACCGACAATGTCCATCCAGCGATTATGGTCAATGTGTTGGGGCAGTATCCTGATATCAGTGCGGTGCTCAATATTGACGGCGCACACTATCATAGCTACCACAAGGCTGAGCGTGACGACCGCAAAATTGCGCATATTACCTTGATGCCCAATGATGTGGCAGATTTAGAACCCGCTTTAGCAAAGCTTGTTGCCGTATTGCCCAATAAAGTTGGTCTTGATAAAAAACCAGCGGCTATTGTAGATAATAAGGTTATTACTGTTACTGATAAAACCTTAGAAGATACCAAGCTAAGCATAGAAGATAGCCAAACAGATAGTGCCGTAGACGCTAAAGCAAAAGTAAATAAGGCTCAGAAATAATGCAGATTTGGGTAGATGCCGACTCGGTGCCATTAATTGCCAAAGACTTGATCATCAAAACCGCTGAGCGCACGCAAACGATGGCGATATTCGTCGCCAATCAGCCGATTAAGCTGCGTAAGTCACCACTGCTCGTCATGACAGTGGTGCCGTCTGGCTTTGATAAAGCCGATGACTATATCGTCGAACAAATACAACCAGGCGACCTCGCTATCACCAGCGACATTCCTTTGGCCAATGATATTTTAGACAAAGGCGGCATGGTCTTGACGACCCGTGGTATGGTCTATGATAAAAACAATATTAAGCAAAAGCTCAATATGCGTGATTTTATGGACACCATGCGCGGTACCGGCGTGCTTGAGCTGCAAGAAATGAGCGGGCAAAAACCTTATGGCGACCGTGATAAAAAAGCTTTTGCTGATGGTCTCAATCGTTTGGTTCGTTAGTTTTTATAGCCACTAATTTTGCAGCTTAACTTTTCTATATTTTCTTAAATAGTTGAGAAAATTTACAAAAGGTACAGTGTTACTGGTATGAATTTTTTGTAGCCTCTGTCACGCCTGCGAACAGCAAGCAAAAAAAATAGCAGTAGCACGTTGTTATAAACGTATTTCTTTCATTTTAACCTGACTATACACTCTGGGCTTCCTTGCAAACGCTATACATTCTATAACCAAACACTATGCAATCTGCACGCATCATAACGGAGCATACCAGTTATTGTTGTTACGCTATTTTCAGTTTTATACTATAAAGCGAACACATACAACAATAGGAATGATTATGAATATTTTAGTGATTGGCGCAAGTGGTCGTGTAGGGTCTGATTTGGTTAAGCAATTATTAGCAGATGATCATCAAGTCATCGGTACTACCCGTCAGGAAGAAAAATTATTTGATGACGATAATTATAGCCAGTTAGATTTAGACATCACCGCCGAAAAAGACGCTATTCAAAGCCAAATTGATAAAGATATCGATGCTGTGTATTTTGTCGCCGGTTCTGGCGGTAAGGATGTCTTAGAGGTTGACTTACATGGTGCGGTTAAAACCATGCAAGCAGTCCAAGATAAAGGTATCAAGCGCTACATTATGCTAAGCACAGTCTTTTCATTAGATACCAGCAAATGGAACAACCCGGATATTGCTGATTTAAAAGAATACTATATCTGTAAGCACTATGCTGATCAGTGGTTGGTCAATAATAGCAGCCTTGACTACACCATCGTCCAAGCAGGGGCGTTAAAAGAACGCGCATCTACTGGCAAAATCACCATCAATGATGATGAAGCCGGTGAAAACTCGATTGAAGATGTTGCCACCACGCTAGCTGCTGTATTAAATAGCGATAACACCATTAAGAAAGTATTTAGTATGCAAAATGGTGAGACGGCCATTGATGAGGCTGTCGCAAAATTATAATAAAGCCAATCTTCATAAGGGTTAAAGAAAAAAAGCGAGTAAGCATTTCGGCTTACTCGCTTTAGTTTTATCATAGACTATCAAATAAGCGACTAAGCTAAGCCGCTAGGAAACGGAATCACCTTTTCTAAGCTCTTTGCACCTGTTATAACCATGAACAATCTATCTATACCAACCGCAATACCGCTACAAGGTATCAAGTCATCAGACGCGGCTAATAGATGCTCATCGATAGGCATTTGTGGTAAATCGTGGCGCTGACGCAATTCATTGTCCTGCTCAAAACGCTTTCTTAACGCTTGTCCATCTGCCAGCTCGTCATAGGCATTGGCAATCTCAATGCCATTGATATAGAGCTCAAAACGCTCGGCAATTTTATTACCGTCTTTGTCAAAAGCCGTCTTTGCTAGTGCAGCCGTCGCTGGCGGATATTCGATAATCAACGTCGGCAAGTCGTGACCCAGATTCGGCTCGACCGCATGGCTAAATAGTAAATCCAACCAGCTTTGGCGACGGTCTTGTTCGCTATCATTTGCGCAGCTTTCCGCATTATTAAAATCAAAACCTAACAAACCCTTGTCTTCTGCCACCGCTTGCAGTGCAGCTAGACTAGCTGTCAGCGGATGAATACCAACAAAGTCCATAAAGGCATCAACGTAACGATAATGATTCATCACCACCGAATGACCATAAAGCGTCTCTAACAATTCACTAAGTTCAGCGGCCATATCATCTAAGCTATAACTCGGCTGATACCATTCAAGCATAGTGAATTCAATATTGTGCCGTATGCCTATCTCGTTATCGCGAAAAACGGGACAAATCTGATAAATAGGTACTTGCCAACTGGCCAGTAAACGCTTCATGGCAAATTCAGGCGAGGTGTGAAGATAATAAGTACAAGGTTTATCTTGATAGGTGACTTGCGCCGCAACTGACTGCAAAAAGGTATCGGTATTACCTGCTTGCGATAGGAGCGGCGTCTGCACTTCTAGCACTTGCCGATTGGTAAAAAACTGACGGATAGCGTTTATGAATTGCGCCCGCTGCTGCGCCATCGCCAAGGTCATGGTTGGGGCATAGCTGGGTTCAGAGAAAGGCTGATTAATTGCTTGGCTCATTACTATCTACTGTGCCTCATGAATCCTAAAAACAGGGGTTTAAATGATGATACTTAACTTTTAAGATTGCCATTCACGGCGTAAGTGATAGTCACGGCGCAATTGATCAAAGTCAGCGCCATTTACTTGCCCATCAGCTACTTTATTTCTTAATGAAGCATCATCTTGCCTAATGTCATAAAATTTTATCAGTCTATCTGGATGCGCCTTGAGCTCAGACCATAAGAACATATTGAGCGGTAATAAATCATGCATAGATTGAGTGGGTATTACTGCTAATTTTTCACATAGGGCATCATAAATGATTTGCGTGCCGCGCAGCTTACCTTCAACTGTATAACCTGCGATATGCGGTGTGGCAATCGCAAGCTTAGATAATAAAGCCTCAGACACCTGCGGCTCGTATTCAAACACATCAAGCACCACTTGCCGCCCAGTATGATCGATATCCGCTACAAGGTCACTTGCATCAATTACCGGTCCGCGTGCACTATTAATCAGCATGGTATGCGGCGACATCATTGCCAAAGATTTTGCATTGATGAGATGGTGCGTTGGATAATCGCTGCCGTTGCTGGCTTTATCCTCACCTTTTTTATCTGTTAAAGGCACATGCAAACTAACCACGTCACTTTGGCTCAACACCTGCTCAAGGCTGGCGTTGTTGATATCGGACGTCGCTAACAATGGATCATAACCCAATACTCGCCAGCCCAAATCACTGGCATACTGAGCAAGCGTGCTACCAATATTACCAAGCCCGATGATACCCAATGTTAATGGCGGCATGGATTGCGCCCAATACTGCGGACGCAAGGTTAAGATCGCGCTCAATACATATTGCGCGACTGAATGCTTGCTACAACCAGCAGCATTGGCAAAAGTGATGTTGCGTGTCGCCAAATAATCTTGATCAACATGATCGGTACCGATAGTCGCAGAACCGACAAACTTCACACTATGATTATCAGCTAATAATGCCTCCCCTACTGGGGTCACAGAGCGTATCAACAACACATCTGGCTGATATTCTGCCAACAATTCCGCATTGATGTCACGTCCAACAACACGAATTACCTTCACCTGCCGCTCAGCATCCTGTCCAAGTGTCGAAGCATTAAAAAAATCATCAAGGTTTGCGATATTACTATCAGCCACAATCGTGATATTTTTAATAGTATCTACCCTGTTTTCCATAGTATTCACAACCGTTTCATTTAATAGTGGTAAGCCTTTCTATTGATATAGGCTTTTTTATATCATCTATATTTACTGGTAATTTATTTATTAAAAGCAATATTCTAACTGATCGTTTATTACGTCATTGTTAGTCAGCTGTTTTTTGATTCTGTTCATTAGTTTTGAGTAGATTTTGACCATCAGCTAACATCACTTCTTGCTGAGCAAACAACTCATTCTTATGCTGCGATATCCATTCACGCCATACGGCAAGACCGATTGCTAACACCACAGGACCAATGAATAAACCCACAAAGCCAAAAGCTGTCAAGCCGCCCAGTACACCAATAAAGATAATGATAAAAGGAATTTTGGTGGCACCACTAATGACGATAGGACGGATGAGGTTATCAACCCAGCTAATCACTAGGATGCCCCATAGCGCCAAGCCAATACCTTCAACGGTATGTCCTTGGCTAAGCAGAAAAATCGATACGCCGCCCCAAACGAATGGTGTGCCAAATGGGATTAAGGCGATGATAAAAGTCAATATCGTCAGCAAAATAGGACTTGGTGCACCCGCAAAATAATAGCCTATACCAGCTAGCATTGCCTGAGCCAATGCAGTCAGACCAATACCATAGACTACCGCACGCGTAGTCGTACCAACAGAGTCAATATAACCATCGATACGATTACCGATAATATTACGTAATGCTTGGCGGATTTGTCGAATCAAGCTGGTACCATCACGGTAAAAGAAAAATATCGTCATAAGTGCCATACCAAGCTTAGCAAAACCACCAAACACCACATCAAACGCGACTTTGCCATAGTATAAATGTGACTGCACCCAAAGACGAAAGGCCTCTAGCGTCCCATCGGGATTTTTATTGATTCTCCATAGGATGTCTTTGACTTGCTGCCCTATAAATGGCAAGTCTTTGATAGAGTCAGGCACATCCAAATACCCTACTTTAATACGATAGATTAAATTGCTAATTAGGCTTAACGCTTCTTGCTGCAAGATGAATATACCGACCACCAAAGGCACACCTATCATTAAAGAGATGCTTACGGTCATAATAGCCGCGCTCAAATTTGAACTAAATCTGACTCTTTGATGAAAAAAATTATAGATAGGAAAGGTGACATATGCCAAAATCGCCGCCCACAATGCCGGTACAATAAAAAACTGTACGACTTGGAAACACAACACGAACAGCACGATTAATAAGGTAATCGCCAGCAAGCGCTGAATAATAAATTCTTTTGTCCAGTTTTCAATCATATTGTATAAACCAAGGGCGGACAGCAGCAACCTAATATGGCTCTACTGTAAAGCTTATAAATGGGTCACATCAATTACCGACGAGGTCCGTAATTTTTATCCATTAGCGAAAGTTTTAAATAGTACAGGTTCGGGTAAATTTTTGCTTCGAATGTAGTTGATTTACTATCATAGTATGCAACAAAATAGCCCAAATAAATAAGGCTATGTTGTAATCTTTACTTACAACTTTCTTTATGTCGCCTCTACCTCTAAAGAGGTTAACTATCAATAATCGTAAAATAGCATTATCTGACCAAAAGCCTAGCCAGCCATTGCTTTTTTAGTCGTTTTTAGATCCGATATCTAGCCAGCTAAATCACTGGCCGGTTCTATTAGTAGCGGCAATTGATGTTATACTAAAGCAATTAATTTAAACTTTTAAATGCCGCTACGTTGGCTTGGCTTTATTTATTTTTATCTTAATAAGCCTTTAGCATTTTTAAAATTATTTCTCACAATCCTCGTTGGTTAGCCTACTCTAGACGATAGTAATATCTAACTTTCAGAGCAGCGCTACCTATGTTGGTATTACAAATAAGCATGACATTCATGCCTATACAAGCGTTGCACTCATTATATCGATTCAATATTAAAGCATCGTATTTTGAGTGAATGATTGAAAATTCATATTTTGCGTCGATTTCGGAAAAATACTTTGATTTGGTTTTATTTGAAACCAAGACGGATTCAACAAATTTAAACAACCTATTGATAGGAACAATAACAATGTCAAAAGACACGACAAAAGACTCTGACAACCCCAACCTTACTTCTTCTAATGTAGCCAACAAGGCTTCTAAACCAAAAGATAGCGTTACTTTTGCTTTAGCACAATCACACTTTTTAGTGGGCGATATCAAAGCCAATGCCGAAAAAATGCGTACATTAGCGCTACAGGCACGCGAGCAAGGTGCCGATGTAATTATCTTTCCGGAGCTAGGACTATTAGGCTATCCGCCGCAAGATTTACTATTACGCCCAAGCTTATCAGGTCGTATCAAAAGCGCGTTATCGTCACTAAGTGATATCGATGATATCGTGATGATTGTTGGCTATCCGCATGTCGATCATCATGGAACGTTTAACTCGGCAGCTATTTTACATAACGGTCATCAAAAAGGTTTTTATCATAAACAAATCTTGCCAAACTATGGCGTGTTTGATGAGCGCCGTTACTTTGACAAAGGTCGCAATCAAGTCTTATTTGACTATAAAGGCATGACCATTGGTCTGCTTATCTGTGAAGATTTATGGGAAAAAGGTCCTATTGCGGAGCTTAAAAAGCAAGGCGCTGATCTTATTGTGAGCTTAAACGCCTCACCGTTTGAGATTGAAAAACAAGACAATCGTAAAACGATGCTCGCCAAACGTAGCCGCGAAAATAACTTACCGATTATTTATCTCAATGCCGTGGGCGGTCAAGATGATTTGGTATTTGACGGTGGTTCTATGGCGATTCAAGCAGACGGTAGTGTCGCGCATGAAGCCTCACGCTTTATGAATCAATTGCTGCTGGCAACCTATGATGTGAAGACAGCAAAATTCGATACACAAACCAAAGCACCATTGTCATTGAGCCGTGAATCAGAGATGTATCAAGCTTTGGTCGTCGGTTTGCGTGATTATGTCAATCTTTCAGGATTTACTGGCATCATCATTGGCTTATCGGGCGGCATTGATTCAGCTTTAACATTATGTATCGCTGTCGATGCATTGGGCGCTGATAAGGTTTACGCGGTCATGATGCCGTACGAATATACCTCACAAATCAGTCTAGAAGACGCGCAAGCACAAGCACGACGCTTAAATGTCTCTTATACCGTTTGCCCTATTTTCGATGCGGTCGAAGGGATCCGTCATACCCTTGCGCCACTGTTTAACAAGTCGCCTGCTGATACCACGGAAGAAAACATCCAAGCACGCGCGCGCGGTGTCGTACTAATGGCGCTATCCAACAAATTTGGTCATTTGGTTATCACGACTGGCAATAAATCAGAGCTAGCCGTTGGCTACTCAACCTTATATGGTGATATGGCTGGCGGCTTTGACGTCTTAAAAGACGTGTATAAGTCACAAGTTTATAAATTAGCCAGCTATCGCAATCGTTTAGAGGACACGCCTGTTATTCCTGAGCGCGTCATTACTCGTCCGCCATCCGCTGAGCTGCGCCCTGATCAAAAAGACCAAGACAGCTTGCCTGATTATGATGTGCTAGACGGTATCTTAATGTCATATATCGATGAAGATATGGGTTATCAAGATATTGTGGATAAAGGCTTCGATGCTGATTTGGTCGCTAAGGTTATCCAGATGGTCGATGGTAGCGAATATAAACGCTCACAAGCACCGATTGGCACCAAGATTAGTCATAAAGCTTTTGGTCGTGAGCGCCGTTATCCGCTGGTCAATAAGTGGTCAATAAAAGGCTAAGCCTTGAAGCTAAATTTATCATCAACAACCTTTTAGAGAGCTTTTTTAATGGTTTGATAAATTTAAGTTTTTATATAATATAATCAAACTGTTTTATCATTAGCTGGGTGCTTGCCCAGCTTTTTTAGTTTTTGTGCATAAATAACTTCTCAACATAAAAATTCTTTTGTTTTAAAACCTTCCAACCATTATTTTCAATTGATCTGCCTTATCTATCCTAATCTATCCTATCTATTTCTATCCGAGTACTTCATGAGTTTGCTAACCGCTAGTATCTTTCTCCTTTTATTGCTTGCCTTAAGCGCCTTTGTATCAGCTGCCGAGATTGCAATCGCAGCAGCGCGCAAAATTAAGCTGCAAATCATCGCAAAAGAAGGCGATGTTCGAGCATTTGACGTCCTTAAAATGCAAGAGCACCCTGGTAGCTTTATCACTGTTGTACAAGTGGTTTTAAACGCAGTCGCTATTTCAGCGGGTGCCGTGGGTGAGTCAGCAATTAGCCCATACTTACAGCTTTTGGTTAATAATGAAGCAGCATCATCGGTTATATCCTTCGTTTTGATTACCAGCTTATTCTCTTTACTCGCCGATTTGATGCCCAGACGGCTGGCAATGTCCAACACTGAGACTATCGCTATACGCCTCGTACGACCAATGATGCTATTGATTTTTATATTCAAACCCGTTATCTGGATATTTGATGGGGCAGCAAACGTCATCTTTGAGTTGTTGGGCATCTCAACTGTACGTCAAGACGATATGACGCCAGAAGACATTTATGCCGTCATGGATGCGGGTGCTGAAGCTGGCGTACTTAAAAAGCAAGAACATCATCTAATAGCCAACATCTTCGATATGCAGGAGCGTACCGTCACCTCAGTGATGAATCCACGTGAACATATTGTTTATTTCGATACCAAAGCCAGTACCGAACAGGTGGTTGAGGTCATGATTAAGCAGCCGCATAATAAATTCTTGGTCTGTAACGACGATGATTTAGAACATATCATTGGTTATGTAGAATCACGCAGCTTTTTAGCTTCCGTACTTGAGCAGCAAGAAGTTTGTCTAACGGGCAAAGCGTTGCTAAAACCTGCCCTGTTTATTCCCGATACCTTATCGTTATTTGAAGTGCTTGAAACGTTTAAATCAACGGGTGCAGATTTTGCCGTCATTGTAAATGAGTACGCGTTGGTCGTTGGTGTTATTACCCTCAAAGATGTGATGAGCATCGTTATGGGCGAGCTGGTAACCTTAGAGGAGCAGCCGATTGTCCAGCGCACAGACAACTCTTGGCTGATTGATGGCATGACACCCATTGAAGATGTGATTCGCTCATTGGGCATGGTCAATTTACCGCATAGCCAAAATTACGAAACCATCAGCGGCTTTATGATGTATATGCTACGTAAAATTCCTAAAAAAACAGACAGCGTCGAGTATGCCAATTATCGTTTTGAGATTATCGCGACCGATAATCTCAAAATCACTCAGCTGCTAGTGACAAAGTTTGAAGATGTCATTGAATAAATGCTGTGCTTCACCTTTGATAATTGCTTATTAGCTGGTGTCTTAAATAAAAGGAAAGCGAATATCATAGTGCGTTACTATTATTATTTTTCTTGCTTGCTGTGCCTGCGCAAACAGAGGCTACGAAAAACCAATAACAGTAGCGCTATACTTTCTTAAAAGTCGATCAAGCACGCGCACCAAATATTGCGGTACCAACGCGCACCATAGTGGAGCCACTAGCAATGGCATCAGCCATATCGTCGCTCATGCCCATGCTAAGCGTATCCCATTGACTCAGTTCTGGGTGTTCACGCTTAATCTCTTCAAATAATTGCTTGGTTCGCTTAAAAGCATCCGTGTTTGCTTTGGCAGGAATTATCATCAGCCCACGCAATTGCAAACGCTCATAAGCTTTGATGACTGTTATTAATTCTGGAAGTTGCTCTGGCAAACAGCCTGACTTGCTATCTTCATTATCGATATTAATCTGAATCAGGACGTTTAAAGGTAGCATTCCAGCGGGTCTTTGGTCATTAAGACGCTTAGCAATAATGTCACGCTCAAGCGTTTGCACCCAATCAAAATGCTCAGCGATATCGCGTGTTTTATTACGCTGAATACTACCGATATAATGCCAAACGATATGATCGCACTCTGCCTGTCCTTGCAGGGTCTTAATTTTATCGATAGCCTCTTGCAGATAGTTTTCGCCAAAATCATGCTGCCCTTGACGCGCTAAAGTCGCAATCATTTCAACAGGCTTGGTTTTAGATACCGCAAGCAAGGTAACGCTATCTGCCTGTCTACCTGCTAGCTCACAAGCCTGTGCCACTTGCTTGCCTACCTGCTGCCAATTTTCAATGAGAGTCAAATCCTGAACTTTCCCTTTGTTATTTGTAATATTAGCAGGGGTGTTCGTTATATTTTTTTGATGAGAAGTGGCATTCATAAAAAGCTCTTATAGATTAAACACTGAATTATTTTAAAAGACGATTGGCATATACTGTTTTTATGGTAGAAATAAATTTTAATAAAAACGATATTTATTTATCTACATAAAAAATCTTATATAAACTATTTTTGCATTTTATTCAGTCAGTAGATGGTTAAATAGGCGTAGTCTTGTTATGATATTGTTACATGGTTTAACATATGCTGCTAAAAACGATAGCAATAGTAATAATCATAGTCCAGCCTAGCCTATCTTAGAGAGATTGGTTTAAATAATGTCATAGAATCATGCTTATTGCCTGCTTTTATGTTCTTTTGGCTCACCCTCATTTATTGATAGGAACATCCGATTATGGCTGAAAAAAACAATTTAAGCATCGAAGATTTACTACGCTTTACAGTCAAGCATAAAGCCTCAGATTTACATATTTCAGCCGGTATGCCAGCGATGATTCGAGTCGACGGCGAGATGACCCGTATCAATATGCCAGAAATGACTCATCAAGTGGTGCATCAGCTTATCTATGACATCATGAATGATAGGCAGCGTGCCGACTTTGAAGAATTCTTTGAGACGGATTTCTCTTTTGAGATTCCTAATTTAGCGCGTTTTCGGGTAAATGCTTTTAACCAAAATCGCGGTGCGGGCGCAGTCTTTCGTACGATTCCGTCAAAAGTTCTCACCATGGAAGACTTAGGAATGGGTGAAGTCTTCAAACGCGTCTCCGACTTTAAGCGCGGCGTAGTATTAGTGACTGGTCCAACCGGCTCAGGGAAATCTACAACGCTGGCGGCCATGATTGATTATATCAATGAAACCCGTAAAGAGCATATTTTGACCATTGAAGACCCGATTGAATTTGTTCACGAGTCTAAAAAGAGCTTGATCAACCAGCGTGAAGTACACCGTGATACGTTAGGTTTCGATGCAGCACTGCGCTCAGCTTTACGTGAGGATCCCGATGTTATTCTAGTTGGTGAGCTACGTGACCTTGAGACCATACGCTTGGCCCTCACCGCAGCTGAAACTGGTCACTTAGTCTTTGGGACTTTGCACACCAGCTCCGCAGCAAAAACCATTGACCGTGTCATTGACGTATTCCCTGCCGCTGAAAAAGATATGATTCGTGCGATGCTATCGGAGTCGCTACAAGCAGTGATATCCCAGACGCTGTTACGTCGTCAAACTGGTGGACGAATTGCCGCGCATGAGATTATGCTGGGTACGCCCGCTATTCGTAACTTGATACGTGAAAACAAAATTGCCCAAATGTACTCTTCTATCCAAACGGGTGCAGGTGACGGTATGATTACGCTCGATCAAACGCTTAAAAACCTAGTATCAAAAGGCACGATTAGCAAAGACGTCGCACGACCTTATGCTAAGCAGCCTGAGGCCTTTATATAATATTGGTTTATATTATTAGTTATATAGTCGACCCACTCTAAGAGCGATACAGTGTTGCTGGGATATATTTCTCGAAGCCTCTGGAGTGCAAAGCACACAGCAAGCAAGGAAAATTTATCCCAGCAGAATGCTATTTTGAGTGTATCTCTTTTATTTTTAGCTGGTTATAATCTTAGTTTTTATAACCTTGAACTTTGGCAAATAACACAATGACAATGACAGATTTTTGATCGGCTTTATTTTAATGGTCATTATTCGCAATTTTCAAAAGTTTATTGAAGCAAATTTTACTCTACTTATTGCACACTTTATCGAACATATAGGTACGTTATGGACATTGATAAACTTTTACAATTGATGATCAATAAAAATGGCTCCGACCTTTTTATTACTGCGGATGTCGCGCCTTCCATGAAAATAAATGGAAAAATTCTGCCCGTTGGTAAAACGCCTTTAACGGCTGAGCAAACCATGAGGCTGGTCAAAGGTGTGATGACGCCCAGCCAGCAACAAGAGTTTAAAGAGACCAACGAATGCCAGTTTGCGATTACCGATCAAGCCCAGCAAGCACGTTTTCGAGTCAGTGCCTTTATACAACGCGATATGGCAGGGATGATTTTACGGAAAATCGAAAATAAAATCCCGACGGTCGAAGAGCTGCGTCTGCCGCCAGCACTAAAAGAGCTGGCAATGAAAAAACGCGGTATTATTCTATTAGTGGGTGCAACGGGTACCGGTAAATCGACCACCCTTGCAGCGATGATTGGACACCGTAATCAAAACTCTCACGGTCACATTATTACCATCGAAGACCCTATTGAATTTGTACATAAACATCGCGGTTGTATTATTACCCAGCGCGAAGTCGGTATCGATACTCACTCTTTTGAAGCCGGTCTAAAAAATACGCTACGCCAAGCGCCTGATGTTATTTTGATTGGTGAGATTCGCAACCTCGAAGTTATGAGCTATGCAATCCAATATGCAGAAACAGGGCATTTGGTATTTGCGACCTTACACGCCAATAACGCCAACCAAGCGATTGATCGTATCATTCACTTTTTTGAAACCAGCCGCCACAACCAATTGTTTATGGACTTATCTCTTAACTTACAAGCTATTATTGCTCAGCAATTGATTCCAACACCTGACGGTAAAGGACGCCGTGCCGCTATTGAGATTTTATTAAACTCTCAGCTGATTAGTGATTATATCCGTAAAGGCGAAATTCATGAAATCAAAGATGTCATGACGCGCTCACGCGATAGCGGCATGCAAACCTTTGATCAAGCGCTCTTTGATTTATATGAAAATGGTGAGATTACTTATAAAGAAGCAATTCTCCATGCTGACTCTCCTAATGATTTGCGCTTAAAAATTAAACTTAGCAGCAAAAATGGTAACGCTAATTTAGATGAAGGCGCCGATAGTTTGTCGTTAGATATCACTTAACGACTATTTTTCAGCAATATTCATAACGTTTCATACTCACAACATTTCATGCTCACAAAATAAACGCATAAAAAAAGCCCTCATCGTATGTGAGGGCTTCTTTATAGTTTTCTATAATCAGTAGGTGTAAAATAATACAGATAGATAAAAAATATCATCAATTTAAAATGATTACTTAGCGCTGTCTCTACAGGCTTGGTTGTTACAGATACCATAGAGCACCAAGGAATGACCCGATAGCTTAAAGCCTTGTTCTGCCGCTACTTTTATCTGCTCTTCCTCAATTATATTATTATGGAACTCGATAATCTTGCCACAAACATCACAAACCAGATGGTCATGATGCTCTTCTTGGGTAATTTCAAACACTGATAAATTGTTTTCAAAATTATGGCGCTCGACAATACCTGCTTGCTCAAACTGAGTCAATACGCGATAGACGGTCGCTAGACCCACATCTTCGCCTTGTTCAATTAGTGCCTTATACACCTCCTCTGCACTCATATGATGCAGCTCGGCACTCTCGAGCAGCTCTAAAATTTTGATGCGCGGTAATGTTACTTTTAAACCCGCTCTACGTAAATCTTGATTGGTAAAAGAAGCCATAATATCCCTTCTGACTATGAAAGTCTTAGCAAATAAATTCAAAAAACACGAGATAAACAATCGTCAATGGTTAGCAGTTATTGGTTATGAAAAAATTAGAATCATATAGAACTAGCTACTAGTAAGTATATTTCTAACATATCTTTTCTAAAAACAGGACCACAAGTCTATGAATTTAAAATATAAATAATAAATGACGCAAGACATCGTTTGGTAAATAATGTCGTAAGTGGTAGGCAATTGCAAGTAAATGACGTATCATTTATCCAAGATTGTCGGCAAGACCAACATCCACCGTCCTTAGCCGTACCTAACCCATTTTTTATGAGTCATCTTACCATGATAAAGACCTTAAATTTACGTCCGTTAAGCCCTGTAAGCACATTACGCAAGATTGTCATTACCAGCATGCTTAGCGCCTCTGTTGCTATGTCTGGCTGCTCATTACTGAGTGTTTACAAGATTGATTTGCCGCAAGGAACACCCATTACTCAAACGCAAGCGCAAAAACTGCAAGTGGGTATGAATCAAAATCAGGTACTTTATATTCTTGGTAGCCCAGCGATTAAAGACACGCTAGAGCCTAAACGCTGGGATTATATTTATGACTATCAAGCAGGGACAGACGGTCGCCGCAAAGGTATCGCTGATGTTAATAATGCCAGCCAGCATTTAGTTATTTACTTTGATGATAATGGTATAGTCACCCGTATTCAAGGTGTAGAAACACTACCTAAATAATAGCTTTAATAACAAACTTTAGGCGTCAACCTCGAGATTTACTTTTACGCTGAGACATAGGATCAGCGTTTAAGCTTCTATACACCTCTATCCGGTCAAAAGGTTGCAATAGATAGCTGAGTGGCTGCTTTTGCGCATAAATGCCGACGTGCCAACGTTTAGCCGTTGGCGTTACAATATCAGCTACTTCTTCGCACCATTTTTCCAACCCTTCAAACTCTGTCAACCAACCTGCTTGCGCCAATGCCTCATACAAGGTCGTACCATAACTGACTTGTAAGCTTAGATAATGCTGACGCTGTGCCTCTTCAGCATACGCTAAATACACTGTCATCATAGTCGTTTTTTGAAGAGCACCCTGTTGAATAGTACTCTTCTGAATATTACCTTGCTGAGCAGTGCCATGCTGAGAATCAAGCACAGCATCAAGACTATTAACTTGACCTTCATCCGCTATTAGCTTAACCACTGCATCACCCAACCTATCAATGCTAACAGTAGCGCCAGCGGTACAATCAAACGTATTGCGATTCGCCACAAGTTATAAAAAGCTTCATTGCCAAAGTTCAAAGACTTACGCAAATGGCTGATTTTCATCTGCCAACCTGCAAAAATAGACAACAATAACACCGCAATACTACTGATAATAACCAGTATACCCACCAGCCAAATGGTTGGTATGGCAATGACCAATAGCAGCGCTATAGTAAAAGTTAATACCAAGCTTACCAGCAATCCAAATTGATGCGCTAACTGCTGAGTACTATAGTATAGCAAGTAGCTGACCACGAACAGCACGCCAACCCAGTACAATAGCTGACCTATTGGCGGTAGCACCATACCACTGATAAATAAAGCCACCACCCCAACTAATAACTGCAATATCCAAATTGGTAGCACCAGCTTGGTTGCCCGATATTCACTTGCTGCATGAGCGTGAGACGATTTTTGCGCATTATGATTGTCGGCTCCTACCGCAGTTACTGCTTGTTTGGTCACTAGATTTTGACCGAACCAGTATAAGCCTGTACCCGCGCCAACACTGACCAACGCCAATGCAACTGCCCTTGCCCATTCACCTAAGCTGACATTGGTCATCGCAAAAGTAATGTTTGGCAAGCCGTTTGCCAGCCCGAACAGTAAACCAACCAACATTAAACCCAAACCAATCGGTAAAGGCGTCACTCCCAGTAAGCTTAATAACACAGCAATGACCATTAAACCTGCAGCAATCGCAAAGCTTGGGACATCAGGCGCACTATTAAGCTCAGTTAAAGCTGTTAATATGCCAGTGCTTGCACCAGATATGACGAGCGCGGCAATAATGATAGAAACTAAGGCGGCAAGCCAACCAAACCCTCGCCATAGCGAACTGGCATCCGCCTCTCGAGTGAGCTTTTGCATACCAGCCAAAGGAGCTTCTGCACTGCGATAAGCCAATGCTATCTCCGCATAAATGACTGGTAACGAAACCAAAACCATGGCTAGTAGCCACAGTAGCCAAAAATCAATCTCACCGATTGACGCCGGCGCAAACCAGCGAAATAGCAATAACGGTAGCAGCGCTGCGATAAAATAAGAAGCATAGCGAATCATCATAATCTAAATCCAAGCGATTCAAGGTGAATAACATTTAATGATACAGACCAATGATAAATGATAAACGCCACTCGGTCTGTTCATAGTTAGCTTATGTAATATAAAGACCTGCAATTATATAAGGACTGACAGTTATAAAAAAACCCCGAAATCGGGGTTTAATGGCTAAATAATAATATGTGCAGATCAAATGCCTATTCATAGTAAAAATTAGCAATAATATGAATTAGGCAAACTACGTCTATCAAAGATTAATGAATAGCGCTCACATAGTCTGACAAAATACGAATATCGCGATCAGATAGCTTAGAGGCGACGGTTTGCATCATCCCCATCTCGCCCTCTTTCGCTGCATCATTGACACGCTTTTGGTCATCACTATCAATATCGTCTACACGACCAGCAGCACGGAAAAGCTTTAACTGAGTGGCAATATATTCCGCATGTTGTCCGCCTAAACGTGGAAATGCTGCCCAAGCGTTACCCGCTGCATCTGGACCATGACAACCTGCACAACCGATGACACCGCGTGACTTATCACCGCCTAAAAATAGCTTAGTGGCTTCTTGTGTGGTGGCAGGATTACCGAACGCGACACCCCAAGGTTTTTGGCTAGCATAATAACCTGACACGTTCGCTAAGTCTTGCTGAGATAAATTGGCCACTTGCGACTGCATGATGCCGTTTTTACGGTAGCCTGCTTTAAAATTAACCAATTGTTTATATAAGTATTTTACATTTTGACCACCAAGGTTAGGTTGGGCTGGCACAGGGCTCACCCCATCAACACCATGACAAGCAGCACAGACTGTTTCTGCGATTTGTTTGCCGGCATTAAGATCATATTCAGGAACAGTGATAGCAGCTTGTACGCTGAAACTTGCAACACATAAGCTGGCGGCAGCGATTAACTTTTTCATTGATACAAATCCTACTAACTCGATGTAAGCATTATCTAGAGTGATTGCATTATCAAGAGACATCATATTTGCAGAGCCCTTATTTAGCCAGCTAAGCCTTATATTTTGTAGTCTTTGTCACAAGCAGCCCGAAAGCACTTACTAATATCAGGGTTTATTTTGGATTATTATAGCAAGACTTTTTACTATTTGCCTACTTAATCGTAGTATTAGATAGTTTTTCTACTCATAGCCTCAGTGCTTGCTTAATAAAAAATAAAAAGCGCAAAAGGTTCTGTGACCTTGCGCCTTATATTTACTATTTAAGCTTTTGATTTTTACTTACTACTTACTCATATATTCAATAAGCTTGCGATAATCATCATCGCTACAATCTTCGCACAATCCACCCGCTGGCATTTGAATCATGCCGCTTTTAACAGAATTGATCAGCGCTGGCATGCCTTTTTGTTTTATCAGCTGTTGCCACTTGGCACTGTCGCCTTTTTTGATGGCATTCAAAGCGCCACTATCATGACAAGCCGCACAAGAGTCACTATAAGTCGTAGCAATATCCGCTGCACCTGCATTACTTATCATTGCAGTACTGACAATCAGCGCTGCGCCAGTGCTGGCAAGCAAGCGGTAACTGTTAGCAAAAAGTGTGGTAATTGACAACATAGGGCACCTCCTTTCGTTTATGCATTTGCGTAATCAGCGATGCTATTAAACGTATTTTATTGAACCTATCTTCTTAGATATTGTAACAACATATGTCGAATTAATATATATAAATATAGTTTAGCTTTGTTAACCTCATTTAAATAAGGTAGATAACTTCGCTAAGTGCTAGTTCATTTTAGTGGTATGCTCTGATTAATATAAGGCTAATAGCCGTTATTTCAATAACTAAGCGCATTAATAGTATAGAATAGTCGGTAATTTAAAACGCTTATTTTATGAAAGATTGGTTTTTAGTTGCTAGCTGCCAAAGAAGCTACGCTAGTCACTGACCAACTGCAAAAATTTTAACTACCGTATCTATATTTTAACAGTAATGAGTCATTTATGAGTACCCCGTTCAATGATGTCGCCGCGAAGCATGCGGATTTTAATACCAAAGCCCGTCAGCGTATTCAGCAAACTGAATTTATGACGTCAGCGCCGACCTTTCGCCTTTGTCCTGCAGATATAGGGTTAGAGGTGGCATTTGCTGGTCGTTCAAACGCTGGTAAATCTTCAGCCATTAATGCGCTTACCAATCAGCGTCAATTGGCACGCTCGTCTAAAACACCTGGTCGTACGCAGATGATTAACTTTTTTAGTATCGGTGATACCGATAGGCGTTTGGTGGACTTGCCAGGTTATGGCTATGCCGCCGTACCGCTTGAGATGAAAAAAGAATGGCAGGTTGAGCTAGAAGAGTATTTGGTGTCGCGCTCAAGCCTTGCAGGTTTGGTGCTGATGAGCGATATCCGTCATCCATTGAAATTCTTTGATGAGCAAATGCTACGTTGGGCAAATGATGGTAAGCTGCCAGTTCATATCTTGTTGACGAAAGCAGATAAGCTGAAGTATGGTGCCTCTAAAAATGCTTTGCTTAATACTCGTAAACGACTGAAGCAACTGGGTTTGAACTGTAGCATTCAGCTATTTTCAGCATTAAGAAAAGAAGGTCTTGATGAATTAGCAGGCGTTATGGGCAACTGGTATGAGTATCAGCTCGATGCAGACAAAATTATTGAGTCGTCTTTTGCGTTACTAGAAGGCGCTGAGCTAGAAGACGCAATCGAAAAGGATGCGGTCCAACAAAAAGATAGCTCTAAAGAAGAAAGCAAATAAATCTCATAGTATTTAATGAAAAAGGGTTTATCGTTATTAGCGATAAACCCTTTTTTATTATTATTTATTTCTTAACAATTAAATCAATATTTAGTTACGCACACAATAGCTCAGCCAACGCTTGCGGCGTGTCTACTTGATAACTCGGCTGCTGTGCGGCAAGATCGCTACTGCTTGCCGTACCATAATTAACCGCAATACTGGTCATACCCAAACTATTGGCCATTTGAATATCATAAATGCTATCACCGATAAATACCGCATTGGAGATTTGCTGCTCGGTATACTGCAAAATATCCGTCAGCATTTGCGGATCAGGTTTGGAGCCTGATTCATCAGCACAGCGCGTCATAACAAAATAATGATGGCTATTCGAGGCATCCAAGACACGATCCAACCCTTTTCTTTTTTTACCTGTGGCGACAGCAAGCTTACGATTTTTCTGCTGCAAGGTTTGCAGCATATTTTCTATCGGTGCAAAAAACGGCGTACGATGACTGTTAGGGATATAATAATCTGCATAACTTTGCTGAATCGCCTGCTTCTGCACATCGGTTGCTTGCGGATATAAGGTCTCGATACCTTTCATTAAGCTGAGTCCGATAATATCTTTGACTGCTTGATCGGTCGTCGTAAAACCATGCGCCTCGCCCGCCACATGCATAGACTCAACAATTAAGCCAATCGAGTCCATCAGCGTACCATCCCAATCAAATATGATTAATGTCTTATCTGCTAAACCATGCTTGGCAGACAATTGAGAATTTTTGATAGAGGTTATAGTAGTTGTAGATGATTCACTCATGAATTTACCTTAATGAATAGTAACAAATGGCAGATACGAAAACGTCACGGCAGCTTATTGTTGATAATAAGATATCGTGACGTTTAATATTGATGCTTATAGCATTTAGATTGAAACCAAATGACTTAAAGCTTATTTAGGCAGGCTGGTTTTAATATCTTCTGGTATCCAATTGAGCATCTCGTCTGGTAAAGGCGCAGTAATAGTCTCATAACCTGGAATATCTAAGCGCCATGCATGTAAGCACAGACGATGAACGCCAGACTTGTCATGTACGTGGTACTTATCATCGCCTAAGATAGCATGCCCGATATGCGCTAAATGTACACGGATTTGATGCGTGCGTCCGGTCAACGGTTTGGCTTCAATCAAACTGACTGGCTGATCAGCGATTGTAAAGCGACCATGGATAACAATATCTGTCTGGCTTTCTTTGGCTTGTGGATCTTGCGCATCCACCTTGACACGGCGCTCACCGCTGGCAAGCGTATAGCGTAGCAATGGCGCATCGATACGTTGTTCGTTAAGCGCAGGCTGCCCTTTTGCAATACACAAATAATGCTTTTGAATGGTTCTGTCGACCAGATACTGCTGCAATGTTTTAAGCGTCGAGCGTTTCTTAGAAATCATCAGCAAACCTGACGTATCTTTATCAATACGATGTATCAGCTCTAAGTATTTTTTACCCGTTACTTCACGCATGGCTTCAATGACACCAAAATCAAGACCACTACCACCATGAACCGCAATACCTGATGGTTTATTGAGCACTATCAAGCCTTCATCTTCGTAGACCACACGTGCCAACAAGCTCTTGGCAAATTCGGTACTGATGATAGGTTTTTCGCGAGTAGCGAGTACTACTGGCGCAATACGAACCACGTCTTCACGCTGCACTCTGTCATGCGCTTTACAGCGTTTATTATTGACTCGCACCTCATCTGAGCGAATCATTTTGTAGATATGCGGTTTTGGCAAACCCTTTAAGCGATTAAGTAGGAAATTGTCTAAACGCTGGTCATGTTGATGACGCGTGACCTCAAGATAGTTCACCTTGCCAAAGTTACTAATCTCATCGTCAGCACTTTGTGGGCGCGTTTTACTATTAAAGATGGCTGGCGCTTCGTGGATAGGTTCGTCGTTTGTCATTTTCGAGTTCGTCATTTTTAGTTAGGTATTTACACAAAGATTTGCTATAGTTTAGCATGTTGAGCGCCAATACGGCAGAGGCTACGACAATAATTCATTGTTGTTTCAGACAGCGTATCGCTATTTTACGGCTTGCTAATAACTTGCTGGTAAAAATAGTTAGACTATATAACCTGCGAAGGTTGGGCGTTTCATCTAATTTTAAGGGTGTTATAGCAACAGATATACCCTATAATGCCCAATGAATTGTAATAACCATGCTGATACTTATCAGTAAAAAATTATTTATTAGTACAAAACTATTTATTCTTACAAAGCATTTTTTACAGAATATTGTGACAATAGATAGCATCGCCTTAATAAATTTGGCAAAAGCCCTTTTATTAAGTGATAACCATATACCCTTTACTCACTACCCGCATGATAACGACTTGATTTGATAATTTATTATCTAACAGTCCTTTAGCCGCGTGCAGTTGAGCAAGTATGGGTCGTTGAGAGTGCAATTGAGTATTAACACTGTGAATCTCGATAACTGCCTAAGTATTAGTGGTCAAACAGAGGACGATAAGTAGAATAGACATGAGACACCGCGCCGATAAGCCGGTCATTTATTCTGTTTGCCAAGTACGCCCCGCTGATGACTGAAGCAGCAACACTTCGCTTTGAGACGCCCAAGATATTATTAACGTTATATCTAAAAGAACGATAAATAAAGAATGACCAATTGCTTCACCTGAATGGATAACCGCTGAGTAGTACTATTTTATATAATAGTTATTATCGACAGCGATATTATTGCTAGACCTTGATTGATTAATCGTGACAGCACGATGCTTTTTTAGTATCAGTAATACCTTTATAACTCAGTAACTATCCACCGCCGCTATGACAAAGTGCGCTGACCACCAACGTAGATAAAAATACTGATAATAAAAGATCACTAACCTGCTCGTGCATTAATCGTTATGACAAGCCTGCTTATAATAAGATATAGATGCACTATAGCCTTACACTCTATACCCTCTATATTGACGTTACCGCCATTAGCCTCGCTAATGACTTTAGGTCAAAAGCTTTTGAAAAAGCCACTGTGCTTTATTAACGCCATGCTTTACGTTCTACCGTTAATTAACATCCGCTCACGCTAATTCTGTTATTAGCAGCGCTTGCCACTTTGCTCTAAAGCCTGTCTCGTCGTCGTTATGCGTACTCATAGGATACCATTATGAAACGCATTTTGATCAACGCTACCCAAAACGAAGAAATTCGTGTTGCCCTTTGCAAAGGCAACCATCTGTACGATTTCGATTTAGAAAACCGTACCCGCGAACAAAAAAAATCCAACATCTATAAAGGTCATGTGACCCGTGTCGAGCCTTCGCTTGAAGCCGTTTTTGTAGAGTATGGCTCACAGCGTCAAGGCTTTTTGCCGATTCGTGAAATTTCTGCCGAATATTTAAGTGGCAATCCACGTGACGAAAACATCAAAAAACTAATCAAAGAAGGTGACGAGCTCATCGTCCAAGTTGAAAAAGAAGAGCGCGGTAATAAAGGTGCAGCCCTGTCGACTTATGTGTCATTAGCAGGACGTTATCTTGTCTTAATGCCGAACAACCCTCGCGGTGGCGGTATCTCGCGTCAAATCTCAGGTAAATTACGCGAAGATATGAAACGCATGCTAGGCAGTCTTGATTTGCCAAAAGGCATGAGCGTTATCATTCGTACTGCTGGTATTGGTAAGACCCAAGAAGATTTACAACACGATTTAAATCATTTGCTTAATATCTGGCAAGCCATCCAAGAACAAAACCAAAAATATCCATCACCGCGCTTGGTTCATCAAGAAGCGGGCGTGGTTACGCGTGCTGTCCGCGACTATCTACGCGATGATATTGCTGAGATTTGGATCGATAACGAAAACGCCTATATCGAAGCCGCTGGTTTTATCGATGCGGTCATGCCAACACAAGCAGAAAAACTGCGTAAATATACCGATTATGAGCCAATGTTTTCGCGCTTTAATATTGAAAAGCAGATTGAAACCGCTTATCAGCGCGAAGTTCGCTTGCCATCGGGTGGCTCAATCGTTATCGATCAAACTGAAGCGTTAGTTTCTATCGACATCAACTCTGCTAAATCTACCAAAGGCTCAGACGTTGCTGAGACCGCTTATCATACCAATCTAGAAGCGGCTGATGAGATTGCTCGTCAATTACGTCTACGTGATATGGGCGGCCTAATTGTCATTGATTTCATTGATATGAATGACAATAAGCATCAAAAAGAAGTTGAAAAACGTCTGATTGATGCCACTAAATATGACCGTGCCCGTGTACAATTTGGTGATATTTCTAAATTTGGTTTGATGGAGATGAGCCGTCAACGCCTGCGTCCATCACTAGAAGAGTCAACCGGCTATATCTGCCCGCGTTGTCACGGCAACGGTATGATTCGTGACCTGCGTTCATTATCATTATCTATAATGCGTCAGATTGAACAAATCGCGCTTAAAGAACGTCAAGGTGAAGTCCAAGCAGAAGTACCGACTGATATCGCAGCTTTCTTATTAAATGAAAAGCGCGATGCCTTAGTTTATCTAGAGCAAGACAGTGGTACGCGTATCACCATCTTGCCACACGCGCATTTAGAGTCGCCAAACTTTAAACTCCACTTTAACCGCGATGGCTTTGCGCCATCAAGCTATGAGCGTATCACCGATACTCAGCAGCAAGAATATAGCGAGCTTGGCTATAACGTTGATTGGCAAACAGCCGAAAAAGAGCGTCCTGAACAGCAGCCTACCCGCCAACCACGCTCAGTAGCGGACAACAGTACCAGCAGCAGTCAAGCACCGGCTCGTACTAATGCACAACCGAGCACGCCTGAGCAGCAGCAGAATAGCACCAGTCATAGTAATGAGCATCGCAACAATACCAATACCAATACCAATACCAATACCAATACCAACAATGTTTCGTCAGCACGTGCGCCGCAACCACAGAACACCCCAAACGTTGCGACCACTTCTGTTCCAGTAGCGGCTCCATCTGCTAATGTTGCTGCGGCCCAACCGCAAGCAGTCGCTTGGTTGTCTAATTTGTTTGCCCAAGCGCCGCAGGCACAGACTACAAACAGTATCAGTAGCCGTGATGCAGCTGAGGCCATTGAAGCGCTTGTAAATACCGGCGCGCAAAGTCTAGGCTCGTTTGGACAAGTGGATAACAGTGCGTTAAATGATGCTAGTCAAAGCGCATCAGCACCTCAGCAAAACAATAGCCAACCGTCAAACAATAACGGTCAGCGTCAGCAGACACGTCATACCGATAACGCTACTGATGATAGTAATACTGGCGATAGTAGCGACGCTGAAGATAGAAGAAGACGCAAGCCACGCAAATCAAGACCATCTAAGCCACGCCAAAGAAAAGAGCAGGCAGATGAAACTGATAATAGTGCCGCTAACAATACGACTGACAGCAGCCCAATTAGCACTGATGATAAAGCTGACAACCAAGATAAACGTCAGCAGGATAATAGACGCCCTAGTGATCGCAACCGCAACAATCGCCAAGACAACCGTCAAAATGCAAGCGAGCGCAATGTTAGCGAAAGCAATGCCTCTGAAAATGATAGCAATAATAGCAATGAGACCAAAGCCGCAGAAGAGCAAACTCGTGCTAAACGCAAATCAAATAGCCAACGTAGCTCACGCGGCAAACTCGATCGCGGTGAGACGTTAACAACGGCTAAGAGCCAGCAAAGCAACCAACAAAGTAATAAAGATGTTAACGGTAGCAAAACTCAATCCAATGCCCGTCGTAATCAAGATCCTAACGAAGTTGTATTGCAGGTCAATGCAGCTGCCACTGAACTCAAGGCAGCAGAAGTTGTGCACTTGTCTTTAGATGACAGTAAATCTGTACCAGCAACACGTCAGGTGACAGCAAAGCATCATTCAGTAAATGATAGCAATGTCGCTGATACCGCAAAGGAGCGTCAAGAAAACACTGCTCAGCAGCATGCTGATAAGCAGACCGCGGTCGAGCAAAGTATCATTCAGCCGTCATCTGATATAAACAGCGACTCTACTGCTAGTACGCAAAACAGCAGTACGCAAGCCCATGCTGCTGAAAATAGCGATGCTTTAGTAGACGAAGCAAAAGTAGATGAGGTAAAGATAAGCGCTACTGACAACAAAGCGCAAAAACCTGTCTCGACAGACGACAGTAAAGGCGACGATGAAAAACCCTTGGTAGCTGAGCAAGCAACCTCAAAAAGTAGCACTGATAACCAAGCTGACAATGCGGCTCATGAGCAAAAATCAGTAGAGATCAAAGCAGAAGATATCGCGCCAGTAGCGGAAGCTCAAAAGGTAGAAGCTGATGATAACCGCATTGATACTGACCAAGTTGATACTAACCAAGTCGCAATCGATGCTAGTAGCAACAATCACTCAGCGCTTGAGCTTACTCATGACGCGTTGTTTGCTAAACGCTACATTACAGCCGCTAAATTTGGGCAAGCCAGTAATGACCCACGCGTGGTACGTCAACAGCAGGCGCAATCACAAGCTACTCAAGCGTCGCAGATAGATAAGAAAGATGAACAAGCCATTGTGAGCGTACCGACCATTCGTGGTACGGTTGGTGAGTTTATCCGTGCGACTCTACCAGAGGCTGAAAGTCGCTTAGCCGCAGACGGTGTCATTAACTGCTTTAACGCTGCCGTTGCTTTGCATCTAGAGCAGGCACACGTTCAAATCGTGGTAAATGATAAGGTTGCAAACACCAACGACAATCAACGTGCTACTGGCGAAACTGCCAATAACAATTTTGATTTTAGCAACTACGGCTATCAACCATTAGCAGCAGATTATCTCGCACGCTTTGAAGCGATGACACAAGCTGTCAGTCAGTTTGCAGCAACGCAAGGTAAAACAGACGTGGAGCCGCGCACCATCGATAAACGGGCAAGCAACGACCCACGTGGTCAGCATCCTGATTATCAAGAGCCAGTAGTATTGGCTGTTTCTGACGAGCCGATCAACGAATCAGGGCAAGCTGATAGCGAGATTGATGCTCACAAAGTAGAAGCGACGGTGCTGGCAAATCCAGCGCAAGCAGCTGAGGTCAGTACTGAGAGCGAACAACTGCTACAGGTAGAGCAAGCGCTAGAAAAAGTAACCACTGAGCAAACTGAGGTTGAAGTCACTCCTGAGGCTAAAACTACGAAGGATGAAGCTGCTGACGTCAACGATGTGGAAATCGAAGAGACTAACATCAATACTGAAGTCAATGTTGAAGCTGCTGAGGTTAAAGATGCTAACCTCGAGCAAAGCGAAACTGAGCAGCCTACTGAATCAATAGTAGAGCCATCTACGAAAGAGGAAATTCAGGCAGCAAAGTCAAAAACGACGATAGCCAGTTATAAAAATATGATTGAAAACGTGGCCGAGCAACTGCTACCGCAAAAAGGTATGTTTAATTTAACAACCCCTAAGGTGCCAAAGGCTCGCACTCGTAAGCCTAAGGCTGAGCATAAAAAGCCGACGCAAGCTGAAAAATCAGAGTCCGATAATTCAGATAGCGACAGCTAATCGCAGTAAACTAAAGGTAGCCTTAACGATAAAAGCCCCAAAGTTGTCAGCAACTTTGGGGCTTTTTTATACTTAATCGAACCTGCTTAACTGACTATGGATTTAATGCGCAGAAGAAGCATCTTTGTCTTTATTTCGTATTTTACCAACGACAGTGACAATAGCCACTACTACAACGCCAATAATGAGACCAACCAGTCCATTTAATAACATAGTCGTCAGACTTTCAAATACACCAGTCAGATGCGCTATGTCCTCAACTTCATGATGCAAAAAACCAATACCATGCACTAAGATGCCACCCCCTACTAAAAACATGGCTAACGTGCCGGCGATAGATAAAAACTTCATTAATTTTGGCGCAGCAGCTAATAGCAACTCACCTATTTTTTGCTTCACATTGCCTGATTGCTTCATCAAATACAGACCCAAATCATCAATCTTGACGATAGCAGCGACCAAGCCATAAACGCCAACCGTAATAGCAACAGCAATAATAGCGAGAACCAAGCTTTGCTCTAACAACGTCGCACCTGCGGCTGCACCAAGGGCAATCACAATAATCTCAGCCGATAGTACAAAATCTGTGCGTACCGCGCCTTTTATTTTTTCTTTTTCAAAAGCGACCAAATCAACAGTCTCATCGGCATTGGCACGTAGGCGCGCGTTTTGCTCTTCATCGTGAGGCAAAAGATGCGGCCAAAACTTATGAATCACTTTCTCTGCGCCTTCATAGGCCAAATATAAGCCGCCACACATCAACAGTAGTGTTACTAACGGTGGATAAATAGCGCTAATCAATAGTGCTGATGGCACTAAGATAAGTTTATTGACGAATGAGCCTTTAGCCACTGCCCACACGACTGCCAACTCACGATCTGCTTTGACACCAGTCACTTGCTCAGCGTTAAGTGCTAAGTCATCACCTAAGACGCCAGCCGTTTTTTTGGCAGCAACCTTGGTCATCAGGGAGACATCATCTAATATCAAGCTGATGTCATCAAGTAAGGTTAATAAACTGGCACCTGCCATGGACGTTCCTTAAAATTAAATACACTTAATGAAATAGAAATTTGAAACAATAATTATTAAATCTGATAGCTGTCTAACAGCTATAGACCATAGTATTTCTTGTAGCCTACCTAGACATAAGGCCATATGACATAGCAAAAATGTATCTTATCTCTTATTATATTTTTTATTATGAAGGCTTTCTAATAATTTATTTAGCCAGACAATAAGCTGGCTTTTCGTCGTGATTTATAAAAATATGTTAATATAGAGCACTTTATACTGATTGATTCTGCAATTTTTATTTGCGGAAATCATTGAAAAACAATCTATTAACAACAATCTCATTAATAATCTTATATCACAGACCTTATATCGCAGCCCTTATTTAGCAAAACCATTACCACTTATCCCAATATCTTTTGTCATGAACACACGATTAGGCACACCTGCCTATAGGAAACACCATATGTCCTTATTCCATTCTAAAGCTACGCTCACTAACAAAAAACTCTCTCGCAACCACCTATCTCGTGCCACGGCTGCGGCATTGCTGGTTATTATTGCTGCTGGCTGTTCTAATAATGCCGCAGATGCGACCAGTAACACCAATGTTGTCAATAGTGCGCCAGCCAAAACCAGTACCACTTCGATATCTAAAGATAGCAATGCCGATGTGGTCAAATCATTACAAACCAATTTAAAAGCTTCAGGTATTGAAGAAAATATCCTCTCAGCCGTACCAACCGATATGGACGATATTTATTGGGTTACTGCTGATGGTTTACCTTCTTTCTTTACCGATAAGTCTGGTAAACATATTATTCAAGGGCAAATTATCGCCGTTGGTGATGACGTGCCTGTGGATATCAGCGGTGCTTTGGTTGCCCGAACTGCACAACAAGCTCTAAAAGCGGTCGATAAAAAAGATATGGTTATCTATCCAGCAAAAGGCGTGACTAAGTCAGTGGTTTATTCCTTTACTGACGCTGATTGCCCTTATTGCACCAAACTCCATGAGGAAATGGACGAGATTAATGCCTTAGGCATTGAAGTACGCTATTTAGCGTGGCCGCGTAGTGAAGGCAGTATTCCAAAGATGGAAGCTATCTGGTGTAGTGAAGACCGTAAAGCCGCTATGGACCAGGCGAAAATGGGCGCGAACGTACAAGCAGCTAGCTGTAACAGTCCTGTGCAATCGCAAATGGCGCTTGGTAGAAGCCTTGGTGTCAACGGTACGCCGGCTATCTTTACTGAATCTGGACAGCAAGTGGGTGGTTATTTACCCGCCGCCCAATTGGCACAAGCGATAGATGCTAGCTAATCGGCTATCCTATGATATTGCTGACTTTGGCGACATTGAGAGTGGGTAGACGCCATCAGCGCTTGTCGGTATGATACGATAAAGCGCTAGGCAAAATTAGCCGCATATTTTTATCTAAGTCCTTCTTTATGCAAGTTCTTCATATAAGTTTTTCTTTATCTAATTAATTTGATAATCTAAATACTTTCATAGAAGCATTTTTTATCCAACTCTTTAATCTCTTGAGGATACTGTGAGCAAATCCATCAAACTAGCGATACTTGGTTTAGGCACCGTCGGAACGGGTGTGATCAATCTAATCAATGACAATTTAGATGAACTAAAACGTCGTAGCGGACGCGACATTATGATTACCGAAGTCGGTACTCGTCGTCAGCGTGATGATATCGATCCTAATATTATTCAAAACAGTGACTTGATGGCAATCGCTGCCAGTGACAATGTCGATATTGTCATCGAAGTGATTGGCGGTACTACTCTCGCGAAAGACGTCATTATGCACGCCATTAAAAACGGCAAGCATGTGGTTACGGCGAATAAAGCATTATTGGCTGAGCATGGTAATGAGATTTTCGCTTTTGCGGAACAACATAATGTCCATGTCGCTTATGAAGCAGCGGTAGCTGGCGGTATTCCGATTATTAAAGTCATGCGTGAAGGATTAGCTGCCAATAAAATCGACTGGTTGGCTGGCATCATTAATGGTACTGGCAACTTTATCATGACTGAAATGCGTGATAAGGGTCGTCCATTTGCAGATGTGCTAAGCGAAGCACAAGAGCTCGGTTATGCTGAAGCAGACCCGACTTTTGATGTTGAAGGGATTGATGCAGCGCACAAACTGGCACTACTTGCTTCTATCGCCTTTGGTATTCCGCTACAGTTTGACAAAGTTTACTGTGAAGGCATTACGGGTATTACCTTACAAGACGTTAACTATGCCGAAGAGCTTGGCTACCGTATCAAGCATTTAGGTTTTGCCGTGCGCCGTGATGGTGCAGGTAATGATGAAGCCGCCGGTATTGAGCTGCGTGTACACCCAACACTTATCCCGCAAAACGCCTTACTTGCCAACGTGAATGGCGTAAAAAATGCCGTGTTGGTAAACTCTCACCCACTTGGGCAAACGCTCTATTGTGGCGACGGTGCAGGTGCAGGCGCGACGGCTTCTGCGGTGATGGCAGATGTCATGGACTTGGTTCGTGTCTTAGGTAGCAAAGATAACAATGATGTAGGCAATAACGGTCATCATGTCCCACACTTAGCCTTTATCCCTGAGCAATTATCGGACACGCCGATATTGCGTGCTGAACAGATGATAACCGGTTATTATTTACGCGTTCATGCTTATGATAATCCTGGAGTATTGGCTGATATCACACGTATTTTAAGTGATGCTGGTATCAATATCGATGCCATTTTACAAAAACCTGCCCATAAACTTGGTCAAGTGCCCGTGATTATCTTGACGCTACCTGTGGTTGAGAGTCAGATGAATCTGGCGATTGAAAAAATTGAGAAGCTAGATACGGTTACTGATAAAGTGGTACGTATTCGCTTAGACGAGCTGGCGTAAATCCGTCCTTTAAGTAAGTCAAATATTTGTAATGAAAATACATAAAAAAGGAAATAACGATGTCAAATGATGCAGTGGTAATTTTAAACGGCGCACGTACTCCAATGGGTGGCTTCCAAGGCGCACTTACAGAGGTAAGCGCAACAGACTTGGGCGCTACTGCTATCAAAGCGGCTGTTGAGCGCTCAGGCGTTAACATCGATAGTATTGATGAAGTCATCATGGGTTGTATCTTGACCGCGGGCTTAGGTCAAGGCCCTGCTCGTCAAGCGATGCGTAAAGCAGGTTTGTCTGATGCAACGGGTGCAGTTACGATCAACAAACTATGTGGCTCAGGTCTAAAAGCAGTCATGCAAGCCCATGACGGTATCAAAGCTGGCAGCTTTAATGTCGCTGTTGCCGGTGGCATGGAATCGATGACCAATGCCCCTTACATCATGCCAGGTTCACGTGGCGGTTATCGCATGGGACATAAAGAAGTCAAAGATCATATGTTCTTAGATGGTCTAGAAGATGCCGAAACAGGCAAGCTGATGGGTCAATTTGCTCAAGAAATGGCGAATGAAAAAGGCTATAGCCGTGAGCAAATGGATGATTTTGCTATCGAATCGCTTAACCGTGCGTTAACAGCTATTAAAGAGGGCCATTTCGAAGATGAGATTGAGCCCGTTACCTTTAAAACTCGTAAGGGCGAGCAAACCGTTGATACTGACGAACAGCCAGCCCTTGCCAACGCTGAGCGCATTCCTACCCTACGCCCAGCCTTTGCAAAAGATGGTACTATCACGGCGGCAAATGCCAGCTCAATCTCAGACGGTGCTGCCGCAGTGGTATTAATGAAAGAGTCACAAGCCAAAGCTGAAGGTCTTGATTACCAAGCGCGTATCGTTGCGAGCGTTTCTAACTCTCGTCATCCAAGCGAATTTACCATTGCTCCGATTGGTGCAATTGAAAAGGTTTTAGCAAGCGCTGGCTGGTCAGTAGCTGATGTCGATCTATGGGAAATCAATGAAGCCTTTGCCATGGTTACGATGGCGGCTATGGATGAGCTAAACATCGAACATGCTAAAGTAAACATTGAAGGCGGTGCTTGTGCGCTCGGTCACCCAGTAGGGTGTTCAGGTGCTCGTATTTTAATTACTCTTATCAACTCTCTAAAGCGTACTGGCGGCAAAAAAGGCGTTGCGACTTTATGTATCGGTGGTGGTGAAGCAGTAGCCGTTGCGATTGAACTTGCTTAATATTTAATCGTTTTAATTATCGAGCTGCTAGAGTCGATAATATTATTTGATATTCTTACTTATTTTCCAAGACCTACTAACCGCATTGCTTATGGCTTTGCGGTTTTTTTGTACTTATAAATTACAAATATGCAGGAGCTATTTATCATAGTAAGAAAACGTTAACTTAAATTTATATATGGCTTGTGCCATTTACAGCCTATTACACGCAATTACCTCAAGTGCACACTTTGCTACCTTGCTCATATATCGCCCTGAAAATTCAGCTGTTACGATGATTACAAGTTGATGCAAAGACGGCTTAACGTACTTTGCTACCATCCTGAGTTTAGTACAACCACTTATTAGCAAAACGATTATTCGTTTTCTAGTAATGTAAATTTAAAATAATTATTAATTTACTCATACAAAAGGAAGATAATAATGAGCCAACTAATTCGTTTAAAAGATATTCAAGCGACTCACCACGACCTTATCGGTGATGACTATTATGATCCAACAGGCAAAACAGCCTATGGTGTTAATGAAGAAAAAATTGGTAAGATTGATGGCGCCTTGGTAGAAGACACCACTGGTCGTATTCGTTATTTAATTGTTGATGTGGGCGGTTGGTTCAGCTCAAAAGAAGTGCTAGTACCAGCAGGTTTGGCACGTATCGTTGGGGATGATGTCTTCTTTGATAGCTTAACCCAAGCGCAAGTAGAAGCAATGGAAGTGTACGACCACGATTATCAATATAGTTACAAAGATCAGTATGAAAAAGACCGTCAATCGTTTGTTGCTGATACGGTTCCAGTTGCAGAGCGTATGGAAATTGCCGACCATAACTATGACGCGCCAAATACGCTGGAGCTATTAGAAGAGCGTTTGACCGTCAATAAAGATCGTATCGTCGCAGGCTTGGTAAAAGTTGGTAAGCATGTCGTCACCGAAGAGCGTAATATCGATGTCGATCTAGAAGAAGAACATGCCAATATCGAACGTACCAATGTAGATCGCCCAACAGATCGCCGTATCGGTGATATCGATGGTAATCAGACCATTGAAGTTGAGCTAGAAGCAGAACGTGCACGCGTGAATAAAGAGACGTATGTCACTGAAGAAGTAAATGTCGGTAAAACGTCAGAGCATCGCACTGAAACTCTCGTAGAAACTATTCAGCGTGAAGAGCTAGATGTCGATGGTGATGGTAATGTAATTGACCGTGATGGTAATCTCTTTACTCGTGATGACATTACTGCCGAAGACGTACGCCGCGCTCGTGGTATGTAACACGCTACTCTTTCGCCTCGTGGTATGTAACACGCTACTCTTTCGCATAGTTGCAAGATCTGATTAGTGGTTGAGATATCTTTTTATCTTAAACGTACTATTCAAAGCATTATTATTTAAAGTATTGTTATTTAAAGAACCACTATGCGATAGAAATTAGCAGCTGAGCCTCTCGCTCAGTAGATAAGACCAGAGCTCCGTCTCTGGTCTTTTTTTATATCTAACCGTTTTTTATCCATATTAACTTTTACATATAATATCTTTCATATATAAAAATAAGGAATATGACCATGAACACCAATAATGAAAACAATTATCCTGACAATAACTATCCTGACTTTACCGATAATACTGCTAGCGGCACCAAAGATGATTTAATATCATCTGACTTATCGTTACCTGAAAATAGTCAGGAGCAAGCGATATTAGCCAATCAAAAAGGCAGTCTTTCAAACAATCTAATAGGTACTGATAACGGTAACGGCGGTTATCTAGAGTTACTAGAAGAGCGTCCAGTCGTCAACAAAGAACGCTTAGATGTTGGTAAAGTAACCGTTACTAAGCACTTTCGTACCAAAACAATCCAAGTACCTATTGAGCTGGTCGAAGAATATGTGACCATACGGACGGACTATCACGATACCGAGAGTCAAGATTTATTGTCAGGTAACTATGATGATAAAGATATCTTGCGTCACGTTGAGCCATCGTTAGATAGTAAGGCGGTCGTTACCATCAATGGTAAACAAGTTGAGATTGGTGATGAACCGATTGAGATAATCCTGTCACGTCAAGTAGCGACTATCACCAAAGACACCTATGTCATTCAAGAAGTAGCTATTGAGAAAACCACACATAGCCATACTGATAGCATCGAAGTCGAACTGAAACATGAAGAGCTAGACGTCAAAGAAGAAGGGTTTTTAGCGCATGAGCGTAATTCTGCGCATAAGAGATAAATCGTTTTTAAAGGATTTATCTATCAAATGCAAAAAAGCAACGCGAACGTTGCTTTTTTTATAAGGCATTGTAATCAACATAAAATAAAATCAACATATCGATCATCACATGCTACGTTGAAAATAAATTAACCATAAAAACCATTCTTACACGGCATTTTATACTGTTTTCTTACACTCATAAGTACTTATATTGGCTGCATCCGTACCGGCCGTACGCATCACGCCCGTTTCACGTTCTTTATGAGCCACGCGCCACTGTACAAATCCTTCGCCACCATCGATAGCAGTTGCTGCTTCAAATACCTCAGGGTTGCTGGCATCATTGGTTTTCGTCAAGGTTACCGTTCCTTTGGCAGTGCCAATAACCACTTGATTGTCAGTATCTTTGTAAGTCGCTTCAACCGTTAGCTCAGGTGAACATAAATATGTTATCTGATTCACGCCTGTATTGACCGAAGCAATCGTATCATCTTCCACTTCGCTAGCGGGCGCATCTACAACGACATCACTCGGTTCGGCTGGCTCAGCGGACATGGGCACTGACTGCTCTTCACTGATACTATCTTCCAAACTTGGCTCTGTTTCTTGCTTTGGTTGGCAGGCACTAACCGTCATAGCACCAGCCAACAAACCCGTTATAACTACAGAGGTACGCAACTGTTTTAATAATTCTAAATTCACAACACTCTCCCAAATAAATATGTTAAACACTATAGCGTGTCCATAAATGCACGCCTATGCTGAATTTGTAAGCAATCGCTACAATGCAGATGATAATTTTATTTAGCCCATAAAAAAGTCCCTGTTTAAACAGGGATTTTTATCATAGCTTACCAACGTTTGCTTATCAATATTTAGATTTTACCATGACATTGTTTGTACTTAAGTGCTGAACCACATGGACAAGGCGCATTACGACTGATGTTCATACCAGCATATGGATTTGGCTCATTAGCATTGTTGCCACTGCCCACCATAGCACCTGCGGCTACCGAGCCAGCAAGATTACGGTTTTGTGCCGCCGCTCTATCATTAGCGCCATCTAAGCCGCCATCCATGTTATCGATATCATTGTGCTCAAACTGCATTTGCATATGTGCAGCATTTTCACGCTGCTGAACTTCTAATGCCTCTAGCTCTTCTTTGGTTGGAATATGCACACGTGATAAATCTTGTACCGTCTCAGATTTAATCGCCCCAAGCATCATCTGGAAGAGCTCAAACGACTCACGCTTGTATTCTTGCTCAGGGTTTTTCTGCGCATAACCACGTAGATGAATGCCTTTACGCAGCTGATCCATCTGCGTTAAATGCTCTTTCCAATGCTTATCTAGGCTTTGGAGCATGAAGTGACGCTCAAGCTGAGCGGCATCTTTTTCACCCATTTGCTCACGGCGACTATGATAGCGATCTAAGGCGGTTTGGATAATTTTGGCACGTAGCCCTTCTTCATCCAAGCGGCGATCTTCATCTAGCCAATCATTAATAGGCATTGTAATCTTGAATTCGTTCTCAAGCTCATCCTCTAGACCATCGACGTTCCATTGGTCATCGATAGAGCCTGGCGGAATAAACTGGTTAATCATGGCGTTGTAGACTTCTTGATGCATGATTTTGATGGCTTCGAGCAAATCCATTTCTGCCAATAAATCATCGCGCTGACCATAAATAACTTTACGTTGCTCATTGGCCACATCATCATATTTCAGCAAGTTTTTACGCGCATCAAAATCGCGACTTTCCACTTTACCTTGGGCGTTTTCAATCGATTTAGAAACCATTTTATGTTCAATAGCTTCGTCTTCTTTTAGACCCATCGCTCGCATCATATTGACCACGCGGTCACCGGCGAAGATACGCATCAAATCATCTTCTAATGATAAGAAGAAGCGCGACATACCAGGATCGCCCTGACGACCCGCACGACCACGCAGCTGGTTATCAATACGGCGCGATTCATGACGTTCAGAGCCAACAATATGTAGGCCACCAGCCGCCACGACTTGGTCATGTTGCACTTGCCATTGAGCTTTTAAGCGCTGCATTTCTTCTGGGCTAACAGATTCTGGATCTTCGATAAACGACTGCCAGTTACCGCCAAGGATAATATCGGTACCACGACCTGCCATGTTGGTTGCGATAGTAACCGATTTTGGGCTACCCGCCTGTGCGATGATTTCCGCTTCACGCTCGTGCTGCTTAGCATTCAAGACATTATGCTTCACGCCTTCTTGATCGAGCAGATAAGACAACTCTTCACTGGCTTCAATCGTCGCCGTACCAACCAATACTGGCGCACCTTTTGCTTGAATTTCTTTAATCTCGCGGATGATACCCTTATATTTGCCTAACTTGGTTAGGAAAATTTGGTCATCCATGTCGATACGAGCAATAGGCTCATGCGTTGGAATAACGATGACATCTAAGTCATACGTTGATTTAAATTCTGCCGCTTCGGTATCAGCAGTACCAGTCATACCCGATAGTTTGTCGTATAGACGGAAAAAGTTCTGAAATGTCGTCGTCGCAAGCGTTTGGTTTTCTGCTTGAATCTCGACGTTTTCTTTGGCTTCTACCGCTTGATGCAGACCTTCTGACCAACGGCGGCCGGGCATAGTACGACCGGTATTTTCATCAACGATAACTACTTCGCCCTCATCAACGATATAGTGAACGTTTTTGACAAAAACATGGTGAGCACGAATGGCTGCTTGTACGTGTGCGAGAAGCGGTAAACGAATTGGGCTATATAAACTTTCGTTTTCACCCAGCTCACCGACTTCGATTAAGAAGCGTTCAATTTTCTCATAACCTTTTTCGCTAATTTCAATCTGACGGTTCTTTTCGTCAATCCAGAAATCTTCTTCTTCATTATTTTTATTGGCTTCTTCGTCTTTTGAACGTATCAGCACTGGAATAATAGTGTTAATCAGTGCATACATGCGCGATGAATCTTCGGCTTGACCCGAGATAATTAGTGGCGTACGAGCCTCATCAATTAAGATAGAGTCAATTTCATCAATAATACAAAAGTTCAGTGGACGCTGCTTTTTTTCGGCTAGGCTAAAGACCATGTTATCGCGTAGGTAATCAAAGCCGTATTCGTTATTGGTACCGTAGGTGATGTCTGCTTGATAGGCATCGACTTTTTCTTGTGGCGGTTGCTGCGAATAAATCACGCCAACCGTCATGCCCAAAAAGCCAAATAACGGACGATTTAATTCAGCATCACGCGCGGCCAAATAATCGTTGACCGTCACCAAATGTACGCCTTTGCCGCTAATAGCATTGAGGTACATCGCCAAGGTGCCCATCAAGGTTTTACCCTCACCAGTTTTCATCTCAGCGATTTTACCTTCGTGCAAGGTAATACCACCGATCAACTGCACATCATAGTGACGCATGCCGGTGACGCGTAATGATGCTTCACGACAGACAGCAAACGCTTCTGGTAATAATGCATCTAAGCTTTCACCATTTTGGTGTCTTGCCTTAAATTCTTCGGTTTTTTGTTGTAATTGCTCATCAGACAGGGCTTGTACTTGAGCCTCTTGTGCGTTGATCTTGCTGACCACTTTGCGCATGCGCTTGAGTTCACGGTCATTTTTGGTGCCAACGACACTGCCTATAATCTTTGATAACATAATTTTTTGACCTATGGAAATATTCGATAATTAGTGCGCATTAGCCAACGCTTAGCTTGCCGCTTTGTCATCATCCGGCTAAGTGCTATCCAATTCAAGTTACTAGCCAATTCAAGTTACTATCTAATATAAATTACTATCCAATTTAAGATAGTCTAATAAAGGATCGCCTAATGAAGTATCGCCCAATTAAGTGTGACGTCATTATATATGGTTATGACGCCGATGGATACAAGGGCAGTTAGTAGATATTTGCCGACGTAAAAACACAGTAGGACGTGTTAAAATAGGGCTTATAAGCTTAGATTATTTAAGCAAATTATTTGAGAAAGATAAAAGCGATATAAGAGACCCTGCATGCCTGTCAAACCTTTTGCTCAAACCAATAAGACCATAAAATCGACTTCAAAAAACACTTCAAAATCTGTGCCAGCGTCATCTGACTCATTGGTCATAGGCGATGCCGTTTATTATTTGGCAGACCACACTCCGATGATGGTGCAATATCTCACCATGAAAGCCAACTATCCACAAGCATTGTTACTCTACCGGATGGGCGATTTTTATGAGTTATTTTTTGATGATGCCAAGCGCGCGGCGCAAATATTGGACATTACACTCACTCGTCGTGGTACCGATAAAGCCGGCAATACTATTGCCATGGCAGGCGTACCCTTTCATGCTGCCGATAGTTATATGGCACGGCTCATAGCCGCTGGGCAAACGGTGGTGGTCTGCGAGCAAATTGACGAGTCAGCAAGCAATATATCCAGTTCTCCTACAATAGGCGATAAGCAAAAAAAAGATAAAAGTAAATCAGCGGCTGGCAGTATTATGCGCCGTGAGGTGGTCAAAACCCTGACCGCTGGAACGATTACCGATGATGCGTTAATTGCGCCCAATCACACCCCGACTGTTGTTTCTATTGATATTGATATTGCTATACCTAAATCTAATAGCAATCAACCATTACAAGCAGCTATCAGTCAGATGGATTTAGCCGCTGGGACATTAATCACGCAAACGCTTAGTGCTAGCTACAATAACAGCCATGATGATATTAAGGGCTTACAAACCCAAATGCTCACGGTGTTAGCGCGCTTCGCTCCTAGTGAATGTATCATTAGCGAAGCGCTCGGTGACAGTAGTGGTGATATCGGTGAAGGCTGGTTGCTATGGCTACGTCAACATCTTGACTGTCCTATTATTGAAGTGGCTACCAATGACTTTCATCGTGACCATGCCAGCGCGACATTATGCCAACAGTTTGAGGTGCAACGCCTTGATGGCTTAGGTATTAGCGATGCGCCACTGGCTCAATCTAGCTGTGCAGCATTGATACATTATGCACGGCAAACTCAGCAACGTCATGTGCCACAAGTCAATCAACTTATCGTCGAATATAGCGATGATTACTTAATTATTGATGCCAATAGTCAGCAAAATCTTGAACTATTTACCCCCGTTAGTAGTAACGGTACGTCATTAATATCTGTCCTCAATCATTGTCAAACGCCAATGGGACGACGCTTACTCGTACAGCAGATGAAGCGCCCATTGCGTCAGCATGAGCGTATTAATTTGCGCTTAGATGCGATAGCCAGTCTTTTGCAGACCGACAAGCACTCAACGCCGACTGAACAAAAATTAGAAAGTGGCTCATTAGTGCAAAACCTACGCGAAACGCTCAATGCCATCGGAGATATTGAGCGCATCAGTAGCCGTATCGGATTGATGAGTGCTAAGCCTCGCGACTTACGCAAGCTTGCTGATGGTATTGCTAGTAGTACCGAAATTACTAGCCTATTAACATATTTAAGTATTAGCCATGAGCAGGCAGGACTGTTGCCAATGCTGATGCAGCAATTGCCCGACCAGTTACCTGCGGTACAATCCGTAGCCGAGCTAATCGAGCGCGCCATTATTATAGAGCCGCCTGCCCATATTCGTGATGGCGGTATGCTCGCTACGGGATATGATCCAGAGTTTGATCGTCTCACCCATCTCCATGACAATATCCAAACGACACTAGATGAGATGCTAGAGCGTGCGCGACTGGATAACCAATTGCCTAGCCTCAAAGTTGGCTTTAATAAGGTCAGCGGCTTTTATTTTGAGCTGCCAAAAATGCAGGCAAAAAATGCCCCTGCGCACTTTATCCGTCGGCAAACGCTAAAGAGCAGCGAGCGCTTTATCACTGATGAGCTAAAAGAAGTAGAAACCGAGTATCTCAGCGCACAAACTCTAGCACTAACTCGTGAAAAGCAATTATATCAAGAGTTGCTAACCATCTTAAGCAGCCATTTAGCACAGCTGCAGCAGTTAAGCGCTGCTATCGCACAAATAGACGTACTTAGTAATTGGGCACAGCTCGCTAACACTTATAACTGGCAGCGCCCAGTCATGAGTAATGATTCAGAGAATAAAGACAGCTCAATTACTGATAATCAAACCAGTATCGATATTAAACAAGGTCGCCATGTGGTCGTCGAAGCTGCGTTAAGTCCAGTCAATGCTGGCAATATCGTTAATAACTTTAAGAATAGCAGCGCAACCAAACATAGCAGTCATTTTGTCGCTAATGACTGTGCGCTCGGTAGCGATGCAAATCCTGAACGATTATTAATGATTACTGGTCCTAATATGGGCGGTAAATCTACTTATATGCGCCAAACGGCATTGATTATCCTACTTGCCCATTGCGGTAGCTTTGTCCCAGCAGCAAGCGCTCATATTGGTGATATCGACCGCATCTTTACCCGTATTGGCTCGGCCGATGACTTAGCAGGCGGTAAATCAACCTTTATGGTGGAGATGATTGAAACCGCTAACATTCTCAATCAAGCAACCAATAAATCGCTGGTACTCATGGATGAAGTTGGGCGTGGAACGGCAACCACAGACGGTTTAGCCATTGCCCACGCTTGTGTCAATCGATTGGTTGAGATTGGCTGCCTGACATTATTTGCCACCCATTATTTTGAACTGACAAAATTGGCAGAAAGTACTGAAAATAGTCATAGCAGTATTCGCAATGTTAATGTCGCCGCAAGCGAGGTCGATGGTCAGCTATTGCTACTGCATCAGATTCGCGAGGGTGCAGCAAGCTCCAGCTTTGGATTACATGTCGCTAAAATGGCAGGTATCCCAACCCAAGTACTTAATGATGCTAAGCGCTATTTAGTAGACAACTTAAGCATAGACAACTTAAAGATAGAAACTCTTAAAGCGGATAACGACAAAGTTATTAGTGATAAAGTTGATGACAAAAATGACTTAGCTAAGTCAGTAACAGATAAAAGCTCGCAATATCACGCTAACGGAGCAGAGATAGCAAGTGATAGAAGCGTGAAGAAATATCAAAGCATAGTTAATATTCCACAGCAAAATCAATTGTTTAGCTTGCAAGACGAGCTGAGTGCGATTGATCCTGATAGCCTCACGCCTAAGCAGGCGCATGATTTACTCTATCATCTGAAAAAAATCATTAGTCATTAAAGGGGTTTGTCAAATTGTCGTAAAAGCGTTAAAATACAGCTTATTCCAAACTATTCTATTTAGCCTTAAGCCAATAACAGGTAGACAGTACTATGACCTTTGTCGTTACAGAGAACTGCATTCTTTGCAAATATACCGACTGTGTGGAAGTCTGTCCTGTGGACTGCTTTTATGAAGGACCGAACTTCCTCGTCATCGATCCTGATGAGTGCATTGACTGCGCGCTATGCGAGCCTGAATGTCCTGCCAATGCCATCTTCTCAGAAGATGAAGTTCCAAAAGGCCAAGAGCAATTTACCCAGTTAAATGAAGAGCTGGCACAAAAGTGGCCAAACATCACAGAGATGAAAGGTCAACTGCCAGAAGCTGAAAAGTGGGATGGTGTCGAAGGTAAGATTCAGTATTTAGAGAAGTAGTAAGATTTTTAATGTAGCTCAATAGATTTAAATAAAAAAACCACCTAATGGCCATTAAATATAAAGGGCTATTAGGTGGTTTTTTTATTGAACAGCAATAAGTCTACAGACTAGCGTCATAACTACATGAATTAGGTAAATAGACAGCTTCTATATTACTACTACAACTCCAAGAGCCTTCACTGGTGCGTAACCATTTTATTTTTTTACCCGCCAGTCTTGGGTTCACTTGTGTCGATACAGTGCCGGTGATACTGGCGGTTAATACCAGCGGATTAGTAATTTGCGCTACGCCCATGTTATTGGGTAAAACCACCCCTACTTGTGAGCTACCTACTATCAAATTAGACCCTGATGCGCGTGGATCACACTCATCCCTACCTAGTCCAATTACTGTTGTGCCTGTCTGCAAACACTCTTCTACCGTTAGGCGCAACTGTCCTAATTCATTTATAACCCTCGTCGCTTGGGTTTTGCCAATATAGATTTGATATTGCGGAATAGCAATCGCTCCCAAAATGCCAATAATAGCCACCACAATCATCAACTCAATCAAAGTGAAGCCCATTTGGGTCAAGGAGTGACGATTTTGAGTCGTTTTAATAGTAGTCATAACGTTTACATCAAGTTATCAAAGTTAACCTGATAGTGCACAGTGTATGCCATTAATAATTTTTAGCTAATAAAAAAGCCAAACATGATGTATGGCTTTTTTATTGAATGAATTGAAGGGCTTTTTAGTTCTAGATTTTAACGGTTTAAATGCTTATATATCATCATTTTTACCTTATTACTGCCCTCTACTCCCTCATCTGAGGTCCCATTGCTTAATAATGCCACGACTCCACCATTGTCACTGACCGCGACTAATGAAGATAAACCTAACAAATTACCATCACGATAGTGTACTACTCTCGATTGAGCATTGGGCTGATATGTCACCATAGCATAGCCATAGCACTCCGCTATCTGCGCGGGGTCACATCCTGCCTTATCCGCGTCGGTTAGTATATTTGGCTCAGGCTTAGCTGCCATAACATGTACTTGTTTGGCTAAGTCCATCGCATTACCTGACAGTCCAGCAGCGGATGCTAGTGCCTCATAGTCAAACACGGTATAAATATTAGCCACACCTGTTAGCCCCGTCTCGACATAGTTGTAAAATACTTCATCGGGCAGTACGCTATTTGAAACAAACTGAATACGACTATCAGCAAAATTATATTGCTTTTTAATCACCTCTTTATAAGATTTACCCTCATTTATTCGACTGATTACTTCGCCCAATAAACAATATCCCAAATTAGAATAGCTGGTCTTATCATCAGGGTCGAAGCCTAAGGTAATGTCATTCAAGCCCGTGATATGATTGGGGCAAATGTCCTGGCCGATATTGAACATATCCTGACCAAAGACGCTATAACGGTCAAACCCTGCACGGTGTGATAACAACTGACGGATAGTAATGTCATTGATACGGGCATCTGTAGGTGTGTCAATCTCGCTGATAGTATTAGCCAATGGCGTATCGAGTGTCAACTGACCGTCTTTGACCAGCTGTAGAATCGCATCGGCTGTCCATAGCTTAGTGACACTGGCATAACGAAAGCGCGTCTGCTCGGTGGTGGCATCTGACAATAGTGGATATTGACCGATATAGCCGTTTTCACAATGGTGCTGCGTGCCGTTTGGCTCAATATAAGCGATTTGGTTGGCAGGGGCGTTATTATTACGGGTTTGATACCGTAGAGTATCCGCCAGCCATGTAGGGCTATTGTCACTACAGCGCATTTTTTGGACAGACAGCTCGGCACGGATTGGGTAAGATTTTTGCCATAAGTTATTACGTGCTTGATTATTGACATAAAAGTATCCAATAAAAACAACCAACGATACTAACAAAATAAGGATTATTGCATCTTTAATCGTAAGACTCTTAAACATCCGCTGTTCCTAATAAGTCGATCATCACTATTTGATAATTACTGCTAGTAAATGAGTTAGTTTGTTTCAAACTCAATGATAGGTACTTTACCTTTAACAAATACGCTTGAATCCTCTTCGATGAGCGGTGGCTCGTGGTCACCCACCACTATGATTCGTGTACCGGACAAAGCAGGGTCTGCTATCATCTGAGATAACGTATAAAAAAACTGCTTTTGTAGTTTCAGGTTACGACAAGCTGCCGTATCATTTTTTATATTGTATTTGCTACAGTCAAATAAATCTGATTTCAAATCTCGCTCATCATAAATAGCATGAGTATTGAGCGTCAGCCAATATAAGAATAACTTTTTGTGGTTATTAAACTGCTCGACAATTCTAGGCGCTATATCACTATCACAGTTACCAGGGAACGAATAACAGCGCGAGTCTGGTATATTCAGCCCCTGATCTCGAAATAGCATTTGCTCAAAACCCGCTCTTGGATACCAATACTGTCTGTCATACATAAAGCCAATCGCTCCATGCACAGCCACGGTATGATAGCCCAAATCTTTATAATGATTGGGCAGACAGTCCTCAAAGCCCTCTAGCTGGTTTTTTAGATTGAAGTGTATAGGCGCTTTGGCACACAGCTCTCTTAACTCTCCTCCGAGAGTCGCACCAATAAAATTTAGGGTATCTTGCTTAATATTACTAACAGCAAGGTTATTCAGTATGGGAGACAGCACATCTTTCTGAACCTCTGAATCAGTCGTTACACCCCACGCTTCATTGACCACCAATAGCACTTTATCGTGGCTATTTGGATAAGTAAACAAGTCAGCAGTCGCCCCTGTTGCCGTCGATTTTTGAAAGGCATCGCCTGTCATGGTAAAGGTTTGGACAAAGCCACTATTAATATAGTCGATATTACTGATGGACTGCGAACCTACTACATTATTACCTATGTCCGTAAAATGCACACTATAAGCATAATAAAGGATTATGATATTAAACAGCACCAGTAAGGTTTTATTATAGTCTGCTTTATATACTTTGAGATATAGATAGCTCTGAGCGATAATCAGGACAATGAGAGTAACACCATACAGCTGATAGCTACTAGAGGATATAAAGGCAAATTTGGATAAATAAACTAAATCACTAATTCTGATAAAGGGGAACAACTGGGTAAACAATGCCAAAAAATCTGCTAGCGATAGCATAATAAAAGCAATAACAAACAGCAGCCGCTGCCGAAAAGCTAACAATAGCAGCGGTATAAAATAATCAATATTAATGAGGGCTCTTTGAGTGCCTGTCAGATGGGCCAATAGATTCATAATGATATTGGGTAGCAGAACAACGAGCAAGCCACCCAACACTATTTTTATATTTTTTATGTTATTCATATATATCTACAGGCATATTTCACAGGCAAAAAAAAGAGAGGATTACTCCTCTCTTTTTTATTTTAACACATTTTAAAAGTTAAACTTATGCACTAGGAGCGGTAGATGCCGTACATGAAGATGGGCGATATTTATCTTCTACAGTAGTCCAGCAAGACCATGTACCATTTGCAAGACGTGTCCAAGTTAGAGTGTTCTTACCAGTAGCTTGCAACGTGCTAGCCGCATTGTTACTAAATGTAGCTGCGATACTGGCAGTATTAGCTTCACCATCGATACTTACTAATGGGAAACCATCAGTAGCATCAGATCCATTGGTTACAGCAGCACCTTGAATATTAGACGTTGTTGCACCTAGTGAACATGTAGTAGCACCAGTGCCACCAGTATTAACAATACTAGCAGTACGACCTGAGTTCATGCAGTCTTCTACTGCCGTTTTTAGGTTACCAGTTTCGCCCATTACACGGCTAACTTGTGATTTAGCGATATAGTTTTGGTACTGAGGAATAGCGATCGCAGCTAGGATACCGATAATAGCAACAACGATCATTAGTTCGATTAAGGTAAAACCTTTTTGAGCAGTGTTCATAAGAACTCCTTTGGGGTATATAAAGATAAGTGGCTGTTATTGATACTGCCGCGTTTTATCTTTAGTAATATAATTTGTTTCTCTTATTATAAACGTTGCATATAACGTGCCAGAATCATCATTCGTCGTGAGCGTTTTCTGTAAGTACTCAATTACGTTCATTATTTATACGTAATAAATTATCATCAGTATAATGACTGACACTGTATGTTACGCTTAACCTACTGAAAATTGTCAGTGTACACACTATGTGACAGTAATACGTAACTAATACTGACAATTTTTGTCAGCTGTATTTTTTTTAACGGTTTTTTCTAGTCATTCCAGTCATTCCCAGTACCGCAAACGCTATTTCGACACTTAGTCCCTTGATAGTTAAGACTGAGTATCCCATCCGTTGTCATTTGGGTGCTGGCTTTTGGTGTGGCAATGATACGCCACTCGGACGTGAGCGGGTTCGGAGTAAAGGTAATAGCATATAACGCAGTACCTTGTTTAGGAAAGTCCCCACCCAGTCCTGTGATTAGAGCGTTGCTATAGCTACCTTGGATCAGTTTACGACTTTGAATCTCAGCCGCGATATTATGCATCTCGCTCATCATATCGGTGCGTTTGGATTTGATGACATAGCGTTGGTAGTTCGGATAAGCGATAGCGGCGAGTACGCCTAAGATAGCGACGACGATCATCACTTCAACCAGAGTAAAGCCGCGCTGCGCTGTTGATATAGTGACTGCCCTATCCTGCGTTGTGTTTACTATCATCACCAGGTTTCCTCGTTCGCACCGCAATTGGCATCAGCAATATCTATCGTATTGGTTTTATGCTGACAGCGTATACCGCTACTGCTAAATAGTATGGTACTGGCATTTTTTGTAATCCCTGAATTGTTGGGTTCAGCCAACATCTTCCACGTCCGACCAGTGATGATAGAAAACCCTGTCGATACTAGCGACTCATCTGTATCGCCACCATCGACCAGAGTAATCTTATATCGGTAGTTGGACGCATCGCTGCTATCCGGTACGTAGATGGTTTTGTTATCTGTTTCTGCGTAGGCATAAGTGACTGTATTACTAGTGTCGATTCTCTGTGGTTGGAAGCCCTGATAGCTGAGTGCTTTGGAGCGCCAACGCTCAAGCTGTATCTGTAATTGCAGCATTTTTGCCTGTGTCTCGCGTTCAGCATTGAGTACGGCATAACGACGATAGCTCGGAATAGCGATGGCGGCTAGTATACTAATAATAAAAACGACAATCATCAGCTCTATAAGTGTGAAACCGCGAGTACCCTTCGGTGTGATTGTGTTTCTCGTCTGAATCATGTGCGACGTCCCGTAATCTAATAATAAATATGTCGCACCATCCATTAAATGTCGTGCGACTATATCCATTCATTGTCATTAGTGCTGTGTCATTCTTATTGAACGGTGATATAAAATGCTATGCCTTTATAATACATAGCACCTTTTATTACCATTATCGCTACTATTTATTACGTTCATACCAGGCACGTGGCTGCATCGTATAACGCTCATTGAATATATACTCTCCAGCAGTGCCGTCACCACCTACTTGTGTAGGACGACTGCCCTCACCTGGATATAAATCCTTGATGTTACTGGCATTTTTAAAGACATCTTCGCCATAGCCTGCTCGGTTGGCTTCTAACGCCCGTTCAGCGATGGTCGTATTACCAATGAGTACCGTAAGGTCAGTATTGTCAGCATTGTATGAACCCAATGTTAGCTCTTGGATACCTTGCCCAGCAGGTAAATAACCACCTGTCCCTGTTTTAGAACTAGATTCCATACAGACGCCATAAGGTAAGCAGTACAACTGACGCTCTGAGCCACCGGAGATTTTTGCTGCACAGCTCGAGACCGTACCATAGAGCTTATCGGGATTATAAACAGTGGTATAGAGTAAGTTATTAATGACCACACTGTCACCAACACCCTTATTGTAGCGGACATTGTTATAGCCATCGAAACGAGTCAATGGGTAATACCAGCCTTGCTTGGTGCCTTCTACCATCGCTGCCTTGGCAGCAGTTTTTGCAGCTTCATTTGGGGCATTGCCTAATTTCTCTGCCAGATTGGTTAGCTTACCCTCAGTCAAGTCTTTTACTTTAGCTGTAAAGCCACTTTTATAGAGATCTGCATGCGTCACATCATTGTCAATAATGCCATAGACGCGGTTTGCATAAGTATTGTTCTTACGCAACGTTGATAATGGTGCGCTGCGATTGCCTGATATGACGTTTACGAGTGCAAATAATTGACCGTTATTAGTGCCGGTGCTCTGGTTACGATAGAAGCTGACGATAGGACGCTCATAAAAACGATAAGCAGGATTACCACTAGGTTTGCTATTTAATACACGAGTGACACCTTTATTTGAAAATTTACTCACGGCATCATAGCCATATTTTTTAGGTCGAGCATTTTCAAAGTCAGCACGGAATACTTGCCCACCTAAATCTGCTATATACAGATGATCCATAAGACCATCATTGTCTCTATCGAGTACGGCAATCTCAGCAGTGACACTATGAATCATATCGGCTGCTTTGGTGTTTACACTACTGCCAGTTTCACTACTGGTTGACCATAGTAACTTGCCGTCACTCGCGTCAATCATATAAACAGCATTACCCTTTGCTGGTGCAGCTGTAGTAGCCATATATTCGTCGTCTTCATAGGCCATATCATAGCCGCCACCAAATATAAGGACATTGGTGGGCTCATCATCTTTACTCAGGCGAATTTTAGCTGTAGTGGGTTTGTTCCAAATCTGCCCGAGCCTTTTAAAATCCGGAGAGCTAATGCCGTTGAGACCATCAGGCGTAATGGTGAACTTCATCTTAGGGCTGGTCTTTTTGCTAATATCAATGCCATAAAACGCCTGCCCGCCCATACGCAAGCCACCATAGGCAAACATACCTTTATCACCACTGTCATCCACAGTGACTCTTTTGTTATCCAAATCGTATTTATAATCGGTAGTCACTAGCCAAGGAGCATCGACACCAAAGTATGGCGTGCCTATCTTGTCGGTAGTGGAGCCCTCCACCAAAGCTTCTGGCTGGGTCTCCATCATCAGTTTAGGAATGATGGCAAACTCCTCTTCACCCGTGTCGGCATCGACCATATGCAACGCCCCATCCATAGAGCCAAACAGTACATAATCATCACGAGTATCCGTAATACGACCGTTGTCATCTAGGGTAGCGCCATAAGAGATGGCTGTTGGGGTTGAGTGCACCACGCCGCCTAATATCTTAATCTCTTTCGATGGTGCCTGCATAGTGATCTCATCAATCATCGCATCATCGGAAACTTGCCCACCTGGAATTAGTAGCGTAGTCTGGTTACCATTTTTGGTTTTTATATTATCAAATCCCAAAAAGCTGAGTAGACGACGCTTGTTGAGTTGGTTACTATTAGCGGGGTCGGTTAGCGACGCAAAACCAGTGCCCTTACCTGAGCCATCGACACCGATTTTACGCAACACTGTTTTGCTGTCACTGTTAGAGGTCACATCTTCAACATAAAGGGTACGAACACTACTAAGCCCTGAGCCTGGAGATTTTAATTGCGCATAGACCCCACCTGCTTCCACATCATTATTCGACGTTTTGCCACCTTTAATAAAGTCACCGTTTTGCCACAAATCTTGAGTCGTCGTACTGAGGTCACCCGCAGCATCTTTATATAATAAGTTTTTATTTTTACCGAACAACGTCCCTTGGTTTAGGTCGTACTTCTTTAGATTACCTTTCCAAATACTCGCTGCTGATGCAATATCAGGATCTAGCATTGGCAAGTAAGCATAGGCTAGCTGATTAGAAGCGCGGTATGGGTCATCAGGGATAGTGATCGTACCTGATGGCGCAGTATTAATAATCTGTACTAAGTTCGCTGCAAAATCAACAATACTGTCGGCGATATCTTTAGACTCTTCAGTGTAATAGAAGCCACCATCACCAAAGGTTTTGGTCTCGTCATCCCCTTTACGCTCACCAAGCTTACATAGATTACGTGCATCTTGTTTTGCATTACCACTGTTGCAGTCCGTTACCTTGACTAATTTGCCATTGGTTATAATATCCCGTGTACCTGTCAACCCTGCAAAAGTTTTACCGAAGCCTACGGTTGCTGTTTTGATCGGTAATTTACCAGGATTAGACGGATTGCGTAATAGCTGTGCATATTCAGCTGTACAGCCCCATGCTTGGTTATCATCACCACTTAGAGCATTACACTTATTGACTGACAATGTGCCGTTAAGTGATTGATTCATCACCGCTTTTGCTACGTTATTACTGGAACCATTAGGCTCACCATCTGTTAGCAAGTAAATACCATTGCCACTGCACTCACTATCGTTGAGAGGCGATGAATAACTATTCTCATCGGCTTTTTTCGCGTCCTTAGTAGAATAATTAAAACCACTATAATTATTATATGATCGGGTTTTTGTATTAGTACCCATCATATAAGCGCCTGCCTCAGCAATTGCCTGCGCCGTAGGCGTACCACCGTTGGCTGTTAAGTCTTTAATTTTATTAATAAGTGCGACACGATGTTCAGGGGTTAGAGCTTTAGTTGGTTCTATCACATAACCTGTTCTTCCATCGCTTTTATAACTGTAAGCGCCTAGCCCTATCTCATAATCATTAGGTAACGAACCTTTGTTTTTTAGCTTATTTGTTTCTTTTATATCGTCGTCATCGTCACCAAAATAAACCTCGTCAGCCAATAGTTCAATAAGCGCTCTTTTAAGACGGGTCATTCTGTCAAAACGAACGTCCCCACGCCCTTTGATATAACAGCCTCTTGGCTTAAACCCTATGGTTTCTTCTATTTCACCATTTTCTTTTCTTACCACTGCAATGATTTCTTCTGCTTCGATGGTATTCATCGAACATGAGCCATCACCATAGTCATTTCTTATACTACTAAAAGCCATACTGCCTGAGATATCCAGCATCATAAAAATAGTCGCCGTACCAGGCTTAGCCGGTGCATAAATCTCCAAATCACCGATTGGTTTACGTTCGACAGTGGCAGCTTGCACGATAGTACCTGTCATACCGATAACGATTGCGGCAGTTAGCGCTTTAATAGGCCATGAGCGTTGTTTGGATAAATTTTTCTGTAGATTTTTCATGACTGACCCCTTAAACGGATTGTGTTATCGAGTGGATAATCATTAGCAGTCATTTAATTGTCATCTAACAATTATTTTGCTACTTAAATGTACTCTAATAACTTCAAATATCTAGATAGTGTTATCTCTGTTCAACTATGAAAAATTAGCTAGTAGTTAGCTAGTAGGAAGCGTACAAACGACGCCTTTTCCTTTGCCAAAATCGACACAGTTTTCACGTAATGATAAGTTTTCTACGTTTGCCACTTCATATAACACTGTACTAGGGACGCTTTCTTCTATCATACAGCCCCCAATAGCATCTTTAGCATTTGCTACCGTTCCTACACGACTGGTCTTTTTGAAACAGTCTTTAGCGGCATCTGTTTTGCCAGAATAGGCTGGTAGTATGGCGGTAGTATTAAGATCAAACATGAAAGCTTGGCTTGATATCTCACTACTGTCTTGTCCGATCGTATAATTACTAAACAATTCATTATTGGCACTTGGTGCAGTCAACGAAATATTCACTTGGGTCATACTTGCATTACGATCACTCACATAATCTGCTGGTGTCGAAGGATTACAGTAGCCAGCTTCATTGCCTAATATATTACCGCCATTTCCTGTATTGATGGTGGTCTTATTAATATCAAAGAAGCGACCACGCGGTCGAAAACAAAAGACGTATTCATGTTCGGCACTGTTAGTATCTAAAATAAAATGCCCAAAAGGTCCTGTACGTGACAACATGTCTGTATAGACGTCGGCATCACTACTGCCGTTGACGCCTTGCTCCATATTTTGATTGGCATTGTCTGCCGATTGCAATAGCAAAGTGTTTATTTGGTCACTGGTCGCTAGGCGCAAATTAGTGGTACTTTGTTTAACCGCGATAGCACCGACCAAGATAATCAACACTAAAAACAATAGCACTACAATTAGTACAGCACCTTGCTGTGTTGATACAGAGCTTTTAATGGGCTGGTAATGAGGTATATTTGACATGTTGTCCTCTTTTATTTTGTGGTGCTAATTGCTGCTAGATGGCATACCAGTTACTGACATAACACGAGCGTTACGCAATAAATTGGTTGACTCATAACTGCGGCGATAATATTTAGCGGTCTCAGTCTTTAATGTCTGTGCCGTGCCAAATATACTAAAGTCAGTTTTGTCCACACTACTGATTAGTGGCGTGCTACTGCGCACGATAACACCAATTTTGACTGTCGTGATGGCAGGCTTATCCCTAACCAAAGGTTTATCTACTGCAAGATAGGTACTCGATGGTAGATAGGTTAAATTATCTACATCTGCTAGCGTACCTAATAACACTTTAAATTGGTCAATAGCCGGTATCATTACTTCACCAATATCACCTAAATTGCTCACAACGCCTGCACTGCTCAGACGTCCTGCATCACAAGCCAATACTAAGTTTTGTGAACCTGTTACCGCTGTCTTGCCTGCTACTGGGCGCACAAAATAGCGCTCGATAACCCAGTCGCTACTACCAGCACCAATTTCTGTACCCTCACAGTCAAACAAAGCATTTGGGGTAATATTCTTATATTGAATAGTCAACTGGTCGCTAGCAATATTAGTATTTGATATGCCTGTCCAACCATTAACCCCTCTCGTTCCTGTCTGACCGGCACTGACCGTAAGATAGCCGGTATTAGTGTAGTTACTGTCCCCTAAATTATTACCCGTTAAAACAATACCACCATTTTTTGTGGTGTCATTTACATTGGTAATAGGATTCCCTAAATTGGCAATACGAATTTTATCTTCTAATGTTTGTAAGGAAAATATCGTACTGTCTTGAACTTCTGAGGCCCCCTGCTGTACTGTCACGGTACGGGTACTAATGATATAAACCTGTATCACTGCAGCAGATATCAGTAGACCTAAGACTAATGATATCATCAGCTCAATGAGCGTGAATCCTGAGACAGCCGAAGGTGAAGTGTGATAAGGATGGCTGCTATTATTGTAACTGTGCATTAATACGCCTCCGATATTAGACACTGACTGCCTGTTTTATAAACGCCATTAGCACCAGCACAGGCTTTATCGTCTGCATCATCTAATAATGCTTTGGTATCATTCCATGCAGTGACGATACACATCTGTTGTTGAATAGCTTGTGTGGTCGTCCCTGGACAAGTAACCACAGCAATCTCCACACCTTCATCCTTCGCTAATTGCTTGACCATTAATGCGTCACGAGTGGCCAGTTGACTGATATTACACAAGTTATTTGGAATTTTCTTACCATTAACATCAGTGGTTGTGCCGTTTGATAAACAGTTGTCAGTACCGTTGCGGCTTATGGTTTTTGTATCAATCTTAATATTGTCAGTTGCAGTGCTGGTTATAATGGCTTGGATAGTGGGTATAGCAAGCGCGGTGCCAGGTGAAACACTTACAAAAGTAGAGCCACCACCAGTGACGTAAGCCTCAGGATAAGCACGCATAATCTCAGCCAAATTACGAACGAGCGTCAGTGATTTAGTACGGACAAGACTCTCATCAGTGGCGCTGACCGCTCGTACTTGCAATGCACTAAAACCTAATACAGCAATAGACAAAAGCAAGACAGCGACCAATACTTCAACCAAACCCACACCATGCTGACTACTTACATGTTTCATTAGCATGTAACTCCTAGTTGACCAGTGATAATGCCTATTTTACTGACCGTTATTTGCCGTGGGCTAATACTTGTATTACTATCACAAATAGTAAATATCATATCATCTGCCGTTTTGTTTGGCTTAAACTCAATTTCAGTACCAGTAGAATTAATAGTGCTTTTAGCATCATATTGATAAGTATTAATTTCGTCTTTTGTACCACCGCTTGCATTGATTTTGAGCTTAATAGTATTGGAAGTATTATCATACGACACCTCAATTTCTTGACGTCGAATCAGGCTTTCGTTCTTTGCTTCTTTCAACGCGTTAGCGAGTGTAGCCGTCGTTGATTTTACGCGTTGGTTAGCCAACTGATTGCTAATACTAGGCGCAGCAATACCGGCAATAATAGCAAGCACAGCAATCGTTACCATCAGCTCAATCAGAGTAAACCCTGAACTGGTCATTCGTAATTGTTGTGGTAAATTGTTCGCAGATGCGTTCACATCAAATCCCTATTTATAACTGCCAGCGTTTCTAACTAGAGCTAGATTCACATTAGCAATGAGCACCTAATATTTAAATGAGCCGTCACTCAGTATTTTTTATATATTCAACAATAGATATGCAATTTCTGTTCCATAAAGTGTATTAGCTATCCAGCTTAAACCCTTATCTTTGACCTGTTCACAGGAAAAACTACTTAACGATTGCAATATACATAGATGTAAGACGTCTAATTATTGGGTAATATAACGTTAAGGTAACATATTAGCAACATAATAGTAATTGAGCGTAAACAACATGAGGAGCTATGACTGGCTACCATGCGCCAAAGCATAGGCAAAAAGGTGATATTTATTATGGGTTTGAGGGTTGGTCGTCATTGCTGTTTCAGAAGAGAGCGATAGTGAACGCCCCAAGGCTTGCAAACTAGCGCCTGTGGTTGCAACATCATCGAATAATAGCAAGCGCTTAACGGGTGGCTTTTCGATTAGAGCAAAGGCATTGTTTAAATTACTTAAGCGCTCTGCACGTGTAAGTCCTTGCTGACTGACAGTATCGTCAATGCGCTTGACGCCTTGCCATAAAGGAATCTGCCAATGCTTAGATAGTTGCGCGGTCAAAATACTAACAGGATCAAAGCCACGTTTGATAAGCCGTTGGTTGGTGGTCGGCATAGCAACAATTATACTATTATCATAATGGCAGCCATGAGGGCGTGGTAATTGCCGTATTGCATGCAGCAACAACGGCAACTTGGTCATGTCCTCATGATGCTTAAACGCTCTGATAGCTTGGCGCATCGGATAGTCATAATAGGTCGCTGCTTGAATCGTTAGCGTCGTACCGGTAGTAATATCGACTTCAAATGGCTTGGGCAACCACGCAATACTGTTATGGCAGCTGGGACATAGCAGTCCGCTACCAAAACGGCTACTCAGTTGCTGGCATATATTGACAAAAGACGAATAGTTGCTTGTTAAGGAGCGCAGTGTAGTGTCAGCAATTACTGAACTACTAGTATTTGATAGGGAGGGATCTTGTAAGTGCTGCGATTGTGGCGTACTGCGATAAACACGGCATAACTGGCAGCGTATGTCTACATACTCTGCCAGCCATAGTCCGGCTTGGTAAGGCGCTAAGCCTACGCGGCGCATAACTTACTGTCGACATGCGCGCTGATATTAGAAACCTTTCCAATCATTAAGTACGATACCAAAACCAATCGAGGTATTTTCATGGTTATAATCGACGATGGATTCGCCATAGCCTTGAAACAGCTGCACAAAGCCATTGACGTTTTCCGTTAATGGATAAGTATAGTCGATTTGCGCTGCGCCTTTATTGGTGCCTGGATTGTAGCGCAAAGTACCGCTCAAGCTTTGCTGCTTAGGTAAATCATATAAGAACTTGATATCGCCATAGCCCATGTAATCTTCGATATCTGGATTGTCATCACTGTCACTACTTTCGTTATTGACTCTGACCCATAGTCGCGGTATGACTGATAACTTGCCCCACTCTGCCCCTGCCATTAGATAAGCACGGTTCCATGAGCGTGATAATGGATCATCTTGACCATTTGAGTGGTGAATAGCACCTGCTCCCAACATGCGTAGTCGTCCACCAAAAGGCAAATTTGCTGTCACAGGCTGTGTCAAAAATATTTCAGGCTGATAATCGGTTGCGCGAAATGGTCGTGAGTTATCTTCATTATAGACCTGCCAATGCGACTCTTGGGTATAACCAAACCACAAGTCAGCATTGGTATCAAACAAGTCTTCTGCAACTTTGGTTTTTAAAGACAACTGAAACTTTAGATCCGTATTACGAGTTTCATTAGAAGTAAAAGGCTTGGGGTCCTGCGATGGCGTACTTGGATTTAAATTGGGATCAAAGGTATAAAACAATGGCATGACATAGGTCGGTCGATAAGGTCTTACTGTCCACTTTCCACGTTCACTGTTTTTATCGAGATCATAGGCTAAGCTTAGCGGCGTATATTTTTCAATATCCGCTTGAGTCACGCCGATATTTTCTAATACCTCTGCTTCTCTTTGCGTCAGTCCAACGGTATCTAAATTTTCAGTCGCAGCTGGCTGATTCGCCCCTACACTATTCACAGTGCTATTTGAAATACCCTTGCCAGTAATTGTGCTCGTTTCTTCTGCCAGTACTACTTGTGGATTACCCGAAATAGTACTTTGGAAAGTCTTTGCCAAATCTACTGGCTGTTTGCTTGTGACATAACTTGGCGTCTTGCCTTGTTCTGCAACCTTATCGAAGCAGGCCAAACGGGCGGTACTAGTCTGTACTTGCGCACACTCAAAAAATAACGTTGCTTGTTGGGCAACAAACTCTTTACTTACTACTTTACGAGTTTGAGCAGCGGTATTCGCATTTATGGACGGCTCATCAGCACCCTGTGACAGCTCATACTCTTCATATTCAAACGCCGCTTCTGGTAATGGCAACTCATTATAAGTCTGAGCCTTATTAGCAGCCTGTGCCTGTACCGTTAAGCAAGTGAGCGCTATCCCAACAGCGATATTTAGATACTGCTTAGTGGTTTGAGGCATGTTATCTTTTTGTGCACTGAGAAGGCTTAAAGACTGGCGCAGCGGAGTAATCTTGGAAAACATAAGTATCCTTTATTCAACTGAGCATTATTGTCAGTAGAATATATGAGATGATTGATATAACCATTAGCGTCGGCGCTAAACTGGCATAAAAAATCAATATAACTTAGAGATAAAGGGTTGCCATTACGATAAATAAAGTGCGTTTAGCAATGTTGCTTTATTGTAATGAAAATGTACACACTATACTAGCATTATCGCTGAACAGTACAAAGGTAAATAACACGAAGGTAAATGGGCATAAGTAACATAAAACCAAGAGCTTAACCAAAGGCCTATAAAGTATATTAGAGAAATAAAAGAAGCCAATATACTGTCATCACAGTATATTGGCTTCTTTGTATTAAGAATCTTAGAAGGGTAAAGCTAAGCGTTATTCGATTTCAATCACTTATTCAGCGCCGTCAAGGTCTCCTCAAACTTTGGACGATCGGTTTCACCAACCTGTTGACCCACTAATTGACCCTCTACATAATATAGCAGCGCTGGCGGGCCAAATAATTTATAGCGCGCTAAGATGGCTTTAGAGTCTTCGGTAGTCTCGGTAATATCAAGTCTGACCAACTGCCAATCTTGCATTTGTGCTGGACGGCTATGGAATAAGTTTTTATCCATAATACGGCACTCAATACACCACTCAGCGGTAACATCGACGATGACTTTAGGGTTGGCAGCAATAATAGTATCTAACTCTGCTAGTGTCGTAATGTTTTCATCTGTCGCGCCGTTATTGCCTGCTGGCTGACCATTTATCGATTGACTACCTATAGATTGAATAGACATCGGTGCAGCGCTTAATGATGCTAGCGGATGTAAACTGTCATCATTCCCTAATGCCGCACCAATGATCAAACAGGCCGCCCAGATACCAGCTAGCAAACCAATGGCTTGGGTCAGCATGCGACCTTTACCCAACCAGCTCCATGCCCATGTCGCCACGACCATAAACCATAATGCCCACACCAGCAGCATCACCGGTGAAATAAAGACACGTTCAATAAGCAATAATGCGACTGCAAGTAACAGTAAAGCAAAACCTTGCTTGACCCAGTTCATCCACTCGCCAGCTTTTGGCATAATTTTGCCTTGGGTAGCACCGATTAAAATAAGCGGCGCGGACAAACCAAAACCCAGCATAAATAAAGCAGCAAAACCAAGTAGCGGACTACCAATCGTCGACACCGCAAGTAATGCACCAAACAATGGCGCGGACACACAAGGTGATACTACTAGCGCTGATAAAAATCCAGCCACTAAGCTACCACCAGTACTGCCTAGTTTACTATCACCGGCTTGGCTCAAGCCTTGCATTTTACTACTGATCGCTCGTGGCAAACGGATACTAAAGACGCCCAGCATATACAGCGCTAATAGCACAAATACTATGGCAAAGCTGATTAGAATAATTGGATTTTGCAACCAACCAATGATACCTAGCGACTCACCAAATACCGCAATTAACGCACCCAAGATACCGTAGGCAGTTGCGACACCTATCGCATAACTGGTGGTTAAAATAACGCCACGTTTAACCGTTGGATTTTCCTCACGGGCGACGATATTGGCAACAATCGGCAGCATCGGTAGTACGCATGGCGTCAGTGCTAAGCCCAAACCGGCTAAAAACAATAGGCCCAATGCCAACCAAGGGTGAGAGGCCAAACCAAATGGATCGCTTTCTACTAAATCATTAGCGGCAGCGGCATCACTGTTAGTAATAGTAGCATCACCGCCTATTGCTCCTCCATCTGCCCCAGAAATCGTATTACTAGCAGCTAGCTCTCCATCTAACGCGCCGTCTTCTAGCAAGGCATAATCAATCACGTCGTCATCTGTCAGCGCTTGTTCTGCTTCAAGACTATCCACATCTGTAGCATTTATCGTTTCTGATGTCGCCGAGTTATTCGCTGCTGCATTGGCATTATCTATAACATTGTTATTGATTGCAGCATTTTGAGCGACTGAATCTTTGGCAGCAGTACTGGCGCTACTTGTCGTAGCCTGTTGCGTTGCCGCACCGATATTGACGGTGGTTTTAATCTTTTCAGGTGGGTAACACAGCCCTGCTTTAGCACACCCTTGCCAACCGATTACAACTGCCGCATTGTCTACAGTTTTGCCAGTACTGCTGGTCAAGGTAGTGGTGGCAACCATATTCGACTGATCAAATACTGGTACTTTGCCAAAGGTTGGGTCATCTATTAAGACGGGTGATTGACTAAAAGTGAAGGGTGCTGCGCTCACACCAGCAGGTAAAGTGAGTTTAAGCTGATTTTTATAAACATAGTGCTCTGGGGTAATATCAAAACTAATTGATAAGCGCGTCCCAGATTTGGTAGCTTTACTGCTACTAGTAACTTGAAAGGCTTTATCCACTGGCAGAAATTTCGACTGCGTGGCGCTTTGATCTTTACTAAACAGATCGCCCAATCCTGCCGCCTGCGTGGTCATGGTCGTTGCTGTCAGTCCGACAAACAACGAACTACTCGCAATAGCAAAGGCCAATAGATAAGAATTTTTTAAAGGAGTATCTACGGTTAGCGATGGCGTTTTTAGTGAAGAGATGGTTTTTGGTGTCTTAATGGACATGAAGGGCTACCTATTTATTGCTAATATTTGAATCAACCTACTCAAAACCTATTTGCGTGTCACCGCAATATTCAGTGTGGTTTTGATCTTCTCTGGTGGATAGCACAATCCTGCTTTTGAACAGCCTTGCCATCCAATAATAACCGGTACATTCTTCGCCGCTTTGCCATTATTTGTCGTGAGCGTGGTGGTTGCTACGATACTTTTTTGCGTAAATACAGGTACTTTACCAAAGGTTGGATCATCAATGGAGACAGGTGACTGATTAAAAGTAAAAGGGGCGGCACTTATACCTTTGGGGAAGTTTAAAGTGAGCTTATCTTTATAAACATAATGACCGGGCGTAATAGCAAAAGCGATCGACAAACGCGTGCCTTTAGACGTCGCTTTAGTAGTGCTGCTCACTTGAAACGCTTTATCCACTGGCAAAAACTTTGATTGCTCGGCACTATTATTACTAAATAGCTCGCCTAGACCTGCAGCTTGGGCAGTCATAGACATCATTGATAATCCCGTCATCAATGAGGTACTTGCAATGGCAAATGCAAGCGCATAAGACTTTTTAGCAGCGCGTTTGTTTATGGTGGCTGCTTTCGATGTTGGCATTTTGATGGACATATGATTACCTCTGATGGCTACTTTCAACAATGACTACTTTTAATAACGGATGTTTTTGATCATACAAACTGTCGATAACGGATACTTAAAACTCAAACGTGCTGTGCTAATAATAGTATTGGGATTCAACATACAAAATTATCTGATAAGACGATTGTTTTATATATTTATGTATTCGTGTATTCATAAAAAATATCAACCAATAACGGGTTATTGATTGATATTTAGCAGTATTAGACTTGTTGTTATATGCTTCTAAATTACTTATGCTTATAAACTCGTTGTTACGACGTTATTTGTAATTAATAACGCTTATATTTAACGACAATAAACACTACTACAGCTGAGCGTAAATATCAGCATCCTGACCTTCGCCACCTTGCTGAGCATCAGCGCCCAGAGAAAATAAATCATAAGGGCGACCTTCGCTACCGGGAGCGACATATTGCATCTCATTTTCCCAACCATCGGTCGGAAAGCCGCCTTTAATATAGCCACCGTCAGGATAATTTTTGGCATCAGCAGGCGGCGTAGTCAGTGCGTCTAGACCTTGTGCAGTCGTCGGATAACGTGAGTTATCCACTTTATACATATCAAGCGCATTAGAAACCGTCGCGAGCGCTGTTTCAGTGGTTTTTACCCGAGCTTTATCGCTCTGTCCTACTACTTTTGGCACTACGAGACCGGCAAGAATTGCCAAAATCACAATCACAACCATAATCTCAATCAGAGTAAAGCCTGATTGGCTACGTTTTATAGATAGTGTCAGATGGTCACTGCTAGGGTTTGAGAGCAGTTGGGTATCATTTGCAGCAATCGGTGCTGCCGTATTTACTTGGGTTTTATCAGTCATAGTCGTCGCTTTTATTATCACAGTTATACATAAGTATGGGATTAATCGTGAAGTCATTGCAACTATAGACTATGACTTTATTTTTATCTACCACTGCAATAATATTATCACCAATTATTATAAGCACTTATTATCAATACTTATGGCATCAATACTTATGGCATTAATACTTATATTAGCAATTTATAGCGATGACTTTTAAGTACGACTCACTATAACGTAACGGCACATTTGACGAAAGCAAAAGCATTATCCAGTCAACAATATACAACAGTAAGCAAAACTTAAGAAACCTAATCAAAGGTTAAGTCAGATCTATAGAATATTGATAGGATACAAAAAAATAACGTATCAGAGCATTAAAGAATCAGACACAGTAAATAAGAAGTGAAAATCTGAAAAGTTAAAGAAATCGAGGAAGGGATTAAGAAGCGCAGCACTAGCATCAAAAATCAAACAACATACTTCTCAGAAATCTAGCCCGCCAAATCATTCATATTAACAATCGGTAGCATTACTGCCATCACAATAATCATAACGACTACGCCCATCAAGACCAACATCAAGGGCTCAAGTAACGATAATAGAGTACTAATAAAGTTGGTGGCTTCCGCTTCCTGCATATTGGCGGCACGGCTGAGCATATTTTCAAGCTCACCTGAGTTTTCACCACTTTTAATCATTTGTACCATCATCGGCGGAAAATATGGCGATTTTTCTAATTGACTGGATAAGCTTGAGCCTTCTGTGACTCGATCGGCAGCGGTAATAATGGTTTTTTGAATATGCAAATTGGTGGTGACCGCAGCGCCAATATGTAACGCCTCGATCAGTGGGACACCGGAGCGTACCAAGATAGCAAGCGTGCTGGCGAAACGCGCGGCATTGAGCCCTTTTGATAACCGTGCCAATATTGGCAATCTTAGTATAATACTGTCTATCGCTAATTTACCTGCTTGCGTCTGGGCAAAGCGATAGCATAACAATGCTGTGCCTGCCAATACCAATAGCATCAGCCACCACCATTGGGTAATGGCATTAGACAGGGCAAGAACGACTTGCGTAATCAGCGGTAGTGCTTGCTCGGACTGCTCAAACACTTTGACAATTTTGGGCACTACAAAGCTCATCAGCCCCATAATCACCCCAACTGCCATGACCATCAGCACGATGGGATAAACCATAGCGCCTTGTATTTTCTTTTGTAGGGCAAAGCGATTTTCGGTGTAATCGGCGAGCTGATTGAGAATTAAATCCAAATGACCAGATTTTTCGCCCGCAGCAATAGTAGCGATATAAAGTGGCGGAAAGCTCGCCGCTTGCTGCAAAGCGCGCGCCAAGCTTAACCCTTCTAGGACATGCGAGCGCACGGCAAGCATCAAGGATTTGATATGGGTTTTTGGCGATTGTTTGGCGACGGCAGCCAAGGTTTCCTCTAACGGAATACCAGCAGCTAAAAGCACAGAAAGTTGACGCGTTAATAATGCCAGCTCATAAGCAGAAGGTTTTTTATAGCGGCTTTTGTGTTGGCTTTGCCTATCATTGACAGCGCTGACTTCAACTGGCGTCCATTGTTTATCACGCAACTGCTGGCGTACTTGCCGCGCAGAATCGCCTTCGAGCAAGCCTTTTTGCATACCGCCGCGATCGTCGAGCGCTTTATAATGATAAGCGGGCATAGCAGCAGATATCCTAAGACGGTCAATAATAATGGGTTATAAATAAGTACGTAAACAATAAATCATCTAAATAAAAATAGTTTAAAAAAGCGGCGTAGAGTCGTTACTATCCGGCATTAAGCCTTGCAATAATAAAACATCTAAATGCTGTTGTTGCAATTTTTTATCAAAGTCATTAACTTCAGCAATCAGCATTCTCTCAATACGCTTATCACTGGCAAAGACACTCAATCGAGCGCAGATAACGGCCAATTGATAAATGCGTTTTTTACAATAGCTATCTAAACCCTGTAGCAGCCTGACCATATGCGGGGTCTCAAGGCTGGCATAATCATAATCGCTGACCACTTGCTGGCCAAGCGCTGTGACGCCATAACTGATGGATAAATGAGCGCAGAAATAACAGCTGAATAAGTAGCCAACCACATGACCAATATAGTAACCGCGATCATAAGTAAAACTACTCACGCCAAAGTGTCCGAGCACATAGCTGTTGAGACTGCCTTGATCATGGATGGGTTTGTCATGTTTTAGCTTACCGATGGTAGCAAAGCATAATGGATTGTGTCCATCTTGCGTCGAAAGCTGCCAACCCGCCGGCTGCTGGGCGGGCATATGGCGCACGATATCTTCGATGATATCATCGACCACATGCAGCTGTTGCCATAAGCGCTCAAGTAAATCCGTATCCATCAAACCGCGCTTATCAAGCTGCTGCGCGAGTAGATATTGCTGGTATTCGGCAAACTGTGTTTTGAGGGTTTGTACTAGATAGGTAGGACGGGTAGCAGCAGAGGCCATATATAATTGGCGCGTACGCTCGTGCTGAGTATGATAAAGCGCCACACGCTGGGCGGCAATATTAGTGTCGCTAGCAGCAATATTCAGACTTTGCTTTGCAGGTATTTGACTGGCTGTACTTACGTTAGATGACTCTACAGATAATGTTTCACAGTCTGCTGTTTCAGAAACAGCGGCGGCAGAACTAGGCAGAGTGAATAATGCTAACAATGTCGCTTTATCAAGCGTTGCAGTAATGCTATCTTTTTGCTTATTTTTGGACTTATGCTGGTTGTTTTTAGCCTTGCCTTTATTATCGTTTTTATTGATATTGGCTTTATTTGTGGCAGACGCAGAAGCGCCTTGTGAGTTATTTGATTTTACGGTTGGCTTTGCGGTCGGTTCAGTCATAAAACACCATCAGCTGCAAAAATAAAAATCACTTAAGTCATACTATATTACTGACATAAAATATAGCAGGCTTAAGACTGTCGCACCTAGGCGACTCAGCATTCTATAGTACCTTAACCTAGGTACATTGTCAGCCGTGCATTATCGAAATACTATTAGTGAAGATAACCCATTAAGCTGGCTCATTAAAGCATAAAATTCATTAAAAAATTAGGTGTAATGGACATTATTCATGCCGTCAGTTGAAAACGAAAGTATAAAAGTCTTTGCTATAAAAAGACTTGCTATAAAAGTCTGTATTTTAAAAAGTCTCTATTTTAAATATCAACTAAGCGAGTAGCTGTTGTTGATATTGCTGGCGGTACGCTTTTGGCGATACGCCGTAAACGCGCTTAAATGCTTGACTAAAGGTCGAGTCCGACGCATAACCAACCAGTTCACCAATACGGCTGATACTGTTTTGCTGCAAGCGTAAATAACGCGCAGCCAGACGTAAACGGTAGTCAATTAAATATGTCAACGGCGGTATACCAACCACATCTTTGAAACGCTGCGCAAAACTCGATCGCGACATGCCAGCTACCTCAGCAAGCTTATGAATCGTCCAGTTTTTGCTCGGTATTTCATGCATCGCTACCAGTGCTTTGGTTAGAAATGGGTCTTTCATGGCTTTTAGCCAATTGTCCGTGGCTTCAGGCAGACTCTCAATATAAACTCGCAAGCACTCAATCATCATAATACTCGCCCAATGATTGATGATAGCAGTTTTGCCCATACGCTCGTGCTTAGCTTCCAACGTCAGTAGCCGAATCTCTACATCGATAACTTCAAACCGACCTTCAGACTCTTCACTAATTTCAGGCAATATCGATGGTAGTACTGACAATAAAGGACGAATCATCTCTTTATCGTACTTGCATTCAATCAATATCAAAGACGAGCTGGGGTCACCATCACCATGAAGATCAAGCGTGTTCTCTTTACAATTATTGAGCAACTCATCTAATGGCTCGGCGTCTTCACCATGATGATTCAGCGCATAGCTGGTATGCTTATGCGCACTAGGAATCATAATCAGATCACCAGCATGTGCTTCTCGTCGCCCATTACCCACGTCAATACAAAAGCTACCGGACATTACCAAATAAAATAAAATCGTATCTTGTCTAGTGAGGGAATAAGACCAATTACCGGCACCATTTAAACGATAGTATTTCGTTTCGAATAAATGCACATTTTGTAACAACACGCTCAATGCGTCCATCAATCACTTCCTCAATAACAGATACTCGATGACAGATGCTCAATAACAATGGATTCTGCAAAATCTTTCTTATTTCTTAGATGCAAAATCCGACAAAGTCTGCAGAAAATTTATCCCAACATCTTATATTTTTTTTAAAAGGTATCGACTACCAATAATTTTTCTAATATTGATAGTACAGCAAACACATACGTTGGGTAGGCTTTCATCATAAAAGACCCCTCATAAAAAAATGAGAAAAAATAAGAGGAAAGGCTAGCAGACTGTTAATTAATTAAATAGCTAAGAAGCTTATAATTATTTAAGAAAATAATATAAAGTAGTCAGGCACAAAAAAATGCCAAAAGTGGCAGATGCTGTTATTTTAAATAGAGTTTTAATAGAGTTTTAATAGGAAAGTAGTGATTTGAATTTATAGAAGATAAAGCAAGATAAAATATGGGGCGACTGATGGGACTCGAACCCACGACAACCGAGATCACAACCCGGGGCTCTACCAACTGAGCTACAACCGCCATAACTATTGCCAAGAAAAGGCAAGATTTGCAGGCTAAATGGTGCGCCTGGCAGGATTCGAACCTGCGGCCACCTCCTTAGAAGGGAGATGCTCTATCCAACTGAGCTACAGGCGCTCTTAGAGGACTTTTATATAATTTGGTCAGTTTATAATATCAGAAACCAAACCATTATACATAAAAAAAAGCCTGTAAGGCTCTTAAAAAATAGATGGTCGGAGTGATAGGATTCGAACCTACGACCCTCTGGTCCCAAACCAGATGCGCTACCAAACTGCGCCACACTCCGAAATTTCTATTATCACGATAGTTTGGTTGCTTAACTGGTTATCGGTAATACCGCTAACTCGTTAATGTTCCTTGCTATCGAGGTGCACATATTAAGGGGTAAAGCCGATTGTGTCAACACCTATTTTTAATTAATTTAAAAAAACTGCTAAATTATTTAAAAAACACTTATTTCTTATGAAATCAGCTCTGACAAAAATGCTTACCACAATAATCATCAATGATGCTTAACCATCGATAGGGCTGATTATACTACATCCGATGCTGGAAGCAAGCCACTGTTTATCGTACCAGTGAGGACATTAAACGGTATGAGCCATAGTTGTGCATAGTTGGTATTCTGATTGGCGTTTTTATTATTATAGGCTTGTTGCTTTAGCACTACCGGCTGTCTTTCGTTATCTTGTACCGGATAAACCAGCCAGCATTGCCCTGCTTGGTAAGCCTGCGCATAACTGGTCAATTGATAAGCATCGCTGGCACTGATAGCGCTTGGGTTGGCTAAATGCTTCCATTTAATATCGATGACATGGCTATAACTGCCTGACATTCTAGGTTTGAGCGCTTCTTTTTTATTATCCTGACCTTGAAGCCTATCAGCGTGAGTAGCTGATTCCTCACTAGCCGCCTTATATATGAGTAAATCCGGACGAATAGACAGACACGCCTGCCCTTCTGCATCGTTCAGCCATACACTTTGCGCTTGAAACAACGGTTTATAATCTGAACTCACTTGCTGAAACATTGCCGCTATGCGCTGACTTGCCCATTGCTCAAAGGCTTGATTCATATCAATCAATAAACATAAGCGCTGTTGGGCTAGATTTGTGTTAAGTGAGTTTTTTGGATCAATACTGTTACCGGTAGTAGCGTTTGACTGCTGCAATAGCCAATAAGCAAAGTCGACTAACTGCTGGGCGGCTTGACATTGCTGCGCTCGAAGCGGTTGAATAGCAAGCTCGCGCTTTGCCTGACCATATACTGATTCTAGACGCTGCCTCTCATGATGAGTCAGCGCAGGTACTTGCTGCCACGACTGCAAATATTGGGGAAAGATTGATTTAGATAATAAAGGCGCTAGCAGCTGCAATGCACTTTTAATCAAGCGGTTACCCAGCATATCTTTACTCAGAATACTTGTCTCACAGACAAACTTATGCGGCTGCATGCTGTTATGGCGCAGTTGTTCTTTGATGAGCAGTCGACCTTGTAGTGCTGCTTGATTGTGAGTCTGCGTTTGATAATGCTTGGTCGGTTGATAATGATCCAAGCGCTGCAAAAACTGCTCAATCAACCAGTCCGACAATGGCAATGCGGCTATCGGTAGTGATGCAAGTTGACTGCTGAATTGACCTAGATTTTTACTGTGCGGCAGTTTGCTAGGTAGACTATTGGTCAAATCTGACAGCATGTCTTGCACCCATTGACGGGTTTGTCCTATATCGCTGTGTTGTGTTGACTTATGAAGCTTTGGCAGTATCTCAAGCGTCATGCCACTAGGCAGTAGAATAACACCGATATAGTGCCCAACCTTTAACTGCCACTGTCCTTGCTTGCGTTTAATACTAAATACCGCAAACTCTTGCGCCATTAACCAATGAAAGTCAGATACGTGCAAAAAATCATGAGTCGTTAACCGCTGGTGCTCAAACACAGTCATGATATTAGTATCAACCGCTTTAATACTGGCGCTATTAACGTTATCGGCTGTAGCACTGCTATCAGATTGTAAAACTTTACTTATCACTGCTTAACAACCTTATTGGTATAAACGCTGATAGACAAATAGCTTGGCAAACTCGCCAGCCTTAGCGATAAGGTCAGCATTAATCCTATAGCTACCAGTACTCATAGACTGATTGAGAAATGAGTGATGCCCTGAGAACATTTGGTTTTGGGCAGTTATATTATGCTGACTATCCATCTGATGACTTGAATGATTATTTATTAGCGTTTGGCTATCGTGAATAAACTGCGCGTGCATCGGCTGCTGCTCGTCTTTGAAAATATACTGCAAGACAGCAACTTGCCCGCCAGCTGCTTGGGCTAATTGCGGAATGATTTGTTCAATCAGTACCGTTTGTAATTGCTCAAAACTATTCACTGACAATAAAAATGCGTGACCCAATTGCGCCTCACCTCCTAGCGTTTGGATAATACGATTATTTAAACCAGTCAACAATTTGGCTAAATCTATGGACTCGGTTTCATTTGGCGCTTCTGATTCTTTGCTAAGACTGACAATCGGTAAAAGCTCAGGCTGCGGCGGACAGTCAACAAAGCGAAAACGCCGACGTAGCGCCATATCTAATGGTGCTAAAGAATGGTCTTGAGTATTCATGGTGGCATAAATATCAACATTGGCAGGAACGCTAAATGCCCGCCCAGAGTACGCCAAATTAACCGTCATAGCATTCGGCGTTCCAGTACGCTTATCGGGCTCAATCAAGCTGAGGAGCTCACCAAATACCCGTGAGACGTTGGCGCGATTGATCTCATCAATCAACATCGCATAGCGCTGTGCAGGATCGCGTGCCGCACGCTGACATAGTTTTAAAAATGCCCCATCTTGAATGGCATAGCTCATTTGCGATGGGCTGTTATCTGTTTGACTATTACTTACAACCTTACTATTTGATGAGCTGGAGACTGCCATCACAGGGCGAATACCTTCGACAAATTCTTCATAACCATAAGCTTGATGAAAGCTGACCATACTAAAGCGCTGCTGGCTAAAGCGTTGGTCTTGGCTGGCACTATTATCACGCTGCGCCTGCTGAAACTCTGCTAATTGCTGCGATAAATCGGTTAATAACTCAATGCCTTCAGGCAGCAAATACCATGCACCGCTATTGTCCTTATCAAAATAAGCCTGGCTGGCTCTATTCTTATACGTAACGGTTTGTGAGCTGGTTGGACTATGCATTTGCAGCACAGACCATGCCGTATTACTTAAATTTTTCTCTCGGGCGTTTTGCGCCGCTTTGGTGACAAAAAATTCATGATTGACAACTTCAGGTACTTTTACTAAGTCTTGTTTTTGCGATTGAAAATCTAAAAATATTAAACAGACAACGTCACGCCAGCTTAGCTCGTTCAATAGCTGCTTGAGCAAATCCTCATCATTAGCTCTAGGTAAATAATCCGTATATTCTTTAGCGATTTGTAGTAATCGGTAGGTTTTACCCGTACCAGCGACACCCGTATAAATAATATTGGTCGGCTTACAATGAGACATATCAGGCATAGCATTATCCAGCATTAAAAATCAGGTAAAAAATATAAAAAAGTGCTAAAAGCTCACCATGATAGCGTGTCTATCTAAATAGCATCTAGCGCCGCTATTACTATCGACTAATATGCCGTTACGTCACTGTTATTTTGTAAGCGTGGTAGTTCATGCTAATAATAGTAGCGACTGAGCAGTTAATGTACCATAACTAAAATAGCTGCTAGGATAAAGTGTATTTGGTGACTCATTTATGACATGAGTATTTTAGCCCTAGTATTACTAGCATTGTAAATCCCACTCAAATGAGGAATGTTGTATGTCAGGATTATTAAAAAAACTCCCTATCAAACTGAGCAATAAACTACCCGCTAAAGTATCTGACAACGCAAGATCAAGTGTCGAAAAACCAAACAGCACCCTAAAACCCATCAGCAATCAATTCACCAAACTGTTATCTATCACCAAATACCTGCCTGCTGGAGCACGCTCGAGCATTTTATCAAAAGCGTTTGGTAAAGTGGTACCTTATGTGGGCACGACGGGCATCTATTATGAGACGGTTGAGCCAAACCAAGTGGTGGTCAGTTTAAACAATACCAAAGCGGTGCAAAACCATATCGGCTCCATCCATGCAGTTGCTATTACCTTGCTTGCTGAGACAGCGACGGGCTTTATCTTAGGCTTAAATTTACCCGCTGATCGTGTACTATTGATTAAATCTTATTCGGTGAATTTTTATCGTCCGATTAAAAAAGGGCAAATGGCCGCCGTAGCGAGCTTATCTGATGAACAGCGCTTAGATATTTTAAATACACCAAAAGGCGAGATGGTTATTCCGTGCGTCATTCATGACCGTGAGTCTGACAGTGATCGCGACCCGATCGTGGTCGAGATGACATGGGCTTGGATACCCAAATCTGAATTAGAAGCGCGCCGCCAAGGCAAAGCCAGCGAAGGTTCGGTGGAGTCTGATAGTGAGTCTAATACCAAAGCAGAAGTAGAAACCGAGCAAGGCAATCAATCAGCTACTAATGATGAGGTTGCTACAAGCAAATAACTGATTGATTGATTCATTAATTGATTATTGATTATTGATGAAAGATACGTAACAACAGTGCGCTATCTATGATGAAGCATTTTTATAGCGCACTGCGTATAGTAGTTATTCATACACTTATAATAAGGAGACAATGATGTCCAAAATGATTTCCAAAATAGCGCCTACTTTTTTATCCAAGGCATTGCTCATCGGAGCCTGTACATTAGGATTTGCCGTTAGCGCGACGGCGGCACCAGTGACCAATACCGCTACTATTACTAAGTCTAGCCCTGTGTTTTTAGGTGACGGCGGCAATTATCCTTTCTCAGAAGCAGTACGTGTCGGCGATACTTTATATATGTCTGGTCAGATTGGCTTTAAAGATGGCAAGCTGGTCAAAGGTGGTGTCAAAGCCGAAGCCAAACAAGCACTAGATAATATCAATACCACCTTATTAAAATACGGCTATCAAAAGTCAGATATCGTCAAATGTATGGCGATGCTCACCGACATGGACGATTTTGATGACTTTAATAAAGTCTATAAAGCTGAATTGGCTAAGCCCTACCCGGTACGCTCTGCCTTTGGCGTCGCAGAACTGGCGGCAGGCGCGAGCGTTGAGGTTGAATGTATCGCTGCAAAATAAAGATTTCTCTAAAAATCTTACTTTAAAACTCTTATTTAAACGATTAAAGCGTCCTCAAGTAGGGCGCTTTCTTTGGTCACTCGTAGCACTTCTTCTAGCGTTGTACGCCCCGCTATTACCTTGCGTAGACCATCAGCACGAATCGATGGTGTCTTTTGGCGTGCGTACTCTTCTAGCTCATACTCGGCAGTATTACTATGAATCATACGGCGCAAGGCATCATCAACCGGCACCACTTCATATATCGCCGTCCGCCCTTTAAAGCCTGACTGATTACATTTGTCGCAGCCAACTGGTTTGGGAAGGTTAATGGATTCAACACCACTCTTGAGCGTATTTAACCCCAAACCAATTTCAGTAAACAGTTTGGCTTGTTCGCTATCAGCAACCTGCCAGCTATGACAGTGGGTGCATAAAGTACGCACCAAACGCTGTGCAACCACCCCAATCAGTGATGACGATAATAAAAACGGCTCAACGCCCATATCTTGTAAGCGCGTGACCGCACCAATAGCCGTATTGGTATGCAGGGTTGATAGTACCAAATGTCCCGTCAAAGATGCTTGCACAGCGATTTCTGCCGTCTCTAAATCCCGAATTTCACCAACCATTACCACGTCTGGATCTTGACGCAACATCGCGCGCAAGCTCTTGGCAAAGGTCATATCGACTTTGTTATTGACTTGCGTTTGCCCAATACCATCAAGCTGAAACTCAATCGGATCTTCAGCGGTCAAGATATTACGGGTCTGATCATTTAAATCGGTCAATGCCGAATAGAGTGTGGTGGTCTTGCCTGAACCTGTGGGTCCTGTCACTAGGATAATTCCATGCGGACGATGAATTAAGCGTTTTAGTTCGCTATAATCATTATCAGACAGCCCTAAATAGGTCATATTCAGACGCCCCGCTTGCTTATCAAGTAAGCGCATAACCACGCGCTCACCGAAGCTCGATGGCAATGTCGATACCCGCACATCAACTTCTCGTCCTGCCAGTCGCAAGCTAATACGACCATCTTGTGGCACACGCTTTTCGGCGATATCCAATTTAGCCATGACCTTGATACGCGATACTAATAATGGTGCCAATTGGCGCTTTGGCGTGATGATTTCTTTTAGCTCACCATCGACCCGAAAGCGTACAACCAAACGCTTCTCAAAAGTTTCGATATGAATATCTGAAGCATTTAGACGGATTGCTTCGGACAATAACGCATTAATCAGACGAATAATGGGCGCATCGTCTTGTTGATCCATCAAATCTTCAGTTTCAGGGACGCTGTCCGCCAAGCTATCCAAGTCAGGATGGTCTTCGAGTCCAGCGGCGATATGCTGTGATTCGCCTGTGTTGCCAGCATAAGCGGCATTCATGCGTTTTTCAAAATCATCCGAGCTGACGCTTTCATAAGTTGGCACGCCGCGTACGCCCTGCTGCTGTAAAAACCGCACCGCTTCATTAATCGCTGGCAATGGCGTGGCTTTGGTCAGCACCAACGTCGGTGGTAGCTCAGGATCAATGGCAAGGATGGCCAAAATCTGATGGCGTTTCGCAAAACTGTACGGCAGTTGCATCATAAAGACGACCTAGTGAATGACAAATTTAAAAAACAGATTAGCAAAAGGTTAGTATTATAAAGGATAAAAAATGTCGATTGCTTAAATCGTTAAACTGAGTAAAGATTGTCAGTAAGCGTGCATGAGTTTGTTATAATAACATTTTGTTTTACGCAAGTAGCAAGGCTTTCATCTGATTTGTTATTTTACCGATGAAGCGCTGTTATTATGAGCTTCCACCCAAAACCACTTCCTGCGTTTAATCATTTATATCACTGCTACCAGTGATTGGTTGTCATCTTTGCTCGCCCGCTATTAGGATTATCGTTATGTCACAAGCTGCAACTTCTACTACCAATGCGCTGCCACTTTCGCAAGATACGTTTACTGTGGGCAGTCGTACCTTTTCTTCTCGATTGCTGGTTGGTACGGGTAAGTATAAAGATATGACTGAAACTGGAGCCGCCATCAGCGCTTCAGCAGCAGAGATAGTGACAGTCGCTATTCGTCGAACCAACATTGGTCAAAATAGTGATGAGCCCAATTTACTTGATGTGATTTCACCTGATAAATACACTATTTTACCTAATACGGCGGGCTGTTTTGATGCAGAAACGGCGATTCGTACTTGCAAGCTTGCTCGTGAGCTATTAGGTGGGCATAATCTAGTTAAACTTGAAGTATTAGGTGATGAAAAAACCTTGTATCCAAATGTGATGGAAACCTTAAAAGCAGCAAAAGTATTGATTGACGATGGTTTTGAAGTCATGGTGTATACCTCCGACGACCCTATCGTCGCCCAAGAGCTTGAAAGCATGGGCTGCGTGGCAATTATGCCACTTGGTAGCTTGATTGGCTCTGGTCTTGGCCTGCTCAATCGCCACACGCTGAGTCTGATTATTGAAAATGCCAACGTACCGGTGTTGGTTGATGCAGGTGTCGGTACGGCCTCTGATGCTGCGATTGCCATGGAGCTTGGTTGTGATGGCGTACTGATGAATTCAGCGATTGCCAATGCACAAAATCCTGTCATGATGGCACAGGCGATGAAGCACGCTGTTTGGGCAGGACGTCAGGCGTTCTTAGCCGGTCGTATGCCGATGCGCAAAATGGCAACTGCCAGCTCACCGCAGACAGGATACTTTTTTCAGTAGCTTTTCAGCTTATATAGTCGATTTATGGTAAAAAGAGTACAGTATTGCTGTTATGAATTTTTCAAAGCCTGTATTAGAAGCCTTTATTCGCAGCTTTGATTAGAAGCTTCTGTTTGGCGAAGAACACAGCAAGCGAGAAAAATTTATACCAACAGAGACTTTTGACAATTGTACGTGTCTTATTTTTAACTTACGATACATTTAAGAAAAAACCAATTATAAAATAATAAAATTTAGCTAGCGAAACTTTAGTCCTTATTCGCTTTGATACACTGTTTTTATATTTTTTATTGCTTATTTAACCTATCGTCATAAAAGGATTTATTATGCGACTTCTCACAGCAGTCGACCAGTTGTTCTTACTTCTTGAGTCGCGTAAACAACCCATGCATGTTGGGGGTCTATTTCTATTTGAATTACCAGAAAATGCCGATAGCAATTTTGTTTGTCAGTTAATAAAACAGATGCAAGACTCTGATGTACCGCCCACTTTTCCCTTTAACCAAGTGCTTGAACATCTGATATTTTGGAAAAAAGACAAACATTTTGATGTTGAACATCACCTGCATCATATCGCTCTACCCCAGCCGGCACGCGTACGTGAACTGCTGATGTATGTCTCAAGAGAGCATGGTCGGCTGCTAGACCGCGCTATGCCATTGTGGGAATGTCATGTCATTGAAGGTATTCAACCAGAAAGCGAAGGTAGCCCTGAACGCTTTGCCTTGTACTTTAAGATTCATCACTCTTTGGTTGATGGCATTGCTGCCATGCGCCTCGTCAAAAAGTCCTTATCACAATCGCCCACCGAGCCAGTTACGTTGCCAATTTGGTCTTTAATGGCACGCTATCGCAATCAGATCGATGCTATTTTACCCAAAGAGCGCTCTGCGTTACGAATCCTCAAAGAGCAAGTATCTACGATTAAACCTGTATTTACAGAACTGCTGGATAATCTAAAAAATTACGGCGACGACAGTTATGTCAACACCTTTGCTGCGCCGATGAGTGTTCTCAATAAGCGTATCTCAGCATCACGGCGAATAGCAGCACAGTCTTATGATATACAGCGCTTCAATGATATTGCCGAGCGATTAAATATTAGTAAAAATGATGTGGTTCTCGCTGTATGCTCTGGCGCAATTCGTCGTTATTTACTCTCTATTGATGCTTTACCTAGTAAACCACTTATCGCCTTTGTACCGATGTCTTTACGTACGGATGATAGCGTGGCGGGCAATCAGCTGTCGTTTGTATTGACCAATTTAGGCACGCACCTAGACGATCCATTAAGTAGAATTGAGCTCATTCATCGCAGTATGAATAATGGCAAACGCCGCTTTCGGCGGATGAATCAAGCGCAAGTCATCAACTACAGTGTGGTCTCTTATGCTTGGGAGGGGATTAATTTGGCGACCGGTCTATTCCCTAAAAAGCAAGCCTTTAACCTTATCATCTCGAATGTCCCTGGCTCTGAAAAGCCGCTATACTGGAATGGGGCACGTCTACAATCCTTATATCCCGCTTCGATTGTCTTTAATGGACAAGCGATGAATATTACGCTGGCTAGCTACTTGGATAAAATTGAATTTGGTATTACCGCTTGTAGTAAAGCATTACCGCGGATACAAGACATGCTGATTTTGATAGAAGAAGAATTGCAGCTATTGGAAAGTGTCAGTAAAGAGCTTGAGTTTAAGGGTATAACCGTTGAAGACAAAAGGGTTAAAAAAACAAAAAAGCTGGCTCCATAACGGAACCAGCTTTTTTACTTAATATTAAAACGAATGACTGTATTAAAACGTCTGACTATAAGCGACTATACCGCGTCGCCCCACGCTGGTACAACCACTTGCATCAAAGGTTTTAATAATTTTATATTACAAGCAAAGATAGAGCCTGATGTCATCGAGTTATGCGCGCCTGTATGATCAACCACCACACCGCGGGCTTCGGTGACGATAAGCTCACCAGCAGCAATATCCCAAGGCTTGATTGACATCTCAAAGTAGCCATCAAAACGACCAGCAGCTACATAGCACAAATCAAGCGCTGCTGAACCTAAACGGCGAATTTGACCACCCGCTTCAGAAACCTTTTGTAAGCTTTCAAAATGCTCTTTTGCATAAGAAATCACTTCACCATTGCGCTTACGCTCAAGAGGATGACCCGTAGTAAATAATCCACCATCAATGGTTTTACGTTCACTGACGTTGATACGGCGCTGGTTTAAACGTGCACCCTTACCACGGCTGGCAGAAAACATCTCATCACGGACGGGATCATAAATGACACCGTGCTGGGTGACGCCTTTATGTTGTACCGCGATAGAAACACAAAACTGTGGCACGCCATGAACGAAGTTTTTGGTACCATCTAGCGGATCAATAATCCAGCACCAATCAGCGTCTTCACCGCGACCTTCTTGCATGCCAAACTCTTCACCCAAAAACGAATGATTCGGATAGCTGGCTTTTAACGTCTCAATCGTCAGCTCTTCGCTAAAACGATCAATACGTGTGACCAGTCCATCAAGTCCTTTTGACTCAATATCCAGCTCGATTTTGTGACGATTTTGATGCGCGTATAAAATCTCTTTACCGACTTTTTCAGCAGCACGCGCTGCGATGACGACCATGGGTTCCATAAATAACCTGCTTGTTTGATGAATGAATATTGCTTGATAAGGACTAATTGATAACTATTTGTTGATAGAGACTAATTACTAGAAAATACTTATAGAATAAATGCTATGTATTACATAAATATTGCTTATAAGAGCAACGAAAAATAAAGCCAGCTTGCAAAGTTAGCCCGCAAAATTGGTACTCGAAACATGTACAGCTTAGAACCACAGTCGCTTAGCAAACCATAATTAATGGTTGCTATCAGTCGCACCGCCCAAGTTGTCAAATAATTTACACCTACGGCAAGCAGGCGATATTTTGGCATAAAAATACATGCTTTATTTTTTACTACGCTATTTTATCAATTTTTTACGAGCTATTGTTACTATTGTTACTTAAGTCACTTATTATTTTTATAATTCAGCGGCCGGTTACTTAAGATACTTCTTTAAAATGAAAACTTAAAGCCAGTATTTAGGACAACAGCTTATACAGCTGCTGGACTACGCCCTCTACATCTAAACCGCAATCAGCCATTTGTTCCGCTTGAGAGCCATGCGCAACAAAGCGATCAGGGATACCTATATTACAGATGGTTGGACGATTGACTTTAAAAGCAGCAGATTCGTTTAGTAAATACTCATTTACTGCACTGCCAGCGCCGCCCATAATCATATGTTCTTCTAAAGTAACTATATGAGTGATATCTTGTGCTAATAGACTTTCTAATAGCTTAGTATCTAAAGGCTTCACCCAGCGCATATTGACCACATGCACCTGACAGCTTGATGCTGATGAAGGATTAGAAGTGATAACTTCTGCTGCTTGTTCAGCCGTTGCAACCATGGTGCCAAACGCTAATAACGCCAATTTATTGGGCGCATCATCTTGACCCAATACCGACTCTACCACCGCTTCACCAATATTATAAACTTGTGCTGGCTGGGTAATAGTCGCTCCAGTGCCTACACCGCGTGGGTAGCGTACTGCCGTACATCCTTGATATTCATAACAGGTATTTAGCAAATGATAGCATTCGTTTTCATCTTTTGGCGCCGCAATCAGCATATTAGGAACGCAGCGTAAAAAGGCAAAATCGAATACACCAGCGTGAGTTGCGCCATCTTCACCGACTAAACCAGCACGATCAATCGCAAACATCACATCAAGGTTTTGCAGAGCAATATCGTGAATAAGCTGATCATAACCGCGCTGCAAAAAAGTCGAATAAATCGCGACAATTGGCTTGACGCCTTGGGTAGCCATTCCACCAGCCAACGTCACTGCGTGTTGCTCAGCAATGGCAACATCAAAAAAACGTTTTGGGAATTGACGAGCAAACTCAATCATCCCCGATCCTTCTTCCATGGCTGGGGTAATTGCGAGTAGCTGATCGTCAGCTGCCGCTTTATCACATAAGAACTGTCCGAACACTTGCGAGTATTTTAAAAGGGCTTTGCTTGGGTTTATACTGACTTCTGTAGCTTTAGTATCATCCTCAAGAGGCAATCTGCTAATGGCGTGATAGCCCACTGGATCAAGTTCAGCTGGTCCAAAGCCCTTACCTTTAGTGGTATAAATGTGCACTAAAACCGGACCCTTTACTTGCTTTGCAATCGATAATACGCGCAGCAGCTCAGGAATATTATGACCATCAAAAGGACCAAAATAAGCAAAGCCAATGGCTTTAAATAGATTGTCCTCTAGTTGCGGTACATCGCGCAGCTCTTTATGACGCTTACGTCGGTCAAAGGCTTGCATATCAGGGCGCTGACATAATATCGGCTCGCCGGTATCAGAGATATCAACCTGATATCCTGACTCCCATAACACCGCTAAATGACGTGAGAACCCACCAATAGAGCACGATATCGACATATCATTGTCGTTTAAAATCACCATCAAATCAGCATCTTGTTGCACGGCATCATTCATGGCTTCAAAGGCCATGCCGCCTGTCATCGCCCCATCACCAATAATACAAGCAACCGTTTGCGAAAGGCCTTGATAGCGTAACGCTAGGCTCATGCCCAGACCTGCTGAGATGGAAGTCGATGAATGCCCAACCCCAAACGTATCGTAGACAGATTCGGCACGTTCAGGAAAAGCCGTCAAACCATCTTTTGAACGAATAGTACCTAATTGCTCACGGCGGCCCGTTAGTATTTTATGGGCATACGCTTGATGACCAACATCCCAAACAATCTGATCTTGCGGCGTATCCAATAAATAATGCAGCGCCACGGTCAACTCAATCACGCCCAAGTTGGCACCGAAATGACCGCCACTTTGACCCGCTGAATACAACAAAAAAAGCCGTAGCTCATCAGCCAATGTTATTAGCTGATCGGTGCTAAAAGCTTTAAGATCAGCGGGTAAATCTACAGTATCAAGCAGTGGCGTATGTGGACGCTCACGTGGAATCGCTGCATAAGTCTGTTGCAGGTTTGATAGCGGTACAGCAGAAGCAATGGCTGACGCAGATAATGACTGAGACTGTGGGGAATAAGGTGACTGCTGCATAAAACGTACGATACCTACCAATCTGCTGACAAAATGCTACCTTAGAATATAGCAATACTTATAACAATAACATGACTATATTCTAAGTGGCGTTAATAATAGCGACGCCATCATTGATCTCATTGATGTCATCGGCTATACAATTATTGATACCGCTTTTATCGCTGCGGATAACGAAAAACACGCTGTTTAATATTAAGGCAATAATGCTAACGCTGTCGTGCTTAGCGCTGTTCTAAAGACTATTATGCCTTATTTTTTTTCAGTCATATCGGACGTTAGTGACGACATAGTAATGTAAGGGCGAAGACTTGTCACTGTATCCGTCAAAATAGTATGGCATAATAGCATTTATTTTTAATTGTCGCTTTAATCATCGTGCGTCGTCTGTGAACTTTGTGTGTTTTTATCATAAACACCATCAGCATGCTATTTTTATAAAAAACCCATACTAAAATACCGCCACGATGATCGGCTTATGCAGGACATTAATGTCATATCAATTTATCACTAGCGCCAAGCTGCCTACTCGTCACGGCGAGTTTGATATTCATATCTTTGAAAACGATGCTGGTCAAGAGCACGTGATGCTCACCGTTGGTCTCTCTGTGGTCAATGACACGAATATTATCGATACTTCACACCCACATGATGCAGTATTAAATCAAAAAAATGCGACATTATCAGAGCGACCTGTTCCACTGATACGTATTCATTCTGAGTGTTTGACCGGTGATGCTTTTAGCTCCTTGAAGTGTGATTGCGGTCCACAACTGAATACTGCTATGCAGGCGATACAAGAGATGGGCTGCGGCGCTATCTTATATTTGCGCCAAGAAGGTCGAGGTATTGGTCTGACCAATAAAATTCGCGCTTATGCCCTGCAAGATCAGGGACACGATACGTTAGATGCCAATCTCATGTTAGGTTTACCGGCCGATGCGCGCATTTATGATATGTGCGGACCCATGCTTGCCCATGTCGGCGTCGATGCTGTGCGCCTTATCACCAATAATCCTGATAAAGTTGCTTACTTAACGGAGCACGGAATCGATGTCGTTGAACGGGTGCCGTTAGTCGTTGGGGTTAACGATATGAATGCTGAATATCTAGCGACCAAGCGCGATCGCATGGGACATCTGTTTGATAAAGAATTCAATACCGCCTTACACCTTAATAAATAGTAAATAATTAGATATTTTATGAATACTCCAAATATGAACAATGATACAGAGCTTTTAATAATAGCCTCAGCAGTGACGCCGAGCAATAACGATATCATGCGCGTGCGTGAGTTTTTGGTGGATTTGCAAGCACGTATCTGTCAAGCGTTAGAGGCACAAGAGCGTGACGGCAGCACTGATAACAATCAACCAGCAACCTTTGTTCCTGACGATTGGGAGCGCCCTGAAGGCGGTGGTGGTCGCTCGTGTGTGTTAGCAGATGGTCAGGTAATTGAAAAGGCGGGCGTCATGTTTAGCCATATTCATGTCCATAACCTGCCCGCCTCAGCAACCGCCCGCCATCCTGATATTGCCGGTCGCCAAGCACAGGCCATGGGTGTATCGTTGGTCGTTCACCCCAGAAACCCCAATGTCCCTACTAGCCATGCTAATGTGCGTTTGTTTATTGCCGAAGCAGAAGGCGAAGAGCCGATTTGGTGGTTTGGTGGCGGTTTTGATTTGACCCCGTTTTATCCAGTCCTTGCTGACTGTGTGCATTGGCATCAAGTCTGTCACGATCTCTGCGCCCCATTTGGTGATAGCGTTTATCCTGATTTTAAGCAATGGTGTGATGAATATTTCCATCTACGTCACCGCGATGAGCAGCGCGGTATCGGCGGCTTGTTTTATGATGATGTCAACGTTGAGAGTCGTGGCTGGGATTTTGAGACTTGTTTTAAATTCATGCAAGCCGTCGGTAATGGCTACCTTGAGGGTATTTTACCCATCTTTGAGGCAAATAAAGAAACGCCATATACCGAAGCACAGCGTGAATTTCAGCTATATCGTCGCGGACGCTATGTTGAATACAACCTCGTTTATGACCGAGGTACGCTGTTTGGCTTACAAAGCAACGGGCGTATCGAATCTATCTTAGTCAGTATGCCACCGCTTGCGAGCTGGCATTATCGCTTTGAGCCTGTCAAAGGATCGTCTGAGTTTGAATTGACTGATTTCTATCTAAAACCGCGCGATTGGTTGACTTTATAGTCGAAATTGGCATAATAACCAACAGACGGTGTACAAGTGCTTGCATAATAAATATTTATCAACTGCTTATTTATATCGGTTAAAAAAGCTTATAGATAGTCATTGCTTGTCATATTAGTTACTTATTACAGTAGTTATAAAGGTCAGCTATCCATGCTGACCTTTACTATTTAAGTAAGCTAGTATTCAAAATAAGTACTGGTCATTATTTAAAGCTAATTTATAGGACAATTTAATCTATTTTACAAAAAATCACGCTATCGCCCTATGCTACTTAAGCCTCTTGCTGTTTAATATAGGATAGTAAGTATTTCCAGCATCGTGAAAGACTGTATTTTAGGATATTAATAAAGAATATATTAATAAAGCAGATATTAAAAATATCGTATAAAAGAATTTAATAGCAGCAAGCCAATATAGGTGACGAGCATGTATATGCTACGCCACCTTTTTATTATCTACGTATAAAGGATCAATACACATGACTCAAGTAATTAATCATAAATCACTAAAATCAATCTTCGGTATCACACTGATGGCAGCAACTTTAGGTTTAACAGCGTGTAGTACACCAGTTGACCCTGACGTCAAAGCCCGTCAAGACATCATGAAAAACTTTGGCGATTCAATGAAAGTGATGGGCGGTATGGCAAAAGAGCCTGATACCTTTGACGCTGAAGTATTTAAAGAGCAAGCAACATTTTTAGCAGAAGAGTCTAAAAAACCTTGGAGCCATTTTAATAATCCGGAAGCAGTTGGTGGTGCTAAAGATGCAGTATGGTCAAATGCTGATGGTTTTAAAGCAGAAGCAGAGAATTTTCAAAAAGTAACTGCTGAGCTAGCTACTGCTGCACAGTCAGCGACCAGCATTGATGAGGTGATGCCAGCTTTCAAACCTGTTGGTGATAGCTGTAAATCGTGCCATACAGATTTCCAAGTCAAGAAAGACGACTAAGTAGTGCGTCTGTAGCAGTACAAAAAAGCCACCTGAGCAAAAGATCAGGTGGCTTTTTTAATCACTTAATTTACGAGTCATTTGATTTATGAATCATTTAACCCATTAAGTCTGCTTGTACGATTTCAATCCAGTAACCGTCAACGTCTTTGATAAAAGCGATATGCTTCATACTGCCTTCATCCGGACGTTTTTTGAATTCAACATTATTTTTATCGAACCAAGTCACCGCAGCGTTTAAATCAGGTACGCTAAAACAAATATGACCAAAACCTTGTGGCTCTTGGTTACCATCATGGTAGCTAAAGTCCGCTTGTATCTCAGTGCCATAGTTATGGGTTAATTCCAAAATTCCACGCTGTCTGAACGCAAAAATCTCTAAATCATCACCTGATGGCAAATTTTCACGCTCGCTCTCGGTAAGCTTGGCTAAAAAGTACAAATCAAAACCCATCGCAGGGATTTTTTTTACCGCTAGCAATGTCATTCCTAAGACACCAGTATAAAACTCCAATGACTTAGCAGGGTCTTTTACTCGTAACATAGTATGGTTAAAAGTATAGCCTGTCGTCTGAGCAGAGATAGGCTGAACGCCCTCAGCTTTTACGCTGCTCTCAGGCTGGGCTAGCGATAAATGGTCATTATTAAAAGTAGCAGGATTAATCATGGTTACTCCAATGTTTAAATTATTTTAATTGTTAACAGTTGATACGGTCTTAATTCTGACATGCATCAATCATGATAGCTGTATAACTATAAATATATAGTTATAAACATCTATTACGCATCTAAAAACCGCACCTTTCCCGTCTCTAAATTATATTCTGCACCAACGACAAGCAGCTGACCACTGCTGGTTAAGTCTTCTAAGGCACGCGAGCCATGCTTTAATTGGCTGACCGACATGCGGACATTGGCACGTATTGAGCGATCAACCAGCTCATCAGCATCCACATCTTGGCCGTTGGCGGTCGCCAGCTCATGTAGGTTATAAACGCTTGGACGGATACGATCAACGATTGATTGTAAGTTGGGAGAATAATTTTGCTCAGGATTAATAAGCGCCTCTACGCAAGCGGTGACAGCGCCGCAATGCGAATGCCCAAGCACCACCACCAGCTTAGTACCGAACTTTTCGGCGGCAAACTCAACCGAACCAATTTGCGAGGGCGCAACCACATTGCCCGCCACACGGATAACAAACAAGTCGCCCAGCCCCTGATCAAATACAATCTCAACGGGGACGCGTGCGTCTGAACAACCCAAAATAATGGCAATAGGGTCTTGATCACTGATGAGTTCTGGGCGCTTTTGCATGCAGGGATCAGTGCTTGTCAAACTATCAATGTAACGCACATTGCCTTGTTTGAGAAGCGCCAGTGCTTCTTGACCTGTTTTTGGGCGTGTATCGTTAGGCATAAGACATCCTTGATGATTAAAATAGTTAAAATTATAAATTGCTCTAGCGTTATCTTGTTCAAAATAGTGTAGCTAAGGTTTTGCTATCGCAAATAGCATTGTATTTATCATACACAAAATGATTGTATAGGAATAAGGCAAAAAACATGGTAAAAAAATTTATTTCAATATCACTATATTAAGACAGACCTATTTAGTCTTGCAAAAACCAGCAGCAGACAACTTATAAAGACATAAGTAAAACGTAAAAATAAAGGCATCAAAGCCTATCAGAGTGCCTTTTACTGTGATGACGACATAACCCAACTAACCGATAACGAACTTGCATTAATTTATATCAAGGGTTTGTTATAATACACAGCAACCAGACTATATCGATACCCATCGCTTACTTACACCCCTATCAAACCACCTTAACTACAGCGTCCTAGATAAATAGCCGTACTGACCTATTGGATGCTTAGGAAAAAACCTTATGACCGAATCAAGTTTATATACGCAGACCATTCCTGCGTCACCCAACGCTGACAAGGTTTTGCTGCAATTGACTGGTCTAAAAAAAACCTATGATCAAACGGAAGTCCTAAAAGATATTAATCTCGACATTAAGCATGGTGAGTTTATAACGCTGCTTGGTCCATCAGGCTGCGGGAAAACAACCTTGTTGCGATTGATTGCCGGTTTTGAGCAGCCAAATGCAGGGGCGATTTATTTAGATGGCTTACAGATGGCAGGCTTGCCAGCGGATAAGCGTCCGGTCAATACTGTGTTTCAGCAATATGCGTTATTTCCACATATGACAGTCGCGCAAAATGTGGCTTACGGTCTTAAGCTTAAAAAAGTCCCTAAAGATGAGATTCAAACGCGGGTGCGCGAAATGCTAGCTATGGTACAACTTGAGCACCTTGCCAATCGCAGACCGCAGGATTTGTCCGGTGGTCAGCAGCAGCGTGTTGCGATTGCGCGGGCAGTCATTAATCGTCCTAAATTATTATTGCTCGATGAGCCTTTATCGGCGCTCGATCATAAGCTGCGCCTGCAAATGCAGTCGGAGCTTAAACGCTTGCAACGTGAGCTGGGCATTACTTTTGTCTTTGTCACGCACGATCAAGAAGAAGCGCTGTCGATGTCAGACCGTATCGCGGTGATGAAAGACGGTAAGTTTCAACAGATTGGCACGCCTATTGAAATTTATGAAACCCCTGCCAATTTATTTACGGCCAAATTTATCGGTGAGACCAATTTATTTAAGGCCGAAGTTAAGGGCGTCTACCCTGAGCAGCCAGACCGTGATGGCCAAGTGACCAATGGCCGTATTGAAGTTGAAGTTTGCGAGGCACAAATGCAAGAGGGTCCGACCACTTTGCGGAATTTGCGCCGTCCTAACTTTGGCAATGATGTCCAAGTCGGCGATATGGTGAATTTATTGCTACGACCTGAGGATTTACGGATTTATGACCCGAACGATAAAGAACATGGCGGATTACTGGGCCGCGTTATCGAAAGTAACTATAAAGGCAGTACCTTAGATTCGATTATTGAGCTGGCCAATGGTCATATTATTAAAGCCTCTGAATTCTTCGATGAGGACGATCCAAGCTTTGACTATAAGCTCAATGAGGGCGTAAAAGTGTCCTGGGTTGATGGCTGGGAATGGGTTTTGCCAGAAGACGATACGCTTGATAATGAGATGAATCATCAATCTGCCAATTTAGCTGGCAATTTATCTGCCAGAAAGGATATCCGCTAATGGCAGGTACTGGCATAAGCAATAAAAGTCCTTTTCGTACGGCAACGCTGTGGCTTATTTGGGGCTGGCTACTCATTTTTGCGCTCTTGCCCAATATACTGGTGATTGCGGTCAGCTTTTTAACGCGTGACAGTACGGCTTTTATCAGCCTGCCTGTCAGCATTGATAGCTATGTACGCATGATTGATCCCCTCTATTTTGATGTCTTTGTACATTCATTATGGATGGCAGGAATTACCACGATCATTTGCTTATTATTGGGCTACCCTTTTGCCTGGTTTGTCTCTCGAGTCAGCAGGCGTTGGCAGCCCTTATTGATGCTACTGCTCATATTGCCATTTTGGACCAACTCTTTAGTGCGAACTTACGCGCTGAAGTTATTATTTGCTAATAATGGCTTGATCAATAAATCGTTACTCGCGATAGGTGTTATCGATACCCCTATTGATATTTTATATACACAAGGGGCGGTAGTTGCAGGTCTAACCTATTTATTATTTCCGTTTATGGTACTGCCACTGTATGCAGTCTTTAGCGACTTACGCGATGATATGCTGCTCGCCTCACAGGATTTGGGTGCATCAAAAAGACAAACCTTTTGGCATGTGGTACTGCCATTGACCACTCCTGGGGTTATATCAGGGGTACTTTTGGTACTACTACCAGCGATGGGTATGTTTTACGTGGCAGATATTTTAGGCGGTTCACGCAACTTACTGGTTGGTAATATTATTAAAAACCAGTTTTTAGATGCGCGTGATTGGCCGTTTGGTGCTGCAGCTAGCGTGTTATTGACACTGGCGATGGCAGTATTACTACTCGCCTACCACGCCAGTAGCCGCCGCATTGGCAAGACTGATTTTAATGAGGTGGCCTAATGTCTCATAACTCACTGAGTCGCTCACCGAATAGTCCACCGACTAAAAAGAAACGCTCTATCAAACCACCCAGCATCGGCAGTATCGCCGCCAAATGCTATCTTGGTTTGATTTATGCCATGTTATATCTACCCATCCTTGTTTTGGTGGTGATGTCCTTTAATAAATCAAAAGTTGGTTATAACTGGGGCGGCTTTAGTTTAAAGTGGTATGAATCCTTATTTAACAACCAAGCAATGCTTGATGCCTTTTGGCATTCTATTGTCTTAGGTTTGGTTGCAGCCACGGTATCAACGATCATCGGCACACTGACAGCGCTTGCCTTACATCGCTATAATTTTCGCGGTAAAGGTCTGTTAAATGGCTTATTATTTGTGCTGATGATGTCGCCTGAGATTGTCTTGGCAATATCGCTACTGGCGCTATTTTTATTAATTGGACTGCAGCTGGGTTTTGTATCGCTGTTACTAGCTCACATTACTTTTTGCCTACCATTTGTGGTCATTACTGTCTTTGCAAGGTTAAGCAGTTTGGATGAGCGGCTGATGGAAGCGGCAAGAGACTTGGGTGCAAGTGAATCAACGATGGTGCGTACGGTATTGATTCCTGTTATCTTTCCAGCAGTGATGGCAGGTTGGCTGCTCGCCTTTACCTTATCGCTAGATGATGTGGTGGTATCGACCTTTGTGACCGGTCCTAGCTATGAGATTTTGCCGCTACGTATCTATTCAATGGTGCGTGTGGGTCTCAAACCTGAGGTCAATGCCATTGGTACGATATTGCTAGTTGCTTCACTAATTTTGGTAGTCATCTCCCAGTTATTGCTACGTCGACGTTAATTTTAATTTTAATTAAAAAATATTCTTAAAGTAAATAAAGTAACAATGAGCGTTTTTTAATCATTTATCCAACTCAGTATTTCTTATTCCTTTAACTTCGGTGGTTAGATTATTTTATGTTAGAGCTTCGTCATCTTAATACGCTAACTGCGCTACGCGCACATGGTTCATTGGCCGCTGCTGCCGATGAGCTGCATGTCACGGCCTCTGCTGTCTCGCATCAGTTAAAAGAGCTAGAGAATTACTACGATATCAGTTTGGTTAATCGCCGAACGCGACCCCTTACCTTTACGCCAGCTGGCAAAACGGTATTGGCGCTTGCCGACAGCATCATGCCGCAAGTCACCCGCACCAAAGCCAATCTCAAGCGTTTAGCTCACGGTCAAGCAGGCAGATTACGTTTGGCTTCTGAATGTCATAGCTGCTTTGATTGGTTGATGCCGATACTGAATCAGTATCGCCGTGAATGGTCAGATGTTGAGCTGGATTTTGCCACGGGTTTTGAACCTGAGCCGCATCATTTATTAATGGAAGGTGATATCGATCTGCTGATTACGACCAGCAATTTGCCGATAGAAGGCATTAGCTATCAGCCATTGTTTGAGTACGAGAGCCGTTTAGTGCTGTCGCCTACGCATGATTTGGCAGAACAACATTTCATTCGTCCAAACGATTTAATCGAAGAAACCTTGATTGCTTATCCGGTAGAAGCCAAGCGCCTCGATATTATTGCGAATTTTATGACCCCAGAGCAGGTCAGTTTTAAAAATATTCGCACCACTGAGCTGACCGCCATGCTAATACAACTAGTGGCCAGCGAACGCGGTGTGGCGGCGCTACCCGATTGGGTCGTTGCCGAATATGAGAAAAAAGGTTGGGTGGTGTCGCGCCCATTGGGTAAGGGTGTTTATTGTCAGCTCTATGCCGCGACACGCACATCTAGCCAAGATACCGCTTATATGCAAGGGTTTGCCAGCTTATTAGAAGGGATAGTAAAACCGCTTTAGCTTTATTAAGAAACCTTAGCTTTACGCCTATAAAATAAACTTAAAGAAATAAAACCCAAGCGCGGTTGCTAATAGAGTTAATCCTACATGCAACCCTATCAACCCCAAACCTGCTAACAACCGACCCTCACTAATAAAAGTAAATACCTCAGCGCTAAAAGTACTAAAAGTGGTCAGTCCGCCCAAAAAACCGGTGATAACAAATAATCTAACATTGTCAGACAATCCGCTACCGACCCGTTCAAACCAGACTAACGCCAGCCCAATAAGGAGCCCACCTAAGACATTAGCGCCGAGTGTACCGAGTGGTATCCAGCTATGTAGCGGGTTAAAGCGCGCTAGCCATCCTCTTAAGCATGCGCCGATTGCTGCCCCTAAACCGATAGCGAGCCACTGCATGATGTAATCCTTGTTCTATTAATGAATGCCATTTTAATAAGCAAAAAAACTATACTGCTGGCAATTACAGCGCAGGCAATTCGGTCATCGGCCAACGTGGAACGCAGCTGACGGCTAAATCATCAAATTGCCCAGCTTGCAGGCGCTCATAACCAGCATAAGCAATCATCGCGCCATTATCGGTACATAAGGCTGGCGGCGCATAATGCACAGTTGCATTTATTTTAGCCAGTTCGGTCTCTAAGGTTTCACGCAAATGGCTGTTGGCACTTACTCCGCCAGCAATGACTAACCGACTCATCTCTGCTTGCTTAAGTGCTTTAACACATTTCTTCACCAGTGTATCAACGACTGCATGTTGAAAGCTGGCAGCGATATCAGCACGGACTTGTGGGTCACTATCAGAACCTGTCCCAGAACCATCCGTATCTTTAATAAGGTTGTGTACGGCCGTTTTCATACCGCTAAAAGAAAAGTCCAAACCGCGGTGTAACATCGGTCTTGGTAGACTGTAAGCATTAGGATTTCCCGTTTCAGCTAGTTTAGCAATATTAGGACCACCGGGGTACTCTAAGCTCAGCATTTTAGCTGCTTTATCAAAGCACTCACCTGCCGCATCGTCGATTGATTCGCCCAGTATTTCATATTGACCAATGCCATGAGCGGCAATCAACAAGGTATGACCACCTGAAACCAGTAGCGACACGAACGGAAACGCGGGTGGATTTGCCCCCATCAGCGGTGCTAGCAAATGCCCTTCCATATGATGGACACCAATAGCCGGAATATCTAAGCCATATGCCAAACTGCGACCAAATAAGGCACCCGTCATCAAGGCACCGATGAGCCCTGGGCCTTTGGTATAAGCGATAGCATCAATGTCATCTTTAGTAATATCGCACTGCTCTAATAGCTCATTAAATAAAGGCACGAGCTTACGAATATGGTCGCGGCTGGCAAGCTCAGGCACGACGCCACCATAGAGTGCATGTAGCTCTATTTGTGAATACAGCACTTGCCCTAGCAGACCTTTATTCTCGCTATGTATCTGCTCACTATCGAAAATCGCCAGACCGGTCTCATCGCAAGAGGTCTCTAAACCCAATACTTTCATGTCTTTGCCTTTATTACGTTGCTTTGCTCAATTACGTTACTTTGCTCAACTCAATTTTTTCTTATCTTAAAACTTAAAAACAGTAAGGGTTTAGCAGTCACAAAAAAACCGCCACTGTTAGCGTACAATGGCGGTTATTCTATCAAATTTCAACAATTAATATTAGCTAACAGCAGCTACCATATAATCAACGGCCGCATGAACTTCAGCTTCACTCACTTCAGCGTTAGCTTGCGCTGGCATTTTGTTGAAGCCTTTCGCAGAATGCATACGTAGCGTGTCTATGTCTTTGACAAGGTGTGGTGCCCAATCTGTTTTATTACCGAATTTCGGTGCTGCTAATAAACCATTTTCATGGCAGACCTTGCACTGTTTTTCATACAGTTTAGCACCAGTGTCAGCTGCTAAGACTACAGGCTCAGCAGCAGCTTCTTCAGTTTCTACTACCGTCACTTCAGCAGGCTCAGGCTCAACCATAGGCTCAGGAGTAACCACTGCAGGTTCTGCAACCGGTGTTTCTGGCTCTACGACCACCGTCTCAGTTTCATTGACAGCAGCAGGCTCATCAGTCGCTTTATTATCACCGCCACTACAAGCACTAAGTGCTAACAACGCACTAAGACTTATGCCTGACAGTGCCAATTTAACAGCTGATTTTTTGTTCATCGTATTTTGTTTAATAGTCATAGTTATTCCTTCATCTATGGATTGTTAGTGACAAAACTCAATGCTGATTCACGCTAGTCATTGAGCGCTATTACCTATTAAGTGGTATTACTAAGTGCTTCTACTTATTCACCGCTATTAGTTGGTCGCTGGTTCAGCTTCGGAAGTAGTAGTAGTCGCATCAGCAGCTGGCATATCCGCACTATCTGCTACAGCAACCTCTGTACCCGCGCTGTCGGTAGCAGTCGTTGCTGACGTATCAGCAACCGCTGCGTCTCCTTCCGCATTCGCAGTAACAGTAGCCGTTGCCGCCGCATCTGCTGCAACATCAGCAGCCGGTATGGGCGCAGTTTCTGGAAAATCCATATTTTCTGCTTTAGGCGCATTTGTGCGGGCAAGCGCTGCCGCATCATCGACTCGATCTATTGCCAAAACTTCACCTGACTCTGCGCCAGCTTCTTCTTTTTCACTGCTACAAGCACTTAAACTTACGCCCATAGTGAGAACCAATGTTGTCCATAATGCTGTATTTATCGCTGTTTTTTTCATGCCGCTTTTCATTCAAAAATCCTCAATATGACTGGTATAAAAAGGTTGTAGAGTCTTGCTGTAATATCAAGCAGTAAACTAAACTCATCATATCATAGACTTTATATAAGCTGTTATTACCAAACAGGCGTTTTGTCCATGATTTATTAATTATTTGTTAAAAGATTATTAAAAATAATAACACTTCTGCTTAAAACAATACCTAGTTAAATTTAAACTGCTGAGTAAGCTATCATTCACTGTTATTTGCTGATATTTAAAGATAGATACGCTAAAGCCTTTGACTTTGCTGCTATTTTTTATTAAAATAAGCGCCCTTGTGCTATTGCGCAAGACTATCCTAGTTTGAGCTGATGCCGGTAATGTTGAGATATTACGGCTAAATACTAATACACAGCCAAACTAATGCCCTTATATCTCATCCTAATCAAGGAGTCTTCATGCCTGCAGTTAAGGTTAAAGAAAACGAACCAGTTGACATCGCTATCCGTCGTTTCAAACGTGCTTGTGAAAAAGCTGGCGTATTATCAGACGTACGTAAGCGTGAGTTTTATGAAAAACCAACGCAAGTACGCAAGCGCAAAGCAGCTGCTGCAGTAAAGCGTTATAAAAAGAAATTACAACGCGAAACTATTCGTACCACTCGTATGTACTAATCGATTATTCGATTAGCTAAGTACTAGCGCTACACTAACGCCACTGTTATCCAATGATATCAGTGGCGTTTTTTATGCTACAATTTTTATTATTACTGCTGACAGCTTTTTTTATGACAATTTTTATTGCAAGGCTATTACTTATTGCAACGTTATTACCAAGCTAAAAAATAGCAGCCAAATTTTACGTAAATATTTTATTAATACTCATAAGGAATAATAACAATGAGCCAGCTTAAACAGACCTTAACTGACACCATCATCGTCTCTATGAAAGCACGTGAGATTGAACGGGTCAAAGTCCTACGTAACGTACAAGCGGTGATCAAGCAAATTGAAATTGACCGTCAAACAGAGCTTGATGATGCCGAAGTATTGGAGATATTACAAAAACAGCTAAAACAGCGTCATGAGTCACTGACTATTTTTACCGAAAACGGGCGCGACGATTTGGCGACTAAAGAGCAGTTTGAGATTGATATTATCAATGAATATATGCCAAAACAAATGGATGATGCCGAACTTGCCGCTTTGGTCAATGCAGAAATCGCTGAACAAGGCGCAACATCGATGCGCGATATGGGTAGCGTGATGGGTGTACTGAAAACTAAAACCGCTGGTCGTGCTGACCCTGCCTTAATCTCAAAACTGATCAAAGATGCATTGCAAGGCTAGTAGAGACTGCAAGATTGGTAAAATGAAAGCTAGCTTTTATTAAAATCAGTGATCAATAGCTACCATCAAGTAATTCTATTATAAAACCTTGTATGAACCTCAAGTTCTACAAATAACCGCCTAAGGCTTAAAGTCTTTGGCGGTTTTTACCGCTTTGATTTCGGCATTGATATTGGCGAGTAGCGGACGGGCGCTACTGGCTTGGGCCGTATTTTGCAACTTTGCCGTCAGTTGCTTGGCTTGGGTAAGAGAGGTCAGCGCGCGCTCATAGCGTCCACTCCACAGCTGGTCATGACTGCGATAGCGCAGCGCATTAATCGTTGCGATGTTTGCAAGCAGCGGTGAGTCTGTGGTTTTTGCCAGTTTTTCATTGGCCAATTGCAAACTCTGCCAAGCATAGCGGTCACTGGGCTGCTGCTCGGTCAATGGCTTGAGTAATGCTTGCGCTTTGGTTGGCTGATTGCTGTTGGTTAATGCCTCCGCTAAATACAAACGTAAATCACGGCGCTCTGGATAAAGGCGCTGCTGGCTTTCTAGCACTTCAGCAGCCTGTTGCCATTTATTTTGCTCAGTTAGAATTTGGCTTTGGGTAATGGATAATAACGGTTCTAACACTTGGCGCTTTGCAGCTGGTAATGCTGACAGCTCAACAAACACATCGTTGGCCTCTTTAAAACGTTGCTGCTCGCCATACCAATGCATCAGCGCCAACTTTGCCCCAACGCTATTCTTTGCCGCAGTCGTCAATGCCGTTTCAGAGACATGCTTACCCGTACTTTGTACGCGCCAATGCAGCAGATCAAACAACGCTTGATGGCGCTGCTGCTGATTCAATGGCAACGAATTATAACGTTGAGCACGACTTTGCGATTCGCTTAAGCGCTCATTGCTCAATGGATGCGAGCGTATAAAACTGGGTAAGAACTGATTGGCGGTCTGATTCATCTGACTTTTCTGATTCATGGTAGCAAAGAAACGCGGCATCGCCCGTGGATCGTAACCGGCTTGGTTCATAATTTGCATACCAACTCGATCAGCCTCACGCTCATTATTACGGCTAAAAGCCATGTTGCTATTCATAGTGGCGGTTTGGCTACCCATCATCACTGCCGCCGCCGCATCACCATCGACAGCGGATGCGGCAATCGCAGCGAGCACACCGCCTATTTGCATCAGTAAGGCTTTTTTGCGCTCATCAACACTGCTCTCATAATGACGCTGGCTAATATGCGCCACCTCATGAGCTACGACGCTAGCAAGCTCATCCATACTATGGGCGGCCAATATCGTTCCTGTATTCAGACCAATCACACCACCTGGTGCAGCAAACGCATTAATACTCGGGTTATCAATAATGACCAAGCCGAGCGGTGCTTGCTGGCGCGCTTGCGCATTTAGCCGCCAAGTCATTTCTTTGACGGTTTCTTGAATCCAAGGGTCGTGCTCCATCTTCACGCTACCATTGATATTTCTTAATGACCATTCGCCAAGCAATTTATTTTGATATTGTTCGTCGAAGCTCAGTCCTTGCCCGCGCAGGTTAGGCAAATTCAACTCTTCTGTGCCAGTTGATTGCCAAGAATCATAGCTCAATGGCACAGCTTGGCTCTTGCTATAGGCTACGCTTGTACAGGCTAACAATAGTGATGATACTGCTAGTTTTAGCGCAAGCGATGGCGACAGATGGCGATTTACAAGCTTAGAGAATGACCATGTCTGTATGCTTGAATAATGAGTGACAACACATTTATCCTGTGCATTTATGGCTGGTTTCTCAAGCATCGATTGTCTTTTAGAGTAATACAAGTGCGTATCCTATGCGAGTAATCATAACGTCCTTTTGACTATACGAGCTTGTCTATTCAAGGTCAATTGCAGTATGCGCTTCGCTACCAATAACTCCGCAGGGCGTCACTATTGCGCAACATGACTATGTAAACCTATTGGGCACGTCTATTAGGAAAATCTAGAGACCCATGCTCACCAGTCGTTCTGATTGATCAAATATTATGATGACTATATTCAACTGCAATTGACGAGCGGCAATTTGCTATAATGGCAGACCGTGATGCATGCTGCATCGTAAAAGAACAGCCACGAAATAGTAAAACATCGAAACCAATAAATATTTCAATCTTAAATATTAGATTTGAGTATAAAATTTCATTATAGATACTTTAAAGGTTTATTTTATGTCCGCTGATAGCCAAGCCATCATGGTACGAGCCTCTTATCCGATATGTTTGGCAGAGACTTTGTCTGAAATAGAGCAGCAATCGATAATGCAGCTGCTAGGCTTACTACCAACAGACAATAATAATGAAATCAACCTCAATGATATAAAAGACTTGAGCAAACCTGTTCTCAATATCAAAAGCTTGGTAGATGGTCGTGGACTTGCCTGTCCGATGCCCTTGTTAAAAACCAAAGTGGCGCTACGCAATGTGGCCATTGGCGAATCATTGTATGTAGTCGCAACCGACCCAAATTCTCAAGCAGATATTACGGCTTTTTGTCAACAAAGCCTGCGAACAGACGCGCTTAACCCGCTATCATTGGTAATCAATCAAGCAACGGTATTAGCTAACGAAGGTGCCGTGGCTAGCAAATCTAAATATTCTGTTGATACAATATATCACTTCATCATTACCAAAACTGATAGCAACTAAGCGTCGCTATCCTTTACAATTACCACTATAAAGATTTTATCTGACTGTTTGCTTATCTATTTAACCAAGGTCAAGAATATGGCTAATACCTCTACTAACGCTGCACCAACACGTAAAAAAGACAGCGTCGCTCCTGAAATAAATGAAGCACGTGATGCGGCATTGAAAGCTGCCGCTGAGCGTCCACCTTATGATGCCAGTGCGTTTGAAGACACTAGCACGCGTGATTTAGTACCTGCTATGCCAACGCATTTGTCCGCGCCTGGGGTAAATTTGGGCGCCTATATTAATACTGTACACCAAATTCCTATTTTGACGCCGACCCAAGAGCAGGAGCTTGCTCATCGCTATTATGATGAAGGTGATGTGGAAGCTGCACGTCTGCTCGTGATGTCGCATTTACGATTTGTGATTCATATTGCACGTAGTTACTCAGGTTATGGTTTGCCACAAGCGGATTTAATCCAAGAAGGTAATTTAGGATTAATGAAAGCAGTGAAACGCTTTGATCCTAATAAAGGCGTACGTCTAGTATCGTTTGCGGTGCATTGGATTAAAGCGGAGATTCATGAGTTTGTCATTCGTAACTGGCGAATTGTGAAAGTCGCGACTACCAAGGCGCATCGTAAATTGTTCTTTAATTTACGTAGTCTAAAAAAGACCAACAACCAGTTGACGCTTGAAGAAGCCGATGCGATTGCCAATGACTTAAATGTTACCCGCAAGCAAGTGCTGGAGATGGAGTCACGTCTGACTTCGTACGATGCGTCATTTGAAGCGCAGTCGAGTGATGATGACGACGGACGCTATGCGCCGCAATTATTTTTAGAAGACGGCATCGACCCTGCCGAGATTGTCGAAGAGTCTGACTGGGAAGAAAACAACTCATCAGCCTTGATTGCTGCGATGGATACCTTAGACGATCGCTCACGTGATATCGTCGAGCAGCGCTGGTTATCCGAGCAAAAATCAACCTTGCACGAATTGGCAGCAGTCTATTCTATCTCTGCAGAACGCGTACGCCAAATCGAAAAGAATGCCATGGATAAAATCCGCGAGGCGATGACCATTGATAGTGTTATTTTGCCAGATGATCTTCAGTAAACGTTTGACTCTCCGATATAAAAAGCCCCAATCAATAATACGAGTTTTACCATGCTAAATTGGATAGGTATCGCGGCGATTAATATGGCTATCGCCGTTGCTTTAGGCGCCTTCGGTGCTCATGGTCTCAAAGCTATGGTCAGCACTCAGCAGCTCGAATGGTGGCAGACGGCGACTTTATATTGGTTTATACATGGGCTTGGATTATTGCTCGTTGGCATACTGATTCGTCTTAATTATGCGACCCAAGCGACGGCATGGTTACTACAGATTGGCGTGATTATTTTTGCTGGTAGTTTATATGCGATGACATTGGGCGCGCCGCGTTGGTTTGGGGCGATTACCCCTATCGGCGGCGTTCTTATGATTGCTGGTTGGTTGTGGCTGGCAGTATCGACGTTTCGCTTAGGTAATGTATCCGTTTAAATGTTGCAAATATTTTGCTAACCATGCTATCGGCAGTAATCAATACGATAAATATAGATTAGCAAAAAAGGAATTCTGAATACTTAAGGAGTATATATTATGAGCAATATTATTGTGAATGGTAAAAAACTACAAACCACTCATCAAACGGTACAACTGGTCATTAATGAATTGGGACTCAGTAACGGTCGCTATGCAGTTGAAGTCGATGGTGAACTGATTCCAAAGAGTGAGCTTGAGCAAATTCGTATTGCTGAAGGGATGAATATCGAAGTAGTACAAGCAGTGGGCGGCGGCTAGCTTTTTTTGATAGTCAATTAAACCGTTATTTTTAATAGACTGTTTGTAAAAAATGACTATAAAAAAGACCTCAACAACTATCCGTTAGAGGTCTTTTTTTGCTTAGTCTGTCATGTTTGCTCATTCATTAGTTTGTGACTAATGTATATTGCTAGGTTTAATAGATGGGCTTAATAAATTCGCTATTTATACTATTTATTTATAAGCTAAAACTTATTAAGCATCTATAACAGCAAAGCTAACAAGACATTAAGGCTAAACTGCCGGAGCTGCCTCAGCAGTCGTCAGATCTTCATAGCGTCCATCACGCCCTGCACCCTGTGTCTTTTTACTCTCCAGTTTGGTTTTATATTTGCGTACTTGTCTATCAAGCTTGTCTGCCATCTCATTTATGGCTTTATACATATCATCTTCACATGCTTGGACGAACATCTCTTTACCCGAGACTCGCATAATCGCTTCAGCTTTATGGCTCTTTTGACCGCCATCACTCGCACCGCTATTATCTAATGACAATATCACTTGAATACTTTGAATCTGATCAAAGTGACGCTCTACTTTTTCAAGTTTTTCGCGAACTGCTGTGTCCATGGCATCGGTAACACTGATATGGTGACCACTGATAGAAACATTCATATTATCGTCCTTTTATTGTTACTTACAATCAACAGATGAGCTAGCATTGCTGCTTTTATCACCCTGCCTTACCACTAACTAATTCTGTGTCTTTAACCTCAACGCCTTTAATACCAGTCATTCTATTAAAATATAGACGTATTTTTTTATTGTCTTTTTGATTATTGATATAAATAAATACGTTAAATCGACACTTAGATTTCGTTGTTGGTATGACTCTAATTTGTCATGAAAACCGCATAGTAGCAAGACGGTATATTGTAAGTAAATGTAATAAAAACGGTTGTTTCTTGAATGTTTCTATATAATCAAAAAATTTTATTTTTATATTTATTCTAAGCTATATTGACGACTGCATGTCTCTACTGATAACTCGTTGAATTAAGACAATTAATATTTTTGTTTACGCTGGGTCGACGAGCCAATATTCATCGCTTCGCGATATTTGGCAACCGTTCTTCTGGCGATATCGATACCATCTGCTAATAAACAGTCCTTGATACGACTATCCGATAACGGCTTTTTGGGATTTTCATCGGCTATTAGTTGTTTAATCATGGCACTGATAGCAGTTGAGGAGATATCACCGTCCGTGCTACTGACGTGAGATGAAAAGAAGTGCTTTAGCGAAAACAATCCTTGCGGGGTCAAAATAGTCTTGCTGGTGGTCAGACGCGAGACGGTAGATTCATGTAGGTCTACTTCTTCTGCGATGACTTTTAAAATAAGCGGTTGCATGGCAGTTGCACCGTACTGCAAAAACTCTTGTTGATAACGCACAATGCTAGTCGCCACTTTGATTAGGTTTTGATTGCGCTCTTCGATACTTCTAATAAACAATCTCGCATCGGTAAGGTTTTCACGCAAATATTGATTGTCAGGGCTGTCATCACCGCGCTTAACTAGGTTGGCATATTCTTGATTGACTCGCAGTTTCGGTAAGGTGTCAGGATTGAGGCGCACGTACCAACCATCTTCTTGGGCGGAAGAATCGGTATTTTTACTAGTATCACGGCGACGGATAGGCGTCACCAGTACATCAGGAATATCATAGCTATCTGGCGGCTGAGTATATTCAGGCTGACGGCTTTGGAATAGTAAACCGGGTGAAGGATTTAAAGTGCGCAGCAGATTGAGGGCAGGTGTGATGTCCTCAGCAGTGAGTCCTGTGAGATCGATCAGCGCCTTAATATTATTACTGACCAAATGCTCAGCGGCTGACAATAGCGCTTGGGCTTCTCTTAAATAGCCAGTCTTAGCATCGAGCTTGGACAACTGAATTGCTAGGCATTCACTTAGATTTCGCGCACCAACACCCAGCGGATCACACGACTGAATCATACGCAATACCGCCATGATTTCGTCATGTTCAACACGCTCATCCCACTGATAGAAGCTTGCCATGGTATCAAAGCTTTGCAACAGCTCGTCGATATCAAGCCGCACAAAGCCTATATCATCCATAGAGTCCATTAAATATTCAGCGATTAGCGTATCTCTTTCTGAGAGATGCTTAAAGTTCAGCTGCCAGCGCACATGGTCTTGAATCATCGCGTTTGTGCTACCTTGATAGCTATCAAAGTCATCAGAATCTGGGCGTGCTAATACAGTGGATGCGCTACCCGTACTGACTGTATCAAAGCTATCATTTTTTAAATTAGAGCTATCAAAGCTGCTATAGTCGTCCCCATCCAGCGCATAACTGTCTATGGCATCATCGTCAAAACTGGCTTGCTGTAATTTATCAAAGCTATCGCTAATACTATCCTCATATTCAAAACTATCATCGTTATTATTAGAGGTAGAGGATGTAGTAAACGAATCAATACCAGCATTTTGATTCCAAGTATCTAACGTTAACGGCTCGCCAAACTCATTTATCGCCTTATCATTACTTTCATACTCATCTTCATCATCCTCGATACGTTCGAGTAATGGATTGCTATCCAGCTTCGCCTGAACCTCCTGCGCGAGCTCAAGACTAGAGAGTTGCAGCAATTTAATGGCTTGCTGCATTTGCGGGGTGAGTTTTTGTGAGGTGCTTAGCGTGGTCGCCAATCCGAACGACATACTCATAGGTAGCTTATTACACTCCAATCGTGGTGACATTGTCTATGTTATGCTGATGAAGACAGCGGTTTAACCTTATCAGGACATGACGATAGCATTTTTTATGACAATTTTGCTATGATAATTTATGCTCTACTCAGATAAGCGCCCTTTAGGCTTATGACAGTAGGCTTCTAAAAATCTTTTAAGAGCTCTTTCATAAAAGCTTATGCATGCCAGCACTTGTATACAAGTATTTGCAGCTTAAGTAACGCAAAAGCCATCAATAACGATAAATTTAGAAAATAGCTCATCAGAAATATATAGAACTTAAAATACTGAGAATCATGTTATGAGTAACCTTATTAACAATAAACAGCTAACCGTTGCGGCCATCCAAATGAATAGCCAGCAAAACATAGAAAAAAACTTAGCTGATATAAAAGCCGCTATTATCGATGCGCGCGCGCAAGGCGCACAGCTTGTCGTTTTACCAGAAAACTGCTGTAGTATGGGCCAACAATTTGCCACCGCAGAGCGCTTTGATGCGCTATCAGCAACGATAGCAGGTTATGCACGTACTTATGACATTTACGTACTAGCAGGCTCACTACCCTGCTCTTATCGCCCAGATGGCATGATTGTACCTGATGGTAGACTGCGTCAAGTCAGTCAGCTATTTGCGCCCGATGGTAAGCGAGTCGCGCGCTATGACAAAATTCACTTATTCACCGCGACGGTTGCCGATAAGCAAGGCAGCTATAATGAAGCGGCGACTTTTGAGCCGGGTACACAAACGGTCGTTGCAGCGCTCAAGGCAAATGATACAGTTTATCAATTGGGCATGATGGTCTGCTTTGATTTGCGTTTTCCAGCATTAGCGCAGCGTCTGCGGCAAGCGGGTGCTGAACTATTAAGCGCACCGTCAGCCTTTACTTATCTAACAGGACAGGCACACTGGGCGCTTTTACTACGAGCGCGTGCTTTAGACAGTCAATGTATGGTGATTGGCGCAGCACAAGGCGGTGACCACGCTTATAAAGATGGCGATACTCGTCAGACGTGGGGACATACAGCAATCACTGCTTTTGACGGAACCATTATCGACAGCTATGAGAGTAGCGAGTTGAACAAGTCAGCGATCATTGAAGAAGACAAAAACTATCAAGTCGTCTTAGCGGCTTTAGATAAGTCCGCTCAAGAGCAAGGACGACAAAAAATGCCTATTTTTGACTGTCATCGTTTGGCATAAGGCGGTTTTTTTATAAAGGAGTTTTTGATAAAGCAGATTTTGATAAAAGGTGTTCTTAATAAAAGGAACTTTTAAAATTAAGTGGTTGAATCGCTATCTTTGGGCGCATGAGTGGCGCGTGGATGGGCGCGGTCATAGACTTGCGTGAGCTTAGCGAAATCAACATGGGTATAGATTTGGGTGGTACTAATATCGCTATGCCCGAGCATTTCTTGGACAGCACGTAAGTCGCCGCTACCCGATAGCATGTGGGAAGCAAAACAATGGCGTAATAGATGGGGATACATATTTTGGGCGATACCCGCACGTGTGGCTGCGACTTTTAGGCGTTGTTGTACCGCCCGCGTTGACAAGCGTGTGCCTAGTTTTTCACTAATAAATAATGCACTATCCATCTGCTCTACCCACAGATTACGGTGTGGCAAATAACGGCTAATCGCCTCTGCCGCTTTTGCACCTAATGGCACCAAGCGCGTCTTATTACCTTTACCCGTCACGCGTACTCGTAAATCAGACAAGTCCACATCCGCCATATCCAGCGCTACTAGCTCGCCGACGCGTAGACCACTACTATAAAGCAATTCAAACATCGCTTTATCACGCAACCATAAGCGCGCTTGTTCGGGTGTATCAGGGATTTCTTGGTCAAGTAATTGGGTCAATAAATCGATGTCAGCGATAGACGGTAATGGTCTGGGGCTGCGCTTAAGCTGATAGCCCGTCGTTGGGTTAATACGTGCCAAATCCTCTTCAATCAGCCAACCATAAAAATGGCGGATAGCCGACAGCTCTTGCTGGACGCTGGCAAGTGCCAGCTTGTCTTCATCGAGGCGCTGGCTAATATGCTGGGCTAATTGACGCTTATCACAGCGCGTCCATGTTAGGCGTTTACCACGCAGAAACAGCGCCAGTTGGTTTAAGCCCGCAAAATAAGCCGTCAATGTATGCGGCGAATGATTACGCACGGACAAGACATTTAGCCAACGATGGACAGGCGCTAGTAATTCGCGTAGCGCCGCATCTGCTTCTATGGTGATAGCTAATTCCGCTGATAACCATGCTTGCGGCTCTACTTTTAGATCTGTAGACTGACTTTTTTTTAGATCTGTAGACTGACTTTTTTTATTAGACACAACCTTATTAGACATAACCATAATATTTACCTAGCAGCGAACGTGCACCGCCTATTATCTACGACGAACCATTAACTTTCTGGGTTAGGCTTAATACCCGCTTGCGCCATCAGACCATCTGGGCTAAATACCCCTTCGTAAACAAAAGCAGTTGGTCCCGTCATCATGACTGAATAGCCCGGCTGCCATTTGATAACCATGCTGCCGCCATAAAGCTGTGCGCGTATATCTTCGCCTTCGTCAAGCCAGCCTTCGCGTATGCCGATTGCAACGGCTGCACAAGCGCCGGTACCACAAGCTTGCGTCTCACCGACACCGCGCTCATAAACCCGCAAACGAATATGACGCTGGTTCATTACTTGCATAAAACCGACATTGACGCGCTCTGGAAAGGCAGGATGCGATTCGATGGCTTTGCCCAAGGTTTCAACTTTTGCATCGAGTACATTATCGACTTTAATCACCGCATGCGGATTACCCATATTGGCGACATACAGCTGCACAGGCGTGCCATTAACGTCCAAATGATAAGCATTCTGAATTTTGGTCGTGGCTCTTGGTGTAAAAGGGATTTCGCTTGGCTCAAACTTCGGTTTGCCCATATCGACTTCTACCCAACCATAGCGGTCGGTGGTCAACGAGATAATACCACTTGCGGTCTCAACGCGCAGGCGCTGCTTAAATGACAGTTTGCGCGCTTGTACGAAACGGGCGAAACAGCGCGCGCCATTGCCGCACTGCTCGACTTCCATACCATCGGTATTAAAAATGCGGTAGCTAAAATCAACATCGGGGCGCATCGGTGGCTCGACCACCAGCAACTGATCAAAACCAATACCTAGATGACGATCACCCAATAACTGTACCAAATCCTTGGTCAACTCTAAGCGCTGAGTCACTAAATCGATGACCATAAAGTCATTGCCCAGCCCATGCATCTTAGTAAATTCTATTAGCATATCCCTGATATCCTATCCTATTTTTATGTATGTCTTATATTAGCACGCTGTCAGTTACAATCATAACTATCACCGTCATCAAATGCCAAGTTATATTCATCTCTTAATATTCATACATTTGATCAGAGCCTGCCATAAAAAAACCCACTATCATCACGATAATGGGTTGGTTTTAAGCGTCAAATATAGTCAGTTCAATATAAAAGAGGTACGTTAAAAATAGTTTTATGCTGGGTTAAATTTTCCTCGCTTACTGTTCGCAAGCGTGACAGAGGCTTTAGAAAATTTATCCCAGCAGCACTGTATCGTTTTTGAGGTGTTGCAACTACCGCTTGCCAATTAAATTAGCCTTGCCACAATGTTTCATTCGCATATAACGACTCAATGGTCTCGCGCTGACGAATCAGCTGATGGCGATCATCGGCAATCATCACTTCACTGGCACGTGGACGCGAGTTATAGTTGCTACTCATGGTAAAACCATATGCACCAGCACCCGTGATTGCCAAGATATCACCCGTTGAGAGCGATAATAAACGATCTTTCGCCAAAAAATCCCCCGTTTCACAAATAGCACCAACGATATCCCACGGCTGTGTGCCATCAGTATCAATACCATCGCTAGGTAAGATGCTTGGAATCACTGCCATTTCTGCCTGATACAGCGCCGGACGAATCAAATCATTCATCGCCGCATCGACAATCGCAAAGTTTTTATGTTCAGTAGGTTTTAATACGTCGACTTGCGTCAATAAAACACCCGCATTAGCAACGATACTACGACCCGGCTCAAAAAATACCGTCAAGCCAAGCTCACTAAGCTTCGGTAATAACGCAGCTGCAAAATCATCGATAGACACTGGCGTTTCATCGATGTAGCGCACCCCTAAGCCACCGCCCAAATCGATATGACGTAGCTCAACACCTTTTTCACGTAAGCTATGTACCAGCTCAATTATTTTGTCCAATGCTGCTACAAATGGCTCTACTTCAGTAAGCTGTGAGCCAATATGACAGTCAATACCAACGATATCGATATGAGACAGCTCCGCTGCTTGCTTGTAGACGGCTATCGCGTCTTCGTGGGCGACGCCGAACTTATTGTCTTTTAGTCCTGTCGAGATATATGGATGCGTCTTGGCGTCAACATCTGGATTGACCCGCAGTGATATCGGTGCTTTTTTATCCAACTGCGCCGCCACTTCATTAATTAAGGTCAGCTCACTAATGGACTCGACGTTAAAGCAGCTAATACCTTGAGTAAGAGCATATTCAATATCGCTGTAAGTCTTACCAACACCTGAGAATACAACCCGCGCAGCCTCGCCACCGGCGGCTAATACGCGCATCAACTCACCGCGAGAGACAATATCAAATCCTGCCCCTGCCTGCGCCAATACGCCAAGCACCGCTAGATTAGAGTTTGCTTTCACCGCATAACAAATCTGATGATTCAAACTGGCAAAGCTATCGGTGTAAGATTGATAAACATCTAATATCGCCTGTTTTGAATAGACATAACATGGCGTACCGTAGTGCTTGACCACCTCCTTAATACTGACTTGTTCCATATGCAAGGCGTCATTGCGATAGTGCAACGCAGGCAAGTGGGCAGTTAAGGCTTCAGGATTAATATAGAACCCTTGCTCAGTTTGGGTGGTGACTGTTTCGCCAGCTTTTTGCTCAGAATGACTCATATAAATATCTCGAATATAATCAGGGTAACAAGGTGAAAATAAAGTGTTAAAACAGTCTCAAAAAGTACTTTAACCGCTTTATTGTTTCGTAAAAATTAATAATCGTTAGGGTCGTTACTGGGTTCAGGCAGCTTAAAATTATCCGTATTTTGATAGTCTGTAGCTTGGTTATCATCGTCGATACCAGCAAAGGCAGTGTCCTGTGGATTGTTACCACTATCAAGTATCGCAGCGCTATCTCGAACTGTTTGGCTACTGGATTCTACAAGATATAAATCGCCTTTTTGCCCGCAGCCGCTTAAGGCTGTAACGCCTATCAGGACAGTAGTGCCGAGTATTAACTTATAAATAGCATGGCGACTGACACCAGTGACGGCGTTAGCGCATTCAGTTTTTGAGGTGCGTTTTACAGTAAACATAGAATGGATGACCTTAATCTTGCAATGGTTTGAATAGGATAAAAATCGCTATCAGTGAAAATGAAGCCAGCATACAACAGGAAAAAGATGACCATTTTTTAATCATAGCATTATTCCATAAAGCTGTGCGCCTACGCAGTCTGATTGCTGAATAAATTTGCAAAAATATAGCTATGAAGCCTCGAAAAAATCATCCTAGCAGCACTGTATATTTTTTAAAGTGACTCGGCTATATCAATAGACGATCTTGCTAACTGAAATCCATTTATAAAACCCTATTTATCAAGCTAGGATAAATTTAGACAAACTTACTTACAATTTTGATATAGGGGGTTTTTATTTTGCCATAGCTGTGAAACGCTGGCTAGCCTCGGTGTACACTTGTATTGAACAGTTAGAAACTTGCTTATTAAAACCTTATAGTTATCGTGGTATAACCTCAAAATTATGGTACATTATACTCAACCCTTGCGGCTGTGACGAGGCGCTAATGGGCTTCCGATTAACGCTTAAAGGCATTAAGAAGTATTTAAAAAGCCTTGGAAACATTCATAGCCCAAGCATGATGTCAATCAGCCGTATGATTGTTTGCCTATGTCAGCTGTCTGGCATATACCAGCAAAATATAGCTGGTTTTCGTTTATTTAACAGGTGGTCATCGATGATGATTACCCTTTATAAAATATAATCTAAGGATAGAGTATGAGCGCTGGCGTAACCACCACTTTTGATGACAAAAACTCTGAAACATCGACCCTAACCAATCCTACTTTGGTACTGAACTGCGGCTCCTCTTCAATCAAATATGCTTTGATTAGTGATGATGAAAGCACTCGTATCACTGGTCTTGCAGAAAACTTAGGTCTTGATACTGCTCGTATTAAACATACTGCTTTGAACGGCGAAAAACTTGAGATTGCTATCCCTGGTGGTCGTCATGAACTCGCTTTACAAAAAATCCTTGCCCTACTTGAACAGTATCACTTCATCGCTGTTGGTCACCGAGCGGTACATGGCGGCCGTGAATACTCAGAAGCCGTGCAAGTTGATGATCATGTCTTACAAGAAGTGAAACGCTTAAAAGTATTGGCGCCCCTACACAATCCTGCTAACGCTTTGGGTATCGAAGCGGTGCAAGCCATTTATCCTGATATTCCGCAAGTCGTGGTATTTGACACCGCTTTCCATCAAACCATGCCACCTGTCGCTTTCCGCTATCCGCTACCAAAAGCCCTTTATTCAGAACATAAAATCCGTCGTTATGGCTTTCATGGTACCTCGCATGCTTATGTATCAGAACGCGCCAGCGAGATTACTAGCGCGGAAGGACCACATGGTTGGTTGACTGCGCATTTAGGTAACGGCTGTTCAGCGACTGCTGTCTACGACGGTAAAAGCCTTGATACTAGCATGGGTTTAACGCCACTTGAAGGCTTAATGATGGGTACGCGTAGTGGTGATGTCGATCCTAGCCTACACATCCATCTAAAACGTCAATTGGGCATGAGCTTAGAAGAAATTGATAAAATGCTCAATAATGAAAGTGGTCTGCTTGGCATTTCAGGCTTATCGAATGATTTGCGTACCGTTGAGCAAGCCGCTAATGAAGGACACGAAGATGCCTTGCTTGCTATTGAGATGTTCTGCTATCGCGTTGCTAAATACCTTGCCAGTCTAAGCTGTGCCCTACCCAAATTTACCGGTATTGTCTTTACCGGTGGTATTGGTGAAAACTCTGTTACCACGCGTACACGTATTTTAGAGATGATGCCGCATTTTGGTATCAAAGTAGATGCCAATAAGAACGCTGACTTATATGCTGGCAAAGAAGGCAGTTTCCACACTGACGATAGCAGCATTGAGCTGTGGGTTGTGCCAACTGACGAAGAGTGCCGCATCGCGCAAGAAACTCGTGCAGCATTAGGTCTACAATAATCCTGATACAGTGGCTATAAGAATCACATGCTGATTCTTGTACGCTCAAGGATGACAGTCTCTTTAAAAATATAATAAACAGTAGGATATATTATGCAAACTATTTTACTTGTGCCAATCAGTCGCGGTATCGGTGTGACGTCAGCCGCTTTGGGCTTGATTCGTGCTTTTGATTATAACGGTATCAAAGCGGGTTTTATGAAGCCGTTTTTGCAAGACGATACGCTTGATAAGCAAAACAGTTTAGACAGCTCGAGCGCGTTAGCCATGCATGCATTTGGTCTGACGCCACCTAAATCTATCAGCCGTCAACGTGTTGAGCGTATGATTGGCGACGACAACCTTGATGACTTGATGGAAGAAGTGGTCGTCAACTATCATACCCTCGGCGATGATTACGATGTAGTGATCTGCGAAGGCTTGGTATCGACCACTGAGACCTCTTATGCGTCACAAATCAACCGTGCGATTGCCCATGCGCTAGATGCCAGAATCATCTTTGTTAGCACCGCTGATACCAGTAAACCTGCTTATTTAGCCGATAAGCTTGATGTCCATGCCCGTGAATTTGGTGGCATGGCAAGCGACCGTACTTTAGGTTGTATCTTGATGCGTATGCATGACTTGCCGAATACGCAAAGCACCTTAGAAAATCAAATCGTTGCCCCTGGTGAATCGATTGTGAGCTTGGACAGCGGCTTTATGCAAGAAGTCCAGCGCCTATCGCCACACTTCAATACCGAACAATTCCGCTTAATCGGTGTGGTGCCGTTTAGTGACTCGCTATCTGTGCCTCGTACTTGGGATATCGCCGCTGAGCTTGATGCGACATGGCTCAACGTTGGTGAAGCAAAATCACGCCGGATTAATCGCATTAGTTTGACCGCACGCTCGGTTGCACGCGTCGATGAAGTGTTTAAACGTGGCACCCTTATCGTCGTACCTGGTGACCGTGATGATTTGTTATTGGCAGCGGGTCTTGCCTGTATCAATGGTATTCCACTGGCAGGATTGGTCTTGACGGGCGGCGTCGTGCCCAGTCCGACGGTGGCTGAGCTTTGGCAATCGGCACTCAAAACTGGTATCCCAGTCATGAGCGTCGAAGATGACAGCTACGAGACCGTACAAAGCCTTGTCCATATGAGCGCTGAGATTCCAAGCGATGACACCGAACGTGCTGAAGAAGTGGCGCGTTATGTAGCAGCACACTTGGATCTCAGTTGGATTAAAGAATACTTTAGTCGCAATCATGAGCCGCGTCTGTCACCATCGGCATTTCGTCATCAAGTGGTCAAAAAAGCGCAAAGTGCCAAAAAACGTATCGTACTGCCAGAGGGCTCTGAACCACGTACGGTAGAAGCAGCTTGTATCTGCCAAAGCCGCGGTATTGCCAATTGTGTATTACTTGCTAAGCGTAGCGATGTCGAGCAAGTGGCCAAAAACCGCGACTTAATTTTGCCAGAAGGTCTGGAAATAATCGACCCTGACACTCTTGATATGGACAAATATATCGCTGCCGTCGTTGAACGACGTAAGGGTAAAACCAATGCCGAAGTCGCCGCCGAATACCTAAAAGACACCGTCTATTTGGGTACGACTATGTTGGAGATGGACGAAGTTGACGGCTTAGTCTCTGGTGCCATTCATACTACTGCCAACACCGTACGCCCAGCATTCCAGTTGATTAAAACGGCGCCGCAGTATTCTTTAGTTTCGTCAATTTTCTTTATGCTATTACCAGAGCAAGTGGTGGTATATGGTGATTGCGCTATTAATCCTGACCCGACTGCCGAAGAATTGGCTGAGATTGCTATTCAGTCGGCGCAGTCGGCGGCAGCCTTTGGTATCAATCCAAAAGTTGCCATGATTAGCTATTCAACAGGTGCTTCAGGAACCGGCGCAGACGTCGAAAAAGTCATTCGTGCGACCCAAATCGTCCGCGAGCGTGCCCCGCATCTCGCCGTTGATGGACCGTTGCAGTATGATGCGGCTTCTGTGATGAGCGTCGGTAAACAAAAAGCGCCAGACTCACCGGTTGCTGGACAAGCAAACGTCTTTATCTTCCCAGACCTTAATACGGGTAACACCACTTATAAAGCGGTGCAACGTAGCGCCAATGTGGTCAGTGTCGGTCCGATGTTGCAAGGTTTGAATAAGCCCGTCAATGACTTATCACGTGGTGCATTGGTCGATGATATTATCTATACCATCGCCCTTACCGCCATTCAAGCGCATAGCGACGCGATTTAATTGCGTTAAAATTTATGCGTAATCATTCTATATTTAACCGACTATCACCATGATGGTCGGTTTTTTATTGGCTATTTTTTATGGCTTTTAAGCGCTATAGTCAAGGCAGAGCAAAATCAATAGGCTGATAGCCACAGCCACGTGCTACTGGGATAAATCTTCCTCATTTGTTGGGCGCTTTACGCTCCAGAGGCTTCGAAAAATTTATCCCAGTAGCACTGTATGGTTTTTTTAATTGCTTTAACTATATTAATGACAGCTGCCTACTTGCACTCTACAATACAAGACTTGCTTGCTCAATCTACTTTATCCATATCAATTTATTTTTTAACGTATCTATGCCAGAGATTAATTTTAAGCAAAAAAAGAAATATCAATATTCGATTGCCCCTGCCATTCGTGCTTATTTGGGCGGCTCATTTGATCCTGTGCATAATGGTCATTTGCAAATGGCATTGTACGTTTATCAATACTTATTGCCGATAGCGGAGCAGCAACAGCGCGCGCTGCATGTATCGCTGCTACCCAATGCGCGCTCGCCTTTTAAAGAAAATAGCACAGACCCTGAGCACCGCTTAGCCATGCTAAAACTCGCAACACAAGACACACCGCTACAGATTAATGAGCTCGAGCTGTGGCAAACGCCGCCTGTCTATACTATCGATAGTGTGCAGACATTGCGCGCCCGCTACCCGCATGACAGTTTGATATTTATTATGGGCATGGACAGCGCGCGTAGTCTAGATAAATGGAAAGAGGGTTTACGACTCACTGATTATGTCAATCTATGGGTTTTTGATCGTAGTAGCCTGTCTGACAGTGACAACACTCTTTTTGATAACACAATTTTTAAAACTGATAAATTTTTTTATGACACTGATAAAAACTTTAATGATAAAAAAACAATGACGCAGGATATGTCTGTTTTGCAGGCTCCATTACGATCTCAATTATCCACGCCGCTGCAAAACTTAACCGTTAGTTTAGCCACTGAGTTATTAACGCCCATCGCTCAAAACTTAACAGACAGCGGTGTCCTAAAAAACAACTATCAAGGCTACCTTTATATAGACTCGCGCCCTGTCGCCGCAATATCGAGTACCCAAATACGCCAGCAGTTACAGCAGACGGAAAATCGATTGAATATAATGCCTTTAGCCGAAACGCAAATTACATCTGTACCACCAATAAATGATATCATAAGCAATACTAAACCCAATCCATTAGCTAAATGGCTAAATCCTGCTGTTTATCAATATATTATCGTCCATCAGCTATATTCTGCTGCTCAATTCCGTTAAAATCGCCTTATCTTTGTCATTTTGCTCATCCTGTCTTTATATGTGACTGGCTATATAGGCTCAGTTGGACAATATAAATGCATGCAAATTGACAATTTACCATTTTATTTTAAATATTTACGATTCAAGAGATTAAAATTTATGACCAATACCATGACTGAAGAACGCTTACAAGAATGCTTGACCCTTGTTGAAAGCGCGCTAGACGATATGAAAGCTAAAAACATAACCGTAATGGATGTAGCAGACTTAACTGACGTGATGGAACGCATCGTCATCGCTGACGGTACGTCTAAACGCCATGTGCGTGCGATGGCTGACAGTGTCGGTGCTGAAGCAAAACTGGGCGGCTTTATGCCACTTGGCCGTGAAGGCGGTATCGATTCTGACTGGACGTTAATTGATTTGGGTGCAGTCGTCGTGCATATGATGACGCCGCAAGCACGTGAGTTCTATGACTTAGAAGGCCTATGGTCGTCGCCTGAACAATTGGCTGAGCTGGTCGCCGTGCCGCGTGAAAAGAAAACAGCGGGTCGTCGCAATAAAAATAAATAATCCTACTTATTGCCAACACTGCTTAAGAAAAAGACCAGATGACTATTCTGGTCTTTTTTTGTTTAAAATTTAGCGCTAATAAAATTTAAGGCATTGAAGCCGTATAATCCGGCGAATGATTAGGCTAAGATAATACCCATTATTAATACTAGCAACTACAAAGCCACTTACCTAATAAGTCTTTATAGATTAGGAAAATCAATGAGCTTAACACCTATGAACATAGAATCGATAGAATCCACCATCCAAAAAAATACAGCTGACTTTAACCAAACCCTGCCGCTACATATCGCTAACTTAACTTGCGTCCGTGCTGGTAAAGCTATGCCATTCGCCCGTGAGCAAATGAGCGCTATTGATAAAGCGCCCATCAAAGCACCTGTCGCCGTCAACTTTATGGGCTTGACCACTGATGAGCAAGCCGACCGCCGTCATCATGGTGGTCCGTTAAAAGCCGTACATCAATTGCCGCCTGCCACTTATGAGCAGATTAATACCGAGTTTGGTTTAAAGGTACGTGTCGGTACATTAGGTGAAAACCTGACGACGGAAGCGGTGAATGATTTGCCAGAAATGACGGAAGCAACGGTTTGTATTGGCGACGTTTTTCAGTATGGGCAAGATGAAGTCATTGATGGGAATGGCGCGGACAGTGTTCAATTACGCATCGTTCAACCGCGTCGCCCTTGCTACAAAATCAATGACCAAATCGGACAGTTTACTAAAGTACCCAATATCGCTTCTTGGGTGAGCAAACAAGGTATCGCTGGTTGGTATTTTGAGGTTGTGCGTGATGGCATGATTGATGCTGATTTGCCTGTCTATTTAATCGAGCGACCTTATCCGTTCGCTAACCTTCAGAAACTATGGCAATTGTCGAACTCAAAAGAGAAATTTGACGCAGAAGTGATTGAGCCATGGCTAGCGATTGAATGTTTGGAGAAGAGTTGGAAGACGGTTTTGGCGAAGAAGATTGAGAAGGGTTAGCATTTCATGGCAAAAAATATCTTTTTAGCATTAGCATGTGGCTTAACACTGCCCTTAATAGGCTGCGTGACGACCTCTCAAGTAGCCACCACTGAGAGCTATGTCATAGATAGCGAAACCCATCAAGCCTCTGGCAAGAGCGAGCGTATTAAATCCATTGTCCTGCATTATACGGTGAGCAATAATGCCAGATCTATAAAAACATTGACCACTGGAAATGTGAGTGCGCATTACCTGATTTTAAACAACGACGATGACAAAATTTATAACTTAGTGCCAGAAAACGAACGTGCTTGGCATGCGGGTAATGGTGGCTTTGCAGGCAGAACGATACTCAACGACACCTCTATCGGCATCGAGATTGTAAATAGCGGCATTAAACCTGAATATCGAAACGCCTTAAAAAATGGCAAGCTCGATTACCATCCTTACGAGCACTATGTCGAATTTGATGAATTGCAGATTAAAAAAGTCGGGCAACTGGTACAAGACCTAGCAAAGAGATATAACATCTCACCAAAAAATATCATTGGTCATGCGGATATGGCACCTTCGCGAAAAATCGACCCCGGTGCGAAATTCCCGTGGCAACAACTGTATACAGAGTATGGCATTGGCGCTTGGTATGACGAATTTGATAAGCAATTCTTTATGAATCAAGACGAGTTTGCATCGGCAACGATACCTGAGATCAAGCAAGCATTTCGCGATTACGGTTATCAAATCAATGATAGCGATGAGTGGGATAAAAAAAGCCGTGATGTTATTTATGCCTTTCAATTACACTTTCGCCCGCAGCAACCAACGGGCGAGATGGATTTAGAAACTTATGCGATTTTAAAGGCGCTCAATAAGAAGTATGCTGATCGTGATGACTTTTATTGAGTTCCATTTCTAGATGTTTGAAACGTTCACTCAGCGAATTTTGCTAATCGAAGGTATAAAATGACACTACGCATCCACGCCCTATTCCATACCGATTACGAAGACCTGAGTTTCATCAAACAATGGGCAAATAGCCACCATCATAGGATGACTGTCAGTCGATCTTACGATAACGACTCCTTGCCAGCGCAAGACCACTTTGATTGGCTCATCGTGATGGGCGGACCAATGAGCGTCCACGATGAGGAGGAATATCCTTGGTTAATCGCTGAAAAGCATTTGATTAGACAAGCTATTGATGCCGGAAAAACGGTGATCGGTATCTGCTTAGGGGCGCAACTGCTCGCGCATTGTTTGGGCACCAACGTCCAGCCGTCTGGCGTAAAGGAAATCGGTTGGTTGCCAATGCAATTGACGCCCGCAGGTCTGGCGCATCCTTTATTACAGGATTTACCTAAGCAAGATTTTACCGTCTTTCACTTCCATGGTGATGGTTTTGACTGTCCAAAAGGCGCTAGTATTATCGCATCAACGGAGGCTTGGGTGAATCAAGGGTTTATCTATCAAACTCCGCAGCATAAAGCGCTTGGCGCTTGGGTAATGGGTTGGCAATGTCACTTTGAAGTAACCAAAGAAAGCCTTGCTAAAATGATAGTAAATGGCAGTGATGCTATCCAAAGTGGACTTAAGAGCTATCCCGAAACCGTACAATCAGCCGCTGAGATAATAGCGCGTGGCGATCAATATATTGCCGACAACAACGCAAGATTAGCCGCTATACTAAATCGGATGGCGAATAGCGGATAACTAAATAGTCAGGAGAATGAACCATGGGTAACTCACAACCAAATGAGCAAGACGAGCTGCAAAAGTATTTAGAAGAAAAAGCCAAACAAGAGCAAAAAGAACAGCAGGAAGCCGAGCCTCTCTCTGCCTATGATGCTTGTGTATTAAAAGAAAGTGCGAAGATTCATGAGTTGATCGCTGAGGCTCAAAGAGTGACTGTTGAAAGTTCGAAGGATGAATAGCCATCAATGAGTTAAGGTGTGATTATGAAAAACAACTGGACGTTTTGGGGATCTTGGGTCAGTGTTAATGCCATTGTAAGCTTAATTTAGGGCAATATAGCCATCTACCCGTCAATACCTTCTATCATTGGCATGGTGGATTTTTGTCTTTAATGGTGGCTGCCATGACCGTCTTGGTGACTCTTATCGGTATAGGTCGAGCTAAGTGATTTTAGTTGTATTGAAAGCTCGTAAGTTGGATGGAGGTTACTTGCCAGCCGATATTACGAAGATGTGCAAGTTGATGTCTTATGCTTGAAGAGACAGGACTAGGCAGCCCTGAGGCCCATACTATAACCAAGCAACACTATATAGTTTCAAAAAAACAATCCTATCCACCAGCTATTTGGGCTACTTATTGAGATGGGCTAATGATAAAATCACCGCTTACGGGGTTATAGATAGTATCACTGCTCGCACCATATCGTTGGTTTCCCATATCGTTAGTTTTACTGAAGACTAGGATGATGCGCGGCTTTGATAGTTTGGTCCTATCAGTAGTCCTAATATCTGCATTATCAATGCAGACGCCAATAATATTAAAAAGGAATTTTTATGTATCAAGCCTTTCAGAAGCATCTACAGCAAGAAATCAGCGATATACGCGCGGCAGGGCTGTATAAAACCGAGCGCATTATCACCTCCCCGCAAGATGCGCTAATCAAGATCGCCGATGGCCGTGAGGTGCTTAACTTCTGTGCCAATAATTACCTTGGATTGTCTGACCACCCTGAGATCAAAAAGGCGGCTATCCAAGCCATTGAAAACTCAGGTTATGGTATGTCATCGGTGCGTTTTATTTGTGGTACGCAAGATTTGCATAAGCAATTAGAGGCGGCGATTTCTAAGTTTTTTAATACCGAAGATACGATTCTTTATGCCGCCTGTTTCGATGCCAATGGCGGTGCATTTGAGCCATTGCTGACCGGCGAGGATGCCATTATTTCTGACTCGTTAAATCATGCCTCAATCATTGATGGTGTGCGCCTGTGTAAAGCCGCGCGTTATCGCTATGCCAATGCGGATATGCAAGATTTAGAGTCTCAATTACAAGCGGCGCAAGCACAGCGTTTTCGTTTAATTGTGACCGATGGTGTATTTTCAATGGATGGTAATGTGGCGCCAATGGATGAGATTTATGCGTTGGCACAAAAATATGATGCCATGGTGATGATTGACGAGTCGCATTCAGCAGGCGTCGTCGGTCGCACTGGTGGCGGCGTGACTGAATTGTTTAATCTACGTGGTGATATTGAGCTTATCACTGGTACCTTAGGCAAGGCATTTGGCGGTGCTATCGGCGGCTTTACTACGGGTAAAAAAGAAATTATTGAGATGTTGCGTCAACGCTCGCGCCCGTATCTGTTTTCAAACTCCATTCCTCCCATGGTGGCTGCGGCTGGGGTAAAAGCGTTTGAGATGCTAGCGCAAGACAATACCCTACAAGACCAATTGCATGAAAATACCGCCTATTTTGTTAAGCAAATGCGAGATGCGGGCTTCGATATCAAGCCCACCGAATCGGCAATTTGTGCGGTTATGCTTTATGACGCCACTGTCTCCCAACAAATGGCAGATGCGCTACTTTGCGAGGGCATTTATGTGATTGGCTTCTTCTACCCTGTCGTACCCAAAGACGAGGCTCGCATTCGTGTCCAGCTCTCTGCCGCCCATACTCGCGAGCAGCTAGACCAGTGTATCGCCGCCTTTATCAAAGTCGCCAAGCAAATGAAGGTGATTGATTAGGGCATGTCTAACACACCCTAAAAGTAGTTCAGTATTTATTTTTTAAACGCAGTTAAATAAGAGAAAAGTATGAAAGCACTGGTTAAAGCCCATGACAAAAAAGGCATCTGGATGCAAGACATGCCAGAACCTACAGTCGGCATCAATGACGTTAAAATAAAAATTAAAAAAACCGCCATTTGTGGTACAGATTTGCACATTTATAAGTGGGATGAGTGGTCACAAAACACCATAAAGACGCCGATGATTATCGGACATGAATACGTCGGTATCATTAGTGAAGTGGGCGATGGTGTGCAGCATTTTGAAGTGGGTGACCGAGTCACAGGCGAAGGGCATATCGCTTGCGGGCATTGCCGCAACTGCCGCCGTGGTAAGCTACATGTGTGCGAAAACACCATAGGCGTGGGCGTTGACCGCGATGGCGCGTTTGCCGAATATTTGGTGATACCTGCCGATAATGTCATAAAACTCGATGAGCGTATCAGCGATGAGATGGCAGCCATTATGGACCCCTTTGGCAATGCCACTCATACCGCCTTATCCTTTCCTGTCCTTGGTGAGGATGTGCTGATTACCGGTGCGGGGCTGATTGGTTCAATGGCAACGGCGATTTGCCGATTTGCAGGGGCGCGTAATATTGTGGTCAGTGATATCAGCGACTATCGCCTAGAGCTTGCCAAAAAAATGGGCGCAACGATGACCATAAACCCAGCCAAAGGTGAAACCATCGAAGGCGCCATTGCTGAGTTAAAAATGCACGGCTTTGATATTGGGCTTGAGATGTCTGGCTCGCCTCAGGCCTTTGATTCGATGATTAGTAACATGTATAACGGCTCTAAAATCTCTCTCTTGGGCATTTTACCTAACACCACCACGGTGGATTGGAGCAAGATTATTTTTAAGGCGCTAACTCTGAAAGGTATTTATGGGCGTGAGATGTGGGAGACGTGGTATCAGATGGAGCAAATGCTGATTAGCGGTATTGATTTGTCGCCAATCATTACCCATCGCATGCACATCGATGACTTTCAACAAGGCTTTGATATCATGGAAAGTGGGCAATGTGGTAAGGTGATTTTAAGCTGGGATTGATTTTGGTGATTCGTGATTAGCTTTTAAATTGTCAACACTTATAAAACGGTACTGATTTCAGTGCCGTTTTTTTTGGATATTAAAAAGTAAGAAGAGAGGTAAACTATGAATAACTCTGAGCAAGCCGATCTGCAAAAATATCTAGAAGAAAAAGCCAAACAAGCGCAAGAAAAAGAGCAGGAAGTTGAGCCGCTCTCTGCGTATGAAGCTTGTGTGCTAAGAGAAAGTGCTAAGATTCATGAATTGATCGCTGAGGCTGGGAATAGTAACTTGGAACGTGAGTGAGTGAATCAAATCAGATTACAGCACATTACCAAATAAGTCACTCACACTTAAACCGACATCATAAAGCGATATTTCATGGTCAGCACTACCTATACATTTTATTTCAGGAATTTGAGTTTTTTGACGTAGACCCAAATCGATATGACCTGAAAAAATCTTGTTACTTTCTATATTCAATATTTTGGTTATGTCAATTTGTATCTTAACTCTTGATCCTGCGAAAATCATTTCCGAATTATGAACATCTGATCTTTCAACTCTAGCTAAATCTTGATAATCATGAGAGCTTTGCGAAAATGTCATTAGCGATGGAAGTTCTACAACCTCTTTCATAAAATAAGTTGTCGCTTTTATCTTAAATTTTTCAATACTTCTGTCGAGTAAATCCATACATCCAGCATAACCTTCTACTTGTAAATCATATGGAAAATCCTTTACCTCTTCATTTCCATTTATTGCGTATTTCAACTTATTAAAAATAGTATCGATAAAGTCATTTTTAACTCTGAACGCATTTACAACTTCTTGAAGATTGGCTTTTGGTAATTCATTAAATACTAGATGTATATCTAAAGGATAAAAACCATAATACCCGATCTCCAACTTAGATCGACGACCCCATGTATGTGCTAATTCAGATGAGTGTTCTGTTAGTGTATGTAGAAAAATACCGTGTGTTTCTGCCTTTTTAGTTGCACCTTCAGTAAAACCTGAGCTAGATACTGCTACCATCGTAAAAGCTTCAAGACTCAACTTTCTACCTATTAATTCTTCAATCCATTTTACATCTTGAGGTGCGCTATGATGTCTGCACTCAATATGGCTTTTGAGACCATTATGATTAATTGAAATATCAATTTGTCTCATCTGCTTTAGATTATCAGGGTCAGGGATTTTGTCATTCCAAACTACTTCACTTCCTGAATCGACCATAATTGAAACTATACGACTAACTATTTTCTCGAACTCTTTTGGAGACATTAATCTACCCCCTACCTTCAGATAGTCTATATATATTATGATCTAACTCATCCATCTCATAGCCTAATCCTTCTATTTGAGAGATTACTTCTCCAACAATATCAAAATCCTCATGACTGCTATTCTTAACTTTAATAAAGAGCTTCCCTGAATTAAAACTTACTTTTTCTATAAGAAAACTAAATTCCGCTAAGACCTCTTGTAGGTTTATAGCTAATTCGTCTTTATCTCTGACTCTATCAAGATAAAACTCTAAAATATTGGGTTCTTCATGACTATAAAAATCTAGTTGGTGTGCTGACGCATTTCTTATAAACTGAGTTTTGTTGTTGTAGTTTACGGATTTAGAGCTCATAGAATGAGAGAGGCGACTGACAGATACTTGAAGATCTTTAAGGGTGTCTAACACATATCTATCAACAGAAACTGTTTCTTCAGTAATTAATGGAGCTTTAAACGCACCATAGTTTTTTAAGAAGGTAGAATAATTTTCAGGGTCATTTTCATATGCTTTATAAGTCTTTTTTATTCTATCTTTTAAATTTTCTTTAAAAATTTCAATATCATGATATCTTAAGTCTTTTGGGTAACTTAGGTGCTCAATCACAGAAGTATCAAAAGAATATGGTGTTACCTCATCTTTTATAATAATAGTCGGTTTATCAAAGGCTAAACGTAAACCTAGTTCAAACATGACATTAGGATTTCTACCGCTTATATCGCAAACTATCATCGGATTATCATATAAGTTTTGAACAATACGTTTATGAATAACACCTATATCATCCGCATCACTGACTAATCTAGCTTCAAAATTAGCTTCTTTAATAGCAGACTCTATTATCCTTTTGACATCTTTCCAATGAGATTCAGGATAGCCCTCCATACTTGCAATAGGCATTACAATGCCACATTTTTTTGGTAAATTATCGTCTGATTTTTCGTGTGGCTTGTTTTCGACTTTATTCGGTTCAGATTGATTGTTCATTCTAATCTCCAAAGAAAACAATTAGTTCGTAGGGTGCGCCCAGCGCACCAATAAGGCTAAAATTAAAGTTCAGACTAATTTATCATAAAATGGTCATTCAGAAGCGCGTTTTAGCCCTGATTGTAGCGGATATACTTGGTTGGTCACTGGGCTGCGGGGGCTTGGCTAGAGGTGGTCGCTCGAATGTTGGAACACCTCTCGCCTTAGCCACCGCCCCAGTGGACGACCAAGATAGTAGCGAAAAGCAGGATTGGCTCCCCTACTTCTCAAAAACCCAAACCCCAAACACAAAAAAGGTGAGCCTAAGCCCACCTTCTTATTTTAAAAAACAGCTGTCTAAAACAATTATCTAAACGAACTTAGCCTATATCTTAACGCAACCAAGCACGCGCATTACGGAACATACGCATCCACGCGCCATCTTCGTCCCAGACAGCCGGTTTCCAGCTGTGATTGTAGGCACGTAGCGTACGCTCAGGATGCGGCATCATGAGCGTAACGCGACCATCGGTGCTACACAGACCAGTGACACCGCCAACCGAACCGTTTGGATTGAGCGGATACGTTTCAGTTGGCTGACCTTGGCTATCGACAAAGCGCATAGCGAGTTGACCGTGTTTTGCCATGCCATCGATTTCTGTCTCGTTAAGCGTCGCATAGCCTTCACCATGAGCAACCGCAATCGGTAAGATACTGTCTTGCATACCTTTAAACAGAATAGACTTGGTACGCTCGACTTTGACGTTGACCGTACGCGCTTCAAAGCGAGCTGATTTATTGGCGATAAAGCGTGGGAAGTTTTCCGCACCTGGGATGAGGTCTTTTAACTGCGCCATCATCTGACAACCGTTACAGACGCCAAGTGAGAAAGTATCAGGACGGGCAAAGAAGCGTACAAACTGCATGCGTAATTCGTCATGGAACAAAATAGAGTTCGCCCAACCTGAACCTGCGCCCAATACATCACCATAGCTAAAGCCACCACAAGCGACCAGACCATCGAAGTCACGTAGATTGATGCGACCGCTGAGCAAGTCGCTCATATGCACGTCGACCGCTTCAAAGCCAGCTTGAGTAAAGCCTGCTGCCATTTCTGTCTGACCGTTGACACCTTGCTCACGTAAGATCGCGACTCTTGGTTTGTTTTCGCGACTAGCTAAATATGGCTCTTCAACCTTTTGATTGAGATCAAAGTTTGGCGCAGCGATAAGACCTTGATAGCTAGTATCTGCAATCAAGTCATACTCTTGCTGTACGCAAGCAGGGTTATCACGGCGGCGAGCGATCTGATAGCTGACCTGACTCCATTCTTGCTGCAACTCAGTACGGCTAAAGCGTAAGGTATCATCACCCATCAGCGTTGGTGTTTGGATAATTAAAGTATCTTCCTCAGTGCTTTGACCAACAAGGCTAAGCATGTCGCTAACGTTATATTCTTCTGCCAATGCCATCAATGCGGCGACGTCTTCTGGCATGACTTGAATAACCGCGCCTAGCTCTTCACTGAATAATTGACCTAATAAATTATCATCGGTCAATGACAGCTTGATACCTTGACGACTGCTAAATTGCATCTCAGCGATAGTCGCAAGCAGACCACCATCACCGATATCGTGATAAGCACTGATAACATCTTGCTCGTTACCCGCTTGGATAAAGTTAAAGAAATCGATCAAGTCACTTGGCTGTGCTAAATCTGGGCAGTCATTGCCTAATTGGCTTAAGGTTTGCGCGAGGATTGAGCCACCTAAACGCAGTTGTCCTTTGGATAAATCAATACGATAAAACGCGCTATCGCCGTTAATGAGTTCAGGCGTTAAGGTTTTTGCAACGTCAATAACAGGCGCAAAAGCCGTAATCACTAAGCTCATTGGTGAAACGACTGATTTATCTTGGCTGCCGTTTTCGTCTTCATCCGTCCAATTGGCACGCATCGATAGCGAATCTTTACCGACTGGAATGGCAATACCAAGCGCTGGGCACAACTCTTCACCAACGGTATATACCGCATCAAACAAAGCGGCATCTTCTGTATCATCGCCACATGCTGCCATCCAGTTTGCCGACATCGTAATATCTGATAGCTGGCTAATACGCGCACCAGCGATATTGGTGATTGCTTCACCAACTGCTAAACGCGCAGAAGCTTTTGGGCTAATAAGCGCAACAGGTGTGCGTTCACCAACGCTCATCGCTTCACCGCTCATTGGCTGACCATCAAGCGCGATTAATCCTGAAGCGGTAATCGCGCAATCTGATACTGGCACTTGATAACGACCAACATACTGATCGCGGACGACCATACCAGTGATAGAACGGTCACCAATACTAATTAAGAATGACTTGCTAGCGACAGTTGGATGACGTAAGACGTCTTTGATTGATTCAGCTAGATTAACCTCGTCAAGTTGTAATACTGACAAGGTAGTCTCTTGACGGCTAAAGCTACGCTTCATCTGCGGCGTACCACCAAGCAAGACTTGCATTGGCATATCGACTGGCTGTTCCGCTAATAATTCATCATCAACGATCAGCTGACGAATATCAGTTGCCGTACCCAAGATGGCATATGGGCAGCGCTCACGAGCGCAGATGGCATCGAACTGCGCTTCACTTTCAGGGCGAATCGCCAATACGTAACGCTCTTGCGCTTCGTTTGACCAAATCGCCATCGGTGACATGCCAGCTTCTAACGACGGAATACGGCGTAAATTTAGATGCGCGCCCATTTCATGGTCATTGACCAGCTCAGGCATAGCATTTGATAAGCCACCTGCACCGACGTCATGGAGAGAAACAATTGGGTTGCCATCTTTACCGTTGTTGCTGGCATCGACATCATTACCCGCTAAGGCCCAGCAGCGATCCATCACTTCTTGGCAGCGACGTTCCATCTCAGCGTTATCACGCTGAACGGATGCAAAATCCAAACCTTCATCTAATGAACCACTATCAACAGAAGATGCTGCGCCGCCGCCCAAACCAATTTGCATGGCAGGGCCACCAAGGACGATTAATAGATCACCTTGCTGAATAGAATTCTTTTCAATGAGGTTACGTTTGATATTGCCGTAACCACCTGCCAGCATAATCGGCTTATGATAGCCACGCATTTGGCTACCATCTTTTGCCGCTGAGGTATCAAGCTGGAAACTACGGAAATAACCGCATAGGTTTGGACGACCAAATTCATTAGAGAAATTAGCACTACCTAATGGTGCTTCAGTCATAATTTCAAGACTGGTTGCCATACGATCCGGCGTACCATAATCCTGCGTGCTCAATTGACCAGACTGTTCCCATTTCTCGGCAAGCTCTGGGATATGTAAGTGCGACACATGGAAACCCGTTAGACCGGCTTTTGGCTTACCGCCACGACCCGTTGCGCCTTCATCGCGAATCTCACCGCCTGCACCGGTTGCTGCACCTGCATAAGGGGCAATCGCGGTTGGATGGTTATGAGTTTCGACTTTCATTAAGATGTCGATTTCTTCTTGATGAAAATCGTAAGGATGCGCAGAGTTTGCATCCATAGCATCAGTAGGAACGGGATAAAAACGCCAGCCTGCAGACCCTGCCATTACTGCTGCGTTGTCTTTATAAGCAGACAAAATGCCTTGCGGATTGGCTTTATAAGTATTCTTAATCATCTGAAATAATGATTTTGGTTGTACTTCACCATCAACTGTCCACTCAGCGTTGAAAATCTTATGACGGCAATGCTCTGAGTTCGCCTGTGCAAACATCATCAGCTCAACGTCAGTCGGATTGCGCTTTAGCTCATTAACGTAAGCATTCATTAAATAATCAATATCTTCGCTCGATAAGGCAAAACCAAATTCTGTATTGGCAGCCTCTAACGCTGACTGCCCTTCGCCGATGACATCAATATGATTGAGCGATGCTGGCTGCTGGTCATCAAATAGCTTGTTTACTTCTGTTAAGTCATAAACCAAGCTTTGGGTCATACGGTCAAATAATAACTGCTCGGCTACCTTTGGCAAATGCTTACTAGCAGCATTACCCTCAAGTGTTAGGGTATAAACGATAACGCGCTCAACGCGATTGATCGCAATTTCACAGTTATTAAAAATATCGGTCGCTTTACTTGCCCATGGCGAAATCGTACCAAAACGCGGACCAACAATGACTTGTAGTTGATTGTCTTGTGGGGCTTCAAGTACAGTCGTACTGTCAACTGCAAGTAGATCTAGCGCCTTTTTATGCTCATCACCGTCTAATTCCCGTGACAGCACATAAACTTGCTGAGTATTAATTTGGCTGACATTTAGTTCGGTTTTTTGCTGAAACTGACTGATGAGTTGCTGCGTCTGAAAATCGGTAAGAAACGGTTGTCCGGCGATGGTCATCATAAAGGCATATTCCATAGGATATAGGCAAGAACAGGCATCTCTGCCATGCAAAGTAAATGGTCCGCGTATTATAACAAGAAGCCCTGTAATAAGCAGGTCTAAACCAAGATAAATTGCTAATAAGCGCCGCCAAACAATCACTAAACCGCTGCTATAAAGGAAGCTAGCGTTACTTTTTAAGCACTATTTAAGCACTATTTAAGCACTATAATTTCATAGCAGAAACTTTAAATCTCTGCCGTCACAATTTTTACCTAAAACTTGTAATCCTTACAAACACTCACATCGCCTTACTGGCAACCTATATAAATAGACTACCCCTCATCGGTATTCTAGATAACAGTTACTGACGAGCGAGGTGTTTACTCTTTTAATAAATATCGCCTGCTCATCTACACTGAAAAATTAATAACTATAAATCTAATCATCAGAAAATCAACTATCAGAAATTTAATTACTATAATGAAAAAGGATATCCACTATGAGTAAACAAGACCATATCGACAAAATTCAAGATGTCATCAAAGATGTTAAATTTGCGATGATGAGTACCACCAATAAAAAAGGTGATATTCATGCTTGGCCAATGACCACCAGTGAAACCAATCTTGGTGTAAAAGAAATTTGGTTTATCGGCGATAAAACATCAGATGTCGTAAAAGATATTCAAGACGACGCAAGAATTGGTTTGACTTATGCCACCCAAGATGCAAAAAACTATGTCTCTATCAGTGGTAATGCCGAACTATCAACCGATAAAGACAAACTAGATGAGTTGTGGTCGCCTGTTTATAATGCCTTTTTTGCTAACGGTAAAGAAGATGAGAACGTGCAACTGATTAAAGTCGTACCTCATGGTGCAGAGTGCTGGATTAGCGGTAGCTCGGTCGTAAATATGTTTAAAATGGCGGCAGCTGCGGTACAAGAAGGTAAAACGGCTGAAGACATGGGCGAGACTTTTTCAGTGACTTTATAAAGTAATCTATATAGTCAATTCTAAATAAAACAGATACATGATATTTTTACGCGAAACTGGAATAAATTTTCCTGGCTTGCTGTGCCTACGTCGACAGAGGCTGCGAAAAATCCATTTCAGTTCCGCTGTATCGTTTTTATACTGAACTCACTATAGGATAAAGCATGAGTCAGAATATATCAGTCCGTTGAAAATGATGTACTTTTATTAAGAGTGAGAGTTTTTATAAATATAAGCATAATAAATATAAGCTCACTCTAATAATAGTACGTCACATCATGATCAATATTTATAACAATATTTCATAACGCATTCATAACGCATTCATAACGACAGGGATAAATATTATGAGTAAACAAGAACAAATGGATAAAATTCAAGCGCTGGTAAAAGAGGTTAAATACACCATGATGACTACTCGTACCAGCGACGATCATCTACATTCTTGCCCGATGAATACTACCGAAACTAGTATTGGTGCCAAAGAGATTTGGTTCATTGGTCATACACCATCTGAGACTGTTGAAAATATTAAAAAGCATCCTGAAGTCAATCTTGCCTATGCAACCCAAGATAACAAAGACTATCTGTCTATCGCAGGTAAAGCCGAACTGGTTGACGATAAAGACAAGCTCGACGAATTGTGGTCAACTATCTACAATGCTTACTTTGAGCATGGCAAAGAAGATCCAAAAGTGCAGTTGATAAAAGTAGTGCCGCACGGTGCAGAATATTGGGCTAATGGTAATTCATTCGCTAATGTATTTAAAATTTCTGCGGCAGCGGTAACAGATACGGCTGTTGGTGATAGTTTGGGCGAAAATTTCTCAATAACGCTATAATCTTTATCTTTCGCTAAAGTTTAATCTTTATTAGCTATGAAAATAATTTACTAAGAGAGTTATTTTATAGCAGGATAAAACAATAAAAAAACGCCAGTAGCGATATGCTTACTGGCGTTTTTTATTATTCATTTAATCAGGCATTAATCATACATTAATCACGGTTATTGTGGCGGTTTTGCATAGCCGTTATCTGCTGGATAAGCTTGTGGCTGTTTTGATTTAGGCTGAGGTTTATACTTAGGTTTAGCAGGATCGTAAAGCTCATAAATAACAGTGCCAATAATTCCCGTATTCTCTATCGAACCGGTATCAGTATTAGCAGCATAAGCGTTGTCTGGTTTGCTAAAAATAAAGGAGGCAACCGCACTGTCACTTTTTCGGAAGCCCTCAATGACCAACTCATCATTTGGATTCAAAACATAACCGCTATCATAACGACTGGCTGTACTGCCATCGAGAACATTTAAGCCATCGACACTGGCGACGATCTCATACGTGTTAGCGCTATTATTTTGATAAACCAATTGATAGGCTTGACCTGCTTTGCCTTGAAGGTAGTAATTACTACCATCACGATAAAGCGGTAATTTACCACTATCTGTAGCGGCTGAAAATTCAACTTTTCCAGCCAGTAAGGACATACTATTTACCGCACGCCCCTTATAATTTTTGTCAGCGTAAGAGACCTGCATTTGCGCAATGGGCTCGTCACTGACACGACGTAGATCAACGGTGGTCACTTCTGAGTCAACATCATCACCCCACTGAGTACCCAAACGTTCTGATTCAGCCGCGTCTTGCATCGACTCTGGCTGTCTTGAATCGGTTTGCATATCCGCTGAACGGTCTTGCTTTGACTGCTCTTGCGTACTTTGTGCCACATCTGCGGTTTCTTTTTGCATGGTTGGCGATGACGAACAACCTGTTATTAGTGCCAGTAATAAAACGGCAGCGGCTGACTGTTTCTTTTGCAATGTCATATCCATATCATATCCTTATTTGAATGATTTTACGTCATACCTATCCAATGCTTATTTCCAATGCTTATTTTTTTTATTTACTTTTTTCAGTATATCTTAAGCTTAACTATAATCACAGAATAATCAAACAGTCTCTAATCAAATATAGTTAACCAATAAAAATAGGCAATAAAAAAACGCCGGTGGCTGGTGCGACTGGCGTTTTTTATTGATTGGATTTTACGGTTTTAATATCAATGCAGTAGATTTAGTCGCTATATATTTAACCACTTTGTTTTAAATAAGGCCAAGCTGCTCTTAAATAAATCATCATCGACCACAAAGTTAAAATAACAGCGGCAACCATTAGCACATAGCCAACGGTTTCAAGTGACTCCCAGTTTAATAGTAGCACCGTAATCGCTATCATCTGAAAGGTAGTCTTAAGCTTGCCCACATAAGAGACAGCAACACTGGTGCTTTTGCCCAACTCTGCCATCCATTCGCGCAATGCTGAGACGGCGATTTCACGTGAGATAATCACAATAGCCGCAATCGCCATAATAATATTAGGATGCCACTGCACCAATATAATCAGTGCGGCGGCTACCATTAGCTTATCAGCCACGGGATCTAAAAAGCGACCAAAGGCTGATACTACATTAAGCTTACGCGCAAAATAGCCATCGAGCCAATCGGTAATTGCAGCTAGGATAAACACACCAGTCAATAATAAATGGCGTAATAAGCTATCGCTAAACTCACTCATACCCACCTTTGCAATCACATTATCTGAGATTGCTGGCATGCCAATTCCCATGGCAGGCGGCCAATAGGCGATGGCCACAAATAGCGGAATCATTAAGATACGCGCAATCGTCAGGTTGTTGGGTAAATTAAAAATACTCTTGGTATTTTGCGGCTCCTGCGTATGCAAATGCTTACTCTCAGTCATGGCAAACCCAGTTTAATATAGACATAATAATGGCAGATAGCTTAGCATTTTTCAGACAAGTCGTCATGCCATCTCTGTATGTTCGTTGATACCAGCCGTACATTCTTATAATTAAGCGTCTTTTATACTGAATTGACTGCCTATTTACTCTAAATAATTCCTGTTGTTTAATCAAAATTGCTTAACAAAAATATCGATATACCACTGAGCCTTTACAATAGACTTAATAAACCCATTGCTTGAAACGTAATAACATGTAAACCAGCTTAGGTAAATCACAAGATTTCAGTTATGATGACCTGACAACATCAATACAGTTGTACACTGAATATTGTAAGTAGATGTAAGAGTTTCTTGAAATATCATCCTTTGACATCATCTTTATATTAACAATAATAAATATGTATCAATTTATTTGTGGCTAACGATTCATTACTGCATGATTCATTATTAATAGTTCAGCATTAATAGCTCAGCCGCATAATAAGTTTTCCTCAGTCCACGGTTCCTCCTCCGTGGGCTCTTTTTTTGCCTGTCGTTTGAGAGCAAATTACCGCTACCGTCTCCGCCGCCATTTGATAACAGCTTTCGATGTTACCTTGCCCACACCAATCACCACTGACAATCCATTGGTGCTTGTCATCTACTAAGATGTGCAGCGCTTTATTCGCTATGTTATTTGGATGACTAATTGTTGCCGCATAACGCCAGCGATGACAGTCAACTTGGCTAGGCGTACTTTCATCATTCCAGCTCAAAGCTTGCTTCGTGGCCTGTAGTAACTGCTCTTTTACAATATCAATATCAGCATCGACGTGCGTCTGCGACCAATCATTGCGTGCATGGATAGTGACACTGGGCAGCAGCTGGTCATGAGCAGGCTTCTGATGCTCGATAAATATTCGCTCCAATGGCGAATCATGGACATAAGCCACACCCCATAAAGGTGTTTGGCTACTTAATGTATCAGGTAATGGCTGCCCATCTTCCCAACCTAGCATCAAGGTATAGCAGGCTTGCATCTGTGGTTCGCTAATTTTCGCTTGCTCACTAAAGCCACTATCTACCATTAATTCTACCGCCTGTCCGTTTGGGGTCGTACAAATTACCCAATCAAAGTGACCAAGACTGTTACCATCTTCATCAAACAACTCTGTTTTGCTATTAGTATCATTTCTTTCTACAAAATGCTCTTTACTTAATGGAGCCACACGGGTTTTAAAGTTTATGCTCGTATGCTCTAGTTCATCAGCTAAGGCGCGACCCCAGCTGGTCATTTTTGGTGTACTGATATAACGTGCTTGCGTGCTGTGCCATTGTTCTTTTTTTTGGATATCAGCAATCTGTGCGGCATCACTGACTGGCGTCAAATCCACCACATTGGCACACCAAGGTTGTAGTAAATTGGTCGCCAACCAAGGCTTGATAAATTGCTGAAAATCAGCACTTTTAGCAGTAAAAAACTGCGCACCAAATGCCCATTGCCAGTTTTTAGTAGTAGCGCTGTCCGTACGATAACGTGTTGCTAAACGGCCGATACTGCGCGATTTCTCAAAAATAACAATGTTTGGTACGACCGACTTGCGATTGTCATGAGTAAACGCGCGCTCCAATAAAGTGGCCGTAAATAAACCGGTCAAACCACCACCGATAATGGCGATGGTAGGCGTTGGTATCTTATCGGTAGCATGCGCAGCAGAATCAGTCATAATGACAGTGAACCTTATAAATTATGGGGCAATATAATAAGTAGTGAGATGAAAATAACGGGGTTATTCTAAGAAACATTGAACCTTTAAAGCCTAGCAATATAGTTCATCCACTTTTAAAAGAGTATAGCGCTACTGGGCTTAATGATTCGCAGCCTCTGTCTGCGTAGGCACAGCAAGCAAGCAAGAAAAATTAATCCCAGTAGTGCTAGATAACCTTTGTATTTTTTTATTTAGGACAGACTGTAATATATCGGTAAAAAGCCATACTATAAAAATAGTATGGCTTTTTATACCTTAGCTTCCAATCATTTTCAAACGCTGATCATATTTAAAGCGCATTAATATTGAATAATCAAGGCTATTTTGCACGTTCGGCTTTGACCACTTCGACCAGCTCATTAATCACTGAGCTATCAGCTAGGGTAGATAAATCACCAAGCCCAACATATTGCCCTGCCGCTAGGCTACGCAATATGCGGCGCATAATTTTACCAGAGCGAGTTTTTGGTAGTACATTGACCATATAAATGGCATCTAGATTGGCAATCGGACCAATCTCGGAACGTACATGGCGGTTCAATTCTGCCTTGAGTGAATCCGTTGCTGTTTCACTAGACTTGAGGATGATAAAGGCGCAAAGACCGGTGCCGCGAATATCGTGCGGCATACCAACAACCGCCGCTTCAGCAGTCGCCGGATGCGCGACCACTGCACTCTCAATCTCTGCCGTACCTAATCTATGCCCCGAGACATTTAGCACATCGTCGACACGACCGGTGATCCAATAATGCCCATCTTCATCACGTTGTACCCCATCGCCGGTAAAGTAATAGCCAGGATATTCAGTAAAGTAGGTTTTTAAGAAGCGCTTATGGTCATTATAAATAGTGCGCATCTGACCGGGCCAGCTACTATTAATAACCAAATTACCCTCAGCAGAACCCTCAAGTGCTGTACCGTCAGTATCAATGACTTCAGGTATGATGCCATAGAGTGGATTCATCGCCGCGCCCGGTTTAAGTGCGACCGTTCCCGGTATCGGTGAAAGCATAATACCGCCAGTTTCAGTTTGCCACCAAGTATCGACAATTGGACACTTGCCACCACCGACGAGATGATAATACCAATCCCATGCTTCAGGATTGATCGGTTCACCAACTGTACCAAGCAAGCGTAGACTTGAGCGATCCGACTCACGAACAAAGGTATCACCCTCTTTCATCATGGCTCTGATAGCTGTCGGCGCGGTATATAAAATCGTGATTTGATGTTTATCAATGATATGCCCAATGCGTGCCCAAGTCGGATATTCTGGCACCCCTTCAAACATAACCGTCGTGGTACCATTGGCAAGCGGTGCGTAAGTGGCATAGGTATGACCCGTCACCCAACCGACATCCGCCGTACACCAATAAACATCATCGTCTTTGATATCAAAGACATCCCGAAAAGTAGACAGTGCATAAGTGATATAGCCACCGGTGGTATGCAAGACGCCTTTAGGCTTGCCCGTTGAACCAGAGGTATATAATAAAAATAGCGGGTCTTCGGCATTCATGACCTCAGGTTCGCAGTGCTGCGATTCACCGTCCACCAAACTATGATACCAAACATCACGGCGACCACTCATCGGTACTGAGTTGCCTGTACGGTGCACGACAATGACATTAGTCACGCTGTCTGTGCCATCCATATCTAAAGCACGATCGACATTGGCTTTGAGTGGCGTACGCTTATTACCACGAATACCTTCATCAGCGGTAATGACAAGCTTGGACTGGCTATCAATAATACGGTTGCCCAAACTCTCAGCAGAGAAGCCGCCAAATACCACCGAATGCACCGCCCCGATGCGTGTGCATGCCAGCATCGCTACCACCGCTTCTGGTACCATTGGCATATATAAAGTGACGCGGTCGCCCTTTTTAACCCCAAGCTTGCGCATCGCATTACCTAAGCGACAGACCGCAGAATGCAGCTCTTTAAATGAGATGATTTTATGTAGTGAAGGGTGATCACCTTCCCAAATGATGGCAGGCTTATAAGGATTGTTTTTGACGTGGCGATCGAGACAATTGACTGAAATATTCAGCTCACCATCTTCATACCATTTGATGCGAAAATCTTCCAGATCATAACTGACGTCGCTGATTTTGGTGGGTTTTTTTATCCAATCAATCAGCTCGGCACGCTTTGCCCAAAAGGCATCGGTCGCTTCAGGTGACGCAATGGATTGCTTGTACTCTTCAGCATACTGCTCGGCGGTGATATTGGCAGCGGCGACAAACTCAGCCGCAATCGGAAATGATTTTTGGGTCATAGGGTCATCCTTTTTTAATTATTATGACCTGTAGCAACCATCGCAGATAGCGAGGACTTACACAGGTGATAAGGGTCATCTTCCATAATTTTGACACTTAAGGATAGTGTGACAAATAAGCAGAATGGTTGCAAGACATCAACCACTAATCACAACAATTTCACTGTACGCCTGTAGACTTAATGATTCATATCTGATTTTATTGATTGCTTAATAAGTGTGTAATATTTGCTATGTAGAGCATTTTTAGGTGGTGTTCTAAAAAGTATGCTGGCGATAAAAGTCAATAAGAAATCTATACTAAGTTCTCTGGTTCTATAGGGTTTTCAAAGCTTCAAAAATCGTTAAAATTTTAATCAGCATACTTTTTGATACACCACCAACTATATTTACGATGGGCAATTTTAAGGTGAGAATATGAATGAACTTATAAAAGCTGAGTTGTTGGAATTGAGAAGACATATATTGGCCGACTACCAACCTACTAAGGTATCAATACAAGCTATGAAATTTTTGCTTGATTATTCTAACGAGATACCTTATGAACTTCAGAGTGATCTGCACAGCTTAATAGCAATGGATATGGATGAATTCATATTACCTCAAGAGGAATGTATTGAAATTATTGATAGACTAATCGCTTGGCCTTCATGATAAAAAGGGGAACTGATTAATACTGTATCAAAACTTCCTGGTTGTAGTACGAAGATTCGGACAGGAACAGTGAATCCTTTGCCAGAGTTTTCTGGCGTAGGAAACTCAATACAGTACGAACTTTTAGAGCGTTTACCTGAATCTTCATTTAGAAATACAAAGAGGTTATAGAAATGATTTTTTCAAATTTTGATATTAATGATGGGGTCATTTATATAAATAATAAAAAGATAGATTTGCCTTTTCCAGTAGCAGAAGCTTTAGAGTATGAACAATCTATTATTGTTAGAGTAGATCCTCCAGCCAAAGAAATATTGGTGGTGTTCTAAGAAGTATGCTAGCGATAAAAGTTAATAAGAAACCTATGCTAAGTTTTCTTATTCTACAGGCCTTTCAAGGCTTCAAGAATTGTTCAAATTTTAATCAGCATACTTTTTGATACACCACCCATTTTTAAACTCTTTTATAATTTATTACAGTGCTAATTAATCCTTGTAACCTGATATAAAACATGGACAATAGCTACCCTAAAGAAATCGCTGCAAGCCACATCCATAAGAACATATCTTTTTAAATAAGAAATGCGCTATCAGTCCCATTTTTACTTTTTAAATCAGGAACAAACCATCATGGACAATCACCGCAATGCACCACAACACGCCCATTATGATGTCATCATCATCGGTGCTGGTGCGTCAGGGCTATACTGTGCGCTAACAGCGGGTCGCCGTGGTCGCCGCGTATTGGTACTTGATCATGCCAATAAAGCGGGCAAAAAAATCCTTATGTCAGGCGGTGGACGTTGCAACTTTACCAATTATTTCGTTGAACCCGAGCATTTTATCGGTAGCAACCCACATTTTTGTAAATCAGCGCTCAGCCGTTATCCCAGTTGGGAGTTTATCGGCATGGTTGAGCAGCATAAAATCCCCTACCATGAGCGCGAACACGGTCAACTATTTTGTGACGATTCGGCGCAAGATATCTTGACCATGCTACTTGATGAGTGTGCTGCTGTGGGCGTACAAGTAAGGCTTAATACTCAGATTGAAAGTGTGCAAGCACTCGAAGCAGATAAAAAGACCCGCTTTGAGTTATTGACGACTAAAGTACTCAGTAAAAAAGAAAAGCAAGAAAGAAAAGACACGGCAAATCAAACTAAAATTCCGCAAACGGGCTATCACTGTGAATCATTGGTCGTGGCAACTGGTGGATTATCTATTCCGACGATGGGCGCTAGTGGTTTGGGTTATGAATTGGCGCAGCAGTTCGGGCATACCTTAATAGTGACCGACGCCAGCCTAGTACCTTTTACCTTTACCGATAAAACAGGTGAGCTGATTCGCACGCTTGCTGGTATTAGTCTCCCTGTGATTGCTAGTAATGAGCGTATCTCATTTAAATTGCCGCTGTTATTTACCCATCGCGGACTCTCTGGTCCTGCCATGCTACAGCTATCAAACTATTGGCATACTGGTGAAACCATTAGTATTAATCTGCTACCAGACACGGATATGACCGCGCTTTTTCTTGCTCATAAAAAATCACATCCTAGACAACTTATCCGAACGGTTTTGGCTGATTATACGGATAGCGCATTGCCTAAAAAGCTATTGGCAGCGCTACAAACCCATCTATGGGAAGATATCAAAGATACTGAGCTTGCTAACATTAAAGATGAGCGCTTGATAGAACTTGGCGCAACGCTCAACGGCTGGCAGCTTAAACCTTCTGGTACCGAAGGTTATCGTACTGCTGAAGTCACGCGTGGCGGGATAAAAACCGATGAAGTATCGTCAAAAACCATGCAGAGTAATTATCAAGATGGCTTATATTTTATCGGTGAAGTACTGGATGTTACAGGTTGGCTTGGCGGTTATAACTTTCAATGGGCGTGGGCCAGTGGCTTTGTTTGCGGTGAGGTTATTTAGTATTAAATTATATTTATAAAGTTTGAACTGACTTTGTTGACTCAGTTCTATCAAACCAGCTTCTATTTTGAACCGAATATATTACTGATTCAACACTTGATAATTGTGAATATAAATACAATATACACTTAACATATACCTAAAACAATTTAGAATTACTTAATAATAGCCATTTTATTAATATCAAAAAAATTATTGATATGACATAACAGGCTTAGGCTCGCGAGGTGCGACATGCGTTCAATCAAAAACATTCATAGTGATAAAGAATCACATTGGGTTGGTGACGGTTTTTATGTAAAAACCTTGGTCAATCACCTTGAGGATAATCCCGACTTTAATTATCAGCATACTGATCCATTTTTATTATTAGATTACGGTAAACCTACCAGCTTTGAGCCCAATCCCAACTATGAGTCGCGTCCTCACGGTGTCGGACAGCATCCGCACAAGGGCTTTGAGACGGTCACTATCGCCTATGCAGGGGAAATCAGTCATGGCGATTCAACCGGTGGCTATGGCGTGATTCAAGAAGGTGATGTGCAGTGGATGACTGCTGGGCGCGGCATTATGCACGAAGAGTTCCACTCGCCAGCATTTAGTCAACGCGGCGGGCTTTTTAGTATGGTGCAATTGTGGGTCAATCTGCCAAGCTCGCACAAACTGACTGCTCCTAAATATCAAACCCTTAAACGCGCTGATTTACCTATTATTGATTTACTGGCTAATGAGAATGGACGTTCTATTGGAAAAGCCGCTATTATTGCAGGTCAGTGGCAAAGTGCTAGTCAATCGCAAGACACATCCGGCGCGGCAAGTACTTTTACCGCTATTAATATGTGGGATATTGCCTTGCATAGCGCAGGGTCAACGACGTTGCAAGTACCGAGCACACACAATGTCATGTTATTGGTGCAAGAAGGCGAGCTACTTATTAACAATACACCTGTGGCAGCTGGTAGCCTGATTCAGTTTGAAGCGCCTGCTCAAACTGGTGTAGATTCTCAAATTGAGCAGGCATCTAAACAATCTAGTGATACTATTGAGCTAAACTTCCCTACTACCGCAACTGCAGGGGAAACGCTCGCACCCGTCAAACTATTGCTATTAAGTGGCGAGCCTATCGGTGAACCGATTGCAGGCTACGGACCGTTTGTGATGAATACAGAAGCGGAGTTAAAACAAACGTTTCGTGACTATCAAACCGGTAACTTTGGTAAATAGCTGAGATAGCTATTAGGGCAATATAGTTAAATTGGATCATTAAAAAAGTCACCTTGCTATCATTAGCAAGGTGGCTTTTTTGGCTATCACTCTATTTTCATCAAGAGCATTGATTAATAAACGATTATGCTTGGTTTAAAAATGGATAATCGGTATAGCCCTCTGTGCCGCCACCATAAAAGCTCTCTGGAAGCTGTTCATTAAGCGGTGCGCCTTCGCGGATACGCTCAGCCAAGTCAGGGTTGGCAATATAGTCACGACCAAAGGCAACCGCATCGATATAACCATCTTTGATATTTTTCTCAGCTTTTTCAGCGGTATAACCACCAGCGGCGATAATCATTTGACCAAAGGCATCGCGAACGCGCTGACGGAATTCGTTGCTATACGGTGTACCGCCTGCCCAATCAGGCTCAGAGAGATGCAGATACATCAGGCCGCGTTTATTAATCTGCTCAATTATCCAAATGTTTTCATCTTCATGATAACCGGCTTCGACATTATTGAAAGTACCAAGCGGTGAAATACGAATACCGACATGATCAGCATCCCAAGCGTCGACACAAGCATCGATGACATCCAGCGTCAAACGGGCACGGTTGTCACGACTGCCGCCATATTCATCATCACGTTGGTTAGTATGCTGAGCCCAAAACTGATGCAACAGATAGCCATGAGCACCATGAATTTCTACCCCATCAAAGCCTGCTTCTTTGGCGTTTTTGGTGGCAAGACCAAAGTCAGCGATGACTTGCTGTATTTGTTCAGGGGTGGCTGGGCGCGGGGGAGTCGCCTCAACACGAATGGCTTGGTTATTGCTATCGCGAAGTGAGGTGCGCACACCAACATGGACATCAGAGGCAGAGATTGGCGCTTTGCCATCAGGTTGGACACTTTCATGCGCGACCAAACCCGTGTGCCATAACTGTACGACAATTTTGCCGCCTTTTGCATGGACATTATCAACGATGGTTTTCCATGCGGTCGTTTGGTCTTGGGTATGGATACCCGGTGCGCCCGCATAACCTTTTGCCTGAAAAGATACCTGCGTCGCTTCGGTAATCACTAACCCTGCACCGCTACGCTGCGAGTAATATTCGCTAGCAAGCACAGTTGGAATATCGCCTGGCTCGACCGCACGTAAGCGGGTTAAGGGTGCCATGATTATGCGGTTTTTTAACGTCTGAGTGCCCATTTTGATGGGTTCGAATAAATTATCGTATGCCATAAAAAGCCTTGTTTGTTGTTATAAAACGACAGTTATAAAGTTTATCGATAATTGGTCAATAGCACGTACTTTTGCTTCTTGAACTGACTAAGCATGCTATGTATAAGCCGTGTTCTTTATAGGGGTAAAAGTCAGTATTCCAAGTGAAATTTACAAACAAAAACACCGACATACGTATATTTTTGGATTATTAAACGTTATTATTTATGCGGTCTTATAAGCTTATTAAGCTGATATTCTTAGCTTGATATAAAAAATGTGTTTTCAAAAAATGCCTTCAAAAAATATCGTCATATCAACGTAGTTTTCTAAGATAACCCTTGCTCTTTTTATCCCTTATTTACAGGACGTAACGCATGCAAAAAACTATTTTATCATTCACTATAGGGATGAGCTTGCTGTTTACCTTAAGTGCTTGTCAGCCTAAATCAGAAGCGCCTGAAGTAGAGGCAAAAGACAGCACCGACCAAATCCGCCAACCATCCGTAAACAAAACGCCCAAACCTGCGATTGCTGATAACTCAGCGGTAGATGCCAAGACCTGCTTAGCACTCAGTAAGTCCATGCAAAAAGTGGATAATACCAGCAAAATTGAAGCCATTGATGCCCTCCAAAAAACTCTGAAAGCCTGTTTGCCAACCGCTAGTAATACCGAAGTATTGAATTTACTAAAAGACTATCAAGCGATGTATGAGCGTTTTTTATGGGATGATAGTGATATTAATGACGAAGAATTCAATAACGATTTTTTTGAAGTAATGTCGGCATTAGAACAAAATGAAAAAGTACCCGTTGAATCGCTCAAAAAGATGAGTCCAAGAGTACGCTACCTGATTGGTCTCATCCAAAATGATGCCGATGTTAGAGTTTACAATTTAGGCGAAGGTTACTATGCCTTTAGTCATAATTTGACAGCCATGGCAGACATATTTACCCCTTATCTACGCCAAGACCAAAAAGCATTTATCCAGCGTATGGCGCAAGATAATCAAGACACCTTTTGGAGCGATGCCTCTGTCACCACTTCTTTTTCCGAACTCATTGAACGCACTGTATTTTGGGAGAATTATATTAAGCGTTACCCGAATGGCTATGCCATTGAAGATGCTAAATCTTTATTAGACTTATACCGTTACGTGCTTTTCTTCGGTTCAGACAATACGCAATGGACGGATGATGCTATTCATGAACTCCTTGAGCCTGACTATCGACAAAACCTTTTGAAATTAACTAAGCGTCCCAACAGTGTCTTAGCAAAGGACGCTCAACTCTTTTTGAATTTTTTATCCCTAACGGATAGCGAACGTCAAAGCAAATATCCTGCGCCTGATACTGATGAGGAAGGTTATGAGATGAGTGAATGGCAAATAGCACGATATCAATTGAATGAAGCGTTGCAGATACCTAGTATTTGGGGTGAAAATGCTGACAATAGTAGAGATTGTTTAAACGGAGTATTTTGTCAAGATGAAAGTTCTGACTAATATGACGGTTGAAAGGTATGTTTTGGGGAGCTTAGCAGCTCAAAAAGATGCCAAAAATAATTTGCTACTTTTTTTAGCCTTTATTTAAAGGATGGTTTGCATGCAAAAAACCCTATTATCTCTTACCACAGTAATGAGCTTGCTGGTTGCCTTAAGTGGTTGTCAACCGAAGGTAGAAACGCCTGCTGAATCAAATGACAGGCAAAGAGTAGAGCGAAATAACCAACAACCCCTAAGCATAGAACAATCTAAACCAGCAGTGGTCACAGAGCCAGCCATAGATGCAAAAACTTGCCTAGATCTGAGTAAGTCCATGCAAAAAGTAGATGAAACCAGCAAGATTGAAGCTATTTATGCCATTCAAAAACGGTTAAAAAACTGTTTGCCAACAGCCAATAATGCTGAAGTATTGAGTTTGCTAACAGATTACCAAGCGATGTATAAGCGTTTTTTAACCATAAGTCAGACTATGGAGGATGAGAATTTTTATACCGTTATGAGCATGGCTGACGAAGGCAAAAAGGTGCCCGAGCCCCTACTGAAGACGCTAAACCCAAGATTGCAATATTTTATTAGACTGGTAGAGGACGACGCTGATGTACGTGTCATATATTTGGGCGAAGGCTATTACGAATTCACTCATGACTTACAAGCCATGGTAGATATATTTACCCCTTATCTGCGCCAAGATCAAAAAGCATTTATTGAGCGACTGGCAATGGATAATCAAGATATTCTTTGGAACGATGGTGGAATTGCAATCTCATTTGTAGAGGTAATCGAGCGCGCACAGTTTTGGGAAGATTATATAGCACGTTATCCAAAAGGCTATGCGTATCAAGATGCCAAACATTTATCTGAGGTATATCGTTATTTAATATTGTTTGGTTCAGAAAATACGCAATGGACAGATGACAGTATTCATGAATTTGTCACACCCGAATATCGACCGTTAATGCTCAAATTAGCCAGACGTCCCAATAGTGTTTTGGCTAGAGACGCTCAAGCCTTGTTAGACTTTATAGCGCTAACCGATAGTCAGCGTCAGGAGAAATACCCTACCTCCGGCATTGATGAAAATGGTGATGAGATGAGTGAATGGGCAATCGCCCGTTACCAAAGAGCAGAAGCGCTACCGATGGAGTCACCATGGCAAGCCGCTACCAAGAATTGTTTCATTGGCGTTTTTTGCGTAGAAAAAGACACTGAATAATGATATCAAGTAGTTATTAGCGGTGTTAATTAAGCTCAATCAAGTGCTTTGAATATAAAAAACCTACTTAAAAAAGTAGGTTTTTTTATGCACCAACCAATTTCTGTTATTTTTATGACTTTAGCATCTTTTTAAAAGACAGCTCTAAAGACAAATACGTGCCAAACAATATCACCATTGAGCCAATAATCGCTGGTGTATCCAACGCTTCACCAAGCAACAGATAGCCAAAAATAATGGCAAAAATAGGTATCACTAAGGTAATGCTGGTCGCCCGCATTGGACCAATACTTTTAATCAGCTGATTCATAAAAATCAGCGCGATGGCCGTTGAAAAAACACCAATACAAATGACTGAAACCCAAGCATTGAGACTGATACTTTTGCCATAAGGAAATTCATAGAGCGCTATTGGTAACATAATGACGCTAGCGATGATAAGTGAACCCGCCGTAATCGCGACGGGAGAGACGTTGAATAAATAGTTTCTAGTGATGTTTGCCCCAAGCGCATAACCGACACAGGCTAATAATGCGTAGCCCATCGGCAATAGACCAGAACCCGACTCAGCGCCTTGCCCGCCAAACAAGCTTTCACTCATCAAAATAATCACACCGATGACACCGATGACCAAACCAATTATCTGTTTTCTTGATAATTTATCTTTAAAAAAGGTACTGGCAATAAAACCACTCATCATCGGCACTGACGCATTGAGTACTGCTAACACCCCAGCATTTACCGAGCGCGCTGAAAATGAAAATAGCACAAAAGGAATGGCGGCGGAAAATAAACCAACCAGTGCCAATACTTTCCAATTTTCACGAATACCTTGCCTGTTTTTTGGGCTAAGCAACACAAAGACCAACATGACCAAACCGGCAAATACCACACGCAAACTGGCAAATGCCAACGAACCAAATTCAGGCACGCCAACGCGATAAAATATAAAAGACAGCGACCACATAAAGGACAGTGTCACAAAGATAATGAGGTCGCGGTTGGACATGGGTAAACCTTATCAAGCGTTAGACAGTAAAAAACTCCGATAATAACTGGTTCGTCGCTCAATGGGTGTTGTTTTTTCTATACTGATGACAGATTTTTCTATAAATCTACTTTGTCCAAAATAAAATCGATATCTTTATCGCCGCGCCCTGATAAATTAACTAAAATTGTCTCATCTGCAGTCATATCCTTGGCGATTTTCATCGCATAAGCGATGGCATGCGCTGACTCCAATGCAGGAATAATACCCTCAAGGCGCGACAATGCCATAAACGCCTCTAGGCATTCTGCGTCCGTTGCTGACTCATAAGTGGCAAGCTCTAAATCTCGCAGGTGCGAATGCTGTGGTCCAACCCCAGGATAATCAAGCCCCGAAGCAATCGAATAAACAGGCGCTGGCTCGCCTTTTTCATCGAGTAATACATAACATTTAAAGCCATGAATCTCACCTTTAACACCTAATGACATAGTGGCAGCATGATTGGGCGTATCCAAACCTTCACCTGCGGGCTCGACGCCTATCTTTTGTACATCGGCATCATCAAAAAAACCACTAAACATCCCAATGGCATTAGAGCCACCACCAATACAAGCGACAACCTTATTGGGCAGCTTGCCAGTCGTTGCTAAGAACTGCGCTCGTGCTTCATGACCAACAACCGATTGAAAATAGCTGACCATTTCAGGATATGGTGCAGGACCTAATGCTGAGCCGATCGCAAACATACTGCTATCAAGCTCATTTAGGTAAGTTTCAAAGGCACTATCGACCGCTTCTTTTAGCGTTCCTGCGCCGCGTGATACCGGCACGATATTGGCACCCAATATTTTCATACGGCTAACGTTTGGATGTTCTTTTTTAATATCGACCACACCCATGTGTATCTCACATTCTAAGCCCGTCAATGCTGCTGCGGTTGCCAACGCTACGCCATGTTGCCCTGCACCGGTTTCGGCAATTACTTTAGTTTTGCCCAATTTTTTGGCTAATAACACCTCACCCAAACAGTGATTAATCTTATGCGCACCGGTATGATTCAAATCTTCACGTTTAAAATAAATCTGCGCGCCACCGCAATGCTCCGTCAAACGCTGCGCATGGTAAATGGGGCTTGGACGACCAACGTAAGTCTCACGTAAGCGCTTCATCTCAGCGATAAAGTCTTCATCTTTGATAATTTCACGAAAACCTGTTTCAATTTCTGCCATGGCTTTGGCCAGCTCAGGATGACCAATTTTGCCACCGAACTCACCGTATAAACCATCGTCATTAGGCAAGATTGACTGATGTAATCCGTAGCCAGCTGCTATATTTTGCGTTGTCATATCTAGACCCTATTCCCTTAAATGCAATGTTTGAAATGAAAGTTTTGAAATACTAATTTTTAATCATAAAAGAATATTTTTGTACTTTTGTTCTAGTACATTGAAACATGATATTAAGGTATTTTTTTTAGAAGGTCAAGCTCATGGATAAACTAAAATAACGAGTGGCTATAGTTGATACCAAATAAAATAAATACGTGATTTTATGACGCGAGACTGGGATGATTTTTCTAGCTTGCTGTGCCTACGCCGACAGAGGCTGCAAAAAATTCATCCCAATCCCGCTGTATCGTTTTTACATTGAGCTGACTCTATAACTATTAAAAATAATAGAAGGATTTACTGGGTTAACTCGATTTTTATTATTCATGCTTTTTAGAGCAATAATGTAAAAGACATAGTTAAGCAACCTATGTTTGCTAATATAGCGCTCGCTTAGCCTACCTAACTAGGCTTACCCTTACCAGATAATCACTTTTTCAGCTTAAATAACACCTATTAGGAAGCAGTATGCAACGACGTCAACTGATTAAAGCTATGGGTTTCAGCTTAGGCGCTATCAGCACCTCCGCTGCAGTAAGCGGTTGCCAAACGCTGGCAAAACCAGTAAAGCTACCAAGCAAGATTACCCAAGCCGGTCACTTTCCTAATATCATCGTTGGTAGTGGCTATGGTGGTGCGGTATCAGCATTGCGATTGAGCGAAAAAGGTCATAAAGTGTTGATACTTGAGATGGGCATGCGCTGGGATAGAAGTCCCAAGCACGATACTTTTTGCAAGATGATTAGCGCCGATAAACGCTCAAGCTGGTTTAGCAATTGGCCAAATGCGCCGATCACCATTCCTATTCCCATTAAGAAATATCCGGGAGTTTTGGATTTAATCGAATATGACGATATGAAAGTCTTCGCTGGGCGTGCCTATGGCGGTGGATCTATCGTTAATGGCGCGATTGCCATTCAGCCTAGACGCTCACACTTTGAAGCTGTATTTCCGTGGATTGATGCTGATGAGATGTACAATACTTACTTTCCTCGCGCCATGAAGGAACTCAAAGTTAGCCAAATTCCAGAGTCGTTTTTTAATGAGTCCGAGCATTACGAATTTACCCGCGCTGCTGAACGCCAAGCTTCAAAAGCTGGACTGAAGACGGAATTCTTTGGTAATAGCTATGACTTTGACTATATGCAAAAGGAAGCGCGCGGCGAAGTTTATCAATCAGGATTGGGCGGCGAAGTCATCTACGGCAACAATGCAGGCAAGTTCTCGCTGGATTTAACTTATCTAAAAGACGCCGAAGCCACTGGCAATGTCACCGTTAAGACCCTCCGCAAAGTCAATACTATCCAAGCGCTCGATAACAACCAGCTGCGCTTAGAAGTACACGTCATCAATAAAACTGGCGGCGTTGATAAGATAGAACATTACACTTGCGATAAGCTCTTCCTTAATGCAGGCAGTACTGGTACCTCAGAGCTGCTACTTAAAAGCCAAGCTGAGGGCAAGCTTACTAAGCTAAACGAACATATCGGACAGCATTGGGGACCCAACGGCAACATCATGACGGGACGTAATTTCGTCCACGCTGCTGGCACTATCCAATCTACCATTCCGGTCAAAGCCATTAATATGTGGGACGGCGATAGAGACGGCTCCAAGTATAAAATCTTTGCCGAACTCGCGCCACTACCGCTAGGACTTGAGACTTGGACGACACTCTATCTTGCCATCACTGATAATCCAGAACGCGGTAATTATTACTATGATAAAACCTCAAAAACCGTCAAACTGAATTGGAAACGTAAACAAAATGAGTATTCGGTAAACGCTGCTAAAGAGCTGTTAGATAAGCTCGCCAAAGCCAATGGTGGCTCTACCTCAAGCTTACTATTTACCAAAGGCTTCGGCGATGATTTCTGTTATCACCCGCTTGGCGGCTGCGTATTGGGCAAAGCGACTGATGGATTTGGACGCGTCAAAGGACACAAAAATATCTACGTGCAAGATGGTGCGTTAATCCCGGGCAGCGCGGGCGTCAATCCGTACGTCTTTATTACGGGACTTGCTGAGCGTAATATGGTGACTATTTTGAAGGAAGATTTTGGGTAGATTGTTGAGGTTTTCTAAAATCAGAAGTATGAAAAACGCTTTTTAGGAGCTTTTTTTTGGTTTTGAGCTTGTGGGAGCTAATCCTGCCAACCTTGTCTCAAGACGACTACTTTTAACTATATAAGATTTTGGTGAAATGTATGATTAATATTGAACGGTAGATTATGCTATGGCTAACCAGTAGTATTGAAACCAATCAAGAAAATTTAGTAGCTTAAATTAAGTATAGACGAGATATTTGAAAATGAATTTATATAATTTTAAAAAAATAAAAAATATTACCTCTCTTCCTACAAAAGATGAAAGTATCGAGGATTGGCTACTCTTAAAAGGTTTAATCTCTTTTTTAGAAGAGGAATTAGAGGATGACTATATACTGCTATATGCTAGCTCAACACATTCATTTTTACAAACTGCTCTAATACCTAGTATTGAGTACACAAAAGAAGAGATGAAAGACTTACTTAGATGGAGTGGAGGGATAGATTCTTCTTGGTCTTTTAGTTGTTCATATACAGATTGTAATGTTGAAAGCCCAAGCTCAGCTTTTGATAGCAATGTTATTGCTACTGGAGAACCTATTCTTCACTCAAGAAGTTTTGAAGGTATGAAAGGTTATGAAAGTTACTTCGAAATAAACCAAAAAATAGCTCAAGTTTTAGAATTGCATTACATTCATGATAAAAGATCTTGGTGTAAGCTAGACAAAATTGGTGGCTTAGACGAAGTTATCATGACCCTTGAAATTGAACTGAACCCTAAGGATAAGCTAAATGCTGTAGTCATTAAAAAGGAAGCGCTTTCACAATATACGACTGCTACTAATCAATTGCTTTTAAGGATGGTAGATTTCTCGAATTATAATCCCTCAACATTTACTAGCTGGAATGGTGAAAGAAGGACTAAAATAATAAGTACGAAAGTTTCTTTTGGAGAGCAAACAATTATTTTGCCTATAGGTAGTTTTTTTAGAGGTATACAGCTCGTAGATATTTCTATGCCCATGGACAAGTTAGTTAAAATCGTATGGGGTAATGATGAAAAAGAGTATGTAGATTTGATTATTAATGATTTTAAGCATAATAAAATCTGTACACATTCATGTAATCCTAATGAATTAGATAGTTATTTTGAAGATACTGGCAAACCATTTGCTACCAGTCCAGCATTCTTTGATGCTGAGGTTTTAAGAAAGTACAAGTCGGATTCTGAAAAATTCACTGTTAGATCTAGATCTATAGAATGTCGTGGAGCATGGTATTTACGTTCATATGATATAAATGATGCAGGACAAGTTTCTATATACCTATGCGACTTGAGCAAGCTACCTTACCGTGAACAGTTACATTGGAAACAATATAATGTAGAGCCAAAAACTTCTATTTCTAAACGTGCATTTGAAAATGACTTTCTAGGTAAATTCTCTGATGAAGATGATGTCTTAGAAAAGTTAAAGCGATTATTATCGAAAATGAATGACAGTAGTCTCGATTGGTGGAAGCTAAAAACGTCTGAAGGTTTAACTAAGCTTCACTACCCTTACACGGACTCAAAAGATGAATGGGCTGATGAATTATTAAACTTTGACCAAGTTATCGTAGAAGGGTTTGATAAGAAGAGCTTGAAAGCCAAAGCAAATGAGCTGAGCGTCCATGTTGAAAACAAATTTGGTACTCTGAAAATTATTGAAAATATCTTAATCGCCAAAGGGTTCGAAATAGAAGACGCTCATAGCCTAATGTCAGTATTTCATGAAGTTCACAACCTTAGAAATAAGGTTAAAGGGCACGTATCTGGAAGTGAAGCGGAAGATCTTAGAAAAAAAGCTCTCAAAGATCACGGTTCTTATAATAATCACTTTAAACAGTTATTTGAAAAGGTCTTAGAATCGTTAAAAGTTTTATTGGATGAAATCAAATGATGTCTAATAGTAGAGGTAGCATATTTCATAACAAACATTCAAACTACGATAAATGTAAATAAGAAAATAGATCTCACCGCTAGCCCTGATAGTAGCGGTATCCTGACGTAGATGATGGCGCTGCGGACTATGGCTGGAGGTGGTCGCTCGAATGTTGGAACGCCACCAGACAACCTAGTCCGCACGCCATCGACAAGTTAGATACAAGCGGATAGCAGGATTAGCTCCAAAAACTAACCATTCCTCCAAAAAACTATAAATCACCTTCTCCAGAATCTAATCAAAATACTCTGCCCTATCACGATATACAAATCTCCAAAACCATCATCCATACCACGCACCCATTGAATTCCAATCTCGCATCGGCAACAATGACAGTATCTATTGTTAATATTCACTCTAGAAAAACCATCCGAGAAAAAGGACAAACAATGAAACTGCGCATTTTAAAGTCTGCCGTGACCAACCCTTGGTTTAACCTCGCGACCGAGGATTGGATATTCCAAGCGCTCGACCCCGACTCGCACACGCTATTCTTATGGCGCAATAGCGAGACCGTGGTCATTGGACGCTCGCAAAACCCATGGGTAGAATGCAAAATTGATAAGATGGAAGCCGACGATGTGTTTTTGGCGCGGCGACAAAGTGGCGGCGGCGCAGTGTTTCATGACTTGGGCAATACCAACTTTACCTTTTTGTCGCCCAAAGCCGACTACGACCAAGAGGCAAACTTCACTATCATCATTAATGCGCTAAAGAAGTTAGGCATAGACGCAGATTTATCTGGTCGTAATGACATGCAAGTCGGTGATAAGAAAATATCAGGCAGCGCCTTTAAACATGCCGCCGATCGCAGCTTTCATCACGGGACTTTACTGGTGAACGCCAACATGCAAAAGCTGGGCGATTATCTCAACCCGCATCCGCTTAAGCTGAAAGCCAAAGGTATCAAATCCGTCCGCGCTCGCGTCGCTAACTTGGTTGAGTTCAACGATAATATTAATCACGAGACCTTATCCGCTGCAATTATCGAAGCGTTTTGTGAATATTATGGCGACACCGCGCCAGTAGAAGAGTTGGATGAAGCCAGCCTCGCCAAGCAGCCTACATTAAACAAATATTATCAGCAAATGGCTGATTGGGATTGGCGCTTTGGCAAGACGCCTGAATTCACCCATCACATTGAAACGCGCTTTGATTGGGGCATTATTGATTTGCACCTTGATGTGAAGCAAGCAGTGATTAACGAGGTCGTAATTTTCTCTGATGCACTAAATGTTGAATTGATTGATCTGTTAAAAGAGTCGCTGACTGATATTAAATATGATAAGCATGAGATTCAGGCTAGGCTTGATGAGTTAGGTAAAGCGTATCCTGAGTTAGCTGCGCAGGTTGATGATGTTTCTAAGTGGCTGACTAGCGAGATGGAAGGTTAGATTTTTGCTTGTTATTAATACCGAGTAAAGAGTCTCAATTTCTTACTGCCGTCAGTCATTCTAACGCTTTCATGCTTTGCGCAGGCTAATCTCGCGATATGAACCCTGCCTTTAGTTAAACTTAAGTTTGATATTTAACGCTTTAGCCATCTATAATGTGATGTAAATAATAGATCCGCTATAAAAGTCCAAACTTTAAACGTTTAAGCAAGGTAGCACTATGGCAGCCTATATCACCGTTGGCGCAAAGACCTCTCATGGTGGGACGGTCATCTCCGGCTCATCGCACACCACTCATAACGGTATCCCAATCTCGCGCATAGGCGATAAAGTCATTTGTAAAAAATGCAAAAAGGTCACCACCATTCTTAGTGGTGATGCCTCTTTTATCGTCGACGGTGCACCCATCGCACGTGGCGGCGATGTCACCAGCTGCGGCGCGAAGCTAATTGCTAGTCAGCAGTCGTTTTCGGAGTCAGGATTTAATGTAGGCAGTATTGCGCAAGCAGCGCCTTTGGTATTTCCGAAGTCGGAGCCTGATGCTTTGTTTGAAAACAAACTCGCCAGTACGCAAGGTTTATATATAGATTTAAAAGGTAATAAGAATACAGTTTATGATGGTGGCATCGATGGTAGTAAGTTTTCAGTTTTCGGTAAAGACTGTATACAAGCTTTTAATGAGATTAAATCTACTCCGCAAGGGCAACATATAATCTCTGTTATTCAGAACGATAGTAGTGTTTATAGAGTTTCCATCGAAACAGTAAACTCCGGAGGCTTAGGATTAACAACAATAAAAAAAGAGCCTATGATTCTTAATCGGCATGAGTCTTGGAAACTGTGGGAATCGGCTGAAATGATTGATAAAGATATGATTACTGTAAAAATCAACATGAACGTTGATGATCCTTACTTTGTTCGCGCAGATAGTAAAATTACAGATGGTAAGGCTACAGGTGTTTTTAAACCTACTTTAACAAGGGTAATGGCTCATGAATTAGGACATATAAAAAATTATGTAGATACAGGTAAAACCGATTATAAACATAAAGCTATAACCTATGAAAATACAATTATGAGAGAGCTGGATGACAACTCTATTTTAAGACATCCAAGTGCAAGACATGGAGGAGGTTTTGCTAAATAAAATATCAACAATAGTAATACTGCTTTACTTTATAACCGCTTGTAGCTACGAAGTAGAGCAACCTTTTACGTTAGATTATTTGTATCAGGCTGATCCTACAGCGGATGCTCGTGAAGCCTTGGCTAGAGGCGACTTAAGAGTATACGGCGTTTATGGATATTCCATGACAACACCCGGTATAAGACGTGAATGCGTTGATGAAGAAAATATTATTCCAATTGAAGGCACATCAGATACTAGACAATCCTACGAAGAAGCGCAATTCAACACGCTAGCACACTTATATGCTGAGTATTATAATTCTCATGTTGAGTTCTATATGCTATATCAAGGTGATACTTGTATTGATAAATCAAGAGAAGGTTGATATTGATTATGGTATTACACTATCTGATTCTAGTAGTAAACATATACTAAATACTCTGCTGTTGATAATCCAACTGATTTTTTCGATCGAGTGGCCGCAAATGAAGGAGACGTTAAAGGCCTATTATGATTGTCGAGACTAAAGAAAGATTAATATGAATATTAAAATCGCATACATATCAGTATTATTTTTTTCATCAATTATAGTCATAGAAAAGTAATATCGATACATCACGTGCCGCTGATATCAATTTTTCTTGCTTGCTGTAGCTACGCTAGCAGAGACTGCAAAAAATTGATACCAGCAGCATCGTAGCGATTTTAAGGTGTTTTGACTATAGCTTTATAAGCTGTCAGAAGAAAGTGATTTATGCTACTTCGCAGATCACAGGTCAGATAATTGATAAACAAACGAATAAGCCTATAGAGGGAGCAGATGCATTTATTAATATAAAACCTCTGATCACACAGATAAGCCAGCCATGGCTATGCATGCGCTCACTCATGAAGTAGGTCATGCTACCTATCAAGGAGAAATCGAGATATCAAGTAGAGATGCTTATATTGATAGCAAGCTGAAAGGAGAAGGAGGCGCTGCGATTTACAGTGTCATGATCAGAGAAGAGTTACTAGATAATGGTGCCATAGATATTATGAAACCGCATAGTGATCCAAGTGAGCTTAAAACTCTTGTATCAGCATATGAGAAATATGGTGATGATCATGGCGCTTGGCATGAAGCGGGAAAAGTATATGGAAATCGTGAGACATCTACTACAGGTGAAAAATATAACGACTTTTACGGTAACCGTTATGATGAATATGAGAACGAAGGCAATTTGAATGAACTGCTATTGAATTTTTAAAAATATTATTTACTACAGTAAAATACATTTTTACTAATAATAGTGGTTTATTAAAAAAATATAGGTTGACACTTGTGACTAACGATAAAACAAAAAAAATTATTAGAAATATTTTACTATTAAGCACAATAACGATTTATTGCACAACTGCCCACTCATCTATTACTACAAACAATGAAGCCCATATAAATATTGATAGCTTAAATGAAGAAAAACGAATGTTTTTTAGCACAATTGACTATTTTTCAAATAACTACCCCTATTCAACTCATCAAGTTGAAAAATTCTACGGTAATAACTTTAAATTTATTAAGTATGCTAATAATAATTCTTATGAAATTGAAAGTATTAAAAATAAACATCCTTATATAAGAAATATTAAAGTAAAAGGGGATCCTCAAAATAGTAATTTATTAATCATATATCTTAAAGAACCTATCTGCTTCAATAGTTCTGACTATAATAAATTAATCTCTGATTATAAAAAACCTTATAATAATCACTTTCAATCATACTACCGCGTTTTAGATAAAAAAACGATATAGGAAAAGTTTTTCTTACCAATAGGTTAGTGATTGTTGGTATAAAAGATCATATAAGAGACTACAGCTCTTCTTCAAATCAAAGCAATAACTTAAAACCTTTAAAAATAATCAGTGAGTTAGAGAAAGAAAAAAATAGTCGATGTATTACTAATTTGACATTTAATATATTTGATTCGATGAAGCCAAAACGTTACGGTCGTTAGATTAGAAGATAAACAATAGATGATTCTGGTTTTATACCCAACAATACATAGCGCTTGCTTTACAAGGCCAGTAGTTTTCAAGTAGAAGCCGATTGCATACCTGTACCAGAAAGCAAAACCTATGAACAAATGAGTCCGAATCAGCCTGTTCAATAAAGCTTTCTAATGTAGTTTTGACGTACCTAAAAAAATCTGACGTTCTGACCCAGTCTTTATTCATTGTTACAGCATTATCATAACTGTGCTCCTTTATACGTGAGGTTAAGGATAGAGAATGTCAAAATATCTTTATAGTCTTATTGCTCTTTGCTTATGTCTAACAGGCTGTAATGAGGATGCTAAAATTTACCATGCCAAATACCTAGATGATATCTTTCCAAATAGTGACGGACAGCAAACGTTTATTGTAAAATCTACTTTCTGGAATCGCCCTACTTGTGATGAAATAGAACAATGGTCAAAAGAAAATGTCAAACCCGTTGAATACTACAAGGTCAACACTTTTTTAAAATACGATGAGAATATAACTTATAAAAATAGGTATTTAGAATCTGAGTATGATGCTATTGCAATAGATTATATAATATGTCAAATGAATAATGAAGATAAAAAATGTTTTACATGTGATGATTAATTTTCTCCCTGTTATTGAATAGTAGAACTATGATGTCAAAGTCCTTTTGGAGTCTAATTATCCTTTGCTTATTTCTAACAGGCTGTAACGATGATATTGATCACGACCAAAAAAATTCTATATCTCAGAGTAATGACACCACCAAAACGAATAGTGAGCTCTCATCATCAGAAAATTCGACAGTTCAAGGCTTTGAAGACTCTAAAGCCATTTTACGTCGTGTTACTGATAGATGGGAAACTCCTGTAAGCCCTACTAATAAAAAAGAGAGCTATCAATCTTTACTCAATCTTGAAAAAGAGGGCGATATAGAGCTTGAGCAGCAGAACTATGGTACAGCATGGAATAGATATAGTACGGCTTCTCTTCACTACCCTTCGCCTAAAGTCCTAGTGAAAGCTGGTGACGCACAGATGAGTCATATTTTAAATCACTTTGAAACTATATGTGATTGTGATAGGAACAATTTGCCAGAAAACATAAGAAGAAAAAATTTTCAGCTGGACTCTTTAAAACATAGCATTATTAGAGACTATGGTTTAGCACTTGATTTCAACCATTACCCTAAGAAAGACTACAACGATGAACAGAGTCTAAGTAAAGAAGAAGAGCAACAGTTAATTAGCAAAATTGAATGTTTAAATGAGAAACTTGATTTTGAAGGTGATTCAGCAGATGTTTCAATTTTGAAGCCATGTCTTGATTGATCAACCTCAAAAAGAGGTCGATTGCATACCTGTACCAGAAGGTAAAACGTACGAGCAAGTGAGTCCAAATCAGCCCATTAAATAGAATTTCCTAACGCGATTTTAATGTATCAAAAAAAACCACCTCTTTAATTCAGTATTTATTACTTGCGACGGTATTATCCAGTGGTTTGATAGTTTCTGCTTGTTCAGCGAAACCATCAAACACACCTATATTATCAAATCAAAGCACCCCTACTGAGATATACGAACTTGGCATTGCTCAATTCAATCTCGGTAGGTGATATCAGAATCGCTGGAAAAATCAACTATTCCTTTAGAAGTGAGTTTAAAGATTCTTATGATACCTTTGACTTAATATCAGGAAATTAAGATCCAAACGTTACAACCTATAAAATTGCAGGAAATTGGTCGAACTATATAAGCACAACTATTAAAAAGCAATTAAGGATAAAAATTGTTTAACAAACCTAAAAAAGTATTAGTTCCGTTATTTATTGCTCTGTTAACTATAACTGTATTATTATTTCTTAATCATAATATTTATCAGCCCCCAATCCTAGGTAAGTTAAAACTGAGGTATATCTCTAGTCAAAATTACTATTTAATTTATAAAGGTGAAAAAATTGCAGCTAAAGTGACAGCCGTTGATAGTTGGTATATTCAAAAACCTTACGTTTATGGATCAACTACGGATTTTGAAACATCGACAGGCGACGATATTGTGTATTTCTTCATTAATGTGTGTGACGGTAATAGTTTTGAAACAGAGAATTTCATAAAATTTAAAAATTATTTGGATGGCAAACAAATACCAAAAAACAAAAGAAACTGGATGAGTGGTGATAATGCTATAGACGTTAAAAGAGCTGAATACTCCTCAAATATCGACTGTAATGAATACTAAAATAACTTATTTGTATGAAAGTGAAGAAAGTTTTTTCAGGATTATCAAAAAGCAATACAATGGTATTTATTAGCGGCCGACCAAGTCCATCAACAAGCCAGTAATCGCATTGATAGATTGGTCATGGACGATAAAATTGCTGATACAGACATCACTATCTATAGCACCGAAGAAACTGGGCTCACATTAGAGAATGTCGAAAAAATGAGCCAATGATAATGATGAACCAGATACCAACTTAGGTAACCTAACAGTCATATGTTTCGTGATACTCTATCTTAGACTTAATTATTTTTTCGATATGTTTAACGAATACCTTTGTCTCAGGTCTACTATTTTCGTCAATAATCAGCAGACCTCCTATCGAAACATAGCAGACGCCAGGAGACTTAGTAGGTAATAGATTGGTCCACTTAGATGACATATCATCCTCTAGTTTTACAGTTTGCCAATAGTTCGATAAATAATAATCACCTACCTTAGATTTCCACGTACAGACTTCAGACTCAGTGATGACTGACTGAATTACCAATGGCGTTTGAAATAGTGTCTCCTTATGCAGCCCATCAAATGCTCGGATAACGAAAGCAGCAGGATGGTCTGGGAACTCTTCTCTTTCTCTTGACCGTCGCATACTCTGTGCTTGCTGTGTCTGAAAAGATTTAATAGTGCTGATATCAACCTGATCAGCCATTTTAGACTCCATATCACGTATGGGCTTTGAGTACAATGAATCTAAAAGCTCTACATCACTTAACGATATAGACAAAGAGCCAATAATTTTTTCGTTGTCTTCCTCTCGTACACCGCCATACATGCTGACGCCAATGACACAGTTATCAAATATCCATTCACAGTGTTCTACTACGTTGCCGCTATAGTACTGGCTATCGGAGGAGTAGTTTGACCCTGGTCCTAAATACGCTATCAGTTTTTTAATCACCGGTTGTCTATTGAATAATTGTGCTGGGATGTTGATCCATATTGAATCTATCAATCGGTCATCATCTGCTGCACTAAAATGACAGTAAGCAACTTTAAGAGACCAAATTTCAGACAGTTTTATAGTGACTGTTTCAGGCATATAGCTTTCCTCATAAGAACGCGTTACCGTATCTTTTTCAGGAAGCTGAGCTTTTATATCAGATAACTTATCACCCCACCTAAACATCACATCACCGAATAAAAAGCTGTCTTTTTTCATCGCTCTAGTCCTTTCTCATCATAACTGCTCACTCCAAAGCCAACCCATTCAAAATTGTCTTCACCTCAGTCACATATTGACCCAAATCTGGCTCTAAATGAAATCTCTCTACTGGTGTGGGTAAACCTTTCTGCTTGCCCAATCTAACGATTATTGCGTTCTCTTCAGGCAACACTAAAACGCGCTGTCCCAAGTGACCCAGCATGGCATAAAAAGGAATCGGACTATCCATATCCGTCCACACTGAATGTCCATAGACTTGTGCTTGCCCTTCTGCAAATGCCTCCACATTGGGCGTAATTATAAAATCAACGTGCTCTTTACTAAGTAATTGCTTACCTTGCCATTCACCACCGTTTAATAATAGCTGCCCAAATTTGGCAAAATCTAAAGCACTGGCACTCAAGCAACAGTATACTTTCTCGATATTCTCTGAGCCATCAAGTGACCAATAGGCGTCACCTTGCATACCGAGTGGTTGCCAAAACTTCTCTTCCAAATAGCTAGAGATGGTATAGCCATGTGGCTCTAATGCACGCGATAAAGCAATGCCAAGCAATTGCGTGTCGCCTGAAGAGTATTCAAATTGACCACCACACTCTTCGACAAAGTCTCGACTAACCATTTGCTTGACTAAGTCATGTCCGTAGTAGGATTCGGCAGTAGGATTGATAGGAAAGTAATAATCCTCGGTCCAATCATAGCCCGAGGTCATCGCTGAGAAATCTACTAAGGTGCAGTTTTGCGCATATCGATTGTCCGCGTATTCAGGCAGCCATTTAGTGATAGGTTCATCAATACTACCGATATAGCCGTCTTCCACAGCTTTGAGATACAGCATGGTCGTGACCGTTTTTGCCATCGAAAAGCTGTTGGTGTGCGAGTCGGCGCTATAACCTTGCCAATAGTTCTCGTACAGCAGTTTGCCGTCTTTGATAATGGCAAAGGCAACAGTTTCATCGGTGTCCAAGGCTTTTTGCAAGGTAGGTGTGAGTTTGACTTGATCGAAGTTAGCGTCTTTGTCCCATGCGATAGGATCTTTTGCGCGGATGGTGCGATTATCAAAATCGACATAATCATCAATATTGGCGGTATTTTCACCTTTAAGATAAGTGAGCTGTAAGCCGCGAAAGATATAAGCATTGCCGGTAACGACCAAACCAAGACTGATAATAATCAATAGCCCTAATATAGGTAATAATATCCATTTAAATATTATTTTTAAAAATGCCATGTTAAATTCCTTTTTATATGGCGTGATCTTACTGCAACTGACCTTTTAAATTGATGATTTTACGAGTTATTGAAGATGTTAAGTTTTTAACTCTTATTAAGATATAATTGAACTTAAGTTTTCTATTAAATAAAGCTTGATGTAGGGTGAGTTAGCTAAAGCATAACCCATTCTACGCTTACTAGTTTATTATAATCACGCGTTTAGTTTGAGGCTTGAAGTTGAAGTATATTTGGGTAACCCATCCAATAATTTAGACAGGACTTGTAAAAATGAATATAGATTTAAGCCATTGGAATGTAATCAAAAGAGTCTTTGCCAAATCACAAAGATCAAATATGCATGCAAATATTGCAAGTGTTTCTAAAGAGGGAATGCCAAATATTACCCCGATAGGAACTGTTTTTCTAAATGAAGATGGAACAGGATTTCTATTTGATTCTTTCTCTCAAAAGCTGGCAGAAAATTTAAAACAGAACAGCAATGTTTGTATTAGTGCGGTGAATTCAAGCAAAATTTTTTGGTTGTCATCTTTTATAAAGGGACAGTTTGATGATTATCCAGGTGTCAGGTTATATACTAAATTAGGAGAATTAAGACTGGCAACAGATCAGGAGAAATTGCTAGTCAATACTCGAATCCGTTCTCTAAAATGGACAAAGGGTAGTAAGTTAATTTGGTCTGATTTTACTCATGTTAGAGAGTTCAAAGTTGATAATTATCGTTGGATTCAATATCCTAGCATGATGGATAAGTTGACATAGGCTTTGGTATTAACAAAAACTAAAGAGCAAACGTAGGCTAGGTTAGCCTAACCTACATAGAAGCGAAATACGAAAATCCTAACCGAAAAAGCAGCAATATAATCTACCTTGCCGCTTTTACATCTAACCTAAAACTTTAGAAAACCTTAAATACTCGCCGCAACCTCAGCCCCATCACGAATGGCGCGTTTGGCGTCCAACTCAGCAGCAAGCTTTGCGCCGCCAATTAAGTGGTATTGTGCATCAGGTGCATCACCGACGTTTGGCATCAAATCCACGACTGATTCTTGACCAGCACAAACGACGACGCTATCGACACGCAATAGTTGGCTTTGACCTTGATTATTGGTGATCCAAACCCCTTCATTGGTGATTTTATCGTACTGAGCACCCGATACTTGGATGACGCCGTGTGATTTGACATGGGCGCGATGTACCCAGCCAGAGGTTTTATTCAAACCACTACCCAAGCGACCTTTGGTACGCTGCATGAGATAGACTTGGCGGATAGGTTTAATCGCTTCAGGCTTAATCAGACCGCCTTCGCTTTGATAGTCAGTATCGCAGGTTACGCCCCACTCTTCACGCCACTCGTCGATAGACTGGGCTTTTGGACGATAGCTTGGGTCTTTTAGCAACTCGGGGCCTAGCTCATCGAGCGGCTGACCATGTTTGGCGGTCAAATATTCACTAACATCGAAACCAATACCACCAGCACCGATGACGGCAACCGTATCGCCGACGGATTTTTCGCCAGAGAGCAATTCAGCATAGCTCATCACTTGTGGTAAATCAGCACCTTCCAACTTACCTGCTAGGCTTCTTGGCACGACACCGGTTGCGACGATGACGTGATGGAACTTGGCTTTCTCGAGCATCGCTTTATCAACTTTGGTATTAAGCTTAACTTCAACGCCTAAATGCTCAAGCTCATTGATATAGTAGCGGATAGTCTCAAAAAACTCTTCTTTACCAGGGATAACTTTGGCGTAGTTAAACTGTCCACCTAAAATATCTTTGGCTTCAAATAAAGTAACTTTATGACCACGCAAAGCTGCGACATGAGCGGCTGACATACCAGCGACACCGCCACCGATAACCGCGACTTTTTGGGGTTTTTTAGTTTTCTTATAGACCAATTCCGTCTCATAGCAGGCTTGTGGATTGACCAGACAAGTCGAGCGTTTATTCTCAAAGGTATGGTCAAGACAGGCTTGGTTACAAGCGATACAGGTATTAATACGCTCGGCTTCACCATTTTTAGCTTTATTCACCCAATGAGCATCGGCTAAGAACGGACGTGCCATTTGAATCAAATCCGCTTGACCGCTAGCCACAATTTTTTCAGCGGTATCAGGCATGTTGATACGGTTAGCCGCCATCACTGGGATACTAATATGCTTTTTAATCTCAGCGGTAAAGTCCACAAAGGCAGCACGTGGTACGCTAGTGACAATCGTTGGTACACGCGCTTCATGCCAGCCGATGCCGGTATTCATGATGGTCACGCCCGCTTCTTCTAACGCTTTGGCAACGATGATGACCTCGTCCATGACGTTACCGTCTTTGACCAAATCAATCACTGATAAGCGGAACAGGATAATGAAATCTTCACCCGTCGCTTCACGTACGGCTTTGATCACATCAACCGGAAACTTCATACGCGCATGAATGTCACCGCCGTAAATGTCTTGGCGTTTATTCACATGACGAGATAAAAACTGATTGAGCAAATAGCCTTCAGAGCCCATGATTTCGACACCATCATAACCGGCTTGCTTAGCAAGTTTTGCTGAGCGTGCAAAATCCTTAACCGTTTGTTCGATGTTTTTAATGCTCATCTTGCGAGGTTTAAACGGTGAGATTGGCGATTTAATCGGGCTTGATGACACCACAAATGGATGATAGCCGTAACGACCACTATGTAAGATTTGCATAATCATTTTGCTATCGTATTTATGCGCAGCTCGGGTCACCCGTTGGTGATTAAGGACATCCATTTTGCTATTCATGGTGCCGCCAGCAGGTAGCAGCCAACCTTCACGATTCGGCGAGATACCACCCGTAATCATCATCGCCGCGCCACCTTTGGCACGCTCAGCGAAATACGCTGCAAGCTTGCCGTAGTTATAAAAACGGTCTTCAAGACCAGTATGCATCGAACCCATAACCAAACGGTTTTTTAACGTGGTAAAGCCCAAATCTAGCGGCTCAAATAAATGTGGGTAATGTTCGTTGGTGCTAGCAGTCTCAATCGTATTGGCAGTGCGGCTGGCGGTCATGTCATTTTCCTTATGAATGGTTTACGGGAATGCTCTGTAGAAATGGTTATGCTGCGGGATTTAACATTATCGCTATCGTACCACACCGCTATTATCGTCAGCTATGCAGACAAGCGACTGATGAGTGAACACTATGTTCATCCTAACGATTAATAACATCTACTGACGGCATTGCTTTATATTATTTGGTTAAATAAACGCCACAAAATCTGCCCAATTTTTGCTTATGACTGTTTATAATAATCAGTTACTGATACAGTAGTTTCGATAAAATATGGTGTTCACGAATACTAGAATGACGATAAAGGACTATCTTAATGACTGACTTTCACACCGGTCTTGGCAAAAATCCTGCTAACCATCAACCGCTTACCCCTATAGATTTTATCATTCGCAGCGCGCAGGTTTATCCTCATAAGACCGCCATCATCTATGACGACCTAGAGCATAATAATCTGACCCAAACGTGGCAACAGACTTACGATCGTTGTCGGCAACTGGCGGATGGTCTGCGTAAATTGGGCATTGATAAAAATGACACGGTTGCGGTCATGCTGCCAAACACGCCAGCGATGGTCGAGTGTGCCTTTGGGGTGCCCATGTCAGGTGGTGTACTATGCACACTGAATACCCGTCTCGATATCAACGCCCTCACCTTTTGTTTGCAGCACTCAGAAGCGAAAGTATTAATTTTAGACAGCGAATTTGCTGAGCACGCTGAGATTATCAATGAAACCTTTCCCAACTTAATTGTCATTCATGCGACCGATGCCGCCGTCGATATCGAGCGTTTTGGGCAAATGACTTACGACGAACTTATTGCTAGCTCCGACAGTTTAGACAATTGGGAAAAACCATTGGATGAATGGGACGCCATTGCCCTCAATTATACCTCTGGTACGACTGGCAAACCCAAGGGCGTGGTTTACCATCATCGCGGTGCGACGCTCAATGCCATCTCTAACATTTTAGATTGGGACATGCCCAAGCATCCGATGTATCTATGGACGCTACCATTATTTCATTGTAATGGCTGGTGCTTTCCATGGACGATTGCAGAACGCGCAGGCGTCAACGTCTGTTTGCGTCAGATTAATGCAGATTTAATTTTGCAATTGATTGCGAAGTATAAAGTCAGCCATTATTGCTCAGCGCCTGTGGTACACAATATGATTGCCAGCGGCAACCCTGAATATAAAGATGCTATCACCCACGAAGTCAACGGCTGGGTCGCTGGTGCACCACCATCTGAAACAATGCTTGCTGCTATGGAAGAAATGGGCTTTCATATTTCTCACGTCTATGGGCTGACCGAAGTCTATGGACCAGTTACGGTCTGTGCTGAGCAAGAAGAATGGAATGAGCTCGATGTTGCCACCCGCGCCCAGAAAAAGTCACGCCAAGGCGTTACCTCCCATCTTATGACAGGGTTTGATGTGTTTAAGCAAGGAACGACTGAGCCTGTTGCCGCCGACGGCGAAGAGATGGGCGAGCTGGCACTGCGTGGCAATATGGTGATGAAAGGCTATCTAAAAAGTCGTAAAGCAACCGAAGCGGCCTTTGCTGATGGCTGGTTTCGCACCGGTGATTTGGGCGTTAAATATCCTGATGGCTATATTAAAATTATGGATAGGCTCAAAGATATCATCATTTCAGGCGGTGAAAACATCTCCAGTATTGAAGTCGAAAACGTTTTATATAAAATGCCAGAAATTCAAAGCTGTGCTGTCGTTGCCGCACCGCATGATAAATGGGGCGAAGTTCCAGTTGCCTTTATCGAGATTTATGCTGGTAGCACCTTACAGCGCAGCACTGTGATGGAGCATTGTAAGCAACATTTAGCAGGCTTTAAAGTGCCTAAATATATTATCTTTGCTGAAATACCGAAAACCAGTACCGGTAAAGTACAGAAATTCGAGCTACGGCAAGCCGCCAAATCACTGGCCCATGAAACGCCAAAAGTAACGACAAGCGCAAAATAACTCATCAATTAATGTCTCATAACTTCCTGAGTTATTAAGCACAAAAAAGGTCAGACTAACGAACTTAGGCTGACCTTTTTTGTGTACTTAAAACTTTAAACTCACTATTCATCAACCAAGCTTGGGCTCAAGCCATTGATAGACCAACATACCAATGATCATCGCTGGGATAAAAACATACGCCTGCCACTGTCCTGTTCCTAGCAATACAATACCGGGTCCTGGGCAAATACCCACCAAACCCCAACCAATACCAAATAGCATCGCGCCGATAAGAAGTTTTTTGTTGATGGTGGTTTTGCTTGGCATCTCAATTAATGACCCAATCCAGCTAGTCCGTTGGCGCTTAGCCAATTGTACACCCACAATTGCCACCATTAAGCCGCCGCCCATCACCAGTGCAAGTGAAATATCCCAAGCACCAAACACATCTAAAAATCCTTGTACTTTGACAGGATCGGTCATACCCGATATCAGCAGTCCAAAGCCAAAGAGTAAACCTGCCAGCAATCCAATTATATTTTTTAGCATTATTATTTCTCGCACGTCATTTGTTAATCCAAGCTTTTATAAATAGTATCCAACGCTGTCTTAGCACTCTTAGCCATGCGCGACGCCATGGTTAAATCAAGCCCAAAACCTGCCGACCAATATAAACCGTCACAATACCAAAGAACATAAAGGTCACTGTCGCCGCCATCGAGCGTGGCGATAGGCGCGCATTACCGCAGATACCATGCCCACTGGTACAGCCCGAACCTAGGCGCGTACCAAAACCAACGAGCAATCCTGCAGCAATTAACAATGGCAAAGAGGTGCTGATTTCTATATCAGGTAACGGTCTTATCAGACTGTAGAGCACTGGCGAAACAACAAGCCCTAGTATAAATAGTATTTGCCACATCTCTACACTTTTGGGTTTTAACAAGCTTGAGAAAATACCACTAATACCAGCGATACGACCAATACCTAATAGCAGGATAACAGTCGCCACGCCCAGCATCATTCCACCCACTAAGGAAATTGGCGTAAATGCTTGCCAGTCTATTTGTATACTCATAATGTTTACCTAAGCTTATTTTTATCAAAAACCAATTTAAAATTCGTTTTATATAAATACATTATATTATAAAATATAATAAAAAGGTAAAAAAATACTGAACGCCGCGTAACGCAGAAGTTCAGTATCTCTTTATTTGATTGCTGACTGGCTAAATAAAGGTATTGGTTAATAAACGAGTCAGCGGCTCAAATTATTTCGCTAGCACCTCGTCAAGTGCTTTTTCAAAACGCGCTACTGCACCGTCAACGTCAGTCAGTTTATCTAAACCAAATAGACCTAAACGGAAGGTTTTAAAGTTATCAGGCTCACCGACATTTAGTGGTACACCCGCGGCGATTTGCATGCCCGCTTCAGCAAAGGCACTGCCTTTATGCATATCATCACGCTCAGTATAAGACACGACAACGCCTGGCGCTTCGAAACCTTTAGCAGCGACGCTTTCAATACCTTTATCTGCCAGTACTTTACGGATACGGTTTCCGAGTTCCCATTGTGCATCACACAATTTATCAAAGCCGATTTCTTTCGCTTCTAAAATGGTATCGCGGAATTGACGCAAGCTATCGGTTGGCATAGTCGCATGATAAGCATGACCGCCGTTTTCATACGCACGCATAACAGTTAGCCACTGTTTTAAATCGAGACTAAAGCAATTAGATTCAGTACTTTCTACTTTTTTGATGGCAGCGTCGCTGAGCATGACAAGACCTGCACATGGCGTGCTGCTCCAGCCTTTTTGCGGCGCACTGATAAGGACGTCAATGCCCAAGTCTTTCATATCAAGCCATACACAACCTGAGGCGATACAGTCAATGACCAATAAACCGCCAACGCTATGCACTGCTTCGCTCAATGCTTTGATGTAGTCTTCTGTCAAGATAATGCCAGATGAGGTTTCGACGTGTGGCGCATAAACGATGGCAGGTTTTTCTGCTTTAATTTTGGCAACCGCAGTTTCAATATCAACTGGTGCAAATGGTTTTGGCGCTTCGGTATCTTCCGTACGCTCAGCCGTTAATACCGTAGATGACTTGGCAAATTTGCCTTTTTCTAAGATTTGCGTCCAACGATAGCTAAACCAGCCATTACGGATGATGAGGCAGTCTTCATCAATGGTCAATTGGCGGGCGACCGCTTCCATACCATAAGTACCAGACCCTGGGATAATGACCGCGGCTTCAGCGTTATAAACCGTTTTTAGGTTGCTCAATATGTCATTCATCACCTCTTGAAAGGCTTTTGACATGTGATTGAGGGCGCGGTCGGTATAAACTACTGAGTATTCTAATAAACCGTTTGGATCAATATCTTGACGTAATGCAGACATAGGACGTTCCTTGTTTGTTGTTAGATAATTTAATTGTTTTTAAGTATTGGTTACAGCAAAAAATAAACACTGTTTTAGCCAAATACCAATATATATAGTATTAACTGGGTATTAGTATTGAGTATGTATTAAGAGTTTGACGCAGGGTTGACGATATAGCGCTTTATCCTAGTGCTATTGCCGTTGATGGTGGTATCTTTTACGTCGTTGATGTTATTAAATTTTAAGCGAAACCGCATATGATATGCGCACCATTATCGTTGCTACGCGGTGGTAGGCTGATAATAATGGTCGTTGACAATTGATGAGTGGAACAGAGGTTAAGATAACATAAAGGCGCTAGCGCGTTTAATGAATACCGCCAGCATATCCCACTAACCATTATCGATTAACCAATCAATCATCATCGCTTAATATAGTCATAACAGCTTGATATTAGCACTGATAATGCAGCTTGACAACGCATGTTTGCGTTAGGATAACACTTGTATAATTTATGGTTTGTCGATGAGGTTTATCGATAAATAGCAGCCGACTATCGGCGACCACGATGGGCGTCCTGTAGCCCTGATACCACAAAGTCGAGCAATTCATTATCTCCTTCGCGAGCCGCTTTACGCATCAGCTTCGATGGCGCATGGGTCAACGTTTGCGTTAGGCGTCGTGATAGCTCGGTGATGATATCTTCAGGGCTGGTATTATCCTGCTGAAGCTTAGCAATGGACTCATGCAGTAGTTTTTCCACCTGATCCTGAGTACGGGCACGATAGTGCTGAATATCTTTGCCCACTTGGCGCACTTGAAAACGCCGATCCATCTCAACGACCAATTGGCTGACTAATAGCTCGGCATCTACTGCTGCTTGCCGACGTTGTTCGATATTACCCGCAATCACGTGTTGTAGATCATCGACAGAATAGAGATAGACATCATCTATCCGGCTAATCGTCGAGTCAATATCACGTGGTACGGCTAAATCAATCATCAACATCGGCTGATAGCGACGACTTTTTAGCGCCCGTAAGGTCATGGTTTTATCAATTAAGATATCCATACTACCGCTACAGCTGCTCACAATATCCGCTTCTGCCAGTAATTGCGGTAGCTCTTGCAGAGGCCTCACATCCACGCGGCGGTTAGGATTACGTAGCTCAGCCGCTAAGGCTTCTGCACGCTCAGGATTACGGTTACAAATAATAACACGCCCTACCCCAAGCCCAGCGATATGAGTCGCCACCAAGCGATTCATCTCACCGGCAGCAACCACCAATAAAGTCCGACTGGGCAAATCGTCAAATATTTGCGTCACCAGTTTAGCAGCGGCATAGCTGAGCGATACCGCTTGTGCACCGACTTGGGTCTCATTACGCACACGCTTAGCAGCGGCATACACTTGATCGACAATCCATCCAAGCTGATTACTAAGTGCTTTTTGATCGTGCGCAAGATGTACAGAACGCTTGATTTGACCAAGTATCTGCGGCTCACCCAGTATCATAGAGTCAAGCCCTGCAGCGACTCTAAGCCAATGGGTTAAGGCGTGAGTATCACGATGGACATACAAATAAGAGTCAATCTCGCTCAGTGGCAACTGCTTAAAGTCAGCAAGCCACGTTTTTATTTTTAAGATATGAGCGCTGATGGTAGCAGAAGAAAGATTGGCGTTGCTGCTCAGTGTATTTTCTGAACCAACCTCCGTAGTACTCTCTGTAACTTGTGAGGCTGAGTCTTGTAGGATTGAGTTTTGTGCTACAGCGTTTTCTGGTACTAAGTTTTGTGGTACTAGCGCATAAATCTCAGTACGGTTACAGGTGGAGACAATCACGCTACCGTCAGTAAAGCCTTGTAGCTGCTTGAGCGCGATATTCACATCCTCACCCACAAGTGCCAAGCGCTCTCGTAGAGCGACTGGTGCGGTTTTATGATTGACCCCGATGACCACTAATCTCATTATTGATAGACCATAAATATAACGTTTACCTGCCAGCCAAACGCTCTCAGCGCTTTTTTAAAATATTAAAAAGCAGCTTTGAAAACATCGTTTTTTGGAGACATCGTTTTTAGCTTTGTAAGACACCATTTTTAAAAGACAGCTCTTGATAAATGTCTTTGAAAAATAGCCTTTAACAGAAATTCTTCACAGTAACATGCTAAAAAGCGCTCATTATATCATTATTGCCAGCTTTATTTAACACTCGCCTATACAAGGCAGCTATTTGTCTGTATTTGGGCGCACCAGTGACAAATCAACTGCTAGCATCAGTTCAATATAAAAGAGGTACGTTAAAAATAGCGTTATGCTGGGATAAATTTTCCTCGCTTGCTGTGCGCTTCGCACTCCAGAGGCTTCGCAGAATTTATCCCAGCAGCACTATATTCTTTTTAAATTGAATCAACTGCTAGCATCAGCTCAAAATTGAGATGGTTACTTATGTTGTTTATATAGTCAACTTAAAACAAAATAGACCCACCCGAAATAGCGATTTACTGGTAAAAAACCTCCTCGATTGCTAATATTTAAGTAACACGGGCGCTCTTGTTTATATCCTCAATCTACTCTTATAATGTTCGATATAAATATTCGTCACAGACATCTGATTTTAAAGCGATTGTAATTAAATCGCCTTTTTATGATGCAGATAATTTCATGGGTAAATAATAGGTAGACACTGCTAGCTATGGTTTTTTTTGGGTCATTATTTAGACAGCAACCTATGCATAACGCTCAATCCAGCCTCCGAGCTTTACTGCACGCCGTTATTGAGCGTCTATGCCAACGTTATAAGCTAGCTTTATCGCTGGCCATTTGTTTGTGCCTAGGGTTACCTGCTCATGCCAACCATTCCAACAATGTAAGCTCATCATCAAACATAAAATTATCCGAAACCTCATCAGCTATCGCCAATGATACAGCCGTCACTGATAGCGCCTCTAGTAAAATGCTTAATAGTAAAACGCTTGATACTCAAACTCAGATAACTGAAAGTGTGACAGATGTAAATCGTTTGCCACCCAGCGAAGCGCCAGCTGATTTTAGCGAACCAAGCTTATATGCGCTTTTAGATGCAGAGTTTGCAGCAGATCGCGATGATACCGAAAGAGCGCTTACTATCTATAAACAGCAGTCTTTTAAACAAGACGCGACAGCGGTGTTTGAACGGGCACTAAGCTTATCGTTACGTCATGAAAACGTTGAAGATTCATTACAATTTGCCAAAACATGGCAAGACCAAAACCCAGATCACGTGCCCGCTTGGCTTTATGTCGCTCATTTAGCACTGCGGGCGCACGATTATGAGTTGGCGGGTGAAACCCTAAATCGTATCTTAAGTTATGATCCTCGCGCCGACCTCAGTGAAATTCTTATCGGGATTTATCCAAACTCCGATGAAGACAGGCGCGAATTACTCGCAGCCTTACAGCCTATCGCCAGTGAACAAAACGCCTCGCTATCAGTATTAAAAGCCGGTTTGCTCTACCAGTTTAATGAGCCTGAGATTGCCCTCGTGCATATCAATCGGGCGCTTGAGCACCAACCGGACTATGTACCTTTTATTACCTTAAAAGCCGATATCTTGCGCAAAATCGAACCGGCGGAGGTAGTCATTAAGTATGTCAGCCAAGCACGTCTACGTAATCCTGACAGTAAAAACTTATACCTATACGAGATTCGCTATTTACTTGACTTACAACAAAGCGAGCAGGCATGGCAACGCTTACTAGACGCCCACGAGCGTTTCGCTGATGATGCTGAGATTACCTTGTTAGCTGCACTAGTCAGTTTGGATATTGAAAAGTATGACAGTGCCGACCAGCTACTTAATATGTTGGCCAAAAATTCTGCTTACCTTGATCAAGCCTACTACTATCTTGGTATTAGTGCCGAGCGCCAGCAGCGCTTTGAGCAAGCCAAATACTATCTCAATGCCGTCATGCAAGAAGACTTGGTACTAGAAGCTCGTAGAAAAGTAGTGGCGTTTGACTTACTCAATGACGATGTCGATGCCGCAATCGCCACTTTAGAAAAACTGCGTAAAGATTTTACCGTATTCGCACCTGATAGCATTGTGCTACAAGCCGATATTTTATGGCAGCAAAATGAGCCTGAAGAAGCATTACGTCTATTAACTCGGGCAGCTCGTAAGTACCCTGATAATGAGATGTTGCTATTCGCCCGCGCCCAGCTTCTTGATGATAAGGATGACTATATCGTTAAGCGCACCTTACTCAATCATTTGCAAATGCTCGACCCTACCAACCCGTCCTATCAGCTTAGTTATGCACAGCTACTGCTCGTCAATGAGCGTGGCTCTGAGCAAGGTTTGGCGCTGGCAACCGCTATTATACAGATTCGCTACGATGACCCACGTTACGACAATGAGCTGCATCTACAAGCGCTCAATGTGCTGGCAGGCAATGCCTTAGCCAATGAAAAGTACCAACAAGTCATCGACTACCTACAAACACCTTATGAGGTACTTCCCACCCTGCGCTCAGGAACTTTACTCCTACGCGCTTATCAAGGCTTAGGTGATGATGAAAAAGTCGAGAGATTACTGGCCGACTTGCAGCAGCGCTTCTCATTTGGACAGCACAATATCAATGACCGTATACAATTATACTAGGGCGTGTTGAACATTGGCGATAAAGTGTTGGCAAAAAAAATAACTGTAGTGGCATAATAAATTAGGACAGCACGTAAGAGGTTTATACTAACCCAAAGAGGAAAATAGTATGACCAACAAACGCAATCAATATACCCGAGAATTTAAATTAGAAGCCATCAGCTTAGTTGTTGATCACAACCGCACCATACCTGATGTGGCCGATTCCTTAGGGATAGGTAAATCCACCTTGCAGAAATGGCTGAGTCAATACCGTCAAGAAATGAGTGGCCAAGCACCTAAAGTCGGCAACGCTTTAACGGATGAACAGCGAGAACTTCAAGAATTGCGCAAACAAGTTAAGCGGCTGACTATGGAGCGTGACATTCTAAAAAAGGCTTCTGCTCTGCTGGCATTGGACAGTCTGAACGGCTATCGTTGATAAGAAATCTGGCAGAGCAAGATAAACAGGTGAGTAAAAGCCTTTTGTTCAAGCTGTTTGGCGTGATGAAAAGCAATTACTACTATGGCATGCAGCCCAAGCCCATCAGTCTTGAAACCGTCAAGCACAAGGCATTAATTCGTCAAATATTTAACGACTCAAAGCAATCAGCAGGCGCTCGCAGCATTGCCGCCATACTAATGAATGAACACGGCATCAAGCTGACCCGCTATATAGCAGGTAAATTCATGGCGCAGATGGGGCTTAAAAGCTGTCAGTTAAAGATGCATAAATACAAGCACGCTGACGAGGCGCATAAAACGCATCACAATATCTTAAATAGAAATTTCAGTCAAACAGCACCCAATCAAGTCTGGACGGGCGATGTCACATATATTCGTATCAAAGGCGGCTGGTGCTATTTAGCTGTTGTTTTAGATTTATATGCCCGTCGTATTGTTGGCTTTGCCGTGTCAGATTCGCCTGACAGTATGCTGACAACCAAAGCGCTGCAGATGGCATATCAGACGCGCTTACAGCCAATTGGAGTGCTGTTTCACTCTGATCAGGGAACCCATTACACCAGTAAGAAGTTTGCTGAATCCGTGGCGAGTTGTGAAGGTATGACACAGAGTATGAGTCGTCGTGGTAATTGTTGGGACAACGCGCCTACTGAACGCTTCTTTAGAAGTTTTAAGACTGAATGGATGCCAAAGGGCGGTTATGAGAATATTACTGAAGCTAAGATCGCCATCAGTAATTATATCTGGGGCTATTATCAAACCGTGAGACCGCATACTTTCAACGATTATTTAACACCGCTAGAAAAAGAGAAACGATACTTTAATAAAAACCTCTTATCAGGTGTCCTAAATTAGTTGACCACTACATAACGAACGTCTAATCTTTAAGTTCTCACACCAAAAGATCACGTTCGCTATGCCTCGTACCATGCTCAAAGATGAACACTGGACTAGACTAAGACCTATCTTACTAGAACTGAATATTTATGACAAAGGAAATCTAAGACAAACAGTTGAAGGTATACTTTATCGAATGCGCGTTGGTTGCCCTTGGCGTGACTTACCCGAGAATTTTGGTAAGCCTAATACCATCTACAAAGCTTATCAACGCTGGTTTCGCAGTAATAAGTTGATTGCGTTGTTCGCTTTATTAATCAAAGATTCAGACCTCGAATGGGTATTTATCGATGGTACTCATATTAAAGCGCATCAGCATAGCAGTGGTGGTAATGAGAACCTGCAAGGTATTAGCAAAAGTGTGGCAGGACGTGCCACTAAGATCCATTTAGCGGTTGATGCTCATGGTAACCCAATCACTTTTATCTTATCAGATGGCACCACTCATGATGTGAAGATAGCACCAGACTTAATTGATAACATAGATTTGAGCGCAACAGTGACCGTATGCGCCGATAAGGGTTATGATTCTGAGGCACTGCGGGCGCATATTAAACAAGCAGGGACGCGTGATAACATCCCTCGAAAACGAAACACGAAGTCCTCTAACGACCATATGGATTGGGACTTGTACAAAGTCCGCCACTTAGTAGAAAACGCTTTCGCTAAACTAAAAAACTATAGAGCAGTTGCCACAAGATTTGATAAGCTCAAGCAAAGTTATGAGAATACGGTGGCGCTTGCTTGTGCTTATCTCTGGTTGAAATTATGAATGTTCAACACGCCCTAATGGACATATTGGATAAGCTATCTAGTTTTGCAGTGTAATCGAGTGATTTTAAAAGAGATGCATCGCTGCGGGGATAATTTTTTCGAAGCCTTTGGAGTGTGGAGCGCCCAGCAAGCGAGGAAAAACCATCTCAGCAAAGCGCTATTTATTGAAGCCTATAATTACAAGCCACTTATAAGAAGCTAACAGCCACGCATAACCGAGTAACAAATAAGATTTAAGCTAACCTATTTTCTAAACAATAATTTTGCAAATTTGTCCATTTTTGAGGAAATATCATGTCAGTACTAACCCCTTCATATAATAAGAAGCATAATAAGTTAGCTCTATTCACCGCTATGACGGCAGCGATGCTAATCACGTCTGGCTGCCAATCAATGAAAACCGCCAATGCGACCAACCAGCCTACTACCACCGTACAAGGTCAAAACGCTGAGCAACCCAAAAAGCTTGAGAGCTTTAATATCACTGGTAAAATTGGCGTCACAACACCTGGCAATGACACAACCGGCACCCAAGGCGGTAGTGCGTTTTATGCGTGGGGCCAACAAAACGATCGCTTTGCCATTGAGCTTATCGGCGCGCTAGGTATTGGTAAAACCAACATCGAATACAACGGTCAATCAGCGACTTTGGTTAGCGAAAAAACTGGTACGTTGACCGCGGATGACCCTGAAACGCTACTGAAAAAAGCCACCGGCTGGCAAGCGCCTATCTCACAAATGCCTTATTGGGTATCTGGTCGCCCAGCACCTTCAGATAGCGCGCCGCAACTTGACGCACAAAACCGTTTAATCAGTTCGGTCAATGGTGAGTGGCAAGCGAGCTTTAGTTATAAAGGCACAGATAAGCTACCGAACAAAATCAGCGCCGTTCAGTCGCAAGGCAATAAAGTCGTCATGACGATTGACCATCAAAAGTAATAGCGTCACGTAGGTTTGAGTGCTATACAAAAACTGCTATTTGAGAATTTCGCTTGAGAATTGTGACGATCATTTATGACTAAAAACGCTGCTACCGCATCAGTTATCAGCCGCTTATCACCGGCAAAAATTAATCTATTTTTGCATATCACTGGTAAACGTGCCGATGGCTATCATGATTTGCAAACCGTCTTTCGTCTGCTTAATTGGGGTGACTATCTGCATTTTTCGGTCGCAGATAAAGTAATAATCACTATTGATAGCGTAACAGGTAATAGTGCAGCCAACGTTAATAGCCTGTGTGGTCAGCTACTAACGTTAGATGGTGCAGAAGCTATAACTGGCAGCATAGAGGACAATTTAATTTTTAAAGCGGCTCGTGCCCTACTGATAGCTGCTATAAACTCAAATAAGCTGCCTGAGCAACTGCCGTCAGTACAAGTGACTTTAGATAAGCATTTGCCAATGGGCGCAGGCTTGGGCGGTGGCTCATCTAATGCCGCGACGACTTTGATGACGTTGAATGAGATTTGGCAGCTTAATTTTACTCAAAATGAACTAATAAAAATCGGTACTAAAGTAGGCGCGGACGTGCCAATCTTTATCTTTGGGCAAGATGCGATTGCGATGGGTATTGGTGAGGAGCTGACAGCCATTGATTTACCAGACCAACAGTATTTAATTTTAACGCCTAACGCACATGTGAATACTGCTAAGCTTTTTGCACATACGCAACTGCAGCGAGATATCGCCCCGCTATCGATTGAAACCATTAAAAATCAGTCCAATGATTATGTGCAATATTTAAAAACGCCTTACCAAAATGTGTTTACGCCTGTGGTTACTAGCCTTGCCCCTGCTGTCGCAGAAGCATTATGTTATTTGCAAAGTTTAGAAAAAATAGCATTGGGCACAGCACGTATGACTGGCTCGGGTAGCGCAGTATTTTTGCCATTGGATGTGAGTGTGGTTAATGATAAGGCACTTTTAGCAAAGTGGATTACAGATGCGCCTTGTGCAGGGTATGTAGTGGGAAATTTGTAGGGTCATACTTAAGAGGTACGTACCCTTTCTGTGCGCTGAGCGCACCCTACTTAAACTCTAAAATCAGTTGGTATTACTATGAACCATTCACATCTCAATAAGAGTGTAATAGCAGCCACGTTTTTTGTTTACCTGTCATCAAGTTTGACTGGGTGTACATCACTATCCAAATCTCATGATGAATCTAATTATAATCGCTTGTCTGATAATATAGTTTTGCCACAGAAACTAGAGATAAAAGCGAAAGATGATTCTCAAAAGATGGCCATTTCTCAGCAAGACTCTAAAGCCAGCTCACCTGCTGAACTATTCACTTATGCAACTACTCTTTCAATGCGCGAGATCAATTTTGTTTTAAAAGGCAAGTATGTTATTAAAAATAACTGCTTATACTTTGTCAAAAATAACAATGAGTATCTTAGTCCTATTTTTTATCCAGATAGAGTCGTTCTTTTTGAGAATGAACAAGTCATTTCTCTAAATGAAACAAAAGTTAAACTCGGTGAGGAAGTTGTTACGAGTGGTAGAATTCAAGAACGTATAGGTCATTACTATTTACGAAAAGGTGATATTGTTGTTGAAGACCCAGAGAATACAGCTTGTTTGACAGAACCCGCGGTGTTTATGAGTGGTAGAGTGGTGAATCCTCTAGTCTAAATCAACCTCGTATAGCTTCAATTTGCGATTCAAAAACTTAATAAAAAATATCTATTCACTATAATAGTAGTTATTCAATTCGCGCTAATTCAATTAGTTTCGAATAAAAGCCATTAAAAGCCGTAAATGACTTGCAAAAGCTGAATATTTATTTATAATAGGTCGCCTCAATAGGGGTATAGCCAAGTTGGTAAGGCATCAGGTTTTGATCCTGACATCCGTTGGTTCGAGTCCAGCTACCCCTGCCATTTTTAAGCTCAAAGCGTTTGATGTGTGCTTATTATAAGCAGTTTATAGATAGCCGCTTATCGTATTGACATTGACAATGTTATCCCAGTTTCGGTATAGTTCGCAATGAACACCGTTAGGGAAAAGTTATGTTTTAGACGGTTTATCCGTTTATCAGATAACGAACAGGTCGTGACGCTATTCTAAGAATGACTGTTAGTAAAGTTACGATTAGATATCGACGTACACAGCCTAGACATTACAGGGGTATAGCCAAGTTGGTAAGGCATCAGGTTTTGATCCTGACATCCGTTGGTTCGAGTCCAGCTACCCCTGCCATTTTTTACTGTAATAGTAGTCATCAATAGTTTTCCATACTCTTTTCTGAATTTGAGCAGTTTGACACTGCTTAGCGGTCGCTGCTTGAGTCAATCAATAGGACTTCTGTCATGCCTTATTTGGCGATTTTTACGGGTAATGCCCACCCTGAATTAGCAAAAACCGTAGCCGATCATCTTCATATACCTCTTGGTAAAGCTGACATCACGCGTTTTTCTGATGGCGAAATTGCCGTGGAAATCAAAGAACACGTACGCGGTAAAGACGTGTTTATCATGCAGCCTACTTGTGCACCGACCAACGACAATTTGATGGAAATCATGATGATGGCTGACGCTTTGCGTCGCTCTAGTGCTGGTCGTATCACAGCTGTCATGCCTTATTTTGGCTATGCGCGTCAAGACCGTCGTCCACGCTCAGCTCGTGTACCTATCTCAGCTAAAGTCGTCGCTGATATGTTAAACATCGTCAGTATCGATCGCGTGATGACCGTTGATTTACACTCAGATCAGATTCAAGGCTTCTTTGATATCCCAGTAGATAACATCTACGGCACCCCGGTATTACTCAACGACCTACAAAAACAAGATTATGACAACATCATGGTCGTCTCTCCTGACGTCGGCGGCGTCGTACGTGCGCGCGCGATGGCTAAGCAGTTAGGCGATACCGACATGGCGATTATTGATAAACGTCGTGCCCGTGCCAATGAATCACAAGTCATGCATATCATCGGTGATGTCCGTGACCGTGATTGCGTGATTGTTGATGACATGGTCGATACCGCAGGGACGCTATGTAAAGCTGCCGAAGCACTCAAAGCAAATGGTGCACGCCGCGTAGTGGCTTATATCACTCACCCTGTGTTGTCTGGTAATGCGCTGCAAAACATTAGTGAGTCGGCATTGGATGAGATTGTCGTCACTGACACGATTCCATTATCTGACGCTGCCAAAGCTTGTAGCAAAATTCGTCAAGTAAGCATCGCGCCAATGTTGGCTGAAAGCTTACGCCGTATCAATAACGAAGAATCTATCAGCGCGATGTTTGACGCTTAAGCTTTATGGTCGATTAAAAAAAGCGTCAAGTTTCATTACTTGGCGCTTTTTTTGTTCAATAGTTTTACTTAATGATTTTACGCTATCATTTATATAAGCGTTTTGCTTGGCTTTTTTGCACGGTCGTTTTGTATGACCATTTTACGTAGGTCTTTATTATTGTTAAAGAATCACGTATAATGCGCGCCTGTATTCATCATTAGCTAACCTCTATTATTTTAGGTGTTTTTATACTTAGCGACATGATTTATACTTTCTAAAGTATTGATTATCCAGTGGTAGGCTGGTCGCAAGTCTATTATTGCTGGTAGATACTTCACATACTCTCTATAGGATTATATCCATGGCTATTGATCATTTTGCAATCAACGCGGTTGACCGCTCTGCTGAACAACAAGGTAAAGGTGCGAGCCGCCGCCTACGTAAGCAGAACCTAGTTCCTGCTATCATTTATGGTGGCGGTGAAGAACCAACGGCTATCTCAATCAAAATCAACGAGCTAGTAAAGTCACTTGAATATGAAGCCTTCTTTTCACAAATTTTGACCATCACGACCGATAAAGGCGATGAGCATCAAGTTGTTATCAAAGATCTACAACGCCATCCTGCTAAAGGTTTCCCAATGCATGCTGACTTCCAGCGCATTGTGAAAGGTCAGAAAATCAACATGAACATTCCTGTACATTTCACTGGTCGTGAAGAAGCGCCTGGTACGAAAGCTAGTGGTATTCTATCAACGCTAGTAACTGAGATCGAAATCGTTTGCCTACCATCACAGCTACCTGAATATCTAGAAATAGATGTATCTGGTATGGAAATTGGTGATCTTTTCCGTCTATCAGACATCAAACTACCTGAAGGCGTTATCATCTTTGATCTTGATATGGAAGATGCACACGACCGTACGATCGTTAACATGCAAGCTCCAACGGTTGAAGAAGTTGACGAAGACACTGAAGTTGATGCAGCTGAAGTACCTGCTACTGCACAAAGTGATAGTGCAGCTGAAGATAAAGACGGCAAATAATAAACAACCTCTATATAGCGACCTATCGTCTGCTATGTAATACAAGGTTTGTTTAGTCAAAAAAATAGCAGGTGATGCATATCTCCTGCTGTTTTTGTAAGTAAGGTTTGAGAAATCCAATGACTGCTATTCAGTAAATAGCACCATCATCACAAACCTTACCACTCATTTATTATAGTCAAGCAGGGTATTTTTATGGCCATAAAGCTTATTGTCGGTCTTGGTAATCCTGGTCAGGAGTATATGTTTACGCGCCATAATGCAGGATTTTGGTTCGTTCACCATTTGGCTCAGCAGTTTAATATTACCCTCGCGCCCGACAAAAAATTCCACGGGGTGACAGGACGCGGGCAAATTCATGGCTCTGATGTGCGTCTGTTGATGCCGCTGACCTTTATGAATAAATCGGGCCAGTCGGTTGTGCCCATGGTTAATTTTTATGGCATTGATAATGACGAGTTATTAATCGCCCATGATGAGCTTGATATTCCAGCTGGTAGCATCAAACTGAAAACCGACGGTGGTCATGGCGGTCATAATGGTCTGCGTGACATCACCCCGCATATCGGCAACGATTTTCATCGTCTGCGTGTGGGTATTGGTCATCCGGGTCACAAATCTAAAGTCAGTGGACATGTCCTCTCGAAAGCCTCACCAGATGAGCAAATTGCCATTGATAGCGCATTGACGGCCGCTTTTGAAGCCCTACCGCTATTACTAGAAGGTGATGTCGAAAAGGCACGTTCGCAAATTAATGGCTTTAAGTTGCTTGATTAAAACACCTGAATAAAATAGCTATTTAAGAAAAACAGCCTTTTATTTTAACAAGTCAATCCCCATTAACACTTTGATTTGACTCATTTATATCAGTTACACTAAGGAAGCAACCTATGCTACTTAATATGCTCAAGTGCAAATTACATCGCGCCCGTGTTACTCATGCTGAGCTACACTACGAAGGCTCATGCGGTATTGACGGTGATTTATTAGACCTTGCCGGTCTACGTGAAAACGAATCTATCGACATCTATAATGTCACCAATGGTAAGCGCTTTCGCACCTACGCTATCCGCGCTGAGGCTGGCTCAGGTATTATCTCCTTAAACGGTGCAGCGGCTCATATGGCTGATTTAGGTGATATCGTCATCATCTGTGCTTACGCGCATTTTGATGAAGTTGAAGCGTCAACATATCAGCCAAAACTGGTCTATTGCAACGAGGACAACAGCGTTAAAGACACGGCGAATATTATTCCTGTACAAGTGGCGTAATAGCCTTATTCGTACCGGCCTTCAATTTGCTTACTTTTATAAATAGTATTTTTATATTTGTCAGCAGCTGACTTATTTGTATATACCGTTAACGTCGAGCTGATTGAATCTGTAATTTTAATAGAAAAGCTGAATCTAAATAGGTTCAGCTTTTTTTATATCCATAGATGCGTTTAAATCCATAAGGAAAATTATCGATGGGGCTGGCAGTCATCGCAGTATTGATTGGTCTGACTATTTTGGTTTGGAGTGCCGATGTCTTTATTGAGGGCGCGACCACACTAGCAAACCATCTACGCGTTCCCAATTTTCTTGTCGGTGTCGTCATTTTAGGCTTGGGAACGTCAGCACCCGAGATGGTAGTATCTGTATTAGCAGCGCTACAAGGCAGCCCTGAGCTGGCATTAGGGAACGCCTATGGCTCTAATATCATGAACATTGCCTTAGTATTGGGAATCACAGCACTTATCAGCCCCATTATCATTCACAGTAGCATCGTCAAACGCGACTTGCCGCTGTTACTTGTCATTACCATGCTGGCAGCATGGCAGCTGCGCGATGGGCAACTCAGTCAGACAGACGGTGTCCTGCTATTGCTAGGATTGTTAGCGGTATTAACTTTTCAGATAATTGTCGGTTTGCGTGAGGGGAAGAGTACAACAGAAAATAGAGACAATATAGATAATAGCAAAGCTGAAACCGCTGGTTTATCTCGCGGTTTGGCAAGCTTAGTAATTGGCATGTCGATATTGGTATTAGGCTCACGCGCTATCGTCTGGGGCGCGGTCGAACTTGCAACCTATTGGGGGCTGAGCGAACTGATTATTGGTTTAACGATTGTTGCAGTTGGTACGTCATTACCTGAATTGGTTGCTAGCTTGTCAGCCGCACGTAAAGGTGAGCATGATATAGCATTGGGCAATATTATTGGCTCTAATACCTTTAATACCTTGGGAGTAGTAGGACTTGCAGCGCTCATCGCCCCTATTCAAGCTGACCCAATTATTTTGTCACGCGATGTTTTGGCGATGGGGCTGCTTACCACGTTATTGGTTGTGCTTTCTGTATTGGCTTTTATCAGCAAACGCCAACTTGGGCGTATTTCGGGTTCTATATTGCTACTATTTTTCATCGGTTATACGATATTACTGGCAAAAACTTTTAATCTATAGATTAGAATGGCGGCTATTTGCCTTGCTTGCGGTTTCTAATCACTCGCCATAGCCCATCATTTTCTGTTTTTGGCATCTTTAAAGTAATGCTATTAGATAACATGTCTTGCACCGCGAGGCCGCGAGAGTTAAACAAGCAAAACGCATAGTTAAAGACAAAGCCCAAAAATGCACTGGTTAATAAGATAGCGCGCGAGCCACCAATAACACTACCAATGATGCCAAATATAATCGGCATCATACTGGCTGCCAAAATCCGCTTAAATGATTGCCCCCAGCTCAGCAACTGACCATTACTATTGACCGTCTTTAAGCGCCACGTCTGCATACCCAATGTCTGACCACCACGACGCCAAAACAAACCATAAAAACCGACCAGCGTCAGTATAAGAGACGGCGTCATAATAAAGTTTTGATACCAAGTTGGCAGCGACTGGGCTTGTGATGATTCTGTACCTGCATTCATGGTCAATAGCGTACCAATAACGGTCAGCACAGTACCGACCAAGAACAATAATGCTAAAATTAACATGCCATCATAAAGAATAGCCGCCATACGGGTACCTGGTTTGGCAATCGCGAGCTCCTCAATCTCAGAGGTATGATGTGCTTTATTTTTAGCAGCAAATTTGGAGGGACGTTTAGGGAGACTCTTTGACATGGTACAAGCTCATAGCCAGCAGTGAATAATGGCTCTATTGTACCGTAATTGTGCTCATTATCGTATACTATCCAGCGCTGATGTTTACACCATAAAATCATAAACAGCAGATATAAAAAAACCGCCAAAGTGTCATAAGACAGGCGATTGATTTAGTAAAAAAGTGATGATGTAAAATGGTGCGCTTGGAGAGATTCGAACTCCCGACCCCTTAGTTCGTAGCCAAGTGCTCTATCCAACTGAGCTACAAGCGCGTATTTTACACATCATTTACTACGCGGTAAATAACTTTGTAGTAAATTAGGTTGGTAATTATATAGATTATATTGCCAGTGTCAAGACATTTTAATCATTAAAATATAATATTTTTATTTTAAAGATTAAAGCAGTTCAACAACGTTAAATTGCATTACAACTCTACTAATAAACCGAATAAATGGCGGTGAAGGAGGGATTCGAACCCTCGATACGCTTACACGTATGGTTCCTTAGCAGGGAACTGGTTTCAGCCACTCACCCACTTCACCGAACGATATAAAACGCTTATCAAAATATTTTTTGATAAAAAACACTTCTTTAAACACAGTATCAATGCTAATGATACGTCTTATGCCGTGGGCGGTATTATAGCAAAGCCCAAACGAATTGCAAGCATTGTCTGCCTTTTTAAGCATCCTTTTTTCATAATGATAAATTTATAGGACTTTATGGATTTTTTAGTAGTGGATAGCTATAGTATTCGCTACTTATTATAAAGATATCAAAGGATGTGTTATGCGGCCAGTCGTGTTGTGTTTTTCGGGGTTAGATCCATCCGGTGGTGCTGGATTACAAGCGGATATTGAAGCCATCGGGCAAGCAGGTGCTCATGCTACCATCGCCTGTACAGCGATTACCGTACAAAGCTCGCAGCAGGTCATTGGCTTTGAGGCGTGTGCCGCAAGCTTAGTAAGAGATCAAGCTACCGTAGTGCTCAATGACTTGCCTGTTGCCGTTATCAAGTCAGGCATGCTTGGTACGACTGATAATATCGCCATGCTAACTAACCTATTTGCTGAGCAAGTTATCGCTGCTGGCACACCTTTTGTACTAGACCCAGTATTGGTCGCCAATAGCGGTGGCAGCTTAGGCGATGAGCAAACTTTGGTCACTGCGTTTAGAAAGCTGTTGCCGTATGCCACTTTAATCACGCCAAACACCCATGAGCTACGCGCCTTAAGCGCGGAGCAAGACTTGCATACAGGTGCGCAAAAATTATGCGTCCAAGGTACTCATGCCGTATTAGTTAAAACCTCACATGATTTTGATAGTGGTGATATTGAGCAGTATTTATATATAAAAGGCGAGATGGTACATAAAAGTACCTTGCCACGCTTAGATGGCGAGTTTCATGGCTCTGGCTGTTCGCTAGCAAGCTTTATTGCTGGACGCTTGGCAATGGATGACGCGCTTATCGATGCAGTCAAAGCAGCAGATAGCTGGATTACTCAAACACTGCGTGCCGCTGATGCACCGCACCCTGATGATGCACAAGCACAGCTGATACCCAATCGCTTTGTTCGCTTTTAATCTATTTATTTTTCTATTAATCAATATAATTGATTCACTGAAGAAAAATTCATAGCAGCAGAGTGCTGTTATCAGTATAGTGCAGTTAAAGGTGACGCTCTTTTATATTGAATGGACTATAAACGACAAACATAAAAAAGGCGCTCTAACTTAAGCTAGAGCGCCTTTTTACTTCCTATTTTTACTTCCTGTTTTTTATTCAAACTTTCTTAAGCTGATTAGCCCAGCTAGCTTAGCCCAACATCGGCATAAAGCTTGATGCCAAACCACCGATAAAAATCTCAAGTAGATAAAAGGCAAAAAAGGCAATCATCGGTGATAAATCAATCATTCCTAAGTTTGGCGTAATACGGCGAAACGGTGCCAAAATAGGCTCAGCCAAATTGATAATGATACCAATAATAGGATGCTCAGATCTGGTAAACACTACAATCCAGCTGACGATGATGGAACCAATCACCAAGTAGCGGCACATGCGTAAAAAGTCTAAAACCAAGCTAATAGTACCGGTAAAAAACAGCGGTACAGGACCAATACCTTTATGCGTTAATGCTGCTTTTCCTGCAATATCAATCAGGCGAATCAAAAACATCAGCACAATAGCGGCAATACTGATACGACCTTGTGCAACGGTTGGAAAAATACGTCCAAAGACATCGACAATATGGGTCGCTTTATAAGCAGGCGCAATCATAGGATTGCTGGCGTCCATCCCTGCAAACTGTAGCATAAAACGAATAAACACCAACATCATGGCGAAAGTGGTGACCAAATCAAAAATTTGCAATAACATGTTGTTCATGAAGTGCTACTCAATGTGACATTATTAACGGATTTTAGGATGACGAATGTCATTATCAGGCATTTACTATTACCAATAATAGGCAGCATTTTATGAAAATGCTGCCTATTATTTAGAGATAACTATTTACTCATTTCTTCACTTAATGCTTGGCTGCGATCGTAGCAAGCTTTCATGGCCTCACTAATTTGACGACCAATATCATTGGCTTGCATCGACTCAATCGCGGCTTGGGTAGTACCATTTGGTGAGGTAACCTTGCGACGTAGCTCAGCGGGCGCATCATCACTATCCATCGCCATTTTTGCCGCGCCTAGCATGGTTTGCATCGCGAGCGCTGACGCTTGCTCTTTGTCCAATCCTAAGGCCACTGCCCCATCAACCATCGATTCGATAAAGTAAAACATATAAGCAGGGGCTGAACCTGAAACTGCCGTTACTGCGTGCATGTGCTCTTCGTTATCGACCCACATCACCAGCCCTGACGCTTCCATGACGGCAGTTGCTAATTGCTTTTGCTCAGCAGAGATATCATCAGTACCATAAAGACCAGTGGCACCCATCTGAATCATAGCAGGCGTATTTGGCATCGCGCGTACGATATTGCCATAGCCGCCCAGCATGCTAGATAAAATCTCGGTCGATAACCCTGCCGCTACCGAGATCACTAACTGTTTGTCCAAAACATCAGCAAAATCACTGACCACCGCTTTCATCACTTGCGGCTTGACTGCCAGCACAACAATATCAGCATCGATAACAGCAGCTTTGGCATCCGTCGTTGGATCAACGGTATTCAATCCTTTAGCAGTAAGTTGCTCACGCGCATCGCTATTAGGTTCGGCAACCGTAATTAGACTCGGCTTGATACCGCAGCTCACAAGCCCGCTAATCAAAGCCTGCGCCATATTTCCACCACCGATAAAGCTGATTTTTTTATTATCCAATACTGACATAGATGTCTCCTACTGACCAAATTCAAAGGTATTCAAACTAACATAACGATAGGTAAAATGACACTCAGTTTACCATAATGCTACTAGCCCCGTTTAATAAATTCATGACTGGAACAACGGTCTGAAGCTCACTATAAGTATTTCGGTACGGCCATTAAATCAGCATAAATATATTAATTTTTAAAGGGTTTGATTAAAAATCATATTGCTTTTGATACTTTCAGCAAGCTTTTTATTATCGCTATAAACACTCAAATGTTCAGCGCTTAACACCCAGCTATCAAAAGGTGAAAGTAACAATAAAGGCAACTCTATAGGTATTTCATCTTTTGTATTTCTAAATATAAGAGTCACGACTATCAAACTCTCGCGTAACCATAATGGAATACCCAAGGTTTGATATAGCTTTTTACCAGATTGTGGGCGCGACGCCAGTGCCGTTTGCAAGCGCTGCTTACGATCTAATGGCGCTATTTTTAGTACTGTCTTAAGCGCAATCTCACCTTTATCATTGTTTAATAGCTGCGCCAACGCATTTGGCATAATCTGCAACTGCCAAGTAAAGTTTTGGCTGCTACGTACCGTAATGGATACAAGCTTACTATCACGCAAATTAGTGCCAGTTAAATTAGTCTCAAACAAGGCAGTATTAGACAACGTCTGCGTTTGCTCTACAAGCGGGATTTTAAGCCATGTTAGCCATTCATTACTGAGCCGATAAAGCTGCTCACGATAACGGCGAATGGTATAAGACTGTTTGCGACCTTGCCAAAAAAGCGCCGTTTGATGATCATGATCATGACGTTGACTCAAACTTAATACATCATCGATAAGCTGCTTAGCAGGCGGTAATGGTTCATCTTGACCTAACCAATAGTGCAATAATTGGCGTTGGCGATAAAGCGGTAACTCTGTTAGCTTATCAATATTTAGAACGCGCTGAGCAGACGACAGCTGTAATGGTGCCGCCTCTGTCTGCTGTAAATCTTCTGCTGCTTGTGCATTAACCGTTAATTGCGCATCGCTTAATAACTGCGCACTACGAGCAATATTATCAATAACGTTAGGATTATATTTAGCCAATATCGGCATGATGTCACGGCGCAGTCCGCTACGGACATTATCACCGCCATCATTGGTCGGGTCATCGATATACGGTAGTTTTAAACGCTGAGCATAGGCGCTAATACTGGTGCGCTGTATGGTAAGCCAAGGTCGCCATAAAACAATACGATGCGCACCCTGCGTTTGTACACGCCACGCCTGCATACCCGATAGACCATTAACGCCAGCCCCTTGAATCAGCCGCATCAACACCGTTTCCGCTTGGTCATCAGCATGATGGGCTAACAATAAAACATCGTCTTGATTAATATGGGCACGCATAACATCGTAGCGAGCTTGTCTTGCTGCTTGCTCATCATGACCGTTTACTTGCGCTTGCAAAATAGTGCAAGGTATCTTTTGAGCCTTTGCCCAATTAGCAACATGCATTGCCCAAGCGCCACTATCCGCTTGCAAACCATGATTCACATGCAATAATTGCGGTAAAAACGGCAACTTACCTTGCCAATATAACTGCACACACAGCGCTGCAAGTGCTAATGAATCACGCCCACCACTACAGGCCAGCCAAATTCGGCGACCGTGTAGATTTTCGCCATACTCAGCTAGACTGTTTAATAACGATTTTGCCAAATTATCATCAATCGACAGATCAGCGATTGACTCAATAGGATATGGAAGAATTGCGCTGCTGCTCATCATTAGCCTTATTTATTTGATTACTATCGTTAAAGCACTTCAAACGATACAGTGCTGCTGCTATAAATTAACGAATACCTAGGTTAATAAACACAAAAAAACGCGCCATCAAATGACACGTTTTTATTTTAACATTAAGCGCAAACCTCTAGTGCTAAAAGCTGCTCACTAGCTATTAAGAATGACGGAGCACTAGCAAGGCAACATCACTTCTGAGTTAAAAGATTTGAACTTCTCATAACGCAGCTCACAACGATCGTGCGCATCTAAATTCTCAAGCTCATTCAATTGCTCAACGAGTAATGCTTTTAGCGCATTCATCACGGGCTGTGGCTGAATGTGGGCGCCCTCGCCTTCGTCGATAACCGCATCAATCAAACCCATTTCATATAGATTGATGGCATTTAATTTTAAAGCTTCACTGGCATCTTGCGCTTTTTCAGCCGTTTTCCATAGGATGGAAGCACAACCTTCAGGAGAGATGACCGAATAAATGCTATTTTGTAGCATATTTACTTTATCACCAACGCCAATCGCCAACGCCCCACCTGAGCCGCCTTCGCCAATGATGGTGACGATGATAGGAACTTTGAGGCTTGAAAATACAGCGATGCTCTCGGCGATAGCCTGCGCTTGTCCACGCTCTTCCGCACCGATACCAGGATAGGCGCCTTGAGTATCGACAAAGGTCATGACTGGAATATTAAAACGCTCAGCCATTTTGACCAAACGAATGATTTTGCGATAGCCTTCAGGATTGGCCATACCAAAGTTATGGGCGATACGCTCGCGCGTACTGCGACCACGGTGTTGGCCAACGACCATCACTGGCATACCATTTAGGCGCGCAAGTCCACCAAGGATTGCCTTGTCATCAGCAAAAGCACGGTCGCCATGCAACTCATCAAATTCGGTAAACAGCTGATTCACATAGTCCATAAACAATGGACGTTTGGCATGCCGTGCAAGCTGAACGCTATCCCAGACGGTACTCATAGACGCTTCCCTTTCATAATTATGTTTAATAGAGTTATGTTTAATAATGGCATCGTTATCGCTTTTAGGATAATGAAAGTACAGTTGTAAACTCAATAAAAACTATAATAGCACATCTTATATGCCATAACATTACCGACAACGCAGCTTTTGTTACGTTAGTTTTAGCCAAATAACGATTAAATCGCTCATGAGTTTCAGCCTATATTGGTTTCACCCTATAAATATTTAAACCTCAATGACGCTCAGCTTAATGCCCCATTTAGCAAATTGTTCAATTTCAGTATACAAATCTGATAATAAGAAAGCATAGTGCTCACTACTATCGGCAACCGTGATTTCCCAGCGGTGCTCATCGACTACTTTTAGCGTTAATGCTGGTAATTCATACTCACTGCGACTGTGGTGCGCCAGTACCGCTAAACGTAGCAGCAGACAGAGATAAACCAGCTGATCGCCGCCAATCACACAAGTCTGCTCCAACATATCAGCTTTAAGCTTACGCCGATGATTGAGCATCAACTGCGCCATACGTTTTTGATCGACTTGCGAAAACCCTGGAATGTCAGAATATTCCATCAAATAAGCGCTGTGTTTATGATAGCTACTATGAGCAATCGCCAGCCCTATTTCGTGTAAAAAAGCGGCCCGCCTAAGTAGATCACCATCTTCGGTGCTGAGCGCAAGCTTTTCTTGAACTTGTTCAAAGAGAATACGACTGGTTTTGACCACTTGCTTAGCCTGCTTTTTATCACCTGAGTAGCGCTTAATCAGCGCCAGCACGCTACGGTCACGCACATCTTCGCTAGCAAAGCGTCCGAGCATGTCATACATGACCCCTTCGCGTAGCGCGCCATCCGAGTAAGTAATGGTCTCAACGCCCAGCACCTTCATGACTGCCCGTAACACCGCAACGCCTGCTGGGAATACCGCTTTACGGTGCTCTTTGACCCCTTCTAAATCGATATCATCGACGTTGCCAATTTTCAGCAGTAATTTTTCTAACTTTTTGACGCCTTTATAAGTGATGCGTTCTTGTTCATCGGCCCAGCCTTTAGAGACAAGGACATTACGCACCGCTTTAATCGTACCGCTCGAGCCAACGACACTACTCCAGCCCACCTTTTGGTAGCGACCATTAATCGCAAGCACTTCTTTACGCGCACCTGAGATTGCATTATGAAAGGCTTCTTTGGTAATCATTCCGTCAGCAAAATACTTCTGGGTAAAAGCGACACAACCCATCTGTAAGCTCTCGGTCAATAGCGGATCAAACTCTTGACCAATGATAAATTCTGTCGAACCACCACCGATATCAATGACCAAACGCTTGTCACTACTGGCATTGGTGTGCGAGACGCCCAAATAAATCAAACGCGCCTCTTCTCGTCCCGCAATAATTTCAATGGGCTTGGGTAAAATTTTATTCGCACGATCAATAAAATCATTGGCATTTTTGGCTTGGCGTAAAGCGTTGGTCGCGACAATGCGAATACGCTCAGGCGGCACCGAGTCTAAACGAGCTACAAAACGGCTCAAACATTCAAGACCACGCTTTTCAGCAGCAGCACCTAAAATATTATGCTCATCCAAGCCTGCCGCTAACTGCACCTTTTCAGACATAGAAACCACTTTTCGCACCTCACCATGGTCGAGACGAGCAATGGCTAGGTGAAAACTGTTGGAGCCAATATCAATGGCTGCCATCATTTCATCTTCGGCGAGTGGTGGGTTTTTTAGGTAGTCTTTGGGCATAAGAGAAGTCGTTACCATGTTAGATAAAAAAATAGAGTATTTAAAAGATATCGTGCTTTTAAAATAGAGCATCTACTAGATAAAAAAGTAATCACACTCAGGAATTAAAAACATCAAACTGATATAAATTCGCAATGAAAGAGAGCTATTAATATAAATAGCCCTGTATTGCTCTTAAATAAAATCAATTATATCGCAATTTTTGCCATTAAAGCACTTATGCCAAACGCTGGCAAGTAAGCGGCTACCATAGCTAAACACTGGTTAGGAATTGATTAAACCGTTGTTAAATAAGAAAGTCTCAATTCACTCCTAGCACTTGTTTTACCAGTAGCAGTTTGCTACATTAAAAGTTCCTTATATTGTAATAAAGAACAAGTACTTACCCGTAACAACAATGGTGTATGCAATAAAAAACCATCCCTATTTTGCCTTATAGACTCATCACGGACTGATGAGAAATAACCAGCAAGGAAGCCAAAACCATGAACCAGACCATGAACCCAACTACCATCCAAAAATCGCCCGCCAAGACTACAATCGCTAAGGAAGTTAGTAATAGCACGCTTGTAAAAGTAAACAACCCAGCCAAACAGAAATTTTATGACTTTTATTTGGATGAACATCAAAATATGGCGTGCCGTCGGCTGCATTTTGCGGGTAGTAGCTTTGGTTTAATAGGACTCGCAAAATCTATTAAGAATCGCTCAGCAAAACCATTGCTTAAAGGTATTGCTGCAGGATACGCCTGTGCTTGGGTTGGACATTTTTTCTTTGAAAAAAACAAACCGGCCTCTTTTAAATTTCCATTAAAAAGTTTTGCCAGCGATTTTCGGATGTATGGAGATGTGCTGCGCGGTAATTTAAGCTTAAAAGACAGGAAACTCGATAAGGTACATGTAAGTTAAGAATATTATTTATTTTTAATAAAAAAACCAGCATGATTTCTCGTACTGGTTTTTTTAAGCGTCTGAGTTTTAAATAAACTCGTTACGCCTTTGCCATTTCTGTAAATATCTCATCCGCTGCTTTAATAGATGCTTCGATATCTGCATCGCTATGCTTGATAGACATAAAGCCTGCTTCATAAGCAGACGGTGCCAGATAAATACCACGATCGAGCATACCGTGGAAGAAGGTATTAAATACCTCCATATCACACTCTGTCACTTCATCAAAATTCTTTGGTGCGGCAGTTTCATTGTCTTTAACAAAGAACATGCCAAACATACCGCCCAATTTATTGGTGCGTAGGTTAATGCCATGTTTGTCAGCAGCAGCTTGGAAACCGTCAACGAGCTGGTCTACTTTCGCTGCTAATTCATCATAAAAGCCGTCTACCGTTAAATCTTCAAACATCGCGATACCAGCACGCATCGCTAGTGGATTACCGGATAACGTACCTGCTTGATAAACACCACCCAGTGGCGCGATACAAGACATCACATCCTTTTTACCACCAAAGGCACCAACCGGCAAGCCAGCACCGATGATTTTACCAAAGCAGGTCAAATCAGGGTCAATACCAAAGTGCGCTTGTGCACCGCCAAGTCCAACACGAAAGCCTGTCATCACTTCATCAAAAACCAATACTGCCCCGTTCGCCGTACACTCTGCACGCAACGTATCATGAAATTCTTGGGTAGGAATAACCATGTTCATGTTGCCAGCGATTGGCTCAACGATAACACAAGCAATCTCTTCGCCCCATTTCTCAAAGCAATCTTTTATCGCTTGTGGATCATTATAACGGAGGGTAATAGTATGCTTGGCAAAATCTGCTGGAACACCTTTAGAAGTTGGCTCGCCGATATCGAGCATGCCTGAGCCAGCTTTGACCAACAAACTGTCTGAGTGCCCATGATAACAGCCTTCGAACTTGACGATTTTATCACGTCCGGTATAGCCGCGTGCCAAACGGATGGCACTCATGGTCGCTTCTGTACCTGAGCTGGTCATGCGAATCATCTCAACGCTTGGGACGATTTCACAAATTTTATCAGCAACGGTCGTTTCAAATGGCGTTGGCGTCCCAAAGCTGAGTCCATCGTCAGCGGCTTTTTTGACCGCATCAATAACTTTTGGATGCGCATGACCCAAAATCATCGGACCCCAAGAGCCAACATAATCAATATAAGCGTTGTCTTCGGTATCATAAATCTTGCTACCATTAGCGCGGTGCATAAAAATCGGTGTGCCACCGACGCCAGCAAAAGCACGGACTGGCGAGTTTACGCCACCGGGAATATGTTTGCGCGCTTGGGCAAAAAGTTGTTCGTTTTTGGTGCTCATAATTATTCTCTATTTATTATTTCTTTAATATTGGTTCTTTAGTATTTTATATCGCTGATTGAATATTGTTGATCAAACAATTAGATGCAACCACGTTTAAGCTGAACAATTTAAGCTTTTTTAACCACAGATGATTTAAGCTTCATCGGACCAAAGCCATCAAGTTTGCAGTCGATATCATGACCATCAGATGCATCAGGAAGTAGGCGAATATTTTTTGCCTTTGTACCAACTTTTATAATGGTTGAAGAGCCTTTAACTTTTAAGTCTTTAATGACAGTAACGGTATCGCCATCTTGTAATTCATTACCGACTGCATCACGAATGACCGCATCTTGGTCTTCAGCTTGCGCGACATCGGTCTCTGACGCTGTCCATTCATGAGCGCACATCGGGCATACCAGTAACGCGCCATCTTCATACGTATATTCAGCATCACATTTCGGACAATTTGGTAAGCTCATAATTCCCTCGGCAGCCATCATAAATTAGGTTTATTGTAGAGCCTATATTGTACCGTAACTCGCCACCTTTAACCAATCGCTTCGGTTGTAAGCGTAGCAACCGCCTCAATTTACGATTAACCTTACCTCATAGCCATGACATAGTTATGGCGTCATTATGACGTTTTTTATCACGGTGTTTTTTGTGGTACTCTTCTTTGGCCTAATTTGGTTTTATAAACATTTACCTTTAAACGATAAAAATTTAAATAAATGCTTTAATAAGACCATTTTAATAACCATATCATGATCAATAAACGTTTATAAATAGGATAATAATAATGACTCAAACTACCCTCTCATCAACAGCATTGCCACAATTTTCTCAATTAACCATCCAAGGCGAGGATGCCGAAAAATTCTTACAAGGACAGTTAACTTGTGACATCACCAAGCTCGGACTTAGCTATCAGGCAGCGGCCATCGGTAACTTAAAAGGTCGAATTGAATTTGGACTTTGGATTAAAAAACAAGCCGAAAAGCAATATGATGTGGTCATTAGTGCAGATTGTGCAGATTCATTCAAAACACATTTAAATAAATATGGGGCATTTTCAAAGTTTGAGACTAGCGCGCCCATTGCTATTTATCCGTGCGTTTTGGATGAGGTGCCAACGTTTAGCCACACTGATGAGAAATGTGATACGTTGCAGTGGATGGCTCGTAGTCTTGCTATTGGTAACTATTGGATAGTCGCAGCCACCCAAGGCGAGTTCCAACCACAAGAGCTGCGCCTACATCAGCGCGGTGGTATGGACTACGATAAAGGCTGTTATTTGGGTCAAGAAGTTATTGCGCGTATTTACTTTAAGTCTGCACCAAAAGCGTTTCTTCACTATGTTAAAGGCTCAGGTGACGTGCCAGCAGCGGGTGACAAGCTAGAAAAAATTCAGGTGGTTAATGCTATTTCTACAGCTCAAGGCTTTGAAGCTTTAGTGGTTGCCCGCCCAGAACATTTGGCTGATAGTAATTTAACCGTACTAGAATTACCGCTCGCCCTACAAGCGGATGTTGCTCGTCCCAAGTAAAACCAAACACTAAGCAGGCTCTCACCTAATTTTATCAATCGCAGCAGAGTAATTTATGACCCATATTGCGGTACTCGGAGCAGGCGTAGTGGGCGTGACCACCGCATGGTATCTTCGCCAAGCAGGCTATGATGTAACCGTAATTGAACGTGAATCTGCTGCTGGCATGCAAACCTCCTTTGCCAACGGTGGTCAAATTTCAGTCTCGCATGCCACGCCTTGGGCAAACCCTACGACCCCGATGAAGGCACTCAAATGGTTATTTAGAGAAGATGCGCCGCTGCTTTATCGCTTGCGGGCAGATAAGGCGCAACTTAAATGGGCGATGCAATTTTTGCAAGAGTGCCGCGCCGATCGTGCAGATGCTAATTTGGTACAAATGGTACGCTTGGGTCTGTATTCAAGAGATGCTTTGCAGCAGCTGCGTGCTGATATCGGTATTAATTATGAGCAGCAAACACGTGGTATTATGCACTTTTATACCAATCAAGCTGAGTTTGATGCCGCCATTGCCCCAACTGAGCGCATGCAAGCGCTTGGCTGCGAGCGTTATGTGATTGACATTAATAATGCCGTCAGTCTTGAGCCAGCACTTTACCCCATTGCTCATAAACTCACAGGGGCAACTTATACCAGCCGTGATGAGTCAGGCAATGCGCACTTATTTACCCAGCATTTAGCAGAGTACTGCATCGAGGCTGGCGTGAAGTTTTTATACGATACTGAGGTTTTAGCCGTCAATGCGGATGCTCACTCTGCTCATCCGCACGTACATAGTATTACCATTCGACCCAAGGGCGAAAACGCGCAAACCTTTAGCGCTGATAGTTATGTATTAGCGCTTGGTAGTTATAGCGTGCCGCTAATGAAGCCACTCAATATGCATCTGCCTATTTTCCCTGCTAAAGGTTATTCTGCGACCTATCAAGTCAACCCACGAGCACCGCACTTAGCGCCTTTTGTCAGCTTGATTGATGACGAATTTAAGCTAGTCACCTCGCGTCTTGGTGATAAATTACGGGTCGCTGGGACGGCAGAATTTAATGGTTATAATCTAGACTTAAATAGCACACGCTGTGAAGCCATCACTCGCCGTGTGCAGCAATTATTTCCTAAAGGCATCATTGCCAACTCAGTGCAATATTGGACAGGTCTACGTCCGATGACACCATCAAATGTGCCGTTAATAGGACGCGCCCATATGGGCCACGTGCGACATGGCAGTCAGAATACAAACGCTACTTTTGATAACTTATGGCTTAATACCGGCCATGGTACGCTTGGCTGGACGCATGCTTGTGGTTCAGCTAAAGCGGTTAGTTTATTAATACAAGGCAAAAAACCAGCAGTCGATTTTGATTTTGTTGGTATCTAAGTTCAGTCTTAAACAAATGATAGGCTTAAAAAAGGCGCTTACTATATTAAAGCTTATAGTTTATGACAGTGCTATGCAGCACTACTGGGTTCAGCGTCAGAATTGGTTGTGTCTAAATCACTAATATCTAAATCGGCAGCTTCTAAATTAATGTCTTCTAGCTCAATCGCTTCTAATTGCACAGGTACACCGTTTACAGCAGCATTACCACTCAGCTGATCGATTAAAGTATCGTCGGTCAAATCATTAACACTGACGCCTGCATGCGCTTGAGCAATCTTTTGCTTGACGCCTTTACGACCATGTCCAAAACCATGCGGAATACTCACCACCCCCGGCATCAGCTCATCAGTAACTTCTGCTGCGATAACCACGCTACCGACGCGCGATGTTACTTTGACATCTTGACCATCTTCGATGCCATATTGCGCAGCCGTCTCAGGATGCAGCATTAAGGTGCAACGTGGCTTGCCTTTGACCAAACGATAACTATTGTGCAACCACGAATTATTACTGCGGACATGGCGACGACCTATCAATAAAATCTGACTGTCATCATAATCTTGCATCATCGCTTGCACACGCACCAAATCCGCTTGATAAAAATCAATATTGAGATGAATCTGTTTATCTTTATACTTTAAAGCTTCTGGCAACATAGTTTTGAGCGGCCCTAAATCCAGACCATGAGGGTTTTTCTTCAATTTCTTAAGCGTCATGCCAGCATAAGGCCCACGCCTCAATCCTTGATCGAGTAAGAATTTTGGCCCTAAAGTTTTCGTTAACAAGCGTTCCACTTTGGTCGCTACAGATACTTTTTTATCCAAACGCTTTGCCAGCTCTAAATAAATTTGCCAATCATGTTTGTCGTTTTTATTTTTATTAAACAAAGCTTTGGAATATTTAGCGACGTTATGTACCGCAAAGTTATTAAAGGTAACGTCATAGTGGTCGCGCTCTAGCGGTGATACTGGCGGCAAAACGATGTTGGCATGGCGGCTCGTTTCATTGACAAAATAGTCAATAGCAACCATAAAATCTAGCTGTGCAAAAGCTTTATCTAATTTTTCACCGTTGGGCGTACTCAAAACAGGGTTTCCCGCGACGCTAATAAATCCTTTTAATTGCCCCTCACCTGCTACTAACATCTCATCGCTCATGGCAACCACGGGATAATCACCATTGAAATCAGGAAGCTTACTCACTCGGCTATGGCGTTTACCTAAATAGCCTGGGCCAGAATTATTCACCACATCGAGCGCAGGATTTGGGAACATTAAGCCGCCAATCTCATCCAAACGACCGGTAACGATGTCAATCACCATAATCAGATATTGACTCAATAAGCCAAATTCTTGTACAGATACGCCCATACGACCATAACAGACCGAACTTTGTGCTTCACAGAACTCTTTTACTAAGCGCTTGATTTCGATTGCGGTTATACCGGTAATATCGGCAACTGACTCTGCGCTATAATCTTTGGCAAAATCTGCCAGTCGCTCAATCTCTGGCGCAAGTGCTACGGCTCTATTATTGATCTGTGCTTTCTTGGCATAGCCTTGCAGGTAGATTTCATTGAGCATTGCTAATAATAACAACACATCGGTGGCTGGACGAATAAAGTGATGTTCACTGGCGATATCTGCTGTTTCTGTACGCCTTGGGTCAATGACTACCACCTTACCATTGCGCGCTTTTATATCTTTTAGCTTTTGGCGCATATTCGGTGCAGTCATAATGCTGCCGTTAGATGCCAGCGGATTGCCGCCAATGATGAGCATATACTGCGTACGATTGACATCAGGCACAGGAATACGCAGCATATGGCCAAATAAATGCATGCTAACAATATGATGCGGTAATTGATCGACGGAAGTAGCAGAGAAACGACTGCGGGTTTTCAGACTACTTAATAGATGTTTAATGGTCAGCATGCCGCCCATGTTATGCACATTTGGATTTCCCAGATAAATACCAAGGGCATTTTGTCCGTATTGCTTTTGCACCGTTTGAATACCTTTGGCGACTTTATCAAGTGCGTCAGGCCAGCTTATTTCTTTCCAGCCATTGGCCGTTCTTTCAACAGGATAGCGCAGGCGATCAGGATCTTCATGCAAATCTTACAAGGCAGTTGCTTTTGGGCAAATATAGCCCTTAGAAAAAGGATCGTCTTTATCACCTTTAATGGACAAGACTTTTTCATCATCGTGCTTGATGACAATACCGCACATCGCTTCGCATAAATTGCAGGTTCTCAAATGTGTTAGTTCACGGGTTTTAGTCTGTCCACTGCTCATGGTCACGCTCCCTGTTGTTTTATATTATCATTCTCAATAGATCGATGATAAATTCCTTTTTAAGACTTTATTTGCTGACAGTCTATTCTTTACTATATCTCGCTGGCACTCTAACTCATAGTCAAATGTGTGCACGGTAGTTACGCGCATGAGTTACGTACAACGCTGATAAAACGCCCTGACTATTACACAATGCTACTGCCCATAACATAGTCATGGTTTTTATCATAATCGAGTAACAGTAAAAACATTGTCCATACAGACAAAGTGTTTTGAAATTCATATATTGGTATCACAAGTTAGCTATTGGCTGATTGTGAAGTATTTAGAACGCTAGAAGCAAGGTACTTAAAAACAGTACAGAGTAAGCAATAAGAATCATAAATAATAACTTGGATATCAAAGCGTTATACATCCTATTCACTTAGTCTCCTAAAGATTAGTTTTCTAAAGACAAGGTAATGTAAAAACGCAATAACTAGAATAAGGAATATATCAATGAACGAACATACCCTGAAAGGCGAATGGAAACAGATGAAAGGTTCAGTAAAGCAAAAATGGGCTGATCTTACTGATGATGACTTATTACATGTTGAAGGTAGCCGTGACAAGCTAGTCGGTAAAGTGCAAGAGCGTTATGGTCATAGTAAAGATGATGCTGAACGTGAAGTAGATGCATGGCGCACTGAAAATAATTACTAGTAAAAAAGCAAACATTTTAAACGAAGGCCGCATTATTTTTTAATGCGGTTTTTTTATACTTTATTTATTAGTGAGCGTTTATGAAAGATATAGGTGATGGAAGATAAAGTGCAAAGCCCAGACACAATAAAGCCGCATAGCAACGAATTGCTATGCGGCTTTATTGTTAACTATCCATGTTACCCATCACGACTCTAATCACTGCATCCTTGCAAGATATTGAGTATATTGTGACAGTCGGGCATCCTGCCCATTTTTTCTTACTAGTATTGGCATTAACTGCCTTCAACACGGGTTATGTGTCCTGATTCCAATCGCTGTTATCATCCTGATGCTAGTGATTGAAGTATTATCCTTAATACGGTTAACTCAATCCTTGAGTCACATTCCCTTATGCCGTGTGTGTATAGTGTCAAATTATTAGCCTACTGTTAAGTCGCGTAAGCGTCTTTGCATGTAAGCATATGCTTACGTCAGCTTAAAACCAAATACCAATAACTACATAACCTTATGATAATTATAGCTTTATCATAACACCCTATTATCGAAGTACTATAAAAATAATCTGAAGTTTAAAAGTGTTAGCGATGTTTGTGGTTATTAACAACACCTTGGTGACTTAAAGTATCGAATGCTTACGCAATTATTTGCAAAATTTACAACTTATTAACACCAATGACATGTGGTAATGAGTTTTAGGTCTTACTATGTACATGTAAGAAAACATTTCGAAAAAATTAAAAAAAAGAACAAACATCGATAATCTACAATAATAGTTTTAGCATCATTTATGATTGTTAAGCGTTATTCAGTATCAAACATTGAAAGACCAATACATTATTCAGTTAATTCATATCATAGGAGATTCCATCGTGAAAACGCTTAAACCTTTCTCATTTAAAACAGCCCTGTCTGCAGGTCTTGCAATTACTCTAATAGGAGCAACTGCTGGCTGTGCCGTGGCAGGTTCGGGTTATGATAATTATCCGATATACAATGATAATAGTGGCTATGCTAATGCTGAAAACAATCGTGCTATCCAACAGCTGCGTAAAGACTTACGTCGTCAAGGCTATCAAGTAATGGACATCAGGTCTGATAGTAATCGTGGCAATCGTGTGCTTACCGCATTTGCCAAAAAGAATAATCAAGCGTATGAGCTTAAATACACTTCTCCAGATCTAAGACTCATTAGTTCGAACAAAAAAGCTTGGTCTAATATCTGGCAAGATAAAAACAATGGCTACAATGGTAAACACCATAACAGCGGTAAATATAATAATAACAATCGTTATAAAAATGATGATGTCGAAGACAGAATAAAGAAAGAAGCGCGTTACCCAGCGATTAAACAGCGCGCCATTAGAAAAGTAGAAGGAATGGGCTATCGGGTCAAAGATATAGAGCTTGAAGAAAAGAACAATCGCGGCGTTTTTGAGATTGAAGCCAAACGCGGCTCACAAGAATATGATATTTTACTTGGCTATCCAAACCTAAACGTTATTAAGATCGAAAAAGACTGATATTACAAAGACTAACATTAACAACCCTAACCTTTGTTAATTGTACTCTTTTAGGCAACAGATAAAATTTTGGCATCGTTAACCATTTGATGCCTTTGGTCAGATAAACCAGCCCTTGGTTTATCTGACCATTTTTTATAATAGCATTTCATTATGGAGTATCTATATAGTCACCATAATGAATGAAATATTAACAATATAATAGGAATATTTATTATGAAAACCTTCACTTTCTCAACGCTAAAAACCGTTTTTTCTGCTGGTCTTGTGGTTGCCTTATTGGGCACCACCGTTGCTTGTACCACTGTGACACCAAGCTACGATAATCAGAAAGTCCATCGTCAGCAAGGTAATAATCACGGCAACGGGCTCTATAAAAATAATGGCCGTTATAATCAAGGTAATTATAATAATAACGGTCATTATAATAACAACAATAATCGCTACAATAATAAAAACGGTCATTATAAAAATAATAAAGGTCGATACAAAAAGAATGGTGGTTATAAAAACAATAAGGGCCAATACAATAATAACGGTCGTTATAACAATAACAATTACCATTATAAATAGAATAAAACTCTTGGAGACGTCATTAAAAAGGAAATATATGGCCTAACGGCTAGGCGTTTAGCGGCCAAGATTATAAAATTGAACTCGGCTATTATAAGATTGATGACATTTAATGTGGCTTAATATTTGCTAAGACGTATTTTAAAATATTTAACTAAACCTTTGATGTTAATGATGGCTTGATGTAAACAATGAGTACAGACAATGAGGAGTCTACATTATGAACTATAAATCTCTATTAAAAACCACCGCCGCGACCAGTATAGCAGCCATGCTATTGACGATAACGACGGGCTGTGTCACCGCTCCTGGCTACAACGCTTATGGCGACCTTTACGAAGATATTTATAAAGACAGTAGCGTCTATAAGAAACACAAGAAAACGATCAAGGCCATTGATAACGATCTTTATCGTCCCGCTATTGAGCAAAAGGCGGCTAATAAAGTCAGTAACATGGGCTACCGTGTTGAAGACGTCAAATATAAAAAAGGCGACAGCAAAATAAAAGTGAAAGCCCGACGTGGTGGTGAAGACTATAAAATCGAACTTGCTTATCCAAGCTATAACGTGATTAAAATAAAAGAAGACTAATAATCTGGCTTTTTAGAATAAGATGTTTGAGCGATTTTAAAGGTGGCACTTCGGTTCAAAGCCGAGCCACTGTTAAAAATACATGTTAAAGAACTTCTTTTAAAAATCCAGTACTGCAATCACATCGTAGGCAGGCGTTTCATAAGGATGCGCCTGCTTTAATGCGTGGACGACGTTATCAATATTAGCAGTAGCAACCACCATCTCTACCCGCCACTCACTGACAGTTTCCAAACTATCATGCACGCCAATATGCGGCTTACTGTCTTTCAATGGCATAAACTGCCCTACCCCCTGCACTTGCCAGCAGCACTGTTGATAATTGCCAATCTTCCCAGCGCCCGCAGCAAACAACGCTGATTTTACCTGCTCTAACGCTTCTTCTGGAATAAAAACGGTCAGTTTATACATATATTAACCTCATCAAGTATCTTTAAAATTGAATCAAAGAAAATCATAAAAGCAGCTATTTTTTCGATAGAGAAGGATGGTCAGTCCATATATAACGTAGCAGCCAATCTTTTGCCTCGCCAGCGTAATCGATACCAATGCGTGGGCGCAGTGACACTGGCGGCTGACAACCATCATCTTCGACCCAGACTTTTGAGGCAGGAGTGATCGGTTTGGCGTATAACGCTCGATCTATTTGTAAACCTTTTGTCAGCTTTCCAGGACCTGCCAGCTGTTTAATATGATTTAATTGCTTAATCGATCCTAGTAATTGCTCTTCAATCAAGCGGTCACTATCGTCTGTTAAAAATCCAGCACGTATTAGAACAGCTTCTGGCGACTCAATCGGTCCGCTGACTAAGTTGAGCATATGATGAGTGCCATAGGTCAGATACACATAAAACACACCGCCTTGACTGTACATAACCTCTGTGCGCGGCGTGCGTGTGCCTGCATGCGCATGACACGCCGCATCATCTTCACCAATATAGGCTTCCGTTTCTGAGATACGCATCCGCAAGATTTTTTGCTTACCATCGCTATCTGTCAGCTGACGACACAATATTTTCCCAATTAAGTCAGTAGCGACCACGCAAGTTGGGCGGGTAAACCACGATGGCTCTAAAATAGTAGACTGAGTCGTGGGCAGTTCAGGCGTTAGCATTGATGACAACCTTTTATTGTTTTTATATTATTAACAGCTAATAAGTTAGCATAAAAATAAGATCCGGTATCTAGGCCAATGTTTGCGCTGTGTTTGATGGCTGTATAAGAAATTTAAATGAGAGAACGAATGCTTGAAATGGTCACGCTCAAGCTTAAGGGCAGCCATAAATAAGTATAGTCAGGGGGTAAATTATTATGAAGTTTCATGAGCAGTAAGCTCACGCACAAAGCTTAGTAGTCTGTCATAAGTAGTGCCATTAAACAGGTCTATTTTGAGTGGTCTATTAATTGATTAAGAGGTATAAATAGGTGGTTCCATTAGGGTATACCCTATTTAACACGTTTATAAGACTAAACCGCCCTAAGATTGTCGGAAGCTCAACATTTTGAGAGAATACAACAACACACCTTACTTTTTAGAATTTAACAATCTAGGAAGATAAAAAACTTTACTCGCACCGTGGAGTTCTAACTCATGAAAATCATTACTGAAACCAAAATTCCTGCGCCGCTCGATGTCGTTTGGCACGCTTTTAATGATCCGAATGACATCCTACAATGGGACTCTTGCGGCGAATGGCATACGATCACGGCATCGAACGATTTGAAGGTTGGTGGCTTGTTAGAACTGCGCATCGAGTCTAAAGTTGGTAAGTCAGGTTTCGATTTTGCCGCTATCTACACGCAAGTAGAAACAAACCGTCTGATCGAATGGCGGCAGATGGATGATGACCGCCTTATCCGTGTGGATTTTTCCGAAAACGGCACTGGCACTATCGTCCGACAGACGTTTAACGCTGATCCGACGATCCCCAGCAACGAGGAGCGGGCAGATTGGCAGGGTGTGCTAGACAATTTTGGAAGGTATGTAACCGCAAAGCATAATATTTGACCGGCTAATAGTCCGCGAGACACGAAGCCCACTAAGCTTCAATATAATCGTGACTGAATATTCTAGATACTCTCTAATTGGGCGCTTACTAAACTGTGATGCATCCTTTCTTAGTCGATTAACCATCTTAAGCTCCCACTCTTTAGAGTCTGAGCTATGCTGACAATCTTGCAGAAACTAACTTGGGAGATTTCAATCAAATAGCTTAATGGGAATCATCCATCCTATCGATTTCATAGCCATTAAAGTTATATTTAATACTAGCAGTTCGAAGCCTGTATAGCGCATCGAACACAGCTAGAATATATATGGTAGGTACATTGCTAAGTACACTAATAACACCTTATTCACTCAAACCATTGGTTCTACTAGCCTACAGCTGAATATTCAAGTCCTCACTAGGGAACCGAAATTAGTATAAGAAATTACCCGTACTTTAGGTGCCTTTTATACCTTATCATTAGGTAATAGCTTTATCTTATAGCCATAAAGAAACTGAGCACATAGCTCAGTTTTTTATTATCTTAAATCTTTATCAAGCAATTAGCTTAATGGCACACCAATACGTTTTGCCACTTCTTCATAACCTTCAATGACGTCGCCTAATGACTGGCGGAAACGATCTTTATCCAGTTTTTTCTTAGTAACTTTATCCCAAATACGGCAACCATCCGGTGAGAACTCATCACCTAAAACGATACGGTCGTGGAATACGCCAAACTCTAGTTTGAAGTCTACCAATATCAAATCACCTGCATCAAACAATGCTGTCAACACTTCATTGACTTGATGGCTCAGCTCTTCCATTTTTGCCAGTTGGGCGTCAGTTGCCCAGCCAAGAGATACAGAAATCGATTCATTAACCATCGGATCACCAAGCGCATCATCTTTATAGAACAGCTCATAAGTAGGTGGTGTCAAAGCTTGACCTTCTTCTAAACCTAAACGACGTACCAAACTGCCCGCAGCAAAGTTGCGCACAACGCACTCAACCGGAATCATATCCAAACGCTTGACCAACACTTCGTCTTCAGACAATTGCTTTTCAAAATGTGTTTCGATGCCAGCGTCAGTCAGTTTTTGCATGATAAAAGCATTGAATCGGTTATTTACCACGCCTTTGCGTGCTAATTGTTCGATACGCTTTCCATCAAGCGCTGAGGTATCATCACGGAAATGTAAAATCAGCAGATCGTTATCTTCTGTTTCATAAACAGACTTGGCTTTGCCTTTATACAGCAGTTCTTGCTTTTGCATTATGGGGATTCCTGTTCGTTCAAGCTTATGTGGTAAAAACGCGCAGCGACCGCTAAGAGTTTTATATTACCGTGTTAACCAAATAGAGCTAACACTAATAAAAAACCAGCGGTATAGATAGGGATGAAAAAGGGGCCTACTCTGATGCTTCAACCGCAGCCAAACTACGTTGAGGTTTAGGCAATTGATACTGTTTACCCGACTCATTCTGTAATTTGAGTGTACTTGCACCCGCATTAGGTGTGGGGTATAGCGGTACAAACGGTGCAGTTTTTTGCGCAACAGGTAGCTCTATTGGCGTAAGTTTTTTGCTTTGCTGATATTCTAGGCTACCGTTATCACGCTTGCCAATCAATTCTTTTGTCGCTTGGCAGCCGCTTAATACTAAGGTGCTACCCAAAATCAAGGTCATCATAGCAGGGAATATTTTGACTGTCGTTGATGATACTTTCATCATATTATCTCTCTGAGTTAGCAATCGTTGCCTATGTAGGCAATCAGCTTATCTTTTTTACAAAATCTTATAAATGCTTGCTAAACCGATGTCATGAATAACAGACTTAGCATTTATAAGCTTAATTTTTATAATAGGTTTGCGCGAACCAAGGCGGTATCAATCGTCGCATGATGTTGTTCAGCCAGCCATACCAGTGGCAAGCGAATGCCAGTATCTATCATGCCCATTTTATGCAGGGCATACTTCGCTGGGATAGGACTGGATTCAATAAATAAATCACGATGTAAGTGCTTCACAACATCATGTGCTTTGTTAGCCGCGTCAAAATCACCGCGTAAGGCTGCTGTAAAAGTTTCGCTCATCGCTTTTGGGGCAACGTTGGCAGTCACAGAAATATTACCTTTGCCACCAACTTTCATCAATTCAAGCGCTGTGCCATCATCACCAGATAAGACGATAAGTCTATCACCAACGGCTTTGATTAATTGCTCACCGCGAGCAACCGAACCTGTCGCATCTTTAATCGCAATGATATTATCGATATCAGCTAAGCGCTCAACGGTTTCTTGCGCGATATCAACGACCGTACGTCCCGGCACGTTATAAAGTATCTGCGGCATATCCACCGCCTCAGCGATAGCTTTATAATGTTGATATAAACCTTCTTGTGGCGGTTTATTATAATAAGGAGCAACCAATAATGCGCAGTCTGCACCCGCTTCTTTAGCGTCTCTGGTCAGCTTGATCGCTTCCATGGTATTGTTCGCGCCTGTACCAGCAATCACTGGCACGCGACCTTTGACATGCTGCACAAAATAGCGAATCACATCGCTATGTTCTTGCATTGACAATGTCGCGGATTCGCCAGTCGTACCGACAGCGACGAGGCAATGAGTGCCTTGTTCAATCTGCCAATCTATGAGGTCTGCCAGACGTTTATAATCGACCATACCATCAGGATGCATGGGCGTTATCAAGGCTACCATTGAGCCTTGTAGTTGGGTTTTGATCTCGTCGTATGCTGTGCTCATAACCGTGCCTTACTGTATTATCTTAGCTTTTATCAAAGCTATCACGTGATAAGTCGTTTGCAAGTGCCAATGTTCGATGCTTACTGCTTATATCTATGTCCGCGCGAATACTATGCGTGCTCATAAACGCCAATGGCAAGATCTTGCTTGATGTCAATACTGAGTATTTATATATATTATAACGTCATTAACGCTGTTTTTATCCGCTGTAAATCCAATAGATAGATAGCAATAAAAACGCCTGCTAGTGTAGCATATTTTGGCTTAACCGCTATCAATCAATTAATGCCTAATCGATGTGTCTGACGAAAAAATGCCTATTAGTTTTAGTATCAGCTATCAATAAATATTGAATACAAAGTTAATCGTTTAAAGCTTTTAGACTGAACAGTTAGTTTAGCGTAATTACTAAGCACCGATAAAACCTTTTAAGGCATTTTAACGAATCGTCAACACATCGATAGTTGGACGATACAAGCAAATAAATTATTGAGCCAGCACTGATAAAAGTGATCGATAGCAGTAGTATCAACTATCCAATCCTACTCAATCCGCAAACCGATAATACCCGGGATACCTTGACGCATAATCTCAATAGTCACCACGCCCTTTTTAGGTAATAATGAAACGGCACTAGAAAAATCATTGACCGCTTTGATGGGTTTTTGATGCAGGTTGGTAATAACGTCACCCGCCAGTATGCCGGAGCGTGCAGCCAATCCTGTTGGCTCAATCGCGGTAACCAATACACCGGTTTTATTATCAGATGCCAGCTCTACTTTCTCCTCTGGGGTCAAATTTCGTAGTGCCAGTCCCAAACTTATTTCGTTATTTTTCTGAGTGCTATTTTGTGCTTGCATATCGCTCGATGCGTTACTGAGCTTGCCAGTGATGATAGATTGTTTACCATCACGCTGAATCTGCACGCGAAATGTATCATCTGGACGTGCGCGATTAATGAGGTTCAATACATCTGATGCTTCCATAATCTGAATATCATTGTATTGTAAAATAATATCCCCTGATTTTAGCCCTGCTTTTTGGGCGGGCGAATCTGGTGAGACTCGTGTTAATAATGCTCCTTGTGGACGAGCTAAATTATAGGCTTCGGCAAGATTACGATCGATATCTTGCGGGTAAATGCCAAGATAGGCGCGCGCGACCTCGCCATTGGTTTTGAGCTGCTCATAAACGTCCATCGCCGCATCAATTGGGATAGAAAACGATAGCCCCATATAACCGCCCGTGCCACTAAAGATACGAGAGTTGATACCAATTACTTCACCGCGCTGATTAAATAAGGGGCCACCTGAGTTACCAGGGTTCAATGCCACATCGGTTTGAATAAAAGGCACGCTGGTTTCACGCGAAAAGTTGCGTGATTTGGCACTGACAATGCCCGCAGATGCCGAATAATCAAAACCAAATGGCGAGCCAATGGCCAGTACGGGCTCACCCACTTTTAAGCTATTAGAATCACCAATCGGCAGCGCTGGGAATTTTCTGCCAGTGACCTTTAATACCGCCACATCCGAACGCTCATCACTGCCAACCAAAGTGGCATCCAGCTCCGTTCTATCATTGAGGGTGACGCTGATTTTGTCTGCGCCCGCGACCACATGGTGATTGGTCAACATGTAACCATCTGCGGTGACAAAGAAGGCGGTGCCATAGGCGTGTTCAATCGCAGGCGTCGCTGCTTGATCGGGAATACGCAGGCGGTCACCAAAGAACTTACGTAACAGCTCAGCCGTTTGGGCTTTAGCAAGCTCAGCCTCACTAACGGTTTTGGTCACATTCACACGCGCCACCGCTGGGGTAACTTGCTGTACCAAACCTGAGAAATCTGCGGTGGTAACCGCCGCTTGCGCACTCGGCATAGTGGCTATATTGATACCAGCAACCATTGTGGTGGCAACGGCTATTGCCAGCGCACTATGTTGTAAACAGCGCACTAAATTAAGCGTGTTCGGTAGTTTAGACATATTGATAAGCATATTATCCTCCCTATGATGGGTTTTTATAGTTGTTATAAATCGCTGTTATAAACAGTCTTGATATGACTGTTATTGATAGTAATGTTTTATAAGCAGTTCAAGATAAAAGAGAGTCACTCAAAATAGCACTCTGCTGTGGTTTGTTAGTTTACCGTCCATTTTATACTTATGGTATAAAACTTTATCTTTTCTATCATAAACATCATTAATCTAGTCGCCTACTCTAAGCATGCACGACAAAACAGCAAGTCTGTTCAAAGACCGCTTTAACATACATAAAATAAAATCATGTTATGATAACAAGCCAAATAATTCTTACAGTAAACAAAAGTTAATTTTACATGCTGTCATTTTTATTACATTAGCCATCATCACAATTATTTTTCATCTTTTGCTTTCTAGATTATGTTTATTAATCTGACAAAGCTTTTGTCTTTATTGCGATATAGTAGTTATATCATACCTAGCTCATACTGTGATTCATGCTTTGATTGATACTGATGCTGCGATTAATAGTAGCGATATAGGTTATCGCCCAGCGGTTACAGGTGTTTTTGACCGCTTATTTTAGTGGCAGGTTTTTTTGATAGCAGGTTATTATGCTAATAACTGTCGCGCTTTGATAGATATAGAATATGACAAGATTATAAAAGGATTAATTTATGGATACCGCCCTATTATTATCCGGCGTGGTTGGGATTGGCATTGCCGCCCAATGGTTGGCTTGGTATTTAAAGCAGCCGTCCATTTTGTTTTTATTACTGATTGGTATTATTGTTGGGCCAGTATTAGGGGTTTTCGATCCTGACTTAGTATTGGGCGAGCTGATGTTCCCTTTTATCTCATTGGGCGTGGCGATTATCTTGTTTGAAGGCTCGCTGACCTTAGAGTTTGATGAGATTAAACAACACGGCTCTGTGGTACAGATGCTGGTGTCGGTCGGCGTCCTTATCACGATTGCTATCGTGGCGCTGTCGACATACTTGCTATTTGATGTCGATCCTATTATCGCTTTACTGTTCGGGGCACTGGTTTGCGTCACCGGGCCGACGGTCATTATGCCGCTATTACGCAGCGTGCGCCCCAATAAAACTATCTCCAATATCTTAAAATGGGAAGGTATCATCATTGATCCTATCGGCGCGATTGCGGTGGTATTGGTTTATGAATATATCATCTCGGGCGGTGAAGCCAGTAGTATCTTGCTGTTTGCCAAAATTGTGGTGTTGGCAACGGTGATGGGTTTGGCTGGCGCGTGGGCTTTAGCCTTCTTAATGCGCAAGCATATGATCCCTGAATTTTTGCGTAATGTTTTCACCCTGTCTTTTGTTTTGGTATTATTTTCAATATCGAATCATTTAGAGCACGAGTCTGGCTTATTGACAGTCACCGTGCTTGGGGTGGCGCTGGCTAACTGGCCCAAATTCCCACGTGATACGATTTTAGAGTTTAATGAATCGTTGACCATCTTATTAGTGTCAGTGTTGTTTATTATTCTTGCTGCTCGTGTTGAGCTTGAAAGTCTGCTCAGTGTTGGTTTTGCAGGTATCGTACTACTAGCCATTGTGATGTTTGTCGCGCGTCCCCTATCGGTTTGGGCATCGTCTATTGGCTCCAACCTAAAAACCAATGAAAAGCTGATGATCAGCTGGATTGGTCCACGTGGTATCGTCGCAGCCGCTATCTCATCACTGTTTGCTATTCGCTTGCAAGAGTATGATATTCAAGGTGTCGAGCTACTCGTACCTTTGGTATTTTTGGTCATTATTGGTACCGTAATGATTCAAGGTTTGGGCGCGAAAATGGTTGGTAACTTTTTGGGTGTGCGTGAGCCTGAAACCAACGGTATTTTGGTCGTAGGCTCAAACCCAATCGCCCTGTTAGTCGCTACTTCCTTAAAAGATCAGGGCTTCGACGTCATCGTCGCCCATAATAACTATACCAATATTGCCAGTGCGCGCATGAGTGGTCTGCGCACCTACTTTGGCAATCCTGTCTCTGACCATGCAGATCATCATCTGGATCTTATCGGTATCGGTCGTCTGTTTGCCATGAGTATGGATAAAGAGATGAACACCTTGTCTGAGATTCATTACCGTCATGAATTTGGTGAGCGCAAATTATACCGTCTCAAATTCAGCGATGAAAAAGTTAAAAGTGAACGCGATGACAAACAAGCAAACTTTCATTCGCAGTGGTTATTTGGCAATGATGCCACTTATACCAAGCTTGCCAGTATGCTGTCCAAAAAAGCCCGTATTAAAATTACCAATATCACTGACAGCTACAGCTTTGAGCAGTATAAAGCCGATAATAAACAATTCGTGCCGCTCTATACCGTCGACAAAGAAGGCAAGCTACACGTCATTACCGATAAGTTCGATGGTACCGTACCGCGTGATCGTAAGCTTATCTCATTGGTAGTGGATGATGAAGTACAGCCAAAACCAGTCGATGTGACGCCCAAACAAGAACAAGCACGCGCGGCAGCGGATGCAAACTTTGAGTCCAGCTCTAAAGCACCTGAAAAGCGTCAAGAAATAGAGCTAACGGACGGTGACAATGATGCAACGCTAGTAGCGCCTATCGTAGAAGCGGATAAAGAGACGGATATACAGGCTGAGCAAGAAACGCTGACCAGTACCGCAACCAATACTTCAGCCGCCTCATCTGCAATACTAACGACTCAATTATCAGCACCTAAAAACACTGCCAGCAATGAAAATAAAGAGATAGCGTCTGATCTTTCGACAGCAACTGTAAAAACCAAAATTGCTGGCAACAGTAAAAATAGTGGGAAAAGCAGTGGAAATGGTAATGGTAACGCGCCTAAAACCAAAAAAGGCTCCCTTGACCCCAATCGTTTACCAGACTCAAGTAGTGATAAAGCTGCGAATAGCGCTAATAATGAAGTCGAAATGATCAAGGATTCAGGTAAAAAAGACTCAAGTAAAAACGATTAAAACAAAAAGTGCATAATGCATAAATATGGCTCTTTAAAATATCCAACCATTTTAAATATTTATCAATAAAGAAAGCCCCAACTTATAAGTCGGGGCTTTTTATTTGGACAAGCTCATGGCTTTATAAAGCTATCTATTAAACATCCCATTTCTCTTTAACCGTCTGCCATATTCGCGCGCTGACCTCATCAGCGCTGCCTGACGCATCAATACGTTGTATGCGCTCAGGATGCTCGGCAGCAAGACTACTAAAACCATTATGCACTCTAGTGAAAAACTCAGTTGCTTGCTGCTCAAAGCGATCAGCCGCACTACGTTTATTGGCGCGTGCCATACCTTCTAATACCGGCAAATCCAACCATAAAGTTAGCTCAGGTAACTGCGCGACGAACTGCTCGATAAGCATGTCAATTTTGCAGCGTACAGTAGCATCGCCATGCGCCCGTCCAAAGCCTTGATAAGCAATGGTCGAGTCGGTAAACCGGTCGCATATCACCCATGTCCCACGTTGCAGCGCGGGCAAAATCACTTGCTGCATATGGTCGCAACGTGCGGCAAACATTAATAGCAATTCCGTATCATCATTGATAGCGGTATTAGGGTCTAACAATATCTCACGCAAGCGTTCAGCGAACGGACTACCACCCGGCTCGCGGGTACGCAGATAATCAATGCCACGCGCTTGCAAGCGTGCGCATAGCTGCTCAATGGCGGTAGTCTTGCCGACGCCTTCGGTACCCTCAAAACTAATAAAACGCCCTTGAATGGGCGCAGTGTTGATATGAGATAAATGAGGCTGTGTAGATGCTGACATGATATGACCTTATGTCATTGATGAGCGTTATCGTTGTTATTGTTTATGGTTATAACGCTCAATAAAAGATGGTTTTCTTAAAGCAATATAAAAAGAAGCATAGAGAACTGATTACTGCGGCGGCGTTTGGGCTTTCTTTTCACGCATGACGCTGAGATAGTCTTTGACCGCTTGATTGTGCTCAGCCAAGCTATTGGTAAATTTATGCCCGCCATTACCTGTCGCTACAAAGTATAGCGCTTCGCTATCGGCAGGATGCAAGGTCGCTTCAATAGAAGCAGCTGAAGGTAATGCAATCGGTGTTGGCGGTAAACCATCGATTTGATAAGTGTTATAAGCCGTTTTTTCATCGATGTCTTTACGGCGAATATTACCTTCATAACGGCTACCCATACCATAGATAATGGTCGGATCGGTTTGCATGCGCATACCTTTATTCAAGCGATTATTAAACACCGCCGATACCAATGGACGTTCTTCTGCCACACTGGTTTCTTTTTCGATAATCGACGCCATCACCAGTGCTTCATAAGGACTCTTATAAGGTAAATTTGGTGCACGATTTTCCCAAGCTTTGGTCAACGCTTGTTGCTGGCGTTTATATAGGTCAGTCAGCACCTGCTTATCACTACTTCCTTCCCCATAATAATAAGTATCAGGGGCAAACCAGCCCTCAAGATTGTGATTGACGATAGGGTCATTACTGTTCACTACCGCATCTGGCAAGATACCAACCAAGTCCAGCGCTTGGGCAATACTGGCATTGTCCGCGTCACTGGTCAGCACTTCTTTTTTGATGCCTTTATTATCACGTAGCGCCTGATATAAATCTTTAGACGGTTTACCTTCGATAATTTGCACCTTTACCATCGCTGCTTTTTCGCCTTGCTCTAAGACTTGGAGAGCTTCAGCGATTGTTGGATTCGCAGGAAATTGGTAGATGCCTGCATGTAACGGCGCATCGACTTGCGATTTAATATAGAGCTTGGCAATAGTGGCAGAAAATAACGGCACATGCTGCCATTGCGACAATAGCCCGTAATAAGTCTGGCCCTGTTCAATCGTCACCATCTGCTTGGGTTGCTCAATCCGTCCAAACAAGGTCTGATAAACCATCACTAAGAAAAATACTGCAATCAGTCCCAGCACCAACAACACTTGATAACCGCGCTGCATAAAAAACGATGGGTTATCGACTTTATAATGGCGTGGTTTATTTTCTCCGCTAATCAGTGAGATATCCGTCGCCGGTACTTCTTCTGCGACTGCCTCATCTACTACTGGTTTTGAGTCCAGCGGTGCTGTGTCGACACGCTCATCAGCAGTGCCTTCTTGGTTATTAGATGGCGTATCATTAGGGCTTTTAGGAGGCGTTTCAGGTGTGGGCGTGCTCATGGCAACTCGCGAGGCAGAAGATTGCTAGAATTTAGCACTGAACCGTGCGATTTTCAATGGTATTTGCTTAGCTTATCAATTAACTTAGCGTTTAAGCCCAGTTATATGGCTTAATACTAGTACCTCTTATTACTTTTAATCCTTTCTTCTAATAACGAAAACTGGCTATGAATCTAAATTTTAATCAAAGTCTTGCCAAAAACTATAAATCACCCAGTCAAATCATTAGGGTTTTAAGCGAAGATTGGGTCGCTAAACAAAGTTATTGCCCTAATTGCAATGCTCAGCCATTGGCTGAATTTACTAATGGCAAACCTGTCGCTGACTTTTATTGCTCAAATTGTAATGAGGAATACGAGCTAAAAAGTAAAAAGGCGAAGTTAAGCAACATTATAAATGATGGTGCTTATGACACCATGATTGAACGTATCAACAGCGACAACAATCCAAACTTTTTCTTTTTAACCTATTCTCAGGTATTGAGCGTCAATAACTTTTTAATCATTCCCAAACAGTTTTTTAAGCCCGATATGATTATAAAACGAAAACCTCTATCGGCAACTGCTAAACGCGCCGGTTGGGTTGGCTGTAATATTGATTTGCGTAAAGTGCCCGAATCAGGGAAAGTATTTTTGGTCAAAAACCAGCAAGTTATACCACGCGACAATGTCACCGAACAATTTCAAAAAACCTTATTTCTACGTAAGCAATCTACAGCTTCGCGTGGTTGGACACTGGATGTTTGGCAATGTATTGATAGACTTGATACTAATTTCTCTCTCAATCAAGTTTATGCTTTTGCTGACTTATTAAAACTCAAACATCCTGAAAACAATCACATTCCAGATAAAATCCGTCAGCAATTACAAGTATTACGCGATAGAGGCATTATTGAGTTTTTGGGTCGTGGTCACTATCGAAAACTATACTAAGCTTGATTATCATCCCAAAGTGGCAAATGCGCACTTGCCACCAATCGTTCATAAAATTTGTGCGGCGGATAGTCCATTTCCAACTCATCATTTACTTTAAAAAAAGTGTCCATATTGTCCTTAATAGATTTAAAAGATTTATTCTTTACATGTTTATTCCAGTCTATTAATAGTCCTAGTGGCGTACGAGAAGATTTGGTAAAAGCTTGTCTTTTTACGGTAAGCGCACACATCACAAGTTCATCATGAGGTAGCTTGTCTACGCCTTGCTCTATGACTTCTTGGCGTATATGCGCATACTTAAACACTCCACCAAATGCTGTATGTTTTTTATCTTTCTTAGAATAAACAATATTGAATGCTATTTTTGAATAACCCGCTAAGTGAACAATTTCATCAGGGTGTTTTTTTGCTATACGACATATTTCATTAAATAGCATTAATCGACGTAATTGTAGTGGAATTCGTTTTTCTTCATAGGTAGTACGCATTTTTTATCTCCTGTTAAATAGTATTTAATAACATACGATCAATTTCTACGTATTTTAAATTATATTAAGCGTTTCTCATTGAAGCGTTCAGGCCTCGGTTTTCCTTTATTATCACGGTATACGTCTGCAATTAACTCCTCTCTATCATCCCATAAAGGTAAACGTGCCGTTGCAACGAGACGGTCATGAAACTTATGCGGTGGATACTCCTCATCAATTTCGTCATTGATTTTAAAAAAGTGCTCTTCACGATAATCAACGTAAGCGTGCACTCTATTTTTAACATAGTTATTCCAATACCAAACTAGCTGGATAGCTGTGCGCGCGGGCTGAGTAAACTGTTTTAAATTGACTGTTAGCGCACGTGTTACTGGTTCGTCGTTAGGAAAAACTCTGATACGTTGTTCGATAACTTCTTCTCTCGTTTCTGCATACTCAAACACACCGCCAAACGCAATAAACTTTTTAAAGTCTTTCAAATACATAACACCGAGCGATAATTCAGTAAATCTCGATAAGTGAATAATTTCATTAGGTTGTTTCTTTGCTAATTTGCAAATCTCATCAAAAATTAATAGTCGACGGATTTGTAAAGGTATTCGTTCATCTTCGTAGACGTAGTCCATGGATTTCTCTCCTTATCAAATCAGTATCATTGATCGATTTTCCTTATCGCACAAGTCTACGTAACAAAAGACGATCACTTCTTTTTAAGCGCCTTTGCTAACCTAGACTATATAAATAATAAAGAAATTTTTATAAGTGTATATTAGGAAGAGCGATGATAAAAATAGGTAAGAAACTAGAGAGCGTTTTTCAGATAGAGATTGTCGAAACGTTGAGTAATATCGTGGAAGTTAACGCAAAAAACGAGCAAGAAGCGCTATTAAAAGCACAAGATATGTATCGCAATGAAGAAGTTATTTTGTATCCTGACGATTGTATTGATACTAAATTTAATATTTTTGAATACGGTTAAAATCGCTTAAAAACTCACCACTTCTCCTGATAATAACGTCAAACTGGTCATTGGCATAATACCGCGCAGTGCATTACAAAAGAATAGCTGGCTTAACTGTGGCAAATCTTCGTCCGTTAACGGTTTGATAATTACTGGCGTGTCAGTCTTAGCTAAGCCATCGATGATGACTTGGCGCATCACGCCAGCGACGCCCGATTGTGCCATAGATGGCGTATACCATTGACCAGTTCTGAGGTAGTTGGAGTTGTGTTGATTAACATTTAAAATACTTTCTGATTCTACTAATCGAGTATTTGATAGTTGATAAAACACATTGCTCATCGTGCCTTCAACCCAAGGCCCACTCATATCACGCAGCAATCCTTCACTGATACCTAACTCTATATTAGACGCTAATCTATGAACTTTGATGGCTTGAAGCTCAGCACTTGCCAGCACATTATCGAGACGATTAAGACTTTTTAGTCCCGCAAGAGGCGGCGGCAAACAAGCAAGCTGCGAGGATAAGCAAACGGCAGTGCTGGCAGACTGCATGGGAATTAAGCGACAATCAGGTAAATGCAGCTGCTTGGATGTTGCAATAGTCATCGCAGAGGATTTTAGCCAAATCTCGCACTTGCTACCGGACTCGCTTGGCGTATAGCCGTAGCCACGGATATCTTGCACGGCGCGAGTTATTATTAGCTTAAGTATACCTTGCGATAGCTGCTGGGCATGCGTTTGCAAGATAGCCAGTAGTGAGCGGCTGTCTAAATCAAGGTGCAATGCCTTGGCATGAGAGATGAGGCGCTGATAATGGTAGTCTTGCCATAGTATAAGCCCATTTATAACGCCCATGGTGGTAAAAAACCCATCGGCATATGCCAATCCGCGATTGTCTAATGAGGCGGTAACCGTTGAGTTATCTGGCGACTTATCTGTTTGAGGCAGATGAGACAGACATGACCAGCTATTGGACGGCAACATGGTTTATTTATTATCTGTTTGGGCAGCGGATTTATTGATGATTAGCATACAGCTATAAAACTCACATTTTGCCAGCTCTACTTTTTGACCGCCAACAACTTTGTTTTTGATGATTTGGCCGTTAAGCATATCAGCAACCAGCTTGCCGCCTTCATCACCCATCAGTTGACGTGCAAGCGTATAGGATTTTTTGGCATGGTTTTGACTCAGCTCTTTTTCTTTATCAGAGTCAGTAGGATTGGCAAAGTACCAGCCAAGCTCAAGATATTTTTCAGAATCAATAAGATCTAAATAAGGCGCGTCGGTATTCATAAAACGGTATTTGGCAGCTGGATTACTGGCATAGTCTAAGCTATTTTCGTCAGTGCTGACCACCTTACCAAAGGTTGATTTTATACTATCCAACTGGTCGACATTGAGCGCTTGTACTTTTTGAGTGCCCCACGACGCGACATCATATTTAACCGGTGTGCCTTCTTGGGGGGGTAGCACCATCTAAATCGGCATTCGTCGCAGCGCTTTCTTGTTTAAGCGTATCAGCGGCATTCTGCTTGCTGGCATCAGTACTCACTTCTTGAGTTGTTGCATCACTATCCTTGGTGCTATCACAGGCGCTCAAAGACACGCCAACTGCCATTATCGTACTGACCATAAAGGTCTGTAAGGTCTTATTCCACATGGGCAATTTACTCACACTTTTAGATGGTTCTGAAAATGGTATTAACGAGCAGGCAGAGATGCCGCTGATAATGAACAATGTCTTTTATTAAAACGTTTTTTATAACTAAGCGTTTATAACTAAATTTTTATAACCCAGCTTTATATATTTAAGCAATCATTCGAGCATGCTGGCACTTTTTTCATGCTCTCTAGTTTACCCAACTGCTTAACACTTGACTACCCTTTACGTTACCGATAACACTCGCAGAGAGTACAGATTTGTTAAAGACCTATTCTGTCAAAAATACCTATTTAATGAAAGGCTTAATAGTCAAGCGCTAGGTTTGTCAAACACAGCGTTATCCCTTATGATGATTGAATTAGCACTGTTTATTATCAACGCTTTTATTTTTCCTTTTACCCTTTGCAGCTAGCGGACTATTTATGACCCAGCATTTTATCGTTATTGGTAATCCGATTGCCCACAGTAAATCCCCTAAAATCCATACGCTATTTGCCACGCAGGTGGGCATAGATATTAGCTATCAGCGGCAGTATTGCCCCGATAATGCTGCCAGTTTTATTGCGGTAATCGAGGCGTTTTTTCATGGCGGCGGCGTGGGCGCCAATGTGACCGTACCATTTAAACAAATCGCTTATGATTGCTGCGTGGCGCGTGGCGGCTTATCTGAGCATGCCAAAATCGCAGGCGCGGTCAATACACTTCTGCTAAATAAAGAGGCACTAAAAAATGGTGCAACGATAGCAGAAGCAGTCTATGGCGACAATACCGATGGTCAAGGCTTGGTCAATCATATCAGCCGCTTAGGCTGGCCACTTAATGGCGCACGCGTGGCACTCATTGGCGCAGGCGGTGCAGCACGTGGCGTAATATTGCCACTGATTGAAGCCGGTATCAGTCAGCTAACCATCGCAAATCGTACATTGAACAAGGCTGAAGTATTAGTTGCTGAGCTGAGCGCCGCAAGCGAAACGATAAATCAATACACCATTCATACCTGTGCGACGGCTGATTTAAGCGGAGAGTTTGATATCATTATTAATGCTACCTCCATCGGACTATCAAGTGAAACGTTGCCATTAGCCGATGAGCTAAACTGCCAATACGCTTACGATATGATGTATGGACGGACACTGCCATTTTTGCAGCATTTTGCGGCACGTGGCGCCCAGATATCTGACGGTTATGGCATGCTTATCGGGCAAGCGGCATTAAGTTTTGAGCGGTGGACAGGAGATGCTATTGATGTGACACAAGCAAGCGCGACATTAGAAAACTCATCAGCATAAAAAACGTCGCATGAGCGCAGCCACTATAATATATAGTCGATTCAATTTAAAAAGAATACAGTGCTACTGGGATGCTTATTTTTAAAATATAGGTTGCGCCGCCTCTGGGAACACAGCACGCAAGAAAAATTTATACCAGTATAATGCTATTTTATATTCAATTGGCTATAGCCATAACATAGTCAAAATCTAGGTTTTTTATACTAGCCAAAACGCGTGAGCACCCACTTTTCTATACGGCGCAGCGGTACGCGTAAATTCGTTGAATGCATAACGACCCCACCGCCAAGACCGACCATGCAGCCAAGTAAGGTATCGAGCAAGCGCGCGCTTGTCACTTCTTGATAAGCTGCTGACGTAAGCGGCAAACTACTGCCATATTCCGCGATGAATATCGTCAGCGGCGTGATAAATATGACTGCTAAGCCATAATGACGATCGACTAATGATTCAATGCAAAGCATCATAATCAATATCGAAATAGCCACACCCCATATTGGCAAGCCCCAAGATAGCATCCAACTCGCCAGCCCCACGCCTACCAATGTCCCTAGTAAACGATGTATTTGCTTAATCCACATCGTACGTAAATGGATACCCTGAATGATAAGGAAGCAACTGACTGCCGCCCAATACGGATTAGGCATATTCAGCATCAATGCAATCAGCAGCGCTAAACTCACAAAGCCCGCGACAATAATGCTCTCACTAATGGTATCGGGCTCATAGCTGTAGATTGGTGTAGGCGTAGCAGGACGCGTCGCTAATAAAAACAGCGAATACAGCAGCCCCATGATTAAGGCAAAGCCACTGCCGAGCATCACAAGCCCAGTTGCTGACATGATATTTTCTAGCGGCACTGGTATGAATAACGCAATCGCTCCTGCCATCATTACAAATAGTCCTGCGGGCGGTGGCTGGCGATAATAACGCCCAAAGATAACCACACCAAAGGCTATCAGCATAAATACTGGCAGCCTAAGAATGGGGACTTGCTGGGCTATCAAACCAAAGGCAAAACACAATGACAGCGCAAAGCCCCATGCCATCACCGTCACTAAGCGATAGGGCAATTTGCCGATTAAGGGTAAGTTTAAGATAACCATAGCCCCTAACGATGCCTTGATTCCTGATGACAAAGCATCAAAGTAAGCGCCTACAAATACAGGGAAGCTAATGGCAATAGCGGCGATAATCGGCATATGCCACGGTCTTTTACTGCGATTGACGGTTATTAAATGCTCAAGCTCACCACCAATCAACGACCTTATGCGAGTCAATAATACGGTTAGCCAAGTTACTCGCCTTACCTTGTAATTTGGCTCGCGCTTTGATGCGCTCATAACTAACATCCCTCATTTCGTAGATACATTTAATTTATAGACTACTAAGTTACTTTGTTCATTTGGTGATTCGATAGTAAGTGACTGCTCAATCATGAATATCAACAACAAGTTAATTAACATATATATAACTTAATGTTTTCATTAATTTAAACAATCATGAATTTTAGTTATTAGTTGTATATTTGTCGCTATAGAAGATTTATACTGACATCAATGCCACAACAGCTGTTTTTATCAAGGATGCCTTAACGATTATCAAAATGGATAAGCTGTTCTTAATAAATCTTCCTGACGACCATTGATACCGTCTACTTTCAACCCCAATAATTAAATAACTGTTTATATAAACCGTGGCTTAAATACTGAGCCGAGCGTCTATGATAACGAATAATTAAAGAGAGCGACTATGTTAACTTACAAAGCACCTTTACGTGATATCAAGTTCTTAATTAATGACGTTTTTGACTTCCAGACGCATTATAAAGATTTGGACAATGGCGAAAACGCAGATCCTGAAACCGTTGATATGATTCTTCAGGGTATGGCTGACTTTGCTGAAAATGTTTTAGCTCCTTTATATCAGCCAGCGGATGCAGAAGGCTGTCATTTTGAGAACGGTGTTGTCACTACTCCTAAAGGCTTTAAAGAAGCTTACGATCAGTTTGTAGACGGTGGCTGGCAAGGTATTTCGTACCCTGAAAAATTTGGCGGTATGAACTTACCAATGTCAATCAACTTGATTAAAGCTGAACTTATTGGTACGGCTAACTGGCCTTGGGCAATGTATCCTGGTCTATCGACCGGCTGTATCAATACCATCATGCAATATGGTACGGATGAGCAAAAAGAAACCTACTTGCATAAATTGGTTGAAGGTACTTGGGCCGGCACTATGTGTCTAACTGAACCACAATGTGGTACTGACTTGGGTCAAGTTAAGTCAAAAGCGATTCCACAAGATGATGGCAGCTATAAGCTTAGCGGTACTAAGATTTTCATCTCAAGCGGTGAGCATGATTTAACCGAAAACATCGTGCACATCGTTTTAGCACGCTTACCAGGTGCGCCAGAAGGCACACGCGGTATCTCATTATTTATCGTACCGAAATTCTTACCAAATGCCGAAGGCGAAATTGGCGAGCGCAATGGTGTTACTTGTGGTTCAATTGAGCATAAAATGGGCATCAACTCATCAGCAACTTGTGTCATAAACTTTGATGATGCTATTGGTTACCTCATTGGTGAGCCGAACAAAGGCCTAAAAGCCATGTTCACCTTTATGAACACCGCCCGTATCGGTACTGGTATCCAAGGTCTAGCGCACACTGAATTGTCATTCCAAAACGCCCTACCGTATGCCAAAGATCGTCGCTCAATGCGCACTTTATCAGGTACGAAAGACCCTGAAAAAGTAGCAGATGCGATTATCCATCATGCTGACGTACGCCGTATGTTACTCACGCAAAAAGCCTTTGCTGAAGGCGGTCGCTCAATGATTTATCATTCAGCACGCTATGCGGATAAAATGTCTCAAGGTATCGCTAACGGTGATGACGCAGAGTTTGAGAAATGGGATGATAAGCTTGGCTTCTATACGCCAATCCTTAAAGGCTTCTTAACTGAGCTTGGTATTGAAGCGGCTAAGCATGGTCAGCAAGTTTATGGCGGTCATGGTTATATCAAAGAATGGGGCATGGAGCTTATCGCTCGTGATGCTCGTATCGCTACTATGTACGAAGGCACCACCGGTATCCAAGCACTAGATCTATTAGGTCGTAAGGTTATTTTGCAGTCTAAAGGTAAGATTATTCGCGACTATACGTCAAGCATCATGAAATGGTGTGGCGAGTATGCGCTTGATAAAGAGATGCGTAAATTCGTTTGGGCATTGACTAAGCTTTGTGCTGAGTGGAATACATTGACTGTACGCTTGATGCTAATGGCACGTAAAGACCGTGAAATCATCTCAGCTGCGTCAGATGATTTCTTGATGTATTCAGGTTATGTGATGATGGGTTACCACTGGGCTCGTATGGCAGCGGTTGCTTATGACAAGCTTGAAAATGGCGGCACTGAATCTCCAGAGTTCTATAAAGCTAAAATCCAAACGGCAGAATTCTACTTCGATAAGCTATTACCACGTACCTCAGGTCACGCCGAAAGCATGGTTGCACCAAGCAGCAGCATGACAGCGATGGACATCGATAACTTTGCTTTCTTAGACTAAGATTAATTTAAAACTAATCAATAATTTATAAAAATAAAAAGCGCCTATTTATTAGGCGCTTTTTTATGCTTAAATAAAACCTCTATCGTTTTTTAATCGTTTAATGGCACTTATGGCAAACTGATATCAACTATCGCTTTTAGGAGCTCATCATGTTGAACACTAATAAAAAAACATCTTTATCATCACGCTATGTTCGTACGCTACTGCTTAGTGCAGCACTCATTAGCTTTACTATAAATAGCTCCATCGCTGTTGCTAAAAGCAACGATACACCTATTCATTTTGCAAAAGGAGCCATGACTAGCACCATCACTGGTAAATTGAAGCCCAATGAAAATGAGCATTGGTATAAATTTAATGCCAGCAGTTGGCAATATGCCGTGATTAATATTACGCCGCTCGCAGGTAAAGGTAGTGGCACAGCTGAAACTGCCAATGTCGGCGTGCTGCACATGCCTAATGGAACACAAGATGGCACCAAAGGCGGTATTATTTATCAAGGCTGCTTGCCAGCAACTGGAGAATATCGTCTACGTATTGCACGCAATCTGATGGCAACGCAAGGTAAAACGGCCGGTTATACTGTTGAAGTGATCATATTACCTAAATATGCTAGTGAGTCTTTATGTGAGTATTTATAAGCAATACAAGACACATTATCGTTTATTCATTCAGCATTTTTTTATGATAAACCGTACTAATCTCTTCAACCTCAACACATATCTGCAACGCTACTCGCCCTGATTGCTCTGCGCCCAGCGTTTGCTCTATGGTTGCAAGCAATTGCTCAGCGAGTTGATTACGGATGAGTATGTCACGACCGCTCATTATTTTTAGATGCGCATAAACAAAGCCATTGACTTGCTCATCATCTTCAACGCCCACTAAAAACGCTCCAACAGGAACTATACGTGCTTTAATATCCGTTGCTTTACCAAAGTGTCCACTGTCCCATAGTACTTTATTTAATGCTTTTAGAAATGATTCTTCATGAGCAATACTGACATTGGGCGTCACTTGGATGGTTAAATGTGGCATAACACTATCCTTATAAATATGAGTAAAAAATGAGCTGTTCTAAGAAGCTAAATTTATCTTGAAATTAGCCTTTTTTAGTCATCGGTAATAGACGCAAAGTGAGCCGTAAGCGTTGTCGCCAACTGCGTAGGAGGTAATTCAATCTCCAAACCACGGCGACCACCGCTCACATAGATGGTCAAATGTGCTTGCGCTGAGTCATCTATAATGGTTGCCAATCGCTTTTTTTGTCCCAATGGACTAACACCGCCCAGCACATAACCCGTACTACGCTCGACTTGCTTAGGGTCTGCCATTTGAACTTTTTTGCAGAGCAGTATTTTATTAACAGATAAGGCTTTGGCCATTTTTTTAAAGTTTAACGTTTTATGCACTGGCAAAATAGCAACGGCGAGCGCATCTGTGTCAGTCAATACAACCAAGGTTTTAAAAACTTGTGTCACATCAACACCCAGCTTTTCGGCAGCTTCTAAACCAAAAGAGATGGCATTATTGTCGTGAGTATATTCGTGTAATCGATAATCAAGACTACGTTGTTTGGCGAGATTGATAGCTGGAGTCATAATATTTTAACTTAATTAAGTGACGTTAATGAGTAAGCAGAAATACAATATATAGTAAGTTCAAAATAAAATACGGACGATTGTCACAACATTCTGCTGCTATAAACTGTTCTCGCTTGCTGTACACTTCGCCAGACAGAAGCTTTAAAAAATTCATACCAGCAATACTGTATTATTTTTAAAGTGAATCGACTCTATTATATCTTGTGCAAAACTATTATTACGCTAAACACCTTAATTTTCAAATCATTGAGTGCCTTACGCAGCGTGTAACTTACGACATCGTAACCAGAGCTTATTAATATTGGCAGTATATACAGACACTATATATCGCTTTGATGGCTTTTATGGCATTATAAGGGCAATATATTTGACTAATTTTGATACCGATTATGATACCGAAGTTCTTAAAAAAACGGATTTTTAAAGCGCCAGTAGCGAAAGAGAGCAACTCAGTAACTGCAGAATCAGTAACTCCAGCAACTGATGTCAGCCCCATTGCTACCAAAACGTATTCTAATGCACCACTCAATCAGCTGTATCGTCAGCTGTCCGGGCAGGTACTTGATGTTGCTGTTAAGCCAAAGCTTTTAGGCGAATTACCCGAGTTTGATCATGACGATAAGACCCTAAGATTTTATGTGCTGCAAGATTATTCGCGCTCGAATAGTATTTTGATTGATCTGCAAACACAAGAACACAAACTACCACCAGCGTTGGTCGGGGTAAATGATAGTGCCCATGATATTAAAGAAAACGCCGCCATTATATTTTTGCATCATCCACATGCCAAAGACACCCAACTATCACCGCGCCTATCGCGTCTAGTATCTGCTGTTTTACAGCATCCAGAATTAAAAGTACGCTTGGTGCCGGTCTCCATTCTGTGGGGACGCGCTCCAGAAAAAGAGGACTCACTATTTAAACTGTTGACTACTGATAACTGGGAAGACCCCAGCATTACCAAACAGTTATTTAATATCGGCGTGATGGGACGTGATACCTTTGTACAGTTCCATCCACCACAAGACTTACGCACGCTTATTAATGATAACCTCAAAGGTGATGGTGATGGTGATGAATCGGCTGTACTTGAATCAGTAGCCGCTAATTTAAATGTAGAAGCTTTAAAAGATACTGATTCGAAAGATCCTAATTTAGCAGATAACAACAGTGCTGTTAAGAATATCGATGAAGCGCCAAATTATGCGGTGGTTGCGTCGGCTGACGGCAATCGTGAGCTGGTGCGGTCTTTGCAACAACAGCTCAATATTTATTTAGACAAACAGCGTGCCAGCATGCTCGGTCCTGATTTATCAGACCGACGTAACTTAGTAGACAAGCTGGTTTATTCACCAGCGATCAAACATGCGATAGAAGCAGAAGCTGCCGAGACTGGCACCAGCGAGCGTGAGGCTCGTATTCTTGCAAAAAGCTACGCTAATGAGATGGTCAATGATTACTCGCATTCCATTGTTCGCGGCTTTTATAAGTTTTTAACTTGGCTGTGGACGCAGCTATATGACGGTGTAGAAGTGCATCACTTCGAGCGTGTACGGGAGCTTGCGGCAGATTACGAGCTGGTCTATGTACCCTGCCATCGCAGTCATGTTGATTACCTGCTACTGTCTTATGTCATCTACAAGCGTGGTTTGAGCATTCCTTATGTCGCTGCGGGCGATAACTTAGATGTGCCTATTTTGGGACCTTTATTACGCGGCGCAGTTGCCTTTTATATTCGTCGCAGCTTCCGTGGCAATGCGCTTTATACCGCCGTTTTACGTGAATATATGCATACCCTTATCACTCGTAATACGCCTATTGAGTACTTTATCGAAGGCGGGCGCTCACGCTCAGGGCGTTTATTGCCACCGAAAATGGGTATGCTGGCAATGACAGTGCACAGCCAATTGCGTCAAAGCAATAAGCCGGTGGTTTTTATTCCAACCTATATCGGTTATGAGCGCATCATGGAAGGCGGTACCTATATTGGTGAGCTAAAAGGTAAGCCAAAAGAGTCTGAATCTTTGATTGGTCTGCTGAAAGTCGGTCGGAAGATTGAGCGTATCTTTGGCAATGTACACCTAAGCTTTGGTACGCCGCTGCATCTGACCGACTTTATGACCAAATTTGACGTGCCAGAAAACAGCTTACCTGCTGATCGTACCGATACGCCGCTCGATAGTAAAGCCAGTGCTATGGTTGATAATATCGGCATCAAAGTCATGCAACATATCAATAAAGCTGCTGTGGTCACTCCGGTATCGCTGCTGTCATTAGTATTATTATCTGCACCAAAATCGGCGCTCGATGAAGACATTTGCCGCGAGCAAATAGCCCTTTATCAAGGTCTTGCTCAACAGCTACCGTATTCAAGTGATACCGTTGTCACCGACATGTCGCCACAGCAAATCATTGATTACGGGATTAAGCTGAAGCTTATTGAGCGTATTCCTCATATCTTGGGTGATATCATTCAGATTGCAGGCAAGCAAGCAGCATTACTCAGCTATTTCCGTAATAACATTTTGCATGTATTTATTCTCTTGTCGTTCTTATCGGCATTGGTGGCGCGTAACGGTCGTATCGAGCGTAGTCGTTTGGATAATATTGCCAAACAGCTTTATCCATTTTTACAAAGCGAGCTATTCTTATATTATCCTGCGCACGGCTTGGCGGATACCCTTAACAAAAAAATCGATATTCTCATCGCCCATGGACTGATTATAGAATTGGGTGATGGTATGCTGAGTGTTCCTGAAGCCAATAGTAGATGCTACCAGCAGCTGCAAGTGCTTGCCACGCCTGTTGAACAAAGCCTTGAGCGCTACTTTATGACCTTGGCTCTACTGGCCCAGCAAGGCTCAGGCAATTTGACTGAAAACGAAGTCGTTGATTTATGTCATTTACTTGGTCAACGTTTATCAGTGCTCTATGCCGATGATATTCCTGACTTCTTTGATCGTGCGCTATTTACCAGTTTCCTCGGTGCCTTGACCCGTCTAGATTATCTACAAAAAGAAGAAGAGACTGGTCTATTAACCTTTGATCAGCGCATCGATGATATTGCGCATCATGCTAAATATGTTCTCAGCCCTGATATGATGCAAATTTTGCAGCAAGTTGCCAACCTCAATGAGGAAGAGATTGCCCATGCAATCACTGAGATTAGTAATAAAAAGCAGCGTAAATTTGGCCGTAAGCGTTAATGAGTAGACTTAAATAACCAGCTCGTATAACAAGCATAAAAAAAGCCTCTAACTGCTTAGAGGTCTTTTTTTGTTACTTCGAATATGAAATCTCTAAGTAACTATCTGTTAAGTAATTGTCTTTTAAGTAACTATCTTCTAAACAACAGCTCTAGGTCGAAATCTTCTTATACTTCATACGCTTAGGATTGGCATCATCACCCATGGTCTTTTTACGATAGGTTTCAAACTCAGAGTAATTACCATCGAACCAAACAGGGCCTTCATCTTCGAACGCCAAGATATGAGTCGCGATACGGTCAAGGAACCAGCGATCATGCGATACCACCATTACCGTACCAGGGAAGACTTGAATCGCATCTTCTAGCGCACGTAAAGTCTCGATATCCAAATCGTTTGATGGTTCATCAAGTAATAAGACGTTGGCGCCCTGCTTTAGGGTCTTGGCCAGTTGCAAGCGATTACGCTCACCACCAGACAATTGACCGACATGCTTCTGCTGGTCTGAGCCTTTAAAGTTAAAGCGACCAATATAGGCACGGCTTGGGGTGGTATAGTCGCCAACGGTGATGATATCAAGACCGTCAGAGATTTCTTCCCAAACCGTTTTAGTATCATCTAAGTTGTCACGTACCTGACCAACATAAGCAACTTTAACGCTTTCGCCCAAATCGACTGAGCCCGTATCTGGCGTATCACGTTCAGTAATCATATTAAATAGCGTGGTTTTACCCGCACCATTTGGACCGATAATACCAACGATAGCACCAGCTGGGACGTTAAAGCTTAGGTTTTCATAGAGCAAACGGTCGCCAAATGATTTGGAGATATCGTTGACTTCAATGACTTTATTACCCAAACGAGGACCAGGTGGAATATAAATCTCAGAGGTCTCATTACGTTTCTGGAATTCTTGCGAGTTCAATTCTTCAAAACGCTGTACGCGAGATTTAGATTTAGCCTGTTGGCCTTTTTGGTTTTTACGAATCCAATCAAGCTCTTTTTTCAGCGCTTTAGCAAACGATTCTTCTTGCTTGTTCTGCTGCTCTAGACGCGTGTTCTTTTGCTCGAGCCACTGAGTATAGTTGCCTTCGTACGGATAGCCATGACCACGGTCAAGCTCCAAAATCCACTGAGCGACGTTATCCAAGAAATAACGGTCATGGGTAATAGCAACGATCGTACCGCTGTAATTCTGTAGGAACTGCTCTAACCATGCTACGGACTCAGCGTCTAAATGGTTGGTCGGTTCGTCAAGTAATAACATGTCAGGGCGTGACAATAGCAAACGACATAGCGCCACACGGCGTTTTTCACCACCTGATAGTTTGCTAACATCAGCATCCCATGGTGGCAGACGTAAGGCATCAGCGGCTTTTTCAAGCTGGGTATTTAAGTTATGAGCATCCCATGCTTGAATGATGTCTTCCATCTTGCCTTGTTCTTCAGCAAGCTTATCAAAATCTGCATCAGGCTCAGCATATTCAGCATAAATAGCATCAAGGCGCGATAATGCATCTAACGCTTCACGCATACCGTCTTCGACGTTACCGCGTACGTCTTTACTGTTATCAAGCTGCGGTTCCTGCGGCAGATAGCCAATTTTGGTACCTGTTTGCGCACGAGCTTCACCGCTGAATTCAGTATCCACACCCGCCATGATGCGTAGCAAGGTTGATTTACCTGAACCATTAATACCCAAGACACCAATTTTGGCACCGGGGAAAAAAGATAAGTTAATATTTTTTAAAATTTCACGCTTAGGTGGAACAAGTTTTGACACGTTGTTCATCGTGTAGATATATTGAGCCATTAACACTCCGATAGACTGCATAAAAGAGGCAAACAAGCAGACTTAGCAATACTGCTAAGCGCGCTGAACCTCAAAATCAGGGGTATTCATTGACTGTCATTATCGCATTGTGATGAAGCCCCTGCAAGCTAACTGGCTGTTTTACCGCTTGTTTCATGCCTTTTAACACAAAGCTGCGAGCATTTTACCTAAAAGCTTGTATTAAACTTATCATTCAGCTTACTGGCGTATCTTTGTGATTCAATGCTGTTTTATAAAAGCCACAAAAAACAGCATTGAACCTTTCGTAAAATTAATCAATATTAGTTACTATGTTAGTTAATCTTAATAAAAATAGTTTTATAAAAAAACGTCTTTATAAAAAAGGTGCTCCATGACGACTGGCTATCGCCCTGAACTTATCCACCGTGCGTTTGTTGATTTTATCAGTACGCGACTGCACCCATTTTGGTCCTTAAACGTGCCCAAGTTGCGGCTTATAGCACGCCGTATACTTAGTGATGAATTGATAGCGCTACAATTTGAGCCTAACCGTGCCTTTAAACAGCAGGCTTTTAGTTCAAGTCATCGCTCAGGTCATAGTTCGCATGAAGGCTGGCATGGCGGACAGCATATTAATTTAAGCGTACTTATTGATGGTGTCTATCATCAACGTAGCTATTCATTGGTTGGTCTACCGCAGCAACCATTATGGTGGCATGAGGACAGCGAGCAAAAACCTCATAAAAATAATAATAATTTAAATAATGGCTTCGATAAATAAAAAGTCGCCAGTGAAAATTGGTACTTCTACTGTGACTATCGCTATTAAACTCAAGGTCGGGTTTCAGAGTACTTAACCAATCACGCAGTACTGGGCACTGTATTTGATAGTAGTTTACCCAGTGGTGAATTTACTCTTGCTCAGGCAAGATTAGGGCAGCAGACAAGCGAAAAGCGATCGCCTATCTCTGTACAAACCTCACTATTATTTATAGCAGGCGGTAGTGGCATTACTCCGATGCTAGGCTTGGTGACACAGGCATTAAAATATGGGCATAAAGTGACATTATTGCGCGTAATCTATGGACATGGGCGGTGATGTTTTGTGGTCACTTTACTGATCAGGCGCATATGTACACCCATCTTGATGCCAATGAGAGCAAAGGTGAGTGGTACGTGCGTCAGATTCTTGGCTCCAGCAACATTCAGGGTCATGAATGGTTCCATATTTTGACAGGTAATTTATCGCATCAGATTGAGCACCATATCTTTCCTGATATGCCTGCTAGGCACTATGCGAGGATTGCACCAGCTGTACAAGCCATCTGCCGTAAGTATAATTTAGCCTATAATACTGGGCACTTTAGTACGCAGTTTATGCAAGTACTCGGACGTATTCACCATTTTAGTCAACCAAGTGCCGAAGAATGACACATTTACACACAATCGATATCAAACAGCAATAACCATTCTGCCGTTAATAGCGTGACTGATACAGCACCTGCTTCTCACACAATCATATCGAATAAACAAGTTAAACGCGGTTTTAGAAAGTTTCTCCCTCAGGTCGTGCGCCAAGCTATGTTTTATGCCTAATTTTTTGTACGTGATGAGATGTTGTGAACAGCGACAGTAGATTCTTTAAGCTTGAATAGAACCTGTAAAATAAAAGCCTGCTAAAATAAGCTTGTTAAAGATATTAGCATTTGCCCTATCTACTCTTACGGTAAATGACTGGATACTCAAAATGAACTACCCGCCGCTTTAGAAGCGGGGGTTTCTTAGGTAACACCCATACTTAGTACGATATTCTGTACCAGCGGTTAGGCGAATTGACTAAGCTAACTCCCTTGCACCAAGGGTTCTTTGAGTTTTAGACAGCGCAATCCTTCATTGAGGATATTGACACTGGCGTTGAGGTCACGGTCATTTTCGGATTTGCAACTTGAGCAATTCCACGACCTATCACTAAGTTTCAGCTCGTTTTTACCAAGAATATGACCACAGCCTGAGCAGGTTTTTGATGATGGAAACCATCTATCAACCTTAATAAGCTGCTTGCCATACCAATCTCCTTTATAGCTCAGCATGGTGGTAAAAGCTGACCATGAACTGTCGCTGATTGCTTTAGCGAGTTTATGGTTTTTGAGCATCCCGCTGACATTTAAGTCCTCAATCACAATAATGTCGTGGTTTTTGACAATATTGAAGGACTGTTTATGTAGAAAGTCTTTACGGGTATTGCTTATTTTCTCGTGAATTTTAGCGACTTTAAGTTTCTGTTTTTGATAGTTTTTACTGTCACGCAGTTTACGATTGTCTTTTTTGGCAACCAAGGCGCGTTTAGACATGATTTTTTGAGCACGAGCCAATTTATTTTGCAGCTTTGACAGAAACTTAGGATTAGCAACTTTAGTGCCATCAGATAAGACGATAAAGTCTGTTAATCCTAAATCAATACCGATGTTTGATTGGGTTTTTGGGAAGGGTGCCGCAATGGTTTCAACCAAAACACTAACGTAATACTTGCCTGTAGGCGATTTTGATACCGTTGCGCTTTTGATTAAGCCATGGATAGACCGATGGATATTAGCTTTAATAGGACCGATTTTAGGCAGCTTTATAAACGAGCCATCAATCGCCACTGTGCCTTTTTGATTATTGGTGGTGTAACTGTCTTTTTTACCTTTATGCTTGAATGTCGGAAAGCCCACATTAGGTTGTTTGAAAAAGTGCTGAAATGCTTGATGTAGCTGCATTTGTACATTTGCCAACGCCAAGCTATCTACTTCACGCAACCATTCAAACTCTTTTTTATATTGAGCTGGGGTGTTTTTAAGGCTCTTTTTATCCAGCTGGTAATGCTCTTTTTTATCAGCCAGCATTTTATTCCAAATAAAACGAGCGCAGCCAAACGACTTAGCAAAAAACACTTTTTGCACCTCGTTGGGGTAAACCCTAAACTTATAGGCTTTATGGATCTGCTTGCTCATTATTAATTTTTCTCGATGGTGACTGATGCCTGATTAAGTATTATACTACTTTAACAACCACTCGTTTTTAAGCAGTCATTGGCATCATTATGTCAGTGATCACAAAGCCGCATTCATCCCGCCGCCTATAGAAGACGGGGGAGTTCTGCGGAATGCTGTTAAAAAGGCTCACAATAAACAAAGTGGGATAATTTAGTAAGATAGCTTAGTATGTACAAATAACTATAAAATCCAATGACGGAGAGTTTTTATGAGTAAAGATAACGCTAAACAAGATATGAACATTGTCCACGATGCACAAGCAAAACGTTTTGAGACATCAATCGATGGTCATACTGGTTATATCAGCTATCAAGAGCGTAATGATAAATTAGTATACGATCACACCATCGTTCCTCAGGAGCTAGGTGGTCGCGGTGTCGGTTCAGCCTTAGTTAAACACGCTCTGAACTATGCTCGTGAGAATGATAAAAAGGTGGTGCCGCAATGCTCGTTTGTGGCTTCTTATATTGATAAACATCCTGAATATCAAGATTTACTATAAGCTAAGCTTATAAACTGAGTTTTATGACAAGAATTATGATATAAAAGTGAAAGCTATTAATCATTATATTATCGATATATTCTAAGCATTAACGCACCACTACCCTCCTATTTATCTAATTTTCTTTATTGTATGTTTGCAACCAAATATATAATTAGAGGTTAGAAATAGGTGGGTTTTTTGTCCTATACTGCTTATAGGATTAATAGTAATCGTGTTGCTTATCTTATCGTTAATATCGACTTTTCTATCATCAATCACCATAAATCCATCCACCATAATAATAAAGGATATCACCATGAGTAGTTTATCTGACAAACAAGTAGATCTGCAGCTAGACGAACTGCCCGGCTGGCAACGGGATGGTCATGCTATCGTAAAAACTTACCACTTTAGCGATTTTATCGAAGCCATGAGTTTTATGAATCAAGCAGCTTTTCATGCTGAAGCACTTGAGCATCATCCTGAATGGCGCAATACATACAACGTAGTAGAGGTACGCCTGACTACTGGAGATACGGGCGGCATCACCAGTCATGATATTCGTTTAGCAAAACGAATGGAGCATATTGTCCAACCTAAGCGCTTATAAAGACTTATGATTTTTATTGATAAAGTATTACTTAACTGAGTGTGACAAAAGTAGATTAATGACTGGTTATAAACAATCAAAAATTCCATAAACCATACTCATAAAAAAAGTCCTCAAATTGAGGACTTTTTTACCAGCCAGTTTTCTAACTGGCTAAGTTCTTTATATCACAGGTATAATTTTCTATTACATACGGCGAGTAACAAACGCCACGATAAATAGAATTACAGCTAATGCTAACAAGATATAGGCAAAGTTTGCAGATAGTCCAGCGACACCGCCAAACCCTAAGAAACTTGCTAACAATGCGATTACGGCAAAAATAATAGCCCAACGAAACATAATAATTCTCCTCAAATAATCATTGAAAAACCAGATTTTGGGACTAATAGCGTAAATACTAATAAATTAGCTAGTGTTAACTTTACGACAATAGTCTCATCAATTTAATAACTTTACTTTTTGTTTTTAATAGTACTTTTTTAATAGTACTTATAACTGCTTACAAATACAGAGTAGCAATGATTTTCATTAGAAAAGGTTGATTTTGGTAATAATGTCGATAGGTTATGTAAACTTTGTAGCAAATCTTACTATTTCTAGGTTTTTGCTTGGCTTTTCATTACTTATGTGTAGAGATAGTTAGGGTTTACTAAATATTCAGCGCTTTTATGAGAAGATCTGCTATTAATATAAGCATTTTGTCTTACATCAGTTTTTAAAAATTTAGCTCATAAATGGCTTTGGCTGAAGAAAGAAGCACACCTACAAATTAGCATTAAAAGCCAATCGTTTATTAATCTTATTTACTTGTGATAAGGATTTCACAACCGGTACGTCGCAATAAATACACCACACCAAGCATTTAATAAAAACACTTAACAAGGAAAATAACGATGAATACGGATACGTCAAAAAATACCACCCCATCAATTGATGAAAAAGAGAGCAGTAACGAAAAACGACCTTATAAGGTGGTTTTATATGGGGCAACAAGTTTTGTTGGACAAATCACTGCCCATTATTTAGCGGAATTTTTATCTAATGCTAAAGATAAAAATAGCACTGTCACTTGGGCGATAGCCGGTCGTGATGAGGAAAAACTGAATGAGTTGCAGTCTAAACTGGCAAGCAAAGTAGACATTATCATTGCTAATAGTGACGATACCACAAGCCTTGATGAGATGACCAAGCAAACGCAAGTCATTATTTCAACTGTCGGCCCTTACCTCAAATATGGTGAGCCTCTTATTAAGTCTTGTACGGATAATGGTACAGATTATGTCGACCTTACTGGCGAAGCAATATTTATTAAAGATATGATGGACAAGTATCAAGACGCAGCAAAACAAAGTGGCGCTCGTATCGTAAACTCATGTGGTTTCGATTCTATTCCGTCAGACTTAGGCGTCTACTTCACTCAAAAGCAAGCAGAAGAGAAGTTTGGCGAAACTTGCGATGTCATCCATATGCGCGTAAAAGCAGCGAAAGGTGGTCTATCAGGCGGTACAATTGCGTCGATGGCAACTATCTTTGAAGAAGTCGAACAAGATAAATCTCGCCGCAAGCAAGTGGCAAACCCTTATTTGCTTAATGACGATAAAGATGCACCAAACGAGCGCCAAGATAATGTCAGCAAACCAGAATACGATAGCGAACATAAGCGCTGGCTTGCGCCGTTTGTGATGGCAAGCATCAATACTCGTATCGTTCATCGCAGTAATCAACTGCTTGGCTATGAATATGGTCGCGACTTTAAGTATGATGAAGCGATGTGGATGAAAGATGGCGTTAAAGGTAAATTATCGAGCTACGCGATGAGTGCAGGCTTGTTAGGATTTGCTACAGCGATGATGATTAAGCCAAGCCGAGAGTTGCTATCTAAGCACGTTTTACCTAAATCAGGCTCGGGTCCATCTAAAGAAGAGCAAGAAAACGGCTATTTCGATATTCGCCTCTTTGGACAAACCGCTAAAAAAGATAGCATCAATACCAAAGTAACCGGTGACAAAGATCCTGGTTATGGCAGTACTTCACGCATGCTATCACAAGCAGCATTATGCTTAGCGCAAGATATCAGTAAAAAGGAAGTCGGTGGTGGGTTTTGGACGCCAGCCTCTGCGATGGGAGATAAGCTGCTAACACGTCTAGAGGAACATGCTGGTCTTAGTTTCGAAGTTGTAGATAGCTAACATTAATAAATTATAGAGCAATTTGTTCTTAGTATTTTAACAACCGTATCTTGGCAGCAAGATGCGGTTTTTTAATGCCTAATGGCGATCAAAGATGGCTAGGCTAAATTCTATGCTCCTTATACCCATCAAAATATCTATCAATATACCCATCAAAAATCAAAGCTGCAAACTGGCGAAGTAACTGTCAAAAAAATGCATTTATCTGAGGTTATGATTCCTCAAACCGTTATTAATAGTAATAACTTAACGGCTAGTGATTATTCAGCAGGTGCTTGTGATGTAGGCGTTGGACAATCAAACGGTCGCTACGGTGTTTCGGTGCATTGATTGGCAAGTATGTTCCTATTGCAGCTGATATGCTCGTCAACGCCTACATGGACAAGACTGGCAATCCGGTACGCTTGAGCATGCAACAATGCGATAATCACTTTAGTGCTAGATTTCCAACGCCTATTATGGGCGACGTGAAAGAAGCTGAAGCGCTAGACGCACAAGTCGCTATCGCTGGAGCGCGCAGCTTAGAGCCGGTAGTAGTCGAAACTACAGGTGTCATTCGTCCTGCTAAATACCGTGTTAAAGAAGTTATGATTGCACCAGAAGATCAAATAAAACGTATCAATACTGCCGACGGCACAATTATCGCTATCGAAAAAGGCAATGATTTAATACAGTAAAAGCTCTGTTCTATATTCTGATTCGACAAGAATAATACAGTAGTTGCACAAAATCACCTGTAAACACCTGTCCGTTAGATTTTTAATCTATGCACTACATAATTAATAGCTACTTAGTTGGTATCCTTCTGCTTAGAGTTTCTAATCCGATTTAGATCGTTTTATAAAGCTCTGTACCCGAATCGATCATGGTAATCGTCACATTGGTTACCATGATTTTATTTTATCTATAAAATATATTTTAGATATTTTAGATATTTTAAATATATATATTTAAAATTCTAAATAGATTCGTAATATAAAAAAGCTAAATACAGGTCATGTTTAAAACTCTTTAAGCTGACACTATAAGAATGCAAATTAAGGAATCAATTGATGAAAAACCGTACTCTATCTTTGCTTATTGGCGCTGCACTTACTATCCCAAGTTTGGCAATGGCTGCTCCTGCTGAGACTGCCCCAGTAGATATGCAAGATGCTGCTACTGCAACCACTCTTGAAACTGAAGCCGGAAATGCCGATAATGAGTCAGTATCAAATCAATCTAATCCGTTTCAAATTAGTGAAACTCAATCTGTTTCAAGAGCAAGCGTGAACAATAACGCTAGCCAACAACAGATGGCTACTGAACTTCAAGCACAACCAAAAGCCATGCTATTAGAACAACAACCAAAAGCCATGCTATTAGAGCAACAGCCAAAAGCCATGCTATTAGAGCAAGAAGCTTTGCTAGACTCAGAAGAGGATTCATCACAGGTCGAAGATACAGCAGCTCTATAGATGATGAGGCTAACAAAATTATTAGCTTTAATCATTTGAAATAAAGAAGTTAAGTACGTTACCGTATTTCTAGTACACCAACTCTCAGATATATTTCAAATTAAAAAAGGCAGCCTAGTGGCTGCCTTTTTTATTATTTATTACTACTGCTATCGCTATCAATAGAAATTATTTTTTGGTTTTAGTCACGCCAGCTTCTTTCAATAATGCACCAAGGGTACCCATTTTGCTAGGAGCTTCCGCTTTATCTGCTTTTGGCGCCTTGCTACGATTATTACTGGCATTGTCTTTATCTTGGCGATTACCACGAGGCTTCGATGGACGCTTATCTGCTGCTGGATGGCTATTATTTGAACGGTTGCTACGTGGGCGGCTGGCTTTATCTTCATTGCCAGTGCTTGCCGCATTTGACTTCGCTGCTGCACTTGTACGTGCTGGCTTTTCGGCTTCAGGCTTCATACTAAAACCAATGCGACCGCGTTTTTCGTCGATAGCAATGACACGTACCGAGACGATATCACCTGGTTTCACGCGGTTCATCGGGTCTGCGACAAAGTCATTGGCCATCTGCGAAATATGTACCAAACCATCTTGATGCACACCGACGTCAACGAAGCAACCAAAGGCGGTTACGTTAGTAACCACACCCTCTAGAGTCATGCCTTCAGTCAAATCTTTAATGCTGTTAACATCATCACGGAAGTTGGCCGTCTTAAACTCAGGACGTGGATCACGGGCTGGCTTAGCAAGCTCTTCTATAATAGCTTTAACACTGATGTTATCGTCGTTAGCAGCTAGCGCCGTGGTATCAATACTATTTAACACACCATCATTACCCAACACGTCGCTTAATTCTTTGCTAGCTTGCGACAATAAACTATCGACCAGCGCATAGCTTTCTGGATGCACGCCTGTCGCATCAAGTGGATTACTACCACCATGTACGCGTAAGAAACCGGCGGCTTGCTCAAATGTCTTAGCACCTAAGCGCGGGACATTTTTTAATGACTCACGGCTATCAAAAGCGCCATGCTCTTTGCGATAAGTAACGATTTGCTGAGCAACATTACGATTCAGACCAGCGATATGTGCCAAAATAGCAGGGCTTGCGGTGTTCACATCAACACCAACTGCGTTCACGCTATCCTGAGTTACTTTGTCTAGGCTATCTGCTAACTGAGTTTGATTGACATCATGCTGATATTGACCAACACCGATGGCTTTTGGATCAACCTTAACCAGCTCTGACAATGGATCTTGTAGACGGCGGGCAATAGAAACAGCGCCGCGTACAGAGACATCCATATTCGCAAGCTCGTCACTAGCCAGCTCACTGGCTGAATAGACGGATGCGCCCGATTCATTCACGATAACCGCTTTGGCTTTTAGCGCATCATTCGCTGCCAAAATCTCTTTAATCATCGCGTCTGTTTCGCGACTCGCCGTACCATTACCGATAGCGACCAAATCGACGTTATAAGTGCTTAATAGCTCATCGATGACTGCTTTTGCTTCATTCATTTTATTGTCAGGTGCAAACGGATATACCGTTGCGACAACAGGCTTATCTTCGCTATCTAACATAACATGACCTTGCGCATCGACGATGGCCATTTTTACACCATGACGGATACCGGGATCAACACCCAAGATAACTTTACGACCGGCAGGTGCTGACATTAATAAATGCTGTAAGTTATTAGCAAAAACATCAATAGCATCAGCTTCAGCGGTCAGACGTTTCTCAGTCAATAAACGATGTTCGATATGCGGACGCCACTTATCTTTCCATAAGCTACTAGCCGCTTCTGTCAAAAACTCTTGACGTGCAGCAGGCGCTTTGGCATCAATTTCAAAGTGTTTAACGATTTTTTCAATAAATGGCGCGTCTTCGCCTTCAATCTTTAGACCCAAGACGTTTTCTTGACGACCACGCAGCATGGCTAATAAGCGATGGTTTGGCAGACGCGCAAGACTTTCGCTATGCTCAAAGTAATCTTTAAACTTCTCGCCGACTTCACGTTTTTCATCACTCGCAACGCTAGAGATGATAGTGGCTGTCTTGGCAAAGCCACTACGTAAGTTATCAAGTAAATCTAGCGCTTGCGTCCATTCATCAACAATGATGGCTTGTACGCCAGCAAGTTGCTTTTCGATATCACTAAAGTCAACTTCAATCTCATTACCGCTATCATCGGTAATGCTAGACTGTACTTGATAGTCTGCTAGCGCATCGGTTGGCGTGATTTCTTGCGTTAAGACTGCTTGGGCGGCAATATCTAAACCCGCAGCACGTGCTTTGGCAGCTGGTGAACGGCGACGCGGACGATATGGCAAGTAGATGTCTTCAAGCTCAAGTTTCGACGTCGCATTATCAATACGCGTCTGTAGCTCGTCGGTCAAATTGCCTTGCGCGCTTAGCAGCTCAGTAATTTTGAGGCGACGGGTTGCCATGTCACGCTCATAATTAAGAGACTTCTCCAAGGCTCGCAATTGCGCATCGTCAAGATCCTGAGTCTTTTCTTTACGGTAACGGGCAATAAACGGGACGGTCGCGCCTTCATCGTAAAGCTTCACAAACGCATTGACTTGAGCAGTCTTAATGCCAAGCGCGCGAGCAAGCTTGTCGTGAATATTCGCGTGTGTGGTTGCATCCAAAACCTGTGCATTTGTCGAGGTTTGAGATGGCGTTAAGGTATCAGTGCTACTCATATACGTATCAATCGTTGAGAAATGTAGCTTTGCATTATAGCAAAAGCTGCATGAATAAAAATCCTTTTTATCTTTTCGTTATTTATCACGTGTTTTATAGCAAAAATCTTCTTATAAGCTTGTTTCTAGCGCCTTGTTAAACAAACACATACAGCATTTATCCTTATGAGTGATGCATTTATGACTGCAATCTTATACACTAAAGTATCAATAGCATAAATATTGCTAGATGCTACTACATTGAACAAAAGCCTTTAATTTTTATAGATTTTTTTAATAATCAATGGAAGGACGCTTAAATAACAACCGTTTTTTATTACGAATGTTTTTTATTACGAATGTTTTTTATTGAGAGTTTCTGCTAATAATAATTTTTATAAGAGGATGCCTGTATGACTGATAATAACAGCCCTGATACTTTAACTCAGCGTATTTTAGTCGTCGATGACGATGCACGTTTGCGCTCTTTGTTACAGCGCTTCCTAGAAGATGATGGTTTTGTCGTCCGTACGGCGCACGATGGCAATCAGATGGATAAATTGCTGCAGCGTGAGCTCTTTTCTTTAGTAGTATTGGATTTGATGCTACCAGGCGAAGACGGTATCAGTATCTGTAAGCGTCTACGAGAAGATAACGGCGACATCCCAATTATCATGCTCACCGCCAAAGGTGGCGACGCGGATCGTATCGCAGGGCTTGAAGCGGGTGCGGATGATTATTTACCAAAGCCGTTTAATCCAAAAGAGCTGTTGGCTCGTATCAAAGCCGTATTACGCCGTCAAAATCGCGAGCTCCCTGGTGCGCCAAGTCATCAGCTTGAAGTAGTTGAATTTGGCCCATGGACACTTGATTTATCGACTCGTACGCTCAAACGTGACGGCAATGTTGTTACCTTAACGACGGGTGAATTTTCGGTATTAAAGGCTTTAGTGCAGCATCCACGTGAGCCATTAACTCGTGATAAATTGATGAACCTTGCCCGTGGTCGTGAATGGGGTGCGATGGAGCGCTCTATCGATGTGCAAGTATCACGTTTACGTCGCCTGATTGAGGACAATCCTTCACAAGCGCGCTATATCCAGACTGTCTGGGGTGTGGGCTATGTGTTCGTTCCTGACGAGGCAGAAGTAGAAGCCGCTAAAAGTGAGTCGCTGTAACTTAATAAATTTTCAGTCTCTCTTATAGTACAAAAAACCCCTGCACACTTGTGAACTGACCCCCATAAGTTGGACACAACTTATGGGGTATTTTTATGCGTTATACACTAGACTTCAAGATCGAAGTCATCGCATACTATCGGCAAGGACATACCGGACTTGCCACAAGTGAGAAGTTTAAAGTAGATTCGAAACTTGTACAAAAATGGGTTAAGCAATACCAAAGCGGTGGCATAGATGCCATCAAGCCAAAGTCGAGTAAAGCTCACTATAGTCGCAAGTTTAAACATCACGTGATTACGACCATGTTAGAGCAAGGATTAAGTCAATCCGAGGTCGCTTTAACGTTCAACATCAGCTCACCTGCCTTAATTAGTCATTGGCACAAAGCGTATCGGCTTTATGGCATGTCTGGACTAATATCCAAACGTAAAGGTAGAACCGCCATGACCAAGCCATTTATTACCGACAAACCAGATGATGAAAAAACACTAGCAGAACTCAAACGTGAGAATGAATACCTACGTGCGGAGGTTGCCTACCTAAAAAAGCTAGATGCCTTGCTCAAACAAAAGGAACAAGCAGTGACAAAGCAAGGCTCATCGAAGCACTAAGGGATAGCTGTTGTTTATCTGACTTACTTAAAGCCTCATGTCTGCCTAAAAGCGTCTTTTATTACCATAGAACAAAGCTTGAGAGTGACGATAAGTACGCTGATTTGAAACAGCGAATAACTGAGCTTTACCATCAGCATAAAGGCAGGTATGGCTACCGTAGAGTCACGGCCGCGTTAAAGTACCTAGGGATTCATCACAACCATAAGCTCATTGCTAAGCTTATGCGTCAAATGAAGCTTAGCGCAAAGATAAGACGTCAGAAGTACCGCTCCTATAAAGGACAACAAGGTAAAATCGCGAAGAATCATTTAAAGCGCCAGTTTTATTCAGGTCATCCGCATAAACGCTGGCTCACTGACATTACTGAGTTTAAGGTGGGTGATAATAAGCTGTATTTATCGCCTATACTCGATTGTTATAACAATGAGATCGTCAGTTATACGCTCTCAAGGCGCCCGACCTATGACTTAGTTAGTAAGATGCTTGATGATGCTTTAGCAAAGACTAAAGCGTGTCGTGATAAGGCACTAATGCTGCACTCTGATCAAGGACGGCATTATCAAATGAGACAGTTTGGACAGGTGCTTAAACAGCATGGTATTAAGCTGTAGTGGTCAACTAATTTAGGACACCTGATAAGAGGTTTTTATTAAAGTATCGTTTCTCTTTTTCTAGCGGTGTTAAATAATCGTTGAAAGTATGCGGTCTCACGGTTTGATAATAGCCCCAGATATAATTACTGATGGCGATCTTAGCTTCAGTAATATTCTCATAACCGCCCTTTGGCATCCATTCAGTCTTAAAACTTCTAAAGAAGCGTTCAGTAGGCGCGTTGTCCCAACAATTACCACGACGACTCATACTCTGTGTCATACCTTCACAACTCGCCACGGATTCAGCAAACTTCTTACTGGTGTAATGGGTTCCCTGATCAGAGTGAAACAGCACTCCAATTGGCTGTAAGCGCGTCTGATATGCCATCTGCAGCGCTTTGGTTGTCAGCATACTGTCAGGCGAATCTGACACGGCAAAGCCAACAATACGACGGGCATATAAATCTAAAACAACAGCTAAATAGCACCAGCCGCCTTTGATACGAATATATGTGACATCGCCCGTCCAGACTTGATTGGGTGCTGTTTGACTGAAATTTCTATTTAAGATATTGTGATGGGTTTTATGCGCCTCGTCAGCGTGCTTGTATTTATGCATCTTTAACTGACAGCTTTTAAGCCCCATCTGCGCCATGAATTTACCTGCTATATAGCGGGTCAGCTTGATGCCGTGTTCATTCATTAGTATGGCGGCAATGCTGCGAGCGCCTGCTGATTGCTTTGAGTCGTTAAATATTTGACGAATTAATGCCTTGTGCTTGACGGTTTCAAGACTGATGGGCTTGGGCTGCATGCCATAGTAGTAATTGCTTTTCATCACGCCAAACAGCTTGAACAAAAGGCTTTTACTCACCTGTTTATCTTGCTCTGCCAGATTTCTTATCAACGATAGCCGTTCAGACTGTCCAATGCCAGCAGAGCAGAAGCCTTTTTTAGAATGTCACGCTCCATAGTCAGCCGCTTAACTTGTTTGCGCAATTCTTGAAGTTCTCGCTGTTCATCCGTTAAAGCGTTGCCGACTTTAGGTGCTTGGCCACTCATTTCTTGACGGTATTGACTCAGCCATTTCTGCAAGGTGGATTTACCTATCCCTAAGGAATCGGCCACATCAGGTATGGTGCGGTTGTGATCAACAACTAAGCTGATGGCTTCTAATTTAAATTCTCGGGTATATTGATTGCGTTTGTTGGTCATACTATTTTCCTCTTTGGGTTAGTATAAACCTCTTACGTGCTGTCCTAATTTATTATGCCACTACAAGCAAAGTATGAGCAGAAAAGGCAACTGCTTAGATAACGCACTGATGGAAGGGTTCTTCGGGACACTTAAGTGTGAGACGATTTATATTGAAAAACCTCAAACGATTGAGGATTTAGAACAACAGATTCACGAGTATATTCATTATTACAACAATGAGCGTATTCAGATGAAACTGAAAGGACTGAGTCCTGTGCAGTACAGAACTCAGTCCTTGGGGTAAACTAAACCGTCCAACATTTGGGGCTCAGTTCACTTGTGACAGGGGTTTTTTGACTGCTTTTTTATTCAACTACGGCTTTATTTAACTGCTTGATGGTAGATACTGTCAATTCAAAATAAAAACATGCGCTCATAGCAATATGCTAATTTTTCATCTTAACGTAATTGACTGTCTTTACTACCGCGGCGATTAAATAACTCAGTGGCCTTTGCTTCTTGTTCAAGCTCCGTCTGACAGCTAACGCAATGCTGTATACCGGGTACAGCTAACCGCCGTGCTTCTGGAATCGGCTTACCGCACTCATCGCAGAACTCCGCGCTTTTACCTGTCGGTAGTGCACGGCGTGCGCGCTCTAGCGCATCGTTGACGGTCGCATCCATTTGTTCATGCTCAGCACCATCTCTTGACCAACCACCTGCCATAATCCATCCTTATTATTTATAATTTATATAAAACGCTTTAATAACAAATAGATGGGGTTATATATCGTTAATTTCAATGTATCAGCATCGATAAATTGCGACTAATCTTTTGGCTGTAGCTCGACCACTTGACCACGTACGCCAATACTTTCATCACTCATCAAGCAAACATACCCTGCCATAATGTCATCAGGAGTTTTGAGACTCATCGGATTCTCTCCTGGATACGCATGGGCACGCATATTGGTACGAGTGCCGCCAGGATTGACACAGTTAAAACGCAAATTGGTGGTGTTTTGCGTCTCTTGGGTGAAAATATCACTCATACCCTCAACCGCTTGCTTGGAAAGCGCATAAGCACCCCAAAAGGCGCGAGGATGTGTCCCTACGCTGCTCGATGTGAAAACAATGGAACCATGAGGCGCATCCTTAAGTAAAGGTAATAACGCTTGCGTGAGCATAAAGGTAGAGGTAAAGTTAATCTTCATTACTTGGGCAAACATATCAACATCGTACATCTCAAGCGGTGTCAATGCGCCAAGCATCCCAGCATTATGCAAAATACCATCAAGCTGACCCACTTCTCTATGAATCAAATTTTCTAACTTTTGCATTTCAGCATAAGTAGCACCTTCTAAATTCATCGGTAGCATGGCCGGCTGCTTGCCACCAAAGCTTTCGATTTCATCATAAACGTATTCAAGCTTACTGCTGGTACGTCCTAATAGCAGTACCGTGGCACCATAACGCGCATAGGTTAAAGCCGCGACACGACCAATGCCATCACCCGCCCCTGTGACCAAGATATTTTTACCATCTAAACAGTTATCAGGTGCTGCAAAATGCCGAATATCATCGTGAGTTAAAGATGGCATAGAATGTTGTACGGTTTGTGGTTTACTTTGCTGATTTTCTGTCTGACTCGCTGACTGATTCGTATGGTCACTCATGGCATTACTCACTGCTTATCATTTAATAGATGGGATGTTTAATCATTGCGGCACGTGTTAAAACACTGACTGATAACGCGTTTGATTTATAGCTGATTTCATTTATAGATAGTCAAACTTACCAGAAGAAAGCAACAGTTTGTTCAATTGTTTAGGAGTATCAGTAATATAATCTGCGCCCCACTTCTTCAAGTTATTTTGATCTTCAGGTGGAATATAGCCATAAGCGGCTAAAATAGTGGGCATGCCAGCAGCATTACCAGCCTCGATATCACGGACGTGATCTCCTACGTAGAGTACACTTTCAGCAGCACCTCGAGGGATACCAAGCTTTTCTAACGCCACATACATAGGCTCCGGATCAGGCTTGGGGCGTGACACGTCATCAGGACAAACTAAAACCGCACAGCGCCCATCTAGCTCCATTTTTTCTAATAACTGCTCTGCTAAATAACGTGGTTTATTGGTCACAATACCCCACGGTACGCCTTTTAATTCAAGTGTGCTCAGAACTTCTTCAAGCTCACTAAATACACAGCTATCGACGCAAATCTCTGCTTCGTAATCGTCTAAAAACTGCTGACGAAACTCAAGTAAAGTTTCCTCACTGAAATCAACTTGGTCGTTGTGACGTAACATGAGCTTTACCATCGCTGAGGCACCCGCAGAGACTTGCTCGCGAATTTCTGCTTCAGATGGCGCTTGCCACTCATTTTCACGGCTCATTTTACCAATAATTCTTACAAAATCAGCGGCTGTATCGATCAATGTCCCATCAAGGTCAAACAAAACAGCTTTCACAAATTGGCTCATAATGGGCGCTCTTAGTTATGGTTATCAAATATTTTTTTAAACAAGGGGTTTTTGCACTGCCATCATATAATTCACATCGACATTTTGTGCCAGCCAGTAGCGTTTGGTCAGCGGATTATAGTGTAGTCCAATGATGTCTTGACGCGTAAATCCTGCATTAATAGCCATTTTATCTAGCTCAGCTGGAGTAATAAATTTTGCGTAATCATGGGTGCCGCGATCAAGTAAGCGCAAGACATACTCTGCACCAACGATGGCAAACAGATACGATTTAGGATTGCGATTGATGGTCGATAGGACGCAAACGCCACCTGGCGCTAGTAACTTAAAGCAAGCTTCTACAATGGCGCTTGGGTCTGGCACATGCTCAAGCATCTCCATGCAGGTTACCACATCGAACTGCCCAGCATGAGTAGCTGCCAATGCTTCAATCGGGATATGCTGATAGCGCAAGCTCTCATTTAAGTGGCTTTGTTCAGCGTGTAAGCTAGCAGCTTTTAGGTTTTCCGTACCGAGATCAATACCGGTCACATCCGCGCCGCGCCGTGCCATTGATTCCGACAAGATACCACCGCCGCAACCTACATCCAGCACCTTTTTACCAGCCAAACCCATTTCTGCAGTTTTCGTATGGTCTCTACTTATATAGCCGCGCTTAACGTTTTCTTCTATCCAATTAAGACGCAGCGGATTGATTTCGTGTAAGGTAGCAAAAGCCCCGGTTTTATTCCACCACTCACTTGCCAAGTTGTTAAATTTTTCAACTTCGCTTGCATCTACATTGATAGCGGTAGCAATAGTATCGTCAAGACCATTAACAGCATTGGTATCGTTATTTCCTTGACTACTCAAAGACTGCTCAGAAGATAAAGCTTGGCTCATAGGATTTTTCCTTTATTGGCATTATAGTTATTATCGTATACAGTGCATGATTATACAGTCAATATTAGCATGGGAGCAGCGGCTTTGTCGTGCGTACATCGTCACCGATTGTGAATCGGCTGACTGTATACTTAGGCGTTACCATTATCGGGTATCAACTTTTTATAATAAGTGATAAATAACAGTGGCTTTAATTATTTTAAATCGCCTTAAATGATGACATTCTTAAATGCTAATTTTGAATAATCAGAATCTTGAGCAATGATAAGCTTTAAAAACCGTAAGCTTAAAAGTTATCAGTAAGATACCTTAAATAATAGCGCACAGCTTTACAACCTTTAGTTAAGAATCAGGTTCACAAGTACCAGCATTTTACGTTATTATAGTCGCTACTCTACTATAGGTCGATTCAATCGAAGAATGGTCGTTTATCCATTCCAAAACCTATATCAACATCCCAAGAAATCTCTAAATCTCGATACCTCAAGGAATAAGTATGAAACGTATCATCGCATTGACTGGTCTAGCTTGTGCTATTGGGCTTGCCAATATGGGCGCTCAAGCCGCCAATTATGTCGCAGGAAAAGACTATCGTGTGCTAGACAACCCAGAAAAAATCAGCGGTGATGCTATCATTGTGCGTGAGTTCTTTTGGTATGGTTGCCCACATTGTAACGTTCTCAATCCGCATATGGAAAAATGGGCAAAAACCAAGGGTAAAGATGTGGCATTCTTTAAAACGCCAGCAGCGCTTAACCCTGTTTGGGAAGCCAGCGCCCGTGGTTTTTATGCCGCTCAGTTATTAGGCTATGAAGACAAAACCCATGATGCGCTATTTGAGGCAGTACATAAAGATGGCAAGCAATTATTCGACCAAGCTTCATTAAGCAAATGGTATGCGTCTAAAGGCGTTGACCAAAAGAAATTTAACAGCCTTTATAACTCATTTGCTGTGGGTACAAAAATCGGTCGCTCACAAGCAGGTGCTAAGCGTTATCAAATCTCAGGTGTACCAGCCGTTATCGTCCAAGGCAAATATGTCGTGACTGGCGAAAGTGCTACTGTACCTAAAGTGGTTGATTACTTAGTCAATAAAGTACGTGCTGAGAAAAAGTAATTCAGCTTATATAGCTAATAGAATGTAAAAAAGCCAATCATAGTGATTGGCTTTTTTATGGTCTATCGAAAGATTTTTTGCTAGCCTTTATGTTTTATAAGGTTGCTATTCTAAAACAATAAAATAACTAACCTTTTAACTGCGACAATATCGCCACTTCACGAATATAGCTTGCTAGGTCTTCTTTAGACTCCGCCATCAATTCATCATCTTGCGTATGTTTGGCGTATTCAATCCACAGCAGCAGCTGATACATACTATTACGCTCAGAGGCTTTATATTGTTTAACGAACTGCTTGAGCGTGCCTTCGTCATTGATGTTTAAACGCTCATGCCAACTTTCAATTTTAGACACCTGCTCTTTTGGAAAAAAAGCATCAAACAAGGCTTTTACCAATTCATGGCGGTTTTCTTCACTGATAAGTTTACCAACGCGTTTGGTTTGGCGATTACGTGCATTGGCACTAGTAATATCGGCAAGCGCCATCAACTCTGCCATAAAGTAATCGCTTGCTGGTAGGTTTTTGAGCTGCTTTTTCGATAAGCTCGCAAGCGGTATCGACAACTGTTGCAAGCGCTCATGAGATTTTTTAAGCTCTGTGCGCGAGACGCGCATATCATGTTCTGACCAGTCAATCATAAAAGCTTTCCGTTTTCGAGATAATAAATAATAAAGTTAATAATGCTTTTTATACAGTCAATTCAAAATAACAGCGTGTTGCCCGCGCTTACTAACTACTACCAACGATACTTTTCGCGATGCTTGGCAACAACGGTCAAGCCCTCAGGTAGGCTGGCTGTCAGCTTATCTTGTAAATGCTTAGTAATGAACACCGAGCGATGTTTGCCGCCCGTACAACCTATAGCGACCGTTACCGTATGACGGTTATTATGTAAAAAATCCGGTAACCACCGATTGAGGAATTTGGCGATATCTTCAGTCATCTCCGACACTTCCGGATAATCGGCAAAAAACTCAGCCACTTCGGCGTCAAGACCAGTCGCAGCTCGCAGGGTCGGATTCCAGTGCGGATTGGGTAAAATCCGGACATCAAAGACAAAGTCTGCATCGATAGGGCTGCCGTATTTAAAACCAAAAGATAACAGATTAATGACTATCTGATTATCAACGCCGACATAATCACGAAGGCGCTCTTTTAGCTGATGAATATTCAGCATACTGGTATCTATTTTGATATCAGCCTGTTTAAATATCGGCTGCAAAAGCTTGATTTCTTTTTCAATTGCCGCGGGTAAGTTATAAACTGTATTCTCTACGCCTTTGGTATCTTGTACCATCAAAGGGTGAATGCGGCGGGTGGCATTAAAGCGCGCAACTAAGGTTTCCTCTTGTGCCGTCACATACATCACTGTGACCGCGTCTTCGCCATAGGTTTGCTTTAAAGCATCATGAGTTGCAGCAAAATTCGATAAATCCGCACGCGGCGTACGAATGTCGACGCCAAGTGCGATGCGTTTAATACCGCTATCACAAACCAGCTTTTGTGCCGCTTCAGGAACCAAAGACAAAGGTAGGTTATCAATAGAGTAATAGCCTAAATCCTCTAGGATATTTAGTACTGAGGTTTTACCTGATCCTGAACGTCCTGACACGACCAATATACTCAACCGATCATTAGCTGATATTTGCTTTGCTTGATCGTTATTACCGTCATTACTTACATTCATGTTCCGTCATCCTAATAAATTGCATCCCGCAAATTACTGTGTCATAACGGCTGCTTGCCCGTCACTAACTGATTGTCCAACAAGCGCGCACGACCTAACCATGCAGCAACCAAAATAACAAACGGCTGATTATCACTGACGCTTGCATAGTTACGAGCGATAGCAGTCAGTTCAGCCGTTTTTATTTCTAGATAATCAATAATAAAACCTGCACTGGTCATGCGCTGGCGAGACTCTTCTAAAAGCTTCTCAAACCCTTGCTGCTCATATTTTCCGTCGCCAATCTGTTTGGCTAAATACTGTAATTCTTGCTGCAAAATCGGCGCTGTTTGGCGCTCAGATTCGCTTAAGTACTGATTACGAGAGGATAGTGCTAGGCCATCAGCAGCACGCACAATAGGCGCGCCAATGATATCAATGGCATAACTCAAATCACGAACCAATTGCTTAATAATCGCCAATTGCTGATAGTCTTTTTGGCCAAAAATAGCCACATCAGGTTGCACAATATTAAAGAGCTTAGAGACGACGATGCCTACCCCATCAAAGTGGCTAGGACGTGATTGACCGCATAACTGACCGGCAATCTCCCCTGCGAGCACTGATGTAGGCGGCGGTAATACGGGATACATCTCATCAATACTTGGTGCAAACACGTAATCTGCACCAACGTTTACCAGTTTTGCGACATCGTTATCTAACGTGCGTGGATAGCTATCAAAATCTTCGCCAACGCCAAATTGAGTCGGATTAACAAAGATACTAACGACCACGATATCGGCATGCTGTTTGGCTATTTTTACCAGCTCTAGATGACCATCGTGCAAATTTCCCATCGTTGGTACTAAAGCAATGCGTTGTTGTTTAGCACGGTAAAGCTGTAGAGTCGCTCTCAACGCTGAGATATGATGATGAATAATGGGCATGGTTAAATAGTCTTCTACTTATAAGCATAAACACTAGAATGTTATATCAGCCTAGCTGAATTGGTGCTGCTCTGTGGGGAAACTGCCTTCACGTACCGATTGCTGATAAAGGGCAAATGCGCCTTCGATACTATGCTCAGTATTGCGCTCATCGGTCAAAAAATCATGAACAAAGCGCGGAACGCGACCATGTACCATACCTAGCATGTCATGCATGACCAATACTTGACCATCCGTATCTGCACCAGCCCCAATGCCTATTACTGGCACTGCAACCGCTTCTGTTACGGCTTTGGCCAGCTCAGCAGGCACGCATTCTAGTACTAAAAGGGCAGCACCTGCGGCAACCACAGCTTTAGCATCTTCTATTAGCTTCTTGCCAGCCTCATCACCGCGACCTTGGATTTTATAACCGCCAAACACATTGACTGACTGTGGTGTTAATCCTAAATGCGCACAAGTTGGCGTGCCTGCTTGCGCCAATGTTGTCACCAACTCGCAAAGCTCACTACCGCCTTCGATTTTAATCACATGCGCGCCTGCTTGCATCAGCTTACGACTATTAGTAACCGCTTCTGGCAGAGTCACATAACTCATAAATGGCAGGTCAGCTAAAATGAGGGCGTGCTTGTTACTACGCGCGATATTGGCCGTATGATAAGCCATATCATCGACGGTCACAGGCAACGTTGAATCATGGCCTTGCACCACCATGCCCAAACTATCACCAATCAAAATCGTATCGATTTGTGCCTTTTCCATCATGCGCGCAAACATCGCGTCATAACAGGTCAGGCAAGTAAACTTGGTGCCGTCTTTTTTAAATTTATTTAAAGTAGATAACGTTGTCATATCACCCTCAATACTTTTAACTATAATAATTATGACTATTCATCAAGCATCAATAGCTTTAACGATTGGCTTATCTATATTTGATTACGGCTTAGCTCATTATTTGATAATAATTTTAAGCCTGTCCAATCACTACTATGTGGAAAATCCGTTATTGGCTTGCCAGTAATGATTAGCTCTGGCGCTAACTCGCGCAGCGGTATCAAGACAAAATTACGCTCATGTAAGCCAGCATGCGGTATTGTCAATTGTGGCTCTGCGATTTGTGCGTCGCCATATAGTAATATATCGACATCAAGACTACGTTCACCCCAATGGCGCAGGCGGGCACGTTTGGCTTGCTGCTCTAGTTGTTGGCAAAATGCCAGCAGTTCAAGCGGCGTGAATATGGTTTCAAAACCAGCGACCGCGTTGACAAAGTCAGGCTGATCTTGTGGTCCCATCGGTATTGATGCATAGAATGAAGAAACACGCACCTTGCGTACTTTTTCATCTTCTTGCATCACTTCAAGTGCCTGCTGTAAATGCTCTACCGGCGAACCAAGCTCATTTGCTAAATTACTGCCCAAGCCCACATAGCAGATAATCCAAGAGCAAGCAGCGATATCATTACTATCAACATCATTAAAGCGCGTGTTCATCGTTATCACTTTACTCTCATATCCGCTGTGGACGTTAAACGTCATTGACGCTTGGCTGGCGACGGCGACGCTTCGATGGCACAGGCCCTTTACTATTATTCATATTACTAACAACTGTTGGACTGGCAACTTGACTGGTTTTAGCAGGCTTTGCAGTTGATGCTTTAGCGGGTTTTTGAGCCTTATTAACCACTTCATCGGCAGAGTGAGTGACCGGCTTAGGCGCTTTTTTTGCGTACTTGCCAGCTGCTTTCTCATTGCTATTAGCATCTGTTGCCGTTGCTTTTTTGGCACTGCTAACTTCTGCTACAATGCCAGTGTTTTCAATTACAGTAGGCTGACGACGACGGCGTTTATGCGGTATCGGCTCATTATTCATGCTTACGAGTGCAGGTGACTGTGCTACTGTACGAGTTTCATAGGATACAGCACGTGCGCCACTCGAAGATGACTGAGTCTCTACTGCTACTTTATTGTGCGAGAGATTGTTTGAATCTACTTTAGCAGCAGGCACTTTAGCAACAGGCACTTTAGCAACAGGCACTTTAACAACAGCTTTTGTCTCTTGTTTCTGTGATTGAGTCTCTGTTGATGCTTTTTTGGCCGATGCATTTTGCTGCATAGGCGCTTGAGTAGGCTTAGACCTCGCCTTCTCTGCAATTGGTAGCTGCTTTTTAAGAGGCGGCACAACGTTACCGTGCTCTATAACAAACAGTGGCGCAGGTTTTGGCGTATGCTGCTGGTTAGTGTCATCATTATAGCTAGCCAAAGACAATTGCTGCAGCTGTGCCAGCTCATTATTGTCTTGTGTGACTTGCTGCGCACTATAACCTTTGTTTTTTTGGTTAGCAGGTATATGCTGACTGGCACGGCGGCGGCGTGTCGGTACATTTGAAGCGTCATTGACAGCAGTCGCTCTAGTATTGTTATGATCAGATGCTTGGATATCGCTATCTACTCGATTCACCTTGGCAGTATCGTTCGAAGTCTGAGTATTTTGGCGATTACGGCCACGACTACGCTGTCCTTGTTTATAGGCACCGCGGCGAATATTTTCATCAAAATCGTCAATGGCTTGATCTTGTTGCTGCTCGGACAAAGTTTGATAGGTCTGCCACCAGTCGCCCATACCATTGGTCGATTCAGATAATGGATGCTCAGCATCGCCGCACTGCTCGCGCAATAATAAGAAATCAAAACCGGCACGAAAGCGTGGATGCTCAGATAGCTGTACAATCTGTTTGCTACGCGGCGCGGCTAGTTTTGGCTGCAATATCCAAATATCTCGGATAAATTGTTCAGCGAATTTCGGAATGGCCGTCTTAATACGTTGACGATCAATAACTTTGCCCGCTGCATGCATTTGTGCGTCCGCAAAAGGCATATTGCGCTTTTTGGCTTTTTCTAATTGATGTAAATAATTTTCCCACAGCAAAGCAGCGTAAAAGAATGCCGGATTGATACTTTTACCAGCGCCAATACGTTTATCGGTATTAATAGCCACTTGCTGTACTAAAGCACTAGGCTCAGAGGGCGGATAAATAATTAAGCTATCAATCGCACCTGACTCAAACAATAATGGCAATAACGGTACTAGATAGCCACCGGTAAACATCTTTTGCGTTTCATCATAAAGGCGATGAGGAGAGATTTGTTCTAGCAGCGCCCAGTTGCCATCATGAAATTGCTCGGACAGCTCTTTATCAAATTCAAAGCCCAACTTAGCTTTAAAGCGCAAAGCACGCAACAATCTGACCGGATCTTCTTCAATACGCGTCGGTGCATTACCTAATAAGCGAATAATTTTATTATCAATATCTTCAAGCGCCCCGCAAAAATCATGAACCACACCTTTAAGCGGTTGATAATAAAGGGCATTGATAGAAAAATCACGACGGGCAAAGTCTTGTTTGATATCGCCCCAGACATTGTCGCGCAGAATCATACCATCTTGATTGGTATTGGAATCATTGATAGGTGGACCACGGAACGTCGCCACTTCGATAAGCTCACGCCCAGAGTACACATGCGCCAACTGAAAACGGCGGCCGATAATACGGCAGCGCTTACCAAAGACATCTTTAATCTCATGAGGCTTGGCATCAGTGACCGCATCGAAATCTTTTGGACGCAGACCTAGCAAGGTATCACGCACGCCACCGCCGACGATATAGGCGTCAAACCCAGCTCGGGTTAGGGTGGCAATCACTTCAGTAATGGAATTGGGTAATTCAGATTTATTCAGTTCTAACTGCTTGGCGGCACGCTCGGCCATGCATCTACTCCTTGCCTTTATTCTTAACCAACCCTGACGAACACAGCGTCTATCAGGCGGATGTACCTGCTAGTTTAACAAATTTTAAGCTTGCTGGGTGTATTTAGACATTTACTTACATGCTAATTTGTCAATATTGGGGTTAATTAAAGCAAAATACAGCGATTAATCTTGCACGGTTAAACGTCCACGATTTTTCTCAACGGTTTTTGCACCAATCCCCTTCACCTTAGTTAATTCATCAACCGTTTTAAAGCTACCGAACATTTCACGATATAGGATAATGGCTTGCGCTTTGCTGCTGCCAATTCCATTCAGCGCTGTCAGCTCACCTTCTGTCGCCCGATTGATATTAATACCTGTTTGCGTATGCGCTTGGGTCAGCGTCGTCTCTTGTTCCAAAAGGTATTTATAAGCACTTTGGGCATTATCAAAACACGGCGCAGCATAAGCGTTATTAAGTAACATGGGAAAAATGTACGCTAAATAGAGAGCAGTGCTCGTTATCAAATGCGTGAGTGACGATCTATTATGTGCGTTCATGTTGTTTTGCCGCTTCCCACAGCACGTCCATTTCAGTTATATCACTATTTTCTAGACACTTACCCGCGGCGGCTAACTGTTCTTCAATATAGCCAAAGCGTGATTTAAATTTATGCACACAAGTCAGCGTCGCTGTTTCTGCATCGAGGTTTAATTTGCGCGCCACATTAACCAGCGCAAACATACAATCACCCAGCTCTTTTTCAATATCGGCAATATTGGCGTTTATCTCATCTTTAGACTTATCTACAATCTCAGCCTTCAGCTCGTTTATTTCTTCATCAAGCTTATCAAATGCACCGCTGACACCTTCCCAGTCAAAACCCAGTTTTGAAGCCTGTTTTTGCACATCCTGTGCCTGCATAAGTGCACTACCTGCTTTGGTGTTATCTAAACGGCGTTTTGGTTTACCACGTGCTTCGCGTGCTTGCTGCTCTTCCGCTTTAATTTCATCCCAGCGCACTTTCACTGCCGCTTCATCTGTAAGTCTTTCAGCTTCAAATACATGCGGATGACGGCGAATTAGTTTTTCTTGTAAGGTAGTAATGACGTCACTGATATCGAAACGCCCTTGCTCAGCATACATCTGACAATGGAACACCACTTGTAACAGTACATCGCCAAGCTCACCTTTAATATCTTCATCATCATTACTTTGTACCGCTTCACCTAACTCATAAGCCTCTTCAATCGCATAAGCAATGAGACTGTGATTGCTTTGTTTTTTATCCCAAGGACAATCGCTACGCAGCCGCGCCATTAATGCCAATAAATCGTCCAATTCACCGCTTGCTGCAGGCGTTCCTTGCACAGCTGTAGGTGCTGAGATTTGTTTTTTTAGAATACTCATAAAGAATGCTCTTATATTTTAATTGATTAGGCAACAGAATAAAGTGGCGTTCATAGCAATGGAGCAGTTAGTGTATCATTGAACGCTGATTGGCTTATAATTGTGTTACTACTTACTCATTTTACCACTGCTCACGCGCAAGGAACCTCATCATCATGTCCACTTCTGCGACTATTGGCTATCAACCAGCCACTGAATTTAACCCTATTATTATCAATTCATTTAAGGCTTATGATATTCGTGGCGAGCTTGGAGTAAATCTCGATGAAGATATCGCTTATCGTATTGGGCGTGCCTTTGCACAGATTTTATTTCAACGCTATCAGGATCAGGCGGCAGTAGAGACTCACAATAATGATACTAGCGACAATGATATTATCGATAGTGTGATTAGCGACATGGCAACGCTACAGCCTGCTATCGTTATTGGTAGCGATATCCGTGATTCAAGCGAGCAATTAAAACAAGCCACGATCAAAGGTATGATAGATGCAGGCGTCGATGTTATCGATTTGGGCATGACTGGAACGGAAGAAGTATATTTTGCCACCAGTCACTATCAAGCGTTAGGCGGTATTGAAGTCACTGCCAGCCATAATCCTATCAATTATAATGGCTTAAAACTGGTCAAGGAACACTCAAAGCCGATTAGTGGCGATGATGGCTTAGCAGAGATTCAAGCATTAGCAGAATCGGGAAAATTTACTACTGATAAGCCATCCGGAAAGTTGCAACTGTTGACTGATAAAAGTGCCTATATCGACCATGTCATGAGCTTTTTAGATATCGATAAATTGAAACCGTTAAAGCTGGTTATTAATTCAGGCAATGGCAGTGCTGGTCCTGTGGTTGACTTATTGATTGATAAGCTGAAACAAGCTGGCGCGCCCATTGAAGTAATTAAACTGCACCATACACCTGATGGCAGCTTTCCAAATGGCATTCCTAATCCAATGATTTTGGCTAATAGAGCTGCCACCCAGCAGGCTGTCCTAGAAAACAAGGCCGACCTTGGTGTTGCCTTTGACGGTGATTTTGACCGCTGCTTCTTATTTGATGAAAATGGTGAATTTATTGATGGCAGTTATATAGTCGGTATGCTTGCTCAGGCGTTTTTAAATAAACATGCAGGTGAGTCGATTGTGTATGACCCTCGTGTGATTTATAACACTGAAGCCGTTATAAAAGAACATAATGGCAAGGCGGTCATCAGTAAATCTGGGCACTCATTTATCAAGCACGTCATGCGTGATTCTGGCGCTATTTATGGTGGCGAGATGTCCGCTCATCATTACTTTCGCGACTTTTTCTATTGCGATAGCGGTATGATTCCATGGTTACTGACCATTGAGTTATTGTCTATCACGGGCAAGACGTTATCAGAATTGGTCAGCGGTTACATCAAAGCGTATCCGAGCTCAGGTGAGCTTAACTTTCATCTTACCACTCATGATGCCCCGACAATTATTAGCGCAATTGAAGCTAAATTTAGCGCGCAACATCCAGCTAAATCGGTGCTTGATGGTCTAAGTCTTGATTTTGGCGAATGGCGTTTTAATTTACGTGCCTCCAATACTGAACCACTTATTAGGCTGAATATTGAGAGCTGCGGCGATACGCAGTTACTGACCATTAAAACACAAGAGATTCAGCAATGGCTAGCGGCACAAGGTGCAATTCCTGCTTAATGCTTTAGTTTTATCTCCTCTAAAAAACCACTGATTCTTCTATAAGAAAGCGCCAGTTAATGAATATATTAACTGGCGCTTTCTTATAGATTTAGTTTAATGCCTGTTGTCTGCTGCGCTAGTTTTGCACTTGATAAAAAGCCTTATTTAGCGCGACCAATACCTCTATAATCACCCACGAGACTGTCAATTTGCGCTCGTGTTAATACATTTTGTGCATCAAATATAGGCATTGCTTGTTGATTTAATGCTGCCACATCCAGCTGATCTTGTGGCGACCAACTGATGATAAAAACCGCCTGTGCTTCATTGAGCTGCTGATAAGGGCGGTGAATCAATTGGAGTAATGGCTGCGACCCATAAAGGGCAGCAAGCTCAGCCTGCGCCTTATCACTATAAACCAGAGTGCGGATATTATAAGACCATAATAACGCCAGTAGTGGATGAATGGCTGATTCCGCTGTCCGTCCCGATCCTGATTTATAACTACCGCCCCAAATAATCACCGTCTTATTGTCGATAAAGCCATCAAAATATTGCCAAAACTTACGGAATATCAGCTCTTTTTGGTCTTCATTGATGTGCATGACTGACTGTAATAAGGACATCTCTAAGCTATGCTCTCGACTCGACTGCTGCAGCTTAATCAGTTCAGTCGGTAAAGTGTTGCCACCAAAACCCCAGCCAGCTTGCAGATAGCTACTGCCAACTCGCTCATCAAGTGCCATGATCTGGCTCACTTGTTGGATATCAACCTGTTGACTATCAGCCAAGCGTGACATCTCATTCATAAAGCTTACCCGCGTTGCGAGCATCGCCATAATACTACTGCGAGCAAACTCTATGGTCGCAATATCAGCATGATGGGACGCGCGAGCATGCTGCATTAAGGGTTGCAGCATACCTAAATGCTGGCTACTGTCCGCAGTTTTTTCACCAAGTAACCATAAAGATGGCTGCAACATCGAGCTATAAGCGTCACCATCTTTTAAAAATACGAACGGTAAATAATAGACCCAAGCACGCTTTAGACGCTGTGCCAATGCGGCAATAGCGCCTAGCTGCTCAATACCACTCATAATCAGCGGTTGCGTCTGCTGCTGACTATGATTGAAAGCGGTAATCCAGCTATCTTCTATCCATGCTAACTTAATACTGTCTAAAAATAGCCAATATAGGGCAACTATTTTTTGGTTATTAATGTCATGGCTTATATGACTACGGCTATGGTCGTCATTGTGATTGACAACTTCATAGGACTGTATAAGTGCATCAGCACTGTCAGGCAGCGCATAAATGACAATTTTTTGCTGCTGCACATACATTTGCCATAATGCTTGTAAATGATGCTCAAAACCATATTGCTGTAATTGCTGCGTCAATAACGCTCTATCTGCATACAGATGAACGCACTGACCTAAACTTGCCAGCACCACTGCGCTGGTAACCGCTTCAATACTATGACCAATAAGGACGCAGACGGTAGGACTCACAGCAGAATTATTAAGCGGATTTGGTTCAGGTGTGTACGTGTGTTTATCTATGACATCAGCGCTCATGATTTTACCTTTAATAATGATTGACGTAGTAAAACTATCAAGACAGCTGTTGAATGTGTTTTAAAAGCTGGTTGGTGGAAGTGTCAAATTGGACACTTCCCTCTTGCTGCATGGCGTCATGAACTGATTCTGCCATCTGCTTGCCCATTTCAACCCCCCATTGGTCAAACGGGTTGATATCCCAAATACTCGCCATAACATAAACTTTATGCTCATAAAGCGCGATCAGCGCTCCTAAGCTATGCGGGGTTAGCTCATCGATAAGCAAGGTCGTTGAAGGCTGATTGCCTCGGTAGTATTTATATTTGTCGGTATCAGAATCTACCTGAGCCGCAGTATCGGCGATAGCGGCATTACCAAAAGCCAGCACGCGGCTTTGTGCCAGACAATTGGCCAAAGACAATTCATGCTGCTGTTGTAGTGGCGTATTTTTTGCCTCATCATTATACCGACGTACGCAGGCAATAAAGTCGCAAGAAACCTGCTGCGTCCCTTGATGCAGCAGTTGATAAAAAGCATGCTGAGCATTGGAGCCAATCTCACCCCAAAGAATTGGACAAGTGTCATAATCAATACGCTCGCCATACTGAGTAACCGACTTGCCGTTACTTTCCATCTCAAGCTGGGTCAAGTAACTGGGTAAATAGCTTAAACGTCCATCATAAGGCAATACCGTATGGGCATTCACTTTTAAAAAGGTACTGTTCCAAACTGCAAGCAACCCTAACAATACGGGTAAGTTTTCTGCAAAATCTGCTTGGACAAAATGCTCGTCCATACTATGAGCACCGGCCAATAACTGTTTAAACCCAGACATACCGATACGAATGGCAATAGCCAATCCAATCGCTGACCATAAAGAAAAGCGGCCACCAACCCATTCCCAAATTTGTAGTTGATGCTCAGGATGAATACCCCAAGCGCTCATTTTTTCGCTATTGGCTGAGATACCAATAAAATGTCGACGTAACACACTGTCTTCAGTACCAGCGCGAAGACTTGCCGTTGCAAGTAACCATGACAATGCCGTTTTGGCATTCGATAACGTATCAACGGTACCGAAAGACTTCGATGAGATGATAAATAAAGTGGTCTCAGGATTTAAATGCTTGAGCAGATTATCAAGCTGGGTGCCATCCATATTTGAGACAAAATGCACTTCGATATCGGTATCTGCCCACTCATCAAGCGCGGTAGCCGCCATTAGTGGCCCTAAATCAGAGCCGCCAACCCCGATATTGACCACATCGGTCATGGCTTTACCTGAAAAACCACGCCATGTATTATCACGTACCCGCTCAGATAATCTGGCAACCTGCGCCAAACTGTGATGGACATCGGCGACCACATCTTGTTTGCCAAATTCTTGGTTAGCGACTTGTAACGTTGCTTTCGCCGGTAAGCGTAGCGCTGTATGCAAAGCTGCGCGCTCCTCACTGGTATTGACCATCGCCCCTTGCAGCAAAGCTTTAATACGCGCAGACAGATCACAACTATCTGCTAAGCTCAATAAATTCGCTAATACCGTCTCATCAATACACTGCTTACTATAGTCCATGTATAGCGCACCAGCTTGCGTACTAAAGCGAGTCGTTCGCTCATCATCTTTTGCAAATAGCTGAGCAAGCGACCATGGCTGTTCAGCTAGCGTTTGCAGCGGCTGCCAATATTTAGAGTGACGGGCGCTACCATACACTTTATCGTCTTTTATAATGTTCATCCGTTACTCTTTATCTGCTAATTGCTGCTGAGCGAAATAAATAAACGCCTGCATGTAAGAACGCATATCACCGGCATCATAACTATCACCGCGCATGGTGGTAACATTGACCCCATACTCACTGATGAGGGCGTCAATGGCATCCGTCAATTGAATCTCGCCACCGACCGAAGCTTCAGTATTGGCTAAATAATCAAAAATTTTATTACTAAATACATAGCGACCAACCACGGCGAGTCTTGAGGGTGCCTCTACTACATTGGGCTTTTCTACAAAACCAGCAACTTTAAAGCTGACATTCATATCCGCTTCGTCATCTACTGCACTCGCATCGCTAAACACTTCATGTAATTGGGCGATACCGTACTTATGCACATCCTCATCCGCAACTTTATCGACCAATATTTGTGAATGACTGTCTTTAGCAAAAGCATCAATCATAAAGGACAAGTTATCCGTAGACATATCGCCGTTAAATGGGTCGAGTACCACATCCGGTAGCAGTACAGCAAAATTATGCTCACCAATAATCGGCCGTGCAGCAAGCACAGCATGACCCAAACCTAATGGCTTACCCTGACGTATCATCGATACCGTCACATCATCAGGTAGCCAGTTTAAACTATCCGCCAGCTCATCTTTACCTTTAGCACGCAATTGATTATCCAGCTCAGCATTGATATCGAAGTAGTTTTCAATCGCACTTTTTTGCGCATGACCGATCAATACAATGTGCTTAATACCGGCAGCGATCGCCTCTTCGACCACATAATGAATGGCAGGACGATTACCAAGCGGCAATAGCTCTTTTGGTACTGATTTAGACAATGGCAACATACGAGTGCCAAAGCCTGCAACCGGAATAACAGCATGAGTAATTTTTTTCATAATTTTTAAACTGTATTAAAAGAAGAATTGAGGCAAATCTATATTCTATAAAATTTAGACTGTGTCGTAACCATGAGGATTCATGCTTTGCCAACGCCATGTATCTTGACACATCTCGGTAATAGACAGCTTTGCTTGCCAGCCTAACAAAGATTGCGCTTTATCTGCACTGGCATAACAACTTGCGATATCGCCCGCACGACGATCAGCGAACTGGTAAGGAATTTTTTGCCCTGACACTTCGGAGAAAGCCGTCACCAACTCTAATACTGAGGTGCCCGTACCCGTACCAAGATTGATAGGTAAGAAGCCTAAAGCTGAGTTTTGTTGCTCTAGGTAATTAAGCGCGGCGACGTGGCCTTGGGCTAGGTCAGTGACATGAATAAAATCACGGACACCAGTGCCATCAATTGTCGCATAGTCATTACCAAAAATATTCAGCTGAGACAGCTTACCAACGGCTACTTGCGAAATATAAGGCATCAAATTATTAGGAATATCGTTTGGATCTTCACCAATCTGACCTGATGAATGCGCACCAACTGGATTAAAATATCTAAGTGTGATTAGGTTCCAATCACTGTCAGATACGGCTAGGTCTTCTAAAATATGCTCAACGACCAGTTTGCTTTGACCATAAGGATTGGTACAGGAGCGCTTCGAGCTCTCATCAATCGGTAACGTTTTAGGATCACCATAGACCGTAGCAGAGGAAGAAAAAACCAAGCGCTTTACGTTATACTCAGTCATTACCTCTAATAACGTAATCGTTCCACTGACGTTGTTATTATAATACATCAATGGCTTAGCAACAGATTCACCAACGGCTTTTAAACCCGCAAAGTGAATCACGCCAAAAAACTGATGCGTGACAAATACTTGCCTGAGTGACTCAGCATCTCGAATATCGCCTTCTATAAACTCGATTGGCTTTCCAATAAGGTTCGAGATCCGATTCATAGCCTCATGACTACTGTTAGATAAGTTATCATAGACAACGATATCGTAGCCTGCTTCATGCAGAGCGATACAAGTATGAGAACCGATATATCCTGCGCCGCCCGTTACCAATATTTTATTTTTCATACCATCACTCAAAGCAGTTTTTAAAACAAAAAAAGACACCCCATTGTAGGGGTGTCTTTATAGTATATCAAGGCAGTTCTAGCAGTTAAGCAATAGGTTAAGACAGATGCCTATCTTACCAGCCAGTAACTTCTTTTAGCTTGTCACCTAGTTTAGATGGGTCACGTGTATACGCGATACCAGCATCTTCAAACGCTTTGAATTTCTCTTCAGCAGTACCTTGACCGCCTGAAATGATAGCGCCAGCATGACCCATGCGCTTGCCTTCAGGAGCAGTGACACCAGCGATATAACCAACGACTGGCTTAGTGACATGGTCTTTGATATAAGCGGCTGCTTCTTCTTCAGCAGTACCACCGATCTCACCGATTAAGATGATCGCTTCAGTTTGTGGATCTTCTTGGAACAGTTTTAGCGCGTCGATCTGGTTCATACCTGGGATAGGATCACCACCGATACCGATACAGGTTGATTGACCAAAACCAAGCTTAGTCGTCTGAGCGACGGCTTCATAAGTCAAGGTACCAGAGCGTGAGATGATGCCTACTTTACCTGGCATATGGATATGACCTGGCATGATACCGATTTTGCACTGACCTGGAGTGATAACGCCTGGGCAGTTAGGACCGACCATACGCACGCCGTCTGCTTCTTCGATATAACGCTTGGCTTTTAGCATATCTAAAGTAGGTACGCCTTCAGTGATCACGATAATCAACTTCACGCCCGCGTCTACTGCTTCAACGATAGAATCTAGTACAAATGGAGCAGGTACATAGATAACAGAAGCGTCAGCTTGCGTGGCTTCCATCGCTTCAGACATCGTATTAAACACTGGTAGACCTAAATGCGTTTGACCGCCTTTACCTGGGGTAACGCCACCAACGACTTTAGTACCGTATTCGATAGCTTGTTCAGAGTGGAACGTACCATTTTTACCGGTGAAGCCTTGTACCAATACTTTGGTATCTTTATCGATTAATACACTCATTATTTTTTCCTTTATTCGGTTGTCTTGTAATAGCCACTTGATGGTTTGTCGACCATCAAATGTTAACGATCTATTTTTATACCAGCAAGCCGCTATTACGCTTTGACTACGATGTTTATTTGCTTAAGCGTTTAAGAGCTTAGGCTTTAACAGCATCGACAATTTTTTGAGCAGCGTCTGACAAGCCTTGAGCTGAAATAAGATTCAGACCAGAATCTTGTAGAATCTGAATACCTTTTTCAGCGTTGTTACCTTCTAGACGTACAACAACAGGTACTTTTACGTCAACTTCTTTGATAGCAGCAATAATAGCTTCCGCAATCATGTCACAACGTACGATACCACCGAAGATGTTGATTAAAACGCCTTCAACGCTGCTGTCTTCAAGGATAATCTTGAATGCTTCAACAACGCGATCTTTAGTTGCGCCGCCGCCAACGTCCAAGAAGTTAGCAGGCTTGCCGCCATACAATTTGATGATGTCCATCGTCGCCATCGCAAGACCAGCACCGTTAACCATACAACCGATGTTACCTTCTAGAGCAACATAGTTTAGGTCAAACTCAGCCGCTTTAAGCTCACGCTCATTTTCTTGTGACTTATCTTGTAGCGCTGCGATTTTAGGCAAACGATATAGAGCATTTGAGTCAATACCGATTTTGCCATCAACACAAACAATTTCGCCATTTTCACGAACGGCTAGTGGATTGATCTCAAGCAATGCAAAGTCATTTTCAACAAATGCTTGATAAGCACCAGTCATCAATTTAACGAATTGATTAATTTGTTTGCCTTCAAGACCCAATTTAAAAGCCACTTCGCGCGCTTGGTAAGGCATTAACCCTACTAATGGATCAACGTTTACTTTGAAGATTTTTTCTGGCGTTTCATTTGCCACTTCTTCAATATCAACGCCGCCTTCAGTTGATGCCATGAACGTTACGCGACGCGTAGAACGATCAACAACGGCACCAAGATATAGCTCAGTTTGTACTGGGTACATATCTTCTGCAACCAATACGAAGTTAACTGGTTGGCCATCAGCGTCAGTTTGGAAAGTAACTAAGTTAGTACCGATAAGTTCTTCAGCAACTTGCTTGGCTTCTTCGCGAGTCTTAACCAATTTAACACCACCCGCTTTACCACGGCCACCAGCATGTACTTGGGCTTTGATAACGGCAATATCAGTTGGGGTTTTATCAAAAGCTGCAGCTGCTTCGTCGCCATTATAGGCAATGATGCCTTCTTGAATCGGCAAGCCGTAGCTTTTTAATAGCTCTTTTGCTTGATACTCATGTAAATTCATTGATTGAATCCTTTGTTTTTTACCATTAATAAAAAGTGAAAATAAGTACGTGGCAAAATTTTCTGCCGCACTTAAGACTGACGCACTAATGTGACTATTAATCAAAACAGTGCGACAGCCATATCATCACTTAATAGCTATCTAAAATACTTAAAATATCGTTACTTAAAATATTTTCAGCTTTTCAAATTTACTTACGCTTTTTACGCTGGATAGCGTGAATAGCGCGACCATCTGCGGATAAAGCTGCCTCGTGAACTGCTTCAGATATCGTTGGATGTGCAAACGTCATCAGTTGCAGATCTTCAATACTAGAAACAAATTCCATCGCAATCATACCTTGATGGACGATATCGCCAGCACCAGCAGAGATGGCGTGCATACCTAGTAGGCGATCTGTTTTAGCATCAGCGACAACTTTAATAGAACCTTGCGCTTCACTTTGAGCAAGCGCACGGCCGTTAGCAGCTAGGTTAAATGAACCGGTTTTAACTTCATAACCTGCAGCTTCAGCTTCTTGTTCAGTTAAGCCAACCCATGCAATTTCAGGATGGGTATAGATAACATTGATGATTGTATCGTAGTTAACTTGGGCTTTTTCGCCATGAATACGCTCAACAGCCATCATGCCCTCTTCCATTGCTTTATGCGCAAGCATAGGACCGCGGACTAGATCACCGATCGCATAGACACCATCAAGATTGGTTTTACACTGGTCATTGACATCGATAAGACCACGTTCAGTCAAAGCAATACCACTGTCTTCACCCAGTAATTTTTCAGAATAAGCACGGCGACCGACACAAACGATGAGTTTATCGAAGCTTTCTTCGCTAGACTCGCCTTTAGTTTCACTAGTAACAATAACTTGATCGCCTTTTACTTCAGCATTGGTCACTTTGGTATCGACACGGATATCAAGACCTTGCTTTTTCAGCATTTTACCGGCTTCTTTAGCGATGTCTTTGTCAGCTGCTGCTAAGAAGCTAGGTAGCGCTTCATAGACAACCACTTCCGCACCTAAACGGCGCCATACTGAACCAAGCTCAAGACCGATAACACCCGCACCAATCACACCTAAACGCTTAGGCACGGCAGTGAAATCAAGCGCGCCAGTAGAATCAACAATACGATCGCCATCTGTTTTGGCAACTGGAATATCGATAGGAACTGAACCAGCCGCTAAAATAACATTTTTAGCAGTAATAGTGCTTTCTGCTTCGTCAGCAAGCGCGGTAAATTTAACTTTTTTATCAGCGCCCTTACCGTCTTCTAACGTGCCCCAGCCTTGTAGCCAGTCAACGCCATTGCCTTTTAATAACGCTGCAACACCGCCCGTCAATTGCTTAACGATGCCTTCTTTACGAGCTATCATTTGCTCGATATCGATAGCGACGTCGCCGGTGCTGATGCCATGCTCAGCAAGATCATGCTTAGTAGCTTCATAGCGATGCGAGCTATCAAGTAACGCTTTTGATGGGATACAACCAACGTTTAAGCAAGTACCGCCAAGCGCTGGCTCACCTTTATAAACGCGCTTTTCGATACAAGCAACGCTCATACCCAACTGCCCTGCACGGATTGCGGCTTCATAACCACCAGGTCCGCCGCCGATGACGACTAAATCATAACTGTCTTTCATAACACGTTCCTATTTCTAATTTTAGGTATCATATAAGCCAATTTCATCTCGTTAGTAAACAATCGACATATCTATTCGATAACCAATACGATATCTAAGTGTTAGATAGTAGATGCATTTAAAAAGACGATAAAGATGGCTGCTAAATGTGCTTAGCTTGTTGCTCATAAGATAGAACTGAAAAAGCTAAGAGGCACTAAAAGATAATCTAGACAAAGTTAAAAAGCTTGTATCAGCAGAACTGATACAAGCTTAAGAGCTTAGAGGTCTAGTAATAACATGGCTGGATCTTCAACCAATTCTTTGATAGTTACTAAGAACTGTACGGCTTCTTTGCCATCAATCATACGATGGTCATAAGATAGAGCAAGGTACATCATCGGTAAGATTTCAACTTTACCATCGACTGCCATTGGGCGGTCGTTGATCGCATGCATACCTAGGATAGCAGTCTGTGGTGGATTCAAGATAGGCGTCGACATTAATGAGCCAAAAACACCGCCATTTGAAATGGTAAATGTACCACCAGTCATGTCTTCCAGACCAAGCTTACCTTTTTGGGCAAGACCACCTAGCTCACGGATTTTGCTTTCGACATCCGCCATGCTCATGCGATCGGTATCACGCAATACAGGAACGACTAAGCCGCGATCAGAAGATACTGCAACACCGATATCATAAAAACCATGATAAACAATGTCATCGCCATCTAGTGAAGCATTTACTGCTGGGAAACGTTTAAGTGCTTCGGTCGCCGCTTTCACAAACAATGACATAAAGCCTAGACGTACACCATGACGTTTTTCGAACTGGTCTTTATACTTAGCACGCATATCCATCAACGGCTTCATATTAACTTCGTTGAACGTCGTTAGCATCGCTGTTTCTTGTGATGCTGATAACAAACGCTCAGCAACACGCTTACGAAGGCGCGTCATTGGAACACGTTTTTCAGTACGCTCGCCTGTTGATTCAGCGACTGGACGACCACTATCAGATTTGATAGAGCTGTCTGCTTTTAGCGTTGGATTTGACATGTCAGTTTTAGTAACACGACCGCCGCGACCACTACCTTCAACATCTTTAGGATCGACGCCACTTTCTTTCGCTGCTTTACGTACTGCAGGGCTTTGATCTTTATGGTCGGCTTCATCTTTTTTATCGGTAACTTGTACTGGCTCGCCGCCATCTGTCGCTTGCTTCAATTGTACTGGGGCAGCTGGTTGATCTGGATCGACTGCTGGCGCAGCAGCATCCGCGCTGGCACCCGCTTCAAATTCAGCAATGAGCTCGTCAGACAGAACCGTGTCGTCTACTTGCTTAACGATTCTAGTGACCACACCATTATCTGGCGCAACCACTTCTAATACAACTTTGTCAGTCTCAATTTCAGCTAATAGGTCATCACGGTTAACTTGTTGACCTTCAGTGACGTGCCATTCAACGATTGTGCCATCGGCAACTGATTCTGGAAAAACGGGGGCTTTGATATCAGCCATCGATATACTCCTTAGATTTGGATATTACTATTTATAATTAAGTCGTGATAGGCAGTCAGTACCTTTTTAAAGTCTATTACTTAGATTCTTTTACAAAGTACTGACTGTTATCGCCTGATGCATTTATTTTATATAATCTGTTATTTAAACAATCTACTATTTAGACAGCTCATCTACACTGATACCAAGACCACCAGCGATCAAATTCTGTTGCTGTTGGATGTGTAGTTTTGCAGAACCTGTTGCAGGTGCCGCACTAGCAGGACGCGCTACCGGCTCCATCACTTTTGCTTTGGTTGGATGCGGTACTACGATACGGAACATATGCGGTGCTAAATAATACCAAGCACCTTGGTTAAGAGGCTCTTCTTGCGTCCAAACAATTTCTTTTAGATTGCTATATTTTTCAATTTCAGCAATCAAACGCTTTTCTGGTAATGGATAAAGCTGCTCGATACGGACGATTGCAACATGGTCTAAACCTAATGCACGACGCTGCTCTAGTAAGTCATAATAAACTTTACCACCACATAGCACCATGCGAGTCACGTTGTCCGCATTTTGCTGATCCATCTCTGGCAACACGGTTTCGAACTTACCATTAGCCAATTCTTCAAGGTTTGATGTGGCAAGTTTATGACGCAGCAAACTTTTCGGCGACATAACGATTAACGGCTTGCGAATTGGGCGCACCGCTTGACGACGTAACGCATGATAAATCTGCGCAGGAGTCGTCGGCGTAATGACTTGCATGTTGTCTTCAGCACACAGCTGTAAGAAGCGCTCAAGACGAGCAGATGAATGCTCAGGACCTTGACCTTCAAAGCCATGTGGCAATAGCATGGTTAGACCGCAAACACGCTGCCATTTAGTCTCACCACTTGAGATAAATTGGTCAATAACAACTTGGGCACCGTTGACGAAATCACCAAACTGCGCTTCCCATACGACGAGTGCATTTGGCACTGTGGTCGCATAACCATACTCAAAAGCCAATACCGCTTCTTCTGATAACAATGAGTTATAAGTCGCAAAACGGGCTTGTGTTTCACTCATGTGAGCAAGTGGCACATACATGCTGCCATCTTCAATGTTATATAGCTCACTATGACGATGTGAGAAGGTACCACGGCCTACATCTTCACCAGTAATACGTACCAATACTTTATCGTTATCGACTAGTGACGCGTATGCTAATGTCTCGGCAGCACCCCAGTTTAAAGGCTCTTCGCCTGTTTGCATGGCTAAGCGTTGTTCGACAACTTTTTGTACTTGGCGTTGTAGCTTATAGCCTTCAGGCATCTCCGCCATACGGCGACCATAACCTTTTAGCACTTCGATATCGACGCTGGTATCCCAATCATCGACCAAGTCATGACCAAGATAAGGTTTCCAATCGACGAATAACTCTTCGTTAGGCTCGCTTACCAATGAGTTGGCAACATATTCACCGCGGTCTAAAGATTCACGATATTCATCTTCGTAGCGTTTTTCATCTTCTTGGCTAAGCAGACCTTCTTCAATAAGCTTTTGGGCATAGATAGTACGAGTGGTTGGTAGCTTCTTAATCACTGCATACATCAGTGGCTGGGTAGCTGAAGGCTCATCAGCCTCGTTGTGACCATTGCGACGATAGCAGAACAGATCAATGATGATATCTTTATCAAACTCGTGGCGATAATCTAATGCCAATTGCGCCGCAAATACCACAGACTCAGGGTCATCGCCGTTTACATGTAAAATTGGCGCATGAACCATTTTTGCCACATCGGTACAATATTCGGTTGAGCGTGCATCTTCTTGACGACTGGTAGTAAAACCAACTTGGTTATTAATAACAATATGTACTGTACCACCCGTGGTATAAGCGCGGGTTTGTGACATTTGGAAGGTTTCTTGCACCACCCCTTGACCAGCAAATGCGGCATCACCATGAATGACGATTGGTAATACTGAATTACCCGTCTTATTTTCATGAAGTGGCTGATCGTTACGACGTACTTGACGGGCGCGTACAGAGCCTTGTAATACTGGAGCAACGATTTCAAGATGCGATGGGTTAAACGCTAATGCTAAATGTGTCTCGCCACCTGGAGTCATCACGTTTGACGAAAAACCATTATGATATTTAACGTCGCCTGAGCCTTTTTCTGGCTGAACTTTGCCATCAAATTCGTCAAACAAATCCGCTGGATTTTTACCTAGGATATTTACCAGTAGGTTTAAGCGTCCACGGTGAGCCATACCGATAACCATCTCTTTAGTGCCATAACCGCCAGCACGTTGGATGATTTCGTTAATAGCAGGAATAAAGCTTTCGCCGCCCTCTAGACCAAAACGCTTCACGCCCGTATATTTACGAGCAAGATATTTCTCTAAACCTTCAGCTGCGGTCAGGCGCTCAAGAATAGATAAACGTTTTTCTGTATCAAATTTGATATACCCTAGATTGCTCTCGAGATATTTTTCCATCCAGCGCTTTTCTGTGCTGGTGGTCACGTGCATATACTCTATGCCAATATAACGGCAGTAGACGCGCTCCATGATTTCAATGATCTCGCGTAGCGTTGCTTCATTCTTACCAATATTTAAATCATTGGTAGGAAATACCGTATCGAGATCTGCTTCAGAGAGATTGTGATAAGCAAGGGTTAGGTCTTCTATTTCCGCGCGTGGATTTAGATTTAATGGATCAAGCTTAGCATGGCGATGACCACGGCGACGATAGGCAGAGATCAGCTGCTGTACGCCCATTTTTTTAGGGCTGCCAACATTGTCTGACTTACCAGTAGCAGAGTTATTCGCTTCAACGCTGACCTTGTTAGCCGTCTGATTGCGAGCTAGCAACAAGAACTGGTCTTTAATGGCATTGTGCTGCTCATCATTTGGCGACTTGTATTGTTCAAAATATTCTTGCCAATCCGAATCAACGCTACTAGGATCGTCTAGATATTGCTCATAGAGCACTTCGATATAATTGACATTATCAGCGGCCAGTTCAGTTTGGCCTACGCTCACTGCTTCTTTAGTTATACTATTCATAATAATCGTCTATTTGATAGATAAATGAATGGAATCGTGCTTATTATTGTTTAATCGGTTGTATGCTAGCTATTTAATACTATTATTTAAAAATTGACCGTTACAACCGCTGCATAGTCTTTTACAGAAATGATCGAATCATGACTTTTTAAGGTTAAACGCTCATTAATTTTAATTGCCATTTAACGATAAAAATCATAATTACAATACCGAGACTATCATTATAATTATTTGTGAACGTCCAGTTTTCTCATATGGCTCGTTTCACAACATTAATTTATATATAATCCTCTCAGCTATAACCAAATAATCAACCCTAAGGTTTGAACCGAACGTTTTTTCTTTCAGCTAGCCTATTTATTGGCTATTTCTGCTGAAACAACGTTCTACGGTAGCTTTTTGAAGATTATTACGCTAAATACATATTGCCGTATAGCGTAACATGCCTACTTTATAGGCCATAGTTTGTTTGTTCAATACTAGGTATTTAGGTAATGAATATTGATTATCATTTTTAGCGACTTATAAGTGGTGTGTATCAATTCATACAGACACTTTTTATAGGTGTTTTTTATCGCCATGTTACTTATATAAGTGACTTGTAGAAGTCACTTATATAAGTAACAGTCATTCTCAGTCCTACTATCATACATATTCTACGATTGTTATTTATGTCCATGATATTAGGCTGACTGCGCATTTTTTCTACGTTTATGGGTTTTCTTTTTCAATTATATAGAGAGACGGACCATATAGCAGGTCTTCTTACATATGACCAACGTATTGTTAATACGGCCTTACTTCCAATAACTTATTTTATCATTCTCTCAAGCATCAATCCCCAACTGCTCATGTCTTCATGTTTTGACAATGACTGTCGTTTATGAAAAAAAATACTAGCTTTTGAGTTGGTAAAGTTGTTAATACTTAGGTTTTCTGACTAATAAAAAACACCACCTAAGACAAGGTGGTGTTTTTTATAGCGCTATTATAAAGCTAATTGAGCAAAAAAGGTATATTAACCTGCTTGATCGATCAACAAATTGCGTAGTTGACCAATAGCTTTGGTTGGATTCAAGCCTTTTGGACATACTGATACACAGTTCATAATACCACGGCAACGGAACAAGCTGAATGGATCGTCTAAACGAGCCAGACGAGCACGCGTGTCCGTATCGCGGCTATCAGAAACGAAACGGTTGGCATTTAGAAGTGCTGCTGGACCTAAGAACTTATCAGGGTTCCACCAGAATGATGGGCAGCTGGTTGAACAGCAAGCACATAAAATACATTCATATAGACCATTTAACTTGTCACGCTGCTCAGGTGACTGCAAACGCTCTGTTGCTGGCGCTGGCTGGTCATTGATCAAGAACGGGTGTATTTTTTCATATTGCTCGTAGAATTGGTTCATGTCGACAACCAAATCACGAACCACTGGCAAACCTGGTAATGGGCGAACCGTTACTTTTTCAGGCAGAGTATTCATGTTAATTAAACATGCCAGACCGTTTTTACCGTTAATATTCATGCCATCAGAACCACAGATGCCTTCACGGCACGAGCGACGGAAGGTGAGGGTTTCATCTTCCTTTTTTAGGCGTAATAATACGTCAAGCAACATACGATCTGAGTCTAGTAACTCAATCGTATAAGTTTGCATGCGTGGCGCTGCGTCCAGATCAGGATCGTAGCGATAAATCTCGATGGTGCGAGTACCTCGGCTCATAATGCTAAACTCCACACGTCGGTGATGGCGGGCGTACAAGGCTTGCAACCTAAAGATTACAATATATCAGCGCTAATACTTCTTAGTCATAGCGCTGATATCAGCTCGTAGCTGGCGGTCACCTTTTTAATAAATTAATAAGGGATAAACATTTATGCTGTTCGTATAAATCAAGCGCACGCAGTCTAGAATTAATAAACGCGGACTTTTGGCTCGATATAATCAACGGTCAATGGGATTTTACGAACTGGCTTATAGATAACTTTATTACCTTCAGAATACCATAAGGTATGCTTCATCCAATCGTTATCGTTACGGCCATTTGGTGCATATTCATCATCTTCAGGACGGTCATAATCAGAGACACTGTGCGCGCCGCGGCTTTCATGACGTTTAGCGGCCGATATCATCGTCGCTTTCGCCACTTCATAAAGGTTTGCCACTTCAAAGGCTTCAATACGAGCAGTGTTAAAGACTTGTGATTTATCAGCCAAATGGATTTGGTCAATCTTGTCACCTAGCGCTAGGATTTTTGCAACGCCTTCGTCCATCATTGCTTGCGTACGGAATACACTCGCATGCGTTTGCATGGTCGCACGAATCTCATCCGCTACATCTTGTGCATTATAGCCTTCAGTCGACTGTTGCAGCTTGTCTAAACGACCCACGGTATAATCAAGCACGCGAGGATCAAGTGGCTTATAGTTATGGTCAGCATGATGGAACTCATCAACGATATGCTTACCGGCAGCGCGACCAAACACTAGTAAATCTAGTAGCGAGTTGGTACCTAAACGGTTAGCACCGTGCACACTAACACAAGCACATTCACCGATGGCATAAAGACCTTTAACGACGTTGCCCTTTGCGTATAGACCATCTTCATCAGTGCCTGCTTCTAGATCCGGTACAATCACTTGACCATGAATCGTGGTTGGAATACCACCCATCATATAGTGAATGGTTGGGATAACTGGAATCGGCTCTTTTGTGATATCGACGTTGGCAAAGTTTTTACCAATTTCAAATACTGATGGCAGACGCTTCATGATGGTTTCAACGCCTAAATGCGTCATATCCATAACGATATGGTCAGCATTTGGACCACAACCACGACCTTCTTTAATTTCTTGGTCCATAGAACGTGATACTAAATCACGTGGCGCCAAGTCTTTAACGGTTGGCGCATAACGCTCCATGAAGGCTTCGCCATCTTTATTACGTAAGATCGCCCCTTCACCGCGGCAACCTTCAGTCAATAGTACGCCTGCACCATGAACGCCGGTTGGATGGAACTGCCAGAACTCCATATCTTGCAATGGAATACCGGCGCGTACTGCCATGCCGATACCGTCACCAGTATTAATATAAGCGTTGGTAGATGCTGCAAAGATACGACCAGCACCGCCTGTTGCTAATACCGTAATCGGTGATTGGAATACCGCAACCGTACCTGTTTCTTGTTCAATCGCAATAACGCCATTGATATTACCGGCGTCGTCTTTGATCAAATCAAGGGCAATCCACTCGATAAAGAACTCAGTACCTTGCTGTAGATTTTTCTGATATAACGTATGTAATAGTGCGTGACCAGTACGGTCAGCAGCAGCACAAGCACGTTGTACCGCTTTTTCACCGTAGTTTGAGGTATGACCGCCAAATGGACGCTGGTAAATCGTGCCATCTTCGTTACGGTCAAATGGCATACCCATGTGCTCAAGCTCGTATACCACTTTTGGTGCTTCACGGCACATATACTCAATCGCGTCTTGGTCACCTAACCAATCTGACCCTTTAACGGTGTCATAAAAGTGAAAGTGCCAGTTATCATTACTCATATTACCCAAACTTGCGCCAATACCACCTTGCGCTGCAACGGTGTGCGAACGGGTTGGGAATACTTTGGTAAGGACTGCAACCTTCATGCCCGCTTCGGCTAAATGCAATGAAGCACGCATACCTGAGCCGCCGCCACCAACGATGACCGCGTCATAGTTCAGGGTTTTAATATTGCTAATGGTATTATCTTGTCTAGTTGCCATTACGGTTTTCCTAATGCCTGTTAATGCTTAGAAGTAAATAAAAAGGTTGTTGTATCAATTATCGTATGACAAGGTTGAATAAATTTTTACTTCAATCCTGCTTACTTTCATCAACTTGCTTGCTATCATCAAATAGCAAGCAAACAGCCTTCAACCACTCAATTTGCATATCTATCTTTATATTGGGTCCACTCACTGACTAAACCATGATGCATCTATTATATAAGTGACTGGTTAAGTCAGTGGTATCCAACGCTATGATTGGCTATGACTATTTTTGGCTACTAACGGACTTTTCTAAGACAAATCAACTGTTTTAAAACAATCTAACCGTTAATAAATCGCTCAGATCAACCCGCTCTTATTGATAACTATTAAATAAACAACTATCAAATAAATAAGTATCGAAATTCATGACTAGTGGTTAAACAGCAACAACACCGAAGCCATTACCCCAAAAAATCATGATGCCCCAAAATAGAAAAACTAAAATAGCGATAATCATTAATGACTGTAGTACCAAACGCAGTCCTGCTGCGCTTGAGCCCAGTTTTCCAGTTGTAATATAATCGGTAAAAACTGTCCACATCCCAACCCAAGCATGACCCGCTAGCGCTAAAACAGCAAGCAAGCTAAACAGACGCATAGGCAAACTGGTCATAAATTGTGACCATTCAACGAAGCTCACATCACCATGAGTTAAAAAGAAGCCCAGTAATACCACGCTGTATACGGCTAAAATGACCGCACTGATACGCTGGATAATCCAATCGCGTGTGCCTGATCCTGTCAGACCTGTTGCGCTTTTGATTCCTGAATCATTTTTTATCATTAGAACATCACCCATACAAATGACGCGACAATTAAGATTGCTGCAATTACAAAGCTAATCATAGAAGCGGCACGGCCAGATTTTAGCTCTTCGTTCATGCCCATATCAGCAAATAAATGCTTGATACCCATCACAAAGTGATAAGCGATAGCGGCGACAAAAATCCACGCCAAAAAGCGAACGAGAACATTGTCAAACACGGTTTCAAAACTCTCAGGCGACGCCAAAGAATTCTGCAATAACCACAACATGACAGGGATAAGTAGAAATAAAACAATGCCAGATATACGATGCAAGATTGAAGCAATTGCAATCGGTGAGCGGTTCACGCTAATCACTTGGCTTAAGGGCAGGTCAATAGGTCGGTTGCTTTTCACAGCGGGCATCCTTTTTGCGGTTATGTCTGGTAGTTACTTATGATTTAGCAATCGTCTGCCAAATACACTGAGCACCACACAAGACGAATAAAGTAAGGAAGGGCTAGCTGACGTCGTTTAATTTGCACTAAATTTGAAAGCTGGACATGGGTTATACGGTCTTTATAGACTGTTTAACATAGCTCTTTAAATGGATACACCCTTTCAATAACACTCGTTTTACTTACTTTTTAACAGTAAGAGCGAAGCATGGGGTAAATCGATTAACTATTCTATTTTTACTGGTTGCCATTAACAAAAAAAGATAACGCCGTTGTGTCATCTCTATATTATCATTTTTTGTTAAGGTAAACTTCACTGTCGACTATTTAAAAATAGAACAGTTAACAAGAATATTCAAGCGATAAGCTAAGTTCGGTCTATAAACTGACTGTCCAATCGTAACAAAGTATGAGCAAAGCAGAGCTTTCCCCGTTATTTATTAAAATGACTTATCAATTTGCGCAAAGCTAGTGCCAGTTAAATCCCTACAATTATAAAATGACTGAGCCCTAATTACAAATTTATCCCCTGAATAGTGGTTATTAGAGATTAATTAACAAAAAACTGGCTATTTGCAATATGAATTCATTAGTATTACTCAGGCTTGATGAATCATAAACCCAAACGAATTTGTCGGTCACTCATACTCTGTCTGTTTCATCGTATGTGAGATGAAGTATTGGCGCTGATTATCTAGCTGAAAACGCTTTACCATTATAATGTTAATGAGAATCATTACATGATGATAAATAAGCTTGTTTACAGCCAGATTACTGATTAGACATATTTTGATACAAAGTTTACAGTACATAAGTACTCTGAAACCACGACAATCACAGACATTGCAGGTAAAAGTCTTTTCAAAACCTAAGTAATAACTGCTAATATAGCCTGCATATTAAATGAGTTAAATTCATTTTGACCATTTGTGACGCGAGGGTATGCGTCTCTATATTTTTATTCTAACAAGTTAAAGCACTGGAGATTAAATTATGGCTGATAATCAAGCCACATTAACCGTAGATGGTAAGGATTACCAACTTCCTATTACCGAAGGGACTTTAGGGCCGTCAGTTATCGATGTTGCTGCTTTCCAAAAAGCTGGCTACTGGACCTATGATCCAGGTTTTATGGTAACAGCGCCTGTTGAATCAAAAATTACTTTTATTGATGGGGGTAAAGGCGAGCTACTTTATCGCGGCTATCCTATCGATCAGTTGGCCGATAATGCTGAATACTTAGAAGTGGCTTATGCGTTGATTCATGGCGATTTGCCTAACGCTGAGCAAAAAGCCGATTTCTTTGAAAAAATTCGTAAGCATACTGGTGTTCATGACCAATTACGTAAATTCTTTGAAGGCTTCCGCCGTGATGCCCATCCTATGGCAATCATGGTTGGTGTCGTTGGTGCTTTATCAGCGTTTTATCATGAAAAACTAGATGTTAGCAATGAAGAGCATCGTGAAATTACCGCGATTCGTCTAATCGCTAAAATGCCAACGCTTGCTGCGATGAGTTATAAATACTCACAAGGCGAACCGTTCATGTATCCACGTAATGACTTCAATTATGCGGAAAACTTCTTATATATGATGTTTGCAACGCCTGCTGATGTTGATTATAAAACCAACGACGTCATCACTCGCGCCATGGACAAAATCTTTACCTTGCACGCTGACCACGAACAAAACGCCTCAACGTCTACGGTACGTTTAGCTGGCTCTACTGGCGCAAACCCTTACGCTTGTATCGCTGCTGGTATCGCCGCCCTTTGGGGTCCATCACATGGCGGCGCCAACGAAGCGGTGCTTGAGATGCTAGATGAAATCGGTTCTGTAGAAAATGTGCCTGAATTCATGGAAAAAGTGAAGAGCCGTGAAGTGAAGCTGATGGGCTTTGGTCACCGTGTTTATAAAAACTTTGACCCACGCGCACAAGTACTGAAAAAGACTTGTGACGAGGTCCTACAGGCTCTAGGTATTGACGATCCAAAGCTTAAGCTTGCAATGGAGCTTGAGAAAATTGCGTTAGAAGACCCGTTCTTCATTGAGCGTAACCTGTATCCAAACGTTGACTTTTACTCTGGCATTATCTTAAAGGCCATCGGTATCCCAACCTCAATGTTTACCGTTATCTTCTCATTGGCACGTACCTCTGGCTGGATCAGCCATTGGCTTGAGATGCACAGCGCACCGTTCAAAATCGGTCGTCCACGTCAGTTATATACTGGTGAGAAACAACGCGAATTCGTTAAAGTAGAAGACCGTAAATAGTTTTTAACAATGCCTAAAAAATCTCGCCATGTGCGAGATTTTTTTATGGTTAGATTTGACAGATTATTTAAACTCTTTTAGCGTTTGCTCATATTTGGCGATTTGCTCATCATAGCCTTTAATAGTCTCGTTAAACTTCGACATCAGCATCTCAAATTCTTGCTGTTGACTCTGTTTCATTTGCTGCATATCTAGCACTTGTTGCGCTTCTATCTGCTCCCACACTTGATGCTGAATAATCAAACGTGCCAGTGCTGGGCTTTTGGCGCTGACTCTACCAGCAATTTCCGCATCTTCAAAAAGCTGTGGCACTAAGGTTGCGATATCAATCAACGTATCAACATCTTCTGCATTTAGCGGCGTGGTCACTGGCTGATAAAGGGCTTCCATCGCTTGCTCATAGCGTTCTATAATCTGCTCTTCAGTCAATAGGACAGGCTTGCGTGGCTCTAAGCTAATACGTTTTAACACCGTTAAGTCGCGCTCACCAACTTCGGTACTGGTATTAATTTCAGCATCTGTAGCAGGTTTATTATCAATATCCGCTATTGAAACAGGGTCTGCTGAATCAATCGCAGCTGGTTCAAGCGCTGTACTATTATTAGTACCTGCCGCAGGCAAACTATTACTATCAGTAGTTTGCCCATTGTTATTGTTATTGTTATTTTTAGTATTACTGTCAGCAGGATCAGTTGCGCTATCAACCAATAAAGAGCTTCCATTACCGGAGGCATCAGCAGCTTGCAACGACTCATACTCTGCTTGCAAGCGCTGCTGTAGTCCTTGAAATTGAGTCACATACAAAGGCTGAAACTGCTCTATACGTACGGCAGCTGAGTCACTTTTCGGCATAGGCTGGCTATCTTCAGCCCTCATTTGCTCGCTGGTTTTCTCACTACTTTGAGCATTATCCGGCACAGTTTCGTTTGCTGCTTGTTGCTGACAACCACTCAAAAACAATATGCCTGTCAGTGTGGCTGCAAGTAACGTTGGGGCTTGACGTGGACTCATGATGCCTTGTTTTGCAAGGTTATGATGGGCACCCGTATGAGGTGTTGCGAGCAAAAATTTAAACATCCGAGTACCTATCCTTTATTAAAAGCAGAATATTAAATAGTAATATAGAGAGTAAACATAAAAATTAAACGTTGAATGAGTTGTCGCTATGCTGAGTATTATTAACAGACTGCCCAGCTAGAAATGGAATACAGGCTTCTAAATCCCGACAGTCTTGTCCACGCTGACGACGAATAAAGTAATCTTGAACCATGCGTGCTTGTTGCTCAATACCGTACTTAAAAAAAGATTTACCCACCTCTAACACATAGTCATAGCGGCGATTAATGATAGCGCCGCGCACCACTTTTAAGCCACGCTGTAGTTGCCAAACGTGCGTCAACTCATGTATAAGCCAGCTTTGTTTACTCAATGACGCCTCACTAAAGTCTTCGATCCAGTCTGCCGGATGAAAATAAATATGACCATTCGGGCTAACGGCATAATTTTTGAGTACCCACCAAGCCGTTTTAAGCTGAATATCATCAAGGCTGAGACTGTCACCAAATACTGAGCGTGCCAGTACTATTTCTCCAGCAGTTAGCTTACGGGAATATCGTTTTGCAGCTCTAGTAGCTGGATCATGATTGAATAAGCGTTTAAAAGTTGACTGCAACATTATTAATATCATCCGTTATGTTTGATATATTAGGCTGATAGAGAGAGTTAACCCCTTAATAAGGGTAAAAATCTAAAAAATAAAGTCTTAAAGATATAAGCTGTACATTTAGCTGACTTTTATTAACGTAAATCTGCGTTAGCCTAGCCCATATGATAGCCATTAATGACAATATTAATTATGTATAGTGTATTCAAGATAAAAGAAATATACCTAAAAATAGTGTTTATTAATATAAAAAATTTAAGTTCTCATGCCGCTGTAGCCAATTGATAACCATTCGATTTTATAATAGAGAGCCTTATGCCGCCTAACTTTCATGCTGATACTCCCCTCGCCCAGCGCATGCGCCCTACGACGCTCGATGCTATTATTGGTCAAGAGCATTTATTGGCAGCAGGCGCACCATTACGGCGCTTAGTGGAACAAGGACACCTGTCTTCTATTATTTTGCATGGCGAAGCTGGTATTGGCAAAACAACCATCGCAATGCTATTAGCAGATGCGGTTGGCAGACCGTTTCATGCGTTATCAGCCCTGAATACAGGGGTAAAACAATTACGTGAAGTGTTGGATAGTAAGGACTCGTTAAGCTTTGAGTCGCCTGTCGTGTTCATTGACGAGATTCACCGCTTTAATAAAGCCCAGCAAGATGCATTACTCGGCGCGGTAGAATCTGGTGATATAACCTTGATTGGGGCGACGACCGAAAATCCATCTTTTAGCATCAATAACGCTTTATTATCACGTTGCCAAGTATATCGCTTAGAGCCGCTCACACCTGAGCAAATCAGCGCGGTATTACAGCGTGCGCTTTTAGAAGATAAAGTATTGAAAAACTTAACGGTAGATTTGCAGGCGCAGAAAACCATTAGCCAACTGGCACATGGGGATGCAAGAAAAGCGCTAAATATATTAGAGCTGGCGATTCAAACCGCTGATTCTAATCAATCACCGCTTGTTATTGATGATGCACTGGTCGCCCGCGTCGCCCAGACCGCACTAGTACGCTACGATAAAGATGGTGAACAGCATTACGATATTATATCCGCCATGATAAAGTCCGTCCGTGGCTCAGATCCAGATGCAGCGCTATACTGGATGGCACGCATGTTAGTCGGTGGTGAGCCAGCAGACTTTATTGCGCGGCGTTTGGTCATTTTAGCCAGTGAAGATATTGGCAATGCTAATCCCAACGCCTTGCTTCTCGCTGACGCTGCTCTGCGTAGTGTGCAGTCAATCGGTATGCCAGAAGCGCGTATTATATTAGGGCAAGTGGTGGTTTATCTTGCGACCAGCGCTAAAAGCAATAGCACCTATAAAGCGATTAATGCGGCAATGGCACTGGCAGAAAAAGACGCCTCGCCTGTCCCTTTACACTTGCGGAACGGCGTGACCAAGCTCATGCGTGAACAAGGCTACGGTAAAGACTATGCTTATCCGCACAATTATCCCAACCATTATTATGCGCAAACTTATTTGCCTGACAATTTAGTAGGTACACGCTTTTATGAATTTGCTGATAATCAGCGTGAGCAGCATAGCGAGAAGTTTATGGATTGGCTCAAAAGCCAAGCAGCAAGTAATGACTGATTATTTGAAGAATTTCTTAAAATGACTGCTCTCAAAACCATTATTCAAAGATAATAGTATTTATCATTAATAATACTTATCGCTATTTTTGACATACTAATTGAGATAGTAGGAAGATGAAGCAGCACGTTGGGGTGAAAAGCGTTAAAATGACCTCATAATGATATATAGAAGCTAATTGAAAGAGTCATTTTTATGGCGGTTTACTCTGACTGCAGCGCGCTTTGCTTTAGCACAACAGCGCTTTGACCAATCTACTGCTACAATAAGCAGATAACGCCTTATATCACCAATCACGCCTATCTATAAATAATAAAAGATTGAGACTTCCTATGAGTTTAAATACGATTCCTGAGATTATCGAAGACATTCGTGCTGGAAAAATGGTCATCTTGATGGATGATGAAGATCGTGAAAACGAAGGCGATATCATCATGGCAGCGACCCACGTTCGTCCTGATGATATTAACTTCATGATTACCCATGCACGCGGTTTGGTTTGTCTAACCTTATCACAAGCACGCTGCCAGCAATTGGCGCTGCCGCTAATGTCAGACCGCAATGAGGCAAAGTTTAGTACCAACTTTACCGTTTCTATTGAAGCGGCTGAAGGGGTGACAACTGGTATTTCTGCTGCCGATCGCGCTCGTACCATTCAAGCAGCCGTTGCATCAGCCGCAAAACCTGCTGACATCGTGCAGCCTGGGCATATTTTCCCAATTATGGCACAAAATGGCGGCGTTCTTCACCGTGCAGGTCATACCGAAGCGGGTTGTGATTTGGCTCGACTGGCAGGTCTAGAGCCTGCAGCCGTTATTGTTGAAATCATCAATGCTGATGGTACGATGGCGCGCCGCGATGATCTTGAGATATTTGCAAAAGAACATGACATCAAAATAGGTACGATTGCTGACTTAATTAACTATCGTATTGCCAATGAGCAAACGGTAGAAGAGATTGAGTCACATCCGTTTGAGACAGAATATGGGACGTTTACTTTGCATCGTTTTCGCGAGTTTGGTGCTGACGAGACCCATTTGGCTTTAGTGAAAGGTGATGTAAGCCAAGGCGTTAGCACCGTGCGCGTCCATGGATTTCACCCACTACGTGACTTGTTTGCTGCCAAAAATGACACGACCGGACGTAGCGGTTGGAGTGTGCAATCTGCTCTAAAAGAAATTAATGCCTCAGAACGCGGCGTGCTGGTCTGGATTGGTAGTCATCAACCGATTGATTTGGGAGATGCATTGGATAAAGCGTCTGCCAATGAATCTATTTCAACCATTGCGCAGCAGCCTTATCGCAGCATTGGTGTTGGCGCGCAGATTTTACGCCACTTAGGGGTTCGTGATATGCGCCTATTGTCATCACCGATGAAGTTTTACGCTTTGTCAGGTTTTGATTTGAATGTCGTAGACTTTATTCATGCACCAAAGCAAGATTAATAAGGTTGAATAAACCAACTTAAGCAACCAATACTACTGTCAAACTGGCTAATAAAAAGGGCGTACTAACTTAAGTTAGTGCGCCCTTTTACTTTTTACTAAATATTCAAATATAAAAAACGAGACAATACTTATAATTTAGGTGTATGACCAACGGTTGCTTCTAATGCCAGCAGCCGTGCACGCTCTTCAGTTGTCCACGGTAATTTATCTTTGCCTTCACTATCTAAACGTACCACTACCGCCTCAGCAGTAGCAACGACTGCACATTGCGCACTGCTATAATAGCTGTACTCTATAACTATACTGGTTGTGCCCAAACGCTGACAACGTACGCCTAATAATAACGTATCAGGATAAGTCACTGGGCGTAAATACTGGCAGCTTGATTGTGCCAATACCGTGACCATGCTGCCATCAAACATGCCTAACGCTTGCAAATAGCCAATACGTGCTGACTCAGCATAGCGATAATACACCACATTATTTAAATGATTAAAGGCATCCATCTCACCCCAATGAATCGGCTGATGGTGAATAATTGGATAATGTGACAGCTCTTCAGGGCCATGTTCATGGTTAGCTGAGATATCAGGCGTTGAATTGGTGGTTTGATGCAAACTATCCATAACTGTCTGTCTCTTGTTTTTTATATAGTCAGTTCAAAATAAAAGCGATACGATTGTGAGAACGTGCTATTGCTATAATTTTTTCTTGCTTGCTGTTTGCAGGCGTGACAGAGGCTGCAAAAAATTTATAGCCAATAGCACTTTATCGTTTTTAAAATGAATCTACTATACTAATAAATTTTTTAAGCAATATATTAAATCATCAAAGTATCAAATCATTAATGTTGGGACTTGTTTAAAATCTGAGAGGTCAACAATGGCGTTGGTTTTGGCGCATTAGCAATCAGCCGATCTAACCAGTCTATGACTTCTGAGATATCAGTAGGCGATGATTTGGTTTGCAAGTCATTCGTGCGAGAGCCTTTTTTTGTGCTGGCAGCTGTTTTTGGTACTGATGCTTTTGATTCCAGATCTTTAGGCTCTAGCGTTTGCAACTGCTTTCGCGCTTGACTCAGATAAGCAATCAGCTGTTCGCGCTCGCGCATATTGCTGGCTTGAATCGCTAGATTCAATGTCATAATGACTTCGTGTATCGTGAGCTGCCTGCTCGTTAAGTTTATATCAGAATTAACAGCACTCTCATAGCTGTGCAAAAACTCCTGAATATTTTGGATAGCTATATTTTGTAGCTGCCAAGGACTGGGCTGAGAGCTTCTTGCCTGTAAGCGTTCGATATCTTTTAGCAAGCTCTGTTTAATGACGATGGTGAGCGCTGGGGCAATCTCATTACTGCTTTGGGACAGCTGCCAATGTAGGCCGCGCAACAAATCAATCGCTGCACTGTCGTTATTGTCTACCAACAATCTATCAGCAGCTTGAATTTGAATACGTAATAAATCCAACTGGTTTTGAGCTTGGCTACTAGCGGCAGTGCTAGGCGTCGGCAACGTCTGTTGACTCACGGCAAATAAGCGGTCGTCCATCTCGTTTAAGCGGTTGACAACTTGCTCATTACTTTGCAAGCGCTCATTAATATTATGCTGAAAACGCTGCTGACTGATGTATAGCCATAACAATGCGGCAATCAGCAGCAAAATAACCACCCACTGCAGCCGCACCAAGAACATATTTGCTTGGCGGCGCTGCTGAATAGCAGAAGGCTCCTTCGATAACGATTCAGAGTTCATTGACATAAGGCAGCACCGTTCATGATTAATAATTTTAAGAGCATAAAGTACAGTAAACGCTTTGGGTTTTCAGTAGTTAAAAAAAACACCCTATTTAAACTTTATAAATAAGTAGGATGAATAGCAGCGAGAATGGTTGCTGGCGCTAAATCTTCCACACGCCAATAACTTAACTGCTGCTCAGCGACCATATTGGCCAAACGTTCACCCAATACTACATAGGCAAAATCTGCTAGTTCAAGCGCTACATTATCTGTTATATCTTTATTTGATGTTGATTTTAATCCCTGCTCCGCTACTGCTTTAACGACACTTTCCCAATGCTCAAAGGCTGTACCACTACTTACAATAACAATGGGCTTTGGTTGTTCTACTGATAGTGTTTGCGGCAAAGACTGTTGCGCAAGGAATTGTACTAGCCACTGTTGATACTGCGCGATGGCATCGATAGGCATCGTGCGCTCGTACCAAGCAATGCTATCGATATGAACACCACGCGCCTGTAGCGTATCGACCAATAATCGTCGCCCACCAAGACCGCGCCACACCAGCAGCTTATCCCCTGCTTGCAGGCTCTCAATCTCAGGCATCGCCAGCATACCTTCGTTATTGGCAATGGTAGGCTGTAGTACCTGATAGCTGGCAGAAGGCAATTTTACCTCATTTAACACCGCGGCAGTCGCTTCACCAACAGCGATTAGATGGCTTGGCGCTGCTAAAACCTCAAAGTTTTCCTCTATGCCGCCTATGCCCTGTATTTCTTTATCAGTCGTGTCTTTATTGGTCACGCCCTTAGCTTGACGTTCACGCTCAAGCAACTGCCAAGCAGCCAAACCTGAGGCTGCCGCTGTCGGACTAACGATGACGAGTGCTTGATACTCACCTTCTAGCCATTGGCGCATCAGTCTCATATCGTCGTCTGTGGTTTGGCGCGGTTGCAGTGTCAACATCGGCATATCAATGACTGACATACCAGCCGCTTGTAGATGTTGCGTCAGCGGTGCGGCACGCTCTACTGGGCGCGTATTGATGACAACTTGCGCCAGCAATGACGGCTTATCAATAGGTTGATTTGAATCCGTGGACTTAGGTGATGACCAAGACATAAACATACCGTAAAAAAAGCGGATGGAATTAGCATAATAATAGAGCAATCTAAACAATGATCACTCTATAATTGAGGTGGTTAAATGTTATCCAGTTTAGATATTATTCAGGATGATAAATCGCTGATAAAATAGCACCAGCACCAGCGTCCAATAACATCTCAGCAACTTCGATACCCAGCTGGTTGGCTTGGGCTTCTTGCTCAGCTTGACTGCCCGTTAACGTCAGGCGCTTTTCAACTTTAAGCAGCTCGCTACCATCTTCTTGACCGACGCGACCACGAAGCCATAGTGTGTCACCAGCATCATTGTTACCATTTTGGCTATTAGCATTTTGATTATTGCCATTATCGTCACTACTGGTACCTGTTGCCCCAGCCATTTGTAATACTGCATAAGCTGCAATCGGTACTTGGCAACCACCTTGCAGATGTCGATTTAATGCGCGCTCAGCGATTAAGCGGATACGGGCTTTGTCATCATTGAGTGGTGCCAGTAATTTTAATACTTCAGCATCATCTTCACGACATTCAATCGCTAATGCACCTTGCCCAACAGCTGGCAAGCAAATATCGATATCCAATTCACTGCGAATACGCGCATCAAGCTCAATGCGCTGTAGACCACTGGTCGCTAAAATAATAGCATCATACTCGCCCGCATCTAACTTTCTTAGGCGCGTACCGACATTGCCGCGTAGAGTTTTAATTTGCAAATCTGCACGATAGGCTTTGATTTGACACTGACGACGCAAACTTGCAGTACCGACTACCGCACCTTGTGGCAATTCATCGATACTATTATAAGTGTTGGAAACAAAGGCATCCGTTGGCGAAGCACGTTTGCAATAAACACCCAGCATTAATCCTTCCGGTAACTCCATCGGCACGTCTTTTAGAGAATGCACCGCAATATCTGCCTGCCTCTCATATAATGCTTGCTCAAGCTCTTTGACGAATAAACCTTTACCGCCAATTTTAGCCAGTGGCGTATCCAAAATCTTGTCACCTTTAGTGACAATTTTTAGTAGATTAATCGTCATCTCAGGATACAACTCTAGTAGCCGATCACGAATATGCTCAGCTTGCCATAATGCCAATGGACTTTGGCGCGTGGCGATATTTAAGGTAGTCAAAGCAGGTTGCTTCATGGTGCTCATAAAAGGCCTCAATAAGTTCGATACTAGAATGTCAGTGCTCAACAATAATGCTAATTTGTCACACAAAATGGGTACTAAAAACGGTTTATAGAAAATAATAACGCAAAAAAATACCCCTATTTAAGCATAAATAAGGGTTTGATGATATGGCGCGATTATTTCGAGAGATAAGAGCTTCGAAAAAGAAGAGCCTTGAAACTTATATGTTTTGGATTTTTTCACGTAGTGCGGGTAGATGGCGACGGCTGACCGCTAATGTTTCATCAATTCCTTTGAAATGCAATTGATACTGTCCAGCATCTAAAGTTTCTAAAAAGTCCAAATACTTAATGTTAATAATAGCGTTTCGATGCACACGAAACAGTTTTTCTTCAAACTCCTGCTCCAGCTCTTTTAGAGTGTCATCAATGAGAACGATACCATCCTTATGACGGACTTTGACGTATTTTTGGTCGGCAGTAAAATAGTAAATATCTTTGAGTTTAATTAGCTCAACACCGCGATGGGTACGTGCTGCAATATGTTCGCGCACCGGCCGTGCTGTTGGATTCTCAAGCTTACGAATCTCATTTAACTGCGCGGCATTTAGGTTGGTGGCTTTTTGTAGCGCTTCTAATAGCTCATCTTTATTGGCAGGTTTTAGTAGATAACCTATGGCATTGGCTTTTAAAGCAGCAATCGCATAATGATCATAAGCCGTCACAAAGATGATTGCTGGTGGATGTGCAAGCTTCGCAAGCTCTTGAGCACACTCTACGCCATCCATCTCGGGCATACGAATATCTAGCAATATGATGTCTGGCTGCTGAGTTTTTACGGCAATAATGGCTGCTATACCCGTTTTTGCTTGAGCAACGACCTCATGACCTGACTCTTGGACAATCCTGACCAAACGCTCACGGGCTAATGGCTCATCATCACAAACTACAATCCGCATGCAAACTCCTTTTTTTTAAGGGCATACTTAGAAAATATTTTAAGAGCATCAATAACATATTAGCACTTACCGCCTATCATTTAGCATAAAATAGCGCCTGATCTAAGTTATAAACCTAACGGCTAGAGCTTGCAAGCCGTTAATATGGCCTTAGTGTTCCTATATTTGCCATAATATAAAAGTCTGGCGATACTTTTTAAAATTTAATCACTCAACTTTAAAGATTAGCAGAGCACATTCGTTAATACTAAGCCATTATCATGGTCACATTGTGATAGATATTGCAATAAATATGCCACTGTTAATGGGAGAGTAATGCACCATCAAAAAAGTAAAGGTTATAAACTGACATCTTGCAGCGGATAATCAATAATAGTGATAATTTGTTTCGTCGTCACCGTGCTTTGGATATCGCTACTTTGCCCAAAGTATGCACGTAAGCGCTCCGCTTGAATATAAAAATTCATATGCTGACGTAAATGATGGTTAATCATTAATGTCTTTTTGGGAAGCTGTACATGGATGGTAATTACAACACGATGCTGAACCCACCTAACTTGAATATCGATATAAATGGTTTCCGTGGTCATCTCAACCACATTGAGTAGCATTTTTTCAATCACGCTTTGTAAGGTCAAGGCGGTGATTACCATGTCATACATCACATCCTCATCGGGTAGCTGCCAAATTATCACCAGCTTATCTCCCAATCGAATAGACTCGATGGCCAAGTAATGCTCACAAAGGGCAACTTCTTCTTCAAAACTAATCTCACGCGCCCCATTAAAACTGGCACGAAATAATGCTGAAACGTGCTGTAATAAATCAGCGGCGCGAGATGGATTGGATTCAATGAGTGACATTAAGGTATTAATAGTATTAAAAAAGAAATGCGGCGCGAGACGGGCTTTAAGTACATCGTTTTGCGAAGTCAATTTTTGCTCAAACGATTGCTTGAGTGCATTTAACTCACGATGGCGACGTAAAAAGAACAACAACGCTGCGATGGTGAATCCCGCTGTAATCACCATATTAAATACAAGCGCTGAACTAAATGCCTGAAGACTGTACTCAAACAAACCAGAATTCATCAGGAGTAGCAGAACTAACGTGAGGGTTACTAATGTGCTTGTTGTTAGGATTAGCACAACATACATACTGGCAGTCGGTATGCGCAGGCGTTTAAAAACAGGGCGCAGATAGTCAATTAAATAAAAGGAAGGTATCAGCGTTAAGCTGATTTGAAAAAACCTAGCCATAAACTTTATGATAAATTGCGTTTCATTAGCCACACTGTAGCGATCAACTATCGCCACAAACAACGACCAAAAAAAGATTGCCAGCAGCCATTGCCAAGGTTTCATGAGTTCCATGAACTTGGGTATAAAAAACTCTAAGCGCTCCGCTAGTAAGGCAACCTCATCATTTGCTATACTTGAGTTCTTATTCTCTTGACTTGTCTTGTACCGATATGAACGCCAATTCTTCAAATATTAGTAATCCTGATTCAAATAAAAACTCATCTGTTTCTGATTCTAGCACAGAAGCTTCTCTAACAAATACTGCTGCACCGCAAAGCCCTGCGAGTAGTCAGGGGCAACAGATGTGGGGCGGACGCTTTAGTGAAGCGACAGACAGTTTTGTTGCTGCCTTTACCGCCTCTGTCGGCTTCGACCAACGCTTTGCGCGTCACGATATTCAAGGCTCGATTGCTCATGCGACCATGCTCAAAGAATGTGGCATCTTAGAAGCTGATGACGTTGCGACCATTATCGACGGCCTACAGCAAGTGCTGCGTGAAATTGAAGCGGGTGAGTTTAACTGGTCGATTGCCCTTGAAGACGTGCACATGAACGTTGAATCGCGCTTGACTGATATCGTCGGCGCGGTTGGCAAAAAGCTGCATACTGGACGTAGCCGTAATGATCAGGTAGCGACCGATATTCGTCTTTGGTTACGCGAAGAAACCGATAATATCATTGCTTTATTGGTGCGCTTGCAAAGTGGCTTACTTGATTTAGCTGAACAACATACCGATACTATTATGCCAGGATTCACTCATCTGCAAACCGCACAGCCAGTGAGCTTTGGTCATCATGTCATGGCATGGTTTGAGATGTTATACCGTGATACCGAACGTCTAGTCGATGCGCGCCGCCGTATCAATCAGATGCCTCTTGGTAGCGCTGCCCTTGCCGGTACCACCTTTCCAATCGACCGTACGATTACCGCTGAGTTATTAGGGTTCGAAGGCATTTGCCAGAATTCACTTGATGCAGTCTCGGATCGTGATTTTGCCATTGAATTTACTTCTGCTGCTTCTATTTTGATGATGCATATGTCACGCATGAGTGAAGAAATTATTCTGTGGATGTCCGCACAGTTTAACTTTGTACAAATCCCCGATCGCTTTTGTACCGGCTCATCTATCATGCCGCAAAAGAAAAATCCTGACGTACCAGAGTTGGTTCGCGGTAAAGCGGCACGCGTCTTTGGTCAACTGATGACGCTACTTAGCCTAATGAAAAGTCAGCCGCTTGCCTATAATAAAGACAACCAAGAGGACAAAGAGCCGCTTTTTGATTGCGTTGATACCTTGACGGGCTCGCTATTAGCCTTTGCCGATATGCTACCGAATATCACGCCAAATAAAGAAAATATGCGCGCTGCCACCATGAAAGGTTATGCCACAGCGACTGATTTGGCAGATTACTTAGTACGCAATGGTGTTGCGTTCCGCGATGCGCATGAAGTCGTTGGCAATGCAGTCGCTTTGGGTATCAAAGAAGGCGTAGATTTGAGTGATTTGTCCTTGGCGCAATTGCAGCAGTTTAGCGATGCGATTGGCGATGATGTCTTTGATTATCTAACGTTAGAAGGTTCATTAGCAGCGCGTGACCATTTGGGCGGCACTGCACCCAATCAAGTGAAACAAGCGGTCAGCCGCGCGCGCACGCGTTTAGAAGTGTTTGCTTAGTATTTACTGAATAAAAGTAAAATCGTACGATGAAAAACACCCGCCATCATTGCGGGTGTTTTTAATTGTAATACCATCCGCAAATGATACATCAGATACCCTTTGCTAAATCTGCTAAGACCGTTATCATAGATGGATGCAAATATTCGACTCGATAATTTAATATCAATAATAAGGAACTTACTATGACTGAGACTTTTAATCCTCAAGCCAATACCGTATTTTGCCGTAAATATCAGCAACAATTACCAAAAATGCCACATCCGCCCTTCCCTAATAAAAAAGGTCAAGAGCTACAAGAAACTGTATCTGAGAAGGCTTGGAAAGAATGGCTTGAGCAGCAAACGATGCTAATTAACGAAAATCACTTAAGCATGCTAGATCCGGAAGCCAAAAAATTCTTAATCGAGCAGCGCGATAAGTTTTTGGATAATGAAGACTATGAGCGCGCGCAGGGCTGGACGCCAGAAAGCTAATATTAAGACCGTGATTGTTAAAATAGTTGAAGCCACAACAAACAGGTAAATGACTAGGACTTGTCAGCGAAGTTTGCTAGTATAAAGGTGATTTACAACACTGACAGACTCGGGGTGCGGTGTATTATGGCTTAAAAGCCTTTATACATTCGCTGAGATATCACCCGCCGAACCTGATGCGGTTAGTACCGACGCAGGGAAGTCTTAAGCTTATGTTATACAAGTACAAAGGGCGCGCAGAAATGCCTTGTTATTATCGTCAATATCTAGCAAGTTTTTATAGTGCTACCTGACTATCAATAATAAGCTGCGCCCATCAATCCTTTAGAGATGACTCACTAGATTTCGTTCGGATAGTGCGTTTGTCTTACGATTATATTTGTCCGTATGACATAGACTTACCCCGCAGCTACTGGCGGTGTTGATTTTATTCAAAAACCAACACGCTAGGACAGCATATGACTATTTTACAAGCGACTACCCCCGCCAAAAAAACTGCTAAAACAGATGCGCTAAAGACTCCTGCTCATCGCAACGTAAGCGATGCTCGCTTTGAAGAAGACGCACGTGACTTACATCGCATTTTACCTGCCTCTCGCAAAGTTTATATCGAAGGCTCTCGCCCTGATATTCAAGTACCGATGCGCGAAATAACACTTGATCCCACACCGATTCAAGGCGTTCCTGAGAGCGAATGGGAACAAAATCCACCGTTTTATGTCTATGATACTTCAGGCGTTTATACCGATCCCAATGCCAGCATCGACTTGACCAAAGGTCTGCCAAAATTACGTGAAGGTTGGATAAATGAGCGCGGCGATACCGAACAGCTCGCTGGTTTATCAAGCTCATACGGTCTGGCGCGCGCGCGTGATATCAGCACTGCAAACCTACGCTTTGCTCATATTGACAAGCCGCGCCGTGCTAAAGCTGTTGATGGGAAAGTAGGCAACGTTACTCAATTGCATTACGCGCGTCGCGGTATTATCACTCCTGAGATGGAGTTTATCGCCATTCGTGAAACCCAAAAACAGCATGAGCTGACTGATATGCGCCAACACGCGGGCGAAACTTTTGGCGCGCATACGCCTGCCATTATTACCCCTGAATTTGTACGCAGTGAAGTTGCCGCTGGTCGCGCGATTATTCCAAATAATATCAATCACCCTGAATCTGAGCCGATGATTATTGGGCGAAATTTCTTAGTAAAAATTAACGCCAATATCGGTAATTCTGCGCTGGGTTCTTCTATTGATGAGGAAGTTTCTAAAATGACGTGGGCGACGCGTTGGGGTGCGGACAACATCATGGATTTATCGACGGGCAATCATATCCATGAAACCCGCGAATGGTTGATTCGTAACTCGCCAGTACCAATCGGCACAGTTCCTATTTATCAAGCACTTGAAAAAGTCGATGGCGTTGCCGAAGATTTAACGTGGGAAATCTTTCGTGATACCTTAATAGAGCAAGCAGAACAAGGCGTTGATTATTTTACGATTCATGCTGGTGTACTACTACGCTATGTGCCGTTGACCGCCAATCGGTTGACTGGTATCGTCTCGCGTGGCGGCTCTATCATGGCGCAATGGTGCATGTTTCATAATAAAGAGAGCTTTTTATATACCCACTTTGAAGATATTTGCGAGATTATGAAACAGTATGATGTAGCGTTTAGTTTAGGTGATGGCTTGCGTCCGGGCTGCTTACAAGATGCCAATGACGAGGCACAATTTGGTGAGCTACGTACCTTAGGTGAGCTGACCCAAGTGGCTTGGAAGCATGATGTGCAAGTCATGATTGAAGGGCCGGGTCATGTAGCGATGAACCGTATTAAAGAAAATATGGACTTGCAACTTGAGACGTGTGCCGATGCGCCCTTTTACACCTTAGGGCCTTTAACGACTGATATCGCCCCAGGTTATGACCATATTACTAGTGCTATTGGCGCCGCGATGATTGGCTGGTTCGGCACCGCGATGCTCTGTTATGTCACCCCAAAAGAGCATTTAGGTCTGCCCAATAAAAAGGATGTCAAAGATGGCATCATCACTTATAAAATTGCCGCCCATGCTGCTGACCTTGCCAAAGGTCATCCCGGTGCACAAGCTCGTGATAATGCGTTATCCAAAGCCCGTTTTGAATTTCGCTGGGACGATCAGTTTAATCTGGCACTAGATCCTGATACAGCACGCGAATTCCATGATGAGACTTTACCGAAAGATGCGCACAAGTCCGCTCACTTTTGTTCGATGTGTGGCCCTAAGTTTTGTTCTATGAAAATCACTCAAAACGTGCGTGAGTATGCTAAAGGGATAGACGCTAAAGAAAATGGTATACAAGCTACAGATGCTATGAGCGTAGATGATATCCAAAAAGGTATGGACGAGATGACGCAAAAGTATCACGCGGAAGGACGTCAGTTGTATAAAGAAGTTTAGAGTTATAAGGTTCATTACCTTATTTTAACTATAAAAGAGCCTCTGTAATAATTACAGAGGCTCTTTTATAGTTGAGTCTTAATTTTAAAACTTAAACCTTAAGTTTTAAATCTTAGACGCCTCATAAATCTCATCAATTGAGGTGTTAATAGTATCGGCAAACTCTTCATCACTTTGCTGTTTGCTCAAGCCTTCGGTAAAGGCACGTGAAAAGCTGGCAATCATACCTGGGTTTTGTTTGAGTTTAGCGCAAGCGTCGCTGCGACTATAGCCGCCAGATAACGCTACGACTTTAAGTACTTTTGGATGGTCGATCAGTTCTTTATAAAAACCAGCTTCTTCAGGCAAGGTCAGCTTGAGCATCACTTGCTGCTCATCGTTTAAACGCTCCAGGTTATGCAAAATACTGGTTTTGAGTATTATCTCGCAGTCATGTTTTTTAGTACTATTAATATCAACTTCTGGCTCGACGATAGGCATTAGACCTTTTGATAAAATTTGCTTAGCGACATCAAACTGCTGCTGGACCACCAACTCAATACCATCGACGTTTGGCTCATAAATGACTGAGCGCATTTTAGTACCGAATACCGGATAATTTTTAGCCTTGTTTAATAATAGGTCTAAATTAGGTATCGGGCGCATCACTTGCACGCCATTCATGTGTTTCGCCAACCCTTTATCAACTTTTAAAAATGGGACGATATTTTTCTCTTCCCATAGATAATTGGCGGTCGGCTTGCCATTTACTTCACGTTCCATCGTATCTTCGAATAAAATTGCTCCAAGGACGCGCTCATTATCAAACGCTGTGCAAGTCATAATACGGGCACGCATCTCATGTACCAAATCAAACATCGCTTCGTCGTTGTCATAATCGTTACTAGTGACGCCATAATTTTCTAGCGCTTTTGGCGTGCTGCCGCCACTTTGGTCGAGTGCTGCGATGAATCCTGAACCGTTTTTTATACGCTGTAATTGTTTTTCGTATTCCATTGAAAGTACATCCTATTTTTATTAATCAAAGTCAAATATTACAAAGGTAAACGGATATTTATCAGTTTATGCACGTCTGTCCGTTTGCAGATAACCTTACCATAGGACGCTCTGTGTGCCTATATCTCGTAAGTTAAAGAATTAGAGAAACTTGTTCTTACGCTAAAATTATTACGTTAAAATTATTATGCTAAAAACAGTACCGCTACACAGCCAATCGCTAATAATAACCCAAGCATATTGATGCGGTTAAGAGACTCTTTAAATATGCCAACACCAATAATGGTCGCCACCGCAATAACCCCAACGTTCATGCCAGTAAATACAATGCTTGGCGACTCAGATAATATTTGATGGGCGCGGATATAAGCATAAATATTACCGATATTCAGCGCACCTAATAATAATCCAGCTGCCAACGCTCGACCTTGCCAGCGTACCCGAGTGATAAGCAAATAGATAAGCAGCAACAAACCTGCTAAGCCAAAGCTGACAAATAACGTGAGCGGAAATGCAGCGCCTTGTTTGGCAACTTGCTTAAATAAAATATCAATAATACCGTAGCCTACCCAAACACCGAATAACCACAGCGGTGTGCGTAGTGCCTGTTTATTAACCACGTTATTGGTCACAGTATCTGTACTAGCGTTCTCATTAACAAGTGCGCTTTGCTGCGGGCGATACACCAGTGCCCCAAGTGCTAAAAACCCTAATGCTAAACCAAATACGCGCGTGCCTGTTAGCACTTCTCCAAATAAGAGAAATGCCGCAATTATTGGAATAATTAGCGATAAACGCTGAGCAGCATCGGTCGCGACCATGCCAACCGCCGCAATCGCGCGACCAAGAATAACGAACACTGCGGGCAATAAAATACCAAGCGCAATGATAATCCCCCATGCGCCACCAAGCTCACCGATTTTGCTGACATCAGGCTTTAATAATAACCAAGTAAGCAAAAAGGCGACTGGATAACCAGCAACGATAGTTTGGCGAATATCTATATTTTTTTGTCGTAATATTTTTAATAGCACGGAGACGGCGACGCTACATAACACCGCAATCATTAAATACATCATAAGTTTCTACCTTAATTGAATTGCAGCCTTGCTTTGTTATTATGATTACCATTTAAAGGACACTGCTGGTAAATGACACAGCTGAAACATTTAGAAAAAAACCATTAAATGTAACAATATATTTCATATACAGCAACTGATATATACGATTTTCAGTTTTCTATTGAGAGTTTTTCAAGCAACATTGAACTAGAAAGGATTTACAGCGTTTAAAAGCATTCAAATTACAATTACCATGCAGGCGCGATTGCTAAGTTTTGCTAAAATAGAATGCTATTTTATTAACATAAGTAACCACTCAAGATAACGTTTGCTAGCGTTTATCTTGACGTATTGCTATTGACGTATTACTACCGCCTATGAACGCTCTATTTCGCTTTTTTGAATCCCGCCTATCCGCCTTTCCTGATACCCCAATGCCACTGCCCCGTGATGGGCTGATAAAATTTCTGTGGGCGTGTACCGAAGGTTTGCGCGGCTGGTTACTTCTTTTTATGATTCTGTCCGCTGGTATTGGGGTCTATGAGGCCATGCTGTTTGCATGGATTGGTAATCTGGTCGACTGGCTAGGCACTTATACACCGCAGACGCTATGGACTGAAAAAGGCGATATGCTACTGTTGATGCTAGCTGTGCTGATTATTAGCCCCTTTTGGATTTCGTTGTCCTCACTGATCCGCTTTCAATCAATTCAAGGCGTTTTTCCGATGCAGATGCGCTGGCGTTTTCACCAGCGTATGCTCAATCAATCGATGCAATTCTATCAAGATGAGTTCTCTGGTCGAGTCTCTGCTAAAGTCATGCAAACTGCACTAGCGGTACGTGATACGGTCATGACCGTTACTGATATGCTGCTGTATGTCCTCGTCTACTTTATCACCACTGGGGTGATTTTATTTAACTTAGACGTCTTATTACTGATTCCGTTTGTGATTTGGTTTGTGTTATTTGGCCTGACCATGTGGTTTTTTATTCCTAAGCTCAAACATACCGCCATTGTGCAGGCTGATGCTCGTGCATTGATGGTTGGTCGTATCACCGATGCCTATGCTAATATCATGACGGTTAAGCTTTTTAGCCATTCACGTCGTGAGCTGAGCTATGCTAAAGATGCGATGGGGCAGTTTCTAGGAACGGTACACTCGCAAATGCGCTGGGTCTCGCAACTCGAAATTGTCAACCATACTATTAGTGTCATCTTAGTCGGTACTACCGCTGGGATTGGCTTATATCTCTGGCAAAGTGGTGCAGTTGGCGTCGGTGCGATTGCCGCGGCAACCGCCATGGCATTACGGTTAAATGGTCTCACCAAAATGATTATGTGGCAAACCGCCAGCTTATTTGAAAGTATCGGTACGGTTCAAGATGGCATGCGTACCTTATCCGCACCGCAAACCATCGTAGACATACCTAATGCTAAAGCGCTAGTTGTCACAGAGGGCAATATTGTCTTTGATCATGTTGATTTTAGTTACGAAAGCGTCGATATCGAAGGTGAAAAAATTGATACGGTTAGCACTACCCTTACCGCCTCGCACACAAAACTATTAGATGATTTTTATTTAAATATTAAACCGGGTGAAAAGATTGGCTTGGTTGGTCGTTCAGGTGCTGGTAAGTCTACTTTGGTGAATTTACTACTACGTTTTTTTGATGTTGATAGCGGCAAGATTTATATCGATGGTCAAGCGATTGACGAAGTGACCCAAGAATCGTTACGTCAGCAAATTGGTATGGTTACCCAAGATACCTCATTGCTACATCGCACGGTACGTGAAAATATTGCCTATGGTCGCCCTGATGCTAGCGATGATGAAATCGTCTTTGCAGCAAAACAAGCGCAGGCATGGGAATTCATTAAAGACCTATATGATGATAAAGGTAATAAGGGGCTCGATACTCAAGTTGGTGAACGCGGCGTTAAACTCTCTGGTGGTCAACGTCAACGTATTGCTATCGCACGCGTCATGCTCAAAAATGCGCCTATTTTACTGCTTGATGAGGCGACCAGTGCCCTTGATTCTGAAATTGAATTTGCGATTACCGAAAGCTTAAACGACATCATGACTGGTAAAACCGTTATTGCTATTGCTCATCGCCTCTCTACTATTGCCGCTCTCGATAGATTAGTGGTTATGGATAAAGGACGTATCATTGAGCAAGGCAGTCATGACGAATTACTGGCATTACATGGCGTCTATGCACGCTTATGGCATCGTCAAAGTGGTGGCTTCTTAGGTGAAGACGACTAGACTGCCATAACTTCGCTCACTCAAAAAACACAGGGATGTGACATCATTATGGAAGATTTTGCAAAAAATATTACGATTTCTGGACAACGAGCACGCTATTACGATCTAGCCGAACTTAACAAGGTAGCCGATTTAAATGCTACTTCACGTCCTCCAGCACACTTTTATGGTGGTAATAGTTTTCCCGTTGGCACTTACGCACCATTATTAAATGAGCTGGTATCTGACTTTGATATAAGCTCGCTTGCCCTACGCGGCTATTGGCATGATAAGCCGCAGAGCCGTCGCCTCACGCGCGAGCAAGACGCTGATATGCTTATTGAGTTTTTGGAAAAGACGCAAGATAAGCCTATCGTTGGTATTGGACATTCTCAAGGCGCGACTGCTACCGCCATGGCTGCAGCGAAGCGCCCAGAGCTATTCTCACAGCTATACCTAATAGAACCGGTGACATTTACCAAAAAACAAGCGACGATATACAATCTATTGCCGCGTCAGTTTCTACTTAGCCGCGAGCCTTTTAAAAGCACTTTGACCAAGCAATCTACTTGGGCAAGTGTCAATGATTATTATGATAGCCTGCGCGCTCAGCGTGCCTATAAGCGTATCAGCGATGCACACTTGCGGGTGTTTGCTGAGCAAAGTTTGGTGGCAAATCCTGAGGGTAGCTATACATTGATGTTTGCGCCAGAGCAAGAGCTGGCCAACTATTTTGGTGCGCCTCATATTGATGCAGCCCTTAAGCAGCTCAGCTGTCCTTATACGCTTATTACGGGCAAGCCAACGTTATTTATCAATCATCAAGTGCGCAAACAATGGCAAAAATTTATCCCTGATAACAGCATTATATCCTTGCTAGACTATGGTCATCTGTTACCGATGGAAGCGCCTGAATTATGTGCTCAAGTTATCAATGAGCATTATCAGAGCAGTAAAAAGGCTTAATATATGACTGATCTTTTTGCCCCTGCACCGACTGACAATCTATTGCCTTACGACGGTAAGGTGAATGACTTAGGGCTTATTATTGATTATCCTAGCGCTTTATATTATAGCTTGTTGACCGAGCTACCTTGGCAAGCTGATGTTGTGACTTTATTTGGCAAAACCCATATCACGACTCGCCAAATCGTTTGGATGGGTGAAAGTGATATTGGTTACCAATATTCTGGTCATTCGCGTCAAGCGATTCCATGGTCAGATACGATGTTTCATGTGAAACATCATATTGAACAGCAACTATTGAATATCGGTATCGAAGTTAATTTTAACTCGTGCTTACTCAACTATTATCCTACTGGCGCTGACGGTATGGGCTATCATGCGGATGATGAAAAGGAGTTAGGTTTTCAGCCGATTATTGCTTCTTTATCACTGGGTACTACACGCAAATTTGTCTTTAAGCATAAAAAAACTCAAGATAAAGTCGAGCTTTATCTTGAGTCAGGTCAGCTTATCGTGATGCACGGCGATACCCAGACCTTTTGGAAGCACACCATTACTAAGACTAAAACGGTAGATACTGGCCGAATTAGCCTAACGTTTAGACAGATGTCCTGTAATTAATCAAATCTGGCAATCAATCAAATCTAGCTTAGCTTAGTTTAGTTTTAAAACAATCTTACCAAAGGTATCACCTTTTTGTAGCTCGCGGTGTGCCTCTACCACCGCAGATAGCGGATACGTTTGCTGAATATGCAATTTTAGCTTACCATCGGCCACCTGTTGTAGTGCTCTTGCCATATCTTGACCATTTGGCTTGACTGCATAGCCTTCCACGCTCAGATCTCTGTCACCACTAGCCTCTTTAAGCTTATCAACCCAAATCGTTGGCAGCACGTTGACACGTCCATCCGACTTGAGCACGCTAAGCGCACGCACACCAGCATCATTACCAACTAAGTCCAGTAGCACATCGGCTTGCAAATCAGGGAAGGTGTCCTCTTTAGTATAGTCAATCCAGCCTGCCAGCTTGCTTTTATCGATTAAACAATCAAGCTTAGCATATTTTTCTGGCGAGCAAATAACCGTTACCTTGATATCATTTTGCGCCACTTTATCAATCAATAGCTGAATAACTAAATGACCAACACCGCCAGCTGGGGCGTTCATCACGACGTGCTCACCTTTTTTGATATCAGCAAACTCTACAAACTGTAGCGCCGTTTGTCCGATACAAGGTAGCGCGCCTGCCTGCTCCAATATGACACACTCTGGTACTTTTGCTAGCAGCTTGGCATCAACTGCCACATACTCAGCGTAACAGCTACCATCAAAGCTCAGAGCAGCGACGTTATCACCAATATAAAATTGATCGTTATTACTTTTAACTACCTCGCCAGCCACATCAAAGCCTAAAATGGCAGGCTGATCGTGATCGAATTTATTTTTTTGAATGCCATCAGCACCCCAACCTTTACCTTGGCGAGTTTTATAATCGACAGGATTGATACCAGCATAAGCAACTTTTACTAATACTTGATTATCTTTTAACTCAGGAATAGCTACGTCATCTTGATACATCATTACTTCAGGTTCACCAAACTCCCGTATGAGTACGGCGTGTTGAGTGGTAGGTATTTGCTTATCAGACATGATTTATTATCCTTTTATTATTCTAATATTTCTTCGTTCATTGAATTGCTACTTCGTGGCTTCGTTATTCTAGGGCAATGCCAACTCTGCACTCAAAGGCAGATGATCCGATAACGTTGACCACGGCTTGCCCGTATGTACCCAAGCGTCTTTTATTCTCAGATTACGTACGTAGATACGGTCTAAGCTAAGCACAGGTAGCTTTGCGGGAAACGTTGGGAGCAACTTACCATGACAGTGTTTAAAAGCTTCCGTCATACCTAAATTAGCGGCGAGTTTATCGCAAGACATTTTTTTCCAGTCATTAAAGTCGCCTGCCAAAATCAATGGCTGGTCAGGTGCAATCTCATTACGGACGTAATTAGCAATAGCTTCGTATTGCTTAATGCGATCGCGCTCAAACAAGTTTAAATGCGCACACAGTACGACGACTGGCGTCTCCCAGCCTATCGGCTGCACTTCACAGTGCAAGACACCACGCTGCTCAAGTTTATTGACCGTAATATTAACGTTATGCTTGGGATCTAACGGGAAACGACTCAACACCGCATTACCATGATGACCGTTTTCATACTCTGAGTTTTTGCCGTAGCTATTTTGCAGCTGCAGATACTCACCAAACCATTCATGCTGTGATTGGTCAGGATACTCGTTGTATTGCATATTGCGTTTGAGATTCTGACCCTGTACTTCTTGTAGACAAAGTATGTCTGAGCCAATAATATCGAGTGCTTGGGCGATACCCTGTATTTTGACTTGGCGATTCATCGGCGACATGCCTTTATGAATGTTGTAGCTGGTTAAAACAAAAGAGGTGGTATTAGTCATAATTTTATTAGTCATAAACTCAGTATTGATAGAGTAAGCGTTAAAAACGATGGGTATTAAACAAAAATATCAAGCCTAAAAATAAGCCATGCTTCTCATTTAATTGTTGGTCGTAGCGATTAAATAATCGTAAATAGCTTTAAAAAATAGCTATTCATTACCATTATAGATATAAAAAGAGCATTGATTCGTATCGAACCAATGCTCTCATATTATACCTATGTGCTACCAATGGCTAATTCATTCATGAATATCAGCCATCGATTAGTAACGAGTTACTAGAGCAATTGGTTGGTCTTCAGCCATAATATCTTGCGGCATAAATACTGCTTTGCCGCCATTATGAATGACATGCTCAATAATTTCACCAATCGCATCATCAGTGACGCCTTCTGCAGTAGCATCATCAGCCATGCTTAAGGTTTGCGCTGCTTCATCAATCTTGGCAGGTTGCATGTAACCACGGCGGACATATAGCGTCTCGCCTACGCCTTGGAAAGCACTGCGGTAGACTTCTTGTAGATCAGTCTGCAGCATGTTTGCACCGCGGGCTTTATCAATCTCACCCAAGGCAGCTTGATGTAGCGACGTACGATAACCTTCTACTGCTTCTTGAACACTATCAACGATATGCTGTGCACTACCTGCTTCCAAATTGGTCGCATTTGATACGGTAGCAATGATATTTTCTGGACGGTCGCAGGCATCTTTATAATAACCGATATTTTTTGCATCCCCAACAATGACAAGCGGCATTTTATGCTCGCCCCACAGCTCTTGAACGCTCTTATCCACTTGGTTAAAGAACTCTTTTAAATAACTGCTTTCATTGTTGGCTGAACGATCAGAACCGGCATCACCCGTCGTATACAAGCCATTATTCTCAATAGGGAATGGAATGTTTTCCATATTATTTTGCGCTTTATCGTCTTTATCAAACTCACGCACGACGCGATCGTTAGAAGCTTCTATCAGGCGCGCACTGTCACGGGTTAACACCACGGTATAATAATGAACCGCGCTTGCCATATCACGGACCAAGTCACGCGTAGCAAAGCTGTCTGAGATGACAACACGTTCTGTGGTATCAATAGGCATACGGACAATCTGAACATCATCAGTGCTGGCAAATATCGCTAACGTATCCAAATTATAGTTATGATTAAGTTCTTTGGTTTTAGCGTGAATATTTTCCAAAATAGTAGTCGCCGTCCGCTTATCAAATTCGTTAGTTAAGCGTTCTTCGACAACTTTCAATTGATTTTTTAGGGCAATAGGATCTTTTTCGTTGGCAGGATGCTCACGGTGAGTCTTAACAAAAATACTGACTGCTGGATTTGCTTTAGTCTCACGTAAGCTTTTAAGAGTTGCTTTCATAAATACTGCTCCTTATTTTATTATCATTAGTTTCTAGTACTTCTTTTGGTATTAGTTAGCTATTACTCGTTTGAAATTTTTAATATATGATAAGTAACTGTAATAATTACCAATCGTTACTATTACCCTATCAACTTAACTTCATTAGCTATAGGGTTAATTTGCAAGCAAATGATGACGCTTTGTAAGTGGTGCTTTAACAAGCTACAGCAGCTTTAATAAGCGTAACCTAAGTATTAATATGATAATGCTAGATAACTGGGTTGTATTTTCGCTAAGTAAGACCCATCTTTTAAATAGTCTCTATAAAATCAACCAAAAATATCAGCCTTATTTATCACTATTACATTGATACATTGATACATTGATACATTGATACATTTTGATGAGCGTGTAACCACTAACACCCTTCACACTAAGGCTTCTCAATAGTAGCGCCAAAATAAAATAATTGATGTATGACACTCATTTACACTCTGTTTTCTCTCCAAACTATTTATACCGGATACCTTTATGACTTCCATTGCTCCAGATTTACGCCTTGTCGATTTTGCTAGTGCCACGCCAAATACCTTACAAAGCCAAGTCGTTAACGCTATCGATGCTGCCAATACTTTTTTAGATGAGATGACAGCAAAGAGCGATAATAATGCTTTTGAGCTCAACGCTAAGCAAGCCTTAGTCGATATCATGAGCTTTGACCATATTAATTTGGCATTGGATCGCAGCTGGGGTATTTTATCGCACCTCAATAGCGTGATGAGTAACGATGAGATCCGCCATGTCCATCATGAACTACTACCTAAACTGTCTGCTTACGGCACACGAGTAGGACAGCATCAGCCGCTATTTAAGCGATATCAGACAATTATTAATGATAAAGCATTTTTTACAGCGCTTGAGCCAGCACGTACGCGTGCCATCGAACTTGCATTACGAAGCTTTGAGCTATCAGGCGTGGCGTTACCTAAAGCAGAGCAAGACAAGTTTGCGGCTATCCAAAGCAAGCTATCTACTTTATCAGCGACATTTTCTGATCATGTATTAGATGCCACCCAAGCCTATGCGCTTCCGCTTAATGACGAGCAATTAGCGGGCTTAACCGACAGTGGTTTGGCGCTATTGGCAGATGCCGGTGAACAGTATAAAGCCCGTGAGTTTGCCAGCGGTGCGCTCACACAAGCTGAGATTGATGCTCTGCCAACCCCTCATTATGTGGCAAGCTTAAATATTCCTGTATACCTTGCGGTTATGACTCATGCTGACGATCGCCGTCTACGTGAGACGCTATATCGCGCTTATGTTACTCGTGCTTCTGAATTTGACGAGCATACCAATGCCAAAGGCGAGTCATTAAACAATGCCAATCTCATGAGTGATATCCTGAAATTACGTGAGCAAAAAGCCAAGTTATTAGGCTTTAATCATTACGCTGAAGTATCGCTATCAACTAAAATGGCAGATAGTGTGGCTGAAGTTGAAACTTTCTTACGTGATTTGGCTGTGCAAGCGGCTCCAACCGCTAAAAACGACTTAGCGCAGTTGCAAAAGTATGCGCAGGATTATGGTATTAAAGATTTGCAGCCATGGGACAGTGCCTATATCGCTGAAAAAGTAAAACAAAACGAGTTTAGTTTATCGCAAGAAGAGATTCGCCCTTACTTTCCATTGCCAAAAGTGATTAGTGGTCTATTTGCTATCGTAGAGCGTTTGTACGGTATCAAAGCACTAGAACAAAGCCGTGATGATACAGGCAATCAATCTGTATCACGCTGGCATGATGACGTACGTTTTTATCAATTATTTGATGCTGAAGATAACTTGCTTGGCGGCTTTTACTTTGATTTATTTGCCCGTAGCGGTAAACGCGGCGGCGCATGGATGAGTGGTTTTCAGTCGCGTTATACTTATGACGCGCAAGACCATCAGCAGCTACCTGTGTGCTTTATGGTGGGTAATTTCACGCCAGCACTCGATGGCAAGCCAAGCTTATTGACGCATGATGAAGTGCTGACCTTGTTTCATGAATTCGGTCATGGTCTCCATCACCTATTGACCCAAGTGACCGTCGGCGACGTTGCTGGTGTCAATGGCGTGGAGTGGGATGCGGTTGAGCTGCCCAGCCAATTTATGGAAAACTGGGCGTGGGATGCGGAAGGTATCGCCCTTATCAGTAGCCATGTCGAAACAGGCGAACCCTTGCCCACAGACAAACTCGATGCACTGCTGGCAGTAAAAAACTTCCAAAGCGGATTACAAACGTTACGCCAAATCGAGTTCGCCTTATTTGATTTATTAATTCATGCGCATACGCCAGCACTTGATTACGAAGGTGTATTAGCAACTTTAAATACCGTGCGTAGCGACATTGCTATTATGCAAACGCCTGACTATAACCGCTTTGCCAATGGCTTTAGCCATATCTTCGCCGGTGGTTATGCAGCAGGCTATTATTCCTATAAATGGGCGGAGCTATTATCTGCAGACGCTTTTAGTAAGTTTGAAGAAGACGGTATTTTTAATCCAGTAACCGGTAAAGCGTTCCGTGAGACTATTTTGTCCGTTGGCGGTAGCTTCCCAGCCAAGACCAATTTTGAGAACTTCCGTGGTCGTAGCGCCAGTATTGATGCTTTATTACGTCACAGCGGTTTTAGCAATGGCAAAAACATTGATGCTGCAAATGCCCAAACGACACACGAGGTCATCTAAATGCGTTATCAGTCGTCACGACCAAAGCGGCAATTCTTAGCAGGGGTACGCTGCCCCAAATGTCAGACAATGGATGCGGTAGTGCAAGTAAATATCTCCGAGCCAACGCCTGATGAATATATCGAATGTACTCAGTGTGGTCATACCGAGCATCGCCCTGACCCTGATGCTATCAGTGCCAAAAACCATGCTGAGGATCAGCTAACTCGTGATGCGATGGCAACTGGCACTAGTGGTACAGTAAAGTTTAAGTTATGAGCGTTTAACATCACTATTTAGAGCATCATGTTTGCGTCACTTATTAATAGTATTTTCAGCCTATCTAGCAATAGATAGGCTTTTTATTTTGAGTTTGCTATAGTATGGCTACTTATATTTTTTACATGAATTGACTGTGGTATGAAAAACAAAAAAATGCGTCCTATATCTGCTAAAGTATCAAAAAACAAATCTGCCAATCCTGCTAAGCTACGCCAAAAATGGTGGTTTGCTATTATATTGATAGCGTTATTGATTGGTTATTTGGTTTGGAAAAACTCTCTACCGGCAGCTAACACGACCGCTGTAGAAAGCTTGCCGGCGACTACTGAACAAACTGAGGCTGTACCGTCTACTGCTACATCATTAGACAATGTGGTAAAAGAGGGTACTTTAGATGACAGCCAAGCTATCGCTGCTGTTACAGATACTGAAGCACCTGACCCCGAGACTATCTTAAATGCGCCTCTACCAGAAACGGATAGCTTAGCTAAAGAAGAGATTGATCGCTTAGAGGACGAACGTAAACGCTTGGCTGAACAGGAAAAGATAGCCACTGAACAGATTACTATGACTAAGCAACTGACAGAGATGAAAGCTGAGCAAATCGAATTGCTCGAACAGCAAATCGCTCAGTTAGAGGCAGATACAAACGCTAAAACCAGCGCTAAATAACATAAATTTTTATCAAGGGGATGATGATGGCAACGTTGCAACTCACTCATGCCCCTGTTTTAAATAGCAGTGCGCAGCTATTAATTCTGCCAGTCAATACCGCAGGTGTGCTTTTAGACCCTATCCTTACGCGAACCAAGCGTCTATATCCAGATAATTACCAACGCTACTATCGTGCTTGCCGTGATGGTAGCTTAGAAGTCGGTAGCTGTTTACTTCATAAGCGCTCCCGTGAGCAAGCGGGGCTGGCTGTTAGTAGCAATGGTAACCAACCCAGTTATATTGCCAACCTCGTCATCTCAGACCATCCTTATCATCCGACAAGATTGCGCTGGTTAACGGCAGCTTTGGTTGATTTACAGCAGCAGCTTATACCGCTGATACGCTATCAAGGTATTCGTAGAGTTGCGCTGCTATCACGTCCACTTATTTTTAATCATCCGCGACAAGATACGAGCGATGAATCTAGCCTAGAAAATCTAGTTCCTCTAGATTGGTATGCCGATTGCTTACCGCTACTGACGCAGAAGTTACAAGATTTACCTAAGCTTCGCATCGATATTCATCTTCCTAAAGATATCACTCTTTAATTACCTTCCTATCTTGTACGCTCTTTTTTAAAGCCATAAAAAAACCGCCTTGAGCACTAATGTTAAGTGACTCAAAGCGGTTTTTTATTTCTTATTACATCAAATATCGAGCCTTAGCTTTGCTCAATACCTTTCATAGTCAATTTAATGCGACCACGGTTATCAACGTCTTGTACCAATACTTTAACGATTTGACCTTCTTTTAGATAGTCAGATACATTCTCTACGCGCTCATCTGCGATTTGTGAGATATGCACTAGACCATCAGTGTTTGGTAAGACGTTAATGAAGGCACCAAAGTCAACGATACGAGCAACCGTACCTTCATAGGTTTTGCCCACTTCAACCTCAGCAGTTAAGGCTTCGATTTTACCGATAGCCGCTTTGGTTGCTGCTTTATTTTCGCCAAAGATACGAATCGTACCAGCATCATCGATATCAATAACCGCACCAGTTTCTTCCGTTAGCTGACGGATAGTTGCACCGCCTTTACCGATAACATCACGGATTTTGTCAGGATTGATTTCGATAACGGCATAGTTAGGCGCATGCGCATTAATTTCAGTACGGCTCTCAGGCAATACTTTATTCATCGCGTCTAAGATATGGATACGACCAGCATGGGCTTGTTTTAACGCTTGCTCCATGATATCTGGCGTAATACCTTCGATTTTGATATCCATCTGAAGGGCGGTGATACCATCTTTAGAACCAGCAACTTTAAAGTCCATATCGCCAAGATGATCTTCATCACCTAAGATGTCAGACAATACGGCAAAGCGCTCGCCTTCTTTGACCAGACCCATTGCGATACCAGCAACGGGTGCTTTGATTGGTACGCCAGCGTCCATCAATGCCAAGCTTGCGCCGCAAACTGAAGCCATAGACGATGAACCGTTTGATTCAGTGATTTCCGATACCACACGGATGACATACGGAAAGCGTTCGCTATCAGGAAGCATCGCTTGTACACCACGGCGCGCTAGGCGACCATGGCCAATTTCGCGACGTTTAGGAATACCTTCACGACCAGTCTCGCCTACTGAGAAATGTGGGAAGTTATAATGCAACATGAAATGGTCACGAATCGTACCCGCTAGCGAGTCAATCATATTGACGTCACGGCTGTTACCTAGAGTAGTCGTTACCAAAGCCTGAGTTTCACCGCGGGTAAATAGCGCTGAACCATGAGTAAATGGTAATACACCTACTTGCACATCAATGGCACGAACTGTTTCAAGATCACGACCATCAATACGTGGCTTACCAGACAAGATATTGTCACGAACCGTACGATATTTTAGATCGTTATAAATTTCTTTAAGCTCAGATACTGTATCGCTATAAGTTTCTGATTCTGCATCACCAGCAAGCGCAGCAAGAGCAGCTTGTTTAACTTCATCAAGCTTGGTATAACGCTCTTGCTTATCAGTAATGGTATAGGCATCAGAAACCTGCGCACCGAACTGCTCTTTCATGCCGTTCGATAATGCTTCGTCACGCTTAGGAGAAGTGAACTGCTGCTTAGCGGTACCTACTTCTGCTGCTAGTGAGGCAATGTTATCAATAACGATTTGCTGCTGCTGATGACCGTACAATACTGCGCCTAACATTTGATCTTCTGACAACTCTTTGGCTTCTGACTCAACCATCAATACTGCCGATTTAGTACCAGCAACGATCAAGTCAAGATCACTCTCTTTAAGTTCTTCAAGAGTCGGGTTTAAAACATATTCACCATTAATAAAGCCAACGCGTGCACCGGCAACAGGTCCATTAAATGGAGCGTCAGAGATAGCTAGCGCAGCTGATGCACCAATCAATGCCGCGATATCTGCCGACTGACTTTTATCTGATGATACAACCGTCGCCGTGATTTGAATTTCGTTCAAATAGCCTTCAGGAAAAAGTGGACGAATCGGACGGTCAATCAAGCGCGAGGTTAAGGTTTCAGACTCACTCGCACGGCCTTCACGTTTGCCATAAGCACCTGGAATTTTACCCGCTGCATACATTTTTTCTTGATAGTTAACTGTCAAAGGGAAGAAGTTTTGACCTTCTTTCGCTTCCGACTTAACAACGGCTGCTACTAGTACAGTTACGCCGCCCATATGAACTAAAATAGAGTTGGCTTGGCGAGCGATACGACCTGTTTCGATCACAACCTGTTGGTTGCCGTATTGGAATTCACGCTTAATGGTATTAAACATTGTCATATAATTTTCCTAATATTGACTGACGAAAGTAATATCAGCGTTATAAAAGCTGATACCTGTCATTAAAAATTCTTTGTATTTCTTTGTACATAGCCCCTAATTAACCATTAGTCGATTAAAAAATCGCGTCAATTAGGGCTAATATCCTTACCTATTTATCTTATGTATTTGCCTGTCTATGCATTTACCTATCATGAGCACAATACTTTTACGTGTGTTCATTTTTTCGAATTCGGTTTTATATAAGTACTATCAAAAGTGACACCAAAAACGCTACCAAGTCGAAACCATGCATGCATGATACTGGTTACTTTCTTTAATAAAACATTAATGCTTAGCATAGATACTTTATAAGTAGCTATTTGATAGATAGTTAGCCATATAACGATCAGCTGTATAACTAATAGCGCGATAAAACTTACAAGGCATTATTTTACAGTGATTTATGACCATTGACCAATTAAATGCAAAGCTGCCTATTTATTGATAGTAAATATTTATCAATAACAATTCTTTATTAATAATGACTACTGAGGTTTAGCGCAAGCCATCATAATTTAACTCTGCATCTTTAGCACTTACGCTGCAATAATCATATGATATGAGCTTGGAGCCTGTAAGCTAACTTAACCACAATAATAAGCATAAAAAAACGGCGTGAAACTATTCCACACCGTTTTAGAAAAAATCTATTTTATCGATATCAACAAGCAAGTTCCAAATGGTTTGACCAAAAATTCGAAATATTGCCTTATTAAAGCATATTTTGTTTTAGCGACCACTTGTACTACTGTCGTCAAATTAACGACGTAGACCTAACTGGCTAATAAGGGTGGTATAGCGACCAAGATCTTTACCTTTTAGGTAATCAAGCAGTTTACGGCGGGTATTAACCATACGGATAAGACCGCGGCGGCTGTGGTGATCAGCTTTGTGCGCTTTAAAATGGTTTTGCAAATCGTTGATACGAGCGCTTAACAAGGCTACTTGAACTTCTGGTGAGCCTGTGTCATTTTCGCCACGTTGGTATTGAGCAATGATTTGTTCGCGATCGGCATTAGTTAGCATAAATCTCTCCGGCAATGCTAAACATTCTACAATGCATCAATAAATTTTAATGAGTGTAAAATGATAGAATAAATAAAATAGTCTGTATGACATTCGGGACAACCCTGCATTACTAGAGTTGACCTAGTGGTCGACAAACACGTTGTTTAACTTGAAAGCGATTATAACAAAAAACTGCTGAACTAACAGCAGTTTTCCGTATTAGTTTCAACAGTTTTAAGAAATAAACTTAGCTTGATAATTTGTTTACAAAAGCCTTATTTATGTTTATTTTTCTTAACGTCATCTTCAGTCGCGTTGCCACCAAGTGCATCATCATCTAACGGTACTGTGGTTGCTTCCGCTAAACTATCAGGAATTACGTCTTGGCTAGGATTGATATCGTCAGCTAGTTTTTGTATCTTTTGTTCTTGCTTATCCATATCTTTCTGTGATTTATCCATAATAGCTCTCCTAGTATATTAATATTAGAATTCAAAATTAAATAATCTTAATAAATTTAAATGTGAAGTATATTATTAGGAATGCTAACTGTTTGAGCAGTTAGCATTTTTAGTTTACTAAAAAAAATTTTAGAACACACATCGAACCTAGATCAAGTTCTATTTATCCTTTTTATCTTTTTTAGCTTCTTCTGCGTTATTAGCGATACGATCTGCTGCTGCGTCAGACTCTTTTGTATAATTACTTTCAGTTTGGTTTTTTAATGAGGCTTCAGCTGCGTCAGAACGTTGTTGTTCGAGCTTAGTATCATTTGGATTAGAATTTGACATATTATTTTCCTTTTTATGATTGTAATTGGCTATGAAAATCAATAATGATAATTGAAATTATGATAGAGCTTTATCGATAGCTTCGACGAAATTTTTAATATCGTCTGGGTTGCGTGAGGTAATCAAATTACCATCAATTTGCACCGTTTTGTCTACAAATTTTGCCCCAGCATTTTCTAAATCAATCTGTAATGTCTGATAAGCTGTCAGTGTTTTTCCTTTTGCAATGCCTGTATTAATAAGCGCCCAAGGGGCGTGGCAGATTACAGCTAATGGCTTTCCGGCATCGTTAATAGCATTAATGATGCCATGCGCTTCTTTATTGCCGCGTATGGTATCCGCATTTACCGTACCACCTGGCAACACTAAAGCATCGTAATCAGCAACTTTTGCGTCTTTAGCAAATATATCGGCGCTGAAAGTATCGCCTTTGTTGACATCTTGCTTCATGCCTTGAACTTCTTTATTTTTATCAGTAGTAATAAGAAGCGTCTTGTAGCCTTTATCTTTTAGCTGATTATTAACTTCTTCATATTCTGCTTGTTCAAAATTATTGTGTAATAAAAAAGCAATAGTTTTCATAATATTCCCTATACTCTATCTATTGAATAAATTTCTTATTAAAAAATTTTCTTATGTTTATAAACTTACTTTATATTAGTTAATATATTTTTATTTTTATTTAATCTTCCTACCTAAATTATATTAAATCCATTTTTTATTATTAGCGCTATTTTTATATTTTGCTTTCTTATTATCTCCTTTCTGTCTCACGCTTTCCCTAGCTGACTAAACTAAGATACAAAAAAAGCAGGTTTCACTATAGGTGAAACCTGCAATAAAATGTGACGATATGTGATTAGTGTGAATTCTTAGTAAGTTTTACAGACTTTCAGTTATAAAAATAGGGTAAATCCAGTAGACAATATTATAACTGAATCAATTTTTTAGGTTGCAATCGACCATTGAGACTCACAGCGCCGAGACCAATAAATTGTCCCTGCTCATTTATGAGACAGATATCTACCGCTATCTCATGCAATAATGGTGCTTCTGTATCATTTTTACTATCATCAATATTTTGTTTATTGTCATCAATACATGGCTGTTGATCGATAGTCATTTTAATATAGCTTTGCAAATCATCAGTCAGCTGCTCAAATACATTTAAGCGTTGACCCATTTGTACACGTTCACACTGTTCTGCTGACAACGTAAGCTCAGCATCAATATTGACACAAGCATCCACTGGCAATAAATGTGTCTGACGACTCGCTAATGTTAGCGCTTCTAAATCCGCCAAAGCAATTGCTTCGTCTATTTTGAAATCACCAACTTGTAGACGGCGCAATGCAGTCAAATGTCCTAGCGTGTGCAGCGTTTTAGCGATATCTTCTGCTAATACACGTACATAGGTGCCCTTGGAACAAGTCACCGTCAACTGAATCTGCTTATCATCGATAGCTTTTAGGTCGATTGCTTTGAGTACAATATCTCTTGGCGCGCGCTCAATCTCTATACCCGCACGTGCATATTCATATAGCTTTTTACCGTCTTTTTTTAAAGCAGAGTACATCGGCGGAATTTGCTGCTGAGCCCCTAAAAATTGCTGAGCAACTTTTTTTAATAGTACCTCATCAAACGTTGGTATTACAGCCTGTGCAACAATTTTACCATCGGCATCACCAGTATCAGTTTGGCTACCAAGTAAAATAGTCGCTTGATAAGATTTATCAGCATCAAGTTGGTAATGACTAAATTTAGTCGCTTCACCCAAACAAATAGGCAGTAAACCGGTTGCCATTGGGTCAAGCGTGCCCGTATGACCAGCTTTTTTACTGTCATGATTTGGTGATTTAAATAAATATTTCACCTTTGATACCACTTGCTGTGAGGTCATACCCTGAGGCTTATCTACTAATATAACGCCCGACACTTTGGTTTTAGTGAGCGTTTTATTGGCATTCTTATCAGCTTGCGTAGAGGCTTTTGTAGAGACAATCGACATAATGGCTTTTTTACCCTTTTACTCTTGGTTTTCTTGCTCGTCAGACTCATTTAGCTCAGTTTTGGTGACGGCTTTACTAATTAAATCCATCATATAATTACCACGAGCAGTGACTTCATCATAATGAAAACGCAAACGCGGCGTCGTACGAGTTTTTAGACTATGACTTAGTTCAGTACGCAAAAAGCCTGCTGCCTTATTAAGGACTTTAATACTCTCTTCATGATTAGACTTGGTCATGGCATCATTGAGCTCTGGCTCCATAATAGTGACATAAATATCAGCATAACCTAGGTCTGGGCTGACTTTAACACTGGAGATGGTGACAAAACCAGTCAGACGCGGATCATTGACGGCGTCACGGATAAGGACAGCAAGCTCACGCTGAATCTGATCAGCTAAACGTTGTAAACGTTGGTTCATGGTATTACCTTGTTTTTAATATGGCTTATCTTTATTGATACTGAACCCAAAAAATACAATGAGCTGTGTGCAACTCGCTTAGCCTGTAAAGAGTAGTACCTACACTTATTTTACTAGCTACTCTAATTTTTGGGAACGGTATTCTTAATAGATTGAATGAATAATATTTGTTAAAAAAGGCCTAGCAGGGTGTACCTGTTAGGCCTAAGTACAGCTGGATATTAAGAGGATATCGGACATGCTTAGCTAGTTAGGCGTATTGCATCATCGAATACCATTCTATCGAACAGCAACTTTAGATAGTACGTGCGAACTCTTGGATCTCAAAGACTTCGATTTTATCGCCATCTTCTACATCATAGCCACGAACGGCTAGACCACATTCCATACCAGTACGTACTTCATTGACGTCTTCTTTGTAGCGACGTAATGATTGTAATTGACCAGTAAAGATAACTTGGTCATTACGTAATACACGGATAGGCTTGTTGCGATAAATGGTACCTTCAACCACCATACAACCGGCAGCTGCACCAAACTTACTAGAGCGGAATACTTCACGAACATCCGCGACACCCAAGATTTTCTCACGATGTTCAGGTGCCAACATACCGCTCATGGCCGCTTTCACATCATCAATCAAGCCATAGATAACACTATAATAGCGAATATCCATGTTAGCTGCATCTGCTTTACGGCGTGCGGTTGCATCTGCACGGACGTTGAAACCTAACAATACAGCTTCACTAGATTCTGCTAATGTCACATCAGACTCAGAGATAGGACCAACACCTGAGCTAATGACCCTGACTTTAACTTCATCCGTTGATAATTCGTTCAATGCTGCAAGTAACGCTTCAAGTGAACCACGAACATCTGTTTTTAGGACAATGTTTAAGAATGACACATTACCTTGTTCCATCTGATCGAACATACTCTCTAAACGCATCGCATTCTGGCGTTCCAGCTGACGCTCACGCTCACGGTTGGTTCTAAAGTCCGCAACTTCACGGGCTTTTTTCTCATCAGTGACGACTAAGAATTCGCTACCAGCAGCTGGTGTTTCAGGTAAACCTAAGATCTCTACAGGGATTGAAGGACCAGCTGATTTAATACGCTGACCGTGTTCATCAGTCATCGCACGGACTTTACCATAATGCTCACCGGCTAAGACTAGATCGCCTTGTTTTAACGTTCCTTTTTTAACTAGGACACTAACAACAGGACCGCGACCTTTCTCAAGTCTTGACTCGATAACCACACCTTGAGCTGCACCATCTAACGGCGCTTCTAGCTCCATAAGCTCAGCTTGTAGGCTGATGAGTTCTAAAAGCTCGTCAATACCGTCACCGGTTTTGGCTGAGATGCGGGCCATCGGGGTATCGCCGCCCCACTCTTCTGAAACCACTTCTTTAGCAGTTAATTCATTCAGTACGCGATCAGGATCAGCACTAGGCTTATCCATTTTGTTGATAGCAACAATGATAGGTGTACCAGCGGCGCGAGCATGATCAATCGCTTCTGCAGTTTGTGGCATCATACCGTCATCAGCAGCGACAACGATTACAACGATATCCGTTGCTTGAGCACCACGTGAACGCATTGCACTAAAGGCCGCGTGACCTGGGGTATCAAGGAACGTGATAACACCGCGATCTGTTTTCACATGGTAAGCACCGATATGCTGGGTAATACCGCCCGCTTCGCCAGTCGCGACCTTCGTTGCGCGAATTTTATCTAACAGTGATGTTTTACCATGGTCAACGTGACCCATGATAGTGACAACCGGTGGACGCGTTTGCACGTTACTGCTGCGCTCATCAACGGCATCTTGTAAGTCGTCTTCAACTTTAGTATCACTAACTGGTACTGGATTGTGACCCATCTCTTCTACGATTAGACTGGCTGTTGCTTGATCAATCGTATCGTTTTCGCGAGCAATCTCACCCATTTTCATGAGCAACTTGGTTACTTCACGGGCTTTCACTGCCATACGTTGAGCAAGATCAGAAACAGTGATTTGTTCGCTGATTTCTACATCATAAACGATTTTTTCGACAGGCTTTTCAAACTTATGCTGTGCCGACTGGCTTGAACGTAAACCGTTTTTACGGTTTTTAATTTCACGCTCGTCTTGATTCTTACGACGACCACGGCCACGGGCACTAGTACTACTTGCACCGCGCTTGATTTCACGACGCTCTTTTTCAAACGATTCTTCTAGCGCATCACCCACCAAACCTTCTGCCAATGGTTCGTCTTTACGAACTTCAGCAGCAGGCTGATCCGTATATTGACCGGCCATTTTACGCATTTGTTCAAGCGTACGTTTTTGTGCTTCTTCAGCTTGGGTACGACGTGTTTCTGTTTCAATCTCGCGTAAACGAGCTTCTTCTTTCTCACGCACTTCGCGAGCTTTACGCTCCGCTGCCGTTTCAACTTTTGGTTTGGTCGCAGCGACTTTCTTCTTAGGTTGTTCTTTCGGCTTGATCTCAACTGTGGTCTTACCGCCTTTTTTCACAACCACTGACGTTGAGATATCGTCGTTCTTATCATCAGACTTTTTGCTAGAGCCTAAACTTGCGCGCATCGCGGCTAGAGTAGCCGCCTGACGATCTTCAGATTTTTTCTTAGTAGCAGCACGGTCTTCAGCATCTTTAGCAGCACGCTCTTGCGACTCAATCATCGCTTGCTCGCGTGCAGCCAAATCTTCAGCCATCTTTTCTGGATCAGGCTTTTCGAATACTTTCTTTTTACGCACTTCAACATTGACGCTCTTAGATTTACCTGAAGAGCCAGTCACGCGCGCGGTACTAGTCGTCTTAGACTTAAGACTAATACGACGCTTGTCTTGCTGACCATGACTTTGCTTTAAATACGTCACCAACTTTTCCTGCTCAAGCTCGGTGACTAGGTCATCCTCTGCGCGAGCAGGCAGTCCAGCATCTACCAGTTGCTGTTTTACAGCACTTGCGGTTTTGCCTACCATATCTGCCAGTTCTTTGACGGTCTTATCTGCCATTTATTATCACCTACTGTCTATTATTTGCTATATGTTCAATTCAGTTGTTGGCTACAAATGATTGGGGTAAGGCTAGTATTTGTATTGCAGTCATACCAGCACTTTATTATCGATAGCATATCACCAAAAGACAGCGATATGCAGTTACCGCTTATTCATTGAACCAAGATTCCCGAGCTTTCATGATGAGTTTTCCTGCGGTTTCGGTATCTAAGCCTTCGATATCTTCTAAATCGAAGACGGCTTGTTCTGCCAAGTCATCAACCGTAATGATGTCTTTTTGTGCCATTTTATAAGCCCAACTGACCGTCATTCCTTCAAGATCTTGTAGTTCTTGACTTGGCTCTTTCATGTTTTGTTGTTTGACTAATTCGTCAGCGATGACCACTTCTTTAGCACGCTCTTGAATCATATCAATCGCTTCATCGTCTAAACCTTCGATATCATAAAAGGTTTCAACTGGCACATAAGCCACTTCTTCAATACTGGTAAAACCAATATCGACAAGCGCTTGTGCTAAGTCTTTATCCACTTCTAGACGTTCATAGAATAATTCGATAAAGGCTTTAGATTCGTTTTCTTGACGCTGCTGATACTCTTCTTCTAGCATCATATTAAGCTTATAGCCGGTCAGCTCAGAAGCCAAACGTACGTTTTGACCTTGTGAGCCAATCGCGCGCGCCAACTGATCATTGGTGCTAAAGATAATATCAGCGGTTTTGGTATCTTCATCTAAAATAATACTGCTAACGTCAGCGGGCTCTAAAGAGCTGATGATAAATTGGGCTGGGTCATCTGACCAAACCACCACATCAATACGCTCACCATCAAGCTCTTGCTGTACTGCTTGGATACGCGTACCACGCATACCAATACAAGCGCCAACAGGATCGATACGATGATCGTTGGTCTTCACGGCTATTTTAGCACGAGTACCCGGCAAGCGAGCGACATTACGAATTTCAATGATTTGTTCTGCAATCTCAGGCACTTCTTTTTGCATCAGTGCCGAGAGCATCTCAGGATGGGTACGCGACAATAGCAACTGTGCGCCGCGATTTTCACGGTTCACATGATATAAGATGGCGTTGATACGTGACTTTGCACGTAGCTGCTCACGTGGCAACATTTGATCGCGTGAAAGATAACCTTCTGCGTTGTCACCTAAATCGATGATATAACCATCGCGTGTCTGTTTTTTTACTTCGCCATACATCATCTCACCAACACGTGGCTCAAAAGCATCAGCGACAAGCGCACGCTCAGCTTCACGGATTTTTTGGATGATAACTTGTTTGGCTTGTGTGGCCGCAATACGACCGAATTCGATCGACTCAATTTGCTCTTCTTTTATATCACCAATTGACCATTCATCTTGATCAAGATCAGTAATAGCAAGCTGACAAGCAGGCATTTCATGGTCTTCGTCTGCAACCACTGTCCAGTAACGATAAGTATCATAATCGCCAGTCGTACGATCGATGGCAACCCGCACGGCCACTTCTGGCTGTTCGGTATATACTTTTTTCTTGGTCGAAACCACTAAAGCCTCTTCAATTGCTTCAAAGATATCTTCAGGATTTAAGCCCTTTTCATTACTGACAGTTTCTACTACCGTTAAGATTTCACGACTCATGCTATACCTGTCCTATCATTTTTAATTGACTTAAATTTTATAATTTGTGTATTACTGTATATTTTCACCATCAGCTATCTAAGCTATTTGGAGCGTAACGTAAAATACCAATTTATAATGAGCGACTTAACCTATCAAATTAAACTATCCATGTTTATAAATTAAACATTTTAATTAGCTAAGCATCTTCATAAATTAAATTGGCTTTATCGATATTACTTAATGCAATCTCGAACTGCTCACCGTCGGTGGCAGTCAGCTTTAAAGAGACGGCATCTATGCTATCTAATCTTCCCGTGGCTTTACGGCGTTTTTTGTCACCCTCGCCAATCGCTTGTATCAAACGCAAACTCACTGTTTGACCCACATAGCCATGCATCTGTTCATCTGAGAAAAAGGCACGGTCAAAACCAGGTGAAGATACTTCTAAAATAAACTCACCAGCAATCGGATCATGAACCTCAAGAATACCACTTACTTGGTGATTCACTGCTGCGCAATTTTCAATCGTTACCTGCTTATTCTGGGCTTGCTCTTCTGGCAACGCCTCAATATAAATACGCAACAAAGAGCGATTGCCTTGTGGTGCAAATTCTATGCCCCACAACGCTACATCACAAGCAGCGACCGCAGGGGCAATAATACTGGTTAACTCTGTAACTTTGGTAGAAAGTTTCATAATCTATTAATAATGTCCTATTTACCTATCTGTTGTAGATGCATCGTCTTAATCGTATATCTATAACAGGCAGTATAATCGTTGTATATTGTATTATTTTTACTACAAACCTAACCCGATATTATATGGATTTTGCTTCTTTATAAGGGCACAACCAATAGATATCAAGCTCAAAAGATTAGTGCTATTATTATTCATAAAGCAAAACTATCAGCAAAAGAGTATGAAGTAGAAGATAGTGTTGCTTACGATCAATCGCGCAAATAGCGGATATCAACGTACTCTATAGGCATAGAGCTTAGCATAAATAGGATAGATACCGCGATAACACCGACTTTCAGATACAAAAAAACCCACAAGCATAATGGTGGGCTAATTGGCACTGACAGATTTAGTGTACAAAATATCAGTATAAAAAGTGGTAGCGGGGGCTGGATTTGAACCAACGACCTTCGGGTTATGAGCCCGACGAGCTACCAGACTGCTCCACCCCGCATCAATCTAGAACGCGTATTATAGGGAGGTTTTATAGAACTGTCAATCTTTATTTGAAAATAACTTAAAATAAAAATTTTACCTATATAACCACTCATTTAATACGATACAACTTTAAAAATTGGTGCGATTGGGGGGACTTGAACCCCCACAGCTTGCGCCACCACCCCCTCAAGATGGCGTGTCTACCAATTCCACCACAATCGCATTTTTCTGACTGCTCTGTTTTCTGACATCTCATCTATCATAATTGATGCTTAAGGTAGGCATCGATAGACAAAGACTTATAAAAACAGAAAAGCATTGTAAATGTAACGTCTTAAAATAGCAAGAGCTGCCTGCTTAGAAAACGCTGTTTAAAGACGGCTACTGAGGATTTTGAGTCAAAGGACGCGGCGTTTGTGGTGCTGAAACTGGCGCATCTAGACGAAACTGATCTTCCGCTTGCTTACGAGCATGGACGGCGAGCGTCATACTGGTGATAAAAAATATGAGGGTCAGCACGGCTGTCGCACGAGTTAGGAAGTTTGCTGTGCCTGCTGCGCCGAATACTGTGCCAGAAGAGCCTGCGCCAAAAGAAGCCCCCGCATCTGCCCCTTTGCCATGCTGTATCAAAATCAAGCCAATCATGGCTATTGCCACGATAATATGCAGGGCTAATATAAACGTATACATGGTGGCCTCTTTTGCCGCGTAATGACGACTGATAACGAAAAATAAATCGTAAGGTTTAATAGTGATAAAGATCAGCGTGTGATGACGCCAAACCAATGCTATAAATAAGGCGCATTGTACACGATTGCAAGGGCACTGTTAAAGCCACTTTTGCCAACTGATAAAGACATTTTACGGATAAAGCAAATAATTAGTCTTTAATCCTTTTTTTACTTATTAAGTATTGGCTCGACTAAAGGCGTTGGCAATCGCTAAAAAGCTCTCTGCTTTTAGTGAAGCGCCGCCAACCAAGGCTCCGTCAATCATAGAATCTGCAGCAAAACTATCGGCATTATCAGCATTGACACTACCACCATATAAGACAGTAATAGCAGATAGCGACTCCGCAAAGCCTGCAACCGATTGCTTGATATGTTGGTGAGTCGCGCTAACCTCTGCCACGGTAGGCACTTTGCCAGTCCCAATTGCCCATACCGGCTCGTAGGCAATGATTAAACGAGTCGATAACGAATCAATAAGTTTTGGCTGCTGCGCGAGTAAGTCTTTGATGACCGATAACTGGCTGTCGATGACTTCCAACGTTTGCTGAGCATCATATTGTGCTTGGGTCTCACCGATACAGAATACGACGCCCAAGTCTTGCGTTAGTGCGTGAGTCACTTTTTGCAATAAGTCCTCATGAGACTCTTGATGATACTGACGACGCTCAGAGTGACCAAGGATTGTCCACGTTGCGCCAGCGTCAGCTATTTGTTGCGCTGAACAATCACCTGTATATGCGCCAACAGTAGAACTATGAGCACTAATATCCTGCGCCGCGCACAGTGCTAAGGTGCCTTTTAAACGAGCACTGACAGTAGTTAAATGAATAAAACTTGGCGCTAACATTAACTGACAGCGAGCGGTAAACGCTGTATTAGCTTGCTCTGTCGCATTCATGGTAGTAAGTAAGTCATCTAGTAGCGCATTGACATCATGGATCGTCGCTGGATTCTGCTTCCAATTTCCAATTATCCAAGCTTGCATTCTCATCTACCTTCTCTTATGTATGACTGCCAATGTGGCTAATATGCGCGCAAGTATAACAAATATTTCGCAAGTGCTATAGTATAGTGCGTCCAAAATCAAAACTGAGTTTTAACAGCTTGTTTAGTAGATTTCGCTAAGCGGATATTTTTAACTGCTCAAAAGCCCTTTACCCCTATAAAACCTTTAAGCTCACGTAAATTCCTATATGATGCTATCAATATAGGATAAAGTGCAGACAATTAGTTATTTCTATATCTCAAACTATTTTTTAAAATCAATACCTTTAAATGAATACCCCAACATACACATCTTAAAAAAATCGCTTAAACATCATCGCTAGATTGGCTGTTATTTGAACGTGATAAACAGATTGAACGTGATAAACAGATAGCCTGTGGTTTAGGTAAATATATCGCATATTCGGTATCGAGTAAGGAGAAGTCTTAATGTCTATCACAACCAGTAAATACGGTGGCTTAGCGCAGCAGTTGATCAGCGAAGGTATCGTGAGCGAAGCACATATGAAAGCGGCGCAGACTGAGTCGCAGCAGCAGCAAATAGGGCTGGTGTCTTATCTAGTAGAGCATAAACTTGCCAACGCTTATCAATTGGCACAGATGCTGTCGCAAGCTTTTGGCGATCCTTTATTTGATCTTGATGCGCTAAGCTCAGATGTCATCCCAAAAGATTTGGTTGATGAGAAAATTATCCGCAAATTTAATGCTTTGCCAATCTTTAAGCGTGGACAGCGCTTGTTTGTGGCATTAAGTGATCCAACACGTATCGACGCTATCGACGCTATTGCCTTTAACTCACGCTTATCTATTGAAACCGTTGTGGTCGAAGAAGATAAGTTGAAAAGGCGTATTGAGAGCCTTTACGCTGATACGATGCAGAATTTCGATAGCTTTTCTGATAGTGATTTAAATATTGGCTTTGATGAAGGCGAAGAAGAGGAAGGCGAAACCAAACTCTCTGATAGTGTCGAGGAAGCACCGGTAGTAAAATTTGTCAATAAAATGCTGGTTGATGCCATTCGTATGGGAGCCTCTGACTTACATTTCGAGCCCTATGAAAAGAGTTATCGGGTCCGTTTTCGTGTCGACGGTGTGATGCAAAAAATGGCCAACCCACCCGTACAGCTTGCTGGTAAAATTGCTGCACGCCTAAAAGTGATGTCACAAATGGACATCTCAGAGCGCCGTGTACCGCAAGATGGACGTATCAAACTTAAAATATCTAAAGATAAAGCCATCGACTTTCGGGTAAGCTGTCTACCTACCCTATTTGGTGAAAAACTTGTCCTACGTATCTTAGATCCCTCATCAGCCATGTTGGGTATTGAAGCGCTCGGTTATGAGCCCGATCAAAAAGAGATGTTTTTAGAGGCGTTGCATAAACCGCAAGGAATGCTCCTCATTACTGGGCCAACAGGTTCTGGTAAAACGGTTTCTTTATATACAGGGATTAACATACTTAATACCGGTGATACTAATATCTCAACCGCTGAAGATCCCGTCGAAATTAACCTTGAAGGGATTAACCAAGTCAACGTTAACCCGAAAGTGGGACTGACTTTTTCTAGCGCCCTTAAGTCATTCTTACGCCAAGATCCCGATATCGTAATGGTTGGTGAGATTCGTGACCTTGAAACGGCCGAGATTGCTATCAAAGCCGCGCAAACAGGCCATATGGTACTCTCAACCCTTCATACTAACTCTGCGCCAGAGACCTTAACGCGTCTACGCAATATGGGCGTGGCTTCTTTTAATATCGCGACTTCCGTGAATTTGGTCATTGCCCAGCGGCTAGCACGACGCTTATGTAAGAACTGTAAAAAGCCTATCAATATCCCACGTCAAAGCTTGCTTGAGCTTGGCTTTAACGATGCTGACTTGGACAATCCAGACCATACTATTTATGAACCCGTAGGCTGTAATGAATGCCGCGAAGGCTACAAGGGCCGTGTCGGTATTTATGAAGTCATGAAAGTCAGCCCTGATATTTCACGTATCATCATGGAAGACGGTAACGCGATAGATATCAAAGATGCCGCAGTTAAAAATGGTTTTAGAGACTTACGCCGTTCTGGTATTTTAAAAGTTTTACAGGGCGTCACCAGTATTCAAGAAATGATGCGCGTCACCTCTGAATAATATGCATAGCTTAAAAGTAAGCAAAAATAATGCTAAAAACAGAAAGTTTATATCTTGCTTCTTTACCAACAGTAAAAAACAATTAGTCGTGATAGAAAATAAAACAGATATATACTGGTTTTTTACGCTAAAATGAAGTAAGAATTTTTCGAAAGATGAATCAGGTATATTTTTATGAGCTTGCATTATCTATATTCGACTATATAAGACAATTTTTTGAGGGAAGGAACATGGCAAAAGCTAAGACCGACATGCTATTAGACTTTGTCTATGATGGGGTAAACCGGCGTGGGCAAAAGGTAAAAGGCGAGACGACCAGTCGTAGCTTAGAGCTAGCAAAAGCCACTTTGCGCAAACAAGGTATCACCGTTAAAGGGATTAAGAAAAAACCGAAACCCTTATACACCTTCAAAAAATCCATTAAGCCTATCGATATTGCTATTTTTGCCCGTCAATTGGCAACGATGATGAAAGCTGGGGTGCCGTTAACACAATCCTTTGAGATTGTTGCTGACTCCCTTGATAACCCTAGTATGAAAGATTTGGTGCTACAAATAAAAGCAGATATTGAAGCCGGTGGTACTTTTGCTTCGGCATTACGTAGACACCCACGCTATTTCGATGATCTATTTTGTTCCCTTGTTGAATCCGGTGAGCAGTCAGGTGCATTAGAAACCATGTTAGAGCGAGTAGCGACTTATAAAGAAAAAAGTGAACTGCTTAAAGCAAAAATAAAGAAAGCTATGAAATATCCTATCGCCGTCGTGGTGGTCGCTCTTATTGTTACTATTATTCTACTGGTTAAAGTGGTTCCAGTGTTTTCTGGATTATTCGAGTCTTTTGGTGCAGAATTGCCTGCTTTTACCCAAATGGTGGTGGGTATGTCTGAGTGGATGCAAGCATGGTGGTTCCTTTTGCTTATTATTATTGGTGGTACCATCATTAGTTTTTCAGAAGCTAAAAAGCGCTCGAAGAAATTTCGTGATGTTTTAGACCGTGCGGTATTGAAGGCACCAATATTTGGTAATATTGCTTATCAAGCGGTTATTGCACGTTTCTCTCGTACGCTATCGACTACTTTTGCTGCTGGTGTACCACTACTTGATGCTCTAGACTCTACCGCTGGTGCGGCCAACAACGTAGTTTTTTATAACGCTATTCAGCAAATTAAAAATGATGTCTCTACGGGTCAACAATTACAGTTTTCAATGCGCTCAACCAATTTGTTTCCAAGTTTAGCTATTCAAATGGTCGGTATCGGTGAAGAGTCTGGTAGCTTAGAAGAGATGCTAGATAAAGTAGCAGTCTATTACGAAAACGAAGTTGATAACGCCGTTGATGGTCTGACCAGCTTAATGGAGCCAATGATTATGGCAGTGTTAGGGGTATTAATCGGTGGCTTAGTCATTGCTATGTATTTGCCAATTTTCCAAATGGGTGCAGTGGTAGGATAACGGCTAATTAAAGGACAGCTAATTAATGCAGTTTATACAATTATTACAAGAAAATATGGCTTTAGCTTTAATCATATTTGGTCTGCTAGGTCTTTGTGTGGGCAGTTTTTTAAATGTGGTCATTCACCGTATTCCGCTCATGATGATCTCTGCTTGGCGACAAGAATGTAGCCAGTTTATGTCTCAACAAGCAGATATGCCGCATGAACATACTGTGCCTCTAGCCGATATCGTCGCCACTGATACACCTATTACTTTAAGTAGACCGGCATCACGCTGTCCTCACTGCGCACATAAAATTAAGTGGTACGAAAATATACCTTTAATTAGCTGGATGGTATTACGCGGACGCTGCTCAGATTGTAAAGCCGCTATCGGACTGCGTTATCCCATTGTTGAGCTGGTTACTGCACTTCTCTCTGTATTGGTCATTTATAAATTTGGCGTCAGTGCAGCTGGAACATCAGCATTAGTTTTAGTATGGACACTCGTTGCGTTAACCGGTATTGATTTTGATACGCAGCTACTACCTGACCGCTTAACGTTCCCATTAGCAGGGTTAGGATTGGCCGTAAACTCGCAGGGTTGGTTTGTATCGCCAACTCAGTCAATTTGGGGCTTATTGCTTGGGTTTCTATCATTGTGGATAGTGGTTAAGGTGTTCTATTTAATCACTAAAAAACATGGTATGGGACAAGGAGACTTTAAATTATTAGCAGTATTGGGTGCTTGGCTTGGACCCATGATGTTGCCGCTAATTATTCTATTATCATCCTTGCTCGGCTCAATCGTTGGAATCATTCTCATGAAGAAACAAGGCGAAAGCAGACCTTTTGCCTTTGGCCCTTATATCGCTATTGCCGGTATTGTGGCTTTACTGTACGGCTCAGATATCGTCAGCTGGTATTTAGGTATGTATACTTAAGCATTTATACCTAAGCATGTACACTTTGACCTGTATAATTAAGCGAGCAAATTAGCTATTTCTCCATAATTATCTTTAACCTTTAATAACCATTTTTCAGGTTTATGGTTTATTAATACCATTATCCTTCTATCGGTCAGATAAGTCCTTATTATGTCAAAATATGCAGAAACACCCTCACCTTATTCGCATCAACCACAACTTCATCAAACCAAAAGTAAGACTCTAGTAGTAGGTTTGACCGGCGGTATCGGCAGTGGCAAATCTGCTGCCAGTGACTGGTTTGCCCAGCAAGGGATTGATATTATTGATGCGGATGTGATTGCTCATGAAGTGGTTGCTAAAGGCAGCTCATCCCTGCGCAAAATCCAGAGAAAATTTGGTAACTGGGTGCTGAATGCCGATGGAGAGATGGACCGTGCAGCGGTACGAACGCATGTATTCACCCACCCTGAAGCTTTAATTGAGCTTGAGTCAATTACCCATCCTGCAATACGTGAAGCAGCAAAAATACAGTTGGCAGAGAGTAAGTCACCTTATGTGGTGTTGTCAGCCCCTTTACTGATTGAAGCAGCAGAAGCCGGCTTAGCTAATTTATGCCAGCGTATATTGGTAATGGATGCCACCGAAGACACCCAGCTTGCGCGTGCCAGTCAGCGTGATGCTCAAAGCGTACAGAAGATTAAAGCCATTATGGTGAATCAGCTGAGTCGTGAAGAGCGTAATCGTCATGCTGATGATGTAGTGTTAAACGAGAATGATCTTGCGGCTCTATATTTACAACTAGAGCCACTGCATCAAAACTATCTTATGCTTGCCCAGCAGCTAAAGTTCGCTGCCGATTAATCTCGTATAAAGCCATGCCGGTAGCAACACTCACATTTAGGCTCTGTAGATTGCCATGCTCATTCCCTGACATCGGAATATAAACCAGCTCATCACAGCTTTCCGTTGTCAGGCGGCGCATCCCCTCTCCTTCTGAACCCATAATGATAGCTGTTTTGCCAGTCAAATCTGCTGCATGTATTGGTTTAGCGTCCGCATTGAGGGCGGTGCCAAATACAAATACCCCGGCATTTTTAATCTTCGACAGTGTACGTGCCAAATTGGTCACGCTAATAATAGGCATCATCTCTGCCGCGCCGACCGATACTTTGGCAACCGTCGGGGTCAGGCTTGCCGCATGGTGCTTTGGACAAATAACAGCATCAACGCCCATCGCCACTGCTGTACGCAAGCACGCACCGAAGTTATGTGCGTCGGTGATTTGATCTAGTACCAGCAGCAAACACTCATCGCGCCCAGCAATGATGTCAAGCAAGCCTTCATCAGCAAAGCCTAACGGACGAGCGTTAAGCACCACACCTTGGTGTTGCGGGCTGCCACAAAGTTGAGTGAGGTTGTCTTTTTGGGTCGGTTGAATACTAATGCCATTAGCGCTTGCTTGCGCCATAATAGCCTGTACACTGCTATCGCTTTCACGTCCTTGCTGCACAAATAAACTAAGCCCATCAAGAGGGCGATGTTCGAGCAAAGCATCAATTGCATGAATGCCATAGAAATAGGTGGGTTTTGCCATAATAGGCCTGCTGATTATAAAGTGGATATCGCGTCATGCGATAGAATAGAAAAAGATATGACGATCATTGTAGCAACAAATCAATAATTTCATATCGATAAGATAATAAAAAAAGAAATAAACCTTATCCAACCGACAGGGTTTATTTCTTTTTAAATGATAGGTTGCTAGGTGTCATAAACCATCTAATGACACCTTTAACACTATTAATAACACTATTAACCTTCTAAGTGACAGATATACTGGACGATTTCTTCTGTGCGTAAGTTAAAGCCACTATTGCCTTCAACCACGAATGATTGTCCGGCGCGGTAGTAGCTGAATTCTTCGTCACCGTTTATTTTGACTTCACACTCACCGCTGATGATTTCGATACGTTCAGAAGTGTTGGTGCTAAAATGATAATGTTCGACCAAATTGTCGCAAGGCAAGATAACCCCTAAGGTTTTATGGCGACCGTCCTCGAACATAATGGTATGGCTTGAGCAACGTCCATCGTATGATATCGTGGCTTGGGCATTGACTGTTACATTGGTAAATTGCGCCGCTGTCATAGTGGCTTCCTTATCAAATAATTATTGCCAAACTAAAGAACCAAAGTGAAAAACCGAGTTGAAAAACTTAACTGAAAAATAAGTAACTGGATAGATTACAGTTGTCATACATCTCTTTTAGCCATCTGTTCTATATCAGGCTTACACCGCTATACGTTGACTGTATATACAGACCAAGTTAGATTTTTCTAAAATAATGAATTATTACTGACACTTACTTATGGATAGCTTTGCATAATCAGGTATGAGATACATGCTATGTACTAGGATGTATGAAAATCTGGTAGTAAGAGTTTATCATTATGTGAGATTATGCTACCACATTATATCTATAAAGTTTGTTACAGCGACTATGAAAGTTGCGCTTATTATTAAAGCAATGATGGATGTTATTGATTACCTTTAAAATTTGTATTTAAGGCTTTTTGCCACCATACTATTTGCCAATCGCATTTATATATTTAGCAGTACTAAATGAACCATTCCACTCCTTTATTTACCCTATTGTAGAGATGACCTCCCAGCATTGCATTGTATGTGAGGTTTATTGTCTGTCATGAGAGGCGTTGATGCTAATATCATTAACTTTACATCAGTTTGCGTTGATTGCTCAGCATGAGCTGAGTGTGGCTGAAGGCTTCAATGTCATCACCGGTGAAACGGGTGCTGGCAAGTCGCTATTACTTGATGCGTTATCCTTATGTGCAGGCGAGCGCGCCGACAGTGCGATGGTCAGACATGGCGCTGCGCATGCCGATATATACGCGCAATTTGATGTGGAAAACAATAGCGTCGTCGCTGAGTGGTTCGCAAAAAACGATAGACCGCTAGAAGAACCAGAAGTATTGATTCGCCGTCAACTCAGTAATACTGGGCGCTCAAAAGCATGGCTAAATGGTACACCTGTCAGTTTGGCTGAGCTAAAAAGCTTAGGGTCGTTGCTGGTCAATATTCATAGTCAGCACGCTCAACAAGCTTTGCTAAAACCGCAGTTTGTGGTGCAATGGCTTGATGAGATGGCGCAGATAACTTCTCTTGCTAAGCAGACGGCAAGCAGTTATCAAAACTATCAACAGCTCAAACGCCGTGCCGATGATATCGCTAACCGCGAGGCTCAACGTCAGGATAGAATTCAATTACTGCACAGCCAACTTGCCGATATTGCGCCGTTACTGGTCGTTGATTATACGGAAGTCGAAGCGGAGCATGAAGAATTATCCAATATTGAAGCGCTAATGCAAGAAGCCAGTCATGGCTTACATTTACTCGACAATGATACTGACGAGCCAGATGTGATGACCATGCTAGGACAAGCGATTAAACTTTGTGATAACCAACTAGGCGTCAGTCAAACCTTTGAGCAAGCTTCTGAACAGTTGCATTTAGCGCAGCAGCAAATAATTGAGGTGACGGGCTTATTATCAGATTATGCTGAGCAGCAACTGCCTGATCCTGAGCGCTTGCAGTCATTAGACAGTTTAATCAGCTTGGGTCATCGCTTATCACGTAAACACAATTTGCCAGCTGGCGATTTGATCAATGAAGCAAAGGCGTGGCAAGCGCAATTAGAGCAGTTAGAAAATGAGCCGAGCAGTGATGCGATGGCGGCGCAAATAGAGCAGGCTTGGCAAGATTATCTCGCACTAGCAACGCAGCTAAATAAAGAGCGCTCTAAAGCAGCACCGACTGTCAGCAAACAGCTGATTAAGCAATTACAACCCCTTGCCTTACCCAATGCACGCTGCGAATTTGTTTTTACCAAGAAAATAGAACCTAGCCAATATAATGCGCAAGGTTGCTATGATATTGATTTATTATTTAGCGCTAATGTCGGCATGCCCATGCAGCCGTTACATAAAATCGCCTCAGGCGGTGAGCTGTCACGCATGGCGCTAGTTATGCAAGTCCTGCAAGCGACCAATGCTGATAATAATGCGGCAAAACCTATGCTGGTATTTGACGAAGTCGACGTTGGTATCAGTGGTGGTACGGCACAAGTGGTCGGTGAGCTACTACGCGCACTTGGGCAAACGCAGCAATTGCTCGCTATTACTCACCAAGCCCAAGTAGCAGCGCAAGCACATCAGCATATCTTGGTGCAAAAACACCATGACCAGCAGACTGAGAGTGAGCTGTTAATCTTAACCAATAGCGCACAAATCGATGAACTGGCACGCATGTCTGGCGGTGTGATCATCACCGACGTCACCCGTGATCATGCTCGTAGTTTATTGACCGATGTGAAATAAGCGTTAGAAGTTCCTAAATGTGTCTAATAGCTGCTAAATATTTGCTTTAGTTGATTTTATACTCATTATCGCCATATAGTGGTCTCTCACCTTTGTTAGTAGGTTGTGCTTGTCTCTATGTCTAAAGCTAATTTAACCCATCATTTCTTAATTGCAGCACCAGAGCTGTCAGACCCACGGTTTGAGCAGGCGCTGATTTATATCTGTCGTCATGACAAACACGGTGCGCTCGGTCTGATGGTCAACCGCCCCTTAGAGCAATCTCGTGTGGGTAAATTGCTAGAAGATTTAGATATTGAAGTGACCGATGCGCAGGTGATGGAAGATCTGGCATTAGAAGGTGGCCCTATGTATCCTGAAGTTGGCTTTGTGCTGCATACAGGGCAACCAGAATGGGCGTCATCATTTGGTATTTCAGAAAATGTCTGTATTACTACCAGCCAAGATATCCTCAAACGTATTGCCGCAGGTCAAGGCGTTGGTCATTATCAGCTGTGCTTGGGTCATGCCAGTTGGGGTAAAAAACAGCTCGAGCGTGAGCTTGATAACGGCGACTGGCTGGTATGCCCTGCTGATTTAAACTTATTATTTGATACGCCATTTGAAGAGCGCTGGCAAATTGCCGCCGATAAAATTGGTGTTAATTTTGATTATCTAAGCAGCGACATAGGTCATGCTTAGCGTTATATACTGAACATCATATGCTCAACGTGTACAGAAATAAAAACAGGAATACCTATTACTATGGTAGATAGCCCTCTTATAACAGATAGTACAGATTTGATAAATGATGACGTCGATAACGGTGCTGATACTAGCGCTACTGAACCAGCCGTTAAGCCGCATCTTATTTTGGCCTTAGATTATGGGGTTAAAAAAATGGGCATGGCGCTGGGTAATAGTATTACCGAGACAGCGCGCGCTTTTGATATCTTGGCGATGAATAATGGTCAGCCTGATTGGGATAATCTACTGGGTATTATCAAAGTTTGGGGCGTGGCGAAGGTAGTGGTTGGACTGCCGCTAAATATGGACGGCAGCAGTTCAATGCTTTCTAAGCGTGCGCATAAATTTGCCCGTCGTCTAGCACATAGAATAATGGAACAGCATTTACCTGTGACTGTATTTCTATGCGATGAGCGCTTAACATCCGTCGCAGCGCGTGAGATAGCATGGGACAACGGCTGGATTCAGAATGAGCGCGACCCAATTGATGATATCTCTGCCTGTATTCTAATGTCGACCTACTTTGCTGATCCTAATAGCAGTATCGCCATTGACGCGATCAAAGCCGATTAATTAAGCGATAACGTTACTTCAAATGATCATCACTTTCTGATATATCATCAATCCAAACGAACAAATGACTGATTACTATGACCACTGCTTTAAACCAATCCTTGCCAAATAACTCGCAACATGGTTTTTCGCCGTTAGCTATCGCTCGAATTAAGGGCGCACAGCGAGCAAATCAAATAGCGATTTACCTCATTTATGCAGCGATTATTGCGTTTATGGTGTTTGGTACGATTGCCAGCATAAAGATGTTTCATGATAACCAGCTACTCTACCGGTTATTTTTTAATCTACCGTATGCCCTAATTGCTCTCACCATTCCACTGACGCTATACGATGCATTTATTATTTATCGCTATCGTCTCAATCAGGCCTCAATGGTTGTAATGACGATTGGCGTCTCGAGTATTATCCTTATTGGCGGGCTATTATTTGCTGATACCGCTTGGCTCGGCTTGGCCTCATGGCTTGGCGTGGCATTTTTATTTAAAGTGAGCTTTAAGCGTTTCTTTAATTTTTTAGAAGTGGCAGACTTACCTGAAGCTAATGAAGCGTTAGCAGCAGATATTGATACTGCCTCTGAAGCAGAAAATACGCCCTTATAAGAGCGTGAATAAAAAACCTGAATAAACATACTATCCGCAACCAAGCTTATCTATTAGGTTTATAAAATCAAAACTATGACAACTTCGACATTAGACACATCTATTAACCATCATTTGGACACGCAAGGGCTTATTTGCCCTGAGCCAGTGATGATGTTGCATAAGACTATTCGTAAAGCTGACGGCGGCGATATTATCGAAATATTAGCCACTGATCCGGCGACTACGCGCGACATCCCTAATTTTTGTCGTCATTTAGGGCATACGCTTGTCCAGCAAGAAACGCTAGATGATGCACCAACCTATCGCTATTTGGTTAAGAAGAAGAGCGCTTAATAGGTGGTAGTGTTATAGGCAATATCTCATCCATAACTTAAAGGCAGGCAGCGTGTTAGCAATAGAAAAGCAGTATGTACAGTGGCACGAAAACGAAACCTTACATCATGCCCGCTGGTTGTCCCAAAGCAATCAAGTACCGCCCACGCGTATTATTTTAGTCGATGACAAAATGACCGCAGATGAGGCTTACCGCTTGGCTTGTGAAGGTACTTCAATGCTGTGGCACGGTGATTTTCATAATGCAAGGCAATTGCTACAAGCGCTTGGTCGGCGCATTGATCGCACTAATGAGCGCTCTGAGCAGCGTAAATTAAAAAAAGCCGCGAATAAGTCTGCGGCCAATAAATCGGTTACTCCTAAAGAAATACCCAACCTGTTCCATCAGCAACGCCAAATGCAAGCCCAGCGTTCGCGTATATTAAGCCGCTTACTATTAGAGCTTGATGCTGGATATATCAGCCAATTACGCCGTGCCCCTGATGTTAGTGCTGCCTGTACTGCGGCTTTTGGCAAGTTGGATAAGGCGATAGATGAGACATGTGTGCTGTCGTTTCGTGACCTACAAGGGGCATTAGGCGCAGAGGGATGGCGCGAGAAAGGTGTGCCAATTACAGGTTTAGGTTTATCGGTTTTCCCTCATTATGGCGTCTTTGCGCCAACCCGTCATGAATATGTGCAACTGCTACTCGATGTGCCGCTGCCAGATACTTGTGATGTCGCTTTTGATATTGGTACCGGCACCGGTTTGCTGGCCATTATCTTAGCGCAACGCGGTGTGAAACAGGTGATTGCGACAGACTTAAACCCGCGTGCTTTAGCCTGTTCCAATGACAACTTTACACGTTTAGACTTATCTACCGTACAGTTGCAGCAAGCAGATTTGTTTCCGACTGATGTGCCACTCGCGAATCTAATTGTCTGTAATCCACCTTGGTTGCCTGCTAAACCAAGCTCGCCACTCGAATATGCCGTCTATGATGCCAATAGCACAATGTTGCGTGGTTTTTTGCAGGGCGCAAAACAACACTTAGCCAAGCAAGGAGAGGTCTGGTTGATTCTGTCGGATTTGGCTGAACATTTACAGCTGCGTAGTCGTGATGAGTTATTAGGCTGGTTTGTAGATAGCGGTTTGAAAGTAAAATACCGTCTCGACACCCGACCTAAACATGGTCGCAGCCAAGACAATACAGATCCACTGTTTGCTGCGCGTAGTGCGGAAATTACCTCATTATGGTGTTTAGTGCCTTTTGATAGTTGAAGTAATACCTAAATAGCACCTGAAGCATAAAAGTCATTTAGTAAAAATTACTTAGCATTATCAAGTGATAAACGTTTAAATGAGCCAACCCATCCTTTCCTATACCACTACCGAGTATTGTCTTATGAGCCGTGATCGCGCCGTACAGCAGCGACAGCCAAAAGCGCTAGCCGTAGATGACGAACCGGCTTATATGACTGAATTTCGTCAAGCGATGCTGGCGCGTGGTTTGGCAACGCGTACCCGTAATGCTTATGTGCGCGATTTGCGCTCTTGCGAGCTAACCAGTCATACAGCACTGACACTTTGGCAACCCGATGAAGTGCTGCATTGTTTATCTATACTCACTCAAGATGGCAAAACCCCACGCACCCAAGCACGAATGCTCTCAAGTCTGCGCCAGTTTTATCTCTGGATGATTGCCAGTAATCTACGTGAAGACAATCCTTGCGAGCGTATCAAAAGCCCAAAGCTTGGTCGCCCACTACCAAAAGACTTAGCAGAAGCTGATGTCGATAACTTGCTTGCTGCGCCTGATAGTAGCACTGCGCTCGGACTACGTGATAAAGCCATGCTAGAGGTACTATATGCCTGTGGTCTGCGGGTCAGTGAGTTGGTGAATTTATCGTTAGAACAAGTGAATCTAAACTCAGGCTGGCTACAAATTACCGGTAAAGGCAATAAAACACGACTGGTGCCATTAGGAGAATACGCAGCAGACGCGTTAGAGGATTATCTAACGCATGGTCGCGGCGATTTAATTGCGCATCTAAAAGCAGGAAATTGCCAAGCGGTGTTTCTAACCGCGCAAGGCGGCTACATGACGCGGCAAAACTTTTGGTATCTGCTAAAGAAATACGCCAAAGTTGCCAGTATTGATAAAGATTTATCGCCGCATACCTTACGTCACGCCTTTGCCACGCATCTATTGAATCATGGCGCGGATTTGCGTAGCGTACAGCTATTGCTCGGGCATAGTGATTTATCAACCACGCAGATATATACCCATGTGGCGACGGCAAGATTGCAGAAGTTACATGCTGAACATCATCCAAGGGGATGAGGCTGTTATTGGATGATGGTATTAAGACAAGCAACTTATATTGATTTAATAATATGCCTATAAAAACTGACAGCTTATAAATTAAAGCAAAAAACGGCAGTATTATGATAATACTGCCGTTTTTTATGGTTATGAGAATAGCTATTAGAAACGTGATCTTATTCATATTTAAGACAACTGTCCTAACTTCTGACTTATATTTTTATAGTGATAATGAGGATAAGTTTGCGTATTCGGTGCCTTTTGACAGCACATAACGCTTATTGGTTTCACCATCGGTCAGGAAACCACCAAACGTTTGCGATACAGCGCTAAACAGAATAATACTGACAGCAGACAATGCCTCTTCAGCCAACTCTTCAGTGTGTAGTAATTCTTTAGCTTTTGCCACACTAATAACCGCGCAGCTTTCATTTTCACTAAGACGTGGTTTTGTCTCTTCATTATAGTTTTTATAACAAAAAGCGATAGACACATATTCATCAGAACCAGACAACTCAGCGAGGTAAGCTTTATCAATGGTTTTTACCGCTTCAACACATTTGACACCCGGCTGTTTCTTGAGGGGCTTAATGCGCTTACTATGTACGATATGAATAAACGTTTCTTGTGCTGGATTTATTTTCTTAGACTTCATATTTAAGCATCCTTTCTTTTTAAGTAAAGCTTAGCCAATGTAAGCTTAGTGAGCTGGTATACCTCCTATTATGACAGGAAGCCCTCATCCTAAAACGTCACTATAATGAATAGTTGACCAATGAGTTAGCTTTCTAAGTATTCCATAGCTTCAATAAGTATGCTATAGCATTTGCGATATAAATGCGTAAATAAGTGATTTTAAATAGCTGAAAAACACATGTGAAAGGTAATTCGACTTGTTTATCATCTATGCGATAATTGAATAGCCTTATTTAGCCTTTAGGGAATTCTAAACTAATTTTTATTTACAACTACGTGGCGACGTCTAAATTGTAGAAGTTGCATGTGGAGCATCATGTAAGGGATTAGGTTTTAAATCATAATAAAACTAATTAATACGTTACTATTACAAAATATAATTATATTAAGAATGGACACCGAATATGAGCACTCAACTAATTAAACATTTAGAAAACAAAGCCGCAGAAGATTCCAATACATCAATTCTACTCGCACAATGGAGTTTTGATGAAAAATTAGTTAGCAAGTCGTTAGAAAATATTGCTGGTTATTTTCCACATTTTAGTAGTCACAACTCTTCTCATTCAAAGCAAATACTGATAAATATTGAAAGACTTTTAGGTGAAAACTTAAAACTGCTTAGTGCTACTGATACATGGCTTATACTTGAATCGGCATACTGGCATGATATTGGTATGTTATTCGATGCTAAAGAAGCAATTAAAGTAACAGAATCAGATGAGTTTAAAGAATTTGTTGAATCTTTAGCGAATGACAAATCTACTGATTTATATGAGTTTGCAACTAATTATTTAAATAAAGGTTGGAAAACAGCATTAAGTAACTATGAGCATCCTCAAATAGGTATTGAGCAGTACCGACAGATGATAGCTGAATGGTTCAGAAAGCACCATCAAGAAAACTCAAAAAAAATTATTAGAGACCCTTTTAATGAATTAGGTATTAGTTCCCCAAGAACTGAGCTTTTTCCGAACAGAATATACACTTATTTAGGTCAAATTTGCCTTGCTCATGGAACAAGCTTTCAACGTGTTATGACAGAACTTCCCTTTAGACAAACTGGTCTAGGTACAGAAAACTGTCATCCTCGATTTGTAGCGTGTCTATTACGTTTAGGAGATATATTTGATATTGATGACAATCGATTCTGCCCTGTCATGGCTAAACAGGTCTATGATACTCCGTCTTTGAGTCAAGCACATTTTGACAAACATAAGTCCATAAGAGAGTTTCAATTAGATAACCAAACAGTCAGTATTACTGCTGAATGTAATAATGAAAGCGCATATATCGAAACACAACTATGGTTTGGTTGGATAAAAGAAGAGCTTCAAGACCAGATGTCTCAATGGAAAAACATAGTTCCTCACAGAAGCTTTGGTTTATTACCTACGGTCGAAAAGCTAGCAGTTGAAATGACAACTACTAAAAAACTAATTAACGATAAACCGATGAAGTTCAGCATTGATGAAAAAAATGCTATTGAACTATTACAAGGTAAAAACCTATATGATGATAAAACAAACATTTTTCGTGAGCTTATCCAAAATGCGGTAGATTCTACTCTACTAAGAGCGTGGATTGAACACGGTGAAATAAGTGAAACTAAAACCATACACTCATATATGCACCCCTTTCACAAGACTACACAAGAAGTTCTTTCAAAGTATCCTATCGAAGTTGACTTAGCGAAGATATCTGACAATGAAGATAATGAAATAAGTGTTTGGGAGTTTTCAGTATTAGACAGAGGATTAGGTATCAGTCTCAAAGACTTACAATATATGCAACAAATAGCAGGTTCAAGTCGTAATATTGAAAAATACCGAATAATTAAAACTATGCCTTTATGGATGAGACCATCAGGTGAGTTTGGTATTGGTATGAATAGTGCTTTTCTATTAATGGAAGGTTTACCTGATATAGATAAAAAAATTATCTTAGAAACTAAAAGCAAGAAAGATAATAAATCATATAGTATTGAATTAAACTCCCCATTGACCAAGCAAAGTGGTTTCTGTTTCATTGAAGAGCTACCAGATAACATGAGTAAAGATTATGGAACTAAGTTGACTGTAAAGGTTTCTTTTTCTAAAAAAACGTCTTACTTAAATAAATTTGGATTTGAATTACATGATAGATTCGACAGTCTGAAAGGTCCAGTTTTTGATTATGCAAATGCGAATTATTACATGGAAAAAGTATCTAACTCCATTATAAGTCAAACACCTGCTGTTGTTATTTTAAATAACAGGTGGGATGAGTTAAACAATAATAGTAAAGATACTAAAAATCGCATTTGGGATGAGAATAAAAATCTTTATATAGATATTAAGTTACATCCGATTGATATCTCGTTGACTGATTTACATGTCGAAATGCAAGGCCTTTTCCGTGGGCAGAAAGTAAGCTTTATGAATATCAATTTTGTTCCAGGAACAATAGACTTTTACGGATTTAACGCTAAAGAAGCTCTACAAATTGATAGAAACAAATGGCAGGAACAGTTTTCACAAAAACTTATTGATGAAAATTATTTCAAACACCTTTTTGAAGATTTAGTTAATAAACATGCCGACCTGATTGAGAATAAATTTAAAAACACAAAAGTTATTAGTGCTTATAACCGGATGTACGGATTCGAAGCCAAGAGTTATAAAAATGATAGCTCATGGAAAAAATTAAAATTCTTCAACGAAAATAAAGCTATGTTTGGAAAAAAACTACTTAAGAAAAATACTTTTGAAAAGCTGCTTAATGTTGATAAGTTAGTTATAAAGTTCGATCAAAGAGGTGGAATTAGCAACCTTACTAAGAACGATTTAGAAATCGGAGATACAGAAATATTGACGAGCATATCTGGAAGTGATTTTTTTATAAAACTATTTATTGATGAATGGTATGAAATGGGTGGAAGTCATGAGGTTACTCAATGTGAAAAACATATTCAAATGAACTTTATTAGAAACAAAAAACTTAATTTCGATAACTCACTACTATTATATTTAAAAGGAATTTTGAAGTCAGACAATAAAAACAGACTGTTTATTGTCTCCGATAAAGTTAAAAACATTGATGAATTGAAACAGTTTTCAGAACTGGCTTGTTATAGTGAGCTTCATAAAAACTATTTTGGGAACAATAGCGACCCCTCAAATAACTCCTTATTAATTCCTTTCTTAGCTTTTGACAATGATAAATTAAAGGTCGTTACAACTGAATCCCTTGATGCAATCATTGATGCAGTATGGAACAAGAAAAAAGAAACAAACAAAGAAATTAAGCGAGAAAAAATAGCGCAACTTTATAATAGCCTAGTGGAAACGATAGATAAAAAAATGCAGGATAACAGTGAGTGGAGAGAAGCCAGAGAAAGAAGCAAAGAGTTCAGAAGTTTTGATAGCTCTATGCTATCTAAGTACGATAAATAAACTTGTATTTTGATATTGTTATTTTTAATTGTAAAGTCCGTCTTGCACTTCACTATCTATGCGTAAGACGCATCCTCCTAAAGTTCCAGTTAAAAATATACTCAACCTGAGTCAAACTAGGCTTTTTGGCCGTGACTGCCGCGGTATCCTTTGCATCTGAGCGGGCTGCTTTACTGAGAGCAGTATCGCTGAGCAGGAATGCCCTCAGCCAATAGTGACCGCCCCGCTCGGAGATACAGATACAAACAGAAGGCGCGATTGGCTCCCATTACAATTGACGCAATACAACGTCGCGCCATATAATTCTATCAATAGGATGCTGCAAACCTCCTCTTTTCTCGTTACAATACCCATCATAATATGTAAGCCGAATTTATCGACATACTGCCCTCTTAATTATCTATTATCTGAGAATCCCATGAGCCATAGACCTCCTGCTGACCTATTAGAAAAAGCAAAACACTGGCGCGAAGACATTAATTTTCGTCAAGATGTGCTGGGCAAGCCTTTCGACTTTGCAACCACGTGGGGCATTTTCTCCCCGCAAAAGCTCGATGACGGTAGCTTGATGCTACTCGATTATATTGATTTTGAGCAGGATGATGACTCGATAGATTTAGGCTGTGGCTATGGTGTGCTAGGTATGGCAGCAGCGCGCGAATGTCCAAATGGTCAACATACTTTAATTGATAAAGACTTTATGGCAGTAGAATATGCACGCCGTAATTGTGAGAAAAACGGTCTAAATAATGTCGATGTACATTTATCAAACGGCTTTAATCATGTGGCTAAAGCGAAAGATTTTAGCCTTGTGATGTCGAACTTGCCAGCAAAGGTAGGAAAAGAGCAGCATTATCTCTATTTCCTCGATGCACATGCGCGGATGCGTAAAGGTGGACGCTTTTATGTGGTGACGATTAATGGCTTACGTCAATTTATGAAACGCTCATTTACCGAAGTGTTTGGTAATAGCGAAAAAGTAAAACAGGGCAAGACTTATACCATTACCATGGCAACCAAAGATTAAACGCTAGAATTAGACAAACAAAAAAGCACGCTAGATCATTATGATTTAGCGTGCTTTTTTATGGCTAAATTTTTAGAATGACAGCATTTTTAGAATTACATTTGCCGTTTCAGTAAATATCCACCCAATATCGCACTAGCGATAATCGGTAATAGCACCATCAGTAACGGCGACAAGCCAGTAGCGAGCGAGACAAAGCCAACCAAATCCTGAACGTAACTAAATAGCAGGCCAAACAATAACGCGACGACAATACGCAAACCTAAGCTATGTGTTCGTAGCGAGCCAAAGACGAATGAGCAGGCGACAATCACCAGCGATAAGATGGACAACGGTGATAACAGCTTTTGCCAAAATGCCAGCTCATGACTTAAAGAACGCTGACCTTGTTGGCGCATAAACTGACGGTGCTCATATAGCTGGGTCAACGATAAATCCTCAGCTTGGCGCGTTAGCAAATACACAGATTCAGGTGCAAACGGTAAACTTAATGTGTCTGTGGGCGATATGGCTTGGCTGCTTTCAAAGCCTTGATTGATAGTGAGCTTGGTCATATTGTTCAGCTGCCACTCGTAACGATACTGCTCGCTCGGTTTGCTGCTCGTAGTATCAAGCGGCTCGCGCCCGATATATTGCCCGCCTTCCGCATGAATGGCAGTTTGCAAGTTGCCATTATTATCCAAGTGCCAACGCTTTACCTGACCAATATTGCCTTTAACATCGGCATAATCGATATATAAAATATCGCTGCCATCCGGTTTTGTACTGCCATCTTTTGTATTCTCAAAGCGTGGTTGCACTGTCCAATAACCGCGTACTGAGGTGACTAATGAGCTGTTATCTTCACTATTAATGGCTTTCGCCAATTGATTGGTGTGTGGTAAAACGAATTGGTTAATGAATAATGCTAATATCACAAAAATCAACGCAGGCTGTAATACCCAACCGACGATACGATAGACGCTGACCCCTGCGGCGCGCATCACCACCAGCTCACTATTATTAGCCAACAAGCCCAAGCCTACCACTGCACCAAGTAACGCGCCAGTTGGCATAAACTGCTCTAAGAAGTAGGGCGAGCGATAAAAGATATATTTAATCGCCTCTCCCATCGTATAGTTGTCATCTAACGAATCAAGCTCTGATAAATAAGAAAATATCAGCTGTAATGCCCACAAGCCTATGACCGCAGCGATAATCGCCAGCAAGGCATTGAGTTTCACATAGCGGCTAAGCACTTTTAAGTTGGTAGGTTTTGCAGCCAAGTGATGAGTCGCTGGAGATTTTGCAAATAAGGAGCGCATTATGACTGCCCTCCTTGTGAGCCACTATTTTGATTATTATTAACTATTAAAGGCTCATGCTCTTGTTTGCGAAAGCGCAACCGATGTTGCACACGGCTGCCCCAATTCATATAAAGGGCTAATGCCATAAACCCTAAGATAAGCCATGCATACGCCCAAACGCTAACGCTACCTTTACCGACTGCATTTTTAAGCGAAATGATACCGAGCGCACAGCTGACAAATAATAAAATAGAGGGAAATAGACGTAACCAGCGACCTTGACGCGGACGTACTTGCGCCAGTGGCACCGCCAGCATCGGCGCAATAATCATCAGCCAGGGTAACGCCAAGCGATAACCAAGCTCACCTTGTGCCGCACGCATTGCATTGTTACTGCCGACTTGTGAGCTACCCGTAGCCGCTTGCCATAACGGTCCAATCGCTTGCGTTTCAATATTGTCTTCGGTAATGACTGCTTCGGAGGGTTCCGTCAAGGTGATGCGATAACGATCAAAGCCCACTTGATTGTATTTTAGACTACCAGCGCCGACTTCATAACGGCGACCTTGGAATAAATCCAATTGAGTCACGCCGCTATTACCCGTCTCTACTTGCTCAGCACGTTTGGCAAGCGTAATGGTGTCTTTGCTAATGTTGCTATTGTTTATAAGCGCCTTTGGCAGCTCTGGAATATTTAATTGCTCGGCAGTTTCAGGATCGATGTTGTTTTTAACATCCATGGCAGCATCTTTAACAGTATTATTTTTAGCTGAACCGCCCTTTTTCTCAGGTTCACTTTGGATCAATATCACATCTTGCAATTGTTTTTTATCATCACTCAAACTGCCCACATATAGATGATAATTACCACTGCTGATAAATTGATTGGGCCGAATTAAATCAAAAGCGCTGGTCAAGGCTTGCTGCTGCCAAACACTCTCGGATGAACGCACCCCCCACGGTTTTCCAACGATGGATAAAGCCGCTTCACCGACAAACAATGCCAGAATCAATGGGGTCATCAAACGCCCAAGTCTACCGCGCGACACGCCACTGGCATTGATCACCGCCATTTCTTGGTCAACATACAGCCGCCCAAATACCAACATTAAGGCGATAAAAAATGCTAACGGTAGAATCAACTCTAAAAAATACGGCAAATTATAACCAATAATGGTAAATAACAAGCTGATATCAAGATTGCCTTCAGCCGCGATGCCAAAGTAACGGATCAAACGACCGCCAAGCATCATCACCACTAAAAAACCCAATACCAAAGCGGTAGTAGAAGCAACTTGTTGGGTCATGTAGCGGCGTAATATCACAATAGGCACTCTTAAAAAAGGGTTGGTATTCGTACAATTCATCACCGGCTTATTGACAGATGATTGATAAATGCTAGCGCGACAGCTAAGTATTATAGACGCAGCGCTGCTCAGTCAGATATTCGAACAGGCGTAAAAGCAATTTAATGGCTTAGTCGTTTAAGAACTGAGTCACTTATTAGCGATACCCTACTATAAATATTAACGATAAAGATAACCGCTAATCCTAGCATATTTTGCTAAAAAATGACCGTAAAATGTGTTTGGAAACATTGCGTCGATCTTGCTGATGGCGTAGTAATATGGACTGATGGTAGCTACATTAAAGAAAGGATAAAGAGACAATAAAGCATAAAACAGCATTAGGTTAAGCAAGCTTCTTAAATAAAGTTTTTGCTATATTGCGTTTAGAAAAGTTTGTTTGTCGTTCGTATCATTGCCCGTGCATCTGCCATATTAATTGCTAGACTGATAAAGCCTCAGAATTCATATTCATATTCATACCGCATAACGGAGCACACCATGTCTACGCCTTCTACCTTACTCGAACTCGCTGGTGGTAAATTTGATACGCTTGATTGGTCAAATTGCGTAATCGTCCTTATCGACTATCAAAACGAATACGTTGATGGTGCAATGCCTTTAGGACAAGCAGGTACTAAAGCTATTGAAAACGCACGCCTACTCCTTGATAAAGCCCGTCAGCAAGACATCCCTATTTTTCACATCGCTCATCACGGCAATGAGCAAATTTTTGATCCATCCTCTGCTAATGTTGCCATTGTTGATAGCTTACAGCCAATGAACGATGAAAAAATCATCACCAAAATGCACCCTAATGCCTTTTATGATACCGAGCTACAAGAGCTTATAGAATCTACTGACAAACAGCAGATTATTTTTGCCGGTTTTATGAGTCATATGTGCGTCAGTTCAAGCGTTAGAGCAGCGTTTGACTTAGGTTTCCAGAATTTTGTATGTCATGATGCTTGTGCCACTCGCGACCTGCCTAGCGTGACAGGGCAAGTTATAAAGGCAAGCACTGTGCATGATAGTGCAATGGCAGCGCTTCAGGATAGATTTGCCGCTCTAGTAGCGACTGATAAATTAATTAATGGCTAACGGTAGATGCTAATATAATGCAGGAAATAGCTTCAGAAACATTACCTAACCCTTGCTAACTGCGTACTGTACGCTGATATGCTACACTACTACGCTTGCTTGATAGGCGTGCCTATTTAAGATAGGTAGCAGCTTAAACACAATATCGATTCAAACACGTTAGCAGTTTAAATTTAATACCTTACTGTATTCACGCTTTTAAAATAATGCATTCATCTAATAAGGATAACAATATATGAATATTAAATTAACGCAAACTCTACCAAAAACCCATACACAAAAAATTCTTAAAAAAGAAGCCAAAAGTAAAGACGCCGCCTGCCTCGTCGTCTTAATCGATGATAAAAAAAATATCTTAGCTGAGTCGGTATTGAGCGACTATCAAACCCGTATTGAGCAATTGATTGAAGTGTCGCACTTTAATGGTAAAGCTTGTGAAACCGTAGCTGACTATGCGCTGGCTGGCGATAAAAAAACCACCAAAGAAAATCCAGTACAGCTGTTATTGGTCGGTGTGGGTAATATTGATAAATTGCGTCATAGCGTCCTAGAAAAAATTGCTAATACCATTTATAAGAGCACCCAAAAGCGTGTTGACTCTATCACTGTGGCCTTGGGTGATGCGTTAGAAGAAAACCAGTTTGGTCAATTTTCCTTAAGTCTGCTGGCAGCAAGCTATCGTTTTGACAAGTACAAATCTGAGCAGCAAACGCCTGTTTTAACGGACATCTACTTATTGGCAGAGCCGTCTTTAGAAGAGTCATTAGACTTTGCACAAGCGGTCTTTACTGGTCAAAGCTTGACCCGTGATGTCGCCAATGAGCCGGGCAATATTTGTTTCCCAGCTTATATGGCTGAGCAAGCACAGGAATTGGCAGCCACTTATCCTGACCTATTAAAAGTCACCGTATTAGGTGAGAAAGAGATGTCTGCACTGGGTATGAACTGCTTCTTATCGGTCGCGCAAGGCTCTACCAAAGAAGGCAAACTTGTACTAATGGAATATCGTGGTCAGTCTAATTTTAGTGTCAATGCTGATGGCGATACTAGCAAAGCCACTACCAACAGCGCAAAAGTGGCTGGTGGTCTAAAAGCGTTGGCTGATAAATTACCAACCAAATCTGCTAGCAAGAAAGCCGCTAAAAAATCTGAACAAAATAGCGAAGACAGTGCTCAAACTAATAATGCCCCTGCTGCAAATGATGATGCGCCTATCGTGCTTGTCGGTAAAGGTGTTACCTTCGATTCAGGTGGTATCTCAATCAAACCGGGTGCGGCGATGGATGAGATGAAATTTGATATGGGTGGCTCTGCTGCGGTACTCGGTACCCTAAAAGCACTATGTGAAGCGCGCCTACCCATTAACGTCGTCGGTGCGCTAGCTTGTGCTGAAAATATGCCATCAGGCGAGGCAACGCGTCCAGGCGATATTATCAGAGCAATGAACGGTAAGTCAGTTGAAATCCTAAATACCGACGCTGAAGGTCGTTTAGTATTGTGCGATACCTTGTGCTACGTACAAAAGTATTATCAGCCAAAAGCCATCATCGATGTCGCAACCTTGACCGGTGCTTGTGTGGTTGCATTGGGTCACGTCCGCTCAGCGGTCTTTAGTAATGACGAAGATGTGTTGTTTGACTTAGAAAACGCCAGTCATTTATCTGGTGATCTTATCTGGCATATGCCGATGGATGACGAGTATCAAGCGCAGATTGACTCGCCTATCGCTGATATACAAAATATCGGTGGTAAAGGTGCTGGCGCTGTGACTGCTGCCTGTTTCTTATCGCGCTTTATAGAAGAAGGTCAAGCATGGGCGCATTTAGACATTGCTGGTACGGCATGGATTTCAGGTCAAGACAAAGCAGCGACTGGTCGTCCAGTGCCATTATTCATGCAATACCTAAAAAACCATGCAAATATGGCATAATATATTGATGAATAACCAATCAATGAAACTCAGTCTATGAAAGTTAGCTTTTATGTATTAACTGAGAGTAAAGCCCAAGATTTCTTGGGCTTTATTTGTCAGCTCACCCAAACGGCGCTCAATAAAAGCAATCAGTCCTTGTTGATTCTTATCGACGATGATGAATTGCTGTCGACGCTTGATAAGGCATTATGGGCACAAGAGGCAACTAGCTTTATACCACATCAATGCCTCTTAGGCGCTGATACTGATGTTGCTAATACTAATGTGACTAATACTGGTTTTTCTAATGCTGATATTAATAATAAAGCATTAGCACCAGTGTTGCTTGGCAGCTATATGCCAGCCGACTTCAAAGGCATCGTACTTAATACCACGATACATCCCGTGAACACCTTTATGGCAGCAACCAATAATGCTCAACCTACTCGGGTACTTGAGCTGATAAAACCTGACGAAACTAGCATGCAAGAAGGTCGTCATAAGTATAAAAGCTATCAACAATTAGACTATGAGCTGACCCATTTCAAAGTTTAATGCAACAAACCTCTTTATTTTTCATGATAAAAACCTTCCTATTTTCCTTATACGACGCCTCCCTCTTAGCCCCATAAGCCCATTCAGGTGTGGGTTAAAGGTAGGCGCTTATCTGAAAAAATGCTACCATCCTTCGATTAATTTTCCGTTTTCGTTATAATTTTCTTATTTATTGACTAAGTCGAGGGTGTATAGATGCGTTCATTGATTGCGATGTACCAGCGTATAGGGCTGGTGCCGCTCATTATTATCGGTTTAATATTAGGCGTGTTGATTGGTTGGTTAGCACCAAGTGTTGGTATTGCCTTAGGATTATTAGGAACGCTATTTGTTGGGGCCCTAAAAGCTGTTGCCCCAATTTTGGTATTTATCTTGGTCATGGCAGCCATTAGCCAACACCGCAGTGGCAATGAAGTTTTTGTCAAACCAGTGCTGATTATGTATATGTTTGGCACCTTTTTGGCTGCACTGACTGCCGTAGGTGCAAGCTTCTTATTTCCAACAAAGTTGGTCTTAATCAATGCGGTTATTGAGCAAGTTCCACCGGCCAACCTCAAAGAAGTGTTGACCAACCTTCTGCTAAGTCTAGTAGCGAACCCCGTCGGTGCGATCGCTGAAGCCAATTATATTGGTATTTTAGCGTGGGCAATCATCATTGGTTTTGCACTGCGTCAAGCCAGTGATACCGCTCGTACCGTGGTCAGTGATTTTTCTGATGCCATCTCACAAGTGGTAAAATGGGTCATTGCCTTAGCGCCTTTCGGTATTTTGGGCTTGGTTGCCAATACAGTTGCTGAGACAGGTTTTGCCGCTTTGGCAGGTTATGCCCGTATCTTGATGGTGCTGGTCGGCTGTATGTTATTTATAGCGTTGGTGGTCAACCCACTCATTGTCCTTGTTAAGACGGGTAAGAATCCTTATCCACTGGTTTTCATTTGCCTACGTGAGTCAGGCATTACCGCATTCTTTACTCGCAGTTCAGCGGCTAACATTCCGGTCAACATGAATCTTGCACGCAAATTAGGTCTACACGAAGACACTTATTCAGTGACCATTCCCTTGGGTGCAACCATTAATATGGCGGGGGCAGCGATTACTATTAACGTCTTAACCCTTGCTGCTGCTCATACGCTCGGTATCGAAGTGACGTTTGCATCAGCGCTGTTATTGAGTTTGGTGGCAACGATTAGTGCTTGCGGTGCGTCGGGTGTCGCTGGTGGTTCATTGCTGCTGATTCCGCTTGCTGCCAGTTTATTTAGTATCCCAAACGACATCGCCATGCAAGTAGTTGCCATTGGCTTTATCATCGGCGTCATACAAGACTCGGCAGAAACAGCTTTGAACTCGTCAACAGACGTGTTATTTACCGCTGCTGCTGATCCAAAATATGCGCGTTAATCTTTTATAAGACATTTATAAGATATTTTTTTCAGACAAAAAGAGCCCATCAGGGCTCTTTTTTATTGTCTACGTTTTGCTATTTATCTAATACCCTGCCCAAAAGCTAGAGTAGCTAGGGAAACGTGTGTTAGTACTACGTCTAGTAGGCTAAGCGAGTTTGATACCGCTAAGTGTATTTTTTAGATTTGGTATCACTATTTCAAATGCTAGATATCTACTTCAATGACAGGTTTCTGACTATCTAGCTGATGTTTTAGTTGGCGTAATTGCTCGACCTCCTCTAATAGCTCAAGTATCAAACCAATAGCAGGGACGCTGGCTTCAAAGTCGCGACTGAGGCGTGAAGCACGGCGCACGATCGTCAGCTGATAACCAGTGAATTGCTCGTGTTCAGGCACATCGTACTCAATGATATCTTCTTCAATCAATTCGATAACCCATTGACGCTCTTGACCACAGGCAGAGACTAGCTCATCTAAGCTCATGATAATGTCGGTAAATTCAGGCGAATGTTTCATAGCTATTATCCTCGTTTGCGCTTTATTTCATCATTTCATCGTTATCGTATTCATCTGTACTCTTTATTGCTTATTGCGGTGATAAATAACTGTTATTAATGACTTCATTTAACGGTCGATACTGGTATCAGCAAAGGCTTGTTTTAACGCCTCATAAGCTTGGGTTTCCGCTTCGCTATTGATACTAGGATTGACAATATTTAAGGTTAAGTATAAATCACCCGCTTGCTTGGCTGGGATACCCTTACCTTTTAGACGTAAGTTGCTGCCTGATTTGCTGTTTTTAGGAATCGTTACACCTAGTGTACCTGCTGGTGTACTGACGTTAATTTTCTCACCCAATGCCGCTTCCCATGGCGTTATATTAACGGTTTGATAGACATCCGCACCTTCGACACGAATGTTGGCCGCATGACGAATCTTAACCTTTAAAAATAAATCGCCATTTTTACCACTACCGCTACCAGCCGCGCCCTGCCCAGCTAGGCGAATTTGCTTGCCATCGGTAATGCCTTTAGGAATTTTAATTTTAAGGGTTTTATTCTCATACTCTACGCTACCGTTAGGCTGACGAACCGGCACGTTTAACTTGATACTGTAGTCGTCGCCACTATAAACCGAGGCCAAATCAACGGTAATCTCTGCATGCTGATCTTGACCTTTGCTATTTTGCGCGCCAAAATCACCGTACTGCGTTTGACCACCAGCTTGTCCACGCGCCCCGCGACCAAAAGCAGAAAAAATATCATCGAAGCGAAAACCTCCGTCACCATAGGCTTCGCCTTCACCAAATTGACCTTTCATATCTTCCCAGCGTTGTCCACCGCCAGCCTGCCTATTAGAGCTGCCACCAAAACCACCGCCTTGACCGGCAAACGGATTGTTTAGCATCGCGTCATATTCAGCGCGCTTGTCTTTATCTCTGATGGTCTCGTAAGCGTTATTAATCTCAGCAATCTTATTGTCAGCATCTGGATCGTCACTAACATCCGGATGAAATTGACGAACGAGCTTACGATATTTTTTCTTGATATCTGCGTCCGAGGCGTCTTTTTTGACCCCTAAAATGTCATAGTAGTTTTTCTCTGCCATATTGTTTTTCCTTATCGTATTTATTTCTAATAACTTCAGTTAATACATAATATGGGGATAATAAGTCAATATTTCATTTTTTCGCTTGCTGCTGTAATTAATAAGGTGTTACCAGTAATGATGCCAAGCGAGACTCGCCGCTGAACTGTCTAAATCGCTTAAAGCCGCATTATTGGCATGTGTCACTACGATTCTGGCATCATTATTCTTTGATAACTGTTGACGTAATGTCAATTTGGTGAGGGCAATAGATGCACGACCCTCTCGTTTAGAAGCAATATAAGACAACTCAGCACTTTGTTGGTCACGCTTAGCGCGCAAACCAAACTCGATACCGATATCGGCATGTCGGTCTTGATCGTGAACAGTCGCATTTACCATACCATAGCCAAGTAGGTGCTGACCAAATTTTGCACCCGCTCCCATGCCAGCTTGCGCATAAGGGCTGTGATGATTACCTGTAAACAAGTCGGTGCGAGCACCTGTTTTTAATTGCCAAGATAATTTGGGCTCGCCTGATAACGGTTGTCTAAGGTCTTCAATCTGCTGCATGTCTAAAAAGACGAAGTCTGTCAGCGTCCACTTACTATCATCAAAATCATAGCCCAAAGAGACTTGTACTGCTTCAAACCGCTTATCAATATCAGTGTAAGCGTTGAGCGGATCTTTCACAAATAGTGATAGCCCTACCTCCGCTTTGTCATCATATAAAATCACTTTAGTTTGCGTGGTTTTACTACTCAATGCGGGTGACGCTTTATTAGGCACAACCAGCTTAGCTAAACGGTTACTGGCTGGTAGCGTAAAACGTTGACTCAACAATTCATTTTTTAATGCTTGCTGATGTGGCGTATGCTCTTGTGATATTTGATAGGTGCGATGCAAAATCAAAAAATCCAGTGCAAGCGCTCTATCATCGGCATTCAAAGTGGCAAGCGAAGTGGTATCCTCTGTAATAATGATCCCATTAATAATACTTTGTATTGGCTTGGACAGTTGTACAAACTTCTCTCGCAGCTGCGTTTGCTCAGAAGGTAAATAACGTACCGAAGCTACTAATGGCTCTGTGCCATTATCGTGTTCTAACAACTGGTCAAACACATAATCTGGTGCGTACCACGGGCCTATACGCTCAGTCGTTTTTACATCGCTAATCAACTCTAATATCTCGCCTGAACGATAGCCACAATTTTGCTTGATGAAGTAATAATCAAATCGGGCTAATTTTGCTTCGTATAAATGGTAGTTCAATAACTGCGTTTCAAACGCTTCAAGATTGAGGACATACTCCCACATATCTCGTTGCTCATTCTTAGAGTACACAGCATCTTGTTTAAAAAACTCTGTCTCCGAAAATCCAGCATCATACAGTCCAAAAAGCCCTTTGATAGCATACATTGCACCATTTTCATTGGCTGGAATACGCGCGCCAAAGTTATAGGGGTTATTGAGCAAATTCTCGCTTGAAAGCTCTCTCACTTCTTTAATAGTACTGTCTTTATCGTCTGTTGGCATACTGGTTTTGACCAATACATGACCGAACGAAGAGGTGGGATTTTTTAAGTAATTACTGACTAAGATGAGGCTTATTTCTTGGGTTGGATCTGGCAACTGTGCGCAGTTTTTGAAACTGATATTCAATTCAGGTAAATGGTGATTGAGCCATAAATATCTGGCTGGATATTTGCAGACAACGCTCTCGTTACTTGCCTGCTCTATCGTTGCCATCAGCTCTGCATAAGGATCGAAGTTGCGTTTTGAGCGTGATTTTGGGTTGGTTAAATAGAAATTTGGTGAAATAACTTCAGCTTTGCCATTTTTATAGAATAATAAATGTTACCACTGAGCCTGCTTAGCCTGCTTAGCCAATGCTTTTAGCTTTTCGGGAGCGATAGCTAGGTCTTTATTATGCTTTCGTTTTGGCTCAAGTGTATCTTTATCATTAAGCGGTTGTACGCCATGCTCTTCTGCTGGCGAAGTATCGAGTCCACTAACAAGCACGGGCATTTCAGCAGTTTCATTATTAATAAATGGATTACTGTCTTCTTCTTCAGTCACCACCGAATCTACGTTATAGATTTCGGCTGCATAAGCAGTAGAGACAGCAAAAAAAACCACGCACAAAAATATTTTTTGCATTCAAATTTATTATAAATATTCATTCAAACTTATTATAAATATTCATTCAAATACTATGAAATAATGTTTAATCTTACGCATATTACAAAATCGTAAGAGTATAGCAAGTTTTATTTACATGACTTTTTGCTTAATTTTTTGTCACAACTATGGCAGCGTTAAACCGTTCCGATAGAGTTAGCTAGAATCTAGCGGTAAGCGCCTTGTATAAGGGCTAAGCCATAAGAAAACCTTGCTTGAACTGTTCCTAACACCCTTCTTGAAAAATTAATTTTCTTTTAAATCAATACTTTATTTTGTATTTTTCTGGTCATTTAGTTGGTTTTCGATATGAAAATATTTGACCTTGAGAGTTCTTTCACAGAGCTGTAATAATCGGACAAGTTATTTCTTGTAAGATATTTTATATTATTTGTACTCACAGGGAATATGAATAACATAGGCAAGGGTATCTGTCTATCTCATCAATAGAACACAGGTTTTAAATGTCTTATTTAATTAAGTCTTTGGTTATCACATTATCACTATTATTAAGCACCACCGTTTTTGCCGGAAACACCAGTTATTATGGTAGTAAGTTTCATGGTAAACGTACTGCTAGTGGTAGTATCTTCAATATGAACTCCCTAACTGCTGCGCATAAGACGCTGCCGTTTGGTACGAAGGTACAAGTGACCAACAAAAAGACAAAGCAGAGCGTGATCGTAAAAATTACGGATAGAGGACCTTTTATTAAAGGTCGAATTCTTGATTTATCGAAAGCCGCTGCGGGTCAAATAAACTGTCAGCTTTGTACGACCACCATGAAAATCCTCTCTTACGGGGATGGTAAATATCGTATGCAATAAGCGCATAAAATAAAAAAAGGGAAGGCTTACGCCTTCCCTTTTTTTATGACTGACTGTTTATGGCTTGTTTTGTAATTGAACGATAACGTGATAAAACGGTGGGTTTGTTAGCTCTAGCTTGTTAGCTAATGTCCGCTTCCATTTCCTCTAACGTCGTCATCGCTAGCAATAGTTTTTCTTCATTATCACTATGTTGCTGCTGCAATGCTGTTTGCTCGTTGAGTAGTTTCATTAAGTCAGACTTACGGCTTTCTTCATAAAACTCAGTATCGGCAAGCTTTGTCTCAAGGGTCGCTAACTTCTTATCAATATCAGCTAGGGCTTTTTCTATATTTTCAATATCGCGGCGAATAGGCGCGGTTAGTTTGCGTTGCTCAGCGGCTAATTTACGCTGGGCATCTTTACTAAGCGCAGGCTGAGACTCATTATTACCCACTTGCTTGCTCGCATGGCTGTCTGCTGAATTGTCATTCGTTTCACGTGAAACAAACTTCTTACTCTCTTTTTTACTTTTTTTCTTACTGGTATTTTTATCTTGTGAGTTTTCTTGCTTACGTTTTTCAGCTAGCCACTTACCATAGTCACTGATATCGCCATCGAACTCATCGATTTGCCCATCATGTACCAAAAACAGCTCATCACAGACGTTGGCAATCAGCTCGCGGTCATGCGAGACCAGTACCACTGCCCCTTCGAACCCTTGCAAGGCGATGGTCAACGCTTGACGCATTTGTAAATCTAAATGGTTGGTTGGCTCATCGAGTACGAGGACGTTCGGACGCTGCCAAACGATTAATGCCAAGGTCAAACGCGCCCGCTCGCCACCAGAGAATAGCTCACTTGGGGTATCGATACGGTCGCCACGGAAATCAAAGCTACCCAAAAACGACCGTAGCATCGCATCAGAAGTTTTGCCTGCTAAACGACGCATCATCTCTATCGGGGTTGCCTTGGGATCAAGAATATCCATTTGATGCTGGTTAAAGTAGCCAAGCTTTAGCGTGTCTGAAACATTATAACTGCCCGTTAATACACCAAGCTCACCGACCAAGGCTTTAATCAAGGTCGATTTACCAGCGCCATTCATCCCAAGTAGTCCGATACGAGTGTCAGGGGTTACTTGTACATTGGCATTATAAAGCAGCGGGGTGTCGCTATAACCAATATCGGCATCGGTCAACTCAATCAATGGCGAGCTCATATTAGCAGGCTCATAAAAGCGGAACGAAAACGGATTGTCCGCCATCATCGGTGACAGCTCAGCCATGCGTTCAAGCTGCTTGATACGGCTCTGCGCTTGCTTTGCTTTACTGGCCTTTGCACGAAAACGACGAATAAAGTCATCTAAATGCGCTTTCGTTGCTTCTTGCTTCTCAAAAGCTTGTTGCTGCTGTGCCATACGCTCATGACGGGTACGAATAAACTGCTGGTAGTTACCGGTATAAAGGGTAATTTTTTGTTGTTCAACATGCAAGATATGACCGACGGTATTATCTAAAAAGGTTTGGTCATGCGAGATAACAATGACCAGACCAGTAAAGGCATTAATCCAAGTCTCAAGCCAAAGAATAGCGTCTAAGTCCAAATGGTTGGTTGGCTCATCGAGTAACATTAAATCAGCACGGCTCATCAAGGTTTTAGCAAGGTTTAGACGCATGCGCCAACCACCCGAAAAGCCTTCTACCGGCAATTCATGCTGATTGGTATTAAAACCTAAACCCGCCATGATTTGTGCCGCTTTAGTCGGCGTACGATAACCATCAATTTCGTCAAACTGCTGATGCAGTATGCCAATCTGCTCGTCACTGACGCTGCTCAAGTCATTCAAGGTAGCATTAATCTCGTACCACTGCTCATCACCGCTGAGTACATAGTCAATCGCGGTCTGTGTGGTCGCGCCAACTTCCTGCGCCATGTGCGCCACATGCCAGCTATCAGGAATGCTCACTTCACCTTTATCAAGCGTCACTTCGGTATCACCGGTGCCCATTCGTGTCAACAATAAGGCAAACAAGGTCGATTTACCGGTACCGTTATTGCCCGTTAAGCCAACTTTATGGCCCGGATGTAGCTGGAAGCTTGCGCCCGCAAACAACTCACGACCATCACGGCGAACACCAACGTCTTTAAATTCGATCATATAATTTCTTCATCTCAGCGGTAATATAAAACATAAGGCAATAGGAAAAACACACGTCTGGCATGTTTACTGGCGGCTATTATTTCAAACGCCTAACCGATAGGCAAACAATTAAATAAGTATTTTAAATTCAATCCTTTATACTGCTAATTATTCTGTTCTATCAGTAAAGAATAAGTGACGCATGCTACCCTTATATAATGGCAAACGCTGCTGTCACCCTTGACAAATCAATCGTTACCCCAATTATGTTATACTAGCAAAACACTATTGACATCAGTCAGTTAAGTGCTAATAGCCTTAATGTTAGCCTAACGGCTATGCCACAGTCGCTAGCTAAAATAACCGCCACTCTCAATAATAGTACCGTCGCCTGTGATTCATTAGCAGCAGTCATTAAAAACTCCTGCTAACTCTGCATTATCCAGTATAAATAGACGACCTCGCATCAGTAAAAAATAATATCATTCGATTTTAGCAATTGAGGTAAATATGAACCAATTTGACCCAAGCTCAAACCAACCCGTAGATCCAACGGTTTTAAATTTAACCGATAGTGCGGCGCAAAAAGTCCGTCGCTTGCGTGAAGAAGAAGGCGATAGCAACCTGATGCTACGCGTTTATGTGACCGGTGGCGGCTGCTCAGGCTTCTCTTACGGCTTTAACTTTGCTAACGAGCTCAATGAAGATGATGCCAATTTTGATAATAATGATGTGACATTAGTTGTCGATTCGCTAAGTTATCAGTACTTACAAGGCTCTACTGTTGATTATACCGAAGGGCTAGAGGGAGCACGCTTTGTGGTCACCAACCCCAATGCAACCACCACTTGTGGCTGTGGTTCGTCGTTTTCTATCTAAGTAAGTACTCATAATCAATAGTAGATAATTTGGTTACTATAAATTTATCAGCTATTAACGACACGTATCATTCAAAGCTCACTGACTTAACCATCATTGTGAATCAGATAAGTTGTAGGTCAGAACTATTTAGATAGATATGAATGTACAAACGTATACCCAAAAACATGCCTTATACCGTTAATCCGGTTAAAAGTGCATTTAGTCGGTTTACGATTGCATTATTATTAGTATATGCTTAAATACCGCCTACTTTTAAGTAGCTAATCTAATCAATCCTATTTATATCTGAAATAGTTAAGGCATATTTGCATGGCGAAGTTATCACTTGACGCATTAAACGACATTGACGGTTTTATTGCCGCAGCACTGGTAGACAGCGAATCAGGTCTCGCAATGGCAACCCAAGGCTCTGGTATTGACCTTGAACTTGCTTCTGCTGGCAACACTGATGTCTTGCGTTCTAAGCGTAAAGTGGCAGAATCTTTAGGCTTAAACGAAAGCATTGAAGACATTCTCATTACCCTTGGCAAGCAATATCATTTGCTACGTCCATTGGTACGTAATGATAATTTATTTTTATACCTAGTACTTGATCGTCAAAAATCTAATCTTGCGATGGCACGCCATAATCTAAAAAGCTTTGAGACTGAACTAGAATTCTCATAAGCCAATGACGCATTGGAAACGGTTATTAATCATCATATGACTGATAAAAAACCACCATCCAGATTAACGATATTTAAAGCATCTACTTTATTAGTAGATGCTTTTTTTGTTTAAAGTAGATCCTGAATGATGACTAAATGTCATATGCAAATGATGCGATAAGCCAATTTTTATCAGTCAAATAGCATCAAGTGAAGCTTACTGTATTTGTAATTGTACGTGGTTTTTAGACTGGCTTTGGGCTAAACTGACGTCATTATCTCACCCCTTTTTACGGTCGAATATCAACTTTATTTCGAGCGACCATAATTAATAACAATAGATGACTATTATGAGTAATTTTGCGAGTAGCTTTGTCGATTTTGACATTCCAGGTTGGTTTACTAGTGAGCATTTAACGGGCATGCTACGCGGTATCGAAAAAGAAGGGCTACGCGTTAAGCCTGATGGTTATTTGTCACAAACGCCGCATCCAGCCAAACTTGGCTCAAAGCTTACGCATCCGTTTATCACAACCGACTATTCAGAAAGCTTACTTGAGCTGATTACCGACCCTAAAACGTCGCCAAAAGAAACGCTTACCATGTTGCGCCAGTTGCACCTATTGGTCTATCAAGGTATGCCTGAAGATGAGCTGATGTGGCCATTATCCATGCCTTGTATGCTATCCGCGAATGATGAAGATATTCCACTGGCAGACTATGGCAGCTCTAATACCGGTAAATTAAAAACTTTGTATCGTAGTGGACTTGGTATCCGTTATGGTCGCCGAATGCAGACGATTGCTGGTCTACATTATAACCTGTCGTTTGGCGATGATTTATTTTCAGCATGGCAAGCGCAAACGCCTACGGCACAAGCGCTAACTCTGACAGATTTTAAAAACGATAAGTATTTGGGTCTTATTCGCAACTTTAAGCGTCTGACCAGTTTGGTACTTTACTTATTAGGAGCGAGTCCCAGTGTTTGCCCCTGCTTTGTCGCAGGGATTGACCATGACCTCGAGCTGCTCAATGGATCAACCTATTATAAGCCAACTGCAACCAGCCTGCGTATGGGTAAACTTGGCTATACCAATAGCGTGCAAGAACACCTTGATATCCGTTATAACAATTTACCAGAGTATGTCAAAGGACTGCGCCGTGCGATTCAAACCCCGCATGAAAGCTTTGAGAAACTCGGTTTAGATGATGAGAATGGCAATCCTATTCAAATCAATAATCATATCTTACAAATAGAAAATGAATACTATAGCCCTATTCGCCCCAAGCAAATCGCGATGAGTGGCGAGACACCAACCGAAGCGCTTGAGCGTCGTGGTATTGCTTATGTTGAGTTTCGGGCGATTGATTTAGACCCTTATAGCGATATTGGCATTCGCCTATCTAGCGCCTGTTTTTTAGAAGTGATGGCGCTATATTGTCTATTAAGCGATTCGCCTGAATTGATGCCTGAGGAAGAAGAAGATCTGGCCATTAATCTTGAGCGTGTTGTCAATGAAGGTCGCCGTGAGAATTTACAAATACTCAATAATGGCACCGAACAACCACTCGAGAGCTGGATGCTCATACATTTGAGCCGTATGCAGCCATTGGCAGCATTACTTGACGCGCATTATGGCGGCAATGATTATCGTGCGGCCGTCGCCTTAATGCAAGGTAAAGCCGGTCACCCTGAATCGACCATATCTGCACAAGTAAACTCTGATAGTAAGCGTTTAGGCAGCTTATGGCAGCTAGGTTTTACACTGGCTCAGCAGCATCGCGATTCATTATTACAGCAAACACTCAGTCCAAACACCCAAGCTAAATATGAAGTATTGGCCGAAAAATCAATCTTACAACAAGCGGAGATTGAAGAAACCGAAACAGAAGATTTTATGGAATTCTTAAAACAGTATCGCTAATTCATCACCAATTTTGTCATTCATCCATAAATATCTTATAAGAGTATCCGCCCTATGCTACAGCTGACCACTTACCGCAATCTGCACGTGTTTTTAGTGATAATGGCCGTGATAGGTATGAGTTTTGCGCTGTTTTTCTTACAGCGTTACATGGGGTTCTCACCTTGTCCCCTGTGTATTTTTCAGCGTATTGGACTGATGGTGATGGGCGGTTTTGCTTTGATTGCCGCTTTATTTAATCCAAAATCTATGGCTATCAGATTACTATTGTGGCTTGGTAGCCTCGCCGGTATTGGTTGGGCGGCAGTAGTAGCAGGACGTCATGTTTGGCTACAGCATTTACCTGCTGACCAAGTTCCTTCGTGCGGTCCAGGCTTAGACTACTGGCTTGATACGCTACCCATGCAACAGGTATTAAAAGAAGTTTTTGCTGGTTCTGGTGAATGTGCTTCTATTGAATGGACATTTTTGGGGTTGAGTATTCCCGAGCAATCCTTGATTCTGTTTAGCATCCTGATACTGGCTCACCTGCTAATATTATGGCGTATCGTGCGACCTATTTCTAACCGTCACGCTTAATAAACGGCTGATGGTTATATCACTTTTGTGCTTTATAAGCGCTCACTGGTTAAAACCTTTCAAAACGATACCGGCCTTCTTAACACATAATTTAACGAAGTCAGGCTCGCACAGTTTACTTATTATCGTTAAGCTAGTCATTATCATGATTGTTTATCACAGCTTTAGGTCATGCATAATGCTGACAACATTTAAAAATACTATTTAAAAACTGTTTTTTGGTATCACTATGACATATCTTTCACCCGTCTCCTTATCTACTGTTACCGTCATCAGACGCTGTATGCGTCCACTATTGGCTGTGCCAGTATGTATACTGCTCATGAGCTGCGACAGTGCTTCATCTTCTACTAATAATAAGATGACTCAAGGTGCAACGATTAATAGTACACAGAATACTGACGCGAAAGATGATGACACTGTTTCACAAAAGAGCGATGCTAAAGATTTAGCGGATGAAGCAGATAATCAAGAACAATCGCTCATTGCAACTGCCAACCCAAACGCGAGGTCGCATAACTCACCGATGATTTCAGCATTGAATAGCGACAGTATGCTGCAAGCCACATTAATGGGCGATTATGGTGGCATCGTGCCGTGCTCATCTTGCGAAAGCATCAATATCACTTTAAATTTATTTGCTGATGGTTCTGTACTGAAAACCAGTGTCTTAAACGATGCTGAAGCGCAGCAACCAACCTCAGTCGAATCCGGTGTATATCGTCAAGACAATGATATGATTACGGTTGTTTATGAGAGCAAAGATATTGAAACTTATCATATCCAAGACAATCATTTAGTAATGATGAATGAGGACAAAAACCCTGATGAAGACTACACGTTGTCTCGTATATAAAGACACGCGTCAATAAAACAGGTTATAACCTATATAGATGTTATAGCCTATATAAATAGTATAAGCATGAATAAGACTGCTTTACAAATTGCAAAACGCCTACTTGTTAGGCGTTTTTTATTGGTCAACGAACAGCGTTTACTTTACAATGAGCGCTGGTCTGCCACACTACGATATTAGTCACTATTGGCAACTGTTTATCAAAGATATAAGCCCGTACTAAACATAGCTGAATCAGTCTTAGCTTTATTATTAGGTGATGCTAAGCATGTAAATCTCTATATTTTACCGGCTAATTTTAGATTTTTATTCCTTTTATTTAAGCTCGTATGGAACGTCTATGCATATTCATATTCTTGGTATTTGTGGTACTTTTATGGGCTCGCTGGCATTGCTGGCGCGGGCGCTTGGACATACAGTCACGGGCTCAGATGCCAATATTTACCCTCCTATGTCTACCCAACTTGAACATGCGGGCGTCACTATTGAAGAAGGCTACCTGATAGAGCATTTGCAGCCTGCGCCGGACTTAGTGGTTGTCGGTAACGCGATGAAGCGTGGCATGGATGTGATTGAATATATGCTTGATACGGGTCTGCGCTACACCTCCGGACCACAGTTTTTATCTGAGCAGGTATTGCAGTCGCGTCATGTCATCGCGGTGGCAGGTACTCATGGCAAGACCACGACGACGACTATGCTCGCTTGGATACTGCATTATGCCGGTATTGATACTGGGTTTTTGATCGGCGGCGTGCCCTTGGTCGATACCCCTGATGAGCATTTGCAGCATGTTTTTGCTCATAGCAGTTATTTAGGGGGAGAAAAAGATCCTAATGACTCAGCAAACACAGGCTATTTCGTCATTGAAGCAGACGAATATGATTCTGCGTTTTTTGATAAACGCTCAAAGTTCGTTCATTATCGCCCGCGTACGGCGATTTTAAATAACCTTGAATTTGATCACGCAGATATTTTTGCAGATTTAAATGCCATTCAAACCCAATTTCATCATATGGTGCGCATGATTCCAAGCACGGGTAAAATCATCATGCCAGCAGCAACCATTAGCCTAGAAGATACTTTGGCAAAAGGTGTTTGGACGCCCATTTGGCGTACAGCGGTTATCGGTTCAGATTTGGCTAAAGCTAATACTTTGGTTAATGCTGATATACAAGATAGCCAACCAGAAAATAGTAGCGACTGGCAAGCTAAGCTCATGAGCGCAGACGGTAGCCAGTTTACTGTGAGCTTTAATGATGATAAGGATGCCACGGCGCTGGTAGATTGGTCGATGAGCGGTGTGCATAACGTCAATAATGCGCTTGTTGCGGTAGCTGCTGCTTATAATATTGGGGTTGACGTTAAAACTGCTTGCGCCGCCTTATCCGACTTCGCGGGTATTAAGCGCCGGATGGAGCTGATTGGTGATGTGAACGATATCTTAGTGTTTGATGATTTTGCTCATCACCCAACCGCCATTACCACCACGCTAGATGGTGCTAAGAAAAAGCTGGCAGGTAGACGCATTTGGGCCATCATTGAGCCGCGTAGTAATACCATGAAGATGGGTATCCATCAAGATAGCCTAGCCGAGTCTGCTGCCCTCGCCGACTATACATTATGGTATGAGCCTACTGGTCTAGAATGGGGTCTAAAGGAAGTCATCGAACATGCCAATGCCAAAAACCCCAATATTGGCAGCCAACAAGTCCTCTCTAGTGTCGATGCCATTATTGAGCATATCCGCAGCCACGCAAAAGCGGGCGATGCCATTGTGATTATGTCTAATGGCGGCTTTGAAGGGATTCACCAACGTCTATTAGCAGTCTTAAATGGCAAATAGTCTGGCTAAATAAAAGCTGCTTAAAAAATTTAAAATTGAAGCGTAGTATCGTTGTTGACGAGCTACGCTTTTTTATTTTATCGTCTATATTTTATAGTTTCTAACGTTAATTTTAATTTGTGCTAGCCATTTATCCTTAACGGCGTTTGCGACTCTCCTACCTTTGTAACCTCCCGTTTACCTATCTCCTCTGCTAAATAGCAAATATGGCATTTTTCTCACATAGCGCATACACAGATAACATTTTTTGCTTATTTTTCAACCTAAAGAGTGACTACAATGAATCCATCACAATAAGTAAACCATTATAAATTAAAACATTTTAGGAGAGTGAATATGAGCTTTATTTGGATGATTATCGTCGGTTTGGTCGCAGGTTTATTAGCACGTGCCATTAAACCAGGCAGTGACCCTATGGGTTGGATTATGACGATCGTATTGGGTATCGTTGGTGCGATGCTTGGTGGCTTTGTTGCTGGTTTAATCGGTATCAATGCTGACGGTGGCTTTACTGGTCTTATCTTCTCAGTAATCGGCGCGATTATCTTACTGTTCATCTATGAGATGATTATGAGTAAACGCCGCATATAATTGAGCCTACCTCAATGGATGTCATATAAAAGAAAGGCCTTGCTTATTTGTGAGGCCTTTTTTCCTGTTCTATTGAAATTCTCATCTTAGTTTTTTAGAATCATGAAAAGTGATAATTGCGGGAAAGTATTGATAAGCATTACTTTTGCCCCCATTTATCTTATAATATCAAACCTATTTTATCTTTATCATTGAGGTGAGCCTTATGGCATTACTCCCTATTTTAAGCTATCCCGACCCGCGCTTGCGCACGATTGCAACGCCTGTCAAGGAAGTCACTGCTGAAATCAAAACCTTAATCACCGATATGATTGAGACGATGTATGATGCGCAAGGTATTGGTCTGGCTGCCAGTCAGGTTGATCGCCATATTCAGCTCATCGTTATGGATTTATCAGAAGATAAAGATAGCCCAAGGGTGTTTATCAATCCGAAAGTAACGCCATTAGTCGAAGAGAAACAACCCTATGAAGAAGGTTGTTTATCGGTACCGGATGTCTATGATAAAGTTGAGCGTCCAAACAAAGTACGTATAGAAGCACTCGATCAAGATGGCAATGCGATTGATGAAGAGGTAGAAGGGTTACTTGCGGTATGTATTCAACATGAGATGGATCATCTAAACGGGGTAATATTCGTCGATTATTTATCAAACCTTAAGCAAACCCGCGCTCGTGATAAAGTCCGTAAAGTGCTAAAAATACGTGAAAAACAAGAAGCGGATAAGCAGCCACAACCAACGACTGTTTAATACCAGTCGTATTAATACCACCTGCATTCGTTATCTACCTATTTTATTGTTTTTATTAAGGGTTACCTAGCATGACCATGATCAAAATTGACCAATATTTTGACCCTGCCAGCTGGCAGAAATTCACTCAAGCTGCTGAAGGTCGTGAAACCCCTTTCTTAGTCGTTGACCTTAGCCGTATCAAAAGCAAATATAATGAAATGGTTGGACTTTTTCCTGAGGCAAAGATTCATTATGCAATGAAAGCCAGTCCTGCCGTTGAGGTGATTAATTTACTTGCCGATCTAGGATCAAACTTTGACTGTGCATCGATTTATGAGCTAGATCGCGTGCTTAACTGCGCTGTCGATGCCAATCGTATCTCCTACGGTAATACCATTAAAAAAGCACAACATGTTAAATACGCTTATGAGAGAGGCGTGCGATTGTATGCGACCGACTCAGAAGCCGATCTAAAAAATATTGCTACCTATGCGCCCGGCTCTAATGTGTTTGTACGCATTTTAGTAGAAGGTTCGGACACTGCTGAGTGGCCGCTGTCGCGCAAGTTTGGTTGTGATCCTGCTATGGCAACTGATTTGCTGATTCAAGCGCGTGACTTGGGCTTAGTACCCTATGGTGTCTCATTTCATGTCGGCAGTCAGCAAAAATCTGTTGCGGTATGGAATGATGCTTTGATGACGGTTAAAAATATATTTGAACAGTTGCTAAACGAGCAAGGTATCAAGCTGCAAATGATTAACTTAGGTGGCGGCTTCCCTGCTAGATACTTAAGTCAAGTCAATCCGATTAAGGAATATGCTGAAGCGGTAAAGCAGTATTTAGTGGATAGTTATGGTGTTGACGATATGCCGGAGATTATCTTGGAGCCGGGTCGCTCATTGGCGGCAAGCTCTGGGGTTTTGGTCAGTGAGGTCGTGCTGATTTCACGCAAGTCGCATGACGATACCACGCGCTGGGTTTATACCGATGTGGGCTTATTTCAAGGCTTAATCGAAACCTTAGGTGAAGCGATTAAATATCCTGTTTATACCGCTAAAATGGAAACCTCAACCAACGCAGGTAGGGTAGTATTGGCGGGTCCAACCTGTGATTCGGCTGATATTATGTATGAAGAAACCGACTATCAGCTACCAGAAGAGCTTGAGATTGGTGATAAGATATTTTGGTTAGCCACTGGCGCTTATACTAACTCTTATTCGTCAATTGAGTTCAATGGTTTTCCGCCTTTAGAAGTAGTCTATGTTGACTAGTTTTTCATAAATAATCGTTAATATAAAAAGCGTGGCATTGTGAATAATAATGCCGCGCTTTTTTATGTTTTTTATTATTTATGAGATGTAGGCAGTGAAGTGTAATATCGATACATCATGTACTGCTGGTATAAATTTTTCTTGCTTGCTGTGCCTACGCAGACAGAGGCTGCAAAAAAACTATACCAGCAGTACCCTCACGTTTTTAAGGTATTTTGACGATAGCCTACTGTACCAATAGTGAAATAGGCACGCTATTACTACTATTATTTGTGCGGTTACTCCCATAACTTGAGCTTTGGTTTTGACCGTTTTGAGAGATTTGTCCGATAGTCACCCACTGCCCGCGCGGTACGATAATCGTGCTGTTTAAACGCTGACCTTGAATAGCATTACTGCCATAACTATTTTGACGATAAGAAGAATTAGATCGTACTAGCTGCTCTTCCACTTGTGATAATTTTACTTCAACTTGTCCATTAAGTAACAGTCTAGGCGTAACAGCAATGCCTTGCGTCGTTGGCAGTAATACCTGCTGCTGAATAATAATCTGTCCCGACGGTCGATTATAGGTAGGATAACTATTGGTAGTATAGGTTTGGTTTAGTGAATAAAGCGTACCTGTACTGATGCTTGCCGCACTACCAGACAGTGTTTGTACTTGATATAAATTATTGCTTTGCTGTTGGCTGTTACGCTGATTAATGATTCCTGCGCCTTGGATACCACGATTGGTGATAATCACCTGGCCTTGCTGGATATTACCTTGGCTACTGCTATTATTGCCGACACGCACAGAAACCGTTAACGCTTGCGGCTGACGGTCAATCTGTGTCAATAGCTGTTGTACCGCCTGATAATTGGCAGCACTGGTGCGAAGTACTAGCTTATCTTGATAAATGGCGACCGTACCGCCGTCACGGCTGTTATTTAATTGCTGACGAACGGCAGGCAATAATGCGTCGCCGCCATAGGTTTCTATCACGTAAGTCTCATAACTGCTTTGATTGTTGGCAGCTTGCACTGTTAACGGTAGGAGAGTCAGAGTTAACGCAAAAGCTGTTTGGCGCGCGTAGTTAGCACTTCTGACTGTAGTGATAGCCCGACTAAATACTGCTATCAGATTATATCCAAACTTATCCATATCTGACTCCTAGCCGTAATCAATAATTAAAAAGCCCTTCATTTAAATCTAGTAGCTTAAACCTAATCGTTCAAGCCTAAAACATCCTGCATGTTATATTGTCCAGTAGGCTGCTGAACGATCCAAGTAGCGGCGCGCACTGCACCAGCGGCAAAGGTCATTCTTGCGCGCGCTCGATGGGTAATCTCGACCACTTCGCCATCGGCAATAAACATCACGGTATGATCGCCAATGATTTCACCGCCACGAATCGCATGAATACCAATCGTGCCCGCTTCGCGCTCTCCAGTCTGTCCTTCACGGCCATAAACGGCAACCTCTTTTAGGTTCTGTCCACGTGCTTCTGCCACTGCCTCTGCCATCATATAAGCTGTACCGGATGGGGCATCGATTTTATGCTTATGATGCGCTTCGATGATTTCTACATCTGCCTCAATGCCAAAAGCTTTAGCAGCCATACCTAGCAATTTTAATGACAGATTGACGCCTGTTGAATAGTTACCCGCGTAAACGATAGCAACTTGCTCACTTGCTTTTGCTAGTACTTGCTCTTGCTGCTCATTAAATCCTGTCGTACCGATGACCATGGCAACATTATGCTCAGCACAGACTTGCATGTTTTGTTCAGTGGCAGCAGGCAAGCTAAAATCAATCAATACGTCGATATCATTAATCACTGCCTTTAGGTCATCAACAATCTGTACCTCTAAGCGTCCGATAGCAGCGACTTCTCCAGCGTCTGCTCCGACAAGACTTGAACCTTGACGCTCAATGGCAGCGTTAAGTGTCGTTTGCGGATTATCTTGTATCGCTTCGATAAGCATACGACCCATACGCCCGCCTGCACCGATGACACCGACCTTAATCATTTTTTTATTCTCTTTCTGACTCATATCATTACCCTAAATATTTTATTTTTGATCCGCTGTTTTTAAAATTATCCCGCTAAGTTTAGCAAATATAATGTATGAATGGTTTTTTATACCACTAACAAAAAGCCCCATTGTTTCACGTGAAACAATGGGGCTTTAGATAACTTAGCAAATCAAATAAGTTAAATTTTTAATCAAACAATTCGCCTATCTTTTTAAAGAAAGATTTTTTATGTGGCGACTGCTGATGCTTACTATCACCATCAAGCGTATCTTGAAACTGACGTAACAGATCTTTTTGCTCACGGTTTAGATTCACTGGTGTCTCGATAACCACACGGCAAATCAAATCGCCTTTCATCGTGGTACGTACTGGCGTCACGCCTCTACCGCGCACACGTAGCAGCTTGCCACTTTGCGTACCTTCGGCGACTTTGATTTTTACTTTGCCATCTAAGGTTGGTATTTCAACTTCTTTACCCAATGCGGCATCAGTAATGCTAACCGGCACATCCATATATAGATCTGCCCCTTGACGAGTAAAGACGTTGTGCGGTTTGACACGTACTTCGACGTATAAATCGCCGTTTTGCACGCCAGCGCCGCCCGCTTCGCCTTCTCCTGCTAAGCGCACGCGATCACCATCATCAACACCCGCTGGGATAGAAACTTCTAGCGTACGTGACTTGTCTTTGACGCCATTACCGTGACAGTCAGAACAAGGGTTTTTGATTTGTTTGCCAGTACCGCCACAATGTGGGCAGGCTTGTTGAACGGCAAAGAAGCCTTGCTGCATGCGCACTTGACCTTGGCCATGACAGGTTTGACAAGTCACAATATCAGAGGCGTTTTTTGCGCCCTTACCATTACAAGTGTCGCAAGGCGCAGGAGCCGTAAAGCTAATTTCTTTTTTGCAGCCACGTACCGCTTCTTCTAAGGTCAGCTCAATTACATAACGCAGGTCTGAGCCGCGACGCGAACGTCCACCGCCGCCGCCACGTGATTGACCAAAGATATCGCCAAAGTTACCAAAGATGTCACCAAAAATATCTTGGAAATTGCCGCTACCACCACCACCGAAACCGCCACCGCCCATACCGTTTTCAAAGGCTGAATGACCCATACGGTCATAAGCAGAGCGCTTTTCTTCGTTGCTCAGTACTTCATAAGCCATCGACGCTTCTTTAAACTTCTCTTCGGCATCAGGATCGTCAGAGTTACGGTCTGGATGGTATTTCATGGCAAGCTTGCGGTAGGCTCGCTTGATTTCCTTGGTTTCAACGGTCTTACTGACACCTAATACTTCATAAAAATCGCGCTTACTCATGAGCTCTCCTATCGTCTTTACAGTCCACCACTCGGTCGATTCATCAACCCGATTCATTAATACATTTTATCAACGTTAGTTAACGAACGATTATCTTAATATCGTCCATCATCGTACCCAAAGGTTTCACATGAAACATAACGGAGTATAAAGGACAGAGATGGTAATCGTATGAATCTTACAAGCAATATGGTGGGATGCTGCTTAGCCAAATCAATTATTAAAAGTTTGCGCTATTTATGGAGATGGCATCGCCGTTTATCAAGCTTTGAGGTATGGAAAGTATAAATTATGGGGTTTCCTATATATTAAAAAGGTTCTATTAAGGAATCAACAAAGGTTTTCATACCTTTATCAGGGTTAGCCATGCTAGTATTTATCGCCATATCCACGTATGTCTAAACTCTGTTTTCAGATTTATATTAATAACCATTAAGTTTGCAACAAGGTATCGATTTTTATGAAAAAGCTGATTGTTTTATTGATTGTTATTGCAGTCACTGTCTATGCAGGCTCGCCTTATTACAGCGCTTATCAGCTTAAAAATGCCTATGATGCCAAAGACGGTGCCACTATCGCAGCGGCTATTGACTATGAACGAGTGCGCCCGAGTATTCAAAACCAACTAACCAGTCAATTTGCCATGACCATGACCAAGTATCCTTTGGTCGCTGAGCTTGGCGGCGAGCCATTAAAAGAGGCGGCTAACGGCTTTATCATGCAAGCAGTCGCTGGCGCTATCACGCCGAAAAATATCGAAAAAGTCATTAACACCCAAGGTCAAGCCAATACCGCTACCAAAGAGCTGGCTGCAGCATGGGCCATCGCCAGCAATCAAGTCGACTTAAAAAACCTGATTCAAAACTTAATCATCCAGCGCGGTGATATCGATGCGGTGGTGAAAAATCAAATGCAGCAAATCATGGAAAAACAAGCGGATGAGCTTGAAAAGCAAGCTGCGCAAGGCTCTGATAGTGATAAGCCAAAGTTGAGCTATTGCGGTATTAATTGCTTTAATATTAGCGGGCAAGTGAAAGGCTATCCGCTTACCATAGAGATGCAGCGTGAAGGTCTGATTGATTGGAAAATCGTTGATATCGTTTTGCCTTAAATATCTGCCTTGTAAGACAATTTATAGAAAAACCGCCACATAAATTGATTATGTGGCGGTTTTTTTATCAGTATTAAGATATGCATTACTTAATACATTCTCCATTAGTAACTGTTTTATATATCTGCCTGAACTATTGCACACCCAAAAACTCTAAAAACTCAGGACTTTCAAAGCTCGCTTGAAACAGTACGCCATCTTCACGATAAATGGCAGGCGTCGCCATTACCGCAAGCCCTGCAGCTTTTTCGCGGTTAGCGGTCACATTGTCGGTAGTACAGCTTGCCGCTGCTGGAGTCATCTTACCTTGTAACATTGCTTTATCGAAAGCTTTACGGCGACCGTCCTCGCTCCCTTGACACCAAATGCCGCGCATTTGCTTAGGCGACTCTTCATAGATCGGATAGCCAATAGTTTTTACCGTCACGCCTTTGGCATTCAGCATCGGTAGCTGTTGATGTAGACGGCGGCAGTAAGGACAATTGACATCAGTGGCCACGTAAATAACCGCTCTTTCAGGACTAGTGGCTGGATAATTGATTAACTGCTTATCATCCAAAGTAGCAAAAACAGACTGATTTTTTTGCTTTTCAAATGTTTCATCGAGCCCAATAAACTGACCGTTTTCGATCACTGATATCTCACCATCGGTGATGTACTGGGCGTCATCTGATAACAAGAACGGTACGCCTTCTAATGTTGCGCCCCAAATGACACCTGGCACTGCGGTATAAAAGAAGGGCGTTTTTGCACTCATGTTTTTGAGCGCCTCCATATTTGCCAGTATGTCAGATTTGACACTGGCACTGACAGGCTTACCTATTTGCGCACTATTACTACGCGGCGGTACTTTAGACACTACCCGCTTACTTGGGTTCTTTTGAAGCTCGCCTTGAATGACATATTTACCATCTTTAGTGATATGTAACGGCAACTGTTCCGCCAAATTGACTTGATACATATTGGGTAATTTAGAGGGTACAATCGAGGTTATCTGCGTTTTGATACCCGCTTGAGTCAGTAATTGGCGCAAGCGGCTATCAACAGACTTACTGACTGTGCCAATAGCTTGCGTATTCTGGCTGGTTTGGCCTGCGGTTTTATTGGTCATGTCGGTAGTGCTCGGCTGCGCACAGGCAGTGGTTGCCAACAACATAACACCAATCAAACTTGCAGCTTTTAATACAGGGAGTTTCACAGAGACAGTCCTATCTGGTTTTTAATAACGACCGTTATTTAATAATGCGTGGTTAATAAGGAAAACTTTAAATAACGATAACTATATTATGTAAAAATGTAGATTAAAAAAGATAAGCAGACTGTAGCATATGAACGGATTTTTTAAAGTCTTAACGACCCAATTTTGCAAAACTGCTACTGAGCTTTAAGAGATAGGCAACACAGGCAGCCCTTAATACTAACTGAGAGCAATAACTAACAAAACTAGCAGACCGCAAAAAGCAGCACACTTTTTAGTGGCTGCTGATGTTAGAAACTGATGTCAAAACAATGTTTTTAGAGGATTGTTTTTAGAGGATTACTTTAGAATTTAATAGGGCATAAACTTAAAACTTGGCTACTTCTTCAGGTGTTAAGAAGCGACTGTCGCCTTTCTCTAAGCCGTTTAAATTGATATGACCGACACTGGCACGATGCAGCTCAACCACTCTATTACCAAAATAGCCCATCATACGTTTAACTTGATGATATTTACCTTGCTCTAACGTCAAGCGTGCATGAGTCTCGTCAATGAACTCAAGGGTCGCAGGCTTCGTTTCTTCATGATCACCTTCTAATAAAACCCCTTCAGCTACTTCTTTGATAGCATTGGCTTGTGCTGCACTATCCATAGCATCCGCTAGCGTCAGCTCGTAGATTTTGGCATGTTCGTGCTTAGGGCTGGTCACGCGATGTAGCCAGCCGCCATCATCACTGATGAGCAATGCGCCAGTCGTATCGACATCAAGACGCCCAGCAATACGTAAGCTACCAAGTTCTGGAACCGCAATGAGGTCGGTGACGATTGGGTACTCTTTGGCTTTTAAGGTACATTCAAAGCCTTCAGGTTTATGAAGTAGAATATAGCGATTGCCAGTCGCAACCGACAATGGCTCGCCTGCCCATTGTACATCGTCATTGACGATATCGACATGTACACCTGGATCTTTGATAACCTGCTCGTTTACGGTAACTTCACCAGCGTGCAGAATTTTTTTTGATTCTTTACGCGATAGTTCAGTGGCTTTACTCAGAAATTTATCTAGACGCATATATTGCCTACCATTCGTTTTGGGATACTCACTCTCAATCAAAGACCAACGACGCATGCACTTACAGGTTTGTTGTTGGCTATCTTCAATGGTTAGAAGTGGTACTATAATGAAAAATGAAATTTACACTGCGCCAAATACGGACAACAGTGAAAGTGAGACAAGTTTACCATATCCAACCTAGACCTGATGAAATATGAGCTATCAAACACTAAAACGTGCCGTCACTGCGCGCTTAGAAATTAAAAAATCTGAGTTTATTGCCTATGCTTATCCAGTCACCTCGCGTGAACAAGCGATGTTTCACGTGGAACGGCTACGTGAGCAGTATGCCGATGCTCGTCATCATTGCTGGGCTTATATTATTGGCGACCCTAATAATACTACCAGTGCAGGCTTCGATGATGATGGTGAACCAAATGGTACAGCAGGTCGACCGATATTAAATGTACTGCAACATAAAGCTATTGGTAATATTATTATCATCGTAGTGCGTTATTTTGGTGGTATCAAGCTCGGTGCTGGCGGTCTGACCCGCGCTTATGCAGGCTCGGCGCAAGCGGCAGTTGACCAGATGATATTAAGCCCTTATGTAGCGATGGCGCAAGTGCAAATATTGGCAGAATTTGCCACCGAAGCACAATGCCGCTATATCGTCGATAGCTTAAACGGCAGCATTGATGAGGTTGATTATAGTAAGCAAGTCACCTTGACCGTGACGCTTGCTGAAGCAGATATCAACAATCTAAAAGAACGCCTTGCGATGGATGGGCGGGTATTAGAGTCACCGTGACTCATGAATATTTTGAGTAACCATTCGTTCACTGAGCGTTCACTGAAAGTCATTGGTTTTGATAACTACCATCGGTATGATAAAGCACTGATTATTAACAATGATTTTCAACTGCCATTAAATAAGACGCCTTTATGTCAACTTCAAAACCTACTAAGCCTTTCGCGCCCGCTCCTTTTAAACCGCCATTTTGGCTGTCTAATCCGCATTTGCAAAGTATCCTACCTAAGTTTTTTGCGCCAAAAGCGCCCAATTATCGCCGTGTGATTAAGCAAGACTCCCTTGCTGAAACAGATATCGCTTATGATTTTTATGATGCCCATCCTATCGAACATGCAGAAAATGGGTCGCTTGAACAAACGCCATTGATTGTACTATTTCATGGGATGGAAGGTAGCAGTGACAGTCATTATGCACGCGCTTTGGCGTATCAGATGCATGCGCAAGGCTGGCACTTTGTGGTTGCCCACTTTCGCAGTTGTGGCGGCATTCCAGCTAATGGCAGGGTGTTTTATAACGCTGGTGACACGGAAGAAGTGCATCATATGTTAGAAAATTTGTGGGAGAATTATGCTCATATTTATGGCGTTGGGGTATCACTTGGCGGTAATGCACTAGCAAAATATATGGGCGAATATGGTGATAAAGCGTTATGCGAAGGCGCAGCAGTGATTTCTGCCCCCGTCGATATGTCATCTGCTGCTATTACTATGCATAGCTTTTTGAGCCATCGTATCTATACGCCGTATCTGCTCAACCCAATTATCAAAAAAGCACTGGCCAACGATTTGAGTCAAGATGAAATCAACTCTATCAAAGCGGCCAATCGCATCAGTGATTTTGATGATATTTTTACCGCGCCGCGCCATGGTTATCGTTCTAAAAACGACTATTATCACTCGTCTTCTGCCCTGCCTTATTTAAGAGATGTTACCCATCCGCTGCTATTAATTACCGCCAAAGACGATCCCTTTATTGGTTTTACCGCCACGCCAAACGATGTCTCGGACAGTGTCACTATCTTGGATACTGACCATGGTGGTCATGTCGGTTATTTGCGTTATTGTTCGGACAAAGACAAGTCACCTCATCTTTATAAAAAATCAAGATTTGATATTAATTGGATACCTGAAACTGTTAGCGCTTATTTTAACCATATTGGCGTGTCGTCTAATAAATAATAATTTGATCAACCTTAAACCTATTTTCTAACCTTTTTGAGATTGTTCTATGTATCCATTTATTCGTTATGCCAGCACCATCGCCCATGCCGCGCTACAAGTAAAAAAAGGCAATACTTTAACGTTTAAAGATACCAGTGAAATTACTTTTCGCTGCCGTTTATCAGATATCGTTAATTTTTTAGAGATGAATAATGGTCGCGTCTTCACACTTTATGATATGGGGCGTACCGACTTTGCGGTACGTAGCGGACTTGGCAAACAGCTACTAAAACAGCGTTGGGGTTTGGTGGTCGCTGGCAGTACGATTCAATATCGCAGGCGGATTCGCGCTTTTGAAAAAGTTACTATGAAAACCAAAATCGTCGCGTTCGATGAGCGTTGGATATATATCGAGCAATCAATGTGGGTCAAAGGTAAGCCTTGCTCATCTGCCTTACTGCGCACTGGCGTCACCGAAGGTGGTAAAGTCATCGAGACCGCTCGTATCTTGGCGGCTTTGGACCAATCTGATTGGGCGCTACCACCGAGCGGCTATGTAGAAGAATGGATTGTCAGTGATGCTGACCGTCCATGGCCGCCGCAGGATTAGCTTGAAAGGTCATAATTTAGTCTTTGGAACTAGATTATGACCTTTGTTTTATCTAAGAATATTTAGTACGATACTCTTCAACCGTTTGCAGTATTTCGTTGACTGTACCTTTTAGTTCCGAACCCATACGTAAGTACTCTTTCTGACGTTCGTCTTTAAGCAAAGAAATTGTAGCGTAGTAAAGGGGTTTTAACTCCTCTTTGAGATTAAACTCTACAATAATACTGAAAGCTATTTCAATTTGTCTTTTTGAAAGTAGCATTATAATTATATTCTCAAAAAACATATAAAATTTATCATCATCTTCAAACTTTATAAATTCATCCATGAATTTAGTATTTTTTAACTCATTTATGAAGCTTTTTAAGCATATAAAATCATTATTCCATAAGGCATAAAGGATATAAGAGTGTACTATAGCGATTTGATTTAGATTGATATCTATATTTTCAATAACTACTGACAATACTTTAAAAAACACCTCCTTATATTCATAAAAATTATTATTAAATATAATAAATAGTAAGTATGACAATTCAAGTGCTGCAAAATTTGTTTTTTCAAGCAGTTTTAGGCCATACACTTCTGGTTCAAAGCTTTCTGGTCTTACTAGGTATAATGTGTGTAAATTAAATAAATAGTCTTTTATTGTTAGGTTTTTAAAGTTATTTTCTACTAACTGGTATGCTTCTTCTATTTTATTTATACTCACTAGCTCTCTTAGAGGTATCTCTATATTTTTATAATCACTATTCTGATAATCTATCATTCTTCCTTTATTTCTAAATTGCATTCCATCTACAATTGACTTTTTAATTTCACTATCAATTTTTTCTGAAGCTAAAAGTGCACTGAAGTATACATCCGATACATTAGTCTGATTAGTTTCAATATTGAAAGCAGCTTCTAAAAACCTTGTTGATAACTCTCTTTCGTCACACCAACTCTCCAAAAATCTTGTAAGCCACAGAACACGACGCTTATCTGTCTGATTTCCATATCTCATGAGATACCAGATATTAAAGAAACGTTCTTTGATAATGTATAAGTGATTCTTAGTATCTGTCTCAATTTTATCGACTACCCATTGTTGCTGTAGCTTTACCAACTGCGCAGATACTGTCTTACTTGGCAAGCGAGTTTGCTCAGCGATTTCCTTGGTACTCATTGCATCCCAATTCATCGCTATAGTATGTACAATCGCTTTTTGTTGACGTGATAAATCGTCCATTCGATGTTTATACAAGGGTGTAGTCTTATCAATAGTTTCCTCTAAGTAAGCGTAACTACTTTCTTTTGCCCCTTCCATGATAATTTGAAATAGCAATACAATAGTGCGAGGTACGCCATCAGTGAGACGTCTAACCGCTTCGATACGTTCAGGATGTTCAGTGATAATTTCTTCGATAGTCTTTATCGCTTCTTCATTAGTTTGTTGTGCTAAAGAGCGCAACAGTTCATGCATTTCCGTTTCATTAATTGACTTTAAATTAATCAATTTGAAAAACTGGTAGAACGGAGCTGATACATCAAAATGTGCTTCTAGTGATTGGCTTGAACCACCAATAAGCCGAATATGCGGATGTAGACTCAACACTTCACGCAGTTGAGCATGCTCAATATCATCAAAATCCTTAAATAACTCTCCTAAATTATCGACAAAAACGATAATTTTTTGCTTATTTTTATTTAAATAATGTTGTATAAGCTCCCAAGCAACTACCGCATCATCGTCTAAGCTCAAGACTTGTTGAAATAGCTCTGAATACAGCTGAACATCATGTTCTGCTAGCTTTTCAGCGATACGCAGCCAAAAAGTAAATAGCGATAATATACCGTACTCTTCTTCATTCAATAAGATAGGTATCAGCCATTTACTTAATTTGTCATCTTCAGCAATTTCATAGGAAAGACGAGATAATAGAGTGGTTTTACCTGCTCCTCTTACGCCTTGAATAAGGTAATGAGTCTCTGGATGAGTCATTTTACTCGTTTGAATATCCTTCCAGATGCGTTGGTATTCTTTTTTACGAATACTAAAACCCGCCTTTAGCAACTGAGCATCTATATTTTGAGTATTATATAAAAGGACTGAACGACTCATCGTATCCGTTGTCTCGTTTTTTTTATTTTCCATAACGATTCCACCAGCGCTTGAGTAGAGGTGAAGTAAATTTATAAGTATTATCTTCTGTTTGATTGAAAAGATAGCCTTCGTGTTTAAGACAGGTCAATACGTAATTAGCATTAACGTTATCTTTATAGTCTGCATGTTGGCTTAAGTTAAAAATATCGGCGTATGGTAATGATTCATCATGGTCACAAACAAGCGTTAATATTGATTCAGCGAATAACCTTTCTTGCTTTTCTAGCCGATTTAAACGTTCGCGCCAGTGAGAAAACTTTGTCTTCGTCTCTTGCTCAAACAGCTGTTCAACACACTTTAAAATGTCCGACTCTTCCAGTAGATGGCTATCATCATAGTTATCAACTATTTCTTCGCAAACTAAAGCAAGGTAGTAAGGCATATTCCAACCCACTTGCTTGATGATAATCTCTTTTAAGTGGTCAGTTATTATCCGTTCCGAAGACTTACTAAAATAAAAATCGATAAATTTCTGAGCTTCTATGTCTGATAAAGGCTCAATCGTTGTATGGACGAAAACATTAATCAAATTACTAAGATTGAGTTTCTTGGCTACTGTATCCAGTCCGATAGAGCCTGTGAATATAAAGCGTACTTTCTTATTAAAGTTGACGTCTTGGCACATCTCTCTGATACCTGATAAAAACTTAATAGCTGCTATTTCGCCATGCTTTTTATGGATATTAATGAGAGCATCAGGGAATTCATCAATAGCGATTACTAGAATAATATCTGTCTCCTTCAAACTGTCCATTAATACTTGACGAATAACGTCTGTATCAATGATAGGAGGTTCATCACTAGTCTTTTTATCAGCTGCTAGCTTTACTCCAAACGCCTCTATTGAAAAATCAATTGAGAGTTTACTGAACCAGCCATTTAATTTATTAGATACATTGGCAGTATTAGTTACAAACTCTGACTGTGTAATGGACTTCAGCAGTTTCATATAGAACTCTTGTGCGTCCGTACAATCTTGAACATAGCTGTATATAATGGCATAACCTGGTTTAGGGTTGTCTTTCAAATGATGCAGCAAAGAAGATTTACCTACACGTCTTGGGGCAAGTAGTAGCAAATGGTCACCTTGAGCAATTTTTCGCCATATTCTTTTTTCATCTTTCGGGCGTGGAAAATAATTATTTCCGTAAACTATATTTCCTGTGCTCATTTTAACATCTCTACTTAACTATAGATTTATAGTCATAATACTTAACTACAAAACCGTAGTCAAATACTTTAGCTACAAACTTGTAGCCAAAACCTATTTCTTTTATTGAATAACTAAATAAACATTATCTAACACGCACGGCGCTCAGCTTTGTTAAAGTAAGTATTGTAAATTCTTCAATAAAATAAAAAGGAAGCCCGTCATGACCTTACTTGATACCCTGAATTTAACCCATCCTATTGTTCAAGCACCGATGGCAGGAGCTACCACACCAGAGCTGGCAGCGACGGTGAGTAACTTTGGTGGATTAGGCTCATTAGGAGGAGGTACGACGGCGCCAGAGGTTTTAAACGACCAAATCAATACCCTTAAAACTCTGACTAACCGCCCTTTTATGATCAATTTAATGGTGTTATCCGAGCACGACTCTACTACTTTGGACAGCGCAATTCCTGCTTGGCTAAGTAAGTACTATCAAGAAAACAATATAGAAATGGCATTACCTGAACGCCCCGCGCTAAGCTTTGCCGATCAGCTACAAGTGCTCTATGACAATCCTGTTCCGGTAGCAAGTTTCACCTTTGGCATTATCAGTGCTGAGAAAATTCAGCGTTTGCAGAGTTTAGGTACGCGCGTCATCGGTACTGCCAATCACCCTTTAGAAGCAAAAGAGTGGGCAGATATTGGCGCAAATGCGGTATGTGTACAAGGGTCAGAAGCGGGCGGACATCGAGGCGGTTGGTTGCCGCAAAGCGCAAGTGACCCATTGGGATTATTGACGTTGATTAGTCAAACTCGTGCGTGTACCGATATTCCGTTAATTGCAGCGGGTGGTATTATAACGGGGCAAGCCATCAAGGCAATTCAAACAGCAGGTGCTGAGCTGGCACAAATAGGGACGGCATTTTTGACCACCGATAAATGCGGTATTAGCGATATTTATAAGCAAGCATTGCTCGATGCAAGTCTTGGCAAGCGTAGTACGGAGACGCGCTTAACTCGACTATTCTCAGGTAAGCAGGCTCGTGGTTTATTAAACGACTATTTGCGTGATTTTGCTCAATTTGAAAGCGCTTATGATTTGCCGCCTTATCCACAATTAAATGCCATGACCAAATTTTTGCGTGCTGATGCGAAAAAGAATCTTGATCCAGAACATCAATCTTTATGGGCAGGACAAGGGGTTGCATTGGTCAGACAAGAGAGGACGATTGAGTTATTAGAGCGGCTGGTAAAAGAGAGTTAGTTTGACGTAGGCTGAGTTTTTAACCCAGCCTACAATATAGTGGATACCCTTTTAAAAGAATACAGTGCTACTGGGATTAATTATTCGCAGCCTCTGTCTGCATAGGCACAGCAAGCAAGAAAAATTGATACCAGTAGCATCTTATAATGTTTATATTTCTTTTATTTAGGACTGACTACAGCTCATACTTAATCAATATTTGGATCAATCACCGCTTAAAAAATTATATCTAAACGACTATTTCTTTAGCTCTTCACGAAACGCTTTATAATCATTCGCCGTCTGTTTTACCGCCTCTATCATCGGTACATGACCAATTTCTGGCATGGTAATAACTTGCGATTGCGGGATGATTTCTTTTATCAGTGTAACCGTTTCAGGCTTGATTACCTTATCCTCCTCACCCCAAACCACTAGCGTGGGAATATTATATTCAGCAATAATCTTAGCGCGTTCCTCGACATTGTCTTCGACTATTTGCTCAAGTATCTTAGATTCTAGCGCTTTATTAGCGATACGTTCTTGCGCGAATACGGCTTTTACTGACTTAGGGATATAAGGCGGCTTAGACATGACAAAGTCATACATATTATAAAAGTCTTCCGTCTTATTGATTAATAGCGGATTGTTCTCAAGGGTGGCATTCTCCAAAGACTTCGGCACGCCCGCTGACCAAAAGCCCGCACTATCTATCAACCACAGGCTGTTGACCTCTTTGGGATACTTCGCGGCATAAGCCACACTGATAGCACCACCCATCGAATTGCCGCCGATATGAATATTGGATGCTAAGCCCTTAGCTTGCATCAACTCATGCAAACGCGTTGCTTGCGCTTCCGAGCGATAGTCAGCCGCTATCGGTTTGCTAGAATCACCAAAGCCGAGCAAGTCAGGAATGATCAGATTATAGTTTTCCAACTGCCGAGCAATACGGGTAAAGTTGTCTTTATTACCGCCAAAGCCATGAATCAATAATAAAGGCTCGCCCGCTATATTGCCATTTTCGGCATAGACCATTTTGTCACCAGAGCTTAATGTCAGCGCCTTTATGGCTAAGTCAGATTTTGAGCGTTCATACTGAATAATCTTTTGAGTGGTATTTACCGCTAAGGTATTGGGCGCAGTGGTACAGCCAACGATTGACAGACTTAATAGAGTGGCAAAGCCTAGGCGTTTTAAGATCATCGAAACATCCTTGTTAAAATCTAGCAGAGTAAATTAAAAAGCATCATCCTAGCACAAGCTTATGTTGAGTTTAAGCGCTCATAATAACTATCCCTCCCTACAAATTGCTCGACAATCGCCTAAAAAAATGACAGGCAAATAATCATAGCGTTTGCTGAGGGGTTACAGCTCTAATAAAGACGGCACAAGCTTTCTGGTTTATGATAAGTATTTTCGTTTCATTAGCTCCAATTATTAGCGCTAATTATAAGCCCCCAAATTAACCGTCTGGCGCAAAAGGATAAACATTGAGTAAAACAGCTACCTCCACTGCTAAGCGGCTTGACCTTACCGAAGGGTCGATTGCCAAAACCATGCTCCTGTTTGCATTGCCAACCCTTGGATCATCGGCACTACAGTCGTTGAACGGATCGATCAATGCCGTTTGGGTGGGCCGTTCTTTAGGTGAAGAAGCGTTGGCAGCGACGGCGAACGGCAACATCTTGATGTTTATACTGATCTCTTTCGTTTTCGGTTTCGGTATGGCGTCTACTATTTTAATTGGTCAGGCAATGGGTCGCCGCAACGAATCCATGGTCAAAAAAACCATGGGAACGGCGCTAGGCAGCATTATTCCGATCAGTGTATTGGTGTCGGCAGGAGGGTGGATATTTGCGCCGATGCTGCTTGATTTGCTTGGCACGCCGCCAAGTGCTGCAAGCCTTGCTCTGACCTATATGCGGATGATTTTTATTGCGATGCCGGTCACATTAACATTTACGCTGATAATGATGGCACTGCGCGGGACGGGCGATTCTACAACGCCGCTTTGGTTCATAGCTATGTCGGTCGTTATTGACTTGATTTTGACACCGACGCTCATTCTGGGTCTCGGGCCCTTTCCCGAATGGGGTATATTTGGCTCGGCCTTCGCAACCGCCGTCGCAAATACACTCGCGCTTATTGGCATGCTCATCACTATGTACCTGCGTGGCTCTGTGCTGGCACTTCGCATGCCTGAGCTGCGCTTTTTGCGCGCAGATCCAGAAATTTTGAAGTCGATGTTCTCGAAAGGATTGCCGATGGGCATTCAGATGATCGTCATCTCTTCAGCCGCGTTAACCATGCTGTCGCTGATAAACCGTGAAGGGGTGCAGACGACAGCCGCTTATAGCGCGACCCAACAGCTTTGGACATACGTGCAGATGCCTGCAATGGCGCTAAGTGCCGCGGCGAGTGCGATGGTTGCACAGAATATTGGTGCCAACCAATGGCACAGGGTTGCAGGAATCACACGCTGGGGGCTCATTTTTAATCTGGTATTGACAGGAGCTGTCATCGTGGTGCTCACCATTTTTGATGAAACCTTTTTAGCTCTGTTTCTTGGCAGTGACAGCCAAGCAGTTCCAATCGGGCGGCATATTCAGATAATGGCGACATGGGGATTTATGTTTTTTGGGATAGCGCAGGTTTTGTTCGGCACCATGCGGGCAAATGGCTATGTAATTTGGCCATTGATTGTGATGATTATTTCGATGTACCCAGTGCGTCTTGGATTTGCTTTTGGGCTTTATCCAATGCTTGGCGACGATGCACTTTGGCTATCGTTCCCAGCAGGCATGGTGGCGACTGCCCTGATGGGGGTAGGACTGTATCTACACGGCGGATGGCGTAAAGGTAAAATGTTGCCTGCAGATGAGGCTGCGCAAAGATCTGAGGAGTTTCGCGCGAATACAGGTACCAGTGCATCGTTCCGTGATATTGTACCAACGACTGTATGGAAGCTATTACCTTTGCGCCGTATTACAAGGTTGCATCGACGACTTCGTAGACGACTTCATAGACGCCACATGATAAAAAAGAATAAACGATAATAGCGCGGTTCATATATAGTCAGTCCTAAATAAAATAAGCACAAATATTATAACGCGCTACTGATATAAGTTTTCCTTGCTTGCTGTGCCTGCGCAGACAGAGGCTGCGCAATACTTATCCCAGTAGCACTGTGTTTGTTTTATAGTGGATCGACTATAGAACTTCAAGCGGGCGGCTTTCGCCCATCAGTGTAGAGGATTCACAAGCTGAAAGTGTGTTGATAAAAGATTAAAAATTTGCATTACCTAATAAAAAACCCACCGCTGCAGCTGCATGAATCACAGTGGTATCAAATACGAGGATTGGGCTGTCTGCTTGCTTAATAAGTAGTCCAATTTCGGTACATCCTAGTATCACGCCTTGTGCTCCTTGCTCAGCTAAGTCTGTAATCACTTGGCGATAATACTGCCGTGAGCTATCAAGTAGCTGCCCTTGGCACAGCTCATCGTAGATGATGCGATGGACTTCTGCTCGCGCTTCGGTATCTGGTATCAGCACTTCTAAGCCTGCATCAATAAGGCGCTGCTTGTAAAAGTCTTCGGTCATCGTAAACTCTGTACCGAGCAACGCCACACGGGTTAAACCTTTATCTTGAATCACTTTGGCAGTCGCTTCAGCGATATGAATAAGCGGTAAATCTGTCGCAACTTGTACCTGCTCTGCGACTTTATGCATGGTATTGGTGGCAATTAACAACCCTTGCGCGCCTGCTGCTTGTAAGCGTTTGCCGCTACTCACCATTATGTCGCCTAACTCATCCCACGCACCTTGCGCTTGCAAAGCACCAATGGGGGCAAAATCCACGCTATGAATCAATAAATCTGCTGAATGTAAATTAACAAGCTCAGCTTTGATACCTTCATTAATCAGTCGATAGTAGCTTTGTGTACTCTCCCAACTCATACCACCAATGATGCCTAATGTTCTTTGTTGAAGTGTTCTTTGTTGAAGTGTTCTTTGTTGAAGTGTTCTTTGATTAGCGGTTCGTTGTTCAGTAGACATTCTTTATCCCTAATGATTTTTTTCATGATAAAAGTTAAGCATTAAGCTCATCGCAATATAAAAACTTGCACGTAATGATTGATAATAACCATTTTACCTCGTCATCATCACACGATATCATAGTCGCCGCCAAGCATTCGCAATGCTTAAATTCATCCTCTCTCAGCTCACAAAATCACGTTTATTTCAGTACTTAAGCGTGGCTCTCATCATGCAGGACGATATAACGTTATGGCAAAATTCCCGACCGTCAGAATACGCACACGGCGCAAATACTACCGGCTTATTTTTACCTTTTTAATGGCGCTACTGATGTCTACGATTATATCGACGGCACTGCTATTGATAAACGTCGGGTTTGTCGACGGCTTCTTTATGACATTGTTTCACTCATGGAAGTATGCCTTTATAGTGGCGTGGCCAAGCGCTTATATCTGTGCTTATTTAATCCAAGAGCATCTGCTAAGTCGGATTGAGTTTTATTGAGGGATATAAAAGATGAAAAAACAATGATGAAACCTCACTTTGCACTAATGGCAAATTATAACGCTGTCATGAATCAAAAAGTCTGCGACAGTATAGAGAGCCTTTCTGAAGACGCTTTATGGCAAGATAATAAGGCGTTCTTTGGTTCAATATTAGGAACGCTAAACCATTTAATGGTAGGTGATCTAATTTGGCTAAGACGTTTTGGTGCTCACTCTAATTATCGTGCTGGCTTCAAAGCGCTGGAGTCGTTAGCAGATTTTCCATCACCAACCACGCTTACTCAGTTTTTATATTTAAATATGCATGACTTCACAAAAAACCGTCAAATATTAGATTGGGTAATCATCCAATTTATCAATGAGACCGTTGAGAGTGATTATTCACAAACTCTTACTTATACCAACACTCAAGGTAAAATATTTAATAAGCCGTTCGCTATGCTACTACAACATCTATTCAATCATCAGACCCATCACCGTGGTCAATTAACGACGTTACTTAATCAGATAGGTGTGGATATTGGCGAAACAGATTTATTAATGCTTATTCCTGATGCCGACTCTTAAACTACGCTCGCTGTCTTAAACCTCTAATTGTATATTAAATAATTATTTTCCAACTTTAGTGTACTCGTAAGTTATAAAAACAGATAAGATGAGCTAAATAATCTTTTTATCTAGAGAATGCTATGAGTCAACCACGGCGCACTATCGAGCAATTGCTCAATAAAGGCGCGTTGTCTGTTGAGCAAGCCGATGCCGCTGCTATATATTTAGAGGTTTATCCTAGCAAACGTACTTGGCTATCCTTTTTTGACAAAGCTTTGCTCATTATCGGGTCGATTGCCTTAGTATTATCGCTAGTATTTTTTATTGCCTATAACTGGCAGAATTTAGGCAAAATAGGCAAATTTGCTTTGGTCGAAGGCGCACTTGCTCTCATTATCGCGCTTTACGTTGCGCTCTCTTTTAAACAAAAATTTCAACTTATTCGCCAGTTATTACTTCTATTAGCAAGTATCATCACTGGGAGTTTGCTGGCCTTGTTTGGACAGGTCTATCAGACGGGCGCGGATACGTGGCAGCTGTTCTTTGGTTGGGCGTTATTGATTAGTCCTTGGGTGCTTATCGCTCGCTTCCCAGCGCTGTGGCTACTATGGCTCGGGCTGATTAATACTTTTCTATTACTTTATCTTGATATCGTAGATCTCTCTTTTATTAATGAAAGCTATCAAGGCGTTATACAAGCTGGAATATTGGCTCTAGTCAATTTTATAGCGTTGAATCTCTGGCTTACCTTTCTCGATAATAAACGTAATATCTCTAGCCAAGCTCTCAATTCTGATACTGCTACTGATGCTTTAAATTCTGATACTTCAATCTCTGATTCTAGTCTTTCCAATCTCCCCAATTCCAAAAACTCTACTAACGACACCGTCTCACGAGCTCAGACTGGCTTACACTGGAGTAGTTATCTTGTCGGTCTAGTAAGCACTATCTCTATTACCTTCCTAGCTATTATCACTGTTTTTGACGTTGATAGTATTTTGGCCACGCTTCTATCTTTACTGTTATGGGGAGGCTGGTGCGCCTTTATGGTTTGGCGTTTTTATATAAAGCAACTCGATATACTAATGCTGACCTATTTTTGCTTTTCTACTATCATTGTAGTGATGTTTTGGGCGGTTAAATTATTACCAAGTAATTTCGATGCTGGCACATTTCTTTTCTTAACTTTTCTGCTGCTTGGCATGATTACTTATGCTATCAAGTGGTTATTTGCGATCGCAAAAGCAGATAACAATCATCCCGAAAACCATGAATTTTCTAAAGTTGTTGATACTACTGTGTACAGAAAAGGGGTGGACCATGAATAGTGATCAATACCAGCGAGAACTGACATCGTTACAAAATAGCGGCTTAGTCGCTAGCGATTATAGCGTCGCTGATAACCATCTAAGTAACAGGTCCGAGAAACACACCCCTTGGTTTTTGCAAGTTTTTATCGGTTTTGGTGGGCTGTTAGCCAGTTTGTTTTTCACAGGTTTTCTAACCTTAGTTTTAGCTGGGTCTAATCTTTTAGAAAGTACGGTAGGATTGATTATAGTAGGATTGCTATTAAGCGCACTGGGTCTTTGCCTATTTAAAGTAGCAAGCAAACATCATAGCCTGTTCTTTGAGTATTCAGCTTTTGCCATTAGTGTCACTGGGCAGCTTTATGTCGCTGCTGGATTATTCTTTTACCAGGTAGAGTTACCTTTAGCAGTCTGGCTGTTTTTGATCATTCAGAGTTGTTTGACTTTTATCATACCCAATGTCGTTTATCGACTGATAAGCGCTAGTATCGCACTCGGTGTCACGGTATATTTATTCAATTATTATCAGCTGCCTGAGTTGAGTTTGGGGGTGTTGGCGCTATTGACCATAGTGACTCAATTGCAACGCTATCCACTATTACAACGTATTTCTCGCCAGTGGCAAGCCTATGCAAAGGCTATCATTAGCGCATTTGGCTATGCCAGCGCGCTTATGCTGCTATGCGTTTCGGTGTATTTTATTGCCGCTGAATATGGAAATAGCTTTGTTCACTATAATGCGGCTTTCAGCTACAACTACTATTTGGCACAAGGGCTACTGACGCTCGCCAGCCTTTATGCTGCTTTGCTTATTCTCAAACGCTATCAAGTCAAACTGCTATCATCAGCAAGTATCATTATCGTCTGCGCCATTATCGTCTTAGGTGTCATGTCGATTTACGTCTCAGGATTGCTTGCCACTAGCCTGATCATCGTCATCGCTATCGCTAATAGTCAGCGCGTGCTATTAGGGCTGGGTATTGTGGCGTTGGTCAGCTATATATTTTGGTACTACTATCAGCTCGATACGTCTTTATTATTAAAGTCGGCTTCTATGCTAATTGTAGGTATCGGCTTATTGCTCATGCGTTGGCTGCTCATTCACTATTACCTTGCCAATAGCACAGCATGGGACAACAGCTCGACACCTAGTAAAAATGAACTTAGTGAAAATGAACTTAGTAAAGCTGACAGTCAGGAGCGCTTATTATGAGTAATAATACGATAACTCAAAAGTTGCCGCTGCTGAAATCGCTTGGATGGCTTGAGAAACGCACTGTTAGAATTACTATCGGCCTACTTGGACTTATCATTATATTAATCGTGATGACCATCAATGTCGCGAAATATGAGAATCATTTAGCTACTGGTGATACCGTATTATTAGAGCTAGCGCCTGTTGATCCGCGCGGCTTTATGCAAGGCGATTATATGACGTTGCGTTATGCGTTAGAAGCTGAGGTTTTTAATAAGTTAAACGAAAGATTCCCAGAAAACGAATACTATATTAACGCTACTGAAGGTTACGTCATTGTCACCTTAGATAATAATAAAGTTGGTAAATTCAGCCGATTAATAGATGCAAAGCCTACCCATCTAGCCGCGAACGAGATGGCGATTCACTACCGCGTACGTAATAACACCATGAAGCTGGCGACCAATGCCTTCTTCTTTCAAGAAGGTCATGCTGAGGCGTTTGAAGCTGCTGAATATGGCCTGTTTCGCGTGAATGATAAAGGCGAGCCGCTATTAACGAACATGGTAAACGATAAATTTCAAATTATTAAAGGGGTTGAGAGTAAAACTGAATCAGCCGATGACGCATCGCTTTGAGTATTGACCGTGGACTAGGTGATAGCCTTCATTAACCAAACTGATATTGCGATAGATGCGCGCGACTTGTTACTGTTGCTTGTCGTTTTAACTATTTAATCAGACAGTCACTCAAATAATAAATAAAGGAATTTATCATGCGTAGCGCAACTTACGACCATTTCGGTAAACCAACCGAAGTACTAAGTCTCGGCGACCGCCCTACTCCAGAGCCAAAAGCCAATGATGTCCGCGTTAAAACTATCTTAGCCTCGATTCATAATCACGACTTGCTCACAATTCGTGGCAAATATGGCTTTAAACCTGAGCTACCGGCCATCGGTGGCAGCGAAGCCTTGGGTGTCATTGATGCAGTTGGCAGCGAAGTCAAAGATTTAAAAGTGGGTCAACGTGTTGCAGCAGCCAGCGTGCAGGCAACTTGGGCAGAGTATTTTGTCGCATCAGCCGACATGATTTTCCCCGTACCTGATAGCTTAAAGGATGAAATGGCGGCACAATTAATCGCTATGCCGCTGAGTGCATTGATGCTGCTTGAATTTTTAGAAGTAGAAAGCGGTCAGTGGGTTATCCATAACGCCGCCAATGGTGCGGTCGGTAAATCACTTGCCATGCTAGCGGCTGCGCGCGGTGTCAAAACCATTAACCTAGTCCGCAGTAACGATGCGCTCGCAGAGTTAGAAGCGCTCGATATCAAAAACAATATCAATACGTCTGATGACGACTGGAAAGACCAAGTCAAAGCTATCATTGGCGATGATAAAATCAGCGCAGCGGTCGATTCTGTCGGCGGTGAAGACAGTGGCAATCTGTTATCGCTACTGGGTCATGGCGGCGTGTTTGCGGTATTTGGCGCGATGTCAGGCAAGCCGATGATGCTTAACCCGACTGATATGATCTTCAAACAAGCCGTTCTAAAAGGTTTTTGGGGCAGTAAACTTAGTCAAGAAATGAGCGTCGGGAACAAGCAACGCCTCGTCAAAGAGCTGATAGATCGTGCGGTTGATGGCAAATTAAAACTACCCGTTGAAGCGGTGTTTGATTTGGCAGATGTTTTGAAAGCAGTTGATGGCAAAATTCAGGCTGAGAAGAAAGGTAAGGTACTTTTGAGAGCTTAATAGTTTCTTAAGTATGAGCATTATCAGCAGTGGCGGCGTCTCCTAACTATGGAGCGCCGTCATTGCTTTTTTTTGGCAATCAATCCAGTAGCCTAGAAGGTAACAGTCTCTAACATTTGGGGTGCAACGTTACCTTAACCTCAGACGCTTGTCTTTTACAATTATCAGCAAACAACAAGGTTCCTTAACCAAAGTCAGGTTGAGTACGCTAAGGCTAAGTTGTTAAGGTTGATGACTGATAACGATTCCGTATATCTATAGTGGCGTCACTTTAAAAACGATACCGTGCTATGGCTATAACTTTTCTTGCTTGCTGTTCGCAGGCGTGACAGAGGCTGCAAAAATTCATAGCCGTAGCACGTCACTACCATCGTATCGCTTTTATTTCGAACGGACTATATATCAATAATAAAAATGATCAGCGACTTTTATCTGTCCACCTAAAAAATAAATAAAGGAAATCCTTATGCGTAGCGCAACTTATAATAATTTTGGCAAACCTTCAGAAGTCCTAAGCGTAACCGATAGCCCTACCCCAGAACCAAAGGATAATGAGGTTCGTATCAAGACTATCTTATCCTCCATCCACAATCATGATCTAGTGACTATTAAAGGCGAATACGGTAATAAACCTAAATTACCTGCGACTGGCGGTAGCGAAGCGGTGGGTACTATTGACCTGCTTGGTAAAGACGTAGAAGGTTTTAAAAAAGGTCAGCGCGTGGTCGTTTCTGGTGTAGAGGGCACGTGGGCGGAGTATTTTATTGCGCCAGCCCAACGTATCATTCCAATACCAGACGCCATCGACGATGAAATGGCGGCTCAACTCATCGCTATGCCTATGAGTGCGCTGTTACTGATTGAATTCTTAAACATCGAACCCGGTCAATGGATTATACAAAACGCTGCCAACGGTGCAGTCGGTGAATCCATGGCGATGCTCGCGCCCGAGCGCAATATTAATACGATTAATTTAGTGCGCAGTAAAGAATCAGAAAAAGAGCTGATTGAGCTTGGTATCACCGAAAACAATGTGGTGACCGATGATGACGGCTGGAAAGAGCAAGTACAAAAAATCGTTGGTGATGCCAAAATAAGCGGTGCAGTCGATGCGGTCGGTGGTAAGTCTGGTGGCGAGCTCCTATCGCTGCTAGGTAAACACGGTGCGATGGCATCCTTAGGCTCTATGTCTGGCGAACCGCTGATGATTAACCCCAGTCATCTGATTTTTAATTTGAGCAAGGTAAAAGGTTTTTGGGCAAGCGATCTGATGCAAGAGATCAGTGCCGATGACATGCAGCGCTTAACGAAAGAGCTGATCGAACGCGCGGCTAGCGGTACATTAAAGCTGCCTACTGGTGGCGTTTATGATTTAGCCGATATTCAAAAAGCGGTCTCTGAAAAAGTACAATCTGAGAAAAAAGGCAAAATATTGATTAAACCTTAAGCGATTTGTTTAAAATTTATTCAATATAAAATTAATAATAAAGGAAATAAAAAGGAAATAATATAATGTCTAACCAAACGGACGCTAACAACAAAACCTTTAAAGCCTTGGTCGTCGAAGAAACTAGCGATGGTAAATTCACTAAAAGCATCCAAGTGCGTAACCTCAGTGATTTACCTGCAAACGATTTAGTAATCGAAGTGCATTATTCATCGTTAAATTTTAAAGATGCTATGTCGGCATCGGGCAATAAAAGAATTACTAAAAACTATCCGCATACGCCTGGTATCGATGCGGCAGGAATCGTGATCAGTGATAAATCTGGTACTTTTAAAGCAGGTCAAGAGGTTGTGGTCTTCGGTTATGATTTGGGTATGGATACCGATGGTGGCTTAAGTCAAATGATTTCTATTCCAGCCGATTGGGCGCTGCCCTGCCCGTCTTCATTGACTCTAAAAGAAGCGATGATTTACGGTACTGGTGGCTTAACAGCAGCATTAAGCATTCAAAAGTTAGAAAAAATGGGTGCAAAACCAAGCGATGGACCAGTTGCTGTCACTGGGGCAACTGGCGGCGTCGGTAGTATCAGCATCGCTATCTTAAAGCAGCTAGGCTACGAGGTCATTGCCTTTTCTGGTAAACCTGAGCAAAGCGAGCACCTAAAAGAATTGGGCGCGAGCGAAGTACGTCATCGCGATACCATCAATGATATCGGCAATAAACCTATTGGCCGTGAACTGTGGGCAAATGCTATCGATACGATAGGCGGTGACTATTTGGCAAACTTACTCAAACAGACCAAAGCGGGCGGCGCAGTCACTAGTTGTGGCTTAGCAGGCGGCGCTGAGTTTTCGATGACGGTCATGCCTTTTATCACCAGAGCCGTCTCTTTATTGGGTATCGATTCGGTCTATATTCCACTGGCTGATAAAAAGGCTATCTGGGAGCGTGTCGCCACTGATATGAAGCTGCCCAATCTTGAGAAATATTGCGAAGAGATTACCTTAGAGCAAACGCCTGAATACTTAGATCGATTTATAGATAGTAAAACTTTGGGTCGTTATGTGGTGAATGTTCGGGGTTAGAATTTAAATTTTTAAGCAAGTTGTTCTAAAGAGCTTTTAGGGCAGTAAGTTCATTTGAAGCGACTTTTAATTTGGTAGAAATACTTAAAGCAGTTGATGGTAAATTGCAGTCAGATAAGAAAGGTAAGGTGCTTTTGAAGGCTTAATTAATTATTAACTTTTAGAGTTACAAGCAGTGGCAGCGTTCTTTACTTTGGGGCGCTGCCATTGCTTTTTTTAACAAGTTTATTTTGAGATTTTTAAAGCGTTGGAGAGTTACTTTTTTAACTATAAGGTTGGAATTTATTCATAATAAATATTTTTTTATTAATTATAATTAATAGAAGCGAGCAGTCAATGTCAAAAATTTCATTAGTGGTTGGAAATGGTTTATCAATGAGTTTTGGAGCTCAGAGTGGAATTAACACTAAGTTTAATTCACAACAACCCTTAAATTGGAGTGTGAAATGTCCATCCACAGGTGGTCTTTTAATAGATAGTTTCCCTAGCCTAAAAAAGATATTAGAAAAAAATATGAACAGACCACATTTCGACATATTTGCATTCGCTTTAGATAGATTTTATTGTAATTTGATTGGTCTTGACTCTTCCAAAACTACTCTAGAAGCTAGGCATTTTTTAACTATTGCATTTTCAGAATATAGCCTATTACAAAGTAATAATTTAAATCCAGACTGGAGTTGGTTTAAATGGATTAGCTTACACAAAGCTAGAATTAATGGAGCTTTTTCACTTAATTATGATTTATTACTTGAGTCAATTTTTGATAAGTTAGCAATGACTTACTACTCACTACAAGTTAACCATTATGGAAAAGGTATACCCTTAGTAAAACCGCATGGTTCTGTAGATTTTGAAATGGCAGATGGAATGATATCTTATAATGCACAATATCCATTAGGTGGTATTTTTGTCGATTTAAATAACACACCGATTAAGCGCTTAGATTGTAATAGTTTAATATATCCACGTAAGCAACCTCTTTGTATTATTCCAAATGAAGCTAATAAATATAAAGATTATCAATGGGTTGAGCCAGCTAACAAGTGGTTTGAGTCTATTCTAAAAGAAAGTAAATACTGTCTATTTATTGGCATCTCTTATTTCTCTTGCGATAGAGATGAAATTGATAGAATAGTTGACTCATTACCTCAAGATTGTGAAATAATTATTGCTAATCCATGTCCACCTAATGATTTTTTAGAAAAAATAAAAGGTAGACAATATACAGTTTGGTCTTCTTTAGATGGACCTGTAGACAAAAGCGGTAACTTATATAGTCTTAAATAACTGAAAACTTAGCTGCTGGTATGCTGCTTATTTATACCGACATCCAAAATTCTTAGATAAAAATTTCAAAAAAAACACCCAACCAAGTTGAGTGCTTTTTATTTCATCTAAAAACTAATGGTAAACGGAAAACCTACTCACGTCGTATAATAGAAATACCAACCATTATGCAGCTCAGTGAGAGATATTACGGTAAGTCCATAAGGCGGTATCATATAGCCAACTTCAATATCGTTATTTGGCGCTTTTAGGTAGCCAAACTCATTATCTAAAAAGCCACCCATTGTTAGCACTATATAACCCTGCTCTCGAGCCATACTAACGACACCAGATCGGTCCAGCTTCTTACGTAGCAAAGCGACTTTTTCTACATCTAAGTTATCTACTCTAATCGTTCCAGCGTACGCTGCCGCTATTTCTTGTTTAGTCGTATAGCTATCGTCATTGGAAATAAGCTGATCATTTAACATCTTATGATGTCGACGCATATTACTTATCTGGTGGATGTTAGCATCTTGGCTGAGAGTATCTATGGCTTGCAAATTACTTTTATTGAGTAAGAAATGCACGTGATCGCCCGTACCCGTTACTGAAAGAGAAAGTGCAATTACAGTCACTATGGGGAATATGACTAATGGCGCGTAAGAAGATGGCTTTTTATATCCTTTGCTAAATATATTTAAAACTGAAAATAGTAACCCAGCAATAAGAAAGAAAAGCACACTGAGTAGACTTAAAATTGGTCCAAAACTGCCAAAATATGGAGAATTAAGTAGGCTTACCGACAGGATAAACAGGCCAAGATATTTGGCGTATTTTTTATTTTTTGGTGTCATAACAGTCTCACACTGGATTTGGATATTGATAATATCTTAGCGTGAGTCTGTTATAAGTAAGATGGAATACAGATGGAAAGGCTATGAATAGATTTCACATTTAAACGTCATACAATGGACGCTATTAGCTTGATTAGATATATCATTAAGTGACTTATACTATCCAATACCAGTCAGGCGCAAATAAGTAGGATATACCTATTGATAGTAATACCACCAATATACTACCCACGATAGCGCCAACCCATGACGTACCACCCTTTGCCGCTAACTCTTGTTCAACCATAGCTGGGTCAGCTGTATTACTCATGACTTTTTCTATATTTTTGACACTGTGATTAAAGTAAAAGTAATTACCTAAAATGCCCGTTAATACTGCCCACGCTATAAAAAAACTGGTTTGACCAAGATTGTTATACGTCTCCATACCTAATAGATGCATTAAGACCAAATCAACCGCATTGATGCCAAGTACAACAAAAAAAGCGATTAGATACATTTTGCGATAGCATAACCAAGACGCTCCCAACAGAAGCCCTGCGAGATTAAAGCTTTGGATATTGAAACTTTTATTGTCAGCAATTAAAGTAGGTACATGGTTTTTAAACCATTTATCGCGATAATAGCTGTCATACTTTTCACCGACAAAAGCCGCCAATAAAGTATCAGCACTTTCAACACTAGAAGATGCGCTGTTTTGCATGTTTTGCGTATCTTTAGCAATATTAACCGCCGTTAATGGTGGCGGTGTGTGTGCTTGAACATCAGACAGGCGTTGTTCACAATTTGAACAGACGATAACATCACTTGAATTCTCTTGATTACAGTTATTACAAATCATCTTATACCTTAATTTTACTGAACACTGATTGCTTTAGCGTTTCAACTCTACTTTAACAATAAAAACCAATTAAAGTCGGCACTATTATAGATAATAAAAACAAATGTTCAATAAAAACTATTATATTCATAATCACCTGCTTATTTTAAGCAAAAAAAACACCCAACCAAGTTGAGTGTTTTTTTATTTTCAGCTAAAGATTAAGTGATTAATTATTCCCACTCAATAGTAGCCGGTGGCTTGCTCGACACATCATAAGTCACGCGTGATACTTCAGCGATTTCATTCATAATGCGATTCGATACCGTCTCAATTAAGTCATACGGCAGATGCGCAAAGCGTGCGGTCATAAAGTCCACGGTTTCGACTGCACGTAGCGCAATCACCCATGCATAACGGCGGCCATCACCGACCACGCCGACCGATTTAATCGGTTGGAATACCGCAAATGCTTGCGCGGTCTTCTCATACCAGCCAGATTTTTCTAACTCTTCCATAAAGATAGCATCAGCTGAGCGCAGAATATCGGCAAATTCTTTAGTGACTTCACCTAAAATACGCACGCCCAAACCCGGTCCTGGGAACGGATGACGGTTAATCATTTTAGCCGGTAAACCAAGGGTAATACCGAGTTTACGCACTTCATCTTTAAACAAATCACGTAACGGCTCAACCAATTCAAACGCTAAATCATCCGGCAAACCGCCAACGTTATGATGGCTCTTAATCACGTGAGCCTTACCCTGATGTGACTTAGCTGATTCGATAACGTCTGGGTAAATCGTCCCTTGTGCTAAGAACTCAATGACTTTACCATCGCTTTGCTCGCTGATTTCACGGGCGCTATTGGCAAAGACGTCGATAAAGGTTTTACCAATAATTTTGCGCTTCGCTTCAGGATCAGACTCGCCAGCCAATGCATTCAAGAATAAATCTTCGGCATCAACACGAATCACTTTAACGCCCATGTTTTCCGCAAATACTTGCATCACTTGGTCGCCTTCGTGCAGACGTAATAAACCAGTATCGACAAACACGCACGTTAATTGATCGCCAATGGCTTTATGCAATAATGCCGCGACGACTGAGCTATCGACACCACCTGACAGACCGAGCAATACTTGTTTATCACCGATTTGCTTTTGCAATTGTGCAATACGCATATCGATAATATTATCAGGCGTCCAGCTGCCCGCGCAGTCACAGATTTGATGCACAAAACGTCCTATCAACGCCTCACCCTGCGCGGTATGGGTGACTTCAGGATGGAACTGTAGACCATAATAATGGCGCGACTCATCGGCCATAATTGCAATCGGACAGCTTGGTGTACTGGCAACGATATCAAAACCTTCAGGCGCTTCAATGACTTTATCGCCATGACTCATCCACACATTGAGCTTACCAGCAGCGTCTTCGATGCCATCTATAAGTACAGATTTACCATCAATATTGATAGTCGATGCGCCAAACTCATGGATATCACTGGCGTGAACTTTACCACCGAAACGCTCTGCCATCGCTTGCATACCGTAGCAAATACCCAGTACTGGTACGCCTAAGTCAAAGACGGCATCGTTAATGCGCGGGCTGTTTTCCGCATGCACGCTTTCAGGGCCACCCGATAGGATGATACCTTTTGCGCCAAAATCAGTGATGCGCTGGGTGTCAATGTCAAATGGGAACATCTCACAGAATACGCCTGAATCGCGTACACGGCGGGCGATTAGTTGGCTATATTGTGAGCCAAAATCAAGAATTAAGATGCGGTCTTCTTTGATAGTAGGTATTGCAGGAGTGGCAGCGGCAGTGGTCATAAATCGATGTCCATCAAGAAAAAATTAGTGGCCTATTTTAACAAGTTTCCGCACGATGATGGCGATTAGATGGTTAATTATTCATGATAATTCACAGTTCTTGATAGTTGTTAATGGATAGTGATAGTTATTAACAGATATTAGCGATTATTTGAATGTTCGGAAGCTAAGCGTACAAAACAAGAGGTGATAAGGTTGATAATAAATAAGTGGCTTGATTAGATATTTTTTTAATAAGTTACTAAACGATGACGGTGGTAATATTTTTATTATTCACAAAATCCTATAAATCTTTATTATACAAATGACGAGTCTATATAAAAAATTTGTTTATATTGTGCTATGCTCGAATGATAAATACTTTATTTTTAAGACGGCATATTTAGTATAAGACTTTAATATCGTATGTTTTTTTATGATGACTCTTAGCTAATTACCAGCAGCCAGATTGACCCACCATTATCCGAACCCTTAATTATAATAAACAGCCCTAATAAATCGACAGGTATGTCCCTATGAGCAAAATCAAATCCCTTATTCGTAAAACCACTACGTCTAACAATACTGACAACACTAAATTAGATAATGCCTCGAAAAATGATACGCCCATTAACATGACCGCCAACACGCCGATAGAGCAAACGCGCTGGAATGGCTGGGGCAATATCAGTATTAATAAAAAAGTCTCAGCGCATGGGGCGAAATTAATCAAATCACATATTGGTAAAACCAAAAAACTATCGTCTGTGAGCTTACAACAGGTACTCAAAACCGTACCAAAATCGCGCCTGCCCGCTACCATTACTGAGCTTGATATGGTGTCTGTCGATAGTGAAGATAGACTTAGACATGCGCGTGGACAGAGCTTTCCTGACTGGATAGCCATGCATGGTGGCGACTTTGAAGTCTTCCCTGATGGGGTCGCTTTTCCTGAATCTACCGCTGATGTCGAAACCTTATTGAAACTGGCTCACGAGCACGACCTTATTGTTATTCCTTTTGGCGGCGGTACGTCCGTGGTCGGGCATATCAATCCACAAAAAGGTTCACGCCCCGTATTGACTGTAGCGATGAGCAAGATGGCTCAGCTTATTGATTTAGATTTTGAGAGTCAAATTGCTACCTTTGGTGCTGGTACGCAAGGACCTGCCGTCGAAGCACAATTGGACGAGTACGGCTATCGCTTGGGGCATTATCCGCAGTCTTGGGAGCTATCGACACTTGGCGGTTGGATTGCTGCACGCTCTAGTGGTCAGCAGTCGTTAGGCTATGGACGTATCGAGCAGATGTTTGCTGGTGGTACGTTAGTCACCCCGCAAGGGGTGCTCAATATTGCTGATATTCCAGCATCAGCGGCAGGGCCTGATCTGCGTGAGATGATGATGGGCACGGAAGGTCGCGCCGGTATTTTTACTGAAGTCAAAATGCGTGTGCAACAGCAGCCTGAAGAAGAGCTGTTTAAAGTCGCATTTCTGCCTAACTGGGAAGCGGGTAAAGAAGTGCTTAGACAAGCCGTGCAAAAGAACATTCGCTTATCTATGCTACGCCTGAGTAATGCGGTTGAGACTGACGCGCACTTGCATTTAGGTACGACGCCCAGCCAGTTTTTAGCGATTAGTACTTATCTAAAAGCGCGCGGACTCAGCTCAGATAAAGTCATGCTCACTTATGGCGTATCGGGCGATAAAGCACAGAATAAACTGGCGCTATCTCAGTTTAATAAACTGTTAAAACAGCACGGTAGTGTGACTGGCAAAATAACCAATATTATGGGTAGTGTGTGGGCGCATGGACGCTTTAAATTTCCTTATTTGCGCGGCACCTTATGGGAAAAGGGCATCATGGTCGATACCTTTGAAACCGCAACCAATTGGAGTCGTATCGACGAGCAGATGGCGCAGATGCAGGAGGCAGTGAAAACCTCGCTAGCCGATGAAGGCGAGGAAGTGATGGCCTTTACTCATATATCGCATGTATATAAACAAGGCGCCAGTCTTTATACCACCTACTTCTTTAGAGCGGCAAAAGATCACGCTAGTACCTTAAGCCGCTGGCAGAAAATCAAACATGCTGCCAGCTCAAGTCTGGCTAATGGTACAGCGACGATATCGCATCAACATGGTGTTGGTCGTGACCATGCCCCATACCTTGCTGCCGAAAAAGGTAAGCTAGGTATTCAGGTAACCAGCGATATGCTCAAAAGCTTAGATCCTGAACAACGTATGAATCCGGGTGTTTTGCTTAAAGATTAGTTCTAGTTAACAATGGATTTCAAAGTCAGGGCTTATTTGCAGTCTTAGCTTAGGTATGTTTAATTTAATATAAGCGCTGTACAGCGCGGCTGATATTGATTTTGCGCAGCCTCTGTCGGCGTAGGCACAGCACGCAAGGAAAATTAATACCAGTCGCGCGTCATAATAAAACGCATCTATTTTTTTGAATAATGACTATAAATTAAACAATTTAGATAATCTACTTAGCTGAAATTAAATAACCATTAAAATGAGTCTTCTATGAACCAAGCTAAGCCCTATCAGCAACGCCAGCAAGCATTAGCGCCTTTAGTACGCTCAGAACCTTGGGATATGCTGATCATCGGTGGCGGTATCACAGGCGCTGGGATTGCTCGTGAAGCAGCAAGACGCGGCTTAGCGGTATTGTTAATTGAGCAAAAAGACTTTGCTTGGGGCACCTCTAGCCGCTCTAGCAAAATGGTACATGGCGGACTGCGCTATATTGCCTCTGGCGATTATAAAACGACCTTACTTAGCGTCCGTGAACGTGAGCGCATGCTAAGCGAGGCTAGTGGCTTGGTCAACGAGATGCATTACGTCATGCCGCATTATAAAGGCAAATTTCCACCGCCATGGATATTCAATACTTTGCTCCGTGTCTACGATGGCTTAGCGGGCAAGCGCTACTCTAAGTACTTTAAAAAAGATGCTTTTTTAAGTTTAAATCCTGGTATCAAGCAAGAGAAGTTTTTGGGTGCCAGCCAGTTTAGTGACGCGGTAACCGATGACTCACGCCTTGTGATGCGTGTGCTAGATGAAGCTATTCATGACGGTGCGTGCGCAATCAATTACCTTAAAGCCGAATCATTAATTACCAATGAGCAAGGCTTGGTCGTAGGCGCTACTCTAAAAGATACCGCATCTGATGATAGCAATCATACTTACCATATTCACGCAAAAGTGGTGGTTAGTGCCACGGGTGCTTGGGCTGATACCTTACGTATGCAAGCCAGCAAGCAGACGGAACAGAGCTTTCAAAAACAAATTCGTCCATCGCGCGGCAGTCATTTGGTGGTCAGTCAAGAGCGTCTGCCGCTTACACAAGCCTATACCTTTTTGCACCCTGTCGATAAAAGAGCCGTCTTTGTCTTTCCGTGGGAAAACCGTACCGTCCTTGGCACCACCGATTTAGATCATCCAACCTTAGACGACAATGAAGTCGGTATCACTAATGAAGAGGTAGACTATCTATTGGTGGCGACCAATAATCTCTTTGATCATGCCAAACTAAGCCGAGAGGATGTCATCAGTACTTGGGCAGGCGTGCGTCCACTGATTTCAGAAGGCGGCGATGGCAAGCGCGTTAGCCCTAGTAAAGAAAAGCGCGACCATAGCGTTTGGTTGGATAATAATTTGGTTACCGTCAGCGGCGGCAAGCTAACCACCTTTCGCCTAATCGCTCTTGATGTGCTTAAGGTTTGCCAAAAAGTGCTCGAACTTGATGAGTCAGCTACTCAAGATAATGCGTCATATAGCAGCCAAGTTTTTAGTAATCAAACGCCAACCAATGCCAAGCTTGCTACCCTACCGATATCGCTACAACAGCGCTTGCGAGGATTTTATGGTAGGCAACTTGATAGCTTACTAGAGCTGGCGCATGACGACGACTTGGCTTATGTGACTGACAGCAATACTATCTGGGCGGAGATTCGCTTTGCTGCTCACTACGAGCAAGTCATTCATTTAGATGATTTATTATTACGCCGTACGCGCTTAGGATTAATACTGCCGCATGGCGCGATGACGCCGTTGATTAGTGAAAGACTGAAGCAAATCTGTCAGCAGGAGCTTGGATGGGATGAACAAAAATGGCAGCAAGAAGTTAAACGTTATCAACAGTTGTGGCAACGCTACTATTATCTGCCAGCAGCTTAAGCTTATTTTTATTACTGCTTATCACTACATAGTTAAGGACGACTATGACCAACAATTTTGATGCCCCTATTTATTTCTTAGCCATAGACAATGGCACCCAAAGCGTTAGGGCGCTTATCTTTGATCAATTTGGCACCGAGATTGCCAAAGCACGCGTTCCTATCGAGCCGTATTTTTCAACGCAGCCCAATTTTGCTGAGCAACATGCCGACTACTATTGGCAAAAATTAAGCGAGGCTTGCCAGCAATTATGGCAAACCTGCGATATCACGCCAGCGCAAATTGCTGGTGTCAGTCTCGCCACCCAGCGCTATACCATGATATGTTTGGATAAGGATAAACAGCCGCTACGCCCAGCCATTGTATGGATGGATTTGCGCCGAGGCGAAGCCAATGACATAGGCTTTCTTAATCCGCTTACAAAAGTCATCGGTATGGGCGAGCTGGTACAAGAGGCGCAGCAAAAGGCACGCTGTAATTGGCTTGCTCATCATGAGCCGGAGATGTGGGCAAAAACAGCCTATTATGTCAATCTCTCTGCTTATTTAACCTATCAGCTTACGGACCAACTGGCCGATTCTACGGGTCACGCGCTAGGCTACCTGCCTTATGACTATAAAGCTCAGACATGGATGAAGCCCAAAAATCTAAAATGGCGACTATTTAATTGCCGACTAGAGCAAATGCCCAAACTCATGCCACCTGGGCAGCTACTTGGTCATATTACTGCTAAAGCTGCTGCCGAAACCGGTATTCTTGAAGGTACGCCAATGATCGCTGCTGCCAGCGATAAAGCCTGTGAAGCGTTAGGTTCTGCTGGACTCGCCGCCGATACCGCTTGCTTAAGCTTTGGCACTACCGCGACCGTCAATACCACCTCAACAAATTATGTTGAAATACTCAAGCACATGCCCGCTTATACCGCCGCCGCACCCAATTACTACAACCATGAATATATGATTTATCGTGGCTTTTGGATGGTTAGCTGGTTTAAAGAGCAGTTCGCTCACTATGAAGAGCAACTGGCAAAAACGCAGGGTATCGATACCGAAAAACTCCTCGATCAAGCAGTCAAGGACATTCCCGCAGGCTGTATGGGACTGATGATGCAGCCGTATTGGTCGCCCGGCGTTCGTCATCCGGGACTTGAAGGTAAAGGTGCGCTCATTGGTTTTGGTGATGTGCATACGCGCGCGCACGTTTACCGCGCTATCTTGGAAGGGCTTGCTTATGAGCTTAAACTTGGCTTTGATACCATTGAAAAACGCACAGGCAAAACCATCAAACACTTGCGCGTCTCTGGTGGCGGCTCCCAAAGCGACTCGGCGATGCAGCTGACGGCAGATATCTTTGGTATGCCCGCTTATCGTCCGCATACTTATGAAGCTTCAGGCTTAGGGGCTGCTATCAATTGTGCGGTAGGGCTTGGTGTTTATCCTGACCACTTAACAGCTACTGAAGCGATGACCCATTTGGGCGATGAATTTTTGCCAATTGACGCCAACGTCCAGCTCTATAAACGCTTATATAATGAAGTCTATCTGAAAATGTATGAGCGCTTAAAACCTTTATATCAAAGCATTCAAGATATCACTGGTTATCCAGCTAAGTAATCCAAACCTTGCACTCCACTCATTACGGCTGTTATAAGATTAAAATAATAACAACGGGGATTACTTAATGACCATGACATCAAAGCCTGAGCTTAAAAACACCCAAGATTACGTTCTAATCAAGTCTCATATTGACAGCATTCCTGAAACCAGACACGTGCACCAATTTAACGAACAAGCTATTCGCCATACGGTCTCATTGAGCGACATCGTTGGTTTAACCAAATTTGGTTTGCATCTCGTACGCGTTGAATCGGGTGATGAGACGACCCAACATCACTATCATGAAGAATCGGACGAGTTCATTTATGTGCTATCTGGTAAGCTTACGCTACGTTATGGCGATGACACTTATTTATTAAATACGGGTGATTTCGTCGGCTTCCCAGCACATGGAGCGGCGCATTCTATGCGTAACGACAGCGATAGCGATGCCGTCTATCTTATGGGCGGTAGCAGACCACCCATTGATATCACCAACTATCCAGACATTGAGCGCAAAATGTACAATATTCATGGCAAAAAGGAATTTGTAGATTTAGAAAATTTGGATCAAGTAAACCCTTAAAACAAGCAAATCTCATCTCATTTTATAAGGGTTGGCACATATCATTTAAGGCGGTATGCATACGATTCAATCCCTCTATTAATATCGCTTTAGGACACGCCACATTGAGGCGCATTTTCAAATGTCCCTCATTACCATATTTGATGCCCGCACTAAGCTCAACTTTAGCATCTCTAAGCGCGTCATAAATCATTTGATCGTCTTGCGCATATGCCGAGCAATCTAGCCAAATCAAATACGAAGCTTCTGGGCGCATGGCTTTAATTTTAGGCAGATGCTGAGCTAAAAACTGCAGGGTTAAGTCAATATTGGCTTCGATATAAGCAAGCGCCTGTACCAACCAGTCACCACCTTGCTCATAAGCACTACGCATCGCCGTATAAGCAAATAAATTTAGCTCATGCTCGTCACTTAAGCGCTGCTGCTGGTTAATTTTACTGAGTAATGCGCTATCTTTAGCAAAGATCATCGAACCTTTGATACCGGCAATATTAAAAGTTTTAGTCATCGAGGTCAGGCTCACCACTTTGTGCTCATAGCCTTTTGCTAGAGTTAAAAAGGGGATGAATTTTTGACTACTTAAGGTTAAATCTTGATGAATTTCATCACTAACAATTCCCACATTATGCTTTTTACAGATTAAAAGTAATGCTTCAAGCTCCTCGGTCGTCCATACGCGCCCGCCAGGATTATGTGGATTACACAGTAAATAAAGCTTCACTTTATGCTCGATAATCTTGGCTTCGATATCGACCAAATCCAAACGATACTGTCCCTCAACTTCTTTGAGTGCAGAAGTCACAAGCTTACGTCCATTGTCCAAAACCTTGGTCATAAAAGGCGTATAAATAGGATCATTGATAAGTACCGCATCCCTTTCCTCGGTAAATACGACCATCATCAGCACCAAACTTGGCACCACACCCGGAGAGAAAAGGATATTCTGCTTATCGAGCCATAAGTCATAACGACTGCCATGCCACTGAATAATCGCTTGGTACAAAGGCTCGGTCGGGACGGTGTAACCCAAGACGCCATGCTGCGCTACTTGCTCAATCGCCTTTAAAATAGGCTGGGCGGTCTTAAAGTCCATATCCGCGACCCATAGCGGAATCGTATCATCGGTATAATGCCATTTAAGCGATCCCGTATTACGTCTGTCTATTATTTCATCAAAGTTGTACAACACCGTATTCTCCTGAGTTAGAAAAAAATAATGGTTTAGGGTACAACATGAATGGCGTCATCACCAATCGCTTTATGGCGTTTGTATAGATGCGCTATAAGACTAACGCTAAAAGATTAATGCTGTGAAACACTAGAAAGGGGATTTAACGGTTTGATTAGAGTTGGATGTATGAGTAGCCAATCCTGCCATCCGCTATTATTGTTTAATTTATAGATTTGTTAGTATCTGATATTAATTAAAGAAGCGTCATTAATCTAACAATCATAGCCTCTATCATTGATAACAACATCAACTCCAAAAAATTCAGAAAAGTCGTCTACGTGTTTATCTAATTGATTAACATCTAGTACTTGATAAATACGAATGCTATCTTTAAAACCCTCTATCCTAATCTCCATCCAACAACCACCCCAACCTTTTGCAGGACGTAGATTGTCAATCTGTATACTTTGGATTTTATTAGGTAGTACCAAGCAAGAATTATCACCTTTGAAACCTATTACCTTATTTATATTATCAATCCATACGATATTATCTTCATCATACTTGAGTAATGCCGTAACAAAGCTTGGTACAGGTTTTATACAGTAATCATAATAGTGATGATATTGCTCAATTTTAAGCCCATAGCTCATATAGTGAATTTTGCTAACAGTGCCTTGATGCTGATAATTACTATCTAGTAAAATAGGATAAGCATAATCTCTCTTATTATAAATATCTAAGCGAGTACATCTATCAGGTATCGAATAATTAAGAACGTAAAAGATATCTTTTATGCGCAAATTGAAAGAGTTTTCATCCATAACCGTATTATCGGTAATTTTTTGCGCGTACGTCTCATATTTAGAGAGAATTCCTGCTAGCTGTGAGTAAGTGTCTGTATGCCTTACTCCCTCTCTAATGTCGACTATATAATGCTGGATTGGTGACGCTAATGAAGTAGAGTTCCATAAAATCTTTGCATGATTAAATTTGATATGACCCACTATAATAGGTATATCAAAATGATAAAACTGTACACCATTTATATCTATTTCTAGATGTCCTAAATTAAGTGCTAACAGTTCTGAATACGTCGTATTCCATGATATGCAATATGAAGAGTTTTTATCTACAGTGAAGAAATATAGAATATCTGGAGAGATATAAGCTGAAAGCTCTTCAAAGTCTGGTTGCCAACTTTTTGAAATTTTTAAAAAACACTTAGACCATATCGCTATTATTTTTTGCTTCCACATAAACTAGACCTTATATTTCACTTCCCCACAAACTCAGCCGCCCTTCTCTCAACCATCGCCATCGCACCCTCTCTGGCATCTTCTGAATGAAATAGCGGCGGCAGATAGCTATGAATGTTAGCCAATGCTGAGCTTGCACCATTACGACTGGCATCTTGTGCTGAGGATAGTAATCCTTGCACGCCAAGCGGTGCAGCTTTACAAATCTCTTGGGCGATAGTTAGCGCGCGCTCATATTCTTCGCCATTTTCGACCACTTCACTGACTAAATTGAGCCTATCAGCAATCTGCACATTGAACGGCTTGCCTGTCAGTAAATAAGGCATAGCTTTTTGCCAACCAGCAGCAGCGACAAAGCGTACGGTCGCGCCACCAAACGGCATGATGCCGCGCTGAACTTCCATTTGCGCAAAGTTGCAGTTGCTACTTGCGATGACCACGTCACTATTGAGCATCAGCTCAATGCCAGCGGTAAAGCAAGTTCCTTGAACCGCGACGACGACTGGTTTGCTGCGCAATTGTCCACCGATACCCCAAGGATCGATTTCGTCGGCAGCAAACTCAAACGCGCCTTTATCCCATTTATCTTGTAGCTCCATCAAATCAAGCCCTGCGGTGAAATGCTCACCATGAGCGAATATCAATGCACAGCGGAGATTCGCATCATTCTCATATTGAGTCAGTGCCTCAGACAGTTGCTTAATCATATGACTGTCAAAGGCATTGCGTTTATCGGCACGATTGAGCCCGATTAGGCAGATGTAATCTTGGACGGCATAGGTAATACGAGTGTCATTGCTAGTGTTATTGCTATTGTGGCTTTCCGTAGTCATGATCTTATCCTTTTAAGGTCTATTATTATGGTGTACGCAGTGTAAATAACATCCACTTGATGTTAATTTGCCTTACTTTCAATATAGACACCCGAACCCTACAACGCAAGTATAGAAATAAACCAACGGTTCGCTTGGCATTGGTTATTCGCAGTGGATAAACAGATAGACTGAGATGAAATCTGCTAAAATGGATCATTATATTCAAACATCAAAGCCCGATACTATGACCAGTAAGCCTATGAACCGTCGCCCGACCACCAATAATCACAGAAATAGATCGCCTGAGACTGCCAAAAAACTTGGCCAACTGCATCCGCGTAATCCGCATCAAGGTCGCTATGATTTTGAAGTATTGACCCGTGCCTTACCTGAGCTTGCCCAGCATACCATTACTAATCCTAAAGGCGAGTCGACGATTAACTTCTCTGACAGTGCCGCCGTGCGCGTGCTTAATCAGGCGCTGCTGGCTCATTATTACGGTGTTAAATTTTGGGATATTCCGGAAGGCTATTTGTGCCCACCAATTCCTGGACGTGCAGATTACATTCATTATATTGCCGACCTGCTCGCGCAGACCACGCATGTTAATAAAGATAATACGCCACCAACTGGCAAAGAAATCCACGCCCTTGATATTGGTACCGGTGCCAGTGCTATCTATCCCATTGTCGGTAGCCAAAGCTATGGTTGGCGCTTTACCGCCACTGATATTGACCCTATTTCGGTCAATACTGCCGCGCTTATCTGTGAAACCAATCCCAAGCTAAAAAGTGCGGTTAAAGTAAAGCTGCAACCTGAGCCTAAATTTATCTTTAAAAATATCATTGGTCGCCAAGATTACTTTGATGTGGTCGTTTGTAACCCGCCGTTTCATGCCTCATTAGAAGAAGCGATGGAAGCCAATAGCCGTAAGCAGCATAATCTGCAACGACATCGTGGTAAGAATGAGAACGAGCAAATCAGCCGTAGCTCAACAAAATCTGGCAATGCGGCACAGAATCTGAACTTTGGTGGTCAGCATAAAGAGCTGTGGAGTGAAGGCGGCGAGATTGCTTTTTTAACTAAGATGATAAAAGAGAGTCAAGACTTTGCAGAGCATGTAGGCTGGTTTACCAGCTTAGTGTCAAAATCTGAAAACGTGAAGCCTTTGCAGTTATTATTAACGCAACTCAGTGTCGCCCAGATGCGTATCATTGAGATGAGTCAAGGTCAAAAGAACACCCGTATATTGGCTTGGCGCTTTAATACTGATGAAGAATAAGTAATAGTTAAAATTAAAAATAACTATAGTTTCACGTGAAACACAGCCCTTATTAAAAAAACACCACTCTGGTATCCAAAGTGGTGCTTTTTTATGGGCAAAATAAGCTGAAACACTAGCGTTACTTAACTAAAAAACATAACCTTTATCGCGATCGCGATCAGCACCACTCCCCCTAAAATTTCAGCTTTATCCTCAAGCCACGTGCCGGAGTGCTTACCCAAATAGACACCGAACAGTCCAAACCCAGCAGTGACTATTGCAATTATTAGACAAGCTAACCATGCATTAAGTGATAATAAGTTTAAAGTAAATCCTGCTGCCATCGCATCAATACTGGTCGCAATAGCGAGCGTCAACATCGTACGATGATTGATATATTCTTGCCTGTTGTTAGCATTCATAGCCCCACTATCAAAGCCTTGAATAGACTCATCTATCGCATCTTGAACATCAGCACTCAGAGCTTCGTAGAGCATTTTTCCACCTAAAGCCAGCAGAATTATACCGCCAATCCATGGTGCAGCAGATGCCAGCCAACCCAACATCACAGCACCCAGTAAATAGCCGATGAGCGGCATCACACCCTGCGCAATACCAAAGTACAGTGCCGCATAAAACGCCAAACGCAGTACGTAAGGACGACTGTGCTTTTGGGACTTAGCACCCAGCCCAATCGCTACGGCAAACGCATCCATCGCCAGCGCAATGGCGAGTAAGATTACTTCAATCATTTATATTTCCACCGGTTAAAGCCAGTCTTAAATTAAGTTCCACGTGAAACAAAAAAAGCCACCTTGCTAGCAAGATGACTTTATAGAATTAATAAGTTAATTTCAAATACTATATATCTAAATTAGAAACCGTCAGCGCATTTTCTTCAATAAAGATACGGCGCGGCTCGACATGATCACCCATCAAGCAGGTAAACATATGGTCAGCTGCAATAGCATCTTCAATCGTCACGCGTAGCATACGACGATTTTCAGGATCCATAGTGGTATCCCAAAGCTGATCAGCGTTCATCTCGCCCAGCCCTTTATAGCGCTGAACCGCCAGACCGCGACGTGCCTCTAGCATCATCTGCTGCCATAGGTAATCAAAGTCACGTATTGGAATATCTTTATTAGTTCCTGACGTACTTTCGCGTCGGATAAAGGCGCTGTCATCGAGCAAAGTATTCCACTCAGCGGATAGACGCAGTAGCTTGCTGTATTCGCTTGAGTTGATAAAGCTGGCATCAAGCAGATAATGATGTGCTAGCTGATGCACATAAACCGTTATCCGTGGTAACCATTGCGCCTTCGTTGAGAGCGCATCACCACTAGAAACAGACTCACCTTCAATGGCTAATTGTGGTTCTGGCTGCGGTTTCATACCTAACAAGTCAGCAGTGACTGCATCCATAGTTGCAGATACGGGCGCATGGATATTAACCAATTCAATCTCAGGATATAAATCACTACCGAAGTGATTAAGCTGGATCTGTAACGACTCTTTCCATGCTTCCATCGCTGACTTATCATAAGTCATATCAGTGCTAAGCTTCGGCGTATGCGTCAATGCGTCGAGTAATACCGCTGGATAACGAATTTGCAGACGCGCTTTAATCAGCTGTGTTTGGTTATAATCATTCAGCAACGTCTCAAGCGCTTGCCCAGTAATCGCAGGTGCATCAGCATTGATATGCAACTTAGTACTATCAATCGTTGATGATAATAAATACGCTTTTAGCGCTTCATCGTCTTTTAGGTACAGCTCTTGACGACCTTTTTTCACTTTATAAAGGGGTGGCTGCGCGATATAAATATAACCACGTTCAATCAATTCAGGTGTTTGACGGAAGAAGAAAGTCAATAGCAACGTACGAATATGTGATCCATCAACGTCCGCATCGGTCATGATAATAATTTTATGATAACGCACTTTATCAGGATTATATTCATCAGGACCAATACCACAACCAAGCGCAGTAATTAGGTTACCGACTTCAGCAGACGATAGCATTTTATCAAAACGCGCGCGCTCAACGTTCAAGATTTTACCTTTTAATGGTAAAATCGCCTGAGTTTTACGGCTACGACCTTGCTTGGCTGAACCGCCAGCAGAATCCCCTTCCACGATGTATAGCTCTGATAATGCCGGATCTTTTTCTTGGCAATCCGCCAACTTACCCGGTAAACCTGCGATATCTAGAGTAGTCTTACGGCGAGTCATCTCACGCGCTTTACGAGCCGCATCACGAGCACGCGCGGCATCAATAATTTTACCGGCAATCAATTTACCAGCGCTGGGATTCTCTTGCAGATAATCATTAAACTTATCATGCATTGCTGATTCGACCGCTGATTTTACTTCGCTTGATACCAGCTTATCTTTAGTTTGACTCGAAAACTTAGGATCAGGAACTTTAACGGATACAATAGCTGTTAAACCTTCACGAGCATCATCACCAGTCGCAACCACTTTCTCTTTTTTGAAGAGGTTTTCACGGTCCATATAGGTATTCAAACAACGCGTTAACGCTGAGCGAAAGCCTGATAAATGCGTGCCGCCATCCCTTTGCGGAATATTATTGGTAAAGCACAGCACTTTTTCGTTATAAGTATCCGTCCACTGTAGGGCAACCTCGACACTGATACCGTCATCTTGATTACTGATGAAATGAAATACATCGTTGACGCCATCTTTACCAGCATTGATGTAGCTAACAAATTCAGACAATCCACCTTTATGCTCAAACTCATGACGCTTATCAATACGCTCATCAGTTAGCACAATACGTACACCTGAGTTTAAAAATGACAGCTCACGTAAACGCTTGGCTAAAATATCATACTCAAAGGTAGTGCCCGTAAACACATCATGACTAGGATAAAAACGGATTTGCGTACCCGTTTGATCTGTCGCTTCCATCTGCTGGATATCGCTATCCGGCACACCATCGGTATAAGTCTGATTATAATGATAGCCTTCGCGCCAGATATTCATCTCAAGCTTTTTAGATAAGGCGTTAACAACCGAAACACCGACGCCATGTAAACCGCCAGATACTTTATAACTGTTGTCATCAAACTTACCACCAGCATGCAGTACCGTCATAATGACCTGTGCTGCAGACACACCCTCTTCTGGATGAATATCCACAGGAACGCCGCGACCATTATCCATGACGCTCACAGATTCATCTTCGTGAATGATGATATCAATCTGGTCACAATGACCGGCAAGCGCTTCATCGATAGAGTTATCCACTACCTCAAAAACCATATGATGCAAGCCGGTACCATCATCGGTATCACCGATATACATGCCAGGACGCACGCGCACTGCTTCTAATCCGCGCAGTACACGAATATCTTTCGAGCTATAATCAGAGGGTAATGCTTCAGGAACGACAGCGGCGGCAATAGTCTCAACTACGCTGTCTGACGTTAGTTGCTGGTGGTCGGTAGGTAATGAATCACTCATGTGCATTCCTTAATCTAGCCATTATCAGCTGCGTACCATCAATCATCACCACAGTGGCAATACTTGATGATGCTATCTTAGCTATCGTTTTTATAGTTAAATTCTGCTATTAGTGTGGTTGACCTAAGATTTCCAACAGTTGAAATACGGGCGAAAACCAGTTATAAATAATACAGACTTAGTATTATTTATAAAACAATCATTGCCAGTATTTTCAATCTTCAACACACTTTGAAGAATAATATTAAACGGTTATTTATCAAAGACTTAAATGCGTCCAATCAGTAATAAATATTTATATAAAACAGTAAGACAGCTCGCTGAGAATAGAACAAAAATAAAGCCCTATTTTAGCATTTTTTTGCTTGTAAGTCACTGTTTACTGGTAGTTTTATCAGTTCTAGAAGGTTGGGTGAATCGAGGAAGTTGAGCGTGGATTTGAATATAATTTATAGCAAGTTATAAAAGAAGCTAGGCACTTAAAAATATCAATAACCATTAAATTATTTAAGGATAATTAAGTCAATTGAAAATTATTGAGTAAGTAAAATATCACCTTGTTTCATGTGAAACACTTTAGGCTCTGACCAATATTCATTTATCAGTGGCAAGATACTGTCGGTCAGACTGCTCATAAACACCTGACACGGTAGCTGCGCTAAGGTAGACAGTAAAATATCTATCGCTCTCTCATCAAGCTCTGCAGTAATATCATCTAACAGTACCACTGGTGTAGCGTTTAGCTTAGCGTCACTGCTAGATAGCTCACTATTATTTTTAACGTTAAGCAACAATGGCAACTGCGATAAGCGTAATGCGGTAATTAACAGCTTTTTTTCACCACGCGACAAGACGTTAGCCGCCTGCTCTTTTAGAACTGGCAATTTAACACTTACATCGGCTGCCGAGATGGTACTGATAGTTGGGTGTTCATTATTCATTGCTACTGGATCGCTAGATCGCCAATGCACATGAATGTCAGCGCGATGGTTACCGATACGGGTATAACCGAGCTGTAAATCCTGCTCTAAACGCTCGTTAAGCTGTATATCGAGTGCTATACCAGTATCGTAACCTGCATTGTAGCTTAAGCTTAATTGCTGCGCATAGGATGGCAATAACTGAGTAATACTCTCAGAAAAATAAGGCTGCCACGCTTCAAATATAGATTCACGATAATGATGAATCAAGGCTGCATGATTGCTAAGCCCTTTATCCCATGACTTTAGCTCAGCAAGCTGAACTTGACTAAGATGCCGCCTCTGTTTTAGCAAACTATTGCGCTGTTTTAACAGGCGTTGATAAGCAAGCCATTGCGGGTGGAAGCCTTGTTTCATGTGAAACACCAACCAATCTAATAACTGCCGACGACTGGCACTGCCCTGCTCTAGCATGTCCATCGTCGATGGATCTATGAGTAATGTTGGCAGCTGCTCAGTTAAGATACTCTGGTTATAAACCGTGGTTTGATTGAGACGTAAAATCGTCGTAGCATCCGCTTGCTTTTGGATAGCCAATGTACTGCTATCGCTGAGTTTGGCATGCACGGTTGCTGCGTTTTGATGGTGCTGAATATAGCGTTTAGGCTGATTATGGCGGAAACTCTTGCCTCTTGATAGCAAGAATATCGCTTCAAGTAGCGAGGTTTTACCGCTGCCATTAGCGCCGATAATAACGTTGCAAGCAGCAGACGCTAGATTGACTTGCGTTAAATTACGCAGGTGTGAAATTTGTAGACGTTCAATCATAATACCGATAGCCGCCTATAAAAATCAATGATAATTAACAAACATAAGTTTAATAAAATATCTAGGTGTGGGAGGTTAAACTTAAAGCCTAACCACCCAATATTTTTGAATAACAAACTAGATACGCATTGGCATAATCACGTACTGATGGAATTCATCATTTAACTGATTGACCAATACCGACGCATTTGATTGGCTCATATGCATTTGTAAGTCACCTTGGATGACACCTAGCACGTCTTGTAAATAGGCGGCATTAAATGACAGCTCCATTGGTTCACCTTGATACTTGGCTTGTATCATCTCAACCGCTTCATCTTGCTCAGCATTATTGGCACGTACTTCTACCATGCCATCGCTTGCAAAATTAAATACCACCCCGCGAGATTTTTCATTACTCAAAATCGCGACGCGGCGCAGCACATCCATCATTTTTTCTTGATTGAATAAGGCCAGCTTATCAGTATTGCTAGGCATCACACGGCGATAATCAGGGAATTTACCATCAATTAAACGCGCGGTAAAAGTCACCATAAGGTTTTGACTGACCTGCCCTGCACTATCTACATCACCAAACGGCAAACTGACTTGCAAAAACTCACGACCGAAACTTAACGTGACTGCGTTATCTTGATCGCCAAGCATCTTACCTAGCTCAGAAGCTAGACGTTCAAGCTCAATCACAGCTTTACGCGGCAAAATAGCCTGCATATTCAAATCCGCACTGACGTCGATAACGCTACGTGCTAAGGCCAGTCTATGTCCATCGGTCGCAACCGTCGTTAGCTGCTGCTGCGATACGTCAAACAGCATACCCGTCAGATAATAGCGTACATCTTGAATCGCCATCGCAAACTGCGTTTTATGAATCAAATCCGTAAGACGACTACGATTGATAGTCAAAGGGGTAATATTTTCAGGATTTCCCAAGCTTGGATAATCTTCGCTGGGCAATGTGCCCAAGGTAAAGCGGCTTTTGCCACTGGTCAATAAGCAGCGCTCGTTTTCTTGAGTGGCAAGGTTGATTTGTGCTTGAGCGGGTAATGATTTACAAATATCTCTTAATTTGGTCGCCGGTAACGTCGATGTACCTGCTTGAACACAAGCACCGGCAGGCAATTTCAACGTCGATGTCAGCTCTACTTCTAAATCAGAAGCTGTCAAAACAAGCTCTGACTCAGACAATTGCAACTTGATATTACCCAAGATAACCATATTGTGGCGTTTATCCGCAGCCTTGGCGATCAAGTTTATGGCTTTTAGTAACGACTCTCGATTAATCGATAATTGCATGCTTAGTTACTCTTATTTAAATGATTCTTTTTATAAAAATATAAAATAATGGCTTAATAATACCTTGTCTACTGACGATAATCCATTAGCTGTCTGTGTACGCTTATTTTCAATATTATAAACCATATCTATCTACTAAAATATAGTGATAGCAAAGCCTTCTAACCCGCTTGCAACATCAGTGCTAGCGTCTTGTAATCCTTGTCAAACGCTGGATCTGCTGCTCGCAACTCATTAACCTTATCGCAAGCATGCATCACTGTCGTATGGTCGCGTCCACCAAAGGATTGTCCAATCTCAGGAAAGCTATCGCTAGTCAACTCTCGTGATAATGCCATCGCTATTTGGCGTGGTCTAGCAATACTACGCGTACGTTTGCGTCCCAGCATATCTTTAATGGTCACATCATAATATTCAGCGACCACTTTACGAATATTATCCATATTAACGGCTTGTACGCGCATTGCAACGATGTCTTTTAGCGCATATTGCACCATCTCAAGCGTAATAGGGGCACCGGTTAAGTTAGCATTAGCAAATACTTGGTTCAATGCACCTTCTAAACGCCTCACGTTAGAGACGACGTTTTGAGCGATAAATAACGCGCACTCTTTAGGTAAGCTCATGCCATACGAAGCAGCTTTCCTTTGTAAGATTTGTACACGCGTATCAATTTCAGGTGGATCAACGGCGACCGTTAAACCCCAAGAAAAACGCGATCTAAAGCGTTCGTCAAACTCAGTCATCTGTGATGGATGCCGATCCGAAGCTAAAATCAGTTGTTTATCACCACTGGTAAAATCTGCAAACAATGTCAAAAACTCATTACTACTTTTAGTCTTTCCAGCCAATACGTGAATATCATCTACAATTAATAAATCCACTTTTTTTATTTTCTTTTTAAAATCTTCTATTTTATTATTTCTTAATGAATAAACTAATTGATTAATAAATTTTTCAGAAGTGAAATAATAAAAACTTTGATTATTTTTTAAATAGCGATGGGCTACAGAATGCATTAAATGCGTTTTCCCCAAACCAGAAGGTCCATATATAAATAAAGGATTGTGACGATTTTTTGATTGACGTTTACCAAGCTCATAACACGCCTTATAAGCCAGATTGTTTGACTTACCAGTGACAAAGGTTTCAAAGGTAAAATCAGGATTTAAATAACTTAATGATTTCGCATCACCCGAGTCGACCAGCTCTGCGTGACGCATATTGGCATCGATATCTGCTTTGGCATTGTTATGATGGATGGTTTCAAACTTATGATCTGCAGTAGGAGAGGGGAGGTTATCTTCTGCAAATAAGGATCCTGATTGTGACTGAACATCATCATTGGTATCACGGCCAGCATTATCGACACGGACGATAACTTCTTCTATATTGCCTTGGCTATGCTTAGTAACCAGCTGCTGAATGTCCGCTAAATGGTTCTTTTTGATATATGTCACAAAATAATCATTGGGAGCAAGAATAATCAATGTGTTGGCTTCTTGATGAGCGGACAGTGGTCTTAACCACATAGTGAACACATTATCTTTGACGTGATAACGTAGGTCGTTTAGGCATTTATCCCAAATATTTGCTGTATCTATCATGAATATCACTAACCCTATAGTCTAATATATCAATATTTTTTATTGTAAAAACCAGTCAACTCATACCTGATAAAGCGTTGATGTTGACATCAAAAGCTCTATTATAAGATTACTCAAAATCACACATCAGATAGGGGGCTAATCTAACACAAACGCCCTGTGGATAACACCTTGTTTTTTGTGGATAACACTGTGGATAGTTTTGTGGACAAGTCAATAAAGTAAGTTATCCATATTTCACCCACAGGTTATCCACAGGCTTACCCATAGCCTAGTATTTTGATAATAAAGAGAAAATCACACTTAACCCCAGAAAAAACAGCTCCCAATAACAACAATATCTATATATATTAATTAATTAATTATTATGGAATTCGACTCAAACTGTGGATAACTTCTGAAAAGTGATTGAAAACCACGGTTATATTTAATTCAACAAATAAGGTTTATAACCAGAATTCTACAGACAATGATTTAAAAACATCTTTTCTAAA